>NZ_CP041769.1:4890000-5490000 GCF_007558985.1 Rhodococcus sp. WB9
TCTGGTTGTTCACCGAAGCGCCGCCTTCCTTCACGGTGCGGCGGGCCGCACCCTTGCTCTCGCACAATCCGCTGAGAACCAGGAGGTCGACGATGCCGGCGGGCTCCCCCGGCGCAAGTTCCGCGACGGACGCCTCCCGAAGGGCGGCACCGAGCGTCGGCTCATCCAGGTCCTGCAGTTCCGCGCGGCCGAACAACGCCTGGCTCGCGAGCTCCACGGCACGAGTGTTGGCTTCGCCGTGCACGAGAGTCGTCATTTCGGCGGCGAGCCGGCGCTGCGCCTCCCGCGCATGCGGCCGCTCGGCCGTCGCCGTCTCCAGTTCCGCCAACTCCTCGGCCGTGAGGAAGGTGAACCACCGCAGGTACTTGATGACGTCGGCGTCGCCGGTGTTCACGAAGTACTGGTACCACGCGTAGGGGCTCGTCATCTCCGGGTCGAGCCACAGGCTTCCGCCTCCGGTCGACTTCCCGAACTTCTTGCCGTCCGCCGACGTGACGAGCGGGACGGTCAGACCGTGCACCGACTCGGCGTCGATGCGACGGTTCAATTCGACGCCGGCGATGATGTTGCCCCACTGGTCGGATCCGCCGACCTGCAGCGAGCAGCCGTGACTGCGCTGCAGGTGCAGGTAGTCGTTGGCCTGGAGCAGCATGTAGCTGAACTCGGTGTAGGACATGCCGTCGGATTCGAGGCGCCGCTTGACGGTGTCTCTCGCGAGCATCACGTTGACGGAGAAGTGCTTGCCCACGTCGCGCAGGAAGTCGATGGCCGACAGCTTGCCGGTCCAGTTCATGTTGTTCTCGATGATCGCGCCGCTCGGCGAGTCGTCGAAGTCGACGAAACGTTCGAGCTGACCCCGGATCCGATCGGCCCATTCGGCCACGGTGTCGGCGGAGTTCATCGTCCGCTCACCGACGTCGCGGGGATCGCCGATCAGACCCGTCGCTCCACCGGCCAGCACGACGGGGCGGTTGCCCGCACGCTGGAATCGCTTCAGCGCGAGCAGGGGCACGAGATGGCCGGCGTGCAAACTCGGCCCGGTCGGATCGAAACCGGCATAGAGCGTGACCGGTCCGGCGTCGAGATCGCGACGCAGCGCGTCCAGATCGGTTGATTGGGCGATGAGCCCGCGCCAGGTCAGTTCATCGATGATGTTCTCAGTCACGGGTCCGATCATCCCATCTGCTCGTCGGCGGGCATCGCACGCGGGCTCCTCCGGTACACGGAGACGGCCGGCGACTCCGGAATCCAGAAGCGCCACGGCCGGTCCGCGGCCGTGCTGACGCCGACCCGGGGGCCACTCGCCCATCCGTCCGACTCCGCGACCTCCAGCCGGACCGGCGAATCGTGCTCGAACAACGCCGCACCGTTCTCCGCGAGGGTCACGCCGGTCGCGGACCCCAGGTTGCCGGGACCGCGCGCCCAATCCGCAGGTCGCGTGACGCGGGGCCGGCGCGCCTGAACCGTGGCGCAGCCGTCGAGCACTTCGCCCGCCCGGAGAAGCACCCCGCCCGCGCTTCCGACCGGCCCGTACGACACGTTCATGCAGAAGTGCATCCCGTAGCTGCGGTAGACGTACAGGTGCCCGGCCGGGCCGAACATCACCTCGTTGCGCGGCGTCCTCCCTCGGTACGAGTGCGATGCCGGATCGGGCCACGGGCCGTCCTTCTCCCCGCCGTACGCCTCCACTTCGACGATGCGGATGCGGACGTCTCCGATGATCAGCGTGGATCCGAGAACGATTCGCGCGGCGTCGACGGGGTCCGCCCGGTCAAGTCGATCGATGGTCACGTCCCGATTCTCCACAACCGTTGACTTCGCCACCCCGTCGGTCGCATAATTCATCAAGCAATGAATTCACCCAGTGATGAATTGAGGCCCGCCATGACCGGCAGCCCGGTGATCGACATCCGAGATCTGCACGTGCGAAGAGGCAGGAACGAAGTGCTGCACGGCATCGACGTTCAGGTGCCGAGCGGATCCATCACCGGCCTCCTGGGACCCTCCGGCTGCGGGAAGACCACGCTGATGCGGTGCGTGGTCGGCACGCAGATCGTGGAATCGGGGACGGTCACGGTGCTGGGCGCCCCCGCAGGCTCGGTCTCGTTGCGAAGCCGCATCGGATACGTCACCCAGTCACCCAGCGTGTACGCCGACCTCACGGTCAAGAAGAACGTGGCCTACTTCGCCGCGCTCTACGGCCAACCGTCGGACGCGATCACCGAAGCCGTCGAGGCGGTGGGTCTGACACGCTTCGCAACCCAGAAGGCGGCGGATCTGTCGGGAGGACAGCTGGGACGGGTCAGCCTCGCCTGCGCGCTGGTGGCACGCCCCGAGGTCCTCGTCCTCGACGAGCCGACCGTCGGCCTGGACCCACTCCTGCGCGTCGAACTGTGGGAACGGTTCGACGCTCTCGCCGACGCCGGTACCACCCTGCTCGTGTCGAGCCACGTCATGGACGAGGCCGAACATTGCGCTTCGCTCCTCCTCATGCGCGACGGCTACGTTCTCGCGCAGGTTTCCCCCGGCGAACTCCGGGAGCAGACCGGTGAGGCGAGCCTCGAAGACGCCTTCCTGAACCTCATTCGCGCATCACATGTCGGGAGCGAGAACTGATGAACGTCACGATCTTCGCAGCCACTGCGGGCCGGATCCTCGCGCAACTACGGACGGATCACCGCACCGTCGCCATGATTCTGGTGGTACCCAGTCTGCTGATGGTGTTGCTGTACTTCCTGTATCAGAACGTTCCGGCGCCACCCGGTCAGCTGTCGCTGTTCGAGCGCGTCGCGATCACGATGCTCGGCATCCTGCCGTTCGTCGTGATGTTCCTGGTCACGTCGATCGCGATGCAGCGCGAACGGACGTCGGGAACACTCGAACGCCTGCTCACGACCCCCATGGGCAAACTTGACCTGCTCGGCGGCTACGCTGCCGCGTTCTCCACGGCCGCTGCTGCGCAGGCGGCGCTCGCCTGCGTCGTCTCGTTCGGATTCCTCGGCCTCACCACCGAGGGCAGCGTGACGTGGGTGCTGCTGATCGCCGTGCTGAACGCGATACTCGGCGTCGCCCTCGGCCTATTGTGCAGCGCCTTCGCGCGCACCGAGTTCCAGGCGGTGCAGTTCATGCCGGTGGTCGTGGTGCCCCAGCTCTTCCTGTGCGGTCTGCTCGTTCCGCGAGATCAGCTCCCCACGTGGCTCGAGTGGATCAGCAACGCCCTCCCGCTGAGCTACGCGGTCGAGGCGCTGCAGCAGGTCGCCACCCATCCCGGGGCGACGGGGCTCATGTGGCGCGACCTGGCGGTGGTCGCCGCCTTCGCGCTCCTCGCACTGTCGCTGGGCGCCGCGACTCTGAGGCGTCGCACACCATGACCGGCTCCGCGACACGCGCGGACGCCACCCCGGGTCTGCGCACGGGACGACGCCCGGGCAACCCGGACACACGGTCACGAATCCTGGCGAGTGCACGGAAACTGTTTGCACAGAACGGATTCGACAAAACCAGCGTGCGCTCCGTGGCCACCGGTGCCGGCGTCGACTCCGCCCTGATCCACCACTACTTCGGAACCAAACGAGATCTGTTCCTCGCCTCGGTCGACATTCCCGTGGATCCGACGCAGGTGATCGCTCCGGTGCTCGACATTCCGACGGGCGAGGTCGGTAGTCACCTCGCCCGGGCCGTCTTCTCCATCTGGGAGTCGCCGCACAAGCCCGCCGTGGTCGCGGCGTTCCGGTCCGCGATGGCGGGAAACGAACCCAATCTCATTCGCACTTTCCTCCTGGAGGTAGTTCTCCGAGACCTCGGACCGCGCGTCGACGAGCCACCGGGAACCGGGATGCTGCGCATGCAGCTGGTGGCATCCCAGATGGCCGGGGTTCTGGTGACGCGGTACATCCTCGAATTCGAGCCACTCGCGTCGCTACCCGTCGACGACCTCGTCGCGATCGTCGGACCGACGTTGCAGCGCTACCTCACCGGAGCTCTGCCGGTGTGATCGGGCTCGCCCCGAGTCCGGTGTGATCAGGCCTCGCCCGCAGCCCGGGCAAGCAGCGTCTCGTGCTCGTCCGCGCCGACGTCCCGGGCCTCGTCGATGAGGAGGACGGGAATCCCGTTCTCGATAGGATACGCCCGTCGCAGGCGAGGGTTGTAGAGCAGCTCGTCGCCGACCAACAGCAGAGGACCCTTGTCCTGCGGGCACGCGAGAATGCCGAGCAACGTCGGATCAATAACCACGGAAGTCCTCTCCAACCGTTCGGGTGAGCAGTGTCAGGTTACCGCGCACCGGCAGGCACCCCGGCCGAGCCGTTCCGAAACTCCGCGGCCACCGCTTTGGTCAGTCGCTTGTACTGCTGCGATTCCGGATCGACGTACCACACACGGGTTCCCGGCGTGGGCAGTCCGGCCGCGCTCAGCGCCTCGGCGTTCGGACGGTACGAGGACCCCAGCGGGATGTCCTCCACCACCTGGATGATGTCGGGTCGCAACGCGGGAGGAAGCACCTCGAAGGCGTCGGAGATCTCCGCCAGCCTCGGCGCCCGCCCTTCGCGGAGGGTGAACGCGGCCACGGCCAGCGTCCGGCCGCCGACCTCCACCCCGTAGGCAACCGCGAGGTCGACGCGATCGACGGACACGAGCGCATCGACGATCGGCTGGGTGAACACGGCCCCCCTCGAAGTCGCGATGACGGTCTTCCTGTGGTCGACCAGCCAGTAGTCCCCGTCGGCGTCGCGACGGAAGAGGTTCTCCGTCGGAATCCAGGCGTCGCCCGCGGCAAAGATCCCCCGCATCGCGCCGCCGGACATCTCGGCGTGCACGCCCGCCCTGCCGAGGAGCAGACCGACCTCGTCGTCCTGGCATTCCCGGATGAACCCCTGCTCGTCCTCCAGCAGTCGCCCGGCGATCGGGTCGTAGGCCGCGAGCCGGACCTCCGCGCTCCCCGGGAGGGGGCGCCCCTTTGCCCCGACCTTCGCGCCTGCGACGTTCGCGAGAACCACGTCGCCCTCGGTGGACGCGTAGAACTCGAGGACCTTCGCCGGTGCGAACCGCTCCGTCGTGTGACGCCACAACCCCTGCGGCATTCCGGATCCGATGAAGAGCCGGACGGGGTGACTGCCGTCGAGCGCGAGGTTCTCGGCGTCGAGGATTTCTCGCATCATCGTCCACGTGTAGCTCACCACGGTCACCCCGTAGCGGTGGACTTCCTCGGCGAACCGCTCGGGATCGACTCCGCGTGAGAGCGCAATCCGGGAGCCACCTGCCACGGCACCACCGATCGCGGCCAGTAGGCTCGACGAATGATGCAGGGGTGCAAGGCAATACACGGTGTCGCCACGGTCCAGATCGGCGGCCGAGGCCGTTCCGAACGCCGACAGCGCCCACCGGTAGTTGGTGATCTGTTTCGTCTCCCAGTGGCCGTTGGACTCACTGCAGATGATGAATGCCAGTTCACGAGCGAGACCGGGATCGGGCCGGTACCAGCCCGGCAGTGTCACGGCGGCGGGGTCGATCTTCTCGAGGTCCACAACGTTCGCCGAGGGATCCACGTCGAGGTCGCGCTGGTCGCCACCGCCCAGAACCAGGACCTGCATCCCGGTCGTGATCGCCGCGTCGAGATTCTCCGGGTCGGTGACGATGCGTTCGACACCGTCGATGCGGATCGCGGTGTGGACCTCCCGGCCCGGGGGCAGGAGGACAGCCACAGCACCGAGACGGGACAGCGCCGCGATGGCGGCGAGCGCACTCGGGCGCGTCTGCATCACGACGCCGACGTGAGCGGCGGGACGGACACCGGCCTGGATCAGGCCGCGCACCACGTTGTCGATCCGCTGATTGACCGCCGCGTAGGTATGGACGCGATTGTCGAAGAGGAAGCACTCGCCGCCGGGCGCCTTCCGACCCTGTTCGGCCAGCAACCGGCTGAGCGAGATCTGGGTGTGAGGCTGCATCTGACCGAGCCGGGCCAGCCGCGGCAGCGCCCGCGTGGCCTCGCCGGACAGCTCCACCGTTCCCCGCAGCGCGCCCGAAGCGAACTCACTGATCCCCTTGCCGACACCGACGCCGACCTCGGCGACCGACGCCACGGTGTGAATGATGCGGTCGCTGATGGAGACTCCGGATTCGCTGCCGAAATGTTCGTCGTAACGCATGAGCTCGATAGTGGTGGGCCGTGGGCCGAGACCCTCGTTCCACAGCACCCATTTCCCGGTCGTGGGCCACGTGTGGGTCGCCGCAGCCGAACCGACGACGAGGCCGAAATGTCCTGCCCGCAAAGTTGATTCGTACACATTCGCCCGTGGGGCCGCCCGGCGGATACCGCGGACAGCCAACGGCTGACCGATGTCGTCGACTTCCCCGACGAACGCGAGGATGGGGCAGGTCAACTCCGCGAGCGACACCACCTGATCCTTGATCACGAACCCGCCGGTCATCATGCGGTTGTGCACGATGAACTGCTTGAGCAACTCCGCAACAGCCGGACCGGACCACGCCACCCAGCCCTCGGTCGCGAGGAACCGCCGCTGCTGCTCCCGCGGCAACAACGCTTCCCGGTCGTGCAACTGACGCAGGAAGTCGAGCCTCGACTTCAGCGTTTTTACGGGATCGAGAAGCTGAAAACCGGTGCGCGCCATCCACCCCGAGACCGCGAGCCGATTGAAGACGTGGTCGGCGAGGAAGCCGGCAGCGTCGGTGGCGAACCCCGCCGGAATACCGAACGGCAACCCGGCGAGCGTGTCGACCGGACTGCCGAACGTCACGAGGCCGGCGATGTTGCGACTGCGGCGGTAGGCGGCGGCCTGGTAGGCGAACATGCCGCCCTGCGAGTATCCGGACAGGTAGACGTCACGACCGGTGTGCGCCCGCACCTGGTCGATGATCTCGCTGATCGCGACGATGTGGTCGGCGAGATTCCGATCCCACCCGCCCTCTTCGGAATCCGGCGATCCGAAGTCGACCACCCACGGGTCGATCCCCATCGAGTGCAGGATGCCGACTGCGCCCTGATCGCGGGTCACGTCGTAGACGTCGGCCGACATCATCATCGGCGGGACCAGAACGATCGGGGGCCCGGCGTCGGCAGGGTCGGTGTCGGGGAAATACCTGCGGAGCCGATACATCGGTGCGCGTTCGACCACCTCGAACGGCGACGTGGTGAGGTCCGTCTCGAGTCCACCGAGGCGAACTACCTCCAACCCGTTCTGCGCCGTCGCCACCACGCGACGGATCGGGCCCATCACCGTTTCGGTATTCAGTCCCACGAACACTCTCCCAGACTCTCGAACCGTGACGCACGTCTCACTGCCGCCCGCCCTCACCCTACTGCGCTCGACGCGTCACACAGCCCCTAATCCGGGGCGTCCGACACGGGCGTCATCGACACCACTCTCGCAGCGACTCGGACAGCTGACGGACCCCGCCCAACTGTTCGGCCACACGGATACCGGCTGTACCGCCGCGGGCGTTACGCGAGGCGATCGAGCCCTCGACGGTGAGCACCTCCCGCACCTCCGGAGTGAGCGCCGGATCGACCTCGGCGAGTTCGTCGTCGGTGAGATCCTCGAGTCCGACGGCCCGCGCCTCGGCAACGCGGACGCACGCCCCCGCCGCCTCGTGCGCGACCCGGAACGGGACGCCCTGACGAACGAGCCACTCGGCGATGTCGGTGGCCAGCGTGAAGCCCGCCGGTGCCAGTTCCGCCATTCGGTCCGTGTGGAATTCGAGAGTGGACACCAGTCCGGTGATCGCCGGGAGCAGCAACTCGAGCTGTGCCACCGAATCGAAGACCGGCTCCTTGTCCTCCTGCAGATCCCGGTTGTACGCGAGCGGCTGCGCCTTCAGGGTGGCCAGCAGACCGGTCAGGTTGCCGATCAGCCGCCCGGACTTGCCGCGGGTGAGCTCGGACACGTCCGGGTTCTTCTTCTGCGGCATGATCGACGAGCCGGTCGACCAAGCGTCGGCGAGCGTGATGTAGCCGAATTCCGGAGTGCTCCAGAGGATGACCTCCTCGGCCATCCGCGACAGGTTGACGCCGATCATCGCGAGCACGAACGCCGCCTCGGCCGCGAAGTCCCGCGACGACGTGGCGTCGATCGAGTTCTCGGCCGACGAATCGAACGCGAGCTCCGCGGCGATCGCCTCGGGATCGAGTCCGAGTGACGATCCGGCCAGCGCTCCGGACCCGTACGGCGACACGGCCGCCCGCACGTCGAAGTCCCGCAGCCGCTGAACGTCACGAAGCAACGGGTGCGTGTGTGCCAGCAGGTGGTGCGCGAGCAGCACCGGCTGCGCGGCCTGCAGGTGAGTCTTGCCCGGCATCACCGCGGAGGGATGCGCCGCGGCCTGCGTCGCGAGTGCGTCGACGACGTCGAGGACACCCGCGGCCACGCGGCGGACGGCGTCCCGCAGCCACATCCGAAACAGCGTCGCCACCTGATCGTTGCGCGAACGCCCGGCGCGCAGGCGTCCCCCGACCTCGGGACCGACCCGATCGATCAGGCCTCGCTCGAGCGCCCCGTGCACGTCCTCGTCGGATTCGCTCGGGACGAACTCGCCACTCGCGACGTCGGCGGCGAGCCTGCCGAGACCCTCGAGCATCGCCGCGAGGTCGTCGTCAGCCAGCAGGCCGGCCTTGTGCAGCACCCGGGCATGGGCCTGGGACGCGCGCACGTCGTACGGGGCCAGCACCCAGTCGAAGTGGGTGGACTTGCTCAGCGCCGCCATGGCGGCGGCCGGTCCGGACTCGAACCGGCCGCCCCAGAGGGCTCCTTCGTTGGTGCCGTGAGCACTCATACCTAGAGGCCCAGATCGCGCTTCGCCGCGACCTTCGAGGACAGTCCGTGGATCTGCACGAATCCCTTGGCGTAGGACTGGTCGAACGTGTCGCCCTCGTCGTAGGTGGCCAGGTTGAAGTCGTACAGGGACTGGTTGCTGCGGCGGCCGTTGACGATGATCGCACCGCCGTGCAGCACCAGCCGGATGTCGCCGGAGACGCGTTCCTGCGTCTTCTCGATGAACGTGTCCAGCGCGACCTTCAGCGGGGAGAACCAGAGGCCGTCGTACACCAGCTCGCTCCAGCGCTGTTCGGTCTGACGCTTGTAGCGGCCGAGCTCGCGTTCCTGCGTGACGTGCTCGAGTTCCTGGTGGGCGTTGATGAGGACCATGGCTCCCGGAGCCTCGTAGATCTCACGGCTCTTGATGCCGACGAGACGGTCCTCGACGACGTCGAGGCGCCCGACGCCCTGAGCGCCGGCGCGGCGGTTGAGCTCCTGGATCGCTTCGAGGACGCTGACCGGCCTGCCGTCGATCGCGACGGGGCGGCCGGCCTCGAAGCTGATGATCAGCTCGTCCGGGGCCTGCCAGTTGACGGTCGGATCCTGCGTGTAGTCGTAGACGTCCTTGGTCGGCGCGTTCCACAGGTCCTCGAGGAACCCGGTCTCGACGGCGCGGCCCCACACGTTCTGGTCGATCGAGAACGGCGACTTCTTGGAGACGTTGATCGGGATCTCGTTCTCCTCGGCGAACGCGATCGCCTTCTCACGGGTCCACGCGTAGTCGCGGACCGGTGCGATCACGTCGAGGTCGGGAGCGAGCGATCCGAAGCCGACCTCGAACCGGACCTGGTCGTTGCCCTTGCCGGTGCAGCCGTGCGCGACCGTAGTGCCGCCGTGGGCGCGCGCCGCCTCGACGAGGTGCTTGACGATCAGCGGGCGGCTGATGGCCGACACGAGCGGGTAGCGGTCCATGTAGAGGGCGTTGGCCTGGATGGTCGGCAGGCAGTATTCGTCGGCGAACTCGTCGCGCGCATCCACCACGACCGAATCGACCGCACCGCAGTCGAGTGCACGCTGACGCACGACCTCCATGTCCTCGCCGCCCTGGCCGAGATCGATGGCGACAGCAACAACTTCCTTGCCCGTCTCCTTGCCGATCCAGCTGATGGCGACTGAGGTGTCCAGCCCGCCCGAGTAGGCGAGTACGACGCGATCGGCCATGGTCCTTGTGCTCCTTAGGTTGAAGATCTGTAGAGATGATTCAGTTGTCAGGCGAGGGATTCGATCTTGGCCGCGAGTTCCGCCCCGCTCAGCGGCTCGCGTGCCACCACGAGAATGGTGTCATCCCCCGCGATGGTTCCCACGACGTCAGGTAATGATGCCCGATCGAGTGCACTCGCCAGATAGTGCGCTGCCCCCGGGGGAGTTCGCAGCACCGCCATGTTGCCACTGGCATCGGTCGACACCAGTAACTCCCCCAGCAACCGCGACAGCCGGTCGGTTCCGCCGGAGACGCCGCGGACGGGATTTCCGTCCTCGGGCACCACGTAGACCCCGGCGCCGCCGTCTGCGGCGCGAAGTTTCACGGCACCCAGTTCTTCGAGGTCTCGCGACAGCGTGGCCTGGGTGGCGTCGATGCCCTCGGCCGCGAGCAGCGCCGCGAGTTCGGTCTGGCTGCGGACGGGGTTGTTCGACAGGATCGCGACGATGCGCGCCTGCCGTCCCGCCCGAGTGGGTGCCGTCGCCGCGTTGGCGGCGCGCTGCGGCTGAGCCGCACCTGCACGCTGCGGCTGAGCCGCACCTGCACGCTGCGGGGGTGCCGCACTCACGGACGGTCCCCGGCTCGCTGCGCCAGCAGCCACACGAGCAGGGCCTTCTGCGCGTGCAGCCGGTTCTCCGCCTCGTCCCAGACGACGCTCTGCGGTCCGTCGAGAACCTCGTCGGTGATCTCCTCCCCGCGGTGGGCGGGCAGGCAGTGCAGGACCACCGCGTCGGCGTCGGCCTTCGCGAGGAGCGCCTCGTTGATCTGGAACGGGCGGAACGGACCGACCCGGTCGAGCCCGTCGTTCTCCTGGCCCATCGACGTCCAGGTGTCGGTGACGAGTGCGTCCGCGCCGACGACCGCCGTCTGCGGGTCACCGCTGAGGGTGATGGTCGCGCCGGTCTCGCCCGCCCGCGCGCGGGCCGCCTCGACCACCCACGGCAGCGGTGCGAACCCCTCGGGGCTGGCGATGGTCACGTCGACGCCTGCGGTCACACCGCCCAGCATCAGTGAGTGCGCCATGTTGTTGGCGCCGTCGCCGAGGTAGGTGAGCTTCAGTCCCTTCAGCGAACCCTTCCGCTCCACGAGCGTCTGCAGGTCGGCCAGGACCTGGCACGGGTGGAACTCGTCGGACAGCGCGTTGACGATCGGGACGTCGGCGCCCGACGCCATCGCCTCGAGCCGCTTCTGCCCGAACGTGCGCCACACCACGGCGTCGACGTACCGCGACAGGACGCGGCCCGTGTCCTGCAGCGTCTCCTCACGGCCGAGCTGGGTGCTGCGCCCGTCGACGACGATCGCGTGACCGCCGAGCTGGGCGATGCCCATCTCGAACGAGAACCGGGTACGCGTCGAATTCTTCTCGAAGATCACGCCGACCCCGCGGGGGCCTTCGAGCGGGCGCTCCGCGAATGGGGCCTTCTTCAGCCTGGCGGCGAGCTCGAGGACCTCAGCCTGCTGTGCAGGGGTGAGGTCGTCGTCCCGGAGAAAGTGTTTCACCACGGTCGTCACTGCTTTCCCGGCTGAGCGGCCGATTGCGCGTTGTCGAGAATCGCGGGCAGCGCCGCGACGAATCCTTCGGCCTGATCGTCCGTGAGGACCAGGGGCGGAGCCAGCCGGACGACGCCCGGTTGTGCGGCGTTGATCAGGTATCCGGCCTCGCGCGCGGAGTTCTCCACCGCGGGGGCCACGTCCTGGGTCAGGACGATGCCGAGCAGCAGCCCGGCCCCGCGGACGTGGTCGATCAACGGATGTCCGAGACCTTCGATACCGGCCGACAGCGACTTGCCGAGCGTGTCGGCGCGGGAGATGAGGTCGTCTTCGGCGATCGTCCGCAGCACGGCGAGCGCCGCCGACGCGCAGACGGGGTTCCCGCCGAACGTCGTGCCGTGCTTGCCCGGCCCGAACAGGTCCGCGGCCGCGCCGGTCGCAATGCACGCGCCGATCGGCATCCCGCCACCGAGACCCTTCGCGAGGGTCATGACGTCGGGCACGATCCCGACCGCCTGATGTGCGTAGAACCAGCCCGTGCGGCCGATCCCGGTCTGCACTTCGTCGAGCACGAGCAGGGCGCCGCGATCGGCGGTGATCTGCCGTGCGCCCGCGAGGTACCCCTCCGGCGGAACGACGACACCGCCTTCACCCATCATCGGCTCCAGGAACACGGCCGCGGTGTCGGCGTCGACGGCGCGGTCGAGTGCGTCGAGATCGCCGTACGGCACGTGCTCGACGCCCGGGGGCATCGGCTCGAACGGCGCGCGCTTGGCGGCCTGGCCGGTGAGCGCGAGAGCACCCATCGTGCGGCCGTGGAAGGAGTTCTCCGCGGCGATGATCTTCGATCGTCCCGTGGCCCGCGCGAGCTTGAACGCCGCCTCGTTGGCCTCCGTGCCGGAATTACACAGGAATACACGTCCGGGGGCGCCCAGATGGGAGAGCAGCTTCTCGGCCAGTTCGATCGCCGGCTCGCTGGCGTACAGGTTCGACACGTGCCCGAGGGTCGACAACTGCGTGGTGACGGCCTCGATGATCGCCGGGTGGGCGTGTCCGAGGATGTTGACGGCGATGCCGGCGAGGAAGTCGACGTACTCCTTGCCGTCGGCGTCGGTCAGCACCGCTCCCTGCCCGCGCGTGAGTGCCACCCGGGGGACGCCGTACGTGTTCATCAGAGCGCCGGACCAGCGCTGCTGGAGTTCCGGGGTTCCGGTCATGAGGCAACTCCCTCGGTAGGTGAAGTCGGGCCGGGCGTGACCATCGTGCCGATGCCCTCGCCGGTGAACAGTTCGAGCAGAACGGAATGGGCGACACGGCCGTCGATGACGTGCGCGGTGGGCACGCCGCCGCGGACCGCGCGCAGGCAGGCCTCCATCTTCGGCACCATGCCGGCGTCGAGGCTGGGCAGCAGTTGCGCGAGCGCGTCCACGTCGATCTCGGTGGCCAGCGAATCGCGGTCCGGCCAGTTCGTGTACAGCCCTTCGACATCCGTGAGGACCACGAGCTTCTCGGCGCCGATGGCCTCGGCGAGCGCTGCGGCGGCGGTGTCCGCGTTGATGTTGTGCACCACACCGTCCGAGTCGGGGGCGATGGTGGACACCACGGGAATTCGGCCCGCACGGATCAGATCGAGGACCGCCTCCGGGTTCACCGTCGTGACGTCGCCGACGAGACCGATGTCGGTCGGCGTGCCCTCGACCATCACGGTGCGCTTGGTGGCGGTGAACAGGTGCGCGTCCTCGCCGGAGATGCCGACGGCGTACGGTCCGTGCGCATTGATCAATCCGACCAGTTCGCGGCCGACCTGACCGAACAGCACCATCCGGACGACGTCCATGACCTCGGGGGTGGTGACGCGGAAGCCGCCTTTGAATTCACCTGTCATGCCGAGCTTTCCGAGCATGGCATTGATCTGGGGGCCGCCGCCGTGCACGACGACCGGCTGAATTCCGACCGTCCGCAGGAACGCCATGTCGGCCGCGAACGCCGTCTTCAACGCGTCGTCGATCATGGCGTTGCCGCCGTACTTCACGACGACGACCTTGTCGCGGAACTGCTGCAGCCACGGTAGCGCCTCCGCCAGGACGTGCGCCTTCTGGTGATCGGTGACGCCGCTGAGTGCCTCGCTGGTCACTGTCATGACGAATACGCCGAGTTCTCTTCGACATACGCGTGCGAGAGGTCGGTGGTCCGGATGGTCACCGCGTGTTCGCCGAGACCGAGGTCGATGTCGAGGGAGATGTCGATGTCGCTCAGGTCCACGTCCCGCGCACCCGGTGCGCCGACGCCGTCGATGCAGACGGGGGCGCCGTTGAATGACACCGAGATCTTGTCGGGGTCCAGTTCGATCGGCGCGATGCCGATTGCGGCGAGCACCCGGCCCCAGTTGGGGTCGGATCCGAACAGCGCCGTCTTGACGAGGCTGTCCCGCGCCACCGTCCGGGCGCCGATCAGGGCGTCGTCCTCGCTGAGGGCGCCGCTGACCGTGACCCGCACCCGCTTGGTGACGCCCTCCGCGTCGGCCATCATCTGATCGGCCAGATCGTCGCAGACGGCCGTCACAGCCGCGTTCAGTTCTTCCTGGGTCGGTGTCACGTTGCTCGCACCGGACGCGAGCAGCAGCACCGTGTCGTTGGTCGACGTGGCGCCGTCGACGTCCAGCCGGTCGAACGTCACCCGGGTGGCCGCCCGCAGCGCGGCGTCGAGTTGCGCGGCGGTCGCGACGGCGTCGGTCGTCACCACGCACAGCATCGTCGCCAGCGCGGGGGCCAGCATGCCTGCGCCCTTCGCCATTCCGCCCACGTTCCACTTGTCCGCATGGTGCAGGGCGGCCTGCTTCGGCACCGTGTCGGTGGTCATGATCGCGTACGCGGCGTCGGTGCCACCCGAGATTCCCCCGGCGAGCTCGTGCACGGCCTCCGTGACACCGGCCAGGACCTTGTCCATGGGCAGGCGGTCCCCGATCAGTCCGGTGGAACACACCGCGACCTCGACGGCGCCGGTCTCGGTTCCCCAGTTGCTCAGCGCGGACGCCACTTCCTCGGCCGTCTTGTGCGCGTCCTGGAACCCGCCTGCACCCGTGCACGCGTTGGCCCCACCGGAATTGAGCACGACGGCGCGCAGCCTGCCCGTGGTGAGCACCTGTTGCGACCACAGCACGGGGGCGGCCTTCACCTTGTTCGCGGTGAAGACGCCCGCCGCTGCAAGCTCGGGTCCCTCGTTGACGACGAGAGCCAGGTCGGCGTTGCCGCTCGCCTTGATACCCGCCTTGATCCCGGCCGCGCGGAAGCCCGCGGGCCCCGACACTCCCTGGGTTCGGACCAGGGTGCCGCCGGCGACCTCCCGGGTCGGATGCGGATCGATCGTGCTGTCACTGCTCACGGGGCAACTCCCACTGTCGAGAGACCGGCGGTCTCGGGTAGTCCAAGCGCAAGATTCATCGATTGCACCGCTCCCCCGGCGGTGCCCTTCGCAAGGTTGTCGATCACCGCGACCACGACGATCTGACCGGCGTCGGCGTCGACCGTCACCGCGATCTGGACCGCGTTCGATCCGACGACGGCACCGGTCTGTGGCAGCACGCCCCGGGGCAGCACGTGCACGAACGGCTCGTCCGCGTAAGCCTTTTCGTAGATCGCGCGCACCTCGTCCTCGGACGCGGTGGTGGCCGCGGTGCACGTGGCGAGGATGCCGCGCGGCATCGGCGCCAGCACGGGGGTGAACGACACGGTGACGCGCTCACCGGCGAGTTCGGAGAGGTTCTGGATGATCTCCGGGGTGTGGCGGTGCACGCCGCCGACACCGTAGGCACGGACCGAACCCATCACCTCGGAGCCGAGCAGATCGGCCTTGGGTGCGCGTCCCGCGCCGGAGGCGCCGGTGACGGCGACGATCGTGACCCGCGGTTCGACGACACCCGCCGCGACCGCCGGAGCCATCGCCAGGCTCGACACCGTCGGGAAGCACCCGGGGACGGCGATGCGGGTGGCGCCGACGAGTTTCTCGCGGGCACCCGGGAGTTCCGGTAGCCCGTACGGCCAGCTACCCGCGTGCGGGCTCTTGTAGTACCGCTCCCAATCCTCGGCGTTCGTCAGCCGGAAGTCGGCGCCGCAGTCGATGATGACCGTGGACTCGGGCAGCGCCTTCGCGTACTGCGCCGAATTACCGTGCGGCAGACCGAGAAACACCACGTCGTGTCCGGCGAGCGTCTCGACGGTGGTGTCCTCGAGCACTCGGTCGGCGAGGGGAAGCAGGTGCGGATGGTGCGAGCCCAGAGTCGATCCGGCGTTGCCGCCGGCTGTGAGCGCGCCGATGACGAGCGAACCGTCCGCATACGACGGGTGCCCCAGCAGCAGACGCAGCACTTCGCCACCGGCGTATCCGCTCGCGCCGGCGACGGCAATCCTGATCGGTTTTCCCGCGTGCTCAGTCATACGATTGATTATGCATCATCATGCAAGCTAATACACACCGCGGTCTCTCGACGGGCCGCAATCCGTGGTCACTGCTTGCCGAGCGACCGCCGAATCTCGTCGAGCTTGGCCTTACCAGCCTTCTCCCGCTTCTCCCACGCCTCGTCCAGCGACTGCCCCGACGGGCTGTCGTGCGCGAGTTCGGAGGAGCCCATCGCCGTCCCGAACCGTCCCTCGATCCGCTCACGCACCCGGTCGAACGTCGGGACCCCACCCGGCGTGTAGTCCGGCTCGGGCACATCCGGTGCGATGTGGGGCACGACCTCCGCGGTCACCGGATCCTCGGCCGGAATCGCCGCGCCCACGTCCACCGCCGCGAGGAGCGCCCCGAGGCCCGGACGACCCGCGGCCACCGCACGCACCACCTGGAGGAACTCGGCGTCGGTCAACTGACTCGCCGCCGCCACGACGTCGCGCACTTCGGTCATCGCACCGCTCCTCACCGTCCCTGGCCCTCCACCCAGGCTACGGGTCAGCTGCGCAGTTCGGCACCCACGGCAGCGGACGCCGCAGCCACCGCGGCGTCGCGGGCGGCGCTCGCCTCGTCCTCGGTCAGGGTGCGGTCGACGCCGCGGAATCGCAGCGCGAACGCCAGCGACTTCCGGCCCTCCCCGACCTGCTCACCTTCGAACACGTCGAACAGCCGGATGTCCTCGAGCAGCTCCCCTCCGCCCGACCGCAGGGCCGCCTGGACCTCGGCGGCGGGTACCGCGGCGTCGACCACGACCGCCACGTCCTGAAGGACCGCGGGGAAGGGCGAGACCTTCGGCGCGGGCAGGTTCTCCACCAGCGGCAGGGCGTCCAGATCGATCTCCACGGCACTCGTCCGCGGGGGAAGTCCGGCGCGCTCGAGCACGGCGGGATGCAACTCGCCCGCGTGTCCGACGACGACACCGTTCACGAGCAGCTCCGCGCCGCGACCCGGGTGCCACGGCAGGTACTGCGTCGCGCGGAACTCCAGTTCGACACCGGCAGCGGCAGCGACCGTCCGGGCGGCGGCGAACGCGTCGGTGGCGTCGGCCGCTCGGCCCGCGCCCCACGGACCGCTCGGCTCACGCTGCCCCGTGAGCACCGCCGCCACGTGCACCGGCTGATCCGGCAACGACTGCAGCAGTGCCGTGATCTGCTCGTCGGTCGGGCGCCGGTCCACCGGCAGCGCCTCGACCGGCTTGGTGTCCGCACCGGGCAGCACGACCTGCGCGATGCCGAACAGCGACAGGTCGCGTTGACCGCGGGAAACGTTGCGGGCGAGGACCTCGAGAAGTCCGGGCAGCAACGTGGTGGGCAGTTCCGGCCGATCGGATTCGAGCGGGTTGAGCACCCTGCTGGTGTTCCTGCGCGGATCCTCGGGATCCAGCCCCCACGTGTCGAAGATCGCCGTGGGCAGGAAGACCGGAGGCAGGATCTCGACGTATCCAGAGAACGCCAGGGCCCGGCCGACGGCGCGCTTGCGGCGCTGCGCCGGAGTCAACCCACGACCCGCGGGGGCTGCGGGCAGCACCGACGGAATCTTCTCGAGCCCCTCGAGGCGCAGCACCTCCTCCACCAGGTCGGCGGGCTGCACCAGATCGGGCCGCCACGACGGCGGGCCGGCGACGAGCTGACCGTGTCCGCTGTCGCTGACCCCGACCTCCACGTTGCAGCCGATCTGCGTGAGCCGGCGTGCAGCGGTGCCGTTGGGGTAGTCGACACCCGCCACGCGGTCGGGGAGGTCGATGTCCATGCGGATGGGCTCGTGCGGGGTGACCTCACCGATGTCGGTGAGCGCCGGATCGACCCGCCCGCCGGCGATGTCGACGAGCAGCGCGGCCGCCCGGTCCAGTGCCGCCACGGGGATCTCGGGGTCGACCACACGCTCGAAACGCTTGCCGGCCTCAGTCGACAGCTTGTGCCTGCGCGCGGTCTTGAACACCGCGAGCGGATCCCAGGTGGCCGCCTCGAGCAGGATGTCGGTGGTTTCCGAGCCGACCTCGGTGGACGCGCCACCCATGATCCCGGCCAGCGACAGGACGCCCGAATCGTCGGCGATCACGACGTCCTCGGGGTCGAGGACGCGCTCGGTCTCGTCGAGAGTGGTCAGTTTCTCCCCCGCCACCGCGCGGCGCACGACGAGTTCGCCGCTGATCTTCGCGGCATCGAACGCGTGCAACGGCTGGCCCAGTTCGAGCAGAACGTAGTTGGTGACATCGACGGCCGGCGAGATCGGGCGGACCCCCGACAGCAGCAACCGGCGCTGCAGCCACCACGGGCTGACCGCCTTCGGATCGATACCCGTCACCCGGCGGGCCGCGAAACGCGTCGCCTTCGACTCCGGCTCGACGCGGATCGGCCACGCCTCCCCCTCCGCCGGGTACGGCGCCACCGACGCCGGGTCGGCGAAGTCGAGGTCGAACCCGCACGCCAGTTCACGGGTGAGCCCACGGATGGAGAAGCAGTAGCCGCGGTCCGGGGTGATGTTGAGTTCGATGACCGTGTCGTGCAGGCCCATCAACTCGTTGGCGTCCGCGCCGGGGAGCGCGGTGCCCGGCTCGAGGACGAGGATGCCCGAGTGGTCCTTGCCGATGCCGAGTTCGGCCACCGAGCAGATCATCCCGTCGGAGACCTGCCCATACGTCTTGCGGGACGCGATGGCGAAACCACCGGGAAGGACTGCGCCGGGGAGTGCGACCACCACGAGGTCGCCTACGTCGAAGTTCCGGGCGCCGCACACGATGCCCTGCGGCTCGGCCGCCCCCACATCGACCTTGCAGAAGCGGATCGGCTTCTTGAACTCGGTGAGCTCGGTGATCTCGAGAACCTTGCCGACCACGAGGGGGCCGTCGACGGGCTCGAGCCGGTCGACTTCCTCGACCTCGAGCCCGACCCGGACGAAACCTGCGTCGAGTTCCTCGGCGGTGACGTCCCAGTCCGGGGTGGCACGCTGCAGGATCTCGGTCAGCCAGGATTGCGCTACTCGCACGTCTGCTCAGCTCTCTCGTTCGTGAAAATGTCGTGACTGTGGTGGACGGGATCCGGGTGACGCAGGGTCAGCCCTGGACACCGAAGGGCAGTGTGAATCGCACGTCGCCCTCGACGATGTCGCGCATGTCCGGGATCCCGTTCCGGAACTGGAGTGTGCGCTCGAGCCCCATGCCGAACGCGAACCCGGTGTACACGTCGGGGTCGATTCCGGAAGCGCGCAGCACATTCGGGTTGACCATTCCGCAGCCGCCCCACTCGACCCAGCCTGCGCCGCCCTTCTTGTTCGGGAACCAGACGTCCACCTCGGCGGACGGTTCCGTGAACGGGAAGTAGTTCGGGCGCATCCGGGTGCGGGTCTCGGGACCGAACAGTGCGCGGGCGAACGCGTCGAGTGTCCCGCGCAGGTGAGCCATGGTGAGGCCCTTGTCGACGGCGAGTCCCTCCACCTGAGAGAAGACCGGGGTGTGGGTCGCGTCGAGTTCGTCGGTGCGGAACGTCCGCCCCGGGCACACCACGTAGATCGGCACCTCGCGCGAGAGCATCGTGCGCACCTGTACCGGCGACGTGTGCGTGCGGAGCACCTGGCGCGAGCCCTCCGGTGCGATGTGGAACGTGTCCTGCATCGTCCGCGCGGGGTGATCGGGCAGGAAGTTGAGGGCATCGAAGTTGAAGTGCTCGGTCTCCACCTCCGGGCCCTCGGCGACCTCCCAGCCCATCGCCACGAACACGTCCTCGACCTGCTCGGAGATGATGCTGATCGGGTGGCGGGCGCCTACCGGCTGACGCTGCGACGGCAGGGTCACGTCGATGGCCTCGGCCACGAGGACGGCCGCGTCGCGCTCGGCGAGCAGGACGGCGCGGCGCTCGTCGAACGCCGCACTGATCCGGGTGCGGGCGACGTTCACGCGCTTGCCTGCGTCGGCCTTCTCCTTGCCCGGGAGGGCTCCGAGTCCGCGGCGGGCGAGGGCGATCGGCGACTTGTCACCCATGTGCTCGACCTTGGCCTTCGCCAGGTCGTCGAGATCCGCCGCCGACGCGAACGCCTTCTCGGCGCTCTCCGCCGCCGCAGTCAGAGCGTCCTCGGTGAGCGCACTCGCATCGACCGCGCCGCCTTCGACCCCCGTGGAGGCAGCGCCCTCTTTTTTAGCCACGACCGGTGCCACTCCTTAAGTTCTTTCAGTCAACACTCTCGACGAAACCGAAACAGCTCGCCGTCAAATCCTATGCGATCCGATTTTCGCCGTTTCAGCTGTCGGTTCGCTTGCGGTTCTGGACCCGCGCGCTCGAATACAGGCAGATCGACGCCGCCGTCGCCAGGTTGAGGCTCTCGGCTCGACCGTGGATCGGAATCCGGACACGGTGATCGGCTCGCGCCGAGGTGGCTGCGTCGAGGCCGTGGGCCTCGTTCCCGAACAGCCACGCCGTGGGGCGGGCCAGCAGTTCGTCGGCATCGTCCAGATCGACTTCGCCGTCGGCCGCCGTGGCGAGCAGTTGAATTCCCGCCGCGCTGATGCTGTCGAGGACTGCAGCGGTGTCCCGTTCACGCACGACGGGAAGGTGGAAGAGGCTTCCGGCGGACGCCCGGACACATTTGCCGTTGTGCGGGTCGACGCTGTCGCCCGCGAGAATCGCCGCGTCCGCGCCCACCGCGTCCGCGACCCGGATGACGGTCCCCGCGTTACCGGGCTCCGCGACCGCGACCGGAACCGCGAGCAGACGAGTTCCGGGGCCTATCGCCTCCGCCAGCGGAACGTCGAGGAGATCGCACACCGCGACGAGACCCGGCGGGGTCACCGTGTCGCTGAGAGCTCGGACCGCCCGGTCCGTCACCAGCGACGTCCGGACGCCCGCCGTGTGTGCCCGGTCGATCAGCCGCGAGTACCGCTGCTCCGCGTCCTCGGTGTAGAAGAGGTCGTGTACGGGGCGGGTGTCGAGTGCCTCGCCGACGGAGTTCTCGCCCTCCACCAGGAATCGCCCCACCTTGCGGCGTTCCGCGGTGCGCAGCAGCTTGACAGCAGAAACGACCCGTGGGGTGCGCTCGGTGAGCGGGTCCACGGGTCGTTTCCGAGGCTCTGAAGGCCGGGGTGCTGCGAGACTCAGGCTGCTTCTCCGGCCGGAGCGTTCACGTCCGCCGGGAGCGCCGCCTTGGCGAGGGCCACGAGGCCGGCGAATGCCGCCGCGTCGGAAACGGCCAGCTCGGCGAGGTTCTTGCGGTCGACCTCGATCTCGGCCAGACGCAGACCCTGGATCAGGCGGTTGTACGTGATGTCGTTCGCCCGTGCAGCAGCGTTGATACGCGTGATCCACAGCTTGCGGAAGTCACCCTTGCGCGCGCGACGGTCACGGTAGGCGTAGGTCAGCGAGTGGAGCTGCTGTTCCTTCGCCTTGCGGTACAGGCGCGAGCGCTGTCCGCGGTAGCCGCTGGAGGCTTCGAGAATCGAACGACGCTTCTTCTGGGCGTTTACCGCCCTCTTTACGCGTGCCACTGAAAAATCCTGTCAATCTTGGGGCGGTGAGCTGCCCCGGGTGGTCAGTAAAAGGGTGTCGACTCAGATGTCGAGCAGGCGCTTGATGCGAGGAGTGTCAGCCTTGCTGACGACAGCCACGCCATCGAGGCGACGGGTCACCTTCGTGGCCTTGTGCTCGAGCAGGTGGCGGCGACCGGCCTTCTGGCGCAGGATCTTTCCGCTGCCGGACACCTTGAATCGCTTCGCGGTGCCGCTGTGGGTCTTCGACTTGGGCATGGAGTCCTCAGTTCTCTGTATCCGGACGGTGATCCGGGTCGTGCTGGTGTAGTCGGACTAGCTGGTCGGCGCTTCGCCGGGCGCACTGTCGCCCGCCTGCTCCGCAGGAGCCTGTGCCGGCGCGGCCGGCGCGGGAGTTGCCCGCTGCGCCGGCGGCGCAGCGGCGCTTTCCTGCGCCTTCACACGGGTCTTCGCGCCCTTGTGCGGAGCGAGCACCATCGTCATGTTTCGACCATCCTGCTTGGCGGACGTCTCCACGAACCCGAGATCCGCCACGTCTGCACCGAGACGCTGCAGCAGCCGGAATCCGAGCTCCGGACGCGACTGCTCACGTCCGCGGAACATGATCGTGACCTTGACCTTGGATCCGGCTTCGAGGAAGCGCACGACGTTGCGCTTCTTCGTCTCGTAGTCGTGATCGTCGATCTTGGGGCGGAGCTTCTGCTCCTTGATGACCGTGAGCTGCTGGTTCTTGCGCGACTCACGCGCCTTCTGCGCGGCCTCGTACTTGAACTTGCCGTAGTCCATGATCTTGCAGACCGGCGGGCGAGCGTCGGGGGCCACCTCGACCAGGTCGAGATCGGCCTCGAGGGCCAAGCGGAGTGCATCTTCAACACGCACGATGCCAACCTGTTCACCTCCGGGTCCGACGAGGCGGACCTCGGGAACTCGGATGCGATCGTTGATGCGGGTCTCAGTGCTGATGGGGCCTCCTAGGTTGAACGGTCTTGTCTCGAGACCGCCAGCAGCCCGTACGCCCGGATTCCCAACAAAAAAGCCCCGCTGCGGTGAATGACTCTCACCATGCGGGGCCCGATGTCGACCGATCAGACGAACTCACGGCTCACGCCGATCCCTCGTCTCCTCACACTCGAGGAACTCGAACCGAGTAGCCTCGGACCGAGCGACCGGACCACTGAACTGCAGTTTTACCTGCCGCGCAGAGGTGGGAGTCGGACTCCACTTGCTGCCCCCGACAAATCCGAAGGCGGTCGTTGCGTCAAGGGTAACATTTGCGCACGCCGTGAGCTAATCGATACCGGGACGTTGTGCCGGCGGACGCTGGTGGAATCCTCTAAGGCATGACGGACAACATCGATGACACCCCGAACGACGGCACCCTGACCGGCGGTGACCAGAATACCGACGTCCGGGAACTGGCCGACGTTCCCTCGGTCGAGGTCATCAGCCGCGCCGCGGTCATGCTCATGAGTTCGGCAGCCGAGAAACTGGGCCTCTCCGACGCCGACCCCGACTCCAGCCCCCACCGCGACCTCGACGAGGCCCGGCGGGTCATCACCGCCCTCGCCGGCCTGGTGACCGCGTCCATCGAGTACCTCGGACCGCACGCGGGACCGGTCCGGGAAGGCCTCCAGGCGCTGCAGCGCGCGTTCCGCGAAGCGTCGTCGCACCCGGACGAGCCGGGCAAGGGTCCAGGCGAGAAGTACACCGGCCCCGTGTACTGACATGGCGAGCCGCAACAAGACCGCGCGGACGCCCGCCGGCGTCGACGAGTTCCTCGCCACGATCGCCGACCCGGTCAAGCGCGCCGACAGCGCACGACTGGTGGAACTGCTCACCGCCGCGAGCGGAGAGCCCGCCGCGATGTGGGGCACGAGCATCGTCGGGTTCGGCTCCCGCCACTACAGGTACGCCAGCGGACACGAGGGCGATACCGCACTGATCGGCTTCTCGCCCCGGGCCGCGGCACTCACCCTGTACCTCTCGCTCGACTTCACCGAGCACGAGGCCGAACTCGCTACCCTCGGCACGCACACACTCGGCAAGGCTGCCTCTACGTCAAGAAGCTCGCCGACGTCGACGAGTCGGTTCTCGTCTCGTTGCTGGACCGATCCGTGGCCGCCGCCCGCGCGCTCTGATCGAATCTCACCGTTCGAACACGCTGCGCGCGTCGGCCGGCGGTTCGCCGAAGAGGCTCGGATCGCGTGGGACGAACGACCGGCCGGTGAGGGTGGCGTCGGACACCCGATCCAGCCGGAACCACCGCACACCCGCGCGGCTCAGACACCACGCGACGACGAACCACGATCCCCTCGTGTAAGCGAGAAGGTGCGGTTCGACGACGCGTTCGGTGCGCTCACCGTCCCGGTCCACATACCGGAGCGACACCATCAGCTCGCGCTGCACGCCGTCCTCGACGACGCGGCGGATGCGTGGTTCCGCGCTCGCCGTGTCGGCGTCTCGCCGGATCCACACCTTCGCGCCGAGTCGCTCCACTCGCTCCCTCGACTCGGCGTCCATCACGTCGAGCAGTTTGGCCAGCGCGGCCCGGCCGTCGGTCGCGAACGGCGCATCGCGAAACGCCGTGAGGGCCAACGCCACCGAGACCGCTTGAGCGGGAGTGAAATTCACCGGTGGCAACGTGCCGTTCCCGATGATCCCGTATCCCCCGCCCGGCCCGGCAGTGGCCCGGATCGGGGCGCCCGAGGATTGCAGCACGGCGATGTCCCGCTTGATCGTCCGGGTGGTCACCTCGAACTGCGCCGCCAACTGCTCCGCGGTCCGGCCCCGGTTCCCCGCGCGGCGCAGTTCTTCCGTCAGGGCGTGGAGGCGGGCTGGACGGTCCATGAGGGCAGTCTGCCGAACGACCGCGGCAAAGTTCCGATTCTCGCCGACCGATTCCGTTACGCGACTGTGACACATACGGTGACACGCAGTTGTCACCGTTACGGGTTCACTCTTGTCTCATGACCCAGACAAGCGAAGCACACGACAGCACAGGCACTCACATCATCCTGGCTCCCGGATTCTGGCTCGGCGCATGGGCTTGGGAGGCAGTGGCTTCCGACCTGGTCCGGCGAGGACACCACGTCACCGCGGTGACCTTGCCCGGACTCGACTCCGCGGACAGCGACCGTGCAGGCATCCGACTGGACGATCACATCTCCGCGATCGCGGACGCCGTCGCGGCCACACCGTCGTCGGAGCGGGTGGTGCTCGTGGCGCACAGCGGTGCGGGTCCGGTGGCCTACGCGGCGAGCGATCGGGTGCCCGACCGACTGGCCCGCATCGTCTACGTCGACTCGGGACCGCTGCAGACCGGCACCGCGCTCCGGGAGGATCTCGACGCTTCGGTCACCGAGATCCCGCTTCCGTCGTGGTCCGAACTCGAGGCCGAAGGCAGCAGCCTCGACGGGCTGGACGACGCCACGCTCGAGATATTTCGCAGCCGCGCAGTGCCCGAACCGGCCGGCCCGGCGAGGGACAGGCTCGAACTCGTCGACAGCAGCCGTCTGGACGTGCCGACCACGGTGATCTGCACGAGCTTCCCGTCGGAGGTCATCCAGCAGATGGCCGGCGCGGGTCATCCGATGGCCGCCGAACTCGCGCAGATCGCGAAGGTCGACTACGTCGATCTGCCGACCGGCCACTGGCCGATGTGGTCGCGGCCCGCGGACCTCGCGACCGCGATCGACGCGGCCGCGAGGGACTGACCGAACTCAGCTGACTGCTGCGGCCTTCTTCGGCGCCCGCTTGCGCGGTGTCGCCGTGGCGGCCGCGGCAGTCTTCTTCGTCGAAGCGGGCTTCCGCGACGACGACTTGGACGCCTTCGACTTCGCCGCAGCGGGAGGCGCCGGCACCTCGAGGACGTTTTCCAGGAACCGACCCGTGTAACTCTCCGGAACCTGCGCCACCTCCTCCGGGGTGCCCTGCGCGACGACGGTGCCGCCGCCGGACCCGCCCTCGGGCCCCATGTCGACCACCCAGTCGGAGGTCTTGATCACGTCGAGGTTGTGCTCGATCACGATCACCGTGTTGCCCTTGTCGACCAACCCGTTGACGACCCCGAGCAACTTGCGGATGTCCTCGAAGTGCAGACCGGTCGTGGGCTCGTCGAGGATGTACACCGTGCGGCCCGTCGACCGTTTCTGCAGCTCGGCGGCGAGCTTCACGCGCTGCGCCTCACCACCGGACAGCGTGGGTGCGGGCTGACCGAGCCGCACGTACCCGAGACCGACCTCGACCAGGGTCTTGAGGTAGCGGTGGATCGAGGTGATGGGCTCGAAGAACTCCGCGGCCTCCTCGATCGGCATGTCCAGCACCTCGGCGATGGTCTTGCCCTTGTAGTGGACCTCGAGGGTCTCGCGGTTGTACCGGGCGCCGTGGCAGACCTCGCACGGCACGTACACGTCGGGAAGGAAGTTCATCTCGATCTTCAACGTGCCGTCGCCGGAGCAGGCCTCGCACCGGCCGCCCTTGACGTTGAACGAGAACCGGCCCGGCTGGTAGCCGCGCACCTTCGACTCGGTGGTGGCGGCGAACAGGGTGCGGATCTTGTCGAACACCCCGGTGTAGGTGGCCGCGTTGGACCGCGGGGTGCGGCCGATCGGCGACTGGTCGACCTGCACGAGCTTGTCCAGCTGGTCGAGCCCGTTGATGCGGGTGTGCCTGCCCGGCACCTGGCGGGCGCCGTTGAGCTTGTTCGCCATCACCGTCGCGAGGATGTCGTTGACGAGCGTCGACTTACCGGACCCGGACACACCGGTGACCGACGTGAGCACGCCCAGCGGGAAGCTGACGTCGATGCCCCCGAGGTTGTGTTCGCGCGCACCGATGACCGTGACCTGCCGCTTGCGATCGACCGGCCGGCGGATGGCCGGAATCTCGATGTGACTGCGGCCCGACAGGTAGGCCCCGGTGAGGGATTCCTCGCAGTCGAGCAGTTCCTCGTACGGCCCGCTGTGGACGACCTTGCCTCCGTGTTCGCCGGCGAGCGGTCCGATGTCGACCACCCAGTCGGACGTGCGGATGGTGTCTTCGTCGTGCTCGACCACGATGAGCGTGTTCCCGAGGTCGCGCAGGCGCGTCAGGGTCTCGATGAGACGCCGGTTGTCGCGCTGATGCAGACCGATCGACGGTTCGTCGAGCACGTACAGGACGCCCACCAGGCCCGAGCCGATCTGAGTGGCGAGGCGGATACGCTGCGCCTCACCACCGGACAGGGTCCCGGCGGCGCGGGCGAGCGACAGGTATTCGAGGCCGACGTCGAGCAGGAAGCCGAGACGTGCCTGAACTTCCTTGAGCACCTGACCGGCGATGGCCTCCTCGCGACTGCCCAGCGTGAGGCTGTTCAGGAAGTCGGCGCAATCGGAGATCGACAATTCACAGACCTCGGCGATCGACTTCATGCCGAACTTCTCGTTCGCGATCGTGACCGACAGAATCTCGGGGCGCAGACGCGCGCCGCCACATGCGGGACAGGGGGTGTCTCGCATGTAGCCGTCGTAGCGTTCCTTCATCTGGTCCGACTCGGTCTGCTCGAGGCGGCGGTGCAGGAAGGGCATGACGCCCTCGAACTCGGCGTAGTAGGAACGGGTACGCCCGTACCGGTTCTTGTACCGGACGTGGACCTGCTCCTCACTGCCCTCGAGGATCGCCCGGCGTGCCTTCGCGGGCAGCTTGTTCCACGGCGTCTTCATATCGAAGCCGAGAATGTCGCCGAGCCCGGACAGCAGGCGGCCGAAGTATTCGGAACTCTGCCCCATCGACCACGGCGCGATGGCTCCGTCCTCGAGGGACAGCTCGGGGTCGGGGACCACGAGGTCGGGGTCGACCTCCTTGCGAATTCCGAGACCCGTGCACTCGGGGCAGGCGCCGTACGGGGAGTTGAACGAGAACGACCGGGGTTCGAGGTCGTCGATGGAGAGAGCGTGGCCGTTCGGGCACGCCAGCTTCTCCGAGAATCGGCGTTCCCGGTCCGCGGCGTCCTCTTCGCGATCGACGAAGTCGAGGACGACGATGCCCTCCGCCAACCGCAGCGCGGTCTCGACGGAGTCGGTGAGCCGCTGCTTGGAGCCGGCCTTGACAGTGAGGCGGTCGACGACGACCTCGATGTCGTGCTTCTCCTGCTTCTTGAGCTTCGGCGGATCGGAGAGCGGATGCACCACGCCGTCGACCCGCACACGCGAGTAGCCCTGCATGTTGAGCTGGTCGAACAGGTCGACGAATTCACCCTTGCGGGTACGCACGACGGGAGCGAGCACCTGGAAGCGGGTGCCTTCCTCCATGTCGAGGACCTGGTCGACGATCTGCTGCGGCGTCTGCCGCGCGATCTGCTCGCCACACACCGGGCAATGGGCGGTGCCCGCCCGGGCGTACAGCAGACGGAGATAGTCGTAGACCTCCGTGATGGTGCCGACCGTCGACCGCGGGTTGCGGTTGGTCGACTTCTGGTCGATGGACACCGCAGGCGACAGACCTTCGATGAAGTCGACGTCGGGCTTGTCCATCTGACCGAGGAACTGGCGCGCGTACGCCGACAGCGACTCGACATAGCGTCGCTGGCCCTCGGCGAAGATCGTGTCGAACGCAAGACTCGACTTGCCCGAGCCCGACAGCCCGGTGAACACGATCAGGCTGTCGCGGGGCAGATCGAGATCGACCCCTCGCAGATTGTGCTCACGGGCACCCCGCACGATAAGGCGATCCGCCACTCCAAGTCCCTTCATTGTTCGACAGCCGAGGACGCGCATGAACGCTGGGCCCTCTGGCCGTGCCATGGTAAGCCGGGGCACCGACACGTTCTGTGGGACGGATGGCCGCCCTGCCACTCACCTGCCTGTATTCGACGGTAGCCTCCCCATCATGACCGAGCAGCCCATGGTGATAGAAGACTCGTACACCGGCCACGTCTCCCCCGGTTCGGCGCCACAGCGTCGCACGGTTCCGGGAGCCACGATCACGAAGATGTCCGTCGGCCCCATGAACAACAACGTGTACCTGGTCGTCTGTTCCACAACCGGAAAATCCGTCCTCATCGACGCCGCCAACGAGGCGGACCGCGTCAACCAGTTGATCGACGAACACGCTCCCTCCCTCGAACTGATCGTCACCACGCACCAGCACGGCGACCACTGGCTGGCGCTCGAGGACGTCGCGGCCGCCACCCGCGTGGACACCGCCGCGCATCCACTCGACGCCGACGCACTGCCCGTCCGGCCCGACCGTCTCCTGGAAGACGGTGACACGGTCACCGTCGGCGACGTCACCCTCGACGTGATCCATCTCGCCGGCCACACCCCCGGTTCCGTCGCGCTCGCACTCACCGAGGCCGGCGGCGGACGCACCCACCTCTTCACCGGCGACTCCCTCTTCCCCGGCGGCGTGGGCAAGACCGCCGACGCCGGCAAGTTCGCATCACTGCTCTCCGACGTCGAAACCAAGCTCTTCGACCGCTACGGCGACGACACGGTCGTCTACCCCGGCCACGGTGACGACACCACCCTCGGCGCCGAACGCCCCCACCTCGGGGAGTGGCGCGCGCGCGGCTGGTGACCGCATCCGATCGCCGATTGCGCACCGGACGGTCCACGATTGGCGATCGGCCTCCCTGGGTACTGGTGAATGGGCAGCCCGTCGGTTCGGCAACATCGTCGTACGCCGACGACTGCCCTGAACTCTCGTTAGTGTGAGACGGGAGAACTCGAGATTGGGAGGCCAGGAATGCTTGTCCGTCGTATCGCTCGCCCACTGCTGTCCGCAGTCTTCATCAGCGGAGGGATCGATGCACTTCGAAATCCGGCGCAGAGAGCACAGGCCGCCGCACCACTGATCGACAAGTCCACAGAAACGCTTCCCGAGTCCGTCACGCAGAAGATCCCGTCCGACCCGGAGACGTTGGTCAAGATCAACGCCGCCGTGCAGATCGGCGGCGGAGTGCTTCTCGCCACCGGGAAGGCGCCGCGACTCGCATCGCTCGCACTGGCCGGCAGCCTGGTGCCCACTACCGTTGTGGGGCACGACTTCTGGAACGAGAACGACCCGGCGAAGAAGGCGGCGCAGCGCACTCAGTTCCTCAAGAATGTCAGCCTGCTCGGCGGACTGCTGATCGCCGCCGTCGACACCGAGGGCAAGCCGTCCCTCGGCTGGCGTGGCCGTCGCGCCGCCCGGCACGCACAGGAGGCCGTGGCCGCGGCTCTGCCGCTCGGATCGGGTCACGACCATCACGGTCCCGAGATCGGGGAGGCGTTGGCTGCGGCGTCGGAGCGCGCACGCATCCTGTCCGGTGAGGCCGCCGAGCGCGGGTCCGAAATCCTCGAGGTCGCGAAAGACCGTGGCGCCGAATTCGCGAAGGTAGCGGCGGATCGCGGCCCCGAGTGGGCGGACGTCGCGAAGGAACACGGCTCCGAATGGGCCGAGGTCGCGAAGGAACACGGCTCCGAATGGGCCGAGGTCGCCAAGGAGCGCGGCGCGGAACTCGTCGAACTGGCGAAGGAACGCGGAGCGGAACTCGTCGACGTCGCGAAGGAACGCGGCCCGGAGTGGGCCGAGGTCGCCCGCGAAAAGGGCGGCGAATGGGCCGGCACCGCCGCAGAACGCGGCGAGGTGCTGAGCAAGCGGGCCCGCAAGCAAGCGGAAGCCGCGCTCGAGAAGGCCCGAGCGAAGCGGGACGAACTGTCCCACTGACCCCCGAGTCGCGGCGCCGACCTGCGCCGGATAATCGATCTGATCGGCCCCGGAGACCGCCCCTGACCTGCAATATCAGCGGGCGGCCTCCGGGGCCGACTAGACTGTCCAGGCACTTTTGCAGCCGATCCGGTTGCAGCCGAACCAGTCAAGGAGACCTCTTGCCCGACGAGGACACGTCACGCGACGAGCGCGAGCTCGAGCAGCAGTACGTGACGATGCTCTACACCCGACTGGACGGCCTTCGCCAATACGCGGCGAACCGGCTGAGCCGTGTACTGCTCGAAACCGGCGGGACCCCGCAGGCCCGCAGCGAGCGGGAGTCGTTCAACCAGCTCTACACCGAAGACCTCGCCAAGTACGACGCCGCCGAGAACGGGCTGTGCTTCGGGCGCATCGATCTCGACGGCGAGCACCGCTACATCGGCCGACTCGGAATCCTCGACGAGGAGAACGACTACGAGACGATGCTCCTCGATTGGCGTGCGCCCCTAGCCCGCCCGTTCTACCTCGCCACCCCCGCAGCCCCCGACGGCGTCTCCCGTCGACGGCACATCCGGACGCGAAGCCGCCGAGTGACGGCCGTCAACGACGAGTATCTGGATCTGGCGGCGGCGGAGGCCGCGGGCACGATCACCGGCTCGGACGGCGTCGCGGGTGAAAGTGCACTGCTCGCCGCGCTCAACGCCGCCCGCACCGGTCAGATGAACGACATCGTCGAGACCATCCAGGGTGAGCAGGACGCCATCATCCGGTCGGAGCACAAGAGTGTGCTGGTGGTCCAGGGAGGACCGGGAACCGGCAAGACCGCGGTCGCGCTGCACCGCGCCGCCTACCTGCTCTACACCTACCGGCAGCAGCTCGCGAAGGCCGGCGTCCTCATCATCGGCCCCAATGCCACATTCCTCGACTACATCGGCCAGGTGCTGCCCTCGCTGGGCGAGACCGGTGTGCTGCTCTCGACCATCGGCGACCTCTACCCCGGTGTCCGCGCCACCGTCGAGGACAGCCTCGACGCCGGCGAGATCAAGGGCTCGCTCGACATACTGGGCGTGCTCAAGAAGGCGGTCCGGGATCGGCAGGAAGTGCCGTCGCGTCCCGTCGAGCTGACCTTCGACACCTACCGGATCACCCTCGACCGCAAAGTCGTCACCCGCGCTCGTGGCCGGGCGAGGTCGTCGCGGCGCCCGCACAACCTGGCCCGGCCCATCTTCGTCTCGTCGGTCATCGAGGCGCTCGCCCAGCAACTCGCGGACACACTGGGCGCCAACGTCGTCGACGGCGGGAACCTGCTGAGCCGGGACGACATCGCCGACATGCGGGACGAGATGCGTGAAGACCCGGAGATCATGACGGCGATCAGCGCGCTGTGGCCGGAATTGTCGCCGCAGCAGGTCCTCGCCGAGCTGTATGCGTCGCCGAAACGACTGGCCGACGCCGCCCCGAATCTGACCGAAACGCAACGTGAGTCGTTGCGACGCCCCGTCATGCGCGGCTTCAGCGCCGCCGACGCGCCACTCCTCGACGAATTGGCTGAACTGCTCGGCGTCGACGACGCCGCCGAACGGGAACGCGCCCGCCGCCAGTGGCGAGCGCAGATCGCGGACGCCCAGGGCGCCCTGGACATCCTGACAGGTTCGGCGCCGCAGGATCTCGAGGACGAGCTGGACCCGGAAATTCTGATGGCGTACGACCTGATCGACGCCAGCCAGCTGGCCGAACGCCACGACGTGGGACAGCATCAGACCACCGCGGAGCGCGCAGCGGGCGACCGAACCTGGACCTACGGCCACGTCATCGTCGACGAGGCGCAGGAACTCTCGGAGATGGCCTGGCGAATGCTGATGCGGCGCATACCGAATCGTTGGATGACGCTCGTCGGCGACACGGCGCAGACCGGCGACCCGGCGGGAACGTCGTCGTGGCAACGGATCCTCGAGCCGTACGTGGCCGCACGGTGGAAGCTCACGGAACTGACCGTCAACTACCGCACTCCGGCGGAGATCATGACGTCGGCACGGCGAGTTCTCGCCGAGATCGACGCCGAGCAGACCGTGCCGCGGTCGGTGCGCGAATCCGGTTTCGCACCATGGGCACTGCAGGTGTCCGAATCCGAGCTCGCGGACACGGTGCGCACCTGCGTGTCCCGGGAATCGGGACCGGGCACCACTGTCGTGATCGGGGGCCACGACCTCGTCGCCGCACTGGCCGATCTGAAGTCGGACACCGTCAGCGTCCTGACGGTGCGGGACGTCAAGGGGTTGGAGTTCGACTCGGTGCTCATCGCCGAGCCCCAGGACATTCTCGACGAGTCGCCGCGGGGAATGAACGACCTCTACGTCGCCCTGACCCGCGCGACGCAACGACTCGGTGTGGTGCACACGAAGGCGTTGCCCGCGGTGCTGTCCGAACTCGGTCCGGCCGAGGTCGGGATCCTGTCGTGACACCGGGCGGTCGCGGTCGGCTGATCGCGTGTGGGCTCGCCCTCACCACGATCGTGCTGACCGCGTGCTCGGAGGCCACTGCCTCCGGCCCGCCGCCGACGGCCCCGCCTGCGTCCACTACGTCCGCATCACACCTGGACGCGCGTGGCCTGCGCTACAAGGAGGCGCTGATCGAGTCCGGCATACCGGCGATGCCCGACGACACGGTGATGGCGCTGGCCAACGGCATCTGCGGTCAACGGTCCGAGGGCACCGACGAGGCCACGATCCTCGCGCATTTGACCCCGATGGCGCAGTTCGCCTCGGCGACATCGGATATCGGCCTCACCACCGAACAGGTGGCGCAGGTCTATCTCGATGCCGCCGAGGCGAACTACTGTTGATCCGTCTCCAGTCTCAGCGCACCGTGTGGACGATCAGGACGTCGGACGTCGACTTGCGTGCGGCATCCGACGGAACGGACCCGAGGAGACGCCCGGTGAGCGTGTTGAGTCCGCGGTTGCCGATCACCAGAAGACCAGCCTCGACCTCGTCGACCAGGTTCAGCAGCGACTCGACCGGGGCACCGACGACAGCCCGCTCCACGACCTCCTTGGCGCCGGCCGCGTGGGCGCGCTCCTTCGCGGTGCGGAGGATGTCGTACGTCGGGGCGGAACCGGTGATCTGGTAGGCCTCGTCACCGAGCGCGTCGGCGGCCTGCCCGACGTCCTTCGGATCGGCCGGGTAGTACGCGCAGGCGATGATCAGTTTGGCACCGGCGTCCCCCGCGATGGCAGCAGCCTTCTCGACGGCCAGAAACGACGACTCGGAGCCATCGGTTCCGACGACAACGGTCCGGTAGGCGCTCATTCATTCCTCCATGTCTGCGGTGGTCAATTGGCCGGGGTCCGGACACACGTCATGCCTGGACCCAGCAGCCACTGCGCTGACCCTAGCCGTATCGGTGCCCGCATAGGTGCATTTGCAACACATGCCACAAGGGATATCCCCAGTGCATGACGGATCACATTCCGGATGCGCGCAGGCTGTGATCAGCGTCAGTGCGACGTGCCGACCTTGGGGCCGAACACGCCGGCGGGGAACACCCCCGCCGCGACGATCGCGTCACGCCACGGGGTCGCGAGTTCGACGAGCCGGGCCGCCCCGTCCTCCCCCCAGCGCGGCCCACGGGGCCAGCGCGAGATCGTCGGTGAGATCCTCGACCAGTTCCCGCAGTTCCTTACCGTTGGCGGTGAGTTCGCCCCGGTCGTCCAGGATCTCCTGGTCACGGAGACTGTCGCATGCCGAGTCCCACTGGTCCTGGGTCCAGGCGCGGCGCGTGATCGCGAATTTCTTCTGGAAGCCGAACCCGGTCGCGGTGTGCGTGATCAGCGATTCGAGTCCGCTCAGTCCCGCGGTCTGCAGGGCGGCGACGTGACCGTCGCCGCGGTACTCCCGCAGCAATGTGAGGGCATGCCAGAAAGCGAGGTGCGGTGCGTCCGGCCACGCTACCTCCGCGTACCCCGCATACAGCGGCCTGCCCTCGACACCCGGAATCCCCCGCGCCGCGATCGACGCGAGTTCGGCGGCCTCGGCCATCTCCGGTGAACTCGTCACCGATTCGCCGAGAAGTCGCACATACGCCTCCCCGACCGCCTGGTACCGCGCCTCGACGACTGCCCCGGGCGTGGCCAGACCCCAGGCACGCGGAATGACCGACTCGATCACGACGGGACTGAAGTTGAAGAAGGTCGCAGTGACAACGCCCGCACCGACCGCGCCCATCGGCGCGGAGCGGCCCGCGAAGTAGCCCATCCGACCCGGCTCGAGACCTGCCTCGACCAGACGATCCTCGACCTCGGGAACGAAGTAGCTGAAGGAATGAAGCAGCTCCAAAGACCGGGCGGTACGACCTGCGTTGTGTGCATCCATGCTTCAGACCGTACTGCCTCGGCGCCGTCGCTATTTCAGGCCCGCGGCGTCCATGCCGCGCAGTTCCTTCTTCAGGTCGGCGATCTCGTCGCGCAGTCGTCCGGCGAGTTCGAACTGCAGATCACGGGCGGCGTTCATCATCTGATCGGTCAATTCCTTGACCAGGTCCGCCAACTCCGCCCTGGGCATCGACTTCGTGTCGCGGCCCTCGTACACCCCTGCGCTGACCGAGCGCCCGGCCTCGCCCTGCGCGCGGCGCCCGCGGGTGGCGTTGCGTCCGGAACCGCCGACGTCGACTCCGCTGGCCGTGTCCTCGGCTTCCTCGTAGACCTGGTCGAGGATGTCTGCGATCTTCTTCCGCAGCGGCTGCGGATCGACGCCCATCTTCTCGTTGTAGGCGATCTGCTTCTCCCGCCGCCGCTCGGTCTCCTCGATCGCGTGCTGCATCGAGTCGGTGATCTTGTCGGCGTACATGTGGACCTGGCCGGAGACGTTACGAGCCGCACGGCCGATCGTCTGGATGAGGCTGGTCGAGCTCCGCAGGAACCCCTCCTTGTCGGCGTCGAGGATGGCTACCAACGACACCTCGGGAAGGTCGAGGCCCTCACGCAGCAGGTTGATACCCACCAGAACGTCGTACTCCCCCAGCCGGAGCTGCCGGAGCAGCTCGACCCGGCGCAGGGTGTCGATGTCCGAGTGCAGGTACCGCACCCGGATACCGAGCTCGAGGAGATAGTCGGTGAGGTCTTCCGCCATCTTCTTCGTCAACGTGGTGACGAGGACGCGTTCGTCCCGGTCCGCGCGTTCGCGGATCTCGTGCACGAGGTCGTCGATCTGCCCCTTGGTCGGTTTGACGACGACCTGAGGGTCGACGAGACCGGTGGGGCGGATGACCTGCTCGACGAACTCCCCGCCGGCCTGCCCCAGCTCGTACTTGCCGGGCGTGGCTGACAGATACACCGTCTGCCCGATGCGCTGGGTGAACTCCTCCCACGTCAGCGGGCGGTTGTCGGTGGCGGACGGCAAGCGGAACCCGAACTCGACGAGGTTCCGCTTGCGCGACATGTCGCCTTCGTACATCGCGCCGATCTGCGGGACCGTCACGTGGGACTCGTCGATGACGAGGAGGAAATCCTCCGGGAAGTAGTCGATGAGCGTGGCGGGCGCGGTGCCCGGCCCGCGACCGTCGATGTGACGCGAGTAGTTCTCGATGCCGGAACAGAACCCGACCTGCTTGATCATCTCGAGGTCGTACTGGGTGCGCATCCGGAGACGCTGCGCCTCGAGCAGCTTGCCCTTGTTCTCGAGGTCGGCGAGCCGTTCCTCGAGTTCGGCTTCGATGTCCTTGACGGCACGTTCCATCCGCTCGGGACCCGCCACGTAGTGCGTGGCCGGGAAGATACGCACCGAGTCGACCTTCCGCACCACGTCCCCGGTGAGGGGATGCAGGTAGTACAGCGCTTCGATCTCGTCACCGAAGAACTCGATCCGGACCGCCAGCTCCTCGTACGAGGGAATGATCTCGACGGTGTCGCCGCGCACCCGGAAGGATCCACGGGTGAACGCCAGATCGTTGCGGGTGTACTGCACGTCGACCAGCAGCCGCAGCAGAGCGTCGCGCGGAACCTCCACACCGACCTCGAGCTGCACCGACCGGTCGAGGTAGGACTGCGGGGTGCCGAGGCCGTAGATGCACGACACGGACGCCACCACGACCACGTCCCGTCTCGAGAGCAGGCTCGACGTCGCGGAGTGGCGCAGTCGCTCCACGTCGTCGTTGATCGACGAGTCCTTCTCGATGTAGGTGTCGGTCTGTGCGATGTACGCCTCGGGCTGGTAGTAGTCGTAGTACGAGACGAAGTACTCCACCGAGTTGTTGGGCAGCATGTCGCGCAGCTCGTTGGCCAACTGTGCGGCGAGCGTCTTGTTGGGCGCCATCACCAGGGTGGGCCGCTGCACCTTCTCGATCAGCCACGCCGTGGTCGCGGACTTACCCGTCCCGGTGGCGCCGAGCAGGACCACGTCCTTCTCGCCGGCGTTGATGCGGCGTTCCAGATCGGCGATCGCGGTGGGCTGGTCGCCGGCCGGCTTGTGGTCGCTGACGACCTCGAACCGCGCTTCCGACCGCTCGATGTCCCCGATGGGACGGAACTCGGAATGTGCCACCACGGGGTGCTCGGATGCAAACGCCATGCAACCAGGGTAGGCGCAGGTACCGACAAACTCCCCGACGATCTCGGTCAGCTGAAAAACCCGGTAGGTTCCCCACCATGGCAGGCGCGAGTCACGACATCCACCCACCGAAGGTCGAATACTTCGACCTGAGAGATCACACCAACACCGACCCCAAGGGTTTCGTCCGCCACGTCGATCACTACCGGGTCGAACCGTGGGGGCTGTACATGGCGCGCACCTCCGACCACCGACAGTTCCACTACCTGGAGTCGTGGCTGCTCCCCGACCTCGGTCTGCGCGCGTCGATCTTCCACTACCACCCCTACCACCAGCGCGATCAGGACCATTATGTCGACATCGGCACCTTCACCCGCGGTGACGACGTGTGGAAGTCGGAGGACCACTACCTGGATCTGGTCGTCCGCACCGGCCGCGACACCGAACTCCTCGACGTCGACGAGCTGATCGAGGCGCACAGCACCGGCCTGCTCGACACCGCGACGGTCGAGCAGGCGATCCTCACCGCCACCACGGCGATCGACGGCATCGCCGCGCACGGCCACGACCTCGGCCGCTGGCTGGCTTCGATCGGAATGCCGATCGACTGGCGGTGACCTACGCGCTCCAGCCGGTCCGCTCGGCCCATTCCCACGCCCGGTGATAGGCGCGGTCGAACCACGGGGACTTCGCGTCCACATAGGCGGTGATCGCGTCACGGTAGTCCGTGTGACCGGCCGCCTTCTCCGCCGCACCTTCCTTGACCGCGAGGTACTCGGTCCGGGCGTCGGTGTCGGCGCGGAGCCAGTCGCGGAACACGAGCGCGAACTGCTGTCCGGGCCATCCGTCGACACGAATGTGGATGTTGACAGGCCGTCCCGGATCCGCGCCGCCGTGGATTCGCTTGCCCCACAGCGCCGGGTCCGTCTCTCCGCCCTGGTACGAGGGCTTCGGGTCGTCGGCGGTGATGTGCTCGATGCGAGGGAAACCGGCGTCGGCGAGAGATTCTGCGAGGTCGTCGGCCGTCTCGAGGTTCGCGACGGTCACCTGGACGTCGATGACGTCCTTGGCGGGCAATCCTTCGACGGCCGTCGACCCGATGTGGTCGATCCGTACGGCGCGGTCACCGCACACCAGTGTCAATCGAGCGATCAACCGATCCGCCTGCGCGGGCCACTGCGGATTCGGCGGGGCGAGTTCGGGCAGGACACGGACGACGGACCGTGTGCGGATGTTGGACTCGAAGGGCACGAGTCGCTCCGACCACAGTGCCCGGATCTCCGGCTCGAGCGCGCCCGGGGCGCCGCTGTTGTCGAGCCAGACGTCGGCCGCCGCCCGCCGCTGATCGTCGTCCGCCTGAGCTGCGATCCGCGCCCGCGCATCGTTCTCGGGCATCCCCCGCGATCCGACGAGCCGCCGCACCCGCTCCTCGGCATCGACGAATACGACGACGACCAGGTGGAACGCTGCGCCCATTCCGCCCTCGACCAGCAGTGGAATGTCCTGAACGAGGATCGCGTCCTTTGGCGCCGCTTCGATCGTCTCGGTGGTGCGCGCCCCGACGAGCGGGTGGACGATCGCATTCAGCGCCAGCCGTGATTCGTCGTCGGCGAAGGCACGCGCTGCCAGGGCGGGCCGGTCGAGTGCGCCGTCCTCCGTCAGGATCTCCTCACCGAACCGGTCAACGAGGGCAGCGAGGCCGGGTGTTCCGGGTTCGACGACCTCCCTCGCAATCAGATCGGCGTCGATGATGACGGCCCCGAGTTCGGCGAGGACCTTCGACACGGTGGACTTACCGGCTCCTATGCCTCCAGTGAGGCCGATTCTCAACACGCCTCCCAGTGTTGCACCCGCCGCGGAACGAGTACGCACGTCCCTCGCCGATCTCCACCCTCTTCCTTCTCTGCAGACTCACCTGCCCCAAATACCACAGATCTCCGACATGGTCGGTTATGTTCGAGCGAACGCACCCGACCTGCACCTTCTCGAAGAAGAGGAACGCCATGCGCGATCACCGCAACCAGTTCGGTCGGCACCGCCTCGGCATCGCGGGCGGGGTGCATTGCATCGAGATCCCCGAGGTGGCGTCCGCGCTGGCCGAGCATCGCCGGACCTGGCTCACCGCACTCATCGGCCAGGGCAGGCACAGTTTCGCAATGATGCGCAAGCGTGCCGAGGTGCAGTCGTCGTCCGGCTACTGGATTCCCGCCACCGCGAACTGAGCACCCTCCTCACCCGACACCACTGTGGCCCAACCTCCGGAGAGGTTGGGCCACAGTCATGTTCGGATGCCTGCAACGACGAGACCCCGCCCCTGCAGTGCAGGAGCGGGGTCTTCGGCTTTGCCTGACGCGTCAGGCGGACTTGCTAGGCGTTGCCCGACAGCTTCTCGCGCAGAGCGGCGAGCTGTGCGTCGCTGGCCAGCGATCCGCCGGCAGACTCGGACGACGAGGTGCTGGCAGCCGAAGCGGCGTCGGCGTCGCCGGCACCCGACTCGGAGGAGTAGCCGGCAGCAGCGGTGGCAGCCTCGGCGGCCTCGTCTGCAGCGGTCTTCTCCATCTGAGCGGTGTGCATCTTGTGGCGACGCTCAGCCTCGGCGTAGCGGTTCTCCCACTCCTCACGCTGCTTGTCGAAGCCCTCGAGCCATTCGTTGGTCTCGGGATCGAAGCCCTCGGGGAAGATGTAGTTGCCCTGCTCGTCGTAGCTGTCCGCCATGCCGTACTTGGACGGATCGAACTCGGCGTTGTAGTCCTCGTTGGCCTGCTTCAGCGACAGCGAGATGCGACGACGCTCGAGGTCGATGTCGATGACCTTGACGAGTGCATCGTCGTTGACGCCGACAACCTGGTCCGGGACCTCCACGTGGCGCTCGGCCAGCTCGGAGATGTGGACGAGGCCTTCGATTCCCTCTTCGACGCGCACGAAGGCACCGAACGGAACCAGCTTCGTGACCTTGCCGGGCACGATCTGGCCGATGGCGTGCGTGCGGGCGAACTGGCGCCACGGGTCTTCCTGCGTCGCCTTGAGCGACAGGGAGACGCGCTCGCGGTCCAGGTCGACGTCGAGAACCTCGACGGTGACCTCGGTGCCGACCTCGACAACCTCGGACGGGTGGTCGATGTGCTTCCAGGACAGCTCGGAAACGTGCACCAGGCCGTCGACGCCGCCCAGGTCCACGAAGGCACCGAAGTTGACGATGGAGGACACGACGCCCTTGCGGACCTGGCCCTTCTGCAGCTGGTGCAGGAACTCGCTGCGAACCTCGGACTGCGTCTGCTCGAGCCATGCACGGCGCGAGAGGACGACGTTGTTGCGGTTCTTGTCGAGCTCGATGATCTTGGCCTCGATCTCCTTGCCGACGTACGGCTGCAGATCGCGGACACGGCGCATCTCGACGAGCGAAGCGGGGAGGAAGCCACGCAGGCCGATGTCGAGGATCAGGCCGCCCTTGACGACCTCGATGACGGTGCCCTTGACGGCCTCGTCCTTCTCCTTGAGCTCCTCGATGGTGCCCCAGGCACGCTCGTACTGAGCGCGCTTCTTCGACAGGATCAGTCGGCCTTCCTTGTCCTCCTTGGTGAGGACGAGAGCTTCGACCTCATCGCCCACGGAGACGACCTCGTTGGGGTCGACGTCGTGCTTGATGGAGAGCTCACGGGAAGGGATGACGCCTTCGGTCTTGTAACCGATGTCGAGCAGGACCTCGTCACGATCGACCTTGACGATGGTGCCTTCGACGATGTCGCCATCGTTGAAGTACTTGATCGTTGCGTCGATGGCGGCGAGGAAGTCCTCGGCGGAGCCGATGTCGTTGACGGCTACCTGCGGCGAGGTCACGGTGGTGGAGGGCATGTGTTGAGTTGCTCCGGACGGGTTGTGGTCGGTTGATGGTGTTCTGTCGGACAAGCAACCTGAACCGACGAAACATTCCGCCGAATCAGATCACCGCAAGCGCAGTGAACGACACCCGACTGGAACCGAACAAACTCGAACTGAACCGAATCCGATGCCGCACACAGAGACACTCGCGTGCAATAGGCTACGCGCCCGTGGGCAAGCTGGGCAAACCCGGGCACGTTCTCACGCTCTACTCTGTTGCCCATGCCCGATCCTCGCCCGTCCGATTCTCCCCTCTCGCCCGAAGACGACCGTCACGGCACCGCCAACAGCGTCCTCGGAACGTCCGGGGTGAGCCGCGTCCGCGTCGATTCCGAGTCCAGCGAACGCGCGAGCCGTGCCTGGTGGGACGCCGATGCGGACGACTACCACCGCACCCACGGCGAGTTTCTCGGCGTGGACTCGTCCGAGGGTGAGTTCGTCTGGTGTCCGGAGGGACTCCACGAGGGCGACTACCACCTTCTCGGTGACGTGACGGGCAAGGACGTCCTCGAGGTGGGCTGCGGTTCCGCTCCCTGCGCGCGGTGGCTCGCCGGCCGGGGCGCCCGGGCGGTCGGGCTCGACCTGTCCATGTCGATGTTGACCCGCGGGGTCGAGGCCATGCGGGCCGGCGGCACGACCGTGCCGCTCGTTCATGCGGGAGCCGAGCACCTCCCCTTCGCCGACGCGAGCTTCGACATCGCGTGTTCCGCTTTTGGAGCAGTTCCGTTCGTGGCGGACTCACAGCAGGTGATGAGCGAGGTGGCCCGGGTTCTTCGCCCGGGTGGGCTGTGGGTCTTCGCCGTCAACCATCCGATCCGCTGGATCTTCCCGGACGATCCGGGCCCCCGTGGACTCACTGCGTCGCTTCCCTACTTCGACCGCACGCCCTACGTGGAGGTCGACGGCAACGGCGTCCCCACCTACGTCGAGCACCACCGGACCATCGGCGACCGGGTGCGCGAGATCGTGGCGGCCGGACTGGAGGTGCGCGACATCATCGAGCCGGAGTGGCCCGAGTGGCTCGACCGGGAATGGGGGCAGTGGAGCCCGCTGCGGGGACAAATCTTCCCCGGCACCGCCATCTTCAGCTGCCGCAAACCCGTGAGTACTTCTTAACCGCCCGCGGTTGAGAAGTACTCACGGGGCCGGAGGCCACTACAGCAGCTTCGACAAGAACAACTTGGTGCGGTCGTGCTGCGGATTGGCGAGCAGCTCGCGGGGATTGCCCGATTCCACGACGACGCCGGCGTCCATGAACACGAGCTGGTCGGCCACCTCGCGCGCGAAACCCATCTCGTGCGTGACGACGACCATCGTCATGCCGCCGGCCGCGAGATCCTTCATCACGGTCAGCACCTCCCCGACCAGCTCCGGGTCGAGGGCGGACGTCGGCTCGTCGAACAGCATCAGCTTGGGGTCCATCGCCAGCGCGCGGGCAATAGCGACGCGCTGCTGCTGACCACCCGACAGCTGCGCCGGGTATGCGTCCGCCTTCTCGCTCAGTCCCACCTGCTCGAGGAGATCACGCCCTCGCTCGAGCGCCTTCTTCTTGCTCAGCCTCTTCACCTGGATGGGCGCCTCGATGATGTTCTCGAGTGCCGTCCGGTGCGGGAACAGGTTGAAGTGCTGGAACACCATCCCGATGTCGCGGCGCTGCTTCGCGGCCGCCCTGGGATGGAGTTCGTAGAGCTTGCCGCCACGCTCGGAGTACCCGACGATCTCGCCGTCGACGTACAACCGCCCGGCGTTGACCTGCTCGAGGTGGTTGATGCATCGCAGGAACGTCGACTTCCCCGAGCCCGACGGCCCGACCAGGCACAGGACCTGGCCGGCGTCGATCTCCAGTGACACACCCTTGAGTACCTTCAGCGCCCCGAAGTTCTTGCAGACCCGGTCCGCCTTGACCATCGGCGTCATCGTCGTTCCCCTCCGGGTGTGTCGGGCAAGGTCTCCGGCCCGGGTTCGATCACGAGCGGCTTGCCCTGCGCGTCCGCGAGCGCCTGCAGTTGCCGCGGGGTGAGCTTGCGGGACGCACCCTTCGAGTAGTACCGCTCCAGGTAGAACTGGCCGATCATGAGCAGGCTGGTGATGGCGAGGTACCAGGTGGCGGCCACCATCAGCAGCGGGATGGGCTGGAAGTTCGCGCCCGAGATGTCTCTGGCACGTCCGTACAACTCCAGGCTGTACGGCACCGCGGTGACCAGCGATGTCGTCTTCAGCATGCTGATCAGCTCGTTGCCCGTGGGCGGGATGATCACCCGCATGGCCTGGGGCAGGACCGTGCGGCGCATGGTTTGCGACCAGGTCATGCCGAGCGCCACCGACGCCTCGGTCTGCCCCTCGGCCACCGAGTTCACGCCGGCCCGGACGATCTCGGCCATGTACGCGGCCTCGTTGAGTCCCAGCCCGATCACCGCGAACAGGAACGCCGCGTTGATTCCCTGCAGGTCGATGTGCACGAACTGGTGGACGAACGGGATGCCCAGATCCAGCTGCTTGTAGATGGACGGGAACAGTCCCCAGAACACCAACTGCACATAGACCGGGGTCCCGCGGAAGATCCACAGATACCCCCACGACGCCGCCTTCAGCACCGGGTTCGGCGACAGCCGCATGACGGCGAGGACGACACCCAGGATGATGGCGATCGCCATCGACAGGATCGTCAGCTGGATGGTGTTCCACGCCGCGGCCGAGATCCGTGCATCGAACAGATAGCGGGCGTAGACGTCCCAGCGGTACGCCTCGTTGGTGCGCGCACCGTTGACGAACAACGCCAGCAGCAGGCCGACGACGATCGCGGCGATCCAGCGGCCGGGCCGCCGCAGCGGGATCGCCTTGATCGGTTCCGGTTCCTGCCCCGTCTCGGTGCCGGACCGGTCCGGGGCCTTCTCCACGTCAGACACTCGTCAACCGCTCAGCTCGTGGCGCCGTTGATCTGGGACGTGGTGATGACGCCCGCCTCGACACCCCAGTTCTCCGCGATCGTCCGGTAGGTGCCGTCGTCGATGAGATGCTGCAGCGCCTGCTGGAGGGTCTGTGCGAGCGGCGACCCCTTCGCGACGGGCCAGCCGTACGGCGCGGCGTCGAAGACCTCGCCCGCGGCCTCGATCTTGCCGTCACTCTGTTTGATCGCGTACGCGGTGACGGGCGAGTCGGCGGACATCGCGTCGACCTTGCCGAGGGCGACGGCGTTGGCCGCGTCGTCCTGGCTGTCGAACTTCACGATCTCGATGGGCGGCTTCCCGGCCGCGACGCACGCCGCGCTCTTGGCGGGCACCTCCTCGAGATCCTCGATGGTGGTGGTCTGCACGCCGACCCGCAGGCCGCACGCGTTGGTGGGGTCGACGGACTTGCCGGCGGGCTGCGCCCACTGCACTCCGGCGCTGAAGTAGGTGGTGAAGTCGACCGACTGCTCGCGTTCCTTGGTGTCGGTGAACGACGACATGCCCATGTCGTAGCTGCCGGCCTGGATCGACGGGATGATCTTGTCGAAGTCCGCCTCGGTGTACTCCGGTGTCACGCCGAGCACCTTGCTCACGGCGTCCACGAGGTCGACGTCGAAGCCGACGATCTTGCCGCTCGGATCCTTGAACTCGTTGGGCGAGTAGGGAATATTGACACCGACGATGATCTTGCCGGACGAGGCGATCTTCTCGGGCAGTGTCGCCGCGATGGCATCCACCTTGTCGACTTCCACGGCGACGGTCTCTTCTCCGGAAGGCGTACCACCGCCCTCGGTGTTGCTGGCGCATCCGGCGAGCAGCAGAGCACTGCCGCCCGCCAGTGCACAGATGGTGCGGGCCACTCGGCCTCGCGCGAAGACGGATCGACCAGACACTGGCATGTCCTCCAAGGAAATCGTGGTACACCGAGCGAGCTACGGCGACGGAGAACTCGCGAACTCCGAATAGTCGAACGGTAGGTTACGGCACCCGCATCTGCGGACGTCGTTACCGAACATTAACGGCCTGTCCCGGCCCGTGGCGGCGGTTTCAGCGACGCAGTGTCCGGGCGAGGACCGTCTCGGTGAATTCACCGGTCGACGCGAGTCCACCCAGGTCAGCCGTGGCGACTCCGGATGCGATCGTCGCACGGACCGCGTCGCGGATCCGGTGGGCCGCGCCGCCCAGATGCCGGTCCGCGCGGCGTTCCCCGAGCCACTCCAGCATCATCGCGGCCGACAGCATCAGCGCCGTGGGATTGGCCCGGTTGCGGCCCGCGATGTCGGGGGCGGCTCCGTGCGCCGCCTGCGCCATCACCTTGGTCTCGGAACTGTTGATCGACGGGGCGGTGCCGAGCGAGCCGGACAGCTCACCGGTCAGGTCCGACAGGATGTCGCCGAACATGTTCTCCGTCACCACGACGTCGAAGTCGCGTCCCCTGCGGACGAGGTGCGCGGTCATGGCGTCGACGTGCTCGTCGTCGATCCGCACGTCCGGGTAGTCGCGCTTCCCCACCTCCCGGCAGACGTCGCGGAACAACCCGGTCGTCATCGACAGCACGTTGGCCTTGTGCACGATCGTGACGTGCCGGCCGCGGGTGCGCGCCAGCGCGAATGCCGTGTGCGCGATGCGCTCACACGCCTTCCTCGTCACGACGCCGACCGCCAGCGCCACGTCCGGAGTGGGCATGAACTCGCCGCTGCCGGCGAACATGTTCCGATCCGCGTACAAGCCTTCGGTGTTCTCCCGGACGATCACCAGGTCCATGTCCGGGACCGTCGACGCGACGCCCTCGAGCGAGCGCGCGGGGCGGATGTTCGCGAACAGGTCGAATCTCTTGCGCACCACCCCGCCGGGGGTCAGCCGGCCGCGGAACGGTTCCGGGTAGGCGGCGCTGTCGTGCGGGCCCAGGATCCAGGCGTCGAGTTCGTCCAGCGCGGAGAGCGTGGAGTCGGGGATCGGCGTTCCGTGCGACTCGATGGCGCCCAGGCCGAGGGGCAGTTCCACCCAGTCGACGTCGCCGCCTCCTGCCGCGGTCACCGCGGCCGAGACCACCCGCTGGGTGGCGGGGACGATCTCGTGACCGATGCCGTCGCCGAGGAGCACCCCGATCCGGGTATCGGAAATGTTTGCCGTAGCACCGCTCATGAGGCCATCATTGCCTACCATGGTCCAGTCGGTGGAACTGCTGTTCGACGAAGCGACCGACGTTGCCGTGCGCGCGGAGTGGCAACGCCTGTGGGATGCCGGGATGCCCAGCCGCACTCGCGTTCGCGCCGAGTCGAATCGGCCTCACATCACCCTGTTCGTGGCACGCCACATCCCACCCGAGATCGACGAACTGCTGGGCCGCCGGATCGCGACGCCCTCGTTCCACATCCGGCTGGGCGGGCTCGTGATGTTCGGCGGCAGGCACGTCACGCTGTCCCGGTTGGTGGTGCCGTCGAAGGCGCTGCTGTCCCTGCACCGCAGCGTGTTCGATCTCGCGGCGCACGCCACGGAAATCACGCCGCACATCCGCCCGGGCGAGTGGACGCCGCACGTGACTCTCGCGCGACGATTGCCTGCCGATCAGATCGCAGAGGCCGCGCGGCTCCTCGACGGCGGCGACATCATCGGCCGGGCGTCGGTGGTGCGCCGGTGGGACGGGGACGCCAAACGCGAGTGGGTCGTCACGGCACCACCATGATCACGACGCGTCCGCGGCGACCGTCTCCGCTGCCGTGCGCGAAGACCGTTGGGTGACGACGATTCCCGCGATCACCGCGAGTGCCCCGACGGGCTGGTTCCACGAGATGCGCTCGTCGAGTGCGACCGCACCGAGCACGACGCCGACCACCGGTGTCAGGTAGGTGACGGTGGAGGCCGCGGTGGGCCCCCAGCCGCGCACCACGTTCGTGTTCCACACGAACGCCAGTCCGGTGCCGAACGCCCCGAGCCCGATCATCGACGCGACGATCGCGGGGGTCAGGTGCATCGGCGTGCTCGCGACCCACGGGGCGGCGAGGACCATGGCGGCTGCGGCGATCGACACCTGCATGAACGCGATGGTGGGCGTGCCGACGCCCCGCGGAAGGATGAACCGCCTCAGGTAGACCAGTGCCACGCCGTACGACGCGGTGGCGCCGAGGCACGCGACCTGGGCGGGGACGCTGCCGATGATCCCCGCCTGCCACGGCGCCAGCACCACGACCACCCCCGTGAATCCGAGCAGGAGGCCGAACAGCTTTGCGTCCGTGAGCTTCTCCCCAGGCAGGAACGCCAGGGCCACCGACATCGTCATGAGGGGCGTGGTCGCGTTGTAGATGCTGGCCAGGCCGGAACTGATGCTCTGCTCGGCCCAGCTGAACAGCAACCACGGCACCACACACTGGGCGACCGCCAGGACCGACAGGTGCGCCCACGTCGCCGCTTGGCGCGGCAACCGCGTCCGGGTGAGTCCGAGGACGGCACCGAGGGTCACCGCCCCGAACACGAGTCGCCACAGCACGACCTGCGTGAAGGACAGGCCCTCGAGGCCGACCTTGATGAAGAGGAAACTCGCGCCCCAGGCGAGCGCCGCGCCCGCATACTGGACCGCCAGATTCCCTCTCAAAATCGGAAGTCCCCGTGCTGGATGACTTCGTTGTGCGTGTCGGGCGTGCGGCCGGCGAGCGCCAGCGCGTCGAGCGCCAGGAACACGAGGAGTACCACGACCAGGATTGTCATGTCTTCAGCCTCGTAGCATCGACCTCCGAGAAAAAGTGGCAGAAACGACATTGTTGACCGTATTTCTGCCACACTGAGACGGTGCTGAAAAAAGTCGTCGTACCGCTCATGCCGCTCACCGAAGCGTTCGAGCTCGGTGTCGCCTGCGAGGTGTTCGGTTTCGACCGATCCGACGACGGACTCCCCACCTACGACTTCTCGCTCGTCGCCGGCTCACCGGAACCCATCCGCACCCGCTTCGGATACGGCATCGACGTGCCGTACGACCTCGACCGGCTAGACGACGCCGACCTCATCGTCGTTCCCGCGGGCGGAACCTACGCCGAGGCGGACGGCACCTTCGTCTGCGCGAAGGACCCCGACCCGTGCATGGACCCCCTCCTCGACAAACTGCGGGCCGCGGTGGACCGGGGCGCCAAGGTCGCCAGCCTCTGCAGCGGCGCCTTCGTGCTCGGCGCGGCCGGGCTGCTGGACGGACGCACATGCACCACCCACTGGCGGCACGCCCAGCGGCTCGCCGACCTCCACCCGGCCGCCACGGTCGACCCGAACGTCCTGTACGTCGACGACGATCCCGTCCTGACCAGCGCGGGCACCGCCGCGGGAATCGACCTGTGTCTGCACATCGTGCGCAAGGAACAGGGCAGCCGGGTGGCCAACGGGATCGCGCGGCGCATGGTGGTCCCGCCGCACCGGGACGGCGGTCAGGCGCAGTACGTGGCGATGCCGCTGCCGTCGACGACGATCGACACCCTCGGGCCGTTGCTCGACTGGATGACCGAGCACCTCGCCCTCGACCTGTCGGTGACCGCGGTGGCGGCCAAGGCCAACATGTCTCCCCGCACGTTCGCGCGAAGGTTCCAGGCCGAGACCGGGACCACCCCGGCCCGGTGGCTCAGCGATCAGCGGGTGCTGGCCGCGCAGCATCTGTTGGAGAACTCGGATCTCTCGGTCGACGTGATCGCCGAACGGGTCGGCTTCGGCGGCGGCGCCGTCCTGCGGCAGCATTTCCTGCGGCTGCGCCACACCACCCCGCAGGCCTACCGCCGCACGTTCCGGGACACGGAGCGCACCGGCTGACGACGCCGCAGGGAAGAATCGACGGCGACGCGGCGTTGCACACGCAAAGCAGTCACCGAAAGAAAGGACCCTCGTGGCCACCAAGACTCTGACTCAGCAGAACTTCGACGAGACCGTGACCGGCAACGATGTCGTTCTGGTCGACTTCTGGGCATCGTGGTGCGGACCGTGCCGCTCCTTCGCCCCCACCTTCGAGGCCTCGTCGGAGCAGCACCCCGACGTCGTACACGCCAAGGTCGACACCGAAGCGGAACAGGGCATCGCCGCCGCCGCGAACATCCGGTCGATCCCGACCATCATGGCGTTCCGTGAGGGTGTGCTGGTGTTCAGCCAGCCCGGTGCGCTGCCGCCCGCGGCGCTCGAGGATCTGGTCACGCAGGTCAAGGCACTCGACATGGACGAGGTGCGCAAGCAGATCGCCGAGCAGGCGCCCGCCGAGTAGGGCGGAGGACCGCCGCCGCCTAATGTGCGGCGGCGTCCCAACTGCGACCGGTGCCGACGGACACGTCGAGCGGCACCGACAGCTCGATGGCCGAGGACATCTTTTCGCGCACCAGCTGTTCGACCTGTTCCCGTTCCGAATCGACGACCTCGAGCACGAGTTCGTCGTGGACCTGCAGCAGCATCCGCGATTTCAGGCCCGCCTCGCGCAGCGACCGCTGCACGTTGATCATCGCGACCTTGATGATGTCGGCGGCCGTGCCCTGGATGGGGGCGTTGAGCGCGGCGCGCTCGGCGACCTCCCGACGCTGGCGGTTGTCGCTGGTGAGGTCGGGCAGGTAACGTCGACGCCCGTACAGCGTCGACGTGTAGCCGTCCTTGCGGGCCTGTTCCACGACCTCATGCAGGTAGTCGCGCACCCCGCCGAACCGCGCGAAGTACGCCTCCATCTGCGATTTGGCCTCTTCGGTCGAGATCTTGAGCTGGGCGGCCAGACCGAACGCGCTCAGCCCGTACGCCAGCCCGTAGGACATCGCCTTCACACGGCGGCGCAGCTCCGGCGTGACCTCCTCGATCGGCACGCCGAACGCACGCGCGCCGACGAAGCTGTGCAGGTCTTCGCCGGTGTTGAACGCCTCGATCAGCCCCTCGTCACCGGACACGTGTGCCATGATCCGCATCTCGATCTGGCTGTAGTCGGCCGTGAGCAGCGAGTCGTAGCCCTCGCCGACGACGAACCCGTCCCTGATCTGCCGGCCGGCGTCGGTGCGTACCGGGATGTTCTGGAGGTTGGGCTCGGTCGACGACAGCCGGCCGGTGGCCGCGACGGTCTGGTTGAACGTCGTGTGGATGCGCCCGTCCTCGGCGACCGTCTTCAGCAGCCCGTCGACGGTCACCTTCAGCCGCGTCGCGTCGCGGTGCGCGAGCAGGTGCTCGAGGAACGGGTGCGACGTCTTCTCGAACAGGTTCTGCAACGCCTCGGCGTCCGTGGTATATCCGGTCTTCGTCTTCTTCGTCTTGGGCATCTCCAGCTCGTCGAACAGCACGACCTGCAGCTGTTTGGGCGACCCGAGGTTGATCTGCTTGCCGATGACCCCGTAGGCCGCCTCCGCCGCCGCGGAGACCTCGGCCGCGAACCGGCTCTGCAGGTCGTGCAGGTGGTCACCGTCGACGGCGATGCCGGACGCCTCGATGACGGCCAGCACCTCCAGCAGCGGCAACTCCATCTCGGACAGCAGCGCCGTGGATTCGATGTTCGCGAGTTCGGTGTCGAGCGCGGCCGCGAGGTCGAGGACGGCGCGGGCGCTGAGAATTTCGGTCTCGGCGGCTTCCGCGTCGACCTGGTCGGCGTCGTCGAGCAGCGACAGCTGCTCCTGGCCGGTCTCCTCCACCCGCAGCTCCCTGCGCAGGTATCGCAGCGACAGGTCGTCGAGGTTGAACGTCCGCTGCCCGGGGCGCACCAGGTAGGCCGCCAGCGCGGTGTCGCTGGTGAGACCACCGAGCACCCAGCCGCGTCCGCGCAGCGCGTGCATCGCCCACTTGGCCTCGTGCAGGGCCTTCGGCTGATCCGCGTCCGCGAGCCAGATGCCGAGCGCCTTCTCGTCCTCCGGGGTGGCGGACGCGGTGGCGATGTAGGCGCCCTCACCGTCTGCGGCGGCGATGGCGATCGCCGTCACGTCACCGCCGTACGGGGTGCGGGTGCCGACCACCGACACGCCGGATCGCTCGCCCGTCGACGCGTGCGCCGACAACCAGTCCGCGACGGCCCCGGGATCGAGCGCGCTGCCGCGCACCTCGAAACCCTCCTCGGCCTCCGCTTCGACCGGCGCCAACGTGGCGAACAGCCGGTCGCGCAGCACCTTGAACTCGAGGTCGTCGAACAGCGCGTGAATCTTCTCCCGATCCCACTGCGCGAGCATCAGCTGGTCCGGGGTGTACGGCAGCGGGACGTCGCGCACCATCTCGGTCAGTTCCCGGTTGAGCAGGACGTTCGGCAGGTTCTCCCGCAGCGCGTCACCCACCTTGCCGCGGACCTTGTCGACGTTGTCGACCAGGCCGACGAGATCGCCGTACTCCTTGATCCACTTGGTGGCGGTCTTCTCCCCCACACCCGGGATGCCCGGCAGGTTGTCGCTCGGGTCGCCGCGCAGTGCCGCGAAGTCGGGGTACTGCGCAGGTGTGAGCCCGTACTTCTCCTCGACGGCCGCCGGCGTGAACCGGGTGAGGTCCGAGACGCCCTTCTTCGGGTACAGCACTGTGACGCCGTCGGTGACCAGCTGGAGCGAGTCCCGGTCGCCGGTCACCACGAGGACGCGGTACCCGAGCGCCTCGGCCTGGGTGGTGAGCGTGGCGATGATGTCGTCGGCCTCGAAGCCCGCCTCGGCCATCACCGGGATGCCGAGAGCCCCGAGGACGTCCTTGGTGATCTCGACCTGCCCCTTGAACTCGTCCGGAGCCGTGCTGCGATTCGCCTTGTATTCGGGGAACTTCTCCGCCCGGAACGTCTGCCTGGACACGTCGAACGCCGCCGCCACGTGGCTCGGCTGTTCGTCGCGCAGCAGGTTGATCAACATCGACGTGAACCCGTAGACGGCGTTGGTGACCTGACCGCTGTGCGTCTTGAAGTTCTCGGCGGGCAGGGCGTAGAACGCACGGAAGGCCAGCGAGTGGCCGTCGAGCAGCATCAGGGTGGGGCGATCGTCGGACGACGCGGCTGCGCCGGACGCGGGGGACGTGGTGGACCGGGGGGTGGTTGCAGGGCTCACGGTTGCCCAGTCTAGGGAGCCGATCCGACACCGATCAGCCGGATGGTTCGATACCCAACCGAAACGTGCCGGAAATCCGAGAACCCCATTTCGCGCGACCGGAGCCGTTAGAGTCCGGAAATTGCGGCACGGGCGGTAGTCGAGTCCGTCGCAGCACGTTCCTGACCGATCTACACGTCCCCGGAGGACCTGCGTGGCCCCAACCGTGAGGAAGCGACTCCCAGCAGTGAGGACGCGACCGAAATCCGCGAGGAAACGCACGAGAAGAGGGTCGGTCACCCGGCAGCTCGGCCGTGCGTTCGTCCTCGTCCTGCTCGGCCTCGTCGCGGCGATCGCTTTCGGCGGTCCCGCGGCGGCGCAGGAACCCACCCCACCGCCCCCACCGCCCGCGACGAGCGGGCAACCGGCGCCCCCGGAGAACGCGGTGCGGGTCAGCGGCAATCTCAACAACGCGGGCGAACGGCTCGCGGACGTCGAGGTGCGCGCTCTCGATTCGTCGGGCAGCGAGGTGGCGAAGGCGACGTCGGAGTCGAACGGCCGCTGGGAACTCCAGGTCGCGCCCGGCACGTACACGTTCGAGATCGTGGCGGACTCGCTTCCCGACGACGTCAGCGTGCAGGCCACGGTGCAGCGGGAAGTGGTGGCCGGTCGCACCAACACGGTGATCTTCTCGTTCGGCGAGGCCCGCACCGGTTCCGCGGTCCCGTTCTACGAGAAGCTGATTCGCCAGACCATCGACGGGCTCCGGTTCGGTCTCGTGATTGCCATCGCCGGTGTCGGGCTGAGCCTGATCTACGGCACCACCGGCCTGACGAACTTCGCGCACGGCGAACTCGTCACCCTCGGTGCGGTCGCGGCGTGGGTGATCAACGTGACGTTCGGTGTGCAGCTGATCCCGGCCACGATCCTCGCGGTCTTCGTGGGAATCCTGATCGGACTGCTGAACAATGCCGGGATCTGGAAACCGCTGCGACGACGCAAGACCGGCCTGATAGCGCAGCTGGTGGTGTCGATCGGACTCGCGATTTCCCTGCGCTACCTGATCCTGATCTTCTTCTCCGATCGCGCGGAACCATTCGTCGACTACCAGGCCCAGGTGGAAAGGCACTGGGGTCCGATCGCGATCACCGACGCCAACCTCGTGAGCATCGGCATCAGTCTCGTCGTTCTCGTCGGAGTGGCCCTGCTGCTGCAGAAGACGCGCATCGGCAAGGCCATGCGCGCCGTGTCCGACAACCGCGACCTGGCCGCGTCGTCCGGCATCGACGTCGAACGGGTGATCCGCTTCGTGTGGGGTCTCGGCGGCGGTCTCGCCGCGCTCGGCGGCGTCCTGTTCGGCATCTCCGAACTCGGCGGCCGCGTGCAGTGGGAGATGGGCTTCAAGCTCCTGCTACTGATGTTCGCCGGTATCACGCTCGGCGGACTCGGCACCGCCTACGGCGCGCTGCTCGGCTGTGTGATCGTCGGTCTGCTCGTCCAGCTGTCGACGCTGGTGATCAACCCCGACCTCAAGTACATCGGAGGACTGCTCATCTTGATCGTCATCCTGGTCGTCCGGCCTCAGGGCATTCTCGGCAGCCGGCAAAGGATCGGGTGAGGGCATGGACATCGCAGGAGCACTCCAGGTCTCGCTCGCCCAGCTGATCGGCCCGTCGGCGATTTTCTACGCGCTGCTGGCGATCGGCCTCAACCTGCACTTCGGCTACGCCGGACTGCTGAACTTCGGTCAGATCGGGTTCGCCCTCCTCGGCGGCTACGGCGTCGGGATCATGACCGTCACCTACCAGCAGCCGCTGTGGGTCGGCATCCTCGTCGGTCTCGCCGCGGCCGGGTTGCTGGCCGTCGTCCTCGGTATCCCGACGCTGCGGTTGCGGGCCGACTACCTCGCCATCGTCACGATCGCCGCGTCCGAGATCCTGCGGCTGATCTTCCGGTCCACCGCTTCGGATTCGATCACCGGATCCACCAACGGCCTGTTCGGTTTCGCCGACCCGTTCACCACGCTCAGCCCGTTCGACTCGGGTAAGCAGTACAACTTCCTCGGCGTGAAGTTCTACGGCGACGACCTCTGGTCGATGGTCGTCGGATGGACTCTCGTCCTGGTGCTGTGCGGGTTCGTGTTTCTCCTGACGCACAGTCCGTGGGGCCGTGTCCTCAAGGCCGTCCGCGAGGACGAGGACGCCGCTCGCGCACTCGGCAAGAACGTCTTCGTCTACAAGATGCAGGCGCTGGTCCTCGGCGGCATGATCGGCGGGCTCGGCGGCGTGTTCAACGCGCTGCAGACCAAGTCGATCAACCCCGACTTCTACTCCACCGCGCAGACGTTCTTCGCGTTCGGCGCCCTCATCCTCGGCGGCGCGGCGACGGTCTTCGGACCGGTGGTCGGCGCGATGCTGTTCTGGTTCCTGCTGGCCATCCCGGACGCCCTGTTGCGGCAGGCCATCTCCGGGCCCGATCCGCTGCTGCCGCTGACGGAACAGCAGGTCGGGGCCATGCGGTTCGTCCTGCTCGGCATCATGATCGCGGTGCTGATGGTCTTCCGGCCGCAGGGCATACTGGGCAACAAGCGGGAGGTGCAGCTCAATGCCTGACCACAGACTGCCGGATCATCAGCAGACCACCACCGTGCTCACCGCCGAGGAACGGGCCTCGATCTTCGCCGACGTCCCGCACTCCCCCGGCGCACCGAAACCCGACCCGATCCTCGTGGTCGACAACGTGTCCCGGACGTTCGGCGGGCTCAAGGCCGTCGATGTGGCGCATCTGGAGATTCAGCGCGGCTGCATCACCGGACTGATCGGTCCGAACGGCGCCGGTAAGACCACCCTGTTCAACCTGCTCACCGGTTTCGACCGGCCGGACAGCGGCACGTGGTCGATGGATGGCCAGTCGCTGGGCCGGATGTATCCGCACCAGGTGGCCCGCCGCGGCGTCGTCCGCACGTTCCAGCTCACCAAGGCGTTGTCGAAGCTGACGGTGCTCGACAACGTGCGGCTCGGCGCCACCGGGCAACGCGGCGAACGCATCGTCAACACGCTTCTGCCGTGGACGTGGAAGGCGCAGGAACGGGCCGTCACCGAACGGGCCAACGAACTGCTCGCGCGGTTCAAGCTCGACGCCAAATCCGACGATCTCGCCGGTTCGCTGTCCGGCGGTCAGCGCAAGCTGCTCGAGATGGCGCGGGCGCTGATGACGGAGCCGACGGTGGTGATGCTCGACGAGCCGATGGCCGGCGTGAACCCGGCGCTCACCCAGAGCCTGCTCGGCCACATCAAATCGCTTCGGGACGAGGGCATGACGGTCGTGTTCGTCGAACACGACATGGACGTCATCCGCGACATCAGCGACTGGGTGGTGGTGATGGCGCAGGGCAGCGTGATCGCCGAGTCCACACCGGGACACCTCTCGTCCAACAACGCGGTGGTCGACGCCTACCTGGGCAGCCACCACGATCAGGCACTCGAGTTCGACGACGAGGGAAATCCGGTGGGCGCGACGGCCGTTCTGGCCGAGGCACTCGAGAACGCCGAGGCCGAAACCCTCGAGACCGGCGGCGACCTCTCCGAACCCGACATCACCGAGCTGAGGCGTGAGAACCCATGACCGAACTGACCCCTGCGGAATTCGCGGCCACACCCGAGGAGCATGCCCGGCTCGCCGAGGGTGCCCTCGTCCGCGCGGACGGTGTGGTGGCCGGCTACATCCCCGGCGTCAACATCCTCCGCGAATGCAACTTCTTCCTGCGCGAGGGTGAGATCGTCGGCATCATCGGTCCCAACGGCGCCGGGAAGTCCACGCTCCTGAAGTCGCTGTTCGGGCTGATACCGGTGCGTGAGGGATCGGTGACCCTGCGGGGCGAGGACATCACGTCCAAACCCGCCCACGTGCTCGTGCAGAAGGGCGTCGGCTACGTCCCGCAGACACAGAACGTCTTTCCGTCGCTCACCATCGAGGAGAACCTCGAGATGGGGATGTATCTGCGGCCCAAGCTCTTCGCGGAGCGATTCGCGTTCGTCGGCGACCTCTTCCCGCTGCTCGTCGAGCGGAAGAAGGTGAAGGCGGGCGCCCTGTCCGGCGGTGAACGGCAGATGGTCGCGATGGGACGTGCGCTGATGATGGAACCGTCCGTGCTGCTGCTCGACGAGCCGTCCGCCGGGCTGTCCCCGATGTTCCAGGACGAGGTGTTCATCCGCTGCAAGCGGATCAACGCGGCGGGAGTCTCGGTGATCATGGTGGAACAGAACGCCCGCCGGTGTCTGCAGATCTGCGACCGCGGGTACGTCCTGGACCAGGGCCGCAACGCCTACACCGACTCCGGCCCCAACCTGATGCACGACCCGAAGGTGATCGAACTGTACCTCGGGACCCTGGCGGGAAGTCAGGAGAAGAAGTAGTTCCACCAACACGACTGTGGGCCAGGTTTCCCTGGCCCACAGTCCGTTTCAGGGGAGTGCGATCATCCGCCGACGACTATGTATCCCTCCGTCGTCAGCTTGTTGTCGGCGCCGAACTTCAGCTTGCCGTACGAACCGATGGACGGCTCGCCTGCGGCGGCGAAGTCGAGCTTGCCGGTGATGCCGTTGTAGTCGACGTCCGTGCCGGCCTGCACGAGCGGCAGGCACTCCTGGTACGACGTACACGGGGTTCCGCCTTCGGTGACGGCGTTGATGTTCGCGGCGATGTCGCGACCGGCCGTCGACTTCGCGGCTTCCGCGGCGAGCGCGGAAACGACTACGGCGTCGTAGGATTCACCGGCGTAGTTGAAGTCGATCAGCCCCGGGTTGATGCCCTTGAGACGATCCTGGAAGGCCGGGCCGACGTCCGTGAGCGGCGTGGTGCCCTGCATGCCGTCGAGCAACGGTGCGGCCACCGACTCGCCGAGCGCGTTACCCATGTTGCCGTCGACGCCGTAGACCTTCATCCCGTCGGACGGGCCGATGCCGACCTCGTGCATGCGGGTGATGATCTTCGCGGACTCCTCGAATCCGACCACCGCGACGGCGTCGGGGGCGAAGTCCTTCACCTGGTCGATCTCGGAGTTGAAGGACTGCGCGTTGGGGTCGTAGATGATCTTCTGGATCTGGTCCTCGGGGATGCCCGCGTCGACGAGGTTCTTCTGGATGTTGTCGGCGAGCCCGGTTCCGTACGGGTCGTTGAGGGCCAGGATGGACACGCGCTGGCCGCCGTCGTCCGAGATGAGTTGCGACACAGCCTGAGCCTGCAACACGTCGGTGGGGGCGGTGCGGAAGTACTGGCCCTTGTCCGGGTAGCAGACGAACTGGTCGGACGTGTTGGCCGGGGAGAACATCACGACGCCGGCGCTGGACACCTTGTCGATGACCTTCAGCGACACCGAGGACGACGCCGCGCCGATGATCACCTGGGTGCCCGCGGCGAGTTCCCGGTCCACGGTGGTGTTCGCCGTGTCGGTGGTGGTGTCGCCCGAGTCGCCGGGGATCAGTTGAACGGGCTGGCCGAGAACTCCACCGGCCGCATTGACGTCGTTGACACCGAGTTGGGTGCCCGCCACCATCGGCGGTCCGAGGAAGGAGAGGCTTCCCGTGTCGGGAAGCAGAGTGCCGATCTTCAGCGGCGCTGTGGACGGGGCACCCGCTGCCGCCGCCTCTTCGGGCGTGCAATCGGTGGAAACAGTGGTGGCCGAGGCAGAGCTGTCACTCCCGCTCGCGGAGTCGTCGCCACTGTCCGAACTACAACCTGCCAGTGCGAGTGATGCCGCGCCGAGAACCGCGGCCGCCCGCACGAGGGTCCGTTTAGCCATCCAAACTCTCCTTAGATCACCTGAGTGCGGGCGCCACCCGAGTTGGCGTCCGCTGTGGGATCAGACGCTAGCGGTCCGGCGGCTTTCGCGATCCGTCCGGAAAGGCTCGTGACCTTACTGTGATCTGAATACGACGAGTGTTTACGCGGTCGTAGCGTGGCGAGCCTCAGCCGCCGACGAGAAGGCGCACGGAGTCGACGACAACCTGGCGCCGGCGGGCCCGGTCCGCGGGGGCCGAGGCGCCGAGTTCCGGTGTCTGCGTGTGCCAGGACATCGCGACGGACCGGACGACGGTGAGCAGTTCCACGGGTTCGAATCGGGTTGGCAGCACACCACTTCTCTGCGCTCGCTCGATGTCGGCGAGCTTCGACCGGTTGGACGCGACCACCACCTGGAGCGGCTCACCGTCGGGCCGCTCCAGCTGGTACCAGGTGGCGAGCCGGAGCGTCGCCGGGTTGTCCTCGTACAGGTCGAACGACCGCCCCGCGTAACCCGGGAGGTCGGTGGCGTCGAACCGCACCTGCTCGGTGAAGGCCACCACGTGGGCGGAGAAGACCGCGTCGAACAGCTGCCCCTTGTCGCCGAAGTACGCGTAGATCATCGACTTGTTCGCCTTGGCGGCCAGGGCGATGCGGTCGACCCGCGCCCCGGCGATGCCGAACTCGGCGAACTCGGCCGCCGCCGCGTCGAGTAGTCGCTTCTTCGTTGCCTCTGCATCGCGCACCATGCATTCAGACTATCAACCAAATAGTTGGTTGACAGTTCCTTCCGGCGGGTGTTCCATGAATTTCGTAAGCATCCAACCAGTCAGTTGCAACCAGCGGATGGAGTACACCATGGCGAAGACGTGGCTCGTCACCGGAACCTCACGCGGTTTCGGCAGGGAACTCGCGACAGCAATCCTCGGCAGCGGCGACAACCTGGTAGCCACCGCCCGGCAGCCCGAACAGCTGACCGGCCTGATCGACACGTACGGCGACCGGGTTCGGGCGGCCCCCCTGGACGTCACCGACGACGCGGCCGCCCGTGCGGCGGTCGCCACCGCCGTCGACGAGTTCGGGGGCCTCGACGTGGTGGTGAACAACGCCGGCTACGCCAACAGCGTCCCGATCGAGGAAATGGACGACGAGGACTTCCGGCAGCAGGTCGAGGCCAACTTCTTCGGCGTCGTCAACGTCACCCGCGCGGCACTGCCGATCCTGCGCGAACAGCGCGGCGGCTGCTTCGTGCAGTTCTCCTCCGTCGGAGGCCGCGTCGGTGGCACGCCGGGGCTGAGCGCCTATCAGGCAGCGAAGTTCGCCGTCGAGGGATTCTCCGAAGTCCTGGCGGCGGAGGTGAAACCGTTCGGCGTGAAGGTGCTCATCGTGGAACCCGGAGCATTCCGCACCGACTGGCAGGGTTCGTCGATGACACGCAGCTCGGTCGGCCCCGACTACGAGGCAACGGTCGGCGCTATGAACCACTACCGGGAGACCACCGACGGCACCCAGCCCGGCGACCCCGCCCGGGCCGCTCGGATCATCATGGATGTGGTTGCCGCCGAGGACGCCCCGCTGCGCCTGCTGCTCGGGGCCGGTGCCGTCGAGATGGCCGAGAAGTCGTCCAGCGAACGCGCCGCCGAGGCCCACCGGTGGGCCGACGTCAGCCGATCCGCGGACTTCCCCACCGGTGCCTGACGCGTCGAAAGCGCATCGGCTGTAGCCGATCTCGCGGGTCAGCTGGTGGGAGCTTCCCCACCGAGGGTCTCGAGTACCACCTGCGCGACCGCCTTCATGGTCGACCGCCGGTCCATCGCGGCCCGCTGGATCCACTTGAACGCCTCGGGCTCGGTCAGGGACTGCTTCTCCATCAACACACCCTTGGCCCGCTCGACGATCTTGCGGGTCTCCAGACGCTCGGACAGATCGGAGATCTCCCGCTCGAGCGCGGTCACTTCCCTGAACCGGCTGGCCGCCAACTCGACAGCGGGCACCAGGTCGGCTGTGGAGAACGGCTTGACGAGATAGGCCATCGCCCCGGCGTCGCGGGCCCGCTCCACCAGCTCGCGCTGACTGAACGCTGTGAGAATGACCACGGGCGCAATGCGTTTCGCCGCGATCTCCGAGGCCGCATCGATGCCGTCGCGACGGGGCATCTTCACGTCCATGATCACGAGGTCGGGTTTGAGCGCCACCGCCAGGTCGACGGCGGCCTGCCCGTCCCCCGCCTCACCGACCACGTCGTAGCCCTCTTCCCGCAACATCTCGACCAGATCGAGCCTGATCAGCGCCTCGTCCTCGGCCACCACGACCCGTCGCGGCTGCGACGGCACACCTTGCTGCTGGGGAGCGTTCATGGCCACCATTCTCCTCTGCTCGGACGACCCCGGCACGGGGAGCGAACGTTAGAAGGGTACCGGTGGTTGACTCCCGACGGCGATCTTCTACAGTGGTACAGCGCAACACGCCCTCGTATCCCAATTGGCAGAGGAAACGGATTCAAAACCCGTCCAGTGTGAGTTCGAGTCTCACCGAGGGCACTGCCAGGATTTCTCCGCGAATCGCAGGTCGGATACTTACTCCGACCTGCGATTCGCATCTCGTCCCCCGTTACGGTGTCCCCGTCACCACTGGCCGCCCGCGACCTGCCGGGTGGCGGCGTTGAGCCGGTTCCACAGGTTCACGGTGGCGATCGACAGGACCAGCGACGCGAGCGCCTGCTCGTCGTAGTGCCGGGCGGCCTCGTTCCACACGTCGTCGGGCACCGGATCCGGACGATCACTCAACCGGGTCATCGACTCGGCCAGCGCCAGGGCCGCGCGTTCGGCGTCGCTGAAGTACGGAGCCTCCCGCCACGCCGCCACCGCGAAGATCCGCTCGTTGGTCTCCCCTTCCTTCTCCAACTCACGCGAATGCATGTCCACGCACACGCTGCAGCCGTTGATCTGGCTCGACCGCAGATGGACGAGAGCGTGGGTCACCGGCGGCACGTCCGCGTTCGACGCAGCCTTTCCCAGCGCCAGCAGAGACTTCATGGCATCGGGAACGATCATCGCGGGGTTGGTCATCCGGGCTTTCACGATTGCCTGCCTCCAAAAGTATTCGGGTGATGCGATGTCACACCAGCTGATTTTCGTTCTCACTGACAAGACGAACCGCGACGGCAGAATGTGACAGATGACCGACAACGAAGTTCTGGCGCATCGCTTCGAGGAGAACCGGACGCACCTGTCGGCGGTCGCCTATCGGATGCTCGGCTCGATCAGCGAAGCGGAGGACGCCGTGCAGGAGGGCTGGCTCCGGCTCAGCCGTGCCGATACGTCGGATGTGGAGAACCTGCGTGGTTGGCTGACGACGGTCGTCGCCCGGGTATGCCTCGACATGCTCCGGTCACGGAAGACTCGCCGCGAGGAGCCCCTCGACGTCCATGTGCCGGATCCGAGCGTGAGTGAGCTGGACGGGGCCGGTCCCGAGAACGAGGCGGTGCTCGGCGACTCGGTCGGACTCGCGCTGGTGGTCGTTCTCGACACGCTGACACCCGCCGAGCGGCTCGCATTCGTGTTGCACGACATGTTCGCGCTGTCCTTCGACGAGATCGCCCCGGTCGCCGGACGCACCCCGCCGCGTCCCGTCAGCTCGCGAGCCGCGCGCGCCGCCGTGTCCAGGGGTCGGGGCCCGTTCCGGATACCGACCCGACCCGGCAGCGCGAGCTGGTCGAGGCGTTCATGGCCGCCTCGCGGGCCGGCCGGTTCGACGACCTCCTCGCCCTGCTCGACCCGGATATCGTCCTGCGGGCCGACGGCGGCGCTGACGGATCCTCTCTCGTGCGCGGAGCCCGCGCCGTCAGCGAGCAGGCCCTCACCTTCTCGCGCTTCGCTCCGTTCGCCCGGCTCGCCCTGGTGAACGGCGCCGCCGGAGTCGTGACCGCACCCGAGGGAAAGGCCATGTCGGTCATGGCCTTCACCGTCGCAGGTGGGAAGATCGCCCGGATCGACATCCTCGCCGACCGGCACCGCCTGCGGCGTCTCGGACTCTCTTCCGTAGGCGACTGACGACCCCGCAGGTAGCGGCGGTTTTTTGTGCCCGATCCTGGGGATCTGAGCCGTCCTGCCAGTACCATGGTGGGACAGGTACGCCCTCGAGCACGGAGGTCACCCATGGAGCTCGGCACCGTCACTTTCACCTACGACGGGCGGGTAGCCCTTCGATTCCAGCAAGCGCTCTCGCACTCGCCGGAGAAGGTGTGGCGTGTTCTCACCGACCCGCAGTACCTGAAGGCCTGGTTCCCCGCCGACGTCGAGTTCGACCTCACTCCGGGTGCCGAACTCGTCTTCCGTGTGACGCCGGAGCAGGTGCGCCGATTCGGATTGCCCGCAGATCAGACCACCACGGGGACGGTCATCTCGGTGCATCCCGCGCACATCCTCGAATACCTGTGGGACGCCGAAACCCTGCACTGGGAACTCGTCCCCGACGGCAGCGGAGGCTGCTGGCTGACGCTCACCCACACCGTGGAAGAAGAGGAATCCGCCTACGCCCACGCCGCCGGCTGGCACGCGGGACTCGAGGTGGTCGAAGCGCAATTGGACGGCCGCGAAGTCGACTGGTCCCCGTGGGATCGGGCCGACGAACTCGCGGCGTCGTACCGCAAGACGTCCTGACCACCGGATTCACCGACGGGAGGAGTGCGTATCCCGGACAGCACGACCACACCGGCAGCGACCTTCGTCAAGGAGGTCACCGGCGAGGCGACGCGGCGTTGGGGTGTGCACGGCACCGACCTCGGTTGTCCCGCACGCCTGGCCGACGGCAGAGTCGCGTTCTTCTTCGGCGACACGTTCTGCTCACGCGGCCGAAGCGGTAGGCGGTGGCGCAGCCCCGTGATGTTGCGCTCCACCACAACCGATCTCCGGGGCGGCATCGAGTTCGAATCCGCGGCCGGCGGCCGGACGGCGACGGAGATCCTGCCGAACGCGCACGACGTCCGCGAACTCCCCGACCGGGAATCTGCGGGCAGCGAGTTCACCGTCGTTCCCGCTGACGCCGTCACGATCGGTGACCGGACCTATCTGTCCGTCGTCAGTGTGCACTCGTGGAGGTCGCGTGCGTGGCCGACGAACTTCACGTATCTCGCCTGGTCCGACGACGGCGGCGAGAACTGGCACCGCTCACCCGCCCGCTGGGACAACCGCGGTGGGTCACTCGACCAGCTGTGGACCATGGAACGGCACGACGGCTACGTCTACGTCGTCTCGAGCGCGTTCGACCGCACCAATCCGGGTGGGATGATCCTCCGGCGGGTCCCCGAATCGCGCATCCTCGAGCCCGGTGCCTACGAGGACTGGGGCTGGGACCGCGGTACGGGGTGGGCGTGGGGACAGCCCGCGACCCCGATCCTGCCGGGCCCCGTCGGGGAGATGTGCCTGCGACGGATCGACGGCACCTGGGTCCTCGCGTACTTCGATCCCACCGCGTACGCGATCGTAACCCGCACCGCGGACCGGATCGACGGACTGTGGTCGGAACCGACCGTGCAGGTCGCCGGGGGCGACTGGGGAGCGGCGGACGGCACGTGGGCGCAGATCTACGGCGGATTCATCCACCCGGGGTCCACGTTGGGCGAGATGCATCTGCTTGTGTCGCAATGGAACACGACGACCGGCGACCCCTACCGCGTCCTGCAATTCACGACTCGACCGGCCGCCGGGTAGCTCGTCACCCCACGAGTTCCGACTCCGTCCACCGCCCCTCCCCTTCGAGTTCCACACCGCGGGAATGGAATTGATTGAGAGTACTGCGGTGGCCCACGCTCACCACGATGCTGTCCGGGAGTTCGGTCCTGAGCAGGGTGTAGAGCGTGTATTCGAGGCCCTCGTCGATGGCCGACGTGGCCTCGTCGAGGAAGATCACCGCGGGGCGTGCGATCAGCACCCGCGCGAACGCGAGACGCTGCTGCTCACCCGGCGACAGGATCCGCGTCCAGTCGGCGGTCTCGTCGAGCCGATCCCCCAGATTACCGAGCGACACCTTCGACAGCGCGTCGCGCACGATGTCGTCGGACGCCGTCGGCTCTTTCGGGTACGCCAGCGCGGTCCGCAGCGAACCGAGCGGAAGGTACGGCCGCTGGGACAGGAAGATGGCCTCCCCCGCGGGCCGCGACACCGTGCCGTCGGCGTACGGCCACAGATCGGCGAGCGTGCGGAGCAGGGTGGTCTTTCCCGAGCCCGACGGACCCTTGACCAGCAACGACTGCCCGGGGGTCACGGTGAGCTCGAGGCCCTCGATGAGGGTCTGCCCCGTCGGGATGCGCACGTCCAGCTTCTCGACCTGGAGGTCGTCGCCCGACTTGCCGGTCTTCAGGATCGGAAGTTCGGCGGCATGCTGGTTGTCGTTTGCCAGACCGTTGAGTCGGATGAGGGTGGCGCGGAAACTCGCGAAGTCGGCGTACGACTCACGGAAGAAGGACAGGGAGTCGTGGACCTGGCCGAACGCCTGCGACGTCTGCATCACGTCACCGAGCGACACCTGACCGGTGAACAGTCGCGGACCCTGCACGAGGAACGGGAAGATGACGGCCGTCTGGTTGACGGTGAGGTTCCATCCGCTGAACTTCAACGTCCGGAAAACGATCTGCCACATGTTCCGGATGACGTCCGCGAACCGTCCGGCGAGTGTGCGGCGCTCGACGTTCTCGCCGCGGTAGAACGCGATGCTCTCACCGTACTCCCGCACCCGGATCAGCGCGTAGCGGAAGTTGGCGCCCAGTTTCTCGTTGAGGAAGTTCAGCTTGATGAGCGGCTTGCCGATCCAGAACGCCACCACCGTGGTGACCAGCACGTAGATGTAGACGAGGAAGATCATCGCCCGCGAGATCTCGACGCCGAACACCGTCATCGGGCCCGACAGATCCCACAGGATTCCCGTGAACGACACGATCGACAGCACGGCGGTCACCGCGCCCATCGACAGCGAGCGGGACGTGGTCACGAAGTTGGTGATGTCGGCCTGGACGCGCTGGTCCGGGTTGTCGATCGCGTCGTCCAGGAACCGGTCACGGTAGTAGGCGCGGCTGTCGAGCCAGTCGTCGACGAGATGGTGGTTGAGCCACGTCCGCCAGTCGATGTCGAGGGTCTGCCCGATCAGGTACTCGATCAGGGCCCGCACCACGTGGACCGTCGCCAGAAGGGCGAATACGCGGAGGAAGTGCCAGAACGCCGATTCGTCCAGATTCTGGATCGAATCGTAGAAGTCGTTGTACCAGTAGGAGAACAGCACCGTCATCCGCACCGCGAAGACCGTCGACAGCAGCAACACCGCCAGGATGGTCAACGGCTTGAGGCTGCGCCGCGGATTGAAGTACGGCGCGGCGAAGCGCCAGAACTGCCTTCCCCATTTGGTGAACCGCGCGAGCAGTATCACTACGACGACGAACGCGACGACAGTCATGACGTAGGCCTTGAGCAGCCACATTGCGCTGTCCCAGACGACGTTGTTCCAGTCCACGACCCATATCCCCGATCACGAGGTGAAACTCACCAGAAAAGATGGCGAAGTCTAACCCCGGACCTCGGTCGTCGGCGAGAGATACGCGCAGGACACGCGTCGATCCGCACACACACGTCGCCCGATGTCCCATTTGGGTGGTTTCGCCGCACGGGTGGGACACCGGGCAGGGAGAACGGGCCCCGTCGGCGGGAGTCTACGAATCCTTCTCGGGCTCAGGCTTTTTCAGGTTGCCCTCGTCGTCGACGTAATCGTCGAAGGCGGTACCCGACACCGTGCCGTCGGAGCCGGGCAGGACGACCGTCTCGCGGGCGCCCGGCTCGTAGCGGGCGTCGATCTCCTCCACCTTCTTCTTGGCTTCGGCAAGCGCCTCGTCGTCGGGAAGGGGCACTTCGGTCTCGGCCTGCCGGCCGGAGTTCTTCTGCTCGGGTGCGTCTGCGCTCATTGTGCACGTCCGTTCCGTTTCGGAGATTCCAGACCGACCATACGCCGCAGCCACCAGTTGAACTACCGTTCAAAACCGTTCGGTGGCAAAGGAATGACGGGGCCGCTACTTCCGCGGCGGGAAGTGGCGGATGAGACCTTCCTGGACGACGGTGGCCAGCAACTCGCCCTCGAGGGAGAAGAACCGCCCCGTCGCGAGGCCGCGGGAGCCCGCGGCGACCGGCGACTCGGTGGCGTAGAGCGTCCAGTCGTCGAACCGGAACGGCCGGTGGAACCAGATGGAATGGTTGACGGTGGCCGCGACGATCCGGTCCAGCCCCCACGACAATCCGTGGGTGGTGATGATGGAATCCAGGACCGTGGTGTCCGACGAGTAGCCCATCACGGCCACGTGTATCAGCGGGTCGTCCGGAAGATCGCCGTCCGATTTCATCCAGACCCGGTTGTGGGTGAGCTTCTCCCCGGTGCCCTTCATGATCCAGGACGGGTCGTTCGCGTAACGCATGTCGATCGGTTTGAGGGCGTCGACGAACATCTTCAGCCGATCCTCGTAACCCAGGAAGTGGTCGCCCAGCGGCGGCAGCGTGTCCGGGAACGGGACGTCGGGCACCTCGACCGCATGCTCGAGACCCTTGCCCCAGTCCTGGAACGCCGCCAGCATGACGAACAGTTCCTCACCGTTCTGCAGCGCCGTGACCTGACGGTTCGCGAATGCCCGGCCGTCGCGGTGCCGCTCGACGCGGTATTCGATGGGTTCCTTGACGTCGCCGCCGCGGATGAAGTGGGCGTTGATCGCGTGCACGGCGCGCTCGCCGCTCACGGTGCGGCCGGCGGCGACCAGTGCCTGGGAAATCAACTGGCCGCCGAACGTCCGGCTCCCCACCTGCGCGGGATGCCGACCTCGGTACGTGTCCTCGCCGGTCCTCTCGAGATCGAGAAGTTCGAGCAGGGTCTGGAGATCGGTCTTCGCCGCGACTTCGCTCACCTAGTGGTCCTCTTCGCCGATTCTGTGGACGTGGATCAGGTTGGTCGAGCCTACGGTGCCGGGCGGCGACCCGGCCACGATGACCACCAGTTCCCCCTTCTGGTACCGGCCCAACCCGAGCAGCGCGTGGTCGACCTGCCGCACCATGGCGTCGGTGCTCTCGACCGGGTCGACGATGAACGTCTCGGTGCCCCACGTCAGCGACAACTGGCTGCGCACCTCCGGCAACGGGGTGAACGCCAGCAACGGCAGCGGAGTGTGCAGCCGCGCCAGGCGGCGCACCGTGTCCCCGGACTGGGTGAACGCGACCAGCGCCTTCGCGTCGAGGCGCTCCCCGATGTCGCGGGCGGCGTACGAGATGACACCCCGCTTGGTGCGCGGCACATGCGTCAGCGGCGGCACCTGGGTGGACTCGTTCTCCACCGCCTCGACGATCCGCGCCATCGTGCGCACCGTCTCCATCACGTACTTACCGACCGACGTCTCACCGGACAGCATCACCGCGTCCGCACCGTCGAGGACCGCGTTCGCGACGTCGGACGCCTCGGCGCGGGTGGGCCGCGAGTTCTCGATCATCGACTCGAGCATCTGGGTGGCCACGATGACCGGCTTCGCGTTCTCCCGGGCGATCTGGATCGCCCGCTTCTGCACCAGCGGCACCTGCTCGAGCGGCAACTCCACACCCAGGTCACCGCGGGCGACCATCACCGCGTCGAACGCCAGCACGATCGCCTCGAGGTTGTCGATCGCCTCCGGCTTCTCGAGCTTCGCGATCACCGGGATCCGGCGACCGACCCGATCCATCACGGCGTGAACCAGTTCCACATCGGCCGGCGACCGCACGAACGACAGCGCGATGAAGTCGACGCCGAGACCGAGCGCGAACTCGAGGTCGGCGATGTCCTTCTCCGACAGCGCCGGGACCGACACGTTCATCCCCGGCAGGGACACACCCTTGTTGTTGCTGACCGGGCCACCCTCGGTGACCCGGCAGATCACGTCGTTGCCCTCCACACCGGAGACGACGAGACCGACCTTGCCGTCGTCGACGAGCAGCCGGTCGCCGGGCTTGGCGTCCTCGGCGAGCTGCTTGTACGTGGTCGACACCCGGTCGTGGGTGCCGTCGACGTCGTCGACGGTGATCCGCACTTCCTCACCGTTGGCCCATGTGGTGCGACCCTCGGCGAACCGGCCGAGCCGGATCTTCGGGCCCTGGAGGTCGGCGAGGACACCGACCGCCTTGCCCGTCGCGTCCGAGGCGGCCCGGACGCGTTTGTAGTTCTCCTCGTGGTCGGCGTGTTCGCCGTGGCTGAAATTCAGCCGCGCCACGTCCATACCGCTTTCGACGAGCTCGCGAATACGGTCACCGGTGGCGGTAGCAGGTCCAAGTGTGCATACGATCTTCGTGCGTCGGTTCACGGCCTCGAGCCTAGTCGTCCCGCGCGCCCTTCTCCATTTAGACGACTGCCAGCGGGAGCGCCGTCGGATGCACCGGCGACGGGAGGTCCGACGCCCCGGTCAGATACACGTCGACGGCGTGCGCCGCGGACCTGCCCTCCGCGATCGCCCACACCACGAGCGACGCGCCGCGGTGCGCGTCCCCGCAGACGAAGACCCCGGGTGCGGTGGTCTGCCAATCCGGTCCGCAGGAGAGCGATCCGCGCCGGGTGGGCGACAGCCCGTAGTCGTCGAGCAGCGGTCCGAGATCGACACCCTCGAATCCGATCGCGAAAAGCGCCAGTTCGCACGGCAATTCGATCTCCTCGCCGACCGGCGTGATGATGCGTGTGCCGTCCTCGCGGGTGACCCGGACCTCGGCGAGGACCATGGATCGGACGTTCCCGTTCTCGTCACCGAGGAAGCGTTGCACCGCGACCTGATACCGGCGGACACCGCCCTCGGCGTGCGCGGGCGACGTGCGCAGCACCATCGGCCACGCCGGCCACGGCGTCGCGGCCTCGTCCCGTTCCGTCGGCAACTCCGGGTTGTAGTCCAGCTGGGTCACCGACAGCGCGCCCTGGCGGTGCGCCGTTCCGAGGCAGTCGGCGCCGGTGTCGCCGCCACCGATGATGACGACGTGCTTGCCCTTGGCGGTGATCGTCGCGGGACCGTCACCCTCGCATTCCTTGTTCGAGGTGACGAGGTGTTCCATCGCGAGGTGGATCCCGTTCAGCTCCCGGCCTTCGACGGTCGTGTTGTCACGGCCCCGGAGCGCACCGATCGCGAGCACGACGGCGTCGAAGTTCTCGCGCATCTGCTCCACGGTGAGGTCGACTCCGACCTCACAATCGGTGACGAAGTGCGTTCCCTCGGCGCGCATCTGCATCAAGCGCTGATCGAGGATCGCCTTCTCCATCTTGAATTCCGGGATGCCGTACCGCAGCAGTCCCCCGAGCCGGTCGTCGCGCTCGTAGACGGTGACGTCGTGCCCCGCCCGGGTCAGCTGCTGTGCCGCCGCGAGACCGGCCGGCCCGGAACCGACCACCGCGACCTTGCGGCCCGTGGCGATCATCGGTGGCTTGGGCACCACCGTGCCGGACTCCCACGCGACGTCGGCGATGGCCTGTTCGATCCGCTTGATGGTGACGCTGCCGGTCGTGTGGGTGTCGGCGAGGGCGAGCACACACGCCGACTCGCACGGCGCCGGACACACCCGCCCCGTGAACTCCGGGAAGTTGTTCGTGGCATGCAGGCGCTCACTGGCCGCCGACCAGCGGCCGCGCCGCACCAGGTCGTTCCACTCCGGGATCAGGTTGCCCAGCGGGCAGCCCGCACTTCCCGAGTGGCAGAACGGGATTCCGCAGTCCATACACCGTGCGGCCTGCTCGGACACCTCGGCGGCCCGCTCCGCCGGACTCTGCGGTGCGTACACCTCGTGCCAGTCGTGCACCCGCTCCGCGACCGGACGCTTGCGCGCCTCCTTCTTCACGATGTGCAGAAAGCCCTGCGGATCAGCCACGTGCCGCCTCCATGATCGCAGTGTCGACGTCGAGTCCCTCGGCCTTGGCGATCCGGGTCGCGTCCAGCACCCGCTGGTAGTCCACCGGCATCACCTTGGTGAACAACGCGGAGCGCCGGGGCCAGTCGGCGAGCACCGACGCCGCCACCGCGGAACCGGTCCACCGGTGGTGCCGGGTGACCGCGCCGCACAACCAGTCGAGGTCGTCCGGGTCGGGTTGCAGGAGCTTCACCATCGCCGGGTTCACGTCCTCGGGGTCGAGGTCGAGGACGTAGGCGATGCCGCCGGACATACCGGCCGCCATGTTCCGGCCGGTCGGTCCGAGGATCACGACCCGTCCGCCCGTCATGTACTCGCAGGCGTGGTCACCGACGCCCTCCACGACGGCCGACGCACCGGAGTTGCGCACCGAGAAGCGTTCGCCGACGCGGCCCCGGAGATACAGCTCGCCCGAGGTGGCGCCGTAGAGCAGGGTGTTGCCCGCGATCACCTGGGTTTCGGGGACGAACAGGACGTCGTCGGCGGGACGGACCACGATCCGCCCGCCCGACAATCCCTTGCCGACGTAGTCGTTGGCGTCACCGGTCAGGTCGATGGTGATGCCCGGCGGCAGGAACGCGCCGAGCGACTGTCCCGCCGAACCCGTGAACGTGAGCCGGATCGTGTCGTCCGGCAGCCCGGCGGCGCCGTACCGGCGGGTGACCTCCGCACCGAGCAGCGTGCCGACGGTCCGGTTGACGTTGCGCACCGGCATCTCGATCTCCACGGCGTGCGCATCCTCGAGGGCACCCTCGGCCAGCTGGATGAGCGTCCGGTCCAGCGCCCGGTCCAGTCCGTGGTCCTGATCGCGGTCCCGGCGCCGCTGCGGCAGCGGGGCCCCGTCCGGCCCGGTGGGCACGGCGAAGATCGGGGTGAGGTCGAGTCCGCGATTCTTCCAGTGCGCGATCCCCTGCGCGGTCTCGAGGACATCCGCGTGACCGACGGCCTCCTCGATGCTTCGGAACCCCAGGTCCGCCAGGTACTGGCGCACGTCCTCGGCGACGAAGCGGAAGAACTCCTCCACGAACTCCGGTTTGCCGGTATACCGCTTGCGCAGCTCCGGGTTCTGGGTGGCGACGCCGACCGGGCAGGTGTCGAGGTGGCAGACCCGCATCATGATGCAACCCGCCACGATCAGCGGGGCCGTCGAGAACCCGAACTCCTCCGCACCCAGGAGCGCCGCGACCACGACGTCCCGCGCGGTACGCATCCCGCCGTCGCATTGGACGGTGATGCGGTCGCGGAGACCGTTGAGCACGAGTGTCTGCTGGGCGTCGGCCAGCCCGATCTCCCACGGCGCCCCGGCATGCTTCATCGACGTCAGCGGGGTGGCGCCGGTTCCGCCGTCGTTCCCGGAGATCAGGACCACGTCGGCGTGCGCCTTGCTGACGCCGGCGGCCACCGTTCCCACACCCACCGAGCTGACCAGCTTCACGTGGACCCGGGCCCGGTCGTTGGCGTTCTTCAGGTCGTGGATCAGCTGGGCGAGATCCTCGATCGAATAGATGTCGTGGTGCGGCGGCGGCGAGATCAGCCCGACCCCCGGCGTCGAGTGCCGGGTCTCCGCGACCCACGGGTACACCTTGTACGCCGGCAACTGGCCGCCCTCACCGGGCTTCGCGCCCTGCGCCATCTTGATCTGGATGTCGCTGGCGTTGATCAGGTAGTCGCTGGTGACACCGAACCGCCCGCTCGCCACCTGCTTGACGGCGCTGCGGCGGGACGGATCGTAGAGGCGGTCGACGTTCTCGCCGCCCTCGCCCGTATTGGAGCGTCCGCCGAGATTGTTCATCGCGACGGCCATCGTCTCGTGAGCCTCGGCGGAGATCGAGCCGTAACTCATCGCGCCGGTGTTGAACCGGGTGACGATCCGCTCGACCGGTTCCACCTCGTCCAGCGGAACCGGCGGGCGCACCCCCTCGCGGAACGTGAACAGGCCGCGCAGTGCGCCACCGGCCTCGGCCAGGCGGTTCACCTCCTCGCTGTACTTCGCGAACACCGCGTGCTGACCGGTGCGGGTGGCGTGCTGCAGCAGGAACACCGTCTCCGGGGTGAACAGGTGTAGTTCGCCGTCGCGGCGGAACTGGTACTCGCCGCCGTCCTCGAGCCGCCGGTGGGCGAACTCGGCCGGGTTGTCCGGGTACGCCTGCCGGTGACGGACGGTGACCTCGCGGGCGATCTCGTCGAGACCGGCGCCGCCCAGCTTGCTGACGGTGCCCGTGAAGTACTCGTGGACGAGGTCGCGGTCCAGGCCGATCGCCTCGAACACCTGCGCCGCGGTGTACGAGCCGACGGTGGAGATGCCCATCTTCGACATCACCTTGAGCACACCCTTGCCGAGAGCGGTGAGATAGTTCCGCACGGCGATCGTGTGCTCGACACCGGTGAGTTCGCCCTCGGACACGAGGTCCTCGATCGACTCCATCGCGAGGTACGGGTTGACGGCCGCGGCCCCGTACCCGATGAGCAGCGCCAGGTGGTGGACCTCGCGGGCGTCACCGGATTCGACGACCAGCGCCACCTTGGTGCGTTCCTTGGTCCGCACCAGGTGATGGTGCACCGCGGCGACCGCGAGCAGCGACGGGATCGGCGCGCGGGTGTGGTCGGAGTCGCGGTCCGAGATCACCAGCGTCCGGTAGCCGTCCGCGATCGCGGCGCTCGCCTGAGCCCGCAATTCCTCGATCGCCTCGGCCATCCCCGCACCGCCGCGCTCCACATCGTACAGCGCGCGCAGCACCGCCGCGGCCAGCCCCGGATGGTTGCCGTCCGCGTTGACGTTGATGATCTTGTTCAGCTCTTCGTTGTCGAGCACCGGCCACGGCAGCACGATCTGCCTGCACGACGCCGCGGTCGGCTCGAGCAGGTTCTGCTCCGGTCCCATGACCCGCGACAGCGACGTCACGATCTCTTCACGGATCGCGTCGAGCGGCGGGTTCGTGACCTGCGCGAACAGTTCGACGAAGTAGTCGTAGAGCAGCCGCGAACGCTGCGACATGACGGCGATCGGGGTGTCCGTCCCCATCGAGCCGAGGGGCTCGCCGCCGGACGCGGCCATCGGCGCGAGCAGGATCCGCAGATCCTCCTCGGTGTACCCGAACGCCACCTGCCGTCGCACCACCGACTCGTGGTTGTGCTGCGCGTGCGGGCGATCCGGCAGCGTCTTCAGTTCGAGCAGACCGGCGTACAGCCACTCGGCGTACGGCTGCTCCGCCGCGAGCCGCATCTTGATCTCCTCGTCGGGCACGATCCGGCCCTCGGACGTGTCGACCAGGAACATCTGCCCCGGTTCGAGGCGGCCCTTCGCCACGACCTCCGCCTGCGGGACGTCGAGGACACCGCTCTCGCTCGCGAGGACCACCCGCCCGTCGACGGTCTGCCACCAGCGTCCCGGACGCAGGCCGTTGCGGTCCAGCACGGCGCCGACCACGGTCCCGTCGGTGAACGTCACGCACGCCGGTCCGTCCCACGCCTCCATCAGCGACGCGTGGAACTGGTAGAACGCCCGACGGTCGGGGCACATCGACGTGTCGTTCTCCCACGCCTCCGGCACCATCATCATCACCGCGTGTGCCACGCTGCGGCCGGCGAGGTGCAGCAATTCGAGGACCTCGTCGAACGACGCCGAATCCGACGCGTCGGGGGTGCAGATCGGATACAACCTGCGCAGGTCGCCCGGGATCACCGAACTCGACAGCAACGCCTCGCGGGCGCGCATCCGGTTCCGGTTGCCGCGGACCGTGTTGATCTCACCGTTGTGCGCGACGAACCGGAACGGATGCGCGAGCGGCCAGGACGGGAACGTGTTGGTCGAGAACCGGCTGTGCACGATCGCGATCGCACTCGCCATCCGCGGGTCGCGCAGGTCCGGGAAGTACCGGGACAGCTGGGACGTGGTCAGCATTCCCTTGTAGACGACGGTCCGGCTCGACAGGGACGGGAAGTACACGCCGCTGCCCTCGGACTCGACCTCGGGAGTGACCTGCTCGGCCCGCTTACGCAGCGCGTAGACCAGGCGGTCGAGTGCCAGCCCGCCGGGCCGGATCCCGCCGACGGCGGGCGCGGTGACGAACAACTGGCTCATGTACGGTGCGCAGGCCCGGGCCGTGGAGCCGACGTCCGCGCCGTCCGGATCGACGGGCACCCGACGCCAGCCGAGGATCTCGAGCCCCTCCTCGGCCGCGAGGTCGGACACGCGTCGTTGCGCGGCCGCCCGTGCCTGCGCGTCCTGCGGGAGGAAGCAGATTCCCGCCGCGTACGTGCTGCCGCCGTCCTCGAGCGGCGCCGGGAGATCGAAGTCGACGACGTCCCCGAAAAATTCGGTGGGGAGCTGGAGGAGGATGCCGGCGCCGTCGCCGCTGTTCGGTTCCGATCCTGCCGCACCGCGGTGCTCGAGATTCTCGAGTGCGAGGAGTCCGTCGGAGACGATGGAGTGTGAGCGGCGGCCGTGCACGTCCGCGACCATGGCGACGCCGCAGGAATCGACTTCCTGGTCCGGGTCGTACAAGCCCTGGGGACCGGGCAACTGAGAGAACAGCACCGATATACCTCCACATCGGCCAGGAAGACCACCAGTGTGCGCTCCGCACGCGCTGTCGGCGGCCTCCGCTAGCGGGGTCGCCACGACGGGCGCTAACTGCTTTTCGGGGGTCTACCGGGACAGCATCGGCCCGTGAAGGTTGTAACCGGACATACATCCGGCGCGCTCAGCTTACCAGGACCGATACCTCGCAAGATATGCCGAATCCGGCCCCGGAAAGCGCTGTGGCCCGTGTCGCATCAGCAACACGGGCCACAGTTCGGTCGGGGATCGTCACTGCTCCCGCAGGGGTCGACCGTACTTGTCCTTCACGCTCCCTGTCAGCATCATGATGCCGTCGACCAGCGGCCAGATTCCGCCGATTCCACAGGTGAGCCACGTGACGGCGATCTGCGCCACGGCGATGCCGGGCTGGTTCAGGTAGAACCGTCCGACTCCGAAACCGCCGAGGAAGATCTGCAGCAGGCCGGCGGTCAGCTTGGACTTGTCGGAGTAGGGCTCACCCGTCAGTGGATGCCTGCCGAACGGCGCCGACGGGTCGGCGTACGCGTTGTAACCGGCGGGGGCGTATCCGGGCGGCGGGAATCCCTGCTGGGGGTAACCCTGCTGCTGTCCGTACCCCGGCTGCTGGTGTCCGGGCTGCTGGTAGTCCTGGGACGACTGCGGAGCCGCCCCGTACTGCGCGCCGTAGTTGGGGTCGGGTGCGCCGTAGGTGGGACCGTCCGGTTGCTGCTGGGGCCTCTCGTACCCGGTGTACGGCGCGGTCGGCGAAGTCGGCTCGCCCACGTTCGGGAACGGGGCCGTCGGCTCGGTGCCGCTCGGCGACGGGTAGGTGGGGGTGGACCCCCAGCCCGGGCCGTTACCGACACCGGAGTAGGTGTCCCAGCCCGGTCCGGTGCCGGATGAACCCGGTGACGGCGTCGCGTCCGACGTGGCCGGCGGCTGGGACAGCGAGGCCTCGGCGGTGGCGTCGTAATCGAAGGGTGAGCCGAACTCGGGCAGGCTCGACTCGGTGCTGTTCTCGGTGCCGTCGCTGCTCTTACCCAGGTCGACCTTGTGTGCGTCCTCGGATGCACCCTTGCCGGAATCGTCGGATGCTTTCCCCGGTTCAGTCATTCGCGTCATCCTTCTTGCTGTCGATGGTCTTCGTGCCCGCTTCGCCGCCGGTACCCGCAGTACTCGCGGCCTTGTCGTCCGATACCGGCTCCGACGCGGGCGCGTCCTCGTCCGTGCCCTCGTCCCCGACGTTCTTCGCGGGCTCCTTCTCCGTGGTCTCGCTGTCGACCGGTTCGCCGTCGGCAGGCCGCAATTCGGCCGGGTCCTCACGGCCCTTCGTGGCGGCGAAGAAGTACACCAAGGCCGCGACGAACACCAGGGCGGAGGTGAACGAGTTCACGCGGACACCGGCGATGAGGCTCGCGTGGTCGCTGCGCATCAGTTCGATCCAGAAGCGGCCGGCGCAATATCCGGCCACGTACAGGGCGAAGAGGCGGCCGTGACCGATGCGGAAGCGGCGATCGACCCACACGAGCAGGAGAACGATCAGCACGTTCCACAGCGCCTCGTACAGGAACGTCGGATGCACCACGAACGCGACCTCGCCGGTGGACACCCCGTCGATCAGCTGCGGTGACACCTGGCCCACGTCGTTGCGGCGCTCGAAGATCTCGAGCCCCCACGGCACGTCGGTCTCGCGACCGTAGAGTTCCTGGTTGAAGTAGTTTCCGAGCCTGCCGATCGCCTGCGCCAGCAGGATTGCGGGCGCGACCGCGTCGCCGAGCGCAGGCAGCGGGATGCCGCGGCGACGACAACCGATCCAGGCGCCGACGCCGCCGAGCGCCACGGCGCCCCAGATGCCGAGGCCGCCCTGCCACACCTTCAGGGCGTCGACGGGGTCGCCGCCCTCCCCGAAGTACGTCGGCCAGTCGGTCATCACGTGGTAGAGACGGCCGCCGATCAGGCCGAACGGCACCGCCCAGATGGCGATGTCGAGGACGGTGCCCTTCTCGCCGCCGCGGGCGACCCAGCGACGGTCACCCCACACGATCGCGACGACGATCCCGACGATGATGAACAGCGCGTACGCGCGCAGGGCCACCGGTCCGACATACCAGACGCCTTGGGGGGGACTCGGAATGTAGGCCAGTACGTCCACAGTGGAAGTCACGACGCCACGGTAGCGGAGCGAACGCCCTCGGCGAGTTCCTTCGTGAGCGAGCGCACCGCGTCCAGACCGCTCTCCGCGGCCGTGACCAGCGCAGATCCGACGATGACCGCGTCGGCGTACGCGGCGATCTCGGCGGCCTGCGTGCCGGAGCGGACACCCAGTCCGACACCCACCGGGATGTCCGAGTGGGCGCGGATGCGGGCCGTCAGCTCGGGTGCCATCGACGACACCGCGTCACGGGCTCCGGTGACACCCATCGTGGACGCGGCATACACGAAGCCGCTGCTGGCGTCGAGGGTCATCGCGAGGCGTTCCTCGGTCGACGACGGCGCCACCAGGAAGATCCGGTCGAGGTCGTGTTCGTTCGACGCGGCGATCCACTCGCCGGCCTCCTCGGGGATCAGGTTGGGCGTGATCAGACCGAGGCCGCCCGCGCTCGCCAGGTCGCGGGAGAACTTGTCGACCCCGTACTGCAGGACCGGATTCCAGTACGTCATCACGACGGCCTTGCCTCCGACGGAGGCGATCGCCTCGACGACGGTGAACACGTCACGCACCCGGACACCGTTCCGCAGCGCCGTCTCGGCCGCCGCCTGGATGGTGGGCCCGTCCATCACCGGGTCGGAGTAGGCGATGCCGACCTCGACGATGTCGCAACCGGATTCGACCATCGCCTTGAATACGTCGATGGACTCCTGCACGGTGGGGAAACCGGCCGGGAGGTACCCGACGAGCGCGGCGCGCTTCTCCTCGCGGCACTGCGCGAACGTCGGGGCGAGGCGCGAGAGTCGTTCGCTCACTTGGCCGAACCTTCCTTGTCAGTCGTGGTGGTCTCGGTCGAATCGTCGGGATCGAACAGTCCGAACCACTTGGCGGCCGTGTCCATGTCCTTGTCGCCGCGCCCGGACAGGCTGATGACGATGATCGCGCCCTCCCCCAGTTCGCGGCCCAGTCGCAGCGACCCGGCAACGGCGTGCGCGGACTCGATGGCCGGGATGATGCCCTCCCGCTCGGACAGCAGACGCAGCGCGTCCATGGCCTCCGTGTCGGTGACCGGCTCGTAGGTAGCGCGGCCGATGTCCTTGAGGAGCGCGTGCTCCGGTCCGACACCGGGGTAGTCGAGGCCCGCGGAGATCGAGTGCGACTCGATGGTCTGGCCGTCCTCGTCCTGCAACAGGTACGAGTACGCGCCCTGGAACGCGCCCGGGGTGCCCGCCGCGAACGTGGCGGCGTGCCGCCCGGTCTCGACGCCGTCACCGGCGGCCTCGTAGCCGACGAGCCGAACGGCCGGGTCGTCGAGGAACGCGTGGAAGATGCCGATGGCATTGGAACCGCCGCCGACGCACGCCGTCACCGCGTCGGGTAGCCGGCCCGTCAGCGCCTGCACCTGGGCACGCGCCTCCAGACCGACGACGCGCTGGAAGTCGCGGACGATGGTCGGGAACGGGTGCGGCCCGGCAGCGGTGCCGAAGCAGTAGTACGTGTTGTGGGCGTTGGTGACCCAGTCGCGCAGCGCCTCGTTGATGGCGTCCTTCAGGGTCCTCGACCCCGACTCGACCGACACCACCGAGGAGCCCAGCAACCGCATGCGGGCGACGTTCAGCGCCTGCCGCTCGGTGTCGACGGCACCCATGTAGATGACGCATTCGAGGCCGAGGAGCGCGCAGGCGGTGGCGGTGGCGACACCGTGCTGGCCGGCGCCGGTCTCCGCGATGATGCGGGTCTTGCCCATGCGCTTGGCGAGCAGCACCTGACCGAGCACGTTGTTGATCTTGTGCGAGCCGGTGTGGTTGAGGTCTTCGCGCTTGAGGATGAGCCGAGCCCCACCGGCGAACTCGCTCATCCGTTTCGCCTCGAAGATCGGGGACGGACGGCCGGTGTAGTCGCGCTGGAGACGATCGAGTTCGTTCAGGAACGCGTCGTCGGCGCGGGCCTTCTCGTACTCGGCGGTGACCTCCTCGATCACTGCCATCAGGGCCTCGGGCACGTGCCGTCCGCCGTACACGCCGAAGTGTCCTCCGGCGTCGGGGTCGTGCGTCGTGCGCTCGGCGATTCCGGCGCTGGCAGTCGGCAGATTGCCACCCTTGAAGACGGTTTCCTGATTACGTGAAGTCACAGGTCCAGTCTGCCCCAACGCCGGGTTCCGCCGCCGTCCGGGTCAGTTCCTCCGGCGCAACGTCAGCGTGACGGCTTGGGGCAGGACGGGTGAGCGCCGGCGTTGACCAGATCGGCCACCGCCTTGCGCGGATCCCCGCTGGTGACGAGGCCTTCGCCGACCAGCACCGCGTCGGCTCCCGCACCGGCGTAGGCCAGCAGGTCGGCCGTGCCGCGCACACCGGACTCGGCGATCTTGATGGTCTCGGTGGGCAGCCCGGGAGCGATCTCGCCGAACGTGTTCTTGTCGACCTCGAGCGTCTTGAGATTGCGGGCGTTGACACCGATGACCTTGGCGCCCGCCTCGAGCGCACGGTTGGCCTCTTCCTCGGTGTGGACCTCGACGAGGGCCGTCATGCCCAGCGACTCGGTGCGGTCGATCAGCGACGCGAGCGCGTCCTGCTCGAGGGCGGCGACGATCAGCAGTACGACGTCGGCGCCGTGCGCGCGGGCCTCGTGGATCTGATACGGCCCGACGATGAAGTCCTTGCGGAGGATCGGGATGCTCACCGCGCGGCGGACGGCGTCGAGGTCCGCGAGGGATCCCTGGAACCGGCGCTCCTCGGTGAGCACGCTGATCACCCGGGCGCCACCGGCCTGGTAGGCGGCGGCCAACTCGGCGGGATCGGTGATGTCGGCGAGCGCGCCCTTCGAGGGGCTGGCCCGCTTGACCTCGGCGATGACTCCGATGCCCGGCTCGAGCAGGGCGGCCGCGGCATCGAGGGCCGGCGGTGCGGCAGCGGCGGCAGCCTTGACTGCGGCGAAGTCAAGGACGGCTTCGCGGGCGGCGACGTCGGCGCGCACCCCGTCGAGAATCGAGTCGAGAACGGTCATCGTGGCCCGAGTCCTTTCTGGGCAGAAACCCGATGTGAGGAACATCATCAGGGGTGAAGTCAGCCTAGATGGCACTCTGATTCTGTTTACGTTCGGGTCCCCGGGTCTTTGTCCGGTCCGTCAACTTGGTCGACAGGTTCGGCTTTCTTGTCTTCCACCGTGGGGTCCTCCCCCGCGTCCAGGGCGTCCCAGAGCATGCGCTGGGTGACGGGCCCCTCGGCGGAATCGGTGCCGGCCTTCTTCGCCGCGTCCCGACGCGCACCGGGGCTGTCGTACTTGGAAGAGAGCCCGGCCCGCACCCGCGGACGGCGGACGAGTTCCACCGCGGCGGCAAGCGCCGCCAGGGCGCCCACCAGCGCGAGAACGGAGGGACCGACGTGCACGGACACCAACTGGACCTCGGCACGGCCCGGCAACTCGGCCAGCCGGCCCGCGTCGTCGTCGGAAGCACCCGAGACGATCAACCCCACCGCGGGGACCGCGGCCGCGACGGCCACGACCGCGACGAGGACACCGAGCACCCGCAGCGCCCAGCCCTTCACGGCGAACGACGCGGCGATCGCGGCGACCAGGGTCAGCGCCAGCGGCGTGAGCGCCGCGGCCCACGTGCCGCCGACGAGCGCCGACGTGCGCTCCTCACCGAGTCCGTCGGAGGAGGTGACCTCCACCCACGTCATCCGGGAGGCACCCCACAGGCACACCGCGGCGACCGCGAGCAGCAGCACCGAGATCATCGACCGGCGACGTCCCGCCTGCCCGGGTTCCCGAGCCGTCTCCGACGCGTCACTCACTGCGTGTCGCCTCCCAGGGTCCGGAGCGTGTGTGCCGCCGCGATCGCGCTGAGCACCGCCATCGCCTTGTTCCGCGCCTCGGTGTCCTCGTACTCGGGGTTCGAGTCGGCGACGACACCCGCACCTGCCTGGACGTACCCGATGCCGTCCTTGATCAGCGCGGTCCGGATCGCGATGGCGGTGTCGGCGTCGCCGGCGAAGTCGAGGTACCCGATGATGCCGCCGTAGATGCCCCGGCGCGTGGGTTCGAGTTCCTCGATCAGCTGCATCGCCCGGACCTTCGGCGCGCCCGACAGGGTGCCGGCCGGGAAGCACGCGGTGACGGCGTCCAGGGCATGCTTGCCGTCCGCGAGGTGACCCGTGACGGTGGAGACGAGATGCATCACGTGGCTGTACCGCTCGATGTGGCGGTAGTCGTGGACCTTCACCGTGCCCGGTTCGCACACGCGCCCGAGGTCGTTGCGGCCCAGATCCACGAGCATCAGGTGCTCCGCGTTCTCCTTCTCGTCGGCGAGCAGGTCCTTCTCGAGCAGGATGTCCTCCTCCTCGGTGTGCCCGCGCCAGCGGGTTCCCGCGATCGGGTGCGTGGTGGCGACGCCTTCCGACACGGTCACCAGGGCCTCCGGGCTCGAACCGACGATGGAGAACGCCGTTTCGCCGTCGCCGTTCGGCACGTTGAGCAGGTACATGTACGGGCTGGGGTTGGAGGCGCGCAGCATCCGGTAGACGTCGATCGGGTCCGCGGTGCAGTCGATCTCGAAGCGCTGCGACAGCACGACCTGGAAGGCCTCGCCCGCCTCGATGTCTCCCACGAGCTTCTGCACGTCCGCGCCGAAACCCTCGGTGGTGCGCTGACGCCGGTAGTCGGGTGCGGGCTTCGCGAACGTGGACACGGTCGACGACGCCGGGGCCGACAGGGCGTGCGTCATCCGGTCCAGCCGCTCGACCGCGGAGTCGTAGGCCTCGTCGACGCGTTCGTCGGTGCCGTCCCAGTTGACCGCGTTGGCGATCAGGGTGATGGCGCCCTCGTGGTGGTCGACAGCCGCGAGGTCCGTCGCCAGCAACATGACCATCTCGGGGATCTGCAGATCGTCGGTGGCGTGCTCGCCGATTCGCTCGATCCGGCGTACCGCGTCGTATCCGAGGAACCCGACCATGCCACCGGTCAGCGGCGGCAGGTCGGGCAGCCGCTCGCTGCGGAGCAGTTCCAGCGTCTGGCCGAGGGCCGCGATCGGATCGCCGCCGGACGGTGCGCCCGCGGGAACGTTGCCGTACCACGCGGCCTCGCCGTCGACGACCGTGAGCGCAGCGGGACTGCCCGCGCCGATGAACGACCACCGCGACCACGATCGGCCGTTCTCCGCCGACTCGAGCAGGAAGGTCCCCGGCCGGTTCGCCGCCAGCTTGGTGTACGCCGACAGCGGAGTTTCCGCGTCAGCCAACACCTTGCGCGTCACCGGGACCACCCGGTGTTCGGCGGCGAGAGCGTGGAACTGCTCGCGCGTGGTGGTCGAGTCGGACCCGCCGTCGGCCGGGGTGGCGGCGGACTCGGGTGCGGGAATCGTGGTGGGCTCGCCGTGCATGCCGACCATCATCCCAGGCGCACTCGTCGTGTCTGCGTGCGCGGGTAGCCTCGGCTGTCATGAAGCCAGGTCAGCTCGCACCGGAATTCACCCTGCCCGATCAGGACGGCATCGCGCGATCGCTGTCGAGCCTTCTCGAGGACGGCCCTCTGGTGCTGTTCTTCTACCCTGCGGCGTCGACGCCGGTGTGCACCGCCGAGGCCTGCCATTTCCGTGACCTCGGAGTCGAGTTCTCCGCAGTGGGCGCGTCCCGCGCCGGGATCTCCACCGACGCCGTGGAGAAGCAGGCGTCGTTCGCGCAGGCGCAGTCGTTCGACTACCCACTGCTGTCGGACGCCGACGGAGCCGTCGCGGAGAAGTTCGGTGTCCGCCGCGGACTGCTCGGCAAGCTCGCCCCGGTCAAGCGGTCGACGTTCGTCATCGACACCGACCGCACCGTGCTCGAGGTCATCTCGAGCGAGTTCCGCGCCAACACGCACGGCGACCAGGCGCTAGCCTTCCTCCGGACGCGTCAGTCCACCTGAATCGACCGTTTGGCCAGCCCCATCCAGAAGCCGTCGATGACCTGCCGAGGGATCTGCTCGGGATCGCTCGAGGCGCCCAGCGTGACGAACAGCGGCGCGAAGTGCTCGATCGTCGGGTGGGCGTACGGCATGCCCGGCGCGAGCGAGCGGAAGTCGATGAGCGAATCGACGTCGCCCGCGGCGAGACGCTCGTCCGCCCAGGCGTCGAACTCCGACGACCAGCCGGGCGCCTTCGCGTCGGGTGACGGGTCGCGCAGGAACGGCAGCCCGTGGGTGGTGAATCCGGAACCGACGATCAGGACACCCTGCTCGCGCAGGGGACGCAGCCGCTCACCGAGGTGCAGCAGTCGTTGCGGGTCGAGCGTGGGTAGCGAGATCTGCAGGACCGGGATGTCGGCGTCGGGGTACATGACAGTCAACGGAACGTAGGCGCCGTGGTCGAGGCCGCGGTGCGGCTGATGCGACACGGCCTCGTCGTCGGGCATCAGGGCCACGACCTGCGCCGCGAGTTCGGGGGCGCCGGGCGACTCGTACGTGGTCCGGTAGAAGCGTTCGGGGAAGCCACCGAAGTCGTAGACGAGGGGGGTGCCGGTGGTGGTGGACCCGATCGTGAGCGGCGCCGATTCCCAGTGCGCCGACACCATGAGGATGGCCTTCGGCCGCGGCAGGTCGCCTGCCCACTTCGCCAGCTGCGACACCCACAGTTCGCTGTCCACCAGCGGAGGCGCACCATGACTGAGGAACAGTGCGGGCATGGTGGCGGTCATCGCGACTCCTTCGGATCGAGATCCAACATCGAGGCTCAATGTTGAACCTTCAAGTTACTATAGGAGTCAACGCGTGGGCCCGGCAACTATTCCCCACGCACGGTCCGGCCCACGACGTGCTAACTATGTTGAACACGTTGCACGCGTGGATCGACGTACAGATGGAGGACACCACTGATGAGTGGTAACGACGAGGGCACGCCGGCAGAGCCCGGCACCCGATGGCTCGACGCCGAGCAGCAGGAGGCCTGGCTCACCCTCATCGCCCTGGTCACCCGGCTCCCCGCCGCACTGGACACCCAGCTCCAACGCGACTCGGCACTCACCCACTTCGAGTACTTCGTCCTCGCCTCGCTCTCCGGCGAGGCGAACCGGCGCCTGCAGCTGTCCCTGCTCGCCCAGCGCGCCAACGCGTCCCTGTCCCGGCTGTCCCACGTCATCACCAAGATGGAAAAAGCCGGCTGGGTTCGCCGCGAGAGCATCCGCGGCAGCCGCGGCTCCGACGCCGTCCTCACAGACGAGGGCATGGCCAAGGTCGTCGAAGCCGCGCCTCCGCACGTCGAATCCGTCCGGTCCCTGATCTTCGACGGACTGTCCGCCGACCAGGTCCGTCAGCTGTCCGAACTGTCCGGCGCCATGCTCACCCAACTCGACAAGAGCATCGCATCGGGAACCGGCAGAGCCTGACAGCACTCACCCCAACGGCGCCCCGGCAACTCACCCCAACGGCGCCCCGGCAACTCACCCCAGCGGCGCCCCGGCAACTCACCCCAGCGGCGTCCCGGCAACTCACCCCAGCGGCGTCCCGCCGACACCCCAGCTGTCGCGCGGGACCTCGGTGATCGTCACCCACACCTTCGCGGGATCCTTGCCCGTCGCGTCGGCGTAGGCCTTGGTGACCGCCTCGATCGTGGCGCGCTTCTGCTCCGCGGTGAGTCCCGGCGTCTGACTGATCTGAATCAATGGCATGAGACGAACTGTGCCACAAAATCATTTGGCGGCTCATCGACCGTCGCTCACGTTCGCTTGCGCGACCTGAGATCGACAACTCGCTCAATGCTTCGACCTCCCGGTGCAACCGTTGATTCCCGAGCGCCAGGCGCTGAACGCTGGCCACAGCAGCCTCGAGATCAGTCCGAAGCACAGAGTTCTCCTTTCGGACCCGAGCGCAGTCACAGGGAGATTTGGTCGACCGGCCACTGCACCGACCGCGAGTTCGACCTCCCCGCACCGCCGCGGAATCTCGGAGATCAACTGGTCGATGATCCGGATGATTTTCGCCGGGCCATGACCGTGTCATCACTCTTCGGGAGACGAGCGCTGATCGTAGATCAGTCCTTCGCTGCGCGGACGTCGTTCCCTTGCTCGGCAAACGCCTTGAAGTCCTGCATGTGCTGTTGCGACTGCTTGCGGAAGGCACCGGGCATCAGGAGCCCCACCAGCCGCATCAACACGCCGCTGAACCGGTATTCGCTCTCGCTCACCCAGAGCGTCATCTCCGGACCGACTTCGGTCAGCCGGTCGCGCACGGCGCTCCACATGCCCTCGCCGACGATCTCGCGGTCGAAGTGAACGACGCTCCCTTTCGGGATCCCGCGCAGGTCTGCCGGTTCCCGACGCGTGATGGTCTCGGTGCACTCGATCTTCTGCTTACCCATCTGCATCACGACCGGCGATTGGGTACCGACCTGCCCGTGCACCCCACTCAGCGGCTCGTGCAGCACCAGACCCCGCAGCCACCTCGGCAGGTGTGCCGAGTCGGCGAGCAGCTGTACCACTGTCTCCCGCGGCAGGGCGATCTCGATCGAGACGGTGTACTTCATGCGGAGCGCTCCTGGGTCCCGAGTAAAGGGGCCTACGCTAGCAGCCTCGCTTCATTTTTAGAGGTCACGGCGTGTTCAACGATCCCCGGTCCGCGTGGTCACGGCGGGTGTCGCCCTGTCAGCGGAGGGCGAGGGCGCGCTGCGGCCGGCGTCGCACACGTCGACGTGTAGCTCGCCCGAGCGGTTGTCCACCACGAAGTGCGGGCCCAGGGGCGGCACGGTTTCTCACCGCCGTGCCGTACGCCGGTTCCTGGGATCGGAAGCGCGGGCGGCGGCTCGTGGCGTCTACGTGGACCGGCCGAAGCCGTGGGCCTACGCGAGAGTGACTGTCACCTGCCGGAAACCGGGTGGGGCGCCTCACCCTCCGCGAGGCGCGGCGCCCCGTCTCGGGGAAGCGGTGGACGGACTCCGGGGCACGGCCCCACCGCAAGCGGGTGGGCGGATGTGCATACGCTCGGTAGTTGGCGCGCACGGTGTGTTCGATCCGACTGAGCGGGAACAGTGTGATGAACAGCGGCAACGGTTTGACTGGACGCTCCTGCAACCAACGAAGTTCGTCGAACAGACAGTCCGGGCCATCACCCGCAGGCCTCGCGAGCTGGACCCAGTGAGCAATCGTTCCTGCCGAGGCTGACCACAGTGGTCATTGACCGGTCATACACAAGCACGAACGGCATGCGGGCACTCTGCCCGAACGCCGAGGCGCCTTACTCGGCGGCGAGGAGCACGTCGGTGTCGAAGCAGGTGTGCGTGCCCGTGTGGCACGCCGCCCCCTCCTGATCGACGACGAGCAGCACCGAGTCGCCGTCGCAGTCGAGCCGCACCTCGTGGACGTACTGCGTGTGACCGGACGTCTCGCCCTTTACCCAGTACTGCCGACGGGACCGGGAGTAGTAGGTTCCCTTGCGGGTGTCGAGCGTGCGTGCGAGGGCCTCGTCGTCCATCCACGCCACCATCAGGACGTCGCCCGTCGACCGTTCCTGCGCGACAGCACTGAACAGTCCTGCCTCGTTGCGCTTGAGCCGGGACGCGATGGCGGGGTCGAGACTCATCGGACGGTGATCCCTTCTTCACGCATGGACTTCTTCACGTCGCCGATCGTCATGTCGCCGAAGTGGAAGACACTGGCCGCCAGGACGGCGTCCGCGCCGGCGCCGACCGCGGGTGCGAAGTGCTCGACGGCGCCCGCTCCCCCGCTGGCGATCACCGGCACATGCACGGCGGCGCGCACCGCCCGGATCATCGGCAGATCGAAACCGGCCTTCGTGCCGTCGGCGTCCATCGAGTTGAGCAAGATCTCCCCGACGCCCAGTTCGGCGCCGCGGACCGCCCACTCCACCGCGTCGATACCGGTGCCGCGCTTGCCGCCGTGCGTCGTGACCTCCCACCCCGACGGGGTGTCGGGCTGACCCTGCGGCACGGTCCGCGCATCGACCGACAGCACGATGCACTGCGAGCCGAAGCGTTCGCTGAGTTCGCGGAGCAACTCGGGCCGGGCGATCGCCGCCGTGTTGACGCTGACCTTGTCGGCGCCGGCGCGCAGCAGCCGGTCGACGTCCTCGACGGTGCGGACACCGCCGCCGACCGTGAGCGGAATGAAGACCTGCTCCGCCGTCCGGCTCACCACGTCGAGCATGGTGCCCCGGTCCGCGGTGGACGCGGTGACGTCGAGGAACGTGAGCTCGTCGGCTCCCTGGGCGTCGTACGCGGCAGCCAACTCGACGGGGTCACCCGCGTCCCGCAGGTTCTCGAAGTTGACGCCCTTGACGACGCGTCCGGCATCGACGTCCAGACACGGGATCACTCGAACCGCCAGAGTCATTGCGTACGCCCTCCTGAAGGCTCGGAACGAGGATCACCCAGTGATCCGAGGATATCGAGAATTTCGCCGTGTACTCCGGGCGCTCCGGCGAGCACCGAGTCGGACGTGACCGTCCAGGGCTTGCCGCCCAGATCCGTCACCACACCACCCGCGGCGCGCACCAACGCGACACCGGCGGCGTTGTCCCACGCATTGTGGCCGAACACCACCGCGCCGCCGAGTATTCCGGCCGCGGTGAACGCGAGGTCGACACCGGTGGATCCGTGGATCCGGATCCGCGACGACACCCGGCTGAGCTGCGCGAGGACCTGCAGCCGGTACGCGCCGGGGATGCGCCCGCGACTGTCGATGTTCAGTGCGCCCAAGCCCACGATCGACGACGCGAGCGACGTACGCCCGAGCGCAGGCAGGGGCGTGCCACCTTCGAGCAGCGGACCGTCCGCGACGGCCGCATACCGCCGGCCGACGAGCGGCAGCCACGTGAGACCGAGAACGGGAACCCCGTCGTCGAGCAGCGCGAGCAGCGTGCCCGCCGTGGGCAGACCGGCCGAATAGTTGAACGTGCCGTCGATGGGGTCGAGCACCCACACGGGTCCGCTGCCCAGGTCGGGGCCGCCGAACTCCTCGCCGTGGACATCGATGCCGGTCCGGTCGCGCAGTTCACCGGTCAGCCGCTTCTCGAGTTCGAGGTCGACGGCGGTCGCGAAGTCGTCGGGTCCCTTGTGGACGGCGCTGGGCGCACCCACGCCCGAGACGAACCGTTCGTGCACGCCGTCGAGCAGCTCACTGGCGACGGCGAGGAGCTCCCGGGGATCACGGGACAGGGTCATGGCGGGAACTCAGCCCGAGACCGCGGCGAGCGCCTCGGGGAGGGTGAACCGCCCCGCGTACAGCGCCTTGCCGACGATGGATCCCTCGACCCCCTGATCGACGAGTCCGGCGATCGCCCGGAGGTCGTCGATGGTGGACACGCCGCCCGAGGCCACGACGGGAGCGTCGGTGGCAGCGCAGACCTGCGCGAGGAGTTCGAGATTGGGGCCGGTGAGGGTGCCGTCCTTGCTGACGTCGGTGACGACGTACCGGGAGCAGCCGTCCTTGTCGAGGCGGGCGAGGGTCTCCCACAGGTTTCCGCCCTCGGTGACCCAGCCGCGACCGCGGAGCTGGTATTCACCGTCGACGAGACGCACGTCGAGACCGACGGCGATCTTCTCGCCGTACTTGGCGATGGCGCGGGCACACCACTCGGGGTTCTCGATGGCGGCGGTACCGAGGTTGACGCGTCCGCAGCCCGTGGCCAGTGCGGCCTCGAGCGACGCGTCGTCGCGGATCCCACCGGACAGTTCCACCTGGACGTCGAGCTCGCCCACCACGTCGGCGAGGAGTTCACGGTTGGAGCCTCGGCCGAACGCGGCGTCGAGGTCGACGATATGGACCCACTCGGCACCGTCGTTCTGCCACGCGAGGGCGGCATCACGTGGCGAGCCGTATCCGGTCTCGCTTCCTGCCTCCCCCTGGACGAGGCGAACAGCTTCACCGTTGACGACATCTACAGCAGGCAAAAGGACCAGGCTCACGTGCGACAACCCTAGTCGCTCAGCGGTCGGAACCCGGCTCCGGGTCCTCGGGATCGGGACCGTAGGCGTTGCGGGTCATGCGCTTCGACACGTAGCCCATGGCCGCGATCGCGCTTGCGACACCGAGCAGTCCGACGATCAGTCCGAGGACGGGGCCCGGCTTCACCACCAGAATGATCGCGGTGGCGAGGACCAGCACCGCGGTGGCGGCGCCCATCGCGTACACCGCGAGCCTGCCGATCGACAGGTCGCCGCGCCCGTCCCCGGGTTCGGTCACAGACTGCGAACCCAGTTCCGGAGCAGCTCGGCACCCGCATCGCCGGACTTCTCGGGGTGGAACTGTGTGGCGGACAGCGCGCCGTTCTCGACGGCGGCGAGGAACTTGCCGCCGTGGTCGGCCCACGTCAGCGCGGGGGGCGCCAGCCGCTCCGGCGTCGGCATGTCCCAGGACTGGGCCGCGTACGAGTGGACGAAGTAGAACCGGGTGTCGGGATCGATGCCGGCGAACAGCGTGCTGTTCTCCGGCGCCTCGACCGTGTTCCATCCCATGTGCGGCAGCACGTCGGCCTGAAGCCGTTCGACGGTGCCGGGCCATTCACCGCAGCCTTCCGCCTCGACGCCGAACTCGACTCCGCGTTCGAAGAGGATCTGCATACCGACGCAGATCCCGAGGACCGGCCGTCCGCCGGCCAGACGCTGACCGATGATCCGCTCCCCGCGGACCGCGCGCAGTCCCTCCATGCACGCGGCGAAGGCACCGACGCCGGGAACGACCAGACCGTCGGCCGCGAGTGCGACCTTGTGATCGGATGTGACCTCGACGCGCGCGCCGGTCCGGGCCAGAGCGCGGGTGGCCGAATGCAGGTTGCCGGAGCCGTAGTCGAGGACGGCAATCGTGGAGACGGTCATGACATAACCTTATCCGGCGGCCGAACGACGCCCGAGGGCGCGGCCGACGACCATCCCGGCGGCCGGGACCACCGCGACGGCCGTCGCCGCGACCGCGAACACCCAGGAGTACCCGGCCGCCGACGCAACGGCTCCGAGCGCGAGGGAACCGAAGCCGGTTCCGGCGTCGAACCCGATGTTCCATCCGGCGCTCGCCGAGCCGAAGCGAGCCGGTCCCGCGGCGGTGAAGATCATGACGAGGGATTCGTTCTGCACCGCCCCGAATCCGAATCCGAAGGCCAGGGCCGCGCACACCAGCAGCGGCACCGGCGCACTCGTCGCCGCCGCGACGGCGAACAGCACCAGGCCGAGGCACACGCACGTCAGGGCGGGAACCAGGGCGCGGCCCACCCCCAGCCGGTCGGAGAACGATCCCGCGGCGTATCGCCCGATCAGCGTCGCACCGCTCGAGACGGCGAGGATCACCCCGGCGAGTGAGGCTCGCTCCGAGATCGCGATGGGCAGCAGGCTGGACAGACCGCCGAATGCGGCCGCGGAGACCGCGATCGCGAGCCACGGCGTGAGCAGGACGGCGAGCGGGATGCGGCCCTGCGACGTGCGATCCGCGGGGGCGTGGATGGCGGGGAGGCGCGTGATCGCGACCACTGCGAGAGCGGGAATGAGAGCGCCGATCACGAAGACGGGGGTCGCGGACCAGTGCTGCATGACCGCAAGCCCCGCGGGCAGCCCGACCATCTGCGCGGCGGCCACCGCGATTCCCTGCGCACCAGTGGCGCGGCCGAGCATCTCGCGGGGAACGAGTTCGGCGACCAGCGCACTGCTGGCGACGGTGAGCATGCCGAAGCCCGATCCCCGGACGGCCGACACGGCCAGCACCGGGATCGCCTCGGTGGACAGCAGGAGGAGCAGCGACGGCGGCCCGAGCAGCATGCAGCCGGCGGCGAGCACCCAGCGATGCCCCCACCTGCGCAGGAGCCGGGGCACACCGAGTTGCGTGACGACGGTCGCGGCCATGAACACGGCCGTGACGCTGCCGGCGAGCGTGTCCGAGCCACCGGACAGCGAGACGATCAGCGGAACCACGGGCAGCAGCACCGCCCAGCCGCCGAACGCCGCGGCGCCCATCACCATCGCGGCGGGCATGCCGCGGGTGCGGAGCAGGCCGCGGCGCGACTCCACTGCGACAGGCACTACATCAACCTGAGAACGCCCGCCACGGCTGCCAGCACCGCCAGTGCCAGCAGCACGCCCGAGGCCAGTTTGTTGAACTTCCACATGGAGTACGCGCCGCCCGCCGCGATCCCCGCGGCGATGAACAGGACGTAGACGAGGACGACACTCACGAATGCGCCCGGATCACAGGCTGCCCTTGGTGGACGGCACACCCGTGACGCGGGGATCCGGTTCGACCGCCTCGCGCAGTGCGCGGGCGACGGCCTTGAACTCGGCCTCGGTGACGTGGTGCTGATCGCGTCCGTAGAGCACCCGCACGTGGAGGGCGATGCGCGCGTTGAGCGCGATCGACTCGAACACGTGCCGGTTGATCACCGTCGCGTACGGCACGCCCGGGTACCCGCCGATGACGGCGTGCAGCAGGTGTTCCGGTTCGCCGGTGTGGACGCAGTACGGACGCCCGGACACGTCGACCGACGCGTGCGCGAGCGTCTCGTCCATGGGGATGAACGCGTCACCGAACCGGCGGATGCCCTTCTTGTCGCCGAGCGCCTGACCGAGCGCCTGGCCGAGCACGATCGACGTGTCCTCCACCGTGTGGTGCGCCTCGATCTCGATGTCGCCCTTCGCGTGGACGGTGAGGTCGAAACTCGCGTGGGAGCCGAGCGCGGTCAGCATGTGATCGAAGAACGGGACCCCGGTGGAGACGTCGACGATGCCGGTGCCGTCGAGGTTCAGTTCGACGGTGATGCTGGATTCCTTGGTGGTGCGCTCCACGCGGGCGATGCGGTCGGTCATCCTCGGTCTCCTGAGCTGGTGAGTTCGGTGGCGGCGATGTCGTCGCTCGCCACGATGAAGGCGTCGTTTTCGGAGGCCAGCCCGATGGTGGCGCGCAGGTATCCGGGGATGCCGACGTCCCGGATGAGCACTCCGCGGTCGAGGTAGGCCTGCCAGGCGCGGGCACTGTCGGTGAACTCACCGAACAGGATGAAGTTCGCGTCGCTGGGGATGACGCGGAACCCCGTGTCCTCCAATGCCTTCGACACCCGCGCCCGCTCCGTTGCGAGAGCGTGCACGCTGGCGAGCGTCTCGTTCGCGTGCCGCAGCGCCGCGCGGGCAGCGGCCTGCGTGACCACCGACAGGTGGTACGGCAGCCGGACCAGGAGCAGCGCCTCGATGAATGCCGGTGCGGCCGCGAGGTATCCGAGCCGGCCGCCGGCGAACGCGAACGCCTTGCTCATCGTCCGCGACACGACGAGCTTCGACGGGTACTCGTCGATCAACGTCAGGGCGCTGGGGGCGTCGGAGAATTCGGCGTACGCCTCGTCGACGATCACGACACCCGGTGCGGCGTCGAGGACCCGGCGCAGTTCCGCGATGCCGACGCTGTGCCCGGTCGGGTTGTTGGGACTGGTGACGAACACGACGTCGGGCCTGCGCTCGGCGATCGCCGCGGTCGCGGCGTCCACGTCGAGCGCGAAGTCGGCGCGCCGGAAGATCGGCAGCCACTCGGTTTCGGTGCCGTCCGCGATGATCGGGTGCATCGAATACGACGGCACGAAGCCCATCGCGCTGCGACCGGGACCGCCGAACGCCTGCAGCAGCTGCTGCAGGATCTCGTTGGACCCGTTGGCCGCCCACACGTTGTCGACCGTCACCGGCACCCCCGTCTGGCGGACGAGGTACGCGGCGAGGTCGGTGCGCAGAGCCACCGCATCACGGTCCGGGTAGCGGTGCAGTTCCCGCGCTGCCTCCCGCACGGACTCCGCGACGTCGTCGACGAGCGCCTTCGTGGGCGGGTGCGGATTCTCGTTGGTGTTCAGCTGAACCGGGACGGTCAGCTGCGGCGCCCCGTATGCCGACTTGCCACGCAGATTCTCCCGGATCGGCAGGGCGTCCACCCCGATCGACGAACCCGGCACGTTCGCCGCCGTCACCGCAGCGCCTCGAACCGCAGCCGCACGGCCTCACCGTGTGCGGGCAGGTCCTCGGCGTTCGCGAGGGTGATGACGTGGCCGGAGACCTCCTTCAGCGCGGATTCGGAGTAGTCGACGACGTGGATGCCCCGCAGGAACGTCTGCACACTCAGGCCCGAGGAGTGCCGGGCGCAGCCCGCGGTGGGCAGGACGTGGTTGGACCCGGCGCAGTAGTCGCCGAGGCTGACCGGCGCCCACGGGCCGACGAACACCGCACCCGCACTGGTCACCTTCGCGGCGACGGCGGTGGCGTTCTCGGTCTGGATCTCGAGGTGCTCGGCGGCGTACGCGTTGACCACCCGCAGTCCGGCCTCGACGTCGGAGACCAGGACGGTGCCCGACTGCGTGCCGGACAGCGCGGCGGTGACGCGCTCCTTGTGCTTGGTGATCTCGAGCTGCGCGGCCAGCGCCGTGTCGACGGCGTCGGCGAGTTCGACGCTGGAGGTGACGAGCACGCTCGCGGCCATCACGTCGTGCTCGGCCTGGCTGATCATGTCCGCCGCGACGTGCACCGGGTCGGCCGTGTGGTCGGCGAGGATCGCGATCTCGGTGGGGCCCGCCTCGGCGTCGATGCCGACGAGGCCACGGCAGAGGCGCTTGGCGGCAGTGACGTAGATGTTGCCGGGGCCGGTGATGAGGTCGACGGGGGCGAGTTCGGCGCCGTTCGTGTCGGTGCCGCCGTAGGTGAGCAGGGCGACGGCCTGTCCGCCGCCGACGGCCCACACCTCGTCGACGCCCAGCAGGGCGGCCGCGGCGAGGATGGTCGGGTGCGGCAGACCACCGAACTCCGACTGCGGCGGCGACGCCACCACGAGGGACCGGACACCGGCGGCCTGCGCCGGGACCACGTTCATCACGACGCTGGACGGGTAGACGGCGTTGCCGCCGGGGACGTACAACCCGACACGGTCGACGGGCACCCACCGTTCGGTGACGGTGCCACCCGGGACGACCTCGGTCGTGGTGTCGGTGCGACGCTGGTCGGCGTGGACCTTGCGGGTGCGTTCGATCGCGACCTCGAGGGCGACGCGGACGGCCGGATCGAGTTCGCCGAGCGCGCGGTCCAACTCGGACTGCGGCACCCGCACCTGCGCGGGACGGACGCCGTCGAACTTCTCGCTGAACTCGAGCGCCGCGTCGGCGCCGCGCTCCCGGACCGCCTCGACGACGGGGCGAACCTGATGCAGGACCGCGTCCACATCCACTCCACCTCGAGGAAGTGCGGCGCGAAGTTCGGCCGTGGAAGGGGTACGACCACGAAGGTCGGTGCGGGCGAGCATGAGAGGTCCTCTCTGCGACTGTCGGGACACGGTGTCTCGGACGAGCGGACTGTTCTGCGGAGAACAGGGCTCGACACCGATTATCCAGGATAGGCGCACCCCGTTTTCACCGGTCGGCGGCCGACCGGGTTTCCGTCGACACCGGTGCCGGCTCGTCCCACACCGGGGCGGGCTGGATCAGTGAGTGGATGAACCGCATCTTCTCCAGCACCGCGGCCGGCAGCACGAACGGATACAGGTCGTGGTGGCCCATCGACCTGTTCATCTGGTTCAGCGCCCACGACAGCGGCAGCCACCAGTCGATGATCTGGTCGAACCCCACGTCACCGCTGAGTTCGCTGCCCGTCGTCGCTCCGGCGGGCGCCATCGCGAAGGCTGCCGCGGTGTCCAGGGCGTCACGAATGTGCAGGTAGTGCGCGAAGGTCTCCGCCCAGTCCTCGGCGGGGTGCATCGTGGCGTAGGACGACACGTAGAGCCGACCCCAGCCCTTCGGCGCGCCCTCGCTGTAGTGACGTTTCAGCGCGGCCTGGTAGTCCTGGTCCGGATCCCCGAACAGGTCCTCGAATCGGGTGCGCTCGGCGTCGCCCCGGATCAGCATCAACTGGTAGTAGTGCCCGATCTCGTGCCGGAAATGGCCGACGAGCGTGCGATAGGGCTCGTCCATCTCGACGCGCAGCTGTTCCCGGTGCACGTCGTCGCCCTCGGCCAGGTCGAGGGTGATCACCCCGCCGGCGTGCCCGGTCACCACCCGGGTCCGTGCGCTCGACAGCAGGTCGAAGGCCAGCCCGGTGTCCGGGTCCTCGAACTTGGGGACGATCGGGAGACCGAGTTCGTCGAGTTCGAGAACGACCCGCCTCTTGTTGGTCTCGGCGGTCGCGAACGCGGCCATACCCGCGTCGTCACCGTCCGCGGGACGCGTCCGCGTCAGCCGGCACGACGTGCACAGGCTCTGGACGTCGTCTTTCCGGACGAGCCAGTTGCACTTCGCCGGGCCGGAATTCGCGCACCGCACCCAGGTCTCGCCGTCCACCACCGCGCGGTCCGCGCCATCCACCCCCGCGCGGTCCGCGCCGTCGAGGACGACGATGGACCGGCTCGGCAGGTGGAATCCCAGAGCGCTGTCGCATTTCAGGCAGAGACTGTTCTCGAACGACAGTCGTTGGCCGCATTTACGACACATGAAGCTGCGCACTGGTGTTCCCTCGGCTCGTCCCGCCCGCGTCCGAGAACGCAGGCGGGTGCCACGCTGGTGTGCGCGTCTCCTCGGAGGGTACCGCCGAGCCGTGGCGGGGAATCGGACGGCCTAGAGGCGGGTGGAGTGCAGGAACCTCCTCGCCAGGTTCTCCTCGGTGGACGCGCCGGGGGTCCACTCGGTGATCCACGGACCGGTGCCTTCACTGGGGTCGACCACTCCCCGCTCCAGCCACGCATACCGTCCCTCGAGGATCGAGTGCGCAACCTGCTTGTCCACGTCGTCGGTGTTGTGCCACAGACCGTCGAACAGCTTCTCGACCCGCAGCGCCGCCTGCCGGCAGAACACGTCGGCGAGTTCGTAGGCGGCCGCGCCCTCGGCTTCGTTCTCCTCGCGTTGCATCTCCGCCTTGACGCACGTGGCGGACATCGCGAACAGTTCGGCGCCGATGTCGACGACCCGGCCGAGGAAGCCCTGCTGCTTCTCCAGCGCCGCCTGCCACCGGGCCATCCCGTAGAACGTGGAGCGGGCCAGCTTGCGGGAGTGCCGTTCGACGAACCGCAGGTGCTTGGCCAGGACACCGAATTCGCTGTACGACGTCGGCACCTGCCCCTTGCCTGCCACGAGTTGCGGCAGCCACTTCGCGTAGAACCCGCTCGCCTTGGCGGCCGCGCGGGCCTTCGCACCCGTGTCGGCGTGCGGGTCCGCGAGATCGCCCGCGGCCGTGAGGTGCGCGTCCACGGCCTCGCGCGCGACCAGTAGCCGCATGATCTCGCTCGAACCCTCGAAGATCCGGTTGATGCGCAGGTCGCGGTCCAGCTGTTCCACCGGCACCGCGCGTTCACCGCGGGCGGCCAGCGACGCCGCCGTCTCGTATCCGCGACCGCCGCGGACCTGGATCAGCTCGTCGGAGATGACGCAGGCCATCTCGGACGACCACAGCTTGGCGAGCGCCGCCTCGATCCGGATGTCGTTGCGACCCTCGTCGTTCATCTGCGCCGACAGGTCCACCACGGCCTCGAGGGCATAGGTGGTCGCGGCCATGAACGACAGTTTGTTGGCGACGGCCGTGTGCTCGGCGATGGGCTTGCCCCACTGGACGCGTACCCCGGACCATTCGCGGGCGATCTTCAGCGACCACTTCCCGGCCCCGGCGCACATCGCCGGAATCGCCAGCCTGCCCGCGTTGAGGGTGGTGAGCGCGATCTTGAGCCCGTCGCCTTCCCGGCCGATCAGATTCTCGCGGGGAACGCGGACCTTGTACATCCGGGTGACGCCGTTCTCGATCCCCCGCAGTCCCATGAACGCGTTGCGTCGTTCGACGGTGATGCCCGGGGTGTCGGCCTCGACCACGAACGCGGAGATCCCGCCGCGGTGACCTTCGCTCTTGGGTACCCGCGCCATGACGACGAGCAGTTCGGCGACGACGCCGTTGGTCGTCCACAGCTTCACACCGTCGAGTTCGTAGGCGGCACCGCCCTCGATCGGGGTCGCGGAGGACGCCAGGCGCGCGGGGTCGGAACCGACGTCCGGTTCGGTGAGGAGGAACGCGGAGATGGCTCCGCGTGCGCAGCGCGGCAGGAACTCGCGCTTCTGCTCGGGGGTGCCTGCCAGCTTGAGCGGTTCGGGGACGCCGATCGACTGGTGAGCCGACAGCAGCGCGCCCAGGCTCGGATGCACCGACGCGACGAGCATCAACGCCCGGTTGTACGCGACCTGCGAGAGTCCGAGTCCGCCGTACTCCTCCGAGATCTTCAGGCCGAAGCAGCCGAGGTCGGCGAGGCCGCGGACGTAGTCGTCGGGAATGCGCGACTGGGATTCGATGACGCTGCCGTCCATCTCCTCGCAGTAGGCGCGGAGGCGGATGAGGAATTCCTCGGCCTTCGCGGCGTCCTCGGTAGCCGGGCGGGGGAAGGGATGAACCAGATCCAGCCGGAACCGTCCCAGAAACAGTTCTTTCGCGAAGGAGGGTTTGTCCCAGCCGGATTCCCTCGCCTCCTCCGCGACCGCTCGTGCTTCTTCTTCGGTGACCTTCGGAGCTGAGGTGTCGACCATGACGCGCCTCCTACTGGCGGGTAGTCCTACTCATCAGTATCCCCCAATCGGCGCAGTCGGGACACCGTTTCCGCTACTCTTCGGCCGATGCGGACTCCCTCGCGACTCCTGGGCGCCGGCGCGGTCCTGCTGTGCTTGCTGGCGCCCGCCACCGCGGCGCGCGCCGCCCCTCTCCCCGACGACTTCCTGTGGGGCGTGGCGACGTCCGGGTTCCAATCGGAGGGTTCCTCACCGGACAGCAACTGGCGGCGGTATTCCGACTCGGGGCGGACCCACGACGCGATCGGCAACTCGGTCGACTTCCGTCACCGGTACACCGAGGACATCGCCCGTGCCGCGGACCTGGGTGTCGACGTCTTCCGGTTCGGCGTCGAATGGGCCCGCGTGCAGCCCGCCCCGGGCGTGTGGGACGAGACCGAACTGCGGTACTACGACGACGTCGTCCGCGAGATCACCAGCCGCGGGATGACCCCGATGATCACGCTCGACCACTGGGTGTATCCGGGGTGGGTCGCCGATCAGGGTGGGTGGACGAACCCGGCCACCGTCGACGACTGGCTCGCGAACGCGCAGAGGGTGATCGAGCGCTATTCCGGTCTCGGTGCGCTCTGGATCACGATCAACGAACCGACCGTGTACGTGCAGAAAGAGCTGACGTTCGGCGGAGTCGGCCCCGACCGGGCCCCGCAGATGCTCGACCGGCTCGTGGAGGTCCACCGCCGCGCCTACGACCTGATCCACGAGAACGACCCGGGCGCCCGGGTGAGCAGCAACCTCGCGTACGTCCCGGCCGCCATGGACGCGCTCGACGCCAGCTTCGTCGACCGGGTCCGCGACAAGCTCGACTTCCTCGGCGTCGACTACTACTACGGCCTCTCCCCCGACAACCTCACCGCGGCGCATGCGGTCACCGACGCCTTCTACGACATCAACCCCCAACCGGACGGCATCTACCACGCCCTGATGCGGTACACCGGAAAGTTTCCGGGACTACCGCTGTACGTCGTCGAGAACGGCATGCCCACCGACGACGGGACACCGCGCCCGGACGGCTACACCCGGTCCGACCATCTCCGCGATCACGTCTACTGGCTGGAGCGGGCACGCGCGGACGGCGCCCCGGTGATCGGATACAACTACTGGTCGATCACCGACAACTACGAGTGGGGCACGTACCGTCCCCGGTTCGGCCTGTTCACCGTCGACGCGCTGACCGATACCACCCTCACCCGCCGACCGACCGATGCGGTGACCACCTACCGGGACCTCGTCGCGAACGGGCTCCCGCCCGGCTACGGACCCGAACGCCCTGCCGCACACTGTTCCCTCGTGAATCCGCCGCTCAGCTGCATCGATCCCCCGTAGAACGGGTGCCGCCGAAGCGCGACGTACCATCACCTCGTGTCGTGGCAGATGTGGTGTGCAGTGCTCGGGGCCTCGTGCGTGATCAGTCTGTCCCCGGGGGCCGGCGCGATCGCGTCGATGGCCACTGGGATGCGGTTCGGGTTGCGTCGGGGCTATTGGAACATCGCGGGTCTCCAGCTGGGGTTGCTGCTGCAGATCGCGGTCGTCGCCGCCGGACTCGGCGCGCTGCTCGCGAACTCGACACTCGCGTTCACGGTGATCAAGTGGTTCGGCGTCGCGTACCTGGTGTATCTCGGCGTCCGCCAGTGGCGGGCGAATGCGACCGACGTGTCCGGCGTCGACGGCGAGGTCGCCGAGACCAGTGGGCCCGCGATGACCCTGCGCGGGTTCCTGGTCAATGCCAGCAACCCGAAGGCCGTCGTCTTCATGCTCGCGGTGCTCCCGCAATTCATCACCCCGTCGGCGCCCCTGCTCCCCCAGTACCTGATCATCGCCGCCACCATGATCGCGGTCGACGTCGTCGTCATGACCGGCTACACCGGGCTGGCGTCGAGGGTCCTGCGGCTGATGCGGTCACCACGCCAGCAGCGCGCCACCAACCGGACGTTCTCCGGATTGTTCTTCGTCGCGGCCACATTCCTGGCGACGGTCCGCCGCGCCGTCTGACCCGTGAGTACTTATTAACCGCCCGCGGTTAATAAGTACTCACGGGTGGGGTCACATGTCGAGGCCGAGATCCAGCACGGTGACGGAATGGGTGAGCGCGCCGACCGCGAGGTAGTCGACTCCGGTCCCGGCGTACTCGGCCGCGACGTCCAGCGTGAGTCCGCCCGACGACTCCAGCTTGGTGCCGGGGGCGTTCGCGTCGCGGCGTTGCACCGCGATCTGCGTCTGCCACAGCGGGAAGTTGTCGAGCAGCACCAGTTCGACGTTCTCGGCCAGCACCTCGTCGAGCTGCTCGAGGCTGTCGACTTCCACCTCGCACTCGATGTCCGGTGCCGCCGCGCGCACCGCCCGCAGCGCCGCCACCACCGAACCGGCGGCAGCGACGTGGTTGTCCTTGATCAGTGCCGCGTCGCCGAGGCCCATGCGGTGATTGACGCCGCCGCCCACCCGGACGGCGTACTTCTGCAAGCCGCGCAGTCCCGGCAGCGTCTTGCGACTGTCGCGGATCTTCGCCCCGGTGCCCTCGACCGCGTCCACCCAGGCGGCCGTCGCGGTGGCGATGCCGGACAGGTGGCACACCAGGTTGAGCATCGTCCGCTCTGCGGTGAGCAGCCCCTGCGTGGGCGCGGTGACCGTCAGCACGGCCTGGCCCGGCACGACCCGGGCGCCGTCGGTTACCCGGTCGAGAATCTGGTAGCGGCCCGCCCCGATCACCTCGTCGAGCACCAGCAGTCCCACGTCGAGGCCGGCGACGGTGCCGTGCGCACGGGAGACCACGGACGCCTTCGCCACCGCGTCCGCCGGGACCGTGGACGACGACGTCACGTCCGGTCCGTACCGCAGGTCCTCGTCCAGGGCGAGACGCACGAGCGCACGCACCTCGGCCGCGTCCAGACCGTCGGGAAGGACATGGTCGGACATCACAGCACTCCTGTCAGTTGGGGTTCGAGAAGCTCGAGTTCGCCGTCACGGAGGCGTACATGCGTGCTGCGGCGCCACTCGTCGGACGTCTGCGGGTAGTCGCTGCGGGTGTGGCAACCACGACTTTCGGTCCGCGCGGCGGCCGCGAGTACCAGCGCGGACGCCGTCAGGGTCAACGCGGCGTCTTCGAGCGCGGTCTCCCCCTCGGGCACTGTGCGCGGCGCGCCGGTGAGGGCGGCGGCCACCGCCTCGAGGCCGGCACCGTCCCGGACGACGGAGGCGTTGCCGGTCATCAACTGCTGCACCAGCTCCCGCGGTGCGGACGGCAGGGCACGCTGCTCGGGGGCGGTTGCCTCGACGCGGAGGCCGGCGCGGTCGACGGCCGCGCCGCCGACCCGCTCGCCGACCACCAGGCCCTCGAGGAGACTGTTGGAGGCCAGCCGGTTCGCTCCGTGCAACCCGGTGCGGGCCACCTCTCCCGCGGCGTAGAGACCGGGGACTGCGGTGCGTCCGTCGACGTCGGTGACCACTCCGCCGCACGAGTAGTGCGCGGCGGGCGCGACCGGGATCAGCTGTTCACGCGGGTCGATCCCGGCTTCCAGGCACGATGCCGTCACGGTCGGGAACCGCTGCGCGAACCCGGACAGGTGACGCGCGTCGAGGTAGACGTGGTCGTGACCCAGGTCCCGGAGCCTCGACGCGATCGCCCGCGACACGACGTCGCGGGGGGCGAGGTCGCCGCGCGGATGCACACCCGCGGTCACCGAATCGCCGTTGGCGTCGACGAGGATCGCGCCCTCGCCGCGGACGGCCTCGCTGATCAGCGGACGCCGTCCGAGACCGCCGGGAGTGAACAGGACGGTCGGGTGGAACTGCACGAACTCGAGATCGGCGACGGCTGCGCCCGCGTCGAGCGCGAGAGAGATGCCGTCCGCGGTCGCTCCGGGCGGGTTGGTACTGCAGGCGTACAGCTGCCCGAGTCCGCCGGTCGCCAGGAGGACGGCCGGTGTGTGGACGACGCCGAGTCCGCGCGGCGAATCCACGAGCACGCCGGTGACGCCGCGCGCATCGGTGAGCACCCGTACGGCGCAACTGTCGAACAGGACCGGAAGGCCGGCGGCACCCAGAGCGCGCTGCACCTCCGCGCCCGTGGCGTCCCCGCCGGCGTGAATGATCCGCCGGGTGCTGTGCCCGCCCTCGCGGGTGCGCGAGACGGCGCCGTCTCGGCCGCGGTCGAACACCGCGCCCAGATCGGTCAACGCGGCCACGGCGTCACGGCCGCCAGCCACGATCGACCGCACGGCGTCCTCGTCGCACAGGCCCACCCCGGCCTCGCACGTGTCGGCGACGTGCGAGGCCACCGAATCGGTGAGGGCGTCACCCACCACCGCGATACCACCCTGCGCGTACTGCGTCGCGGTGTCCGTCGCCCCACCCTTGCTGACGGTGAGCACGGTCAGTCCGCGCAGCGAGGCGGTGCGTGCGGCCGTCAGTCCGGCCACACCACCGCCCACCACCACGAGGTCGGCGTGCTCTTCCCAGGAAATCCCCCGGGCCGGGCTGCTCACTCGCCGCCGCCCGGGTTTCCGATCTCGATCATGCGCTGCACCGACTTGCGGGCACGCTCTGCGGTCTCGAGATCGACGTGAACCTCGTCCTTGCCCTCGAGCAGGCAGCGGAGCAGGGCCGCAGGAGTGATCATCTTCATGTACGGGCAGGACGCGCGGTCGTTGACGGCCTGGAAGTCGACCTCCGGCGCAGCCTTGCGCAGCTGGTGCAGCATGCCGACCTCGGTGGCCACGAGAACCTGCTTCGCCCCGGTCGCGCGGGCGGCGTCGAGCATGCCGCCCGTCGAGAGGATCTTCACCTTGTCCTCGGGCACGAACCCTTCGCCGGCCAGGTAGAGAGCCGAGGTGGCGCAACCGCATTCGGGGTGCACGAACAGTTCGGCACCGGGGTGCGCCTTGGCCTGCGCGGTGAGTTCGTCGCCGTTGATGCCGGCGTGGACGTGGCACTCACCCGCCCAGATCTGCATGTTCTTGCGGCCGGTGACGCGCTTGACGTGTGCGCCGAGGAACTGGTCGGGAAGGAACAGGACCTCACGGTCGGGGTCGATCGACGCGACCACGTCGACGGCGTTGGACGACGTGCAGCAGATGTCCGTCAGACCCTTCACCTCGGCGGTGGTGTTGACGTACGACACGACGACAGCGTCGGGGAATTCCGCCTTCCACTCCCGCAGCTGATCGGCGTTGATCGAGTCGGCGAGCGAGCAGCCCGCGCGCTCGTCCGGGATCAGCACGGTCTTGGCGGGGCTGAGGATCTTCGCGGTCTCGGCCATGAAGTGCACGCCGCAGAACACGATGGTGTCCTCGGGGGCTTCGGCGGCGATGCGCGAGAGTGCCAGGGAGTCGCCCACGTGGTCGGCCACGTCCTGGATGGCGGGCAACTGGTAGTTGTGCGCAAGGAGGGTCGCTCCCCGCTCACGTGCCAGCCGTTTGATCTCGGCAGCCCACTCTTCGCTCGCCTCGACGCCCGCGTAACCGCCGGGACCGTCCTGAATCTGCGAGTTGGTACCCGCCCACAACGTCGTGGTCGTCATGGCTTGCTCCTTCACCGTGAACTCGGGCGGGCTGGCCCGAATTGCCGCAATCGAGGTTTTCGACTTAGGATCGAAAACATGCCCAATAGTAACACCACGCATGAAGTGCTTACCGCGGTGTTCCAGGTTCGCCACTTCCCCGACCACATCACCGCAGGTCAAGGCGGTGATGTGCGTCACGCGGCGGGCACCGGTGAGCTCGCCGTGCTGCTGTGGCAACGGGCCCTCGATCCCCAGGCGGGCGCCTGGTCCCTACCCGGCGGACTGCTCCACGAGAACGAGGACCTCACCACGTCCGCGCGACGCCAGCTGGCCGAGAAGGTGGACGTGCAGGAGGTCTCCCACCTCGAGCAGCTGTCGGTGTTCAGCGATCCGCATCGAGTGCCGGGCCCGCGCACCATCGCGTCGACCTTCCTCGGGCTCGTGCCCCTCCCCGCCGACCCGCAGCTGCCGCCGGACACCGCGTGGCACCCGGTGTCCGCGCTCCCCGAGATGGCGTTCGACCACGGCACCGTCGTCCGGCACGCCCGGACCCGCCTCGCGGCCAAGCTCTCCTACACCAACATCGCGTTCGGTTTGGCCCCCGACGAGTTCTCCATGTCGACGCTGCGTGAGATCTACTGCGCCGCACTCGGGTACCAGGTGGATGCGACCAATCTCCAGCGCGTCCTCGGACGACGTGGGGTGCTGACTCCTACCGGGAACACGGCACCGTCGGGCCGCACCGGTGGGCGCCCGGCCACGCTCTACCGGTTCACCGACTCCACGCTGCGGGTGACGGACGAGTTCGCAGCGCTTCGACCGCCGAGCTGACCCCGCGCGTCAGGCCGCCTCCACACGTCAGGGCGTCGGACTCACGCCTGGGCGAGACCCCGCCAGAACGTGTCCGATGCGGCGGTGACGACTTCGTCCACCGGCGCGCCGTCGAGCATTCCGCCGGCGGCCAGGGTCGCGATCCCGTGGAACGTCGCGAACGCGACGAGGGCGATGCGCGACGCGTCCCCGGGTCCGATGTCGCCCGCGGCCTGGGCCTCGGTGACGATACGGACCGTCAGGTCCATCGAGGCGTGGCCGGCCTCCACGACTTGGGAGGCGGCTCCGGGCGCGTGCTTGTTGCCGTACATCAGGGCCAGCAACTCGCGATGCTCGAGCGCGAAGCTCACGTAGGCGCCGGCGAGCGCGGCGAAGCGGGCCCGGGCGTGGGGTTCCGCCTCCTCGACCGCGCGTTCGAGAGCGGCGGTGAGGCGCAGGAAACCGGACTCCGCGAGTGCGTCGAGCAGCGCCTGACGGTCCCGGAAGTGCTTGCTGGGTGCGGCGTGACTGACCCCGGCCTCACGAGCGAGCTGCCGGAGGGAGAGTCCGTCGACACCGTCCTTCTCGAGCGTGCTCTCGGCGCGCGCGAGCAGCACCCGGCGAAGACTCCCGTGGTGGTAGGGCTGTTCGGCGACGGACATGCCGCCAGCCTAGCAAAATGTTGTCATTGACTACATAGATGACACTGACTACATTCGAGGCACCCCACCGCTAGGAGCAGACATGTCCTTCGACGTATCCGGAACCACCGTCCTCATCACCGGCGCGAGCGCGGGCCTCGGTGTCGAATTCGCCCGCCGGTTCGCCGAGCGGGGAGCAGATCTCGTTCTCGTCGCCCGCCGCGCCGACCGCCTCGAACAACTCGCCACCGAACTCCGCGCCGCGCACCACGTGTCGGTCACCGTGCTCCCGTTCGACCTTGCGACACAAGGCGCCGGCGAGCGGTTGCGCAGCGAACTCACCGCCCGCGACATCCGCGTCGACTCACTGATCAACAACGCGGGATTCGGGACGCACGGAGATTTCGCTTCCGCCGACCTGGAGCGCCTCACCTCCGAGATCCAGCTCAACGTCACCACCCTCGTCGAGCTGTCGCACACGTTCCTGCCCGACCTGCTCCGGGGACGCGGCGCACTCGTGAACGTCGCGAGCACCGCAGCGTTCCAGCCGACTCCCGGCATGGCCGTCTACGGGGCGACGAAGGCGTTCGTCCTCAATTTCACGGAGGCGTTGTGGGCCGAGGCGCGAGGCACGGGCCTCACCGTGCTCGCCGTCTGCCCGGGCCCCACCCGCACCGAGTTCTTCGACGTCGTCGGCTCCGAGGACGCCGCCGTCGGCCGCATGCAGACCGCGGATCAGGTCGTCACGACAGCGCTGCGTGCCCTGGACCGGCGCAGCACCCCGCCGAGCGTCGTCTCCGGGCTGATGAACTGGGTGTCGTCGGTCAGCACCCGGTTCGCGACCCGCCGCATCGGCGCTCTCGCCAGCGGGCGCCTCCTCGGAGACGTACGGATGCGGACCTCGATCACGAGGTAAGGGTCGCGTCGCGCTCTTCCGGCTCGTCGAGTTCGACCGGGGGATCGCTGACACCGAGATCGTCGTACGGGTTGAGCGCGGCGAGCACCAACGTCACCGCGCAGGCGACGAGGGGCTGGAAGATCAGCACCAGCAGGGTCCCGATTCCCGGCGCGACCGCCACGACGGTGCCTGCGGTCGAGGTGTCGGGGTCGGGGAACCGCAGCGCAGCCACGCCGATTCCACCGAGCGCCATCACCCCGGCCCCGACAACACTGCCTGCCAGGACCGCGCCCAGCGCCACCGGGCCGCGACTCGTCCGCGCCGTCCACGCCGCGACCGCGGTGAGGATGCCGACCACCAGGCCCGCGCAGGCGAACATCCCGATCGCGTCGAACCGGTGCACGCTCTCCCCTGTCAGCGACACCCCACGGTCGGGGGCGACCACCAGCAGGTGCTCGGGCGGTGCGAGGACTCCCCACAACACCCCGGCGAGCGCGCTCGCCACCACCGTCCCGCAGAAGATTCCGGCGGCAGATCGAAGCCTGAAGCGCGGGAGCGTGGTCACCCGTCCGACGCTACCGCCGTCCGACGTAGATCGAGTCGAACACACCGTGGCGGGAACATTTCGCCCACCAGCCGTCCGGGCTGATCTGCACCACCATCCGGCGGCCGCACGCCTCGCAGAAGCGGGGCGGCTCCAGCCCCAGCTGCGCGGCGGTGGGGACCGCGTCGTCCACACCGGCCACCACGCGCCGGCCGGTGTACGGGTTGTAGCGCTCCTCGGTGCAGTGGACCCGCTCCTCGGTGCCGTCGACCCGATCCTCGGGGCGCTCGCCCATGGTCGCCTCGGCCCGGATCGTCACAGGGTGTCGTTCAGTGCCTTGATCGGCATCTGCAGATCGACGAGCAGGTCGAGGTCCTGTTCGGCCGGGCGGCCGAGGGTCGTGAGGTAGTTGCCGACGATGACGGCGTTGATGCCGCCGAGGATGCCCTGCTTGGCTCCGAGGTCCCCGAGCGTGATCTCGCGACCGCCTGCGAATCGGAGGATGGTGCGGGGCAGCGCGAGGCGGAACGCGGCGACCGACTTGAGGGCCTCGCTCGCGGGCAGGACCTCGAGGTCGCCGAACGGGGTTCCGGGACGCGGGTTGAGGAAGTTCAGCGGCACCTCGTCGGGTTCGAGTTCGGCCAGATTGGCCGCGAACTCGGCGCGCTGCTCGAGGCTCTCGCCCATGCCGAGGATGCCGCCGCAGCACACCTCCATGCCCGCTTCGCGCACCATGCGGAGGGTGTTCCAGCGCTCGTCCCACGTGTGGGTGGTGACGACGTTCGGGAAGTGGGACTTCGACGTCTCCAGGTTGTGGTTGTAGCGGTGCACACCCATCGCGGCGAGCTGGTCGACCTGCTCCTGGGTGAGCATGCCCAGCGAGCAGGCGATCTGGATGTCGACCTCGTTGCGGATCGCCTCGATGCCGGCAGCGACCTGGGCGAGCAGCCGCTCGTCGGGGCCGCGGACGGCGGCGACGATGCAGAATTCGCTGGCGCCGGACTTGGCGGTCTGCTTGGCGGCCTCCACGAGCGACGGGATGTCGAGCCACGCCGCGCGGACCGGCGACTGGAACAGGCCGGACTGCGAGCAGAAGTGGCAGTCCTCGGGGCAGCCGCCGGTCTTGAGGCTGATGATGCCCTCGACCTCGACCTCGGGACCGCACCACTTCATGCGCACGTCGTGCGCGAGGGCGAGCAGTTCCTCGAGCCGGTCGTCGGGAAGTTGCAGAACCTCGAGCACCTGACTCTCGTTCAGCGCGTCACCGCGCTCGAGAACCTGCTCACGCGCGAGGGCGAGGATATCTGTCTGTACCGGGGCCGATGTCACACGTATCTCCTGAAAAACGGGCCGATCACGTGCCGTGAATCGACTGGACCGAAAAATTGAACACCGTACAAGTTGAACGGTGTTCACGTTAGATCCGTGGTGGAATACTGTCAAAGCCGAAGCGGGCTTTCGACGAGATTGGGAGATCACACAGTGCAGTTGCGACGCGGCGACGTACTCGACGGCGCAATGGCCATCCTCGACGAGTTCGGCCTCGCCGACCTCACGATGCGCAGACTCGCGACGGCCCTCGGCGTGCAGCCGGGTGCGCTGTACTGGCATTTCCCCAACAAGCAGACCCTGCTCGGGGCCCTCGCCGACAAGATCCTCGAAGACGTCGACGCACCGGTCACGGCCCCCGGCTGGGACGCGGAGTTCACCGAACTGGCCCACCGGCTCCGCACCGCGCTGCTCGCCCACCGCGACGGCGCCGAACTGGTCTCCGCCACGTATGCGTCCCGCATGACCAACTCCCGGGTCCGGGAAAGCTTCGCCGCAGCCGGTCTGCGATCCGGACTGTCCCGCGAACACGCGGAACTGTCGTCCTACTCGCTGCTGTACTACGTCCTCGGCCACACGGTCGACGAGCAGTCGCGGGCGCAGATGGAGTCGGCCGGGGCCCTCACCCGGGCGGCCCTCTCCCCCGACGCCCCGCAGTCTCCGATCGCGGCGTACGACGAGGATCTCCTCGACGGCGATCCGGCGGTCCGGTTCGACTTCGGCCTGTCGCTGTTCGTCGACGGAATTCGCGCACGACTGAAAGACTCCGCCCACCGCCCCTGAGCGCGCACAATTGAGTCGACGCCGCGTCGGCCACTCGAGGACCGCGCGGCGCCTCCGACGGCCCAGGGACGGATGCGATGACGTCTTCGCTCGGCCGCCGCACCGGAACGGTTCTCGCGGCGGCACTCGCACTGTCGCTCCTCGGCGCGCCCACCCCGGCGGCAGCACAGACTGCGGGCGGCGATCCGGGTGCCGTCGTCGTGGCGACGCCGGTGGCGCCGGACGCGCGGCCGCCGGGCGTCGCCGACGCCGCGTACGTCACCTACTGGACGACGGGGCCGTTGAACGAACCCGCGCTGAGCACCGGCGCGGTCCTGCTGCCCCCTGGTGAGGCGCCGCCCGGCGGGTGGCCCGTCGTGTCCTGGGCCCACGGAACGGTCGGCATCGCCGACAAGTGCGCGCCGACGGTGACGGGAAAACTCGTCGGACCGTACGTCCAGCACTGGCTCGATCAGGGCTACGCCGTCGTCGCAACGGATTACGTCGGCCTCGGCACACCCGGTGTGCACCCGTACCTGGACGGCCCGACGGAGGCGCACAGCGTGATCGACATGGTGCGCGCGGCGCGGACCGTCACGCCGTCCCTGTCGAACCGGTGGGTCGCGATCGGCCAATCGCAGGGCGGTCACGCCGCTCTCGTCGCCGCCTCGATGGCCACCACGTATGCATCCGACCTCGACTTCCGCGGCACCGTCGCCACCGGCGCCCCGTCCAATCTGGAGAACCTCGCACCGCTCGTCGGCCCCGGATTCCCGCAGCTCCCCCTCACCGGGAGCACGGTGTTCGTGGCGTACGCGCTCGCCGGTTTGCGTGCGTCGCGGCCCGACCTCGAGATCGACAGCTACCTCACACCGCTCGGCGTCGACGTCTTGAATCGCGTCGAATCGCTCTGCTACGAGGAGGCGGCCCCGCAACTCGACGGGATCTCGATCGGCCAGTTGATGGCCCGCCCCCTCGACGACCCGGCGGTCCTGGCGGCGCTGCGCATCACGCTGGGAGTTCCCGTGCGGGGCTACGACCGGCCGCTGTTCATCGGACAGGGACTGTTCGACGACGTCGTCCCCATCCCCCTCACCTGGAAACTCACGGCCGACCTCACCGCGAACGGGCAGCAGTTCGTGTTCCGGACGTATCCGACCGGCCATCTGTACACCATGCCCGCGTCCCTGCCCGACACCAGTGCGTTCGTCCGGAGCCTTTTCGGCACGTGAGCCACTGGTAAGACCACTTGACCTCTTACCTATCGCCGCCTTAGTGTCGTGGTCATGATGTTCGAGCCGATCGCGCGGAAATCCGCCTCCACCGAAGTCTTCGACCAGATCACCGCGCGCGTGCTGGGCGGCGACCTCGCCGCCGGCGACGCCCTGCCGAGCGAACGACGCCTGGCCGAAGCCTTCGGGGTGTCCCGGCCCGCGGTCCGGGAGGCGATTCAAAAGCTGGCCCAGGCCGGACTCGTCGAGGTCCGGCAGGGCGACGCCACCTCGGTGCGCGACTTCCGGCAGCACGGCGGGCCCGAACTGCTGTCCCAGCTGCTGGTCCGCGACGGCGTACCCGATTGGGCCGTGGTCCGCAGCGTCCTCGAGGCCCGGCGGATGATCGGCGTGCAGGTCGCGCGGCTCGCCGCCGGCCGGGCGACCGACGAGTCGGGTGCCGCTCTCCGCGTCGCCGTGGATCGTCTCGCCTCCGACAGCGACCCGGTCGCGCAGCAGGTCGGCGCCCTGGCCTTCTGGGAGCGCGTGGTCGACACGGCCGATTCCATCGCATTCCGGCTCATCTTCAACAGCCTCCGCAACGCGTACGAACCGACCATGACGGCGATGGCCGCCGTCATGGTCGCGGAAGTCGGCCGCACCGACCTGTACTCCCAGCTGGCCGAGGCGATCTCCGCCCACGACGAAGTCGCCGCGGCCCAGACCGCCACCACCCTCCTCGACCTCGGCACGGCGGCCGTAACCGCCGTGATCGACGCACTGCACCAACACGATTCGGAGAAGGACACATGACCACGAAACCTCCCGCAGATCGCCGCCAGCGCAGGTCGATTTCCCTCCGCGACGCCGCAGACCAGTTCCGCCGACACCCCTCCCCGTGGATGATCGGCGGCATGCTGGTCGCCGCGGTGGCCGCCCGCCTGATCGTCGGCGACTGGCAGCTGACCGATGCCGCGCTTCCGCTGGTGATGTTGGCCGTGTTCCCGTTCGCCGAATGGGTCATCCACGTCTGCATCCTGCACTGGAAGCCCCGAAAGGTCCTGGGCCTGACCGTCGATTCACTGCTCGCCCGGAAGCACCGCGAGCACCACGTCGACCCCCGGGACGTACCGCTCGTCTTCATCCCATGGCAGACACTGATGTGGCTGATCCCGGTTGTCGTAGCCGTCTCACTGCTCGCGTTCCCGCGCACCGGACTCGGACTGACGTTCCTGGTGGTGCTGAGCGTCCTGGGTGTCCTCTACGAATGGACGCACTACCTCATCCACAGCGACTACAAGCCGAACTCCCGCCTGTACCGTGCGATCTGGCGCAACCACCGCCATCACCACTACAAGAACGAGCACTACTGGTTCACCGTTACCACCTCGGGAACCGCCGACCGGATCCTGGGCACCGACCCGGACCCCGAATCGGTCGAGAAGTCGCCCACCGCCCGCAACCTCCACGCCGTGCGCTGACGCACCCGTGAGTACTTGTTAACCGCCCGCGGTTAACAAGTACTCACGGGTGCCGGAGGCGCTAACCGCGGCGAAAGAGCTTGTTGCCCAACCAGACGATGGGGTCGTACCGTCGGTCGACCACCCGCTCCTTCATCGGAATGATGGCGTTGTCGGTGATCTTTATCCCTTCGGGGCACACCTCGGTGCAGCACTTGGTGATGTTGCAGAGCCCGAGGCCGAACTCTTCCTGCGCCGCCTCACGACGGTCGGCCGTGTCGAGTGGATGCATCTCCAGTTCGGCGACGCGGATGAAGAAGCGGGGCCCGGAGAACGCCGGCTTGTTGTCGTCGTGATCACGGATGACGTGACAGGTGTTCTGGCAGAGGAAGCACTCGATGCACTTGCGGAATTCCTGCGACCGTTCGACATCGATCTGCTGCATCCGGTACTCGCCCGGCCCGAGCCCCGGCGGCGGGGTGAACGACGGGATCTCCCGCGCCTTCGCGTAGTTGAACGACACGTCGGTGACGAGATCCCGGATGACCGGGAACGCCCGCAGCGGTGTGACCGTCACCACCTCGTCTTCCGTGAACGTCGACATCCGCGTCATGCACAACAGCCGTGGCTGGCCGTTGATCTCCGCGGAACACGAGCCGCACTTGCCCGCCTTGCAGTTCCATCGCACCGCCAGGTCCGGGGTCTGCGTCGCCTGCAACCGGTGGATGATGTCGAGCACCACCTCACCTTCGTTGACGGGAATGGAGTAGTCCTGGAGGGCGCCGCCGTCGGCGTCGCCGCGCCAGACCCGGAACTGCGCGTCGTAACCCATCTCAGGCCTTCCTTCCCGGGTGTTCCGCGAGTTCGGCGTCGGTGTAGTACTTCGCCAGTTCGTCGATGTCGAAGAGCTCCAACAGCTCTGCGCGCATCGGGAGCTGCGGCTCGCGGGTGACGGTGACGTCCGGCACCACCGAATCGGGATGAGCGGACATGTCGCCGACCACGCTGCACACCAGCAGAGTGTTGCGCCACTCGGCCTCCATGCTCGGGTGGTCGTCGCGGGTGTGCCCACCGCGACTTTCCGTGCGCAGCAGAGCCGCCTGCGCGACGCATTCGCTGACCAGCACCATGTTCCGCAGGTCGACGGCGAGGTGCCATCCTGGGTTGAACTGGCGGTGCCCCTCGACCTCCACGCCCCCGATGCGGCCCTTGATCTCCGTGAGTTTCTCCAGGGCGCGGACGATCTCGTCTTCCTTCCGGATGATGCCGACGAGGTCGTTCATGGTCTGCTGCAGTTCGGTGTGGAGCGTATACGGGTTCTCGGTGGTGCCGCCCTCCCCGACCGCGGGATCGAACGGCGACAACAACATCCGCGCCGCCGCATCGACGGCGTCCGCGGAGACGACCGGCCGTTCCTGCAGCGACTTCACGTACTCCGCCGCCCCCAGTCCGGCGCGACGCCCGAACACGAGGAGGTCGGACAGCGAGTTGCCGCCGAGCCGGTTGGAGCCGTGCATCCCGCCCGAGCACTCCCCCGCGGCGAACAGACCCGCGACGCTGGAGGACCCGCTGTCGGGGTCGACCTCGATGCCCCCCATCACGTAATGGCAGGTGGGCCCGACCTCCATCTGCTCCTTGGTGATGTCGACGTCCGCGAGTTCCTTGAACTGGTGGTACATCGAGGGCAGCCGCCGGACGATCTCGTCGGCGGGCATGCGCGAGGCGATGTCGAGGTACACGCCGCCGTGCGGGGTCTGCCGCCCGGCCTTGACCTCGGAATTGATGGCGCGGGCCACCTCGTCGCGGGGCAGCAGATCCGGTGTGCGGCGGTTGTTGTCGGAATCCTTGTACCAGCCGTCGGCCTCTTCCTCGGTCTCCGCGTACTGCCCTTTGAAGACCGGCGGAATGTACGAGAACATGAACCGCTCACCCTCGGAGTTCTTCAGTACGCCGCCGTCGCCGCGGACGCCTTCCGTCACGAGGATGCCCTTGACGCTGGGCGGCCACACCATGCCGGTGGGGTGGAACTGCACGAACTCCATGTTGATGAGGTTGGCGCCTGCGCGCAGGGCGAGGGCGTGACCGTCGCCGGTGTACTCCCACGAGTTCGACGTCACCTTGAACGACTTGCCGATCCCGCCGGTGGCCATCACGACGGCCGGTGCCTCGAACAAAACGAACCGTCCACTCTCGCGCCAGTATCCGAACGCACCCGAGATCCGGTCGCCGTCCTTGGTCAACTCGGAGATGGTGCACTCGGCGAAGATCTTGATCCGGGCCTCGTAGTCGCCGGTGGCGGCGAAATCTTCCTGCTGCAGCGACACGATCTTCTGCTGCATGGTGCGGATCAGTTCGAGTCCGGTGCGGTCACCGACGTGGGCGAGCCGCGGATACGTGTGACCGCCGAAGTTGCGCTGGCTGATCCGGCCGTCGGGGGTCCGGTCGAACAGGGCGCCGTACGTTTCGAGTTCCCATACCCGGTCGGGAGCCTCGCGGGCGTGCAGTTCGGCCATTCGCCAGTTGTTGAGGAACTTGCCGCCCCGCATCGTGTCCTGGAAATGGGTCTGCCACGTGTCCTTCTCGTTGGCGTTTCCCATCGCGGCGGCGCAGCCACCCTCCGCCATGACCGTGTGCGCCTTGCCGAACAGCGACTTGCAGACGACGGCGACGGACAGGCCCTGTTCCCGGGCCTCGATGACCGCTCGCAGTCCGGCGCCGCCGGCACCGATGACCACGACGTCGTACTGGTGCCGTTCGACTTCCGTCATTCCACTCCCTCTTCGGTGAAGTCAGTTGATCAGGCGCAGGTCGGAGATGGTCCCGCTCGCCACGAGCATCACGTAGAAGTCGGTGACGATCAATGTGGCGAGTGTGGTCCAGGCGAGCTGCATGTGCCGGGTGTTCAGTGTGCTGACCCAGGTCCAGAGCCGGTATCGGATCGGGTGCTTGGAGAAGTGGGTGAGCCTGCCGCCGGTGACATGCCTACAGGAATGGCACGAGACGGTGTACGCCCAGAGCAGGATCACGTTGCAGACCATGATGAGTGTGCCGAGCCCGATTCCGAATCCGCCGTCGGCGCCGTGGAACGCGCGGATCGCGTCGTACGTGTTGATCAGCGAGACGACGAGTGCGACGTAGAAGAAGTAGCGGTGTGCGTTCTGGACGATCAGCGGCAGGCGCGTCTCACCCGTGTAGGTTCGATGGGGCTCCGCGACCGCGCACGCGGGCGGCGAGAACCACACCGACCGGTAGTAGGCCTTGCGGTAGTAGTAGCAGGTGAGCCGGAAGCCGAGCAGGAACGGCAGCACCAGGAACCCGAGCGGGATGATCATCGGCAACTCGCCGATGGGTGTCCCGAAGTCGCTCGAACCGGGCACACACGAATCGCTCAGGCACGGCGAGTAGAACGGCGTCAGGTAGTGATAGTCCTCGACGAAGTACGCGGTGCGGACCCACGACCGGACCGATGCGTACACCACGAAGACGGACAGGCCGAGCACCGTCAGCAGCGGCGCCAGCCACCACCGGTCGGTGCGGAGCGTGCGTTCCGCGATCCGGGCACGCGTCGGCGCCCCCACACCGGCACTTTCGGGATTTTTCGGCGGCGCGCTCATCCGCGCTCGTAGTGGAGCCCGCCCAGCCCCTCGTCGTCGACACCGAGCCACATCGACGCGTCGTACGGGGTGTCCGACACCTTGATTCGCTCCACCGGTTCCCGGTGGACGACGTTCGGTGGCGAGGAGTCGAGGTCCCGCGCGTCGATCTCGAGCCGCTCCAGATCGTTGCTCAGTCGCCGCACGGATGCGGCGTCGCCGTACATCGATCGCAACGAACCGACAGCGCGCCGAAGGCGGTCGATGGTGCGATTCAATTCGAGCATTTCGGAGGTCGACATGTGACCCCTCCCAACCCAGCCGGATGTAGCCGTGACACGAATCACACTACCGACATTCGGAGGGGACGGTGCAGCTTTCGGAACCTCGGAAACTCCGTGGCGATGAATTTCGCGGGGCGGCCGAGTCCATATCTGCAGGACCACCGACAACGCACACCCACCCGGAGGACATCATGGCCGACGCCACGATCGGAAGCATCCTGCTCGCCAGCACTCAGCCCGACCGACTACGGGACTGGTACACCGCCGCGTTCTCGCCGAAGGTCGAACACACCCCCGGCGCGCCGGGCTACGACGTCCTCGACTTCGACGGCTTCTACATCATGCTCGACCGGCGTGACGACGTCGGCGACACGAATCCCGAACCCGGACGCGTACTCCTCAACGTCGAGGTCACCGACGCCCGCGCCGCAGCAGACCGGATCGACGAACTCGGCGCGACGTGGCTGTCCCCGCTCGAGGATCGTGACGGCAGCTGGTTCGGCACCGCCGTGGACCCCGACGGCAACTACGTCCAGATGATCCAGCTCAGCGCGCAGGCGCGGGCCGAGATGTCCTGACCGACACCACGGAAAGAGAACAGCCATGTTGAGCAATGCGAGAGCATTCAGCGGATTCGCCGTCGACGACATCGCCGCGGCCAAGTCCTTCTACACCGACGCCCTGGGCCTCGAGGTCACCGAAGAGGAGATGGGCCTGCTGGGCCTGCACCTCCCCCAGGGGCCCGTGGTGCTGATCTATCCCAAACCCGACCACACGCCGGCGACGTTCACCATCCTGAACTTCGCCGTCGACGACGTCGAGAAGGCCGTCGACGCGCTCACCGAGCGCGGGATCCGGTTCCTGCGGTACGACGGTTTCGATCAGGACGACAAGGGAATCATGCGCGGCAACGGTCCCGACATCGCCTGGTTCACCGACCCCGCCGGCAACGTGCTGTCGGTGCTCGCCGAATCCTGACCGCCCCAGCTCAGAGGCCCGCGAGCGTCGCCTTCAGCCAGGTGCCGTCGAACCACGCGGAGGCGGCCGCGCCGAACGACGCGGAGCCGAGGCGTCCGCTGCCCGCGGGCACCGAGCCGATTACGTCGACCCCGGTCACGGCGGGCAGGTCGTCGAGATTGCACCGCTCGGCGAGCCCGGGCTCGTCCGGCCACGACCCGATCACCGTTCCGGCGCAGGCGAGACCGGCCGACGACAGTGCCCGGATCGTGAGCTCGGTGTGATTGAGCGTGCCGAGCGCGGCCGCGGCGACCACGACAGCCGGTGCGTCGAGGGCGCGCGCGAGATCGACGAGCGTGAAGCCCTCGGCGCCCAATCGCACCAGCAGGCCGCCGGCACCCTCGACGAGCACCAGATCGTGCCGGTCGTCGAGTGCGCGGACCGTCTCGACGACGTCGGCGCACCGCAGCATCGGCCGCCCGCTGCGCCGGGCCGCGGTGTCGGGAGCGAGTGGTTCGGGGTAGCGAGCGAGTTCCACCACCGCCGTGACACCGGACAGTCTGGTCACCTCGGCCAGATCGCCCGGTTCTCCCGGGGCGACGCCGGTCTGCGCGGGCTTGCACACCGCCACGGACAGGCCGGCCTCGCGTGCAGCCGCCGCGAGCGCCGCCGTGACCACCGTCTTGCCGACGTCCGTGGACGTGCCGGTGACCACCAGGATGCTCACGCCGACGCTCCCGCCAGGACGTCGGTCAGCACGGCTTCGATCCGCGCCAGTTCGTCCGCGTCGAGCGTCGCGCGCGCGGTGAGCCGCAGACGCGACGTGCCCTCCGGCACCGACGGGGGCCGGAAGCAGCCGACGTGCAGTCCCTGTTCGCGGCAGGCGGCTGCGGCGTCGACGGCGCGTTGCGGGTCGCCGAGGATCACGGAGACGACGGCGGACTCGGGTGCCCCTGCGCCGGTGAACCGCGCGAGATCCCGCGCACGGTCCAGGACGGACTCGGCACGGTGCGGTTCCCGCCGCATAACGGCGAGTGCCGCCCGCGCCGAGCCGACGGCCGCGGGGGCCAGTCCGGTGTCGAAGATGAACGTGCGCGCGGCGTCGACGAGATGCGCACGCACCTTCTCCGACGCCAGCACCGCACCGCCCTGACTGGCCAGCGACTTCGACAGCGTGGCAGTGACGACGATGTCGGGTTCGCCGGCGAGCCCCGACTCGTGCACGAGTCCGCGGCCCCCTGCGCCGCGGACTCCGACGCCGTGCGCCTCGTCCACGACGAGGAACGCCCCGTGGTCGCGGCACACCCGATGGAGGTCGACGAGGGGTGCGAGATCACCGTCCGCGCTGAACACCGAATCGGTGACGACCAGCGCCCGCTCCTCCGGCCGGGCGGCCAGGGCGCTGCGGACGAAGTCGAGATCGGCGTGCGGTGCGACGGCCACGCGGGCCCGGGACAGGCGGCACGCGTCGACCAGCGACGCGTGGCTGCCCGCGTCGGAGACGATCAGCGATCCGGCGCCGGACAGTGCGGTGACGGCACCGAGATTCGCGGTGTAACCGGAGGAGAACACCAGCCCGGCCTCGGCGCCGACGAACTCGGCGAGTTCCGTCTCGAGCAGTTCGTGTTCGGTGGTCGATCCCGTGACCAGCCGCGAGCCGGTGGCCCCCGCACCCCAGCGGCGCAGCGCGGTCATCGCGCCGTGCAGCACCTCCGGGTGCCGTACGAGTCCGAGGTAGTCGTTGGACGCCAGATCGATGAGCGCGTTGCCCGGCGTGCGTGGACGCAACTCGCGGCGCAGTCCCGCGGCGCGCCGCTGGTCCTCGACGTCGTCGAGCCAGGTGGTGAAGGTGCGGTCGGTACTCACCCCCGGCACGATACGCGACTTGAACGGTGTTCAACCCGGGTGGGCCCGGTTTTCTTCGGGTGGCTAGGGTCGAGACCGTGACCTCCCCGAGCCTGTCCGTCGACGACATCACGTCCCTCGATGCCTCGCTGCTCTGGCATCCGTACGGCGCCTTCCCCGCCTCGACCACCCCGCTCGTGGTGGCCGAGGCGAGCGGGACGCGCCTCACTCTCGCCGACGGACGTGAACTCGTCGACGGCATGAGTTCGTGGTGGGCCGCGGTCCACGGGTACCGGCATCCCGTCCTCGACGCGGCGGCGACGGCGCAGCTCGGGCGAATGAGCCACGTGATGTTCGGCGGGCTCACCCACGAACCGGCTGCGCGGCTCGCCCAGCTGCTCGTGGAGATCACCCCGGACGGACTCGACAAGGTGTTCCTCGCCGATTCCGGTTCGGTGTCCGTCGAGGTCGCCGTCAAGATGTGCCTGCAGTACTGGCGCAGTCGCGGCAGGCCGGAGCGACACCGGTTGCTGACCTGGCGCGGCGGGTATCACGGCGACACGTTCGCCCCGATGAGTGTCTGCGACCCGGACGGCGGCATGCACTCCCTGTGGACGGACGTCCTGGCACGGCAGGTCTTCGCGGGACCTCCGCCTCGCGAGTTCGACCCGCGGTACGTCGCGGAGTTCGAGCGTCTGGTGGCCTCGCACACCGACGAACTGGCGGCCGTCATCGTGGAACCGGTGGTGCAGGGCGCCGGTGGTATGCGCTTCCACGACCCCCGGTACCTGTCGGAGCTGCGGCGGATCTGCGACGAGCACGGGCTCCTGCTGGTGTTCGACGAGATCGCGACCGGTTTCGGCCGTACCGGCGAGCTGTTCGCCGCGGACCACGCCGGCGCCCGACCCGACATCATGTGCGTCGGCAAGGCCCTCACCGGCGGGTACATGACCCTCGCGGCGACGCTCTGTTCCACCGACGTCGCCGAGACCATCAGCGCCGGGGACGCCGGCGGGCTGATGCACGGTCCCACGTTCATGGCCAACCCGCTCGCCTGTGCCGTCGCGGTGGCGTCGATCGAACTCCTGCTGTCGCGCGACTGGCGAGGCGAGGTCGAGGCCGTGCGCCGCGCACTCGAATCGGGACTCGCACCGGCCCGGGAACTCCCCGGTGTCCGGGACGTCCGGGTGCTCGGCGCGATCGGCGTGATCGAACTCGCCGAATCCGTCGACATGCGTGGCGCCACCGAGGCCGCGGTGGCCGCCGGGGTCTGGTTGCGGCCGTTTCGGAACCTGATCTACGCGATGCCGCCGTACGTGTGCACCAGCGAGGACGTGCGGAAGATCACAACCGGAATGCTTGCTGCCGCACGGAGCTCCACCCCAGGCCGCTAGCCCGCTCTCGTCGAGCTGAGAGCGACGCGAACGCGGGCTACTGTTCTCGGTATGGAAGCAAGCGAGTCGACCGGCACCACGCCCATTCCCGTGTGGCCCGGCAGCGCCTACCCCCTGGGCGCCACCTACGACGGGGCCGGGACGAACTTCTCCTTGTTCTCCGAGGTCGCCGAGGCGGTCGACCTGTGCCTGATCGCGAAGGACGGCACGGAGACGCGCGTACGCCTCGACGAGGTCGACGGCTACGTGTGGCACGCGTACCTGCCGACCGTCGTTCCCGGTCAGCGGTACGGGTACCGGATCCACGGCCCCTGGGATCCCGCGGCCGGGCACCGCTGCGACCCCAGCAAGCTCCTCCTCGACCCCTACGGCAAGGCATTCGACGGCGAGTTCGACGGAGACCGATCCCTGTTCTCCTACGACATCGACGCGCCCGCCGAGCCCGCCCCGGAGGAATCGGAGGATGCCGTCGAGGTCGTCGACTCGGACGACGACATCGAGGCCGAGGACGCCGCCGAGCTCGCAGCGGAGCCCGAGGACATCTCGACGCCGGGACTGCCCGGACACGACTCGCTCGGCCACACGATGACGACGGTGGTGATCAACCCGTTCTTCGACTGGGCTGCCGACCGCGCCCCGAAACACCCGTACCACGACACCGTGATCTACGAGGCCCACGTCAAGGGCATGACGGCGACGCATCCCGGTGTGCCGGAAGAGCTTCGCGGCACGTATGCGGGCCTCGCGCACCCGGTGATCATCGACCACCTCGTCGACCTCGGTGTCACCGCGATCGAACTGATGCCGGTGCACCAGTTCATGCACGATCAGACGCTGCTCGACAAGGGGCTGCGGAACTACTGGGGCTACAACACCTTCGGCTTCCTCGCCCCGCACACCGGGTATTCGTCGGCGGAGAAGCCGGGCGCCGCGGTGTCGGAGTTCAAGGCGATGGTCCGCTCGTTCCACGAGGCGGGCATCGAGGTCATCCTCGACGTCGTCTACAACCACACCGCCGAGGGCAACCACCTCGGTCCGACCATCTCGTTCCGCGGCATCGACAACGCCGCCTACTACCGGCTCGTCGACGGCGACGCCGAGCACTACATGGACTACACGGGCACCGGGAACAGTCTCAACGCCCGGCACCCGCACACGCTGCAACTGATCATGGACTCGCTGCGGTACTGGGTCACCGAGATGCACGTCGACGGATTCCGGTTCGACCTCGCGTCCACGCTCGCCCGTGAACTGCACGACGTCGACCGGCTCTCCGCGTTCTTCGACCTCGTCCAGCAGGATCCGATCGTCAGCCAGGTCAAGCTCATCGCCGAACCGTGGGACATCGGCGAGGGCGGGTACCAGGTGGGCAACTTCCCAGGCCTGTGGACGGAGTGGAACGGCAAGTACCGGGACACGGTCCGCGACTACTGGCGCGGCGAACCCGCGACGCTCGGCGAATTCGCGTCCCGGCTCACCGGCTCGTCCGACCTCTACGAGGCGACCGGGCGCCGCCCCGGCGCGAGCATCAACTTCGTCATCGCCCACGACGGGTTCACCCTGCGCGACCTGGTGTCGTACAACGAGAAGCACAACGAGGCCAACGGCGAGGGCAACAACGACGGCGAGAGCCACAACCGGTCCTGGAACTGCGGCGTCGAGGGACCGACGGACGATCCGGAGATCCTCGATCTGCGCGGGCGGCAGAGCCGCAACATCCTGGCCACCCTGCTGCTGAGCCAGGGGACGCCGATGCTGGCGCACGGCGACGAGATGGGCCGCACCCAGCGGGGCAACAACAACGTGTACTGCCAGGACTCGGAACTGTCGTGGATGGACTGGTCGCTGGCGGACTCCAACGCCGACCTGGTCGAGTTCACCAAACGGGTGATCGCACTGCGCATGAAGAATCCGGTGTTCCGTCGTCGCCGGTTCTTCGAGGGCACACCCATCCGCAGCGGTGACCAGACCCGCGACATCGCGTGGCTCACCCCAGCCGGTGAGGAGATGACCCCCGAGGACTGGGACAGCGGTTTCGGGAAGTCGCTGGCGGTATTCCTCAACGGCGAGGGCATTCCCGAACCCAACCACCGCGGCGAGCGCGTGGTCGGCGACTCGTTCCTGCTGTGTTTCAACGCGCACGACGAGGAGATCGAGTTCTCCACGCCGAACTCCGACTACGCCGACGAATGGGCGGTCGTGCTCGACACCGCCGTCCCGACGGGGGCGAAGGAAGCGGTGATCAAGGCCGGGAATTCGCTGCAGGTCGAGGCCCGGTCGCTGGTCGTGCTGCGCCGGACCGCCTGAGCCGGGGACGACGATGTCGATCACGGCCACCTACCGACTGCAACTGCGCGGGGACTGCTTCACCCTGGCGGACGCCGCCGCCGTCGCCGACTACCTGGACGACCTCGGGATCTCCCACGTCTATCTGTCGCCGATCCTGACGGCCACGACCGGATCGACCCACGGTTACGACGTCACCGACGTGACCCGCGTGTCCCCGGCGCTCGGCGGGCGGGAGGCGCTGGCCGCGCTGGCCCAGGAGTTGCGGGGCCGCGGCATGGGCATCGTCGTCGACCTCGTCCCCAACCATGTGGGTGTCGCGAATCCGCGTGAGAACGCGTGGTGGTGGGACGTCCTCACGCACGGTCGCCGCTCCGAGTTCGCCGACTTCTTCGACATCGACTGGAGCGACGACAACGGCGCGGGCGGGCGACTCGCGCTGCCCGTCCTCGGATCGGACGCCGATCTCGAAGCGCTGACCGTCGACCGCTCGGGACCCGAGCCCCTGCTCGCGTTCTACGAGCACCGGTTCCCGATCGCCCCCGGCACCGATGCCGCCGAACCGGCGTCGGTGCACGACGCGCAGTCCTACCGCCTGGTCCCGTGGGACTCCGGGCTCATCGGGTACCGCCGATTCTTCGCGGTCAGTGAACTGGCCGGTATCCGCCAGGAAGACCCGCGCGTGTTCGAGGCCGCGCACCGCGAACTGCGGAGCTGGGTGGCGGACGAGTTGATCGACGGAGTGCGCATCGACCATCCCGACGGGTTGTCCGATCCGGCCGAGTATCTCGACCGGCTGCGCGGGCTGATCGGCGCGGACCGGTGGCTCGTGATCGAGAAGATCCTCGGCCACACCGAACCACTGGACGACCACCTTCCGATCGCGGGCACCACCGGCTACGACGCACTGGCCGAACTCGGCGGCATCTTCGTCGACACGTCGGGAGCTCCCGCGCTCACTGCCCTGTCGGCGTCCCGCACGGGTGACCGGGGTGACGCGACGTGGATTCACGAGCACGAAACCGCGATCAAACGTGACGTCGCCGGAACCATCCTCGCCCCGGAGGTCCGGCGCCTCGTCGGTGCGATCCGCGCGGAGACCGGCACCGAATGCGGCGATGCGGACCTGCGTGACGCCGTCGCGTTCGTCGTCGCGGCCATGCCCGTGTACCGGTCCGACTACAGTCCGCTGGCCGGGCTGGCGAAGCGCGTGATCGGTGACGTCCTGCGGCGTGAACCGCAACGGTCCGACGCGCTGTCCGCCCTCGCCGCCGCCCTGATCGCCGGCGGTGAGGCGGCCACCCGATTCCAGCAGGTGTGCGGTGCGGTGATGGCGAAGTCCGTGGAGGACTGCCTGTTCTACCGCACCGCCCGGCTGGTGTCACTGCAGGAGGTGGGTGGCAATCCGGCGAACGTCGGCGTCTCCCCCGCCGAATTCCACCTGGCCGCAGCCGAGCGAGCCACCCGGTGGCCGCGGGCGATGACGACGCTCTCGACGCACGACACCAAGCGCGGGGAGGACGTCCGGGCCCGGATCGGCATACTGTCGCAGGTGCCGGACCTGTGGGCCGAATGCGTCGATCAGTGGGAACGCATCGCACCCAGCCCGGATCCCGTCACCGGACTGTTCCTGTGGCAGAACCTGTTCGGGGTGTGGCCGGTCGACGGCCGCGCTGCGGGCGACGTGCCCGACTTCCGCGACCGCGTCCACGCCTACGCGGAGAAAGCGGTCCGTGAGGCCGGAACCCGGACGTCGTGGCACGACGTGAACGAGGACTTCGAGAGCGACCTCCACCGCTGGCTGGACACGGTGATCGACGGCACGGTCGGGAAGGCGCTCGGTTCACTGTGCACCCAGCTGGCCCCGCACGCCTGGTCGGACTCGCTCGGCCAGAAGCTCCTGCAGCTGTGCGGACCGGGGATCCCGGACGTGTACCAGGGAACCGAGCTGTGGGAGGACTCGCTCGTCGACCCGGACAATCGCCGTCCCGTCGACTACGACGTGCGACGGAGCGTGCTCGCGGGACTCGGCACTCGTCCGCTCGATACGACGGGCGCGGCGAAGATGCACGTCGTCCGCACGGCTCTGCGCCTGCGCCGGGAACGTCCGGACAGCTTCGTCGGCGGGACCTATGCACCGGTCTTCGCGTCGGGGACCGCGGCGGAGCATCTGATCGGCTTCGCCCGCGGCCCCCAGGGGTCGTCCGCGGACGTCGTGGCGCTGGCCACCCGGCACACCGTCGGCCTGGAGCAACGTGGCTGGGGCGACACCACCGTTTCCCTCCCGGACGGCACCTGGACCGACCTGCTCACGTCCGCGACGTACGCCGGCGGCCGGGTCGACACGGCGACACTGTTCTCCCGCTATCCCGTTGCGCTTCTGGCTCTGTGAGTACTTGTTAACCGCCCGCGGTTAACAAGTACTCACAGGGGTACTGGCTCTTGTATGTCGCGCCGTGTGGTTGCCCGGGCGTACGGAGGGCCGGAGGTCCTCGCGCTCGTCGACGCCGAGGCAGTGAATCCCGCCCCCGGCGAGGTGGTGATCGAGGTTCGCGCCATCGGGGTCAACCCGATCGACTACAAGCTCTACAGCGGCGCGTTCGGCGCCGACCCGGACGCCCTGCCCTTGCGGCTGGGCAGCGAGGCCGCGGGCGTCGTCGCCGAGGTGGGTGACGCCGCGGCGGGACCGGTGGGCCCGATCTCGGTGGGCGACGAGGTGATCGTGTATCCGGTGTCCGAGTCGTACGCGGATCGACTTGTCGTGTCCGGTGATTCGGTGATCCCGAAACCGGCGTCGTTGCCGTGGAACGAGGCTGCCGGACTTCTCGCGGTGGGTGCCACCGCGGTCGACACCCTCGACACGGCGCACGTCGGCGCCGGCGACCTGCTGCTCGTGCACGGAGCGGCCGGTGGCGTGGGGTCGTTCGTCGTGCAGTTGGCGCGTGCCCGCGGCGCCACGATCATCGGCACGGCGCGCCCCGAGCACCACGACTACGTCCGGTCGCTCGGCGCCGCCCCCGTGTCCTACGGTGCCGGTCTGGGCGATCGGGTCCGCGTCCTGGCGCCCGACGGGGTGGACGCCGTCATCCACACCGCGGGCAGTGACGAGTCGATCGACATCTCCGGGGAGCTGGTGCGGGACCGGTCGCGGTTGGTGACGACCGTCCCGGGGCCCCGGCCTGCCGAAGCGGGCTTCCGGATCGTCGGCGCGCGGGGGCCGGACGGGATGGAACCGCGTAAGCGGGCCCGCGTCTTCCTCGTCGACCTCGCGGGCAACGGCGACGTGCGGGTGCGCGTCGCGCGCACCTACGCGCTGTCCGAGGCGGCGCGCGCGCACGCCGATCTTCGGAAGCCGCACGCGGCGGGCAAATTCATCCTGCTGCCGTAGGCGCGCCCCATCAGTGGAGCAGACTCGCCCGGATCGTCGCTTTCACCCAGTTCCGGTACTCGTCGACGTCCCACCCGCATTGCCGGCGCAGCATCGAGTACACCTGCGGCGACACGACCGTGAACAGCACGTCGGCGGCCCGCTGGACAGAGATCTCGGGACGCAGCAGTTCGTGCGCGGCGAGTCCCTCGGCGAGCGTCATCGCATTCTCGGCCGAGGCCCGCGCCCCCTCGTCGGCGAACCGCCGCATGTCGTCGTCCGCTCCCGAGGATTCGATCGACGTCGTCATCAGGGTCCCCGCCCGCTCCAGGACGTCGGTGCTGAATCCCACCATCTGGTCGAGGATCCGTTCGACCGGGTCGCCGTCCCGGGGCGCGGGCGTGTGGGCCGCGGCGGTATCACCCGCGATGGCGGCGTGAAGTACCTCGTGGAACAGTTCCGCCTTGCCACCAGGGAACGCGGTGAACACCGTGCGGGTCGACACCCCGGCGGCCTCGGCCACGTTCCGCACCGTCGTGCTGACGTATCCGCGGTCGATGAACAGCCGGGCCGCGGCGTCCCGGACGAGGAGACGGGTCCGGCGCGCCGATTCCGCTCGCAGCGGCGAACTGTAGGGCCTCTTGGCCGTTTCGGGCATGGGTTCACGATAGACGCATTCGATACATCAATCGTGCAACCAATGTGACACAGCGATTCGCCGCGCATCGACCAGGCGAAACGCCCGATACCTACGACTTCGGGTGTTCCACCCAGGCATCGGATCCGGGAAACACGAGCGCCTCGTGGCCGTCGTCGTACCGGACGAGATAGGGCGGTGCGCCGTTCTCTCCGTGTACCTCCACGACCTCGGCGGTCGTCTCGTGCACTCCGACCACCCTGCCCTGAACGTGCAACCGGTCTCCCACTGCTACGTGCATGACTGCTCCTCGCGACGTTCGAGTCCGTACTCCCAGCTTGCTACTTCCGGAAGCGGGGCGAAAGGGCCGACTCGCCGCCATCTCTGCCGGCGTGTGCCATCGTGAGGACATGGCTACGTATCGATACCTCGACAAGGACCGTAACGTGCTCGAGGAGCAGGACTTCGGCACCGTGCAGGACGCCGAGGAACACCGGTTGTCCGTTCTCGGCGCCGAGATCATCGAGGAGGTCGAGGACTCCGGCACGCCCGAGAGCTGACTGTCCTGCGCGGCCCGCCGCGTCGAGGCATGCTGATCGGGTGCACACATTCGAGGTATGGGCCCCGATTCCGGAATCCGTTTCTGTGGAGGTCGACGGCCGACGCCACGACATGACCCCATCACCGGACGGATGGTGGCGAGCCGACGTCGACGCGTCGCCGGATTCCCGGTACGCGTTCGTCCTCGACGACAGCGACACCCCGCTTCCCGATCCCCGGTCACCTCGCCAGCCCGACGGAGTCCACAGTCCGTCGCAGCTCCACACGCTCGACGAGAGCCTCTGGACCGACTCGCGGTGGACCGGGCGGCAGCTCGCCGGCTCCGTCGTCTACGAATTGCACGTCGGCACGTTCACCCCGGAGGGCACGTTCGCGGCTGCCGTCGCCAAGCTCGACCATCTCGTCGCCCTCGGCGTCGATTTCGTGGAACTGATGCCCGTCAACGGGTTCAACGGGACCCACAACTGGGGATACGACGGGGTTCTCTGGTACACGGTGCACGAGGGTTACGGCGGACCGGACGGGCTGCAGACCCTCGTCGACGCGTGCCACGCCCGCGGTCTCGGCGTGGTCCTCGACGCCGTGTACAACCACCTCGGACCGTCGGGAAACTACCTGGACCGGTACGGGCCGTACCTGGCGCAGGGCGCCAACACGTGGGGCCGGAGCATCAATCTGGACGGACCGGATAGCGGCGAGGTCCGCCGCTACATCATCGACAACGCGCTGCGGTGGTTCCGCGAGTTCCACATCGACGCGCTGCGCCTCGACGCGGTCCACGCGCTCGTCGACCACACCGCCACCCACCTTCTCGAGGACCTGGCCATCGAGACCCGCAGGCTGTCCGCGCACCTGAGGCGGCCGCTGACGCTCATCGCCGAGAGCGACCTCAACGATCCGCGCCTGATCACGTCGCGGTCGGCAGGCGGCTGCGGCCTCGACGCCCAGTGGGACGACGACGTGCATCACGCCATCCACGCCGCCGTCTCGGGCGAGAGACAGGGCTACTACGGAGATTTCGGTTCGATGGCCGGCCTCGCCGACACCCTGCGCCAGGGGTGGTTCCACGCGGGCACGTTCTCGACGTTCCGCGGTCGCACCCACGGCAGGCCGCTGGACACCCGCCGGACCCCGGCCAGTTCGCTGGTCACGTACACGTGCACGCACGATCAGATCGGCAACCGGGCAGTCGGTGACCGTCCCGGCACGTATCTCGATTCCGGGCAGCTCGCCGTGAAGGCCGCGCTCGTGCTGTGCTCGCCGTTCACGCCGATGCTGTTCATGGGTGAGGAGTGGGGGGCGAGCACCCCGTTCCAGTTCTTCACCTCCCACCCCGAACCGGAACTCGCGCGGGCGACGGCGGAGGGGCGCAAGGCCGAGTTCGCCGAGCACGGCTGGAGCACGGACGATGTTCCCGACCCGCAGGACCCGGAGACGTTCGAACGGTCGAAGCTCGACTGGGACGAACTGGCTCGCGAACCGCATGCCCGGCTGCTCGACTGCTATCGCTCGTTGCTGCACCTCCGTCGGGACCGCGCCGAGCTGACGGATCCGTGGCTCGAGAACCTGTCCGTCGACTACGACGAGGCGGAGCAGTGGATCGTGGTGCACCGCGGTGCGCTTCGTCTCGCGTGCAACCTGGGCGCCGAACCGGTGAGCGTCCCGGTCGGCGGCTCCCCCGTGCTGTGGTGGGAGCCGCCGACGCAGGACGAGACCGCATCGGCGACGGTGCTACCGGGTCACTCGTTCGTGGTGCTCGACAGCTCACCCTGACGGTCGCGCAGCATCCGCAGGACGAGGATGGCGGTCGCGAACAGGATCACGGCCGTCGTGCCGGCGGCGACGTGCATGCCGTCGACGAACGCCGATTGCGCGGACTCCAGGAACACCGTCCGGGCCGTCTCCGGGAGGTGCTGGGCCTCCGCGACGGCGGCGCCGAGCGTGCCCTGGGCGGGCTCGACCTGTTCCGGCGGCAGCATCGACGTGTCGAGGCCGTTCCGGAAGATCGCCATGACGACGCTGCCGAGCACCGCGACGCCGAGTGCGATGCCGAGTTCGTATGCGGTCTCGGACACCGCGGAGGCGGCGCCGGCCCGTTCGGGCTCGACGGCGCTGACCACGAGGTCGGACGTCAGGGTCAGTGCGATACCGACACCGGCGCCTGCGAGGCCGAAGCCGATCACGAACATCGTCGGGGCGCCGTCCACGCCGAGCCTGAGCATCAGTGCCGCACCCACAGCCGCGATCGCGAGACCGCCGCCGAGCACGTGCGAGGTGGCCCACCGGCGCACCATCCAGGCCGCCGCGAGTGCGGTGATCGCGCTCATCAGCATGCCGGGAAGCATCAGCACACCGGATTCGAACGCGCTGTTACCCAGCACCAACTGCAGGTACTGCGAGCCGAAGAACAGCACGCCGGCCAGCGCGAAGATGGACAGCAGATTGGTGAGGACGGCGGTCGAGAACGCCGGCTTGGCGAACAGGCCGATGTCGATCATCGGGTCCTTCATCGCCTTCTGCCTGCGTACGAACACCACACCGGACACGACGCCGACGAGTCCGACGACGAGGAGTACCGGGTCGACACCGTGCACCACGGTCTCCTTGACCGCGTACACCAGCGGCAGCATCGTCGTCATCGACAGCGCCGCGCTGAGCAGGTCGAAGCGTCCCGGGGCGGGGTCCTTCGACTCGGGGATCACGAGCGGTCCCACGGCGATCAGGACCAGCATCACGGGGATGTTGATCAGGAACACCGAGCCCCACCAGAAGTGCTCGAGCAGCCAGCCGCCGATCAGCGGGCCCGCCGCGGTGCCGCCACCGGCCATCGCACCCCACACGCCGATGGCGAGGGTCCGCTGGCGCGGGTCGACGAAGATCGTGCGGATCAGACCGAGTGTCGCGGGCATCAGCGTCGCACCCGAGATTCCCTGCAGAACGCGGGCCGCGATCAGCATCTCGGGTGTCGGCGACCACGCCGCGATCAGCGAGGCGATGCCGAATCCGGCGGCGCCGAGGAGCAGCAGGCGACGCCGCCCGATCCGGTCGCCGAGCGTGCCCATCGTGATGAGCAGGCCGGCGAGGACGAACGAGTAGACGTCGATGATCCACAGCAGCTGCGTGCTGCTGGGTTCGAGGTCGGCGCTGATGAACGGCAGTGCGAGGTCGAGCACGGTGCCGTCGACGGCGATCAGGAGGACGGCGAAGGCCAGGACGACCAATCCGAGCCAGTCTCGGCGTGATGCGGAGGACTGACCTGGCGCGCCGTAGGCGTCGTTGATCCCGCGATCCGTGGAGACTGACATTTATCTTCCTGCGACTTTCCGATTCGAGAGCTGACCCGGTGATGAACCGTCCAGCCGGTACAGTTCCGTTACATTACCGTGAACCGTCCGGACGGTAAAGTTATTTCCCGGGTACAGTCCCTCTTCATGGCTGCCGGAACGCGCGATCGAATACTCGACGCCCTCGAGAAGCTGCTGCTCGACGTGGGGATAGCCCAGGTGACCCTCGAATCCGTCGCCGCGGAGGCCGGGGTGTCCAAAGGCGGACTGCTCTACCACTTCCCCAGCAAGGAAGCGCTGCTCGCCGCCATGGTGCGCCGGCTCGGCGAACGGGCGGACGCCCAGCGCGCCGACGCCGTCTCCGGCGGCACCTCGCTGTCCGAGTGGTATCTGCAGGTTCCCGACGCGAGCACCACCGAGGAACTCGCCCTCTACCGTTCGACCATCGCCGCGCTACGGAGCGTCGACGGTCAGCACGACGAGATCCAGAAAGCCGTCACCGAGGTGATGCGCGGCTGGGACGAAGGTCTCCAGAGCGAGATCGACGACCCCGTGCAGGCCGAGATCGTGCGGCTCGTCGGCGACGGCATCTACCTGTCCGCACTGCTCAGGCTCCCCATGCCCGAGCCCGGGCTGTACAACAAGGTGGTCGCGCGGCTGCTGCAGAAGTAGCGGCTCAGGTGAGGTAGCGGTACGCGGGGCTCCCCGGCTCCAGCCGTTCCACCTGCATCCGGGACTGCTCCATCCGCTCGAGCAGGTCGCCGAGCCCCTCGGCCTTCCCCAGCTCGATACCCACCAGGGCGGCACCGGTCTCCCGGTTGTTGCGCTTCACGTACTCGAACAAGGTGATGTCGTCCTCGGGCCCGAGCACCTCGTCCAGGAAGCGGCGCAGCGCGCCCGGCTCCTGCGGGAAGTCGACGAGGAAATAGTGCTTCAGGCCGAGATTCACCAGCGAGCGTTCCAGGATCTCACCGTACCGCGAGACGTCGTTGTTGCCCCCGGAGATCAGGCACACCACCGTGGAACCCGGCTCGAACGTGATGTTGCCGAGGGCAGCCACCGACAAGGCGCCCGCGGGCTCGGCGATGATGCCCTCGTTCTGATATAGCTCGAGCATCGTGGTGCACAACGCACCTTCGTCGAGGTTGGCCATCACGAAGCTCTCGGGGTCGAGCCGGATCGTGGTCGACCGGTCGGTCTGGCCCAGCGACGTGTGCGTCGCGACCTCGGCGCCGAGGGCGGACACCACGGCGTAGGGAAGGTCGCCGACCCGCTTCACCGACGCGCCGTCGACGAACGGGTCGATCTCCGTCAACGTCACGGGACCACCGGCCACCAGGGCCGCCGTCATCGACGCCGCCCCCGTCGGCTCCACCCCGACGATGGCCGCATTGGGTGCGTGCGCACGCAGATACGTGGCGATGCCGGCGATGCATCCGCCGCCACCGACCGGGACCAGCACGGAATCGGGGGCCGCACCGAGCTGCGCGAGGATCTCGGCGGCGATGGTGCCCTGTCCGGCCGCGGTACGGGCGTCGTCGAACGGCGCCACCATCGTCGCGCCCGTCCGCCGCACATCGGCCGCGGCCGCAGCGGCAGCGGCGTCGTACGTCTCCCCTGTCAGGATCAGCTCGACGAACTCGCCGCCGTGCGCGCGGATGCGGTCACGCTTCTGCTTGGGGGTGTTCGACGGAACGTAGATGCGGCCCGTGATTTCCATTGTCCGGCAGGCGAATGCGACGCCCTGCGCATGGTTGCCCGCGCTGGCCGTCACCACTCCGGCCGCACGCTCGCCGGCATCGAGCTGGGCCATGAGGTTGTAGGCGCCGCGCAGCTTGTAGGAGCGGACGACCTGCAGGTCTTCGCGCTTGAGGTAGACGTTCGCGCCGGTCAGCGACGACAGGCGCTCGCTCCGCTGCAGCGGGGTCGCGTCGATCACGTGGGAAATTCGCTCGATGGCAGCGTCGATGTCGCCCACTGTCAAGGGCGAGGTGATGTTCTGGGCTGCGGTATCGGGCGATGTGGACACCCGGATATGTTCCCACTCTCCAGCCATGGGATACCAGTCGGGTTCAGCCGCGCGGATCGAACTGGGACGGTCGCGGCACGTTGCGGACGTTCGACTTCGCCATCTTCACGGCCTCGCCGACACCGCCGTTCATCACCATCTTCGACAGCGCCAACGCGAAACCGGTGACCTGCCCGCCCGTGATGGTCGGAGGCAGCGACAACGCCAGCGGGTCGGTGACCAGATCGACGAGCGCCGGTCCGTCGTGATCGAACGCCTGCCGCAGACCCGATTCGATGTCGGCCGGATCCTCGATCCGGCGGGCGAAGATGCCCACTGCCGACGCCACCGCCGAGTAGTCGACGGGCGCGACGTCCACCCCGAAATCCGGCAGCCCGTCCACCAACATTTCCAGCTTGACCATGCCCAGAGTGGAATTGTTGAACACCACGATCTTGACCGGGAGCCGGTACATCGCGACCGTCACCAGTTCTCCCAGCAGCATCGACAGCCCGCCGTCGCCCGACACGGAGACCACCTGCCTGCCCGGCGCGCACACCTGGGCGCCGATCGCGTGCGGCAGGGCGTTCGCCATCGATCCGTGCAGGGCCGAGGACAGGAAACGCCGTGACCCGTTCGGCGTCAGGTAGCGCGCCGTCCAGACGTTCGACATTCCCGTGTCGGTGGTGAAGATCGCGTCCTCGGTGGCGAGGTCGTCGAGGATCGACGCCGCATATTCCGGGTGGATCGGGATCCGCTGCTTCGCGGGTTTCGTGTACGCACCGACCACCTTGTTCATCAGCGTCCGGTGCTTCTCGAGCATGTCGTCGAGGAATCGGCGATCGTCCTTCCGCCGGATCAACGGGGCGAGGGCACGCAGCGTGCTCGCCACGTCGCCGTGCACGGCCAGGTCGACGTTCGTTCTCCGGCCGATTCGCTGTGCGGCCCAGTCGATCTGCGCGGTGCGGACTCCGTCGGGCAGGAACTGGTTGTACGGGAAGTCGGTTCCGACGAGCAGCAGGAGGTCGGCGCCGTGCATGCCGTCGTGGGCCGCCCCGTATCCCAGCAGTCCCGTCATCCCGACGTCGAAGGGGTTGTCGTACTGGATCCATTCCTTCCCGCGGAGCGTGTGGCCGATCGGCGCACCGATCGCGTCGGCCAGGCTCAGCAGCTCCTCGCGAGCCTCCCGCACGCCCTCGCCGGCGAAGATCGCGACCTTTCCCGCCCCGTTCACGGCGTCGGCGAGCGCCTGCACGTCGGTCTGGTCGGGCACGATCGCCGGTACGCCGGTGCGCGGCACCGAGGGTGCCTGTCCCTCGGCGGGGCGGTCCGCGATGTCGCCCGGAAGGGTGATCACCGCGACACCGGACAGCGCGGTCGCGTGCGCGATAGCGGACGCCGTCACGCGCGGCGCCTGGGCGGGACTGCCGATCAGCTCCGCGTACCGGGAGCACTCGACGAACAGGCGGTCCGGGTGGGTCTCCTGGAAGAAGCCGAGACCGATCTGCTCGCTCGGGATCTGCGCCGCGATCGCAAGTACGGGCGCTCCCGAGCGGTCCGCGTCGTAGAGACCGTTGATCAGGTGCAGATTTCCCGGACCGCACGAGCCGGCGCACACCGCCAGTTTGCCGGTGACCTGCGCCTCCGCTGCCGCGGCGAACGCGGCGGCCTCCTCGTGACGCACGTGGATCCAGTCGATTCCACCCTTCGCCGCGCCACCCGACCGCCGGACCGCGTCGACGACGGGATTGAGACTGTCGCCCACGATTCCGTAGATCCGCTGGACGCCGGCGTCCTGGAGTTGACGTACCAGCTGATCGGCAACGGTTTTCGCTCTCATCGGGCCTCCGGTCGGGGGACGGTCGAACGGCGAAGGACAGCGGCGGTGCAGGCGTCAGGCGGGTTCGAGCACGAACACCGGGATCTCCCGATCGGTATTCTTCTGATATTCGGCGTAGTCCGGGAACGCGGCGACGGCGCGGTCCCACCACGTCACCTTCTCGTCGCCGGTCACCTCACGGGCCACCATGTCCCGTGTGGTCGAGCCGTCGCGGAGTTCGACGTGCGGTTCGGCCTTCACGTTGTAGTACCAGACCGGGTTCTTGGGTGCACCGCCGAGCGAGGCGACGATCGCGTACGTCCCGTCGTGTTCGACACGCATCAACGGCGTCTTGCGGAGTTTGCCCGATTTCGCGCCACGCGTGGTCAGCAGGACGACGGGCCTCCCGCCCAGCGTGGTGCCCTCGGCTCCATCGGTGGATTCCATCAACTCGGCCTGATCTGCTGCCCACTTGGACGGACTGGGTTCATATTCACCTGTGAGTGGCATGTGTCCAGTCAACACCTGATCCGCGAGAACGCGCCACCGATTCCACCGAACGAGCGCACATGCGAAGAACCGCATCCGTTTGTTCGTTGCGCCGAACTCCGGGTTCCGAGTACCCTGATCCCACGCGGGGGACGTCCACTCCCCCGGTCCCCGTCAGTGAGGTGACCTGCGATGACGACACACGACGCATGGCTGCGCCGCGAGGTTCGCCGCAGCGACCCCGCGCGCACCGTCGATCTCGCCGGCGCCGAGTGGCCCCTCTACAAACTGGAAGCACTGGCCGTCGCGCTGCTGGTCTTCGTCACGGTCCTCGTCGTCACTCAGACGCTGCAGGCGGCCGTACTCACCGCCGCCGCGGTGGCCGTCGTGGTGTGGTGGGCGCGGCGCCTCTTCCCGCCGCGCCCCTGACCGTCACACGGACAGGCAGCTCGGTCCGAGCAACGCCTTGAGATCACCCATCAACGCCGACGACGGTTCCACCCGGAGCACGTCGTCCACCTTCCACAACGTGACCTCGGTGCCGCCGATCAACCGCACGTGCACGTCCGACGTCCCCGGATGGCGTGTGAGCACCTGACGCAACGCGCCGATCTTGTCCTTGGTGCACTGACGCAGCGGCAGACTGACCGCCAGCGGCTTCGCGACCCCCACTGCCGAGAGATCCGGCACCGCAAGGTCGTTGGCGATGAGTGAGATCCGATCGTCACGGATCGACACGCGCGCCTTGACGAGCACGACGGAGTCCTCCGTGACATCCATCCCGTAGACCGAGTAGGCCTGCGGGAAGAACAGCACCTCGATACCACCGGTCAGATCCTCGAGCTGCGCGGACGCCCAGGTGAGACCGTTCTTGTTGATCCTCCGATTCACCGACGCGAGGATGCCGCCGACGGTGACCTGGGTGCCGTCCTTGATGTCGCCTTCGAGGATGGTCGGGATCGCGGTGTCGGACTGCGCCGACAGCACGTGTTCGACGCCGTTGAGCGGGTGCCCGGACACGTACAGGCCCAGCATTTCCCGTTCCAGCGCCAACCGGTGCTTCGAGTCCCACTCCTCCTCGGGGATCTTCACGTTGAACACCGAGGAGATCGACTCGTCGGCGTCGTCGCCGCCGAACAGGTCGAACTGTCCGATCGCCTCCGCCTTCTTGGTGCCCATCACCGCGTCGATGGCGTCGGCGTGGACGAGCATGAGTCCCTTGCGCGGATGGCCCAGCGAGTCGAATCCGCCTGCCTTGATCAGCGATTCGGTGACCTTCTTGGAGCAGGCGGCGGCGTCGATCTTGTTGAGGTAGTCGGAGAAGTCGACGAACTTGGACTTCTCCTTGCGCGCCTTGATGATCGAGCCCACGACGTTAGCGCCGACGTTGCGGACGGCGCCCATGCCGAACCGGATGTCCTCACCGACGGAGGCGAAGTTGACCTCCGATTCGTTGACGTCCGGCGGCAGCACCGTGATCCCCATCTTGCGGCAGTCCGCGAGGTAGACGGCGGCCTTGTCCTTGTCGTCACCGACCGAGGTGAGCAGACCGGCCATGTACTCGGCCGGATAGTTGGCCTTGAGATACCCGGTCCAGAACGACACCAGGCCGTACCCGGCGGCGTGCGACTTGTTGAACGCGTACCCGGCGAACGGGAGGATGGTGTCCCACAGCGCCTTGATGGCGGGCTCGGAGAATTCGTTGGCGAGCATGCCCTCGCGGAAACCGGCATACGCCTCCTCCAGCACCGAGAGCTTCTTCTTACCCATGGCGCGGCGGAGAATGTCGGCCTGTCCGAGCGAGTACCCGGCCACCTTCTGAGCGATCTGCATGATCTGCTCCTGGTAGACGATCAGGCCGTACGTGTCGGCCAGGATCTCCTTCAGGGGCTCCTCGAGTTCCGGGTGGATGGGTTTGACCTCTTGCCGCCCGTTCTTGCGGTCGGCGTAGTCGTTGTGCGCGTTCATGCCCATCGGACCGGGCCGGTACAGCGCGAGCACCGCGACGATGTCCTCGAAACCGGTGGGCTGCATGCGGCGCAGCAGGTCGCGCATCGCGCTGCCGTCGAGCTGGAACACGCCGAGAGTGTCTCCGCGCGAGAGCAGTTCGTACGTGGCCGGGTCGTCGAGCGCGAGGGTGTCGAGATCGAGATCGATCCCCCGGTTCGCCTTGATGTTGTCGATGGCGTCACCGATGACGGTGAGGTTCCGCAGTCCGAGGAAGTCCATCTTCAGCAGGCCGATGGCCTCGCACGACGGGTAGTCCCAGCCGGTGATGATGGCGCCGTCCTGGGCGCGCTTCCACACGGGAATCGCATCCATCAGCGGTTCGGACGACATGATGACCGCGCAGGCGTGGACGCCGGCGTTACGGATCAGGCCCTCGAGTCCCTTGGCCGTCTGGTAGATCTTCGCGACGTCCGGGTTGGAGTCGATGAGGGCGCGAACCTCCACCGCTTCCTTGTAGCGTTCGTGGTTCGGGTCGGTGATGCCGGACACCGAGATGTCCTTGGCCATGATCGGCGGCGGCAGCGCCTTCGTGATCTGGTCGGCGATCGCGAAACCGGGCTGGCCGAACTGGACTCGGGCGGAGTCCTTGATGGCCGCCTTCGTCTTGATGGTGCCGAACGTGATGACCTGGGCGACGCGGTCGCTGCCCCACTTGTCCGTCGCGTAGCGCACCATCTCGCCGCGACGGCGATCGTCGAAGTCGATATCGATATCGGGCATGGAGACGCGTTCGGGGTTCAGGAACCGCTCGAACAGCAGGCCGTGCGGGATGGGGTCGATGTTGGTGATGCCCATCGCGTAGGCGACGAGCGAACCCGCCGCCGAGCCTCGGCCGGGGCCGACGCGGATGCCGACCTCCCGGGCATGGTTGATGAGGTCTCCGACGACGAGGAAGTAGGCGGGGAAACCCATTTCGAGGATGACGCCGATCTCGTAGTCGGCGCGGGCGAGGTACTCCTCGGGCGGTCCGTCGGGGAACCGGCGGTCCAGTCCGCGCATGACCTCCTTGCGCAGCCAGGTGCCCTGCGTCTCGCCCTCGGGGACCGGGAAGATCGGCATCCGGTCGTGGTGCGCCCACACGTCGTCGTACGACTGGACCCGCTCGGCGATCAGCAGTGTGTTGTCGCACGCGCCGGGCACCTGGTCGTCCCACAGCGCGCGCATCTCCGCGGCCGGCTTCAGGTAGTAGCCGTCGCCGTCGAACTTGAACCGGGTGGGGTCGGACAACGTCTTACCGGTCTGGATGCAGAGGAGCGCCTCGTGGTTCTCCGCGGCTTCCTTGGTGACGTAGTGGCAGTCGTTGGTGGCGAGCGGCGGAATCTCGAGCTTCTTGCTGATCTCGAGCAGGCCCTCACGCACTCGTCGCTCGATCGACAGTCCGTGGTCCATCAGCTCGAGGAAGAAGTTGTCCTTGCCCCAGATCTCCTGCCACTTGGCAGCGGCCTCGAGCGCCTCGCGGTCGTGGCCGAGTCGCAGCCGGGTCTGGATCTCACCGGACGGACATCCCGTGGTCGCGATGATGCCCTCGTGGTGGGTGGCGATGAGCTCTTCGTCCATCCGCGCCCACTTGCCGAGCTGGCCCTCGATCGACGCGAGCGAGGACAGCTTGAACAGGTTCCGCAGACCGGTCGCGTTCTCCGCGACCATCGTCATGTGGGTGTACGCGCCGCTACCGGAGACGTCGTCGGACTTCTGGCTGCGGTCGCCCCACAGCACACGCTTGGTGTTGAAGCGGGACTCGGGCGCGATGTACGCCTCGATGCCGATGATCGGCTTGATGCCCTGCTTCTTCGCCACGTTGTAGAACTCGCTGGCGCCGTACATGTTGCCGTGGTCGGTCATGCCGACCGCCGACATCCCCAGTCGCTCGGCCTCTTCGAACAGGGGGCCGACCTTGGCCGCACCGTCGAGCATCGAGTACTCGGTGTGATTGTGCAGATGTACGAACGAGTCAGCCACGTGCGCCTCTCTGAAGGTCTGGGAGCCTCACGAGTGTAGGCCCTCGGACCGACAGCACCGGTCGCCGACGGCGGGTGTCGGAGAAGTCGTGACGCGAGTTACTGGACGGGCGCCTGGGACGGTTCGGTATTTCGCCGCTCGCGCCGGACCCGTACCAGCGCATCGGTACTGAAGATCGCGAGTGCCACCCAGATCAGCGCGAAACCGATCCACCGCGACGCGGGCATGTCCTCGTGGAGAACGGCGACGCCCCACGCCATCTGCAGCGCAGGCGTCAGGTACTGCAGCATGCCGAGTGTGCGCAACGGCACCCGTTGCGCGGCCGCGCCGAACAGCAACAGCGGCAGCGCGGTCACCGGTCCCGCGGCCATCAGCAGCAGGGTGTGACCCAGCCCGAACCCGAGGAACGTGCCTGCCCCGGTGAGGGCGAGGAACACGAGGTAGCCGATCGCGACGGGCGCGGCCACGATTCCCTCGGCGGTGAGGCTCGTCCGCGGGTCGAGCGGCATCACCTTCTTGCACAGCCCGTACAGCGCGAACGAGGCGGCCAGGGTCAGCGCGATGTACGGCGGATGTCCGTAGTCGACGGTGATCACGATCACCGCGGCGGCGGCGAGCGCGAGCGCGACGATCTGGGCGGGGACGAGCCGTTCCCGGAAGATCACGACCCCGAGCAGCACGCTCACCAACGGGTTGATGAAGTAGCCGAGCGCGGTCTCGACCACCCGGTCCGAGGTGACCCCGTAGATGTAGGTGCCCCAGTTCACCGCGATGGCCGTCGACGCGGCCGTGACGAGCAGCCAGGTGCGCGGACTCAGCCCGCGCAGCGACCGGAGCCGGCCCGAGACCGCAAGGACGACGAACATGAGCGCGAGCGTCCACACCACCCGGTGCGCGAGGATCTCCACCGATCCGGCCGGGCCGAGCAATCCGAAGAACGCCGGGAACGCGCCCCACAGGACGTAGGCGCCGACTCCGCAGGCGGCGCCCACGGTTTCCGCCTTCCTCGCCTTCACGAACCGCTCCCCGGGACGATGCCGTCGTCGGGGCCGGGCGCGACGATCTCGGCCTGCTCCGGCAGCAGCGGGCGCACGGCGAATCGCCCGGCGACGGCGTCGGCGCCGAGTGCCTCGACCGCCCGGACGTCCGGGGCGGACCGCAGCGCGGTGAGGGCTTCGTGATCACCGCGGACGACGACACCGATCACGCACTCGCAGTTCCGGGCGAGTTCCGCCGACGACACAGCCGCGATCTGCGCCTGCCGCTCCGTTTCGCCCGTCATCGCCTGGGCGCGTCCGGCGGCCAGGACGCTCGCCCGTGCGAGCGCCGCATCGCCTGCCGCGACGGACACGGGAACGAGGGGGGTCTGCACCCGGTCCAGGGGCACACGGAAGAGCACCTGCGACACCCGGGTGCCGGACGCGGCGTCCCGGACGACGTCCGTCGTCACCGGACGCGTGAACGAAACCAGCGCCCACTGCTCGCGGCGCGCGTCCGCCGCGTCGAGCGACCGGTCCGCCCGGGCCAGGTAGTCGGCCACCACTTCCCCGTTGTCCGGGCCCAGCGTGTCCGTCGACACGGGCGCCCGCCGGACAGGGTGCAGTACTCCGAGCACGACCGTCACCGCGATCAGGGCGACGGCGGTGAGCACTGCCGGCACCGCGGTACCGCCCGGGTACGGGCGCCTCACCTCAGCTCGCCCGCAGAACCCCGAGAGCGTCCTCGAGATCCTTCGGGTACTTGGACGTGATCTCGACCCACCGCCCGTCCGCGGGATGCGCGAAACCGAGCGATCGGGCGTGCAGCCACTGCCGTTCCAGCCCGAGACGTTCCGCCAGCCGCGGATCGGCCCCGTATGTGAGGTCGCCGCAGCACGGGTGCCGCAGTGCGGCGAAGTGGACGCGGATCTGATGGGTCCGGCCCGTTTCGAGGTGGATGTCCAGCAGGCTCGCCGCCTGGAACGCCTCGACCGTGTCGTAGTGCGTGATGCTGGGCTTGCCGTCCGCGGTGACGGCGAACTTCCAGTCGTTGCTGCGGTGCCTGCCGATCGGCGCGTCGATGGTTCCGCTGCTCGGGTCCGGGTGCCCCTGCACCAGCGCGTGGTACCGCTTGTCGATGGTCCGCTGCTTGAATGCGCGCTTGAGGAGTGTGTAGGCGCGTTCCGACGTGGCCACCACCATCACCCCGGACGTGCCGACGTCCAGCCGGTGCACAATGCCCTGGCGTTCGTGCGCACCGGACGTCGAGATCCGGAAGCCCGCGGCGGCGAGACCGCCGATCACCGTCGGACCGGTCCAGCCCACGCTGGCGTGGGCGGCCACACCCACCGGTTTGTCGACGGCGACCACGTCGTCGTCGGCGTACAAAATTTCCATGCCCTCGACGGGTTCCGCCTCGATGGTCAGCGGCCGCGGCGGTTCCGGCAGTTCCACCTCGAGCCAGGTGCCTGCGGACAGGCGGTCGGACTTGCCGACGGGTGCGCCGTCGACGAGCACCGAACCCTCTTCGGTGAGCTGAGCCACCGCGGTGCGCGACAGACCGAGTAGTCGAGCGAGGCCGGCGTCGACCCTCATCGCTTCGAGCCCGTCCGGGACCGGCATCGACCGTGTTTCCCTCACTTCTCTACCCCCTTACGTGTTCCGTCCGGTTCCAGCCCTATCAGTGTGAGCACGACGAGCAGGATCGCACCGCACACGATGCCGGAATCCGCCACGTTGAACACCGGCCACCAGCCGACGGACACGAAATCGACGACGTGACCCTGCATCACTCCCGGCGCCCGGAAGAACCGGTCGACGAGGTTGCCGAGGGCGCCTCCGAGTACCAGCCCCAGACCGAGCGCCCACCACGGCGACCGCAGCGTGCGGCCGATGCGGACGACGCCGATCACCACACCCACGGCGACGAGCGTGAGCAGCCACGTCATGCCGGTGGCCATGGAGAACGCCGCACCCGGGTTGCGCACGAGCCGCAGCGAGACGATGTCCCCGATCAGCCAGACCGGCCGGCCGGGCTCGATGTTGGCGACGGCGAGGATCTTCGTCAGCAGGTCCGCGGCCAGGACGGCACCGGCGATCACGAACAGCAGCAGCCTGCGCTGATGCTGCACCGGCCGGGGCGCTGCGGTGCCGGACGTGTCACCGTCGTTTCGGTCTTCTGCGTCGGTCTCGTTCTCTGCCGTGGGGTCTTGACTCACCCGTTCATCATCCACTACGGAGGCAAGCCTCCGTTCACGCGCTCCCGCGCGCACTAGCCTGGGGGCGTGCCACTGTTCTCGAATGCTCTGCGACCCGGATTCTGCCTACTCGCCGTAACCCTCTCCCTGGTCGCTCTGACCGCCGGGTGCGGAGGCGACGGCGACTCCTCGGAGTCGAACCCCGCAGGGTCCACGTCCACTCCCGCCGAAGTGACCGTCCCGATCTCCGCCACCACCGTCGAACTGATCCAGCCCGGCGAGGAGCCGCGCGAGGTGATCCAACGCAGACCGCCGGCGGGGGTCACGCAGCAGGTGCAGTTGACCACCGGCGCGCAGGTGTTCCAGCAGATCGACGACCAGCCCGCCCAGGACTTCTCCTCACCCGAGATCACACTCCCCCTCACCGCCGCCGTCGGGCAGGCCAGCGACGACACGGACGGCGGCACCACCGTCGACCTCACGCTCGGTGACGTCACCAGCCCCGACGACCGCCTCGGCAGCGCGCTCGAAGCCAGCGCCGGTTCGGGCGCCGGCTTCACGGTCGACCCCACCGGTGCGATCACCGCGCTGCGACTGCGTCCGGACGCCGAAGCCCAGGACATCGCGCGCTCCGCGATCGAGCAGGCGTTCTACCAGGCCGTGTATCGCACAGTCCCGTTTCCGGCGGAGCCCGTCGGAGTGGGCGCCCAGTGGACGATCCGCCAGCAGGTGATGAGCGGCATCGCCCTCGACCAGACCACCGTGGCCACCCTGACCGCCCGGGACGGCAACCGCCTCACCGTCGACTACACGATCGACCAGAAGCCGAAGTCCCCCGTCTGGGAGCTGCCCGGGGAGGCAGGCACGCTGAACGTCGACCAGTACGTGATGCACGGTTCCGGCACCATGACCGTCGACCTCGGCCTGCCGCTGCCCGTCGCCGGGACAGTGACCGTGGGCGGCGACCAGGAGTACAGCGACCCCGACGGCGCCACCCGCCTGCACCAGACCACGTCGAACTCGGTCCGGTGGGGTTCCTGATGCGCCGCGGACCCGTCGCCGTCTCCTGCTCCCTGTTCGCCGTGCTCGCGCTGTCGGCGTGCTCGTCGAATGCGTCCGGCGACGCCGGCGGCACCGCCTCACTCGCGCCGCTCGGACCGGTGGTGACCGCAGCACCGAACGCGGCAGGCACACCGTTCGCCGATCAGGCCGCCCTGAAGGCGGCCCTCCTCGACGTCGGCGACCTTCCCGTCGGCTTCACCCCCGCGCCCGACCCCGAGGACGATCTGGGGCTGCCTCCGGCGTCGGAGTCGGCGGACTCCGACAAGTCGAGCACGGACCCCGCGGAATGCGGCGCGGTGTTGTCGCCCGTCGCGGATCAGCGTGCGGGCGCGGTGGCGTCGGCGTCCGACTGGTTCACCGGCCCGGAGTTCGCCACCATCGACCAGGACGCGGCGAGCTACGGCACCGGCGCCGACGCATCCCAGGCCTTCGCGGCGGTGCAGGACCGGCTGGCGGGCTGCACCGGGTACACCGGCACGGACGCCGACGGCGTGCAGGTGCAGTACCGGGTCGGCGGCCGCGAGCAGCAGCCCGCGGGTGACGCGTCGGTGGCGTTCCGGCTCGTCACCACCAGCGAGGGCGTCAGTCTGGTCTCGGACGTGGTGGTGGTCGTCGTCGGGAGCACCGTCACCCAGCTGGTCGCGACGGGCCAGGACCCGATCGACGCCGGCGTCTTCGACGACCTGACGAGCACCGCCGTATCGAAGCTCGCGCCCGCCCCTGCCGGCTGAACCGACCAGCCGTGAACGACCGATGCCGGTGTCCCCGAGGGGACACCGGCATCGGTGCGGAAACGCGGCGATCCGTCAGGACTGCACGGTTCGGCCTGGAATCAGGCAGGGCATGCAGGCGAGGTCAGCTGCGCGAGCGACACGATCTGGCATGCGGTGATCTTCGACAGCTTCCACGTTCCGTTCTCGCCGGGAACGAAGATGGCCGGAACGCCACCCTGCTGGACCTGGCCGTTGACGGTCAGCTGCAGCTGGCCGCTGGCGGTGCCGTCACCGTTGTCGATGACCGGGTCGAGAACGGTGACCTCGGCGTTGTTGGCCTTCGCGGCGGCGGCGACCTGGTTGATGAGCTCCGGATCCTGCTCCGAACCCTCGACCATGGCGGACTTGACCTCGAGCGGCGTGGCCGGATCGAGGCCCTGCACCAGAAGCGCGTTGAGATCGGCCGCGGTGGGCACCTCGATGGCTTCCGAGGTCTCGGCAGCTGCGGAAGTCGTCGTCGTGGTCTTGGTCGCCGTGTCGCTCTCGTCGGAGCCACACGCGGACATCGTGAGGGCTGCGGCGATTGCTACTCCGGCAACCGTGATCTTACGAAGCTTCAACTCAATAACCTCTTCATTCTCGGTGTTCGTTCTCGGACGATCTGAGCATTTATCGCTACCCGGGCCAACATTACCCAAGGGTAAGCATCAGCGCCCGAGGCTACCTTCTCGTGGAGCCGGTCTCCACTCCTTCGTCCGGGCGGTGGATCCGGTCACTCGAGCGAGCCTTCCACATCGGCCCGTTCGAGTCGCACGTCGTCCTCCTTGAAGGTCCGCGCCTTCCCCGGACCCGTTGTGCGCGTTTCGAATCGAACGGTCACGACACCGTGGCCGGCCCCCTGCACCCAGCCGTGCCCGAAGTCCGGGTGCGTCACGTCGAGACCGGGATGCCACCGCGTGTCGATCGCCCGGGCGGGTGCGGGAGTGGGCGCGGAGAGGCCGTCGTCGGGGCCCGCCTCCGTGATCTTCGACTCCTGATAGCCCGGGACGTCCAGGTCCAGTTCGGGGAACAGCGAGCCCTGGCGGACCGTCGACAGTCCGGCGAATCCCACCCCGACCAGACGCACCGGCCCGAGTTCGAGCGGATCGATCACCTGCCGCTGCGCCGCCGCGACGAGGATCTGACGGTCGAGGGTCGCGTAGGGCAGCGTGACCGAGCGCGTCACGATGCTCATGTCTGCCTTCTTCAGCTTCAGCACCACCGTCCGCGCGGCCCGGCCGTCCTTCTGCAGGCGCCCGAACGCGGACGCCGCGCTCGACTCGACGGCACCCCGCAATTCGGCCATCGTGACGAGGTCGGTGGCGAAAGTCGTCTCCGCACTGACCTGTTTGGACTCGGCGCGTTCGGCGACCGGCCGATTGTCGATGCCCTGCGCCAGCCGGTGCAGGCCCGGTCCGACCGTGGCGCCCAGAATGGACGCCACCTCCGATTCCGGGGTCCGCGCGAAACCGCCGATGGTCTCGATGCCGAGCCGCTTCAGCTTCTCCTCCGCGACCGGGCCGATGCCCCACAGTTTCCGCACCGGAAGCTCGTCCAGCACGGCATGCTGCTCGTCCGGCGGGATCACCGTGATCCCGTCGGGTTTGGCCAGACCGGACGCGATCTTGGCCACCTGCTTGCCCGACCCGGCGCCGATGGACGCGACCAGTCCCGTCTCCTCGAGCACCAGGGCGCGCAGTCCCTCGCAATAGCGTTGCACCGTGGCCGCATCCGCCCCGGCCAGCTCGGTCGGTTCGCCGAACGCCTCGTCCATCGACAGTTGCTCGAGCACCGGCATCGGGCCGCGGAGAGCGTCGAACACGGACTTGCTCAACATGCCGTAGAGGCGGCCCCGCGGCGGCAGCACCACCGCGCCCGGACCCACCAGTCTGCGGGCCTGATGCATCGGCATGGCCGAACGCGCGCCGAAGACCCTCGCCTCGTAGCTGGCCCCGGCGACGACACCGCGTCCGCCGAGACCACCGACGAGAACCGGGCGGCCGCGGAGCGTCGGCCGGGTGAGCTGCTCGACCGACGCGAAGAACGCGTCCATGTCGAGGTGCAACACCCACCGACGACTCACCTGGTGCAAAATACCCGCCCGGTCCGACAGGTCATGCCTTGGCGATCGCCGCCCGCACACCCTCACCGAGTTCGACGGCGTCGCCCGGCGCCTCGGCCAGTTCCAGCTCGACGGCGAGGATCTCGCCCGCGATCAGCTCGCGGTGCGCGAGCGCCCAGTCCCGCCGTTCCGCGGGCACGTCGAGGACGACGGTGATCCGGTCGGACACCTCGAGCCCGGCGGCGCGCCGCGCGTCCTGCAACTCGCGGATACGGTCCTTCGCCCACCCCTCGGCTTCCAGTTCCTCGGTGACCGCCGAGTCCAGGACGACCAGGCCGGCCCCATCGGGCAGGGCTGCTGTCGACTCCGGTTCGGCGGCGACCAGCCGCTGCGTGTACTCCTCCGGCAGCAACTCGATCCCCGCCGCGACGACGACGCCGTCCGAATTCTCCGACCAGTCACCGGCCTTGACGGCCTTGATGACGGTCTGCACGTCCTTGCCCAGGCGCGGCCCCGCGGCGCGCGCATTGACGACGAGCTCGAACCGGCCGTGCACGTCCACGTCGGTGGTGAGGTCGACCTTCTTGACGTTCACCTCGTCTGCGATGAGACCCAGGTACGGGCGCAGGCGCTCCGCGTCGTCGGAGGCGACCGTCACCTCGGGCAGCGGCAGCCGCACCCGGAGATTCTGGGCCTTGCGCAGTCCCAGCACCGTCGAGCACACCGACCGCACCTCGTCCATCGCCGACACCAACTCCGCATCCGCCGGCAGCTCACCCTGGGCGGGCCAGTCCGCGAGATGCACGGACCGTCCGCCGGTGAGCCCCCGCCAGATCACCTCACTGACCAGCGGCAGCATCGGAGCGGCGAGCCGGGTGACCACCTCGAGCACCGTGTGGAGGGTGTCGACGGCGTCCTTGTCCTCGTCCCAGAAGCGCGAACGCGACCGCCGCACATACCAGTTCGTCAGCGCGTCGCAGAACGTGCGCAGTTCGTCGCACGCCCCGGCGATGTCGTTCGTCTCGAGCGCGCCGGTGATGGCGTCCCGGGTTCCGGCCAGCTTTGCGAGGATGTACCGGTCCAGGACGTTCGTCGAATCCGTGCGCCACTCACCGGACGTCGGCGCGTACAGCTGCAGGAAGCTCCACGCGTTCCACAGCGGCAGCAGCGCCTGCCGGACACCCTCGCGGATCCCCTGTTCGGTGACGACGAGGTTCCCGCCGCGCAGGATCGGCGAGGACATGAGGAACCAGCGCATGGCGTCCGAGCCGTCGCGCTCGAACACCTCCTTCACGTCCGGGTAGTTGCCCTTGGACTTGCTCATCTTCAATCCGTCTTCGCCCAGGACGATGCCGTGGGCCGCAACGGTCTTGAAAGCGGGACGATCGAACAGCGCCGTCGCCAGCACGTGCAGCGTGTAGAACCAGCCGCGGGTCTGCCCGTTGTACTCCACGATGAAGTCGCCCGGGAAGTGGCTGTCGAACCATTCGCGGTTCTCGAACGGGTAGTGCACCTGCGCGTACGGCATGGAGCCGGACTCGAACCAGCAGTCGAGGACCTCGGGCACGCGCCGCATCATCGACTTCCCGCTGGGGTCGTCGGGGTTCGGACGCACCAGGTCGTCGATCATCGGCCGGTGCAGATCCGTCGGGCGCACCCCGAAGTCGCGCTCGAGTTCGTCCAGCGAGCCGTAGACGTCCGTGCGCGGGTACGCCGGGTCGTCGGACACCCACACCGGAATCGGGCTGCCCCAGTACCGGTTGCGGCTGATGTTCCAGTCGCGCGCGCCCTCGAGCCACTTGCCGAACTGTCCGTCGCGGATGTGCTCGGGGACCCACGTGATGTCCTGGTTCAGCTCGACCATGCGGTCGCGGAACTTGGTGACCGCGACGAACCACGACGGGACCGCCATGTAGATCAGCGGCTGCCCGCTGCGCCAGCTGTGCGGGTACGAGTGCTCGATCGTCTCGTGCCGCAGCAACTTTCCAGCAGCCTTGAGGTCCTTGATGATCACGGGGTTCGCGTCGAACACCTGGAGACCCTCGTAGGGCGGCACCATCGCCGTGAACTTGCCGCCCGGGTCGAGCGGCTGCACGATCTCGATTCCGTTCGCCGTGCAGTACTCCATGTCCTCTTCACCGAAAGCCGGTGCGAGGTGGACGATTCCGGTACCGGACTCGGTGGTGACATAGTCGGCGGAGATGACGCGGTGCGCGTTCTCGTGTCCGACGAAGAAGTCGAACGGCGGGTCGTAGCGGAGCCCGACGAGGTCCGAACCCTTGTGCTCCGACAGCACCTCGGGTGCCTCGCCGAGTTCGCGGGCATAGTGACCCAGCCGATCCTTGGCGAGCACGTAGCGCTTGCCGTCGGCGCCCGTCACCTGGACGTAGTCGATGTCCGGGTGCACCGCGACAGCGAGGTTGGACGGCAGCGTCCACGGCGTGGTGGTCCAGATGATCGCGTTGGCGCCGTCGAGCGGGCCCTCACCGTGCAGCGGCATGTCGACCGTGACGGCGGGATCCTGGCGCATCTTGTACGCGTCGTCGAGCCGGGTCTCCTGGTTCGACAGCGGCGTCTGCTCGTACCAGCTGTACGGCAGCACACGGAATCCTTGGTAGATCAGGCCCTTGTCGAACAGTTCCTTGAACGCCCACATGACCGACTCCATGAAGTCGAGGTCCAGGGTCTTGTAATCGTTGTCGAAGTCGACCCACCGGGCTTGCCGGGTGACGTAGTCGCGCCACTCGTCCGTGTACCGCAGCACGGAGGATTTGCAGTACTCGTTGAACTTCTCGAGACCCATGACGTCGATCTCGGACTTGTCCTTGATCCCGAGCTGCTTCTCCGCCTCGAGTTCGGCGGGCAGTCCGTGGCAGTCCCAGCCGAATCGGCGCTCGACCTTGTTGCCGCGCATGGTCTGGAACCGCGGGATCAGGTCCTTGACGTACCCCGTCAGGAGGTGGCCGTAGTGCGGGAGACCGTTCGCGAACGGCGGACCGTCGTAGAACACGAATTCGGGGGCGTCGTCGCGCTGGGCGACCGAGGCCCGGAAGGTGTCGTCCTCGTCCCAGCCGGCCAGCACACGCTGCTCGATCTGGGGGAACCGGACACCCGTATCCTGGGAGACGCCGTAGTCGACCTTGGGGTAGGACTCGTTGCTGCTGGTCACGTTGCTGGTGTCGGTCACCGCGATCTCCTCGTGCCTGACGTACTCGGCACGGGGACGACGGAGACGCCTCCTGCGTCACCACCGCGGTACCACCCCGCTTGCACCCCGGAGGGCGCCTCTCGGTGCCGGGCTGTGACGGGCCCACCCGTTCGGTTCTACTGAGCCGGCGTACCGGCGGTTCTTCCGAAGGCTCCCCGGTGATGGCCGGATCGTCGCCGCGAAACTCGGTTACTGAATTATTCGCTGAATGCAGTCTAGCCGCCACCGGCGTGCGGCAGCTCAGTCGCCCTCGTCGGGGCCGGGCGTCGTGTCCGCGTCCCGTGCGGGACCGCGGTCACCGGGGACACCGCCCGCGGGTTGCCCCGGCACGGTCGCCGCCTTCTTGCCCGCGAGGGCGCTGACGAGCAGCAGGACCGCTCCGGCGACGCACACTATGATGCATCCCCAGGCCCACACGACCGAACCGGTCATCAGAGCCACCACCAGGAGAGCGAACCCCACCGCTGCAAGAGCGAGTGTCACGACCAGCACGGCTCAACCTCTATCCGGGCCGCTGGCTGGGCAACTACCGCGCGCTCAGTCAGCTATTGCCCTTGGCGTAGGACTGGCTGTAATTGGACTGCGATCCACCCTGCGCGAACGAATCCTGACCGCCGTCCACCGGAACCGCGGATCCCCGCTGCTCCAGTTCCTCGAGCTGCGACTCCAGGTACGACTTCAGGCGCACACGGTATTCGCGCTCGAATGTCTTGAGCTGCTCGATACGACCCTCCAGCACGGAACGCTGCTGGTTGATCGTCGCCATGATCTCGGTGTGCTTCTTCTCCGCGTCCGCCTGCAGCGCGTCGGCCTTCTCCTTGGCCTGGCGCAGCTGGGTCTCGGACCGGGTCTGAGCGTCGGTAATCAGCGCTTCCGACTTCTGGCGGGCGTCCGCGATCATCGTCTCGGAACGGGTCCGCGCGTCGCTGACCAGCTGCTCCGAGTTGGTGCGCGCGTTGCCGAGCAGCTGCTCGGACTCCGTCTTCGCGTCACTCGTGAGGCGGTCCGCCATCTCCTGGGCGAGACCCAGAACCTTGGCGGCCTGCATGTGCGCGTCGGCGCCCTGTGCAGGAGCGGCCGCAGCCGCAGCGGCGGGAGCCGGTGCCGGCGCGGGAGCCTTGGGCTGCTCGACGACGCGAGCCGGCTCTGCCTTGGGGGCGGGAGTCTGTGCTGCGGACGCGGAGCGTGGAGCCTTCTTCGCATCGGCGAGCTCCTTGTCGAGCTCCCCTACTCGCTGCCGAAGGTCGGCGTTCTCCTCGATCAGGCGCGACAACTCTTGCTCGACGAGGTCGAGAAACGCATCGACTTCGTCTTCGTTGTAGCCCCGCTTACCGATCGGTGGCTTGCTGAACGCGACATTGTGCACATCAGCGGGAGTCAGCGGCATGGAAGGATCCCTTCACGCGTCATTTGGCGGTCTAGCAAGCATTCAGTTACAGCGCAGTCTACGTAACGGTGAAACAAGACTGGATCAATGGGGTCCATTCTGTCACACCAGACCCGTAGCACGCGCTTGTCCCTGAACGATCGACATCAGGATGAAGACGATGAACAGCAAGACCATGATGGATAGATCCAACCGCACACCCCCGAGATTGATCGGGGGGATCAACCGCCGGAGCAGTTTGACCGGAGGATCGGTGACCGTAAAAATCGCTTCGAGGATGACGACCACGACGCCGGTTGGCCGCCAGTCTCGTGCGAAGGTCCGTACGAACTCGACAATGATTCTGCCGATGAGTAGCAGCCAAAAGACAAACAGTATCAAGTAGATCACCGAGAACAAGGCCACACCTTCACTCTGCCTGAGAATGTCCGGCCGATCAAAACGAGCCGCGTGGCCAGGGCTTTCTCCGCCACAGCCGCCGCGGCCCGCGTCGCTTCGGACGTTCGGATCCCGATGGTCGTTTCCCCCGCTCCCCGGTCTACTTCTGGCTGTAGAAGCCGGTTTCCGCGATGCGGCGACGCTCCTCGGCGGAGACGTCGATGTCTGCGGGTGAGAGCAAGAACACCTTCGTGGCCACCTTGTCGAAGGACCCGCGCAGCGCGAATGCCAGTCCGGCGGCGAAATCGACGAGGCGCTTGGCGTCGGCGTTGCTCATCTCGACGAGGTCCATGATGACGGGGGTGCCGTCACGGAACCGCTCGCCGATGGTCCGGGCCTCCCCGTAGTCGCGGGGACGCAGCGTGGTGATCTTGGACAGCGGGCCCCCTTCGTCGAAGAGGGGTCCGCGACGACTCTCCACCCGCTCGGACCGCGTGTCGACGGCCAGCGCGCCACGGGTGCTGCCACGCACGGCACCGCTCGCACTGGGACGGGCCGACCGGACGGCCACGGGTTCGACCCGGGACGAGTGCCGCGGGCCGTCGTACCGGTCGAAGTCGTCGTCGAGGTCGTCCCGGCGGCCGGGAGCGTAGGCAGCCTTACTGAAGGCCGGCTCCGCGAAGTCACGGTCGTCGCGGTCGAGATACGGGTCACGTCCACTGTCACGCGCCGGTCGAGCGGGCCTGCGCGCAGGTTCCGGCTCGTCCAGGTACTCGTCCTCGTAGTCGTCGAGGGGAACCATGCCGAAGTAAGCCTTGAACTTGTGCAGACTGCTCATTGATCGACCTTCCTTGGCGCGGCGGACAGGATCCAACTGCGACCGGTCGCAGCGGTGTGGACGGGTTGGCGATCACCTGGGCGATCTACTTCGAGGTTATAGGCCTCGAACCCAACAGCGCGGTTCCGACACGCACGCACGTCGACCCGTGCCGGACAGCGTGCTCGAGATCATTCGTCATGCCTGCTGAGAGGTCCGTCGCATCCGGATGGTCGCGCCTGAGCCGCGCGTGTATCTTCTCCAGTTCCTCGAACGCCGCGTCCGGGTCGGCGTCGATCGGCGGAACCGCCATCAGCCCGCGGTATTCGAGTCCCGGCGACGACTGCACCTGCGCGGCAAGGTGTTCGAGGTCGGCGATCCCGGCACCGCCGCGCTGCGGATCGCCGTCCAGACTGACTTGGAGCAGCACCCGCAGAGGCTCGGGCCGCTCCCCCGCCTCGAGAGCCGCGGTCGCCGCGCGGCCGAGGGCGCCGACGAGTCGTTCGCTGTCCACCGAGTGGATGGCGTACGCCCAGTGCGCGACGGCCTTCGCCTTGTTGCGCTGGAGGTGCCCGATCATGTGCCACCGCACCGACGGATCCGTCACCGCGGTCCGGAACTCCGCGATCTTGGCGGTGGCCTCCTGCTCACGTGACTCCCCGAACTCGCGGCACCCGAGGTCGTACAGGATTCGCGCGTCGGATTCGGGGAAGAACTTGGTGACGGGCAGCAGCGACACCTCCGCGGGGTCGCGGCCGGCGTCCCGGCACGCCGCGTCGAGCCGTGCGCGCACGGCGCCCAGCGCAGCCTCGATCTCCCCGACCCTGCCCATCTTGTCCACTCCCACACCGAATCCTCGCCGCCGCCGGCGGCCGTCGTCACACGCTGTCTTGCCCAGTATCCATCCAGATCACCGCCGCGAGGCGACCGGTCGGGGCCTGCCGGCGATGACTGAACAGTGTCTGGTCCTCGATGGTGCAGCGCGGATCCTCCGCCACCCCCGCGACACCCGCGTCGAGCAGTTGCTTCCGCAGGCCGGCCCGCAGGTCGAGGCCGGGGGTCCCCTTGACGGTGCGGGTGGCGCTGCCGGGAAGGAATTTCTCGACGTCCGCCTGCATCGCCGCGGGAACCTCGTACTGTCGGCCGCTCGCCGCCGGACCCAGGAACGCGCCGATCCGGTCGACCCGCGCCCCCTGCTCGACCATGACGTCGAGCACCCGCGGAACGATGCCGATGCGGGCGCCGATCCGGCCGGCGTGGACGGCGGCGATCACCCCGGCCTCGTCGTCGGACAGCAGCACCGGGACGCAGTCGGCGCTGAGGGTCGCGAGTGCGAGCCCCGGCACCGTCGTCACCAGCGCGTCCGTGGCGGGCACCGGCACGTCGGTGGGCCCGTCGACCACGGTCACGTTGCGACTGTGGATCTGCTCCATCCAGACCAAGTGGTCGAAGGGCACGCCGATGTTGTCGGCCAGCCGACGCCGGTTCGCCTCCACCGCGGCCGGATCGTCGCCGACGTGATCACCGAGGTTGAACGTGTCGTACGGTGCGACGGACTGCCCACCGGCACGGGTGGTGACGACCCGGCGAACCCTGAAATCGGGGGCTGACGACGAACTCAACGACGCATGAAGGAGGGCACGTCGACTTCGTCTTCACCCTCCTCGTCGGACACCGGCACCGCACGGGACTGACCGTTTCCCGGAAGCGGCGGCAGACTGCTCGGGCTCTGGTGGGAGCTGATCGTCTCTCGGGTCACCGACATCGGCTCGCTGTGCTGCTGCTCGGCCTGCTGGCCGACCTCGCCCGCCCGCCCGGCACCGATGGCGCTGCGACCGGCGGCGCCCGACTCGACCGGCCGACGGGCGGGGGCGCCGCCGTCGAACCCGGCGGCGATGACGGTGACCCGCACCTCGTCGCCGAGCGAATCATCGATGACGGTGCCGAAGATGATGTTCGCGTCGATATGGGCAGCTTCCTGCACCAGCGACGCCGCCTCGTTGATCTCGAACAAGCCGAGGTCGCTGCCACCGGCGATCGAGAGCAGCACGCCGCGCGCACCCTCCATCGACGCCTCGAGCAGCGGAGAGTTGATCGCCGATTCCGCGGCCTTGATGGCCCGGCCCTCGCCGCGCGAGGATCCGATGCCCATCAGCGCGCTACCCGCGCCGGACATGACGCCCTTGACGTCGGCGAAGTCGACGTTGATCAGACCGGGGGTGGTGATGAGGTCGGTGATGCCCTGGACACCGTTGAGCAGGACCTCGTCGGCGCTGCGGAACGCGTCCATGAGGCTGACTGCGGCGTCACCGAGCTGCAGGAGGCGGTCGTTCGGGATCACGATGAGGGTGTCGCACGATTCACGCAGCGACTGGATGCCGGTGTCGGCCTGGCCGCCGCGGCGCTTGCCCTCGAAGGAGAAGGGGCGGGTGACGACACCGACGGTGAGGGCTCCGAGCTTGCGCGCGATACTCGCCACGACCGGTGCGCCACCGGTACCCGTGCCGCCGCCCTCGCCTGCGGTCACGAACACCATGTCGGCGCCCTTGAGGACTTCCTCGATCTCGTCCTTGTGGTCTTCTGCGGCCTTGCGGCCGACTTCGGGATCCGCGCCGGCTCCGAGCCCGCGGGTGAGCTCCCGGCCGACGTCGAGCTTGACGTCGGCGTCACTCATCAGCAGCGCTTGCGCGTCGGTGTTGACGGCAATGAACTCGACTCCCTTGAGTCCCTGCTCGATCATCCGGTTGACTGCGTTCACGCCGCCGCCGCCGATGCCGACGACCTTTATTACGGCGAGGTAGTTGTGCGGGGGCGTCATCGGCTCTCGCCTTCCATGAGTGTGTATCACGCTTTCGTACAGATCAGTCCAGCCTGAACCCTCAACCTCAACCATAGGGTTACGGTTATGTCAAGTGCTGCCCGACTAGAGCGAAACGCTATGCACCGCCATACGGATACGCCATTAGGCGCGCCGAGACGCGCCGAGTTATTTGACGAACTCGCCCGCAACTCTTTCGCATCCGGGTCACGACCCCTCACCGCACCGTCGGCAGGTCGGGACTCGACACGTCGTACGTCTGCCCGGGCTGGGTGAGCAGCGGCAGGGTGACCGCAGCCTTGCGCTCGGACTTCTCCGTGCCGCCCCACACCACGGTCCGGCCGTCGAGCAACGTCACCGCGATATCCGAAATCGACTTCGCCACAATCTGTCCCACCTGACCGCGGAGCTGAGGCGGCATCGACTCCAGCACCTCGATCGCAGCCTCCGTCGACGGGTCGCCCCACCCCGGCGTCTCCGTCACCAGACGCGGCACCCCCGGCGGCGGCGGTGCGATCTCGTAGTCCACGGCCTCCACATCGAGAAGATGGGTACCGCCAGGGTTGTCGACGAACACGACGGGCACCCGCTCGGTTACCGTGACCCGGATGGTGGACGGGTACACCCGCTGGACGCGCGCGGACGCCACCTTCGGGATCGCGGCGACCCGCCGAGCCGCGCCCTCCGTGTCGACACGCAGCAACGGCTGCCCCTCCGGCACCGCCAGCACCTGGCGAATCTGCTCCTCGGAGACGGACGTCGCCCCCGCGACGTCCGTCTCCCGCACCGACAGCAGCGGCGTGAACCAGGCGACGAGGCCGAGCGCCACGACCACGACGACACCGACGACGCCCATCACCGCGGGCCGCCGGTACCACGGCCGCTGCGGCGTCTCCGCCGCCGCGGACTTCCGTGCCGCCGAAGCCGATTCGCGGGTGCGCCGCGTTCCGGGGTCGGTGACCGTCGAGGTGCGCCGACGCGAGGACGTCCGATCGCTCGCCGTCGCGCGGGCACCGGCCTCACGCCCTGGCCTCGGACTGCGCTGGACGTCGCGGCGGACAGGGCGGTCCGGCCGCTCCGACCGGCCCCGACGCTCCCGCGTCATCGCGACGGGTGGTGGTGCGGAGCCGCACGCAGAGCGTCGAGGATCTGGTTGCCGAGCATCGTCACGTCACCGGCACCCATGGTGATCACCACGTCCCCGGGGGTCGCGAGGGCCGCGACCTGCCGCGGCGCCTGCGACAGGTCGGGCTGGTAGTGCACCGGCTTCGACACCGACAGCGCGACCAGGGCGCCACTGACACCCGGGAGCGGTTCTTCCCGCGCGCCGTACACGTCGAGGACCACGACCTCGTCGGCGAGGTCGAGCGCGTGCCCGAATTCTTCCGCGAATGTTGCTGTGCGGGAGTACAGGTGGGGCTGGAACACCACGATGACCTTGCCGCTGCGCACCGAGTCCTCGGATTCGCGACGGTCGGCCTCGTGGGGCTGGCGCACCAGATCGGCGGCGGCGCCGAGCACGGCACGCACCTCCGTGGGGTGATGCGCGTAGTCGTCGAACACGCGGACCCCGTGCTCGCGGCCGGTGAACTGGAACCGGCGGTGCACTCCCCCGAATCCGGCAATGCCTTCGAGGATCTCGTCCACGTCGGCACCGGCTTCCCGGGCGGCGAGGAGAGCGGCCAGAGCGTTGAGCGCCATGTGCCTGCCGGGCACACCCATCCGGACCGTCCTCGGCGCCTGTTCGCCGGCCAGCTGGAACTGCAGCACTCCGCCGACGTCCCGGGCCTCGAAACTCAGCAGCCGCGCGCCGACCTCGACGCCGTCGACGGGAGCGAAGGCCCCGTCGGTGTTCTCGGCGCTGCCGTATCCCAGCACCCGCACACCGGGCAGTCCCCGCGCCGCCACCCGCTGCGCGAGCGCCGCGGACCCCGGATCGTCGAGACAGGCGACGAGCAGACCGCCGGGCGACAGACGTGCCGCGAAATCGTCGAACACCTGGATGTACGCCTCGGTGCTGCCGAAGTAGTCGAGGTGGTCGGCTTCGACGTTGGTGACGACGACGACGTCCGGTTCGTACTGGAGCAGCGAACCGTCGCTCTCGTCGGCCTCCGCGACGAACACGTCGCCGCTACCGTGGTGGGCGTTGGTTCCGGCCTCGTTGAGTTCGCCACCGACCGCGAACGACGGATCGAAACCACAGTGTTGCAGCGCCACCACCAGCATCGACGTGGTCGACGTCTTACCGTGGGTGCCCGACACCAGCAGGGTGCGGTGCCCCTGCATCAGCGAGGCCAGCACCGCGGGTCTCAGGATCACGGGTATCCCGCGCCGGGCCGCCTCCACGAGTTCCGGGTTGTCCTTCGGGATGGCGGCATGGGTGGTGACCACGACGGTCGGGCCGCCGGGCAGCAGGTCGAGCGCGCCGGCGTCGTGACCGATCCGCACGTGCGCGCCGCGGGCACGCAGCGCGAGGACGCCGCGGCTCTCCTTGGCGTCCGATCCGGACACCTGCCCACCCCTGGCCAGCAGGATCCGCGCGATTCCGGACATTCCGGCGCCGCCGATCCCGACCATGTGGACACGTTCCAACTCCGCGGGCAGGTCGGTCATCGGGTTCCCCTCGTCAGCGCGGCCACGTCGAGCACGATGCGCGCAACCTCGGTGGCTGCGCTGCGGTGACCCGCACCGGCCGCGCGTCGCCCCATGTCCTCGAGCTGTGCGGGATCACGCAGCAGAGGGATCACGGTCTCCGCGACGAATCCGGCGGACAGGTCTCCGTCGGCCACAATCATTCCACCTCCGGCGGCGACCACCGGTCGCGCGTTCAGTTCCTGCTCCCCGTTGCCGTGTGGCAGCGGCACGTACACCGCGGGAAGCCCCACCGCCGACACCTCCGCCACCGTCATCGCACCCGACCGGCAGATCACCGCGTCCGCGGCCGAATAGGCGAGGTCCATCCGCGACAGGTAGGGAACAGCCACGTACGGCGGGCCGCCCGGTGTCGCGGGAACGTCGAGGGCGTTCTTCGGTCCGTGCGCGTGCAGGACGGCCACACCGGCCGCTGCCAGCGACTCGGCCGCGCCCGACACGGCCTCGTTGAGCGACCGCGCGCCCTGCGAACCACCGAAGACGAGCAGTACGGGACCGTCGGCGGGGAGCCCGAAGTGTGCGCGCGCCTCCGCCCGCAGGGCCGCCCGGTCGAGACCGGTGATCGACGCCCGGACCGGGATCCCGAGGATCTCCGCGTCCGAACGACCGCGACCGGAGACTCCGGAACCGGCGACCGCGGCCAGGACCCGGGCGGCCCGGCGGGCACCGATCTTGTTCGCTATCCCGGCGCTGGCGTTCGCCTCGTGCACCACGATCGGAATGCGGCGCCGGCGGCGCAGCAGTCCGGGGCCGGCCGCCAGATATGCCGGCAGCGCGACGTACCCGCCGAATCCGACGACGACGTCGGCACCGGTCGCGTCGAGCACCTCGCGGGTGCGGCGCACCGACGCGCGCACCCGGCCGGGAAGTCGCAGCAGGTCGAGGGTGGGTTTACGGGGCAGCGGCACCGGCGGTATGAGCTCGAGCGGGTAGCCCCGCTCGGGAACCAGGGTGGTTTCGAGGCCACGCGCCGTACCGAGAGCGGTCACCACCGCGGTGTCGTCGATCGCCTTGATCGCATCGGCCACTGCCAGAGCCGGTTCGATGTGCCCGGCGGTACCACCACCGGCCACGATCACCGACAGGGTGGACTTGTCGCCGTTCACCTACGAAATCCTCGCTCTCCTGCTCGGCCACCCGAGCTTCGCTGTTGACGTGCACCTCGTTCGGGGGTGCGGCCCTTACCGCGTTCGGGGCGGCCCTTCTCGTATGTGACGCTGCGGGTCCGTGGGGCCATCTCCCGACCGGCGCGCCGGCGGGCCTCGGCGCGGCGCACCGCCTCGGCGCGTGCCGCGTCGGCCCGCACCGGCGAATACGCCTCCGGCTTGCGGAGCCGGAGGAGACGACCGAACGGGCCGTCCTGTCCGGAGTGCAGCGCCGCGACCGCCTCCGGTTCGTGCCGCGCCGCGTTGGCGACGAGGCCGAACATGAACAGTGTGGTGGCCGTCGACGTTCCGCCGGCGGACACCAGCGGCAACTGCAGGCCGGTGACGGGCAGCAGCCCGATCACGTATCCGACGTTGATGAATGCCTGTCCGGTGATCCACACCGTCGCCGTTCCGGTGAGCAGGCGCAGGAACGGGTCGGCGGATCGGGCCGCGATGCGCAGGCCCGTGTACACGAACAGTCCGAACAAGCCGAGGACGGCGGCGCCACCCAGATATCCGAGCTCCTCGCCGATGATCGCGAAGATGAAGTCGTTGTGGGCGTTCGGCAGGTAGCTCCACTTCGCGCGGCTCTGCCCCAGCCCTCGCCCCAGGATTCCGCCGTCGGCGAGAGAATACATCGCCTGCCGCGACTGGTACCCGAGGCCCTGCGGGTCGGAACCGGGATTGAGGAACTCGCGCACGCGAGCGGAGCGGTAGCCGGCGGTGAGCGCAAGGATCACGATTCCGCCGAAGCCGGTGCCGACGATCGCGATGAACAGTTTCAGCGGCAGGCCCGCGAACCACAGCAGGGCCATCAGGATGATGGCCAGCGAGACCGTCGTTCCGAGGTCGGGCTGCAGGATGATCAGGACGAACGCGACGAGCGCGGCCGGCACCAGCGGAACGAGCATGTCCCGGATACTGGAGATGTCGCTGCGCCGCGACGCCAGGATGTGCGCACCCCACACTGCCAGCGCGATCTTGGTGAGCTCGGCGGGCTGCAACGAGAATCCCGCCACGACGAACCAGCCGCGGGTGCCCTGGGACACGGTGCCGATGCCGGGTATGAGGACCAGGACCAGCAGGATGATCGTGACCGCGAAGGCCGGGAACGACAGGGCGCGCATCACCCGGACCGGGATCTGCAGCGCCGCGTAGAACAGACCGAGCCCGAGAGCCGCGAACAGCGCCTGCCGGGTGAAGAGGGTGTATGCCGAACCGTCGGAGGCGTAGGCCTCGACGCTCGAGGACGACAGCACCATCACCAGGCCGAGGACCGTCAGCAGAAACGCGATGGTGACCACGAGGTGGAACGACGCCAGGGGCCGCGACAGCCAGGCCCCGATCCGGGTGCGCGGGCCACGCGGAGGTGCCGTGCGCGTGCGGGGACTCGACGGTGCACGCTTCACCACCCCGGGGGCGGCCGCCGTGCGGGCCGGGGACCGCCGTCCTTCGGGGACGCGGCGGGTGCGGGCTCCGGCGGAGGTCATCGCAGAGTCCTGGAGATGTCCGACTCGTCGAGCCTGCCGACGGCGTCCGCGAAGCTGCGCCCCCGGTGGCCGTAACTGTCGAACATGTCGAGCGAGGCCGCCGCGGGCGCCAGGACGACGGAATCCCCTGCCGTTGCCAGCGCAGCCGCTTCGCGCACGACGACACCCATCACGGCGTCGCTGTCGGTGTCCGCCGGCAGCACCACCCGGTGCGTCGCGGTCTGCGGGACTGCACTCACACCTGCATCGTCTCCCGTTTCGACAGTGACCACGGGAACCTCGGGGGCGTGTCGCGCAAGGGACTCTGCGATCTGCATCGCATCGCGGCCGAGCAGGACGGCGCCGGCGAGGCGACCCGCCACCTCGCGGACGAGGTCGTCGACCCGCGCACCCTTCAGCAGACCACCGGCGATCCACACCACCCGCTCGTGGGCGAGGATCGACGGGCGGGCGGCGTGCGGGTTGGTGGCCTTGGAGTCGTCGACGAATGTCACTCCCCCGACGTCGGCGACGTGTGCCGCGCGGTGCGGGCCCACGACGTGGGCGGCCAGACCTGCAGCGACGGCGTCCGGCAAAACTCCGATCGCCCGGGCCAGAGCCGCCGCGGCCAGGGCATCCATCTGTCCGGCAGGCCCGGGCGGGGTGATCCCCTCGGCCGGGGCAAGCCGCTCGCCGTCGGCGAACGCGCGGTCGACGAGATACCCGTCCTCGACACCCAGTTCGCCCGACGCCGGCACACCGAGCCGGAAACCCAGGGTCCGGTCTGCGAGGGACGAGGAGAAGAGAGAGGACGCGACTTCGTCGTCGAGCCCCAGCACCGCGACCTCACCGGTCAGGGCGCGGGCCTTCGCATCGATGTACGGCTGCATCCCGCCGTGCCAGTCCAGATGATCTTCGGCGATGTTGAGGATCGCGCCTGCGGTCGGCCGGACCGACGGCGCCCAGTGCAGCTGGAACGACGAGAGTTCGACGGCCAGCACCTCCGCCCGGGGTTCGGTCTGCCGCAGGGCGTCGAGTACCGGAAGCCCGATGTTGCCGCAGGCCAGACTCGGCAGCTCGGCCGCGTCGAGGATGGACTGCAGCATGGAGGTCGTCGTGGTCTTGCCGTTGGTTCCGGTGACCACCAGCCACCGCCGGGGCGGACCGTAGAGCCCGGCCCGGTCGACGTGCCAGGAGAACTCGATGTCGCCCCAGATCGGCACCCCGTCCCCGGCGGCGAGCGAGAGCAGCGGCGCGTCCGGACGGAACCCCGGGCTCGTCACGACCAGCGCGAACTCGGCGACCCGGTCCCGCTCGGCGAGCAGATCGTCGATCGGGACGGTCGCGGCGCCGAGTCGCGCGCACTCGGCGAGGGCGTCGACGTTCGCGTCGGTGACGGTGACGAGCGCACCGAGGTCACGAAGCGGTTCGATGGTGGCCCGGCCGGAGACTCCCGCACCGGCGACGAGGACGCTGCGACCCCGCAACCAGTCGAGCCCGCCGTGTTCCTCTGCCACGTCGTCAGCCCCCGATCGCTGCCAGGTACTCGCTGTAGAACAGCGCGAGCCCGATCGCGGAAGCGATGGCGGCCAGCAACCAGAACCGGATGATCACCGTGGTTTCCGCCCACCCGGCGAGTTCGAAGTGGTGGTGGAACGGAGCCATCCGGAACACTCGTCTTCGGCTCGACCGGAACACCGCGACCTGGATCACGACCGATGCCGCCTCGGCGACGAACAGCGCGCCGATCACGACCATCAGCAGTTCGGTGCGCGTCGTGATCGACAGTCCGGCGAGCATGCCGCCGAGTGCCAGCGAACCGGTGTCGCCCATGAAGATCTTGGCGGGCGCCGCGTTCCACCACAGGAATCCGATGCACGCACCGGCACCGGCCGCGCAGATCAGGGCCAGGTCGAGCGGATCGCGGACGTCGTAGCAGCCCTTGCCGGGACTCGTCTCGCACGCGTTGCGGTACTGCCAGAACGTGATGATCACGTACGCGCCGAGCACCAGGCTCATGGAACCGGCAGCGAGACCGTCCAGTCCGTCGGTGAGATTGACCGCGTTCGACCAGGCGCTCACCAGGAGGTAGCAGAACGCGACGAACACGACGGAGCCCATCGTGACCGTCGCGATGTCACGCACGTACGACAGGTGCTCACTGCCCGGCGTGAGGTCGTTGGCGCCCCGGAACTGCAGCGCGAGAATGCCGAACGCCACTGCCGCGATGAGCTGGCCGACCAGCTTCGCGGTCTTGTTCAGACCGAGGTTGCGCTGCTTGCGGATCTTGATGAAGTCGTCGAGGAATCCGACCCCGCCGAGCGCCGTCGTGAGACCGAGAACCAGCAGTCCCGATGCCGACGGCCCGTCCGCGTTGTAGCCGATTCCGATCAGGTGCGAACCCCAGTAGCCGGCCCACAGTCCGGCGAGGATGGCGACGCCACCCATCGTCGGGGTGCCGCGCTTCGATTGGTGGCTCGCCGGACCTTCGACACGGATCTCCTGGCCGAATCCCTGACGGGAGAAGGCTTTGATGAGAACGGGGGTCAGCAGAATCGAGACGGCGAGCGCGATGCCCGCCGCGAAGAGGATCTGTCTCACCGCGTAGCCTCCGAACCCTTCTGTCCCGTGCTTCCCGCCAACACCGTGTCCGCAACCTCCCACAATCCGATGGACTGCGACGCCTTGACCAGCACCAGATCACCCGGCGCCAGTTCCTGTTCGAGCAAGGCGACCGCACCGGCGATGTCGGGGACGAGCATCGACTCCTCGCCCCACGAACCCTCCATGACCGCACCCTGGTGCATGGCGCGGGCGGGCCTGCCGGTTCCGACGATGATCAGCCTGCTCACGTCCAGCCGGACGGCGAATCTGCCGATGGCGTCGTGTTCGACCACTGATTCTGGACCCAGCTCGGCCATTTCTCCGAGCACCGCCCAACTCCGGCGCGCCGCACCCCGGCCCGTCCTGGCCATCGACACCAGCGCCTTCAGGGCCGCCCGCATCGAGTCGGGGTTCGCGTTGTACGAATCGTTGACGACGGTCACACCGTCCGGCCGGTCGCGGACGTCCATCCGGCGCGCCGAGACGGCGGCGGCACCGGAGAGGGCCTGCGCGATCTGCTGGAGGTCCGCCCCGCATTCGAGCGCCACCGCCGCTGCGGCGAGCGCGTTGCCGACCTGGTGTTCGCCGTGCACGGCGAGCTCGACGGGCACACTGCCCGCCGGCGCCGTGAGAGTGAAACGCGCCCTTGCCTTCTCGTCGAGCACGATGTCGGTGGCCCGCACGTGCGCGGACTCCGACTGGCCGACGAGGACCACCCGGGCCGACGTGCGCGGGGCCATGGCTGCCACCAGCGGATCGTCTGCGTTGAGGATCGCGACGCCGCCGTCGTCCGCCGAGGGCAGCGACTCCGCGAGTTCGCCCTTGGCGGCGGCGATCGCATCACGCGAACCGAATTCGCCGAGGTGCGCCGTACCCACGTTGAGGACGACCCCGATCTTCGGGGGTGCGATTGTCGCGAGGGAGGCGATGTGGCCGCGGCCGCGGGCCGACATCTCCAGAACCAGGTATCCCGTGTCCGCGTCCGCGCGGAGGGCGGTCCACGGGTGGCCGAGTTCGTTGTTGAACGATCCGGGCGGCGCGACGACGGGGCCGAGGGGGCGCAGGACGGCGGCGAGCAGATCCTTCGTCGACGTCTTTCCCGCCGATCCGGTGACGCCGACGACGGTGAGCCCCTTCGCGGTGAGGTCGTCGACGGATGCGCGCGCGAGCTTCGCGAGGGCCGAGAGCACGGCGGCGCCCGATCCGTCGGTGTCGTGCTCGAGTGCCATCGCCTTGCTCGGGATGTCGCTCGGTGTCGGGGTGACGACGACCGCGGGGACGCCGACCGGGCGCGCCGCCAGGACCGCGACCGCACCGGCCTCGACCGCCGAGGCCGCGTGATCGTGGCCGTCCACTCGGGCGCCGGGCAGGGCGAGGAACAGACCCCCGGCGGTGACCTTCCGCGAGTCGAACTCGACCGTTCCCGTCACCTCGGCCGACGGATCGGCGACGTCGTGCAGTTCGCCGCCCACGATCTCGGCGACGCGAGCGAGTGTCATCGGGATCATCGCGCTCCTCCGACCTGTCGCTCGATCGCGTCGCCCAGTACGTCGCGGTCGTCAAATGGGTACTTCACCCCGTGTATCTCCTGACCGATCTCGTGTCCCTTGCCTGCGACCAGAACCACGTCGCCTGCCTGCGCCCAGCCGACGGCGTCGGCGATCGCCTTCGCTCGGTCCGCTACTTCCCACACCTGTCCCCGCTCGGATTCGGGCACTCCGAGAGCGCCCTCGCGGACCGCGGCCCTGATCTTCGCCGGATCCTCGGTGCGGGGGTTGTCGTCCGTGATGATCAGCAGGTCGGCGCCGCGCGCGGCCGCGGCGCCCATCAGCGGCCGCTTGCCTGCGTCGCGATCGCCGCCCGCACCCACGACGACGGCGACGCGGCCCTGCACCTGCTCGCGCAGCGTCGCGATCACGGCCTCGACCGCTGCGGGCTTGTGCGCGTAGTCGACGACGGCGAGGAAGTCCTGCCCTCGGTCGATCCGCTGCACCCGGCCCGGCACGTCGACCCCGGCGATGCCCGCGACGGCGTCGCGCGGATCGACACCCAGCGCCGCGCACAGCGCGACGGCGAGGGAAGCGTTGGCGACGTTGTACTGCCCCGGCAGACGGAGCTCCACGTCGAGTGTGGTGCCCTCGGCCGTGGTGAGCGCGAAGGTCTGCGAGCCCGAGGGCGACACCGTCGCCGGGCCCGCCGTCCACACCGCGCCCTCGCTGTCCGGTGTGGTCGCGACCGTCGTCACGATCGAATGCGCACCGCGGGCGACGTCGGCCATCCGCTGTCCCCACACGTCGTCGATGCAGATGACGGCGTGCTGGGCGTGCACGGACGAATCGGCCGCGAAGAGCCGCGCCTTCGCGGCGAAGTAGTCCTCGAAGTCGCGGTGGAAGTCCAGGTGGTCCTGGGAGAGGTTCGTGAACGCGCCCACATCGAAGCGGACTCCGTCGACGCGGCCGAGCGACAGCGCGTGGCTGGACACCTCCATCACGACGGTGTCGATCCCCTGCTCGAGCATCACGGCGAACAGGGCGTGGAGCTGCGGCGCCTCGGGGGTCGTCAGTGCGCTCGGCACCCGGCGGCCACTCATCCGGGTCTCGATGGTGCCCACGAGACCGGTCGTCCGCCCCGCGGCGGTGAGCGCGGCTTCGACCAGATACGAGGTCGTCGTCTTACCCGATGTCCCGGTGATACCGATGACCTGCATCTTCTCCGAGGGCCGGCCGTAGATGGTGGCCGACAGCTCGCCGAGAACGCCCCGTGGGTCGTCGTGGACGAGCACCGGCATGTCGGAACCCAGTGCGGACACCAACTCGAATCCGGCCTCGTCGGTGAGAATCGCGGTCGCGCCGCGGGCGAGAGCGTCGGCGGCGAATTCCGCGCCGTGCGCGCGGGCCCCGGGAAGGGCCGCGAACAGATCGCCCTCGATGATCCCCTGGGCGCGGAGATCCACCCCGGTGACAATCACGTGCTCGGCGGTTCCGGTGGGTGCCTCGACCCTCGCTCCGGCGAGCGCTGCCAGAGCGCTCACCGTGGTACGGACCGGCTGGGCGGGGCGAAGGCTGTCTGTGACCTTCGCCTCCACTGACGCCGACTGCGGGCGGGACGGAACAGGCACCGGGCTCCTCTCGGATGTCGACTCTCACTGACAACGGCGTAGTGCACGGATCGATACAGCGTGCTACCTCGGCAGTTCCCTGCGTCCACGGAAAAGTCCGTGTCCACTGAACGGCCGACGTGTCAGATTACCGCGAGAGCTCTCGGAACCCGATTCGGCCGACCTTCGCTCAATCGGCCTGCAGCACCAGCCTGCGTCCGGGGTCCGGGGACATCGGCACGCTGTCGCGTTGCAGCATCCAGGACGCGATGTTGTGGAACAGCGGTGCGGCGGACTGCCCGCCGGAGCCGTCCGCGCTGCGTGTCGGCGCGTTGAGCATGATTCCGACGACGTACCGCGGGTTGTCGGCCGGGGCGATCCCGGCGAACGTGATCCAGTAGTTCGAGTTCGAATAGCACTTGCAGGCGGGATCGACCTGCTGGGCGGTGCCCGTCTTGCCGCTGATCTGGTATCCGTCGACGGCGGCCTGCACCCCGGTGCCCCGCTGGTTGCCCGTGTCGTCCTGGGTGACGGACCGGAACATGTCGCGAACGGTGGACGCGGTCTGGGGGCTGACGACCGTCACCTTCTCGGGCGTCTCGGTCTCGGTCCGGTTCCCGGACGCGTCGACCGTCGCCTTCACGATGCGCGGCGGGATGCGGACGCCGTCGTTGGCGATCGCCTGGTACATGCCGGTCATCTGCAGCAGTGTCATCGACAGGCCCTGGCCGATCGGCAGGTTCGCGAACGTGCCCCCCGACCACTGGTCGCGGCTGGGGACGCTGCCTGCGCTCTCACCTGGGAGCCCGACGTCGGTGCGCTGGCCGAGACCGAACCTGGACAGCATGTCCGCGTAGCGGTCCTCCCCCACGCGCTGGGCGAGCATCAGGGTGCCCACGTTGGAGGACTTACCGAACACGCCTGTGGCCGTGTACGGGGCGACCCCGTGGTCCCAGGCGTCCTTCACCGACACACCCGACATCTGAATGTTGCCGGGGACCTCGAGAACTTCGTCCGGTGTGGTGAGCCCGTACTCGATCGCGGCCGCCGCGGTGACGATCTTGTTGACCGAGCCCGGTTCGAACGGCGTGCTCACCGGCAGGTTGCCCATCTCCACGGTCCGCGGATTGTTGCCCACCCCGATCGCCGGATTGAACGTGCTGTCGTTCGACATCGCGAGTACCTCACCGGTGTGGGAGTCGAGCACGACCGCCGATGCGTCCTTCGCACCGGACTTGTCCTTCGCCATCTGCACCTGCTGCTGGACGTAGTACTGCAGGTCGGAGTCGATGGTGAGCTCGACGCTCGACCCGTCCACCGCCGGTTGCTTGTCGCGCCAGCTGCCGGGAATCACCGCGCCGTCGGAACCTCGGTCGTAGGTCTGGGAGCCGTCGGTGCCGGCAAGAGTGGAGTCGAGCGAGTCCTCGAGGCCGAGCAGTCCGTGACCGTCCCAGCCGGTGGCGCCGACGAGGTTGGCGGCGAGGGATCCGCCGGGGTACTCGCGGATGTCCTGGCGTTCGAGTCCGACCTCCGGGAACTTGTCACTGATCTGCGCGGCGATGTTGGGGTCGACGCTGCGCGCCAGATAGACGAACGTGTCGTCGCCGTGCAGTTTCTCCTTCAGATCCTTCTCGGGTGCGGCGTCGCCGAGCCGGTCGTGGATCTCCTTCGCGATAGCGTCGAGACGGGAGTCGACGTCGGGGGCGGTGTCGCTCTTGGCCTTCGCCTCCTCGAGTTCCTTCCGCACCCGTGCGGGCTGGAACGTCAGGGCCTTCGCTTCCATCGTGAATGCGATGGGGTTGGAGTTGCGGTCGGTGATCGACCCGCGCAGCGCCGGATCCACCTCGGTGGTGGTGCGCTGGTTCGCCGCCTCCGCGGACAGTTGTGGTGCGTCGATAACCTGGATCCACAGAAGTTGCACTGCGGCGAGGCCGAGCGCCAAGAACATCACCAGGCGTCCGTACCGTTGTCTGAACGGAAAGGACGCCGAACCGGCGCCCTTGGGGCGCCGGGGACGACTTCTCGGTGCGCTTCGACTCACCGGCGACCGCCGGACGGTGGAGCAGTCGTCGGAGCGGTGGTCGAGGGGATCACGGGAACCAATTGTTCACCCTGCGCTTGGATCTCGGTGCCATTGCCGGGCTGCGGCGTGGCGCGCGGCGACTGCGTCGTCGTCCCGCGGTTGGGGGCGGTCGCGACGGCGTTGCCACGCTGGGAGGGCGGGGCGACGTCCAGCGGCGGCACGGGTGCACCCGACGCCGGGGCCGGCTTTCCGACGACCTCGACGCTGCCGTCGGGGTGGACGACGAGGCGAGCGGGATCGTTGGCGGGCACCATGCCGAGCTTGGCTGCTTCCTCCGCCAGTTTCGGGGCGGAGTTGGCGGTCTCGACGTCACGCTCGAGTGCCGCCTTCTCCTCCGCGAGCGACTGGTTGTGAGCGCGGGCGGCGCTCAGCTGGTACGAGTCCTCCGCGGACCGGGTGGTCAGCAGCAATGTCATGGCCAGGCCCATCGCGAGCAGAACGAGGATCGTTGCTACGAACGGGATGCGGGCGGTGAGCGTGCCGGTGCGGTTCTTACCGGAGACGGCGATCGCGGATCCACTGTGCACGGCCGCGCGCTGGGTGCGCTTCTTGTACGCCCGCTCAGCCGCGCCCGTCCGGGCGGCCGCCCGCGCGGGCCGCATCTCGGTGGAGCTCACCTGAACCGTCATGCCGCCGACCTCCTGGCAATTCTTTCTGCAGCGCGCAAACGCACCGGGGCTGATCGTGGGTTCTCTTCGACTTCCTGCTCGGACGCCCGCTCCGCCCCTCGTGTGAGGATCCGGAACTCCGGTCCCATCCCCGGCAGTTCGACAGGAAGCCCCTCGGGGCTCTTCGACTTCGACCTGGGAGTGATTTCCTGCTTGACGACCCGGTCTTCCAGGGATTGGTACGACATGAACACGACGCGTCCCCCGACGGTCAACGCGTCGAGTGCTGCCGGGACCGCGGCGCGCAGTGAATCGAGCTCGCCGTTGACCTCCACTCGAAGGGCCTGGAACGTCCGTTTGGCCGGATGTCCCCCGGTACGGCGGGTCGCCGCAGGAATGGAGCGATACAGCAGTTCGACCAGCGCTGCGCTGGTGGTGAACGGCTCCTTCGCGCGCTGCCGGACGATCTCCGACGCGATCTTGCCTGCGAAGCGCTCCTCGCCGTATGTGCTGAGGATGCGAGCGAGGTCTCCGTGGCTGTACGTGTTGAGGACCTCGGCCGCGGTGATGCCGGTGGTCGGGTCCATCCGCATGTCGAGGGGCGCGTCGATCGAGTACGCGAATCCCCGATCCGATTCGTCGAGCTGCATCGAGGAGACACCGAGGTCGAAGAGGATCGCGTGCACCGACTCCTGCGCGGGGAGGCCCGCCTGGGCGAGCGCCTCCTCGATGCCGTCGTAGCGGGTGTGCACGAACGTGATGCGATCGGCGAACGGAGCGAGCCGGCCACCGGCGATCTCGAGCGCGTGCGGATCACGGTCGAGGGCGATGAGCCTCAGCTGAGGGTAGGTCCGCAGGAAGTGCTCGGAATGACCACCGAGACCGAGGGTCGCGTCGATCATGACGGCTCCCCCGCCCTGCGGGTCGTTCACGGTGAGGGCGGGGCCCAGCAGTTCGTCTGCGCGGTGAAGCAGAACCGGGATGTGACCGAAACCATCGGCGGGCGAGGAATCTTCCCCCTCGTGATCCACCATGATCCCTCCGGCTCCTGCTCTGTGGTGCGGGTGAAGCGCCCGAAGCCGGGGTTCACTGCTCGAACTTCTCATGTCGGCCAGTTGCCGTGGCGAATGCTTCGAGGTCCCTGCCCGAAATGAAAACCTGGCGCTGGGGAAGTGCGTCAGGGTTCCGTCGGACAGAGGCCTCGCGGCATTCGCGGGGACGCGGTCACGCTCAGACGATCTCGCCGAGCGCGACTCCTGTTGCCTGCGAGTAGTTCTCCTCGTTCGCCTCGACGTAGGTCTGCCAGGCTTGCGCATCCCAGATTTCGAGGAAATCGACCGAACCGATCACTACGCAGTCCTTGGAGAGACCCGCGTAACGACGGTGATCTGCCGAGAGGGTGATGCGCCCCTGGGCATCTGCGTGCTGCTCGTCGGTACCTGCCGCCAGTCCGCGAACGAAGGCTCGCGCCTCCGGATCGCTTCTCGACGCGGCCGCGGCCTTGCGTGCGAGAGCGGTGAATTCTTCCCGGGGATACACCGCGAGGCTGTGATCCTGACCCTTGGTGACCATCAACCCTCCCGCCAGCGCATCCCGGAACTTTGCGGGCAACGTGAGCCGCCCCTTGTCGTCGAGCTTCGGCGTGTAGGTACCGAGAAACACTCGACACCTCCCACCACGTTCGTATCGAACGCCGTATGCCCGGGCGGTTCACCTTCGCTCCCCGCTGCGCACCACAGTACCCCACTTTCCCCCACTCACAAGGTGGATAACAGCGTGTTGTCGCCCAATTTGCCCAATACTTGCTGGTCAACGCTTATTGCAGAAGGTGGGGGAAAATTCCCGACGTGATCACCGACACGAGCCGAGCCGATCGGGCTCGGTCACACATCAGCCCAAAAAGCAGCAAAAGCCCAGGTGAAAGCACAACGCGAGGGGCCTGCGCCCCCACCTCGCGGTTCATCGCGGGGCGCAGGGGGGAAAGTGGGGAGACGCGGTGGGTGAGGGTGGGGATTCGTGGGCGGGAACGTTCACTGGCCCCACCGGATCGACCCCGACCCACTGCACCCAAACGACCCTGCACCGCCCGGACACAGCAGTGGCGGCGTGGCATCACCTGCCACGCCGCCACTGTGCTGCCGAGCGGGTCGAACTACTCCTGCTCGAATCTCTTCTTGAAGCGGTCTTCCATTCGCGACGAGAATCCGCCACTCTTGCGCCCGCCTCGGGGCTTACCGCGATCGGCACGGCCGGTCTCACCTTGCGTGGTCGAGCCACCACGTGAGGACTGTCCGGACTTGCTCTTTCCTCCACCCCACAGGAGGAGGACTCCGGCACCGAACATGACGATGAAGCCGATCAGGCTGATGACGGGAAAACCGCCCGGCTTGATCGGAAGGGCGACGCCGGCAATGAGCAGGACCAGCCCCAGAACGAACAGGGCCACCGCCTGCAATCGACGACGACTCGATGCCGCACGCATGCGACCGCCTCGCACAGTGGAGGCGAACTTGGGATCCTCGGCGTAGAGAGCGCTCTCGATCTGGTCGAGCATGCGCTGCTCGTGCTCGGAGAGTGGCACGGTACCTCCCCCGGCACTGGAGTGTTGGCCACCGCCTCACGGTGCGAGACGGTGGGTAACCGACTTTGGCGGCTACCTAGATTTAATAATACGAGCAGTTCGATCCCCGTACCACCTACTCCACGTACGAGTTCGACACCAACCTTACGGACTCCCGCACCGAACCCCGTTCGGGGCACCGCAATGTCGCGGACGCCTCACCGTTTTCCCGCCGTTTGCGGCCCACAGCCCGGTCTACGACGCCCGCAGATCGAGACCTGCGCCACGTCCGATGTGATCTTCGACGTGCTGGAGAAAGCGTCCGACCTCGACAAAGAACTCGTCCGCCTCGAGATCGGTGAGGGTACGCGACATTCCTGCCTCGATCGCGGCGCGGGTGGCCGAGTGCCCGGCGAAGTAGTCGGCCCAGTTCACGAATTCCGGCGCCGCGGCGGCCATGAGAACCCAGGCGTTACGCGTTCGTGTCCGTCTGCTCCCCGCCGCAGGCCCCTCGACGGCGGCCAGCACTGCGCCCGCGCCGCGGAGCGCGGCCAGATACGCACTGTGGAATCGATCCGCCGGCCCACCGGCCCCCACCGATTGGGCGAGGAGCGCGTCGGCGCGATCGAGCAGCGTCGAACCCCGCCTGGAGCCCGGGTTGCGTATGTCACCCGGTCGCCGCGAGTTCCCAGAGGCCGGTCCCGTGACCGGGTTCGTCATCACTTCGAACACCTCCAAAACCCCGGTGCAACCACCCCGCCGGGCGTAGTCGGTTCGTGAGTTCGGGGGCCGGCGATGCTCGCTTCCCTCGAGCATCGCCGGATCCCCGCTATCGAACATCCGTTCGACCTATTCAATATAGCTGGACCCACCGACACGTCGTCAAGAGAAAGGTGAGACCGGTCGACACGAACGCTGACCAGACTCCATTCGTGGTCGAACTCACGGCCACCGAGTTCCGCGACCGCCTGCACGAGGCGCTGTCGATCTACGTCGCCGCCATGGGCTATCCCCACGGCACCGAATACCACCGGGCGCCGATGTGGAACGAGCACCTGCAGCGATCGGGGTGGCGTGGCGTCGGCGCGCTCGTCCCGGCCGGTGACGGATCCGCCGACACCGCGGCCGCCCGTCTCGTCGCCGTCGCCTACGGCTACCGCGGGGCACCCGAACAGTGGTGGCATCAGCAGGTCCGTTCCGGTCTCCGCCACACCGGGTGGACCCGGGACCAGATCGACGTGATCCTCGGCAACTACTTCGAACTCACCGAACTCCACGTCCACCCGGACGCCCAGGGACATCGGCTCGGCGAGACCCTGCTCCTCCGCCTCCTCGACCACAGGCCCGAACGCGGCGTGCTGCTCTCCACCCCGGAAGTGGCGGACGAGGACAACCGCGCATGGCGGCTGTATCGCCGCCTCGGCTTCAGAGATGTCCTGCGCCACTTCCGATTCGCCGGGGACAACCGGCCGTTCGCCGTACTGGGACGCGGGCTTCCACTGTGATCGACGCGGTGGTGGTGGGATCGGGACACAACGCCCTCGTGTCGGCGTGCTACCTCGCGCGGTCCGGATGGTCGGTCGAAGTGATCGAACGCGACACCGTCATCGGTGGCGCGGTGTCCACCGTCGAACGCTTCCCCGGGTACAAGGTCGACCGCGGGTCTTCCGCGCACATCATGGTCCGTCACACGGGGATCGTCGAGGAACTCGACCTCGGCGCGCACGGCCTGCGGTACCTCGACTGCGATCCGTGGGCGTTCGCCCCCGCCCCCGCGGGGTCGGATCGGCCGGGGATCGTGTTCCGCCGCAGCCTGGACGCGACGTGCCGGTCCATCGAGGAGTCCTGCGGCGCCACGGACGCCGACGCGTACCGCCGGTTCGTGGCGGTGTGGGGTCCGCGCAGCGCACGTGTCATGCGCGCGTTCTCGAATCCGCCGACCGGGCCCGCGCTCCTCTCGTCGTTCTGGGGGCTCGACACGGGCGGCGGCGGCAGCGACCTCTCACGGCAGTTCCTCGGTTCCGGCGACGCGCTGCTCGACGAGTACTTCGACGACGAACGCCTCAAGGCCGCCCTCGCGTGGTTCGGCGCCCAGTCCGGTCCGCCGATGTCGGAGCCGGGGACGGCGCCGATGGTCGGATTCGCCGCCCTGCTGCACACAATTCCGCCCGGCCGTGCCGTCGGCGGCAGCGGAGCCCTGACCGCCGCTCTCGCCGCGAAGCTGCGCGCCGACTCCGGGACCGTCTCACTCGGCGACTCGGTGGTCTCGCTGAGCCGCGACGGCGACTCCTGGACGACGCGGACGGCGTCCGGACGGGAGATCCGCTCACGTGCGGTGATCGCGGGCTGTCACGTGCTGACCACGCTCGGCCTGCTCGAGCGCGGTGGGTACGACGCGCTGACCCTCGACCGGTGGCGTCGCCGGATCCGCGTGGGCCCGGGGATCGGGATGGTCGTGCGGCTGGCCACCGACGCCCTCCCCGCCTATCCGAGTGCGCCCGACGCGTCGGTCACCCACGGGCTGCAGTTGCTGGTCTCGGATCGCGCACACCTGCGGCTCGCGCACGGCGCGGCACTCGCCGGAGAACTCCCGCCGCGGCCCGCGGTGCTGGGAATGAGCTTCAGCGGCCTCGACCCCACCATCGCACCCGAGGGCAGGCACCAGGTGACCCTGTGGTCGCAGTGGCAGCCGTACCGGCTGACCGGCGGCCGGCGCTGGAGCGACCTCGCCGGACCGGAGGCCGATCGGATCGTCGCGGAGATCGACGCGCTGGCACCCGGTTTCGGTGAGTCCGTCCTCGACCGGCACGTGCAGTCGCCGCAGGACCTCGAAGACGAGATGGGGTTGCTCGGCGGCAACGTCATGCACGTGGAGATGTCGCTGGACCAGATGATGATGTGGCGTCCGCTCCCCGAATTGTCCGGACACCGGGTGCCGGGGGCCAGCCGCCTGTACCTCACCGGCGCCTCGACCCATCCGGGTGGCGGGGTGTCCGGCGCAAGTGGCCGCAGCGCTGCACGCATCGCGCTCCACGACGACCGGCGGGGTCTGGGACGCCTGCGGCGCCGGTGATGACCTCCCGCCTGCCCCTGCTGCTCGCGGGCGCGGCGATCGCGGCGCAGATCGTCTACCCGCTGGTGCACGGCGGGACCCGTGACGTCGTCACCGTCCTCGTCGTCGCGCTGCTCGCCGCGGCGTCCGTCACCCACGCGGCCGCGACCCGGGGTGCCCGCTGGACGGTGGGACTGGTGCTCGTGACCGCGGGGCTCGGTCTGTGCTCCGAGATCGTCGGCACGGCCACCGGCTTCCCCTACGGCTGCTACGACTACAGCGTCGGGCGGCTCGGGCCCGCACTTGCGGGGGTGCCTCTGGTGGTGCCGTTCGCCTGGACGGCCGGGTTCTATCCGGTGTGGTGCGTGGCGTCCGTGCTCGCGCGCGGCCCGTACCGACGGCTGACGCGCATCGCACTGACGACGATCGGTGTCGTCGGCTGGGACCTGTACCTCGACCCGCAGATGGTCGCGGACGGGCAGTGGCACTGGTGCGTCACCGACGCCGGCCTGCCCGGTGTCGAACACATTCCGCTGACCAACTACGCCGGGTGGTTCGTCGTCGCCGCCGTGATGGCCGCCGCCGTGGACCGGATCGACCGTCGTCTGGACGCCGGGACCCGGCACCGTGACGGTGTCCCGATCGGGTTGTTCCTGTGGACGTGGCTCGGTTCGGCGCTGGCACACTCGGTCTTCCTCGGCGCCCCCGAGTTGCGGTATTCGGCGATCTACGGGTGGTTGGCTATGGGAATCCTGGGAGTTCCCCTGCTCGTGTCGCTGCTTCGGCCGCGTGCCCGGCGACCCCGGACCCACGACACGCACCCTCACGCCTGACACCGATCCACTCCCCTGGCACGATACGACTGTGCAGCCGCCCTCAGTTCCGACCTCCACCCGCTCGCGGAGGGCCTTGTCCCTCGCGGCCCTCGGCCTCCTTCTCGTGCCCCTCCTCGCGGGATGCCTGCGGGTTCAGGTGTCGATGGGGGTGTCCGCCGACGACAGGGTCTCCGGCCAGATCGTCGCGGCCGCCGTGCCGGCGAACGATCAGGACAAGGGCCCGCAACTCACTCCGCCCGACTCACTGTCGGGCAAGGTGCGCGTGCAGGAGTACAAGAAGGACGGGTACGTCGGCAGCCAGGCGTTCTTCAGCGACCTCACGTTCGGCGACGTGCAACAGCTCGGCTCCATGTCGGAGCAGGCCAACGGAAGTTTTCAGATCTCGCTCAAGCGGACCGGCGACCTCGTGACCCTCGACGGGAAGGCCGATCTCGGTTCGGTACCCGCCCAAGGCACGGACGTGCAGTTCACGATTGCTTTTCCGGCGCGCGTCGCCACCACCAACGGCACCCGGGAGGGCGACTCCATCGTGTCGTGGAAACTTCCCGCCGGCGACACCTCGACGATCCGCGCCGAGGTGCGGTACTCGGACCCCAGCACCCGCAGCTTCGCGGGCTGGGCGGGCATCATGGCCGGCGTGACGCTGGGCGTCGCCGTGATCGTCGGTGCGCTGGCCTGGATGGCCCGCAACAAGGATCCGGTGATCGGCAGCGGTCGCGCACGGGACCACTCGGAGGTGTGACCTCTCCGCCGATCGAGCGGGTCGTGCGGATCGGCTCCCTGATCTCGGTTCTCGGTCTCGCCACGGCCGGCGCCAACCTGGTCCGCGCCCCACGGCTCCCCACTGCGACCCGCCCGGTCACCGAACCCGTCACGGTCTGCATTCCGGCCCGGGACGAGCGTGACCGGTTGCCCGACCTGATCGGCGACCTGCGAGAGCAGCGAGGCGTCGGCGACCTGCGGGTATTCGTCTACGACGACGCCTCCACGGACGGGACGGCCGAGGTCGCGGAGGCCGCGAGCGGCGCGGACCCCCGCTTCTCCGTGGTGCGGGGAACCGCGGAACCGCCGCCGGGCTGGGTGGGCAAACCCGCGGCCTGCCATCGGGTGAGTGAGCACGCCTTCGCGCAGGGCCGCGGTGACGGCGGGATACTCGTGTTCCTCGACGCCGACGTGCGATTGCGTCCGGACGCCCTGACTGCCGCCTGCGCCGCGCTGCGCGAGTCCGAGGCAGCACTGGTCTGCCCGTGGCCGTTCCAGCAGGCGAGGTCGGTGACCGAGGTCCTGGTGCAGCCGCTGCTCGCGTGGTCGTGGGCGGCGACACTGCCGATCCGCCTGGCCAACCGGTCGCGGCGCCCGTCGACGGCCGTGGCCTGCGGGCAGTTCATGGTCTTCGATTCCGCCGGGTACCGCGGGGTCGGGGGCCACCGGGCCGTCGCGGACAGCGTGACCGAGGACCTCGACATCGCACGGTTGCTCCGTACGCGGGGTCGTGCGAGCACACTGGTCGTGGCCGGCCGGTCGGCGTCGTGCCGGATGTACGAGGACGCCGACGCGCTGCGCCGCGGTTACGACCGCTGGATGTGGACGGCATTCGGCTCCCGCCTCGGCGCCGTCGCGGTGCTCGGTGCGGCAAGCGTGGCGTACCTCGCGCCGCCGGTCGCGTTCGCGGCCGGACGGGGACGCGTGCGCGGGTGGGGTGCGGCGGGGTATCTCGCCGCCACGGCGTCCCGGCTGTGCGCCCGCGCACTGGAACGGGAGGGCCGCCTCACCGCCGTCGACGTGGCCGGCGCGGTCGCGCACCCGCTGTCCGTCGCCGCGGTGACGGCCCTGACGATGTCGTCACACCGCAATCATCGCCGCGGGCGCACCCGATGGAAGGGGCGGACGCTCAGCTGATCCGAGCCGGGGTGACCGGGGTGGGATCCGCCACACCCGAACCGACCTTGTCGCCGAGCCGGGCCAGCACCTCGCTGGTGGCGCGCGCGAAGTTGAGGGTGATGAAGTGCAGGCCGGGCGCACCCTCGGCGATGAGACGTTCGCTCATCTCGGTGGCGACGTCGATGCCGATCTCGCGCACGGCGGCGCGGTTCTCCTCGGGACCGTCCCCGGCGGCCGTGGCCAGACGCTTCTCGAGGTGCGCCGGGAGACGCGACCCCGACAGTTCGAGCACGCGGCGGACCGACCGCAGCGACGTGATCGGCATGATCTCGGGGATGATCGGCTTGGCCCCCTGCTCGGGGTCGTACGCCGACACCCGGTCGCGCAGGCGCAGGTAGTCGTCGACGTCGAAGAACATCTGGGTGATCGAGTACTCGGCGCCGGCCCGCAGCTTCGATACCAGGTACCGGGTGTCGTGCGCGAGATCGGGCGCGCGGTAGTGGCCTTCGGGGAACGATGCGACGCCGACGTGGAAGTCGCCGAGGTCGCGGACGAGCCGGACGAGGTCCTCGGCGTACTCGACGCCGTCCGGATGCTTCTCCCACTCGCCCAGCGGGTCGCCGGGCGGGTCGCCGCGCAGGACCAGGATGTTGCTGATTCCGCGGTCGGCGTAGGCGCCGACCATCGACCGCAGTTCGTCGACACTGTGCGACACGGCAGTGAGGTGCGCGACCGGCAGGAGGGTGGTCTCCTCGGCGAGCTGGCCGGTGACGCGGACCGTGCGGTCCCGCGTCGACCCGCCCGCACCGTAGGTCATGGACACGAAGGCCGGACCCAGCCGCTCGAACTCCCGCACCGCACGCCACAGACGAGCCTCGGCGGCCTCGTCACGCGGCGGCGAGAACTCGACGGAAAAGGGGACCCGGCCGTCGCTGGACGACCGGATCCGGTCGACGATGGACGGAGTGCGGGTCACCCAACCTTCGCTGGCCCGCCCCCTGACGGAATCGAATGTCACCCGTCCAGCATAGGTAGTGCCCGGGGCAATGCACCCACTGCGTCTGCACGGGCGGCGGAATCCGGGTATCCGGCCACCCGGGAGGGCGCCCACTATGGTGGTGTCGACGCCTGTCGCCGGTCTCGGCGCGCACGCGAGAATTCGATCCTGGAGGCAACACTGTCCGTTGGAACGCGCCCCGCCGCCCTCGCGGCCGAGGTCGAAAATGCGCTTCGCGACTTCTTCACCAGCCGGCAGGACCTCGTCGACTCCGTTGGCGGTGGTTACCGCGAGGCCGTGACCACCCTCGAAGACTTCGTCCTGCGCGGAGGCAAGCGGGTCCGTCCCGCCTTCGCGTGGACCGGCTGGCTCGGGGCGGGCGGCGACCCTCGCGGCCCCGATTCCGGACCCGTGCTCCGCGTCTGCTCCGCGCTGGAACTGGTTCAGGCCTGCGCACTGGTCCACGACGACATCATCGACGCGTCCACGACGCGCCGCGGGTTCCCCACCGTCCACGTCGAATTCGCGGAACAGCATCGTGCGGGAGCGTGGAGCGGTGATTCCGCTCACTTCGGCGAGGGCGTCGCGATCCTGCTCGGCGATCTCGCGCTGGCCTGGGCCGACGACATGATCCGCGAATCGGGCATCACCGCGGACGCGTCGGCCCGCATCTCCCCCGTCTGGTCCGCGATGCGCACCGAGGTGCTCGGCGGGCAGTTCCTCGACATCAGCAACGAGGCCCGGGCGGACGAGTCGATCGACGCCGCCATGAAGGTGAATCGGTACAAGACGGCGGCATACACCATCGAGCGCCCCCTGCACCTCGGTGCGGCGCTCGCAGGCGCCGACGAGACCCTGGTCTCGGCGTACCGCCGTTTCGGCACCGACATCGGTATCGCCTTCCAGCTCCGTGACGACCTGCTCGGAGTGTTCGGCGATCCGGCCGTGACGGGCAAGCCCTCGGGCGACGACCTGCGGGCGGGCAAGCGCACCGTCCTGTTCGCGATGTCGCTGCAGCGCGCCGACGCCGAAGAGCCCGCGGCGGCCGAACTCCTCCGCGAGGGCATCGGCACCGATCTGTCCGATTCGGACGTGGACACCCTCCGGACCACGATCACGTCGCTCGGCGCGGTCGCGGACGTGGAGAAGCAGATCGAGGAACTCGTCGGGAACGCGCTGTCGACGCTCGCGGAGAGCACCGCCACCGCGGAGGCGAGGCAGCAGCTCACCGAGATGGCCGTCGCCGCGACGCGCCGCGACTACTGAGGGTCCGGGATGGCCCGCGCACTCCGGACGGTTCCCGGCCGCACCGATCACGTCGTGGTCGTCGGTGCCGGCCTCGCCGGTCTCTCGGCCGCTCTGCACCTCGCCGGATCGGGCCGGCGCGTCACCGTCCTCGAACGGGAGTCCTCACCGGGCGGCCGGGTGGGCACCTACCGCGGTCCCGGCTACGACATCGACAACGGTGCCACCGTCCTCACGATGCCCGAACTGGTCGGCGAGGCCCTGGCCGCCGTCGGCGCGGATTTCGAGTCCACCAGTCCGGCGCTCGTCCTCGAGCGGCTGGAGCCGGCGTATCACGCGCGGTTCGCCGACGGTTCCTCGCTGGACGTGCACTCCGACCCCGAGGCGATGGTCGCCGAGGTCAGCCGGGTGTGCGGGCCGGAGGAATCGGCCAGGTACCTGCGGCTGCGGCGCTGGCTCGGCCGGATCTTCGACGCCGAGTACCACCGTTTCATGGACGCGAACTTCGACTCGCCGCTCGATCTCGTCTCGTCCCCCGCGGCCGCGCGGGATCTGCTGACGCTCACTGCCCTGGGCGGGTTCGGCAGGCTCGGAGCCCGGGTCGACCGCACGATCATCGATCCGAGACTCCGCCGGATCTTCACGTTCCAGGCCCTCTACGCCGGGGTCGCTCCCGCCGACGCCCTCGCGGTGTACGGCGCGATCGCCCACATGGACACCTCGCTCGGCGTCTACTTCCCCCGGGGCGGGATGCGCTCGATCGCGCTCGCCCTCGCCGACGCCTTCACCACCGCGGGCGGCGAGATCCGGTTCGACACCGAGGTCGCGGCGCTCGAGCGAAGCGGCGACCGCATCGGCACCGTCGTCACGGCGGCGGGTGACCGCATCGACTGCGACGCGCTGGTACTCACCCCGGACACCGCCGTCGTCGACACACTGCTCCGCCCGGTGACACGCCGGACGCCCCGCCGGGTGCGGGTGTCACCGTCCGCCGTGGTCCTGCACGGGACCGTCCCGACCGCGGTCGCGTCGCAGTGGGCCGCCCAACGGCACCACACCATCGACTTCGGTCATGCGTGGAAGCGGACGTTCGCGGAGATCACCGCCCGCGCGGGGCGCGGACGGCTCATGACGGACCCGTCGCTGCTGATCACCCGGCCCGCCCTGTCGGATCCGGGCCTCGCCGTGGACCGGGCGGGCACTCCGTCGGAACCGCTGTCGGTGCTGGCGCCCTGCCCGAACCTGCACAGCGCACCGCTGGAGTGGTCGTCGCTGACCGGCCCGTACGTGAACGAACTGCTGCGCGAACTCGAGACGCGCGGGTACACCGGAATCGCGGAGCATTTCACGATCGACCACGTCGACACCCCCCTCACCTGGCTCGGCAAGGGCATGGCGGCGGGCAGTCCGTTCGCGGCGGCGCACGTGTTCCGGCAGACCGGACCGTTCCGGCGGCCCAACCTGGTCAGGGGGCTGGACAATGTCGTGCTCGCGGGTTCCGGCACCGTCCCGGGGGTCGGAGTTCCGACCGTCCTGCTGTCGGGAAAACTCGCGGCCGCCCGCGTCACCGGGCCCACCGCAGCACGAAGTGCGAAGAGACCCACCGCAGCACGAAGTGCGGAAAGACACACGAAAGCATCCAGTGCGGGAGGATAGGGCGAGGCGTGGCGGGAACTGGTGCCGGCAGCAATTAAACTGGTTCCTCGACCATGCGATGCGCACGACGACGAGCGCACCGACCGCAACCGAACGCACCTCGGGGGAGGAATCTGCACTCATGACGTCCTCTGCCCGGCAGGCGACCGTCGCCGCTGCGACGCCCACGCCGCAGCGGTCGTGGCCCCAGACCACGGCCGACTTCCTCCGCAGCCCCGAGGGGCACGCCGCCATCCTCGGTTTCGTAGGCGCCGTGATGATCACGTTCGGTGGTTTCGGTGCGGGCAGCGTCCGCCGCGAGGACCCGCTCCTGGAGGCCATGCACCTGTCGTGGCTCCGGTTCGGTCACGGTCAAATCCTGTCGACGGTCATCGTGTGGGTGGGTGTCGTCGCGATGATCACGGCCTGGGTGCGGCTGGGCCGCGCCACCCTCGGCGGCGACGTCACCCTCCGGCAGTTGCGAATGGTCGTCCCGGTGTGGACGGCGCCGCTGCTGCTGGCCGTGCCGATGTTCAGCCGGGACGCCTACTCCTACCTGGCGCAGGGTGCGCTCCTGCGTGACGGGTTCGACCCCTACGCCGTCGGGCCGGTGGTCAACCCGGGCGTGCTCCTCGACAACGTCAGCAACGTGTGGACCACCACCACCGCGCCGTACGGTCCGCTGTTCCTGCTCCTCAGTCAGGGGATCACGGGGCTGACCGGCGACAACGTGATCGCCGGGACGATGCTTCTTCGCGTGACGATGCTGCCCGGACTCGCGCTCATGGTGTGGGGAGTCCCACACCTCGCGCGCCACCTCGGTGGTAATCCGGCGATCGCCCTGTGGCTCGCCGTTCTCAATCCTTTGGTTCTCGTCCACCTCATCGGCGGTGTCCACAACGAACTGCTGATGGTCGGCCTGATGATCGCCGGCATCGCGCTCGTCCTCGAACGTCACCATCTCGCCGGGATCGCCCTCGTGGCGGTTGCGGTCGCGATCAAGGCGACCGCAGGCGCCGCGCTGCCCTTCATGGTCTGGATCTGGATGCTCCACGAGAGGGAGAAGGCCTCGGCGGAAGGGCGCACACCCGCGTCGCCGCTCGCGTCGTTCGCGAAGACCGCGGGCGCGGGATTCGCCGTGTTCGTGGCCGTCTTCGCGGCCGCGTCCGCCGTCGCCGGTGTCGGGCTCGGCTGGATGACCGCGCTGTCCGGGTCGAACAAGATCATCAACTGGTTGTCGCTGCCGACGATCCTCGCCCACATCGTGACCGTCGGAACGTCGTGGTTCGCGGAGCTGCGGCTGGGTGAGGTGCTGGCCATCACCCGCCCGATCTGCGCGGTCGCCCTGGTCGCGATCGTGCTGGCGGCCTGGTGGCGCTACCGGAAGACCGAGCGTGAGGCGATTCTCGGAATTCTCATCGTCCTGGTCGCGATCGTGATCCTGTCGCCCGCGGCACTGCCCTGGTACTACTCGTGGCCGATCGCCATCGCGGCCGGCTTCGCGTTGTCGACGCGGACCCTGATGATCCTCGTCGGGTTGTCCACCTGGTTGATGCTGGTCTTCCAGCCCGACGGCTCGATCGGTCTGTACACGTTCGCGCACGTCGTGCTCGCGACGTTCGCCGCGGTCGTCGCGGCGGTATCGCTCCGCACGGTCGATCCGCTGCGGCTGCGCGCACCCCGGCCCCTCGAGGAAGAGCGCACCTCCGGCCTCGCAGGTGCTGCGACGTCGTCCCGCGTCGAATGACCGGTCGATGACCGAGCTGGCCGACAGTTACCGGTTCTGCGGCGCGGTGACGGCGGAGCACGGTCGCACCTACCATCTCGCGACCCGGTTGCTTCCCGAGCGCCGCCGGGCCGCTGTGCATTCCCTCTACGGGTTCGCCCGCACGGTCGACGACATCGTGGACGTCGATGCCGGTCGGACGGCCGGCGACTGCGCCGCCGAACTCGATCGGATCGACGCGGCACTGCGACTCGGCTTCACCGACCGGAAGGCGGTCGGGCCGGCTGCGTGCGCACCGGAGATGCAGCGGGTCCTTCCCGCGTTCCTCGACACCGTGGCTTCGTTCGACATCCCCCACGACTACTTCTTCGCGTTCCTGGAGTCCATGCGGATGGATGTTCCGGGAACCGCGGAGTATCGGGCCGAGTACGGCACCATGACCGAACTCCGGACCTACATGTACGGATCGGCCGTCGTGATCGGGTTGCAGATGCTGCCCGTCCTCGGAACCACCGGGCCCGCCGCCGATGCCGAACCACACGCTGCGGCTCTCGGTGAGGCGTTCCAGCTGACCAATTTCCTTCGCGACGTCGGCGAGGACCTGGATCGGGGCCGGGTCTACCTCCCGGCCGACGAATTGGCCGCATTCGGTGTCGACACCGAACTCCTCGCGCACAGTCGTCGCAGCGGCACGACGGACCAGCGGATCGTGCGGGCCCTCGCCCACCTGATCTCGATCACCCGTTCCGTGTACCGGGACGCGGAACCGGGCATCGCGATGCTGGACCGACGGGTGCAACCCGGGATCCGGACCGCGTTCGTGCTGTATTCCCGCATTCTCGACGAGATCGAGCGAGGCGGTTACCGGGTTCTCGACCGGCGCGCCACCGTGTCCCGGAGACACCGGTGGGCGACGGCGCTGCCTCAGTTCGCCCGGCTCGCGGTGCCTGCCCGTGGCCGAGCGTGGTGACCGGCGGTCAGAATCCCATCGCTTGAGCGCGGCGGATCACTTCGCGGGCGAGGTCGCCGTGCAGGGCCTGGACGGGTGCGCCGGGGAGGCTGTCGTCCTCACGGAACAGCCACTGCAGGATTTCCTCGTCCTTGAATCCGCCGTCGTGCAGCACGGCGATGAGACCGGGCAGCCACTTGACCGTCTCGCCGGTCTCGTCGAAGAAGAGTTCGGGAACACCGAGGACGCCGTCGCGTCGGACGGCGATCAACTGCTGATCGCGCAGAAGCTGCTGCACACGGGTGACGGCCACACCGAGGTTCTTCGCGACGTCCACCAACTGGAGGAGCGAGACGGAAGGGTCCAGGACATCGTCACAGTAAGGGATGGCACTCACTCCCCTAACGTTATCTGGTCGCTTCCTGCGTGGCGCTACCGGTCGGTGTCGCTGGCTACGATTGAGGGGCGCGTGGCCGGGCCGCGCGCACTGACGGGGGAACGGACACTGTGCACGATGGAGGTCAACGTTTGATCGGCGAGCTGCTCGACCGGCGCTATCGGGTGGATGCCACGATCGCGCGTGGCGGCATGTCCACCGTCTACCGGGGGCTCGACACGCGTCTCGACCGTCCGGTGGCCATCAAGGTGATGGATCCGCAGTTCGCGGCCGACCCGGCGTTCGTCGCCCGGTTCGAGTTCGAGGCCCGCTCGGTCGCACGACTCAAGCACCCGTCGCTGGTCGCGGTCTACGACCAGGGACACGATCGCGAGCACGCGTTCCTGGTGATGGAACTCGTCGACGGCGGAACGCTCCGCGAGCTGCTCCGGGAACGCGGGCCGATGCCGCCGCACGCGGTGGCCGCGGTCGCGGGCCCGGTTCTCGACGCGCTCGCCGTCGCCCACCGGGCCGGTCTCGTGCACCGCGACATCAAACCCGAGAACATCCTGATCTCCGACGGCGGTGAGGTGAAGATCGCCGACTTCGGTCTGGTGCGGGCCGCCGCCGCGTCGACCACCACGTCGAACAGTGTGATTCTGGGCACGGCGGCATACCTGTCGCCGGAGCAGGTGACGTCCGGGATCGCGGACACCCGCAGCGACGTCTACTCCACCGGTGTCCTGCTGTTCGAACTCCTCACCGGACGGACCCCGTTCACCGGGGACACGTCGTTGTCCGTCGCCTACCAGCGGATCAACCAGGACGTTCCGAGGCCGGGTTCGTTCATCGCGGGCGTCCCGCCCGAGTTCGACGAACTCGTGGCGGAGGCCACCCACCGGGAACCGTCACACCGCTTCGCCAACGCCGAGCAGATGGGCTCGGCCCTGCGCGGCATCGCGGCGGCGCTCGACCTGCCCGCCTATCGGGTGCCCGCCCCGCGACGCTCGGCGCAGCACCTGAGCGCCGCGGCCGCCGCGAGCGCGCCTCCCCTGAGCGCGCCGCCGGGCCCCGCCGCACCGCCCACCGTGCACCTTCCCCCCGCCGCGCCGCTGTCGCCGCCCAGCCCGCTACCGGCGCAGCCCGGTGTCCAGCACACGCGGGTCGTCACCACCCAGACTCCGCGCCCGCCGATCGACGAACCGTCGTTCGGGGTGGAGGACGAACCCGACGACGGCTATCACTACCCCGACTTCGCCGCCGAACGGCAGCGGTCGCGCCGGACCACGATGGTGTGGCTGCTCGTGATCCTGATGCTCGCCCTGGCGGTGGGTTTCGGTGGCTGGTGGATGGGTTCGGGCCGATTCACCGCGGTCCCGACCATCGACGGTCTCGATCGCGGTGCGGCGGTGACGGCGATCGAAGCGGCCGGGCTGTCGACGGAGATCCGGGGGCAGTATTCCGACACGGCTGCGCTCGACACGGTGCTGGGTACCGATCCCACCGGCGGTTCGCGGATCTCCCGCGACGGCACGGTGGCTCTTCTCGTCTCCCTCGGGAGGCCGACGGTCCCGCCGCTGCCCGCGGGCGGTGAGCGCGCCGGAATCGAGCAGGAACTGCGGAACCGCACGTTCACCCCGGTCGACGGCGGTCAGGCGTTCAGCGCGAAGGTCCCGATCGGTGCGGTGGCCGCACTCGACCCGGCACCGGGTACCGAGCTCACGACCGGTTCCACGGTCAAACTGATCGTCAGCAAAGGTGCACCGCCGGTCGATGTTCCCGACGTGAAGGGCATGTCGGAGGCCGAGGCCCGGGCGTCACTCGAGGCGGTGGGCATCGTCGTGCAGGACGTCACCACGGACTTCGACCGGAACGTCGCCGCCGGGGACGCGATCGCCACCAGCCCGAAGGCCGGCGCCCGCGTCAATGCGGGTACCAGCGTGACGTTGAGTGTGTCGAATGCGGTGCGAATTCCGTCGATGCTGGGCCGGACGGTCGGATCCGCGCGGGACGAACTGAGCCGTCTCGGACTAGACGTCAAGGTGCGTTCGGTGACCGACACGGACAGGTCGTTCGTCATCAGCCAGAACCCGGGCAGCGGCGATCTGGTGAAGCCCGGGAGCACGGTCACCCTGGTCTCACTGCCCTGACCCCGCAGGTGCAGGGCAGTGAGGGTCCGAATGATGCGGGCGATCAGCCGCGCAGCATCTCCGCGACGAGGAACGCCAGTTCCAGCGACTGCTGGGTGTTCAGGCGGGGGTCGCACGCCGTCTCGTAGCGACCGGACAGGTCGAGGTCCGAGATGTCCTGCGCGCCGCCGAGGCATTCGGTGACGTTCTCACCGGTGAGTTCGACGTGGATGCCGCCCGGGTACGTGCCGAGACCGTTGTGGACCTCGAAGAATCCCTGCACCTCGTCGACGATGCGGTCGAAGTGGCGGGTCTTGTATCCCGTGGACGCCTCGTGCGTGTTGCCGTGCATCGGGTCGCACTGCCAGATCACCTGGTGACCGGTGGCCTGGACCTTCTCGATGATGGGCGGCAGCAGGTCGCGGACCTTGTTGTTCCCCATGCGCGAGATCAGGGTGAGGCGACCCGGCTTGTTGGTGGGGTCGAGGCGCTCGACGTATTCGACCGCCATCTCCGGTGTGGTGCTGGGTCCGATCTTCAGGCCGATCGGGTTCGACACGAGTTCGGCGAACGCGATGTGCGCCCCGTCGAGCTGACGGGTGCGGTCGCCGATCCACAGGAAGTGAGCGGACAGGTCGTACAGCTTGGCGTGGTCGTCGTCGGTGTCGAGGCGCAGCATCGCGCGCTCGTAGTCGAGGACGAGCGCCTCGTGGCTGGCGAAGATCTGCGCGTGGTGCAGGCTGGGATCGGTGACGCCGCAGGCGTTCATGAACTGCAGCCCGCGGTCGATCTCCGCGGCGAGTGCCTCGTACCGGGCCCCGGCCGGCGACGACGCCACGAACTCGCGGTTCCAGTCGTGCACCTTGTGCAGGTCGGCCATGCCCGCGCCGGTGAGCGCGCGGACCAGGTTCATCGCGGCGCTGGCGTTCGCGTACGCCCGCACGAGCCGCGACGGGTCGTGGGCGCGCACGGCCTCGTCGGCGACGAGGGAGTTGATCATGTCGCCGCGGTACGACTGCAGGCCCAGGGCGTCCACGTTCGACGACCGCGGCTTGGCGTACTGGCCGGCGATGCGGGCGACCTTGACGACGGGCAGGCTCGCTCCGTACGTCAGGACCACGGCCATCTGCAGCAGCGTGCGGATGTTGCCCTTGATGTGCGGCTCGGTGTTGTCGGCGAACGTTTCGGCGCAGTCACCGCCCTGGAGGAGGAACGCCTCGCCGCGCGCGACCTGGGCCAGCTTCTCCTGCAGGGCCACGACCTCGCTGGCCACCGTGATCGGTGGCACGCTCTCGAGGACGGTCCGCATCGCGGCGGCCTGACCCTCGGGCCATTGCGGCTGCTGGGCAGCGGGCTTGGCCAGCGCTGCATCGAGGCGCTCACGCATCTCGGTGGGCAGCGGCGGGAGTTCGGGCAAGCGGTCGATCGGCACGTCGACAGTCCAGTTCACCCATACAGGATATTCGCTCGACCGGAGCGATGGCGAGTCAGGTCACCGGAGTGAGCGCGCCGCCCGAACTGCCTCGAACTTCGCCAGGTTGTGCCGGGCGTCGGCGAGGGCGTCGTGCGCGTCACCCGGTGCAGGTGGGAGCGCCGGGCTGCCGTGTTCCTCCCAGTACTGGCGGAGTTCCCGCGTGTACCGGGGCAGCGACTGCGGCAGCTCCGTCATGTCCCCCCACAACTGGCAGAGGGCGACGTGGTCGTAGGCGGCCACCCACGCCCACAGTTCGGGGACGATGCCGGGCCGGGGAATCAGGAACGCGTAGAGGTCGTCGCGAATGCGGGCGCGGCTCTTCCAGAGGGGCGACGACGGCGGCGGCAGCTTCGGCAGCACGTTCCTGCGCACCCACTTGCCCGCGCGGTCGGGATCGAACTCGGTGGACACCGCGTAGAATTCACGTCCGTCCTCCGCGACCACCCCGATCGACACCAGGTCGATCGTGCGACCATCCTCGATGAACTCGCAGTCGTAGAAGTAACGCACGCCCGCAAACTATGCCTCACCCGTTGGCGTCATCCGGATCCACCCCTACCTCGTGAAGGAGGCCTCGGTGCGCGCAACCTCCGACGGTCGACAGTCCGCCGCCCCTGTCGCGGACCTGATCGACCCCCCGCGGGTGCCTCTGCATCTCCGCATCGGAGGTCTCGTCGTCCGAGTCCTCGTCCTCGCCGGGCTCGCAATCGGATTCGCCTACAACCTGCTCGGACTGCCCGGCCTGCGGGACTTCGGCAGTTACTACCGGCTGGATCTCGACGTCTACCGCCTGGGCGGTTCGGTGTTCCTGCACGGCCCGACCCTGTACGGGTCGATGCCGGCCACCCAGATGGGCAACTTCCTGCCGTTCACCTACCCGCCGCTCGCCGCCGTCGTCTTCAGTCCGCTGTCGACGGTGTCGCTGGCGATTGCCGGGACCGTCGTGACGGTGTTGTCGCTGATCGCGTTGTTCGGTGTTCTCGTCGTCACGCTCGACTCGCTGGGCATCGCACCCCGCACCACGCTGGTGTGGACTGCCCTCGGTGCGCTCGCGGTGTCGATGGCCCTCGAACCCGTCTCGTCGACCCTGGACTACGGGCAGATCAACATCCTGCTGATGCTGCTGGTCGCCGCGGACTGCCTGCCGAAGAAGACGCCGTGGCCGCGCGGCGTGCTGATCGGCCTCGCGGCGGCGGTGAAGCTGACGCCCGCCGTGTTCATCCTGTACTTCCTGGTGCGCAAGGACTTCCGCTCTGCCGTCGTGACCGGGGTCAGTTTCCTCGCGTTCAGCGCAGTGGGCGCGATCGCGACGTGGAACGACTCCGTCACCTACTGGACGCACACGCTCTTCGATTCCGATCGGATCGGCACCCCGGCGTATCCGGCGAACCAGAGCATCACCGGTGTGCTGGCCCGGCTCGGCCTGAGCGACTCGGTGCGCACCCCGTTCTGGCTGCTGCTGAGCGTCGTGGTTCTCGCACTCGTGATTCTCGCGATGGCGCGGGCGCTCCGGTCCGGCGAGACCGCGCTCGCGCTGGAACTCAACGCCGTTCTCGGACTGCTCGTCTCCCCCGTGTCCTGGTCGCACCACTGGGTGTGGTCGGTGCCGGTGATCCTCGTGCTCGGGGTCCTCGCCTACCGCCGCCGGAGTGTCGCCCTGGCGGTCACGGCCGTGTCCGGCGTCGTCGTCGTGAGGCTCGCCGCGCACTGGAAACTCGGGGTGGGCCGCTGGAGCGGAACCCACTGGAATCTGTGGGATCAGTTCCTGGCGTCGTCGTACGTGTGGTGGGGACTCGCCGTGGTGCTGGTCGCGATCGTCGCGTTCCGCACCCGCCCCTCACAGTCCGACGAGGACGATCGGTCGGAGACCTCCGACGATCTCACCGTCCCCGTCGGCTGAGAGGTCGCGGCGGTCAGCTCGCCCGCGTGTCCGGCAGTCGCGTGACGGTGGTCGCGTCGCTCGCCGGCGCCACATCGGCCACCGAGGCGTCGGCGGCGGGCGCCTTCTTCTTCAGCGTCGCCGCGTAGATGTCGACGTACTCCTGACCCGACAGCTTCATCAGCTTGTACATGACCTCGTCGGTGACGGCCCGCTCCACGAAACGGTTGCCGCCCATGCCCTCGAACCGCGAGAAGTCGATGGGCTCACCGACGCGGATGGTGACCTTCGACGGACGCCACACCCGGGAGCCGATCGGGTTGACCTTCTCCGTTCCGATCATGGCGACCGGGATGACCTTCACACCGGATTCGAGAGCCATGCGGGCCAGGCCCGTCTTGCCCTTGTAGAGGCGGCCGTCGGGCGACCGGGTGCCCTCCGGGTAGATGCCGAGCAGCTTGCCCTGCGAGAGGACGCGCAACCCGGCGTTCAATGCATCCTGCGCGGCGTCGGCGCCCGTCCGGTCGATCGGCACCTGGCCGACCACCGAGAAGAACCAGCGCTGGAAAGCGCCCTTGAGTCCCGTCCCGGTGAAGTACTCGCTCTTGGCGAGAAAAGTGATCCTCCGCGGCACACGCAACGGCAGGAAGAACGAATCCAGCACGGCCTGATGGTTACTCGCCAATATGGCGCCACCCTCCGCCGGAATGTTCTCCGTACCCTCCACGGTCGGCCTACCCAGCCCCCAGAGAACCGGCCCTAAAAACACGTACTTGAAGAGCCAGTACCACATGGCGTCCCTCCCGTTCACAACCCAAGCTTCGTTCGGGTCGACTCTACTTCGGGTGGGTGAGGGTCGCTACACACGCCCGGGAGCCCCGCACAGCATCACACTCTGCGGGTTTACAGCAGTAGGCCGGGCGTCAACCCACCCGATCGGGCAGGACGGCCCGAGCGAGTTCCGCCGCTCCGATCATGCCCGCCGCCTCCCCCAGCTGGGTAGGCCGGATGCGGGCGAGCGGCCGGTGCCCGGCCCCCGTCGTCAGCGCCGCGTAGTGCTCGCGGGCCTCGTCGATGAACAGCGGTGAGGAACTCGCGACCCCACCGGCGATCACGACGAGATCCGGGTCGTACACGTCCCCGATGAGCGCCAGGCCGACGCCGAGCCAACGGGCGAACTCCCGCATGGTCTCCAGTGCCAGCGGATCGCCGTCCTGTGCCGCGCCCGCGATCCGCCGTCCCGTCAGCGCACCGGGATCGACCGCCACCTCCCGCGCCAGGACGGTCGACGTCACCGGATCCGCGGCCAGAAGTTCGATCGCGGTGTCGACGAGGGCCGTCCCGCTGCAGTACCGCTCCCAGCAGCCGTGTTTGCCGCACGCGCACGGGCGCCCGTCGGGGACCACCTGGATGTGACCGAGTTCGGGTGCGACGCCGTGGCTGCCGCGGTACAGCCTGCCGTCCGCGAGGAGCGCCGCACCGATACCCGTGCCGATCGCGAGCATCACCACGTTCCGGCCGCCTGCGGCCGCACCGAACCGGTGCTCGGCCCACGCCGCCGCGTTCACGTCGTGCTCGAGGATCACCGGGAGACCGAGACGCTGCCCGAGGTCCCGGCCGACAGGTGCGCCCACCCACGGCAGATGCGGCGCGAACCGCACCGTCGTGCGGTCGGGGGTGATGAACCCGGCAACCGCCAGCCCCACTGCGGCGACGTCGTGCCGCGCGGACAGCTCCCGGACCGCGCGGTCCAGGCCGTTCTCGAGTGCCTTCGCCGACGCCGGGGTCGGCGACTGGAGCGAGTCGAGCACCTCACCGGCCGAGTCGACCACCGACGCACGGATGCTCGTTCCACCCACGTCGATGCCGATGGTCAGCGCCGCGCTGCCGCCACGTTCGCTGCCCGTGCCTGTGCTCATGGAGATGATTGTGCCCATGCCGGATCGCCGACGTGCACGAGTCCGGCGATCCGGTCCGCGCAGAGCACGCTCAATGCTTGATGGTGACCGTGATCGGCTCGAACGCCGAGCCGCCGTCCGGTTCGGGCGTTCCACCGCCCGGGCCGGGTTCCGGAGTGTCGGGGCCGCCTGGGTCCGGGGTGTCGTGAACGGCATGCTCGTCGAGGACCTGCCGCAGCACTGCGATCAGCACGGACGCCTGGCCGGCGAGCAGGGTCACGAGGTCGTGCTGCTCACCGCGGATCAGGGCCGCGAGTGCGCACACCGGGCACCATGTGCACCCCGACCACTGCCCGGTTCCGGGCACTGCACCCTCGGCGTCCGCTTGGGCGTGCGGCGCCGCCGCGCGCTGGAGAATGGGCTCGAGACGGTCCAGGGCGGTCTCGGCGAGCGCCCGCAGCTCTGCCACCAGCTGCACGTGGTCGTCGTTCATACCGGCCACACCTGCGGGTCGGGCGTGAAGCGCACGACCAGATCGCTTCCGTCGAGTTCTGCGCCCGCGACGACGCACCGGCGCAGGACCGAGGCGAGGCGGACCCGGCGGCGCACCCCTTCAGCTCCCACGACCAAGTCGTCCTCCACTCGACCCAACGTGAGGGTCGACGGGTTCACGAGCGGAAGATACATCCGCATCGTGTACACAGAATCCACACCGGCCCCCGATTCCAGCCCCACCCGCACTGCAGGCGGGTTCTTCCCCAACACCGCAACCGCGTCCGTGTCGTCGGCATACAACTCCCGGGCGATTCCGCCGAGATCGGCCCACCCTACCGGCTCCGTCACCGACCGGGTCACCGAGAGGATCACCGTGGCGCCCGCGGAGGCGGTCAGCTCGGCGAGCACCCGTTGCTGCAGGGCTCGCCGCCTGATCAACCATGCCACACCGGGATCGTCGTGTCCTGCCGGCGAATCGAAGTGCGGCAGAAGGTTGTTCACGAGGATCGCATCGATGCGCAGGCCGGACAGCGCGGCAACCGCCACGGTGCGCCGGGTCTCCGTCAGCACCACCCGCTCCGGCGTCGTCACCAGTCGCACAGTGGTTTTCGCCCGGTTCGCGAGCATCTCCCGGACCTCGCCGACCGCGGCGACGACCTGTTCGATCAACGTCACCAGCATGACGAGGCGCGAATCGGAACCCAGGAGCGCGACGATGCGGCGGTGCTGCGGCCACACCCGCTCGATGTACTCGAGAGCCATTGCAGGCGCGGCGAGCGTCCGCAGACAGTCCGCGGTGGGCGGGCAGTCGACCACGACGGCGTCGTAGTCGCCCTCGGTGGCGAACCGGACGATCTCGCGCAGCCCGAGCACGTCCTGCACGCCGGGAAGCCCCGTCAGCTCCTCCGGTTCGAGCGCGGACAACTGGGCACCGTGGTCGTGCGATCCGGCGGCGGCGAGAACCGCTGCCAGACTCCGGAATCTGTTCTCGAGCAACGTGAGGGTGTCGAGTTCGAGGACGTCGAGGGTGTCGGTCACGGACAGGAGGTCCCGGGCGGCGGCGATCCCGATCACATCGGCGAGGGAGTGCGCCTGGTCGAGGGAGACGAGGAGAGTCCGGTTTCCCGCCTCTGCGGCCGCCTGCGCCGTCGCGGCCGCGAGCGTCGTCTTCCCGACGCCCCCCTTCCCTACGAAGAACTGGACCCGCGCAGGTCCGGCACGACCCTCGCTGCTCAGCCTTCCACCCGCTTCTTGAGTTCCTTGAGCGCGGTGTCGGTGATCGCCTTCTCCGCCTTGCGCTTGAACAGGCCGATCATCGGAATGGTGAGGTCGACGGTGAGCTCGTATGTGACGGTGGTGCCGCCGCCCGGCTCGTCCTCCAGAACGTACGAACCGAACTGCGACTTCTGGATCTCACCGGACTCGAGCTCCCAGCTGACCGATTTGCCGTCGGAAGCCCAGTCGTAGCGGAGTACGTACGTGTCCTTGACCATGCCCGCGTCGAGCACGAACCGCACCCGGTCGGCCCGGCCGCCCTGTCCGGGTTCCATGACCTCGACGGACTTCGCTGCGGCCACCCACGCCGGGTACGCGTCGAAGTCGGCGATCACATCCATCACCCGGGCGGGCGGCGCCTCGATACTGATCGACCTCTTGGTCCTCTCGGGCATGGAGTGAACGCTTCCTTTCGCCTGGCCGACCCGCTCGTCGATCGCGGGGCCACGCCGTTACCGGTGTCGTATGTCTGTGTTGTGCCCGACTATCACACACGATCTCGGCGCCCTGACACAATGCCGACCCCGCCGCGCGGCCGGATCTGCCTCAGGACGGCGGTTCTCCCGCAGCGCGACCGGCCTCGAGTTCTTTCTTCACCTCGAAGGACATGACCTTTCCCTCGACGCGCCTGCGACGGTTCAGTGCGGCCAGATCGGAGGTGCCCTCGCTGCGGGCCGGTTCGGCGTGGAGGAAGTAGTGGACGATCGCCCCGTCCAGCACCGGCTCGAGCCACACTTCCATCGTTCCGGTGAGGGGTCCGGCCACCGTCCACCGGATGCCCTTCTCGGCCCGGTCCTCGCGGACGGCGAGAGTGAGATCGGGCCACCACCGGCGCCAGCGGGCCGGCGGCGCGATCGCCGCCGCGACCTGCTGTGGTGGGGCCGCGATGAACGTCTGGTCTGCGACCTGAATGCTGCTCACGGCGACTAGCTTCACATACCGCTGCCTGCGGTGGCCGCGGGGTTCCGCAGCACCTCACCGGCAGGGCTCTGACCACGCTTCTTCGGCCTGGAAGCAGGCCGGGCAGGGGAAGGTCTAAAGTTGGGACGACAATCCTACTCGTCAGTATCTTCAGTGTCGGAGGTTTTCGTGCCCGAGTTCAGCGCGCCACAGTCGTTCACGATCGCGGAGGACGCGTCCGCGGTCGACTCGGTGTTCGCCCACGCCGCGGCCGACCCGACGCTGGTCGTGTACAAGCGCAAGATCGGCGGACGCTGGACCGACGTCACGGCCGCCGAGTTCGCGGCTCAGGTCACCGCGGTCGCCAAGGGTCTCATCGCCCTCGGCGTCCAGCAGGGCGACCGGGTGGCACTGATGTCGGCCACCCGGTACGAGTGGCCCCTCGTCGACTTCGCGATCTGGGCAGCGGGCGGCGTCACCGTCCCGATCTACGAGACGTCCTCCGCCGAGCAGGTGCGGTGGATCCTCGAGGACTCCGCCGCGATCGATCTCGTCGTCGAGAACGCGACGCACGCGGCCACCGTGAAGGCCGTCGCCGCCGAGGCGACCGCGCTCCGCGGCGTCTACCAGATCGAGGTGTCCGACGGCGGCCGTGGCGTCGTCGAGGAACTGACCGAACTGGGCGCCGGCGTGCCCGACTCCGAAGTCCAGGCCCGCGTGGCCGCGTTGAAGTCGAGCGATCCGGCCACCCTCATCTACACCTCCGGCACCACCGGCAGGCCCAAGGGCTGCCAGCTCACGCATTCCAACCTCATCGCCGAGTCCAAAGGCATCCTCGATTCCAGCCTCGGCACCCTGCTGAAGACGCCCGGCGTCAGCACCCTCATGTTCCTGCCGATGGCGCACGTCCTGGCGCGCGCCGTCAGCATCGCGTCGTTCGACGCCGGCGCCGCACTCGGACACACAAGCGACATCCCGAACCTCGTCCCCACGTTCGGCGAATTCCGCCCCGACTTCATCCTGTCCGTGCCGCGTGTGTTCGAGAAGGTCTACAACAGCGCCCGCGCCAAGGCCCACGGCGAGGGCAAGGGCAAGATCTTCGACGCCGCCGCCGAGACGGCCATCGCCTGGAGCGAGGCTCAGGACAAGGGCGGGCCGGGGCTGATACTCAAGGCCAAGCACGCCCTGTTCGACAAGCTGGTGTTCTCGAAGCTGCGGGCGGCGCTCGGCGGCAAGTGCCAGCTGGCGATCTCCGGCGGCGCGCCGCTCGGCGCCCGCCTCGGCCACTTCTTCCGCGGCATCGGCATCACGATCTACGAGGGCTACGGCCTCACCGAGACGTCCGCGGCGTTCGCGGTCAACACGATCGGCGAGCAGAAGGTCGGCTCGGTCGGCAAGCCGTTGGCGGGCAATTCCGTTCGCATCGCCGACGACGGCGAGATCCTGCTGTCGGGGCCGGTCGTCTTCAGCGGCTACTGGCGCAACGAGAACGCGACCGCCGACGCGATCGAGAACGGCTGGTTCCACACCGGCGACCTCGGATCGGTCGACGCGGACGGGTACATCACCATCACCGGCCGCAAGAAGGAGATCATCGTCACAGCCGGCGGCAAGAACGTCTCCCCCGCCCAGCTCGAGGATCACCTGCGTGCGCACCCGCTGATCAGCCAGGCCATCGTCGTCGGAGACCAGCAGCCGTTCATCGGCGCGCTGATCACCATCGACGCCGACGCGCTGCCCGCGTGGAACGAGCGCAACGGCAAGCCCGCAGGCACGACGGTCGCGGATCTGCTCGCCGACGCCGACCTCACGGCCGAGATCGACGAGGCCGTCGCGGAGGCCAACAAGCTCGTGTCGCACGCGGAGGCCATCAAGAAGTTCCGGGTCCTGCCCGTCGACTTCACGGAGGAGACCGGCGAGCTCACGCCGACGATGAAGCTCAAGCGCAACGTGGTGCACGACAGCTTCGCCGACGACATCGCCGCCATCTACGCCAAATAGTGCCCTCCGGGCTCGTGAGTACTTATTAACCGCGGGCGGTTGACAAGTACTCACGGGCGGTCATGCAAGCAGTGCCTGGAGCTTGGCGGCGAGCACGTCCCATCGCCACTCCGCCCTGACCCATTCGCGGCCGGCCGCCCCCATCGCGGCCGCGCGGTCGCGGTCCGACAGGACCGAGATCACCGAACGCGCCACCTCGGCCACCGACGTGCCGTCCACGACCATGCCGGTTTCGTTCTGCCGCACCGTTTCCGGGGCGCCACCGGACTGTCCGGCGACGACCGGCACACCGGTGGCGGACGCCTCGAGGAAGACGATGCCGAGGCCCTCGACGTCGAGTCCCGCGCCCCTCGTGCGGCACGGCATCGCGAACACGTCGGCGATCGTGTGGTGCGCCGCCAGCTCCGCGGACGGCACCGTGCCCGTGAACACGACGTGGTCCTCCACCCCGACCGAGCGCGCGAGCGAGCGCAGGCGGTCCTCGTAGGGGCCGCCGCCGACGATCACGAGCACGGCGCCATCGATGTGCTCGCGGATGCCCGGGAGCGCCTTGATGAGGATGTCCTGGCCCTTGCGGGGCACGAGACGGGACAGGCACAGGACCGTCGGACGCTCCCCCAGCCCGTAGCGGGACCGCAGTTCGGCCCGCGCGCCGCTGTCCGGGGTGAACAGGTCGGTGTCGACTCCCGGCGGCAGGTGTTCGAGCGCGGCACTCGCGCCGAACGCGGACGCGAAGCGGCCCCTCGTGTACCGGCTGACATACGTGACGACGTCGGTCCGGTCGCCGATCCGTCCGAGGGCCTGGCGCGCGGCGGGGAGCATCGACCAGCCGACCTCGTGCCCGTGGGTACTCGCGACCACCCGTTCCGCCCCGGCGCGGCGCAGCGTCGAACTCAGCAGCGCGAGCGGGGCGGCTGCGCCGAACCAGACGCCCGTGCAGTCGTGTTCGGCGAGCAACGTGGCGGCGCGGCGGGCGACGAACGGGGTGGGCACCATCAAGGTGGTGGGGTGCCGGACGACCTGAAACGGTTGCCGCGCATCGAACTTGATGTGTGAGTCGCCGCGCCAGCGCGGGGCGTAGACGACCAGGTCGTCGGCGGGCAGGTGCTTGGCGAAGGTGTGCAGGTACGACTGAATTCCGCCGGGTCGCGGCGGAAAATCGTTCGTCACCAACAGGGTTCGGCGCATGTGATCACCGTAGGCGGTGGACCGTGCGGCGACGGACGCAGGGTCACCCCAGGTGAGCACCCACCCAGTCGGTCCAGCGGTCGCGGAATTGATCGGCGTCGACGCCGAGGACGTCGGACAGCCGCCCGTCGACCGTGTCCGGATCGGCCTCTCCCACGGCCAGCGTCCGGTACAGCTCGGTCAGCCTCGATTCGCCGTACTGCTCCGCGACGAAGGCGTTGATCGACCACGCCGTCTCGTAGGCGACCGAACCGCGTTGTCCGTACCCGGAGAAGTCGGTGTCCTCGGGGAACTCGGTCGGCGGACCCTCGGCACCCACGTGCGCGGTCAGTGCCGGCGCGATCTGCCGTTCGGCCTCGCCGGTCCCCCGGTAGGCCGCGTACTCCGCGTAGCCCTCCAGCACCCACATCGGCGAGCGGTCCACCGTCTCGGCGCGTGCCGCCACGTGGATCAGCTCGTGCCGCAGGATCGCCCGCCGGGTGATCTCGGTCAGCCGGTCCGCCGACGCGGGGCTGAACACGATTCGCTGTCCGGTGACCGTGGCGGCGTCGGGGTCGACGGCGTCCGAGATGGCGACGGCGGCGATGTCGCGTCCGTCGTGATTCGGCCCGACGAGAGCCGTGAACTCGTCCTGCGATCCCGCGACCCACACGAGCGCGCGGCCCGCCCAGTTCGAACCCCACAGCTGGGTGGCGTTGACGACGGCGGCGGGGAGTTCGTCCGCCAGCCGGTCGACCATGGTGGCGTTCTCGGGATGTCCGAGCACCACCGACGTCCGCCCGTCACCGGTGTCGACGCGGCGCGACACGACGGGTCCGAAATCCCACGGTCCGCGCCAGGTCCGCCGCTCGCCGTCCACGGTGGCGCTGTCGCTGACGAGTGCCCAGCGGTCGCCGCGCCGGGCGACGACGAGAGCCACCGGTTTGCGGGTGGGACTCTCGTCCGCGATCGCGTAGCGGAGTTGCACGGCGGGGGCCCACACCTCGTCGGCGCCGATCGCGTCGACGAGACTCGACGGCACCCCTGTCTCGGCTCCCTCGGCGATCTCGTAGCCCCAGTCCGAGAATTCCACCCCGGCAACGTTGCCCGCTCGCCGCGTCTCGGCGGCCAGGAATGCCGGTGCCGCCGCCTGATCCATCAGACCGGACAACCGGGCCGCGTCGTTCTTCCGCACGGCCGACGCCCAGGTGTCGAGGAGCGTCCGGACGGCTGCCGCACGCGCCTCGGCGTCGGCCTGCACGGTGCCGACGGCTCCGTCGGCTGCCCGCTCGGTCCGGGAGAACCCGGTCAGTGCGAGCACGACGACGACGGCGAGAACGAGTCCGGCCAGTGCGGCCAGTTCCCACGGGCGCGCCTGACGGCGCGAGGTCGGATCCGTTGCGGGAGACGGGTCTGAAGCGGGCACGCCGGTGAGTGTATGAGCACGCCCGGGCGCCGCTGTCGGACGGTCGCCGTCAGTAGCGGCGCGCCCCGTAGAAGGGGAACTTCGCCATCGACTCGATCTTCACCGGAACACCGAACGTCGAGGCGTGGAGAATGTTGCCGTTTCCAGCATAGAGGCCGACGTGGGACGCGTCGTTGTAGAAGAGGACGACGTCGCCGGGCTGCAGGGCGTCGCGGGACACCGGGGTGCCGCCGCTGGCCTGCGCCTGACTGGACCTCGGCAGCGTCTTGCCGATCTGCTTGTACGCCCACACGACGAGTCCCGAGCAGTCGAATTCGTCCGGACCGGTGGCGCCCCACACGTACGGGTCGCCGATGCGGGTCATGCCTGCCTGCAGTGCGCTCGTGCCCGAGCCGGGGGTGAGGTGCGCGAGGATCGTGTTCGGGTCGAAGCCGGGCGGGAAGGGCGTCCCCGCCAGCTGGTCGCGTTCGGCGCCGGTGAGATCTCCGAATGCCTTGATCACGTCGGCGATCTGCGCCTGCAGGTCGCTCTGTTTGCGTTGCAGGTCGTCGCTCACGGCTTTGGCCTGCTCGGTCGCGGACCGCGCGGCATCAGCGGACTTCTTCGACGCCTCGGCCGCCTCGGTGGCTTCCGACGTGGCCGATTGGAATTGGGCGACCTGATTGCGGGTGTCGTTGGAGATGGCGTCCAGAGCGGACATCTGGTCGAGGAGTTGCTGCGGCGAATCGCTCACCATCACGGCGAAGAGGCGATTGGTCCGTGCGCCCTGGTAGTTGGCGGTGGCGAGCTTGTTCACCACGGGCTGGAAGACGGCGACGCGCGCGTTGGCGGCGTCGAGCACACCCTGGTCGGCCGCAAGCTTGGCGTCGGCGTCGCGTTGCACCGACTGTTTGGCCTCGAGATCGATCTGCGCGTTGTGGAGTGCTTCCGACGTCTGCTCGGACTGCCGGGACAGGTCACCGAGCTTCGTCAGCGCTTCGGTCGGGTTGGTGGTGACCGGGTCTGCACCCGCCTGGATCGCGGGCAGCGACACGAGCGCCACCGACAGCACGCCGGCTGTCAGCACGCTGCCCAGGGAGCGCTTCATCTTGTGTGAGGCCACGGAAATGCAGTTCTCCGATCGTCGATCTCCACCAGCCGGGTCGGGTGTCCGGTGCGCGGCTCAGGGATTTCCGCGGCCGAGGCGACCGTGGAGTGCCGAAGCGGTGGTGACCCGCGTTGCCGCCCGGTTGGCGCGACAAGACTTCGCAAGGTCTCGGATAGGTTACGGAATGGCATACGTTTGTGTCCACCCATGTCACGAACGGGTGGCGGGGACCACCCGGCGAGTGGACGACTCGCTGTCTGCCTGGGGCACAACGACATCGAGGGTGGGTTCGAATCGTGATTCGAACCCACCCTCGGTGGTCGTGCGAGATCCTACGAAGCTACCCCGTGCATCCCCGCCCTCGACTCGGTGGATGCCTCGCCTCGTGTGTGGATCAGTAGCGGCGTGCGCCGTCGAAAGGCATGGACGCGATGGGCGCCAACTTGACGGGCTGACCCTCGGTGGAGGCGTGGATCACGTTGCCGTTGCCGGCGTAGATGCCCGAGTGCGATCCGCCGTAGAAGGAGACCACGTCGCCGGGGCGGAGATCGGACTGCGACACGGGAGTGCCTGCCGCTGCCTGCGCGTAGCTGGTGCGCGGCAGGTTCAGTCCGGCCTGCTTGAACGCCCACTGCACCAGGCCGGAGCAGTCGAACGAGTTGGGGCCGGCGGCGCCGTAGACGTACGGCGAGCCGAGCTTGGTCTGAGCGGCCTGAACGGCCTTGTCACCTGCGGTGCTGGCCGGCGCCGGGGGCGCGGGGAGGTTCGGGACACCGGGGATCTGCGGGATGACGACACCCGGGATCTCGAAGGTTCCGACTCCGGGGATGGTGACGGGATCTGCGGCCGCGGGGGCCGCGGTAGCGGTGAGCGCTCCGACTGCGAGCGCGCCGGCGACGACTGCCCGTCGCACATTCCGCTTGGAAACTTGTGACGCCACGAAAGGGGTACTCCGTTTCTTCCATTCATCCGCCGACCGAGTTAGCTGACGGGTTCGGGCTGGGAAGATCAGCCCTACCCACCGGTGCGTGAGGACGTCCCGGCGGGATTCACCCCAGTAGAAACTTGGGTTCCCGGTACGACCGCTCTCGCGAGTGGCCGATTAGGCGGTGACTAGCGATGCTGCCCCGGTGTTGGGGCTGCGAGACTCCGCTAGGTCTCAGGAAGGTTACGAAATGGAATACCCGGATGTCGACCGGAACACGCGGAAAGTGTCCGTTTGGGCCGATTCCGGCTTTGCGGGCGCGCGATACCCACATTCGGTAACGACTGGATAACAAGCGGTTTGTTTCCGATCTCTTTCCGTCAGCGGGAGTGGGCATTTCGCGGACCCTCACGACTCCCCGATTTCTCCCCACACCGTGTTCCTGCTGTTCAACGGGGTGCCGCGGACCGAACCCGCGGCACGCGCCGGACCCGCCGCAACCGACCGCCGCACCATGCGAATCCCTCGTTCGCGGCCCCGCGGCCGCCCCTCGCACCGCCCGCGACCGCCGCCCGAGACGGGCAGTGTGATCCTCGTCTCTCCGGGCTCTCCGGGCGGTTCTGTCGGTGCCCGTCCATACGCTCCGATCCGTGAGTGTTCCCGGTGTACCCGAACAGCTGAGATTCGACGACCTCGACACCCCACTGCGGGACACCACGTTCGTGGTGGTCGATCTCGAGACCACCGGTGCACGGCCGGGTGAGGACGCCATCACCGAGATCGGCGCCGTGAAGATCCGCGGAGGCGAGGTGATCGCCGAAATGGCCACTCTCGTCGACCCGGGACGGTCCATCCCGCCGCACATCGTGGAGATCACCGGCATCACCACCGCCATGGTGATCGACGCCCCGCGAATCGAGCGAGTTCTGCCGGCGTTCCTGGAGTTCGCACGCGGGGCCGTGCTCGTCGCGCACAACGCCCCGTTCGACACGGGATTCCTCAAAGCCGCGGCGTCCGCCACCGACACCCCCTGGCCCAAGTTCACCGTGCTCTGCACCGTCAAACTGGCCAGGCGCGTCCTCAGCCGCGACGAAGCGCCGTCCGTCAAGCTGTCGTCGCTGGCCCGGCTGTTCGACGTCGGGACCACTCCGACCCACCGGGCACTCGACGACGCCCGTGCCACCGTCGACGTCCTGCACGCCCTGATCGCGAGGGTCGGCAATCAGGGGGTGCACAGTCTCACCGAGCTCGTCGACTACCTGCCCGACGTCTCCTCACACCAGCGGGCGAAACGCTCACTCGCAAGCCATCTCCCCCACGCTCCCGGCGTCTACCTGTTCCGCGGACCGTCCGACGAGGTCCTCTACGTCGGCACGGCGACCGATCTGCGCCGGCGGGTGCGCAACTACTTCACCGGCTCCGAGACGCGTGGACGGATGAAGGAGATGGTGGCCCTGACCACCCGGATCGACCATGTCGAGTGCGCGCATGCGCTCGAGGCCGGCGTTCGCGAGCTCCGGCTGCTCGCCGCGCACACGCCGCCGTACAACCGGAGGTCCAAGTACCCGAAACGCGGCTGGTGGATCACGCTCACCGCGGAGGCATTCCCCCGGCTGTCGGTGGTGCGTACCCCGACCGCCGACTCGCTCGGTCCGTTCCGGTCCCGCTCGACCGCAGTCGACGTCGCCGACGTCCTCGCCGAGTACTGCATTCTCCGGACGTGCACGAGCCGCATCCCGAAGGGAAGGGAGCACGGTCCGCAGTGCCCGCCCCGCGAGCTCGGACGCTGCCCGGCGTCCGTCCACGACCGCATGACGGAGGACGCCTACCGTCCCGGGCCGGAACTCTTCCGGCAGTTCCTGCGCGGCCTGGACGACGCCCCGCTGCACCGCATGCGTGCACGGGTGGAGGAGCTGGCCGCCGGCGAGTTGTTCGAGAACGCCGCACGCCTGCGTGATCGCACCGCGGAGGTCGTCCTCGCGTTGCGCAGAATGCAGCGCCTGGCCGCCCTCACCGCCCTCAGTCAGCTCGTGGCCGCTCGCCCGGCCGTCACCGGCGGCTGGGAGTTCGCGGTGATCCGTTCCGGGCGACTCGCGTCCGCGGGCTGCGCCCGGCGGGGAATCCATCCGATGCCGGTGGTCGATGCGCTCGTGCTCACCGCCGAAACCGTCGTTCCCGATGCAACTCCGCTTCGCGGCGCGTCCCCCGAGGAGGCCGGGCTGCTGGCGCGCTGGCTCGACCAGGAGGACACCCGCATCGTCAGCGCCTCCGCGGGCTGGTGCGAGCCCGCATGGGGCGCCGGATCCTGGTCCGAGTGGTGCGCACTCGCGCGAGCGGGGAGCGCGTCGACACGGGACGCCGAGACTCGACCACCCGCGCCGAGTTCCGCCGACCACCGCTTAGGCTGGCGATCATGATCAACGCCATCGTCCTGATCCACGCCGAAGCCCACCGCATCCCGGAGACCGCTCAGGCGGTCGCCGACATCGAGGGCGTCGACAAGGTCTATTCCTGCGCAGGCGACGTCGACCTGATCGCGATCGTGCGGGTCCGGGACCACGCGAAGATCGCGGAGGTCGTCACCGAGGGAATCAACAAGGTGGACGGCGTCTCCCGGACGGCGACGCACATCGCGTTCCAGTCCTACTCCAGCGCCGACGTCGAAGCGGGCTTCTCGATCGGCGAATAGTTCCGCCGGCTATTTGCTGGTGGAAAGGCCCGACGTGAGTTCGGCCCACCGCGCGAGCAGCGTCGCGGCCGCTCCACTGTCGATCGACTGTGCCGCCGTCGAGAGTCCGTCCGACAACGCGTCTTCGAGCGTGCGGCCGCCGAGTCCCCGGTACGCCGCGATCGCCGCCGCGGCGTTGAGGAGGACCGCGTCGCGGACGGGTCCGGTCTCACCGGCGAGGAGTCGCCGCGCCACCGCCGCGTTCACCTCGGCATCGCCGCCGCGCAGTTCGTCGAGCGACACCCGCGCGATCCCGATGTCCCGGGGATCGAGCTGACGGGTGGTCACCGCCCCGTCCGCCACGATGTGCACGGTCGACGTCGTCGACGTCGTCAACTCGTCCAGGCCGTCGTCACCCCGCACCACGAGCGCCGAGTTGCCGCGCTGCGCGAGCACACCGGCCACCACCGAGATCAGGCCCGGGAACGCGCAGCCGATGAGGCCGGCCCGCGGACGCGCCGGATTGGTGAGCGGTCCGAGCACGTTGAAGACGGTCGGGATGCCGATCTCCTTGCGCGGCGCGCCCGCGAAGCGCAGGGCGGGATGGAACACCGGGGCGAAGCAGAAACCGATGCCGACCTCCCGGACGCAGCGGGCCACCTCGTCGGGACCGAGATTGATCTTCACCCCGAGCGCCTCGAGAACGTCCGCCCCGCCGCTCTTGGAGGACGCCGCCCGGTTTCCGTGTTTGACGACGCGAATGCCGGACGCCGCGACCACGAGTGACGCCATCGTGGAGATGTTCACGGTGTTGGATCGGTCACCTCCGGTTCCGACGATGTCGACGACGTCGTCGTCGACGGGGACCTTGCGCGCGTGCCCGAGCATCGAGTCCGCCAGTCCGCGCAATTCCTCCGGTGTCTCGCCCTTCATCTTCAGGGCGACACCGAACGCCGCGATCTGCGCGGACGTGGCGTTGTCGGACATGATCTCGTCCATCGCCCACTTCGCCTCGTCCACCGAGAGGTCACGTCCGTCGGTGAGCGTGCCGAGGACCGACGGCCACGTGCGTGCAGGCCGCACACCGTCGTTCGTCCCCTGAGCAGTCGGGCTCTGCATCGTCGTGTCCCCTTGTACTAATAACGGATCCGGTCCTGGCAGCCTAGTCAACGGGGCGGATCGGACTCGTGCGCCGGTTGCATCGCGTCCCAGCCGTCGACCGAGCCACCGAGTCGCTGCGCCAGCCCGGCCATTCTCGACCGTTCCTGAGAACAGTGCAGCGCGTCGAGGATCTGGACTCGCTGCAGCACGAGTCCGACCGTCGCACCGTCCTCGCCGGGGGATGCCTGCCCGTGCGGATTCTGCGGTCGGTAGCCGTCCTGGGCGGCGATCGACACGGCGTCGGCCACCGACGATGCGGGCAGCCGCAGATGGTGCCGCAGCACCGCTTCCGCGTCGGCGTCCCACCGCGGTTTCTCGGCGGCGGCGCGGTCGAGAGCGGTCGAGCACGCCTCCACGTCGTCGAAGCTCGAGGCGACGACCACGAGGTCGTGCCGATCCTGATCGAGAGGGGCCGGTTGCCGACTGCCGAACAGCCTCCGCAGCCACCCCGTACTGTTGTCACGAGAGCGCATGACTCCACCCTTTCACGGTCCGCCACCAGGGCTGTCAGCAGGGAGAATCGGACAAGCGGGGCGCATCGACGCGCCGAGGGTGGACCCGGGTAGTCGCCTCTTACGACGAAGCGTCATACTTCTGTCTGTGACGAGCGCAGTAGGGACTTCAGGATCAGCAATCACCCAACGCGTGCACTCGCTGAACCGACCTAACATGGTCAGCGTTGGCACCATCGTGTGGTTGTCAAGTGAGCTCATGTTCTTCGCAGGGCTCTTCGCCATGTATTTCGTGGCGCGAGCGCAGGCGAATGGGAACTGGCCGCCGGAGCCGACCGAGCTGAATCTGTTCCTCGCCGTACCGGTGACGCTGGTGCTGATCGCCTCGTCGTTCACCTGCCAGATGGGTGTGTTCGCGGCCGAGCGCGGCGACGTCTTCGGCCTCCGCCGGTGGTACCTCCTCACCCTGGCGATGGGCACGTTCTTCGTCCTTGGACAGGCCTACGAGTACATCCACCTCGTCGAGCACGGCACCTCGATCTCCAGCAGCGTGTACGGCTCGGTGTTCTACATGACCACCGGCTTCCACGGCATGCACGTGATCGGCGGCCTCATCGCGTTCGTCTTCCTGATCGCCCGCACCAAGGTCAGCAAGTTCACGCCCGCCCAGGCCACCGCCGCCATCGTCGTCTCGTATTACTGGCACTTCGTCGACATCGTGTGGATCGGTCTGTTCGCCACGATCTATTTCATCCGTTGATCAGCTGAACGCCCCAGGCAGCCCCCTGACGTCCAGTCCGTCCCGACATACCAAAGGGATACAGATGAGTTCATCCCCCCCTCCCGCATCCGATACCACAGCGTCTGCCGCGAAGGCACGTCGCCAGCGGAGGCTCCGCAGGCGCGTCACGGGCGCCCTGGTCCTGATGATGGGACTGGTCAGCGCCGGTTTCCTCGCGTCCGCGTTGACGCCGACCCCGCAGGTGGCCACCGCCACCGACGATCAGGCAGCACTGATCCGCGAGGGCAAGCAGTTGTACGACACCTCGTGCATCACGTGCCACGGTGCGAACCTGCAGGGTGTGCAGGACCGCGGCCCGAGCCTGATCGGTGTCGGCGAGGCCGCCGTCTACTTCCAGGTGTCGTCGGGACGCATGCCGGCCTCGCGTAACGAGGCCCAGGTCGAGCGCAAGCCCGTCAAGTTCGACGCCGAGCAGACGGACGCCATCGGCGCGTACGTCCAGGCCAACGGCGGCGGCCCCACGGTCATTCGTGACGAGAACGGCGAGGTCGCCCAGTCTTCGCTGCGCGGCGGCGACATCGGACGCGGCAGCGAACTGTTCCGCCTCAACTGCGCGTCCTGCCACAACTTCACCGGGCGCGGCGGTGCGCTCTCGTCCGGTAAGTACGCGCCGGTCCTCGACCCGGCCAGCGAGCAGCAGATCTACACCGCGATGGTCACCGGCCCGCAGAACATGCCCAAGTTCTCGGACCGTCAGCTGACCCTCGAGGAGAAGAAGGACATCATCGCCTACATCAAGTCGTCAGGCGAGACGAAGCAGCCCGGCGGCTACGGACTCGGCGGCATCGGTCCCGCCTCCGAGGGCTTGGCCATGTGGGTCATCGGAATCATCGCTGTCGTCGGTGCAGCACTGTGGATCGGAGCAAGGTCATGAGCGACGCTGGCCAGCCGGGCGGCGCCACGCCAAAGAAGTACACGGATGCAGAACTCGAGAACCTGAGCCGCGACGAACTGGTCGAGCTCGGAACCAACCTCGACCACGTCGACGTCGCGTTCCGCCGCAACCGCTGGGCGGTTCCGGGGACGAAGGCCGAGAAGCGCGCCGAGCGGTCGGTCGCCTTCTGGTTCGCCCTCTCCGGCATCTCCGCGATCGCGTTCATCGCGATCTACCTCTTCTGGCCCTGGGAGTACGCGGGCGCCGGCGAGGAGCACTACTCGGCCTACAGCCTGTACACGCCCCTGATCGGCCTCACCATGGGTCTGGCCATCCTCGGCCTCGGTGTCGGTGCGGTGCAGTTCACCAAGAAGTTCATCCCCGAAGAGGTATCCATCCAGGACCGCCACGACGGTGGATCGTCCGAGGTCGACCGCAAGACGATCGTCGCGGAACTCGGCGACTCGTTCGACACGTCGACGCTGGGACGCCGCAAGCTCCTCAAGCGCACTCTCATCTTCGGCGGCGGTGCCCTCGGCATCATGTCCGTCATGCCCCTCGGTGGTCTGATCAAGAACCCGTGGGCCAAGCGCGACGACTCCCCGCTGTGGGTGTCGGGATGGACCCCCCGCTACGAGGGCGAAACCATCTACCTGCGCCGCGACACCGGTCGCCCCGAGGACGTCGTCCTCGTTCGCCCGGAAGACCTGGACGCCGGCGCCATGGAAACGGTGTTCCCGTTTCGTGAGTCCGACCGCGGCGACCACGACGCGCTGCTGGAGGCGCTGCGCGGTATCCGCAACGCGACCATGCTCATCCGCCTCCGCACGGAGGACGCGGCACGGGTCACCAAGCGCAAGGGCCAGGAGAGCTTCAACTACGGCGACTACTTCGCCTTCTCGAAGATCTGCACCCACCTCGGCTGCCCCACCTCCCTGTACGAACAGCAGACCAACCGAATCCTCTGCCCGTGCCACCAGTCGCAGTTCGATGCGCTGACCTACGGAAAGCCGATTTTCGGTCCGGCCGCTCGTGCACTTCCGCAGTTGCCTATTACAGTGAACGAAGAGGGTTTCCTAGTCACAACGGGTGACTACATCGAAGCTCTCGGCCCGGCATTTTGGGAGCGTCGACCGTGACCGACAACAAAACGTCCAAACTGAGCGCGATGGCCACCGGCCAGGCCGAAGCGATGGACTCGCGCTACCACCTCGCAGCGGGAATGCGGCGGCAGATCAACAAGGTCTTCCCCACCCACTGGTCGTTCCTGCTCGGCGAGATCGCGCTGTACAGCTTCGTCATCCTGCTGATCTCCGGTGTCTACCTGACCCTGTTCTTCGATCCGTCGATGGCGCACGTCGTCTACAACGGTGCGTACGAGCCCCTGCGCGGCGTCACGATGTCCCGCGCGTACGAGACCACGCTGAACATCTCGTTCGAGGTCCGTGGCGGCCTGTTCGTACGTCAGATCCACCACTGGGCCGCGCTGATGTTCGCGGCATCGATCGTCGTGCACCTGATGCGCATCTTCTTCACCGGCGCCTTCCGGCGTCCGCGTGAGGCCAACTGGGTCATCGGTTGCCTGCTGCTGATCCTGGCGATGTTCGAGGGATTCTTCGGCTACACCATCCCCGACGACCTGCTGTCCGGCACGGGCCTGCGCGCCGCGTTCTCCGGCATCACGCTGAGCATTCCGATCGCAGGCACCTGGATGCACTGGCTGATCTTCGGTGGTGACTTCCCCGGCGACCTGATCATCCCGCGCCTGTACGTCGCGCACGTCCTGCTGTTCCCGGGCATCATCCTCGCCCTGATCGCCGGTCACCTCGCGCTCGTCTGGTACCAGAAGCACACGCAGTTCCCCGGCCCCGGCCGCACGGAAAACAACGTCGTGGGTGTGCGCATCCTCCCGGTGTTCGCCGTCAAGTCGGGTGCGTTCTTCGCGATCACGTTCGGTGTTCTGGCCGTGATGGGTGGCGTGCTGCAGATCAACCCGGTCTGGACCATCGGCCCTTACAACCCGTCGCAGGTGTCGGCCGGTTCGCAGCCCGACATCTACATGATGTGGACGGACGGCCTGGCCCGTCTGTGGCCGGCATGGGACATCTATCTGTTCGACCGCTACACCATTCCGTCGGTGTTCGCTGTCGCGTTGATCATGGGTCTGGTGTTCACGGTGCTGATCGCCTACCCGTGGATCGAGAAGCGCCTGACCAAGGACGACGCTCACCACAACCTGCTGCAGCGTCCGCGTGACGTTCCGGTGCGTACCGCGATCGGTGCGATGGCGATTGCGTTCTACGCCGTCCTGACGATCTCCTGCATCAACGACATCATCGCGTACCACCTGAGCATCTCGCTGAACGCGATGACGTGGATCGGCCGCATCGGCATGGTGCTGCTGCCTCCGATCGCCTTCTTCGTGGCCTACCGGTTCTGCCTGGGTCTCCAGCGCAGCGACCGCGAGGTCCTGGAGCACGGCATCGAGACCGGCATCATCAAGCGGATGCCGAACGGTCAGTACATCGAGATCCACCAGCCGCTCGGCCCGGTCGACGACCACGGTCATCCGATCCCGCTCGAGTACCAGGGTGCGACGGTCCCGAAGAAGATGAACAAGCTCGGTTCCGCCGGCAAGCCCGGTTCCGGCAGCCTCGTCACGGCCGACCCGGTCGAGGAGAGCCTGGCTCTCGAGCACGCCCTGCACCACGGCGAGCACGAGCAGCTCACGATGCTGCGGGAGTACCAGGACCGCGCCCACGGCAACGGTTCGTCGGCTTCCGGCAACGGATCGTCCGGCAACGGCGAGGCCCACTAGCCTCACCTCCGCAACCGAGCAGAGCCCCGAACCACTTCCGGTTCGGGGCTCTGCTCGTCTGTGGGCGTGCCCGCTCCCCTCCCCCGCGGCTGTGCGCGGAACACGAGCGCGACCGCCCCGAGTCCCAGGAGAAGACCGAGCGCGGTGAGGATTCCGAACGGCTCGCCGAACATCACGGTCCCCCAGATCGCCGTCACCGGTGCCATCAGGAACATCAGAGCATTGACCCGGGTGACCCCGCTCCGACGCAGCACGAGCCAGTACAGGCCGTAGCCGCCGAACGTGGACAGGCCGATCAACCAGGCCACCGACCACCAGAACGATGCCGTCGGCGGTGGCGACACCTGTCGGGCGCACGCGGCGAGGGCGGTGAAGAGCACGGCACTGGTCGCGCAGTGCACGGTCATGGCCACGACGGGGTCGGTGTCGGTCGGTGAGCGACTCTCCAGGAAGGTCGCGGCCACCAGCGACAGCATCCCGGCGAACGGCACGAGATACGCCCACCACGACACACCGGACCCAGAGGTGGCGTCGCCTGCGGTGACGATCACGACCCCCGCCAGTCCCAGCAGCAGCCCCCACCACTGCCGGGGCGCGACGTACTGCCCCAGCAGCGGGCCGGCCAGTACCGCGACGACCAGGGGCTGGGTGCCGTCGATCAGCGCGGTGGTACCGGTCGAGACGCCGAGCCCGATCGCCTGGTAGACGGTCAGCAGATATCCGGTCTGCGACAGCGCGCCGACCGTCACCTGACGACCGAACGCACGGGACCCGAGTCCACGCCACCGTGCGCGGTCGAACAGCGCGGCCGCCAGGGCGAGTGCCAGGGCGAGCGGCAGGAACCGCCAGGTCAGAACCGTCAGAGGGGATGCGTCCCCGGCGCCGAGTTTGGCCCCGATGAAGCCGGAGCTCCAGCACAGGACGAACAGCACGGCGAGAAACGCATTCACAACTGACCACCACCCAAGTAAACAGATCGGTATACCTCTTCAACCTACACCGATCTGTATACTTTCGTCATGGATTCTGTGCCGTCACCGCGACGCGTCGCACTGACCCCGGGAGCGAGGCGAGCGCTGGACGCGGCCGGCCGCCTCTTCTACGAGCGGGGAATTCACGCGGTCGGCGTGGATCTCATCGCCGCCGAGGCCGGCGTCACGAAGAAGACACTCTACGACCGCTTCGGATCGAAGGAACAGATCGTGGTCGAGTACCTAGCCGACCGGGACGAGCGGTGGCGGGCCTTCCTCGCAGCCCACCTCGACACCGTCGGCGACTCCCCCGAGCGGCGCCTGACGGCGATCTTCGACGCGTCCGGGGAGTGGACCGCGGAGAACAGCGCGAAAGGGTGCAGCATGGTTAACGCGCACGCGGAGATCAGCGACCCGTCACATCCGGCGTACGCGGTCATCATCGGCCAGAAACGGTGGATGCTCGAGCTGTTCACGGGGGTATGCCGGGACGCCTCGGTGCGCGATCCGGAGACACTCGCGCGCACCATCATGCTGCTCCACGAAGGCGCCCTGGTCTCGCACGGATTGCACGTGTTTCCGGAGGCGGTACGACTCGCGTCCGCTCAGGCGGCGGCACTCCTCGCCGCCGCGGCGGACCCGGCCGGTTAGGGCCGACGACAAAGCGGAGGCGCCGAACCCCGGTGGGATTCGGCGCCTCCGCCGTCTGATCGTGGGTGGAACTAGTGCTTCTCGGGCCCGACGTAGTACTCGAAGACGAGGCCTGCAGCGGCCGCGAGCACAGCAATCACGGCGACCACGATCATCCACGGCTGGAAGAACGCCATCGCGACTGCGACGAAAGCAGCAGAGGCGGCGAGCAGGATCGGCCAGTAACTACCGGGGCTGAAGAAGCCTAGGTCGCCTGCGCCGTCGGCGATCTCCGCGTCCTCGTAGTCCTCGGGACGGGTGTCGAGGCGACGGGCGACGAACCGGAAGTACGTTCCGATGATCAGCGTCAGTCCCGCCGACAGGCAGATGCCCGTCAGACCCGCCCACTCGATACCGGTTCGTGAAACGGCGGTGAAGACGCCGTAGACGATCGCGACGAGAATGAAGAATACCGTCAGGATCTCGAAGAGCTTGGCTTCGATCTTCATATCAGCACTTGTCCTTGGTCAGTGAGGTATCAGCAGCAGGTTCAGTTACCTTCGACACCGCTCGCCTGCTTGTAGCCGCGATCGGTGGTGAAGGGAGACGTCGACGTCGCAACCGGGGACTCGCCGATGGCCTGCAGAGCCTCCGCCGTGGTCAGATCCCGGCCGCCCTCGCTCGCCGGCTTACGCAGCTCGATGTACTGCGCGAACTTGTCAGGGCTCACGGCGCGAACCTCGAAGTTCATCATCGCGTGGAACGTGCCGCACATCTCGGCGCAGCGCCCGACGAAGGCACCTTCCTTCTCGATCTCACTGATCTGGAAGACGTTGTCGGAGTGGTTCTCCTTCGGGTTCGGGTTCACGTCGCGCTTGAACAGGAACTCCGGCACCCAGAAGGCGTGGATGACATCGGCCGAGGCCAGTTCGAACTGGATCCGCTTGCCGGTCGGCAGGACGAGGATCGGGATCTCGTTGCTCGAGCCGATCGTCTCGATCTTGTCGTAGTGCAGGTAGGACAGGTCCTGCGGGGTCTTGCCGTGGATCGGCCCGGGCTGAGCGTGCTCACCCTCGGCCTCCGCCTCGGATGCCGGTGCGGACTCGACCGCAGCCTGCGCTTCCTGATCGATGCCGTCGTACTTTCCGCCACCCTCACCGAGGTCGATGGAGCGGTATCCGAACTTCCAGTTCCACTGGTACGCAGTGACATCCACCACCACGTTGGGGTTGTCCTCCTTCTCGAGGACATGGTTCTGCACGATCACCGTGAAGTAGAACAGCACGGCGATGATGACGAACGGAACGGCGGTGTACGCCAGCTCGAGCGGCACGTTGTATGCCGTCTGCCGCGGGAACTCGGGTGAGTCCTTCTTCTTACGGTGGAAGATCACCGCCCAGAAGGTGAGTCCCCACACCAGCACACCCATGACGAGGGCGGCGATGACCGACCAGGTCCACAGTTCACGCATGCGGTGCGCCTGCGGGGTTACGCCCGAAGGCCACCCGAAACGAAGCACCTCGTTGTCGATTGAACAACCCGACAGCAGCAAGGCAGCAATGCCCAAAGATACTGCCAACCCTGCCCGCCGAAGGATCCGACCTTGCGCCACGTTCACGCCTTCCTGATCGCCGCAAATTCCACTAGGGCACACCCGATGGGAAGGCCCAATTACTACGCAGCGTAGACCAAAGGTGGCGGCTCTCCATCCTCGGGTCGGGCGACGACGTGTCGCTGCCGACGCCGCGGCGGTGCCGCTGATCGCGCCGGGGCACCGTCACCGGCGGCCCGAACCGGACGCTCCGGCAATCTGCGGCATACTTTCCGGCAGAGATCCCTGACCACTCCACCTCGTGGAGCCTTCCAAGATTCTGAATTGAGGTACCGGACGCTGTGTGCGGACTGCTCGGGCTACTGACCTCTGGAGAAACCAGCGACAACGCCGTCTCACAGGTCGACCAGGCGATGCACTGCCTGCGGCACCGTGGGCCGGACGAGCACGGGACCTGGCACGACGACCACCTGGTCTTCGGGTTCAATCGGCTGTCGATCATCGACATCGAACACTCCCACCAGCCCCTGCGGTGGGGTCCGGTGGAGAATCCGGAACGCTACGCGCTGACGTTCAACGGCGAGATCTACAACTACCTCGAGGTTCGGGCCGAACTCGCCGAGCAGTTCGGTGCGCAGTTCGTCACAGAGGGCGACAGCGAGGCCATCGTCGCTGCGTTCCACTACTGGGGCGAGGACGCGGTCCGCCGCCTGCGCGGCATGTTCGCGTTCGCGATCTGGGACACGGAGACGCGGGAATTGTTCCTCGCGCGCGATCCGTTCGGCATCAAACCGCTCTTCCTGGCGACGGGCGTCGGCGGCACCGCGTTCGGTAGCGAGAAGAAGAGCCTGCTGGAACTGGCGAGCCTGATCGGCATCGGCACCGAACTCGATCCGCGGGCCGTCGAGCACTACACCGTCCTTCAGTACGTGCCGGAGCCGGAAACCCTCCACAGGCAGATCCGCCGGCTCGAGTCCGGCTGCTTCGCGCGTGTGCGGCCGGGCGAAGAACCCGTGATCACCCGCTATTTCGCGCCCACGTTCCCGGTGCGTCCGTTCGCCGCGGGCACCGAGCAGGCCCGGTACCGCGAGATCGCGGAGGCGCTCGAGGATTCGGTCGCCAAGCACATGCGCGCCGACGTCACGGTCGGTTCCTTCCTGTCGGGTGGCATCGACTCGACGGCCATCGCGGCGCTCGCGATGCGGCACAACCCGAACCTGATCACGTTCACCACCGGTTTCGAGCGCGAAGGCTATTCCGAGGTCGACGTCGCAGCGGAATCCGCGGAAGCGATCGGCGCGCGTCACGTCGTGAAGGTGGTGAGCCCGTCCGAGTTCGCCGCCGCCATCCCCGAGATCGTGTGGTACCTCGACGACCCCGTCGCCGATCCCGCGCTGGTGCCGTTGTGGTTCGTGGCCAAGGAGGCGCGCAAGCACGTCAAGGTCGTGCTGTCCGGTGAGGGCGCCGACGAGCTGTTCGGCGGCTACACCATCTACCGCGAGCCGATTTCGCTGAAGCCGTTCGAGTACCTACCCAGGGGACTGCGGCGGGCCGCCGGGAAGCTGTCCGAGCGCATCCCCGAGGGCACCCGCGGAAAGAGCCTGCTCAACCGCGGTTCACTGACCCTGGAAGAGCGGTACTACGGCAACGCGCGCAGCTTCAACGACGCACAGTTGCGCGCCGTCCTGCGCGACTTCCGGCCGGAGTGGACGCACCGCGACGTCACCGATCCGATCTACGCACAGTCGCAGGGGTGGGATCCGGTGGCCCGGATGCAGCACCTGGACCTGTTCACATGGTTGCGCGGCGACATCCTCGTCAAGGCCGACAAGATGACGATGGCAAACTCGCTCGAACTTCGGGTGCCGTTCCTCGATCCCGAGGTCTTCAAGGTGGCGTCGCAGGTGCCGCTGGATCAGAAGATCACCAAGAGCACCACCAAGTACGCGCTGCGTCAGGCGCTGGAAGGCATCGTGCCCGGGCACGTGCTCCATCGGGCGAAGCTGGGCTTCCCGGTGCCGCTGCGGCACTGGCTGCGCGGCACCGAACTGTTCGACTGGGCACACGAGCAGATCGCGGCGTCGGGCACCGATCACCTGCTCGACAAGGCGGCGATCGCGAAGATGCTGAACGACCACCGGGACGGCGTGTCCGACCACAGCCGTCGCCTGTGGACCGTGCTGATCTTCATGGTCTGGCACGGCATCTTCGTGGAGAACCGCATCGTTCCGGAGATCGCCGAGCCGGCGTACCCGGTCTCGCTGTAGGCGCTTCGCGCCCGTGCGCCTTTTTGGTAGTTGGCGCTACCAAAAAGGCGCACGGGCGGCGGAGCCGCCTGTTACGGCAGAACGGCAGCGATCTCGTCTGCGGCGGTGGAGCCGTAGGCGTCCGCGAGGCGCTTGACAGCCTCGTCGCGGTCGAACGTCCATTCCTGGGTTCCGACGGTCTCCAGTACCAGCACCGCCACCAGCGACCCCAGCTGCGCGGAGCGCTCGAAACTCAGGCCCGCGCTGTGTGCGAGGAGGAATCCGGCCCGGAATCCGTCACCGACACCGGTCGGGTCGACCTTCGCCTTCTCGGGAACGACGGCGACGCGGGTCCAGTTGCCCTCGGAGTCGACGATCTCGACGCCCTTGGAACCGAGGGTCGTGACGCGGACGCCGACCTGAGCGCGGATCTCCTCTTCGGTCAGTCCGGTCTTCTGCTGCAGCAGTCCCCACTCGTACTCGTTCGTGAACAGGTATTTTGCACCGCGGATCAGCGCCGACGCCTCCTCGCCGTTCAGTCGGGCGAGCTGCTGCGACGGGTCGGCGGCGAACGGGATTCCCTGCCGGCGGCATTCCTCGGTGTGGCGGATCATCGCCTCGGGGTCGTTGGCGCCGATCAGGACCAGCTCGAGCGCTTCGGCGTCCTGCGCGATACCGGACAGCTGGATTTCGCGGGCCTCACTCATCGCACCGGGATAGAACGACGCGATCTGCGCCATGTCCTCGTCGGTGGTGCACACGAAACGCGCGGTGTGCGCGGTGGTCGAGATCCGGACGGCGGTGCAGTCGACACCGTTGCTCTCGAGCCACTGGCGGTAGTCCGCGAAGTCGGCCCCGACAGCCCCGACCAGCAGCGGAGATCCACCGAGGACGCCCATGGCGTAGGCGATGTTGCCGCCCACTCCCCCGCGCCGGACTACGAGGTCGTCGACCAGGAAGCTCAACGAGATGTGGCTGAGCTGATCGGCGAGCAGCTGCTCGGCGAACCGGCCCGGAAACCGCATCAGGTGGTCGGTGGCGATGGAACCGGTAACCGCAATTGTCACGGGCGGATGCCTTTCGATGAGTTCGGTCGGGATTTCTCACCGTACCCCGGGGTACCACCGCGATCGGTCGGCAGCACGGGGACCCGGGTACGTGGAGATCGGGCACGAAAAAAGTCTGACGCGGCAGCCGGTCGGCGCCGCGTCAGACTTGTCGATTCAGTTGTACTTCGGCCTGAGACTCAGTTGAAGGAGTCGCCGCAGGCGCACGAACCGGTCGCGTTGGGGTTGTCGATGGTGAAACCCTGCTTCTCGATGGTGTCGACGAAGTCGATCGAGGCACCCTCGACGTACGGCGCACTCATCCGGTCCACCGCGAGGGCGACGCCACCGAAGTCCACGATCAGGTCGCCGTCCAGGTTCCGGTCGTCGAAGAACAGCTGGTAACGCAGCCCTGCGCAGCCGCCGGGTTGCACGGCGATACGCAGTGCGAGGTCGTCACGACCTTCCTGATCGAGCAGCGCCTTCGCCTTGGCGGAGGCGGCTTCGGTCATCTTGACGCCGTGGACGGCGGTCTCGTTCTGCACAGTCATGGGCTCTCCCTGTAGTTCGTAACAAACCCGTGAACGCTTCAACGGTACTCCGCGCCCGACTTATTCCCGGGTTCCAATCCCTGCGGCAGCGTCCGCAGATCGATCCACGTCCATGGTATCCGACGTCGCGGATTCCGGTTACTGCCCTGCGGCCGCACCGTCCCATCCGCGGGCTGCGGCCGCGGCAAGGTCTCTCAGCTGCGCGTATGCGTCCGACATCGCGAGTTCGACGGATCCCGCGTGGTCCACCAGCGACAGTGCGTCGTCGATGCCCGCGCCGTAGAGATCCGCGGGGTCGAGGAGCACCTGCCCGGCCAGGACGAGCGTCGCGATCGACCGCCGGCGGGCGGCAGCGGCGAGCGCGATCACGAGTTTCCCGCGCAGCGACTGCTGGTCGAGCCGGCCTTCCCCGGTGATCACGAGCTGGGCGGAGGCGAGTTGCCGATCCTGCCGGGTGCGTTGCGCGACCACGTGAGCACCGGATTCTCGGGTCGCGCCGAGGGCGAGCAGCGCGGCCCCGATGCCACCGGCGGCGCCGGCCCCGGCCTCGGCGGCGACCTCCCGGGCCGTCACCCGCTGCAGTTGCCCCGCCCATGCGGCGTTCCGGTCCTCGAGGAATGCGACGGTGTCGGGGTCGGCGCCCTTCTGCGGTCCGAACACGCGGGCGGCGCCGTGCTCGCCGAGCAACGGGTGCTCGACATCGGACGCGGCCACCAGTTCCACCGAGCGCAGGCGGGCGACGGCGGCGTCCGCGCTCCCGAAACCCTGCGCGAGGGCTTCGACGAGGCCGCGGCCCCCGTCGGTGCAACTGCTGCCGCCGAGACCGACGACGATTCTGCTCGCCCCGGCATCGAGTGCCGCTACCACGAGTTGGCCGACGCCCCGGCTGTGCGCGTCGTGGGCGGTGCGGGGCGTCGGCGGTCCGCCCAGCAGTCCGAGTCCGCAGGCCTGGGCGGATTCGAGGTAGGCGTCGGTGCCGTCGAGGAGCCAGCGGGCCGTGACGTCGGCGCCGAGGGGCCCTTCCACGACCGCGGTCCGGACGGTGCCGCCCGCAGCCGCGACCACGTCGACGAATCCGGGGCCGCCGTCGGACTGCGGCGCCTCGATCAGCTGGTCGTCCGGGCGCACGGCCGACCATCCCGCCGCGATCGCGGCGGTCGCCTCGACGGCGGTCAGCGTTTCACCGAAGGAGTCCGGTGCGATCATCACTCGCATCGGCGAAGTGTATGGCGACGGGCGCGACCCGGCATTTCGATGTGAGGGCGGTTTTCCTCCCGGCGCCGTCTTCCCATACTCTGGAAGAGTGAAATTGCTACGCCGCGGTGATTCGGACAATTCAGACAAGCGGGACGTCGAGGTCGCCGAGTCGTCCACGGCCCCGGAGGCGGAGTCCGCCGAACAGGCAGGCAAGGGCCGCCCGACCCCCAAGCGACGCGACGCCGAGGCGAAGCGACGCGGCCCGGTCGCGCCCGCGCCCCTGACGGCGAAAGAGGCACGCGCCCGTAAGAAGGCCACCCGCGGTAGCAAGGAAGAGCGTAAGGTCGCCGCGGCGGAGCGACGCGCCACCGCCGCCGAGCGACGCGCCCGCATGCTCGCCGGCGAGGACAAGTATCTCCTCCCCCGCGACAAGGGCCCGGTCCGCGCATACGTCCGCGACATCGTGGACGCCCGGCGCAACCTGGTCGGCCTGTTCATGCCGCTGGCCCTGGTTCTCATCATGGCGATGTTCGTCAGCCCGGCGTTGCAGGCGATCGTGACACTCGCCATGCTCATCATGATGATGTTCATGGCCATCGAGGGCGTCTGGCTGGGCCGCAAGATCAACAATCAGGTGCGGGAGCGCTTCCCGGACACCCCCGACGGCGGTTTCAAGCTCGGGTGGTACGCATTCGTGCGTGCGTCGCAGATCCGCAAGCTGCGCGCCCCCAAGCCGCGGGTGCGCCCCGGCGACGCCATCTGACGGTCAGTTGTGGGGCGCGCGGTGCGTCTCGGCGAGCAGCCGCCCCAGGTCGGCGTCGCGGTCGTAGGACAGGTCGGTCATCGGATCGGCCGGTCGGAAGAAGTTGTCGCGGTAGCTTTTCCGCAGTCGCGGATGGAGTGGGCCCAGGTGCCAACCGGCGTACATCACGGCCGCATGCAGCACGAGGAGAAGTGCAACGAGGACGAGGAATTCGGTCATGGCTGAAATTTTCCGCCCATTCACTTCCCGCCAACAGTGGCGGAATTGACGTTCTTCGTCAAAATACTGCCACTCCGGTGGGTTGGTAGCGTTTCCCTCCGTGCCCACCGCCGATTCCCCGGACCGCCCGAGCCGTCCGAACCAGACGTCGCGAACACTCGTGCTCGGCGGTGCACGCTCCGGAAAATCCGCTCACGCCGAGGAACTGACCCAGGCCCTGGCCGGGGCGGGCCGGGTGCGCTACGTCGCCACCAGTCACCGCGACCCCGACGACCACGACTGGGAACACCGCATCGCTCAGCACCGCGATCGGCGTCCCCGCAGCTGGCTCACCGTGGAGACCGCGCACCGGCTCGACCTCGCCGACCAACTGCGTTCCCCCACCGAAGCCGCGGCCACCCTCGTCGACGATCTCGGCACCTGGCTCACCGTCGAACTCGACGGCGCCGCAGCCTGGGACTCGCCGCGGGGCACCATCGCCCCACGCACGGACGAACTCGTCGCGAGCGTCCGCGACTACCGCGGCGCACTCGTGCTGGTGACTCCCGAGGTGGGTCTCGGCGTCATCCCCGAGACCCGGTCCGGTCGCCTGTTCCGCGACGAGATCGGCTCCCTCAACGCGCGGCTCGCCCAGGTCTGCGATCGCGTGGTCCTCGTCGTCGCCGGACTGACCATGACCTTGAAAGATGATCCCGCACGCGAGGCGTGCGGGGCAGAAGTGTCCACTCGAGCGAGAGGCCAAGCGTGACCAGCGAGTCCGTGAGCACCGACCCCGGTCGGTTCGAACCCGTCACCCCACCCGACGAAGGGGTGCGCGCACAGGCCGAGGCCCGTCAGTTGCAGCTCACCAAACCGGCCGGCTCGCTCGGACGCCTCGAGACGCTCGCATGCTGGGCCGCGGCCTGCCAGGGTGTCTGCCCGCCCGCCCCGTTCGCGCGGGCGCGCGTGGTGGTTTTCGCCGGCGACCACGGAGTGGCACGGACCGGCGTCTCGGCGTATCCGCCCGAAGTGACGGCCCAGATGGTCGCCAATTTCGTCGGCGGCGGGGCCGCCGTCAATGCTCTCGCGAACCGGGCCGGCGCAAGCGTGCGCGTCGTCGACCTGTCCGTCGACGGCGACACGGATCCGTCGGTGTCCACGTTCAAGATTCGCCGCTCGTCGGGGGCGATCGACCGCGAGGACGCGCTCACACATGAGGAGACACTGAAGGCCATCGAGGCCGGACGGTCCATCGCCGACTCCGAAATCGATTCCGGCGCAGACCTGTTGATCGCCGGCGACATGGGAATCGGCAACACCACGCCGGCCACCGTTCTCATCGCCGCGCTGACGGACACCGAACCGGTGGCGGCGGTCGGCCGGGGCACCGGTGTCGACGACGCCGGCTGGATCCGGAAGACGGCGGCGATCCGCGACGCGATGCGCCGGGCCCGGCCGGTGGTCCGGGACACGGTGGCGCTCCTGCGTACGGTGTCGGGCGCCGACCTCGCCGCGATGGCCGGCTTCCTCGCCCAGGCCTCCGCCCGCAAGACCCCTGTGATTCTCGACGGCGTGGTCGTCACCGCGGCCGCGATGGTCGCGGAGGAACTCGCGCACGGCGCCCGCGCGTGGTGGCTGGCCGGCCACCGTTCCACCGAACCGGCCCACACGATCGCACTGAAGCACCTGCAACTCGACCCCCTCCTCGAACTCGATATGCGACTCGGCGAGGGATCCGGCGCCGTCACCGCGCTGCCGATCCTGCAGGGCGCCGTCGCCACGCTCGCGGAGATGGCGACGTTCGCGGAGGCCGGAGTCAGCACCCGCGACGCCGAGGACGTCGAGGACACCGCGCCCGGCTCCGCCGCCGATACCGCGGGCTGACCGTGTCGGGCGTACTGCTCGCGTTCTCCTGGCTGACGGTCCTCCCCCTGCGCGGACCGGATTCCGCGGACCGCGTGTCGGGCCGCCGCGCGATCCGGGCGGCGCCGGTGACCGGGGTCGCGCTGGGAGTCCTGGCCGCGGTGCTGCTGTGGGCGCTCGTGTCCGCCGGTCTCGACCCGGCCCTCGCCGGCCTGATGACGGTGGGTGCACACGCTCTCGCCACCCGGGGCATGCACATCGACGGTCTGTCCGACACCGTCGACGGGCTCGGCTGTTACGGGCCACCGGAGCGGGCGCGGGCCGTGATGCACAGCGGCGGCGCGGGCCCGTTCGGGGTGTGCGCCCTGGTGATCTGCCTGGGCGCCCAGGGACTGGCGTTCGGATCTCTGTCCGTCGCAGGACAATTCGCGTGCGTCGCCGTCGCCGTGGCGGCCGGGCGGGTGGCGGTCGTCTTCGCCTGCCGGCGCGGAATTCCCGCGTCGTCGACGGAAGGATTCGGCGCACTGGTCGCCGAAACCCAGTCACCGTGGACCGGCATCGCCTGGACCGTTCCGCTCCTCGCGGCGGCCGCGTGGTGCACCTCGCCGTGGTGGCAGGGACCGATCGTCGTGGCAGTCGCGCTGACGCTCACCGCGTTCCTGGTGGCTCACTGCGTCCGGCGATTCGCCGGCCTCAACGGCGACGTGCTCGGCGCCGTGCTCGAGATCACCGTCACCGTCTCGGCGATCGGTCTCACGTTCTGAGCGACCGCCGAAACCGAGATCAGCGCAGTTTCGTCATCCACCCGTGGGTGTCGGCGAACGTTCCCCGCTGAATGCCGGTCAGCGTGTCGCGCAGGGCCATGGTGACCTCGCCGGGCTCGCCGTCGGCGATCGTGAACTCACCCTCGGCCGACTTGACCCGGCCGACAGGCGTGATGACCGCCGCCGTACCACACGCGAACACCTCGGTGATCTCGCCCGACTTGGTCTTGGTGCGCCATTCGTCGGTGCTGATCCGACGCTCGTCCACCGCGAAACCGGCGTCGGTCGCGAGGGTCAGCAGCGAGTTACGGGTGATACCCGGCAGCAGCGAACCGGACAGGGACGGCGTCACGAGGCGGGCGTCGGATCCGGAGCCGAACACGAAGAAGAGGTTCATGCCGCCCATCTCCTCCACGTACGACCGTTCGATGGCGTCGAGCCACACCACCTGGTCGCAACCCTCGTCGGCGGCCTGCGCCTGCGCGAGAAGCGACGCCGCGTAGTTGCCCGCGAACTTGGCGGCGCCGGTGCCACCGGGTGCGGCGCGCACGTATTCCGTCGACAGCCACACGCTGACCGGCTTCACTCCACGCGGGAAGTAGGCGCCTGCGGGCGAGGCGATCAGCAGGTAGCGGTACTCGTCGGCCGGACGCACACCGAGTCCGGCCTCGGTGGAGAACATGAACGGGCGAAGGTACAGCGCGTCCTCACCACCGGCGGCGGGCACCCATTCGTGATCCAGCTCGAGCAGTTCGGTGATCGACTTGACGAACAACTCCTCCGGTAGTTCCGGCATCGCGAGACGACGCGCCGACGTCGCGAGTCGTTCGGCGTTCGCTTCGAGGCGGAACGTCGAGATGCCGCCGTCGGGCTGCCGGTACGCTTTCAGCCCCTCGAAGATGGCCTGCCCGTAGTGCAGCACCATCGCGGCGGGGTCGAGCTGGAGCGGCCCGTACGGTTCCACCTTGGCGTCGTGCCAGCCGAGCTCCGTGGAGTAGGTGATCGACACCATGTGGTCCGTGAAGTACCGACCGAATCCGGGCGCCGCCAGTATCTCTCGCCGTACCTCGTCGGAGGTGAGGGCGGGATGCGGGACGCGAACGAACTCGGTGACACCTGTCATGCCCGTGATCTTATCGAACGCCTTCCGCCGCCCCACGGCCGACAGGTCGTCCGCGACAGGCGCTTACTTGGTGTTGATCTCCACGAACGGCGGAGACACCACCTCGGCGCGCAGTGAGCGTCCCCGGACGTCCACGGCGATCTCGTCTCCCGCCGACACGCCGGCTCCGGAGTCGAGCAGCGCCAATGCGATCCCGACCTTGAGCGTGGGCGAGAACGTGCCCGACGTGGTCTCGCCGATCGACTCGCCGTCGCGCAGCACGGTCTGACCGGCGCGGAGAACCCCGCGGTCCAGCGCCTTGATGCCCCACAGCGTGCGCGCCGGGCCGGACTCCTTTTCGTCGGTGAGCGTCTCCTTGCCCCAGAACTTCGGCTTCCTCCACCCGATCGCCCAGCCGCATCGCGCCTCGAGCGGGGAGATCTCCAGCGACAGTTCGTGCCCGTGCAGCGGGTATCCCATCTCGGTGCGCAGCGTGTCCCGGGCGCCGAGACCGGCGACCTGGCCGCCGTGGGCGCGGACCTGCTCGACCGCGGCACGGAACAGCTTCTCGCTGTCCTCCCAGCGCGGCAGCAGTTCGAACCCGACCTCGCCGGTGTACCCGCTGCGGCACACGCGGACGGGAACCCCGTCCCAGGTGGCGTCCGCGAAGGCCATGTACTCGATGTCGGTGGGCAGGCCGAGGGCGGTGAGTACGTCCGCCGACTTCGGGCCCTGGACGGCGATCACACCGAAGTCCCGGTGCTGGTTCTCCACGGTGACGCCCTCGGTCGCCGCGGCGGCCAGTGCCGCGACCACGTCCGCGGTGTTGGCCGCGTTGGGGACGAGGAACACCTCGTCGGGGCTCACGTAGTAGGCGATCAGATCGTCGATCACTCCGCCCGACGGCGTGCAGCACAGCGTGTACTGCGCCTTGCCGGGGCCGATCTTGTCGAGATCGTTGGTCAGCGCCGAGTTCACGAAGGCTGCGGCGCCGCTGCCCCGCACAAGGGCCTTGCCGAGGTGGCTGACGTCGAATACCCCCACCGACTCGCGCACCGCGGTGTGTTCGGCGACGACACCGGCGTACGAGACGGGCATCTCCCAGCCGCCGAAGGGAGCGAACGTGGCCCCGAGTTCGACGTGAACGGCGTGGACGGGGCCTTGGGACAACTGCTCCTCGGTCATGGGCCTCAACTTATCCGACCCCAGGGCGCACCGGGTAGGCGACGGCGGACGAGCACTACCATCGGGACGGACGTCGACCATCCGATCCCGAACCGCTGCAGGAGAGACACCGTGAGCACTCACACAGCCCGACCCCTCGGACCACAACTCGCCTTGGCCGGCACCGTCGGCAAGCGGGTGGACGTGTTGGTGATCGGGTTGACGTCGAGCTCGGACGGACCCGAAATCGCGCTCGGCGACGGCATCGTCGACGAATCGGTGCTGACCGATCTGCTCGACACGCTCGTCGCGGTGGGCGCCTCCGGCAAGGCGGAGGAGACGACCCGCATCCCGGCACCCGACACGCTTCCGGTCGACAGTGTGCTGGCCGTCGGCCTCGGTTCGGCCGAGAAGCTCGACGCCGAGCAGATCCGCAAGTCCGCGGGCGCCGCGGCGCGTTCACTCAGTGGCGTCGGCACCGTCGCGACCACCCTGTCCGTGCTCGATCTCGGTGCCGCAGCCGAAGGTTTCGCCCTCGGCGCGTACCGCTTCAACGAGTTCAAGTCCGCGAAATCCGCTCCCGGCCCGGACGCACAACCTGTCTCGCGGGTGGAGCTGCTGGTGTCGTCTCCGCGGGCGAAGGAGTCGAAGGAGACCCTCGCGCGCTCCGCGGCAATCGCCGACGCCGTCGCCACTGCGCGCGAATTCGTCAACACTCCCCCGAGCCACCTCTTCCCCGCCGAATTCGCCGACCGCGCAAAGGCTCTCGGCACCGAGGCCGGGCTGAAGGTCGAGGTCCTCGACGAGAAGGCGCTCGAAAAGAACGGGTACGGCGGCATCCTCGGGGTGGGCAAGGGCTCGTCCCGGCTACCGCGGCTGGTCCGGCTGACCTACTCCGCTAAGAAGCGGAACGCCCCCAAGGTCGCGCTCGTCGGCAAGGGCATCACGTTCGACACCGGCGGCATCTCCATCAAGCCCGCCGCAGGCATGGAGAACATGACGTCCGACATGGGCGGCGCCGCAGCCGTTGTCGCCACCGTGGTCCTCGCCGCCAAGCTCGGACTGCCCGTCGACGTCACCGCCACCGTCCCGATGGCCGAGAACATGCCGTCGTCCACCGCGCAGCGACCCGGCGACGTCCTCACCCAGTACGGCGGCACCACGGTGGAGGTCATCAACACCGACGCGGAGGGACGCCTCGTCCTCGCCGACGCCATCGTCCGCGCGTGCGAGGACGATCCCGACTACCTCATCGACACCGCGACCCTCACCGGCGCGCAGATGGTAGCACTGGGCAACCGGACGCCCGGTGTGATGGGCACCGACGAGTTCCGAGACCGCGTCGCCGCCATCTCCCAGGAGATCGGTGAGAACGCGTGGGCCATGCCGATGCCCGCCGAACTGCGCTCGGACCTCGATTCGAAGGTCGCCGACCTCGCCAACGTCACCAACCATCGCTGGGGCGGCATGCTCGCGGCGGCCCTGTACCTCAAGGAGTTCGTCGCCGACGGCGTGCAGTGGGCGCACATCGACGTCGCCGGACCGGCGTACAACTCGTCGGGACCGTGGGGATACACCGGCCGCGGCGGCACCGGCGTGCCCGTGCGCACCATGATCTCGGTGATCGAGGACATCGCCGCCAACGGGTAGGCGCTCCGCGCCCGTGCGCCTTTCCGGTAGCTGGAACAACCAGAAAGGCGCACGGGCGGCGAAGCCGCCTAGAGGTCGCGCTCGCGCTCGCGCTTCCGCTCGATGCGGCGTCGCGCGTCGTGATCGCGCATCCGCTGCGGGTAGCCGGTCTTGCGAACGTCGTACACGGGGATGCGGAGGTCCTCGCCGAGTGTGCGGGCGCCGCGTTCACCGCCAACCCGGCGCCGGGTCCATTCGCCGTCCGCCGCAACAAGCACGACAGTGACTTCCGTCACCGTCGTCTGAGGTTCCACGTAGGCCTCCACACCGAGGTGCGTGCGAGTCCAGTTCGCGAGATACGCGGCGTCCTCGGGGGACGCCTGAGATCGACCGGACCGAGGCCGCGAGAATCGGTCGAACAACCCCACGTCGAGCCTCCTCGAGTGCGTGCGCCCGACAATGCCGGCGACTGTCCTCCAAGTTTGCCAGCGAACGCCCGGTTTCCGCCGCACACGAAAACTACTGGCCGGTAGCGATTACGTCGCGACACACCGGAGTCCCCGACGGGTGCCCCTCGGCGGACACGCCCGCCGGATCAATGGAAAGATGTGGAGCGCCGACACAGCGAGTGGGTGACGACGAATCGGAATTACCTGCAAGTAGACGCAAGACACGTGCATCTCGAAGCACAATGGTTCACGACCACAAGTCGACAAAATTCAACAACCCGAACACAACTGTCGAGGAGTCAAAAGACATGGCCTTCTCCGTCCAGATGCCAGCGCTTGGTGAGAGTGTCACCGAGGGAACTGTCACGCGGTGGCTCAAGCAGGAAGGAGACACGGTCGAAGTTGACGAACCCTTGCTCGAAGTCTCCACGGACAAGGTGGACACGGAAATCCCGTCTCCCGTGGCCGGCGTTCTCAGCAAGATCGTTGCTCAGGAAGACGACACCGTGGAAATCGGTGGCGAGCTTGCCGTGATCGGCGACGCCGGTGAGGCTCCTGCCTCCGACTCCGCTCCCGCACCCGCCGCCGAAGAGCCCGCCGCAGAGCCGGCTCCCGCCGCGGAGGCGCCGGCCGCCGAGCCCGCGCCCGCAGCATCCGGCAACGGTTCCGCCGAGGGCACCGCCGTGAAGATGCCCGAACTGGGCGAGTCCGTCACCGAGGGCACCGTCACCCGCTGGCTCAAGGCCGTCGGCGACGAGGTCGCCGTGGACGAGCCGCTCGTCGAGGTGTCCACCGACAAGGTCGACACGGAGATCCCGTCCCCCGTCGCCGGTACTCTCCTCGAGATCAGCGCCGAGGAAGACGACACCGTTTCCGTCGGCGGTCAGCTCGCCGTCATCGGTTCGGGTGCGCCCGCCGCCAAGCCGGCCGCGGAACCGAAGCCCGAGCCGACCCCCGAGCCCGCGAAGCCCGCTCCGGCCCCGGAGCCCGCGAAGCCCGAGCCCGCCAAGAGTGCACCGGCCCCGGCCGCCGCACCGGCAGCATCCGCGCCTGCTCCCGCAGCCGCCGCACCCGCTCCCGCGGCCACGTCCGGAGACAGCACCCCGTACGTCACCCCGCTGGTGCGCAAGCTCGCCACGGACAACAACGTCGACCTGTCCTCGGTGACGGGCACCGGAGTCGGTGGCCGCATCCGTAAGCAGGACGTCCTCGCTGCCGCCGAGGCCAAGAAGGCACCGGCCGCCGCTGCCGCGCCTGCTGCCGCACCGGCCGCCGCCGCTGCTCCCGCAGCCGCCTCCGCCGGGGTCCGCCCCGAACTTGCCCACCTGCGCGGAACCACGCAGAAGGCCAACCGGATTCGTCAGATCACCGCCACGAAGACGCGGGAGTCGCTGCAGACCACGGCGCAGCTCACCCAGACCTTCGAGATCGACGTCACCAAGATCGCGGCCCTGCGCGCGCAGGCCAAGAACACCTTCCTCGAGCGCGAGGGCGTCAAGCTCACGTTCCTCCCGTTCTTCGCGAAGGCCGTCGTCGAGGCGCTGAAGTCGCACCCGAACATCAACGCCAGCTACGACGAGGCGAACAAGCAGATCACCTACTACGACGCCGAGCACCTGGGCATCGCGGTCGACACCGACCAGGGTCTGCTGTCCCCCGTGATCCACAACGCCGGCGACCTGTCGCTGGCCGGCCTGGCCCGCGCGATCGCGGACATCGCCAAGCGCGCCCGCTCCGGTGGGCTCAAGCCGGACGAGCTGTCCGGTGGCACGTTCACGATCACGAACATCGGCAGCCAGGGCGCCCTGTTCGACACCCCGATCCTCGTGCCCCCGCAGGCCGCGATGCTCGGAACCGGCGCGATCGTCAAGCGTCCCGTGGTCGTGACCGACGAGTCCGGCAGTGAAAGCATCGGCGTCCGCTCGATGTGCTACCTGCCGCTCACCTACGATCACCGCCTCGTCGACGGCGCCGACGCCGGCCGCTTCTTGACCACGATCAAGCAGCGTCTGGAGCAGGGAGCGTTCGAGGCCGACCTCGGCCTCTGATCGTCACCGGACTTCGAGCCGAACGTAGTTTCGCAGGGGCACCATTTCCATCAGGGATGGTGCCCCTGCGCTGTGAAGGAGGCTGTTGCACATGCGAGTGGTCATCGCCGGTTCCTCCGGGCTGATTGGCACCGCTCTCGTCTCGTCTCTCCGCGGCGACGGTCACGACGTCGTCCGCCTCGTCCGCCGGTCGTCCGCAGGGCCCGACGAGTCAGGCTGGGATCCGCAGAAGGATCGGATCGACACGGGGATACTCGCCGACGCCGATGCGGTCGTGAATCTGTGCGGCGTCGGCGTCGGCGACAAACGCTGGACCGGGGCGTACAAGCAACTGATCCGGGACAGCCGCATCGCCGCCACCGACGTCCTGGCCGAGGGCGTCGCCGAAGCCGCGGTGCCCGTGTTCGTGAATGCGAGCGCGGTCGGCTACTACGGCGACACCGGCGATCGGGTCGTCGACGAGACCTCGCCCTCCGGGACGGGTTTCCTCGCGGACACCTGCCGCGACTGGGAGGCCGCGACAGCCCCCGCCGACACCTCGAAGATCCGGACGGTTCTGCTGCGGAGCGGCATCGTCCTCTCCCCCCACGGCGGCCTGCTCGGCAGGCTGAAGACGCTGTACTCGTTCGGGCTCGGCGGCCGGCTCGGCAACGGCCGCCAGTACCTGTCGTGGATCTCGTTGGAGGACGAGGTCGATGCGATCAAGTTCGTCCTCACCCGCGACGACGTCGCCGGCCCCGTGAACGTCACCGGCCCGGCGCCCGTCACCAACGCCCAGTTCAACGGCGCGGTCGCGCGGACGCTGCACCGCCCCGCGCCGTGGATCGTTCCCGGGTTCGCGCTCAGCGCACTGGTCGGAGAGTTTGCGCAGGAGGGCATTCTGGCCGGACAGCGCGCGATACCCACCGTGCTCGAGAATGCGGGATTCCGGTTCCGGCACAACACCATCGGGGAAGCGCTCGACGCCGCCCTCGTGCGGTGAACCCAGGTCGTGGCGGTGCGGCCGCAGCCCCGGCGTAACCTCTAGCGCATGAGCAGCGCGACACAATCCGCCCGTTTCAGCCCCTCCCAGATTTCCGTCGAACATCTCGGCACGATCGGGTACGTCGACGCCTGGGATCGACAGCGCGAGCTGGCGGCCGAACGCGCCGAGAACGTGGGTACCGACACGCTGCTCCTGCTCGAACACCCGGCCGTCTACACCGCGGGGCGCCGAACCGAACCCGAGGACCGTCCGACCGACGGCACTCCCGTCATCGACGTCGACCGCGGCGGGAAGATCACCTGGCACGGTCCGGGACAGCTGGTGGGCTACCCGATCGTCAAGCTGGCCGAACCGGTCGACGTCGTGCGGTACGTGCGCCGGCTCGAGCAGGCGCTGATCACCGTGTGCACCGACCTCGGCATCGTCTGCGGCCGCGTGGACGGCCGCTCCGGGGTGTGGCTGCCGGCGTCCCTCGACAACGGGCAGTGGCTGCCCGAGCGCAAGGTGGCGGCCATCGGGGTGCGGGTGCAGCGTGGTGTCGCACTCCACGGCTTCTCGCTCAACTGCAATTCCGTTCTCACGGGGTTCGACGCGATCATCCCGTGCGGTATCCGCGACGCCGGGGTCACGTCGCTGTCGCGGGAACTGGGCCGCGACGTCACTGTCGAGGAGGTCACGCCCGCCGTCACGGCGGCCGTCGTCGCCGCGCTCGACGGCGAACTTCCGGTGACCGAACACGACATCGAGCGGGTCACGTTCGACTCCGCCGCCGCCGAGACGACGTCCTCCGCGCCCACCTTCACTACTGTTCAGTACGGTTGACCTCCGCTCCCCGGCCCGCCGGGTGCGACGGGCCGGGCGTACGATCGTCTCCGTGACTGTGGCCCCAGAAGGACGCAAATTGCTCCGCCTCGAGATCCGAAATGCGGAGACCCCGATCGAACGCAAACCGAACTGGATCAAGACGAGAGCGAAGATGGGCCCGGAATACTCCGAGCTCAAAAGCCTCGTCAAGCGCGAGGGTTTGCACACCGTCTGCGAAGAAGCCGGCTGCCCCAACATCTACGAATGCTGGGAAGACCGCGAAGCGACCTTCCTCATCGGCGGTGAACAATGCACCCGCCGCTGCGACTTCTGCCAGATCGACACCGGCAAACCCGACGACCTCGACCGCGACGAACCCCGGCGCGTCGCCGAGTCCGTCCAGGCGATGGGACTGCGCTACTCCACCATCACCGGCGTCGCCCGCGACGACCTCCCCGACGGCGGCGCGTGGCTCTACGCCGAAACCGTCCGCCTGATCCACCAGCTCAACCCCGGCACCGGCGTCGAACTGCTCATCCCCGACTTCAACGCCAAACCCGACCAGCTCGCCGAGGTGTTCTCCACCCGCCCCGAGGTGCTCGCCCACAACGTCGAAACCGTCCCCCGCATCTTCAAGCGGATCCGGCCCGCGTTCCGCTACCAGCGCAGCCTCGACGTGATCACCGCCGCCCGCGAAGACAACCTCGTCACCAAGTCCAACCTCATCCTCGGCATGGGGGAAACCCCGGACGAGGTCACCCAGGCGCTGCACGACCTGCACGACGCCGGCTGCGACATCATCACCATCACGCAGTACCTGCGTCCCTCCCCCCGCCACCACCCCGTCGAGCGGTGGGTCAAGCCCGAGGAGTTCGTCGAGCACTCCAAGACCGCCGAGGAGATCGGCTTCGCCGGCGTCATGGCCGGACCGCTCGTCCGCTCCTCCTACCGCGCCGGCCGCCTCTACGCACAGGCGATGGCCCACCACGGCCGCGAATTGCCTGCAGGGCAGGCACATCTCACCGAAAGCGGCGATGCGTCGCAGGAGGCAAGTTCCCTCATGGCGCGGCTCGCCCGCTGACCTCCCCGCGTGCGCGGTGGTCGACACCGGACGGGTCATCACCGCGCACGGCCAGGGACGTATCCTGAAGAGCATGGCGAACGGCAGTAAATCCGGTAAAGCGGGCAAACCCAGTAAAGAAGCAAAGGCAGCCGCCAAGGCAGCCCGCAGGCAGGCGTCGAAGGAACGCAGAACTCAGCTCTGGCAGGCGTTCCAGATGCAGCGCAAGGAAGACAAGCTGCTGTTGCCGCTCATGCTCGGCACGCTCATCGGACTCGCGGTGGTGTTCTTCCTCGCCGGTCTGATCTGGGGCCTTCAGTGGTTCCTCCTCCCGATCGGTCTCCTTCTCGGCGTGCTCGGGGCCTTCATCATCTTCGGCCGCCGCGTCCAGAAGACGGTGTACGGCAAGGCTGAGGGCCAGGCGGGCGCGGCCGCGTGGGCGCTCGACAACATGCAGGGCTCCTGGCGCGTGACCAGCGCGGTCGCGGGCACCACGCAGCTCGACGCCGTTCACCGCGTGATCGGACGTCCCGGCGTCATCCTCGTCGCCGAGGGATCGCCGCAACGCGTGAAGTCGCTCCTGGCCCAAGAGAAGAAGAAGACGGCGCGCCTCGTCGGCGACACCCCGATCTACGACATCGTCATCGGAAACGACGAGGGCCAGGTCCCGCTGTCGCAGCTGCAGAAGCATCTGAACAAGCTCCCGAAGAACATCGACACCAAGCGGATGGACGCCATCGAGTCGCGGCTCGCCGCGCTCAGCAGCCGCGGTGGCGGGGCCGCACTGCCCAAGGGTCCGATGCCCGGCGGCGCGAAGATGCGCGGCGTGCAGCGCACCATCCGTCGTCGCTAGAAGCCTGTCGCCCCACTACTCCGCCCGATGTCGATCCGACATCGGGCGGAAGACGTTCTGCGGGGTCAGCGCGTGCGAACCAGCGCGGTGCCGGTGGCCCGGTCCTGCATGCCACGACCGTCGATGTCCGTGATGGTCCCGGGCACGACGAACACGAGCAGCGCCTGACGCACCAGCGCCCGGACGAAGCCGACGCGGGCCGGTCCGTCCACGCGCGCCACCTGCATCCCGAGGAACAACTGCCCCGGTGTGAACGAGAACAGTGTCACCGTGACGACACCGACGACGAACCAGACGAGCAGGGTGAAGGTCGAGAACGGGCCCTCGAAGAAGTTGTCGCCGATGATCAGCGCCGCGACGCCCGCCGACGACACCCAGTCGATCATCAGCGCGACGAGACGGCGTCCCGTGCTCGCGAGAGAACCGGGACCTTCCGCCTGCAGACCGAGGCGCTCGCCGCGGAAGGACTGCTTCGTCTCGTCCGCACCGTTCGGCAGGGCAGCCGTGGGTCCGGAAAGCCAAGAACCGGTGATACGTGCCATGCTGTCCAGGATAGGCGTCGAATCAACGGGGACCTCACACCGGAGCTGAAGGCTGTGTGCGCAGTCACAGCCGGTGCAAAAGCCCAGGACAATGCGACGCGTAACACGGGCGAAACAAAGGGTTGACCAGCGGGCAACACCAAGTACTTACCGTCTGGCTCGACGAATTCGCCAATATCCACTTGGCTGAAGCGACTTAAGGAGCACAAGCGTGGCGTTCACCACGGCCGAAGAGGTCATCAAGTTCATCAAGGACGAGAACGTCGAATATGTCGACATCCGGTTCAGTGACCTGCCGGGCGTGCAGCAGCACTTCTCGATCCCCGCGTCGGCGTTCAACCAGGACGTCTTCGAGGACGGCCTCGCGTTCGACGGTTCGTCCGTCCGCGGCTTCCAGTCGATCCACGAGTCGGACATGATGCTCCTCCCCGACGTCGCCACCGCCCAGATCGACCCCTTCCGTGCGGCCAAGACGCTGAACATCAACTTCTTCGTCCACGACCCGTTCACGCGGGAGTCCTACAGCCGCGACCCGCGTAACGTCGCGCGCAAGGCCGAGGAGTACCTGAAGTCGACCGGCATCGCCGACACCGCCTTCTTCGGCGCCGAGGCCGAGTTCTACATCTTCGACTCCGTCCGCTACGACTCCGGCATCAACGGCGCGTTCTACGAACTCGACTCCATCTCGGGTTCCTGGAACACCGGTAACGACGTGAACGCCGACGGCAGCCCCAACCTGGGCTACAAGGTCCGCCCCAAGGGGGGATACTTCCCCGTCGCTCCGTACGACCACTACGTCGACCTGCGCGACGAGATCTCCACCAACCTGCAGAACGCGGGCTTCGAGCTCGAGCGCGGCCACCACGAGGTGGGCACCGGCGGCCAGCAGGAGATCAACTACAAGTTCAACACGCTGCTCGCGGCCGCGGACGACCTGCAGCTGTTCAAGTACATCGTGAAGAACACCGCCTGGCAGCACGGCAAGTCGGCCACCTTCATGCCGAAGCCGCTGTTCGGCGACAACGGCTCGGGCATGCACGTCCACCAGTCGCTGTGGAAGGACGGTAAGCCGCTGTTCCACGACGAGGCCGGCTACGCGGGTCTGTCCGACATGGCGCGTCACTACATCGGCGGCATCCTGCACCACGCACCGTCGCTGCTGGCATTCACCAACCCGACGATCAACTCGTACCACCGTCTGGTGCCGGGCTACGAAGCCCCCATCAACCTCGTGTACAGCCAGCGCAACCGCTCGGCGGCCGTGCGTATCCCGATCACCGGCAACAACCCGAAGGCCAAGCGCCTCGAGTTCCGCGCCCCCGACTCCTCGGGTAACCCCTACCTGAACTTCGCGGCGCAGATGATGGCCGGCCTGGACGGCATCAAGAACAAGATCGAGCCGCAGGCTCCCGTCGACAAGGACCTCTACGAGCTCCCGCCGGAGGAGGCCCGCAACATCCCGCAGGCTCCCACCAGCCTGTCGGCCGTCATCGATCGCCTCGAGGCAGATCACGACTACCTCACCGAGGGTGGCGTGTTCACGTCCGACCTGATCGAGACGTGGATCTCGCTCAAGCGTGAGCAGGAAATCGCTCCGGTCAACCTGCGTCCGCACCCGTACGAGTTCCAGCTGTACTACGACGTGTAAGTCGTCAGCAGCCGCTGACCTGCGTCGGGGCGTTCGGTAGAGCGCCCCGGTACGCAGTAGCTTCGGTCGAGCCCACCCGCGCCGCGATCACTACACCGATCGCGGCGCGGGTGGGCTCTTCTGCGTCCGGCCACAGATGGTCGGGCGCGGGGCGAACCTTCTACTCGTCGCCCTGTCGGCGCACCATCTCGGTGATCCAGACGGGCGCGTACGGAGACGTGCAGCCCGGGGACGTCGGGTAGTCCTTCAGCACCTCCAAGCGCTCACCGATGTCGAGTGCGCGGGCGCGGTGCTCCGCGTGCTCGATCCCGATCTGAGCCAGGCAGTGGTTCATCGCCCACTGCAGGCGATCCGGGGCATCTTTCATCTCCGCCTCGATGACGTCGAGTAGTCCCGCGAGGTCGAGGTCCTCGGGCTTCTTCGCCACGCGTTCGGTGGTCAGCGCCCAGCCGGCACTCGCGACCACCGGATCCGGATCGGCGGACCACGCCAGGCGCAGCTCCTCGGAGTGCGGGTTCTTCTTCACCACGTAGTTCACGAGCCAGTCGTGCACCTTGGGTGCGCGCGCCTCCCGCACCATGACGTCCAGCTCGTCACGCTCGAACACCCTCGGGCGGCAGATCAGGATCGCCAGCAGTCGCGCCGCGGTGTCACCCGTCTCCCAGAGCCGGCACGCCAGTTCCTGCTGCGTCTTCAGCCTCTTCGCGAGCGCGCGCAGCTTGCCGAGGTTCACACCGTGATCGTCACCGTGCTTCTCGTTCACCTCGCGTGCCCTCGGGTCCTCGAGCTCGGCCAGCTCGGCCATCACCTCGGCGACCGTCGTCTCGGTCAGCGTCGTCTCGGCCACCTGAGCCTCCTGTCCGTTCCTGGGAGATTCAGCCTACGACGGACGCGGGCCCCGTCGTTTCGTACGTCACTCCCCTGCCGCGCGGTCCGGAACCCGCCCGAGTGCCGCGGGCCGCGTCGTATGATCCAGGGAACCGACCACACGGACCGTTGCGGAGCGTGCGGTCGACGCCTTGCGGGATACTTGCTCCGTTCTCCAGCCCCTCTGGTCGAGAAGCAGGTGGTGCGGGATGTCAGTGCCCACGACGCCGTCCGGCGTGCCGGTTCCGCGCCGTGTCGTGGTCATTCTGCTGCTGGTGATTCCGCTCAGCCAGATCCCGCTCGACATCTACACCCCGGCGTTGCCGCAGATGGTGCTCGACCTGGACGCGTCCGCGGCCGTGGTGCAGAACACGGTGACGGCCTACATGCTGGGCATGAGTCTGGCGTTCATCCCGGTCGGACTGATCGCGGATGCGGTGGGCCGCAAGCGAACTCTGCTGACCTGCCTGGCGATCCTCGTCGTCACCAGCGTGGGATGCGCACTCGTGCAGAACATCACGCTCCTGCTCGGTCTGAGATTCGTGCAGGGTATCGGTGGGTGCGCGTGCCTCGTCCTCGCCTACGCGATCGCCGCCGACTGCTACCGCGGCGCCCGGCTCACGTCCGTGTCCGGTCTCCTCGGGGCCGCGTGGGGGCTGGCACCCGTTCTCGCACCCGCCGTGGGTGGGGTACTGGTGCAGTTCATGTCGTGGCGTCTGGTGTTCGGGCTGATCGCGCTTCTGGCGGCCCTGGCCGTTCCCCTCGTCGTCGCGGGATTGCCGGAGACGCTTCCACCGGAACTGCGGGCACCGGTCGACGTCGGCGCCGCGGCGCGGGTGCTGGGTGCTGCTCTGCGCCACCGCATCTTCGTGGGGTTCGTGCTCGTGTTCGGACTGATGGCATCTGCACAGATGGTGTTCGGTGTCGTCGCGCCCTTCCTCTACCAGCAGATTCTCGGATTCTCCCCGGCCGCCTACGGTGCGGTGGCGCTCGTCGTGGGCGGCGCCAACCTCGTCGGCGAACTCGCCTGTAGCGCGCTGGCTGTCCGGGTCGGCACACGCCGGCTCGCGTTCGGCGCGTGGTGGGTGTTCGTGGCGGGCGCGCTCGTACTCACCGTTACGGCCGGGCTGTCCGTCGTCACCGCACCGGCCATCACGATCGGCGCCTGCCTCGCGCTCGCCGGATGCGGGGTGCTCTGCCCGCAGATGTACGGGCTCGCTCTCGGACTGTTCACCCGCAATCTCGGACTGATCGGCGGGGTCGTCACGGCGGCCTGCTATCTCGTCGTCAGTGCGGCGATGGCCGTCGCCGGAGTACTGCCGGAGAACAGCCAGGCACCGCTGGGCTGGCTGTACCTGACCCTGGGCGCGGGAGCCGGGATCCTGCTGCTCCTCACCACGTCCACCCGGCGGTCCCAGGGTTCCCCCTCCGCCGCGCCTGCACCACGACCAGAACGGAGGTGACCTCACGTGCCGCATTCACACCCGCGCAGCCCTGCCGCGTCTCCGGTGTCGGTGATCTTCCAACGCCGGATCGACGACGCGAGTTACGCCGACTACGCACGGTGGCAGAAGCGTGCGGCGGAGGCCCTCGCGACCGTTCCGGGTTTCATCGATCAGGACATCGTGCCGCCGTCGCCGCCCGTGCAGGACGACTGGGTGGACGTGCTGCGGTTCGCCACCGTCGAGGACGCCCGCGCGTGGCTCGACAGCGACCGCCGGACGGAGCTCGTGGCGGAGATCAAGCACGCCTTCATCGGCAACGAGGACGTCCACCTGCTCACCGGCGAGCAGACCCGGGAGCAGTCGGCGACGTCGGTGGTCATCTCCTGTCGCGTCGCCCCGGAGGACGAGTCGGCGTTCATGGACTGGCAGCGGAAGATCTCCGCCGCCGAGGCGGGGTTCCGGGGTTTCCGGGGGCACAAGGTCGAGAGGCCGGTGCAGGGGATCACCGAGGACTGGACGATCGTGCTGAGTTTCGACACCGAGGACAACCTGGCGTCGTGGATGGATTCACCCGAGCGGGCAGCCCTCCTGAAGGAGGGCGAGAAGTTCAACAAGAATCTCCGAATCCGCAAAGCGAGCTACGGTTTCGACTTCTGGTTCCGCGGCGCGGGCGGTGACGAGCCGCCCCCGGTGCCCGTTGCCCGGAGCAATCTCCTGGCGCTGCTGGTGCTGTATCCGCTGGTGGTGATCTGGGGCCATTTCGTCAGCGCACCGTTCATCGAGGCGCACGGGGTTCCGATCGCCGTCGCCCTGTTTCTCGCGAACCTGGTCACCACCCAGATCCTCGGCTGGTGGGCGGTTCCGGCGGCGTTCAAGGTGTTCGGATGGTGGATGGACCCGGCGATCTCCCCCCGCCGGCGGAACCTCGGTTACGCCGTGATGATCGCGCTGTTCGGGATTTCGATCGCCGTGTGCACCCTGCTGTTCATGATCCCGACCACGTAACAGACTTTCCGATTCACCTGCGCGATGTTCGGGTACGTAGCACTGTGAAGGACCGAGGTCTGTTTCACATCGGGAGAAAGGTGTTCACGGTTGGACATGCAGCAACTGTGGGACTTCGTCTCCGCCCGCAAGCAGCAACTGATCACCGACTCGTTCCTGCACGTCAGCGCAGTCGTGCAGTCGGTGGTGATCGCCACGATCGTCGCGGTGGCGATCGGTATCCTCGTGTACCGCAGTCCGGCGGGCTCCTCGATCGCCACCGCACTCGCGAGCACGATCCTCACCATCCCGTCGTTCGCTCTGCTCGGCCTGCTGATCCCGATCCTCGGCCTCGGTGTCGCCCCCACCGTCACCGCTCTCGTGCTGTACGCGCTGCTGCCGATCATCCGGAACACCATCCTCGGACTCGCCTCCGTCGACCCCGCGGTCACCGACGCCGCCCGGGGCGTGGGAATGAGCCGCACGACGGTGCTGAGCAGGATCGAACTCCCGCTCGCCTGGCCGTCGATCCTGACGGGCATGCGGGTGAGCACGCAGATGCTGATGGGCATCCTCGCGATCGCCGCCTACGCCAAGGGTCCCGGGCTCGGCAACCTCATCTTCTCGGGACTGTCCCGTGTCGGCAGCCCGACCGCGATACCGCAGGCCCTCACGGGGACCGTTCTCATCGTGATCCTCGCCCTCGTACTCGACGGACTCCTCGCCGTCATCGGCCGACTCACCACCTCCAGGGGGATCCGTGACTGACCTCGATACACCGCCGACCAACGGAAGCACCGTCTCCGGAGTGGACATCGTCCTCGAAGACGTCGTCAAGAGCTACCCGGGCCAGGAAAAGGCGGCCGTCGACAACGTGTCGATGCGCATCCCCGCCGGCGAGATCGTGGTTCTCGTCGGCCCGTCCGGCTGCGGCAAGACCACCACCATGCGCATGATCAACCGGCTCATCGAACCGACGTCAGGGAAGATCACGATCGGCGGCAAGGACGCCCTGTCCATCGACCCGGACAAGTTGCGGCGCGGCATCGGCTACTCGATCCAGCAGGCCGGACTGTTCCCGCATCTCACGATCGCCAAGAACGTCGGCACGGTCCCCGGTCTGATCGGCTGGGACAAGAAGAAGATCGCCGACCGCACCGACGAGATGCTCGACCTCGTCGGACTCGAACCCGACCTCTACCGCGAGCGCTACCCCCGGCAATTGTCGGGCGGTCAGCAGCAGCGGGTCGGGGTGGCGCGGGCACTGGCCGCCGATCCCCCGGTACTGCTCATGGACGAGCCGTTCGGCGCGGTCGACCCGATCACGCGCGGACTGCTGCAGGACGAGTTGATGCGACTGCAGTCCGATCTCGGCAAGACGATCGTCTTCGTGACGCACGATTTCAACGAGGCGGTCAAGCTGGGTGATCGGATCGCGGTCCTGGGCAACCAGTCGCACATCATGCAGTACGACACTCCGGATGCGATCCTCGCCCATCCCGCCAACGACATGGTGGCCGGGTTCATCGGCGCGGACGCGTCGCTGAAGCAGCTGACGCTCACCCGGGTGGCGGAGGTCGAACTCCTCGACTGCCCCACCGCGTACGAGGACGGCTCGGTGGACGATCTGCGGGCGGCGATCGCACCCCGCAAGATCAAGTGGGGCGTCCTCCTGGACGCGCGGGACCGACCGACCCACTGGGTGTCGTTGCGGCATCTGGCCAACGCCACCTCGCTGCGCGGCATCGGCGACCCGATCGAAGAGGTGGTGTCCACCCAGTCGACGCTGCAGGACGCCCTCGAAGCGCTCCTGGCGGAGAGCAGTGCGTCGACGATCGTCACCGGCCGGCGGGGCGAGTACCGCGGCCTGATCACCATCGACACACTGGTGACGCACCTGTCCGCGATGCGTGAGGAACACGCGCACGACGACGAGGACAGCGAGCCGCAGCAGAACGGGGCGAGCGAGGGCGGGACACCGTCATGACGGCTGCCGTCGCCACGAAGCCCACCGCACCGGCCGCCCGGCGGTCGGAGCGGGCCCGCTTGCTGGTCCAGCCGATCATCGTCGTGATCCTGGTGGCGGGTGTGCTCGCCTGGGCCTTCAACCGCGAACTCACCGCCACGCAGAAGGGCAGTCTCAACGCCGCCAACATCGCGACCCTGACGTGGCAGCACGTGCTGATCACAGTCGCGGTGGTCGCGATCGTCGTCGTCATCGCGGTTCCGCTGGGGATCCTGTTGACGCGGCCCGGGTTCACCAAGCTGGCACCGATCTTCCTCGGAATCGCCAACATCGGACAGGCCGCGCCGGCCATCGGACTGCTGGTGCTGCTCTTCCTCGCGACAGGGACCACCGGATTCTGGATCGGGGTGCTCCCCATCGCGTTCTACTCTCTCCTGCCCGTTCTCCGGAACACGATCCTGGGTCTGCAGGAGGTCGATCCCGCCGTCATCGACGCCGGGCGCGGACAGGGCATGACCGCCGGTCTCGTCCTGCGGAAGGTCGAGTTCCCGCTCGCCGTCCCGTACATCCTCGCGGGACTGCGCACGTCGCTCGTACTCGCCGTGGGCACCGCGACACTCAGTTTCCTCGTCAGCGCAGGCGGTCTGGGAATCCTCATCGACACCGGATACAAGTTGCGCGACAACGTGACTCTGGTGGTCGGAGCCGTGCTGGCGGTCGCGCTCGCGCTGCTCGTCGACTGGTGCGGCGCCCTGGCCGAGGAGTTCCTCGGCCCGAAGGGGCTGCGCTGATGAACCACCTCCGGAGGGCGATCGCCGCGACGGCGGTGACACTGTGCGGTGTCCTCGCAGTGTCCTGCGGCCTCGAATCCGGTGGCGCCCTGCCGCTGTCGGTGGAACCGGGCAGCATCCAGCCCGTCCCCGAACTCGAGGACGTCAAGATCACCGTCGGTTCCAAGGACTTCACCGAGCAGGTCACCCTCGGGTACATCATCGAGTTCGCGCTCAGTGCCGCCGGCGCGGAGGTGCGCGACCTCACCAACATCCAGGGGTCCAACAGCACCCGGGACGCCCAGCTGGACGGGCAGATCGACGTCACCTACGAGTACACCGGGACCGGGTGGATCAACTACCTCGGCAACGAGATTCCGATTCCCGACCCGACCGCGCAGTTCGAGGCGGTCCGCGACGAGGACCTCGAACGCAACGGCATGGTGTGGGTGGATCCGGCCCCGATGAACAACACGTACGCACTCGCGATGAGCAGGCAGACCGCCGAGGAAACCGGGATCACCACCCTGTCGGAGTACGCGGATCTGGTCAACCGCGACCCCGCCGCGGCGACGACCTGCGTCGAAACCGAATTCAACGTCCGGCAGGACGGGTTCCCGGGTATGGCCGCCAAGTACGGCTTCGACCCCGCCCGCGCGAACCGCCAGATCCTGCAGACCGGCATCATCTATCAGGCCACCGCGGACGGGACGCAGTGCAAGTTCGGCGAGGTGTTCACGACGGACGGCCGCATCATCGCGCTCGATCTGGTGTTGCTGGAGGACGACCGCCAGTTCTTCCCGAAGTACAACCCGGCGATCACCATGCGCAAGGATTTCGCCGAGGCACATCCGCAGGTGGCGGAGGTGATGGCCCCGATCTCCGCGGCGCTGACCAACGAGGAGATCACCGAACTGAACCGGCGGGTCGACGTCGAGGGCGAGGAACCGGCGGACGTGGCCCGGGACTGGCTGGTGGAGAAGGGATTCGTCACGCTCCCGTGACGCTCAGCTGCCGAGGGCGATCTTCGCGATCAGGCCTCGATGATCCGAACCCGTCAGGACGACCGATTCCACGGACTCCGCCTGCGCTCCGCTCGTGACGATGTGATCGATCGCGATCATCGGCGGGAACGGCTGCCGGTCGGCGGGATACGTGTTCTGGATTCCCGCACCCACCTGGTCCGCGGCATCGCGGTAGCGTCCGGTCACGAGGTCGCGGTACTTCACGTGGTCGCGGGTGGAGTTGAAGTCGCCGCTGACGATCACCGGGCCCGAGTCGGCGGGGACGGCGTCGAGAATGGTCTTGATGCGGTCCATCTCGCGCGACCACAGCGACGGATCCGACGGCCACGGCGGGACCGGGTGGAACGCGTACAGTGCCGTGCTCGCACCGTCCGGGAGTTCCACCCGGGCCGACAGCGCGGACAGGACGAATTCCGAGTGGTGGACCTTGTCGGTCAGCGGGTACCGGCTCCAGATCCCGGTTCCCTCGCCGCCACTGCCGGGCATGAGGAACGAGAACGGCAGCGTCGATTCGATTCCCGCGGCCACCAACCGGTCGACGGCCTCCGGTGTCAGTTCGTTGGTGGTGAGCACGTCGACGTCGTGGTCCCGGATCTGCCGGACGAGAGAGTCGGCGTCCGCGTTGCCGAGCCAGATGTTGGCCTGCATCACCGTCAGTTCCGGCCCGGACGCCGTCACCGAACTGTTCGCCACGTACAGCGGGCCCTGCGACAGGGTGGCCACCGCGGCCACGGCCAGCGCGACCCCGAAACCGATCCAGTGCCGGGTGATTCCCAGCAACAGCACCCCGGCCGCGGCGGCCGCCATCAGGTACGGCGCCGCGGACGCCAGCACGAGCAGACGCTGGTTCTGGACGTCGAGGAATCTCAGCACGACGCCGAACACGCCGACGAGCACCGCGAGCCACCCGAGCGCCGTCAGCGCCCGCACCCCCCAGGTGGCGATCACTCCCCGAAAACTCTCTCCACCACAGCCTTGGCCCGCCGGGTCACCCGCAGGTAGTTGTCGAGGAACTCGCCCGCGTCGCCGCCACCCCAGCCGGCGATCTGCGCGACCGCGGACAGCACCCGGCCCGAGCCGGGCAGCTGATCGGTGGCCTTGCCGCGAACGAGCACGAGGCAGTTGCGCGCCTTCGTCGCCGTGATCCACGCGTCACGCAGCAGATCGACGTCGGACTCGCTGAGCAACTCGGCCGCGCCGATCGCGTCGAGTGTCTCGAGAGTCGACGTGTTGTGCAGCGACTCGATCTCGTGGGCGTGCCGGAGCTGGATCAGCTGCACGGTCCATTCGATGTCGGCGAGACCGCCGCGCCCGAGCTTGGTGTGCGTCGCGGGGTCGGCGCCGCGCGGCAGTCGCTCGGAGTCGACGCGCGCCTTGATGCGCCGGATCTCACGGACCGCCTGCTCCGACACCCCGCCCTCCGGGTAGCGGGTCTTGTCGATCATGTGCAGGAAGCGCAGTCCCAGATCGGCGTCGCCCGCGACGTGATGCGCGCGCAGCAGTGCCTGGATCTCCCAGGCCTGCGCCCACTGCGCGTAATAGGCCTCGTAGGACGCCAGCGTGCGCACCATCGGGCCGCTGCGTCCCTCCGGGCGCAGGCCCGTGTCGACCTCCAGCGGCGGATCGGTGCTGGGCGCGCCGAGCAGAGCCCGCACCTTGTCGCCGATGCTGTTGGCCCACTTGACGGCGACCGTCTCGTCGATCCCCTCGCGTGGCTCGCACACGAACAGCACGTCCGCATCGGAACCGTAGCCGAGCTCACCGCCACCGAGCCGGCCCATGCCGATCACCGTGAAGGTCGCGGGAGCGGGCGTGCCGAGTTCCTTCTCGCTCGCCTTGGTCACGGCCGCCAGGGCGGCATTGAGCACGGCCGCCCACACGGACGACAGCGCCTTGCAGACGCCTGGCACGTCGAGCATGCCGAGGATGTCCGCGGAGGCGATACGGGCCAGCTCGTAACGGCGCAGGGAGCGCGCCGCCGCGATCGCGCGGGCCGGGTCGTCGTGGCGTGCCGACGCCGTCAGGATGCCGCGCGCGACGTCCTCCGGCTTCGACTCCAGCAGCCGCGGTCCGGCCGGCGAATCCGCGAACAGGCGCACCACGTCCGGCGCCTTGATCAGCAGGTCGGGAACGTAGGCCGAGGATCCGAGTACCGTCATCAGCCGCTCGGCGACCGAGGCCTCGTCACGCAGCAGCCGGAGGAACCAGGTCTGATCGGTCATCGCGTCCGACAGCCGCCGGTACGCGAGCAGACCCGCATCGGGATCCGGTGTGTCGGCGAGCGATTCGAGCAGCGTCGGCAGCAGCAGCGCCTGGATGCGGCCCTTGCGGGACGCGCCGCTGGTGAGTGCGGTGAGGTGCCCGAGCGCGTTCTCCGGGGCGGTGTAGCCCAGCGCCGCCAGCTGGCGGATGGCCGCGTCCGGGCTCAGCCGCAGAGCCTCCTTGTCGATGCGCGCCACCGATTCGAGCAGCGGCCGGTAGAACAGCTTGGCGTGCAGCCGTCGCACGCGGTGCGAGTTGCGCTTGATCTCCGCATTGAGAACGCCGAGTGCGTCCTTGCTGCCGTCGGGCCGCATGTGCGCCGCGCGAGCCAGCCAGCGCAGCGCTTCCTCGTCGTCGGCGGGCGGGAGGGTGTGCGTGCGCCGCAGCTTCTGCAACTGCAGCCGGTGCTCGAGCAACCGCAGGAACTCGTAGGACGCAGCGAGATTCGCAGCGTCGTCGCGGCCCACGTAGCCGCGGGCGGCGAGGGCGGTCAGCGCGTCGATGGTGCTCTGGACGTGCAGCGCCTCGTCCGCGCGCCCGTGCACGAGTTGCAGGAGCTGGACGGCGAACTCGACGTCGCGCAGACTGCCGCGGCCCAGTTTCAGTTCGCGTTCGCGGAGTTCCGGCGGAACCATCTCCTCCACCCGGCGGCGCATCGCCTGCACCTCGGGAACGAAGTCCTCGCGCTCCGACGCGGTCCACACCATCGGGCTGAGGGCGTCGACATACTGCTGTCCGAGCGCGACGTCGCCGATCATCGGGCGGGCCTTGAGCAGCGCCTGGAATTCCCAGGTCTTGGCCCAGCGCTTGTAGTACGCGACATGCGAATCGAGGGTGCGGACGAGTTCGCCGCGCTTGCCCTCCGGCCGCAGCGCGGCGTCCACGTCGAAGAAGGCCGAGGACCCGATGCGCATCATCTCGCCCGCGATCCGGCTGGCGATCGCGTCGGCGGGTTCGGCGACGAAGACCACGTCCACGTCGCTGACGTAATTGAGTTCGCGGGCACCGCACTTGCCCATGGCGATGACGGCCAGCCGCACGGGGCACGGCGCGTCGGGGCACACGGCTGCGACGGCCACCGCGAGGGCGGCGTTCAGCGCGGCGTCCGCCAGATCGGACAGCTGATGCCCGACAGTCTGGTACGGAAGTACCGGTTCGTTCTCGACAGTCGCTGCGAGGTCGACGGCGGCGAGCAACATCAGCTCGTCGCGGTACGCCTTGCGCAGCGCCGCGATGGCATCGGGTCCGGTCACCTTCGCCCGGTACAGTTTTGCGTCCGGGTGGGCGCCGTCCTCGGGTTCGGCCCCGACCGCGGCCATCATCGTGGCGGTCGCCTCGTCCTTCGACGGGAGGCGGACGTCGCCGGCGAGGATCTTCCAGGACGCGGGATCCGCGACCAGGTGGTCGCCGAACGCGCTGGACGCGCCGAACAGCCCGAACAACCGGCCACGCAGGCCCTTGTCGGTGCGGAGCGCCGCATCGAGCTCGGCCCAGCCCTCGCCGAGCCCGTCCTTCAGGCGCACCAGGGTGCGGAGGGCGAGGTCGGCGTTCGCGGCCCTCGACAACGACCAGAGCAGTTCGATGCTGTCTTCACCGACCCAGCCCAGATCGCGGAGTTCGGACGGAGCGGTCGGCTCGACGAGACCCAGACGACCCGGACCGGGAACGGCAGAACGCGCTGCCGGAGGCTTCACCATGCTCTTGCTCACAACCCCAGATACGTCTTGAGTTCGAACGGCGTCACGTGGCTCCGGTACTCCTCCCACTCGCGACGCTTGTTGCGCAGGAAGAAGTCGAACACGTGCTCGCCGAGTGCTTCGGCCACCAACTCCGACTTCTCCATCTCGCGCAACGCGCCGTCGAGGTTGCCGGGCAGCTCCCGGTAACCCATGGCGCGGCGCTCGGCCGACGTCAACGCCCACACGTCGTCCTCGGCCTCCGGCGGAAGTTCGTAGCCCTTCTCGATTCCGCGCAGACCGGCGGCGAGGAGCACCGCGAACGTCAGGTACGGGTTGCAGGCCGAATCTGGGCTCCGGATCTCGACGCGACGCGAGGACGCCTTGTTCGGCGTGTACATCGGGACGCGGACCAGCGCCGACCGGTTGGACGGGCCCCAGGACGCCGCCGTGGGGGCCTCGCCACCGTGGATCAGACGCTTGTAGGAGTTCACCCACTGGTTGGTGACGGCGCTGATCTCGTTGGCGTGCTCGAGGATGCCGGCGATGAACGCCTTACCGGTCTCCGACAGCTGCATCGGATCGTCCGGGTTGTGGAAGGCGTTGGTGTCGCCCTCGAACAGGCTCATGTGGGTGTGCATCGCCGAGCCGGCCTGATCGCTGAACGGCTTCGGCATGAACGTGGCGCGCACGCCCTCGGCGATCGCGACCTCCTTGACGACGTAGCGGAACGTCATCACGTTGTCGGCCATCGACAGGGCGTCCGCGTACCGCAGGTCGATCTCCTGCTGGCCGGGAGCCGCTTCGTGGTGGCTGAACTCGACGGAGATGCCCATCGACTCGAGTGCGTCGATCGCGTGCCGGCGGAAGTTGGGAGCGGAGTCGTGGACGGCCTGGTCGAAGTAGCCGCCGGAGTCGGCGGGCTTCGGCGGCGTGCCGTCGATCGGCCCGTTCTCCAGCAGGAAGAACTCGATCTCGGGGTGCACGTAGCAGCTGAAGCCCAGATCGCTCGCCTTGTTCAGCTGACGGCGCAGCACGTGCCGCGAATCCGCCCAGGAGGGGGAACCGTCGGGCATGGCGATGTCGCAGAACATGCGGGCGGAGTGCTGATGCCCCTTGCTCGAACTCCACGGCAGCACCTGGAACGTGGAGGCGTCCGGCTTCGCGACCGTGTCCGCCTCGGACACCCGGGAGAAGCCCTCGATCGCGGATCCGTCGAAGCCGATGCCCTCCTCGAAGGCACCTTCCAGTTCCGCGGGGGCGATCGCCACCGATTTCAGGTATCCGAGAACGTCCGTGAACCACAATCGGACGAACCGAATGTCGCGCTCTTCGAGGGTGCGAAGCACGAATTCCTTTTGGCGATCCATGTCCGCGAGAGTAAGCAAAGTTCGTTAAATCTGTGTTACTTCGTTGATTCGACTATGCCGGATTCCGCATCGTTCCAGCGTGCGGGCCCCTCGGACGATCCCGTCACAGGCGTGGGTCAGCACATCAGGTCTGCGGGCGGCGCCGCGAGGTCGACGAGATATTCCGAGACGGCGTCGTCGACGCACGCCTCGCCGTCGAGAACGACGGTGTGCTGAGTGCCCCGGTACGTGACGAGCGAGCCGTTCATCTGCTTCGCCAGATCCACGCCCGCCTGGTACGGCGTCGCCGGGTCCTCGGTCGTCGAGACGACGACGACAGGCGGGATCCCGGGCGCCGACACGGTGTGCGGCGAGCCCGTGTTCGGCGCGGGCCAGAACGCGCAGACGTCCAGCGGCGCGCTGCCGGTGCCGCGACCGTCGTCGAGGAACGGCGCCGCCTGGCGGTACCGCACGTCCGCCTCCCCGACGGCCGCGCGGTCGGTGACGGGCGGATCGTCCATGCAGCGGATGGAATTGAAGGCGTCGTTGAGGTTGGAGTACGTGCCGTCGTCGGCGCGCCCCTCGTACAGATCGGCCAGCATCAGCAGCGAATCGCCCGTCCCCGTCTGCAGGCTCTCCAGGCCTCCGCGGAGCGGGCCCCACAGATTCGGCGAGTACAGGGCCTGCTGGACGCCGGTGATCGCATCGGTGTAGCTGAGTCCGCGCGGGTCGGTGGTCGCGGCCGGCTTGCCGATCAGCGGGTCGACGAGCGCCCGGAACCTCGCGTTCGCCTGCGCCGGGTCGGTGCCGAGCGGGCAGTCCGGTTGCTGCATGCATTCCGCGGCGAACGCGTCGAACGCGGACTGGAATCCGGCCGCCTGCAGGATCACTTCCTCCGTCGGGTCCTGCTCGGGATCGAGGGCACCGTCGAGGACCATCGCGCGCACGTTGCCCGGGAACGTCTCCGCGTACGTCGAGCCGAGCCGGGTGCCGTACGAGTAGCCGAGGTAGTTGAGCTTCTCGTCACCGAGCACCGCCCGGATGACGTCCATGTCGCGCACCACGTCGTACGTTCCGACGTGTGCGAGGACGTCGATGCCGGTCCGCTCCGCACACTTGTCCGCGTACTCACGGTTCTCGGCCTCCGTCTGCGCGATTCCGGCGGGACTCATGTCGACGTCGTCGTCCTTGCGCCGCGCGTCCACCTCCGCCGGGGTCAGGCAGGTCACCTGCGGCGAGGACGCGCCGACGCCGCGCGGATCGAAACCGATGACGTCGAACCGCTCCGCGATGTCGGTGCCGTCGGCCACGGACGCCAGCCCGATACCCGACGCCCCCGGGCCACCGGGGTTCACGAGCAGCGATCCGACCTTGTCGCCGGTCGCCTTCGACCGGGAGACGGCGATCTGCGCGGTCGCACCCCCGGGGTTCGCGTAGTCGTTCGGCACGGTCACCTTCGCGCAGTCGAGAGTGTCGCCGAGCGGAGACCCGTCCGTGCTGTAGCCCTCGCACGACCCCCACTGCACCTGCTGCGTGTAGAACTCCTCGAGCCCGGCGGGGATCGGTCCGGCCGGAGCCGCCGCGGCCGCCGACGGTTCGGCGACGGCCTCACCGGTGTCCCGTCCGCCTCCCGCACAGCCTGCGACGACAAGGACGACGGCGATGCACCCCGCGAACGCGGCCGGTACCCGAGCACTCTTCGACATAGGACGATCGTGCCAGGGGTTCTGCGCCGGCAGGCCTTCCCGCAGGTCAGAGGACAGACGGCGGGTGTGACCTATCGCACCCGCGCGAGCCCTTCGCTCCCCCGCGGGCCGGTGGCAGACTGTAGGCGTCATCACCCGCACCCGGGGACCCGTCAAGGGCCTCGAGGCCAGAAAGGGACAACGATGTCCGATAGCAAGTCGTCCGCGAGCACGTCAGAAGATCGGCTCTACGGATCAGCACCATCGCACGACGTTCCCAAGCGCAAGACCCGAACCCACCACCTGCAGGCCATGAAGGCCGAGGGTGAACGCTGGGCGATGCTCACCGCCTACGACTACTCCAGCGCCCGCATCTTCGAGGAAGCCGGGATTCCCGTTCTCCTCGTCGGCGACTCGGCTGCCAACGTCGTCTACGGATACGAGACCACCGTCCCGGTCACGATCGACGAACTCCTCCCCCTCGTTCGCGGCGTCGTCCGCGGTGCGCCGCACGCTCTCGTGGTGGCGGACCTCCCGTTCGGCAGCTACGAGAGCTCCCCGGAGCAGGCCCTCGCGTCCGCGACCCGGTTCATGAAGGAAGGGCTGGCCCACGCGGTCAAGCTCGAGGGCGGCGAGCGTGTCGCGCCGCAGATCGCCGCGATCACCGCGGCAGGCATCCCCGTCATGGCCCACGTCGGGTTCACCCCGCAGAGCGTGAACTCGCTCGGCGGTTTCCGCGTACAGGGCCGCGGCGACGCCGCCGAGCAGTTGGTCGCCGACGCGATCGCCGTGCAGGAGGCCGGCGCGTTCTCCGTCGTCATGGAGATGGTGCCCGCCGAGATCGCAGGCCAGGTCACCCGCAAGCTCACCATCCCCACCGTGGGCATCGGAGCGGGCGTCGAGTGTGACGCCCAGGTCCTCGTGTGGCAGGACATGGCCGGCTACACCAGCGGCAAGACGGCGAAGTTCGTCAAGCGCTTCGGTAACGTCGGTGACGAGTTGCGTAACGCAGCCGCCGCATACGCGACCGAGGTACGCGCCGGAACGTTCCCGGCGGAAGAGCACAGCTTCTAGGTCGTCCTCGACTCACCGGGCCGGCACACACTCGAGGGGGATGTTCATGGGACAGCGACGCGTGCAGGGCACCGGACGTCGTCACCGCCCGGCCGTGATGGCGGCCGCGGCGGTGGCGGCCGCGGCGGTCGTCACGGGGTGTGCCGGACCGGGCCCCGCACCCGGCACCACCGCACCTCCGGCCCCGGCCACCACCGCGGTTCCCGGCCCCGGCCTGGTGCCGGGTGGCGTCACCGAGGCGCAGGCCGCCCAGCTGTGCACCGACCTCGAAGGTCAGTTGCAGAGTTGGCGCACCTACACCCCGACCATCGGCAAGACCGGGTTGAACGGTCTGGTCGGCACGTGGATCGCGAAGAACAACCTCAACGCGCTCGACTTCCTGCAGGACCGGGGCCGGATCGACGTCATCACGACGGCGGCCTGCCCCGGCATCCGGCAGGAAGCGGTGACCGCTCTGGTGATCCCCGATCTGGCGTCCGGCCTGATCGGGTTCTGAGGCCGACGTGACCCAGCTGCGCACCCTGTACCCGCCGCTCGAGCCGTACCAGTTCGGGCATCTCGACGTCGGCGACGGTCAGCAGATGTACTGGGAGCAGAGCGGGAACCCCGACGGGAAGCCGGTCGTGTTTCTCCACGGCGGTCCCGGCGGCGGCACCGATCCCGCGCAACGACAGTTCTTCGACCCGCAGGTGTACCGGATCGTGCTGCTCGACCAGCGTGGATGCGGCCGTTCCACACCCCACGTCGCCGACGGGGCCGATCTGTCGGTCAACACCACCGACCGTCTCCTCGGCGATGTGGAGTTGCTGCGCAGCCATCTCGGTATCGACCGGTGGCAGGTCTTCGGCGGGTCGTGGGGCTCCACGCTGGCTCTCGCCTACGCCCAGAAGCATCCCGGCCGGGTCACCGAGCTGGTGTTGCGCGGCATCTTCCTGCTGCGCCGCAGCGAGATCGACTGGTACTACAACGGCGGTGCCGGACATCTGTTCCCCGAACTGTGGGAGGAGTTCCTGGCGCCGGTGCCGGAGTCGGGGCGGGGTGGCGACCTCGTCGAGGCCTACCACCGGCTCCTGCAGTCCGACGATCCCGACGTCGCGACGCGGGCCGCGGTCGCGTGGTCCACGTGGGAGGGCGCGACGAGTTCGCTGCTCCCCAAACCGGAACGGGTGGTGGAGACGTCCCAGCCGAGGTTCGCGCTGGCCTTCGCCCGCATCGAGAACCACTACTTCCACAACCGCGGGTTCCTGGACGAGGGCCAGCTTCTCCGGGACGCCGCCGCGCTGGACGGCATTCCGGGCGTGATCGTGCAGGGACGCTACGACGTGGTGTGCCCGGCGACCAGTGCGTGGGCGCTGCACCGGGCCTGGCCGGGTTCGCGGCTCGAGATCGTCGACGACGCGGGACACTCGGCGATGGAGCCGGGCATTGTGCATCACCTCGTCGAGGCAACGGACCGGTTCCGCGACTGACGCGCTAAGCGGGGTAACCGAACTCGACGGTCCGCTTCGCGACGTCGGCGGAGACGAGCCTGATCTTCACCTGTTCGCCCTCGGCGGGGTCGCCCACGCATTTCGCCATCACGGACACGGACGGGACGAACACGTCCGCGGTGCGCTTGCCGTTCCGTGACCGCAGCACGGTCGCGTCGAACGTCTCCCCCACCCGGTCGGCGAGCACGGTCGCTTCGGTGAGGTCGATGCAGGCACGGTCGATCTTGCTCGCGAGGGAATCCGAGCCGACCATGATCTCGGGCATCGAACCCAGGGCGTCCCGCGCCCAGGACGGCACCGGCGTTCCGGCGGTGACGGCGAGGCACACCTCCGTCGAGTACCGATCCGAGAGCCGGCGCAGCGGCGCGGTCACGTGGGCGTACGGGGCGCCGATGGCGGCGTGCGTGGTCAATTCGGGCAGGGCGCCGTCGAACGCCGCGTAGTCGGCGCCCCGCAGCAGCGACGGCGCCTCGGTCATCAGCACCAGCGTCGACGCCGAATTCGGGTCGAGCCGCGCCAGGAGTTCACCGACGCCGACGCTCTCCGGCCAGTCGATCCCCAATGCCGACGCCGTGCGTCGCAGCGCCTCGACCGCGTCCGGTCCGGCGGGCGGCAGGGTGCGGAGCAGCCCGACCTTCGCGTCGAGCATCATGTCCGCGGCGCACATTCCGGTGAGGAGCGAGACCTCGGCGTTCCAGTCGTCGGCCTCGGTGCGGGGCGCGAGGTCGACCCGCCAGCCGTCGCCGTCCGGCACCACTTCCTGCTCGGGGAGCCGGAGTTCGATCGCTCCGCGCGCCACCGCCGCCGCCGTGCGGAGCCGGCCGAACTCCGGCAGCGACGCGATGGACGGATGCAGTCTCCCCGCCTCCGAATCGGCCTGCACCCCGGCGTAGTCCAGCCGTGCCACGGAACGCACCGTCGCACGGGACACCGTGCAGGACAAGGGTGTGGCCGATTCGTCGAGTTCGATCCGCCACACCACCGCCGGGCGGTCCTCGTCGGGGAGAAGACTCGCGGATCCCTCGGAGAGTTCCTTCGGGTGCAGCGGCACCTTGCCGTCGGGGAGGTAGAACGTCTGCCCGCGTTTGCGGGTTTCCACGTCGAGCACCCCACCGGGCTCCACGACGGCGCCGACGTCCGCGATCGCGTAGTGCAGGACGAATCCGACCTGTGTCCGCTCCAGATGCAGCGCCTGATCGAGATCCAGGGAATCGGGCGGATCGATGGTGACGAACGCCAGATCGGTGCGGTCCTCCCGCTCGGACGCGTACCGGTCGGACGCCGCCCGCGCCTGCGCGACCGCCGCGGGCGGATACCCCTCCGGCAGGTGGAATTCGGTGCGCACGGTGCCGAAATCGATTCCGCGCGCGACGAAACGACTCATCGGCACCTCACGCACACCCTCTCGACAACGCTAGTTGTTCCACTCCTCGTCTGCCCGGTCCGCCGCCTTGTTCCGCTCCGCGGCGATCTGCAGCGCCTTCTCGGCGGACGCGCGATCGGGGTACGGGCCCATCCGCGACATCGACGATGCCGCCTTCCCCTGCGTGACCGTGCCGTCCTCGACGTTGTAGTACCAGAGATGATCTTCGTCAGTCATGCCCTCAGTGTGGCACCGGTGGGACGTGTGGGGTTGTGGATCACGCTCATACTGTTACCCTCGGAGTCCTGTCCGGTGATACGGTCCCCGGCGCCGGTCAGTGCGGTGCCGATGGCTCGCCTCCCGGCGCAGTGCCCCAACAGAGAATGGAGCGAGCATGTCAACGATCATTTTTGATCAGCTACTTCCCTACCTCGGTGCCGAAGGCGCCACCTACTGGGCCCAACTGCTGATGGTCGATCCCGTCTGACGGCTGTCGATCAGTCGATACGTCGAAGCCCCCGCCGGACCTGTCCGGCGGGGGCTTCGACGTGAGCGGGCACGTCCGCGACACATTCGTGACGATTCTCCGAACGCTTCGCCCTGCCCTGGGGACAGGACGTCTCTAGGCTGACCTGATGGCAGTGAATCCAGCGATCGAGGGTCGTGTCTATCCGCCGACCGAGCCCTACCTCGTCGGCCGCGAGAAGATCAGGGAATTCGCCCGCGCCGTCTTCGCCACCAACCCGACGTCCTTCGACGTCGGCAGTGCCCGCGCCGCCGGTCACGCCGATCTCGTCGCCCCGCCCACGTTTCCCGTCATCGTGCAGGAACGCGCACTGGCGCAGCTCGTCGCCGATCCGACGTCGGGAATCGAGCCGGTCAATCTGGTGCACAGCACCGAACACGCCACGTCCATCCGCCCGGTCGTCGCGGGCGACGAACTCTCCGCGGTGCTCACAGTCACGAACGTGACGTCACGCGGTCCGCATACACTGCTCGTCGCCGACATCGAGATCCTCGACGCCGCAGGCGATCACGTGAGCACCATGACGTCGACGCTGTTCGTCAGGGGGGAGGAATGACGTCGCCGCAGCGAATCATGCTCGGCGACACCGTCGCCAAGGCCCGATATCACGTGACCCGGGAATCCCTGGTCCGCTATGCCGGGGCGTCCGGTGATTTCAACTCCATTCACTACCGGGACGACGTCGCGAACGCCGTGGGCCTGCCCGGTGTGCTGGCGCACGGAATGCTGACGCTGGGACTGGCGACGCAGTGCGTCGTCGACTGGCTCGGCGACCCGGCACGGGTCACCGGATACCGCGCCCGCTTCACCAAGCCGGTGATCGTCGCCCCGGACGACGGCGCGGTCGTCGAGGTCGTCGCGAAGGCCGCACAGGTCGACGAGGCCGCAGGCACTGCGAGGATCGACCTGACGGTGACGTTCGACGGACACACCGTGCTCGGCAAGTCACAAGTCTGGATTTCACTGCGCTGAGCGCGCCCGACACACTGGGCCGATGATCGGTGTCGTGATGACCGCGTTCGCGGTGCTCGGGCTCCTGACCGTCCTTCCGGGTCCGGACATGGCGGTGGTGACGCGCGCCGGCCTGTCCGGTGGACGCGGCGCCGCGCTGCGAGCGACGTTCGGCGTGGTCGCCGGGTTGATGGTGTGGGGCGCGCTGACCGTCGTCGGGCTCGGCGCGGTGCTCGCCGCTTCCGCGGAGGCCTACACCGTCGTGAAGATCGTCGGCGGGATGTACCTGGTGTATCTGGGCCTCTCCACCCTCTGGCGCAGCCGGTTGCGACAACGCACCGCCGCGCCCGGACCGGCACAGGTTCCGTCGCCGGGGTCGAGTTGGCGGGCCGGGTTCCTGACCAACCTCCTGAACCCGAAGATCGCAGTGTTCTACACCGGCCTGCTCCCCCAGCTCGTTCCGCCCGGGGGGCCGACCGCCCCGACCCTGGCGTTGCTCGTGCTCGTTCACGGGCTCCTCGGGATCGTCTGGCTCGGCGCGTACAGCCTTCTGCTGACCCGTGCCCGCACCACGCTGGAGAAGCCGTCGGTGCGACGGGTCCTGGATCGGATCACCGGAACGGTCCTCTTCGGTTTCGGCGCCGTCGTCTTCGCCGAGGCGCGGTAGGGCCGAGGTCAGTTCCGGGAACCGCTGGAAGTCACCGAGCTGCCGCCGAGCAGAATCGTGCTGATCAGATTCGGGTCGTCGGTCATCGGGACGTGCCCGATGCCGGGCAGGATCAGTATCCGCGCCTGCGGGAGGAATCGGCGCACCCCCCGTGCCTGATACACCGGCAGAATCAGGTCGCGGCGCCCCCACGCCACGGTGACCGGAACCGTCGCGTCGACGACCGGCGGAAGATCGAACGACGCCGTCATCCCCTTGTCGACCAGGGCGTTGGTGGTGAGCGAGTGCGCGTCGACCACGGCATCCTCGTACGGCACCCGGCTGGGCCGTGCGAAGAAGGCGGCAAGCGAGGGATAGCGGACAGCCTTGTACCGCAAAGCCTTCGGAGCGTTCGGACCCATTGCCCGGGCGAGTCCGCGCAGGGCTCGGAACGTGTAGATGGTGCGGGCCTGATCGGCGTGGTTGACGAAGAAGCCGGCCGGTGAGAGCGCCGTGGCCGACGCGACCTCGCCCCTGGCCGCCAGCGCGAGGGACAGCCAGCCTCCGAGCGAGTTTCCGGCGACGTGGGGCCGTTCGCCGGGCGGCGTCACCGAGCGGACGAACCCGCTCAGTTCCTCGAGGAGTTGATCCATCATGTCCGGGCCGTCTTCGAGTGCCGCCGATTCTCCATGTCCCGGAAGGTCGACGGTGACCACTCGGCGATAGGACGTCAACTGGTCCAGCAGGGCGTTCCAGGCCTGCCGGCGATGCACCACCCCGTGCACGAGTATCAGGGTGGGGCCGGAGCCGGCGATGTCGTGGGGCAAGTCCATGGACAGATGTTACCGCTATCACGAGTAACATCTACTGCCGCCGATAGAGGGGCCCCATCGCCCACGGACGTGGGCGACGGGCCCCGGCATCGACCCCGATTCGGGTCAGTCGGGCCGTTGCGGGAAAGATGCTAACCGGTCTGTTTGTTACTCGCCAGTCAGGATCGAGACCTCGCCGACCGGCGCAACGGGTGAGGCGGACGAGTTGGCGTGTAAGCCGGATCCTGTCCCCGAGCGCCGAAGCGCCGGGTGGCGACCATCCATCTGGGCACACCGTCGCCGGGTACCTCGAGCGGTTCACCCGCAGGCTCGGGCGAGCAGCCCTCGGACACCTGCGCAGCCGCACCGGGATCCCGGAGGATCCGGTGCGGCCTTCAACCTTGCTCCGGGCGGGGTTTACCTAGCCACCCCGGTCACCCGGGGTGCTGGTGCGCTCTTACCGCACCGTTTCACCCTGACCGACGCCTCACCCCGGAGGATGTGGCGTCGGCGGTCTGTTTTCTGTGGCACTGTCCCGCGAGTCACCTCGGGTTGCCGTTAACAACCGCCCTGCTCTGTGGAGTCCGGACTTTCCTCGACTCAGGGCCTGTGCACTGATGTGCTGGTTCCCTGTGCCGCGGTCGCCCGGCCAACTCGTCCGCCCGATCAGCCTACAGTTCGCGCGAACGTGTCATGCCGCCGCACTATGGTCTGATCATGACCCGATACGCCGCCCTCCTGCGCGGCATCAATGTGGGCGGCATCAACATCAAGATGGCCGACCTCCGCAGCACCTTCGTCGATCTGGGATTCGAGAACGTGAAGACCGTCCTCGCGTCGGGCAACGTGCTGTTCGATTCCGACCGTGACGACGTCACCGCACTGAAGAGTGAGATCGAATCCGGGCTGCGTGCCGAATTCCACTACGAAGCCTGGGTTTTCGTCCTCGACCTCGACACGGTTCGACAGATCGTCGACGACTACCCGTTCGACCCCGAGCGAGAAGGCTGGCACCCGTACGTGCTGGTGACGCCCGAACCCGAGGTCCTGGACACCCTTCTGAGCATCGGGGACGAGCTGGATCCGGAGGTCGAACGAGTGCAGGCCGGCGACGGCGTCCTGTACTGGGAAGTCGAACGGGGTATGACACTCAAGAGCAGGTTCGGCAAGAGCACCGGCGCTCCCAAGCTCAAGGCGTTCACCACGACCCGGAATCTGCGCACCCTCCACAAACTCCTGACGTGACCCGTCGGTGACAGTTCTGGCGGTGGCGCTCGTCACCGGAGTCCTCGTCTTCGCGGTCGTGCGTCCACGGAGGCTGCCCGAGATCGTCGCGGCCGCACCGGCCGCGGTCGTCGTCCTCGCCACCGGTCTGGTGACGCCGGCGGAGGCCTGGGACGAAGTGTCGGAGATGGCTCCGACCGTCGGGTTCCTGGCGGCGATCCTCGTCCTTGCGCACCTCGCGGACGCCATGGGGGTGTTCACCTGGATCGCGGGCCGGTTGCGGCGCGGGGCGCGGGGGGATCCGAAAAGGTTGCTGACTCTCGTGTTCGCGGCGGCGGCGCTGACCACCGCGGTCCTGAGCCTCGATGCCACGGTGGTCCTGCTGACACCGGCGGTGATCGCCACCGCCCGCTCGCTGCGGATGGATCCGCGCCCCCATTCGTATGCCACCGCGCACCTGTCGAACACCGCGTCGACCCTGCTGCCCGTCTCCAATCTGACGAACCTCATCGCGTTCTCGGCGACCGGGTTGAGCTTCCTGCATTTCACCGCCGTGATGGCGCTGCCGTGGGCCGTGGCGATCCTCGTCGAACTGATTCTGTTCCGCGTGTTCTTCCGGCGGCACCTCGTCCGGCCCGAAGCCGAGCCGGAGCCGAAACGTGACCCGCCGGCGCCGGTAGTCGCACTGTCGATCATCGCGGCCACACTCCTGGGGTTCGCGGTGTCCGGCTTCGTCGGGGTCGCACCGGCGTGGGTGGCCGCGGCGGGGGCGATCGTGCTGGGCGTCGTCGCCCTGCGCGACGGCCGGACCAGCGTGGGCCGGATCGTGTATTCGATCGACGTGTGGTTCTGCGGGTTCGTCCTGATCCTCGGCGTCGTCGTGGCCGGGGTCGCGAACGGTCCGATCGGCGAATGGATCGCCACGCGACTGCCGACCGACACGTCGTTCACGGCGTTGCTCACGATGGCCGTCGTCGCCGCGGTCGCCGCGAACCTGGTGAACAACCTCCCCGCCACGCTGCTCCTGCTGGCAGCGCTCGGACCGCACGCTCCGACCGGACTCGTGCTGGCGATGCTGCTCGGTGTGAACCTCGGCCCCAACCTCACGTACGTGGGGTCGCTGGCGATCATGCTGTGGCGGCGCGTCGCCGCGCGCGCCGGATCTCCCGCGGATCTCCGGACGTTCACGATTCTCGCGCTGGTGACCACGCCGTTGACCCTGCTCGCCGCGGTCGTTGCCCTCTGGGCCTGTGAGTACTTGTTAACCGCCCGCGGTTAACAAGTACTCACAGGTGGGAGGTGTCGTTGACCAGGCGGACGGACGAGCCGCCGTCGGGATAGAACTCGGCGATGCTCAGCGACGCCAGATCCAGATGCAGCTTGTACAGCAGGGACGGTCCCGCGTCGAGCGCCAACTGCAACAGGGTCTTGATGGGGGTCACGTGGGTGACCACGAGGATCGTGGAGCCGGCGTAGGAGGCGGTGAGGTCGTCGCGGACCTTCAGGATGCGCTCCCGCACCTCGTCGAAGCTCTCCCCCGCGGGCGGGCACACCGACGTGTCCGACAACCACTTGCGGTGCAGTTCGGGGTCGCGCTCGGCAGCTTCCCGGAACGTGAGGCCCTCCCACTCGCCGAAGTCGGTTTCGGTGAGGCCCTCGTGCACGGTGACCGGGAGTCCGAGCACCTTCGCCGCCGCCGTCGCGGTCTGCTGCGCGCGTCCCAGCGGGGACGACACCACGGCCGCGATTCCGCTGTTGCCTGCAAGGCGAGCGGCCGCGCCGTTCGCCTGGGCCTGCCCGATCTCGGTGAGGGCCGGGTTCCCGCGACCCGAGTACCGCCGGTCGACGGACAGCGCGGTCTGCCCGTGCCGGAGCAGCAGCATCCGGGTCGGGGCGCCCGTCGTGTCCATCCAGCCCGGTGCCGCGGGGGTGGCCTTCTCCGACTGGGCAGCCGGTTCCGGATCGGCGTCGGAATCGCCGGCGGCGCCGTCCATGGCTTCGTTGGCGAGGCGGTCGGCGTGCGCGTTCTCCGCCCGCGGAATCCAGGTGTACGTCACGGAATCGAACTGCCGGGCGAGTGTGGACGCCTGGCGCTGCAGCGGAATCATGTCCGGGTGCTTCACCTTCCAGCGCCCGGACATCTGCTCGACCACCAGTTTGGAGTCCATCCGCACGTCCACCTCGGACGCGCCGAGTTCGGCGGCGGCGTCGAGACCGGCGATCAGGCCCCGGTACTCGGCAACGTTGTTGGTGGCGATCCCGAGGCTCTCCTTGCGCTCCGCGAGAACGGTGCCGTGGGTGGCGTCGAACACCACGGCGCCGTAACCGGCGGGTCCGGGATTGCCGCGCGAACCACCGTCGGCCTCGACGACGACCCGACCGGCACTCACAGACCCGACTCCTTCGTGCGCACCAGGATCGCGCCGCATTCCGAGCAGCGCACGACGACGTCGGGTGCGGTGGCGGTGATGCGGGAGATCTCGCCGCGGTCGAGTTCGATGCGGCACGCTCCGCAGCGCCGCGCCTGCAGCAGCGCCGCTCCGACACCGTTCTGGCTGCGCTGCTTCTCGTAGACGGCGATCAGGTCGGCGGGGAACTGGTCGGCCAGCGCCGTGCGGTCGCGGATGCAGCGCTGCTCGGCGGCGTCCAGATCCGCGACGGCGTCGTCCCGGCGGCGGGCGGCGTCGATGAGGTCTTCCTCGATCTGCGACAACTGCGCACCGGCGTGGTCGTGGTCGGACTGCGACGCCTCGCGCCGTTCCATCACCTCGAGCAATTCGTCCTCGAGCAGTCCCTGACGGCGGACGAGGCTGCCGAGTTCGTGTTCGAGTTCGGTGAGCTGCTTCGATCCGACCGTTCCGCTCTGGAGCAGTGTGCGGTCGCGGTCCTCGCGCTGACGGACGGCGTCGACCTCACCTTCGAGCTTGCGGATGTCGCGGTCGAGATCGTCGAGGACGATCTCGACGGCCACCGCCGCGTCCTTACGGGTGACGCGCTCCGCCTCGAGCCGCTCGACTTCCTGACGCTCCGGAAGCGCGGTGCGTCGGTGGGCGATCCTGGACAGCTCCGCATCGACGCCGGCGAGGTCGAGAAGCTTGGACTGCACCTGTGGTTCGACGTTCACGCGTGGTAACTCCTGCTGTCTTCTGTGAAGGGTTCTTGTGTGCAGATTGCTGGGTGTCAACCGTACCCCGGCGGATCACCGGTTTCGGCCGGACGGCGCTACGACGGCGACGCGCTGACCGACCACGGATCGGTCCGTACGGCCGACACCCGAACCTGCCAATCCGGTGTCTGGCCGAACGCGGTGTCGAGGACACCCTTGGCCTGGTCACACCACGGCTGCTCGCTCGCCCAGTGCGCGACGTCGATCAGGGCCGGCCCCCCGGCGCGCAGGTGCTCGTCTGCCGGGTGGTGTCGCAGATCGGCGGTGACGTAGGCGTCCACGCCGAGTCGGGAGACGGCGTCGAGGTACGAGTCGCCGGAGCCGCCGCACACCGCGACGGTGCGGATCATCGCTTCGGGGTCGCCCGCGGCCCGCACACCCCACGTCGTGGCGGGCAGCGCGTCCGCCACCCGGTCGGTGAAGTCCCGCAGCGACAGCGGCTCGGGCAGCTCCCCGACCCGCCCGAGTCCGCGGGGTCCGGGGAACGTCGCCATCTCGAACACGTCGAACGCGACCTCCTCGTACGGATGGGCGGCGCGCATCGCGGCGAGCACGTTCTGCCGGATGCCGCGCGGAGCGATCACCTCCACCCGGCTCTCCTCGACACGTTCGAGCGCACCGACCGCGCCGAGGGTGGGGTTCGCGCCGTCGGTCGGGAGGAACTGGCCCTGCCCAGTGACGGACCAGCTGCAGTCGCGGTAGTTGCCGATGTGCCCGGCGCCCGCGTCGAACAGGGCGCGGCGCACCGTGTCGGCGTCGCCCGCCGGGACCAGGACGACCCACTTGTCCAGGTTCTCGGTGGGGTGCGGGTCGATCGGTCCGGTGACGGTCAGTCCGAGTGCCGCGGCCAGGGCGTCGGAGACGCCGGGGTCCGCGGAGTCGGCGTTGGTGTGCGCGGTGAACAGGGCGCATCCGGCCTTGATCAGCTTGTGGACGAGTGCGCCCTTCGGCGTGTGGGCGCCGACGGTGTCGACGCCGCGCAGCAGCAGCGGGTGGTGGACGAGGAGAAGGTCGGCGCCGGCGTCGATCGCCTCGTCGACCACCGCGGCGGTCGGATCGACCGCGATCGTCACCGTCGCCACCGTGTCGTCGGGGTCGCCACACACGAGGCCGACGGAGTCCCACGATTCGGCGAGGGCGGGCGGGTACGCCGCATCCAGGGTCGCGATCACGTCGGCGAGACGCACCGGGTTCACAGGATCTCCTTCATCGCGTCGATCAGGACGTCGGCCTGCTCGCGGGGGCGCACCGCGACCCGGAGGAACTCGGGACCGAGCCCGGGGAACGTGTCGCACCGCCGCACGGCGATGCCCCGTTCGCGCAGTTGCTTCCGCACGAGTTCGCCGTCCGGCAGTCGGAGCAGCAGGAACGGGGCGACGGCAGGCTGGTGCACGGCGACGCCGATCTCGCTCAGCCGACGGATCAGGTAGTCCCGCCACGCACCCAGCACGCCGGCGTGCTCCCGGGCGGCGGCGACAGCGTCCGGTTCGCTGCATGCGGCGATCGCCTCCACCTGCAGGCTTCCCAGTGGCCAGTGCGCCCGCCCCACCTGCAGGCGTTCGAGGATCTCCGGGGAGCCGAGCGCGTACCCGCAGCGCAGTCCGGCCAGTGCCCACGTCTTGGTGAGGCTGCGCAGCACCAGCACGTCGGGCAGCGAACGACCGGCGAGCGACTCGACCTCGCCCGGCACCGCGTCGGCGAACGCCTCGTCGACCACGACGATCCGGCCGGGGCGGCGCAGCCGCAGGATCTCCTCCGCCGGGTGCAGCACCGACGTCGGGTTGGTCGGGTTGCCGATCACGACCAGGTCGGCGGATTCGGGGACCGAAGCGGCGTCCAGAACGTACGGATCGCCCAGCAGCACCTGCGTGACGGGCACGTTCGCCTCCCGCAGGGCCCACTCCGGTTCCGTGAACGACGGATGGATCAGCGCCGCCTGCCGGACCCCGAGCCGTGGGAGCAGGGAGAAGCCCTCGGCCCCACCCGACAGGAGTAGCACCTCGTCGGGCGAGCGGCCGTGCCGGGAGGCCACGGCGGTCCGGGCGGCGCGATCGGCCGCGACGGTCGGATAGGAGCCCAGGCGCGGCAACGCGTCCGCGAGGCGCAGTCGCAGCCATTCAGGGGGCCCGTCGCCCTGCACGTTCACTGCGAAATCGAGGAGACCGGGTCCCGCATCCACGTCTCCGTGGTGACGCAAGCTCTCCCGGCTACCGGCACGAATGTCCACAGCTGTCGAGCCTAAGGGACAATGGTCCGGTGACATCTCTCTCCACCTCCCCGTCCTCCGCCCCTTCTGCCCTGTCGGCGCCGATCGTGCTGTTCGACCTCGACGGCACGCTCACCGACTCCGCGCCCGGCATTCACGCCGGGTTCCGTCATGCGCTCGCGACGATCGGACAGCCGGAACCGACCGACGAGATGATCGACGCCGTCATCGGCCCGCCGATGATCGACACGTTCCGGTCGATGGGGCTGGACGAAGACGTCGTGCAGCAGGCGATCGCGGCCTACTTCGAGCGCTACGACAGCGTGGGGTGGGCGGAGAACGCCGTCTTCGACGGCATCGAGAAGGTCCTCGTCGATGCCCGCGACAGCGGCAGAAGGCTCGCCGTCGCCACGTCGAAGTCCGAGCGGTTCGCGATCCGCATCCTCGAACACTTCGAACTGGCCCACTACTTCGAGTTCATCGGCGGCGCCAGCGACGACGGCAGGCGGCGCGCCAAGTCGGACGTGATCGCCCACTCCCTCCGGAACCTGGGAGTCACCGCCACCGAGGGCGCCACCCCCGACGTCCTGATGGTCGGCGACCGTGACCACGACGTCCTCGGTGCCGCGCACTGGGGCATCCCCGCGGTGTTCGTCGAGTGGGGCTACGGTTTCCCGGCCGAGGCCGAGCGCGCGCACACGACGGCGCAGACCGTCGCCCACCTCGGGAAGATGCTCGATGCCGCAGCCTGACACCCCGTTGCACGTGACGTTCGTGTGCACCGGAAACATCTGCCGCTCCCCGATGGCCGAGAAGATCTTCGCCGAGCACCTCCGCCGGGAAGCCCTCGACGACCGGGTGATGGTGAGCAGCGCCGGGACCCACGGCTGGCACGTCGGCCGGGAGGCCGACATCCGCACCAACGAAACCCTGAAGCTGAACGGGTACCCGACGGGCCACACGGCCGCGGAGGTCGGGCCGTTCCATCTCGGCGCCGATCTGGTGGTCGCGCTCGCGGCGAATCACGACCGTGAGCTTGCCCACATGGGCGTCCCCGACGAGCGTCGCCGGTTGCTGCGCAGTTTCGACCCGGATGCGGACACGTCGTCCGTCCCCGACCCCTTCTACGGCGACCTCGAGGACTTCGAACGGGTCCGCCTGCAGATCGAGGCCGCGGTGCCCGGGCTGCTCGACTGGGTGCGCAGCCGGTAACCCACGATCAGGGTCCTCACCTGCGAGCGGCTACCGTGGAGGCGTGCGAAGGCTGAGATTTCTGTTGCGACCCGGCTGGTTGGTGTTGGCCTTGGTGGTCGCCGGATTCGCATTCATGTGTTTCTACGTGCTCGCGCCGTGGCAGCTCGGCAAGAACACGTCGACGGAGCACCGGAACCAGCTGATCGCCGACTCGGTCGACGCCGACCCCGTTCCGCTGGAGACCCTGCTGTCCGGCGCGGCCCCGAATCCGGACGACGAGTGGCGCCGCGTCACCACGACCGGCTCGTACGTCCAGAACAGTGATCTGCTGGTCCGATTGCGGTCCATCGAATCGCAGCCTGCCTACGAGGTCCTGACCCCGCTGCAACTGACGGACGGTCGCACGATCCTGGTCAACCGCGGCTACGTCCGACCGGTCCAGGGAACCGAGCCGCCGCCGGTGGATCCGCCACCGGCCGGGCCGGTGACACTCGACGGTCGCGTCCGCAAGTCGGAGGGCACCATCGCCGGCAAGGAGCCGATCGACGAGAACGGGCTCCGCCAGGTGTATTACATCGACGCGGGTCAGATCGGCAGTTTCATCGGCACCGACCTCGTCGACGCGTACGTGCAACTCGAACCCGATCAGCCCGGCGGCCTCGGGACCATCCCGCTCCCGCAACTCGACGCGGGCCCGTACTTGTCGTACGGCTTGCAGTGGCTGGCGTTCGGCATCATGGCCCCACTCGGCCTGGCCTACTTCATCCGCGCGGAGTGGCGCGAACGCCGCAAGGAGAAGTCCGCGAAGACCTCCGAGGACTCCGCTCCGGCTCCCGCACCGGTGGCCCGGAAGAAGCCGTTCACCCGAAGCAAGCCGGTGGAATCAACGCCTCGGACGGCGGCGGAAGCGAAGCTGGCCGACCGCTACGGCAAGGGCCGCTGACACCAGCGCCGCGCCGCCCTGCACCGCGGCGGACAGCTTCACCGCACGGTCGAGGTCGACGGGCCGGGGCGACGCCCCGGAGCCGAGGACGGGTCGCATCTCGACGCCGTGCGCGTACTCGGTGCGCCCGCCCAGCGAGATCCCGAGTGCGCCCGCCGCGCTGGCCTCCGCGACACCCGCGTTGGGGCTGGGGTGCTGGGACGCGTCGCGTCGCCACGCCTCCCACGCCTCGTTCGGCGACCCGCCGACCGTCGGTGCGGCCGCGACGGTCAGCGCACCCGTCAGGCGGGCGGGCAGCAGGTTGAGGACGTCGTCCCACCGCGCCGCCGCCCAGCCGAAGTTGCGGTACTTCGGCGAGCGGTACCCGACCATCGCGTCCAGGGTGTTGGACGCCCGGTAGACGAACAGTCCGGGGATGCCTGCCACCGCGCCCCACACGAATGCCCCGACCGCCGAGTCGGACGTGTTCTCGGCCAACGACTCCAGCGTCGCCCGCGTGAGCCCGTGGACGCCGAGCACGCTGGGATCGCGACCGCACAGCGACGGCAGCAGGGAGCGGGCGGCGGCAAGATCGTCCGCCTCCAGGTGTGCGGCCATGGTCGATCCGGTCCGTCCCAGCGACGTTCCGCCGAGCACGGCCCACGTCGCGGCGGCCGTAACGGCCGCCTCGCCTGCCCATCCCCCGCGCCGCGCCACCCGCGTCGCGGCGACCCCCAGACCCGCCGCTCCGCCGACCAGGACGGCCACGTGCAGGATCCCGGCCGACCGGGAGTCGCGGTACGTCGCCTTCTCCAATGCCATTGCCGTGCGGCCGAATCCGGCCACGGGATGCCACCGGGCAGGATCGGCGAACACACGGTCGGCGGCGAAGCCGAGAAGCAGTCCGGCAGCACGCGCGGTGGCGGGACGGGAGGTTCGATGCACGCCGATATTTGTATCAACTAACGTTGCAGGCGATGTAAAGGAGCGTCCCATGAGTGCCGCGATCGACAAGTACCTGGCAGGCAAGGACCCGGACGCCACCGAGCGCCTACTGCAGTTCCGTGACCTCGTTCTCGCGTGCGGGGAGGTGGACGAGCGAGTCCACCGGACCGAGATCGCGTGGGCTCGTGCCCGCGTCTTCGCTGCCGCGTTCATCTATTCGTCGCGGCTCGAGATCGCCCTCGACCTGCGCCGGCGCGTCCATCACCCCCAGCTGCGCGAGGCGTTTCCCACCACGAAGACGGTGATCACGCACCGCTTGACGATCACCTCCGACGATCAGCTCGACGACACGCTGGCCGCGCTCCTCGCGGAGGCCTACGACACCGTGGGTCCGGGCACTCGCGCGCGCTAGCCGGGTGGACAATTGCGCACCGATTCGCCGGAAACCCGCGCAATACGGAAGTTGTCAACCTGTCTGAGACAGGTCGTGGTTGATATTGATTCCTGTCAATTGGGGTAGTTCCGGCGCTCGGGGGCGGCGACGGAACCGTTCGGGATATTCGGTCCAGATCCGGTCGAGCCGGTCCTGACGGTGCAAACGGGTCTCGGTGGCGGTGCCGAAGAACACCGCCGCCGGTGTGTGCCGACTCAGACCGCTGTGCCGGTGCTCGGTGGCATACCGGTGCAGGAACTGCTCGGTCCACTGCCGGGCGTGGTCGATGCTGTCGAACCGGTCCGGGCAGCTCAGGTCGTACTTGAGTGTTTTGAACAGCGATTCGGAGAACGGGTTGTCGTCACTGACCCGCGGCCGCGAATACGACGCGGACACCCCCGCCGACTCGAGGGCATCGAGGAGCCCGGTCGAGCGCATCGATGCCCCGTTATCGGCATGCAACACCAGCGGCGCTCCGAACTTCTCGAACGCGGCAGCGAACATCAGCACCGCCAGCTGTGTCGTTTCGGCGTACTCGATCCGCCACGCCACCGGGTAACGGGAGAAGACGTCGATCGCCAGATACAGCAAGTACCGGTCCTGCTTACGCGGCCCTTGAAGCATCGTGATGTCCCAAGACCACAACTGACCCACTTGCGCGGCCGCCACGACCGGCTTCGGTCTCGCAGTGCTTCCGCCGCGGCGGGTGCGCCGGCGATCCCCGGTCAGATTCTGCGACCGGGCGACCCGGTCGAACGTCCGCTCCGAGCAGGCCACCAAGCCCGCATCAAACGAACGCCAATATGTTTGCACCACAGACCGATCCGCGTTCTCCTCGGCGAGCAGCAGGTCGATGATCACCCGCCGCTCGGTCGCCGACAACGCCGCCGGTTGCCGGCGATCGATGTGCGGGATCGGCTCCTCGACCGGTCGGTAGTGCTGGTAATTGTGGGCCAGCCGGTAGTAACTCGACCGGGCCAGACCAAGCAGGGCACTCGCCCGGGCGACAGGCATACCGGCCTGCCCGTGGAGGGCGGTGACCGTGTCGATCAGGACAGACTTCTGCGTTCGAGCCACTGCGCGTACTCGCTCGCGCTCATCAGGGCCGGCGGGATCTCCGTCGTATCTTCCGTCGAGCGCTCGGTGATCCCCTGCAAGAGCTCGAATGCTTTTCCCAGAATCTGCTGCGCGGCCTCGGCCTGGACCACTTTCTCCTTGAGCCGTTCGTTCTCCGCGCGGAGCTTGGCCACCTCCGCCCGTTCACGACTGTTCATCCGACGGCTCCTCGACTTCTCCGCTGCGGTCACCATTGATGCAGTGAATTCTCCCCGATTGCGGGCCTTGAGCCACGCCTGGACTGTGGAACGGTCGAGGTTGTTCTCCCGCATCAGCCGAGCTTTGGCTCCTCGCTCCAGGCACTCGTCCCAGCGCCGCAGGAACTCGATCCGGTAGGCCACCGGATAAGAGCGTCTGCCGGTGGGGGTTCGTCCGACCTCTGCCTCGATCACGTCATGCTCCAGCTTCCCCGCGTTCGTAGTCGGGTGTCTCACGACCATCCTGACAACGAACGAATAGCGTGTGCGTCTCACCAATCCGTCGGCAGCTGCGAACGCGCACCCGTTCCGGTCGGAATGTCGGATTCCTGAAACTCTGCTGAGTATCTCGCCAAGCGCCCTTTCCTGCGCCTACCATGGTAAATGCCGCCTCGTTCCCCCCATTCAGGGCGGCGCACGGCCCCGCCCTGCTCACATCTTCGGTGCTGACTCAACACACCCACGTGGCCCGGCGGGGTTCTGCGCGTCCGGTGAACATTCGTGTCAGGCATTGGTTTCGCCGACTGCGCCTGGGACGATCGAGAGGTGTGCAGCGACCTGACGAAGCTCGGCGACGACGAACTGCTCGCCCAGCTGGATGAGCACCGAGCCCTGCTCGGGGAGTCGATCGCGAACGACTACGGCTGCGAAACGGTCCGCGGAGTCACGAGCCGGATCACAGCATTCGAGGCCGAACTCGATCGCCGCGGCTCCGCGGTCTCGCGCGACGCAACCTGACGGGCTACGTGCGGGACGTGCGGCTCGTGGCGGGCGCGGACCAGACGCCAGTCACTCCCCCGCCCTCCTCGTAGCGGTCGATCTTCACGATGCCCGCCCCGGATTCGGTGGGCCGGTGCGTCTCGTTGACGGCCTGGAAGTCTGATTCGAAGGACTTGTCGCTCGACGTGCCGTTCCGCAGCGTCACCTTGTACCTGGGCATGTCAGGAATATGCCACTGCAGGCGAAGCTCCGGGCGATGAACAGGTTAACTCGACGAAACCTGTCGCAGCACCGCACCTGAACTGAAATGACACAAATCTGTGTCATTTCAGTCAGAACTGCTATCTTCGATACTGTGCCGTCCGACACACAGCTGATCTTCGCCGACCATGTCGGCCGCTTCTACGCGCGCCAGTACGGATTCCCGCCGATGGCGGGACGGCTGCTGGGATACCTGTTCGTCTGCGATCCGCCGCAACAGACGATCGACGAACTGGGCGCGGCGTTGCTGGCGAGCCGGAGCGCCATCACCGGGGCGGTCAAGTTGCTCGAGGGCTATCGGATGGCGCGGCGAACCCGCGTCGTCGGCGAGCGGGTGGACCGGGTGAGCCTGGACCCGGCGAATCAGCAACCGCAGAACTTCGATTCCGCCCTCCACCGGGAGCATGCGGCGCTGTTCCGGGAGGGATTGGCGTTACTGGCCGACGCTCCACCCGAACGCCGCGCCCCACTCGAGGAAATGGTCGCGCTGGCCGACTTCCTCAGCGAGCGACTTCCCGCCCTGCTGGACGAGTGGCACACGCATCGCGACGAGCTCCGGGATCGGCACACGAGGAAACTCGATCGAGAAGAGGAAGTACGTCATGACTGAATCCGACCTGTCCGTCCTGCGCGAGCGCGCGGAGAACGGTGACGCCACAGCGGTGGACATCCTGATCGAGCTCGCCGGCGAGCGCGGTGACATGGACGAACTCCGGCGCCTCGCCGACAACGGCAGCTCCGACGCGGCCGACCAGCTCATCGAAGTCGCCACCGAACTCGGCGACATGAACGAACTTCGCCGCCTCGCCGACAACGGCAACAGCACCGCCGCCGAACAGCTCATGGAACTCACCGAGGAGTGAGACGCGGTGAGCGGCAGCCGAACGCGGGCGGCGGCGCGAACACCGGCATCGAGAAAGACCCGAGCCGCGCGGAAACGCAGATCGGGGCTTTGCCTGACGGTGGGCGCGGAGGGTTTCGAACCCCCGACCGCTGGTGTGTAAAACCAGAGCTCTACCACTGAGCTACACGCCCGAACATCCGGCGAGAACCTCGCCGGATGCGCATCAGGACTCTAGCGTGGCGAGCGCTTTCTCCCAAGCTCCCTGGTCACGGGCCTCTCCGGGCCCGTTCATCTCGGCGAACCGGATGACGCCTTCCTTGTCGATGACGAAGGTGCCGCGGTTCGCGAAGCCCAGCTTCTCATTGAAGACGCCATACTGCTGCGCGACCGCACCGTGCGGCCAGAAGTCGGCGAGCAGCGGGAAGGTGTATCCCTGCTCGGCGGACCAGATCTTGTGTGTCGGCGACGCACCGACGGAGAGCGCGAGAATCGCAGTCTCGTCGTTCTCGAACTTCGGCAGTTCGTCGCGAACCTTGCAGAGTTCACCCTGACACGTTCCGGTGAACGCGAGGGGGTAGAACACGAGCAGGACGTTCTTCTTTCCGCGGTAATCGGAAAGCGTCACTTCCTGATTGTTCTGATCCTTGAGGGTGAAATCGGGGGCGGTGGTGCCCACCTCGAGCGGCATGACGTGATCCTTAGGTGAGTGAACGAAAAGGTGAGACGGTTCAGCGCTTGTTCGCGGGACGCGACTTCGGCTGAACCAGACGGCTTCCCGACCAGTCCCCGAGGTTTGCCGCCGACGTCTGGGTGAGACCCGCTGTTGGTGCGGACTCGGCGATCTCGCTGGGCTCGACGTGACCGGGCTGACCGGTCTTGGGGGTGAGGACCCACACGAATCCCTCGTCGGCCAGGGGGCCGATGGCATCCATGAGGGCGTCGACAAGGTCTCCGTCTTCGTCGCGCCACCACAGCAGCACGACGTCGATCACCTCGTCGGAATCCTCGTCCAGCAGTTCTCCACCGATGGTGTCCTCGACCGCGGCACGCAGGTCGTCGTCGGTGTCCTCGTCCCAGCCCAGTTCCTGTACCGCCATGTCAGCAGTGATCCCGAGTTTCTGAGCGTAGTTTTGGGCGTCCGCCGCGGCGACCACGGTGGGGTCCTCCTTTTGTTGACGGTGCTCGGCTACCCGAACACCTGCCGGATGAAGATCAATTAGGTGAAAGCGAACATGCTCGAACGCTTTCGCGCAAGCCGACCACGCGAATTTTTCTCAGAAAGTAGTGATGCGTGGTCATCGACCGAGCCTACGGTGCGGGAGTCACGATGTGGGGCAGGCTGCCCGAATCGCGTCGCTGAGCTCGTCTCCACGGCTGGCGAGCGTGTTCAGAATGTCGCCACGTTGCCCACCGTCGACGGCGTCCGCGAGTTCCCGATAGTTGTTCGCGTAATCGGTGAGCAATCCGGTCAGCTCGGCGGGAAGCGTGGGTGTGGCGGCGTTCGCACCGTCGGCCGCCGCCCGAAGGGCCACCGCCGCGGCGCTCGCCTTCGCGCCGGTGTCGGCGGCATCGGCGTTGGCGGCGTCGATGAAGGCGTTGTAGGTGTCGATGGTGTCGCCGGCACGGTTCACGAACATCGTGCACTGTTCCACGAGCGCCTCCCGCTCGGCTGCGGCCTTCTGCGAGGACGACGCGGCCACCGACGAGGACGTCGCCTCCGCGGCGTACTCCGCGGCCTGAGAATCGTTCTGCTGCGCGGTCCCCTCGATGGCGCCGCCGCATCCGGCGACGACGCCCACACCGACGATCGCCGCGACGGCAGCACCCGCCGACCCCCAGCGGCGCCTCGACGTGCGCATTCGTCTCCCCCATGTTTTCGGCGACATCGATAAGTTCAACATTCGGCCCCGGATCTGCGCAAACGCTACCGAAGAGTAACCCGAGCACAGTGTGCCGACTGCGCCGCGATGGTGAAAGATAAGGGTCGCGCCATATTCATAAAGGAGATGGGTCGGGCCTAACAAGGCCGCGATCGCATGGAGAGGACGCCACACCGCGCGTCCCACCACAATGAGGAGCAACGTTGTCAGACCTGATCCAGGGACCCGCGTCTCAACCGGATTCCGCCACACCCGGCGCCGGAGCGGCCCAACCTTCCAACCCCAGTGCGACCCCGGGTTCCGACGGCCGCGTTCGCGTCATCCGTGAGGGTGTTGCGTCTTATCTGCCGGATATCGACCCGGACGAGACCACGGAGTGGTTGGAATCGTTCGATGGACTGTTGGACCGGTCCGGACCGACTCGTGCCCGGTATCTGATGTTGCGGATGCTCGAGCGGGCCGGGGAGAAGCACGTCGCGTTGCCGGCGTTGACGTCGACCGATTATGTGAACACCATCCCGACGGAGAACGAGCCGTGGTTCCCCGGTGATGAGGAGACCGAGCGCCGGTATCGGGCGTTCATCCGGTGGAACGCGGCGGTGATGGTGACCCGGGCGCAGCGGCCGGGGGTCGGGGTCGGTGGCCACATCTCGACGTATGCGTCGTCGGCGGCGCTGTACGAGGTGGGGTTCAACCACTTCTTCCGCGGCAAGGATCATCCCGGTGGTGGGGATCAGATCTTCATCCAGGGGCATGCCTCGCCGGGCATCTATGCCCGCGCGTTCCTGGAGGGGCGGATCCCGGCGGAGCGGATGGACGGGTTCCGGCAGGAACACTCGCACGCCGACGAGGGCGGCGGGTTGCCGTCGTACCCGCACCCGCGGCTGCTGCCGGATTTCTGGGAATTCCCGACCGTGTCGATGGGGTTGGGCCCGATGAACGCGATCTACCAGGCCCGGTTCAACCACTACCTGCACGACCGCGGCATCAAGGACACCTCCGACCAGCACGTGTGGGCGTTTCTGGGTGACGGGGAGATGGACGAACCCGAATCGCGGGGTCTGGCGCATGTCGCGGCCACCGAGGGTTTGGACAACCTGACGTTCGTGGTGAACTGCAACCTGCAGCGCCTCGACGGCCCGGTCCGCGGCAACGGCAAGATCATCCAGGAGTTGGAGTCGTTCTTCCGCGGCGCCGGCTGGAACGTGATCAAGGTGGTCTGGGGCCGCGAGTGGGACGCGTTGTTGCACGCGGACCGCGACGGTGCCCTGGTCAACCTGATGAACGTCACCCCGGACGGTGACTACCAGACCTACAAGGCCAACGACGGCGGGTACGTGCGGGAGCACTTCTTCGGCCGGGATCCGCGGACGAAGGAACTGGTCGCGAACCTGTCCGATCAGGACATCTGGAACCTCAAGCGCGGCGGCCACGATTACCGCAAGATCTACGCCGCGTATGCGGCGGCGATGGCGCACAAGGGGCAGCCGACGGTGATCCTGGCGCACACCATCAAGGGCTACACCCTGGGGAAGCACTTCGAGGGCCGCAACGCCACCCACCAGATGAAGAAGCTGACCCTCGACGATCTGAAGAATTTCCGGGACCTGCAGCGGATCCCGATCTCCGACGCCGAGTTGGAGAAGGACCCGAAGATGCCGCCGTACTACCACCCCGGCCCCGATGCCCCGGAAATCCGGTACATGCTCGACCGGCGGCGGGCGCTCGGTGGGTTCCTGCCGCAGCGCCGCACCAGCCCGGCACCGTTGCCGCAGCCGGCGGACTCGACCTACGACGTGGTCCGCAAGGGCTCCGGCAAGCAGCAGGTCGCGACCACCATGGCGTTGGTGCGGATCATGAAGGAGCTGTTGCGGGACAAGGAGATCGGCAAGCGGATCGTGCCGATCATCCCGGACGAGGCCCGCACCTTCGGGATGGACTCCTGGTTCCCCTCGCTCAAGATCTACAACCGCAACGGCCAGCTCTACACCGCCGTGGATGCGGACCTGATGCTCGCCTACAAGGAATCGGAGATCGGGCAGATCCTGCACGAGGGCATCAACGAGGCCGGCTCGACCGCCTCGTTCACCGCGGTCGGCACCTCCTACGCCACCCACGGTGAGCCGATGATCCCGCTGTACATCTTCTACTCGATGTTCGGGTTCCAACGCACCGGCGACGGCCTCTGGGCCGCCGCCGATCAGATGGCCCGCGGCTTCGTCCTCGGCGCCACCGCCGGCCGCACCACCCTCACCGGCGAAGGTTTGCAGCACGCCGACGGGCACTCGCTGCTGCTGGCCTCGACCAACCCGGCCGCCGTCGCCTACGACCCGGCGTTCTCCTACGAGATCGCGCACATCGTCAAGGACGGGCTGCGCCGGATGTACGGCGGCACCGACGGGGTCGACGGGTTCGGTGGCGAGGACATCTTCTACTACATCACCCTCTACAACGAGCCCTACTCCCAGCCCGCCGAACCCGCCGACCTCAACGTCGACGGCCTGCTCAAGGGCATGTACCTGTTCAAAAAGTCCGAGGCCTCGGGCCCGAAGGCGCAGATTTTGGTCTCCGGTGTCACCATGCCCGAGGGGCTGCGGGCCCAGCAGCTGCTCGCCGACGAGTGGGGTGTGGCCGCCGACGTGTGGTCGGTCACCTCCTGGGGTGAACTGCGCCGCGACGGCATCGAATCGGAGCGCCAGGCGCTGCGCGACCCCGGCACCGACGCCCCGCTGCCGTACGTCACGCAGGCCCTGTCCGACGCCGCCGGCCCGTTCGTGGCGGCCTCGGACTGGATGCGCGCGGTCGCCGACCAGATCCGCCAGTGGGTCCCCGGCTCGTACACCACCCTCGGCACCGACGGGTTCGGCTTCTCCGACACCCGCCCCGCCGCCCGCCGGTACTTCAACGTCGACGCCGAATCCATCGTCGTCGCCGTGCTGTCCGCCCTCGCCGGCGAAGGCACCCTCGACCGCTCCAAGGCCGTCGAGGCCGCCAACCGGTACCGCATCGACGACGTCCGCGCCGCCGCCGTCTCGTACACGGATACCGGCAGCGCGTAACGCCGACATCCTCGCCCACCGCCGCCCGTGTGTCCGTCGGACAACACGGGCGGCGGTGGGCGTAGGTTCTTGACTATGGTCGAGCAGAGTCCGTTGGTCTCCCGCAGACGACAAACCCGGGATCCGTTGCCCGACGCACTGTTGCGTCGCGTCAAACAGTTCTCCGGTCGCCTCTCGACCGAGGCCGTCACGACGATGCAGGATCAACTGCCGTTCTTCGACGACCTCGACGCCGCTCAACGCTCCAATGTGCAGTTGCTGGTTCAGACGGCGGTCGTCAACTTCCTCGAATGGCTCAAGAATCCGGACAGTGACATCCGGTTCAGCCTGGACGCGTTCCAGGTGATTCCGCAGGATCTCGCGCGCAGGCTCACCCTCAGCCAGACGGTGGACATGGTCCGCGTGGCGATGGAGTTCTTCGAGCAGTGGCTCCCGGCGCTCGCCCGCAACGACCAGCAGCTGATCGCCCTCACCGAGGCCGTCCTCCGTTACGGTCGCGAATTGGGTTTCGCGGCCGCCTCGGTGTACGCGAGTGCCGCGGAGTCCCGCGGCGCCTGGGACACCCGGCTCGAGGCACTGGTGGTCGACGCCGTGGTCCGTGGTGACACGGGCTCGGACATGTTGTCGCGGGCGGCGACCCTCAACTGGGACGCCACCGCCCCCGCCACCGTCATCGTGGGCACTCCCCCCGAGGACGAACGGGTCTCCGTGGTCGGCACGGTCCACACCATCGCGCAGAAACACGGCCGCGCCGCCCTCGCCGTGGTGCAGGGTTCGCGGCTCGTGATGGTCGTCAGCGGCGAACTCCAGGAGGGGTCGGGGCACTCGAGCTTCATGACCGACCTGCTCGGCAAGTTCTCGGACGAGCCGGTGATCATCGGGCCGACCACGCCGACGCTGGGCGCGGCGCACTTCAGTGCCGTCGAGGCGCTCGCCGCGATGCAGGCGGTCGCCGGCTGGCGGGGAGCCCCTCGGCCCGTCCACGCCGCCGAGTTGCTACCCGAGCGCGCATTGCTCGGGGACAACGCCGCGGTCACCGCGCTGAACGATCATCTGGTCGCGCCGCTGGCGGCCGCCGGAGGTGTTCTCACCGACACTTTGGACGCATATCTCGACTGTGGAGGTGCGGTTGAGACTTGTGCCCGGCAGCTGTTTGTTCATCCAAATACTGTGCGGTATCGACTCAAGAGAATCGCCGAAGTCACCGGTCGCGATCCGACGAATCCACGGGATGCGTATGTACTCAGAGTGGCTGCCACGGTGGGTCGATTGACACATTCCCATAACGAACCCATATCACGTTTAACACCAGTCACACCCTTCCCATTCGGAGAAGCAGGGCTGTAACGAACGTCTGTCCAGATTCGATGCGAGGACCCCACGTGCAATTTTGTGGGAACCCAACAAATCCGCCGACAAAGGTTCATCCGCAACGACATCTCGCAGCACGCCGTTGACGGTGTTCTCTTGAAGAGTGATTTCGTTGCTCGCCCCGGGTCAGGGCTCTCAGACTCCCGGCATGCTCATCCCTTGGTTGGAGCTGCCGGGTTCTCATGACCGTGTCGCACTGTGGTCGAAGGCCGCCGGCCTCGACCTCGTCCGCCTCGGTACCACCGCTACAGCGGAGGAGATCACCGACACATCGGTGACTCAGCCTCTCGTCGTGGCCGCCGCACTCCTCGCCTTCGAGGAACTCGGCGCGCGTGGCCTGGTTCCCGCAGACGCCATCGCGGCCGGGCACTCGGTCGGTGAACTCGCCGCAGCCGCCGTCGCCGGAGTCCTCTCCGCCGACGACGCCGTCGCCCTCGCCGCCGTCCGCGGCGCAGAGATGGCCAAGGCCTGCGCACTCGAACCGACCGGCATGTCCGCGGTCCTCGGGGGCGACGAGGCCGAGGTGCTCGCCCGCCTCGACGAACTGGGCCTTGAGCCGGCCAACCGCAATGCGGCGGGCCAGATCGTCGCGGCAGGTCTGCTGTCGGCGCTCGAGGAACTCGCGGCCAACCCGCCGGAGAAGGCGCGGGTGCGCGCACTGCCCGTCGCAGGCGCGTTCCACACCCGGTTCATGGCTCCCGCGCAGGAGGCCGTCATCGAGGCTGCGTCCAAGATCACACCGGGTGAACCCAACCGCACTCTGCTCTCCAACGCCGACGGCGCACCGGTCGCATCCGGAGCCGACGCACTGACTAAACTGGCCGCGCAGGTAACCCGACCTGTGCGTTGGGACCTGTGCACCGCGAGCCTGCGGACCGCTCAGGTCTCCGCGATTGCGGAACTTCCACCAGCCGGAACCCTCGTCGGTATCGCCAAGCGTGAAATGCGCGGTACGCCGACTCTGGCACTCAAGACCCCGGGGGATATCTCCGCGCTAGCCGAACTGACAGAACTCGGCTAGTTTGCTGCGCGCACCTCGGTGCGTGCAGGGCCCGCAGGCGCGGCCGATGGGGACGTGCCTGCACAACTCCAGATACATCTACACCGAATCAGAAGGGAGCCACTCAGTGGCCGCCACCCAGGAAGACATCATCGCCGGACTCGCGGAGATCATCGAGGAGGTCACCGGTATTGAGCCGTCCGAGGTGACCATCGAAAAGTCTTTCGTCGACGACCTCGACATCGACTCCCTCTCCATGGTTGAGATCGCCGTCCAGACCGAGGACAAGTACGGCGTGAAGATCCCCGACGAGGATCTCGCCGGACTGCGCACCGTCGGTGACGCCGTGTCCTACATCCAGAAGCTCGAAGCAGAAGGTGGCGCCGACGCGGAGGCCGTGAAGGCGAAGCTCGAAGCTGCCAAGAACGACGAGGAGTGAGCTCAGCCGTGACTTCCGCCTCGACCAACGGGAAGCAGTTCCCCAACATCGTCGTCACCAGCCTCGCGGCCACGACGTCGATCGCTGGTGACGTGGATGCCACGTGGAAGGGCCTGTTGGCCGGCGAGAGCGGCATCGACACCATCCGGGAAGCCTTCGTCACGGAGAACGACCTTCCGGTGACGATCGGCGGCAAGCTCAAGGTGTCGCCCGACGAGTCGCTGTCCCGGGTCGAGATCCGCCGGATGAGCTTCGTCGAGCGGCTGGCTCTCGTCCTGGGCCGTCAGGTCTGGGAGAACGCCGGCAGCCCGGAGGTCGACAAGGATCGCCTCGGCGTCGTCATCGGCACCGGACTGGGCGGCGGCGAAGCTCTGATCGACGCCGTCGAGAAGATGAAGGCCGGTGGCTACCGCAAGGTGTCGCCGTTCGCCGTCCAGATGGTGATGCCCAACGGTCCGTCGGCCACCGTCGGACTCGAGCTCGGGGCCCGCGCCGGAGTGATCACTCCCGTGTCGGCCTGTTCCTCGGGTTCCGAGGCCATCGCCCATGCGTACCGCATGCTGGTGATGGGCGACGCGGACATCATCGTCGCCGGTGGTGTGGAGGGTTACCTCGACGCCGTGCCGATCGCGAGTTTCGCGATGATGCGCGCGCTGAGCACCCGCAACGACGATCCGAAAGCGGCTTCGCGGCCGTTCGACAAGGATCGTGACGGCTTCGTGTTCGGTGAGGCCGGAGCGATGATGGTCCTCGAAACCGAGGAGCACGCCAAGGCTCGCGGTGCCACCATCCACGCCCGTCTGCTGGGCGCGGGAATCACCTCCGACGGGTTCCACATCGTCGCGCCCGACCCCTCGGGTTCGGGCGCTGCGCGGGCCATGACGAGGGCGATCGAGACTGCTGGATTGACGAAGTCGGACATCCAGCACATCAACGCGCACGCCACGGCCACGCCGATCGGTGACACGGCAGAGGCGAACGCCATCAAGGCTGCCGTCGGCAACCATGCTGCGGTGTACGCACCGAAGTCCGCGTTGGGGCACTCGATCGGCGCCGTCGGTGCGCTCGAGGCGGTGCTCACGGTCCTGAGTCTGCGTGACGGAGTCATTCCGCCGACGCTGAATCTCGAGAATCAGGATCCAGAGATCGACCTGGATGTCGTCAAGGGCGAAGCCCGTTACGGCGAGATCGATTTCGCGATCAACAACTCGTTTGGTTTCGGTGGGCACAATGTCGCGCTCGCCTTCGGCCGGGTCTGACAGCCGGTCCTGCTAGATCGCGGGTGGAGACCCCTTCTCTGAAGGGGTCTCCACCCATCGACAGCCCACCCGGGCCCGCCACAAGGAGGACGCGATGACAATCTTGGCACCCGCGACTAAGTCCGATGCGTCGATCGATCCGCGCGATCCCCTTGCGCGCCTGGAGAAGCTGTTCGACGCCGGGACGGTCGTCCCACTCCATCCGCGGGACAAGTCCGGTGTTCTGGCCGCGTCCGGCAACATCGACGGTGTCCGCACCATCGCCTACTGCTCCGATGCCACCGTCATGGGCGGTGCCATGGGCGTCGAAGGCTGCAAGCACATCGTGACGGCGATCGATACCGCCCTCGAGGAAGACGCCCCGATCGTGGGTCTCTGGCACTCGGGTGGCGCGCGTCTCGCCGAGGGCGTCGAGGCCCTGCACGCCGTCGGACTGGTCTTCGAGGCCATGGTCCGCGCGTCCGGCCGCGTCCCACAGATTTCCGTCGTCCTCGGCTTCGCAGCCGGCGGTGCGGCGTACGGTCCCGCGCTGACCGACATCGTCATCATGGCGCCGGAGGCCCGCGTCTTCGTCACCGGACCGGACGTGGTCCGCAGTGTCACCGGTGAGCAGGTCGACATGGTGTCCCTCGGCGGTCCCGACACGCACACGAAGAAGTCGGGTGTCGCGCACATCGCCGCCCACGACGAGGGCGACGCCCTGCACCGGGCACGCCGCCTGGTGTCGATGTTCTGCGAACAGGGCGAGTTCGATCAGGCCGCGGCCGCGCACGGCGACACCGATCTCCGCGCGCTCATGCCCGAGTCGGCGAAGCGCGCCTACGACGTCCGTCCGATCGTTCACGAACTTCTCGACAACGTCGAGGGCGAGTCGAGTTTCGAGGAACTGCAGGGCAATTACGCCCGCAGCATCGTCACCGGTCTCGGACGCCTCGGTGGCCGCACCGTCGGAGTCATCGCCAACAACCCACTCCGCCTGGGTGGCTGCCTGAACTCGGAGAGCGCCGAGAAGTCGGCTCGGTTCGTCCGGCTGTGCAACGCATTCGGCATCCCACTCGTGGTGATCGTGGACGTGCCCGGATACCTCCCCGGTGTGAGCATGGAATGGGAAGGCGTCGTACGCCGCGGCGCGAAGCTCCTCCACGCGTTCGCCGAAGCCACCGTTCCCCGCGTGACGGTCGTGACCCGCAAGATCTACGGCGGCGCCTACATCGCCATGAACTCCCGCGCGCTCGGCGCCACCGCCGTCTACGCATGGCCCGATGCCGAGGTCGCTGTCATGGGCGCCAAGGCCGCCGTCGGCATCCTGCACAAGCGCGCCCTGGCCGCCGCGCCGGAAGAAGAGCGTGAGGCCCTGCACGAGCGTCTGGCCGTCGAACACGAGAGCATCGCCGGGGGCGTCGACCGTGCCGTCGCGATCGGGGTGGTGGACGAGGAGATCGATCCCGCCAAGACGCGCAGTGTCATCACCGCCGCCCTCGCCGCCGCTCCCGCCTGCCGCGGCGACCACAAGAACATCCCGCTGTGATCTGAGCTCTGGTCGAGAGAAGGCCCCCGCCGGTGTTGTGGCGGGGGCCTTTTCGCGTTCGTGAGCGGGGTGTCAGCCGACGTCCCGGCGCAGCCAGGTGACCTCGGCACCTTCTCCGCCGCTGCGGAACGGCTCGAGAGCCTCATCCCAGGCGGTTCCGAGTGCGTACTCCAGTTCGGCGGCGATGTCGCCCCCCGCTTGCATCAGTGCCCGCAGGCGCATCTCCCCCACGACGACATCGCCGTTCGCGCTGGTGGACCCGTGCCACAGACCCATGCCGGGCACGTGACTGTACCGTTCGCCGTCCACGCCCTCACTGGCGTCCTCGGTGACCTCGAACCGCAGCATCGGCCAGGCGCGGAGTGCGTTGACCAGGCGCGAGGCAGTGCCGACAGGCCCTACCCAGCTGGTGGTCGCGCGCAGAACGCCGTTGGAGGCCGGCTGCGAGGTCCATTTCAGGTTGGCTCGGCAGTCGAGGGTCGCGGTCAACGCCCATTCGATATGGGGGCACAACGCGGCGGGCGACGAGTGGATGTAGACAACACCAGCCGTCGCGTCCGCGAACTGATTCAATGCGCGCACTCGAGCCTCCTGCTTCGACGAGGGACGTCTTCCCCAACGGCCTCAGTCGGTGTGTGCAGCACGCTCGGTTGACCAGTGTGCCTTGTGATGCCTGTGTTGCGCCAGTGATTCGAGCAATCGGTGTGTCATCGTCCTCTGCGTTCCGCGAGGATACCGTCGCTCAGTTCGGTCCACAGGGGCTTGGCCCAGTCGCCGAAATCCCGGTCCGTCAACGCGACGCACGCCAGTCCGGCGGCGGGATCGACCCACAGGAAGGTGCCGGACTGCCCGAAGTGGCCGAACGTCTGCGGCGAGTTACCGGTGCCCGTCCAATGCGGGCTCTTGCCCGAACGGATCTCGAACCCCAGACCCCAGTCGTTGGGCCGCTGCGAGCCGTATCCGGGCAGGATTCCGTCCAGGCCGGGAAACTGCACGGATGTGGCGTCCGTGAACGTCTGAGGCGAAATGAGGGCCGGGCGGAACAGTTCCGCAGCGAACCGGCCGAGATCGCCCGCCGACGCCTGCGCTCCGTGGCCGGCGGGCCCGACGAGCGCGGACGCGCCCATCGAGAGCGGGGCGAAGACGGATTCCGCGACGTAATCGGCGAAATCGATCGACGTCTCGGCGGTGAGGAAGTCGGCGAGCACCTCGTAGCCGGCGCTCGAGTAGATTCGCTTACGCTCCGGTGCCGTCTGCACACGATTCGCGTCGAACGCGAGACCCGACGCGTGCGCCAGCAGGTGACGCACGGTCGAGCCCTCCGGACCTGCGGGCTGGTCGAGTTCGACGGCCCCCTCCTCGGTGGCCACCAGGACTGCGTACGCGCAGAGCAGTTTGGTCACCGAGGCCAGGGGGAAGGCGCGCTGCTGGTCGCCGTACTCGCCGAGCACCCCTTCGTCGCGCGACAGGACCACCGCCGCTGCGTTGTCCACGGGCCATCGGGCAATCTGATCGAGACTCTGCACCCGGTCAGCCTACGAGAGCGGCCCGCGGTCAGCTGCGGCGAGCCGTCACCAGTCGGCTTCGGTGTACCGGATGACGCCGCGAATGTTCTTGCCGTCGAGCATGTCCTGATACCCGTCGTTGACACCTTCGAGGGTGTAGGTGCGGGTGATCATGTCGTCGAGGTTCAGCTGCCCCGACTTGTACATGGCCAGCAGGTTGGGGATCTCGACCCGGGCGTTTCCGCCGCCGAAGATGGTGCCCTTCAGGTCCTTCTGCAGCATCGAGAAGAGGAACAGGTTCAGCTTGACGTCCATGTCGGTCATCGCGCCCATGGCCGTGACGACGCACGTGCCGAACTTGCTGGTGAGCAACAGTGCTTCCTCGACGTATTCGCCGTGCATCTCCCCGACCGTGATGATCGTCTTCTGCGCCATCAACCCGTTGGTGAGCGCGATGATCGGCTCGATTGCGGCCGCGGCACTCTCGAACGCGTGGGTGGCCCCGAACTTCAGCGCCTGTTCCCTCTTCCACGGCACCGGGTCGATGGCGAAGATCTGACGCGCCCCGGACGCGACTGCGCCCTGCAGCGCGCTCATGCCGACGCCGCCGACGCCCATGATGACGACGGATTCGCCGGGCTTCACCTCTGCCATCCGCGTGGCCGAACCCCACCCGGTGGGAACGCCGCAGCCGACGAGCGCGGCGACGTCGAACGGAATGTCCTTGTCGATCTTCACGACCGACGTCTCGTGCACGACCATGTACGGCGAGAACGTCCCGAGGAGACACATGGGGATGACGTTTTCGCCGCGCGCGTGGATGCGGAAGGTGCCGTCGCTGATCGCCAGCCCGCTCAGAAGTCCCATCCCGAGGTCACACAGATTCTGGTGTCCCGCCGAGCACGCCGGACAGCGCCCGCAGGCAGGCACGAACGACAGCACGACGTGGTCGCCGACTTCGAGGTCCTTCACCTCCGGCCCCAGCTTGGTGATGACGCCGGACCCTTCGTGCCCGCCCATCACCGGGAAGGACGCCATCGGCATCGAACCGGTGACGATGTGGTGGTCGGAGTGGCACATTCCGGCGGCTTCCATGCGAATCTGCACCTCGCCCGCGACCGGATCGCCGATCTCGATCTCCTCGACCGACCACGGCTCGTTCAGGCCCCACAGGATCGCACCCTTGGTCTTCATGTGATTCCCAACCCTTCATTCACGTCTGCGCATCTGCTGATGTGACGATAGACACAAACGGGCCGAATTGGAACACGTTCTACCGAATCGGGTCCGGGAATCCGAAACTGTTACCCCGACACATCGTGGAGGTGATGGATCGGATCGTGGACGAAATACGTGGCCAGCGACTCCACCGTGAACGACGCGCCGTCGCTCCGCCGCCCGGTCCGCACCCGGAATTCCGGCGCGACGGCTTCGAAGTCGTCCGCCACCGCCGCGCCGGCCGCACGCAGCTCGGCGTCCACGACGGCCGGATCCTGCTCGTTGTAGCGCTCGGCGACCGCGGTCTCGTCCTGATCCCAGTTCGGGAACAGTGGATCCGTCTCGTCGAGCATGAGCCGGAGCCGGACGTCGAAGATCCGGAATACGTCGCGAACGTGTGCGGCGTACTCGAGCGCCGACCACGTCTGCTCGTCCGGCCGGACCGTCACGTCGGGGCGGGTGAGGACCGGCGACCATGCCTCCACGTTCACCCGGACCAGCGCCGGAATGTCCTCGTACCGGGTTGCCGCCGAGTCGAACCCGCAGTCGGGACACGCCCGGTCGAGGACCCAGGTCCAGTTCTTCGTGTCGGGAGTGATCGCCATGGCCGTCATCGTAGAGCGACCACAGATCCCGACGTGCGAGTGCCGCCCACCGGTACGGTCGCGAGCATGCACGCCACCTTCCTCGGTGTTTCCACGATCCTGTTGTCCGACGGCGAGACGTCGCTGATGACCGACGGGTTCTTCTCCAGACCGCCGCTCCTGCGATCGATACTCCGTCCGCTGCGCCCCGACGGTGCCGCCGTCGACCGCGCCCTCACGCGAACCCGAACCGACCGCCTCGCCGCCGTCCTCGTCGCGCACTCGCACTACGACCACGCGATGGACTCCCCGACGGTGGCGCAGCGCACCGGTGCGGAGCTCGTCGGTTCGCCGTCGACGCGTCACATCGCCGAAGGTTATGGGTTCGCGATGGACCGGTTCCGAACGATCCAGGTGCGAACTCCCCTGAGATACGGCGCATACGAGGTGACGGCGCTGCCGGCCGAGCACAGCCCCCGGGCGAAGTTCCCGGGCACGATCGAACACGCGGTGCACCCGCCGGCGTCGATCGGCGAATACGCGCAGGGCGACTGCTTCTCGTTCCACTTCGCGCACCCCGACGGCCGCGTCCTCGTCCACGCCAGCGCGAACTTCGTGCCCGGTGCGCTCGACGGATACGACGCCGACACCGTCTATCTCGGCATCGGCACACTCGGCAAGCAATCCGATCAGTTCCGCCGCGACTACTGGGACGCACTCGTGACCCGGACCGGCGCACGCCGCGTGATCCCGATCCATTGGGACAACTTCTGGAAGCCACTCGACAGGCCGCTGACGCCGCTCCCCCGCTTCGCCGACAACTTCCGGCGGTCCCTGCGGTTCCTCACCGAGAAGGGCCGGTCCGAGGGTGTCGACGTGCAACTCCCTGTTGCCTGGGAACGCGTCGATCCGCTGGTGTAGTCCGAGCTCCGCTCGCTCAGAGCTTGTAACCGATCGTCCGGAGCAACGCCTTGCGGTCGGCGACGTCGGCGTCGGTCTCGACACCGGCGGGTGAGCGCCCGTCGATCACGCCGGCGATGCCCCGGCCGAGTTCCGTCTCGGCCACGATGATTTCGACGGGGTTGGCGGTGGCGCAGAAGATGCCGCACACCTCCGGCACCTGCTTCAGCGTGTTCAGGACGTTCACCGGGTAGCCGTCCTCCAGGAACACGAAGAACGAGTGTCCCGCGCCGACGGCAACGGCGTTGCGGGTGGCCAACTCGGCGAGACGGTCGTCGTTGCCGGAACAGCGAACGAGGCGAGGCCCCGAGGCTTCGCAGAACGCGATACCGAACCGGAGGTGGGGGCTCACTCCCGCCAGCGCCTCGTGCACGTCCTCGACGGTCTTGATGAAGTGGGACTGTCCGACGATCACGTTCATGTCGTCGGGCTTGTCGATCGCCACGATCTGCAGGTCCACGATGGCCTCCTCGGATGCCATTCAGTCTGCCCCGCTCCGGCACGGAGAACAACGACGGAGCGGGCGTTCGACCATCCGGGATCCGCGGAAAACGGTGGGGCGGGCGGGGCTCGAACCCGCGACCAATGGATTATGAGTCCACGGCTCTAACCGACTGAGCTACCGCCCCATCGCCGCAGTTCTCGCGATCGCGGCGTGCCGATGTTACCGTGCGCCCGCCGTGGGCGCGTAGCCGGGACGAAGCCCGCCGTGACAGGACTTTTCGTGGTCGGCGGACCACATGGCGCCCCGACGTGGACGCTGCCTCGTCACCGTGTGTGCGAACGCGTCTCCCGGGGTACGCGGATGTGATCCGCACTGCGGTGGACCACGAGATGGGAGCAGAGTATGAGCGTCGAACGACCAGGACCGGAACCGGAAGATGCACCGGCGCTCGACGAGGGCGGCAGCGTTCAGCCGGGTGACACGCCACCGGATGCCGGCCAGACCTCGGGGTTGTCTCATCCGCAGCCGATGCCGGGCCGGACGGTGCCGATCCTCGCATTCATAGTGGTCGGTCTACTCATCCTGGGAATCGCGGCCTTCTTCGTCGCTCGCGTGTTCGCGTTGTTCGACTGAGGTGACCGGCGCCGGTGCGTCAGCGACGAGTTCGTACCGTCGACCGTACGTTTCGACGAGGGCCTGGATCGCGGCGACCACCGGCACCGACACCAAGGCGCCGACCGGGCCGAACAACGAGGCACCCACGATCACCGATCCGAACGCGACCGCGGGGTGGATCGAGACCGTCGCGGACGTGATGCGCGGGTGCAGCACGTAGTTCTCGATCTGCTGGTAGACGGTCCCGAACACGATCACCCACACCCCGTCCATCGGCTGGGAGGCCGCCGCGATGATCGCGGGGAGCGCGATCGCGAGGTAGGTGCCCAGGGTGGGGACGAACTGCGAGACGATGCCGGTCCACAGCGCCAGCGGCAGCCAGTAGGGCACGCCGATCGCCACGAGGAAGATGCCCGTGGCGACCGAACTCACCGCAGCGAGGATCAGCCGCGACACCACGTAGCCGCCGGCCTTCTCGACCGAGATCTCCCAGACCACCGAGATGACTCGCTGTTGCCGCGCCGGAAACCAGCTCGAGATCGTGCGGCGAAGCGCCGGCCCCTGCGCGGACATGTAGAAGACGAACAGCAGCAGCGTCAGCATCTGGAACACGACGCCGAGCAGCGAGGACAACACGCCCAGAACTCCCGGCGTGAATCGCTCGGCGAGATCTCGGATGGTTTCGGGCGTGAGGTGGATGAGGTCCTCACCGGTCGCGAAGTCGGTGTCGAACACGCGATTGGACCAGTCGGTGACCGAGGACAGAGCGCCAGGCAGGGCCTTGAGGAGCTGGGCGAGTTGCTGGGCGAGCAGGGTCCCGAACAGTGCCAGGAAGCCGATCGCGAAGACGAACAGCCCGAACAGCACCAGCCCGGTGGCGGCGCCGCGCCGCAACCCCCGGCGCTCGAGCCAGTCGACGACCGGTTCGAGGGTGATACTGAACAACCACGCGAGGAACAGCAATTCCAGGAATCCGCGCAGGTTGACGAACAGCCATCCCGACAACTGGTAGGCGGCGACGGCCAGCAGAACGTAGAGAATCGAGGGCAGCAGCCACCGCGGGGCATCGCGGGGGCCGAGGCGCCCGATCGACCCTGTCCGCTCGGTTTCGCCGCCGTCCTCGCTCATCGCACACCCCGCGGTCGATTGCTGCCGATACAGCGGGAATGTACTCGTCCGGGAGGGCGCACCGATCCGAATTGGCCGGGCGCAGCAGAAAACCCCGCCCGGATCAACCGGACGGGGTTTCGATGCTCCCCCGGCTGGACTCGAACCAGCAACCGTCCGATTAACAGTCGGAAGCTCTGCCAATTGAGCTACAGGGGATTATTCTGCTGTGCTTCGCCGTTCCCGGCGATGCGAGAGAAACTGTAGCGCATAGCCCCACCCCAGTACCAAATCGCCTGCCTGTCGATGCATCAGGCAGGATGGGTGCAGGTCGTTGTGCGTCGGGAGGAAGCGGGAATGATGCGGTTGTTGATCGGTATCGCTGCGGGGTACGTGCTGGGTACGCGAGCAGGACGTGCGCGCTACGAACAGATCAGCCGGGCCACCAAGGCCGTGGCCACCAGCCCGGCCACGAAGAAGGTGTTGCAGATGTCGCGTCAGAAGCTGTCCGACTCCCTGAACACTCAGCCGAAGCTCGAGCCCATGAGACCGCTCGACGAGGAAACGACCATCCTGGTTCCCCGGGATCAGCTCAAGAAGAAGTAGCCGGGCAGTGGCCGGTTCAGCCGGCCATCCCGTCCCGGTTGGTGTCGCCGATCGCTTGATCGAGCAGGCTGCGGCGGTACTGCTCCAGGGCGACGAGGTCGCCGAGCAGTGAATGGAACTCGTCCGACGCCGTCGCCGGTGAGATGCGCTGCAGCTTGGACTTCAGTTCCGCCACCTGCTCTCCCACCCACACCTCCTGCAGGCGTGCGATCACCCCGGAGATGTATCGCGGCACGGTGTCCTCTTCGGCGGGCAACGGCTCGACGGCGAGTTCCGACACGAGGGACGCCGCGGTGACGTCGTCGACACCGCGGCTGACCGCGTCGACCCACTCGCCGCCGCCGAGTCCCGCGCTGGTGCCGCCGGACGCGATCATCGACTCACGGATCACGACGTACGTCGGATGGGTGAACGTCTCCACCGGCAGCGAGTCGAACACGGTGCCCGCGATCGACGGGTACTGCAGCGCACCTTTCAGCGCCTCGCGCTGCGCCCACAGCGTCGGATCGTTCGGCCGCGGCCGGGAGAGGCCGACCGGTAACTGCGGGGTGTCCTGGTCCTCGTCCCGGGAGGCCTTCTTCTTCAGCGGCGCAGGCAGCGACCCGCGGGTGGACGCCCGCTTGCGCGCCTCGTCCCGCACCCGCTGCCGGACGGCGGCGATGTCGTCCCAGCCCACCCAGCCGGACAGCTGGACGGCGTAGCTGTCACGCAGCGTCGCTTCCTTGATCTGGGCGACCACCGGCACGGTGCGCCGCAGCGCCTCGACCCGGCCCTCGGCGGTCTCGAGGTCGTGCTCGGTGAGGATCGACTTGACCACGAACTCGAACATCGGGGTGCGCCGCGCCACCAGGTCGCGGACCGCGGCGTCACCGGACTTCTGCCGCAACTCGCACGGGTCCATGCCCTCGGGTGCCACGGCGACGAAGGTCTGCCCGGCCATCTTCTGGTCACCCTCGAACGCCTTCATCGCCGCGGCCTGACCGGCGGCGTCGCCATCGAACGTGTAGATGATCTCGCCGCGAAAGTAGCTGTCGTCCATCAGCAGTCGCCGCAGCATCGCGAGGTGGTCCTCACCGAACGCGGTGCCGCAGGCGGCGACGGCGGTCTTGACCCCGGCCAGGTGCATCGCCATGACGTCGGTGTATCCCTCGACCACCACGGCCTGATGCCCCTTGGCGATGTCGCGCTTGGCGAGGTCGAGTCCGAACAGCACCTGAGACTTCTTGTACAGCATGGTTTCCGGCGTGTTGACGTACTTGCCGGGCATGGTGTCGTCGTCGAACAACTTGCGGGCGCCGAAACCGATGACGTCGCCGGACAGGTTCCGGATCGGCCAGAGCAGGCGCCGGTGGAAGCGGTCGATGTGACCACGCCGCCCGGCTTTCGACAGGCCCGCGGCCTCGAGTTCCTTGACGTCGAAACCCTTGCCCAGCAGGTGTTTCGTGAGGATGTCCCAGCCGTCGGGTGCATACCCGCACCCGAACTGCTGCGCGGCCTGCGCGTCGAAGTTCCGTTCCGTCAGGTAGTCGCGGGCCGCCTGCGCGTCGGGTTCCTGCAGGCGCGCCGAGTAGAACTCCTGCGCGGCCGCGTTGGCCGCGACCAGCCGGGAGCGGGTGCCGCGGTCGCGTTGCACCGAGGTGCCGCCGCCCTCGTACGAGATGGTGTAGTTCAACCGGTCGGCGAGCTGCTCGACGGCCTCGACGAAACTGATGTGGTCGATCTTCTGGAGGAACGAGTAGACGTCGCCGCCCTCGCCGCACCCGAAGCAGTGGTAGTGCCCGTGGTTGGGTCGCACGTGGAACGACGGCGATTTCTCGTCGTGGAACGGGCACAGCCCCTTCATGGAGTCGCCGCCCGCGCGCTTGAGGGAGACGTACTCCCCCACGATGTCCTCGATCCGTGTGCGCTCGCGAATGGCCGCAACGTCACGATCAGGGATTCTGCCAGCCACGGAGGACAGTCTAGGCGCTCTTCCGCGGCCCGAACTTCCGCCTCGGTGTCAGCAGTTCGACGGGGCGGGAATCCCGGCGAATCGGTCGCCGAGATAGCCGAATGCGGGACCGGCACCGAGCATGGTGGCGGTGCCGTGGTCGGCGCCCGGGAGCACGTCGAACTGCACGCGCGCACCCTGTGAGCAGTACCGGGCGACGGTGTTCTGCACCGGCCCGATGGCGACGAGCGGGTCCGCGCTGCCGTGCCAGACGAACATCGGCGTCCTCGGGACTCCCGGATACAGTTCGACGCTGTTCTCGTCCATCACCGAGCGGCCGGACGGATCGGCGAGGATCCCGGGACCGTTGGTGAGGTCGGGCAGCGACTTCCCCGCACCGGCGCCGAGGATCGAATCGGTGCACATGTTGCTCATCTGCGTCCGCAGGTCGAGTCCGGCGCCGTTGAGGCCGTCCCCAAGCGGTGAACGCGTCGGGTATTCCCGCTCGAGCCCGATGGCGGCCGCGAAACCCAGGCCGAACGCCTGCGAGCGGGTGGTGCCCAGGCGGTCGGCCAGTTCACCGATGTTGACCGGTGTGCCGCCCTGGGCGGCGCCCACGATGTTCAGCTCCGGGGCGTAGGTGGGTGCGAGCGCCGCGGCCCAGTTGGTCGCCATGGCGCCGCCCGAGTAGCCGGCCAGCCCGACCGGACTGCCACCGAGTCCCGCCTCCGGGAGCCGCTGCGCGGCGCGGACGCCGTCGAGGACGAGCCGGCCGCCGAGTTTCGCGGCCCCGTACGCGCTGGTCGGTCCGAGGTGGTCGGGCACGGCGACGGCCCAGCCCCGCGCGAGCAGGGCGTTGAGGGCGGGCCCCTCCTGGATTCCGCCGTTGAACAGCTGGTGCGACGGCGCGCACTCGAGCCCGAGCGCGTTGACGAACGGCTGATAGGACACCAGCGGCCGGTTCGCGGGAGTGCCGCGGGGCACCAGCACCGTGGTGACCGCGGCGATGGGCGCTCCCGCGGAGTTGGTCGACTTGTACTTCACCTGCCAGGCATCGGCGGTGGGGAAACCGGTGGCCGCGACCGGTCGGCTCGCCAGCACGTCACCGTCGGCGCGTGCCCCGACGTCGGCGGGCGCACCGTAGAACGGATCGGGGTCCGCGAACGGGTACACGGGCGCGGCCTGTGCCGCGGGTGGGGCCAGCAGGGCGGCACCGACCGCCACCGCCAGCGCTGCGGACGTCGAACCGATGATCTTGCGCACTGCAGACTTCATCCGGGCTCCCTGACCATTGGGTGCAAGCTGTCTGTAGACCTATTCGTAGCACCGCGGCGGCCGGACGGGTCCGACTTCCGATTTTGTCAGCCCCAGCTCGCCTGGGCTCCGAGACTGGACTTGTCGACGCGTTCGAGTCGGCTCTCGGTGTAGGAGGCGATCTGGTCGACGACGACCCGAACCCGGGCGGGATCGTCGGCCGCCGCGTTCCAGGCGGGAACCAGGATGGGGTCGAGACCGGCGGGTGCGGTCGCGAGCAGCCATTCGGCGACGCGGTGCACGCGGTCACGCTGGCGTGCCTGCCGCGCCCGGTGGCCGGCATCCGACATCACGTAGTTCAGTGCGAACGTCTTGAGCAGTGCCACCTCCGCCGCGACCACCGGCGGGACCACCAGGTCGGCGTCGTACCGGGCGACCGGCTTGTCACCGTGGACGTCGCGGGTCCCGATGATCGCGGCGGTCGCGAACCGGCCGACCAGTTCGCTGGTGAGGTTCTTCAGGGCGACCGAACTGGTGAGCGTGCCGTCGTAGCTGCCCACCTCGACGACGACGGGCAGAAGACTCAACCGCGTCGCGGCCTCGACCAGTTCCTCGACGTCGAGTCCCGGGAACTCCGACGCACCGAACTCGGCGAGTGCCCGGTGGTCCACCGGATCGGCCAGTGAACGCAGATCGATGCGCCCGTCGATCACGCCGTCCTCGACGTCGTGCACGGAGTAGGCGACGTCGTCGGCCCAATCCATGACCTGCGCCTCGAGGCACTGGTGGCCGTCGGGGGCGCCCTCGCGGATCCACGCGAGCACGTCGGCGTCGTCGTCGTAGGCCCCGAACTTCGCGCCGGGGCGCGGCCGGGTCCACGGGTACTTGATCGCCGCGTCCAGCGACGCGCGGGTCAGGTTGAGCCCGGCACTGCTTCCGTCGGGGTACAGCACCTTCGGTTCGAGGCTCGTGAGGATGCGCAGATTCTGGGCGTTGCCCTCGAACCCGCCGCAGCTTTCCGCGACCTCGTCGAGGGCCTTCTCCCCGTTGTGACCGTACGGTGGGTGACCGATGTCGTGCGCGAGGCCCGCGAGGTCCACCAGATCGGGATCGCAGCCGAGACCGTCGGCGATTCCGCGGCCGATCTGCGCCACCTCGATCGAGTGCGTCAACCGCGTCCGCGGAGTGTCCCCGTCCCGGGGGCCCACCACCTGGGTCTTGTCCGCGAGTCGACGGAGCGCAGCGGAGTGCTGGACGCGGGCTCGGTCCCGGGAGAAGACGGAGCGGTGTTGCGCGGCCGCGATCTGGCTGCCCGGGATTCCCGCCCGTTTCGGTGCCTCGCGGACCCGGCGGGCGACGTCGTGCGCGGAGTACACGTCGCCGAGGGGTGTCGTGTGTGCTGTCATCGAATGTCTACTGTCCCGCCGTGTAGGGGAAGTCGGCCGAGAAGTGGGTGAGCTGGTACCAGATCAACGCCCCTGTCTCCCGGGCGATTCCGTGCAACTGGGATTCGCGGGTGAACACGGCGGGCCCCTGCCGGGTGGGCGCCGTCCAGGCGTCGAGTCCGGCGTCGCGTGCCATCGTCCGCGTCCGCAGCGAATGCCACGGGTCGCTGACCAGGACCGCCGAATCGATGCCCTGCGCCCCCATCGCCTCACTCACCGCCTCGATGCTGAGCAGGGTGTCGGACCCTTCCTCGACCGCGGTGATGCTGTCGGCGGGGACGCCGCGCGAGATCAGATAGTTCTTGCCGGACGCCGCCTCGGTGTACTCGTCGCCCTCCTGCTTGCCGCCGACGGTGATGACCTCGGGGGCCACCCCTCGCTCGTACAGCTTGTACGCCTGCTCGAGCCGGGCCTCGAACACCGACGACGGGATTCCCGAGTACTGGGCGGCGCCGAGCACGACGATCGCGTCGGCGGCCGACGTGTCGTCGATCCGCGCGACCTGCCACACCCGGACCGCGGTGCCCAGCACCAGCGCGGCGGCGAGGAGGACCACGCCGGCGATGATGCGGCGGGTCCACCGGGCCAGCGTGCCGGCGAACCCCAGGCGCGCAGGACGGCGCGGGAGGTCGTGGCGTTCGCGGCTCGGTGCAGAATTCACTCCCTGATTCTGCCAGCTGTCGCCGAACTGTCCCGATGACGACTCGCCACACCCGATAGATTTGCTGCCATGCCACTCGCACCGCGCCTCGAGCAGACGCCGTCGTCCCGCCCCCGACTTCCCCGTGCTCGGCGGTTCGCCGCCCTCGGCGCCGTCTCCGCGCTCCTGACTCTCGTGGCGATCCTGTTCTCTCCCGCGATCGCCGCGGCGGACGCACCGTTCCGTCTTCCCGGTCAGATCACGGACACCGTCGGAGTGCTCGACGCCGACCAGCAGAGCGACGTCCAGGCCGCGATCGACCAGCTGTACGACGAGCACAAGGTGCGGTTGTGGGTGGTGTACGTGCCCGACTTCAACGGTCTCGGCGCCGGTCCGTGGGCGGATCAGACTGCGCAGGCCTCCTCGCTCGGCGACCGCGACGCCCTGCTCGCGGTCGCGACGGTCGACCGCGAGTACGCCCTCATCGCGCCGGACGGACTGTCGGAGATCACCAGCGACGAGGCCGAGTCGATCCGGGTGGATGCGGTGGAACCCGCCCTGCGCGAGGAGGATTGGGCCGGAGGCGCCATCGCAGCGGCGGGTGGCCTGGGCGACGCGATGACTCCGGGCGAAGGAATGTCGGTGCGCACTCTGCTGATCGGCGGCGGTGTCGTCGTCGTGGGTGCGGGGGGTGTCGTGCTGTATTCGCGGAAGAAGAAGCACGACCGCACCCGGGCCGGTGTCGAGGCGGCGCGCAGCATCAGCCCCGAGGACACCGCCGCGTTGACGGCGCTCCCGCTGCCGACCCTGGACGAGCGCGCCAAGGAGGTGCTCGTCGAGACCGACGACGCGCTGCGCACGAGCCAGGAGGAACTCGAACTGGCCCGCGGCGAATTCGGCGAGCAGGCCACGGCGTCGTTCACGGCGGCGTTCGACACGGCGAAGGCGACACTCGCGGCCGCGTTCACCGTACGTCAGCGGCTCGACGACGCGATCCCCGAGACCCCGCAGCAGCAGCGGGAAATGCTCATCGACATCATCACCTCGTGCGGGCGCGCCGACCGCGAACTCAACGAGCGGGTCCAGGAGTTCGACGGGCTCCGGGACCTGCTGATCAACGCCCCCGACCGGCTCGACGCGCTCACCCGCGACATGGTCGCGCTGACCGTGCGGATCCCCGACTCCACGCAGACTCTCGCCACCCTGCAGACCGAATTCCCGGCCGCTGCACTCGCTTCCGTCGCCCACAACGTGACGATGGCGGAGGAGCGGCTCGCGTTCGCGGAACGGGCCGTGGCCGACGGCCGGGACGCGATCGCCCTGCCGCCCGGGAAGCAGGGACCGGCGGTGTCGGCGATCCGCGGAGCCGAGGGCGCCCTCGAACAGGCCCGGACTCTACTCGACGCCGTCGACCACGCCGCGGAGAACATCCGGCACGCCATCGCCACGCTGCCGGCCGCGATCGCCGACGTGGAGGCCGGAATCGCGGCCGCGGCCCAGTTCACCGAGCAGGGCGGGGACCGGCTCGCCTCGGCACGCGCCGCGGCCGAGGCAGCACTGGCGGCGGCCCGCACCGCCGCGGACACCGACCCGCTCGGCAGCTTCACCCAGATCGTCACGGCAGACGCGGAACTCGACGCCGTCCTCGCCGAGGCGCAGGAATCCCGGCAGCAGGCCGAGCGTGCGCAGCAGCGTCTCGAGCAGGACATCGTGGCCGCGCAGTCGCAGGTCACGGCAGCGTCGGACTTCATCGGCACCCGACGCGGCGCGGTGGGAGCGGACGCCCGGACCCGCCTCACCGAGGCGCAGCGGCACCTGGCGGGCGCGCAGCAACTCCGCGCCACCGACGCCTCCCGCGCGCTTCAGCACGCCCAGGCCGCGGCCGGCCTGGCCGCCGACGCACTGCGCCTGGCGCAGAACGACGTGAGCCGCTGGGAGTCCCGCCAGCACCCCGGACCCGGAAGCGGTGGCGGGAATGCCACCGGAGCGATCCTCGGCGGCATCCTGATCGACAGCATCCTGCGCGGCGGATTCAGCGGCGGCGGGAATTGGGGAAGCCGGGGCTCCGGCGGCGGCCGCAGCAGCGGCCCGCGGTCCTTCGGCGGGCCGAGCAGCTCCGGCCGGATCAGTGGGGGCGGCCGATTCTGACGTCCTCCCGAGTCTTCGTCGCACTCGCCTGCGTCGCGGCCACCGCCTGCGGCGGCCTGTCGGGCTGCGCGGTCGGGGACCCGGCCGAGGACGACGTGATCCCGCTATCGGCTGAGGCCTATCGCAGCCGGGAGGACGACGCGGCGGGTGGGCGGATTCACGTGCGGATCGCGAACACCGGCGATGCGCCCGTCGCCGTGACATCCGTGGCGTTGGACAGTCCCGGCTTCGAGGCGGCGCCCGCGACCCGGCGCGAGGTCGAACTCGGCCCCGGCAACCGGATCGATGTCGAGACCGAGTACGGCCCGGTGCGCTGCGACACGTCCCCGGAGTCGGCGTACGCCCTGATCGGTGTCGCCGATCGGGACGGCTCACCCGTGCGGGTGCCGCTCGCCGCCCCGTACGACGTCCTCGCCCGCATTCACGACGGCGACTGCGCCGCAAAGGATCTGGCGCGGGCCGTACCGGTGACACTGGTCCCGGCGGCGGCTCCGCCCGAGCCGACCGCGCCCCTCCCCGCCCAGCTGATCGTGAGCCGGGGAACGGCATCGGGTGACGTCCGGGTGGACGAGATCGGCGGCAGCGTCCTGTATGCGCTGCACGGCGCGCTGCCCGCCACCATGCGGGCGGACGAGGACCGGCTGAGCGTCGACATCACGATCGACGCGGCGCGCTGCGACCCCCATGCCCTCGCGGAGGCGAAGAAGCCCTTCGTCTTTCCGCTGTGGATCGCCGTCGGCTCCTCGGCACCGGAATACTCGCGCATCCCGGTGTCCGAGGAGAACCGGCGAATCCTGACGAACTATCTGACCGCCACCTGCGACGCGCGCAGGTGACAGCGGATCAGGAACCGATGAGGCGCTGCGCCAGGTAACCCTCGACCTGGTCGAGCGCGACCCGCTCCTGAGCCATGGAGTCACGCTCACGCACGGTCACGGCGTGGTCCTCGAGCGTGTCGAAGTCCACGGTGATGCAGAACGGTGTGCCGATCTCGTCCTGACGGCGGTAGCGGCGGCCGATCGCGCCGGCGTCGTCGAACTCGACGTTCCAGTGCTGACGGAGCGTCGCGGCGAGATCCTTGGCCTTCGGCGTCAGGTCCGCGTTACGCGACAGCGGCAGCACCGCGGCCTTCACCGGCGCGAGACGACGGTCCAGACGCAGCACGGTGCGCTTGTCGACGCCGCCCTTCGCGTTCGGCGCCTCGTCCTCGGTGTACGCGTCGACGAGGAACGCCATCAGCGACCGCGTGAGACCGGCTGCCGGCTCGATGACGTACGGCGTGTAGCGCTCACCGGTGGCCTGGTCGTAGTAGTTGAGGTCGGTGCCGGAGTGCTTCGAGTGGGTCGACAGGTCGAAGTCGGTGCGGTTGGCCACACCCTCGAGCTCGCCCCACTCGCTGCCCTGGAAGTGGAAGCGGTACTCGATGTCGACGGTGCGCTTGGAGTAGTGCGACAGCTTGTCCTGGGCGTGCTCGTAGAGGCGCAGGTTGTCCTTGTTGATGCCGAGCCCGGTGTACCAGTCCATGCGGTAGTCGATCCAGTACTGGTGCCACTCTTCGTCCTCGCCGGGCTTGACGAAGAATTCCATCTCCATCTGCTCGAACTCGCGGGTGCGGAAGATGAAGTTTCCGGGCGTGATCTCGTTGCGGAAGCTCTTGCCGATCTGGCCGATACCGAACGGCGGCTTCTTGCGCGACGTGGTGAGCACGTTCGCGAAGTTCACGAAGATGCCCTGCGCGGTCTCCGGGCGGAGGTAGTGCATGCCCTCTTCGCTCTCGACCGGGCCGAGGTACGTCTTGAGCATCATGTTGAAGTCGCGGGGCTCGGTCCACTGACCGACCGTGCCGCAGTCGGGGCAGGCCACGACGTCCATCGGGACGTCGTCCGGGTTGTCGAGGCCCTTCTTCTCCGCGTACGCCTCCTGCAGGTGGTCCTGACGGTGGCGCTTGTGACAGTTGAGGCACTCGACCAGCGGGTCGTTGAACACGCCGACGTGACCGGACGCCACCCACACCTCGCGGGGCAGGATGACAGAGGAGTCGAGGCCGACGACGTCCTCGCGGCTGGTGACCATGTTGCGCCACCACTGCTTCTTGATGTTCTCCTTGAGCTCGACGCCCAAGGGGCCGTAGTCCCAGGCCGACTTCGTGCCTCCGTAGATCTCACCGCACGGGTAGACCAGGCCACGACGCTTGGCGAGATTGACGACGGTTTCGACTTTGGACTTCGGTGCCACTCGGGTGCTCTCCATCTGGGTAATAGATGCATGGTTCACGTGCGCTTTTCGGAGCCCAGCCTATCTGCCCGACCGCGGTCGGTTCACCCACCCGGTTGACATGCGTATTCGTGCATATCAAAATGGAATCGATTTGCAATAAGGTGAGGGTGATCCTCCCGGGCCGACGGCCTCGCGGCCACGGTCCCGTCCATTGTCCGGCACACCGAAGGAGATCACTGGTGAGCGTCATCGATCCCGGGGATCTGCATCCGTTCGAGGCGGCGGCGCCCGCTCCCGTGCCGTCGAAGGAGACCCTTGCGGCGGCCGGCGACATCCTGCGCGCCCTCGCGGCCCCCGTCCGGATCGCGATCGTCCTCCAGCTCCGCGAATCGGAACGGTGCGTGCACGAACTCGTCGGGGCACTCGGAGTCACCCAGCCACTGATCAGCCAGCATCTTCGCGTGCTCAAAGCCGCGGGCGTCGTCCGCGGCGAACGCACGGGACGTGAGGTCCTCTACCGCCTGGTGGACGACCACCTCGCCCACATCGTCGTGGACGCCGTCGCGCACGCCGAGGAAGGACAGAAGCCTTGACCCAGAACACCGGCCAGCGCAAGCCCGTCGTCGTGGGAGTCCGCGCTACCAAGCAGCGCAGCGCTATCTCCGCGCTCCTCGACGACATCGAGGAGTTCCGGTCGGCGCAGGAACTGCACGACGAACTCCGCAAGCGCGGCGAGGGCATCGGGCTGACCACCGTCTACCGCACCCTGCAGACTCTCGCCGACGCCGGAACGGTCGACGTCCTGCGCACCGACACCGGTGAATCCGTGTACCGGCGCTGCTCGTCCGGACATCACCATCACCTCGTCTGCCGCGCCTGCGGCTACACGGTCGAGGTCGAGGGACCGACCGTCGAGCAGTGGTCGCAGTCGATCGCCGACGCCCACGGCTTCTCGGACGTCAGCCACACCATCGAGATCTTCGGCCTCTGCAAGGACTGCATCGCGACGCAGTGAGCGTCAGGGGATCAGCCCCTGACGGGCGGTGTCGGCCCCGCTCAGCACGAGAAGCAGCATCGTGGTCAGCGCCTCGTCCTCGAGCCCGGCGGCGGGGAACGTGTAGCGCAGGATGACGTCCGCGAGCCGGCCGTGACCGAACACCGCGATCGAACCGAACTGCAGTGCGCTGTTGCGTTCCGCGACCTTCTTGTGCAGCGACGCGCTGACCGGACGATCCCAGGCCAGCACGCACGTCATCGACAGCACGTCGAGGCCCTCGGTGAGGGTCATCGCACTGATCGAGCACAGCGCCCCGGCGTACTCGAAACTCAGCGAACCGTCCTCCGCCCGGGTGACGGTGGCGAAGTGCTCGAGCGCGTCCGCCGCCCGCGCCAGCAGCGCGGGCGCCCCGTCGACGGTCATTTCACCCCACCGAACCGACGGTCACGCGACGCGTACTCGACACACGCCGCCCACAGGTCCCGGCGGTCGAAATCGGGAAACAGCTTCTCCTGGTACACCATCTCGGCGTAGGCCGACTGCCAGATCAGGAAGTTGGACGTGCGCTGCTCGCCGGACGGCCGGAGGAACAGGTCGACGTCCGGCATGTCCGGCTCGTCGAGGTACCGGGCCACGGTCGCCTCGGTGATCTTCTCCGGATCGAGTTGCCCCGCCGCGACCCGCCTGCCGATCTCCTTCGCCGCGTCCGCGATCTCCGCGCGGCCGCCGTAGTTGACGCACATGGTCAGGTTCATGACCGTGTTGTGCTTCGTGAACTCCTCGGCGATCTCGAGTTCCTTGATGACGCTGCGCCACAGCTTGGGCCGGCGGCCCGCCCACCGTACGCGCACCCCCATCTCGTGCATCTCGTCGCGACGACGGCGGATCACGTCGCGGTTGAAGCCCATCAGGAAGCGGACCTCCTCGGGGCTGCGCTTCCAGTTCTCGGTGGAGAACGCGTAGGCCGACAACCATTCGACGCCCATCTCGATGCACCCGCAGACGGCGTCCATCAACACGGCCTCGCCGCGTTCGTGGCCCGCGGTCCGGGGCAGTCCCCGCTCCTGCGCCCAGCGGCCGTTGCCGTCCATCACCAGCGCGATGTGCCGGGGCACGAGTTCGGGTTGCAGGCCCGGCGGGCGGGCGCCCGAGGGGTGCGGGTCCGGCGGCCGGATCTGGCGCTCGGCCCCGGAATCATGCGGGGCTCGAGGTTCGCGTCGTCGAATCACGGTCCCCATCCTGCCTGACCGAATCCTGCACCCCTACCGCCGCATGCGGTCGTGCGCGTTCGATCAGCGGGAGAGTGCGGAGTTGCCGTTCGAGGTGCCACTGCAGGTGCGCCGCGACCAGACCGCTGGCCTGCCCCCGCAACGACTCGGGCACGTCCTCCGTGCTCGCCCAGTCGCCGCGGATCAGCGCATCCATCAGGTCGAGGACACCCGGTGACGGCGTGGCGGCGCCCGGCGGCCGGCAATGGACGCACACCGCTCCCCCGGCGGCCACGTGGAATGCCCGGTGCGGTCCGGGGGCGCTGCACCGCGCGCAGTCGTCGAGGGCGGGAGCCCATCCCGCAAAACCCATGGCCCGCAACAGGAAGGCGTCGAGGATCAGCTCGCACGGGCGGTTGTGCTCGGCGACGGCCCGCAGCGCCCCGACCGTCAGGCGATGCAGTTGCGGCGCCGGGGCCCGTTCCTCACCGGCGAGTCGCTCAGCGGTCTCGAGGATCGCGCACGCCGTGGTGTACCGGGAGTAGTCGTCGACGATGTCGGTCGCGAACGCGTCGACCGTCTGGACCTGGGTGACGATGTCGAGGTTGCGGCCCGGGTAGAGCTGCACGTCGATGTGCGCGAACGGCTCGAGCCGGGCGCCGAACTTGGACTTCGTGCGGCGCACCCCCTTGGCGACCGCGCGCACCAGACCGTGCTGCCGGGTGAGGAGTGTGACGATACGGTCGGCCTCGCCCAGCTTGTGCTGGCGCAGGACCACCGCATTGTCTCGATACAACCTCACCGGTCCAGTCTCCCACGTCGAGGCGACCGCATTCCGCAGGCCGAGCCGCGTGCGACGGTCAGGGTTCGGTGCGCCCGTCGTGCACGGCGTCGACGACGTCGCGGACTCCGTCGATGACGAGTTGCGGCTGCTCGATGTTGATGTTGTGGCCGCTGTTCGTGTTCGTGACATGCGTGGCACCCGGGACGAGTTGTGCCAGATCCGCCTGCGCCTTCGGCTGCACGGCGTCGAGGGCCGGGCCGTAGCCGGGATCGATGTCGGCGGGGAGGCTTCCGTTCGCAATGCCCTCCGCGATCTGCGGCGCCACCGAACGGTCGGCGGAGAGGACGACGAGCGGCTGGGGCCGAATCGGTTCGGCGGCGCGGATCTCGTCGAAGCTGCGGACGAAGTCGACACGCTCGAGGTCCGGGTACTCGTCGAGACTGTCCTGCTGCGGGGTGTTGAGCCGCAGGAACTCCTCGAACTGCTCCGGCGGCAGGAGTGTCTGCAACTCCTCCGACTGCGCGTCGATCAGCACCATGCCCGCTACCTCGTCGGGATGGGTGCCGGCGAAGAGTCTCGCGATCTGACCGCCGTAGGAGTGGGCGGCCAGCACGTAGGGGCCGGGGCCGGCCTCGCCGGTGGCGCCCAGCAGCGACCGGAGGTCGGCGACCGCGTCCGTGGTGGTGATCGGCTGCGGAACCGGGTCGCTGCGGCTCAATGCGTCGTCGCCCAGCACGACTCCCGGCCGGTCGTACGAGCAGACTCGGGTGAACTCGGCGACCCCGTCGAAGGCCGAGGTGCTCGCCGGATCGGCCGTCGTCGTCCACTGGTCGGCACCGAACCGGAGACCGGACACGAACACGACGGTCGGTGCGCCTGTGCCCGCACACTCGAGATGGATGTGCCTACCCCCGCCGATGTCGACGGTGCCGGCGAAATTTTCGCTCGTGCCGCCGTCGTCGCTCGCTCCACACGCGGCGACGAGCACCACGACCCCCAGAGTGGGGAGCCACCCCGACAACCGCGGCCACATCGGCACGACACACCTCGAAACCCGTTCGGAAACGCAGACCGCTTCCGGGTGATCCGTACCCCGCTCTCCCCGGATCAAACCCGGACGCCGCCCGGCGTCAGCTGAAACGCTGCTCGAGGTGCACCGTCACCTCCTCCCCGGCACTGTCCTTACCGATCAGCGTGCACAGTGCGATCTTCAGGGGAAGCCAGTGCGGACCTTCACCCGAGGGCATCAGGGTCGCATTGAACGGGTGGCCGTCCATGGTCCCGCCGACCTTCACCGGCCGCCGCGTTCCGAGAAGTTCGGCGGAGTCCGGCACGGTCACGTACGTCGCGAACGCCCCGTCCTTCTGGATCGGCGCCGTGAAGGTGTGCGCGAGTGGTTGCGGGGTCTTCGGTGCGGGCATTCGTGGCTCCTCCGGTCAAGTGTGATGGTGCGGTCGAAGGTAGGACTCCCGGAGCCGGCCGGAATCATCGGTCGTGAGCAGGATCACGTCGCCCGGTCACACCTGGAACCGGTACCCCATCCCGGCCTCGGTGATGAGGTGACGCGGATGGGACGGGTCGTCCTCGAGTTTGCGCCTCAGCTGCGCCAGATACACCCGCAGATAGTGGGTCTCGGTGGCGTACGCCGGCCCCCACACCTCCCGCAGCAGTTCCTTCTGTCCCACCAGCTTGCCCTTGTTGCGCACGAGCATCTCGAGCATTCCCCACTCGGTGGGTGTCAGGTGCACCTCGGCCCCCGCCCGCCGCACCGTCTTCGCCGCCAGATCGACCGTGAACGAATCCGTCTCCACCACAGGTTCACTCGTGTCGACGACCGTCGTCGCCCGGCGGGCGGCCGCACGCACCCGGGCCAGGAACTCGTCCATCCCGAACGGCTTGGTGACGTAGTCGTCGGCGCCGGCGTCGAGGGCTTCGACCTTGTCGGCGGAGTCCGTCCGCGCCGACAGCACGATCACCGGTGCGGGGCACCATCCGCGGAGGCCGGCCAGCACCTCGGTGCCGTCCATGTCGGGTAGCCCGAGGTCCAGCACGATCACGTCCGGCGGCCGCTCGGCCGCGGCGCGCAGGGCGGCCGCACCGGACGCGGCCGTCACCACGTCGTACCCGCGCACGCTCAGATTGATCCGCAGGGCGCGGAGAATCTGCGGTTCGTCGTCGACGACGAGGACCCTCGTCATGAATGCTCCCCTCCCGCCCGGGCCAGTTCCACCACCATCGTCAGACCGCCGCCGGGGGTGTCGGTGGCGCTGATGGTCCCGCCCATCGCGTCGACGAATCCGCGGACGACGGAGAGTCCGAGCCCGACTCCCGTGGTCGTGTCGCGGTCCCCCAGCCGCTGGAACGGGGCGAACAACTCGTCTGCCCGCCCACGCGGAATTCCCGGCCCCGTGTCGGCGACGGTGATGACGGCGCGGTCTCCCACCGCCGCGGCACCGACCCGGATCACGGAGTCCTCACCGTAGCGGAGTGCGTTGTCGATCAGATTGGCGAGCACCCGCTCGAGCAGGCCCGAATCCGCCATCGCCGTGACCGTTCCGACGTCGACTTCCACCCTTTCCCGGGCCCTGGTCCCGGTCCGGCCGCCGATTCCCAGACCCACCAGCGCCCGGTGCACCACCTCGTCGAGGTACACCGGCCGCAGCGTCGGGGTCACCACTCCCGCCGCGAGGCGGGAGGAGTCGAGCAGGTTGCCGACGAGAGAGGTCAGCACGTCGGCCGATTCCTCGATGGTCGCGAGCAGTTCGGCGGTGTCCTCCGGGGAGAAGTCGACGTCGTCGCTGCGCAGGCTGGACGCGGCGGCCTTGACCGCGGCCAGCGGGGTCCGGAGGTCGTGGCTGACGGCGGACAGCAGCGACCGCCGCAACCGGTCGGCCTCGGCCAGCGCCTGCGCCTGACCCGCCTCCTGCGCGAGTTCGGTCTGGCGGATCATGCCCACCGCCTGGTTGGCGACGGCGAGCAGCACCCGACGGTCCCGGGCGTGCAGTTCGCTGCCGCGCAGGGCGAGCGCGTATTCCCCTTCCCCCACCTCGCAGACGGTGTCGGCGTCGTCGGCGCTCACCGGTGGGTGCGGCCCGACGGACCCCACCGGACCGCGGTCGCGGTGCAGCACGCTGACCGAATCCTGGCTGTAGGTCTCGCGCACCTTCTCGAGCAGCGTGTCGAGGTCGGCGCCGCGCAGCACCGACCCGGCGAACAGTGCCAGCAACTCGGCTTCCTGCGACGCCCGGCGGGCTTCCCGTGACCGCTTGGCGGCCGCGTCGACCAGGACCGCGACGGCGACGGCCACCACGAGCAGCACGACCGTGGTGATGAAGTTGTCCGGTTCGGCGATGGTGAAGCTCCGCACCGGCGGCGTGAAGAAGTAGTTGAGGAACAGACCCGAGATCAGCGCGGAGAACGCGGCGGGGGCGACACCGCCGAGCAGCGAGACGAGCAGCACCACGATGAAGAACAGGGCCCCCTCGCCGACCAATCCGAGCCGACGGTCGACGGCACTCATCACCAGCGTGGCCACGGTCGGTACGAGGACCGCGGCGATCCAGGCGATCGCCGTGCGCGAACGGGATCCCACCGGCGACAACCGCCTCGGGCGGTGGGATTCGCCGTGCGTCACCATGTGCACGTCGATCGACCCGGACTGTTGCACCACGCTTGCGCCGATGCCCTCGTCGAAGATCCGCGCCCACCGTGAGCGTCTCGACGTGCCCAGCACCAGTTGTGTGGCGTTCGCGGTCCGGGCGAAGTCGAGCAACGTGGTCGGGACGTCGTCGCCGACGACGCTGTGCAGACTCGCGCCGATATTCGCGGCGAGGGTCCGTACCTTGCCCATCTCCGGGGCCGAGACACCCGCGAGGCCGTCGCCGCGCACCACGTGCACGACGATCAGTTCGGCGCTGGATCTCGACGCGATCCGGCCGGCGCGCCGAACCAGCGTCTCCGATTCCGGTCCGCCCGTCACCGCGACCACCACCCGTTCCCGGGCCTCCCACGTGTCGGTGATCTTGTTCTCCGCACGATATTTCGCGAGTGCGGCATCCACCTGGTCGGCCACCCACAGCAGCGCGAGTTCGCGGAGTGCGGTGAGATTCCCTTTCCGGAAGTAGTTGCTCAGCGCCGCGTCGACTTTGTCCGCGGCATAGATGTTGCCGTGGGACAGCCTGCGGCGCAGAGCCTCCGGCGTGATGTCGACCAATTCGACCTGGGTGGCGGCGCGCACAACCTCGTCGGGAACCGTTTCCTGCTGCACCACGCCGGTGATCCGTTGGACCACGTCGTTGAGGCTTTCGAGGTGCTGGACGTTGAGCGTCGAGAGGACGTCGATCCCCGCGGCGAGGAGTATCTCCACGTCCTGCCAGCGTTTCTCGTGGACGCTGCCCGGCGTGTTCGTGTGCGCGAGCTCGTCGACGAGGACCAGCGCCGGTCTGCGGGCAAGTACCGCCTCGACGTCGAGTTCCCGGCCGAGCGTGCCCCGGTAGGCGATCAGCTTGGGCGGAATCAGTTCGAGGTCGCCGAGCTGCGCCGCCGTGCGGTCGCGGCCGTGGGTCTCCACCACGGCCGCGACCACGTCGCACCCCCGCTCCCGGCGGCGGTGCGCCTCACCGAGCATCGCGAACGTCTTGCCGACGCCCGGTGCGGCTCCGAGATAGATGCGCAGTTCACCGCGGCGGCGTTCGACGTCCCGGCGCTCGCCGTCGGTTCCGGTACCACTCACCTCGCCATCATCCACCAGCGGTCGCGGCCGTGCACTCAGGAGCGGTCCGGCCGAGGGCCAGGTTCAATTCGAGGACGTTCACCCGTTCCTCACCGAGGAAGCCGAGTTGCCTTCCCTCGGTGTTCTCGTCGACGAGTTGCCGAACCCGGGTCTCGCTGAGGCCGTTCTCCGCCGCCACCCTCGGCACCTGCAACGCCGCATATGCGGGGCTGATGTGCGGGTCGATGCCCGAGCCGGAACCGGTGACCGCGTCCGCCGGTACCTCGGCGGGGTCCACCCCTTCCCGGGTGGCGATCACCGTGTGCCGGTCGGCGATGAACGTCGCCAGGATCTCGCTGCTCGGCCCCTGATTGGTGGGCAGGGCGGTGGCGGGGTCTCCCGGCGCGAACGGATCCTGATCGGCCACCGACCCGGTGACCCGGTTGTGGAAGAACGGATCCGGCTCCCCCGCCGGCACCTGCGGGTCGACACCGACCCACCGGCTCCCGACGACGCAGCCGGTGCTGTCGCGCACCGGAGACCCCTCGGCCGCTCCGGCGCCGATCCTGCTCACCCCCCACACTGCGGCGGGATAGAGCACACCGAGGACTGCGGTGAGTGCGAGCAGGACGAGTAGTCCGGCCCAGGTCTGCCGGAGCAGGCCGATGAGAAATCGCATGCGGGATCACCCAATTCCGGGAATGAGACGAACGACGAGGTCGATGAGCCAGATACCGGCGAAGGGTGTGATCACACCGCCGAGGCCGTAGATCAGCAGGTTGCGGCCCAGCAGCGTCGACGCGGACGACGGACGGTAGCGAACGCCTTTCAGCGACAACGGGATCAGCGCGACGATCACCACGGCGTTGAAGATCACCGCCGACAGGATGGCCGATTCCGGGGTGGCCAGCCGCATGATATTCAGCGTGTCCAGCTGCGGATAGATGCCGCTGAACAGGGCGGGGAGAATCGCGAAGTATTTGGCCAGGTCGTTGGCGAGCGAGAACGTGGTGAGCGCACCGCGCGTGATGAGCAGTTGCTTGCCGATCTCGACCACCTCGATGAGCTTGGTGGGATCCGAATCGAGATCCACCATGTTCCCGGCTTCTTTCGCCGCCGACGTGCCGGTGTTCATCGCCACCCCGACGTCCGCCTGGGCCAGCGCCGGAGCGTCGTTGGTGCCGTCCCCGGTCATCGCGACGAGCCGGCCGCCCTCCTGTTCTTTGCGGATCAGCGCGAGCTTGTCCTCGGGTGTCGCCTCGGCCATGAAGTCGTCGACTCCGGCCTCGGCCGCGATGGCCTTTGCCGTCAACGGGTTGTCGCCGGTGATCATCACCGTGCGAATCCCCATGGCCCGCAGTTCCGCGAACCTCTCGGCGATGCCCGGTTTCACCACGTCCGACAGCGCGATCACGCCGAGGACGGTCGCCGTGTCTCCGCGGACGGTGGCGACCACCAACGGCGTTCCCCCGGCCTGCGCGATCTGGTTCACGCTGTCGGTGACCGCGGGCGCCGCGTGCCCGCCGAGCGCCTGCACCCAGGTCAGCACGGCGTCGCTCGCGCCCTTGCGGATCCGGGCGCCGTCGATGTCGAGTCCGCTCATCCGGGTCTGCGCCGTGAACGGCACGAACTCCGCTGCTCTCTCCACCTCGGACGGTGCCGGGTCCAGCCCGAAGTCGCGGGCGCACAGGTCCACGATGCTGCGACCCTCGGGGGTGCCGTCCGCGAGGCTGGACAACCGTGCGGCCGTGGCCAACTCGATCGCGGAAACCCCCGGTGCGGGATGCAAGGCCGTGGCCTGCCGGTTACCGAACGTGATGGTGCCGGTCTTGTCCATCAGCAGTGTGTCGATGTCGCCGGCGGCTTCCACCGCCCGCCCCGACATCGCCAGGACGTTCCGCTGCACCAGCCGGTCCATCCCGGCGATGCCGATGGCCGACAGCAGGGCCCCGATCGTGGTGGGGATCAGGCACACCAGCAGCGCGATCAGCTTGATCGGATCCTGCTCCTGGCCCGCGTACAGGCCCATCGGACCGATCGCGACGACGGCCAGCAGGAAGATGATCGTCAGCGACGCCAGCAGGATGTTCAGCGCGATCTCGTTCGGCGTCTTCTGCCGTGCCGCCCCCTCCACGAGGGCGATCATCCGGTCCACGAACGACTGTCCGGGGGCCGCGGTGATGCGGACGACGATCCGGTCGGAGAGCACGGTCGTGCCACCGGTGACGGCACACCGGTCGCCGCCGGATTCGCGGACGACGGGCGCCGATTCGCCGGTGATGGCCGACTCGTCCACGGTCGCAATGCCGTCGACGACGTCGCCGTCGCCGGGTATCACCTCCCCCGCCTCGACGACGACCCGGTCACCGACGGTGAGTTCGGTACCCGCCACCGACTCCACCCGGCCGCTCACCGTGATCCGGTGGGCGACCGTGTCCTGCTTCACCTTCCGCAGGCTCGCCGCCTGCGCCTTGCCCCGCCCCTCCGCGACCGACTCGGCCAGATTCGCGAACAACACGGTGAACCACAACCAGGCGACGACAGCCCACGAGAACACCGACGGGTCGGCGACGGCCATGACGGTGGTGACGACGGAACCGACGAACACCACGAACATCACCGGGTTGCGGGCGAGGTGCCGGGGGTCGAGTTTGCGCAGGGCGCCCGGTAGCGCCGTCACCAGCTGAGCGGGGCTGAAGATTCCCGCCTTCACGGGCGCCGGGTCGTGGCCGCCCCCGGGCGTCGTGGTAGCCGCCTCGTTCTCGGGACGACTGGTCACGTTCACACTCACTGCAGAGCCTCCGCGATCGGTCCCAGCGCGAGGGCCGGGAAGAATGTCAACGCCGCGACGAGCACGACGGTGCCGGTGAGGAGCCCGGTGAACATCGGGCCCGCCGTCGGCAGGGTTCCGGCGCCCGCGGCGGTCTTCTTCTGCGACGCCAGGGATCCGGCGAGCGCGAGGACGAAGATGATCGGCAGGAACCGGCCGAACAGCATGCACAGGCCGAGAGCGGTCTGGAACCAGTCGCTCGTCACCGTCAGCCCGCCGAACGCACTGCCGTTGTTGTTCGAGGCCGACGCGAATGCGTACAGCACTTCCGAGAACCCGTGGATGGATCCGGGACTTCCGGGGTCGCCGCTGTTGCCCTGGTAGCCGGTGGTCGAGGACAGGATCACGGTGATCCCGGTGCCGATCAGGACCAGCGCCGGCATCACCAGCACGGACAGGGCGGCGAGCGTGATCTCCCGCTGCCGCAGCTTCTTGCCCAGGTATTCGGGTGTGCGGCCGACGAGGAGTCCGCCGACGAAGACGGCGATCAGGGCGAGGACGAGAATTCCGTAGAGCCCGGTGCCGACACCGCCGGGCGCGATCTCACCGAGCAGCATGTTGAGCAGAACGGCTCCGCCGCCGAGTGGCGACAGGCTGTCGTGCGCCGAATTCACTGCGCCCGTGGACGTTCCGGTGGTGCTCACGGCGAACAGTGCCGTCCCGGGAATTCCGAAACGAACCTCCTTGCCTTCCATCATCGCGCCCGCGGCGGTGGCGGCGACGCCGCGCCTACCCGACTCCGCGGCGAGCGTGACCGCGAGGAGCGACCCCCACAGGATGCCCATCACGGCGAGCAGGGTCAGCCCCTGCTTGCGATCGCCGACCAGGGTGCCGAACGTGCGGGTGAGGGAGACCGGGATCAGCAGGATCGCGAGGATCTCGACGATGTTGCTGACCGGCGTCGGGTTCTCGAACGGATGCGCCGAGTTGGCGGCGAGGATCCCGCCGCCGTTGGTGCCGAGTTCCTTGATCGCTTCCTGTGAGGCGACGGGTGCGAGCGCGTTGGTGACGGAGTTACCGTCCAGACCGGTGGACGCGAAGCCCGGGTGGAAGGACTGGATCACGCCCTGGCTCAGCAGGATCAGTGCGATCACGAAGGAGAGCGGCAGCAGAATGCGCAGGCTGCCGCGGGTGAGGTCCACCCAGAAGTTGCCGATCTCACCGCCGCGCGACACCCGGACGAACCCGCGGATCAGCGCCACTGCGACGGCCATGCCCACCGCTGCGGACACGAAGTTCTGCACGGCGAGCCCGACCGGCTGGGTCAGGTTGCTCATCGTGGTTTCGGGCGCATACGACTGCCAGTTGGTGTTCGTCACGAACGACACGGCGGTGTTGAACGCCACCGCGGGACCGACCCCGGAGAGGTCCCCGGACAGCGGCAGCACTCCCTGGATGCGCTGCAGGGCGTAGAGGAACAGCACACTCGCCACCGAGAATCCCAGCACGCTGCCCGCGTAGCCGTACCAGGTCTGCTCAGTGTGGGGGTTGATGCGGCACAGGCGGTACAGCACGGATTCGACTCGCAGGTGACGGCGTGATTCGTACACGCGCGCCAGGTAGTCGCCCACCGGCACGTACGCGACCGCGAGTACCGCGAGGACGAAGGCGACCTGCAGTCCGGCCGCCAGGGCAGGCGTCATCAGAACCTCTCCGGGTCGATGAGCGCGATCAGGAGGTACACGACGAGCGCGGCGGCGATCGCGACGAGCGCGACCGCGAGGATTCCGGCGCCCGTCATTTCACGCGTCCAGTCTGCAGGGCGCGGAGAACGAGCGCGCAACAGGCGAATCCGCCGAGGACGAGCGCGACGTAGGCCACATCGGCCATGTGAGGATCCCTCTTCGTACTGATCCTGCGGTTCAGCGCAGGCATGACACCCCACGGCTGCGGGGTGTCATGCCAGCATCACGCCGGATCTCGGCGAAAGAGGCGGCGCTGACGATGCGCTTACGGGACTCCTCCGGCTCTTGACGCTTTCCTTACGCCGTCCGGGTCAGCCGCGACACGGACGCGGGCACGGGTGTGCCGCTCGCCACCCACGGTGCCGGGACGGGCGCACCGGCGACCGATCGAACCGGGACCACGCCGGCCCAGGCGCTGCTGGTTTCGGAGGGTTCGCCCGGTGGTGCGTCCCGCACCTTGACGGTCCACTGCCCCGGCGTGATCGGGAGGGCGAGGGCCAGTGTCGCGGCGAGTTCCTTGCGCCGGTGCCCCCGGACCTCCGCGCTGCGGCCGGGGATCAGCACGTCCGACAGCGCATTCAGTGCGTCGGCGGATTCGTCTTCGCCGAGGGTGACGAGGTTGCCCCGCACCACCGCCGAACGGTAGTTGGCGGACGAGTCGAACAGGGTGTCCGCGACGACGATTCCGTCGAGCATCGCGACGCACAGCGCCGCCGGTGCGCCTGCCGCCACCTGCCGCAGCGCGCCGGCCCCGGTGGAACCGTGCAGCAGGATCCTGTCGCCGTCGCGGGCGTACAGCATCGGCACGGCCCACGGCAGCCCGTCGACGACGGTGGCGAGGGTGCCCATGGGCGCGGCGTCGAGGACGGCGTCGAGTTGCGCTCGTTCGGTGCGGGCACGGTCCGGGTATCTCATGATCTTGTCCACGAGACCATCCTCACCCCCATGTGGATCACCATCCAGATCCACAATCACCATTATCGACAGACCAGTATTGTCGGGGTCATGCCCCGGATCAGCCCCGAAGTGCACCTGACGTTGCGACTCCCCGACACCGACTCGCCGCTTCGGCACCGCATCGCGGAGTCGATCCTCGACGAGATCCGCGTGGGTCGCCTGCGGCCCGGCGACCCACTGCCCTCCACGCGGGCGCTGGCCGAACACCTGACGGTCGCGCGGGCGTCGGTGGTCGACGCCTACGACGAACTCTGCTCGTCCGGATACGCGAACGCCCGCGCCGGCTCCGGCACGCGGATCGCACCGGGCGCCGACGTGGCGGCCCGCGCCCACGTCGCCTCGCACACGATCACCCGAACCTCGGAGCGGGCGTCCTCCGCCGCCCCCGAGAAGCCGGCGGCGCTCTGGGATCTCACTCCGGGTCACCCCGATCCCGCCCTGATCTCCACCGTCGACTGGCGCCGGGCGTGGCGGTCGGCCGCCGCCGCGGCCGTGACGTCGGACCTCCCGGGCCCCGGCGCACACCCGGAGCTGCGGCGGTCCCTCGCCGAGCATCTACGCCGCACCCGGGGGATCGCGGCGCACCCCGACGAACTGGTGATCGTCCCCGGAGTGGGCGCCGCGCTCCGCACCCTCGTCGCCGCAGCAGGACTCGGCGGAAGAGACGTGGTGTTCGAGGAGCCCGGCTACAGCCGGGCCCGCACCGTCCTCGACCGCGCGGGGGTGCGGACGCGCTGTGTGTCCGTGGACGGCGACGGCCTCGACCCCGCGCTGCTGCGTGCGTCCGACGCCGCGGCCTACTGCACGCCTGCCCATCAGTATCCGATGGGTGCCCGGATGCCGGTGGGCCGCAGGGCCCGGCTCGTGGCCGACGCCGCGGCGTCCGGAACGGTGATCATCGAGGACGACTACGACGGCGAGTTCCGCTACGACGTGTCGGCGCTGCCCGCCCTGCGCAGCATCGACCGCGGGTCCGAATGCGTGGCGTACGTGGGCACCGCGTCGAAGATCCTCACGCCCTCGATCCGGGTGGCGTGGGTGATCGCCCCTCCGGCGCTGCGGCCGGTACTCGTCCGGGCCCTCGACGCGAGCGGTGAGGCGTGCTGCTCGATCACTGCCCTCGCGCTGGCGCATTTCATCGACTCGGGAGCGCTGTCCCGGCACCTCGCCCGCGCCTCCCGCACCTACTCCGCCCGGCGGGCGGCCTTCGTCACGGCGCTGCAGCGGCAACTGTCCGCGGTCCACACGGGCGGTGTCGGGCTCGCCGGCATCGAGGCCGGTCTCCACGTCGTCCTGACGCTGCCCGGCTCCGTCGACGACGTCGCTCTGTCGGCTGAGCTGCGGGAACACGGTATGACGGTCCCGAGCCTCGCCGACTACCGCACCATCCCGGACGGACCGCGGGGACTGGTGTGCGGGTATGCCCGGCTGCCCGAATCGCGGGCCCGCGGGGCAGCCGAGGCGATCGGCCGGGTAGTCCGGCGACATCTCGGCTGATACTGTTCGTTCGAACGAACAGTCACGGGGAGGGGCGACATGAGCGCGGAACACCTGGACGATCGACGGCAGCGCGACGACGACGGGGATCGGGCCCCGGGACTCGTCGAGCAGGTGACGGCGCTGACCTCCGGCGCCACGACGTCGGTCGCGGCCACCCGCGCCGCCCTCGACCGCATCGACGCGAGCCAGCCGACGCTCAACGCGTTCAAGGTGATCCGTCGGACCAAGGCACTGGCCGAAGCCGCCGAGGCCGACCGCCGGATCGCCGCCGGTGAGCGCCTGCCGCTGCTCGGGGTCCCGATCGCCGTGAAAGACGACGTCGACGTGGCCGGCGAGCCGACCGCGTTCGGGTGCCCGGGCGACTTCCCGCCCGCAGCGCGCGACTCCGAGCTGGTGCGACGGCTGCGCGCCGCCGGCGCCGTGGTCGTGGGCAAGACCAACAGTCCCGAGCTGGGACAGTGGCCGTTCACCGGCGGATCGGCCTTCGGGTACACCCGCAATCCCTGGAACGGTGACCACACCCCCGGAGGGTCGTCCGGCGGCGCCGCGTCGGCCGTGTCCGCCGGTGTGGTGTCCGCGGCGATCGGTTCGGACGGCGCCGGGTCCATCCGCATCCCCGCCGCCTGGACCAACCTCGTCGGGATCAAACCGCAACGCGGCCGAATCTCCACCTGGCCTGCTGCCGAGGCGTTCTACGGCCTCACCGTCAACGGTCCGCTGGCCCGGACGGTCGCCGACGCGGCCCTGCTTCTCGACGTCGCATCGGGACCGCACGAGGGCGACCTACACACGCCCGCACCGGTCACCGTCAGCGACGCGGTCGGCCGCGACCCCGGACCGCTGCGCATCGCGCTGTCGCCGCGGATTCCGTTCACCGCAACCCCCACGTCTCTGCATCCCGAGGTCCGCCAGGGCGTCGCACGGATCGCCGAGGCGCTGCGCCGGCTCGGGCATCGCGTCGTGGTGGACGACCCCGACTACGGGATCATGTTCGGGCTCGGCTTCCTCCCGCGGTCGATGGTCGGCATCGACGACTGGGTGCGGAAGGTCCCGGACCCGTCACTCGTCGACCCCCGCACGAAGGGCAACGCCCGGACCGGACGACTGTTGCGCGGGGCGCCATTACGCGCCGCCCGCGCCGCCGAGCCGAGGATGCAGCGACGGGTCGGGGCGATCTTCGACAAGTACGACCTCGTCCTCGCCCCGACCACCGCGACTCCCCCACCGAGGGTCGAGGGGATCGACGGCATCAGCTCGTGGGCCACGGACAAGGTGATCACCGCGGTCTGCCCGTACGCGTGGCCGTGGAACGTGCTGGGCTGGCCCAGCGTGAACGTCCCGGCCGGGTTCACGTCCGGCCACCTGCCGACCGGAGCCCAGCTGATGGGACACGACGGTGCCGAGCCGCTGCTGGTGTCGGTTGCGGCCCAGCTCGAGTCGGTGCTGCGGTGGGACCTGGAACGTCCCGAGAGGTGGTGGTGACCGATGGCTTCGACGGACGTCCGTGACCGCATCCTCGCGGCGGCGCTGCACATCGTCGGCACGGATGGCATTCCGGGCGTGACCAATCGGCGGATCGCCGCGCAGGCCGGGGTGTCGCTCGGCTCCATCACGTACCACTTCCCCACGCAGACCGACCTGTTGCGCGCCGCGCTGTCCGGGTTCGTGACGGAGGAGACGCAGCGCCTGTCCGATCTGGCGGAAGGATACCGGGACAAGGGGCTGAGCCTCGAGGACGCCGCGGCACTCACCGGGAAGGTCGCGAAGGACCTGGCGTTCTCCGCCGAGCGGATCGCCCCGTTCGAGCTGTACATCCAGGCGGGACGTGACCACGAGCTGCGTCAGGCTGCCGCCGAATGTTTCGCCGCGTACGACGATTTGACGGTGACGATCCTCACCGCCCTCGGCGTCCCGGACGCGGCGTCCGTCGCGCCGACCATCGTCGCCACCATCGCCGGCCTGCAGCTCAGGAGACTCGCGACCGGAATCGACGGCGATCAGGACTTCGCGACGTCGGTGCTCCTCCTTCTGAGGGCCGCTGGCGCTGTGAGTGGTTGACGAGTCCCAGTGCTCGTCAACCGCGCACGGGCGGCGCAGCCGCCTAGAACCCCAGGCGGCCTAGCTGTTTCGGGTCGCGCTGCCAGTCCTTGGCCACCTTGACGTGCAGTTCGAGGAAGATTTTGGTGCCGAGCAGCTTCTCGATCTGCAGCCGGGCCTTGGTCCCGACCTCGCGGAGGCGGGCGCCGCCCTTGCCGATCACGATGCCCTTCTGGGACGGGCGTTCGACGTAGAGCAGGGCGTGGACGTCGAGCAGTTCGCCCTGCTTCTCGGTGCGTCCCTCGCGGGGGATGATCTCCTCGATGACCACGGCCAAAGAGTGCGGGAGTTCGTCGCCGAGCCCCTCGAGTGCGGCCTCGCGGATGAGTTCCGCCATCAGCGTCTCTTCGGGTTCGTCGGTGAGCTCGCCGTCCGGGTAGAACGCCGGGCCCTCCTCCATCTTCGACGCGAGGACGTCGACCAGCACCTCCACCTGCTCACCGGAGGCGGCGGACACGGGCACGACATCCGTCTCGGGACCGAGGAGCTTGGACACGGCCAGCAACTGCTGCCCGACCATGTCCTTGCTGACCTTGTCGATCTTCGTGACGATGCCGACGAGCGTCGTCTTCGGCGCGATCTGACGGACCTGCTGCACGATCCACCGGTCGCCGGGGCCGATCTTCTCGTCCGCCGGGATGCACAGGCAGATCACGTCGACCTCGGAGTAGGTGTCGCGCACGAGGTCGTTGAGGCGCTGGCCGAGGAGCGTCCGGGGGCGGTGCAGACCCGGCGTGTCGACGAGGATCAGCTGCGCGTGGTCGCGGTGCACGATGCCGCGGATGGTGTGGCGGGTGGTCTGCGGACGCGAAGACGTGATCGCGATCTTGCTGCCCACCAGCGCGTTGGTCAGCGTGGACTTGCCCGTGTTGGGCCGTCCGACGAAACAGACGAATCCGGAACGGAATTCGGTTTTACTCATGTTGCTCCTCGATCACGGATCCATCGGTTCGCGCGAAGACGACGGCCGCCTGCGCACTGACTTCGTGTAGGGCGGCGATGCCCGGGTCTTCCGCGCTGCCGCCGATCACGACTGCGGCCTCGAAACCCTCGGCGCCACTCGACACCGCCGCCGCGACGGCCGCCTGCAGCGCGGTCAGCGACAACGCCGCCAGCGCGACCGCGCCCGCCGCGTAGGTGCGGCCGTCGAGATCGCGGACGGCGGCGCCCTGACCACTTCCGGTGCGGCCGAACGCTCCTCGCGCGAGCACGACCAGTTTGGCGTCTTCGTCGCCCAGTTCAGTCATCGTCGTCCTCCCGGTCGCCGTCGCCACTGTCGTCGTCCTCGTCGATGGGGGCGCGTTGCACGAAGACCGTGCTGATGCGCACCCGTCCGCGCACGTCGGGTGAGCCCTCGCCGCGCAGGACGAGACCGTGCGACACGACCTCCGACCCCGGGAGCGGCACCCTGCCGAGTTCGTAACCGATGAGCCCACCGACTGTTTCGACCTCGTCGTTCTCCACCTCGATGCCGAACAGTTCACCGAGATCCTCGATCGGCAGACGCGCGGAGACCCGGTACATGCCGTCGCCGAGATCCTCGACCGGCGGTGTCTCGTCCTGGTCGTATTCGTCGGCGATCTCACCGACGATCTCTTCGATGACGTCCTCGATGGTGACGAGCCCGGCGACCCCGCCGTATTCGTCCACCAGGATGGCCATGTGGTTGCGGTCGCGCTGCATCTCGGCGAGCAGGCTGTCGAGGGGCTTGGAATCGGGCACGAACACGGCGGGCCGCATCACGTCGGCGACGCGGACGCTGCGTCCGCCGTCGCGCGAGTGGTACGTCTCCTGCACGAGATCCTTGAGGTACACCACCCCGAGCACGTCGTCGACGTTCTCCCCGATCACGGGGATCCGCGAATGTCCGCTGCGGACAGCCAGCGACGTCGCCTGTCCGGCGCTCTTGTCGTTCTCGATCCACACCATCTCGGTGCGCGGCACCATCACCTCGCGGGCGGACGTGTCGCCGAGTTCGAACACCGACTGGATCATCCGGCGTTCCTCGTCGGCCACCACGCCGCGTTCCTGCGCCATGTCGACGAGTTCGCGCAGTTCGATCTCGGAGGCGAAGGGGCCGTTGCGAAATCCCTTACCCGGGGTGATCGCGTTACCGATCAGGATCAGGAGGCGGCTGATCGGGCCGAGCAGAGTTCCGATGACCTGCAGGGGAAACGACGTGATCAACGCGATCGAGTAGGCGTGCTGGCGGCCCAGTGTCCGGGGGCCGACCCCGATCACCACGTAGTCGACGAGCACCATGATGATCGCCGTGAACGTGAGCGCCCACACCGGCTCGAGGAGATCGGACAGGCCACCGACGAGCACCACCGTCGCCGTGATCTCGCACAGGATGCGCAGCAACACCATGAGATTCACGTAGCGGGGGCGATCCGACAGGATACGGAGCACGCGGGTGGCGCCGGGGCGATCCTCCTTCGCCATCTCCTCGATGCGCGCGGACGAGATCGTGTTGAGTGCGGAATCGACGGCGGCGAAGACACCACCGAGCGGGACGAGGACGATCGCGAGGACGATCAGCGCGATGGCGCTACTCACAGAAGACCCTTCACGTGGCGGTTACTGGTCGGGTGAGTCGAAGAAGCCGGCCTTGCCGAGCAGCTTCTGATCCCGGGCAGCGAGTGCGGCGTCACGTTCGGCCCTGCGCAGATCCTCGTACCAGTCCTCGAGCAACTGGTTCTGCAGCCCGAACATCTCCTTCTCCTCCTCCGGTTCGGCGTGGTCGTAGCCGAGGAGGTGGAGCACACCGTGCACGGTGAGCAGAGCGAGTTCGTGGGCGAGCGGGTGATCGGCCTTCTCGGCCTGGTCCGCGGCGAAGGACGGGCACAGCACGATGTCACCGAGCATCGACGGTCCGGGTTCGGGCGAGTCCGGGCGACCGCCGGGCTCCAGCTCGTCCATCGGGAACGACATCACGTCGGTGGGACCGGGCAGGTCCATCCACCGCATGTGGAGGTCGGCCATGGTGGCCGAGTCCACGAGGACCATCGACAACTCGGCCGCGGGGTGCACGTCCATCCTCGCGATCACGAAGCGGGCAACGCTGATCAGCTCCTCTTCGGAGACGTCCATGCCCGATTCGTTCGAGACTTCGATGCTCATGTGTGTCGCTTCCTCCTGGTTCCGGCGACACTCACCCTACCGTCGTGGAGAACGCGAGTGCGCCGCTCTCCGCTGTGCGCGGTTCCCGAGCTCGACCTTGCCGTCCCGGTCCGCCTCGAAACGCTCGTACGCGTCGACGATGTCGGACACCAGCCGGTGCCGGACCACGTCGCTGCTGTTGAGTTCGGCGAAGTAGATGTCGTCGATGTCACCGAGGATCTCGGTGGCCGCGCGGAGCCCGGACCGGGCACCGCCCGGCAGGTCCACCTGCGTGACGTCGCCGGTGACCACGACCTTGGAGCCGAAGCCCAGCCGGGTGAGGAACATCTTCATCTGCTCGGCGGTGGTGTTCTGCGCCTCGTCGAGGATGATGAACGCGTCGTTGAGCGTGCGGCCACGCATGTACGCCAGCGGCGCCACCTCGATGACACCCGACTGCATCAGCTTCGGGATGGCCTCGGGGTCCATCATGTCGTGGAGCGCGTCGTGCAGCGGGCGCAGGTACGGATCGATCTTCTCGTGCAGCGTGCCGGGCAGGAACCCGAGCCGCTCGCCCGCCTCGACCGCGGGGCGGGTGAGGATGATCCGCGACACCTGCTTGGTCTGCAGGGCCTGCACCGCCTTCGCCATGGCGAGGTAGGTCTTGCCGGTACCGGCGGGCCCGATGCCGAACACGATGGTGTTGGCGTCGATCGCGTCGACGTAGCGCTTCTGGTTCAGCGTCTTCGGCCGGATCGTCTTGCCGCGCCGCGACAGGATGTCGAGGGTCAGGACCTCGGCGGGTGATTCGCTCAGCCCCTGCGTGAGCATGCCGACCGTGCGACGCACCGCGTCGGGGGTCAGGGGTTGCCCGCGACCGACGATAGAGCCCAGTTCGGCGATGACCCGTTCGGCGAGCGCAACGTCGCCGGGCCGTCCCGTCAGCGTGACGGCGTTGCCGCGTACATGGATGTCTGCGTCCAGGACCCGTTCGAGAGCGCGCAGATTCTCGTCGGAAGAACCGAGGAGAGGCGGGACCGTTTCGGGTGGGAGATCGATACTCGAACGCACGGTGCGTTCCGCCGGACGCGTGGCGCCGAACGTCTCGCCGTTCTGGTCTTGTTCGCTCACGTGAGGAATATGGCCTTCTTCCCGGTTCCTGGTTGGTCACGACGGTCGTCGTGCTGAGGGAAGTCTATCGCTCGCAGGTCACAGCGCCCACCCGATTACGCGACGCCGTCACGACTTCGGGACATTCGGATGCCCGCCCGGTCACTGCCGCGCCTCGCCCGCCGACGCGGACCCCGTCGGCGGGCGTCAGCCCGAGCACTCACCGGCGTCGGACAGCAGGGCGTCCCGCGAGATCTTCCAGCAGTCGGTCTCGGGATTGAGGAACGCGTAGTGGTCTTCGCCCTCGACGACATGCAGCGCGACCGGGTCCCCGGCTGCCTGCGCGGCCTCGCTGTACCGCACACTCACCTTCGCCGGAACCTGCGCGTCCTCCGTGCCGTGCACGCACACCACCGGCACCCCGGTGGGGATGCGGTGCCGTGGGGACGCGGCGCGGTACCGATCGGGATCTTCGTCGAAGGGGACGCCGAGGAGATCCTCGATGTAACCGATCCGCCGGCCCCGCTCCCCCGCGGACGCGAGGTCGAGGGCGCCCGCCTGGGACACGATCCGCTCCGGCCGGACCGTCGTCTGCCTCTCCCCGGCGAGCCACACTGCGAGCTGTCCACCGGCGGAGTGGCCGACGACCCGGACCTTCGACAGGTCGAACGGGACGGACGACTGCTCGGCGACCGGACCGGCGATCGCGTCGAGCGCGGCGAGAACGTCGGCGGACATCTCGTCCCACCGGCCGCCCGCACCGAGCCTGCGGTATTCGATGTTCCAGACGGCGACGCCGTGGCGGGCGAGGTCGACCGCGAAGCTCGTGCCCAGGTTCAGGTGGTACTTCCCGCTCCAGAAACCGCCGTGGACGACCATCACCACTGGGACCGCGGCGGCCACGGGCTCCTCGGGCGGGTAGAAGTGCCCGAACTGCTGCGGTTCGGTTCCGTAGGCGATGCGAATGCGGTCCACGGACAGTCAGGCTAGCGGGGCCGCGCCCCAGCGGTCCGTGAGGACACCGATGGCGCCCAGCGCGACGGCCGCGGCGGTCGAGGTCCGCAGAACGTGCGGACCGAGCAGCACCGGGACGGCGCCGGCGTCCGTCAGTGCGGCGATCTCCTCCTCTGAGATACCGCCCTCCGGACCGACGACGAGCACGATCTCGGCCGCCGAACGCAGCGGCAGCTCGGCGAGGCCCTGGGTGGCCGCCTCGTGCAGCACGGCGACGACGCCGCCCCGGCCGACCACCTCACGGACGACGGCAAGCATTCCCGCGGTGCGGTGCAGTTCCGACACCTCGGGGACGATCGCCCGCCGGGACTGCTTGGCGGCGGCGAGAGCCGCGCTACGCCAGCGAGCGACACCCTTCGCGACCTTGGGGCCCTCCCACCGCGCCACGCAACGCGACGACTGCCACGGCACGATCGCGTCGACCCCGGCCTCGGTGGCCAGCTCGACCGCCAACTCGGACCGCTCCGCCTTCGGAAGCGCTTGCACCACAGTCACACTCGGCGACGGCGCCGACACCTGACGACGCTCGTGAACGGTGAGTTCGAGCCGGTCCTTCCCGGCCCCCGTCACCTCGGTGTCGGCGAGACCACCCCGGCCGTCAGCCAGCACGATCCGCTCCCCGACACCGATCCGGCGCACCGTCGCGGCATGCCTGCCCTCCGGGCCGTCCAGAACCGCGGTACTCCCCACCTCGGGCAGCGGGTCGAGGAAGAAGACCGTCGCCGCCACGGTCAGCGACCGCTGAACGCTTCACGCAGGCGTGAGAACAATCCGCCGCTGTGCTGCGACTGGGTGGAGACCACCTCGGCGACGTCGCGGTCGCGCAGGTCCTTGAGTTCGCGGAGAAGCTTCGTCTCCTTGTGGTCGAGGCGCGACGGAACCACGACCTCGAGGTGGGCGTGCACGTCGCCGCGGATGCCGGAACGCAGCTTCGGCATGCCGTGCCCGCGCAGGACCGTCACCGATCCCGGCTGGGTTCCCGGCTCGATGGTGATCTCCTTGGGTCCGTCGATAATCGTGTCGATCGTCACGGTCGTGCCGAGCGCGGCGTCGATCATCGGAACCCGGATCGTGCAGTGCAGGTCTTCGCCGTCACGCACGAACACCTCGTGTGCCTGCTCGACCACCTCGACGTACAGGTCGCCTGCCGGTCCGCCGCCGGGGCCGACCTCGCCCTGCGCGGCGAGCCGGATCCGCATTCCGCCCGCCACGCCCGCGGGCACCTTCACCGTGATGTCGCGGCGGGCGCGCACCCGGCCGTCGCCGCCACACTTGTGGCAGGGGTCGGGGATCGTCTCGCCGGCGCCGCGGCAGGTGGGGCACGGCCGCGACGTCATGACCTGGCCGAGGAACGAACGCTGCACCGACTGGACCTCGCCCGCACCGCCACAGGTCTCACAGCGCACCGGCTTGGAATCGCCGTTGGTGCCCGCACCGGTGCAGCTGTCGCACAGGATCGCCGTCTCGACGGTGACCTGCTTGCTCACGCCGGTCGCGCATTCCGCCAACGTCAGCCTGGTGCGCAGGAGGGAATCGGCGCCCGGCTGGACGCGGCCGCGCGGCCCGCGGCCTGCACCGCCCCCGCCGCCGAAGAACGCTTCGAACACGTCGCCGAGGCCGCCACCGAAACCACCGCCGAAGCCGGCACCGCCTCCGCCGCCACCCGAGGAGAGGGGGTCGCCGCCGAGGTCGACGATGCGACGCTTCTCCGGATCCGACAGCACCTCGTAGGCCGTCGAGATGTCCCGGAACCGGGCCTGCGCCGCCTCGTCGGGGTTCACGTCGGGATGCAGTTCCCTCGCAAGCTTGCGGTACGCGCGCTTGAGCTCCTGATCGGTCGCCTTCTGATCGACGCCGAGCGTTGCGTAGTAATCCCGTGCCACGTTGAGTCTCTCGTCCTTCTCTACTTCGTTATCTCGCTACCGGTACCTGTGCTCGCCCCGCGGCGGGCTGTCGCCGGGGCCGGCCGTCACCGCTCGGCGAGCACCTGGCCGATGTATCTCGCAACGGCTGCCACCGACGCGATTGTTCCCGGATAGTCCATTCGGGTGGGTCCGAGCACGCCCATTCCGCCGAGCACGGTGCCTGCCGCACCGTAGCCGGTCGAGATGACGGAGGTGCCGCGCATCTGCTCCACCTGGGTTTCCTCACCGATCCGCACCGTCACGGTGCCCGCGTCCTGCGTGGCGGCCAGCAGTTTGAGCACCACCACCTGCTCCTCCAGCGCCTCGAGGACCGCGCGCAGCGAACCGGGGAACCCGCTGATTCCCGAGAAGTCGGCAGCGTTGCGGGTCAGGTTCGCGGTGCCGCCGAGGACCAGCCGCTCCTCGGGATGCTCGACGAGCGTTTCCACCAGCACGGTGGCTGAACGGATCACGGCGTCGCGCAGATCCTCCGGGGCCTCGTCGGCGAGTTCGGAGACGGCGATGGACGCCGCCGCCAGCCGTTTCCCGTCGAGGGCGCCCCCGAGCAGTCCGCGCAGACGCGCCAGGTCCTGGTCGTCGAGCACGTCGCCGAGTTCGACGATGCGCTGATCCACTCGACCCGAATCGGTGATGAGCACCAGCAGCAGTCGGGCGGGCGTCAGCGCGACCACCTCGAGGTGCCGGACCGACGACGCCGAGAGTGTGGGATATTGCACAACCGCGACCTGGCGTGTGAGTTGCGCGAGGAGGCGCACACCGCGCCGGAGAACGTCGTCCAGGTCGACCCCGGACTCGAGGAAATCGAGGATCGCGCGCCGCTCCGCGGTCGACAGCGGCTTCACGTCGGCGATGCGGTCGACGAACTGCCGGTAGCCCTTGTCCGTGGGAACACGGCCGGAACTCGTGTGCGGCTGGGCGATGTAGCCCTCGCTCTCGAGGAACGCCATGTCGTTGCGGACCGTCGCACTGGATACACCCAGGTTGTGCCGCTCGACCAGCGCCTTCGATCCCACCGGCTCCTGGGTCGAGACGTAGTCGGCGACGATGGCGCGGAGAACCTCGAACCGTCTGTCGTCCGTACTCGACATCGCCGTCCACCTCCAGTTCTCGATCATCGCGAGCAGCGGCGTCACCGAACCTTCGTTCGGATCGGCCGCCACATCCCCTGAGCTACGTGCAGCTGCACGTGCATCTCGGCTCGGTCCAGTCTAATCGCCGCGCCGCCGATACCGGTTCAGGCCTTACTGTGGTGACCGGAGACGAGCAGAGGCAACGACCACGGGCGGATGACGAGGCGATGATTTTCAAAGGTGTCATGGACGGCAAGCCGTACCCGGACCACGGGTTGTCGCTGCGCGACTGGTCCAAGATCCCACCCCGCCAGGTGCGGCTCGACGAGATCGTCACCACGACGAAGGTTCTCGAGCTCGATCGGCTGCTGTCGGAGGACTCGACGTTCTACGGCGACCTGTTCCCGCACGCGGTCCAGTGGCACGGGGTGCTCTACCTCGAGGACGGGCTGCACCGGGCCGTGCGCTCGGCACTGCGAAACCGCGTCGTGCTGCACGCCCGCGTCTTCGACTACGACGAGATGCCCGGCATCGTCACGGCCTGAGCGGTCGAGGGCTGAGCGGTCGAGGGCTGAGCGTCAGCGCAGCACCGTCCGGACCACGGCGTCGGCGAGGAGCCGCCCGCGGTCGGTCAGCACCAGGTGCTCGCCCTCGCGCACCAGCAGTCCGTCGGCCACCACGGTTTCGGCGGCGCGCTGCTCCGCGGCATCCAGCTCCGCCACCGGGAGTCCCGTCCGCAGCCGCGCGGTGAGCATCACCCGCTCGACGTGGACGTCCTCCGTGGTCAGCTGTTCGCTCCCACCGACGGGCAGACTTCCCGCCGTCAGCTGGTCCGCGTAGCGCGCCGGGTGCTTGACGTTCCACCAGCGCACACCGCCGACGTGGCTGTGCGCGCCCGGCCCGGCGCCCCACCAGTCCCCGCCGTCCCAGTACCCCAGGTTGTGCCGGCAGCGTGATTCCCCCGTCGCGGCGTCTGCCGATGCCCAGTTCGACACCTCGTACCATGTCAGGCCTGCGTCGGCGAGCCGCGCGTCGATGCGCTCGTACCGCGACGCCAGGACGTCGTCGTCGGGCGCGGGCAGTTCCCCGCGGCGCACCTTCCTCGCCAGCGCGGTGCCGTCCTCGACGATCAGCGCGTAGGCGGATACGTGGTCCACCCCGGCGGACAGCACGGCGTCCAGCGAGAGGTCGAGGTCCTCGTCGCGCTCCCCCGGCGTTCCGTAGATGAGGTCGAGATTGACGTGCTCGAATCCGGCGGCCCGGGCCTCCTGCGCCGCCGCCACCGCACGTCCCGGTGTGTGGGTTCGGTCGAGCACCTTCAGCACGTGTTGCGCCGCCGACTGCATGCCCAGTGAGATCCGCGTGAATCCGCCGGAGAGCAACCGCTCGAAGAACTCCGGCGACGTGGACTCCGGGTTCGACTCGGTGGTCACTTCGGCGCCCTTCGCGAGGCCGAAGCTCGAGCGGACCGCACCGAGAACGTCCGCCAGTCCGTCGCCGCCGAGGAGTGACGGTGTGCCACCGCCGACGAACACCGTGTCGACGGCCGGGGCGCCCGTCATCTGCGCGGCGAGGTCGAGTTCGCGGCGCAACCCCTCCATCCACGACTGCGGCGACGCCGACGTCCCCAGCTCGCCTGCCGTGTATGTGTTGAAATCGCAGTATCCGCAGCGTGTGGCGCAGAAAGGCACGTGCACGTAGATCCCGAACGGGCGGCTCCCCACCCCCGCCAGCGCACTCCCGGGCAGCGCGAATGCCGCCGCCTCGTCGCGTCCGAGCGTGGGGGTATTTGTTCCGTTCACCCTTCCAGTGTCCATGGTCGGCTCACCTCCGGTGTCCACCCGACCGTCGCGGGCCCCTCCTCGTGATATTTCCCGCAAAAATGGTGGAAATCGGTGCCCGGCTCTGCGTGAGCGATCTGACGTGGCACAATGGTCGGCATGACCGGACCCGGAGTGCGACTTGTGGCGCGTCGTCACGTCGATCTCAAGCGTGTCTGCAGCTGTTGTTGTCTGCCCTCTATCGCGCAGTAATTCAGCCTGTCAGCCCGTTCATCATTCTTCTCGACTTCCGGCCGGATTCGAATGCCCCGAGCGAGGACCAGCCCTCCTCCTCGGCCTCAGCCGGTGCATCTTGAGATTCAGGAGTGCTCCATGACGTCGACCACCGACGCCTCCCCCGCTGCCGTCGACGCAGCACCCGCGCGTACGCGCACGGCGAAGCCGGCCCGGCGACGCGCCGAAGGCCAGTGGGCCCTCGGCTATCGCGAGCCCCTCAACGCCAACGAGCAGGCCAAGAAGGACGACAACCCGCTCAACGTCCGGGCCCGCATCGAGAACATCTACTCGAAGCAGGGCTTCGACAGCATCGACAAGGGCGACCTGCGTGGCCGCATGCGCTGGTGGGGTCTCTACACCCAGCGCGAGCAGGGTTACGACGGCACCTTCACCGGTGACGAGAACATCGACCTGCTCGACGCCAGGTACTTCATGATGCGGGTCCGCTGCGACGCGGGCGCCCTCAACGTCGAGCAGCTGCGGACCATCGCCGGGATCTCCACCGAGTTCGCGCGCGACACCGCCGACCTGTCCGACCGCGAAAACGTCCAGTACCACTGGATCGAGGTCGAGAACGTCCCGGAGATCTGGAAGCGCCTCGAAGGCGTCGGGCTCAAGACCACCGAGGCATGTGGTGACTGCCCCCGCGTCGTCCTGGGTTCACCGCTGGCAGGCGAGTCGCTGACCGAGGTCCTCGACCCCACTCCCGCGATCGACGAGATCGTCCGCCGCTACATCGGCAAGCCCGAGTACTCGAATCTGCCGCGCAAGTTCAAGACCGCGATCTCCGGTCAGCAGGACGTGGTGCACGAGATCAACGACGTCGCGTTCGTCGGGGTCAACCACCCCGAGCACGGTCCCGGCCTCGACCTGTGGGTCGGTGGCGGACTGTCCACCAACCCGATGCTGGCGCAGCGGGTCGGCGTCTGGGTGCCGCTCGACGAGGTTCCCGACGTGTGGGAGGCCGTCGTGTCGATCTTCCGCGACTACGGCTACCGCCGGCTGCGGAACAAGGCCCGCCTGAAGTTCCTGGTCAAGGACTGGGGCATCGAGCGGTTCCGCGAGGTCCTCGAAACCGAGTACCTGAAGCGCAAGCTCATCGACGGTCCCGCGCCGGAGAAGCCCACCCGGCCGATCGACCACGTCGGTGTGCAGAAGACCCGCAACGGTCTCAATGCCGTGGGCGTCGCACCGATCGCGGGTCGCGTGTCGGGCACGATCCTGGCCAAGGTCGCGGACGCCGCGGAGCGGGCGGGCAGCGACAAGATCCGCTTCACGCCGTACCAGAAGCTGATCATTCTCGACGTCGCCGACGACAAGCTCGAGCAGCTGATCGCCGACCTGGACGAGGTGGGCCTGCCCGCGCGTCCGTCGCACTGGCGCAAGAACCTGATGGCGTGCTCGGGCATCGAGTTCTGCAAGCTGTCGTTCGCGGAGACGCGGAAGCGCTCGCAGGTGCTCGTCCCCGAACTCGAGCAGCGGCTCGCCGACATCAACGCGCAGCTCGACGTGCCGATCACGATCAACATCAACGGCTGCCCGAACTCCTGCGCCCGCTCACAGGTCGCCGACATCGGGTTCAAGGGGATGCTCGTCGACGACGGCGAGGGCAACCAGGTGGAGGGCTTCCAGGTCCACCTCGGCGGCAGCCTCGGATTCGATTCGGCCTTCGGCCGGAAGCTTCGCCAGCACAAGGTCACCAGCACCGAACTCGGTGACTACATCGATCGCGTCGTCCGCCAGTTCGTGAAGCACCGCAACGAGGGTGAACGCTTCGCGGAATGGGTCGTGCGCGCAGACGAAGGAGACTTGCGTTGAATCTCGCCACAGCCACACAGGACGACCTTCGGCTCCTTGCCGCGCAGGGGGCGGCAAGTCTGGAGGGTGCCTCCGCGCACGAACTGCTGCGATGGACCGAAGAGACGTTCGGGGCCGGGGCGAGCGAAGTGACGGGGTATCGGAACAGCTACATCGTCGCGTCGAACATGCAGGACGGCGTTCTGGTCCACCTCGCCGCCCAGGTCCATCCCGGTGTGGACGTGCTGTTCCTCGACACCGGTTACCACTTCGCGGAGACCATCGGCACCCGCGACGCCGTCGAGCAGGTGTACGGCGTCAACGTGATCAACGCGCGGGCCGAGGCGAGTGTCGCCGAACAGGATGCGGCGGAGGGCAAGGATCTGTTCGCCCGCGAACCCAACCGGTGCTGCGCACTGCGGAAGGTCGCCCCGTTGAAGAAGACCCTCTCCGGCTACAAGGCGTGGGTGACCGGCATCCGGCGCGTCGAGGCGCCCACCCGCGCGAACGCCCCCCTGATCTCGTTCGACGACGCGTTCGGTCTGGTGAAGATCAACCCGATCGCCGCGTGGTCCGACGAAGACATGCAGTCCTACATCGACGAGCACTCGGTTCTGGTGAATCCGCTCGTCGACGAGGGCTATCCGTCCATCGGGTGCGCTCCGTGCACCAGCAAGCCAGCCCCCGGCAGCGATCCGCGCAGCGGCCGCTGGGCCGGTCAGGCCAAGACAGAATGCGGGTTGCACGCCTCATGACCATCGACATCTCCACTTCCCTCGCCGAATCCGCCGTCCGGCCGCAGTTGGACGGGTCGCAGTTCGACACGCTCGACGCGCTCGAGTCGGAAGCCATCCACATCTTCCGTGAGGTCGCGGGCGAGTTCGAACGCCCGGTGATCCTGTTCTCGGGCGGCAAGGACTCCACGGTGCTGCTGCACCTGGCGATCAAGGCGTTCTGGCCTGCGCCGCTGCCGTTCGCGCTGCTGCACGTCGACACCGGACACAACCTGCAGGAGGTCCTCGACTTCCGCGATCACGTCGTGTCCAAGTACAACCTGCGCCTGCACGTGGCGAAGGTCGAGGACTACCTGGCCGACGGCCGGCTCACCGAACGCCCTGACGGGATTCGCAACCCCCTCCAGACCGTTCCCCTGCTCGACGCCATCGCCGAGAACCGTTTCGACGCGGTCTTCGGTGGCGCCCGGCGCGACGAGGAGCGTGCCCGGGCCAAGGAGCGCATCTTCTCGCTGCGCAACAGTTTCGGCCAGTGGGACCCGAAGAAGCAGCGCCCCGAACTGTGGAACCTGTACAACGGCAAGCACTCCCCCGGTGAGCAGGTCCGCGTCTTCCCGCTCAGCAACTTCACCGAACTCGACATCTGGCGGTACATCGCCCGTGACAACGTCGAACTGGCCAGCATCTACTACGCGCACCAGCGCGAGGTGTACCAGCGCGACGGCATGTGGATGACGCCCGGTGTGTGGGGCGGACCGTCCGAGGGTGAGGACCTGCAGACGCTGTCGGTGCGGTACCGCACCGTCGGCGACGGGTCCACCACGGGCGCAGTTCTTTCCGAGGCCGGCGACAACGAGGCGATCCTCGCCGAGGTCGCAGCGTCCCGGCTGACCGAGCGCGGCGCGACCCGTGGTGACGACCGAGTTTCCGAAGCGGCTATGGAAGACCGCAAGCGAGAGGGCTATTTCTGATCATGAGCAACCTCCACGTGCGTAGCCCGCGAAGCACGCAGTTGCTTCGGCTTGCCACCGCCGGCAGTGTGGACGACGGCAAGTCGACCCTCGTCGGCCGTCTGCTGTACGACACGAAATCGGTTCTCGCAGACCAGATCGACGCCGTCACCCGGGCGTCGGTCGACAAGGGGCTGTCCACCCCCGACCTGTCCCTGCTGGTCGACGGCCTGCGCGCGGAGCGTGAACAGGGCATCACGATCGACGTGGCGTACCGCTACTTCGCGACACCCAACCGCACCTTCGTGCTCGCGGACACCCCCGGCCACGTGCAGTACACCCGTAACACCGTCTCCGGCGCCTCCACCGCGCAGTTGGTGATCCTGCTGGTCGACGCGCGTAAGGGCGTCATTTCGCAGACCCGCAAGCACGCCGCCGTGCTCGCGCTGCTCGGCGTGCCGAAGCTGGTGCTCGCCGTCAACAAGATCGACCTGGTCGAGAACCCCGCCCAGGTGTTCGCGGACATCTCCGAGGAGTTCAACGCTCTGACCACCTCGCTGGGGTGGGCGTCCGAGGACGTCGTGGAGATCCCCGTCTCCGCACTGCACGGCGACAACGTGGCCGTCCGCTCCGAGAACACCCCGTACTACGACGGCCCCACCCTGATCGAGCACCTCGAGTCGATCCCGGTGGACGCCGAACCGCACCGCGTCGGCCTCCGTTTCCCCGTGCAGTACGTGATCCGTCCCCGGACGGCGGAGTTCCCGGACTACCGCGGGTACGCCGGGCAGGTCGCCGCCGGTGAGGTGACTCCGGGCGACGAGGTGGTGATCCTGCCGTCCGGTGTTCGCACCACGGTCACCCGCATCGACACCGCGGACGGCGAACTCGACAGCGCCCACGCCGGCCGCAGCGTCACTCTCGTGCTGGCCGACGACGTCGACGTCTCCCGCGGCGACGTCATCGCCTCCCCCGCCGACGCCCCGGAGCCGCTCGGCGAGTTCGACGCGACGGTCTGCTGGCTGGCCGAGAAGCCGCTGCGTCCCGGCGCGCGCCTGCTGCTCAAGCACGGCACCCGCACCACGCAGGCCATCGTCGGCACACTCGTCGAGCGTTTCAACGAGCAGGAGCTCACCTCGGAACCCAGCCCGGAGTCGTTGGAACTCAACGAGATCGGCAAGATCTCGGTGCGCGTCGCCGAGCCGATCGTGGCGGACGACTACACCGTGAACCGCCACACCGGCAGCTTCCTGCTGATCGACCCGGCCGGCGGCAACACGCTCGCGGCCGGCCTCGTCGGAGATGCCATCGCAGCGGTGGAGCTCGGCGAGCGCGTCTAGTGCGATGACCCCGCTGATCGCTGTCGCCCACGGCAGTCGCGACCCCCGCAGTGCGCGGGTGGTGGCGGCTGCCGTGTCGGCGCTCCGGGCGGTGCGACCGGACCTCGACGTCCGGTTGTGCTTCCTCGACCTCAACGCGCCGTCCGTGGACCAGGTGCTCGACGCGGTCGCCGCCGAGGGGCATTCCTCCGCCGTGGTCGTGCCGATGCTTCTGGGTAGCGCGTTCCACGCCCGCGTCGACCTTCCGGCGCTCCTCGACGCCGCCCGCCTCCGTCACCCCCACCTGCACGTCCGCCAGGCGGACGTTCTCGGGCACGATGCGCGGCTGGTCGAGGCGGTCCGTGACCGTATCGGCGAGGCCGGCGGTTCCGTCGGCGAGTCCGGTCTCGGGATCGTCCTCGCCGCGGTCGGCTCGTCCGACCCGGCCGCGAACGACCGAACCCGTGAGCTGACCGAATCGGTCGCCGCGGGCACCCGATGGTCGGGGGCGGTGACGTGTTTCGCGACGTCGGCGGAACCGACGGTGCAGCAGGCGATCTCGATGCTGCGGCAGGCCGGTGCCGCGCGCATCGTGGTCGCACCGTGGTTCCTGGCTCCGGGACTGCTCACGGACCGGTTGAGCCGTGCGGCGGAATCCTGCGGACCGGGCATCACCTACGCGGCCACCATCGGACCGCACCCCCGACTGCTCGACGTCATGCTCGACCGGTACTCGCAGACACACACGGAGCTGCAGCGGTGCCGGGCACTGTCGGCCTGAGCGCGTCGATCACCGCACGCCCGGCGTCCCGGCTCCCGACCGCTATCCGCGCGTCGCCATTGGGGTAGGTGCGCGCGTGGATGCCGGCACGGGTGAGAGCGTCACCGACTTCCGCTCCGGGGATGTACAGGAAGTTGGCCCGACTGCGCGGGACGGGAATTCCCATCGCCCGCACCGTGCGCCACAGTTCCTCCCGTTCGGCGACGATGGCAGCCACCCGGGCGCGGAGCTCGTGCTCGGCGGCGTACGACGCCATGACCGCGGGAACGGCGGCGCTGCCCATCCCGAACGGCAATTGCAGCGTTCGAACCGTCCGCGCCAGAGCCGCATTCGCGAAGCCGAAACCGATACGCAACCCGGCCAGACCGTACGCCTTGGAGAACGTTCGCAGGAACACGACGTTCTGATGTTCGGCGATGATGCGATGCACGTCCAGGACCAGTGGGCGGTCGACGAACTCCACGTAGGCCTCGTCGAGGACGACTATCACCCGGTCCGGCACACGACGGAGGAATTCCGCCAGCTCGGCGGTGTCGACGAGCGTCCCGGTGGGGTTGTGCGGACGGCAGACGACGACGAGCCGGGTGCGGTCGTCGATCGCGGCCGCCATCGCGGCCAGATCCTGCCCGCCGTCCGGGAGAATCGGTACCGGCACCGCGTCGAGTGCCGCGATGCGCGCCATGATCGGGTACCCGTCGAACGTCGGGGCGGTGAACACGATCCGCTCCCCCGGCCCGGCGACCGAGCGCATGATCTGCAGTGCGACGCCGGTGGCACCGGCGCCCACCACCACCTGATCGGCGTCGAGCCCTTCGTGATCCGCGATGACCTCGATCAGCCGGTCGGGCAGGAACTCCGGATACCGATGCGCCCGGCGCATCACACCGTCGAGCGCGTCGAGCACCGAGGGCAACGGGGCGAACGGGTTCTCGCTGAGCGCGAGATCGAATCTCACACCGGGTCCCGCGACGGTCGGCGTCGTCATCTCACACCCCCGCCGGGGCGGCGCCCCATCGAATCGCCCCGGCCCCGGCGAAGTCGCCCGCGTGCGCGAACGCGGACATCATCACCAGCGAACCGTTGGGGATGCGGCCTGCCCGGTTCTCGACGTCGAGGGTGACGGGGATCGCGGCGCCGAACAGGTTCCCGCATTCGTCGAACGTGTCGGGGTGTCGTTCCGCCGGTAGCTCGAGCGCGTCCCGCCAGTTGCGGAGGAACAGCCGGTTGGGCTGGTTGGTGACCAGGGTGTCGATCGCATCCGGGGTGATGCCGATCTGCTTGCACACCGCGAGCGCTACCTCGGGGACGAGCCGGTTCCCGCGGGCGAAGACCTTCGCGATCCTCGATTCGGTGAACCCGATGTGCAGTTGGCCGGTGCCCGCCTCCCAGTACTTGCGGGGCGGATCGACGGCGGCCGTCATGTCCCCGGCGAACTCGGGGTAGGTCCGGCACTCGAGCCCGAGCACCGGCGCGGCCTCCGACTTCACCAGCAGGCATGCGCCCGCGCCGTCACCGGGCACCGCCGACTGTGCCAGCGCGCGCACGTCCGATTGCGTGAAGATCTGGCCGGCGCTGTTCTGCACCGACACGATCAGGGCGGTCGACGCGTCGCCGGTCTGCATGATCTGACGTGCCAGTTTGATCATGTACACGAACGACGCGCAGCCGCCGTTGTGCAGGTCCACCACCCAGTCCGGGGTGATTCCCATCCGGCGCGCGAGTTCTCCGCCGGTGCCCAGGATCGGGACGTCGGGCAGCTGGGTGTGGGTGATGAGAATGTTCACGTTGGCGACGAGTTCGGAGCCGTTCCGCTCGACCAGCGGGGCGATCGCACGTTCCGCCATGTCGACGGCGTTCTCGTCGCTCGCGATGTGGTGGCGGAATTTCGGCGCCCGGAACATGATGTTCTCGGCGAGCCGGTCGGAGGCGGCGAACTGGGCGAAATAGTCTGCTCCCACCCGGTTCTCGGGTAGGTAGCCGGCAATGTCGATCAGGCTGACGGTGTCCATGTCTCACTCGCTCATCCAGGTCGGGGTCACGGGCAGGTCGTTCGCCCACCGGTATTCGCAGATCGCCTTGAGATTGCTCATCTCCAGTTGGTGTCCGGCGGCGAACATGTCCCAGAAGTCGCCCACCCACGGAACCCGGTCCGCGGGGGCGGTCTCGGGGTAGGGATTGTCGTCGTAGAACGGGTGGTGGCAGTTGGTCCACAACACGACGGATCCGTCGACGTCCAGGACCGTGCGCGCGTCCACCACCCGCATCAGATACACCATCCACAGGTGTTTTCCCTGGTCCCAGGCGCAGTGATAGTCGACGGTCATCGCGGCCGGGTGTGCCACGGTGCGCGTGTAGATCTCGGTGGTGTCGCCCAGGCGGTCGTACGCGAGCCACAGCCCGGGTTCCCCGGCCGGGGTGAATCCCCGGAGGCTGTACGTCCATTCCTCGAGGCTGCGGGTGTGGGAGAGGTAGCGGAACACCTCGTCCGGCGGGCAGTCGATGTATTCGTTGACAGTGCAGTACTTTCCGAACACCTGGTCGTGCGGATACACCGACCTCAGCATGTCCATGATGATCGGTGTCGTCGCCTGACGGTCGGAGGTCTCGATGCGGACGAGGCCGGGCAGGTCGGCGGGAAGTTCGGGCAGCGGGGTGATCTCTCGAGCGGTCATCGGCGTACTCCTTCTCGGGATTCGGATCTCTCGGTCGGCTGTCGGGCGGGCAGGAACGGCAGGAACGGCGGCAACTCGTCGGCGTCGCAGGCGACTTCGATGACAGCGGGCCCCGCTGAGTCGGCCGTGGCGCGGAGCGAGTCGGCCAGGCCGGCGTGCGTGTCGACCGTGTGGGACGGCAAGCCGGGAAACAGTGCGCCGACTCCCGCCGCGATGTGTGCGGGACGAAACCGGCTGTAGGTGTAGGTGCCCTCGAAGTACACCTGCTCGCGGGTCAGGCACATCGCGTGGGCGTTGTTGTTGAACACGACGAACGTGACCGGCACGTCGTACTCGACCGCCGTGTGGATCTCGAGCCCGTGCGCGTAGAACGCACCGTCGCCGGCGATCACGAACGTGCGGCGGCCGCGCGAGAAGGCGGAACCGATCGCGGCGCCGAACGTGTAGCCCATCCCGCCCATGCCGAGCGCCACCACGAACCGGCCTCCGGCGGTAACCGGAAGGTGATGCACCACAGCGGCACCCGTGTTTCCTGCGTCCGCGAACACATCGGCGCCCGCGGGCATCACCGCGGCGAGCGCCTTCACCGCGTCCGTGTAGCGCAGACCCGATGTGCCGGACGGCGGCACGTCGATCGGTGTCGGATCGCACTGCGCGACGGGCGCACGCGTCGCCGCCGGTCCGATCTCGGCGACGAGCCCACACAATGTCGCCCGCAGATCCCGCGTCGACACGTGATGGGTCTGCAGATACGGCGTCGCCGAACCGACGCTGTACACCAGCGTCTTCTCGAGCACCGCATCCAGACCTCCCCGTGCCATCACCGGCAGTCGCGTGCCGATGAGCAGGCAGACGTCGGAATCCTGCAGTGCGTCCACGACATCCGGATTCCCCATCGCGCCGGTGACCCCGAGTCGCCCGGGCGCCGCAGGATCGAGCACGTCCCTCGCGTCGGGCGTGACGGCCACCTGGGCACCGAGCACGTGGGCGAGTTCCGCGAGTTCCGTTCGCGCGCCGGCTCGCGCGACCTCGTCGCCGGCGATGACGGTGATGCGTCCGTAGTCGTCGCGCAGCGCTTCGGCGAGCCACGTGAGGTCCGTCGTGGTGGCGCGAGGTGTGGTCGTGACCGTTCGGCGCGGTTCCGGGAACTCGCCGATCGCCTGCTGAATGTCCTTAGGCAGCAGGAGAACCGCCGGTCCGCCGCGGCGCGCGGCGGCCAGCGCCTCGGCGAGTTGGCGTGCGAGGTCGAGCGGCGAGTCGACGCGCGCGCAGTACACGGATACCTCACCGAACAACCGGGACGCATCGATCGACCCCGCCAGTCCACTCGTGTCCTGGAATGCGCCCATCCCTTCGAGCGTCGTCGGCGGTTGCCCGACCAATGCCAGTATCGGCACACGGGACGCGAATGCCTCACCGAGACCGGCGATCACATTGAGCGCACCCCCGCCCGACGTCGCGGCGACCACACCGATCCGGTTCGACGTCCTGGCATACCCGTCGGCCATCGTCGTCGCCGAGAACTCGTGTTTGGCGACGACGCCATCGACGTCGCGGGAGCGATGCAGCGCGTCGTACAGGTCCTCGATGTTCGCGCCTCCCACTCCGAAGACGTGCTCGATACCCTCTGCGGCCAGCGCCGCGACGATGTAGTCGGCGACGCGCATGGTGCGACCGGTTTTCCGTGGCTCGTGATCCGTGAGATTCATCGGCAGACCCCCGTGTCGTGGATCGGACGGGGCGACCTGCGGTCACCCACTGGATATACACACGAACCACGGACCGGCCGGGTTCACCGGTGGCAGAACATTTTTCCGGAAAACGTTCGTGATGAACGAAACACGGCGGTGGGGCGAGCAGGAGGTATGAAAACCGACCCGACTTCCTGGCGGCCCGCTCACAACGCCGTGGTCAGTAATACCTGATGGTCGTCGTCGGATCGGACGTCGATGCTCGCGATCGCGTCGACGGGCAGGCTGGTGGTGGCTGTGGGCCGCACCGTCCTGCCCGCCTCACCGGTCCAGGTGGCCAGTGTGGTGACCACTCCGGAGCGGTCGGTGACAGTCAGCGCGTACCCCTCGGTGTCGGCGCCGTAGCGACCGTCGCCGGGCCACGTGTCCTCGTAGGAGCACTCGACGAAGATGACCGTGCCCCAGGACGTCGACGCGACGGATGCGCTCGCGGTGATCGTCGTCGGGACCACGGGCGTGAACACCGCCTGGGTGTTGTTCGCGGGATTCGGGACGGGCATGGCCGTCACCGGGGCGGCCGGTCGGTGGTCCTGCGTCACCAGCACCCCGACGGGGACTGCGACGGCGACCACGGCGGCCGCCGCGGCGAGGGCCGTCGCCGCTCGCCGGTAGCGTCTGCGCCGCTGCACCGTGCCGACCAACTGGGTCAGCACACGCGGTGCGGGCGACTCCTCGTCCTCGGACGCATCGGTCCCGGGCAGCGTGCCGAACGCCTCTTCCGGTGTGATCAGGGCCAGCAAACCGGGCATGCCCGCCAGTTCGGACACGGCCTGCGAGCACTGTGCGCAGTGGGCGAGGTGGGCCTCGTATTCGCGCCGATCGCTCGGGGACATCGCGCCGAGGACGTATGCGGCGTCCCAGCGGACGTAGGGATCCTCGTGCGACTCGAAGTCGTCGAACGTCATCGGGTCACCCCCATTTCCTGCAGAGCCAATCGAAGGGCCCGCAAGCCGTAATGCATGCGGGATTTCACCGTTCCCTCCGGTATTCCGAGTTCGTCGGCGATCTGGTTGGTCGACATTCCCCGGTAGTAGCCGAGCACGAGGACCGCACGATGGTCGGGGCTGAGCCGGGCCAGCGCATCACCCATCATCCAGGCGTCGAGTGCGCCGTCCGAGCTGTCCGGGGCAGCGCGTTCGGGTGTGGAGCTCATCCCGATCTCACGCTGGGAGCGGGCGCTGCGGTGCTCGTCGAACACGAGGTTCCGGGCGACCGTGAACAACCACGCCCGAGCCGACGACTCCGACTGGTCGAGCACGTTCGGATGCTTCCAGGCTCGCAGCAGTACCTCCTGCACGATGTCCTCGGCGCGGGCGCGGTCGCCGGTCAGCCGCAGGGCATATCGCCACACTGCGGGGGCATGCTCCTCGTACAGGGCGTGCATCAGCTCGGTCTGGGCATCCGGCATCGGTCACCACCTCCCAGCAGTACACACGGTTCAACCGCGCCTCCGGTTCACCGCGCCACCGAAACACGGGAAAACCCCAGGTGAGCCGGGTCGCAACGGCCGAAAACCCTTGGCCCGTAGATTAGGAGGTGTTCAGTGCCACGGCGGCGTGGACGAGCGCCTGGAACGCCTCCTCGTCGATCGTGTCGCCCTCGTGGAAATCGATGGCACGCCGGGTGTTGCCTTCGAGGCTGGAGTTGAAGAGTCCGGACGGGTCGTCCAGCGAAGCACCCTTGGCGAACGTCACCTTCACCGCATTCTTGTACGTCTCACCGGTGCAGATCATTCCGGAGTGCGACCACACCGGAACTCCTCTCCACTTCCACTCCTCGACGATGTCGGGGTCGGCCTTCGTGACGAGGGCGCGGATCCGGGCGAGCGCCTCGCCCCGCCAGTCACCCAGCTCCTCGATGCGCGCATCTATCAACTGCGAGGGCGAGTCGCCTCCGCCTCCCTCGTCCGAGCCGCTCGTCCGCTTCTTCATGGTGGACCGTCGCTCTCCTTCTGGCTGTCGTCACTCGCCGTCACTCGAGTATCCATCGCACATCGTGCCGGGATCGGCTACCGACCGATTTGCCTCTGGCGCGTCGACGCCGTCCTGGACCAAACTGGAATGGAGGTGAGGAGCAGCCCCATGAGCACAGCACGGATTCGACGCGGCATCGTGGCAGGCATCGACGGATCGGACGGCGCGCTGGAGGCGGCGGCGTGGGCGGCATCCGCGGCGAGGCGCTTCGAGGAGCCGCTGCGCCTCGTCCACGTGTTACCCAAGCATCCGAGTTCCGCGGACGGTCACCCCGAAGGAGATGAGTTCCTCGACGCCGCCGAGCGCACCGTCCTGGACGGGCAGCGGGACCTGGACGTGGAGCGCAGTACCCACCCCGGCCCGCCCGCCCACGCGTTGGTGGAACTGTCCAAGACGGCCCGGATGCTGGTTCTCGGGCCCGCGGCCACGAGCGAGATGAAATCGGTGGTTGCCGGTTCCGATGTCGTGCGGGTGTCGAATCGAGCCGAATGCCCGGTCGTCGTCTGGCGCGGCATCCAAGGCCACGAGGTCAGCGAAACCCGGCCCGTCGTGGTGGGGGTGGACGGCAGCGAACTGAGCGACATGGCAGTGGCCCACGCGTTCGAGTTCGCGGCGTTCTTCGGCGCTCCCCTCGTCGCGGTGCACACCTGGGCCGAGCACTCCACCCTCGGTGCGTGGTACTCGGAGGAAAGACGCTTCACCGACTGGTCCGATCTGGTCCAGCACGAGGAGGCGTGGCTCGCCGAGAGCCTCGCCGGGTGGCGCGAGAAATATCCCGATGTCGAGGTCACGCGCTGCCTCGAGCGTGGTGGGCCGATGAAGGTACTCCTCGAGTACTCGTTCGGTGCACAGTTGATCGCGGTCGGCAGCCACGGGCGAAATCCGTTCACCGCGTCGATCGTGGGCTCGACGAGCCAGAGCCTCATCCACCACGCCCGGTGCCCGGTGCTCATCTGCCGAAAAGGCTGAACACCGGATCCGTTTCTCCCCTTCTCGATCAGCCTGATTCATATTCACGCTTCGCGGCGCCATTTCCCCGGCGGGGCGCGACGCGGACCGCGGCCGTTGTACAGCGACCACGGCTCGGGCCGCTGCAAACGCGGCGTGTCAGCGAGCGGAGGTACGGAAACAGACGTCGCTGACCGGCCGTGTTGTGCACGTAGTCGACGAACGCGAGGAACGGCTGGCCCGCGTCCACCGCCTCCAGGCGTCCGGGCACCGTGTCGAGGTTCTCGAGCCCGCCGACCGCCGAGTCGAGGTCTACACCGCGAGCCGCGAAGGCGGCAATCGCCGCCAGTGCGTTGTCCACCTGGTGCACTCCGAGTAGCCGGAGCCGCACCAGTTTCCGTGCCCCGGCGCCGTGAAGTGTGAACGACGTGCCGCCCTCGTCCGCATGCACGGCGGCCGCGTGGAAGTCGGCCGCCGCCGTCCTCGACGAGAACGTCACGCGGGGCACGGCGACGGTGGCGGCGAGGCGGCGTCCGAACTCGTCGTCGATGCCGATGGCTGCCGCGGCGCAGTGCCCCGGTTCGAACAATCTGGCCTTCGCCGCGAAGTACGCGTCCATGTCGGGTGAAAGTCCAGATGGTCGCGGGCGAGGTTGGTGAACACCCCCACCCGGAAGGACGTTCCGTCGATTCGGTGCAGAGCGAGGCCGTGGCTCGACACCTCCACCGCGACGGCGCCGATCCGGTGCTCGGCGAACGCGGCGAGGGTCTGCTGGAGTTCGCACGCCTCGGGAGTCGTCCGGGTCGCGGTGCGTGACCCGTTCGGTCCCCGGACGGTGATCCCCGTCATCATGCCGGTGGCGACACCTGCGGCACGCAGTCCCGCGTCCAGCAGATACGCGGTGCTGGTCTTCCGGTTCGTCCCGGTCACGCCGTAGACGTCGAGTGCCTCGGACGGATTGCCGTAGACCCACGCCGCCAACGGACCGAGGAGAAGCCGCGGATCGTCCACGACGACCGTCGGCAAGACGTCCGACCCGCGGTCGCTGAGCATCGCGACAGCAGCACGCGACGCGGCCTCGACCGCGAACTCGATCCCGTGACGGCGCCGACCCGGCAACGCCGCGTATACGTCGCCGGCCCGGACGAGACGAGAGTCCTGGCTGATCCCCGTCACCGCTGCCTCGCCGGACCCGAACAGAGTCGCCGAGCGGCCGAGGCGGCGCACCATCTCGCGCAGCAGCTTCGGCGGGGTGCACCGCGGGCAGTCGACGCTCACGCTTCCAGTGCACCACTGCCGTGCAGGTCGCGGCGACGGAACCGCATCATCCGGCCGCTACCCGGCGGCTACGTCGCTCCGCGGCTCGTCGAGGATTCCGCGTGCCGAACTGTAGGCCGAGCGCACGTCCGGCACCCGGCCGAGTGTGGCGAGGTATTCCTCCATCGCCTTCCGGGCGTAGGCCGTCCCCTCCGCCTCACTCGGAAGAGAGTCGCCCGTCGCCCGCCGCCACGTCGCGAGTTCCAGCGCCAGCTCGGCCTGTGTCCCGGCGAGGTCCTCGGTGTCGGCCAGGTTGTCGCGCTCGCCGGGATCGGCGACCAGGTCGTAGAGTTCCCGGCTCGGACGTGGCCCGAGATGCTCGGTGCCCAGCGCCGCACCGGACAGACTGTTCTCGATGTCGAGGGGCAGATCGAGCTTGGGCCGGGGTGCGTAGTTCTCGATGTAGCTGAACTGCTTGGTGCGCACCGCGCGAATGGGATCGAAGCTGTCGTGGAAGGTCTTCTCCGTGAACAGGACGTCGCGCGCCGTCGCCTCCGACCGGCCCAGCAACTGCCCGGCGTGGGAGACGCCCTCCACCGCCGCGGGGATCGGGATCCCGAGCAGATCGAGGAGGGTGGGAACCAGATCCACCCCGCTGAACAGGTCGTCGTAGACGCGGGGCGCCGCCCGCAGCCTTCGCGGTGGCCGGATGATCGTCGCAATTCCCGTGCCCGGCGCATACAGTGTCGACTTCGCACCGGGGAACGCCTCGCCGTGGTCGGTGAGGAACACGACCCACGTGCTGTCGTCGAGCCCCTCGTCGTCCAGCGTCTGCAGCAACCTGCCGACGGCCGCGTCGGCCACCTCGATCGACCCGTGGAATCCCGCCAGATCCGCACGGACCTCCGGCCGGTCGGGCAGGTACGACGGAACGTCGAAACCCTCCGGATCGGCGGGGACATACCGGTCGACCGGGTACGGGCGGTGGGTCTCGAAGAAACCCGCGGTCAGCAGGAACGGTTGCGGAGGGAACCGCGCCAGCCACCGCGACGCCCGATCGGTGACGTATTCGCAGTACGAGTTCGTCACGTCGTACTCGTGGAAGCCGAGCCGCTTGGGGTACGCGGTCTCGTGCTGCATCCCGAACAGAGCCGTGTACCAGCCCGCCTCCGCCAGCAGGGACGGCAGCGTTCGGACGTCGTCGTGGTACCGCCAGCCGTGGTGTGCGAGGCCGATCAGACCGTTGCTGTGCGGGTACCGGCCCGAGAACAGGGCGCCACGCGACGGCGAGCACAGCGGCGCCGCCGCATGCGCGTCCGTCAGCAGCACACCCTCCGCGGCGAGCCGGTCCAGGTTCGGACTCCGCACCCCCGACGCGCCGTAACACCCGAGGTGACGGCCCAGGTCGTGCCAATGCACGATCAGAACGTTGTCACGGACGGGATTCACCGGGGTCGCCACAGTCGCCTCCTACATCGGCGGGGAGTTACAGGGAGACCGGAACTTCGGCCTCCGGGAGTTCGGGTGCCCGCGTCGCCCGCGCGTACACGGTCTCGCCTTCCTGCAGGCCGAGCGCCGCGCTGTCGCCGCGAGTCACCTGCGCGGAGAACGGTTCACCGGTCGCCTCGTTACGCAGATCCACCCGCACCTCGAATCCCAGGTGCACCACGCGCTCGACGGTGGCCCGGGTGACGCCGAGCGATTCGGCCGTGCCGGCCTCCCGCGCGAGGGCCAGGTCGGGATCGCGGCCGAGACGGATGTCGTGCGGTCGGACCAGCTGACCGTTGAGCTTGGCCACCGACCCGAGGAACGACATCACGAAGTCGTTGCGCGGACGGTCGTAGAGGTCCTCCGGTTCGCCGATCTGCTCGATCCGGCCCTTGTTGAGGACCGCGATCCGGTCGGCGACGTCGAGCGCCTCCTCCTGGTCGTGGGTGACCAGCACGGTGGTCACGTGGACCTCGTCGTGCAACCGGCGCAGCCACGTACGCAGGTCCGTGCGGACCTTCGCGTCGAGTGCGCCGAACGGCTCGTCGAGGAGAAGCACCTTCGGGTCCACGGCCAGGGCCCGCGCGAGCGCCATCCGCTGACGCTGACCGCCCGACAGTTGCGCCGGATAGCGGTGCTGGAACCCGTCGAGGCCGACGATCTCGAGAAGCTCGTTGACCTTCCTGTCGATCTCCGGCTTGGGCCGCTTGCGGATCTTCAGACCGAACGCGACGTTGTCGCGCACCGTCATGTGCTTGAACGCCGCGTAGTGCTGGAACACGAAGCCTATGTCCCGCTTCTGCGGGGAGACGTCGGTGACGTCGTTCCCGCCGATCACGACGGTGCCGGAGTCGAGGGACTCCAGTCCGGCGATGGACCGGAGCAGCGTCGACTTGCCCGAACCACTGGGCCCGAGGAGCGCGGTCAGCGAACCCGAGGGGATGTCGATGGTGACGTCGTCGAGAGCAGCAAAGGACCCGTAGTTCTTCCGGGCGCCGGTCACGGTAATCATGTGGTGCTCCTCTTGCGGTCGAGCAGAGTCATCAGAAGCAGGGTGATCAGCGCGATGCCCATCAGCAGGGTGGCTGCGGAGTACGCACCGAACGTGTTGTGGTCGTCGATGTAGCGCGAGTGCACGAGCAGGGTCAGGGTCTGCGACACCCCGGGAAAGCCCGAGGACACCATAATCACCGCACCGAACTCGCCCAGCGAGCGGGCGACGGTGAGGACCACACCGTAGGTCAGGCCCCAGCGGATGGCGGGCAGTGTGATCAGCCAGAACGTCTGCCAGCGGCTCGCGCCGAGCGTCGCGGCGGCCTGTTCCTGTTCCTCGCCGATCTCGTGCAGGACGGGTTCCACCTCCCGCACCACGAACGGCAGTGTCACGAAGAGGGTGGCGATGACCATGCCGGGAAGCCCGAAGATCACCTTGAACCCCAGCGATTCGATCCCGCCGAACCAGCCGTTGGCACCCCACAGCAGGATCAGTGACACACCGACCACGATGGGTGAGACGGCGAACGGCAGGTCGACCACCGCCTGCACCAGGCCGCGGCCGGGGAAGCGGCCCCTCACCAGCGCGAGTGCCGTGACGATCCCGAACACCACGTTGACCGGGACGACGATGGCCACGATCAGCAGGGACAGGTTGAGCGCGGAGATCGCGGCGGGGGTGCTGATCGACTGGATGAAGGCGCCGATCCCGTTCTCGAACGTACGGAACAGGATGATGACGATCGGCACCACCAGCAGGCCGAACAGGTAGAGCAGCGCGACTGCGCGCAGGGTGATCCGGGTGGACCCAGAGAGCTTCATTCCGCCTGCTCCTCACGACGCTGCCCCCGGCTGGCGAAGACCCGGAGGGCGAACAACGTCACGAACGCGATGGCCAGGAGAGCCACCGACACGGCCGCCGCGGCGGCCGGCCGATCGATTTCGATCTGCTGTTGAATGTACTGGGAAGCGACCTGTGTCTCTCGGGGAATGTTTCCGCCGATCAGGACGACGGATCCGTACTCGCCGATCGCGCGGGCGAACGCGAGCCCCGCACCGCTGATGATCGCCGGGGTCAGGGTGGGCAGCACGACTCTCCGGAAGATCGTCACGTTGTCCGCGCCGAGTGAGGCCGCGGCCTCCTCGACTTCCCGGTCCACCTCGATGAGCACCGGCTGCACCGAGCGGACGACGAACGGCAGCGTCACGAACGCCAGTGCCACGATCAGACCGGGCTGCGTGGCGTTGAGGTGGACGCCGATCGGGCTCTCCGGGCCGTACAGCGACAACAGCACGATGCTGGCCACGATGGTCGGCAGCGCGAACGGCAGGTCGATCAGCGCGTTGACGGCCCGCTTGCCGGGAAACTCGTCGCGCACCAGAACCCATGCGATGAGCGTGCCCATGATCACGTTGATCACGGCCACCACCACCGACACCACGACGGTGACGCGCAGGGACGCCAAGGCCACGGGCGAGGTGATCGCGTCCACGAAGCCGCCGATTCCGTCGCCGAACGAGGCGACGGTGAGCGCGGCGAGGGGCAGGACCACGATGATGCTCAGCCAGAGCGTCGCGATGCCGATGCCGAGGGGTCCCACCGCACCGGTGACCCGGGCGACCTTCTTGCGCGTAGGCGGAACGGGCGGAGGCTGCACCGTGGTGCCGCGTCCGCCCGTCGCCGTCGTCGTGTCGCTCATGTCGGTCTTACTTGGTTGCGTTGTCGTAGATCACTGCGATGGACCCGGTGTCCTTGGCGAACACCTCGGAGTCGACCTTGGACCAGCCGCCGAGATCGGCGATGGTCCACAGCTTGGCCGGCTCCGGGAACTTGTCGGCGAACTCCGTGGCCACCGCGGGATCGACCGGGCGGAATCCGGCCTCGCCCCACAGCTTCTGCCCGTCGGGGGTGTAGAGGAAGTCCTTGAACGCGTTGGCCTTCTCCAGGTTCTTGCTGTTCGACAGCACCGCGACCGGGTTCTCGATCTTGAACGTGGTCGGCGGGGTCACGTGCTCGACGGGGTCGCCGTTGCCCTCGATGAACAGCGCCTCGTTCTCGTAGCTGAGCAGCACGTCGCCGGTGCCCTGCAGGAACGCCTCCGACGCCTCGCGGCCCGACTTCGGCTGAATCTTCACGTGGTCGTTCACCAGCGAGGTGATGTAGGCCAGACCGGCCTCCGGGTCCTGACCGCCGTTGCTCTTCGCCGCGTACGGTGCGAGCAGGTTCCACTTCGCGGATCCGGAGCTGAACGGGTTGGGGGTCACGACCTCGACGTCGGGACGCAACAGGTCGTCCCAGTCGCGGATGTTCTTCGGGTTGCCCTCACGCACGACGATGGTGACGACCGACCCGAAGGGAATTCCGTTGTAGGCGTCCTGGTTCCAGCTCTTGTCCACCAGGCCGGCGTCGACGAGGCGGGTGATGTCCGGTTCGACGGAGAAGTTGACGAAGTCGGCCTCGGCGCCGTCCTTGACCTTGCGGGACTGGTCACCGGAGGCACCGTAGGACGGCTGGAAGGCCACGCCCTTGCCCTTGTCGGTGGCGTTGAACGCGGGGATCAGCTTGTCGAAGCCCGGCTTCGGCACGGCGTACGCGTACAGGTTGATGGTGCCCGCACTGCCGTCGGCACCGGCCGAGTCGCTGCCGACGGTGTCGCTGGCGCCGCCGCTGCACGCGGTCAGCGCCACAGCTCCGAGCGTCACGAGGGCCGTGAGAAGACTACGAGAACGGCGTTTCATGGGAGAAACCTTCCTGGGGATCTGTCACAGAGGGGTGGTGCACAAACGTGGGAGGGGGTTCGAGAGGAGGAACACAGGGATCGCCCGAGCGGGCATCAGGAATGCGAACGAAAATCAGCAGCGCGAGACCGATCGAACGGGTGCGGTGTCACCCGTACGCATTGCTGTGTGCGAGGAGAAATCAACAACAGTCGATGTCGGCGACTGCGAGCATGCCGACAGCGATCAACGCCAATTCATGGCGGACCTGGTGTACAGCGGCTTCAGACACGCCGTGGACTGTAGCAGAGGCTGAACCAACCGCCCACATCGAACGGGATCTACCGGGTGACCAGCCATGCGACGACGACGAGGACGAGCAGCGCGAGCAGCGCGAGTGTGACGCGTGAGCGCGGCATCAGGGTTCCTCCACCTTCGAGACGTCCCGCCTGAGCAGGACGAAGACTGCGGCCAGGCCTCGATCGAGCAGCCACGCCAGTCCTCGGCACACCGGCACCATCACCAGCAGCACGAGAGCGACCTGCGGAACGAACGGGAGCCCGGCGATCCACAGCTCGAAGCCGTCCCACCAACTCGCCATCCGGTCCACGGTGCCACCCTATCGTTCGCCGGCACCGAGTCGGCGCACAGGTGGACGCCGCGACGACGACAGCCGATGATAAGCAGATGGTGTCTCTCGATGCGCACTCGGACGACCAGCCCCGCTCCGCCGCGCATCGTCACCGTCGCGCGTTTCCGCCGATCGACGATTACGCATTCCTGTCGGACTGCGAGAACACGTGCCTGATCGCACGGAACGGCGCGGTCGAGTGGATGTGTATCCCCCGGCCCGACTCCCCCAGCGTCTTCGGCGCCGTCCTCGACCGCAGCGCCGGCCACTTCCGGATCGCACCGTACGGGCAGAACGTGCCCGCCGCCCGCCGCTACCTGCCCGGGGGACTGATCGTCGAGACGACGTGGCAGACCCCGACAGGGTGGCTCATCGTCCGCGACGCACTCGTGCTCGGCCCGTGGCACAACGTGGAGCAGCGGTCCCGCTCCCGCCGCCGCACCCCCACGGACTGGGATGCCGAACACATCCTGCTGCGGACCGTCAAATGCGTGAACGGCACCGTGGACCTCGAGATGAGCTGCGAGCCCGCGTTCGACTACCACCGCGGCGACGCAGTGTGGGAGTACACCGGCAAGGTCTACGAGGAAGCCACCGCCACCTGCACGTCGAGCGGTCCGGGCGACCACCCGACACTCCGGCTGACCAGCAACATGAAGCTCGGGCTGGAAGGGCGCGAGGCCCGCGCCCGGACCCGGATGGTCGAGGACGACAACGTGTTCGTGGCACTGTCCTGGTCGCACCTGCCTGCGCCGCAGACGTACGACGAGGCTGCCGAGAAGATGTGGCAGACGGCGAAGTTCTGGCGGGAATGGATCACGACCGGCCGCTTCCCCGACCACAAGTGGCGTGGCTACCTGCAGCGCAGCGCCCTGGCCCTGAAGGGGTTGACGTACGCCCCCACCGGCGCGCTGCTCGCCGCGTCGACCACGTCGCTTCCGGAAACCCCGGGCGGTGAACGGAACTGGGACTACCGCTACGCGTGGGTCCGCGATTCGACGTTCGCGCTGTGGGGTCTGTACAGCCTCGGACTCGACCGGGAGGCCGACGATTTCTTCGCGTTCCTCTACGACGTGTCCAGTGCCGACGACGGCAAGTACCGGCCGCTGCAGGTGATGTACGGCGTCGGCGGCGAGCGGACCCTCGTCGAGGAGGAGCTGCCGCATCTGTCCGGCTACGACGGCGCGCGTCCGGTCCGGGTCGGAAACGGCGCGTACGACCAGGATCAGCACGACATCTGGGGAACGATTCTCGATTCCGTGTACCTGCACGTGCGATCGCGCGAGCGGGTGCCGGAAACGCTGTGGCCGATGCTCAAACGTCAGGTCGAGGAGGCGATCGAGCACTGGCAGCTCCCCGACCGCGGCATCTGGGAGGTGCGCGGCGAACCACAGCACTTCACGTCGTCGAAGATCATGTGCTGGGTGGCGCTCGACCGGGGCGCGAAACTCGCCGAGCAGCAGGGCGAGACGAGTTACGCGGACCAGTGGGCCGAACTCGCCGACGAGATCAAGGCCGACATTCTCGAGCACGGCGTCGACGCACGCGGAGTCCTCACGCAGCGGTACGGCAGCGACGAACTCGACGCCTCACTCCTCCTCGCTCCGCTCCTGCGGTTCCTGCCCGCCGACGACGCGCGTATCCGCGCGACCGTGCTCGCCATCGCGGACGAGCTGACCGAGGGCGGGCTGGTGTTGCGCTACCGGGTGGAGACCACGGACGACGGGCTGACGGGCAAGGAGGGCACGTTCACGATCTGTTCGTTCTGGCTCGTGTCGGCGCTCGTGGAGATCGGTGAGCTCGACCGCGCGAAGCGCCTGTGCGAGCGGCTCCTCGGGTTCGCCAGCCCCCTCGAGTTGTACGCGGAGGAGATCGATCCCGGGTCGGGACGGCACCTGGGCAATTTCCCGCAGGCGTTCACCCATCTGGCGTTGATCAACGCGGTCGTTCACGTCATCCGCGCCGAGGAGGCCGCGGCGAGCGGCTTCCACCCTGCCCACTACGCGGTGTGATCAGGCCGAGGACCTGCGACTGCGGTTACTCCGCGAAACGGTGTAGCAACCGCTCCGCGTCGGCCGCGATCTGCCGCACCACGACACCGGCCGGCCGCTCCGACGTGACGAGACCAGCCGCCTCCCCGGCGTACACGACACCGAGGTCGGGATTCGCGGGGTCGTAGGCGGCGGCGAGTTCGGTGTCGGGGGCGTGTGCGCCGTGCCAGCGGGACGTGAACTCGTTGCTCAGGGCCCGCCCACCCCATCGGGCCGGCCACGGCTGGCTGCGCGCCTGGTCGAACACCGACGTGTACACGGTGTCGGCGCTGCCCGCCGCGATCAGCTTGTCGCGGGCGTACTCCGGTCCGATGGTTTCGGGGCTGGCCAGCAACGCGGTCCCGATCATCGCGCCTTCCGCGCCTGCAGCGAGAACAGCGGCGAGACCGCGGCCGGTCGCGATGCCGCCGGCCGCGAGCACGGGCAGCGCGGTGGCGTCCAGGATCTCCTGCAGCAGCGGCAACGTCCCGATCCGGCCGGTGTGGCCGCCCGCCTCGGCGCCCTGGGCGATGACGAAGTCGACGCCCGCCGCCTCCACGACCCGCAGATCGTCGACCGTGTTCACCTGCGACATCACGAGCGCCCCGGTGGCGTGCACCCGCTCCACGTAGGGGGCGGGATCACCGAACGACAGCGACACGACCCGCGGCTTCTCCGCCAGCGCGGCGTCGAGCAGAGCGTCGTCGTCGTCGAGCGCCCAGGTCATCAACCCGATACCGAAGGCGTCGCCGCCGATGCTCCGCGCGACCGCCGTCTCCTTCGCCACCCACTCCGGGGTGGCGTAGCGCGCCGCGCCGAGCAGGCCGAGCCCACCCGCCTTCGACACCTCGCCGACGAGGGCCCCGCCGGCCCGTCCGCCCATCGGGGCGCCGAAGATCGGTACCTCGATTCCCAGTGTCCGGGTGAGCCAGGTTTCGAGGGCCACGTGCCGCACCTACTTTCGATCAGACGTCGACGGAGGAGAACCAACCGAGCGATCGCGCTACTTCTTCGGCTTGTCCCCGACCGATTCGGACGACAACGCGGCCACGAAGGCCTCCTGCGGAACCTCGACCCGGCCGATGGTCTTCATCCGCTTCTTGCCTTCCTTCTGCTTCTCGAGCAGCTTGCGCTTACGGCTGATGTCGCCGCCGTAGCACTTGGCGAGCACGTCCTTGCGGATCGCGCGGATGTTCTCACGCGAGATGATCTTCGAGCCGATCGCCGCCTGGATCGGCACCTCGAACTGCTGCCGGGGAATCAGCTCACGCAGCTTCGACGTCATCCGTCCGCCGTACGCGCCGGCCGCGGAGCGGTGCACGATCGACGAGAACGCGTCGACCGCCTCACCCTGCAGCAGGATGTCCACCTTCACCAGGTCGGCCTGCTGCTCGCCGGCCTCCTCGTAGTCGAGGCTGGCGTACCCCTTGGTCCGCGACTTCAGGGCGTCGAAGAAGTCGAACATGATCTCGCCCATGGGCATCTCGTAGCGAAGCTCGACCCGGGTCTCGGACAGGTAGTCCATGCCGCCGAGTTCACCGCGCCGGTTCTGGCAGAGCTCCATGATCGCGCCGATGAACTCGCTCGGCGCGATGACGGTGCACTTCACCATCGGCTCGTAGACCTCGCGGATCTTGCCCTCCGGCCAGTACGACGGGTTGGTGACGACGTGCTCGGAGCCGTCCTCCATCACCACCCGGTACACCACGTTCGGCGAGGTCGAGATCAGTTCGAGCCCGAATTCGCGCTCGAGGCGGTCGCGGGTGATCTCCATGTGCAGCAGTCCGAGGAATCCGCAACGGAAACCGAACCCGAGCGCCACCGACGTCTCCGGCTCGTAGGCCAGGGCGGCGTCGTTGAGCCGCAACTTGTCCAGGGCGTCGCGCAGCACCGGATAATCCGAACCGTCGAGCGGATAGAGGCCGGAGTAGACCATCGGCTTGGGGTCGCGGTAGCCCACGAGGGGTTCCGTCGCACCGCCGCGCGCGGCGGTGACCGTGTCGCCGACCCGCGACTGCCGGACGTCCTTCACACCGGTGATGAGGTAACCCACCTCGCCGACGCCGAGGCCGATACTGGCCTTCGGTTCGGGCGAGATGATGCCGACCTCGATCAGATCGTGGGTGGTGCCCGTCGACATCATGGTGATCTTCTCGCGCGGCGAGATCCGGCCGTCGACGACGCGCACGTAGGTGACGACTCCGCGGTAGGCGTCGTACACGGAGTCGAAGATCATGGCGCGCGCCGGACCGTCGGGGTCGCCGACGGGGGCGGGGATCTGCCGCACGACCTCGTCGAGCAGTTCCTTCACACCCACGCCGGTCTTGCCGGACACGCGCAGCACGTCACCCGGTTCGCACCCGGTGATGTGCGCGATCTCCTCGGCGTACCGGTCGGGGTCGGCGGCGGGCAGGTCGATCTTGTTGAGCACCGGGATGATGGTGAGGTCCTTCTCCATCGCCAGGTACAGGTTGGCGAGAGTCTGGGCCTCGATACCCTGCGCGGCATCCACCAGCAGGACCGCACCCTCGCAGGCCTCGAGTGCGCGCGAGACCTCGTACGTGAAGTCGACGTGCCCGGGGGTGTCGATGAGGTGGATGACGAACTCCTCGTCGCCCACCTTCCACGGGAGCCGCACGTTCTGCGCCTTGATCGTGATGCCACGCTCGCGTTCGATGTCCATGCGGTCGAGGTACTGGGCACGCATCTGCCGCTCCTCGACCACACCGGTGAGCTGCAGCATGCGGTCGGCCAGCGTCGACTTGCCGTGATCGATGTGCGCGATGATGCAGAAATTCCGGATCCGGGCAGGATCCGTGAACGTCTTGTCGGCGAAACTGCTGATGGGGGACCCCTTACCTGGACCGGCACCGGCCCGGTTCCGGACCACTGTCACCTGTCAGGATATCCAAGCCACCGCGTTGCGGCTGCCGCGGCATACACGCACTAAGCTCGGCGGCCATGGCGAGCACGTGGAGCAGCATCGGGAAGACGTTGGGCCGACTTGCCCGGGACAAGGGCCCGCAGCTTCTCCAGCAGCTGCAGAAGTCCGGCGCGCTGGACCGCGCGGCCGGTGTCCTGACCGGGTCGACGGCCGCCGCGCCGAAGCCGGCCCCGGGTCGTCCGGTCACCGCGAACTCCGCCCCGACAGCCCATCGGGCACGGAGGGTGGAGTACTCCCCCGACCTGGACGGTCGCGCGGATCCCGGCGAAATCGTCTGGACGTGGGTGGCCTACGAGGGGGATCCGAGCCAGGGCAAGGACCGCCCGGTGCTCGTCGTCGGACGCGACGGCGACACCCTGCTGGGGTTGATGCTGTCCTCGCAGAGCAAGCACGACGGCGACCGGGACTGGATCGGGGTCGGCGCGGGGGCGTGGGATGCGGAGGGCCGTCCGAGCTGGATCCGCCTGGACCGGGTGCTGGACGTGCCGGAGGCGGGGATCCGCCGGGAGGGTGCCGTGATGGCCCGGGACACGTTCGAGATCGTGGCACGCCGTCTGCGGGCGGACTTCAGCTGGCAGTGACGCGGTCACCGGCCGAGATCTTCGGCGATCATCTCGGCGATCGCGGTCATCGCGAGCGCGTTGGGGTGTGCCGGTTCGGCGGGTGACTGCGGCAGGATGCCCTCGAACCATCGCTGTCCCGCCGGCGCGCAGGCGTCGTGCCCACCGTCCACGGCGGCCGTCGCGATGTCGACGTAGTGCACGCCGTACCTGGCCGCGGCCTGGGCGTAGATCTGGTTGAACCGTGCGAAGTATCGCTCGAGCCAGACCGCGTCCGCGTCGGACACGGGCAGGTTCGGCCAGCAGCCGCGTCGTCCGACGGAGCCGCCGTGCCCGATCAGGTAGACCTCGGCGTTCGGCGCCTTCGCGACGATCGCAGCCACCACGGCGTCGACCTGGGGCGCCATCTGCGCGATCCCCTCGACCGTGAGTTCCTCCGCCCGTGGGTTGTTGCGGCAACCGGCATCTGCGCCGGGAACGACGGCGCCGCAGCGCACCGACACGGGCAGGTGATTGGAACCGCCCCCGCCGATGCTGAGCGTCACGACGTCGGTGTCCGGGCGGAGCGCGTCGATCTGCGGCGGAGCGAATCCCGTCCCCACGAACTGCGGCGTGCTGATCACGTGGGCGGGTTTCGCGGCGGAACAGGTGACGTCGATGACGGTGGCCGCGCCGATCAGCCGCGCCAGCTTCGCCGGGTAGTTCAGGTCCGGTGATCGCAGGCACAGGTCGCGGTGCTCGGAGAACTCGATGAGCGGCCCGGCCGCCCGGGAGTCGCCGAGTGCCACATATGTCGGTCCCCGCTGCGGCGCGTCCTCGGCGGACGCGGTCGCCGGGACCGCCCCGGTGAGCGCGAGAACGACGCACGTGGAAATTGCGGCTCGCAGAGCGCGCCGGTCCGGGACGGGTCGGTGGGTGCTCAGCTCTGCAGTCGGTCGTACCGGCCGAACAGCGACCGGTACACCAGCGCTCCCACCGCGCCACCGATCAACGGGAACACGATGAACAGCCAGACCTGAGCGAGCGCGCCGTTCTGGTACGGCGCGACGGCGAGACTGCGGGCGGGGTTGACGGACGTGTTGTCGATCGGGATCGACACGAGGTGGATCACGGCGAGCGTGAATCCGATGGAGACACCGGCGAGGGGGACGTCGGAGATCTGGTCGGTGGATGCGAGGACCACGAACACGAGCAGCGCGGTGAGCAGGACTTCGATGATCATCGCCGCACCGATGCCGTACCCGTTCTCGATGACCCCGCCGAGCGGCCCCTTGATGGCGGACGGGCTGTGGGCGCCCCAGCCGTTGGCGCCGAGACCGTCGGTGGCCCGGTTGTACGAGGGCAGGCTCTGCGCGATCGCGTAGACCACCACTCCGGCGACGAGACCGCCGATGACCTGTGCCACGACGTACAACCCCGCCTTCGCGACGGACAACCGGCCGAGCGCGAGGTGTCCGACGGTGACGGCCGGGTTGACGTGGCAGCCCGAGATCGGGCCGATGGCGTAGACGAGGAAGAGGAGCGTCAGTCCGAATGCCAGTGCCACACCGAGGTTTCCGACCTTGGCTCCGGCGAAGACCGCCGTACCCACCGCCGCGAAGACCAGTACGAACGTACCGACCGCCTCTGCTACGTATTTCTTGAGATCCGAGATCGGTTCGACTTCTACGTATTCCTGTGCGGTTGGAGACATTGAACCCACCTTCGTCGAAATGGATCGTTAGTCATGCTTTCCACAGAGAGATCTGGCTGGCACTTTACGCCAGGCGTGTGATCTCCACGACGACTTCGAGATCTGTCGCCCGGCCACCGGAGAAGATGCCCTTGAGCGGCGGAACGTCCGCGTAGTCCCGTCCGATACCCACCGACACGTGCTGTTCGTTCACCGCGACGGCGTTGGTGGGGTCGTATCCCCACCATGCACCGGTCCACGCCTCGACCCACGCGTGACTCTCCCCCGCCACCGTGTCGTCCACCGCCGCATCGGGTTTCGGGTGCAGATAGCCGGACACGTAGCGACTCGGAATTCCCATACTGCGCAGAAGGACCAGCGTCAGGTGCGCGTAGTCCTGGCACACGCCCTGCCGCTCGGCCCAGGCGTCGACCGCGGACGTGTGGACGCCCGTCGTGCCCGGAACGTAATCCATCTCCCGATGCACCCAGTCCGCCGCCGCGACAACGGCTTCGTCGGGAGTGCGGCCCTTGCGGAGGTCCCGGGCGATCGTGTCGAGCTTGCGGCTGCGCGGCACGAACGTCGTGTTGCTCAGCTGTTCGTTGAACCGGTCGGTGAGCGGAGGGCTGGCCAGCTCGTCCCAGTCCACCTTCTCCTCCGGCTCCCAGAACGGTTCGGTCTCGACCACGGACAGCCCGGTGACCTCGAGTTCCTTGTGCGGCGCATGGAGATCGAACGCGGTGACGGCGGTGCCCCAGTAGTCGGTGTAGCGGTACGACCGCGTCGCCGGCGTCGTCTCGACCCGGTTCAGGATCACCGTCTGCCTGCTGTCACCGCGAGGGGTGAGTCGCGCCTCGTTGTACGAGGACGTGACCGGTGCGTCGTAGGCATACCCGGTGGTGTGCACGACTCTCATACGCCAGCTCACAGCTCTCCCTCCACGACGGCTTCGCCGCCGACGGCCCGTGCATCGGTCCACGCCACCCACGGCGCGGCGTGAAAATACTGCAGCGCGATGGCTTCTCCGAGCTCGCGGCAGGTTTCCTGCAACCCCGCGAGCCGATCCTGGAGATCCTCGAGGAGCACGCCGGGCGGCAGGAACTCGAGTTCGCTGCGGGCCCTGCCGAGGAGACGCTGCGCCTCGGCCCTGGGTCCGACGCGGCTGTCGGGCTGGTGGTCGAGTTCGGCGAGGCACAACTCCGCCTGCCGGATGGCGTGGAACACCGACCGCGGAAACAGCCGGTCCAGCAGGATGAACTCGACCACCCGGTTGGCGTCCAGCGCGCCGCGGTATGTGCGCAGGTAGGTGTCGTGGGCTCCCGCGGAGCGCAGCACCGTCACCCACGCCGGCGAGGACGGGCGGTCGCCCGCACGGGACAACAGCATCCGCGCGAGCATGTCGACGCGTTCGATCGAGCGGCCGAGCAGCAGGAAGCGGTATCCGTCGTCGCGGCTCATCGTCGAATCGGCCAGACCCGCGAACATCGCCGCGCGTTCCTCCACGTACCGGAAGAACTCGTGCGGCCCGAGACGCTTGGACGCCCGCTCCCGTTCGGCGAGGCCGTTGTACGTGGTGTTGAGGCACTCCCACATCTCGCTGGACGTGACCTCCCGGGCACCCCGCGCGTTCTCGCGGGCGCTGGCGAGGGAGTCGATGATCGAGCCCACCTGGTTGCGGCTGAACGCCACCAGTTCCGTCACCGACCGGACGTCGAGTTCGGTGTCGGGCGCTTCGATGCCGAGCACCCGCAGCAGCAACCGGGACGTGCGGTCCGGGTCCACCGAGGCGTCGTCGAGCAGTTGATGCACGGCGACGTCGAGAATGCGGGCCATGTCGTCGGCCCGCTCGACGTACCGGCCGATCCAGTACAGCGATTCCGCGTTCCTCGCGAGCATCAGCGATCACCTCCCTGGCCCTGTTGCTGTTGCTGTTGCTGTTGCTGTTGCTGTTGCTGTTGTTGCTGCAGTTGAGTCGTGCTGAGTTCGGGTCCCTGCTCGGCCTCGGCGGACTGCGCAGGCTCGGCCACGAGCTCCTCACCTGCGAGTTCCCGCTCCTCGTCGGAGCTCCTGCTCGCGAGCACCCACGTGTCCTTGCTGCCGCCGCCCTGGCTGGAGTTCACGACGAGGGACCCCTCGGGCAGGGCCACGCGGGTGAGCCCGCCCGGCAGCACCCACACGTCGTCACCGTCGTTGACCGCGAAGGGCCGCAGATCGACGTGCCGGGGAACCAGTTCGTCCCCGACCTTGGTGGGCACCGTGGACAGCTGGACGACGGGCTGCGCGATCCACCCGCGCGGGTCCGCCTTGATCTTCCGGGCGATCGTGTTCAGTTCCTTGGGTGACGCGTCGGGGCCGAAGACGATGCCGTAGCCGCCGGAACCCTCCACCGGTTTGATCACCAGTTCGTCGACCCGGTCCAGGACCTGTTCGCACTCCTCGTCGAGCCAGCACCGGAATGTGTCGACGTTCGCGAGCAACGGCTTCTCACCGAGGTAGTAGTCGATGATCTGCGGGACGTAGGTGTAGACGAGCTTGTCGTCACCGACCCCGTTGCCGACGGCACTCGAGATGACGACGTTGCCCGCCCGGGCCGCGTTCAGCACGCCGGCCACCCCGAGCACGGAATCCGGGCGGAAATGCATGGGGTCGAGGTAGTCGTCGTCGATGCGGCGGTAGATGACGTCGACCTGGCGTTCGCCCTCGGTCGTACGCATGTAGACCATGTTGTCGCGGCAGAACAGGTCGCGGCCCTCGACCAGTTCGACACCCATCTGGCGCGCGAGCAGCGAATGCTCGAAGTACGCGGAGTTCGCGACCCCGGGCGTCAGCACCACGACGGTCGGGTCGGCCTCGTTGAGGGCGGCGGAAGCGCGCAGCGCCCGCAACAGATGGGAGGCGTAGTCGCCGACGGACCGCACACGGTGTGACATGAACAGGTCGGGGAACACCCGCGCCATCGTGCGGCGGTTCTCCATGACGTACGACACTCCCGACGGCGAACGCAGGTTGTCCTCCAGTACGCGGAACACCCCGTTCTCGTCGCGGACGAGGTCGATTCCGGCGACGTGGATCCGCACCCCGTTCGGCGGGACGATCCCGGAGGCCGCCCGGTGGAAGTGCTCGCACGAGGTGACCAACCGCTTCGGCAGCACGTGGTCACGCAGGATGCGCTGTTCCCCGTACACGTCGTCGAGGAACATCTCGAGCGCCTGCACGCGCTGCTTGATGCCTTTCTCGAGACGCGTCCACTCGGCAGCGGCGATGACCCGAGGAACCAGATCGAGCGGGAAGGGTCGCTCCTGACCGGACAGCGAGAACGTCACGCCCTGGTCGATGAACGCCCTGCCGAGGGCGTCGGATCGGGCGGCGAGATCGGCTCGGTCCGCGGGCTCGAGCGCCTTGAAGACGCCTTTGTAGGGCGGGCGGACGGTGCCGTCGCGGTCGAACATCTCGTCGAACGCCAGCCCGTAGCGCCCGATGTCGGTGTACCCGTCGAACACGTGGGCGGGTTCTGCGGGCTTGCGCGGCCGGGCGGTCACCCGCGTCCGCGGCTGGGTTCCCGATGCCTTCGCACCCGCCTGCGTGCTTCCTCCCGATTTTCGGACGGGGGCTTTCGAGGTTGCCGACGATTTCGTTACTGTTGACGACTTCGATGCTGGGGGCGTCATCCCAGACATGCTGCTACATGTACACCCCTTCAGCAGCACAGCCGCAGGATTTGTCGGCGCGTCCGGCGCCGGTTTGAGATCGGACACCGATCACTGGTAATCTCGCCTGTCGGTGCATATGTGTGCGCCCAGAGCTTTCTCGACCGTAACCAGCTTAAGACGACAGGATTTTACGCGTGGCCAACATCAAGTCCCAGGTGAAGCGGATCCGTACCAACGAGGCGGCCCGACTCCGTAACCAGTCGGTGAAGTCCTCGCTGCGCACGGCGATCCGCTCGTTCCGCGAGGCTGCGGCGGCCGGTGACAAGGACAAGGCCAACGAGCTCCTCGTCGCCACCAGCCGCAAGCTCGACAAGGCAGCGAGCAAGGGCGTCATTCACGCCAACCAGGCTGCCAACAAGAAGTCTGCTCTCGCGCAGGCGATCAACAAGATCTGACGGTTCTTCCGTCGTAGGCTCTCCAACAGCCGCTCGATCCTCGGACCGAGCGGCTGTTGTCGTGTCTCCGTCAGACCTGTCGTAGCCGGGAGACGCGGCCCACGGCACTCTCGACGGCGTAGTCCGCGTCGGCCGACGCGCCCTTGACGTCGGCGTTCAGGGCGGCCACGATGCGCAGCGCCTCCCCCACCGACGTCGGTGTCCAGCCCTTCGCGAGGGCCTGCGCCTTCTTGATCTTCCAGGGCGGCATACCGAGTTCCGACGCCATCCGGAACGGGTCTCCCCGCCCCGCCGGGGCCACCCGGGCGATCGAGTGCACCGCATCGGCCAGCGCGTCCGCCAGCAGCACGTGCGGCACGCCACGCAGCATCGCCCAGCGCAGCGCCTCGATCGCGCCCGCGGTGTCGCCGGCGACGGCCTTGTCCGCGACGTCGAATCCGCTCACCTCGGCCTTGCCCGAGTAGTACCGCTGGACGGCGGCGACGTCGATCTTTCCGCCGGTGTCGGCCGTGAGTTGCGAGCACGCGGCGGCCAGTTCGCGCAGATTCGAGCCGACTCCTTCGAACACGCTCTGCACCACTTCCGGCGACACCCGCACCCCGAGGGTGCGGAACTCGCCGCGAATGAACCCGATCAGGTCGCCCGACTTCAGTTTGGCGCAGGGGTGCACCACGGCTCCGAGTTTCTCCAGCGCCCCGGTCATCGCTTTCGCACGTCCGCCGCCCGAGTGCAGGACCACCAGGACGACGCCCGGTGGCGGGTCGCCGGCCGCGTCCAGGATCAGTGCCACGGCGTCCTTGCCCGCCTCCGCCGCGGCCTCCAGCACCACCACGCGATCTTCGGCGAACAGCGAGGGGCTGAGCAGTTCGGCGAGTTCGGCCGCCCCAGCATCACCCGCCCGCAACCGGTTGACGGGAAGCTCCGCGCCCGCGGCCACGTCCGCGTTCGCGCGGACGTGGCCGATGACCTGCGCCACCGCGCGTTCGACGAGGAATTCCTCGTCACCGAGGACCAGATGGAGCTGTTCGAGCTGAGTTGGAGTGCTCACGCGAAGATCGTGCCACGTGGGGCGGACACGGTCGCCGACACCCCGGGAACCGGGACCGAGCAGGCCGAACACGGGCGATCGCCACGCAGCGGTCGCGTCGGCGGTGGACACTCGATCATATGACCGCGGAAACCGAGGTGGACGGCGTCACCCGCGAAGACTACGCGCACATGATCGACCTCGACGACGATCGCGCGGCAGGGCACCGGTACGAGCTGAGTTTCCGGTACACCTGCCGCGACGGGCTGCTCCTCCGATGGTCGGTGCAACTGGTGACCCGCTGCTCGGCCTCCGGGCACGCCGAGACACTGTTCGCGGGTGGTCGATCCGTCCTCGAACCCGCATCGCCCTCGCATCGCGACGTTGCGGCGGCCGGCTCCGACGGCGACTTCGACACGGCGTGCGACTTCTACGAACACCGGTGGCGGGCCCTGCTCGACCCGGCGGGCGGCAGCCCGCGAGGTGAGAACGAGCAGCGTCACCTGTCCGACGCGCTCACCCTGTACGGGCGTACGTGGCGCAACGCCGCCGGCCGGGCGCTCGCCGACCGGCTCGCGTCGTTCGCCGAGGTCACCGTGCTCGCCCTGGGCACCGACCCCGCGTTCCACGTCATGCGCCGCACCGCCGCCCACTACCCCGATCCGGTCGTCCTCGCCGTCTACCAACCCGTCGGGCAGCGCATCGACCTCACCCTGGTCGACACCGCGACCGTGGAGGCGTTGATCGACGACCCCGGTCCGTTGCGCACCGGACCGGACACCAGCGCAGGCGCCCTGCTCACGGGCATAGGATCCGCCGGACTGCTGCATCCCGGCTATATCGGCTCCACCACCGCCGGTGTCACCGAGCCGACTCCGCCGCCCCCGGTCAGCTGACCACTTCGCGCGTCAGGAGGTCGACCACCGCCGCCAGCGTGCCGACGCGCCCGAACTCGGCCCGTTGCCGCTCGGCGCCCGTGCCCTCCCGCAACACGGTGTCGAGCCCCGACTCGAGGAACGCCCGATCACTCGCGCCGAGCCCCGGGTCCACGTACTCGTTCAGCATTTCCAGCTGCAGGCGGATCGGCTGGGACCGATCCGCGGCCGGGCTCGTGCATTCGCCGTCGAGTCCGTCGCGAGCCGCGCGCCACAACTGCGCCCGCAGCAGCTCGCCGCGCAGCCACGGCACGGTGAGGCCGTCCTCCAGCGACCGCAGCGCCCACCCGACGAGCCCCTTCACGACCACCGCGAAGAGCGCCGCGTGCGCGGCGGTCATGGCGACGTCCGCGATCCGGACCTCGATGGTCGGTTGCTTGTCGGAGAGCCGGACGTGCCAGTAGATCATTCCCCGATCCATGGCGGCACCGGTTCCGATCATTGCGCCGACCGTCGCCTCGTACTGGTCCGCGGAATCGAAGTGGGGCGGCGGTCCCGCCGACGGCCACCGCGACCACATGATGTGCCGCCAACTGTGATACGCGGTGTCGTGCCCACTGTGGAACGGGGAGTTCGCGGCGAGCGCGAGCAGCACGGGCAGCCAACTGCGGACCAGGTTGCTCACCTGCACACCCACGTCGCGGCTCGGGATCCCCACGTGCACGTGGCAGCCGCACGTGGTCACCGTGTCCACGATCGACCCGAAGTGGCGGGCCATCTCCTCGTACCGCGGGCTCGGGGTGATCGCCGGGGGCAATCCCTCGACGATCAGGGACGTCCCGCTGGGCAGCAGCAACAGGTCGCGGCCCGCGGCGGCCTTCGCCAGCCGGCGGCGCAGGCTGCGCAGCTCCTCGTGCAGTTCCTCCCCGGTGTGGCACACACCCGTCGCCGTCTCGATCTGGCATCGGGCGAGTTCACGCTGAAGCCCGTGAATGTCGTGGCCGGCCTCGGCCACCACGTCGGGTCCCGCGGCGGAGAGGTGACCGGACTCGTCGACGAGGAAGAACTCCTCCTCGACTCCCACACTGAGGTCGCGACCCGATTTCGTTGCTGCAGGGCTCATTCAGGAGGTATCCCCCCGTTCCGCGGATACGAAACCGGGCCGCCGCTCAGGTGAAACCGATGACTTCCTCACCCCAGGCCCGGCGGAGTTCCCGGTCGGGATCGGCGACGACCGCGTCGTTCTTGCCGATCAGCAGGGTCGTGCGATCCGCCTCGTCGTACCGCGGCCAGCCGACCTCCTCTCCCGTTCCGTCCGGGGTGCCCTCGGTGGCGAACGACAGCCACCGTCGCTGGATCCGCTCCGACACGTGACCGGCGGTTCGGTGCCCACCGAGCTTGAACGTGGGGTCGTGCGGAACCACGCCGAAGTTCCCGAAGACGTACGGCACCTCGGTGCCGTGGGTGGCGCCGATCCGCGCGGCGCGCAGGAACGGTGTCGCGTAGTCGAAGCGGTACAGCCAGGTCGGGGCGACGCGGCTGTGCGCTTCCGCGATCCACAGCGTCGGCATTCGGAACGCGGCGTCCCGCGAGATCTCCATGGCCGAGCGTTTCTTCGGGTAGTCGGGATATGCGGCCGCCACCTCGTGCTCCTCGTCTGCCGGGAGGTCGGGGTGATCGGCGGCGATCGCCACGAACATCTGGTGCACGGTGTCCGGGGTGATGGGCATCAGGGGCGACTTCATGAGCCGGAACATCGACGCCTCGTCCTTGTTCGTCCCGATCAGCAGCGGAATCCGGTGTGCGAGGCCTGTGCGGAATGCCGCGACAGGGTGGTGCGGGACCACGTCGCCGTCGACGGTCGGGGCAACCGCCAGGGTGCCGGGGACCCGTGCGGGCACCTGCTGGACGAGTTCGACGCAGGCCTTGGTCAGCACGTCGACGGGCAGGTCGCGGAGTCGGCTCGCGTCGGCGGGCGCGATGTCGAGCAGCTCGAGGAACGATTCGGCGATGCTCGCGGCGCGGTCACTGCCGTAGACGGACGTCGCGGGCGAACTCTCGGCGATCGCACGGTGGAACAGTCCCTCCGCCGGTGGGGACGTCATCAGCGTGGTGACCGCGCCGCCACCGGCGGACTCCCCGAACAGGGTCACGTCACCCGGGTCGCCGCCGAACGCCGCGATGTTGTCGCGGACCCAGGTCAGTGCCGCGATCTGATCGCGTAGGCCCAGGTTCGTGTCGAACGGGTGCTTCTCGGTCGAGAACGAGGAGAAGTCCAAGAATCCCAGCGCACCGAGCCGGTAGTTGAATGTGACGACCACGACGTCGCCGCGTTCGACCAGACGAGTCGGATCGAACATGCGCTGTCCGGACGAACCGAGGTAATACGCCCCGCCGTGGATCCACACCATCACCGGCCGCGGTCGCTCCGTGTCCGTCGCGGGGGCGAAGACGTTCAGGGTCAGGCAGTCCTCGTCGATGGTCAGTCCGGGGTCGATGGGCAGCGGGCCGTGCTCGTTCTGCGGTGCGATCGAACCGAACCGGGAACAGTCGCGCACCCCGGTGAACGGTTCGGGCGCGCACGGGGCGCGGAGCCGCCACTCGCCGACCGGCGGCGCGGCGTAGGGAATGCCTTTCCATGACCGGACGCCGTCGAGGCGGACACCCCGCAGCGTCGCCTGGCCGATGGTCACCTGTGGGTCCTCGGTGCGCGAAACCATGCCGTCATCTTCGCCCGGGACGACCGCCCCCGGAGTCCGATCGGGAATTCCTCCGGCCCGGGACCTGCAGCGACCGCCCTCTCTGGCAGACTGAATCAGTGAGCCGGGCGCATGCCCGCACGCTGGAGGAACCGATGCGAGACACAGTGCCCGATACGACGCGCTCGCAGGCTGTCGGCAGGTCGGCCGCGACGTTCGCGATCCTCGCCGATCTTCTCTACGCGGGTCAGGATTTCGGGCACGTCCACCAAGCCATCTGCGACGCCGCGCCACTACTCGTCGAGGGCTGTGACCACGCGAGCCTGATGCTCCGGGAGGGATCCCGCTACGTGACGGCCGCGGCCAGCGACGACGTGGCCGCCCGCGTCGACGAGTACGAGCGCGACGAGAACGAGGGACCGTGCGTCGATGCCATCGTCAGCGACACGCCCCAGTTCGAGACGGACCTCTCCACCACGTCGCAGTGGCCGCGGCTGTCGGCGCGGGTGCTGGCCCACACGCCGGTGCGCGGTGCGGCCGGATTTCGCATGGTCATCCTCGGGCGCAAGGTCGGCGCCCTCAATCTGTTCTCCGACACGGCGGGGGCACTCAACACCACGTCCGTCGAGCAGGGCATCATGCTCGCATCGTTCGCGGCGGTGGCGCTGGCGGCCGTCCACGAGCACGCCGAGGCCGAGACACTGCGGGCAGGCCTGGCCAGCAACCGTGAAATCGGGAAGGCCGTGGGTCTGCTGATGGCGTTCCACAACATTGCCGAGACTCAGGCGATGGAGATTCTCCGCACCACCTCGCAGGACATGAATGTCAAACTGGCGAAGGTGGCGCAGGAAATCGTCGCTCACCATCACCGGAAGGTGACCTGACCGCTGTCGGTCAGTCCACCTCCGGCGCATCGGGGTTACCCGCGATGCCGAGCATGGACAGGAGCATGCGGCAGTCTTCGGCGTCGAGTGACTGGGCAGCAACGACCCGCTGCGCCCTCCACACCTGCCCGGCGTCGAGCTCGTCGTCCACATCGAGATCTGTCCGCTCCGATTCCGACATTCGCCCTCCAATGCGGGTGCGTTCCAAGACCGTTCACCTCAGGCATCTGCCACCGGATGGTAGTCGGTGTTTCGGTGTCGCATACGCACATCGGGAATCGAAGTCGAAACGATACGGACGTCGTTCCGCCGCCGTCGCACCGAGCGTGCCGAGCGGCACACTCCGGAGACGAAAGTGACAGCGGCACAACATATATCAGGACGTTGCCAGCGCCCGCAGCGGCTCACTCAACTCGTTGGCGAAGAATTCGAAGAAGCCGTCGACGTCCGGCCCCGCGTTGATCAGCGCCAGATGATCGAACCCGGCATCGACGAAAGTGCCTGCCACCTCGAGGTGCCGCCGGACGTCCGGACCGCACGCCATGGCGTCGCGGACGTCCTCGGTGCGGATCGACGCCGCCGCCGCCTCGAAGTTGATCGGATTCGGCAGTTCCGCTTGAACCTTCCATCCGGTCAACCCGAACCGGAACAACCGATGCGCCGACTCGACCGCGGATTCCTCGTCACGCGCCCATGCGAGGGGCACCTCCCCGTACTTGGGCCCCGACCCACCGGCCCCGGCATAGGCCTTCACGAGGTCCGGATCCGCTTCGGTGGCGAACAGTCCGTCGCCGAGTTCCGCGGCGATCCCGACTGCCTCCGTGCCGCCCGCAGCGACCGCGATCGTGGGCGGCACGTCGGGCAGATCGAAGACGCGTGCGTCGTCGAGGGTGAGGTGCTTGCCCTCGTACGAGTGGTAGCCGCCCGACCACAGCAGGCGGATGATGTCGATCGCCTCACGAAGCATCTGGTGCCGGGTGGTCACCGACGGCCAGCCGCCACCGACGACATGTTCGTTCAGCCGTTCCCCCGAACCGAGTCCCAGGGTGAACCGGCCCTCGCTGAGGACGGCGGTCGTGGCCGCGGCCTGCGCGATGATCGCGGGGTGATATCTGACGAACGGGCAGGTGACACCGGTCGCCAGACCGATCCGGTCGGTCCGTGCCGCGGCGGCCGCCAGCATCGACCACACGAATCCCGAATGTCCGTGACTGTAGAGCCAGGGGTGATAGTGATCGCTCACCTCGACGAAGTCGAAGCCGGCCCGTTCGGCTTCCACCGCCTGCCGCACGATCTCCCGCGGATCGAACGTCTCGGCCATCAGCTTGAACCCCACCTGCATGTCGTCGTCCCTTCCTCGAGTTCTGCGAAGGTTTCCCGGATTCGGGCGCGCTCACACAAGGCGACCCAGCGACGACGGCCAGATCGGCGCCCACAGCACCAGCACGCCGATCGCGATTCCCGCCAGCACCAGCCGGGGTCCGCGTCTGTGTAGCGTGACACCGAGCGCCACCACGGCACCGAGGACGATCGCCGCACCGGCGGGCCCGGAGGGCACCGGAATCGACGCACCCGGAATCCGCGCGCCCCGCTCGGCCACGGTGACGAGCCACCACAGCGGCCACTGGGTCACGCGCACCACCACTTCCGCGACGGGAACACTGACCCCTGCGATCAGCGCGGTGACCGCTCCGGCCACGGTGATCACGCCGACCACGGGGGCGACCAGGATGTTCGCGCAGACGGACACCAGGCTCACCGTCCCCGCCATCGCGGCCACGATCGGAGCGGTGACGGCGAAGGCGGCGACGGACACCGCCACCGTCTCGGCCACTGCCCGCGGCCAGCCGCGGCCCACCAGCACGTCGACCCCCACCGGCGCGATCACGATCAGCCCTGCAGTGGCGGTCGCCGAGAGAACGAAGCCGAAGTCCACCGCCAACCCCGGTGACCACGCCAGCAGGGCGATGACACCCGCTGCCAGCGCGGGCATCGCCTGTTTCCGCCGTCCGGTCACGAGCGCCAGCAGGGCGACCGAGCCCATCGCCGCGGCGCGCAGCACGCTGGGTGACGGTCGCGCGATCACCACGAATGCGATCAGCGCCGCGCCAGCCAGCGCCGCACCCGCGCGGGGACCCAGTCCCACCCCTCGGACCACGAGCAGGACCGCTCCCAGCAGGATGCTGACGTTCGCCCCGGACACCGCCGTGAGATGGGTGAGTCCGGTCGCGGTGAAGTCGTCCTTCACCTCCCGGGGCAGCGCCGAGGTGTCGCCGACCACCAGCCCCGGCAACAGTCCTGCCTCGTCGGCAGGCAGGACGGCGGCGGCAGCGGCGAACCGCGCACGCAGAGCGCCTGCCCACCGCTGATGCGGTGGCGCGGGACCGACGTCCGCGGGCGGTCCGGACACCCGGACCGCGGCCAGGCTCAGGTCCCGGTGCCGCGGAGGGCTCACCTGCCCGCGCAGGACCACAACCTGTCCCGGCAGCAGTCCGAGCCACCCGTCCGCCGGGGCGAGGACGACCACCGCACCGCCCGAGTGGATCGTCTCGGTGGCCCGGCGGATCTCGACGACGTTCGCGTTCACGAGGACGTGTCGTCCGAAGCCGGCGATCTCCCGGGGATCGTCGGCAAGGGTGACGACGAGCGTCACCCACGTCTCGTTCCGGGCGAGTTCGGTCATCGGGTGCCGTTCCGCGGCCTGAACCCGCCAGGCCACCCCTGCAGCGCAGCAGGACCCGAACAGCAGTACCGCCAACGTCCCGGCCGTCCACCGTCCCGGCCCCCGCAGGGCGCATCCCGCGGCGAGGAGAACCGCCGCTCCCGACAGGATCGCCACGAGGACCCCCGCCGCCCGGGAGCCTCCGAGGATACCGATCAGCGTTGCCGCCCAGCACATCCCGGCGAACGGAAGAAGCCGCAAGTCGAGGAGCCGCGGTTCGTTGTTGCGCATCACAGGGTGACCTGGCCGCGCAGTTTCTCCAGCCGCACCGGCCCGATCCCGTCCACCTCCCCCAGTTGCGAGATGTCGGTGAATTTGCCGTTAGTCGTTCGCCACGCGACGATCGCCGCCGCCGTGACGGGTCCGACACCGGGAAGTGCGTCGAGTTCTGTCTCCGTCGCCGTGTTGAGGTTCACGAGCCCTCCGCCCGTGGCGGCCGGTGCGCCGACGGGCCCCGGCGATCCTGCGGAGGCACCCCCCACCGCGCTCGGTGGCGCCTGGGTGGTCGCGGCACCTACGAGCACCTGATCGCCGTCCGAAAGTCGTTGAGCCAGATTCAATCCGAGGGTGTCACCGCCGTCGCGCACTCCCCCGGCAGCGGCGAGAGCGTCCGCGACCCGGGAGCCCGGTGGCAGCCGAACGAGACCGGCCGACGCCACCAGTCCCACGACGCTGACGACGATCTCCTCCGCCGGGGCGGGTGCCGACGCCGCCGCGGCGGGAGTCGTCGTCGCCGGTGCCGGAGTCAGGGAATGCACTCCGGCGGCGGGTAACGACGGAACGGCCTGCGTCTCCGGCCGATCGCTGCGCACGCCGAGCACGGTGGCCGTCGCGACGACGATTCCCACCACGATCAGCACCAACGCCCCGGTCCGCCCGGGATCGAATCGTGCGTCCCGCCATCGGTCCGGCAGCGAGAATCCGCCCCGGTGGCGGTCGGCGGACCACGTCGTGTCGCCGTCGAGGACGTTTCCGCTCGGCTCGGCCAGCCACTCCGGCGCCGCCGGTGTGTCGGGCGGCACCGCATCGCGTTCCCCCGACGTCAGGAACGCGAGCCGGGTCCGGCCCCTCGAACGTTCTTCCCTGATGCCCATGGAGTCGACGGTAAAGTGCGCCGCCCACAGAATCGCCGCGACGACCAGGCTTTCCGAATCGGCCTGTGGATCAGTGCGAAGTTGTGGATGAATCGCGGTCTTCGTGGTGCAGGGCGGGTTCCGGGCACAGCACGATGCCGATGGCGCCCACGCCCACGTGGGCGCCGATCACCGAGCTGAAATCGGTGACGACGAGGTCACTGACCTGCGGAATCCGGTCCTTCAGCTGCTGCGCCACCGCTTCGGCGCGCTGCCGGGCGTGCATGTGATGCACAGCGACGGCCGTCCTGTCCAGACCTGCCAGCTCCACCGCGGCGTCGACCATCCTGGCCATCGCCTTGGTCGACGTGCGCGTCTTCTCCTTCAGGACCAGCCGGCCGTCTACGAGATGCAGCACCGGTTTCATCGCCAGTGCGGTACCGAGCAGTGCGGCGGCGGTGCCGATGCGTCCTCCGCGTCGCAACTGATCGAGCCTGTCCACGACGATCAGGCAACGCCCGCGGCTCGCGACGTCGACCGCCCGCCGGTACGCCGTCTCGAGGTTCGCACCGTCCTTCGCGGCCCGCGCGGCCTCGAGGACCGGGTAGCCCAATCCCATTCCGGCGGACTGGGAGTCGACGATCCGCACCCGGCCGTCGAATTCCTGTGCCGCCTGACGACCTGCCTCCCACGTTCCGGACAGCTGCCGGGAAATGTGCACCGCGAGAACGCCTGCGCCCTCACTCAGCTCCAGCGCTGTCGCGTACGCCTCGGACAGCTCGCTCGGCGACGCGCCCGACGTGGTGACGCCGGCAAGATCCTCGGGGAGCGCGTCGATTCCCTCCCGGAAATCCTGGCCGCCGCTGAGGACATGGAGTGGGACCACCTGGATCCCGTACTGCTCGACGAGTTCGGGCGGGATGGAGGCCGAGGAATCGGTGACGACGACGACGGGCATCGGACTACTCGGCTCCGCTCGACACCGGGTCGGCCGGAACCGCACCCTCGGCGGAGTCGGGAACGACTCCCGCCGCGCGGAGCGCGGTCAGCATCGCCGCGGCCACCCCGGTGTGTCCGTCCCAGCCCCAGTGGATGCCGTCCGGATTACCCCGATCGCTGAAGACGTTGGCGCGCACCGCCTCCGCCAGGTCGACGAGGGGCACGTTCTTCTCCTCCGACCACGCGGTGATGGCGGCAACGGCACCGGGGCGGCCCGCATGCACCTTGCCGTAGGCCTCGCTGCGATGCACGGACGGCAGGGTCCCGATGACGGGCAACTCGGGGCGCATGTACTCGAGCGCCGCCCGTGAGCTCTCCAGATATTCGACACTCAGCCGCGGGGGCAACGCCACCGGCCATCCCAGCGGGGACAGCCTGGGCTGAAGCCACTGGTAGCCGGCCCGCACGACGCGGCGCAGCGCGGGCGGGCGGACGTAACGCAACTGTTCCCGAAGCGCCGTCGGGAGCGGGGACGGAAGGGAGTCCATGCCGCCGACCGCGAACACAACGGCACCGGCGCGGGGAACCGCCGACCACACGCGTGGGTCCTGGGTAAGCGCCCACCACACGTCGCGGCTGGTCCAGCCGATCCGCGCCACCAACTCGACATCCCAACCGAGTTGACGTGCAACGATATTGGGCCAGATGTCGGGGTGGTCGGACGGGAGACCGCCCTTGGGTCCGTAGTACGACAGCGAATCGGCGAGCACGAGCAGGACGGGGCGTTCCCCCGAGCCGGCATCCACGTCAGAGGACGTCACTGGCCACACTCGCAGAAGCGTTCCACACGTCGAGGCGCCAGTTGAGCGAATCGGGGTTTCCGTACGCGCTCAGCTGCACCCAGCTGGTGTTGCCCAGCCCGCCCAGCACCGGCCATCGGTCGACGGGCAGATCCAGCAGGGCGGCGGTCAGCGCGGCGATCACACCGCCGTGCGCAACCAGGACCACCGGCTTCTCCGCCCAGTCCTCGTGCTTCTCGACGAGTTCGGCGACCACCGGCTTGCTGCGGCGGGCGACGTCGATGCGACTCTCCCCGCCGGGCGGTGCCCACGTCGCGTCGCCGCGCCACGTGGCGCGGGCGCCGGGCGTGCGGGCGTCGACGTCGAGGTGCGTGAGCCCCTGCCAGTCACCGAGATGCGTCTCGCGGAGGCGCTCGTCGATCTGCACCGGCAGACCGGCGTTGTCGCCGACCTCCACCGCGGTGTCGTAGGCCCGCCGCAGATCGGAGGACACGATGGAGATCGGTCTGCGACCGACGAGCGCGGTGGCGGCGGCGCGGGCCTGCGACCGCCCCAGCTCCGACAGTTCGGTGTCGAGCTGACCCTGCATGCGATTGTCGGCGTTGTACTCGGTCTGCCCGTGGCGAAGCAGGATCAGACGTCGCGGGGCGCGGGGGGCATCCGTCACAGCTCGGACTCCTCCGCCTCGGCGGCGGTGCCCGCACCGTTCGCGTCGGCCGGGCCGTGCAGCCCGAGACCCTCGACGGGCACGGTCGGGCAGTCCTTCCACAGCCGGTCGAGTGCGTAGAAGTTGCGCTCCTCGTTGTGCTGGACGTGGATCACGACGTCCACGAAATCGAGCAGTGCCCAACGGCCTTCGCGGGTGCCCTCGCGCCGCACCGGCTTGTGACCTGCCTCACGCAGTCGATCCTCGATGTTCTCGACGATCGCGTTGACCTGTCGCTCGTTGGGGGCGGAGGCGATGACGAAGCAGTCGGTGATGACCAGCTGCTCGGAAACATCGAGCACCACCACATCGGAGGCCAGCTTCTCGTCGGCAGCCACTGCCGCGATGCGTGCCATCTCGATGGCTTCGGTCGTTGCGCTCACGCGATGTTCTCCCAGTTCGGTTCGAAAAGTGCTGACTAACTCTTGGTCTTGTCCGGGGCCGGTTCGGACATCGTCGTCGCGCCGTCGAGGCGCTCGGAGTCCGGTGGCCGGTACAGGTTCCGTTTGGAGATGTACTGGACCACACCGTCCGGCACGAGGTACCACACAGGACGGTGTCGACTGGCACGCCGCCGACATTCCGTCGAGGAGATCGCCAGAGCCGGGATCTCGATCAGCGTGACCGCGTCCTCCGGCAACGCGTCCAGGTGACCGGCCAGATGTTCGGTGTTGAGATCGAATCCCGGGCGCGACACCCCGACGAACTTCGCCAGCGAGAACAGTTCCTCCCAGTCCTGCCAGGACAGGATACTCGCCAGGGCGTCCGCACCGGTAATGAAGTACAGCTCGGCGTCCGGGTGGTAGCTGCGCAGATCACGCAGAGTGTCGACGGTGTAGGTGACCTTCTCCCGGTCGACGTCCACCCGGCTGACGGAGAAACGCGGATTCGACGCGGTGGCGATGACCGTCATCAGGTACCGGTCCTCGGCCGGGCTGACGCCCTTGCCCTGCTTCTGCCAGGGCCGGCCGGTGGGCACGAAGACGACCTCGTCGAGGCTGAATCGATCTGCCACCTCACTGGCTGCCACGAGGTGACCGTGATGAATGGGGTCGAAGGTGCCGCCCATGACTCCCAGGCGGCGCCGACGCGCGCCCGCTGCTCCCTGTTCCACGAGTGACGAGCTTACGTGTTCACACCGGCAGCAACCCGGCGACCACCGACGCCAGCTGCTGAGCGGATCGGCATTCGTGCATGCTGATGACCTCGTTGTACACCTTCGCCGCCGAGTCGCCCGTCCCCCACTGACCGCGGGGCTCCGGGTTGAGCCAGTGCGCGTGCTTCGCCACCGACACGAGCCGGGCCAGGGCCTCCAGATTCGGGTCGCGGTAGTTGTTGCGGCCGTCGCCGAGCACCAGCAGCGACGTCCGCGACGTGATGCTCTGGGTGAACCGTTCGGCGAACACCCCGAACGCGTTGCCGTAGTCGGAGTGCCCGTCGTAGCCGACCAGGTCGGCTTCCCGGATCATCCGCGACATGGCGCTGCCGAGGTCGGCTCCCGCGTCGAAGAAGCGGGTGACCTCGTCGGTGGTGTCGATGAACGCGAACACCCGCACCCGGGAGAACTGCTCGCGCAGCGCATGGACGAGCAGCAGGGTGAAGTGGCTGAAACCCGCGACCGAACCCGACACGTCGCACATGACGACCAGTTCGGGGCGCGCCCGCCGGGGCTTGCGCTGGACGAGGTCGATGGGCACACCGCCGGTGGACATCGACTTGCGCAGGGTCCGGCGCAGGTCGATCGAACCGGTTCGGTTGCGGCTGCGCCGCACGGCCAGGCGGCTGGCGAGCAACCGGGCCAGCGGGGTGACGTTGCGTTTCAGCGCCGTCAGTTCGGCGTCGGACGCGCGCAGGAAGTCCACTTCCTCGGCCAGCCGGGGCACGCCGTACGACGCCACCCGTTCCTTGCCGAGGTTCTCGGCCGACCGTCGCCGCGTCTCCGTCTCGATCATCTTCCGGAAGTCGGCGATCCGCTGGGCGGCGGTGCGCTTGGCCACCTCGGATTCGTAGCTTTCCGTCGTTCGGGCTTCGCCGTCCTGCTGATTGCCCAGGAGTCCGTCGAGGATCTTCTTCAGCAGGGTTTCCGGTGCGACGTCCCGCAGCGCCTGGTACGCGGAGAACGACGGGCCGTTCGCCGACTGGTACTGCCCGAGTTCCTCGACCATCTGCGCGGTCAGGAGTTCGGTGAGCTCGATCGCCTCCGGCGACCCGTCGGTGAGGAGTTCGACGATCAGCTCGCGCAGTGCCTCGTAGTCGATCTCACCCTTGGCGTTCCGCGGCAGACTCGTGTCGATGGCCCCGTCCGCCCGGCTTCCGACAGCCGCCGGGAACCAGAGTTCGAACAGCGCGTCGAACGTGGGCCGGTGGGTGGGTCGCCGCAGCAGCGCGCACGCGAGACCCTCGCGCAGTGATTCGCGGTCGAGCAGGTCGAGGACCGACATCACGCGACCGGCGTCGACAGTCTCGGACGGTCCGACCATGATGCCGCGCCGCCGCAACGCCTCGACGAAGTCGACGAGATGCCCCGGCAGCCCGTGCGGCGCCGCGGGACCGCCCGGCTTCGACCGGGACGCGAGTGGACCACCAGCAGCCATGGGGAGTCCTTCAGTTCAGTCGCAGCTCGGCAGCGGCCCGTAGCTGGTCGGATTGGTGTTTGAGGACGACACCCATCGTGGCGCGGACGGCGTCGTCGTCGAGGGTGTCGAGCCCGAGCGCCAGGAGTGTGCGACCCCAGTCGATGGTCTCGGCGACCGACGGCAGCTTCTTCAGCTGCATGCCGCGCAGCACGCGGATGGTCCGGACCAGCTGCTCGGCCACAGCCTCGGGCAGCTCCGGTACCCGGCTCGCGAGGATCCGCCGCTCGAGTTCGGCGTCGGGGAAGTCGAGATGCAGGAACAGGCAGCGGCGCTTGAGTGCCTCCGACAATTCGCGGGTGGCGTTCGAGGTGAGGACGACGAACGGCTTCCGCGTAGCCGTGATGGTGCCCAGTTCGGGGACGGTGACCGCGAAATCGCTGAGCACCTCGAGGAGCAGGCCCTCGATCTCGACGTCGGCCTTGTCGGTCTCGTCGATCAGCAGCACCGTCGGGTCCTCGCGCCGGATCGCGGTCAGCAGCGGCCGCGACAGCAGGAACTCCTCCGAGAAGACGTCCGCCTTGGTGGAGTCCCAGCTGTGGTCGCTGCCCGCCTGGATGCGCAGGATCTGCTTCGCGTGGTTCCACTCGTACAGCGCGCGTGCCTCGTCGACACCCTCGTAGCACTGCAACCGCACCAGCTCGGCGCCGGTGGTCTCGGCGACGGCGCGGGCGAGTTCGGTCTTACCGACTCCGGCGGGACCCTCGATGAGTAGGGGTTTTCCGAGCCTGTCCGCGAGGAACACCGCGGTCGCGGTGCCCTTGTCGGACAGGTACCCGGTTTCGGCGAGCCGAGCGATGACGTCGTCGACGCTCGCGAAGAACGGCGTCGTGGTGGGAAGTGCGCGATCCACGCTCGCTCCTTTCAGAAGGGGTGACGGGCAGAGGGGGCTGAGGGAAAGGGGTGGGCGAAGGTCTAGACCGGGCGGGTGTGCCCGTCACCCCAGACGATCCACTTGGTGGAGGTCAGTTCGGGGAGCCCCATCGGGCCACGCGCGTGCAGTTTCTGCGTGGAGATCCCGATCTCGGCGCCGAATCCGAACTGCTCGCCGTCGGTGAAGGCGGTGGACGCGTTGACCATGACGGCGGCGGCATCGACCCGGGCGGTGAACTCGCGGGCGGCGGCGAGGTCGGAAGTCACGATGGCCTCGGTGTGGCCGGTTCCGTAGCGGTCGATGTGCTCGACCGCGGCATTCAGGTCGTCGACGACCTTGAGCGCCACGTCCAGGGTGAGGTACTCCTCCGACCAGTCCGACTCGGTCGCGGGCACCAGTCCGGGCAGGTCCCCGTGGACCGTCACGCTGTGCGTCTGCAGGGCCTGCAGCAGCTTCGGCACCGCCGTCTCGGCGATCGCGGCGTCGATCAGCACCGTCTCCGCGGTGTTGCAGACACTCGGTCGCCGCGTCTTGGAATTGAGCAGGATCCGTTCGGCCATCTCGAGGTCGGCTGCCGAGTGGACGTAGACGTGGCAATTGCCGACGCCCGTCTCGATGGTCGGGACTGTCGCGTCACGCACCACGGCGCTGATCAGGCCGGCGCCGCCGCGGGGAATGACGACGTCCACGAGGCCGCGGGCCTGGATCAGGTGCGTCACGCTGGAGCGGTCGTCGCTCGGCAGCAACTGCACCGCGTCCTCCGGCAGCTGCTGCGCCGCCAGCGAGGCCCGCAACGCCACCACCAGCGCCGCGTTCGACTTCGCCGCGGACGAGGAGCCGCGCAGCAGGGCCGCGTTGCCGGACTTCAGTGCCAGCCCGAACGCGTCGACGGTGACGTTGGGGCGGGCCTCGTACACCATGCCCACCACGCCGAGCGGGACCCGCAGCTGACGAAGTTCGAGACCGTTGGGGAGCGTCGAGCCGCGCACCACTTCACCGACCGGGTCGGGCAGACCGGCCACCTGGCGCAGTCCGGACGCGATCCCCTCGATCCGCTCCGGGGTCAGCCGCAGGCGGTCGAGCAAGGAGTCCTCGGTGCCCGACGCCCTGGCCGTCTCGATGTCGGCCGCGTTGGCGGCGAGGATGTCGGCGGAGGCGGCGAGCACGGCGTCGGCCGCCGCGTGGAGCGCCGCATCCTTCTGCGCGGTGGTGAGCAGCGCGAGGACCCGCGACGCGGTGCGGGCGCGACGGGCCGCTGCGTGGACGGCTTCACGGGTATCCACCGTGGCACCGGCCGACGAGGTGGAAGTCACTGCAGTCATGAAGACAGCCTATATACAGGGGCCTGTACACCGCGGAGCGGGAACGACCGGGAATGATTTGGTCCCCCGCGCAGGTTGCGACTGGTCGAGACCATCAGAGGCAGGAGTGCTGAAGTGAGCGTGTTGTTCGAACCCATCACCTTCCGCGGAGTCACCGTCCCCAATCGGGTGTGGATGGCGCCGATGTGCCAGTACTCGGCCGACGTGACGGGCCGCGATGTGGGAGTGCCGGGCGACTGGCACCGGACGCACCTCGTGACGCGCGCTATCGGCGGCGCCGGCCTGATCCTCACCGAGGCGACGGCCGTCAGCCCGGAGGGCCGCATCAGTCCCGCCGACCTCGGCATCTGGAACGACACCCAGACCGAGGCCTTTGCGGAGATCAACGCACAACTCGAGTACTTCGGCGCGGTCCCGGGCATCCAGCTCGGTCACGCCGGGCGCAAGGGCTCCGCGCACGTCCCGTGGCGCGGGGGCGGGAGCCTCGACGGCGACGATCGGCTGTCCTGGCAGACGGTGGCGCCGAGCGCGATCGGTTTCGGCGACCACACCCCGCCGGCCGCGGCGACGACCGACGACATCCGGAAGGTGGTCGCCGATTTCGCGGCCGCCGCCGAGCGGGCGTCGCGGGCCGGTTTCAAGGTGGTGGAAATCCATGCGGCACACGGCTATCTGCTGCACCAGTTCCTCTCACCGGTCAGCAATCGTCGCACCGACGAGTACGGCGGCAGCTTCGCGGGCCGTATTCGCCTCCTGCTCGAGGTCGTCGACGCGGTACGCGGGGTCTGGCCGGCCGAGTTGCCCGTCTTCGTCCGGGTCTCGGCCACCGACTGGCTGTCCGAGGAGCCCGGCCTCGACGCGGACAGCTGGACGCCGGATCAGACCGTTTCCCTCGTGCAGGCCCTCGCCGATCTCGGCGTCGACCTGGTCGACGTCTCCAGCGGCGGCGTCGCGTCCGCCCGGATCCCGATCGGGCCCGGCTACCAGGTCCCGTTCGCCCGCCGCATCCAGAACGAGACCACGGTCCCGGCCGCCGCCGTCGGGCTCATCACCGAGCCGGAGCAGGCCGAGCGGATCGTGGAGTCGGGAGAAGCCGTCGCCGTGTTCCTCGGGCGCGAACTGCTGCGCGACCCGTACTGGCCGCGAAAAGCCGCACTGGTATTGAATGCCCAGGTGACGCCGCAGATTCCGGCGCAGTACGCACGGGCGTACTGAGGCTCGGGCCGACAAGCCCGCACATCCTTTGCTACGGTAATCGCTCTTACAGCTGGTAGTCCCGCACCCCGGACGGTGGGGCGGGACCGAGCCACGAGCCAGAGCCGATCGGCGGGGGCCGCATCGCGCCGAAGGGCCGTGGGTTGCCGAACCCGACCAGCAATCGCCGTGCGGGCGACGAAAAGATGCGTGCATCAGGTACGTGCCCCGCGCGGGTGATAACTGCGCTGGGGAGCGCACGACATGAATGCACCAGATCACTCGATCACGTCGGCCGAGGTGGCCGAATCACCTGATGTCACGGTCACCGACGAGGCCTCCGTCAAACGAGCCGTCAAGGCCACCATGCTCGGTAACGCCATGGAGTGGTTCGACTTCGGCGTGTATGCCTACCTCGCGACCACCATCGGCAAGGTGTTCTTTCCCGAGGCCAGCGGTACCGCACAGCTGCTGTCGACGTTCGCGATCTTCGCCGCGGCGTTCATCGTCCGTCCCCTCGGTGGGCTGTTCTTCGGGCCGCTCGGTGACCGGATCGGCCGCAAGAAGGTGCTCGCCACCACGATCATCCTGATGGCGGGCAGCACGTTCGCCATCGGCCTGATCCCGAGTTACGGATCCATCGGGCTCGCGGCGCCGATTCTGCTGGTGCTGTTCCGGCTCGTGCAGGGATTCTCGACGGGCGGCGAGTACGGCGGTGCCAGCACGTTCGTCGCCGAGTACGCGCCGGACAAGCGCCGCGGGTTCTTCTCGAGCTTCCTCGAATTCGGAACCCTCGCGGGGTATGTCGCGGCCGCGGGCCTGGTCACCATCATCAGCACCGTGGTCAGCGCCGACGCGCTGGTGGACTGGGCGTGGCGAATTCCGTTCCTGCTCGCCGGTCCGCTCGGCCTGATCGGCCTCTACCTGCGGCTGCGGCTCGAGGAGACGCCTGCGTTCCAGCAGATGGAGCAGGCCGAAGAGCGTTCGCTCGCAGACGAATCCACGGGACGCAAACTGCGCGAGACCCTGGTGGAGAACTGGCGTCCGCTGGTGCTGTGCGTCATCCTGGTCGCCACGTACAACATCGCGCACTACGGCCTGCTCAGCTACATGCCGACGTACCTGTCGAACACGCTCGGCTACGACGAGTCGCACGGCCTCGTCCTCACGATCATCGTGATGCTCATCATGATGGTGTGCATCAGCTTCGTCGGAAAGCTGTCCGACCGGGTGGGTCGTAAACCGTTGCTGCTGGCCGGTTTCGTCGGATTCTTCGCGCTGTCGCTGCCCGCGTACCTGCTGATCGGTGTCGGGCACTACTTCACCGTCTTCGTCGGCCTCGCGATCCTCGGCGGGCTGCTGCTGCTATTCGTCGGCGTCTTCCCGTCGGTCCTTCCCGCGCTGTTCCCCACCGGAATCCGCTACGGCGGGCTGGCGATCGGATACAACCTCGCGGTGTCGATCTTCGGTGGCACCACCCCCCTCGTCCTCACGGCGCTGCAGGACGCGACGGGCAGTGACCTCGTCGCGCCGATGTACATGATGGTCGCGGCCGTCATCGGCGGTATCGCGGTTCTGCTCATCTCCGAGACCGCCCGGAAGCCGCTGGAGGGTTCGCCGCCCGCCGTGGCCACGGACGCCGAGGCCCGCCGCATCCTGAAGCGTCTCCGCCGCACCAAGGGCGACGCGTCCGCGACACCCGCACAGGAGACGGCAGCCGCCGACGCGGGTTAGTCTCGGGACATGTCCGCTCCCAGGGTCGCCGTGGTCGGCAGCATCAACATGGACCTGCTGACGGCGGCCGAGCGGTTGCCCGCGCCGGGAGAAACGATCCTGGGCAGCGCCTTTGCCGCCACCCCCGGTGGCAAGGGCGCCAATCAGGCGATCGCCGCGGCGCGGGCCGGTGGCGCCGTGACGTTCATCGGCGCCGTCGGCTCCGACGTGTTCGCTCTCGACCTGCGGCAGGCCCTGGTGGACGCCGAGGTCGACACGCGGTACCTGCGCGAAGTGGACGGGCCGAGCGGGATCGCGGCGATCACCGTCGACGCCGCCGGTGAGAACAGCATCGTCGTGGTTGCGGGCGCCAACAGCACCGTGGTGGATCTGACGACGGCCGAACTCGCGGCCGTCGCGGACGCCGACGTCCTGCTCTGCCAACTCGAGATACCCCTGGGCACCGTGCTGGCCGCGGCGGCGCACGCCGCGGCACACGGTACCGTCGTGATGTTGAATCCCTCACCGGCGCAGACACTTCCGCCCGAACTCGTCGAGCTGGTCGACGTACTCCTCGTCAATCAGACCGAGGCCGGGCAACTCGGCGCCGAGGTCATCGGCGCCGTCGCCCACGTCGTGACCACGCGGGGGTCGTCCGGCGCGGACTACGCAGGCAGCGACGGCACCGCGATCCACGCCGACTCCCCCGAAGTCGAGGTCGTCGACACGACCGGGGCGGGCGACGCGTTCGCCGGCGCCCTGGCCGTCTCGTGGCGGCGCGGGCCCGCGGCCGCCGTCCCGTTCGCATGCACGGCGGGCGCGCTCGCCACCACCCGCAGAGGCGCGTCCACGTCGTCACCGACCCTGGCCGAGATCGAGGCGGCACTGCCCGGCTGAGCGCTCCTACCGCCGCCCGGATCCTCCGTGTCACCCGTGTCGGGCACCATGGGGGCATGACGACCGCCACCGAACCCGCACTACGTGACGAGGCCGAACGGCTGCTCCGCGAGCTGGCAGGCGAGCACGCCACCCTCCGCGACGACCAGTGGACGGCGATCGAGGCGCTCGTGGTGGGCCGCAGACGGGCGCTGGTCGTCCAGCGGACGGGCTGGGGCAAGTCGGCGGTCTACTTCATCGCGGCGAAGCTCCTGCGGGCGCACGGGCACGGCCCCACGGTCATCGTGTCGCCGCTCCTGGCCCTCATGCGGAACCAGGTGGCCTCCGCCGAGCGGGCGGGCGTGCGCGCCGCCACCATCAATTCCGGCAACGTCACCGAGTGGGACGACATCCACGCCCGGGTCGCGGACAACGAACTCGACGTGTTGCTGGTCAGCCCCGAGCGTCTCAACAATCCCGACTTCCGCGACCAGGTGCTCCCCTCCCTCGCCGCCGACGCGGGCCTCGTCGTGGTCGACGAGGCGCACTGCGTGTCGGACTGGGGTCACGACTTCCGTCCCGACTATCGGCGGATCCGCACGCTGATCGCCGAACTGGGCGAGGGAATCCCCGTCCTGGCCACCACGGCCACGGCGAACGACCGCGTCGTCTCCGACGTCTCCACGCAGCTCGGGGTGGGTGGCGCCGAAACCCTCGTCCTCCGCGGCGGCCTCGAACGCGAGTCGCTGCACCTGTCGGTCGTGCAGATTCCGGAGGCCACCGCCCGGGCCGCGTGGCTCGCCCAGAAGCTCGACAGCCTGCCCGGCTCGGGCATCATCTACGCACTCACCGTGTCGGCGGCCCGGGATCTGGCGAGCCTGCTGTCCGAGCAGGGCCACACGGTCGCCGCATACACCGGGCAAACCGACGCCGCCGAGCGCGAGACCCTCGAGCAGGACCTGCTCGGCAACCGGGTCAAGGCCCTCGTGGCGACGTCCGCGCTCGGCATGGGATTCGACAAGCCCGACCTGGGGTTCGTCGTGCACCTCGGTGCGCCGTCGTCCCCCATCTCCTACTACCAGCAGGTCGGGCGTGCCGGACGGTCCACCGACCGCGCCGAGGTCATCCTGCTGCCCGGATCCGAGGACAGGCAGATCTGGAGTTATTTCGCCTCGGTGGCGTTCCCCCGGGAGCACGTGGTGCGGCGGGTGATCGAGGTCCTCGACACCGAGCGGCCGCAGTCCACGCAGGCGCTCGAGCCGCTGGTGGAGCTGGGCCGCACCCGGCTCGAGATGGTCCTGAAGGTCCTCGACGTGGACGGTGCCGTACGCCGGGTGCGCGGCGGCTGGGTGGGCACCGGGGAGCCCTGGACGTACGACGCCGACCGGTACGAACGCCTCGAACGCGCCCGCGAGTCCGAGCAGCAGGCGATGATCGACTACCAGCGGATCACCACGTGCCGGATGGCGTTCCTGCGCGAGCAGCTCGACGATCCGGGTCTGGCGGCGGGCGCCTCGGAGTGCGGGCGGTGCGACAACTGCACCGGAGTGCGCCACGACGCGACCGTGGACGCCGAGGCGGTACAACAGACCAGAACGCGCCTCGAGCGCCCAGGCGTGGACCTGGCGCCCCGTAAACAGTGGCCCACGGGCCTCGCGAAGCTCGGCGTGACGCTGTCCGGGAAGATCACGGATGGCCCCGAACCGGGGCGTGTCCTGGGCCGGCTGTCCGACCTGGGCTGGGGTCAGCGGCTGCGTTCCCTGCTCGACGAACCGGACGGGCCCGCCCCCGACGCCGTCCTGAAGGCCTGCATCCAGGTGCTGGCCTCCTGGGACTGGACCGAGCGGCCCACCGCTGTCATGGCCGTCGAATCCGCCACCCATCCTCTCCTGTCGGCGTCGATCGCGGGGCAACTCGCCGCCGTCGGACGCCTCACCGACCTGGGAGTTCTGCGGCTGCGCCCGGAGCATCCGCCGGTGTCCGCGGCCAACTCCGCCTACCGGGTGGCCGGGCTCGTCGACGCCTGGGAGGTCCCCGGCCTTCCCGACGGCGCCGGCCCGGTGCTACTCGTCGACACCCTCACGGACACCGGCTGGACCCTCACGATGGCCGCCAGGACGCTGCGCGCGGCGGGTGCCGCGTCGGTCCTCCCCTTCGCGCTCGCGAGTCTCAAATAGGCGAAGTGTGTCGCTTGCGGTTCACCCAAAAGTTACATAATGTGATGAGCATCACTTTGCACGTCTCACCTGCAAGGCTCCGCCACCTGAACTGTCCAATTTCGCGAGGCACGTGAAATCGAAGGGGATGGTTGTTAGGTTCGAATTTCCAATGACGCCTGTTCAGAAGAGTGCCATCCCGACCACCGCGCCGGACGCGGTGTTGTTCAGAAGTCCAGAGATCACTGACGGAGTCCGGCTCTGGGAGATCGCCAGGAACACGGAAGTGCTCGACCTCAATTCGAGCTACGCATACCTGTTGTGGTGTAGAGATTTCAGCCGCTCGTCGGTCGTCGCAGTCGTCGACGAGCGCGTCGTGGGTTTCGTATCAGGGTTCATCCGCCCCGAAGCCCCAGCGACGCTGTTCGTCTGGCAAGTAGCCGTAGACGCAGACCAGCGCGGCAAGGGAATTGCAGGTCGCATGCTGAGCGCGCTGCTCGACCGACTTGCACCCGAAGGGATTACCCATCTCGAAACGACGATCAGCCCCGACAACGAGGCCTCGATCGCGCTGTTCACAGCATTGGCGCGTCGCCGAGATACGGCGATCAACAAGCAAGAACTGTTCTCCCCAAACGATTTTCCCGATGGACACGAAGCCGAAGATCTGTACACGATCGGCTAAGAGCATGCCCCGGAGGAATGCAGCAACATGACTAACTTCGATACGAACATTTTCGACAACCTCGAATCCGAGGTTCGCAGCTACAGCCGCGGCTGGCCCGCCGTCTTCGAGTCGGCGTCCGGATCGTGGATCCGTGACGAGAACGGCCGCGACTACCTCGACTTCTTCGCCGGTGCCGGTTCGCTGAACTACGGCCACAACAACCCGGTCCTGAAGTCGGCGCTCGTCGACTACATCGTCAGCGACGGCATCACGCACGGTCTCGACATGTCGACCGTGGCCAAACGCGACCTGCTCCAGACATTCCAGGACAAAATCCTGAAACCCCGCGGTCTCGACTACAAGGTCCAGTTCCCCGGACCCACCGGAACCAACACGGTCGAGGCCGCACTGAAACTGGCGCGCAAGGTGACGGGTCGTTCGTCGATCATCAACTTCACCAACGCTTTCCACGGCATGACGCTCGGCGCCCTGTCGGTCACCGGCAACTCGATGAAGCGCGCCGGCGCCGGAATCCCGCTGGTGCACGCCACCCCGATGCCGTTCGACAACTACTTCGACGGAGTCACCGAGGACTTCCACTGGTTCTCCCGCGTGCTCGACGACTCGGGCAGTGGCCTGAACCGTCCGGCCGCCGTGATCGTCGAGACCGTGCAGGGTGAGGGCGGCGTCAACGTCGCTCGTCCCGAGTGGCTGCGCGCCCTCGCGGACCTGTGCGCCGAGCGCGACATCCTGCTGATCATCGACGACGTCCAGATGGGCTGCGGACGCACCGGGCCGTTCTTCTCCTTCGAGATCGCCGGCATCACCCCGGACATCGTCTGCCTGTCGAAGTCGATCGGTGGCTACGGTCTCCCGATGGCGCTGACGCTGTTCAAGCGTGAGCTCGACGTGTGGGGTCCGGGCGAGCACAACGGCACGTTCCGCGGCAACAACCCGGCGTTCGTCACGTCGAAGGTGGCGCTGGACCACTACTGGTCCGACGACACCCTTCACCAGTCGACGCTGAAAAAGGGCGAGAAGATCCACCAGGCGTTCACCGATCTGGCGAACCAGTTCGAGGGCTCCGTCTCCACCCGCGGTCGCGGCCTCGTCCAGGGCCTCGTGTTCGACGAGCCGGAGAACGCGGGCAAGGTCTGCAAGCTCGCCTTCGACGAGGGCCTGCTCGCGGAGACCTCCGGACCGTCGGACGAGGTGGTCAAGCTCCTGCCGGCGCTCACCATCACCGACGAGGAACTGGACCACGGACTCGCGATTCTCGCCGACGCCACCGGCAAGGTTTGCAGCTAGAGAGAGGACTGACACTCACATGATCGTTCGCACCACCGCAGAAATCACCGACACCGAGCGCGACATCACCAGCGAGGACGGAAACTGGCGCAGCAAGCGCATCATCCTCGGCGGCGACAAAGTGGGCTTCTCGTTCCACGAGACCACGATCAAAGCGGGCTCGGTCAACGAGTTCCACTACGCCAACCACGTCGAGGCCGTCTGGCTCGTCGAGGGAACCGGCAAGTTGATCGACCTCGACAACGACAAGGTCTACGAACTCGGCCCCGGTTCGATGTACCTGCTCAACGGTCACGAGCGTCACCGTGTCGAGCCCGACACCGAAATGCGCATGCTGTGCGTGTTCAACCCGCCCGTCACCGGGCGTGAGGTCCACGACGAAAACGGTGTCTACCCGTTGGTCGAGGTTCCCGCGTAAGTTCGACCCCATGGCCGACGACGCTGCTGTTCCAGCTATAGCCATCGGACCCGCCCCGGACCCGCTCCTCGAGGATGCGGTGCGCCGGGGCGGCGCCCGTGTGGCACCCCTCGAGTCCGCGGACGCCCTGGTCTGGACCGCGGGTCCGATCGGGTTCCCGGACCCGCTTCCCGAGAACATCCGCTGGGTGCAGTTGAACTCCGCGGGTGTCGAGGAGTGGTTCGCCGCGAAGGTGATCAGACCCGACACCACCGTGCAGTGGACGTCGGCGGCGGGCGCGTTCGCCGCCACCGTCGCCGAGCACGCTCTGACGCTGCTGCTGGCCGGGGTGCGGGCACTACCGGAGCACCTCGAGGCGAAGACCTGGCGTCAGCAGGAGTTCTTCTCGAAGATCGGCACCCTGCGGGGCACCACGGTCGCCATCGTGGGTGCCGGCGGAATCGGCCGGGCACTGATCCCGATGCTCGCGGGTGTCGGGGCCGACGTCATCGCGGTGAATCGCTCCGGAAGCCCGGTGCCGGGCGCGATCGAGACGCTCCCCACCACCCGTCTCGGCGAGGTGTGGGCCCGCGCGGACCACTTCGTGCTCGGGGCTCCCGCCACCGACGCCACGCACCATCTGGTCGGGGCGGCGGAGTTCGCGCAGATGAAGCCGACCGCGTGGGTGATCAACGTCGCGCGCGGCTCGCTCGTCCACACCAACGCACTGGTGAAAGCGCTGCGGGACAGAACGATCGGCGGTGCGGGACTCGACGTCACCGATCCCGAGCCGCTTCCCGACGGCCACCCGCTGTGGGATCTGCCCAACGTGATCATCACCCCCCACGATTCCAACCCGCCTGCGGTCCGGCCCCCGGCGTTCGCCGAGCACGTGGCACTGAACGTCGCCCGCTTCGTCGCAGGTGAGAATCTCACCGCTCTGATCGATCCTGTCGTCGGGTACTGAGCCGGCGCTACCCTGGAGTGCGTGTTCGCCCGACTGATCGACGTACTCGGTGGCCGGCGCCTGTGTGTGATCACCGGCGCCGGCATCTCGACAGACTCCGGAATTCCCGACTACCGGGGTCCGGAGTCGCCGCCGCGCAATCCCATGACGTACCAGCAGTTCACCGGGGACCCCGACTTCCGCCGCCACTACTGGGCGCGCAACCACCTCGGCTGGCGGCACATGGACGCCGCCCGGCCCAACACGGGCCACCGCGCGCTGGCGGGGCTCGAACGGGCCGGTGTCGCGCGTGCCGTCATCACCCAGAACGTCGACCTGCTGCACACCAAGGCCGGCAGTCGCCGGGTGATCGACCTGCACGGCACGTACGCCCAAGTCCGGTGCCTGGCGTGCGACGCCCTGATCTCGCGGGCCACGCTCGCCGACCGGCTCGAGCGTGCGAACCCCGGTTTCGCCGAAACCGTCGCTGCCGCACAGGGAGTGGAGATCGCACCGGACGCCGACGCGGTGATCACCAGCACCGAGCATTTCCGGATGGTCGACTGCGAGGCGTGTGGCGGACTTCTCAAACCCGACATCGTGTACTTCGGCGAATCCGTCCCGAAACCGAGGGTCGCCGCCGCCTACGACGTGGTCGACGAGGCCGAGGCGCTCCTGGTGGCCGGCTCGTCGCTCACCGTCATGTCGGGACTGCGGTTCGTCCGGCACGCCGCCAAGCGCGGAATCCCCATCGTCATCGTCAACAGGGGGACGACACGCGGCGACGAGTTCGCCACCCTCACCCTCCACGCCGGTTGCTCGGAGGCACTCACCGCACTGCTCGACGCGTCCTCCGCGCTGCCCGCGTGACCGTCAGAGCGGCACCAGATCGTCCGCGTGGACGACGGGGCGCTGCATCTCCGCGGGCAGTTCCTGGGTCGACTTGCCCAGGATGTCGCTGATCTCGGCGGAGTCGTACGCCACGACACCCCTGGCCACGGGACGCTCGTCGGGGCCGAGGAGCGACACGACGTCGCCGCCGTAGAACCGCCCCGACACCGCGCTGATCCCCGCGGGCAGCAACGACCGCCGTTTGGTGACGACGGCACGCACAGCGCCCTCGTCGATGTGCAGGATCCCCTGCTCGTCCGCGGCGTGGCGTACCCAGAACTTGCGCGCCGACAACCGGGACGGCCGGGCCGCGAATGCCGTCCCCACCCCGGCGTCCCGTAGCGCTGGCCCGGCGTCCGAGGCGGCGGCGAGCAGTACGGGCACGCCGGCATCGGCCGCGAGGCGCGCTGCCGACAGCTTGGACGCCATCCCGCCGGTGCCGAGAGCGCCGCCCGAGCCTGCGACCACCCCGTCGAGATCCTCCGGGCTGTTCACCTCGGGAATCAGCGTCGCATTGCCCTTGCGGGGGTCGCCGTCGTACAGCCCGTCGACATCCGACAGCAGGACCAGCGCGTCGGCGCCGACCAGGTGCGCGACCAGCGCCGCGAGCCGGTCGTTGTCGCCGAAGCGCAGCTCCGCCGTCGCGACGGTGTCGTTCTCGTTGACGATCGCGACCGCGTGCAGCGCGCGCAGGCGGTCGAGAGTGCGTTGCGCGTTGCGGTGCTGCGCGCGGCGGGCGATGTCGTCCGCGGTGAGCAGCACCTGCCCGACGGTGCGCCCGTACCGGGCGAACGACGTGCCCCAGGCGTGGGCCAGCGCCAGCTGGCCGACGCTCGCGGCGGCCTGCTTCGTCGCCAGGTCCCGCGGCCGCTTGGTCAGCCCCAACGGGGCCAGACCCGCGCCCACTGCCCCGGACGACACGACGACCACGTCGGAACCGGCACGCATCCGTGCCTCGATCGCATCGGCCAGCTCGTCGAGGCGACGGACGTCGAGCCCGCCGACCAGACTGGTCAGCGCGGACGATCCGATCTTCACGACAATGCTGCCCGCCGACGCGATCGTGCGCCGGGTGGCGCTCACTGGTCTTCGGGGTCGAGGCCTTCGAGACCGCGACGGACCCTGGATGCGTGCTTGCGTTCGGTCGCGCCGATGCGCTCGACCTGATCCAGACGCGGGTCGGTACCGCGGCCGGTGCGGGTGAGATCGACGCCGGCCGGTGTCTGGGGCTCCCAGTCGAAGCTCACGTTGCCGATCGTGACGGACGCTCCCGGCTCCGCACCCTGCTTGACGAGCTCGGTCTCCACGCCGAGTCGCGCGAGGCGGTCGGCGAGGTAGCCCACGGCCTCGTCGTTGTCGAACTGCGTCTGCCGCACCCAGCGCTCCGGCCGCGTGCCGCGGACGATGAACCCACCGGGGATCTCGGGGTCGGCGACGACGCTGAAGCTGTTCTCGTTCGCGATCACCGGGCGGATCACCTGACGCTTCGGCTCGGCCTTCGGGTGCGCCTCACGGTAGTCCGCAACCAGCTTCGCCAGCGCGAACGTCAACGGGCGCAATCCCTCTCGGCTGACGGCCGAGATCGTGAAGACAGGCCACCCGCGGGCCTCGAGATCGGGGGTGACCATCTCGGCCAGCTCGGCCGCCTCCGGCACGTCCGCCTTGTTCAGGATCACGATGCGGGGCCGGTCCGCGAGGTCACCGAGCCCGGCGTCGCCGGACAGCGCGCCCTTGTACGCGGCGAGTTCCGCCTCGAGTGCGTCGATGTCGGAGATCGGGTCGCGGCCCGGGTCGAGCGTCGCGCAGTCGACGACGTGGGCCAGCACGGCGCACCGCTCGAGGTGGCGCAGAAAGTCCAGTCCGAGCCCGCGGCCGTCGCTCGCGCCGGGGATCAACCCGGGCACGTCGGCCACCGTGAACGTGGTGTCGCCGCTCGATACCACACCGAGGTTCGGCACGAGCGTCGTGAACGGGTAGTCGGCGATCTTCGGCTTCGCCGCCGACAGCACGGACACGAGCGAGGACTTACCCGCCGACGGGAACCCGACCAGCCCGACATCGGCCACGGACTTCAGTTCGAGGACCAGTTCCCGCTCGACGCCGTCCTCACCGAGGAGCGCGAAGCCCGGCGCCTTGCGCGCCTTCGACGACAGGGCCGCGTTGCCGAGTCCGCCGCGGCCACCCTGGGCGGCCTCGAAGCGGGTGCCGACACCGATGAGGTCGGCGAGGATACGCCCGTCCTCGTCGAGGACGACGGTGCCGTCGGGGACCTTCAGGATCAGGTCGTCGCCCTGGGCGCCGTCACGGTTGCTCCCCATCCCCTGCTTGCCGTTGGTGGCCTTCGCGTGGGGGTGGAAATGGAAGTCGAGGAGGGTGTGGACGTTGCCGTCCACCTCGAGCACGACGTCACCGCCACGCCCGCCGTTGCCGCCATCCGGGCCACCGAGTGGTTTGAACTTCTCCCGGTGTACGGAGGCGCAGCCATTGCCGCCTTTTCCGGCGCTGACGTGCAGCACGACGCGGTCAATGAATCGGGACATGACTGCCGGATCCTTCCTCAGCCAATTGTGTTGATCTCACTCTTGAAAAAGACAATAGGGGCGGACCGGGTATCACGACCCAGGTCCGCCCCTATTGGGAGCTTGAAACGTCCCTCACGGGACGATGCATACTCGCGGCAGGACTAGGCCTCTGCCGCCGCCGGAACGATGTTCACGGTCTTGCGTCCACGCTTGGTGCCGAACTCGACGGCACCGGCAGAGAGCGCGAAGAGCGTGTCGTCGCCGCCACGACCGACGTTGACGCCGGGGTGGAAGTGGGTTCCGCGCTGACGCACCAGAATCTCGCCGGCGCTGACGGACTGGCCGCCGAAACGCTTCACGCCGAGTCGCTGAGCATTTGAATCGCGACCGTTACGGGAGCTGGATGCACCCTTCTTATGTGCCATGTTCTTGACCCTCCTCGGGTGAAATCAGCTCTGAAGCTCTAGCTACTTGATGCCGGTGACCTTGAGGACCGTCAGCTTCTGCCTGTGGCCCTGACGCTTGTGGTAGCCGGTCTTGTTCTTGAACTTGTGGATCCGGATCTTCGGGCCCTTGGTGTGCTCGACGACCTCACCCGTGACCGAGATCTTGGCCAGCTTGTCGGCGTCGGTCGTCAGATCGGATCCGTCGACGACGAGAACGGGAGCAAGCGAGACAGCAGTGCCGGGCTCACCCTCGATCTTCTCGACCTTGACGAGGTCACCAACAGCGACCTTGTACTGCTTTCCGCCGGTCTTGACGATCGCGTACGTTGCCATCGGAGGGCTACCCCTTGCTTCTTCGAACTTGCTCGCGCCACAGTGTGCGCGACTGGTCTGGTGTGACGGCTAGCTCGGTCGAGATCGCGCAGCCTTCACAGGTGAGGGCACAGCTGACCTTCATCGCCGAGTAGCGACTGGTCAAGGTTACAGGAAGGCAACCGTTCCGTACAAACCGGCGTCGATTGCCTTCCCGCGCTCCCTCGTCAGTTGTCGGCGTCCACCGGCGGGCCGGCGGGACGTGCCGCCGCCCGGCGGCGCCGCGGCCTACGCGGCGCTGCCTGCGCATCCGCGCCATCGGGCGAGGACGCGGGCGGTCCGCTCACGGCCGAAGCCGACATGGCCGGTTCCGGCTCCGGTGCGTGCTCCGCGCCGGTCTCCGATGTCGGGATCACGAACACGGTACCGGCGCTCGGGGTTTCGGACACCGGCGCTGCCGCTGCCCTCGACACCCGACGACTCCTGCGCCGCGGCGGGGCCACCGGCTCCGGTTGGGGCTCGGGCTCGCGCTCCACGACGGGTTCCGGGGTCTCGGCGACCGGAGCCGCTTCGGCCAGCGCAGGTTCGACGACCGGCTCTTCGGCCACGGCTTCCTCGACGACAGCTTCCTCGACGACGACTTCCTCCGCCTCGGGTGCCACGACGGCTTCCGCGGCGACCGCTGCCGGGGCCTCGGCCACCGCTTCTTCGATGCCGGGCAGGTCAGCCGCCGGCGTCTCCGTCTCGGCGGCGACCGGCTGCTCGGGCTCGGGAACCGCCGCCGCGGGCTGCGCGGCGGATTCCGCCTCGTGTCCGCTGTGTGCCTGCGCGGCCTCCTCCTCGTGATGGTGGTGTGCCATCGCGAGAGCGACCGGGTGGGCCCGCTTGACGGTGGCGTCCACCGTCGGGGTCTCCTCGTGCACGGGAGGCTGCGACGTCTCCCCGCCGGACGACTTGTCGCGTCCGCGCTTCTTGCGGGAGCCACCGGAGTCGCCGCCGCGGGACGACCCGCCGCGCGCACCGTTGTCCTCGGAGGCTTTCACCTCGATCGGCTCGGCGTGGACGATGATGCCCCGGCCGTGGCAGTGCTCACACGTCGTCGAGAACGCCTCGACGAGTCCGGTGCCCAGCTTCTTCCGTGTCATCTGGACCAGGCCGAGCGACGTGACCTCGGACACCTGGTGGCGGGTGCGATCCCGGCCCAGGGCTTCCGTCAGCCGTCGCAGCACGAGGTCGCGGTTCGATTCGAGCACCATGTCGATGAAGTCGACGACGATCATGCCGCCGATGTCGCGCAGGCGCATCTGCCGCACGATCTCCTCGGCCGCCTCGAGGTTGTTCCGGGTGACGGTCTCCTCGAGGTTTCCGCCGGCACCGGTGAACTTGCCGGTGTTGACATCGACCACGGTCATGGCCTCGGTGCGGTCGATCACGAGCGTGCCGCCGGACGGCAACCAGACCTTGCGGTCGAGCGCCTTCGCCAGCTGCTCGTCGATGCGGTGCGCCACGAAGACGTCGACACCGTTGTCCGACGTGTGCTGCTCGAGCCTCGGCATGAGATCGGGGGCCACGGACTTGATGTACGACTCGACCGTCGACCAGGCCTTCTCGCCCTCGATGACGAGCTTGGAGAAGTCCTCGTTGAACAGGTCGCGGATGACCTTCACGAGAAGGTCGGGCTCCTCGTACAGGGCCTGCGGGTTACCGGACTTGCCGGATTCCGCCTTCGCGGCCTGCGCTTCGATCCCGGCCCACTGGTCCTGCAGACGCTTCACGTCGCGAGCGAGTTCCTCCTCGCTCACACCCTCCGACGCGGTCCGGATGATGACTCCGGCGTCCGAGGGCACGATGTCGCGCAGGATGTCCTTGAGGCGCTTGCGCTCCGTGTCGGGCAGTTTGCGGCTGATGCCGGTGGACGTGCCGCCCGGCACGTACACCAGGAAGCGGCCCGCGAGACTGATCTGCGTGGTCAGCCGGGCACCCTTGTGCCCGACCGGGTCCTTGCTGACCTGAACCAGCACCTGATCGCCCGGCTTGAGAGCCTGCTCGATCTTGCGGGAGTTGCCGCCGAGCCCGGCGGCCTCCCAGTTGACCTCACCCGCGTACAGCACGCCGTTGCGGCCGCGGCCGATGTCGATGAACGCGGCTTCCATGCTGGGCAGCACGTTCTGGACGCGTCCGAGGTACACGTTGCCGACCATCGATGCCGACGCCGACGTGGTCACGAAGTGTTCGACGAGGACGCCGTCCTCGAGCACGGCGACCTGCGTCGTCGCGTGCGGTTGCCCGGTGGCGATGCGGTCGCGCACCACCATCACGCGGTCGACGGCCTCGCGGCGGGCCAGGAACTCCGATTCCGTGAGGATCGGCGGACGCCGGCGGCCGGCATCCCGGCCGTCACGGCGACGCTGACGCTTCGCCTCGAGCCGCGTCGAACCGGTGATGCCCTGGACCTCGTCCTTCGAGCGGCTCTTGTTGCGAGGTTCACGCTCGTGGACGACGGTGTTCGGCGGATCGTCCTCGGACGTGGCCTCTCCCGACCCCTCGCCACCGGACTTGCGGCGACGACGGCGACGGCGGCGACGGCTCGACCCGTCGGAGTCGCCCTCACCGGCCTCTTCGTCACCGGACTCCGCCTCGGCCTGCTCGGCCTCAGCGGGCTTCTCCTCGGATTCCTTCTTCGGCTTCTCTTCGAGCTCCCGAGCCGGTGTCTCGGCGGCCTTCTCCTCGCGCGCGGATTCCCGCGCGGATTCCTCGGCCTCGGGACCCTCGGTGTCGGTGTCGGTGTCCTGCTCGTTCTGCTGTTCGCCCCGTCCGCGACCACGGCCGCGGCGGCCGCGGCGACGACGACGCGGCTGATCGCCGTCGACGTCGGACTCGTCCGACTCGGTCTCGGCGGTTCCGGTGTCCGTGGCCTTCGCGGTCTCGGGCACCTCGTCGTGCGATTCGACGACGGGCGGCTGCTCGGTGGTGGGTTCCGGGGTCCCGGCGTCCCGGCGACTGCGGCGGCGACGCGGCGGGGTCTCGACCGCCGCGAGGTCGGGCTGCAGGAAGAGCGGGACCTGCGAGACGGCGGGCGGGGTCTCCACGGCGGGCTCGGCGGCGGGCGCCTCGACCTGGTAGGACGCGGTGGTGAACAGGTCACGTCCGAGGTCGCGCTCGGAAACCGCGGCCTCCTCCGCGACGGGTTCCTGGGCGGGAGTTTCCTCGGCGGGAACCGCCGGAGCGGGAGTCTGCTCGACCGCCGCTTCCTCGACGTCGGCAGCCGCGACCGGTTCCGGCGCGACCTCGACGGCCGGGGTCTCCGCGACCGGTTCGGCCGCTGCGGGTGGCTCGGTGGGAGCGTTCTGCGCAGCGGTGAAAGCTGCGTGCACACGCTCGGCGACCTCGCGTTGCAGGCTCGACTGCGCGCTGCGCAGTTCGGTTCCGAGGGCCGCAGCCTCGGCGAGAACCTGCTTGCTCGTCACGCCCAGCAACTTCGCGAGGGCGTGAACGCGAATCTTCTCCGGAAGAGCGGGAACCGCGCTCCCGGCGGTGGCCGATTCGTTCGGCTCTGAATTTGTGGGCGGCGCTTGATCGGCCACGTAGTCTCCTCAGCCCCCGGGCGCGTCCACTCCCGTGTCTGGGGGTGTCACGCGGCCACGCGAGGGCGCAGTATGTGTACTCGCGCCCCAGATGTGAGCGCGAGATTGTCTGGTCTCGCTCCACACAGCGCGTGCAGTGTCCGTTTTCACTGCACACCCATGTAGTGCCTTGCGGATGGCCGTCGTCCGCGGCGCGAGCGCCTGATCATCCAGCGTGCCGAAACGCCCAGGTATTTCCTGTTGACGCAGGGGCAGCGATGAAGGGCATCGAGCCGTGGTGTCATCCGGTCGAAGCCACGTGGTGCACAAATTGCGGTCCGACCACCCTCAGTATCCCACACGTGTGCCGCAGTCCGTGCCAGCGGCGCACGTATCGGTCTGGAACATGTTCCGCACGCGAGGGCGCCGCCGGCCCGGAGGGCAGGCCGGTGGGTCGAGGGGTGGGTGGAGAGGTAGATCAGTTGGCGGCGAGGTGCGGGAACCAGAGGGCGATCTCGCGCTCGGCCGACTCGACCGAGTCGGAGCCGTGCACCAGGTTCTCCTGGGCTTCGAGCCCGAAGTCACCGCGAATCGTGCCCGGAACGGCCTTCTCGACGGGGTCGGTGCCGCCGGCGAGCTGACGGAACGCCGCGATCGCCCGCGGACCTTCGAGCACTGCCGCGACGAGCGGGCCGCCCGTGATGAATTCCAGCAGGCCCGGGTAGAACGGGCGGCCTTCGTGCTCGGCGTAGTGGGCGGCTGCGATGTCGCCGGGAGCGGTGCGCAGGTCGAGCGCGGAGATCGTCAGACCTTTCCGCTCGATACGACCGAGGATTTCTCCTACATATCCGCGGGCAACGGCATCGGGCTTGATCAGTACAAGGGTGCGCTCAGTCACGGCGCACAGCCTAAATGGTCAGCCCCGCTGCCCCGGCAGCAGGCCCCGCTCCATTCGCTGGCGGACATTCCGGCGGAAGTAGAGAAGGTATCCCCACAGGATGGCGAAGACCACTCCGACCGAGCCGATCGACACGTGGACGAAGAACCCGAGCAGGAGCCCCACCTGCAACAACAGGTTGTACTTCATCGCCCAGGGGCGGCCCTGCAGGCCCGCCCCGAGAATCATGAGCACCGCCAGCCCCACGAGGTACGTTCCGGACCACCAGGTCAGTCCGCCGCCGACCGTCGCGACGACCGGCAGGGCGAGAAGCACCACGATCGCTTCCAGAATCAGAGATCCCGCGACCACACCGCGGAATCCCTTCCACGGGTCCTTGGTCGGCGGCCCGAACTCCGGTTCCGAAGCACTCGAGTCTGGCTCGCTCACGCTGGGTCCTTTCCGAAGAGGGTGCGGGCCGCACCGGCGGTCACCACGGATCCGGTGACCACGACGCCCGCCCCCGATACTGCTTCACCGGGCTCGGCGACCTCCTCGGCCAGTCCGATGGCCGTTTCCAGCGCGTCCGCGAGTGTGGGCGCCACGACGACGCGTTCGTCGCCGAACTTGGCGACCGCGAGATTGGCGAGATCGTCGACGTCCATGGCCCGCGCCGAACCGTTGTTCGTCACGACGAGCTCGTCGAACACCGGTTCCAGCGCCGACAGGATGCCGTCGACGTCCTTGTCCCCCATCACGCTGACGACGCCGACCAGCTTGCGGAAGTCGAACTCGGCGGTCAGGGCGGCGGCGAGCGCACGAGCCCCGTCCGGGTTGTGCGCGGCGTCGAGGAAGACGGTCGGGGCGCTGCGCACACGTTCGAGCCTGCCCGGATTGACGACCGACGCGAACGCCTCCCGGATGGCCTCCTGGTCGAGCTGCCGTTCCGGGCCCGCACCGAAGAACGCCTCCACGGCCGCGAGCGCGAGCGACGCGTTACGCGCCTGGTGCTCCCCGTGCAGGGGCAGGAAGATGTCGGTGTAGACCCCGCCGAGGCCCTGGAGTTCGAGCTGCTGGCCGCCGACCGCGATCTGCCGGGCCAGCACCGTGAACTCGGAGCCCTCCCGCGCGACCGCGGCATCCACCTCGACGGCCCGGCGGAGCAGCACCTCCATCACTTCCGGCGTCTGCTCGGCGAGGATCGCGACGGCGTCGCGGGGCACGAGCGCGTCCTCGCGGCCCTTCTTGATGATGCCGGCCTTCTCCTCGGCGATCCCGGCCAGGTCGTCGCCGAGATACTCGGCATGATCGAGGCTGATCGGGGTGATCACCGCGATCTCGCCGTCGATGACATTGGTTGCGTCCCAACGCCCGCCGAGACCCACCTCGACGACGGCGACGTCGACAGGTGCCTCCGCGAACGCGGCGTACGCCATCGCGGTGAGCACCTCGAACTTGCTCATCGCCGGGCCGCCGGCCGCCTGCGACTGCTGGTCGATCATCTGCACGTACGGTTCGATCTCCCGGTACGTGTCGACGTACCGGCGGGGCGACACCGGGCGCCCGTCGATGCTGATGCGCTCGGTGGCGAGCTGCAGGTGCGGGCTGGTGGTGCGGCCGGTGCGCCGGTGCAGCGCCGTGAGCAGCGCGTCGATCATCCGCGTCACCGACGTCTTACCGTTGGTGCCGGTGACGTGGATGGCGGGATAGCCGTGCTGCGGCGAACCCAGCACGTCCATCAGGGCCGCGATCCGGGTGAGGGACGGCTCGATCTTCGTCTCGGGCCACCGCTTGTCGAGTTCCGCCTCGACCAGTGTCAGCTCCGCGAGGTCGACAGGACTGACTTCCTCCGGCGTGAAGTCGGGCGAGGTCACGCGCCTTCCAGCTCCTTCAATCGCTTGGTGATGCGTTCGATTTCTTCCGTCGCGATCTGCTGACGCGTACGGATCTTCTCCTTGACGGCGTCGGGGGCCTTGGCCAGGAACGCCTCGTTGGACAGCTTCACGGTGGTTCCGGCGAGTTCCTTCTGCGCGGCCGCGAGATCTTTCTCCAGCCGCGCCTTCTCGGCGCCCAGGTCGACGTTGCCCGACGTGTCGAGATCGACGGTGACGGTCGCCTTGCTCAAGCGCACCTCCACCGACGCGGACACCGCGAAACCGTCCTCCGGGTCCGTCAGACGCGCCAGCGACGTGACCGCGGCGAGCTGCGTGTCCAGATCGGCCTCGGCGATGCCGCTGATCCGCGCGGGCACCCGCTGCGAGGGCTTGAGCCCCTGGTCGCTGCGGAATCGGCGCACCTCGGTCACCAGTCGCTGCATGTCCTCGACACGCTGCGCCGCAACCGCATCCGCGGCGGTCTCGCTCGACTGCGGCCAATCCGCCACGACGACGGATTCGTTCTCGGTGAGCGCCTTCCACAGGGTCTCCGTGACGAACGGGATCACCGGGTGGAGCAGGCGCAACAGGGCGTCGAGGACGTTGCCGAGCACGGCCCGCGTGTTCGCCGCGACCGTGTCGTTCTCGGCGAACTGCACCTTGGCCAGCTCGAGGTACCAGTCGCAGACCTCGTCCCACGCGAAGTGGAACAGTGCCTCGCACGCCTTGCTGAACTCGTACCGGTCGAATGCGGCGTCGACCTCCCCGCGCACCTGCTCGAGGCGGTCGAGGATCCACCGGTCGGCGTCGGTCAGTTCGCCGCGTCCGGGCAGTGGTGCCGGCGCGGCCCCGTTCATGAGGGCGAACTTGGTCGCGTTGAACAGTTTGGTCGCGAAGTTCCGCGACGATTGCGCGTGGTCCTCGCCGACGGACAGGTCGCTGCCGGGGTTGGCGCCGCGGGCCAGCGTGAAGCGGAGCGCATCGGCGCCGAAGCGGTCGACCCAGTCGAGCGGGTCGATGCCGTTGCCCCGCGACTTCGACATCTTCTTACCGAACTGGTCGCGGACGAGGCCGTGCAGGAACACGTCCTGGAACGGCATCTGCGGTCCGGACTTGCCTTCGCTGAACACCCCGTCGCTTCGCTCGCCCCGCCCAGTGATGGCGTCGTCCTCCGACACATACGTGCCGAACATCATCATCCGCGCCACCCAGAAGAACAGGATGTCGTAACCGGTGACGAGAACACTTGTGGGATAGAACTTCTCGAGCTCGGGCGTCTTCTCGGGCCAGCCCATGGTCGAGAACGGCCACAACCCGGAGGAGAACCAGGTGTCGAGGACGTCGGGATCCTGCACCCAGCCCTCGGGCGCGGTCTCGTCCGGTCCGAAGCATGCGACCTCGCCGTCGGGGCCGTACCAGATCGGGATCCGGTGACCCCACCACAGCTGACGCGAGATGCACCAGTCGTGCATGTCGTCGACCCAGGCGAACCATCGCGGTTCCTGACTGGCCGGGTGAATGACCGTGTCACCGTTGCGCACCGCGTCGCCGGCGGCCTTCGCGAGGGACTCGACCTTCACCCACCACTGCAACGACAGGCGCGGCTCGATGGACTCACCGGTGCGCTCGGAATGTCCGACACTGTGCAGGTAGGGCCGCTTCTCCGCGACCACGCGACCCTGCTCGGCGAGCGCCTCACGCACCTTGACCCGTGCCTCGAAGCGGTCGAGACCGTCGAATTGCGTTCCCGTGTCGGCGATCTTGCCGGTCTTGTCCATGATGGTCGGCATGGGCAGGTTGTGCCGCAGGCCCATCTCGAAGTCGTTGGGGTCGTGCGCAGGCGTGATCTTGACGGCGCCGGTGCCGAACTCGGGATCGACGTACTCGTCCGCGATGATCGGGATGTCGCGCCCGGTGAAGGGGTGCTCGAGCGTCGTTCCGATCAGGTGCCTGTAGCGCTCGTCGTCGGGGTGGACGGCCACGGCGGTGTCGCCGAGCATCGTCTCGACACGGGTGGTCGCGACCACGACGTGCGGCTCGTCGTCGTTCAGGGAGCCGTACCGCAGCGAGACCAGCTCGCCCTCGACGTCCTCGAACTTCACCTCGATGTCGGAGATCGCCGTCTGCAGCACTGGCGACCAGTTGACGAGACGCTCGGCCCGGTAGATCAGGCCGTCGTCGTACATGCGCTTGAAGATGGTCTGGACGGCGCGGGACAGCCCATCGTCCATGGTGAACCGGTCGCGGCTCCAGTCGACGCTGTCACCGATGCGGCGCATCTGGCCGCCGATGGTGCCACCGGACTCGCGCTTCCAGTCCCACACCTTGTCGATGAACAGCTCGCGGCCGAAGTCTTCCTTCGTCTTGCCGTCGACGGCGAGCTGCTTCTCGACCACGGTCTGCGTCGCGATGCCCGCGTGGTCCATGCCGGGCAGCCACAGCACCTCGTAGCCCTGCATCCGCTTGCGGCGGCTCAGCGCGTCCATCAACGTGTGGTCGAGCGCGTGACCCATGTGCAGGCTGCCGGTCACATTGGGCGGCGGCAGGACGATGGAGTAGCCCGGCTTGTCGCTGTGCGGGTCCGCGCGGAAGTAACCGGCGTCTACCCAGCCCTGATACAGATCGTCCTCGACGGAACTGGGGTCCCAGCTCTTCGGGAGGGCATCGGCACGGTTCTGGGGATTTTCTGGAGCTGCACTGGTCACCCGTCGAGTCTAATGAACGCACGGACGACCGACGACGGGGCTACCGTCCGCCTCGCTACTGGTCGCTGAACAGCGCGCGGTGCACCTCGGTGGCGGTGCGATGCTCCGGGTCGACGGGGCGCAGCGCCTCGCCTGCGTCCTCGCCGCCTGCCTGGGATCCTGCGGTGGTGTGCAGCTCGGAGAAGAGCTGCACGTGGTGGTCGTTCAAGGGATTCCTCCGGTTCGTCTGCCGCATCCAGTGCAGCAACCACTCGAGAGTGTCGAGTATGCATCGAGAATGCCGCCGATCGGCGGCGACACGGCGATCGGCGCGCCGGTGGTGTTCACCCACACGCCGGCTGAAGGCTCAGCCGGCCCGCCGCGCCACCACACAGGCGAGGTAGAGCGTCATGCCCAGACCCGGTTCGTCCAGCGGGCGACCGAGGAGCCGGGCGATCTTGTCGAGCCGGTTGGCGAGGGTATTGCGGTGGACGTGCAGCCGCTTCGCCGCCCGGCTGGAGTTGAACCCGCACTCCCCCCAGGCGATCAGCGTCTCCTGCAACTGCGGCCAGTCGTTGTCGGTGGCCAACGCGCCGAGCACGGCCCGTGACAGCCTGTCACGGGTCTCCGCAGGTATCACCGAGACGGCCTGATGGAGGCGGAACCGGTCGATGTCGTAGACCTGGCCGCGTGGGTCGAGAACCGCGCCGAGCCGGAGCGCGTCGTACGCGTCCTGGGACGACAGATTGAGTTGCTCGACCCCGTGCGCGATCGAGCCGATCCCCACTCGGGTGTCCCATCCTCGTTCCCGGATCTGGGACACATACTTCCGGCACCGGTCCGTCAAAGCCGCATCCGCAGCCGGGATCGGTGCGGTCACCACGGTGGTGACCGCGATGACCTGCCGGGCGAGCGGTGCGACCAGATCGGTCGCGGAGTCGAACGTGTCCTGCACGGCGCGCAGGACCTCGAGGGACACGGACTGTCCCTCCACGGCGGCGTCGTCGGTGTGACTGTCGTAGCTGATCAGCACCATGACCCGGGGACGGCGCAGGTCGTATCCCAGACCCGTTGCCCGCCGGGAGATCTGGGCCTCGGTGAACGTGGAGCGATGCCAGTCACAGATGTCGCGGAGCAATTCTTCCGCTGCCCGCTCGTAGGTCAGCCGGGTACCGATCCGCGAGGCCTCCTGCATCAGGATTTCGGTCTGCCGCTTGACCACCAGCCCGAACTGTTCGACCTGCTCGGGTGAACCGGACAGCCCGATGGTGCCCACCACGTCACCGTCGATGACGAGCGGAATGGTGACGCCGGGCAGACTGCCGACGAGGTCGCGGACGTCCGCTGCCGAGTGCGCGATCATGCGCCGTGCACGGATCACCTCGATCGATGCCTCGTGGAACTGGCCGATGCGACGTTCGTCCCCGCTGCCGACCACCGTTCCGGCCGCATCCGTGATGAGCACGTTGAACCCGATGACGTCGGTGATCTCGTTCGCGATCTGTTGCGCCAGAGCCTCACTCAGCATCGACTGCCCTTCCGAACGCTTGTGGGAGTTGTGCACATCGCACAATTGGGTATCGATCTCAGTGTAGATCAAGGGCAACTCGCCTAGTGACTACGGTCACACGACGTTCCTACGATGGGTTCATCCCAACTAGGAGTTCACATGGCAATCCTCGACTGGATACTTCTCGGTGCCTACTTCCTGCTACTCGTCCTGATCGGCGTCCAGACCATGCGACGCGTCAAGTCGCCGGACGATTTCGCCGTGGCAGGCAACCGGATCATCTGGCCGGTCTTCTTCGGCAGCCTGGCCGCAGCCTTCCTCGGCGGCGGAGCATCGCTCGGCGTCGCCGGCGCCGCCATGCGTGACGGATACGTGTACATGTTCGCCTTCTGCGCGTTCGGCGTTCAGACGGTGCTCGTCGGCTACTTCGTCGCGCCCAGACTCAAGAACTACATCGGCGCCCACACCCTCGGCGACATCATGGAGACCCACTACGGCCGGCCTGCGAGACTGGTCACCGGCGTACTGTCCGTCGTCCTGTGCGCCGGCATCCTCGGCGCCCAGGCCCTGGCCATCGGCACCGTCGTCAACGCCACCCTCGACGTGCCCACCGTGCCCGCGGTGATCATCGGGATGGGAGTGGTCATTCTCTACTCCTCGTTCGGTGGGGCGTGGGCGGTGATCCAGACCGACCTGCTGCAGTTCGTCTTCCTCGGAGTGCTCCTGCCGGTGGCGCTCCTCATCGGGCTCGACGCCGTCGGCGGACCGTCGGCTCTCCTGGACAGCGTTCCCGCCGAGCATCTTTCGTTCATGGGCGACTACTCCCCCGCACAGTTCCTCACGCTCTTCGCGGCACTACTGCTCGGCGAGACGCTGGTCCCGCCGTACGCGCAGCGGACGTTCTCCACCCCCGACTCGCGGCACGCCCGTAAGGGCTACGCACTGGCCGGGTTCTTCTCGTTCTTCTTCTTCTTCACCTCGGCGTCTCTCGGGTTGATCGCACTCGTCCTGTACCCGGACATCGAAAGCGATCAGGCGCTTCCGACCGTGGTGATGAATCTGATGCCGGTCGGCGTTCTCGGATTGGTGGTGGCGGCGCTGATGGCGGTCGTGATGTCGACGGCCAGTTCCTACCTCAATTCCACCGCCGTCGTCCTGACCAAGGACATCTACCAGCCGCTCAGCCCCACCGAGCTGCCACCGTCGAGGCGGCTCACCGTCGAGCGGGCCACCAGCGTCGTCGTCGGTGCCGGAGCGACCATCTTCGCCCTCAGCGTCCCGTCCATCGTCGACGCCCTTCTCTACAGCTACACCCTGTGGGCTCCGACGGTCATCGTCCCGTTGTTCGGCGCCGTGCTGTTCGGCGTGCGGTCCGCTCCGGCGGCACTCTCGGCGATCACGGCGGGCGCGATCGTCACCGCGGTGTGGCAGTGGGGCCTCGACGCTCCGTTCGGACTGGACGGGCTGGTGCCCGGCGTCGTCGCCAACCTGCTCGTCTTCGTCACGGTCGCCATGGCCACCTCGTCCCGCTATCCGCGCCGGCAGCAGCCTGCCGTCCGCGTCACCGAAGGAGAATTCGCATGATTCCCACCCTCCTCTATTACGGGGTGCCCACCGCCGTCGTCACCGTCACCCTCTGGGTCGGATTTCTCGGCTGGCGCTTCTACGTCAAGGAAGTGCTGCGCGGCGACAGCGGCGACACCACAGCGGGTGAGCCCGACCATGGGTGACATCGTGGACGTTCCCGGGGTGACCACCGGCACCAGCCCGTACCCGTCGGCGCGCAGGGTCGGCGACCTCGTGTTCGTCTCCGGCCAGGTCTCGTTCGACGACACCGGCAACGTCGTCGGCACCGATGTGGTGGAGCAGACCCGCCACTCCCTCACACGACTCGACAGGGTCCTCGCCGCGGCAGGCGCCACCCTGCACGACATCGCCTCGGCCACGGTGTATCTCGCGAACGCCGACGACGCCCCGGGCTTCAACGAGGAATGGAAGCGCTGGTTCGCCGCCGAGCACCGCCCGGCCAGGGCCACCGTGGTCGCGGCCCTGCTGGACCCGCAGCTGCTCGTGGAGATACAGGCCGTCGCCGTCACGGGCCGGGGTTCGACCGAAGAAAAGGAAGCGGAATGAAGGTGGCAGTACTCGGAGCAGGGGTCGTGGGAGTCGCGACCGCCCACGCTCTCGCCGAACGCGGACACGAGGTTCATGTGTACGACCGACGCAGCGAGGTCGCGTCCGACACCAGCGCGAGCACCGCCGGACTGATCGCCCCCGGTCACTCCTACGCGTGGGCGTCGCCGTCGGCTCCCACCATGCTGGTCCGATCGTTGCTCGGCGCGTCGACCTCGATCCGCGTCCGTCCCCGGGCGGACGCCGAACTCGCCCGGTGGGGTGTGCGATTCCTCCGCGAGTGCACGGCCTCCCGGGCGCGGTCGAACACTCTCGCGAAGCTCCGCCTGGCCCGGTACAGCCAGCAGCTGATGGACGAACTCACCGCCCGCGAGAACCTGGAGTACTGCCAGACACGGAACGGCGTGCTGTACCTGTACCGGGAGGAAGCGGAACTCGAGCAAGCGCGGGTGAACTCGCAGCTGCTCCGCGACCACGGACAGCTGCAGGACGTGCTGGGACCCGAGGAGATCGCGGCCGCGGAGCCCGCCCTCCGGCACGGGACGGCCACGTTCGCCGGGGCGATCCACGACCGCACCGACGGCACCGGCGACCCGCACCGATTTGCGGTGGGGCTCGCCGAGGAAGGCGGTCGGCTGGGGGTCCGGTTCCACCTGGGCACGTCCGTCGTGGCCCTCGAGTCCGACGGTGCGGCCATCACGTCGGCCGTCACCGATCGGGGCCACATCCGCGCGGATGCCTTCGTCCTCGCCGCCGGGGCCGCGAGTGCTCTCGTCGCGAGGAGTGTCGGTCTGCGACTGCCCGTCTACCCTGCCAAGGGATACACGCTGACCGCGACCGTCAAGGACCCCGAACGCGCGCCGGTGGTGGGCGGCATCGACGAGAAGACACTCGTCGCCTGGTCGCGGTTCGGTGACGAGCTGAGAATGTCGGCCACCGCGGAATTCGTCGGGTACGACCGCAGTCACTCGCCCGCCGACTACGCGGGCATCGTGGACGCCGGGAACGAACTGTTCCCCGGCGCGGTGGACTGGGACACGGCCAGATACCGGACGGGCCTTCGCCCGATGACGCCCGACGGCCCGCCGATGATCGGGCTGGGGCGTCACGACAATCTCTACTTCAACACCGGTCACGGTCACGTCGGCTGGACCATGGCGGTCGGCTCGGCCCGCATCCTCGCGGATCTCGTGGACGAACGGCGACCGGACATCGACCCGAGTCCGTACTCCCCGATTTCGTCGCGCCGGCATCCGAGCGGACGAGGCGCGTAACGAAGTGCACTGACCCGACGACTATCCGAGCGTGCCTCCGGAAACGGCGGCGCACCGACCTCGCTGACCGCAACCCCCGACTGCGGTCAGCGAGGTCGACACGACAGATGCTCTATTCGCCGCGTTCGGCGTGACGCTTGGCGAACGCCAGTTGCATTTCCCAGCCCGCGACATTGCCTTCGTAGGCGGCCGCGCGGCGCTCGGCATTCGGGTACAGGGCAGCGAATCCGGTCTCGACGACGCGGAGGAGCGTGCCGCCGTCCCGCTCCGACAGGAAGAACTCGACCAGGGTGGACGTGCCCTCCACGAGCGGCTGCGCGGGATCGTCTCCCCCACGGAACGAGACGTAGTGCGGTGCGTCGGACTTGACGGGAAGTATCGGGAAGCGCCCGTACGGGGGAAAGTCCACGACGAAGACGTCGCCTTCGTGTGTGATGGTCGTCTTGCCGGGTTCGCCGTCGCCGATGAACCAGCCGGGTTCACTCACCAGCCGGAACACCCGCTCGATGGGGGCGTCGATCTGGATCTCGCGCTCGATCCTGTCCTGGGATGCGTCCGGAACGCTCATGATCATCCTCACCTCTCGACAATGTGCTACCTCACGGTTGCATATCGGCGGCTACTTGCGCAACCTTCTGGTTGCACTAGCGGGGTGGGGGCAGGAAAGACGCGTCCGGGCGCCCGCCCGTCGCCGGAAGGCGATGGGGCGGGCACCCGGGGAACGTGTCAGCTGAAGTGCGCCAGCAGGGCGTCGCGCTGACGGTCGCCGAGGCCACGGAGGCGGCGGGTCGGAGCGATCTCCAGGTTGGCCATGATCTCCTGGGCCTTCACCTTGCCGATCTTCGGCAGGGCTTCCAGAATGGCGCTGACCTTGGTCTTTCCGATGATGTCGTCGACATCTGCCTTGGAAAGGACCTGCTTGAGGGTGATGTCACCGGACTTGAGCTTGTCCTTGAGCTCTGCGCGTGCCTTACGAGCGGCGGCGGCCTTCTCGAGAGCTGCTGCCCGCTGTTCGTCAGTGAGCTGGGGAAGTGCCACGATGTCTCCTTCATTCGGGGTACGTATCGAACACCGTAGCGAGAGAACCGCTACTTCACCGCATCCATCGGACGTGTCGCGCGTCCTGTCCGATTCGACACGCCCCGGCTCACGGGTCCGACGACGCGGAAAATGCCAGGACGCGGGCGGCGCGCTGTGTCATGCTCGACGTGTTCCGTTCGGTTCACACATCGAGTTCAGGAAGGACGTAGCGATGCGCGCACTGCCCGCAGCCCACGCACCCCGGTTGCAGCCGTCACGCACGGGCGCCGCCTCCTCCTTCCCCGCCGGCCGGCAAGGCGAATGCGGGATCATGCCCGCCCCGAAGACTTACCGCTCCACCCGGCACGCCTGACTCGACTTCCGTTGCCCGGCGTGCCCCCACCGCCGCGAACCGACGACAGAACCGAGATCTCCCGTGAGGCACTTCTCCCGTAACCCGTCCGGCAGCACCCTCGACGCCCGCAGTTGGTCGCGCGCGGATGTGCTGGTCCTCAATGTCACGTACGAGGCCCTCTGCGAGATCCCCGCGGAGCGCGCCGTCGTGCTGATCAGTGTCGGTGCGGCCGAGACGGTCGCGGATCGGGAGCCGCCGTTCCCGATCCGCTCGCAGCACGTCGAGATCAGCCTGCCGCGGACCATTCGTCTGCTGCGCTACGTCCACGTCCCGCATTCCGTGCTGGTGACCGACAGCAGCCGCGCGACGTTCGCGGGCGTGTTCCGGCGCGACCGCAATCGGTGCGGCTACTGCGCCGAGCCGGTCGCGACGACCATCGACCACGTGCTGCCGAGGAGCCGCGGCGGCCCGAACACGTGGGCCAACCTCGTGGCCTGCTGCATCCCCTGCAACCAGAGGAAGGCCGACCGCACACCGGAGGAGGCGGGAATGCCGCTCCTCTGGGAGCCGAAGGCGCCCCGGCACATCGAAAAGGCGCAGCGGCAGATCTGGAGGGAGCTCGCGGCGGTCTAGCCGCGAGCTCCCCGCACCCGATCGATCTTCTCCCGGGAAGGGGAGATTTCCCGATGACCGACGTCCTGGACACGACCCTGTCCACCCTGCTGCCTGCCTCCGACGACCCCGCGGGCTGGGTCGCCGCCGCCTGCCGCGCCGACCCCGAGCCGGACCGGTGGTTCCCGTTCCCGACAGAGGATTTCGCGTACGCCCGCGACGTCTGTCATCACTGCGCACTGCGGATGCGCTGTGAGTTGTTCGCCAGGGCCACCGGTCAGACCGGCGTGTGGGGTGGCAAGGAATTCGATCGGGGCCGCGAGAAGCGGACGTGAATCCACCTGGGCGCGGCCCCGGTCCGCCGGCTACCGGCCCCGGTCCGCCGGCTACCGGCCCCGGTCCGCCGGCTACCGGCCCCGGTCCGCCGGCTACCGGCCCAGGATCTCGGGCAGCGCGACGTCCTCGCCCCGCACGTGCTCGGACAGGAACGACAGCACCACCTGGTACCAGACCTTCGCGTTCTGCGGGGTGAGGATCCAGTGGTTCTCGTCCGGGAAGTAGAGGAAGCGGTGTTCGGTGCGACCGTCGTCGTCCGCGGGCAACCCCGACTCGGACAGCAGCTCGAACCACAGCCGCAACCCCTCGCCGATCGGTACGCGAAAGTCCTTGTCGCCGTGAATGACCAGCATCGGGGTCACGATGTCCGCGACGTACAGGTGCGGCGAGTTCTCCACCGCCATCTCGGGCGTCATCTCCCGCTGCCAGTACCAGGCGGCGTCGGTGGTGGGGCCGAACTGGTCCAGCGCCCAGAGGCTGGCGTGGGTGACGATCGCCTTGAACCGGTCGGTGTGTCCGGCGATCCAGTTGGCCATGTATCCGCCGAACGATCCGCCCATCACCGCGGTGCGCTTCTCGTCGATCTCCGGCAGTGCCACCGCGGCATCGGTGATCGCCATGAGATCGGTGAACGGGGCCTTGCCCCACTTACCCCAGCCCCGCTCGACGAATTCCTGCCCGTAGCCGGTGGACAACGCCGGATCCGGCAGCAGCACGGCGTACCCCCGCGCGACCAGGAGCCACGGGTTCCATCGCCACGACCAGGTGTTCCACGAACCCAGGGGGCCGCCGTGCACCCACAGCGCGAGAGGCACCGGCGCGTGGGCGGAGGCGCCGGTCGGCACCGCGAGCCATGCGCGCAGCGCCGCGCCGTCAGCGGCGACCGTCTCGACCTCGGTCAGCGTGCCCGGCAGCTCGGGGAGGTCGGCGGGCGCCTTCAGCAGTGACACGGCACCGGTGGTGATGTCGATGCGCACCGGGTGCGGCGGCGCCGCGTACGACGCCCGCAGCGCGAACACCGTCGACCCGTCGGGGGCCACCTGCAGGTCGGTGTACGCGCAGTCGTCGGTCGTCACCCGCGTGGGGTCCGCGCCGTCACGGAGCAGGAAGATCGGTGCGCGCCCACGGTCGTCGGCGGTGACGAGGAGCCCCGAACCGTCGGACAGCCAGACCACGGACGTGGCCCACCGATCCCACCCCGGCGCCACCTCGGTGACGATGCCACTGTCGAAGCTGTAGCGGTGCAGCGTGAATCGGGGCGCGGAGTCGGGGGTCGCATGCGATTCCCGCGTGAATACGACGTGCCGTCCGTCCGGGGAGATCACCGGGTCCGACAGATCGGCGTCGGCGTCGTCGACGAGGACCGTGCGCGCCCCCGTCTCGGTGTCGACGCGCACCAGGATGTTCCGGATCGACGCGAGCGGACCGGGAACCGTCCACGACGTCACGACGAACGCGCCGTCGTCGCTCAGCGCGTAGTTGGCCTCCCGCAGTGCCGGACCCGGCATCGGGGTGAGGTCGGTCAGCTCCGGCTCCTGCCCGTTCTCCGCGAGCGCGTCCAGTGGGGCGGACAGGAGGTGGGGCACGTCGGGACCGAGATCGTGGTCCCAGTAGCGGATCGGGTAGCCCGTGTGCAGGATCGCCGAGACCTTCTTCTCCTTGCGCTCGGTGCGCACCCGCTCGTCGTCGGCGGACTCGCCGGATCTCCCCAGAACCCCGGTGGTCACGACGAAACGCGGCGCGCACCGTGCGGCGCGCACCCCGGTGATGCCGCCGCCTCGGCGCGCGACGACCACCGCCTCGCCGCCCCGCGCGGGCAGTCGCCACAGGTCGTCGGGAAGGTCGTCCTCGTCCTGCGTCGGACGGGAGGACGTGAAGAGGAGATCGCCGTCGCTGGTGAACGTCGAGTTGGACTCCCCGCTGCGGCCACGGGTGAGCCGGCGCGCCGCGAACTCGCCGGTGGGATCGATCTCCCACAGGGCGGTGACGTACTTCGTCGCCTTCTCGCCGAGCGTCGACTGCGCCACGACGAGCCTTCGCCCGTCCGCGGACAGCGCGAGGCTTCCGATGCGGCCGAGCGCGAGGTAGTCGTCGAGGTCGTCGAAAGGAGTTCCGGCGTGGAGTTCAGGAATCGCGGTCACGAGTCGTTGGTATCACGAACCGGGCCCACACCGTCGGACATCCGCGTCTCAGGCGAGCAGGGGCGCGACCCGCGGCGGGATCTCGTTCAATGCGTACGGCAGGCTCAATACGGTGCTCCACGCCATCGCCTCGGCGGCGGCGTCCTCGAGCGTGATCGTGCGTCCGGCCTTCACCACCTCGAGTTCCTGATAGATCGGCGTCTTGTCGAGTTCCGCGCGCAGCTTGTCGCCGTAGCCGCCGCCCGCGTACCAGACGAGGAGGTCGACGTTCGCGAGCGACAGCTGCTCCGTGCTGATCTCGGCGAAGTTGCCGGTGATCTGCTCCGTCACAGGGGGGTTCACGAAGCCGAGTTCGGTGAAGAAGCGGACCTTCGGGTCCTCCGGACCGTACACACCGAACTGCCCCGGACCCTTGAGCGCGCCGACGAGGACGGTCTTTCCCGCGAACGCCGGGTTGGCGGCCCGGACGTCGTCGAATTGCGTCTCGACGGAGGATACGAGCTCGGCCGCCTTGTCCTTCTTGCCGAGCGCGTCGCCGAGGATCCTCGTCTGGTCCTGCCACGGAACACCGTAGTCGGCGAAGTCTGCGGGCTGCGCCACCGTCGGCGCGATGGCGCTCAGCTTGTCGTACTGGGCCTGGGTGAGGCCCGAGTAGGTGCCCACCACCAGGTCCGGGGCGACGGCCGCGACCTTCTCGAAGTCGATGTTGGTGGACGCCGTGCCCACGATCTCGGGCTGCGTGTCACCGAGGAGGTCCTGCGCCCACGGCCACACGCCGTAGGCGTAGTCGCCGTACCAGTCGAACGTGCCGGCCAGCGTGCCGCCGAGCGCGAGGATCGTGTCCTGGTCGTTGTAGCCCACACTGACGATGCGTTGCGGGTCGGTCGGCACCTGGGTTTCGCCGTACTTGTGGGCGATGACGGGGCCCGACGGCTCGCTGCCGGAGCCGTCGCCGTCGCCGTCCGAGCTGCTGCAGGCCGCGGCGAACGCGAGCAGCGCTCCCCCGGTGCCCACGAGGAATCCGCGTCGGCTCAGGCCGATCCTCTGTTGACCCATGTTCATGCGGCGACCCTCTCGTCTACCAGGTACTACGATCCACTTAGGTAAGGCTTGCCGAGCTTAGCCTAAGGGGTCGCGGACGGGTTCCCGCCACATCGCCCACACCGTCGGCCCGCCGTCCGGGATCCGGATCTCGCCGGTGACGTCGAAGCCGAATCGCTGGTAGTAGGAGATGTTGTCTTCCTTGCTGGACTCCAGATACGCCGGGAGCCCCTCGGCGTCACAACGGTCCAGCCGCGACCGCAACAGCGCCTTCCCGTAGCCGCCGCCCCGTCCCGCGCTCGACGTTCCGATCGTCGCCAGATACCAGTGCACGGGATCGACCGGGTGTGCGTCCTCGACGGTTCCGCTCACCGCGGCCCCGACGCCCAGCCGGGAGCCGAACGCGCGGACCAGCCCCGGCAGGCTGCGGAGCGACGACAACGTGGACTGCTTCCAGCCACCGGGCGGATCCCACATGGCGGCCCCACGAACCACGCCGTCGTCGTCCTCGGCCAATTCGGCTCCGCCCCCGGCGAGATGGTGATGCCGGATCTCCACCGCGAACAGTCTCGGCAGGCCGCGCCGCCGGCGGTCGGGGTCCGGCCACATCCACACCATCACGGGGTCGTCGAAGAACGCGTCGGCCAGGACGCGCGACAGTTCGGGGATGTCGGATCCGGTCGCAGCACGCACGCTCACACCCATGCCCAGAGGGTACGGGCACACCGCGGCGGCGCGCCGGAACGACTGGCCGTCGTGCCCGGTTCGGGGCCGCTGCGGACTCATGACCCGCCCCTCGTCCACATGCAGTCCGCTCGAGTCCGGCGGCAGGTGATGGGGGCGCGTCACCGCGCGACGCCCGGTCGTCCGCATCACCGAGCACGGAACGACACGCCTGCTCACCGAGGGCGTCATCGAGGCCGCACCGACGTGTCCGTCGTCCGCTACTGCGACGGCGTCGACGAGAGCGGAGCCGACATGTACAACGTGCTCGATGTGGTTCTGGCCGAGGGCGTCCCGGTGCCGGGCGGACCCGAACGCCGATTCGTCACCTCGTCGGCCTGCGGGGTGTACGGCAAAGCGTCGCACCAGGCCCGGACGCGGTCACGATTCACGTTGTCCGACAATGACTTGTCGGTGACGGCGGCCACGTTGTCGTCGATGCCGGCGACCCTGCGGTCAAGGCGCTGGGGGGCGCTCACACGGGATCGGGTGCCGCTGTCGGGCCGCGTTCTGCTCGTCAGCGGGCGCGCGTCCTTCGAATTGGTGCAGAAGTCCGTGACGGCGGGGACACCGATGCTCGGCGCGGTGTCGGCGCCGTCCTCGCCGGCCGTCGACCTGGCACTGGAATCCGGCACGACGCTCGTCGGCTTCCTCCGCGGGGAGTCGATGAACGTCTATGCCGGAGCCCAGCGCGTGAAGACCGGGGCCTGAGCGGGCCCTAGACGGTGGCGTCGACGAGGAGCTTCGCGCCGGTGGCCGCCTGGACGTCCTCGACGCTGTGGCCGGGAGCGGTCTCGACGAGCCGCAGGCCATCGGGGGTGACGTCGATGACGGCGAGATCGGTGACGATCTTCTGCACGCAGCGCTTGCCGGTGTACGGCAGCGTGCACTCCTCGAGGATCTTGTGCTCACCCTTCTTGGTGACGTGATCCATCATCACGATGACCTTGCCCGCGCCGTGGACGAGGTCCATCGCGCCGCCCATGCCCTTGACCATGGCGCCCGGGACCATCCAGTTGGACAGGTCGCCGTGGCTGCTGACCTGCATGGCGCCGAGAACGGCCACGTCCACGCTGCCGCCGCGGATCATCGAGAAGGAGTCGGAGGAGGAGAAGAACGCGCCGCCGGGGACCACGGTGATGGTCTCCTTGCCCGCGTTGATCAGTTCGGGATCGACCTCGTCGTCGGTCGGGTACGGCCCGACGCCGAGGATGCCGTTCTCCGAGTGCAGGATGACGTCCTTGCCGGCCGGGATGTGACCGGGGATCAGGGTGGGCATTCCGATGCCGAGGTTCACATACTGCCCATCCTCCAGCTCGGCCGCGACCCGGGCCGCCATCTCGTCACGCGTCCAGCTCATGCCCGCACCGTCCTGTTCTCGATTCCCGTTTCCTGCTTGCCGACCTCGACCACACGCTGGACGAAGATGCCGGGGGTGTGCACCTCGGCGGGGTCGATCTCGCCGGGCTCGACGAGGTACTCGACCTGCGCGATGGTGATGCGACCGGCGCCGGCGGCGTCCGGGTTGAAGTTGCGGGCCGTCTCCCGGTACACGAGGTTGCCGAGGCGGTCACCCTTCCACGCGTGGACCAGCGCGAAGTCGGTTCGGATGGCGCGTTCGAGAACGAAGGCCTCCCCGTCGAACTCGCGGGTCTCCTTGGGCTTGCTCGCCACCGCGATGCCGCCCTGGCCGTCGTAGCGGATCGGCAGACCGCCGTCGGCGACCTGCGTCCCGACACCGGCGGGGGTGTAGAAGGCGGGGATGCCCGCTCCCCCGGCGCGCATGCGCTCGGCCAGCGTGCCCTGCGGAGTGAGCTCGACCTCGAGCTCCCCGCTGAGGTACTGCCGCGCGAATTCCTTGTTGGCGCCGACGTACGAGCTGATCGTGCGCCGGATCCGGTGCTGCTCGAGGAGCAGACCCAGACCGAAACCGTCGGTGCCGCAGTTGTTGCTGACCGTCTCGAGGTCGGTGGCACCTTGTGCGAGGAGGGCGTCGATGAGGACCGAGGGGATACCGACGAGGCCGAAGCCGCCCACCGCGAGGGACGCTCCGTCGGGGACATCGGCAACGGCCTCAGCCGCCGTTGCGAAGACTTTGTTGACCATGTGACGCAGGCTACCGCAAAATGTTCGAGTAGTGAACACCCATCCACATTGCGAACAAATTACGCCCTGCCTGTTGGCCCCATCACAGAACGCGACTACTATGTGCGAATAGCGGCCGACTGTTCACATCGAGAACGTGAGGATCTTTTTCCATGCTGCATCTGCCAGCCCACCACCACGCCGGGCACGAAGCGAATGCCCCGCTGCTGTTCCCCGAGTACAAGACGACTCGGCTGCGCAGCCCCAAGAACGACCTGATCCTGGTCCCGCAGCGACTCGGCGAGATCACCGGTCCGGTCTTCGGCGACGCCGACATCGCCAAGGGCGAGAACGACATGACCCACGCCAACGGCGGCGAGGCCCAGGGACAGCGCATCATCGTCCACGGCCGCGTCCTCGACAGTGCGGGCAAACCCATCCCCGACACCCTGATCGAGGTGTGGCAGGCCAACGCCGGAGGCCGCTACCGCCACAAGATGGACTCCTGGCCGGCCCCGCTCGACCCCCACTTCAACGGTGTCGCCCGCTGCCTGACCGACAAGCAGGGCCACTACGAGTTCACGACCATCAAGCCCGGCGCCTACCCGTGGGGCAACCACCACAACGCGTGGCGGCCCGCGCACATCCACTTCTCCCTGTTCGGTCAGGCGTTCACCCAGCGGCTGGTTACGCAGATGTACTTCCCGGACGATCCGTTCTTCTTCCAGGACCCGATCTACAACTCCGTACCCGAAGCCGCCCGCGAGCGGATGATCAGCACGTTCGACTACGACCACACCCGCGACAACTGGGCCGTCGGATTCAAGTTCGACATCGTCCTGCGCGGTCAGGACGCCACCCCGTTCGAGGACCCGGAGGGCCACTGATGATCGACACCCAGAACCCCGACGCCCCCCGCTACCCGGTCTTCGCCAAAAGCCAGGACGAGGTGCCGTTCGGCGTCACCCCGTCCCAGACCGTCGGCCCGTACGTCCACATCGGCCTGTTCCCCACGTGGGAGAACAGCGGCGAGGCCGTCCCCGAGGATGCGCCGGGACGAATCGACGTGTCCTTCAACGTCATCGACGGGGCCGGACAGCCGATCGGTGACGCGATGATCGAAACCTGGCAGGCGGATGCGGCCGGCCGGTTCAACAGCCCGACCGATCCCCGCGGTGCCGCCGAGGCGACCCCCGCCGGATTCCGCAGCCTGGCACGCGTGTTCGCCGACGAGAGCGGCACGATCGTGGTGCACACGGTCAAGCCGGGCGCACTTCCCGCCGAGGACGGCGCCGTCGAGGCTCCGCACATCAACGTCGGACTGTTCGCCCGCGGCATGCTCGAGCGCCTCTACACCCGGCTCTACTTCCCCGAGGACACGGACGCGCACGCATCGGACCCCGTGCTCTCCGCCGTCCCGGAAGCAGATCGCCCCAAGCTGATCGCGGAGAAGACGGATCGCGGATACCACCTGACGATCCACGTGCAGAACACAGAAGGACGGGAAACCCCGTTCTTCGCCCTGTAACCGTTCACAACCCAGAAAGGTGTCGCGCGTGAACTCTCCGGAGCCTTCCCGGGGTGCCCTGTTCGATCCGACGTTCGGTGCCGGCGAGTTGTCTGCACTGCTCTCGGACCGGGCGTGGGTCACCGCGATGGTCGAGGTCGAGGCCGCGCTGGCCCGGGCGGAAGCGAAATGCGACGTCATCCCCGCCGCGTCCGCCGACGCCATTTCGTCGGTGTTCGCGCGCGTCGTCGCCGAAGGATCCGTGGATGTGGGCGCCCTCGGCGAGGCGGCCGCAGCGGGGGGTAATCCCGTGATCCCGCTGGTGAAACTGCTCCGCGGCGAGGTCGCTGCCGCCGACCTCGGAGTGCCCGGAAGCCACGTGCACAAGGGCGCCACGAGTCAGGACATCCTCGACACCGCCCTGATGCTGCTGTGCCGCCGGTCGGGTGCGCACATCCTGGCGTCCCTCGACGAGGCGGTACTCTGCGCCGAGGCCCTCGCGCGGGCGCAGCGCGACACCCCGATCGCCGGCCGCACACTCGGCCAGCAGGCCCTCCCCACCACATTCGGCGTGCTCACCGCCGGGTGGATGACGGCGTTGCACAGGGCTTCTCGCGCGCTGTTCGACGCACTGGACGGCCTCCCCGTGCAACTGGGAGGTGCGGCCGGCACGTCCGCTGCGCTCTACCCGCACGGCCTCGACGTCGCCGACGTGCTCGCCGACGAACTCGGGCTGGCACGTCAGGACGTGCCCTGGCACACCGATCGCACCCGCATCGCACTGCTCGCGTCGGCGCTCGGAACGGCCGCGGGGGCGGTGTCCAAGATCGCCACCGACCTCGTATTCCTGTCGTCCACCGAGGTCGGCGAGGTCAGCGAAGGGTCACCCGGCGGTTCGTCGGCCATGCCGCACAAGCGCAATCCGGTCGCCGCGATCGCGGCCCGCGCCGCGGCCCGCCGCACCCCGGGACTCGTCGCGACGATCCTCGGCTCGATGGATCACGAGCAGCAGCGCGCCGCGGGTGCCTGGCACGCCGAGTGGGAAACGCTCACGGACCTGCTGCGCCTCACCGGCGGAGCCGTCTCGCGCATCGCCGACTCGCTCGGCGGACTGAACGTCCACCCCGATGCGATGGCCCGCAACCTCGACATCACCGGCGGCCTGCTCCTCGCGGAACGAGTCACCGGCGCCCTGTCCGCCCGCACCGACAACGCGCGCGACCTCGTGACCGCCGCGTGCGAGACCGGAAGCCCTCTCTACGAGGATCCGGGGCTCCTCGAATACCTGCAGGCGGACGAGATCCGCGCCCTGCTCGACCCCGCCGGATACCTCGGCCACGCCCACGACATCGTCGACCGCGCACTGGAGACAGTGGCCCGCGGCCGGGAAGGAACGCGATGACAGTCGCACTCGCACACGAAATCTCCGGACCCCGAAACGGCGCGGCGGACGCCCCCGTCGTGGTCCTGCTCGGATCGCTCGGTTCCAACCGATCCATGTGGGACCCGCAAATCGCGGCGCTGTCCGACGAATGCCGGGTGGTCGCCGTCGATCAACGCGGCCACGGCGAGTCGCCGGCACCGGACGGCCCGTACTCCGTCCGCGACCTGTCCGAGGACGTTCTCGCCCTGCTCGACTCGCTCGGCGTGGACGCCGCCCACTTCGTCGGACTGTCCATGGGCGGTGCGATCGCCCAGTGGCTCGGCGCGCACACTCCGCGCCGGGTGCTGTCGCTGTCGCTGCTGTGTACCGCCGCGAAATTCGGTGAACCGCAGGCTTGGACCGAGCGGGCCGCGGCATCGCGCACCGACGGTCCGGAGTCGCTCGCGGACGCCGTTGTCGCCCGGTGGTTCAGCGAGGGGCTCGCCAAGCGTGATCCGGAATTCGTCCGGCACTACCGCGAGATGATCGCGTCGACGTCCCCCGAGGGATACGCCGCGTGCTGCGACGCCCTCGCGGACTGGGATTTCACCGCCGACGTGTCCCGCATCAGCGCGCCGACGCTGGTGATCGCGGGTGAGGAGGATCCGTCCACCCCGCCGTCGGTCATGCAGATCCTCGCGGACGGCATCACCGGTGCCCGGTTCGAGGTACTCTCCCCCGCCGCCCACGTCGCGAACCTCGAGCAGGCAGGCGCCGTCACGGCGCTGCTGCGCGAACACATCGCCGGCGGCGGGTACGCGCGCGGACGTCGCGCCGCGCACGCACAGGGAATGACGGTGCGCCGCTCGGTTCTCGGCGACGCACACGTGGATCGCTCCGTGGCGGGAACCACCGACTTCACGGCACCGTTCCAGGACTTCATCACCCGCACCGCGTGGGGCGACATCTGGTCGCGCCCCGGACTGGACCACGAGTTGCGGCGGCTGCTCACGATCGCCGTCCTCACCGCGGTCGGAAACGAGCACGAACTCGACATGCACATCCGCGCCGCCCTCCGCGCGGGTGTCGACGCCGACACCATCGGTGAGGTGCTCCTGCACACCGCCGTCTACGCCGGAGTACCCAACAGCAATCTCGGGTTCGCGCTCGGCAAACAGGCCCTCGCCGACCTGTCCTCCACCGACACCGGGGCCACGGAGGAGAATTCGCAGACATGACCGCTACCGAACCGACGGAGAAGATCCTCCCGTCCCCCGACTACGTGCAGTCGCTGGCCCGGGGCCTCGCCGTGATCCGCTGCTTCGACAACCGGAATCAGCGGCGCACGCTCAGTGACGTCGCCCGCGCCACCGACTTGACCCGCGCCACCGCACGCCGATTTCTGCTCACCCTCGTCGAGCTCGGCTACGTGGCCACGGACGGTTCCGCGTTCTGGCTCACCCCGCGGGTGCTCGAACTCGGATACAGCTACCTGTCGAGCCTGTCGCTGCCGGAGGTCGCGCAGCCGCACCTCGAGAGGCTGAGCCACAAGGTCCACGAGTCGTCGTCGGTGTCGATCCTCGACGGTGCCGACATCGTCTACGTCGCCCGGGTGCCCGTCAGCCGGATCATGACGGTGGGCATCACCATCGGTACCCGGCTCCCCGCGTACGCCACCTCGATGGGCCGGGTCCTGCTGGCGGGACTGCCCGACGACGAACTCGACGCCTACCTCGAGAAGCTCGACATCCAGCGGCTCACCGAACGCACGATCACGGCCCGCGACGACCTGAAGGCTGCGATTCTCGCGGTCCGCGCGGACGGTATCTGCGTTCTCGACCAGGAACTCGAGGCAGGCCTGCGGTCGATGGCCGCCCCGATCCGCAACGCCTCCGGGCTGACCGTCGCCGCGGTGAACATTTCCACTCCGGCCGCGCGATACAGCCTCGAGGATCTGCATTCCGATCTCATCCCGTCGCTGCGGGTCACCGCAACCGACATCGAACAGGACCTCGCCACCGTCAATCGCTGACGCAGTGCCCGAGGAAACTTCATGAAAGGTCTTTCCATGCGTGACGTCGTCATCTGCGAGCCCCTGCGAACGCCGGTCGGGCGCTTCGGCGGAGTGTTCAAGGACATCACCCCTCAGAGCCTCGCGGCCACCGTCATCACGGCGCTCGTCGAACGCACCGGCATCGAGGGCAGCCAGATCGACGACGTCATCCTGGGCCAGGCGTCCCCGGGCGGGGAAGCCCCGGCCCTCGGCCGGATCGCCGCGCTCGACGCGGGACTGGGCATCGACGTCCCGGGCATGCAGGTGGATCGCCGCTGCGGATCCGGACTGCAGGCCGTCATCACCGCCGTGCTTCAGGTGGCGTCCGGCGGCAACGACCTCGTCCTCGCCGGTGGCGCCGAATCCATGAGCCAGGCCGAGTTCTACACCAACCCGAACATCCGCTGGGGCGTCAAGGGCGACGGGGTGCAACTCGCGGACCGGCTCGCCCGCGCCCGGGTCACCGCCGGCGGTGCGAACTTCCCCGTGCCCGGCGGCATGATCGAGACCGCCGAGAACCTGCGCGCCGAGTTCGACATCAGCCGTGAGGACCAGGACGCGCTCGCCGTGCAGTCGCACCAGCGTGCCGTCGCCGCACAGGAATCGGGACGCTTCGCCGAGGAGATCGTCGGAGTGACGGTGCCGCAACGCAAGTCGGACCCGCTCGTCGTCGACAAGGACGAGCACCCCCGCGCCGACACCACGGTGGAGTCGCTGTCGAAGCTCCGCGCCATCCGCTCCAAGATCGACTCCGCCTCCACCGTCACCGCAGGCAACGCCAGCGGGCAGAACGACGGTGCCGCCGTGTGCATCGTGACGACCGCCGAGAAGGCGAAGGAACTCGGACTGAAGCCCCTCGCCCGCATGGCGTCCTGGGCCGTGGCCGGCGTCCCGCCGCGCACCATGGGCATCGGCCCGGTGCCCGCCACGGAGAAGGCCCTCGGTCAGCTCGGACTGTCGCTGTCCGACATGGGGGTCATCGAACTGAACGAGGCCTTCGCCGCACAGACCCTCGCCGTCCTCCGCAGCTGGGACCTCGACCCCACCGACGAACGCCTCAACCCCAACGGATCCGGCATCTCCCTCGGACACCCCGTCGGCGCCACCGGCGGCCGCATTCTCGCCACCCTCCTGCGGGAGATGGACCGTCGCGAATCCCGCTACGGACTCGAGACCATGTGCATCGGCGGCGGCCAGGGCCTCGCCGCGGTCTTCGAACGGGTCTGATCCAGAATCACCCCAGGACCCCCGGCACCGGACGACACAGTCCCGGTGCCGGGGTTCCTGCCTTGCGGCATGTGCCGCTCACACTCGCCGTTCGGTCACCGCGATCGACTCCCGGTCACACTCGAGCGCCAGCCTGTACTCAATGGTCGATTCGACCGATCGGACGCCTGCTGTCCCGATACGCTTTGCTCACTGCAATCGGCGGAGTCGACGGCGAGAGAACGGCGGGCCATCATGCCTGAGGAAGCACGTTCAGCTCCAGCGGGGTGGTATCCGAGCCCAAATGGTGGTCGGCGCTATTGGGACGGCACACGGTGGCTCGACCTTCCCGACCCGGCCGCGGAGTCCGTCCGAACCCAACAGAAGCGCCCCTTCCCCAAGAAGTTTGCTGCCTTCGGCCTGGCTGCCCTCGTTTTCCTGGGTGGCGCCGGGGCGATGTGGAAGGTCGGACACGACGGAAAGATCGCTGCTGAGAAGGAAGCTGCTGCAGACGCAGCCGACAAACGAGAGGCAGATCAGCTCGCCGCACAACGGCAGCAAGACGATGCCAAGCGCGCAACGCGAGCGGCCGCTGTGACGAGGATCGAGGCAAGCGTCGATTCGATGGCTCGAGATCACATAGCGCGCGGCCTCATCGACGGGTCGGTCATTTCGGTGACCTGTTCGCCGGTCAGCGGGGGATCCACCGATGACCTCACTGAGACGACAACGGTATTCGACTGCTTCGTCGCCAACGAGAACAATGGCGACGGCACGCTCAGCGGCTACAAGTACAACGCAACAATGAACTGGAACTCCGGCCAGTACACGTACGGGATGGGAGCACCCTGACTATCGCGGCTCGCTGCGTCACGGAGCAGTCGGGCTCGTCACAGCCGGTGCAATTCGACGTCGCCGAGTTCCCCGTCGGCGGCGGTGGCGGTCACGTACGTGCAGTGCGGCTGCCGTCGCCGATCCGTCGGTGATCCCGGGTTCAGCAGTCGCAGTCCGGTTTCCGTGGTGGTGTCCCAGGGAATGTGGCTGTGCCCGAAGATCAGGACGTCGGTGTCCGGGTAGGCGGCCGACATCCGTTTTTCCCTGCCGGCGGAGGCCCCGGTCTCGTGCACGACGGTGATGCGCACCCCGGCCAGGGTCACGTCCGCCCGCTCGGGCATCAGGGCGCGCAGTTCGTCGCCGTCGTTGTTGCCCCAACACGCCACGAGCCGCGCCGATCGCGCCTGCAAGGCCTCGAAAGTGGGGAGATCGACCCAGTCGCCGGCGTGGATCACCACGTCGGCGCGGTCGACCTCGTCCCACACCCGGGCGGGCAGGTCTCGTGCCCGCTTCGGGACATGGGTGTCGGCCAGCAGCAATAACCTCACGGTCACAGTCTGCGCGAATCCGCACCCTTTCTCTGCATCCGCACCCGTTTTCGCGAAAAGCGGTGCGGGTGCAGAAATGGGGTGCAGGTGCTTTACGCGCCGGCGAGCGCGGCGGCGTCCTCTGCCTGCAACAGCAGACCCATGTGCTCACGCATCCGCTGGGCGTCCGGCTCGAGGCCGGTGAAGATCCGGAAGGAGTCGACGGCCTGACCGATGGTCATGCCGATTCCGCTGAGAGTCCGGGCGCCGATCTCGCGGGCGCGGCGGAGGAGTTCGGTTTCGGCGGGACGGTAGACGACGTCCGCGACCCACAGGTCGGGGCGCAGCAGCGCGGCGTCGAGTGCCATGCCGGGGTGGGCCGCCATGCCGATCGGCGTCGCGTGGATGAGGCCCTGGGCCGCACCGACGGCGGCGGGAACGGCGGAGAGGTCGCCGGAAGCGATTTCCCGGTCCGGGAACAGTTCGGCGAGCGAATCGCGCAGATCCTTCGAGCGCGCGGCGTCGGCGTCGATGATCGTGAAGTGTCCGACACCCCGGGTGAGCGCGGCATAGGCGACGGCCGCGCCGGCCCCACCGGCCCCGAGTTGCACGACGCGGTTGATGGGCGCGCCTTCGAGACCCTCGTCCATGTTGCGCGCGAATCCGGACCAGTCGGTGTTGTGGCCGATCAGGCGCCCGCCGTCGATGTGGACCGTGTTGACCGCGCCGAGCTTGCGGGCGTCGTCGGAGAGGTCGTCGAGCAGCGGAATGACGGCCTGCTTGCACGGGTGCGTGATGTTGAGCCCGTTGAACCCGAGGAGCTTGGCGGCCGAGAGGAGCTGCGGCAGTCCCTCGACGCCCACGCCCAACGTGTCGAGGTCGAGGATCCGGTAGACGTACCCGACGCCCTGCACGCGACCCTCGGCCTCGTGGAGCGGCGGGGTCAGCGATTTCGAGATCCCGGTGCCGATCAGACCGCACAGGTACGACGGGCGAGCGGTGGGGGCATCGAGGTCACGAGAGGTCATGGCGATCACTTCCGGGAGAGGGCTGGGAGCTAATTAACTATCTAGTGAGTTATGTCACGGTAGCATACCTCCATACCGCGCGGAAGACAGCACAGGCAGGAGTTTCACCGATGACACGAAGCGAGACGACGGGCGCGACCTCCGAGAAGGAAACGGTCAAACGGACCCGTAACCCCGAGAAGACCCGGGAGAACATCCTGCGGGTGGCGATGACGGAATTCGCTGACAAGGGCCTGACCGGGGCCCGCATCGACGAGATCGCGGCGAAGACCGCCACCACGAAGCGGATGCTCTACTACTACTTCGGCGACAAGGAGGGGCTGTACCGGGCAGTGCTGCAGCGGGCCTACGAGGAGATCCGCTACGAGGAGTCCCAGCTCGACGTCGACCACCTCGAGCCGACCGAGGCGATCCGCGCGCTCGCCGAGCTGACGTTCGACCATCACGAGGCCCACCCGGACTTCATCCGTCTCGTCGCGATCGAGAACACGAATCGCGGCGCCAACCTCGTCCAGGCCGAGGGGCTCCCCGAGACGCAGGCTCCGGCGATTCGCACGCTCGAGCGGATCCTCCAGCGCGGACAGGAGGCGGGCATCTTCCGCACCGACACGACGGCGCTCGACATCCACATGCTCATCAGCTCGTACTGCGTCTTCCGGGTGGCGAATCGGTACACATTCAAGGCGTTGTTCGACTGGGATCTCACCGGCGCGGAGAACCGCCCCCACCTGCGCGCAATGATCGGCGACGTCGTCCTGGCGTACCTGCAGCAGCCCGGGAAAGTATGAACTAACCATTTCGACCATTATTGACTCAAGGCTGTGACCGGGGTTACCTTGCTTCTACGACCTACGAACACCTGCTCTTCCGAGCCGCCCGTGTTCACTTTCCTCGCTCCCCAGGAGTATCGATGACCATCGACTACGGCACCGGCGTCTCCGGTCGAAACGGTGACGGCAAAGGCCGCTCCTCCGTCGACCCCAACGCTGATCCCACCAACGCGAAGAAGGCCGCGAAGGCCGCCTTCTTCGGCAGCCTGCTCGAGTACTACGACTTCTACATCTTCGCCTCGGCTGCTGCGCTGGTCTTCCCGCACGTGTTCTTCGAGGGATCAAAGAATCCGCTGCTGCTGTCGCTGGCCACCTTCGGCATCTCCTACATCGCGCGTCCGATCGGCGCCGTGTTCGTCGGACACTTCGGCGACCGGGCCGGACGCAAGAAGGTGATGATGTTCTGCCTGGTTCTCATGGGCGTCGTCACGTTCCTGATCGGCTGTCTGCCGTCGTCCGAGCAGGCCGGAATGGTCGGCCCGGTGCTGCTGGTGCTCCTGCGCATCTGCCAGGGCGTCTCCGCGGCCGGCGAACAGTCGGGTGCGGGCTCGCTCACCCTCGAGCACTCCCCCGCCCACCGTCGCGGCTTCTTCTGCAGCTGGACGCTCACCGGTACCCAGGCCGGCTTCATCGTCGCGAGCCTCGCGTTCATCCCCGTCGCGGCGCTGCCCGACGAGACCCTCTACAGCTGGGGCTGGCGCGTCCCGTTCTGGTGCAGCCTCCTCGTCCTCGTCGTCGCCTACATCGTGCGTCGCAAGCTCGAAGAGCCCGAGATCTTCATCGCCAACAAGGAAGCACTGGACGAGACGCCCGCCCCGCTGCCCGTCGTCGACCTCTTCCGCACGCACTGGCGTGACGTTCTCCGTGTGGTCTTCTGCGCGTTCATCGCCGTCGTCAGCACCGTGTTCTCCGTGTTCGGCCTCGCCTACGCCACCACCCCCGAGATCGGGATGAGCCGCACGACCATGCTGTGGGTCGCGATCGCCGCCAACGCGGTGGCCCTCGTCTCGCAGCCGCTGCTCGGCATGCTGTCCGACCGGATCGGCCGCAAGCCGGTGTTCATCGGTGGCGCGATCGGTTCGGCCGCCGGAATCTTCCTGTACTTCGCCGCGATCGGCACCGGCAACGTGGCGATGATCTTCCTCGCGGGCATCCTGCTGATGGGTGGCGTCTACGCCGGGACCAACGCCATCTGGCCGGCGTTCTACGCCGAGATGTTCTCGTCGCGGGTTCGCTACTCCGGTATGGCGATCGGCACGCAGCTCGGTTTCGCTCTCGCCGGATTCGCTCCGACCATCGCCCAGGCACTGCGCGGCGCCGACCCGATGAACTGGGTGCCGGTGGCGATCTTCACCGCTGTCTGCGCGCTCATCGCCGCGGCTTCTGCCTCCACCGCCAAGGAGAACTCCCGCACTCCGCTGATCGACCTCGACAAGGAGGATGTCGCGCTCACGAAGGCGAAAGCGAAAGCGAACGCGAAGGTCTGATCCACTCGAAACGACCGATGCGCCCGGCACGTGTGCCGGGCGCATCGTCGTGTCGGTTCCTAACGCCGCAGTTCGTGGGTGAGTGCTTCGAGTTCGTCGCCGCCGGCCATCTGCTGGGTGAGTTCTTCGAGGCTGATCTCGTCGAACGTGCAGTCCAGTTTCTGGCGGCCGCGGTTGAGGAGGACGAAGTGGTCGCCGACCATGTAGGCGTGGTGCGGGTTGTGGGTGATGAACACGACTCCGAAGCCCTGTTCCTTGGCGGCGGAGATGTAGCGCAGCACCATCCCGGACTGCTTGACGCCGAGGGCGGCGGTGGGCTCGTCGAGGATCAGGACGCGGGCGCCGAAGAAAATCGCCCGGGCGATCGCGACGCACTGGCGTTGGCCGCCGGACAGCGAGCCGATGGGGGCGTCGACGTCGGGCAACTCGATGCCCATCTTCGACAACTCGGACATCGTGGTGGCACGCATCCCGTTCGCGTCGAGGGACCTCAGCGGTCCCTTCCGAAGTTCCTGGCCGAGGAAGAAGTTGCGCCACACCGGCATCAGCGACACCACCGCCAGGTCCTGGTAGACCGTGGCGATGCCCTTGGAGAGGGCTTCCTTCGGTGAGCCGAAGGTGATGGCCTCGCCGTCGACGAGCAACTCACCCTCACTCTGCTGGTGCAGGCCGGCGATGATCTTGATCAGGGTGGATTTGCCGGCTCCGTTGTCGCCGAGGACACCGGTGACCTCCCCGGCCCGCACCCGCAGGTTGATGTCCTGCAGGGCGATGATGTTGCCGTACCGCTTGCCGACGTGTTTGAGCTCGATCAGCGGGATCTTGTCGCCACCACCGGGTTCGGTATCGACGGGCATCTGTTCGATGGTACTCATGCGGTCACCTCTTGGCGGCGTAGTTGCGGAAGGCATTGTTGGCGATGACCGCGAACAGCAGCATCGCGCCGAGGAAGAACTTGAACCAGTCCGGGTTCCAGCCGGCGTAGACGATGCCCTGGTTCGTCATGCCGAAGATGAACGCGCCGATCGCGGCGCCGATCGCGGTGCCGTACCCGCCGGTGAGCAGGCAGCCGCCGATGACCGCGGCGATGATGTAGAGGAACTCGTTGCCGATACCCTGCCCGGACTGGACGGTGTTGAACGAGAACAGCAGGTGCATCCCGACGAACCAGGCGGCGAACCCGACGGTCATGAACAACCCGATCTTGACCTTGGTGACCGGGACGCCGATCGCGCGGGCAGAGTCCTGGTTGCCGCCGACGGCGAAGATCCAGTTCCCGATCCGGGTCTTGAACAGCACCCAGGTGGCGATCGCGGTGAACAGCAGCCACCACACCACGGTGATCCGCACCGACACCCCGCCGATCTCGAACGAGGACGCGAACACCTTCTTCGCCGAGTCGAAACCCTGCATGTCGGACACGCTGGGGGTGGCGACCTGGCCGGTGACGAGTTTGGTGACCGCCAGGTTGATGCCGGTGAGCATCAGGAACGAGCTCAGCGTGATCAGGAAGCTGGGGATCTTCGTCTTCATCACCAGGTACCCGTTGAAGAACCCGACCGCCAGCGAGACGACCAGGGCGAGGGCGGCGCCGGCCCACAGGTTCAGGTGCAGGTTGTAGGCGATCATCGACGCCGCGAGGGAGCTGGTGGTGACGGCGACGCCGGCGGAGAGGTCGAATTCCCCGCCGATCATCAGCAGTGCGACCGCGCACGCCATGATCCCGATCGTCGACGAGGCGTAGAGCACCGTGGCCAACGCTTCGGGGCTGCGGAACGGGGGTGCGACGACCATGAAGAAGACGAAGATGGCGATCGCACCGAACAGGGAACCGATCTCGGGCCGGACCAGCAGACGCTGCAGGCGTTTTTGTTCTTTCACCCGCTCGTCGTGGACGACCTTGTGACTGGCAAGGTCCAGATCTTGCTGTGTGGACATGATTTCCTCTCCGCGCCGGTGGATCTCAGCGTTGTGCAGTGCCGGCCGGCCGTGCGGCCGGGTCGATGGTGACGGTGATGGTGTGTGCATGAGATGGACCCACCGGGGTCCGGATCGTGTGCCCTGACATGTGATCGGCCGCCGATCAGCGGGTGCCGGCCTTGGCGTACTCGGCGACCTTGTCGATGTTGGACTTGTCGATGAACGACGGCCCGGTCAGCGTGGGCCCGCCGCCGCCGATGACGTTGCCGTTGTTCAGGTAGAGCCACAGCGAATCGATGGCCAGGTAGCCCTGGAGGTACGGCTGCTGGTCGATGGCCCACTGCACGCTGCCGTCGGAGATGGCATCGACGAGTGCCGCGTTGGTGTCGAACGTGTAGACCTTGGCCGGGCTGCCCGCGTTACCGACCGATTGCACGGCGGTCAGGGCGATCGGGGCGCCGAGCGCGAGCACACCGTCGATGGACGGGTCCTGCTGGAGCTTGGCGGCGATCGTCGAGTTCACCGACGGCATGTCCTCCCCGTTCACGTTGAGTGTCTCGAACGTGCCGCGGAAGGTCTGCTTGGCGCCGGCGCAACGGGATTCGAGCTGAATCTGGCCCTGCTGCTGGATGACGCAGATGACGTGCTTGGCGCCGTCCTCGTTGAGCCGGTTCCCCGCGGCCTGGCCGGCGATGGTCTCGTCCTGCCCGAAGTACTGGGTTGCCCCCATGTCCTTCCAGGCTCCGTATCCGGCGTTGAACGCGGAGATCGGGATGCCTGCGTCCTGCGCGCTCTTGACGGCGGGAGCCATCGCCTCGGGGGTGGCGAGGGTGAGCGCGAGTCCGTCGACCTTGGAATCGATTGCCGTCTGCACGAGGTTGGCCTGGTTGGGGGCCTGCGGATCGGAGGAGTACTTCAGTTCCACGTTGTCCTTGTCGGCGGCGTCCTGCGCGCCCGTGCGGATCAGGTCCCAGAACGTGTCGCCCGGTGCCGCGTGCGTGACCATTGCGATCGTGATGCGCGGGGTGTCGGCGGTGCCCGCGCCGATCCCGGACCCGCTGCTGTCCGGCTTGCCTCCGGTGCTCGAGCACGCCGCGAGGCTCATCACCAGGGCACTCGCGCAGGCCAAGGCCGCCACGCGACGCCGGTTGGGGAAGTTCATCTGCTTTTCCTCTCGGGGGGACGAACGGCCCGGTGACGTCTCGGCCGTGTGCCTTAGATGTAATACGCGTCACACCCGAAAGTCAATAGTTTGTCTGGACATTAGGACCACATATCAAATGCGGACATAGGGGTTCTGCAGTCGGCCCGGAAATCAAGCAGAGGGATGGACGGATCCAGGAGATCCAGGCGCGCTCAGCGCGTGACCGCTGCCCCCGCGTCGCGCGGCAGACGCAGCGTGTCGACCACCGTGCACAACATCAGCAGCCCCAAAAGGACGAAGGTCCAGGAATATTCGGACCCGAACCCGTGCTCGGACGACGTCGCCAATGGCGTGAACGCGGTGAGGGCTAGCGCTGCGACCGCGATCCCGAGACCGGCCGCCAGTTCCTGCACGGCGGCGTTGAGGGTGTTCGCGTGCGTGAGGTCTGCACGATCGACGTCGGAGAACGCGAGACTGTTGTACGCGGTGAATCCGACCGACCGCAGGGCGCCGCTCACGAACAGGACCCCCGCGATGACCGGCATCGGGGTCGACGAGCTCAGGGCGGCGAGCAACCCGAAGCAGCCGACGGACAACAGGGCATTGACCAGCAGGATCGGCCTGATCCCGAAGCGCCGCATCAGCGGCGTCGTACAGGGCTTGATGGCAATGTTGCCGGCGAACAGCGCCGCGACGAGCAGACCCGCGAGGAACGGCGTCCAGCCGAAGCCGAGTTGGAACTGCAGCGGCAGCAGGAACGGCACCGCGGTGACGATCAGGCGGTAGAGCGAACCCCCGGTGACGGTGGTGCGCAGCGTCCGGACGCGCAGCACGCGGAAGTCGACGAGCGGGTGGGGTGTGCGGGCGAGATGGCGCACCGAGGCCGCCAGCAGGACGACCGCGACCACTCCCCCGACCACGACCCGGCGCCAGTCGGTTCCCGTCACGCGGATGCTCTCCAGCGAGATCAGGGCCGCGGCGATTCCCGTCCCGACCCCGAGGAGTCCCCGCCAGTCCAGCCTGCTCGTCGACGGCGCACGCGAACCGTGAACCAGCTTCAGCGACAGCAGGATTCCGAGGAGGCCGATCGGAATGTTGATGACGAAGATCCACCGCCACGACCCGACCGTGGCGATCGCACCGCCGAGCAGGGGCGCGATGACGGGTGCCGCGAGCGCGGGCCAGGTGAGCAGGGCGATCGCGCGGACCAGGTCACCCTTCGTGCTCGACCGCAGCACCGCCAGCCGCCCGACGGGCACCATCATGGCACCACCGACGCCCTGGAGCACCCGCATCACGACGAGCATCGGCAGCGACACACTCGCCGCGCACCCGATGGACGCCAGCGTGAACACGGCGATGGCGGCCACGAACACCCGGCGCGTCCCGAACCGGTCGGCCACCCACCCGCTCGCGGGAATGAGGACGGCGACCGTCACCAGGTAGGCGGAGATCGCGATGTTGACGTCGACTGCGTCGACACCGAAGGACTCGGCGATCAGCGGGACGGCGGGCGCGATGATGGTGGCGTCGAGAATTTCCATGAACAGGGCACCTGCCACCAGCAGGGCCATTCCGCGGGGGAACGACGTCGCGCGCGCGGTTCTAGCGATCGACAACGGTCGTGTCGAAGTAGTACCGCGACGCGCGGTAGCAGTGACTGCCGAACTCGACGGCGCTTCCCGAGTCGTCGAACGCGGTCCGGTTCATCGTCAGCAGCGGCGCCCCGGTCTTCTCGTCGAGCAGCGACGCCTCCGCCTTGCTCGCCGCTTTCGCGCCGATGCGCTGCCGTGCGAGCCGGATGTGCACGCCGCGGGCCCGGAGTGCGTGGTAGAGGCCGTGCGCCTCCAGTTCCTCGGGATCCGGCGCGAGGTCCACCGGGATGTGGTTGGTCATCAGCGCCAGCGGTTCGCCGTTGGTGCTGCGGAGGCGCCGGATGGACGCGACCTCGGCGCCGGGCTGCAGGTTGAGTTCGGCGGCGACGTCTTCGGCCGGCACGGATACCTGGTAGTCGAGGAGTTTGGTGGTGGGGCTCTGCCCCGCCCGCGCGAGGTCGTCGAAGAGGCTGGTGAGTTCGACCGGCCGGTGCACCGCGCTCTGCACCACCTGGGTGCCGACCCCGCGTTTGCGGACGAGCAGCCCCTTGTCGACGAGCTCCTGGATGGCGCGGCGCGTGGTGGGGCGCGACAGGTTCAGCCGCTTGGCGAGCGCCAGTTCGTTCTCGAAGCGGTCACCGGGGGCGAGTTCCCCGCCGATGATCGCGTTCTCGATCGTCTGCGCAAGCTGGAAATACAGCGGAACCGGGCTCGACCTGTCGAGCTCGACTGCGAGTGGTGCACCCACGGACAACTCCGATCCTCGTGCGCGGGGCGACGTCGCCGTCGCCGATCTTTCCGGCAGTGTATGCGAACACTAACACCAGATTGACTTCAAGTAATAATGTCAGGACAAAGTCTTGACAGGAGTCGGTGAGGTGGAGCACAGTTTCAATCAGACCTCGGCGCCCTGCGCAGACCACCCACAACGACCTATTCGGGAGTCAGCCTTGACCACCATCCAGACGCACACCAACCGGAACGGATTGGACGTCCTCGCCATCGGGCGCTGCGGTGTGGACATCTACCCATTGCAGACCGGAGTCGGACTCGAACACGTCGAGACGTTCGGCAAGTTCCTCGGCGGAAGCGCGGCCAACGTCACCGTCGCCGCCGCCCGCCTCGGCTGCCGCAGCGCGCTCATCTCGGGCGTCGGCAACGATCCGTTCGGACGCTTCGTCCGCACGGCACTCACCGACCTCGGCGTCGACAACCGTTACGTCGGCATCGACACCGACCACCCGACTCCCGTCACGTTCTGCGAGATCTTCCCGCCGGACGACTTTCCGCTGTACTTCTACCGCAAACCCGTCGCCCCGGACCTGCAGGTGACGCCGGCGGACATCGACCTCGACGCGGTCCGCGACGCGAAACTGTACTGGTCGACGGTCACCGGACTGTCCGAAGAGCCCAGCCGCAGTGCGCATTTCGCGGCCTGGGAAGCCCGCGGACGCCGCACCCACACCGTCCTCGATCTCGACTACCGCCCGATGTTCTGGTCCTCCCCCGCCGAGGCCACCGCTCAGGTGCAGCGCGCACTCCAGCACGTCACCGTCGCGGTCGGCAACCGTGAGGAGTGCGAGATCGCGGTCGGCGAGACCAATGCGCACAAGGCCGCGGACGCGCTGCTCGATCTCGGCGTCGAACTGGCCATCGTCAAGCAGGGCCCCAAGGGTGTCCTCGGGAAGACACGCACCCAGAGCATCACGGTGCCCCCGAACGACGTCCAGGTGGTCAACGGGCTCGGTGCCGGCGACAGCTTCGGCGGCACGCTGTGCCACGGCCTGCTCGCGGGGTGGCCGCTGGAGAAGATCCTGCGCTACGCCAACGCCGCGGGGGCGATCGTCGCCTCCCGCCTCGAATGCTCCACCGCGATGCCGACGGCCGACGAGGTCCGGGCGCTCGCCGATTCCACCACTTCGGAGGCTGTCAATGTCTGAAACTCTCGCTCACCGCGCAGTCTGCACGTCGTATGCCGACGTCACCGACGTACGCGCGAACGACCCGGGCGCCATAGACCGCGCCTGGGCGACCCGGATCACCCGGCCCACGATGCGCGGTAACGGCCGGCTCATGATCGTCGCCGCCGACCACCCCGCCCGCGGTGCACTCTCGGTCGGCGACCGTCCCACCGCGATGAACAGTCGCACCGACCTTCTCGACCGCCTCCGCACCGCCCTGCGCAACCCCGGCGTGGACGGTGTGCTCGCCACCGCCGACATCCTCGACGATCTGGTGCTGCTCGGCGCACTCGACGACAAGGTGGTCATCTCGTCGATGAACCGCGGCGGCCTGGCCGGCGCCAGTTTCGAACTCGACGACCGGATGACCGGCTACACCGCGGCCGGCACCGCGAAGGCCGGCATGAACGGCGGAAAGATGCTGTGCCGCATCGATCTCGACGATTCCGGCACGCTGTCCACCCTCACCGCGTGCGCCCAGGCGGTCGATGCGCTCGCCGAGGCCGGACTGATGGCCATGGTGGAACCGTTCCTGTCGCGACGGGTCGACGGCAAGGTCAAGAACGATCTCAGCGCCGACGCCGTGATCAAGTCGATCCACATCAGCCAGGGCCTGGGCTCCACGTCCGCGTACACCTGGATGAAGCTTCCGGTGGTCGACGAGATGGAACGCGTCATGGACGCGACGACGCTTCCGACGCTGCTGCTCGGCGGAGACCCGCAGACAGCCCCCGAGGACACGTTCGCGAGCTGGGCCAAGGCCCTCGCGCTGCCGTCGGTCCGCGGCCTGATCGTCGGACGCACCCTGCTGTACCCGCGGGACGAGGACGTCGCCGCCGCGGTCGACACCGCCGTATCCCTCGTTCACTGACGCACACCGGAGAGGCCCACGATGAACAGCAAGTACTACGTGCCGGTCGGTTCCGCGGCCACCGGGCCGTTCGACCTCGAGGTCACCCCCGAATCGGCGGGCTGGACCGAATCGAGTCTGCGGGTGCTCACCCTGTCCCCCGGTGGCTCGGCCGAACTCGCGTCCGGTGACGACGAGATCATCTTCGTGCCACTGGCCGGGTCTGCGGCGGTGTCGAGCGAGGGCACCGAGTTCGCCCTCACCGGGCGGCGATCCGTGTTCGACGGGCCGAGCGACTTCGCCTACGTGGGCCGGGATTCGGCTTACACGGTGACGAGCGCGACCGGTGGACGATTCGCCCTGTGCGGGGCCCGCGCGCGGCAGAAGTTCCCCTTCCGGTACGTCCCGGCAGCCGACATCTCCGTCGAACTGCGCGGCGCGGGCACCTGCAGCCGCCAGGTGCACAACTTCGGCACCGCCGATCGCTTCGAGGCCGATTCGATCATCGCGTGCGAGGTCGTCACTCCCGGTGGCAACTGGTCGTCGTACCCGAGCCACAAGCACGACGAGAACAGCGACGTCGAGTCACAGCTCGAGGAGATCTACTACTTCGAAATCGCCGAAGCCAATTCCACCGCAGTGGATTTCGGCGGAACCGGCTTCGGCTACCATCGCGTGTACGGCACTCCCGAGCGGCCCATCGAGGTGCTCGAGGAGGTGCGCTCCGGTGACGTGGTCCTCGTGCCGCACGGCTATCACGGACCGTCGATCGCCGCCCCCGGACATCACATGTACTACCTGAACGTCATGGCCGGGCCCGGCGAAGACCGCGCCTGGAACATCTGCGACGACCCGGCCCACACCTGGCTGCGCGGCAGCTGGGAACACCAGACCGTCGATCCCCGCCTCCCCCTCCACGCACCGTCCGAAGGAGCATGACCGTGGTGTCCACCGCGCCGATGTCGGCGAGCAAGAACCCCAACGCCGAGGGCACCGTCCACCTCACGGTGGCTCAGGCAACCATCCGATTCCTCGCCAACCAGTACGTCGAGCGGGACGGCGAACGCACCAAGTTCTTCGCCGGCTGCTTCGGCATCTTCGGCCACGGCAACGTCGCCGGACTCGGTCAGGCACTGCTGCAGGCCGAGATCGACGCGGTCGAAGCCGGGACCGAATCCGAACTGCCGTACATCCTCGGGCGTAACGAGCAGGCGATGGTGCACAGCGCGGTCGCGTACGCACGCCAGAAGGATCGCCTGCAGACGTGGGCGGTGTCGGCCAGCGTCGGCCCCGGCTCGACCAACATGCTGACCGGCGCGGCGCTCGCCACCATCAACCGGCTGCCCGTCCTGCTCCTGCCCGCCGACACGTTCGCCACCCGCGCGAGCGCACCGGTGCTGCAGGAACTCGAACTGCCGTCGAGCGGTGACGTCACCGTCAACGACGCGTTCAAACCGCTGTCGCGGTACTTCGACCGCGTGTGGCGGCCGGAGCAGTTACCTTCGGCGCTGCTCGGCGCGATGCGCGTGCTGACCGACCCCGTCGAGACGGGTGCGGCCACCGTCGCCATCCCGCAGGACGTGCAGGCCGAGGCGTTCGACTGGCCGGAGTCGCTGTTCGCAGAGCGCACGTGGCACCTGGCCCGGCCGCTCCCCGAGAAGTCGGTGATCTCACGGGCTGCGGACGTGATCCGGACGGCGAAGAAGCCGCTGATCGTCGCGGGCGGTGGCCTGATCTACTCGGGCGCCACCGAGACACTGGCCTCGTTCGCCGAGGCGACCGGAATTCCGGTCGGTCAGAGTCAGGCCGGCAAGGGTTCACTGCCCTACGACCACCCGCAGTCGGTCGGCGCGATCGGCTCGACCGGCACCACGGCGGCCAACGCGCTCGCCACCGAGGCCGATGTGATCATCGGCATCGGCACCCGCTACAGCGACTTCACCACGGCGTCGCGGACCGCGTTCAACAACCCCGACGTGCGGTTCGTCAACATCAACGTCGCGTCGATCGACTCGGTGAAGCAGGGCGGCGTCAGCGTCGTCGCAGACGCCCGCGAGGCGCTCGAGGCACTCGCCGTGGCACTGCGCGACTACCAGGTTTCCGGCGAGTACCGCTCGCGTACAACCGAACTCGCGGACCACTGGGAGTCCACGGTCGACGCGGTCTACAAGATCGACGACGACTCGCTCGGCTTGAACCAGAACCAGGTCATCGGTCTCGCCAACACGCTGTCGGATCCGCGGGACGTCGTCGTGTGCGCCGCCGGCTCCATGCCCGGCGACCTGCACAAGCTGTGGCGTACCCGCGACCCCAAGGGCTACCACGTCGAGTACGGCTTCTCGTGCATGGGCTACGAGATTGCCGGCGGCATCGGCGCCAAGATGGCCTGCCCCGACCGCGACGTGTTCATCATGGTCGGCGACGGCTCGTACCTGATGATGGCCACCGAACTCGTCACGGCCGTGCAGGAGGACGTGAAGGTCATCGTGGTCCTCGTGCAGAATCACGGGTTCGCGTCCATCGGGTCGCTGTCGGAGTCGCTGGGCTCTCAGCGGTTCGGCACCGACTACCGCTACCGCGGCGACTCCGGCCGGCTCGACGGCGACATCCTGCCCGTCGATCTGGCGGCCAACGCCGCCAGCCTCGGCGCCGACGTGATCCGCGCGAACACGGCCTCCGAGTTCGCCGACGCCGTCAAGCTGGCGAAGGCCAGCGACAACACCACCGTCATCCACGTCGAGACGGACCCCCGCATCGCGGCCCCGGACAGCGAATCCTGGTGGGACGTGCCGGTCAGCGCGACCAGCACGCTCGACTCCACCCGGGCCGCCTACGAGACGTACGCGCAGTGGAAGAAGATCCAGCGTCCGTTCCTCCGCCCGTCCGGCAACTGACCCCTCCCCCCGCAGAACTTTCGAAAGGAATTCCCGATGAGCGTCATTCGCGTCGGATCCGCCCCCGACTCCTGGGGCGTCTGGTTCCCCGAAGACCCCCAGCAGACCCCGTACGGTCGGTTCCTCGACGAGGTCTCCGCATCCGGTTACGAGTGGATCGAGCTGGGGCCGTACGGCTACCTGCCCACCGACCCGCAGCAACTCCGTGACGAACTCGCGGCCCGCAATCTGAAGCTGTCGGCCGGCACCGTGTTCGAGCACCTGCATCAGGACGACTCCTGGGATGCCGTGTGGACCCAGATCGAGGACGTCGCGAAGCTGACCGCGGCCGCCGGCGGCGAGCATGTGGTCGTGATCCCGGAGATGTGGCGCGACCCGAGCAGCGGCGAGGTGCTCGAGGACCGCAATCTCACTGCGGAGCAGTGGAGGAAGAAGACCGGCGGCATGAACGAGCTGGGCAAGAAGATGTTCGAGCAGTACGGCGTGAAGGCGCAGTACCACCCGCACGCGGACAGCCACGTCGACACCGAGGAGAACGTGTACCGCTTCCTCGACGGCACCGACAGCGAGTACGTGAACCTGTGCCTCGACACCGGCCACATCAGCTACTGCGGCGGCGACAACCTCGCGATCATCGAGCGCGCCCCCGAGCGGATCGGCTACCTGCACCTCAAGCAGGTCGATCCCGAGGTCCGCGCCAAGGTCGAGGCCGAGGACCTGCCTTTCGGCGAGGCCGTCAAGCTCGGCGCGATGATCGAGCCGCCGCTCGGCATCCCCGACCTGCCGCCGCTGCTCGCCGCGATCGAGAAGCTCGACATCGACGTGTTCGCGATCGTCGAGCAGGATCTCTACCCCTGCGCCGTGGACGTTCCGTTGCCGATCGCCCAGCGCACCCGTAAGTACCTGGGGTCCTGCGGGATCCCGTCCGTCAAGTTCGTCTAACCGATCACGTCAGGAGCTAGTCAGCTATGTCCGGAAGCAACGACCTGCGCATCGCCGTCCTGGGTGTCGGAATGATGGGCGCCGACCACGTCGCACGCATCACCGAACGCATCAAGGGCGCCACGGTCGCCGTCGTCAACGATTACTTCATCGAGAAGGCCGAGCAGATCGCCGCCGGGATCCCCGGCTGCCGGGTCATCAGCGACCCGCTCGACGCGATTGCCGACCCGGATGTCGACGCCGTCGTCCTGGCCACCCCCGGCCCGACGCACGAGAAGCAGCTCCTCGCCTGCCTCGAGCACGGCAAGCCGGTGATGTGCGAGAAGCCGCTGACCACCGACGTCGCCACGTCTCTCGAGATCGTCAAGCGCGAAGCCGAACTCGGCAAGAAGCTGATCCAGGTCGGCTTCATGCGACGTTTCGACCACGAGTACGAACAGCTGAAGACGCTCATCGACGACGGCGTGTTCGGTCAGGTGTTGCTCGCCCATTGCGTGCACCGCAACCCGGTGGTGCCCCCGAGCTTCGACAGCTCGATGATCGTCAAGGACTCCCTGGTCCACGAGGTGGACGTCACCCGATTCCTGTTCGACGAGGAGATCACCTCTGTCCACATCCTCCGGCCGGCCGCGAATCCCGGTGCGCCCGAGGGACTGCAGGATCCCCAGATCGCGTTGTTCACCACCGAATCCGGTCGCCACGTCGACGTCGAGGTCTTCGTGACCACCGGCATCGCCTACGAGGTGCGCACCGAGATCGTCGCCGAGAAGGGTTCTGCGTTCATCGGTCTCGATGTCGGGCTCGTCCGCAAGTACGGCACCGGCGCGGGCAACGGTCGCTCGGGCGCCGGAGCGTGGGGTGGGGAGATCACCCCCTCGTTCAAGGAACGCTTCGGCCAGGCCTACGACGTCGAGATCCAGCGCTGGGTGAACGCCGCCCGCACGGGTGCGGAGACCGGCAACTACGTCGACGGACCCGGTGCGTGGGACGGCTACGCCGCCGCCGCCGTGTGTGCCGCCGGCGTGCAGTCGCTCGAGACCGGCGAGCGCGTGGCCGTCGACATGGTCGACCGTTCCTCCATTCCGGGAGCCTGATCACGATGAAGATTGCACTCGATCCCACGCCGTTCCACCACGACTACTCGCTGCTCGAACTGCCGGCCGTGGTCGCGGAGCTCGGCTTCGAACACCTGCAGCTCACCCCGCATCGCGACATGATCCCGTTCTTCAACCACCCGAAGGCCGACGACGAACTGGTCCGGCAGTTCCGCAAGTCCTGCAGCGACGCGGGCGTCGGAATCGCCTCCGTGTTGCCGGTCCTGCGGTGGTCCGGCCCGGACGAGGACGCCCGCGAGGCGGCGGTGCGGTACTGGAAGCGCGCCATTCAGATCACCGTCGACCTCGGTGTGAACGTGATGAACACCGAGTTCAGCGGCCGCCCGGAGAAGGCCGAGGAATCGGAGCGCGCCTTCTACCGGTCGATGGAGGAACTCGTCCCCATCATCGAACGTGAAGGCATCGACGTTCGCATCGACCCGCACCCCGACGATTTCGTGGAGAACGGTCTGGACGCCATCCGGATGATCCGCGGCATCAACTCGAAGAACTTCGGACTGGTGTACGTCGCGTGCCACTCGTACCACATGGGCGCCGGCATGCTCGAAATCATGCGCGCGGCCGGCGACATGCTGCGGCTCGTCCACGTCGCGGACACGATGGATCACCACCGCTCCCACGGACTGCGGTACATCACCAACCCGCCCGGCAACCCGGTGCGTGTGCACCAGCACCTCAAGATCGGTGACGGCGACCTCGACTGGGACGAATTCTTCGGCGGGCTCGGCGAACTCGGCTTCTACGACAAACCCGACACCGTGATGGTGTCCAGCGTTTTCGCCGAAGACGAGAACGCTCACGACGTCTCCCGCTACCAACTGAAGACCATGAAGGATTACATCGCGCGCACGCGGTGAAAGGACAACACATGAGCACCAACATCACTCGCGAGATCGCACACTGGTCCGACGGCAAGGGTTTCACCGGGACCAGCGGCAACACCGCCCCGGTCACGAATCCGGCGACCGGTGCCGTCACCGGTCAGGTGGCTCTGGCCAGCGTCGAGGACGCCCGCGCCGTGATCGACGCCGCCGCCGCCGCGTTCCCCGCCTGGCGCGACACCTCCCTCGCCAAGCGCACCCAGGTGATCTTCACATTCCGGGAACTGCTCAACGCCCGCAAAGGCGAGTTGGCGGAGATCATCACCGCCGAGCACGGCAAGGTCGTCTCCGACGCATTGGGTGAGGTCTCCCGCGGCCAGGAAGTCGTCGAATTCGCCTGCGGCATCGCGCACCTGCTCAAGGGCGGCATGACCGAAAACGCCTCCACCAACATCGACGTCTCCTCCATCCGCCAGCCCGTCGGCCCGGTCGGGATCATCTCCCCGTTCAACTTCCCCGCCATGGTCCCGATGTGGTTCTTCCCCATCGCCATCGCCGCCGGCAACACCGTCGTCCTCAAACCGTCCGAGAAGGACCCGACCGCCGCGATCTGGATGGCCGAACTCTGGGCCGAAGCCGGACTGCCCGCCGGGGTGTTCAACGTCCTCCAAGGCGACAAGACCGCCGTCGACGAACTCCTCACCCACCCCGCCATCAAGGCCATCAGCTTCGTCGGATCCACCCCCATCGCCCAGTACGTCTACGCCACCGGCACCGCCCACGGCAAACGCGTCCAGGCCCTCGGTGGGGCGAAGAACCACGCCATCGTCCTCCCGGACGCCGACCTCGACCTCGCCGCCGACGCCATGGTCAACGCCGGCTTCGGCTCCGCCGGCGAACGCTGCATGGCCATCTCCGCCCTGGTCGCGGTCGGCGACATCGCCGACGAACTCGTGACCAAGATCAAAGACCGCACCGACACCCTCAAGATCGGCGACGGCACCCTCGACTCCGACATGGGACCGCTGGTGACCAAGGTGCACCGCGACAAGGTCGCCTCCTACATCGACGCCGGCGAAAACGACGGCGCCACCATCGTCGTGGACGGGCGGCAGGTGCAGGCAAATGGCGGGGCGGACGGGTTCTGGCTCGGCCCGACCCTGATCGACCACGTCACCACCGACATGAGCGTGTACACCGACGAAATCTTCGGACCCGTCCTCTCCGTGATCCGCGTCGACTCCTACGAGCAGGCCCTGGAACTGGTGAACTCCAGCCCGTTCGGCAACGGCACCGCCATCTTCACCAACGACGGCGGCGCCGCCCGACGGTTCCAGAACGAGGTCGAGGTCGGCATGGTCGGCATCAACGTCCCCATCCCCGTCCCCATGGCGTACTACTCCTTCGGCGGCTGGAAGAACTCCCTGTTCGGTGACACCCACGCCCACGGCACCGAAGGCGTCCACTTCTTCACCCGCGGCAAGGTCGTCACCACCCGCTGGCTCGACCCCAGCCACGGCGGACTCAACCTCGGATTCCCCCAGAACGCATAGGTACTGGTTCTCCGCGCCGGACCGTCCGCGGTCCGGCGCGGAGTCCGTTCGATCGAAAGGAACTTCATGAGCGACACCTCTCTCGCCCGCCGTCATCGGGTCGTGGTCATCGGATCGGGATTCGGCGGCCTCTTCGCCACCAAGGCCCTGAAACGGACGGACGTCGATGTCACTCTGATCGATCGGACGACGCACCACCTGTTCCAGCCGTTGCTGTACCAGGTGGCGACGGGAATCCTGTCCGAGGGTGAGATCGCGCCCGCGACCCGGCTCGTCCTCGAGGACCAGCAGAACGCGTCCGTCCTGATCGGCGGAGTCGAGAAGATCGACGTCGCCGATCGGACCGTCACCTCCACACATCGCGGCCGCACCACCGTCACCGAGTACGACAGCCTCGTCGTCTCGGCGGGCGCCCGCCAATCCTATTTCGGCAACGACCATTTCGCCGAGCATGCACCCGGAATGAAAACGATCGACGACGCCCTCGAGCTGCGCGGCCGCATCCTCGGCGCCTTCGAAAGCGCCGAGGTGAGCACCGATCCCGCCGAGCGGGCGCGACTCCTGACGTTCGTCGTGGTCGGCGCCGGGCCCACCGGAGTCGAGATGGCCGGCGAGATCGCCCAGCTCGCACACCGCACTCTCGCCGGCGCCTACCGCACCATCGATCCCCGTGACGCGCGGATCCTCCTGCTCGACGCGGCGCCCACGGTGCTCCCGCCCTTCGACGACAAACTGCGTCGAGCTGCCGCCGACACGCTGGAGGATCTCGGGGTCGAGATCCAGCTCGGCGCGATGGTGACCGACGTCGACGACGACGGACTCACCGTCCGCGACCAGGACGGGGAGCGGCGGATCGAGGCCGCCTGCAAGATCTGGTCCGCCGGCGTCGCAGCCAGCCCGCTGGGCCGGCAACTGGCCGAACAGACCGGCGCCGACACCGACCGCGCGGGCCGCGTCCTCGTCGAACCCGACCTCACCCTCCCCGGCTACAGCAACGTCTTCGTCGTCGGGGACATGATGAACCGCGACGGCCTTCCCGGCGTCGCCCAGGTCGCGATCCAGGGCGGCCGCTACGCCGCGCAGCTGATCGCCGCGGAGGTGCGCGCCCACCGGAAGGGTCGCGACAAGCCCGAACGCGCCCCGTTCCGATACACGGACAAGGGCAGCATGGCCATGATCTCCCGCTTCCACGCGGTCGCGAAGGTCGGCCGCCTCCAACTGACCGGGCTGCTCGCCTGGCTGCTCTGGCTCTTGATCCACCTGGTCTACATCGTCGGCTTCAAGAGCCGACTCGCGACCGCCATGTCCTGGACCTGGTCGTTCCTGGGCAGGACCCGGGGACACCTGGCGGTCACGGAGCAACAGGTGGTCGCGAGGACAGCCATCAACCGGCTCGACGCCTGGGAAGATTCCCGGGCGGTACCCGAGGCGGCGACGGCCTCGGCACGGTGAGTACCGTCGCCTCCGTGCCTGCTTCCGCTCTCACCGTCGGCATCGACGTCGGTGGTACCAGTATCCGTGCCTGTGTGGTCGACGACACCGGCGAGGTACTCGACTCCGTCCAGGCACCCACACCGCAGTCGGCGAAAGCACTCGAGGACGCGCTCGACCGTGCCGTCCGCGAGCTCGCGTCCCGTCATCGGATCGCCGCCGTCGGTCTCGCCGTGGCCGGATTCATCAGCTCCGACCTCACCACGGTGCGATTCGCCCCGCACCTGCCGTGGAAGAACGTGCCGGTCGCGAACGATCTGAGTGACCGGCTCGGACTGCCGGTAGTCCTCGAACACGACGCGAACGCGGCGGCGTGGGCGGAGCACCGGTTCGGTGCCGCCGCCGGTGGTCGCAATGTCGTGATGGTCGCGATCGGCACCGGCATCGGTGCGGCTCTGCTCATCGACGGCACGCTCTACCGGGGCAGTTACGGCGTCGCCCCCGAGCTGGGTCACCTCCAGGTGGTGCCGGGCGGCAGACCGTGCGCGTGCGGTAAACGGGGGTGCTGGGAACGGTATTGCAGCGGAACAGCGCTCGTCGACACGGCTATCGAGCTCCTCGCCGCCGACCCGGCGAGTTCCACGGTGCTCGCACGCGAGGTCGCGAGCGACCCGGGATCGCTCACCGGCCGCCGCATCGCGAGCGCCGCGCGAGACGGCGACCCGCTCGCCGTGCGCACCATGGAGGAGTTCGCACGGTGGCTGGGCGTCGGACTCGCCATTGTCGGTGACGTCTACGACCCCGATCTCGTCGTCGTCTCCGGCGGTGTCAGCGGTTCGGCTCCGCTGTTCCTCGACCACGCGCGAGACGTCTACGCCTCTCTCGCAACCGGTTCCGGGCACCGTCCCCTCGCCCGCATCCGGGAAACCCAACTCGGCGAATCGGCCCAGCGGATCGGGGCCGCGACGATGGCCAGGGACGCACTACTGAACGCAGCTCCGCTCTCCGTGCGTGGTTGAGGAGTCTCTGGGCTCGTCGGGCACTCACGGGCGCAGTCGAGGATTCGGGCCGTGAGCGATCGGGAAAGCATCGAACTGCGTGCGTGCCTCGGTGAGGAAGCGTTGCCGGTCCTCGCTGCCATCCGGAAAAGCGCGGTGCAGGCGACGATCTCACCTCACCCACAATCGGTGCAGACCTCCCCGCGCCCTCCGACTGCTCATCGAGCGCTCCCGCGACCAGCAGGACGCGAAATTGTTACACGACCTGCTCGGGAGGCGAGCCACACACCACCACGCACCGGCACCACCACCCGAAGGCGGCGGTGCCGGTGCCTGAGATCCAGCGATCAGTGGGTGGCGACGGCGGCGGTGCTTCCCGCAGCCGACGCGTCGGGCTTGCCTGCGCCGAGGCGGTCCTCCAACTCTTCGAGGCTGCGCCCCCTGGTTTCCGGGACGAAGCGGTATACGAAGTACACCGAAATGAGGTTGACGAGGACGAACAGGCCGAAGGTTCCGGTGGATCCGAGGACCGAGTTCAGGATCGGGAAGACGAACGAGATCAAGGCGTTCGTCGTCCAGAGCACGAAGACCGCGAGGCCCATGGCGAACCCGCGGATGGCCATCGGGAAGATCTCCGAGAGCAGCAACCACACGCAGGTTCCGATGAAGCACTGCACGAAGGCGACGAACACCATCATCGCGGCGAGGATGATGTAGCTGCGGCCGGTGGACGAGGGCAGCAGGAACACCAGGGACAGCGCGGCCTGCGAGGATGCCACACCGATGAATCCGGTCAGCAGCATCGTGCGACGATTCACGAAGCCCAGCAGGATGATTCCGACAATCGTCATGACCACCGACGTGACACCGACCGCGATGGTGGCAACCAGGGACGCGCTGACACCCAACCCGCTCTGTTCCAGGATCGTCGGGGCGTAGTAGTTGACCGTGTTGATACCCGTTGCCTGCTGGACGATGGCCAGACCGCAGCCGATCCAGAGGATCCGGCGCATCCAGGGATAGTCGCGCAGATAGTGGACGGCGCCACTGACCTTCGAGTTCCGGTCGCGGGCGGCGTGGACGCTGATGCTGGCGTACTCGATTGCGGCCTCCGACTCGCTGCGGCTCAATTCGAGCGTCCTGCGCGTTTCGGCGAACCGGCCCTTCGACGCGTACCACCGCGGCGAATCCGGGAGCGCGAGCATGCCGAGCAGCAGGAGTACCGCGGGCACCGAGGCGATGGCCAGCATGTACCGCCACACCGTCGGATCCTCGATCAGGTGATCGAGTAGCGCGTTGATCGAGAAGGCGAGCATCTGACCGGTGACGATCATCAGTTCGTTGATGGTGACCATCCGACCGCGGCGCTCGACCGGCGCCATCTCGGCCAGGTAGAGCGGGCAGGTGACGGCGGCGGCGCCCACACCGAGTCCGAGGACGATCCTGGCCAGCACCATGATCTCCACGTTGGGGGCCATCGCACACCCGAGGGCGCCGACGAGGAACAATCCCGCGCAGACGAGGAGCGTGCGCTTGCGACCGAGAGCGTCCGACAACCGGCCTCCGAGCAGCGCACCGACGGCGGCACCCGGGAAGAGCAGCGAGCTCACGACGGTGGCTTCGCCGACCGCGCTGAGGTTCAGCTCGTCCTTCATGTAGAGCAGCGCACCGGAGATCACACCGGTGTCGTAGCCGAACAGCAGGCCCCCGAGCGTGGAGATGACGGTGAGCTTGGTCAGGAAGCGTTTGTGACTGCGCTCGTTACGCGCAGCGCCGCCGCTTCCGCGGGCACTGGCAGCCGAGTGGGTTGTCGACATCAGGTGTATGGCCTTTCTGGGGAATGCTCACGCATCGCGACACGGAAGATCGGTTCACGTGTGTCGATATCGCCCGAGTGCGCTCGGCTCGATGCAGCCGACGGGGCGTTCTCTCCTGGACTGAAGCGCTTCACTAACGCGCTTCAGTTACCTACTATGATGTGAATCACAGAGGGTGTCAAGGGCAGATGACGCGATGCGTGAGAATGTCCCTGACTACGCGACCGAGGGAGATCGAGATGCTCGACGACCGAGCCACCGCGCACGACGGTGCGGAACGGCTACCCGCCGGCCTGCACCGACGCCCCACGATGGCCGATGTCGCGACGCGGGCCGGGGTGTCGCGCACCCTCGTGTCACTGATCTTCAGCAACAAACCCGGCGCCTCCGACGAGACGCGGGAACGCGTCCTCCAGGCCGCGGACGAACTCGGCTACCGGCTCGACCGGGCCGCCCGCATGCTCGCCCGTGGGCGCAGTCGCACCCTCGGTGTGCTCATCGACGTCCACCAGACCTTCCAAGCCGACCTGATCGGAACCATCTACGCGGAGGCCGAGGCCGCCGGATACGAAGTCCTGCTCTCCGCGAGCGCACCCGCCCGGGACGAACACAAGGCGATCGAAGCGCTTCTCAGTCACCGGTGCGAAGGCCTGATCCTGCTCGGTCCGCTGTCCGAGGCCGACTATCTGCGGACGCTTGCGGACCGTGCCGTCGTCACCGTCGTCGGCCGCGCACTCCCCCACACCGCCGTCGACACCGTGCGGACCGCGGACGCCAAGGGCATCAGGCAGTCCGTCGACCACCTCGTCGAACTGGGACATCGTGACATCGTGCACGTCGACGGCGGAGCGGACCCGGGGTCACCCGAGCGTCGTCGCGCGTACCTCGCGGCGATGCGCAAGCACGACCTCTCCGACCACATTCGCGTCATTCCCGGTCAGCACACCGAGGACGCAGGTGTCGCCGCCGCGAACACCCTACTGGCGGAGGACCGCCTGCCGACCGCGGTGCTCGCCGGCAACGACCGCTGCGCCATCGGCCTCATGGACGTGTTCACCCGCGCCCACGTCGACGTGCCCGGCGACATCTCGATCGTTGGGTACGACGACAGCCACCTGGCACAGTTGTCGCGGATCGACCTCACCACCGTGCGGCAGGACACGGAGGGTCTGGCGCGGCGCGCCGTGCAATTCGCCATCGGGCGACTCGAGGACGAGGACCTCGTCCCGCAGGATTTCGTGATCGACCCCCACCTGGTGGTGCGCGGCACGACCGGTCCGGCCCGGTCGTAGCCGCGTCCCCGCCGGCACCCCGATTCAGCGCAGAGGCGATGGCCTCACTTCGTGATGCTCCTCAGGTATTCGACACTCCGGACGACGTCCCGCACGGGGCCTTCGCCTTCCGGTTCCGACGCGAGGATGGTGTCCTGTTCGAGGACGTACCAACCGTCGTAACCCTGATTCTGCAGCCGCTCGACCACCCCGGCGATATCCACGTCTCCGGTGCCCAGTGGCGTGTACATCCCCTGCGCGACGGCCTCGGTGTAGGTGAGTTCGCCCGCCCGGACCCGCCCGAGAAGTTCCGCATCGACGTCCTTCAGGTGCGCGTGCGCGATCCGCTCGGGGGCCGTGGTGACGAGGTCGAGGGGGTCGGTGCCGCCGATCAGCAGGTGTCCGGTGTCCAGGCACAGCGGGATCGACGAGCCGTCCAGGATGCGGTCCACCTCGGCGCGGTTCTCGATCATCGTCCCCACGTGGGGGTGGATCACCGCCCGGAGCCCCCGGTCGGCAGCGGCCGACGACACGCGGTCCAGGTTGCGCAACAACGTCTTCCATCCCGAGTCGTCGAGTTCCGGTCGTGAATCGTAACCGATGGCTCCCGTCACCGCCGCCAGGACCATCACCTCCGACCTCGACGCGAGGAGTGAGTCGATCGCCCCGCCGACACCAGCGACCGCGTCGTGATCCGGATCGTGGAGCAGCACCGGGACGAATCCCCCGACCGCAGTCAGGTCGTACCGGGCGAGAGTGTTCGTCAGCTCGTGCGGATCCGAGGGGAGGAATCCGTCCGGACCGAGTTCGGTGGCAGCGAGGCCGGCGTCACGCATTTCGGTGAGCACCCGGTCGGGGTCGAGCTGGTGGCCCCAGCCCTCCACCTCACACACTCCCCACGAAATCGGTGCGCCTGCAAGTCGAATCGTCATCGTCGTGTTTCATCCCATCGCACCGGACGGTGCTGTTGTAGTGACAGTGTGGCCGTGTCGACAATCCCGCTCACGGCCGCCGCCGGGTGGTCTGCTCGGACAGACGCTCGGCGAGCACCGCCGGATCGGCGTTTTCCCGCAATGCTTCCCACACCGTGTCCACCTGAGTGGCCGGCGCGAGACTGTGCACCGGCCGATCGTGGTCGAGGTTGGTGGGGAACGGGTAGCACTCGGCCGTCGCGACGACGGCATTGCGGAGGGTGCGCTCGCTCGCTCCGGCACTCTGCCGTGCCAGCAGGGCCGGATATACGGCGTTCGCCATGGCCTCCCGGTCCAGCACCTCCATCGCCCGGCCGAACGGCGACGAGATCTGCAGCAGATTGGCCGTCCGCCGGATCGCATCCGAACGGTTGTGGCCTGCACCGTGGTAGAGCGCCGGGTTGAAGAACACCGCGTCGCCTTTCCGCAGCGGCAGCTGAACGTGACTGTCACGGAAGAACTCGACGAACTCCGGCCGGGAGAACGCCAGGTAGCCCGCCTCGAACAGGTGCGAGTACGGCAGATGCAGGGTGGGTCCGCTCTCGACGGGCATGTCGCAGTGTGCCACCGCGCCCTGCAGTGTCAAGGTTGCCGACATCCGGTGCAGGTGCGCCGGATACTCGGTCAGCTCGTCCCGGGGCACGATGCCGAGGTGGTAGTCCCGATGCGGCACCTGCGCGGCACTGCCGGGGTTGACCACGTTGACCTGCGACGTCACCTGATACAGCGGCCCCAGCCAGCTCTGGCAGATCAGCGCGAGAATGTCGTTGGAGTAGTACTCGGCGAACACCTCCGGGGCGCCGAGAGCCAGCTTCTGCGCGGCGTTCCAGATGCGGCCGTTGGCGCCCGCCTTGCCGAAGTGGTCGCCCACCAGGCCACCCGACGCGTACTGCTGCGCGTTGAGGAGGTCGAATTGCTCCGTGGCGCGATCCACCACCGCGAGATCGTTGAAGGCGTTCTGGAACACCACGATTCCGGGGCCGTCGGTGAGCGCGCGCACGAGTTCGGTCTGCACGGCGCGGCGGGACTGCGCGTCGTCGAGGTGGGGCATCAGCGAGTCACTGCGGTACAGCAGGACGTTCCGTTCCACGGAGTGAGCGAACGGGTAGTCGGCGAGATTCGTCGAGCGGTCAATGGACGTGCGAAACGAGTCGAGGTCACAGTCGGAGTCGCGGATCCACTCACGCCCGCCGGTCGGCGGAGGAGTCGTGATGGTCATGGGGATAGTCTTGCTGTGATGTGAGCGCCGAACAACAGCAGAAATCCATCATTTTCACCTCAGGAGCCGGCCGTGAAGCACCGCTACAAGGTCCGTGAGATCGCCCAGCAGTCGGGATTGAGCGAGGCGACCGTCGACCGCGTGCTCCACGAACGCCCCGGAGTACGGGAATCGACGAGAGCGGAAGTGCAGCAGGCGATCCGCGATCTCGACAAACAACGCACTCAGCTCAAGCTGAGTGGGCGCAAGTTCCTCGTCGACGTCGTCATGCAGTCACCCGAGCGCTTCACCACCGCGTTCCGCGCGGCCGTGGAGGCGGAACTGCCCGCTCTCGCTCCCGCCGTCGTGCGCTCACGGTTCCATTTCCGGGAAACCGGCTCCACACCCGCGATGGTCGAGACCCTTGATCGGATCGGGGCCCGCGGCACGCAGGGCGTGATCGTCAAGGCGCCCGACTCCGTCGAGGTCGTCGAGGCCATCGACCGGCTCACCGCGGCGGGGATCCCGGTGGTCACCTATGCCACCGACGTGCCGGGCAGCTCGCGGGCCGGCTACGTCGGGATCGACAACCGGGCCGCGGGGGCGACCGCCGCCTATCTCGTCGACCAGTGGCTCGGCGAGGCGTCGTCCACCGTCCTGATCACGCTGAGCAGCAACGCGTTCCGGGGCGAGGAGGAACGGGAGATGGGGTTCCGCGCCGCACTGCGAAGTTTCGGCACCGACCGTGCGGTGATCGACATCGCCGAGAGCGACGGGCTGGACGCGACCATCGAGAGCCTCGTCCTCCGGGCCCTCGAACAGAATCCGGACATCGCGGCCGTCTACTCGATTGGCGGCGGCAACGTGGCCACGACCCGCGCATTCGAACGCACCGGCCGCGCCTGCCGCGTGTTCATCGCCCACGACCTCGACGGGGACAACACGCGGCTGCTGCGCGCGGGCACGCTCTCCGCGGTGCTGCACCACGACCTCCGGGCCGACGCCCATCTGGCGTGCCGCATGCTGCTGCAGGCCCGGGGCGCGCTCGGTGGAGTCGCGACCGCGGCGTCACCCATCCGGGTGGTCACCCCGTACAACCAGCCGTGACGGCGTGAATCGGCGACTCGCCCGCGCCTAGCCCTGCCCCTGGGGGACGGGGACGCCGCGCGATTGGAACCAGCCCGCCGGATCGATCTTGGTTCCGTTGACCGCCCACACCTCATAGTGCAGGTGTGGTCCGGTCGACTGACCCCGGTTGCCCATGGTGGCGATCTGGTCGCCGGCCCGGACCTGCTGCCCGACCGACACCAGTGAAGTGTCGATGTGGCCGTACACGCCGGTGGTGCCGTCGTCCTGCCGGATGCGGACCCACAACCCGAATCCCGACGCCGGACCGCTCTCGACCACGGTGCCGTTGGTGACAGCCTTGATCGGGGTGCCGATGGAGTTCGCGATGTCGATCCCGTTGTGGTTCGTGCCCCACCGCGGGCCGAAGCCTGAGGTGAAGGTGCCGACGGCCGGGACCAGCACGGCGGGTCGACGTGCCGCTTCCTCCGCCGCAGCCTGGCGCGCGGCCTGTTCGGCGGCCTCGCGAGCCAGCCGCTCGACCTGGGCCTTCTCGAACGCCAGCCGCTCGACCTCACGCTGGGCGCCGCGCTGGAGTTGCTCGGCGTAGTCGACGGGTACCGGGCGCGTGACCTGTAGGAACTGGGGCGGCGTCGAGAGAGACATGCCCGTCTCGGTCGACGCCTGCGCTACCTCACCGGTGGCCGCGGAGGCGATCCCCCCGGATGCGAGCAGTGCAGCGGCCGCCAGCGAGGTCGCGACCAGCCGTCTACGGGAGGTCTTCGTCGAACGGAGGCGCCGGGTGCGCCGGGCTTGCGGGACGGTGTTCGGGTGTAGAGCCAAAACCACATTCCTCTGTCGAGTGCGTGATCGATAACGAAACGGTCACGGTTTCGACACAGGTTAGTACGGATCTGGCTGAATCCTGCGCGTCGCATTGACACACTCGGACGAGGTCAAGGTTTCGAACTGGATTACTCGACCTCATCAGTCACATGCACCCCGTGGGCCCACATCGACGACAGTGGTCACGCTCCAAAAGTGTCCGAAGTCACGGAGCCCGCGGTCGTGACCGCGGGCTCCGTGACTTTCGAATCGACCGCTCAGCCGGCCGCCCGCAACTGGGCCGCCAAACGCATCGCGGAGTTCGCGTCCCCGTATCCCTTGTAACCGCCGACGCGTTGCACCACCTCGAAGAACAGGTCGGCGCCCACCGTCTGGGTGAACAGATGGAAGAACTCGCCGTGCGCATCACGGTCGTACATGATGCCCGACCCGCTCATCCGGTCCAGGAGTTCGCGGGAGAGCCCGAAGCGGGCCTCGAGGTCGTCGTAGTAGTTCGGCGAAATCACGAGGGGCTCGAACCCGTTGGATTGCATGGTCGCGGCGGCGGTGAAAATGTCCGTGCACGAGAACGCGACGTGACTGATGCCGCCGCGCCGAGCCGCGGCGATGTGGGAGTTGCCCGACACCGCACCCGGAACCATGTTCAGGGAGATGCGCAGCGGACGGTCGACGCCGTCGGCACCCGTCTGATCCATCGTCAGCGCCTGACTGCGCATCATTCCGACCGCGTCGGTGACATCGAGGCCCTCGTGCGGCGCCATCGCGAAGACCGAACGGAGCAGCAGCATGATGCCGTCCCAGTTGTCGGACGGCACGGCGAGCGCCACGTGATCGACACCGGTGAAGACGGGCACCTCATCCTGCCAGCGCGACTCCGTCGGGTACAGATCGAACGCCGACTGCCACGACGCGGCGCTGCCCGGGCCGCGCAGATCCAGCGACGTCGCGTCGGTGATCTTGAGACGCACCACATCCGATTCGGGTGCGGTGTCGACACCGGGCAACAGGACCTCGTGCACCGGGACCTCGAGCGCTGCGGCGCGCTCACCCCACGCGTCGGGATCGCTCGACCGGATACCGATCTGGGTGAGCACCGGCAGGTGCGCAGGCAGACCCGGAGCGGTCCACACCGTGCCCGCGGTCGCATCGACCACGATGGTCATCCGGCCGTGCCGCCACAACTGGAGGTCGTGGCTGCGGTGCCGGCCCACCAGACGGAATCCGATGTGCTGAAGCGCCTGCCGAAGGTCGGAATCCTTGCCCGGACCGGCCGCGAGCCGGAGCGACACGATGCCTTCGAGGGGTGCGCGCGGCGGCGGCTCGAACAGCGTCAGGCCGCGACCGGTGTCCTCACCGCGCTCGGCCTGCACGCGTGCGACCTCCTCCTGGAGGTACAGCAGCGAGCGGTGCGCGTCGGCGGCCGTGCGCCCCGTGGACGACTGCCGGAACGTGTCGTTGAAGATCTCGAGCGACCACGGTCCGGTGTATCCAGCGGCCTGGACGTGCGCGCCGAACGTCGCGAGATCGAAGTTGCCCTGCCCCGGGAAGTTCCGGTGGTGCCGGCTCCATTGCAGGATGTCCATCGACATGCGGGGCGCGTCGGCGAGTTGGAGGAAGAAGATCTTCTCCCCCGGGATGTCGCGGATGCCGGACGGGTCGTCGCCGCGGGAGAGGATGTGGAAGCTGTCGAGGCAGGTACCGAGGGCAGGATGGTCGGCGTCCTGCACGATCTTCCACGCGTGCCGGTACGTGTTGACGTGCGTGCCCCAGGCCAGCGCCTCGTAGGCGATGCGGAGTCCCCGGCTGTGTGCGCGCTCGGCGAGAGTGTGGAGTTGCTCGGTCAGGCGAGCGTCGTCCCGCACCGCCTCGGGCAACGGCGACGAGCACACCAGCAGGGTGTCGCAGCCGAGCTGCTCCATGATGTCGAACTTGCGCTCGGCTCGGATCAGGTTGCGCGCGAACGTCGTGTCGTCCACGGAGTCCAGATCACGGAACGGCTGATACAGATCGAGGGTGAGTCCGAGATCCGCTGCGCGGGAAGCCAGCTCACTCGGCGACCACGGCGAGCTCACGAAATCGGGTTCGAACACCTCGAATCCGTCGAACCCGGCCGCCGCGATCGCGGTGACCTTCTCCTCCAGCGATCCGCTCAGGGATACCGTGGCAACGCTCGTACGAACCTGTCGTCCCATGGCGGCGTCAGCCCTTGTTGCAGATGAAGTCGACGGCCAGCGCATAGCCGAGGATTCCGAGTCCGGCGATCACACCGGTCGCGACCCCGGACACGTACGAATGGTGCCGGAATTCTTCGCGGGCGTGCACGTTGCTGATGTGCACCTCGACGAGCGGCACCTCGAGCGTCACCAGGGCGTCGCGCAGCGCCACCGACGTGTGCGTGAAACCGCCGGGGTTGATCACGACGCCCGACGCCGTGGTCCGGGCCTCGTGCACCCAGTCGATCAGGTGGCCCTCGTGATTGGACTGCCGCGCGACGATCTCACGTCCAGCCTTCGCGGCAGCCGTGCGGCACGACTCCACGACATCGTCGAGCGTCTCCCGCCCGTACACCTCGGGCTGCCGCTGCCCCAGCAGGTTCAGGTTGGGGCCGTTGAGAACAAAGATCGGTCCGGGAGCGGTCATCGCGCGCATTACCTCCATTTGTACGAACTAGTGAGTTAGTTCGCACCCAGGATACAGCGCGCTCCCGCCTAGGCGGACTTGTCTCGGCGTTCTCCCCGCTCCGGCTTGCGCGGAACGATGGTCGGAAGCACGTTGTCGTTGACCGTCTCCGCGCTGACCACGACCTTCTCGACGTCGTCACGGCTCGGGATGTCGTACATGACCGGCAGGAGGACTTCCTCCATGATCGCGCGGAGTCCACGAGCACCGGTGCCGCGGAGGATCGCCTGGTCGGCGATGGCCTCGAGTGCGTCCGTGGTGAACTCCAACTCCACGCCGTCCATGTCGAACAACCGGTTGTACTGCTTGACCAGCGCGTTCTTCGGCTCGGACAGGATCTGGACGAGCGATTCCTTGTCCAGGTTCGTCACCGACGCCACGACCGGCAGACGACCGATGAACTCGGGGATCAGCCCGAACTTGATCAGGTCTTCCGGCATGACCTCTGCGAAGTGGTCCTGCGTGTCGATCTCCGCCTTCGACCGCACCTCGGCGCCGAAACCGATTCCGCGCTTACCCACGCGATCGGACACGATCCGCTCGAGGCCGGCGAACGCGCCCGCCACGATGAACAGGACGTTCGTCGTGTCGATCTGGATGAACTCCTGATGCGGGTGCTTGCGACCGCCCTGCGGCGGCACGCTGGCCTGCGTGCCCTCGAGAATCTTCAGCAGAGCCTGCTGCACACCCTCACCGGACACGTCCCGCGTGATCGACGGGTTCTCGCTCTTGCGGGCGATCTTGTCGACCTCGTCGATGTAGATGATGCCGGTCTCGGCGCGCTTGACGTCGTAGTCGGCGGCCTGGATCAGCTTGAGAAGGATGTTCTCGACATCCTCACCGACATAGCCGGCTTCGGTGAGCGCCGTCGCATCGGCGATCGCGAACGGGACGTTGAGCATCTTCGCCAGCGTCTGTGCCAGATACGTCTTGCCGCATCCCGTGGGACCGAGCATGAGAATGTTCGACTTCGCCAGCTCGACCGTCTCGCCGCGCGCATCACGACCCTTGTCGCCGGCCTGGATGCGCTTGTAGTGGTTGTAGACCGCAACGGCGAGAGTCCGCTTGGCGGCATCCTGGCCGATCACGTAGTTCTCGAGGAAATCCCGGATCTCGGCCGGCTTCGGCAGCTCGTCGAGCTTCACCTCGCTGGACTCGGCCAGCTCCTCTTCGATGATCTCGTTGCACAGGTCGATGCACTCGTCGCAGATGTACACCCCAGGCCCAGCAATGAGCTTCTTGACCTGCTTCTGGCTCTTACCGCAGAAAGAGCACTTGAGCAGATCCCCGCCGTCACCGATGCGTGCCATCTCGTCAGGTCCCTACTTCCTTCGTCTACGTGCAACCATCGAACCGATCCCACGCCGTGCGCGCACCGACCGAAAACGAAAGCCCGTTATGTGACCGTACCCGCAGATCGCGAGCGAGGTCGACTGGTTGTCGGTGATTCGCGCACCGATCTTCCGGGAAAGCCGGCCTTGCCGATCCCGCACCCGGCTCGCGGCAACCGCGCCGTAACGGCGTGTCGCCCGAGCCGGGGCGGCAGGAAATCACTTCTGGGCGCTGAGTTTGCGGTACTCGAGCACGTCGTCGATGATTCCGTATTCCTTGGCCTCGGCGGCCGTGAGGATCTTGTCGCGATCGGTGTCCTTGCGGATCACGTCGGCATCCTTGCCGGTGTGCTTCGCGAGGGTGGTCTCCATCAGGCGACGCATCCGCTCGATCTCGGCAGCCTGGATCTCGAGGTCGGAGACCTGACCCTGGATGCCGCCGGTGGCGGGCTGATGGATGAGGACACGAGCGTTCGGCAGGGCGAGACGCTTGCCGGGGCTACCGGCCGCCAGCAGCACCGCGGCAGCCGAGGCCGCCTGGCCGAGGCACACCGTCGTGATGTCGGCGCGGACGTACTGCATGGTGTCGTAGATCGCCATCAGCGAGGTGAACGAGCCACCCGGCGAGTTGATGTACATGGTGATGTCGCGATCGGGGTCCAGCGACTCGAGAACGAGCAGCTGAGCCATCACGTCGTTGGCCGACGCGTCGTCCACCTGCACGCCGAGGAAGATGATGCGTTCCTCGAACAGCTTGTTGTACGGGTTGGACTCCTTGACGCCGTAGCTCGAGTGCTCGATGAACGACGGCAGGATGTAGCGAGACTCGGGGCCTGCGGGCGCCTGGCCTCCCAGGCTGCGGGGATCGAACAGGTTGGTCATCAGTTCTCCAAAGGATGTGTGGGAGCGGTCAGTGAGGAAGCCGGGCCGCTACAGCCCCGTCCCGCCCGCCTGCGCCGCGCGGGAGACGACGTGGTCGACGAAACCGTATTCGAGAGCCTGCTGTGCGGTGAACCAGCGGTCACGATCCGAATCGGCGGTGATCTGCTCGACCGTCTGACCGGTGTGCTCGGCGATCAGCTCGGCCATTTCGCGCTTGGTGTGCGCGAACTGCTCGGCCATGATCGCGATGTCACTGGCGGTACCACCGATTCCGGCGGACGGCTGGTGCATCATGATCCGCGCGTGCGGGAGCGCGTACCGCTTGCCCTTGGCCCCGGCGGAGAGCAGGAACTGACCCATCGACGCGGCCAGACCCATTCCGAACGTCGCGACGTCGCACTCGGCGAACTGCATCGTGTCGAAGATCGCCATGCCGGCGCTGACCGAACCGCCGGGCGAGTTGATGTAGAGGGAGATGTCCCGGCTGGGATCCTCCGCCGACAGCAGCAGGATCTGAGCGCACAGCTTGTTCGCGATGTCGTCGTCGACCTGGGTACCGAGGAAGATGATGCGCTCGCGCAGCAGGCGTTCGTACACCGAGTCGCTGAGGTTCAACCCAGCGGTGGCTGAAGTCATGGCGGGACTCTGCAAAGTCTCCAGGTGATTGGAAGTCACGGTACCTGCCTTCTCCGTAAATCGTTGATTGCTGACACAGACACTAACGAAGGAGGGCGGCACCGGAGTCCCGGTGCCGCCCTACTTCGCTCAAAGCGGAAAACAACTCACAGCCGAACGCGAGAGAAACATCCCGCGACCAGCATTACTTCTGGTCTTCGCCCTCGGCGGAATCCGACGCAGCCTCGTCCGTGGACGCAGCCTCCTCGGCGTCGGCCTCACCGTTGCCGAACAGTTCGGCGGTGTCGACAGCGGCACCCGAGGTGTCGGTGACGGTGGCCTGCTCGACGACACCGGCGAGAGCCTTGCCGCGACGCACGTCCGCGAAGACGGCGCCGAGCTGGCCGGCCTGCTGGATCTGCTGGATGAACTGCTCGGGCGCCATGCCGTAGCGCTGCGCCTGGAACAGGATGCGCTCGGTGAGCTCGTCCTGGCCGACGGTGACGTCGGAGGCGTCGGCGATGGCGTCCAGCAGCAGCTGGGTCTTCACCGAGCGCTCAGCGCTCTCCTTGGCGTCCTTGTCGAACTCTTCGCGGCTCGTGCCCTGCTCCTCGAGGAGCTTGTTCAGCGCTTCCTCGTCGTGGTCGAGACCGTGCACGGCGTCGTGCAGTGCAGCGTCGACCTCGGCCTTGACGACGGCCTCGGGCAGCGGGACCTCGACGGTCTCGAGCAGGGTCTCGAGGACCTTGTCGCGGATCTGACCGGCCTGCTCGACCTTGCGGACGCGTCCGACGCGCTCACGCAGGTCGGCCTTCAGCTCGTCGAGGGTGTCGAACTCGCTTGCCAGCTGAGCGAACTCGTCGTCCTCGGCAGGCAGCTCGCGCTCCTTGACGGTGCCGACGGTGACGGTGACGACAGCTTCCTTGCCCGCGTGGTCACCGGCGACGAGCGTCGAGGTGAACTCCTTGGACTCGCCGGCCTTGACGCCGACGACGGCCTCGTCGAGGCCCTCGATGAGCTGACCCGAACCGACCTCGTGCGACAGACCGCTCGCGGTGGCCTCGGGAACGGCCTCACCGTCGACGGTGGCCGACAGGTCGATGGAGATGAAGTCTCCGTCCTCGACCGCACGCTCGACACCGGTGAGGGTGCCGAAGCGCTGACGCAGCGACAGGAGCTGCTCCTCGACGGCCTCGTCGGTGATCTCGATCGGATCGACGGTGACGCTCAGCTCGCTGTAGTCGGGCAGCGTGATCTCGGGACGGACGTCGACCTCGGCGGTGAACTCGAGGAGCTCGCCGTCCTCGATCTTCGTGATCTCGATCTCGGGCTGACCGATCGCCTTCACCGAGGCGCTGGTGACGGCCTCGGAGTAGCGGGACGGGAGTGCGTCGTTGACGACCTGCTCCAGGACTGCGCCACGACCGACACGGGCTTCGAGCAACTTGGCCGGTGCCTTGCCCGGACGGAAGCCGGGGAGACGGATCTGTTGCGCGAGGGCCTTGTAGGCCTTGTCGAAATCAGGCTTGAGCTCCTCGAAGGGCACCTCAACGTTGATACGGACTCGCGTCGGGCTGAGCTGCTCGACGGTGCTCTTCACGGACTGGCTCCTTCGTGTGGTCGTGCTTTTCTGTGCGGCAGTTACCTGCCCTGTGGTTCTGGTCGGGGTGACAGGATTTGAACCTGCGACCCTCCGCTCCCAAAGCGGATGCGCTACCAAGCTGCGCTACACCCCGGTCGAAGCCGGCTCTCGCCAACCTCGCGAGGACCCGAGGAAGAATCCTACGGCCCCCCGATTATGAAATCCAAAGCGAGGTTGGGTACAGTCACTCATCGCAGACGACATGCATGGCGATCCCAGGTAGTCGTATGCACGGGGATGTAGCTCAATGGTAGAGCCTCAGTCTTCCAAACTGATTACGCGGGTTCGATTCCCGTCATCCCCTCCAGACAGGAGCGTTCCCACCCAGGGAACGCTCTTTTTTTCATGTTCGAGGGCGGCCGCGGAGACCGCATCCGCTATGACATGCGTCACATGGATGGTGGACGCGGCTCCACTCGCCCTCGACCGGACCACTCCCCCGTTCGCCGAGCGCGTAACCACGATTTCGGTCAGTACTCTGGGAGATGTCCGATTTGTCCCCTACTCGTGGATGTTGCAGCTCCGCAGCCGGCGGTCCGCGAGAACTCCGGAGGCCCACCGTGGAACTGCTACTCATTCTCGTGATCGTGGCGGCGGTCGCCTTCCTGGTGGTGAGGAGCCGCAGCAACCGCGCCGGGCAGACCGCGAACCAGCTCGAGGACGCCAAGGCAGACGCGCGCCAGGCCATCGAACGGCTCGGCGGACAGGTGTACAGCCTCACCGGATCCGACACCGCCTCCCAGCAGGCACTCGCCGACGCGTCCGAGCGCTACACCGCCGCCGGCTCCCAGATCGATCAGGCCACGACGCCCGTCCAGGCGCGTCTCGCCAAGCAGACGGCACTCGAGGGTCTCTACTACATCCGCGCCGCCCGCACGGCCATGGGCATGGACCCCGGCCCGGAGATTCCGTCCATCAACGGCCAGAAGTCCGCGGGCGCGGTCACCGAGGACCGTGAGGTCGAGTTCGAGGGGCGGCAGGTCGCGGCGTCGCCGAACCCGTCGTCGAAGACACCGAACTACTACCCCGGCGGCCGCGTCGCGGGACGCCCGGTTCCGGCCGGCTGGTACTCGGAGCCGTGGTGGAAGCCCGCTCTCGTCGCAGGCGCGTGGGGCCTGGGCTCGATGTTCCTCTTCTCGGCGATGTTCTCAGGGATGGCCGGAGTGGGGTACGACGCGCAGGGCTTCGAGAGCGGAGCGGGCGACGCGTCCCAGGACACCGGTGACGCGGGCGCAGACGGCGGTGGCGACGGCGGTGACGCAGGCGCGGACGGCGGCGGCGACATGGGCGGGGACGCCGGTGGCGACGGCGGCGGATTCGACTTCGGTGGCGGCGGAGACGGCGGCGGGTTCGACTTCGGTGGTGGGTTCGACTTCTAGCCGGCCGTCAGGAGGGCTGGCAACTCGGGCACCAGAAGAGGTTGCGGCCCTTCATGACCGAGTGGGCCACCGGGGTGCCGCAGATCCGGCACGGTGATCCCGCCCGCCGGTAGACGTACGTCCGGGGACGATCCTTCGCATACGCCGGATCGCCGTGATCGTCCTCGGGACGGACGACGTGCATCTTGCCGCGGCGGACCCCGACCTTCATCAGGGCGACGAGGTCGGCCCACAGCGCGTCCCACTCGTCACGGGACAGCGCGCGGCCGGGACGGTCGGGGTTGACGCCGTGCCGGAACAGGACCTCCGCCCGGTACACGTTGCCGATGCCCGCGATCACGGCCTGATCCATCAGCAGTGCCCCGACCGGGGTCTTCGACGCCGAGATGCGTTTCCACGCCTTGTCGGGATCGGCGTCCTTCCGCAGCGGATCCGGTCCCAGCCGCGCCTCGATGGCGGCGACCTGCGGCGGATGGAGAACCTCACAGGCCGTCGGACCGCGGAGGTCGGTGCCGAATTCGGCGCCGACCATCCGCATCCTGACCTGCCCGACCGGCGGTTCCATGGGAACGGCCGATTCCGTGAACGCTCCGTACAGTCCCAGATGGACGTGCACGACCAGTCCGGACTCGTAGTGATGCCATAGGTGTTTACCCCAGGCCTCGGACTTGACGAGGACGCGGCCGTCGACGAGGGCTGCGTCCTCGGCGAATCTGCCCTGCGGGCTCAGAACCCGCACCGGCGCACCGGCGAACCGGCGTTGGTGCAGCCGGGCCAGCCGGTGCAGGGTGTGACCTTCGGGCAAGGACGATCAGGCCTCGGGCAGGGCCGGGGCGACGCCGGTCTTCTCGAACTCGGACAGGATGTCGATGCGGCGCTGGTGGCGCTCCTCGTTCGACCACTCGGCGGCGAGGAACGCGTCCACGATCGCGAGGGACTCCTCGAGGGAGTGCATGCGGCCGCCGAGGCCGATCAGCTGAGCGTTGTTGTGCTGGCGGGCCAGCTGCGCGGTCTCGACGCTCCACGCCAGGGCACATCGCGCGCCCTTCACCTTGTTCGCGGCGATCTGCTCACCGTTGCCGCTGCCGCCCAGCACGATGCCGAGGCTGCCCTCGTCGGCGACGACACGACGAGCCGTCTCGATGCAGAAGGCGGGGTAGTCGTCGAGGGCGTCGTAGACATGAGCGCCGCAGTCGACGGTCTCGTGGCCCGCGGCCTTCAGGTGTTCGATGATCTCGTTCTTACGTTCGAATCCGGCATGGTCGGCACCCAGGTATACGCGCATGACTGGTGATTCTGTCAGGCGTCCTCGCGAATCGTGTCAGGGGCCCGGGACGCTTATCGTGATCAGCATGTATCCCGACAACGGACAGAACTGGGGACAGGCGTATCCGGGACATCGGCAGACCCCCGCGCAGCACCAGTGGAGTGGCGGGACGGGATGGAATCCTCCGGTCCCGTTGCCGGGCCTCATGCCGCACGACAGGCCCGCCCGGCACTCGTGGGAGATCCCGCTGCTCGTGGCGGCGATCGTTCTCACCGTGGTCGCCTACATCGCGGCGATCGCGGCACTCTTCCTCGGCGTGGTGTCCACCTGGGTGCTCATCGTGCTGATCGCACCGATCCTCATCGCCGTCGGCCGCGGCCAGCTCTACGGCTCGCAGCAGGTGAACGGGATCAAGATGACCCCCACCCAGTTCCCCGACGGGTATCGGATGGTGGCCGAGGCGGCTGCGCGGTTCGGGATGACCGAACCGCCCGACGCCTACGTCGTGCTCGGGAACGGCCGGATCAACGCGTTCGCATCCGGACACGGCTCCCGCCGCTTCGTCGTGGTGTACAGCGATCTGTTCGAGATCGGCGGCGAGGCCCGCGAGCCCGACGCCCTCGCCTTCATCATCGGCCACGAGGTCGGTCACATCGCGGCCGGTCACGCCTCCTACTGGCGGCAACTGGGACAGTTCGCCGCCAACTACATTCCCGTCGTCGGGTCGGCGCTGTTCCGATCGATGGAATACACCGCAGACAATCACGGCTACTGTGTGCGGCCCCAGGGCACCCGCGGCGCGATGGGCGTTCTCGGCGCTGGCAAATACCTCGTCAGCATCGTCGGCTTCGACGAACTCGCCGACCGGGCCACCACCGAACGCGGGTTCTTTCCGTGGTTCGTGAATCTGCTGTCGGGACATCCGGTGCTGACCTGGCGCGCCGCCGCCCTGCGGAACAGGACCCGGCACGGTCACCTGTTCGTGAAACCCGGCCAGATCTACCGCGATCCGCAGCAACTGCAGTACGCGGCCGACCCGGCCGGGCCCGTCACTCGGTGACCGTGCCCGGGACGGGGCTCAATCGAACTGGGGGTCCTCGGTCCGGGTGCGCTTGAGTTCGAAGAAGTGCGGGTAGCCGGCCAGCGCGACCGCACCGTCCCACACCTTGCCCGCGTCCTCGCCGCGGGGAATCCGCGACAGGACCGGGCCGAAGAACGCGACACCGTTGACGTGGATGGTCGGGGTTCCCACGTCCGGTCCGACGGCGTCCATGCCTGCGGCGTGACTCTCACGCAGTGCGGCGTCGTACTCCTCCGATTCGGCGGCCTCGGCCAGTTCGGCCGGCAGCCCGACCTCGGCGAGCGACTTGACGATCACGTCGCCGAAGTCCTTGTTGCCCTCGTTGTGGATGAGCGTGCCCATCGCCGTGTACAGCGGCAGCAGGATCTCGTCGCCGTGCTTCTGCGCGGCCGCGATCAGCACCCGCACCGGGCCCCACGCCTTGGTCATGAGCTCGCGGTATTCCTCCGGCAGATCCCGGCCCTCGTTGAGGACGGCCAGGCTCATCACGTGGAAGTTCGCCTCCAGGTCACGCACCTGCGTGGCCTCGAGGATCCATCGCGAGGTGATCCAGCACCACGGGCACAGTGGGTCGAACCAGAAATCAGCGACGTCCTTGGCGGTCCCGGCGTTCGTCCCAGCACTCACGTGATGCTCCTTCTCAGTGATGTACACACATTCCCGTCCAGTCAACACCTCCCCTCCGGGAATCCTTCCCGGAGACCCCGCTCGCGGCAGTAGGGTCGAAAGTGGTCGACCGGAAGGGAGCATCCTCACATGCCCTCCACTCGCACGTTCGTCGTCGTCGGCGGCGGCCTCGCCGGAGCGAAGACGGCAGAAGCATTGCGTGACAAGGATTTCGACGGATCGATCATCCTCCTGTCGGAGGAGGAACATCTTCCCTACGAGCGACCTCCGCTGTCGAAGGAACACTTCGCAGGCAAGAAGGCACTCGGCGACTTCACCGTCCACCACGGCGACTGGTACCGCGACCATCACGTGGACCTGCGGCTCGGCACCACCGCCACCGCCCTCGACCTCGCCGCCCACACCGTGACGCTGCCGGACGGTTCCACGCTGGGATACGACAAGCTCGCCCTCGCCACCGGTTCGCGCTCGCGCCGCCCACCGATCTCCGGGTCCGACGCCGAGGGCGTCTACTACCTCCGCACCATCGACGAATCGGACAAGCTCATCGAGGCGGTCGCCGGTGGCCGACGACTCGTGGTGATCGGCGCCGGCTGGATCGGCCTCGAGGTGGGTGCCTCCGCGCGGGAGAAGGGCGCCGACGTGACGGTGGTGGAAGCCGCCGAAGTTCCCCTGCTCGGCTCCCTCGGCCCCGAGATCGGCTCGGTCTTCGCCGAACTCCACCGCGAGCACGGCGTTCAACTGCACCTCGGCGCGACGGTCGAGGAGATCGTCGTCGAAGACGGCAAGGCCACCGGGGTTCGGTTGGGCGACGGCACCGTCCTGCCCGCCGACGCGGTCCTCGTCGCCGTCGGCGCGGCACCCAACATCGAGATCGCGGAGCGGGCCGGACTCGACGTCGACGGCGGCGTTCTCGTCGACGCCGGGTTGCAGACCAGCGACCCCGACGTCGTCGCGGTGGGCGACATCGCCGCGCAACAGCATCCGCAGCTCGGCACCCGCATCCGGGTCGAGCACTGGGCGAACGCGCTCAACCAGCCGGCCGTGGCCGCCGCCACCATGCTCGGGCACGAGGCGGAATACGGGAACCTGCCGTACTTCTTCACCGACCAGTTCGATCTGGGCATGGAGTATGTGGGGTACGCCCCGCACGATTCGTACGACCGGGTGGTCGTGCGCGGCGATTTCGCCGCACGCGAGTTCGTGGCCTTCTGGCTCGACGCGGACAACCACGTCCTCGCCGGCATGAACGTCAACATCTGGGATGTCACCGATCAGATCAAGAAACTGGTGTCGTCGTCCGCCCCGGTCGATCCCGACCGCCTGGCCGACCCCGGGGTGCCGTTGGCCGACCTGTCCGGTTAACACCCCTGGCCCACTCGTGATGGGATGGCAGCATCGAGTACGAGCACCGCCGCCGATCACGAGGAGACCTCTGTGGCCCCACCGAACCTGACCCGCGAACAGGCAGCCGAACGAGCCGGACTGCTGACCGTCGACAACTATCTGATCGAACTCGACCTCACCGACGGGACAGGTCAGCCCGGAGTCGAGACGACAATTCAGCCCGGAGTCGAGACGTTCTCCTCTCGCACCACCGTCACGTTCGGGGCCACCCCCGGCGCGTCCACGTTCGTCGACATCGTCGCGGCCCGTGTGCATTCGGCCACGCTGAACGGCTCCCCCGTCGACGTGTCGAACTACGACGAGTCCACCGGCATCACACTCACCGATCTCGCGGAACGCAACGAACTGGTGGTCGAGGCCGACTGCGCGTACTCGCACACCGGTGAAGGGCTACACCGCTTCGTGGACCCGACCGACGACGCGGTGTACCTGTACTCGCAGTTCGAGACCGCAGACGCCAAGCGCATGTTCGCCTGCTTCGACCAGCCCGACCTGAAGGCGACGTTCGACGTGCACGTCACGTCCCCCGCCGACTGGAAGGTGATCTCCAACTCCGCGACCGTCGAGACGGTGGCGCCGGACGCCGGCCGCCACATCTTCCGCACCACCCCGAAGATGAGCACCTACCTCGTGGCGCTCATCGCCGGCCCGTACGCGGAGTGGACCGACAACTACTCCGACGAGCACGGCGACATCCCCCTCGCGATCTACTGCCGCGCCTCCCTCGGGAAGCACATGGACTCCGAGCGCCTGTTCACGGAAACCAAGCAGGGCTTCGAGTTCTACCACCGCAATTTCGGCACCCCCTACGCGTTCGGGAAGTACGACCAGCTGTTCGTTCCCGAATTCAACGCGGGCGCAATGGAGAACGCCGGCGCCGTGACGTTCCTCGAGGACTACGTCTTCCGGTCCAAGGTGACGCGGGCGTCGTACGAGCGGCGCGCCGAGACCGTCCTGCACGAGATGGCGCACATGTGGTTCGGCGACCTCGTCACCATGCGCTGGTGGGACGACCTGTGGCTCAACGAGTCCTTCGCGACGTTCGCCTCCGTGCTCTGCCAGAGCGAGGCCACCGAATACACCAACGCGTGGACCACGTTCGCCAACGTCGAGAAGTCCTGGGCGTACCGGCAGGATCAGCTGCCCTCCACCCACCCCATCGCCGCCGACATCCCCGACCTCGCCGCGGTCGAGGTGAATTTCGACGGCATCACGTACGCGAAGGGCGCCTCGGTCCTCAAGCAGCTCGTCGCGTATGTCGGGCTCGACCCCTTCCTGTCCGGCCTGCGGGACTACTTCCGCGACCACGCCTTCGACAACGCCACGTTCGACGACCTCCTCGGCGCACTCGAGAAGTCGTCGGGCCGCGACCTGTCCGACTGGGGAGCCCAGTGGCTCAAGACCACCGGGCTCAACATCCTGCGCCCCGAATTCGACGTCGACGCGGATGGCAAGTTCACGCGGTTCGCCGTCCTGCAGTCCGGCGCCACACCGGGTGCCGGTGAGCGACGGGTGCACCGTATCGCCGTCGGCGTGTACGACGACCGGGACGGCAAGCTCGTGCGCACGAAGCGGGTGGAACTCGACCTCGACGCCACCGAACGCACCGACGTCGCCGAACTCGTCGGTGTCGAACGCGGTCAGCTGATCCTCGTCAACGACGACGACCTCACGTACTGCTCGCTGCGGCTCGATCCCGACTCGCTCGCCACCGCCATCGACCGCATCGGCGACATCGACGAGCCCCTCCCCCGCACGCTGGTGTGGTCGGCGGCCTGGGAGATGACGCGTCAGGCCGAACTCAAGGCGCGGGACTTCGTCGCCCTCGTGCAGCGCGGCGTCGGCGCCGAAACCGAGGTCGGCGTCGTCCAGCGCCTGCTGATGCAGGCCCAGACCGCGCTGCACAGCTACGCCGAACCCGAGTGGGCCAAGGAACACGGCTGGCCAGACTTCGCGAACCGGCTCCTCGAACTGGCGCGGGAAGCCGAGCCGGGTTCGGACCACCAGCTGGCGTTCGTCAACGCGCTGGCGGGGGCGCAGCTGTCGGCGTGGCACACCGAGGTGCTGCAGGAACTGCTCGACGCCGCACCCGAGACGGTCGGGCTTCCCGGGCTCGTCGTCGACACGGACCTGCGCTGGCGTCTCGTCACCGCACTCGCCGGGGCCGGTGAGATCGACGCCGAGGGCGTCGAGACGCCGTTCATCGACGCCGAAGCCGAACGCGACCCCACCGCGGCAGGTGCCCGCAACGCCGCCGCCGCGGCCACCGTCCGCCCGCAGGCCGCGGTGAAGGAACAGGCCTGGAACCGGGTGGTCGGCGACGATTCCGTGCCGAACATCACCGCCCGCTCGATCATCGGCGGCTTCGCCGGTCACGGCCAGTCCGAGATCCTCGCACCGTACGTGGCCCGCTACTTCGCGGACATTCCCGGGGTGTGGGAGCGGCGTTCGAGCGAGGTCGCGCAGACCGTCGTCGTAGGTCTGTACCCGTCGTGGTCGATCAGCGAGGAATCCGTGGCGGCAGCCGACGAATTCCTGGCCGGCGACCACCCGCCCGCCCTGCGCCGCCTGGTGGTCGAGGGCCGCGCCGGGATCGTCCGGTCGCTGGCGGCCCGAAAGTTCGACGCGAGCTGATCGGTGGCCGATCCTGCCGGCCTAATCCGGCAGGATCGGCACCGTCACACCCTGATCCCGGCCCAGCAGCACGGCGCGGGTGACGGCCGAGGAGCCGAAGCGGTCGCGCAGACTGTCGAGCGTGCTGTCGAGTGAACTACTCGTGTACGGGTCGAACGGCAGCGCCAGCTGTTGCGGGCAGTCGTCCTCGAGGTTGGCCACCGCGATTCCCACGAGGGTGATGCCCTTGCGTTCGATCATCGGCGTCGCGTTGTTCAGCAGGCCGCGGGCCGTCGTGAGGATCGTCTGCGTCTGAGCCGACGGCTGCGCGAGTGTGTGCGAACGCGTCACCCGCGTGAAGTCGTCGAACCGCAGCCGGAGCACCACCGTGCGCCCGACCCGCTCGCCGCGGCGCAATCGGCCGGCCACCCGGTCGACCAAGGTCACCAGAGCGGCGTCCACATCCTCCCTCGACTTCGGTCTGCGCCCCAGAGCGTGCTGCGCGCCGACGGATCTCCGCCTGCGCCCCACCTGCACGGGACGCGGGTCGCGTGCCCAGGCGAGCGCGTGGAGGTGGTGGCCCGCCGCGGGTCCGACGATGGACACGAGCAGCTCTTCGGGATAGTGGGCGAGCTGGCCGACGGTGGCGATCCCGGCGTCGCGGAGCTTGACCGACGTCACCGCGCCGACACCCCACAGCCTTTCGACCGGCAGCGGATGGAGGAACTCGATCTCGCGGTCCGGCGGCACGTGCAGCAGTCCGTCGGGTTTGCCCACCGCGCTGGCGACCTTCGCGAGAAACTTCGTTCTCGCGATCCCGACCGTGATCGGCAGACCCACCTGCTCGCGTACGTCCCGGCGCAGACGCGCCGCGATGTCGACCGGCGCGCCGGCGATCTTGCGGAGACCGGCGACGTCGAGGAAGGCCTCGTCGATCGACAGTCCCTCGACCAGGGGCGTCGTCCGGCCGAAGACTTCGAACACCGCCTTGCTCGCGGCCGCGTACGCCGACATTCGTGGGCGCACCACGACGGCGTGCGGGCACAGGCGCAGCGCCTGCGCACCGCTGCTGGCCGTGCGCACCCCGTACGCCTTCGCCTCGTAGCTCGCGGCCAGCACGACGCCGCCGCCGACGATCACCGGACGACCCCGCAGGCCGGGGTCGTCCCGCTGCTCCACCGAGGCGTAGAACGCATCGAGGTCGGCGTGCAGGATGGTCGCCTCGGCGCCACTCGAGATGGGCGGGCGCGGCGAATCGGACACGAACATATGTTCGCATCGACCACCGACAGAAATCGAGGGTCGTTCAGGCCGACAACAGTGTTCGCAGCGCGGTGGGTGTCTCGCCGAGGTGGGCCCGGATGGTCCTGGTCATGTGCGCCTGATCCGAGAATCCCAGGTCCGCGGCGAGTCCGGCGAGGTCACGGTCGCCGTTCTCGATCCGCGCGAGCGCCCGCCCGACCCGAACCCTGTTGCGGTACCTGGTGAGCGAGACGCCCATGACTGCACTGAACGCACGACTGAGCGCGAACGGTGACACCCCGAACCGTCCGGCGAGGGGTATCAAACCGTCCGAGCCGGGCTCGTCGTCGAGGACCGCCGCGCGGGCCGCCGCGGCCACTACGTCGTCCGGAATGCCGCCGCGCCGGTGTGAACGCGACCGCGCCCGGGACGCGGCGACCGCGACGACCGCGACGAGCCGGACGGCCTCCTCGGCGAGGGCGAGGTGGACGTCGCCCGTCCGGCCGGCACGGAGCAGGCGCCGATGAAGAAGGTCGACGTGGGCATCGACGTACACATCCGAACGGCCGAGTGTCCAGTGGTCACCGGCGATCGCACGCCAGAGCTCAGGCCGGACACTGATCGACGTGCACCGGTCTCCACCGGCGGGGTGCGCGAACTGTTCCACTTCGCCGGGTATTCCGAGATACGCGACGGTCGGATCGGCCACCGACTCACGTCTGCCGATCCGGCGAACGAATCGGCCGCCACGGACGAGCACGAGCCGGTGATCGTCCCGCACCTCCACGTCCGACCAGCCCGTGTGCGCGCCACAGCAGTCCACCGCCCAGACACTCGCGCCCGGCAGACGTGCGACCTCGCTCACCGCCACAACGGGGACGCTACCCGTGGGGCCCGACACCTTCCCGCACATACGGTGGCCTGCAAGAATCTTCAATCCTCACGGCAGTTCCCGCGGCAGGCTGCAGTCATGTCATACATCTACGAGTCCACCCACATCGATGTCACACCCGCTGCCGCGTGGGACGCTCTGCGCGACTGGGGTGCGTTGGACACGCGGCTCGCCGCAGGTTTCGTCACCGCCTCGGTGATCGACCGGGGAGATCGGGTCATCACGTTCTTCGACGGTTCCGTCGTCCGGGAGCGTCTCGTCTCGCGCGACGAGGACGCGCGCCGACTGGCCTGGTCGATCGTCGACGGCCCCTACCTGCATCACAATGCTTCCGCCCAGGTGAGCGACGACGGCCACGGCGCGACCGTGTTCGTCTGGATCGCGGACATCCTGCCCGCAACTCTCGCGGACCGGACCGCGCAGATGATGGAACTCGGCATCGACGCCGTTCGGCGGACCCTCGAAGGCGCCGATCGCGTCGTCGGCACCCGGTGAGACACCGACGGCCCGATCCGGTTCAGGAGGACTGAGCCGGATCGGGCCGCGCGGATGCTGATCTGTGCAGGTTTTACGGCGAGGCGATCGCCGCACTCATTACGCGGATGGCACTCACGAGACCGTCGATGAGGTCCCCGTCGCCGAACGACGACACGGCGGCGGTGGCGCCGAGCTGGGCGACCCGGTCGGTGACACGGTTGGCCACGGCCCGACCGCTGCGAATCTCGACCGTCCGCTGGTTGGGCGAGACCGCGATGAGCACGGACCGTTCCGCCTCGGGCGTCGTGGGGAACAGCGCGTCGGCGCCGGCCGCGGTGTCGGCGCCGAGGTCGCCGATGTACGCGTTGAAGCGCACCTTCGTCTTGCGGGTGCCTTCGGTGAGGGCATCGTCGAGGCGGACGAGTTCGTCCGTCGTGAACGGCAGGTCGTCGGTGAACGGCTCACCGACGCGGTGCACGCCTGAGATGCGACCGCTGGAGGTCACGACGCTGCCGACAGGAAGATTGTCCGCGGATACCGCCGACGCAGGAATCAGGTCACCACTTGCCACTTGCCGAGCCTCCAATCAGGTCTGCCGAACCGGCGTGCGCGCCGTGGTGTCCGCCGTGATGACCGTGCGTGGTCACCTCGTCGACGGCGCTCCACAGCACCGGCGCGTGCGTCCATTCCTCACCGAGGTGGAACGCGGGCGGCACGGGGCCCGGCGTCTTCTTGCCGACGAACGACATCCCCGCGAAGAAGGCGGTGATCAACGCCGGAATTCCTACGAATATCAGCACTGTCTCGAGAATGCTCACAACGCAAACGGTAGCCCAGAACCGTGCGAGGGGAAGCGTCAGGGCCGAACTTCGCGAAGCGGACGCGCGGAACGCTCAGGCGGCGCCTTCACCGAGGTAGGGCATCCACGACGGGTGCAAGTCCTTGGTGGACGCCAGCAGTCGCCAGTGCGGCCCCGACGGAGGCACGAGGGAGGCCCTGAGCGTCCAGCCGAGATCGCTCAGCAATTTGTCCGCCTTGCGGTGGTTGCAGGGCGCGCAGCAGGCCACGCAGTTCTCCCACGAATGCTCGCCGCCTCGACTGCGGGGAACCACGTGATCGACGGTCTCGGCCTTGGCACCGCAGTAGGCGCACCGGAACCGGTCCCGGTGCATGAGGGCTGCGCGGGTCATCGGAACACGGGCGCGATACGGGACGCGGACGTAGTTCCGGAGGCGGATCACGGACGGCACCTGCACGGACCACTGCTCGGAGTGGACGACCGGGGCCTGGGGATCCTCGTGGACGGTATCGGCTTTACCGCAGGTCATCAACACCACGGCGCGGCGGGCAGGAAGGGCGGTGAGCGGCTCGTAGGTGACATTCAGGAGAAGCACCCGGCGCTTGATCCAGAGCGGAACCGCATTCTCGCCCGGGAAAGAAGGCTCTGCGCTGCGCGCGGAGCCTTCGGTGATCACTTGTAAAGCAAACGCCCCTGAAACCCCGGCACTCCGGGCATCAGTGGGCACGAGTTGTCGGTGCGCGCGGGCGCTGTGTCGATTCTTCATGCGACCTCCGGGAGATTGCCACCAAGTGCACCATGAATTGCCTGCTCGTGCACGTCCATTTCCGACAAAAATGCAGGACGTTCGGTGAACAGACGGTGACGAAGACCGTTCGCGCCCGCACGTGCACAATGGAGGGCGCCATGACTGACGTGCAGCAGACCTTCTACGAGGCGGTGGGCGGAGCGGAGACGTTCCGCAAACTCACCGCGCGCTTCTACGAGGAAGTCGCCAAGGACGACATCGTGCGACCCCTCTACCCCGAGGAAGATCTGGGTCCGGCCGAGCGCCGGATGCGGATGTTCCTCGAGCAGTACTGGGGCGGACCGCACACCTATTCGGACGAGCGCGGCCACCCACGACTGCGGATGCGACACCAGCCGTTCAAGATCGGCCCGATCGAGCGGGACGCCTGGCTGCGGTGCATGCACACGGCCATCGCGTCGATCGACACCGGAACCCTCGACGACGCCCACCGCAAGGCCCTCTCCGAGTACATGGACATGGCCGCGGCTTCGATGGTGAACTCCGCCTTCTGAAACCGCCCCGCGCCGATTACGCCGGTCGAGTCGTGGTGCGGGCGATCGTTTGGCACGATGGGCGTTTGTGAGCACTCCCGCCGAAACGTCCGCCGACGACACACAGCCGGCACCCTGGTGGTCCGACGCCGTCTTCTACCAGATCTATCCCCGCTCGTTCGCCGACGCGAACGGTGACGGTGTCGGCGACCTCCACGGAGTGCGGGACAAGCTGGGATACCTCGAACTGCTCGGTGTCGACGCCCTCTGGCTGAGCCCGGTGATGCGCTCCCCGATGGCCGATCACGGTTACGACGTGTCCGATCCCCGAGACATCGACCCGCTGTTCGGTGACCTCGCGACCATGGACGCACTGATCGAGGCCGCGCACGCGCGCCAGATCAAGGTGACGATGGACCTGGTGCCCAACCACACGAGCGTCGAGCACGAATGGTTCCGCGCCGCCCTGGCGTCACCGCCCGGCAGTCCCGAACGGAACCGGTACATCTTCCGCGACGGTCGCGGTGAGGACGGCGCGGAGCCGCCCAACAACTGGCCGAGCGTCTTCGGCGGGCCGGCCTGGACGCGGATCACCGAGGCCGACGGCAAGCCCGGCCAGTGGTACCTGCACATCTTCGCGACGGAACAGCCCGACCTGAACTGGGACAACCCGGATGTCGTCGAGGATCTCACGACGACGCTCCGGTTCTGGCTGGACCGCGGCGTCGACGGATTCCGCATCGACGTCGCGCACGGCATGGCGAAGCCGGAAGGTCTGCCGGACCACGACTGGTCCGCCAACGCCCTGCTGCAGAACTCCGACGACGATCCGCGGTTCGACAACCCCGCGGTCCACGACATCCACCGCGGCATCCGCAAGGTCCTCGACGAGTACCCGGGCACGATGGCGGTCGGAGAGATCTGGGTTCGCGACAACGAACGCTTCGGCGAGTACATCCGGCCCGACGAACTGCACCTCGGGTTCAACTTCCGGCTTGCCGAGGCCGAGTTCTCGGCGGAGACGGTCCGGGAGGCGATCGAGAACTCCCTGACCGCCGTCGACCAAGTGGGCGGGACACCCACCTGGACCCTGTCGAACCACGACGTCGAACGGGAAGTCACCCGATACGGCGGCGGCGAGATCGGCACGGCACGCGCCCGGGCCATGATCCTCGTCGAACTGGCGCTGCCGGGTGCGGCGTTCCTGTACAACGGCGCCGAACTCGGCCTGCCCAACGTCGACCTCCCCGATTCGGCGTTGCAGGACCCGGTGTGGGAACGGTCCGGTCACACCGAACGCGGACGTGACGGCTGCCGTGTGCCCGTTCCGTGGGAGGGCACCGAACCGCCGTTCGGGTTCAGCACCGGCGAGCCCTGGCTGCCGATGCCACCCGAGTGGGCGGACCTCACCGTCGAGGCGCAACTCGAGGACGTCACGTCGACGCTGTCGCTGTACCGGGCCGCACTCGAACTGCGCTCGCTGCGCCCGGAGTTCTCCGGGCCCGGGGTCGACTGGTACGGGAGCCCCGCCGGCTGCTTCGCCTTCCGCAGGCGCGGCGGGCTGATCTGCGCCCTCAACGCCACCGACAGGCCGATCTCGCTGCCACCCGGTGAGGTGCTGCTCAGCAGCGCGCCGCTCGTCGAGGGGCAGCTCCCACCGAACGCGGCTGCGTGGCTCATCTGACCCGCACTCCCGCAGTTGCGGCGGTCGTCGCAGCATCGATCCTGTTCGCCACGACGGGAACCGCGCAGGCCCTCGCGTCCCGCTCCCTCGGCTACGACCTCGACCCGCTGGCGGTCGGCTCGGCCCGGGTCGTGGCCGCGGGCGCGCTCCTCGCGGCGTTCGCAGCGCTGCGGAGCGGGCTCGGGTTCGGTGACGGCTCCGGGATGCGCGGGTACGTGCCCGCCGTGTGGGGCGGGATCGGAGTCGCGGCGTACCAACTCGGCTTCTTCAGTGGTGTGCAGAGCGCCGGGGTGGCGGCAGGAACCATGATCGCGCTGGGTTCGGGCCCCGCGTTCACCGGGGCACTGCAATGGGCGGTGCACCGGCACCGTCCCGGCCCGATGTGGGCCGTGTCCACCGTCATCGCGGTCGCCGGAATGGCGTTGATCGTGGCGGGCACGACGGGCGGCTCCGACTCGTCCGGGATCCTGGCGGGTGCACTCCCTGCGCTGCTCGCCGGCCTCGGGTACGCCGCCTACACGGTTTCCGGATCGTCGCTGCTCGCCGCGGGTGCGAGTCCCGAGGCGGCGATGGGACAGATGTTCGGTCTCGGTGGACTGTTCCTGATCCCCGTGCTCGTCGCGACCTGGCCCGGCGGCCTCGACACCGGACCGGGCGCTGCTGCCGCGGTGTATCTTGCGATCGTCCCGACCGTGCTGGCCTATCTGCTGTTCGCCGCCGGTCTGCGGCGGCTGCCACCCGCGACGGTCGCGACGCTGACACTCACCGAACCGGTGGTCGCGGCACTGCTCGGGACCGCGGTGCTCGGCGAGCAGCTGACCCTGGTCGCGGGGCTGGGCATGGCGGCCGTCGTCGCGTCACTCGCCGTTCTGGCGACCAGCGCCCTGCGGGCCGGCTGACGGCGCGCTACCGCGCGACCGACAACGGAATCCCCCCACCGCGGTGCCGGTAGATCGACCCGAACCGGGCGTCCACCCGCAGCCACGACGCGGTGGCACGCACCCGGACCAGTTCGGCCGCGTCGATGCGCCCGAGGTCGATGTCGGCGGTCAGCCGATCCGAGCCCGCGTGCGGAACGAATCCCATCGCGGTGAGTGCGAACACCACCCGCATCGGGATGCCGACCGTGTGCTCCGCGCCCTTCACCTGCAGCACCTCCTGGTCGAGGAGTGATGCGGGCGGGCCGTGGCCGCTGCCGTGCTCCTGCGCCAGGGCCGCACCGCGCTGCGCGAGATCGACGAGGACACGCGCCGGGACGTCGTCGACGTGCACGAAGCCCTCCGTCGGAGGCAGAGCGCCCCGCCACGCCGAATCCATCGAAAACCCGGGATCGATGTCGGCGGCGGTCGCCGCTTCGAGGGCGGCGAGCAGTTGGTCACCGGCAGCCGACGTGTCGTCGGGGGTGATGGTCCCCGCGACCGTGCGCACCGCCAGCGCGTCGAAACCGGTTGCCGCCCAGATCGTCAGGCGGCCGGGTCCGCGCTGACGCAGACGCACCACCGCCGACTCGTCCAACCGGACCACCCGCGTGAGGAACGTGGCGAGATCCCCGCGTTCCGTGGCGTCCGGGATCGACAGGACGCGCTCATGCACGCTGCCAGCTCTCCAGGTACGCACGCTCGACGTCGGTGATTCTGCGCAGTCGCTGAGTGTCGATGTCGAACGCCGCGATCTGCGTGGAGGCGATGATGGACGGCGCGACCGAGACATCGACGCCCTTCGGGCGGACCTCGTAGTTGATCGTGAAATCGACCGCGCGCACCTTCTCCACCCACATCAGGACGTCGAGCGGTGAATCGCTGTGCCGGAGTTGCCCGCGGTAGCGCACATGGAGGTCCGCGATGACCGCGCCGTCACGCAACGTGACAGTGGGCCGATCGTCCTCGAACAGCCAGGGAATCCGCGCCTCCTCCAGCAACGTCACCATCCGTGCGTGGTTGATGTGCTGGAAGACGTCCATGTCCGACCATCGAACTTCGACCTCCGCGTGAAAGCCCTCGCTCAACGTCATACCTCCGATCGGGTGCTCATACCTCGCACCATGCTGCGTACCTGACGCGCCGCCACCGAGAGCGTCGCGAGGTCAAGGGTCCCAGACTCGAAAATTTCGGTGAGAGCGGACCTCGCCCTGGCCAGCCGGGACGCGTTCGTCGACTCCCAGTCGTCGATCTTCTCCTGCGGCGTCTCGTGAGGTTCACCACCCAGGAGCACTTCCATCGTGAGCTGACGCAGCGAACTGTAGAGGTCGTCCCGCAGTGCGAGGCGGGCCAGCGAATGCCAGCGGTCACCCCGCGCGAGTGTGGACACGGCGCTGAGCAGCCAGTCGATGCCGAGGTGCGCGTCGAGTTCGTAGTACAGCTCGGCGACCTCGTCGATGTCGCGTTCGGCGATGTCCGCGATGTCGCTGATGTCGAGCAGGCAGAACTTGTCCAGAAGCCGGAACACCTCGAACGCGAGGTCCTCGGGCGCTCCGCGGACGACGAGCGGCCTCGCCCGTGTCTCCACGTCGGCGAGCTGATGCCCCCGCACGAGCTGCGGGACTCGCGGCGAGAGTGCGCGGAAGTCGGCCGAGTACCGGGCGATCTCGGCGCCCACGGCGAGGGGCTGAGGCCGGTTGGTCAGGAACCAGCGGGACGCGCGGTCGAGGACCCGGCCGGACTCGAGAATCAGGTCGTCCTCGATGTCCGCCGCAATGTTCGCCGACCGGATCCTCGACCACAGCTCGGGCAGGGCGAAGATCTCGGTGACCGCCGCGTAGGCGCGGATGGCGTCGGTGCTGCTCGCACCCGCCTCGTCCGCCAATCGGTACGCGAAGGTGATACCGCCGTTGTCGATGGTCTCGTTCGCGAGCATCGTCGCCACGATCTGCCTGCGCAGAGGATGCGCCTTGATCGCGGTGCGGAACCGCTTGCGCAACACTGCCGGGAAGTACCGCGGCAGCCGCGGCGCGAACGTCTCGCTGTCGGGCAGGTCGGTCGCGAGGAGGTCGTCCTTGAGCGCGAGTTTCACGTGCGCGGTGAGCGTCGCGAGTTCCGGAGAGGTCAGTCCCTGCCCCGCCTGCCTGCGTCGTGCGATCTCCTCGTCGGTGGGCAGGGCCTCGAGTTTCCGGTCGAGTCCTCGACGCGACGCCAGGTGCTCGATCTGGCGGCGATGCACACTCAGCATCGGAACCGCGCTGGTCCGGGAGACGCCGAGGAGATTATTCTGCGCGATGTTGTTCGCGAGCACGAGTTGGGCCACCTCGTCGGTCATCGACGCCAGCAGAGGATTGCGTTCCTCCCGCGGCAACCCGCCGCTGCTCACCAACGAGTCCAGCAGGATCTTGATGTTCACTTCGTGATCGGAGCAGTCGACGCCCGCGGAGTTGTCGATCGCGTCGGTGTTGATCCGGCCACCGTTCTGGCTGTACTCGATCCGGCCGAGCGCCGTCACCCCGAGGTTGCCGCCCTCGCCCACCACCTTCGCCCGCACCTCGTTGCCGTCGACGCGCACGGAGTCGTTGCTCTTGTCGCCCACCATCGCATTGGTCTCGGTGGACGCCTTGACGTATGTGCCGATGCCACCGTTCCACAGCAGGTCCACGGGGGCACGCAGGATCGCCCGGACCAGTTCTGGTGGGGAGAGTTCAGTGACGGCGTCGTCGAGTCCGAGCGCAGCGCGGGCGGCGGCACTGATCGGCACCGATTTGCGCGTCCGGTCCCATACTCCCCCGCCCTCGCTGATGATGCCGGTGTCGTAGTCGGCCCACGACGACCGGGGCAGCGCGAACATGCGGGAGCGTTCCGCGAAGGACCTGGCGGCATCGGGATCGGGGTCGAGGAAGATGTGCCGATGGTCGAACGCCGCCACCAGCCGGATGTGCCGGCTCAGGAGCATGCCGTTTCCGAACACGTCGCCGCTCATGTCACCGACACCGACTGCGGAAAAGTCTTGGGTCTGGGTGTCGACGCCCATCTCCCGGAAGTGCCGTTTCACGCTTTCCCAGGCGCCCCGTGCGGTGATGCCCATCCCCTTGTGGTCGTACCCGGCCGACCCACCGGACGCGAACGCGTCGCCGAGCCAGAACTTGTACTGCTCCGCAACAGAATTGGCGAGGTCGGAGAATTTCGCGGTCCCCTTGTCCGCGGCCACGACGAGATACCGGTCGTCGCCGTCGCGCCGCACCACCCGGGCCGGGGGCACGATCTCCCCCGACGCCTGATCGACGTTGTCGGTGAGGTCCAGGAGCCCGCAGATGAATGTGCGGTAGCAGTCCTGACCCGCCTCCAGGGCGGCCGCGCGGTCGGCCGCCGCGTCGCCCGAGGGTGTCGGCGGATTCTTGACGACGAAACCGCCCTTCGCGCCGACCGGGACGATCACCGCGTTCTTGACGGCCTGAGCCTTCGCCAACCCCAGGATCTCGGTGCGGAAATCCTCACGCCGGTCCGACCAGCGCAGCCCGCCGCGGGCGACGGATCCGAACCGCAGGTGGACACCCTCGACGTCGGGCGAGTACACGAAGATCTCGTACTTGGGGCGGGGCTTCGGCAGTTCCTGGATCGGGGTCGGATCGAGCTTGATCGACAGGTGCGACGGCGGCTCCCCGGTGCGGCCGACGACGAAGTAGTTGGTGCGCAGCGTCGACGTGATCAGCCCGAACAGACCGCGCAGGATGCGGTCCGCGTCGAGGCTGACCACGGCGTCGATGTACTCCCGCAGACGGGTGTCGAGTTCGGCGACCAGGTCGGGTGAGGGCGTCTCCGGGTCGAACATCGCCTCGAACAACTCGACGAGCGTGTACGCGGAGCGGGGATTCGCCAGCGCAACCCCCTCGATGTGGAACTGGCTGTAGGGAAACCCCGCCTGGCGCAGGTACTTTGCGTAGGCCCGCAGGATCACGGCCTGCCGCCACGACACTCCCGCCCGCAGGATCAGCTCGTTGAACCGGTCGGCCTCCGCCCGTCCGAACCAGACCGCGGTGAAGGCATCGGTGAACCGTTCCTGAAGCTTCGGGGCGGCGGCGGACGCCTCCTCGGCGGCGAGTTCGGCGTCCAGGTCGTCCTCGACCGAGGAGCGGAGCAGCTCCGCGGGCACCGACAGCCCGAAATCGTAGATCCAGCACGACAACCCGTCCGGCCGCGGAATCAGGTAGGGCCGTTCGTCGAGCACCTCCACACCGAGACTCTGCAGCACCGGAAGTACCTGGCTCAGCGAAATGCCGTCGCCGCCCACGTACAGGGTGAATCGCCAGTGCCCGACCTCCGCCCCGGGATCGCGGTAGAGCAGCAGGTCGATGGAACCGTCTTCGAGCGCCTCCAGCCTCGCGAGATCCGACAACGCGCGCGTGGCGTCGAAATCCTCCTTGTACCCCTCGGGCAGGACGGCGGCATAACGCTGCGCCAGAACGGGATCCACACCGGTGGTCACCGGGAGGAGGTCCCCGAGATGGTCGTCCCAGCTGCGGCTCGCCTCGGCCAGCATGCCCTGGACCCGCTCACGGTCGGCGTCCGAGAGGTCGAGCCGCGACCCCATCTGTTCGGCGCTCTTGCGGATCGTCACGTGCAGCAACGCCAGGTCGGACTCGGTGACGCGCGCGGTGTATTCCAAAGTGCCGCCACCGAATTCACGCAGAAGGATGTCCTGCATCGCGAGCCGGACCCGGGTGGTGTACCGGTCGCGGGGCAGATAGATCAGGCAGGAGACGAATCGCCCGAGGAAATCCTCGCGCACGAACAGACGCACCTGACGCCGGAGCCCGATGCTGTGCACGGCGGTCACCGTGTCGAAGAGGGTGTCGGCGTCGCTCGAGAACAGCTCCGTGCGTGGGAACGACTGGATGACCTCCAGCATCGCCTGCCCCGAGTACGAATTCAACTGGAACCCGGCCCGATCGATCACCTTGCGCACCCGGCGGGCGATCACGGGAATGTCGAGGACGTTCTCGTGCAGCGCCGTGACCGTGAAGACGCCGAGGAACCGGTGCTCACCGGTGATGTTGCCGTTCTCGTCGAGGATGCTCACACCGACGAAGAACGGGTAGACCGAGCGGTGGACGGTCGCGGGGAACGAGCCCTGCGTGAGCACGAGCAGGGGCCGGTCGGGGATCTCGGCGGCCGGCGGCAGACTCAGCGGGCCTTCGGTGACCGTGTCGGAGCGCAGCAGTCCGAGACCGCTGCCTGGCACCACCTGCAGGCTGCGGGCGCCGGAGCTGTCCGGCTCGCCCAGTTCGAAGCGGCGGTAGCCGAGCGCCGCGTAATTGCCCTGCGACATCCACCGCAGCAGGTCGGCGCAGTCCTCCAGGTCGTCCTTCGTCACGCCGGGACGGGGTGTGGACGTTTCGAGTTCGTCGGCGAGCGTCCGCTCGAGCTTGCGCATGATGTCGGTGTCCCGGACCACCTGGCGCACGTCGGCGAGGACGGTGCCGACCTCCTTCTCGAGTGTGTCGAGAACAGCGGCGTCGGCACGTGGATCGAGTTGGACGTGGATCCACGACTCGGAGACGGCGTCCTCGTCGGCATCCTTGGCCTTGTCTCCCATGAGAATTCCGCGCAGCGCGCCGATCGGATCGCGCCGGACCGAGATGATGGGGTGCACGAATTCGCTGATCCCGATGCCGAGGCGGTTCAGCAGCGCGGTGATCGATTCGACGAGCAGCGGCATGTCGTCCGTCACGAGTTGCAGGGACGCACCGAGTTCGCGCCCGTCGCCCGGGCGGTAGACCCGGGTGACCGCGCGTTCCGGCGGACGATGCAGGGCGAGTGTCAGATGCGCGCCGAGCACGGCCCCGGAGGCGCCGTTGACGGCGCTCTCGCTGTCACCGCGATCGACGTGACGGAAATACACCGCCGCGAGGGTCGGCACCTGAGACCGGAGACCTTCGGGCAGATCCCGCGCCCACTCCGCATCTTTCAGTGCTGCCGATTCCGTCATCGGGGCTCACTTCCTCTTCGTTCCGATCGCCGCGGGCAACTCTCTCGAGACTAGCCCGCGGCGATGGGAACAGAGGGTGAACTTCGGGCACCCGCGTGCCGGATCCGTCAGCCGGTGGTCACCGGCGCGAGGTACCGCTCGAGCGCGTCCCGTTCCGCCGCGGACAGCGGACGCGAGCGTTCGGCCTTCACGTCGAACGCCACCATCAGGGCGTCGCCCGTCGCGCAGCGGACCCCGTCCCGGTTCGTGACGACGTGCCGGATCGTGTACGACGAATTACCGACATGGAGTACCGACACGTCGATCGTCAGCGGCCCGGAGGCGTCGGTGACGGGACGCAGGAATTCCACGTCCATCTTGCGCACCACCGTGGCACCCGCCCGGGCGCCCGCCGACTCCAGCTCCGAGGACAGGAAATGCACACGTGCTTCCTGCATGTACTCGACGAAGCGGGTGTTGTTGACGTGCCCCAACCGGTCGGAGTCGCCCCACCGGACCTGGATCTCGTACGTGAAAACCTTCGGCTCCACCAGGTCAGTCCCTCGTGAGCTTGCGGTGCGTCACCCGGTGCGGACGTGCCGCGTCCGGTCCGAGCCGCTCGACCTTGTTGGCCTCGTAGCCCTCGAAGTTGCCCTCGTACCAGTACCAGGCGGCCTCGTTGTCGCCGAAGCCACCCTCCCACGCGAGGATGTGCGTGCAGGTGCGGTCGAGGAACCAGCGGTCGTGCGAGATCACGACGGCGCAGCCGGGGAACTGCTCGAGGGCGTTCTCCAGCGAACCGAGGGTCTCGACGTCGAGGTCGTTGGTCGGTTCGTCGAGCAGGATCAGGTTTCCGCCCTGCTTGAGCGTCATCGCGAGGTTCAGGCGGTTGCGCTCACCACCGGAGAGGACGCCCGCCGGCTTCTGCTGATCGTGGCCCTTGAACCCGAACGAGCTGATGTACGCGCGCGACGGCATCTCGGTCTGGCCGACCACGATGTGGTCGAGACCGTCGGACACGACCTCCCACACCGTCTTGTCGGGGTCGATGCCCGTGCGGTTCTGGTCGACGTAGCTGAGCTTGACGGTCTGACCGATCTTCACCTCACCGGCGTCCGGCTCCTCGAGCCCGACGATGGTCTTGAACAGCGTCGTCTTACCGACACCGTTGGGGCCGATCACGCCGACGATGCCGTTACGCGGCAGGGTGAACGACAGGTCCTTGATCAGAACCCGGCCGTCGAAGCCCTTGTCGAGGCTCGAGACCTCGACCACGACGTCACCGAGGCGCGGCGGCGCCGGGATCTGGATCTCGTCGAAGTCCAGCTTGCGGGTCTTCTCGGCTTCGTTGGCCATCTCCTCGTAGCGGTCGAGGCGGGCCTTGTTCTTGGCCTGACGGGCCTTCGCTCCCGAGCGGACCCAGGCCAGCTCCTCCTTGAGGCGCTTCTGCAGCTTCTGGTCCTTCTTGCCCTGGACCTCGAGCCTCGCGGCCTTCTGCTCCAGGTAGGTCGAGTAGTTGCCCTCGTAGGGGTACAGGCGGCCGCGGTCGACCTCACAGATCCACTGGGCGACGTGGTCTAGGAAGTACCGGTCGTGGGTGACGGCCAGGATCGCACCCGGGTAGGCGGCCAGGTGCTGCTCCAGCCACAGGACGCTTTCCGCGTCGAGGTGGTTGGTCGGCTCGTCGAGCAGCAGCAGGTCGGGTTTGCTGAGCAGGAGCTTGCAGAGGGCGACGCGGCGCTTCTCACCACCGGAGAGGTGAGTGACCATCTCCTCCGGCGGCGGACAGCGCAGAGCGTCCATCGCCTGCTCGAGCTGGGAATCGATCTCCCACGCGTCGGCATGGTCGAGCTTCTCCTGCAGCTCGCCCATCTCCTCCATCAGCTCGTCGGAGTAGTCGGTCGCCATCAGCTCGGCGATCTCGTTGTACCGCTTGAGCTGGACCATGGTTTCACCCATGCCCTCTTCGACGTTCTCGCGAACGGTCTTGGTCTCGTCCAGGTGCGGTTCCTGCATGAGGATCCCGACGGTGGCACCCGGAGCGATGAACGCTTCACCGTTGCCCGGCTGATCCAGCCCCGCCATGATCTTGAGGATGCTGGACTTACCCGCGCCGTTCGGGCCGACCACACCGATCTTGGCGCCGGGGTAGAAGCTCATCGTGACGTCATCGAGGATGACCTTGTCACCGTGCGCCTTGCGCACCTTCTTCATCGTGTAAATGAACTCAGCCATGGGGCCAGCCTAATGGTGAAGTGCGATGAACCCACATCGCGGAGGGTCGGGGACGTGAACGAGGGCTCCGTAGGAAGAAGCCGCGGGTACCGGCGCCGCGGGTGCGGCGTGGGCGCCGATACCCGCTGGTGCGCTACGCGACGAGGGACCGAGTGGCGACCTGTTCCGTCTCCGGGGTCGCCGCACCCCCGTCCCCGGTTCTGGGCGCGCGCTCGAGGACGACCGTGCACCGGGCGAGATCCGGTCCGATCGCGGTCGCGCTCAGCTCCAGGTCGGAGCGGGCGATGCCGTCCCGCGTCGTGTACTCCGTGGTGCGCAACTCGCCGGTCACGATGACCGGATCCCCCTTCGCGATCGACTGGACGACACCGGCCATCAGTCGCCGCCTGCAGGTCACCGTGACGTAGAGCGTGCTCCCGTCGCGCCACTCGCCCGTCGCGTGGTCCCGGCGCCGGACCGTGCTCGCCATCCGGAAACTGAGGAACTCGTCACCGGCCGCATTCGACCGGGTGACCGGGCCGGTGATGACCGTTCCGACCACGGTGCCGTGTGTTTCGTACATTCGCTCTACCCCCTGTGAGTGCGGCAAGGTGCCTTCACTCACAGCGTGCCGTCCGGCACCGCCGTTGTCGGGCGGCATCCGAAATCTGTGGAGAAACGGAGCGGGTGTGGATGACACAGCCGAATCGGCGACCGAAGCTCCGACCGTGTCGGAACCGCGTGCTAGCGGTCAGTGTCCGGCTTCTCGGTCCCGTCGCGCCAGTTCCGCGAACATCGCGTTGTGCGCTGCCAGGTCGGCGTCGTCGTCGCGGTCGGCGGCCCGGTCGACCCGCCGCGCCGTGCGGCCGTCGCTGCGGGACCACTGAATGAGCAGCGCCATCATCACCAGCACCAGCGGGATCTCACCGGTCGCCCAGGCGATGCTGCCGCCCAGTTGCTGGTCACCAACAAGGTCGGCGTTCCAGCCCAGTCCGAGCGACCGGTAGTACCACTCGCCCATCACGGCGCCCATGCTCATCAACGCCACACCGAAGAACGCGTGGAACGGTAGCGAGCCGAACACCATCGCGAGCTTCGTCACCGGCTGCAGTTTGCGCGGCGACGGGTCGATGCCGATCGCGACCCAGTAGAAGAGGTAGCCGCTCAGCAGGAAGTGCAGGTTCATCAGGACGTGCGCGGAGTGCGAGTCCACGGCGGCCTCGAAGATCCCGCCGAGGTACAGGGCGTAGAACCCGCCGACGAACAGCACCGCCGCGACGACGGGATGGGTGATGAACCGGGAGAACGGGCTGTGCAGCGCAGTCAGGATCCACTCACGCAGGCCCGGCACACCGTTCTTGCCCGCCGGATCGAGAGCGCGCAGGGCCAGCGTGATCGGTGCGCCGAGCACCAGCAGGACCGGGGCCAGCATCGACAGCGCCATGTGCGCGCCCATGTGCACGCTGAACACGGCCGGTGAGTAGCGGCCGACACCCGAGGACGTCGCGACGAGAAGCACCACGCATCCGCACATCCACGCGATGGTCCGGCCGACCGGCCAGCTGTCGCCGCGACGCCGAAGTTTGCGCAAGCCCAGCGCGTAGACGACGGCCAGCACGATCGCGGCGGTGCCGTAGAGGAGGTCGAATCGCCAGTCCAGCATCAGCCGGGCGAACGTCGGCGGCCCCGCCAGGTTGTAGCCGAGTTCCACCTCTGTGAGGGTGGGTGCCGCGGTCGGAGGGGGCGGCGGTGTGCGGCCGAGCCCGACTGCGAGACCGATCGTGGCGGCGAAGACCATGGCCTCCGCGCCGGCGAAACGGATCAGGTTGCCGCGGCCGGCCGGGTCCTTCTGCAGCGCGGGCAGCGCCCGTCGACGCTGCGCCCAGCCGAAGACGCCCAGGATGACGAGCGCCACGATCTTCGCGACCACCAGGCGTCCGTACGTGGTGTCGACGAGGTCACCGATCTGGACGCGGACGAGCGCGTTCACCACACCACTGACCGCCATGACGACGAAGCAGACCGTCGCGACCGCGGAGAACCGTCGCGCTGCCACATCGGTGTAGGCGCCGCGCCGGCGCGCATGGGCGAGGAGAGCGAACAGACCGCCGGCCCATAGCGAGGCCGCGACGAGGTGCAGTATCAGACTGTTCGTCGCCATGTCGTGCGAACCGCCCGACGACGAGTGCCCCGTCAACGCGAGCGGCATCAGCCCGAGGATGCCGACGACCAGAAGGATCGGCGTCCACCACCAGCGCAGCACGAGCCGGGATGCGATCGCGAGGACGATCGCGATGATCGCGGTCCAGCGCCAGGCGCCGGCGAGTTCGACCTGATCGATCGAATTGAAGATGTTGGCCGGTTCGACCGCCTCGGCGAAGGGTTGCCCGGACGTGTCCGACAATGTCAACGGGACCAGGACGAGGGCGGTCGCGGCCCACACGATCGCGGCATATGACGCGGTCCGGACCGCACGGTAGCCGTCCACGTCCAGGACACCCGATTTCTGCGGCGGTACGAAGAACGCCGCGAGCAGCAGCGACCCGATGGCGATGACCGCAGCGATCTCCGACACGGCTCGCATCGCAGGCAGTCCGTAGGTGGTGATCGGTCCGGGATCCGGAATTCCCAGCAGCACGAGCGCCTGAGCAGCGGAAAGTCCGACGACGATTGCCGCGACCAGACCGGCGATGAGTCCGCCGACGACGAACAGGGCGGTCGAATCGGCGCGATCCGGGGGTTTCGATGCCGGGCCGGACGCCGCGAGCTGGGGTGTAGCCATACATCAAGGGTAGGACCTACGACAGGCCGTCGGAGACGCGAGGGTTCCGTCGCCGCTCCGGTTACCGTCGACAGGGACGTGTCCCGTGGCAACGAGAGGCTGAGATGGCTGAGTTTCTGATCATCGCGGTGGCGCTGTTCTTCGCGGGCATGGGTGTGTACGGGCTCGCCGCGCCGGCCCGGCTGGTCGCCCCGTTCGGTCTGTCCGCGGATTCGGCGACCTCCCGCGCCGAGGTGCGCGCGGTCTACGGCGGCTTCGGTGTCGCGGTGGCGGCCCTGCTGTTCTTCGCAGCTTTCGACGCCCACGGCATCCGATCCGCCGCCTCGGTGACCGTGGCCGTCGCCCTGCTGGGGATGGCATTCGGCCGGATCGTGTCGGCCGTCGCCGACCGGCCTACCCGTTTCTACCCCGTGTGGTTCTACTTCGTGGTCGAGCTCGTTCTGGCGGGACTTCTGCTGTCGGCGGCCGGCCTGGGCTCGTGACCCGCACACCACAGCCCCGGTCGGAGCGCTCGAGGCGGCAGGTAATATTTGCTGCGCGCCTCCGTAGCTCAGGGGATAGAGCAAGAGCCTTCTAATCTCTTGGTCGCAGGTTCGAATCCTGCCGGGGGCACATATGACACAAGTGGGAATAAGTCAACGAGGCTTCTGACCAGCGGATTTCTTAATACTCCGCCAGCTCCCATCGAATATTTGTTCCCATCTATTCCCACTTGTGTCAACCAAAGTGGAGAGTAAGTGGAGAGTCACACTCCAGGTCCTACTTCGCCCAGCGGTCACTCTGCCGCTTGGCGCGAGCGCACGGTGACGTGCGAAACGCCTCCCCGCACGCCCGGCAGTAGTGCGTTCGATGTCCGCCATTGCTCGCCGTGCCACAGGCGCATACCTCGCAACCGACGATGCATGCGTTTGGCCGAGCAGGCGCCCGTTGGGGCAGATGACGGGTCGCAGGCTCGGTCGATTCTCATCCTGAAATTCTCGCACACACGTTCGAATCTTGATATCGTCGGTCACGCCCCGGCACGGAGGGTCCCTGTGTGTTGTGTCAAGCAGGTTCTCGTTCGAACATCGGGAAACAGGAGACTTGGTGCGGGTCGGTGGGGCTAACGCTCGGGAAGCATCGACCCGCACCATCTGAAAGCTGGACTCAGACCGCGTTCAGGTTCGTTCGCGGCGTCGATGCGTAGCGCTTGCCGGAATCTGCCTGAGTGGGCTTCTGACAGATTCACGTAGCGGGGCTTCCTCCTGCTGCGCTCCACAGAGGGATCCGCCGGGCTGACCGCGAAATATTGCTTTGCGGTGCGCCTGGCCTGGCACCAGCAACGACCGATGCGGCGACTGCCGGATCGGGGCTCACGCCACGCTCGGGACGCCGCCGGAGCGGTGCCGTCCTGCGGTCACCGAGAGGGGTCACCTGTCGTGTCACGAAGCGACGGAAGTAGTCGAGTTTCGTTGGGTCGACCAGACCGGGCAGAAGCAGGTCCCAGACCGTGGTCAGGCGGGTGGGCAGATCATCAGAGTGGCCGGTGACCGCGGCCAGCAGGCGGACCCCGACGAAGGTTTCCACCAGGAGCAGAGCCACCGCGTCGGGGTCGTCGTCGCGAAGATCGCCTTCCGTGACGGCACGGCGGGTGAGTTGTTGGTAGTCCGCTAGCCAGGTGACGAGCAGGGTCGGGTTTGCGCCGGGATGGTCGCGAATGTCGGTGATCAGGCGGAACGTCGCCTGGACCGTGACGTTGTTGACGTCAGGGTCGAGGAGGAGGAGGCACGAGCTGCCGATCAGCGCCTCGAATGCGGGGCTCTGGGCGGTGAGGAAGGGACTGCGCGCGATCGCGAATCGGGCGCTGCCCGCCTCGATGACCGCGCGTGCGAGTTCTTCCTTGGAACGGAAGTGGTCGTACAACGCGCCCTTGCTGACGTTCGCGCGGGTGGTGATGGTGTCCAGCCTCGCCTGTGCGTAGCCGACGCGGGTGAATTCCACCGCCGCTGCGACTAGCAGCGCCACCCCGGTAATTTCCGCTCGCTTTTGCATCCACATGTCCTTTGGAACATCGTGCCGTCATGCTGTTGGAGAGCCGACCGTCCGTCCGGCGGGGAGTGCTCAGCCAGAATTTCAAAGAACCGTTCGTTCGGTATACCCGAACATGCGCATTTCTACCGAAATACCAGACCTGTGGTCGGGCGTGATGGGAATCGGTTCTGCTTCGGTCTGGCCGCCGGGCAGTCCTCTGTGAGTGGCCGCCGTCAGGCAGCCCGGGGCCTACTCGAGAGCAACCCTGAATGGACACCAGAGCAGGCTGGCCAGCTCGCAGGCATTGCGATCGGCGCCTTCTGTGATCAGCACGAGGGGAAGATCCCCGGCCGGTAGCGGTCGCTACCCTGACAGTGCGGGGCCGATGCAGATTCCACGGGGTCAGCGGCGGTCCCGCTCCACTGGTTGTCTGTGGCGCGTTTGCGCGCCGAGTAGAAATGTCGCGTTAACCCTGCCCATCTATCCTGCCGACGCGCACCACTGGCAGACCCTTTGGGTTGTTCGCAGACCTCGCCGGCTCCCCGAAGTGCCGGCGGGTCACGTGCTGTTGAGATACTCACGGTTACCGCATTTCTACAACTGTTCCCAAGTCGTGGATTTGCTCTTCTGCCGGGGCATTCGTCGTCGCGATGTCGCCGTCGGCACCATGCGCGAACGCAGTCCCTCGGGATACCGCAAATGCCACCGGCACTGCGACGACGATGGAGAGCAGGGCGGCGCCCGCATCGAATGCAAGCCGCATGACGCCGACAACACTGGCCGCCGTTTCAGTTATGCGCATCGCTCCTCCATGGGTCGTTGCAATTTGTGTATACGCCCTTGACGCAATCTTTCCATTGATGCCAGTCGAGGTGTGAAGGGGATGCGCCCACGCCCGGGGAGGTCCATGCGCGGTACTCACCAGACGTAGAAGACCGTCCGGTATCATTTATGCTGTCGCCTCTCCCATTCAAGGCGGCGGAAGCCCCGCCGGTCGCGTCAGTCGTGTTTCGCACCGGCGGGGCTTTTCGCCGAAATATGCGGGTGGCGTGCATCACAGTCTCTGGATTGCCCCCCGCCAGTTTCTAGAGTTGGTGCCGCACCGGCCGTCCCCCCGCATTGAGGCCGGTGCTGCGGCCCCGTCGGCCGACCCCCAGTGGCCGACGGGGTTCGCTCCGAAGCTCGCGAAAAATGGTACGGCCGTCTAAGATTTGTCGCACACCGGGTGCCCCCCAATTCCATCCGGTGCCGGGACCCCGCTGTTATCCAGTCCCCCGACGCGTGCGCGGCGGGGTCCTACCTGCTCCCGCCCTGACGTCGTCGTCGGCCCGGTGAACGAGGACGGCACAGTCTCACGCGGCACCACACGCGGATGGCTGCCCGAGACGATCGACGAGTGGAACGCCCAACCGGGCGGGACGCGGTGCACGCACCGACCTCATCCACTAGCCAAAAGACGCCCCCACCTTGACAGGTGGGGGCGTTCATCATTCGCATGCGCAACGTGAGGCATCATGTTCCGAGTGGCTGCCTCCGTCGAACTTGAATCCCGTCAGGCCCGCGAAAACCGCACCGTTCTGCTCACCGCGGCAGTCGGCATCGTGGCGCTGATCTTCAATCTGATCCGCGTTGGCAGGCCATCGATGTGGCGGGACGAAGTGGTCACCGCGCTGATGGCGGAGCGTGGACCGAAGGGAATCTTCGTCCTCGCCGGTCATATGGATTTGGTTCATACGCCCTACTACCTGACGATGTGGGCCTGGTCCGTAGCCTTCGGGACGTCTGAGTGGAGCTTGCGGCTTCCATCGGTCGCAGCGATGGCGGTCGCGGTCGCCGCCTTGTTCCTGCTCGCGCGGCGATACACGACGACGCTCGGTGCGCTGATCGCCGCGGCCCTGTTCCTGGTACTTCCATCGACTACTCGATACGCGCAGGAAGCGCGTAGCTACGCGTTCATCGTGGCCGCTGTCGTCATCTCGACCCTGCTCTTGCATGTCGCACTGGAGTCGCGTCGGCGCGGTTGGTGGATCGCGTACGCGGCAGCTCTGGCCGTGGGCGCGCTATTCAGCTTCATGTCGCTGACGATTATTCTCGCCCACTTGGTGCTCCTTTGGCGTCGAGCTCCCCTGCGCACGGCGTCCTTCGCGTGGTTTCCGGGCGTTTTCGTGGGTGGTCTGATCGCCTGGTTCGGGTCCGGACAGGCGCAGGCGGTCGGATGGATACCTCCTGCAGACTGGAAGCGGCTGCAGGATGCGTCAATGCAACTGGCCGGATCGCAGTTGACAGCGATGCTGTTCCTGGCGGCCGTGGTCGCCCTTGCGGTGTGGATGATCGGCTCGCACCGATGGCAGGACTTCGGCTGGCTATTGATCGTCGCCGCTCTGCCGCTTCTCCTGTGGATCGCCGGCCACTTCGCCAGCGTCTTCGTCGTCCGATACGTTCTGTTCGCCGTACCGTTCTATGCCCTGATCGCGGCGGTCGTCACCACCCGCGTGCACATCGTGGCCGCGCTGGCCTTCCTGCTCGCAGTGGCACTTCTCTCGTACCCCGAACAGCGCGAGGTGCGTTCGCAGCTCGGCCATGGCGACGACTTCCGTACCGCCCAAGCCCTGATCGCGGGACAAGCACGCCCGGGCGACGCGATCATCTTCGACTTCACCGCCATTCGTACAGGCTTCGACTACTACAACGACAGGACACCGACCATCCCACTGGCTGATCCGCTGAATGTTTCCGCTGAGGAGGATCTGACGACGTTTGGCAATCTGAGCAAGCCGTGTACGCCGGACGCTCTCGGTGGAATCAGACGGCTGTGGGATGTCCACGTCCCCGGCTCGCCACTGGTTGCGCGCACCGGTCAGTCGATCTGCGGGACTGATCTCCGCCTCGTGGGAACGACTCCCCACGGTAGCGTGCTGGTCAGCCTCTACCAACGCTGAAACGACAAAACAGCCCCGCCCCAGTTCCGAAGAATGGGGCGGGGCTGTTTGGCGGAAGCGGGGACTCAGATCACCGACCATCCAGTGCCGTTGGAAACCAGTTTCAGCACTCCGTAGTTCGTGTTGATGGTCTTCGACGTGGCACCGTCGATCGTCTCACCCGCTGCAGCGTTCACGACGATGTTGTTCGTCGCCGCGTTACCGGCAGCGTCCTTGATCGTGAGCATCGTGCCCGCACCGGGACGCGGGATCGCCAGCGCGTTGCCAGAAGCGGTCGGCGGAAGATTCACTGTCGTCGCGGCCGACCTGTTCACCAGAATCACGTCATCGACATGGGCAGCCGCATACGGGGAAGCCGTCACTGTGATGATGTGGGCAGGCTGGATTGCGTTGTGCAGCTGGCTCAGCTTCGGCGGCAGTACCCGCCCAACGACAATCAGGGGTTGCACTGCCGCCGGCACATTCCACGGGATCTGATTCGTCGTCACGTAGGCATCCGACATGTCGACCGACAGATAGATGCGGTCGGTTACAGCGATATTGCCGAGGCCATACAGCATGTGCGGGACGACGTCCGCCGACGACAGGCACGAGTACTTGAGATCGATCACCGCCTTGAGCAACTGCATCGAAGCCCCGGACGGCTGAATTGAGATGCCATGCGTTGCCCCGTTTGCGAAGCCCCGGGCACGGTTGCTGATGTCCACCTCCAGGTCGAGATCGTAGAACCCATCGCCCACCCACACGGGGCGGAGCGTCGGTCCGGCGACAACCTCACCCTCGATGTAGACCTTCGTGTTCCGCATCCTCACGACGCAGGGATGCGCCGCGGGAGTGATCGGCGCGAGTCCCGACCGCCACAACCGAATGCCCGCGTACGACGCACCGGATTGGGCGACTGTGTTGTTCAACTTCACGTCGGCCTTGAAGGTGTCGATGTCAACGAATGGCACAAATCCGAACGCGACGATCGAGTTACCGGCAGCGACGTCGGATACGACGTTTCTGCTGCGGCTGTCCCGAATCCGTATTCCGGGCAGTGGCAGCCCACCGTTCGGATTGAGCCACCAACCCTTGCCCGGCGTCAACTCGTTGACCGCCGAGCACCGCGCATAGCGGATGTTCTGCATTTCGTGATCGACGAGCACGACGTCCGCGCCTGATGCCGCTGACGCGGCGGTCGACGTATCGATGCCGCGAATCAGGGTCAGCGAGGTGGCGGACGCGCGCTGGTAGAGAGCGACTTCGCTGCCGATCCGCACCACTCCCGATGCGGGGAAGTTCGCAGGGAGTGTTGCAACTGTCGCAGTGGTGGCTACGTTGTCCAGAGCGGCCGTCAGCGTGGTCTTCGTAGGACCCGCTGCCGACCTGGCGGGCGGGCTGAAGTTCGTCACGTAGTAACTCGCCGAGTAGGTGTTCCGCATCTCGCAGTCGTTCACAGATGCCGATACCGGCTGATCCAGCTCGATGCCGACGTCAGCAGAATTCACGCCGACACAGCGCGAGAAGAGCACGTTGCCAACTGGGCAGTCCTGCCCGACGAGGTAGTTGTACGAGCCCGAGTTCATCGTGGGGAGCAGGTTCGTATCGTGAAAGCAGTCTTCGAACAGCACCTCATCGATCCACGACGTCGCCGAACCAGCGACACTGAATCCGCATTCTCCGCCAGTGATCCTGACCCTTCGAACGTTGATCCGCTCCGCTTTGCCACCCGATCCGACCCCGAGGTAGAACCCGAAACGCAATGACGGAGTGAACGAGCCCAGCCCGTTGCTGTACTGAGTCGGCACGTTTACGACGTCGACGTCCTCAACTGTGATGTCACGGAAGATGGATGCGGTGCCTGCGGTTGATCCGACGTTGTTGTTGCCCAACAGCACGTGGTCGTAGAGGTACCCGTCGATGTAGTCGCCGGCCTTCAGTGTCTTCGCGGAAGTGGATGTGTTCCACAGTTGCATCGTGGTCGTGACACCACCACCGGGCAGAGCGAACAGCAGCCGGGTGCCCGCGAGCGTGCCGACTCCCCCTACCCGTGCGGAGGCCCACTGCGTACCGGCTCCGACGAACGATGAATTGTCCGCCACCGTCACAGTCGTGTACTGGCCGGGCTGCAAAGTCACGTCGGCGGCGACCGTGGTAGAACCGAGCATGGCCGGTGTCACTCCACCTGCATCCACACTGAAGCCGCGAACGGTGATGTTCGCGAACACATTGCCAGCGCCGGTCCCGTACAGGTCGAACAGCCGCGGTACCGAGCGTGACAGTACAAACTTCGTCGCCTGCTTGCCCGCACCTTCGATAAGGAGTGGCTGAGCATTCGCGGGGATCCGGAGTGCCCCGACCCCGCCCTGGCCCGAGAGTGTGACGGCGCCCGCACCGATCCGCAGGACACCAGGCTTGCCTGAGGCGTTCCACTCGCCGATGAGCGCCTGGAGTTTCGCGAAGTCGTCCGGAGTCCCGGTCGGGATGAACGTGTTCGTGTAGAGGTCTGCGGGGGCGTACTCCGCATCCCCGACCTCAGTGACCCGTTCATCAACCTGATCCTGACTCAGCCCGGCTGCACCCCATACGATCGTCGCCCCTGCTTTGATCAGCGCCTGGCCGTCGATTCCGCCGACGGGGGTCGTTACCTTGGTGCCGAGCTCATCAGAGAAGGGTCCAGTTGGCTGCAGCTTGGCCTGCTCCAGCGACCCGTCCTCGATGTGAGTGTTGGTCACGGCCCCAGGCGCGATCTTGCTTGAGTCGACCGATCCATCCAGCAAGCCGCCCAGGGAAATCCCGGACCCTTCAGCGGGCCACCCGGAGTGGTAGACGTAGATCATTCCGTCAGCCTCGACGAAGAAAGCCGATCCCTCCGCCGGCGCAGCGGGGAGACCCGCATACGTTGCGACCTGGCCGTCGATCTGCAGGCCGTCGCCCTGGGGTCCAGGGACGGTGCTTTCGAGCGATGCGATCCACTGCGCCTCGGTTCCGACAAATCCCTCGGATACGGCGATCTCGTACGCCGATGCCCCGGGCACGTCGCTAGCGAGGGACGCCAGCCAGGCGGCCTCGTTGCCCACAAAGCCATTCTGAACGGCGATCTCGTAGGCAGATTTGCCCGACGATTGAGCGGCGTCTTCGGCGGCCTGCGCAGAGAGCGCCGCGGCGGATGCCGATTCTTCCGCATCCAGGGCTGCTTCCACAGCTCGCGAAACGACAGGGCTCGGTTGCGGGATGTAGTTCTGGATGTCCGGCCACAGCGGGATCGGGTCGTCATCCGGGTGGTCGCGAATGACCAGGTCATACTCCTTCCCACCCCACGACACTTTCGCCGGACCAGGCACGAGCGACGGCGTAGTCAGCACCCCATCGACCGGCTGAACGTCCACCCAACCGTTGGTGATGATCACCGATTCGTCGGCACTCGGGCTGAGGTTGTCTTCGCGGTAGAACCAGAAGCGGGTCTGGTCTCCAGCACCTGCAATGTCGGTGATGGGCTGCGAGTAGACAGTCACAATCTCTCCTCTAATCGTCGATCAGGTACGGCCACAGCTCATCGGGTGACGTCATCGCGTTCGTTCGACCTCTACCGTCATGCCGCCGGCCCCCACTCAGGGACAGTGATGTTGTGGGCGACCAGCTCGTTCTCGAGCTGTCGGATGCGCGTCTTGTTCTTCCGCTCATTCGCCTCGCTCTGAGCGGTGAGAGTGTCGACTTTCCCCTCAAGCCGGGCGTTGTCGGCGCGCAGCGCGGCGACGTCGGACTTGAGCCCTTCGATCGTTTCTTTCCAGTACTCGGCCGCGGACTTGAACGCATCCTGCTCGGCCTTGAGGCGGATCGGCTCGACGGCTGCATTCTCCGACGATCGGCCCGAGATCTTCGCGACGATGATCGCTCCGATGATCGTCACGACACCGCTGAGAATCCCCCACAGCGGCGCAGAAGCTGTCCCCATCAGTCGCCCTCCGGCTCAGTACGTTTCGGCAAGAGCCGGTCACCGCCCAACTCGATTGCGTTCGGCCACGACGAGACGAGTGTGACGATTGCGGACAGGCCGAGGTAGATGATCGAGCTGACCCACCCGGTCGGGGCGAACCCACCAATCCACGAGATCAGAAACATCGATCCCCACAGCATCGGCGTCACGGCCAGCGCCATGAATCCAAACCGATCAGTCCTGGGCGGGTCATACAAGAGCGCACTGACCAGCGCCACGACCCCGGCGAGAAGCCAGGGCCACGCGAGGACAGTGAACGGGAACCAGTCCGGCAACCAGCCGAACGTCGCTCGGCGCGTTGGGGTGATCCCGGCGACGATGTAGCCGTAGCCGATCAGGCCGTAGATCATCGCGAAGAGGACGAGGAACTTCCCTCGGTGCCCGTTGATTCGGCGTGTCAGCGGGCGGGTGAACCGGTCGAGATGCAACCGGGTCCACACCGCCCGCAGCGCACGGTCAGGCATCGAGTTCGGTGTCGGTGACCTCGATGACCTCACCGTCCACGGGCGCCAGGGTGGGCAGTCCCTTGGCGGGGCCGCGGTTCTCGGTGAGCAGCGAGGTCACGACGGACAGCAGGACCGTGGTGCCCGCGATCGTCAGCGAGCTGGGCCAGTCGATATCGGTGATGCTGCCGGTGACCGGGATCGCCGCGGCCAGAGATCCGGCGCCGGTGCGCACGGCCCGGTCCGCGAGGTCGACGAGGAAATTGCCCGACGTGACCGCGGTAGCGGTGCTCACCGCGAGAACGAGCGATACCAGGGCGGCGAGGGCCGCGGCGCCGAGCAGCGTCGACCACGACACCGACACAATCGTGACGCCGGCGCCGAAGAACACCAAGATGTTCTGTAGGAAGGATCGGCCGGCTCGGTCGAGAGCGTCCAGCCAGAAGGTTCGGGAGTCGAGGCTCCCCATGTCGACGGTGGCTTCCACGACGACAGGGATGAAGTTCTGCTCTTCGGCCATGATCAGTTGCCGCCCTTCAGTGCTTTGAGGATCTCCGCCTGCTGGGCGAGGATCTGATCGTTCTGGTTCTTCACGTGCGCGATGCCGTCGACGAGGGTCCGTGCGGCCACCGCCGATCCTTCTCCGTCGCCGAGTTGGTCCCAGCCGCCGAACGATTCACCGTTCTCGGAGGTCGGTCCGCCGAGCTGCTCGAGGATGACGGCGACGGCTTCGGTGAGGAACCGGTAGCGCGTCGGGTCGGTCTCGACGGCTTTGCCGAGGATCTCGAATCCTTGGCCGTTCGGTCCGACGAGCTGCGTCTCGACCCTGTCTGCTACTGCACCCATGATTTCTCTCTCCTGTTCCGGTAGAAGGCGATCCCCGAGCGGGAAGCACCGGTTGTATCGGTTGATTCGGTCTGCCAGACCGTTCTCGCCGCCGTTGATGACGTGGGTCGAGTTTGTGACCTCGCGGTTGGCGGCGAATCTGTTGAGGTCGCGTGTGACCCAGTAGTAGGCCGCCGCGACGAAGCCCCACCGCGGTTCGGCGACGAGGTCTGGGTTGTTCTCGAACAGGGCCGGATCGCTCGTGAGTCCGCGCTGCGCGGCCCACTCACCGAATGAGCGGTAATTCGAGCGCCCGGTGAGCTGAATCGCACCTCTGCCGCGGTAGCGGTACCCGTCCCCTGGGTTGACGTTGCCGAGCCGTCCGTCGTAGGTGAGCTGGTCGCTGGTCGGCCCCCAGAGTTCCCGGAAGAACGCCAGTCCGACCGACTCGTGGCCGATCTGAGCGCACCACAGCATGGCCCGAAGGGCAGTCGTCACGTCGGCGATGATCATCGCCTCGTTGCACGGGCCTGCGAGTGCGTCGTAGTCGACGCCGGGCTGGTTGCCCATCGCCTCCGCGAGTATTTGTCCGTCCATCAGTCCTCCTCGTCGGGCAAGTGCAGGTAGAGCGCGAGCGGGTGGCGAACGCCGCGGTACTTCTCGTTCGCGTTGGACTGCCGCTGGATCTGGAAGTCGACGCGAAGCCCGGTCATCGCGACGTAGTGGTCGGTGAGCCTGTCCTCGATCAGGTGCCGCAACGGATCGCTGCCCGGCCTTGGGAAAAGCGCGTCGTAGCGCTCGTCGTCGAGCAAGACGCGGATATCGACGTCGCGGTAGTCCGCGCGCTCAAGGCAGGACCCGACGAGGTAAGGCGACTCGTCGAGCACCTCGCGGACGAGGACGGAGGCGAGGTCGGGTTTCGTGAGGGCAGGCACGTCGAGGTAGCACCACGGCTTCTGCGCCATTACGCCACCGGCCCGACGAACTGGGTGAGGATCGGCAGCCAGGCCGCGTCATCGTCGTCTTCGTTTGCCGGTGCCGCCGGCCGCTCCACCGGGGCCGCGCTGTAACCCTTCGGTGCGATCAGGGATGCGATCTTCTCCCAGGACAACCAGTAGTTGTGGATGCCACCGAAGTTCGCAGGGTCCGCCACATACACGCCCTGGACGTCGTCGTACCCGACGATCGCGATGTAGTGGTAGACCGTGTAGTTCGGATATCCCGGGGGATGATTGCTTGCCGGCGCCACAATGTTCGCCACGACCCCATTGCCGCCATCGATGGACCGCTTCACGTCCGACCGCAGAAGGTCCACCTGCGCGCCCGTGGGCGGGTCATTCGGTATCTGCCGGGTGACATACGGCTGCCCGGTACGCCGACCGAGGACCGTCGTCACCTGGACGATGGAGTCGGTGCCGTCCTGGTCATTCCAGCCCACGTTCCCTTCCAGCGCCTCGAGTTCGTACGCCAGCTGCGACTCGGCGACGTCGATGCCGCGGGCCGTGAGCACGATCTGCGACGAAGCGGGCCCGCAGTTGTAACCGGTCTCCTGCGTCGAATAGGTGTGGTCGAGAATCAGCATCACGCCTTCCCCTCCCCTGCGACGGGCTCGGGCTCGGGCTCGGGCTCGGGCTCGGGCTCGGGAATGACGATTTCGTAGGGCTCGCCGTGTTCGAATCCGCCGGCTGCCCATAGCGCACCGGCATGATCAGCGATTCCGGTCACCGATCCTGGCAGTTTGTTCATCACGATCGCACTGCCATCGGACCGTGCAGGAACGATCAGCGTTTCAGGCTGCCCGAACCCTTCGACGGCGAAGACGACGACATAATCGTGCGCCTGCCCCTGGACCCGATCGGTCAGTGGCGCAGACAATCTGTACAGGTGCGCGACACCGGCATACCCGCCGATGTCGGAACCGATCTGTGTTGCAGTCGGCATGATGTTCCCTTCAGTCATTGAAATATTCGAAGACGATCACCGAACCGTGCCCGCCGATGCCCCCCTTGCCACCGACCGTGGAACCCCCGCCGCCGCCACCACCGCCACCGGCCGGGAAACCGCCGTTACCTGCGGTGCCACCAGCACCGGAGGCGTTGTACGCACCGCCGCCACCGCCAGTACCGCTGCCGACGATCACCCACAGGTTCGATGCCGTCACATAACTCGTGCCGCTGCCGCCGATCGACCCACCCTGAAAGTCCAGCGTCGACACGTCGCCGCCGTACCCGTGGTCGGTGTCCGAAGGGATTACGGTTCCGTTCTGCCGGTACCCGCGCCCCGCGCCACCGCCTCCACCGCCCGACAGCAGCGAGATCACCCCGTGCGTCGAGTCGCCGCCGTTCGCGCCTTGGGCGCCGCCGTCACCGCCCCGGATCACCGACAATCCGCCGGTGCCCGCGGTGAACGGGTCGGGTGCGCCCGTGCCGCCCTTGCCTCGCAGCACATCGCCGAACAAGGTGTCGGCACCGTTGCCGCCGGGTGACCATCCACCGCCCAGCGGTGCGGACAGTCCGCCCCATCCACCGGGTCCGATCTCGACGGGGATTGTGTCCGGCAGCGAGGCGGCATCGATGCGCCGCTGTGTGCGCACGCATCCGCCTCCACCTCCGCCGGCGCCGCCGAATCGTGCGGTCGTGGTGTTGTTCGCGGTGCCGGTCGCCCCGCCGCCACCTGCACCACGCACGATCACCTCGATGGCGGCCAGATCTGGAGGCTTCGTCCAGGTGTCGTTGGTGGTGAACACGATCATGTTGACCCTGCCCACGGTTATGTCATCCGTTCGATGATGAACAGGATTCCGTTGCCGCCTCGGCCGCCGTTGCCTTGACTGTTGATCGAGGTACCCGGACCGCTACCACCACCGCCGCCGCCGGGGAACGCGCCGGTTCCCCCGTCGTTGAACCCGGCCGCGCCTCCACCGCCGCCACCGCCGCCCGTCGCGACGACCGTCGCCGGCGGAGTGCCGTTATTCCCGGCCCCGGATGCGGTCGCTGCACCGCCCGGGGATACACCGCCAGCGCCGCCAGCTCCGCCCGTGACGCCCAAACCGCCACCGCCACCACCACCGCCACCGCCGCCGCCGTTCAGCGAGTACGGCGACACCGATCCTTGGCCGGTGGTGTTCTGGACTTCGGCTGCCGGATCCTGCCCGCCTTCTGCCTGCCCGTTGCCACCGCGTCCGCCGGGGATCATGCCGATCCCACCGGCACCGCCGGTCGCCCCGTAGGATGTGCCCTTCGCGCCGCCGTTGCCGCCGCCCGCCGTGAGCCATCCACCGAATGAGACGTTGCCGCCGCCCTGCCCGACTCCGCCTGCGGTGCCACCGGCACCGCCGCCAAGCACGGTGATCGGCACGGGGTCGTAGGTGCTGCCCGTCTTGGGGAGCAGTGACGCAGGAACCGTGGTGTGGATCTCGCCACCGCCGCCGCCCCCGGCACCGCCCGACCTGTTGCCACCGAAGAAGTTCCACTGCCCGGACCCACCGCCCCCGCCGGCCGCGATGAGGATCAGGTCAATCGATGTGATGCCCGGAGACGGGTAGTAGGTGCCGTTCGAGACGAAAGTGATCGCGTTGCCCTGCAGGATCAGTGAGTCGAATGCTTCGCGCAACTCGAGCAGCTGCGACGTGTGATCCTGAATGATCGCCAGATCTTTCACGTAGTTGCTGTTCACGTTGCCGAAGATGGCCGACAGGATGTTCGGGAATCCGCCGAGCAGCAATCCCAGAAATCCCTGAGAGCCGAGCGCGTCGGCGAGATCGCCGACGTCGTCCCAGCCGGTGTTCGGTCCGCCGGGTACGAAGTTGTCGGGTGAGGTCACGAGTCCTCCTCCGGTGGCGAAGTGGTGGTGCTGGGCTCTTCCATGGCTTCCCGGAGCAGCTCAGCTTGCGCGTGACCGGGGAGTACGGCGAGCTGTGCGCGGATGTGCGCGTAGGGGTCGGCACGTTTCGGTTCGGGCATCTTCTTCGATCGCCACTGCCCCGGGTTGTGCGGATGGATCGGTCCAGTGATGGGTGGGTCGTACCGGTCGAGTGACGCCTCGACGGGCCGGAAACCCAGCCGCTCCAAGTGTCGACAGAACGAATTGATGTCGTCGGGCTCGAACGTGGCGGGCGCTGACCCGGCGCCGTTGGTCGGCGGATGCATCAGCGCGTAGGCGTACGGGTGCATGGTGGCTGGCAGGGCCGCCTGCAGTTCTTCGGGTGTCACAGATGTCTCCTGGTCTATATGGCGCTGCTGTGTTGGCGCAGCGCGCTGCTGACGGCTTCGAGACCGCGCAGCGCACGGGTGCCAGCCAATTCCTCGGACCGGTAGTCACCGACGTTGATCTCCCACGGCTGGTCGGGATTGGCGCGGTCCCAGGACTGCCGCACGGATGCGATGTGCGAGAGCCAGATCCGATTTCCGATCTCGAATCCGCAACGGTGCCCGTCGTCGATATGCAGGCCAATGCGGTAAGGCGCCGCATCGTCGACCTCGGCGGCGAACGACACATAGCCGCGAGCCTTGTGCAGACCCACGCGGATCGTCTGCAAACCGGACGGCGACACCGCGACACCGCCGCCGGCCTCGAACCCGCCCTTGTGTGAGTACGGCCCCATCCGCGCCTTGCGCTGGTAGTCAATCCCGATGGCCCACGCGAGAATGATGTCCTCGACGGCCTTGTCGAAGATGCCGAGCGTGAGCCATGGCAGGCCGATCGCGCTGCCGAGCAATCCGAGCAAAATGTTCGAGATGAGCTTGGCGCCCTGGTTGATGGAGTCGGGCGATTTTCCGCCCGTCATGATCGAGTGCTCAATCGGCTTGTGGATCACCATCTTCGACTTCAATCCGCGGTGCTGACCGCGACGGAAGATCGCGAAGGGGCCGTTCGGATCGGTGTTGTTGGGGTCGTCGTTCGGGTCCGCGATGGTGACAGTGTCCGAGGTTCCGTCCGATCCGAAGATGCGCAGCAAGTCGAGGATCGGGTCGAGAATCGTTCCGGTGACACCGGGGATCATGGCCCGCTTCTTGACGTCGAACACGAACGTCGGCCGGTCGAGAATGAAGTGGGTCGGGCACGGCTGCGGATCCCCGGGCTCCCACAGGTCGGCGGTCAGTTGCAGTCCGCCGTCCTCGAGCGTCGGGTGAACCAGATCCCAGAAGTCGTCCATCCGCGCGCCGAGCGCGGTCCACGGCCCGACACCATCGCGTGATTCGATGTACGGGATCATCATCATCGGCCACTTCGCGTTGTCGAAGTTCGCCTGCCAGTTCGCCGCGTTCCAGATGTCGAAGAACGGGATCCACAGCGGTTGCTGCTGCCGCAGCAGGTTCCGGTGCGCGTAACCCTTGATCACCTTGATCGAGTTGCCCGCCTGGAAGTCGATCTTCGGCGCCTGGACAGTCAGTGGCGCGAATGTGTTCGGCCAGCACTGCCAGTGTTTGGCCTCGTCGAGGATGTGCCGGGCCAGGGGCCGGACGATCGCCTCGCCGTGCTCGTCCTCGTCGTACTCGATGTCGTAGACCTTGAAACAGGCCTTCTTCCATGGGGAGCGGAACACCAGGAACATGTCGTGATCGAGGGAGAGGCCGTCGATCAACCAATCGGCGAGATCGTCGCGGCCGTCGATGCCGACCGACGCCTCACCGACCTCGTTGCACATCGTCTCCCACGAGGCGTCGTACTCGCCCTCGACCTCACCGACGAGGGCGAGGTATTTGTCGTGCATCGTGATCCGGGTCCGCAGGAGCGCGAGCGCCGCCTCTTCGTTCTCCTGGGCGTCGATCGCCGCGAGGTCAGCGTCGAGGTTGTAGCTCACAGACGATCACCCCCATGGCATCTCGTGGTAGCGCGGCAAGTGGATGCGCAGCTCGGCGGGGACCGTCGAGCCCTGCACCTCGACCGGGATCGCGGTCGGCGGTGTTCCGGGCGGAATTTCGTGCATGAAGGTCACGCCGCGCATCGCCTTCCACACCTCGAACCCGCCGCCGGCCGCGCGGATGGTCTGGAAGTCCTGCCGGGTCTGGACCCGCCATCCGGTGGTCTGCGGCTTGAGGGGCACCGTGCGGCCCGAGATTCCGTCCGGCAGGATCCACTTCGTTGCTGGTGTGCCTTCGAACTTCATCCACAGCGGCACGTCGGTGGGGTTGTCGACGAGCACCGTGCCGGTGTGCGATCCGGTGCCGGGTGTCCACTTTTTGACCTCGGTGCCCGATGTCAGGTACGGCCAGCACGCGACCGCGACCATCTCCATGCTGATGCGGGTGGTTTGCATCGACATCCGCCCGACGATCTTCGGGTCGCGGTCGAGTCGGAGCCGGATGGACCGGGGACCGGATCCGGTCTTGGTGATGACCTCGTTGTCGTAGTCGAACGACCACACCGCCATCCAGTCGGCGAACGCTCTCTCGAGGTCGCTTCGGGTGCGGCCTTCGATCCTCACCTGGAAGTCGAGGAGGCGCTCCTCGATCTTCGTGACCTTCGGTGTCGAACCGTGCTGGTATGCCCGGGAGGTGCGGGTCGGGGTGCGGGGCGCGGGGACCCAGAGACCGGCAAGGCCGTCCTCGATCCACACGTCCCGCGCCCGTCCCCTGGTGGGACCGCCGAGTGCATACGGCGGGGTCCCGTTCCACCCGATCATGGTGATCGAGTCGTTCACCAACGCCTCCTGGACTCGGAGTTCTGGCCGTGGCCGCGATCGCGCTGGTTGATCATGATCTGGATCTCCCGTCTCGTTTCCGTGTCGAGGCGACCGTGGACATTCCAGGTGTCACCGCCCACACCGACCGGCGCGTACTCGAGCCCAGCCCGATCCGCCCCGGTGAGCACGTCACCCGGTGCGGTTGCCGCCGACTGGACCCGGTCGAGCATCGGGACCAGCGACTCGAACGCCTCGGTTTGCCGCGGTGAGAGAACCCGCTCAGGCCGGATGACGTCCTTGAGCAGGTAGCCCTTGCCCGAGGCGATGCCGCCCTGGTCGTAGTAACCGTTCTTCTCCCAGAACGACTTCGCACGAACCGGGTCGCCGTAGCGGTCGCGGATGTACTTCGCTCCCGCGACGCCCTGGGTGTACGGGTCTTCGCTCTCGTCGGGCAGGTACTGGTCCTTCGTCGACCCGAGGAACTGGAACAGGCTGAACGCACCCGAGGATGGGTTGCGTGCCAGCGGGTTCCAGCCCGATTCCTTCTGGATGATCCAGTCGATCGCGGCCCACTGCTCGCCCGAGTCCCAGCCGTTCGCCGAGAACGCGCGCTTCACGGCGTCGACGACGGACTCCGGTTCCGCCTTCGCCTCGACCGCAGGCGGCGCTTCCACCCCGTCCGGGGCTGCCGGGGCTGCCGGGGCTGCCGGGGCAGACCCGGCCGAGCCAGGATCGGCCGGCGGGGTTTGGGCAGGGCCCTCGTCGTACGTGGCCTCGTCCCGTGCTCCCACCGCATCCGAGCGACTGCGGCCCGTCTCGTCGACGAGCTGCATCCCCTCGAACTGCGACGAGAAACCAGCCATGCCCAGCAAGTCGTTACCCCACTCCGCGAGGAGTGAGGTACCGATCTGCGCACCGACACCACCCCAGTCGATCTCGCCCGCATACTTGCCCGCCGCAGCGAAGTTCGACTGCATGAACCGCATCACGTCCTCAACGGAACGGACCTGATCCCAGTTCAGAACCGCCTCGGGCTTGCCGGTCTCGTTGCGGACGATCGACAGCCCGTTCGGAATCCAGCCACCCTGATCGCGGAACAGCCCGCCGATACCCTTGGCCTTGTCCCATACCGACCCGAGTAGATCGCCCAGGCCGACGACCTTGTCGGCCAGGAACTTCGACGTCATGTCGCGTCCCTTGTCGAGGAACTTCGACGGAACACCTCGCGACTCAGGCGGGGGCGTACCGATCGCAGCACCGATACCGGCCTTGATCGGGTTCAGGAAGAAATCGAAGATGTCCGTGATCTTCTGCTGGACGAACGACTTCTTACCGTCCGGGGAAGGTCCTCCATCGCCACCCCGTCCACCCGACTCGAAGGCACCGTCGGCGCCGATCGCGAGGTGGAACAGACCGGGGTGCTTGCCGGCGAACTGCGCATTATCCGCACCGACCGCAGGCCCACCGTAGGCGACGCCATGGCCGCCACCAGACTCGACGTTGACCGTCGCGTACGGACCGACACCGGTCAACGTTCCCGCGGTGTGACCGCCACCGGGCCCGCCCGGATCGTCGTGCACACCGACCGAGAAGCCCTGACCGAGACCAGGCACCCACGGCTGGCCGCCGGGGAACGAGCTGGTCGCCCACTTCCGCACACCGTCGCCACCGTTGATGATGGCGTCGGCGATCATCGACATGTACCCGGAGCAGTCCTCGAAACCCCACGTGTACGGGTTGCCGTTGCGCATCTTCGCCGCGCGGTGACCGTTCTCGAGCTGCGCCTGCCACATCGGGCGGATCTCGCCGCCGTCCTTGTAGGCCGGGAGCATCCAGTCGAACATGCCCTGCGGGTCGACGTTCCCGTACCCCTGCGACGCCACGCGGGCGCCGTAGGCGTTGAGGTTGTCACGGCCCACCTGCGAGACGATCCGGCCGCCATCCCATTCGAACGGGACGCCGCGCAGGATCATGTCGCGGATCGCGTAGATCGCGTTGTGGCCGCCTGCCGCCTTCACCTCCGCGGTGGTGACCATGTGCTCGCCGTTCGAGCCCCACATCAGCACGTCGTCCGACGTGCCGGTGCCCTTGCCCCGGATCCGACCACCGGTGGCGTGTTCGGGGATGCCGGCGAGCGGCTGGGCCTGGTCCAGACCGAGGAGACCCGCGGCCTTGTTCCAGGCCTTGAGGATGCCCTCGTTCCAGACCGTGTTGATCATGAAGTTGATCGGCTTCGCGAGGACGGTCTTGAGGGTGTCCCACTTCTCCCCGATGCCCTTCACGACCTCGGCGAAGAAATCCCTGACCTTGCCGAGGGCACCCTTCAGCGCCTCCCACGCCGGGCTGATGACGTTCTCCCACACGGCCTTGATGCCGTTACCGAGCCCTTCCCACACGGGCTTGATGACGTTCTCCCACACGGACGAGAAGAGTTCGCCGACGACGCCGAGCGCCGCCTTGAGCAGCTCCCAGGCAGGGCTGATGACGCTCTCCCACACCCACTTGATTCCGGCGCCGAGCGCCTCCCAGGCGGGCTTGATGATCGAGTCCCATACCCAACCGAAGAAGTCCCCGAGCGCCTTGAGTCCGATCTTGATCATTTCGAATCCGGGCTGCAGGTACGTCTGCCACACCCATGTGGCGACGCCGCCGATCAGAGTGAATACGCCCTTGATCGCCTCCCACAGGAGCATCGCGATCGTGATGACCACCGCGATCGCGACCTTGAAGATGGTCTTGATCTGATCCCAGAAGGTGGTGACGAGCACGATGATCAGGCCGAGTGGACCCATCACGATCGGCAGGATCAGCTTCCAGTTGTCCCGGACGAAGCCGACGACCGCCATGAAGGCGTTGCCGATCGCCTGGAAGATCGGCTGCAGGAAGGACCACACCGCCGAGACGGTGTCCTTGATGCCGCCCCACACCGTCTCCCAGATCCGCTTACCGGTCTCGGTCTGGGTGAAGAAGTAGACGAGTCCTGCAACTAGTGCGGCGATCGCGATCACGATGAGCGCGATCGGGTTGGCGCTCATCGCGGCGTTGAAGGCCCACTGCGCCGCGGTGCCGATCAGCAGTGCTGCGCGGTGCGCGGCCAGGGCGATCGTGTTGGTGCCCAGCGTTGCAGCGGCCCGGCCGGTCGCTGCGGCGAAGACACCCTGCGCGACCGAGGCGGTGAACATGATGGCGTTCCAGGCAGTGATGGCGATGCCGATGACCCTGACGGCCATGACGGTCGTCAGCAGCAGCGGCGCCAGCGGGGCCAGATTCGCGATGATGGTCCCCAGGTGAGGCGCCACCGCCGCGAGGACGTCCGCCCACGGCCGGAACGCCTCCACCAGTCCAGGCAGGACCGGAGCCAGGTTGGCCAGCGCCTGCCCGAGGGCGGGCATCAGTTCCCGTGCCATGTCCATGAGCCCGGGAATGGAGTCCTGGATTGCCTGCCCCATCGCCGAGAACCCGGGCGCGAGCCCGGACGCGGCTTCGGCGCCGAATCCACGCATCAGCGAGAACAGCGGACCAGCAACGGTGCTGATGTTCTGGAACACCTGCCGGATCCCGTCGAACGTCGACCGGAGGTCTTCGGCGCTGATGTTGCGCAGCTTCTCGCCGAGGTCCAGGAGCCATGCGTTGATCCCAGCGCCGCTGTTCGAGAAGGTCTGCGCCGCGGTTCCGAGGACGCTGATCAGCCCGGAGAACACGGAGCCGATACCGCTTTCGCCTTGCGCGAGACTCCCGAAGAATCGGTTCGATCCGTCGATCATCCGCTCCCACCCGGCCGTGGCGGCCGGGCTTGAGATGGACGTCGCGATGTTCGACCCGATGGTGCCCAGCGTGCTGGCGAGTCCACCGAGGCTCGGTGTGAGTCTGCCGATCAGTCCGCCGAGGGTGGTGAACGAACCGGTCATCGCCCCGCTGAAGCGGTCGGTGACTTCTTCGCGCAGGTTCTTGAACGCCTGCAGAAGCGGTGCGAGGCGCTGCCCGATCATCGCGGCGAACGGGTCATCTCCCGAGGTCGCCGACTGCTGTGCGTCCGCCATGCTCTGGTAGGCGTCCGCTACGGCCTCCGCCGCGTCAGCGTTGGCCTGAGCCACATCCTTCTGTGTCTGCGCGGCGTCGGCGCTGGCCTCGCGCAGCTGCTCCTGGGCGTCGATCTCGCGGCCCTTGGCTTCGACGACTTTGTCGGAGCCTTCGATGCCCTTGGCCTGCGCGTCTGCGATCTCGGCGCGCTGGTCCTTGTTGGATGCCTTGATCTCGTCGAGAGCCTGCTGCGCCTCGCGGACGCCCAGCTCCGCCCGCCAGATGTCGAGGGGGTCCGAGTCGCGATTGCCCTTGGTCTCGGCCAGGTTCTTCTTGGACTCCGCCAGGGCAAGGGTGGCGCTCTCCTCGTCGAGAGCCAGGCCGGCGAGGGTCCGCGCGTAGCCCTCGGCGTCGCGCTTCGCCTCCTTCCTGGCCTGGTTGACGTCGTCCTGCGCGTCCTTGACAGCCTCCTGCGCTTCGACGACGCGCTTCTCTGCGTCGACGATCTGGCGAGCGCCCTGCTCGGCGGTTCGGGCCTGCGACTTCTTGGCGCTCTCGACGGCCTTCATCGCCGACGCGCCCTGCGACGAGGAAGTGTTGACGGCCTTCTGCGACTTGTCCCACGCCTTCGCGCCATCGGACAGCCCGGCGAACGCCATCTTCGCCACACCGATGGCAGGGCCGAGAATGCCCGCCGCAGCGGCTGCGACGGTTCCCATCGCTCCAGCGACAGCCGTCAGGCCCGCGACCAGCGGACCGGTGACGAAGGACCCGACGACGGAACCGAGCGCGGAGACCGCACCCAGCGCGACTGCGGATCCGACGGTCACCATCCCGAGTGCCTTACCGATGCGCGTCAGGGTGCCGATCAGCTTCGACACTGCGGCCATGACCAGCAGCGCCGAGGTGACCCGGCCGATATCCCGCGCCAGGATGTTCGCGGCCGCGGCGGCCAGGCGCAGCAGACCCGCCAGCTTGGCGACGCCAGCACCGGTCATCACCTTCAGCAGCGATGAGCTGACGAGCAGGCCGGCACTGAAACCTTTTAGGACCCGTGCGGCCAGACCGATACCGGCGGCCGCCATCCCGACATTCCTGATCACCGACCGTGCAGCGTCATTGGCGACCGTGAAACCTACTGCCGCCATGCGCATTCCGGTGCCGATCGAGGAGACGAACCCTGCCGCGAAGCTGCGCCCCTCCTCACTGCCGCGGGCGTTCGAGTTCATCGTGGAACTCATGCCGTCGACGAACCGGGAGCCGACCGTGCGGCCGCCCTGCTCGAAACCGGAAGACAGGCGCTGCAGCAGCGATACACTGTCCGCTTCGGCGCGCTTGCTGTCGATCCGGGCCTCGATACGTGCGACGCGGGTGCCCGCCGTCGACCGCTTCGACTCCGCAGCATGCAACGCATCGGCCGCGGACCGGCTGTCGCGCTTGGCCTTGGCGACCTTGCCTTCGGCTGCGGCGAGTCGACCCGCATCGGAGACACCCCGGTTGCGGAGCGCCTGCAGCTCCTTTTCCGCGGCGACAACGTCCTTGGCCGCTGTCACCTCGCGGCGGCGTGCGTCGGCCGCACCCTTGGAGGCGCGATCGAGATCCGCCTTCGCCTTCGCGAGGGAGCGCTCGTCGACCTTGACGTCGATCTCGTGGCGTACCGGGCTGCTCTTGATCGCGCCCCGGACCCGTTTGAAGTATCCGCCCATCGAAGGCAGAACGTTGATGAAGGTCTGCCCACCCTGCAGGTCAGCCATTGAACACCTCCTGCGGTTGGATGCGCCGCTTGTAACGGCCGCCGAGCACCTGCGACGAGATGTCGTCGTGCTCGACGAGCGCCTGGTATTCCTCGGCGCGGTCGCGTGCGGTCTGGGGCCGCGGTCGCCGCCCCGGCGGTTTCCCGCCCTTGCCTTTAAATTTCGGGCTGGCGCCCCACACGCCGTGCAGGATCTGCGCCAGCGACTCGACCGCCTCGGTGAGGAGCTCCCGATCATGTGTCCACCCCACGAGGGAGGGCCGCTTCGACGGCTTGGGTAGCTCGCCGCGCTGCTCCATCTCGAGGCGCTGCATCGCGCGTTCGTCGTCGTCGGCGATCGCGGCGTAATACCACCCGCCCTCCGGGAGGGCGGACAACAGCCGGAGCAGTCGGTTCCAAGGGTTGTCCAGGTGGTCTCGGACCCAGTCGTAGAGCCGTTCATCGCCGGGCATGGCGAAAAAGTCCTTCTCGATCGCGTCGCCGTAGCGGTCGATCTCACTGACCAGGTACGCCCAGCCGGTGTCCGGTGGAATGAGGATCCCGAAGTGCTCGCGGATGTCGTCGACGAGATCGGCGAGTTCGGAGATCGGCCGGCGCGCGAAGTGGTCGGCGATGACGTCGGCCAGTTCCTCGCCGACGAGGAGGTCGAGCAGGTCGTGGACGGAGGCAGTGGTGTCGAGGTCGGCGACGTCGGCCGCTGCGGGTACCCCGATGACGAGCTCCGGCCCGTCGTCGTCCAGGTGCACGACGAACGGGCCGGCGGCCTCACCGAGGAGAGTCTCGAAGTAGGAGGCCACCGACCCGTTGTCGTCAGTCATCGGTCAGCGACGGCGACCGGCGCGGCGCCGATCGCGACTGCGCCGATCGGCCCGGTTCACCGCCTGCTCCGTATCGAACAGTCCGAAGTGCCGGGACAGGTCACGCGCGAGGTCGATCAGCGTGTCCGGGTGCGTCGGCCCGAGGTAGTCGACGACGTCTTCGTACTGATCGCCGAGGAACAGCTTGAGGACGCGCCGGGACGTCTGGGCCTCCTCGATGTCCATGACGGTGTCGGAGTCCGGTTCCGGGACGAGGAAGGTGGGCGATTCGCCGACCTGGAACTTGAACGGCTCCTTGGGCTCACGCTGCTCGCCGCCGTATCTACGGACGTTCGGGTCGTCGATCTGGGTCACGTTGTCGAGGTCCTTGCTCACTGTGCGCCTCCGGTGGTGCGTCGGGTGGTCTTGGTCTTGGGCGCCTCGGCGGGCGTGTCGGCGGGTTCGTCGTCAGTCGACTTCTCGCTCAACTCCGCGGGGGCTTCGGGCACTACGGGCGGCACGGCGGGCGCGGTGGGATCCGGAGCCGGTTCGGGCTCGGCGGGCACCGGCGCGGGCGCGGGCCTGTAGCCGGAGGCGACCAGCTGCTTGTGCTCGACGTACGAACTCGGTGTGTAGAGATGACCCTTCGGCGACACCAGTGGTGTCGGTGTCCAATCGGCCTTGTTGATGGTGCGCATGTGTCCCACGACGGGACCTCCTTCGATGACGGTCGGTGTGGCGGTCAAGATGCACTGGGCAGGCGGTCGACCGCCGATCCCCGCCTGCCCAGTGCGTTCTCGGGCCCGGCGCGATGGCCGGGCGGTCTATCAGGCAGCGACGACGATCGACAGCGGCTTCTGCACGCTGCCCGGGGTCACGCTGTCCACGACCTGGACGGTGAAGTTCGACGTCCCCGCGGCGGTCGGGGTGCCGGAGATGACACCAGTCGACGCGGCGAGGGTCAGTCCGGCGGGCAGAGTGCCCGTCGCGACCGTCCAGGTCTTCGTGCCGGTACCGCCGGTGACCGTCAGGGTCTGCGAGTAAGCCGAGCTGACGGTGCCGCCGGGCAGCGACGCGGTGGTGATCGTCAGGCCGCCGCGCTTGAACCCAGCGTCCTCGAGGACACGGTTCCAGCCGGGCCCACCGAAGTAGTGCCGCACCGCGACACCGTGGTCGGTGTCGACCATCGCGTTGACGGTCGTCGGCCACGTCAGCGACCCCTCACCGTCGGAGAGGGTCTGCTCGCCCATCTCGGAAACCTCGCCCGCGTAGAACAGGCGACCGAGGAAGATCCGGTCCTCACCGGTGTTGAACTGGGACAGCGCCAGGTAGCGCTGCTGACGGATCGCGGTGATGGCCGGCTGATCGAACGCGATCTCGCCGGTCTCCGGGTCCGCGAGCATCTGCGACAGGTCGACACCGAGGTTGTTCTCGATGTTGTACCGGTTCGCTTCCAGGCCGGTGAACTGGAGTCCGGCGATGTCGGAGATGAAGTCCGACCGGACCGGGTTGGAGTAGCCGATCGCGCTGATGTCGGACTTCTCGAGTTCCCGGGTCAGGGTGATCGCATCGTCCTTGAGCAGGAGACCGAAGTCCCATGCCCCTTCGGGGAGTTCGGCGAGCAGGGAGTTCGACCCTTCGGTGATCGACTCGATCGGGTCGATGTCCATGCCCATGCCGTAGATGTGCGCGCGGTTCGGCTTGAGGATGAGTTCGCGCTGGTGGCGCGAGACTTCGAGCTGTCCAATGTCGCTGACCATGATGCCTCCTGGGCATGAGGAAGGCCCACGACGCTGGATGTCGCGGGCCTCGGGTTTGTGGGTTGTTCGGTGCGGCTCAGCGCCGCCAGGGCTTCTGCAGGCTGAGTGCGTAATACGCGACCTGCTGGCGAGCGTCCGGGTTCTCGTACGGCTCGGTCTCCGGCGGGGTGTCGACTCTGCACGAGTCGACGCACACCGGGCCGGGTTCGTCCTCGACTTCGATCGCTTCACCGGGGATGCGGTCCATCAGGTTCCGCACCCGCCGCGCGAGTTTCGACGCGCCCCGCGGGTCGGGGTGGTGGCAGATGATCTGCACGCGCGGGTAGTCGCTGATTCCGTCGTCGGCGCCGCCGGCGCGGTGAACCTCAATTCCGATACCGTCGTCGTCCACCGGGGGTTCGGTGTCCGTCTCCCCCAGCGGGGCGAGGTACACCATCAGCACCTCTTCGATGTCGGGGAACAGGGTGTCATCGACTGCGACGACCATCAGTACCTCCGTTTCTGCCGCATCGCGCGGATCGCGGCTTCGCTCGCGCGCACCGACTTGGAGCGCCTCGTGCCGAACAGCGCCGGTTGATTGCCGCTGCGCGACGCGACGATCCGCTGGCCGGGCCGCCCGTCCCAGCCCCGGGCCGGTTCGATGCGGACCTGATCGGCGAGCTTCCCGGTCTTCCTGTGTCGGCGTGCTTCCGCCTTGAAGGCCCTCACCCCGACCTCGGCCATGCGTCGGGTCGCCTTCTGAACGTGCTGCGATCGCATGATCGCTTTCGCGTCCTTCGACGAGAACCGGTAACTGCCGGGCTTCGGATCAGCCACTGCTCACCCACCTTTCGAGGTATCCCCACACGTGATCGGCAATGCCGTCGTCGTCGTACCAGGTCTGCAGGTCTCCGTCGACATGCAACCGGGGCCCGATGCCGTCGACGGCGAGGACGTTCTCCGTGGACTCGGGGAACCCTGGAGGGGCGAACAGCGCCCACCGAGTGTGCCGTTCGATCGGCACACCCTCGACGGAGTCGACCGGCTGCACCGAGCAGCCCGGGAACTCGGCCCCGGGCTGCTCGGTCATCACGCCACGTTTGCCGCGGACCCGCTCGATCACCCGGACTGTCTGGTTGCCGAGTTCATCCATGTCAGTCTCCGAACGTCCACGATGGTTTCGCCGACCGCGAGATGCCGAGAAGCTGGTGGTGGTACTCGGTGAACACCAGGGAACGGCCGGGATTGGCGAGCGTTCCGGACCGGGTCACGCCTCCCACTGTCTTCGAGTAGGAGACGTGCCCGGCGTGCTTGGCGGCTGTCAGCGCCGCGCGTACGACCTCGATGACGACGAATCGAGCAGCCGGGTCGTTGTCAGCGATGTCCGGCCGTCGGTTCGGATCTCGGATCCACATCGACGCGGCCGCGATGAGCTGCGGAGCCCAGGGGCCCTCGGCGGCGGTCAGGGGACGCCAGCCAGTCACGACGTCCGAGACGGTAACGAAGTCAGCCATGGCGTCCCCTCACGTCACTTCTGCTCGGCGGCTTCGACGAGGGCGATCAGCTCGTCCTTGTCCTTGCCGTCGACGGCCTCACCGGTCAGACCGATCGACTTGGCGTAGGCCAGCCACTTCTCCACGGTCGCGGTGACGCGCGGCTTGCGAGGCTGATCGGTCCCCGACTGGTTGACCGTGGTGGGCACCTCGGTGCCGACCGCGGTCGGGGTGCCGGTCTGGTCACCCTCGCCGTCGTCGCCATCCTCGGGTTCGGTGGGATCCGCGACCTCGGCAACTTCGGCGAGCGCTCCTGCCTTCAGCAGCCGCTGCGCTTCCAGCTCGTCCAGGTCGGTGATCACATCACCCCGCCGGTACTTGACCACCTTGATCGGGCGGCCCTGGTTGTCGCGCTCGAGGATCTGGTCGAACCGCACTGCGGTCAGGGTGTACTCGGTCACGGCGTCACCAGTCCGGTCAGCCACAGGCCGGCCTTGGGCTGGTCGAGCGCCATGCCGCGTTCCTGGGTGGCGTCAGAGCGCCACGTCTCCCGCGGTCCACCGTTCGGGCCGTTGCCCTCCGGGTAGAGCTCGGTGAACGTGAGCGGGCGGGCGTCACCGTAGAAGCCCACGGTGCCGCGCTCGAGGATGAGCGCGCGGTCGGTCGGCCACGCCCGCGACACGATGATCTGCAGGTTGTGGATCGTCTCCGGCAGCGCACCGACGTAGGCGATGTTCTGATCGGCGATGTTGCCCCGGTACACCTTCAGCAGATCGTCGTTGTCCATCAGGATCGGCATGAGCGCGGGGTTCATGACGATCGTGTCGGCGGCGAACTCGTAGCCTTCGTCGTCGCTGCCGCCCTCGTTGACGGTCGGCGCGGCCTGCGAGATCTCGAAGATCGCGTCGGCGATGTCGCGGCGCGGGCGGGAGTTGGTCACATCCCACGCGGTCGAGACCGGGAAGGTCGGGATGTTCCCGAGTACTGCCTTCGCTGCACGGTCGTTCGTGCGGATGAAGGAGTTCTTCAGCGCGGTGACCTGTTTGTTCACGTCGTCGATCTGATTCTTGCGAATCATGTCGAGGGTGACGCGAACGCCCTTGCCGCGCTTGGTCGAGAACACGACCTTCGGGATTCCGCGGGCCGCATTCGAGACCGCGATCTCGGAGAACTCGGCGAGTTCGTCGATGTCGTCGATCAGGAACGACGGGTCGCCTTCGGTGTAGGCGAAGATGCCGGAGGTGTTCGCGCCGGCGTTGCGGAGCAGCGCCTCGGCGATGAACTGGTTCTCGAGCAGCTTCTTGAGCTTGGTCGGGATCAGAAGCGGGTTGGCGAGGAAGTCGGCGACGGCCAGCGCCGCTCCGTCCGACCCGCTCACAACGGTACGAGTTGCCATGGGTTTCTCCTGTGGAGGTGAGGGATCAGGCGATCCGGATGAGGCCGACGCCAGCTGCAGCGACGCCGCCGGGCTGGGTGCAGATGCCGACGATCGTGCGGGCGTCGGGTGTTGCCCCGGCGGGGCCGACGGTGCCGGCCGCGGTCGCGACGAGCTTCTCGCCGCACTTCGCCGCGGCGGAGTACGTCACCCGGGTCTCGGTACCCCCGTAGGCGACGGAGACAGCCGTCGGGATCGGCATCGCGTTGATGATCGGTCGACCGATGGAGTCGTACGTGGTGCCGCCCTGCGCCGTCTCCGGGCTCTGCCCGTCGGTGAGTGCGACGCCGACGACCCGGAAGCTGCCCGCGGCTGCGGGCTTGACGCGTCCGTTGTCGATCGTCTCGACGAGCTGCCCACCGAGGACAACTTCGTTGGGGGTGAAAGTCTTCGGTCCACCCTGGGTGATCTGCGGGATTGCAGCCATGTCAGTTCTCCTCGATCCAGTTCTTGAACTTGTCGACGGACGTGAAGTCGGCGCCGTCGGTCGGTTCGGGGTCGACGCCGTGGCCTACCTCGGCGAGCGGGACGAGCCCGGGGGCGAGGCTGTTGATCGCCTCGGTCGAGCCCTCGCGGTCCTTCTGCAGGGAGTTGAGCCAGTGCTCGCGGCGTCCGGGCCCGAACTTGCCGGCGCGGATGGCCTTGTCGACGAGCGCCTCGTCACCCTCGCGGATCTGCTGCGCGCGGGCGGCGCGGCCCTCGCTGGCGGCCGCGACCTGGTCCTCGTGCGTGGCCCGGTCGACGAAGACGAAACCGTGCTGGTTCGCGTAGTTCGCGACCTGCTCGGCCGTAACCTCACCAGCACCGCCACTGCCGGGGGCGGGGGCGGCAGGCTCCTGCGCCTGCTCGGCGAGGGCCTCGTCGAGTGCGGCCAGGACGGTCTCGTCATCGGCGTCGGCGGCGATGCCGAGGCGCGAGGCGAGGGATTCATTCAAGGTGGCCATATCGGCTTCCTTCCTGTTGTCCTCCGCCTCGGCGGCAGAGGAGTTCGTGGTCGCGCGCCGCTTTCGGGACAGCGCGGACAGATCGAAACGGTTGATCGCGTTCTGGGCGCCGGCCGTCTCGCGGGCCGGGATGACCGAGTCGGCGAGACCAGCTGCTACCGCTTCGTCAGCGGAAAACCAGGTCTCCTCCGACATCTCGGCGAGCCACTGGTCGGCGTCGCGCCCCGCCTTTGATGCGTAGATCGACGCGATGTTGCGGTCCTCGTGCGCAAGGTCGGCGGCGTACTTCGCCATGTCGTGCTCGTTGCCGACGCACATCCCCCACGCCTTGTGGATGAAGAACTGGGCGTTCTCCATGATTCGGAGTTCGTCGACACCGGCGGCGATGAAGCTGGCCGACGACGCGGCGATGCCCTCGACGACCGCGACGACGCGCGCCTTGTGGCGGCGGAGCGAGTTGAGGATCGCGAGCGCCTCCCACACCTCGCCGCCCGGGGAGTTGATGAGCAGCTCGATCTCGGTGACCGTGTCGGGCAGCTCGTCCAGCGCACCGGTGAACTCTTTGGCGGAGATGCCCCAGTACTCGCCCCACGAGTCGATTGGGTCGTACAGGCGCAGCGTCGCGACGTTTCCTGCGGTTCGGGTTTCCGGTTGCTCGGCGCGCACCGGGGTGCGCTTGTACGCCTGGGGGTTACGCAGGAACGGATTCACTTGATGTCTCCTCGGTTTCGCTCGGGTCGCTGCCCGGCGTCCACGGCTCGGATGGTGGCGGGGTGTCCTTCGCGGGCAGGCCGTACTGCTGACGCGTGTACTCCTCGAGCGATCGGTCCAGGCGGATCAGGCCGGCGTCGATCAGCATCTTCAGCGCGGCCGCGGTGAGGTCCTGCCGTGAGCCGATCTCGTCGAACACGAGCTTCGGTGCAGGCTCGTCTTCACCCCAGTTCAGGTCGACCAGGTCCTCGACGACATGGGCGGTGCCGATGTCTGCGATGGACTCGCCGAGGGTCTGCACCGACTCCACGAACGGATCCTCGAGCACACTGGCGAGGGCGAATGAGCCGCCGCGGTCGAGGTTCAAGAAGTGCGCGAGACCGGCGAGCGCGATCTGCTTGTCCTGGTAGTCGATCGCCTGCTGAATGTCGAGCAGGACACCCTGCACACTGAGCAGCTTGAGGTCCTGGCCGTTGGCGAGGCCCACGCCGGAGGTCATGCCGCCCTTGAAATTCGATGCCAGGTCGCGCATGTGGTCGACCTCGGCCTGGTCGTCGGACTTCGATGCGGTGCCGACCGGGACGCCGATTCCGTTGCGGCGAGCGGCCGCGGCCTGCGTCCGCATGAACTCGTCCTTGAGGATCCAGTGCTTGTACGCCGGACGAAGGATCGAGTTTCCCTGCCACTGCCCGGGGTCTGGCTCGTGCACGTACGCGACGAGCCGACTGACCGGAATCGTGAACCCGTCAGGAATCGCCGACGCCGCGGTGAGCTTGCCGACCGGAGGCTCCTGCGTGATCGATACGAGCCCACCGTCGAGCGCGACAGTGATCGTCGAGATCGTGCGCTGCGGCCGCGGCGCCAGCTTCCGCAATCCGAGCTTGCCGTCCGCTTCGAGCTGGTAGACCTGCTCGAAGTACGAGTGCCCGTACTGCAGCATCAGCAGCACCTGCTGCAGGTGACTTCGCCACGAGAACCGGCCCCGGGTGCGGGTGGTCGGCATGAAGTCTGAGCCCGCGATCCCCAACCTGAGGTTTCGCGCAACGAACTCGGTGACCTCGTCGCGAGCGCCGTTCTGATCGAGGCGCCAGGTGGTGCGGCGGATCGGTAGTCCGATCGCACGCAGCACCGACGAGGCGCGGCCGTCCTCGCGGCCCATCCGGCTGAACACATTGACCGACTCGGGCCACTGCAGCTCGGGCACCTTCTCGGTGTGATCCCATTGCTGCCATTCGGTTCCCCCGCCGTTGACGTACCCCAACTCGGTGGCCGGTCGCGCTGCCTGCGCCATGGTCACCTCCTTCTCAGAATGCGACGGTCATCGCGTCGAACGAATCGACATACCCGCCGGTGTGTGTGGGTCGCTCGAATGCGGGCGCGGCCGCGGCCCCGACCGCACGGGACTCGAACGTGAGCAGCGCCCACCGGGCCAGCACCACCGCGAGCAGCGGTGCGTTGCCGGGGTCACCGTCCGCGTCGACGACCCAGTCCTTGCGCGGCAGCACACGTTTGCCGCCGTGCTCGACGGCGTACCGCAGTGCTGGCTGACCGCTGTGGCAGATCAGGCCATCCTCGGCGTCGTCGACGAACCCTTGCGCCATCAGCGCGGCCTGGTTCGTCGTCGACTTGATCAACTCGATTCCGGCCGTCGTCATCAGCGGCTCGAGGACTGCCGCCGGCGACCGGCTGTCAGTTGCGATCGCGCACGGTTCGACTGCCTCGTCGACGCGCCCGATCAGATCGACCATGTCGGGGTTGGACGCCATCCGCGCGTATCCGACCTCGACGTGAATCCGGTCATCGACCGTGCGCTGCGCACCCGCGATAACCCACTGGGCGCCGACACGTGCGAGACCGACCCCGATCGTTCCCGTCCTTTGCGGGTAGTCCACGAGCCCGTCCCACTGGCCCTCGTCGACCAGCTGCCACGTCGGCGGCCCCTGGTCCTCGTCGTCCGGCCAGATCCCCATCGCCTCACGGCGCCAGGCATCCTCGTCGGGGATGTTCTCCCGCATCCGGAGCATCGACTCCAGCGGAGTGCGGTGCGGGTACGACGGGTTGAACGTGCCGAACTTCGACTGATCGTCGGGGTCGGTGTCGGGGTCCGCCGAGATCTCGACGTACACCTGGTGACGGGTCAGGCCATCGAGCGCCTTCTTCCGCTTCTTGGTGAACGATTCGCCGTCGTCGGTTGGCCGCGGCGGTGTCCCGATGAAGAACACCAGGCCGCCGTGCTCGTGCTTCGCGGCGTTCGTTGCCGGCACCATGTCCTCGAGGGCTTTCACACCGAGGATCTGCGCCTCGTCGAATACCTCGATGTCGATGGCTTCCATGCCGCGGCCGAAGCCCTGCTCGCGAGCGCCGAACATGATGATCGATCCGTTCGCGAAGACGATCTCCTGCTCGCCGTTGGCGGTGCGGATCGCGGCGACGTGCGGCCACACCTTCTTCTTCCGCACCATCGACTGCATCGACCGGAAGGTGTTCGTCGTGGTCCGGTTGTGGTGCGACGTCCAGATCACTCGCAGGCCAGGGAACTCCAGGCACAGTCCGATGATCAGGTTGCCGACCGTGTAGGTCTTGCCGACCTGCCGCGGGATCGAGGCGACCACACCACCGATCGATGCGGCGTACGTCCCGGACTCGCGGCACCCGAGCGCGATCTGCCCAAACCCTTGCTGCCACCGGTCGAACGAGACTCCGACGTCCTGCAACCGCTTGTACACCCGCGGGAACTGAGAGGTCTCGATCCCTTTCGGGATGACCAGATGCCGAGTGACTTCGGAGAGCTTCCGTTCAGATGGCCGAGGCGTCGTACCGGTCATCGACCGCGCCTGCCAGTAGCAAGTGGTTCGGAGCCAGCTCACGCAACGCCGTCTCCAGCGCACGGAGGCGGTTGTCGGGCGACTCGTCGTCTTCGCGGGCGTCGATCGCCTCGATCTCGTTCGCGATGTCCTGCAGCCGCTTCGTCAGCGAGGCCAGATCACGCGGAGGGCACCCAGTGCCCGCGACCGTCTCCGCAATCCGATCTCGCATCGCCACGAGCAGCGCACGACGTGAGCCGCTCTTTGCCGCCACATCTACAGACATGGCCTCCGGAGCCGTCTCGTCGTCGGCGACTGCGCGCAGTGGCTTCTGAGTGGCCATGTGGCATCACCTCCGATCGGCGGGACCCGCGTGTGGAAAAAATGCCAGAGAGAGATATTCCTGACTGAAGGCGGCCAGTCAGGAGACCCCCCACCCCCTTGGTAATTTTCGGGGGTGGGGCGGCTGCGGTGCTGGTCAGGGCCAGGCCAGGAGGCGGATGCCGAGGGGGTCGTCCGTGCCGCGGGTGTCCATCGGGTCGAGTCCGGTGACTGCGGGGCGGAGGTGGTCGCGGCTGCCGTCGCCTCGGGACTTGTTGCAGTAGCCGTGGAGGAGGCGGTCGCTGTGTGTTCCACCGTGCGCTCGGGCGTGACTGTGGTCGGCGGCGAGTGATCCGGATGCGCGGTCGGCGGAGGCTGGGTCGTAGTCCCAGTTGCTCGTGCGATCTCGGAACATCGGGAGTCCGCACCAGTAGCACGGCGAGCCGTCGAGGTGGTCTTTGAGGAGGCGCTCACGTCGCTTCTGGTGTTCCCACCCGAGGCCGCGGTCAGTAGTGGACTTCACCCGCTGACCTCGGAGGGGTAGCGCTGCTCGAGTAGGAGTTCCATCTGGGGTTCGAGCACCGACAGAGTTGTGAGGTCGCCAGTGTCTCTCGCATGTTTGATCTTCGCGCTGATGTCGATCAGTTGGTCTTCGAGGCTGGGCATCGCTACCTCCCGAGGTACATGCGGCGTATGCCTGCGAGCCACCAGCAGTGGTGAGCGAAACCCATCCCATTGGATATGCGTGCAACCAATGGGATGAGCGGTACCCGGTTCATCGTGTTGCGACCCACACGAGGATGCGGGTGATGGTCTCGAAGGTGCGGTCGAGCAGGGTACCGAGTCGGTCAGGCAGTGGAGGCATGTCAGCGCCCCTTCGTCAGGAAGCTGTCACGAGGGATGCGGATTCGCCGGCGCTTGCGCACCAGGTGCTCACCCTCGGGGTGACCAGGTGCTTGCCGTGCTCGTCCTTCACGAACGTCGTACCCTTCAGCCATCGACGACTGATCTGGCGCACGCTCTCGTCTTCCACGAATCGAGCTTCGGCACCGAGGATCCGTGTCACCTCGTCGTACTCACGTGTGCTGCGTCGGATCTCACGGAACATCCTCGCCATTGTTCCTCCTGTTTGTGAAGTAGGTCCGCTCGCAGCTACGCCGGGAAACGGGTCGGCGCGTGCTTCGATTCCAGTTCCCCGCTAAGGGTCGGGGGCTGGTGACGTATGACGAGCGGAAGATGATGCGCGTTGGTGCGCTGCCAATAGGCGAGCTGGGCATCACCCGACAAGTAGCCAGGGTTGCATCAGCAGGCCGGTGTGGTTGCAGCGATTCCAGTCGCGCCCCTGGAACGCCGGGCTGGCCCGCGTTGTCCGGAAGCTGATGCGCGTTGGTATGCCCACCGCAGTCGCGCTCACGGGGAGCGGCGGGTGTGCAGCGGAAGATCCAGGCGCGCCCCTGGATGTAGAGCCTCACCGACTGCGCTGAACAGGATTTCCCCGGTGAGACGACGAGAGCGCCCGATCTCACAGACCACGCGCTCAGCGCTAGCCTACAACACGAACTGTCCGATGCAGGTCGGGGTCACGCCGTTTCTGGATCTGCGGACCGTCTGGCTATGTGCGCGTCGAGCACATCACCGAGCCGGAAGATGGGCTCGGCGACCTTCCCGATCATGGTGTGTCGGACGGGTCTGATTGCGCGGGCCTCCATCAGATAGAGCACTCGACGCTTCGTGAGGTCGCGGTACTCGTGTCCGAGGCCCTTTGCGATCTGGGATGCGGCTCGTGCGTTCAGTTCCCACGCCCGGGCGCTGTCGAGCTTCGTCTGATCGGGCTCCTTCAGGTCCAGGTCGGTGCCCGGCGAGACGGCGCGGCGGACTCGGCGGATGGCCTTCTCGATGCTGGCGAGTGCGGTCTCGGATCCTTCGGTGAGAGCTAGGGCGATGATGTTGCGGTCGAGCCAGTGTGCGATGCCGTCTGTGCTGTGCCCGCCGTCGTAGTCGCGCCCGCGGTGCTCGCAGGTGTGGCGTGCCCATACCCAGAGGGTGTTGCGGAGTTCGTCGGCGGCGTCTTGGGCGGCGGACGCGATGGGTAGCGGTTGTTCGTTGCCACCGGATCGGATGCGCGGCTGGTAGCTGATTCTGGTTGCGTACCCGTCGAATTCGGTGATGACGATCGCGAGTTCGGGCGTCAGGTGCGGTACTTCGCGCAGCAGTGCGACGAGGGTCTGCTGATCGTGACGGGGGATGAAGAATCCATCGACGTTGTTAGTCATGGTCGTGGCTCTTCCAGCCGGAGTTTCGAGAGGGGGACTGCGACGGACTTTGCGTCGGGTCGGTGGAGTTCGGCGTAGGCGATGGGGTTTCGGCGGATGGCTCCGACGCGCCAGTACTTGCCTTCGTGGTAGGCGGTCTTCATGCGAGGTCTCCGTCTTCGGCGAGGTAGGCGATGGCGGCGAGGTCGCCGGCGAGTTGTGTGAGTCGGTCGGGCCGGTGTCCGGACCAGTGTTCGACGCCGGAGTTGAGTCGGACGATGACGACGGGCGTTTCGAGGTGGCCGAGCTTCTTGAGGTCGTCTGCGGCGTCTGGATCCTGAGCGAGGTCGACGCTGGTGTACTCGACTCCGAGTTCGTCGAGCTTCCGCTTGGTGGCGCGGCAGGGCATGCAGGCCGGTGAACTGTAGACGGTGACGGTCATGCGGGTAGCTCCTTGGGCTGTTCGCTGCAGGTGATCTCGAGCCAGAGCTCGGGGGTGCGGCTGGCGGGTTGGTGGATGATCGGTTCGGGTTTGGCCATGTGCTGTGGGATGTCGTCGGCGACGAGTCCGTACCCGGGGTGTTTGGTGGTGCCGGCGGCGAGTGCGTCGCAGATCGGTTTGAGGGTGGCGATGAGGTTGTCGGTGTCGCGGCGTCGTTTGTCGCGGGGCCGGTAGTGCAGCTGGACGACTGCGTGGCCGACGTTCAGGGGCAGCTTGGCGTGACGGGCCAGGCGGATGACGTCTGCGCGGATCTGGGCGATCTCACGGGCCTTGGCGAGTACGGCTCCGGCGGAGGCTCCTCGGTCGTTCATCGACAGTGGCGGTGCCGTCCAGGGCAGGACGATCTTGTGGGTGGTCACTGCTCCCCCACCTGCTTGTCGATGCCTGCCACGTAGTTGGGTCGTGGTGCGCGTGGCGGTCGGCCGTCGCTGGGTGTGCTGTCGGGCAGTTGTTCGGTGTCTGGCCATTCGACGAGTCGGACGCGGTCGAGGCAGGGCATCTTGCGCTCGAACCCGTCTTCGGTGACGCAGCGGTGACCGATTTCGGCGCGGCAGCGTGGGCACTTGACGGTGGCTGCGAATTCGTAGGGGTTCATGGTCGACCCCTGTGGATAACTGGGGTGCGGCCGCGCGAAGCGGCGGCGATCCGGTGACCCCGAGCGATGAATTCGGCCCGAAATTCGCGCGCGTTGCTTACGTAAGACGAAGGGATTTTCCGTAAGTAGTTATCTACGTAAGTCCGTTCGTTCGTACGTAGGGTAGTGTCATTGTCAAATGGAAATGGCAAACGCGGTTTTGCCATCGTTTTGCTATGCGGTTTGCCATATGGCAAAACTGGTGTCATTCGCCCCATCGCGAGTCCGCCCCCTTCTTCCCGGCCGCTGACCGGGCTTCGTGTAATGCCTGCTGAGCGAACCCAACAGCCTGTTTGGTGCCGTAGTTCTTGATCCGGTAGTTGCTCGGCGGCTCGGCCTCCCAGAGACCCACCGCGACGAGCAATTTCGCCTCGGCCTGGTTGCAGTGGATGAACGGCAGAACGGCTTTCTTGATCAATCCGTCTGTGCCGTTATCGGCCGCGTAGAGGTAGGAGGAGACGTAAACGAACGCTGCTCCTTTGCCTTTTGGGCCCATTCCGATGAGGTCGAGGATCTTGTCGTGGGTTGGCAGATTGGTGTCTGTGCGAGCCCATGGAAGTCCCACCTATTGGGCCCTCCTGTCTGGTGGTCGGGTTGCCTGTGCCGCGAGGACAGCCCGGACGGCGGCGCGCCACCGGTCGCGGGGCGGCTCGCTGATGTCGTGCCACCGGACGAGGTGCGGAACGTGCAGCGAGGACGCTGAGTGCGCGTTGAACGCCACCTCTGCCAGGCGCTCGACCTCGTCAGGGTCGGGCTCGAACAAGTCGATCTGACCGCTCATTTCGTGCCTCCTCGAGGTTGCCCGCAGGCCTCGAACGTGGCACCGCAGTCGCACCGGTGGGGCATCTGGTGCCCCGGCTCGAGCACACAGACGCACGTCTCGCCGCCGCACTTCCACACCGGACCGACCCAATGGCCGCACGTCAACTCGTCGCTCATATCCGCACCGCCACGTGGTTGCTGGCCATGTAGTTCGGGCCGTCGTGCTCGGCGCCGTCGGCGTCACGGACGCGTGGGATCCACAGCAGGCCGCCGCGGGGCGACTCGGTGAACTCGCGGGTGCGGACACCGAGCAGCGTGCGGTACGCCCCGCTCGCCACCTGAGGATCGGTGGCGAGCTTGCAGAAGATCGCACGGCCGATGCACTGCTCGAGGTCGACGGGCCGGATGACGTCGTGCCGGCGGAAGAACTCGGCGAGCGAGGGACTCGACGCCGGCAACGTCGGCCAGGTCCCCGGCGCGGGGTGCCCGTGCTCATCGAAGAGGTCAAGCTGTGTTGCCGTCATGATCGGGCCTCACGATCCAGCTTCTCGACCCATGCGACGGCGACGGCGGCGACCTGGATTAGTTCGGCGCGGAGCTTGGCCGAGTCGTCCTCGGCATATGCCTCGTTGACCTCCTCGTCGAGGATGTCCTTGAAGGAGACCAACCCGAGCGCTGCGGCATTCTGGCAGCGTTGCCGTGCTGCTTCTGCGTGCTTCTGGTAGCCGGGACCAGTGCCGTCGAAGTGGTTCTGCTCGCCCCACTTCTCGTCTTGGCGGGCGCGTTCGGCGCGGATCTCGTTGAGGATCTTGAGCGGCACTGTCATGGTCACTCCTGGATTTCGTTGATTCGGTCGGCGAGCCACTCGGTGTAGGTGCGAGTGCTGCCGGGGTAGCGGCGCAGGTGGTACGAGGTGTGGTGGCCGAGCCGTAGGTACCCGTCGGCGTCGTGGAGCGCCTGTGTGTAGGCGCGCCAGACCTCGGGTGCGTTGTGCCAGTCACGGATCGTGGCCTGCCACCGTCGTGTTCGGACCCGGTCGACGAGGTCGTAGCCCCATGACCGCAGATCGGCGAGGGCGAACGCCGCCGACTGATCCGCGAATGTCCGCAGCGGCGAGTCCGCCGGGCAGCACGTGATGACGTCGGCCGGGTCGGCGAGGTGCCAGACGGGGAATGCTCGCTCGTCGATCTCGCGCTCACCTGCGATACCCCACGTGGTCGGCCCGGCCGGCGAGTAGGGCCATGGCATGAGCGGATCGGAGATCAGTCCGACACCGCGGACGTCCAGTTCGGGGTGCTCGCCGTGTGCGATCTCGGCGGCGACGTTGCCCGCGAGCGCTCCCCCGCCCGAGTAGCCGGTGATGACTACCGGGTTGGGGTCGCGTCGGATGTGGTCGAGCAGCATCGTCCGCCCAGAACGCAGCGCCGTGTCGAACGAGGAGCCGAGCGGCGCCGGCACCGGGCCGTACTGGGCCGACCATGGCACCTCGACGACCCGGAACCTCGCCAGATCGAGGTGCTTCGTGACGTTGGCGAGCATCGACGCCTCACCCATCGGCTCGCCGATGCCGCGGCAGCGCAGGACGGTGATCACTCGCCACAACTTTCCGGGCCGACGAGTTCGAGGTAGACCTCCTCAGGTTCCGGCCACTCGGTATCCACGAGGTAGCGGCCGGGCGGTTCGTTGAGAAGGAGGTCGTGCTCCTCGAGGTCGTGCTCGCGGACAACGCACCCGTTGTACGGCACGGTCCACCCGTAGCCGCTGTGCCATGTATGCACGACACCGTGGAACTCGAACTCTTCGACGCCATCCCACGGCAACGAAGGGCACGAGCACACCAGGCAGCCATCACATTCGCAGGTGTCCAGCGGTTCGTCCGGTCCGTTGGCGGCGGATACCCCGTCGACTTCGTGGGGCTCGTCGCACTCCTGCCAGCCAGTGCAGTGCGGTGCACCGGGACATTCGAGGTCGTACGCGTACTCGACGTCAGCACCCTGAAGGTCAGGATCGATGCGCTTCACGAGGACGTGCAGCTTGCGGTCGGGACTCACACTGCCACCTCCTGCGGGGCGTTCCGCTGCGCGAGCTCGAGCACCGCGTCTGGGGTTTCGGGGTGCAGCTCCGGGTCGCCGTCGTCGGGTCGGGTCAGGTACTGGACGGCGTGGGTGTCTCCGGGCTCCCCCGCCTTGAGGACGCGGAGGCCGATGACGCGGGCGGAGGTGAGGTTCCAGATGCTGCCGTCGATGCTGGCGTATTCGAGGACGAGGCTGGCGGGGAACACCTGGTAGTTCGTCTTCGGGTCGGGCATCGGTGGCTGCTCGTCGATCCGCACCTGCACGGTGCGCGTCCACCGCTGGTCAATGATGGTGTTGGTCATGCCAGCCTCTTTTCGAATCCGTTTGCGAGCCAGCCGAATGCGATGACCGCGCCCATCCCCGCCCCCGCCGCCGTGAGGGCGACGGCGAGGGCGAGGGACGCGAGGGTGCGGGTCACTGCTGGTCTCCGGCGGGCTCTTCCCCGGTCTCGAGGAAGCGGATCGTGGAGGCGACCTCAGAGGCCGTCAGATCCTTGACTGCGGTGATGTCCCGACCTTCGCGGGCGGAGAGGAAGGCCTTCCGTTCCTCGGCGTTCTTGATGCCGGCCTTGGTGAGCGCAGCGGTGAGGCCCTTCAGCTCCTCGGCTGATGCGGGCTGCGACCCGTCTCGTTCCGTATCCTTCGGCTGATCCTCGGCTGGTCGCTCGTCGGGCTGATCCTTCGCCGGGACCTCGGTTGGTCGGCCACTCTCGATGTCGGCGGCGGTGACGCGGCTCGGCGGGAACGCTTCCTCGCGGGTGATCTCCCGGTTCTTGATCGAGTTGAAGGTGATGCCGAGTTCTCCGAGGTCCTGCTCAGTCCATTCGTCGGATGGTCGACCGATCTTGGACTCAAGCTGCTTGCGGCTCACTCCGATTCCGTCGAAGTGACCGATGCTGTTCGCGATGCGGGTGGCGAGGGGGATTCCGCCGCCGTCCTGCAGGGTTGCGTGGCAGCGTTCGGAGGCTTCTTCGACGAACCAGGCTGGGAGGACCGCGAAGATCGCTTCACGGACGCGGCGGGCGCCGGCGTTGGCGTTGTTCTCGTAGATGTCCCGCATGTCGGTGAGTTGACGGGTGCCCTGCCGGGTGTCTCGCTTGTGCGGGACGATGAATGTGATTGCGTTGCGCGCGTTCGTTTCGAGATCCCAGGCGAACGCCTGCATTTCGGACTCACCTTTGTCGTCGTCGCGGCGGAGCTCGGCGACGCCGTACTGGATGTTGCCCCAGCAGCGGGCGAGTTCGCGGGCGAGGTGGATCGACGGACCGGACACGGTCTCACCGCCGCGCGGGAACGAGAAGAACGCCCTGTCGGCGACGGACTTCTGTGCGGTGCTGTCGCGCATCTCCTCGACGGCGATGGGCTTGCTGCGCCGGTTCTGCTGGGCGACGAGGACGGCGGCCTGGACCTCGGCGATGGCGCGGGACTGCTCGATCGCGGTGGCCTGGCTGACCTGTGTGCGTGCACCGGCGGGCTGGAACGCGGGCTGGTAGCGGGCAGGGCTGTTCGTCATGCGTGACTCCGTTCAGATGGGGGTGTGGTTCGGCGGGCGCCGGTCACCACGGGAGTTGGTTCTCGTGCTGTCGCCGCCACCATGCGGGCAGGCTGACGAGGTGGACGTCGTCGCTGTAGTCCGGCCACAGACCGGTCTCCATGCAGGCAGCGAAGAGGTCGACGGCCTTGCGGTTGAGCTGTCGTCCGACCTCGATGTCGTCGGAGTGCAGCTCGATGACCGAGACGAGGTAGGGCGGGTTCTTGTCCTGGACGACGAACAGGAAGATGGGGTCGTCGGCGATGCCGAGTTCGATCAGGCCGTCGATGTAGAACGGTGCCTGCTGTGCGTACCCGAAGTCCGCGGCCGACTTGGCGAACTTGTCCGGGTTCGCGGAGGTGCTCGACTTGTAGTCGACGATGACGGTGCGTCCGTTGACGGTGAGGTTCGGCATCCAGTCCGGCCGGCACCGGAGGCGAGCACCGGTGTCCGGGTCGTCCCAGTACATCGACAATTCGGGGGTGCCGGACTCGAGGAGTGCGGCGGCGTGCCGGTTACGGCGGATCGCGCGGGCCATGGCGCGGACCTGTTCGACCTCCTTCGTCAGCAATGGGGTCTTGCCCTCGGCGTAGATCGCGTCGCGCTCAGCCTGCGCCGCCTTGGTCTTCCAGTCCTTCGCCTCCACCTCGACGATCTCCTCGCCCGCACCGAGCACGAGAGTGTGCGCGGCGTGGCCGAGGTCGAACGCCTTCGTCGACTCACGCGGATTGTCCTGCGCGTAGCGGAACTGGGCGGGTGTCGACGGCGGGAGGAGCGCCCGGGCGCCGGAGGAAGACAGTGACAACTTGTCGCCGTGGTAGATGTAGTCCGGGATGTCGGCGAATACGCCGATCTGGTCGGGTGCGAGCAGATCGCTCACGCAACACCGCCTTTCGTGTGGTGGTCTGGTCGCAACGTGACCTGGTAGCAGGTGTTGCACATCCCCTTCGCGCCAGTGGTTTTCACACCGGGTGGTCGGGGTCGGAGGTCGGATCCGCTTCGGTTCACCATCTGGTGGTTGCAGACGGCGCAACGCTGCGCGATCTCGGTGTCGACGTCGATCAGCCCGAGCATCGCCAGCAGGTCCGCGGCCTCCGTTGCGTCGACGGCATTCGCCGCGACAGTGCGCATCGCCCGCTGAGCAACTTCGTCCGGGGTGTCCGGGATGTCCCAGACCGCACGCTTCGCATCGATCTGCATCAGCACGTCACCGCCGACCGGTACTTCGCGATGCCCCAAACGATCGCGTGGCAAGCCATCAGGTAGTGGTGGTCGTAGTCCGTCAGATCCCACTCCCAGACGTCGGCGAACTCGAACTCCTCGTTGGTGCGCCAGTCCCGGTAATCGAAGTTGTAGAGGATGTGTCGGGCGTCGGCGAGGCTGTACGCGTACGCGTTGTCGAGGACGTCCTCGCGGATGGTCTTCCACAGGCGCACCTTGTCCCTGTACGCGTGGCGGTTATCCATGAAGTACTGGACGACCTGCTGTTTGAACTTCTCCTCCGAGAAGGAGATGGCGGGGTTGTCGCCGCGGATCTTCTCGGCCCAGTAGCCCGGGTTGATCCCACCGCGGGCACCTGCGTTGGCCGAAAAGAACTCGAACATGTCGTCCATTCGAGCGAACTGGTACGAGTGCACGTCGCCGGTGACGACGAGGTTGTGCGGCCACGTGATCAGGTCGAACCAGAAGATCGACGTATCCGGGGACTGGAACCGGATGTGCCGGTATAGGCCATCGTCCTTCAGCACCGTCATCTCGTGCTTCTCGACGTACGTGGCGAACATCTTCTTGGCGTCGCTCATGGCGTGACCCCGTTCTCGCGGTCGACCTGGGCGTCGCGCGCGTCGTCGGCCCGCGCTCCCCAGTCGAGTTCGCCGCCGTCCGGTCCGCGCTCCTCGGCCAGTTGCTTCTCGAGCTGATCGGCGGCGCGGAGCAATGCCGCGGCCACCTTGCGCGCGTCGTCGGGGCTGTCGACCCAGACGACGTCAATGCAGATCTCGTCCCCGTCGATATGGGTGACCGCGTAGTCGCCGGCGAAGTGCTCCTCGGGGAGTTCGACGACCGCGTACCGCGCGAGCACGGCGTCGGCGATCGGCCCCCAGTACTTCTCGTTGAACTGGACGAACAGCGATCCGTTATCCCCGGCCCTCTTCAGGAGCTTGGTGAGTTCGTCGCGGATGGTCATGCCGTCACCAGCAATCCGTAGCCGATGAAGCCGAAGACCCCGCCGAGGATCAGGCACAGGGCCCAGCCCATCCAGGAGTGCCACTCGAATGTGAACCAGTCTTCGAGCTTGTCCCAGCCACTTGGCTCGGGCGCTTCGTCAATCGCAGCGGCGAGGTCGTCGAAGAGGTCGGGCGTCGCCGGGTGCGGGTTCGCGAGGTTCATCGCGGCGTAGACGGCGCGGTCGAACTCGACATCCGTCAAGGTCGGCTGCTGGATCCACACAGAACGCAGATCCCGCTCGACCTGGTCGTGGATCGGTGTGGTCATGAAGTGGTCATGCAAATCGTCGCCGTCAATGCGGGCGTCGAAAGTTGCTGTCATCGCAGTCTCGTTTCATTCACAAGCTGTGGATGGATGTTGTTGGTAGTGCTCGGTTCGGCAGGCACATCGCCGGAATCAGCCGGGACACCGACCAGTTCGCGGGCCTCGGCGTGTGTCAGCAGGCCTGCCTTGAACTCGGCGACGAACCGCTCAGCGATCCGGCTGTGGTGGTCGACCAGGACGCGGGGACGATGGGTGTGTGGGACGCCGGCGAGGGTGGAATCCAAGTCACTCATGGGCGCACCGTGATCTCGTCGCCATGGACCACGTCTGTGGCCCCATCGGAGTACGTCACCTGCCACATGCCGCCGCCACGGCGCAATGCATTCGCGACGGACACAGACGCAGTACCGAAACCCACGGAGGTCGGGGCGACCTTCTCGATCTGCACGGCCGTGCGCACCGTCGTCACACGCAGCGTCGTCATCACGACTCACCGCCGTCCGGCGGAATGGTCGCGGAGGACGCGTCGGTACCGTGACTGCCGTCTTCCTCGCCTACGGTGGTGACGCCAGAGTCAACACTCAGAGGGGAACCCGGATGGCAGACGACGCTCGACTTGATGATCTCGCTCGCAGAATCGATGCGGTCCCTGACTCGCTCACCGGAGTGAAGTCGATCTACCAGGCCTTCCATACCCTCGCGTCGAACAACTCGCGGCCCGCCACTGCCGCCGAGATGATCGACGCCATGACCAAGGGGCTCGACGAGCTCGAGGAGCGACTCGCCTCCAGCGAGAGCGACGCGAAGTAGGACCACGAGTTCCTCAAGCACGATGGCACGGACGTCGGCGCGCGTAAGGTGCTTCGGCTCCGACCGGTTCGGCAGAACCGCCAGCCCCTCCTCTGCCAGTCGACGCAGGTACGCGTCGTTTACGCTTCCCCCAAAAGAAGGAGGAGGCACATCGTGGCCCGCATCATTTTCAATGGCTTCACTTACGACATCAGCCAAACCAGACTCGATGCGACCCGCGAGCTGCTCCAGCGATTCGCCGAGGGCAAGACCATGGGTGTCGTCATGTCCCTCACCCACGACGGCGCACGACACCACCTGTTCATCACCCCGGGCGCGCCCATCACGCTCATCGAGTAGGGCGGCGGCCTCGTCCTGACCGCGGTGCATCTCCTCATGCGCCTCGATGTCCTGCCGCAGCTCGTACTCGTCCTCAGCGGTCTCCGGATGGGAACCGCCGATCCCAAACCCGCAATCGCTGCATTCGTAGAGGATCACGCGGACCACCTCGCGGCGTCGGCCATGAGGGATTCCATGAACTCGTCGACATCGGATGCACGCCAGTGCAGCGCGGAGGTGATCCCCTCCCCTGCCTTGAACCCCTTGGAGTACAACGGGTGCGGGCCGTGGGACGCCATCCAACCCTGGGTGCGCATCTTCCGGATCGTCTGCGGCGAATGACCGGTGAGGTTCGAGACCTCACGGATGTTGAGGGACCTCTCGCTCATGACGCACCGCCTGGAACGCGCTTGAAGCTTTCTGGGAAGTTGCAGATGAAGTGAGTCAGGGCCTGGTGCAGGGCGGCGATGTCCGTTTCACACAGGCTGTATGGCCCGATCTCGACGGCCGGGCTCATCGAGTTGATGATCACCCGGACGGGCATCGTCACGAACTCATCGGTCTCGTCGACAGTCGGCTCGATGACGCGCTCGAGGAGGACATGCCGGCTGACGCTCAACTCGGGGTGGCCATCGCGGTCGAAGTCGAGAACAGGAAAGCGGCTCATGCGGCACCGCCGTAGTACTTGTTCCAGACGTCGTCGAAGAGCGGTCGGTCAGACTCGTTGTACGCGTTGACGTTCCTGATCTGTCCCGATCCGGTTTCGAGCGGGTACTGCTTCGGCTCTTCGCCGTGCTCGAGGATGAAAGCGGCTTTGATGCGCTTGCCGAAGACAGGTGACGTCGACTTGATCTCCGCCTTCGACAGACCCTTCTCCTCGAGGAAGGTCTGCGCGTACAGCGGCGTGGTCGCAGCATCGAGTTCGGGTGCCTCGCCGAGCCCGCGGGCGAGCACGATCCTGGCTTTCGCCTCCAGGTGCTTCGGATCGATCAGGCCTTGCGCCATCTGGATCAGCGAAAGGTGCCCCTTCGCCCGGTCCAACTCGGTGAGCTTCTTCTCTACGATCTCCGCTTGTCTCGTGCGGATCGCGAAGTAGGACTGGGCGGCGGCGATTGCGGGCTTCCTTGGGTCGCCGTTCATGACGGTGAGGTATGCACCGAAGCGGGAAAGCTCGACGTCCGCAACCTCTCGACGACCGCCCTTGCCGAGTTCGATCATCTTGCCGGCGTCGACAAAATGATCTCGGGCCGGGCTTCCGCTGTTCTCGCATGCGATCCGAGCGCGTTCGATGGCGGCCGCGAAATTGCGCCAGGTCTCGTAGTCGGTGAGCTGCGCGAGCCTGCGGGCTGACCAGAACTCTGAGCCGTCTGGACGGAGCTGACGCTCGTCGTCGAATGACGGCGATGCTGCCGTAGTCTGAATCTCAGACATTGGTTCTCCAATCTGTGTCGTGGCCCTCAGCTGCTCCACCAGCTGGGGGCTTTTCTTATGCCGGTACCGCGTGGCGGCGTTTGGCATGTCTGACAGTTGACACTGAGGGCGTGATTGTTTGCTCGTGGGCCGCGAAGAGGTCCTCCCACGGAACGTCGAGCCTGTTTGAGATAGCCATGGCGAAGGCCTCGGAGAGGTTTCGTAACTGGCCGCTTTCCACCTTGTAGATCGCAGTCTGCGACCGGCGGACGAGCATTGCCAGTTCGCGCTGCGTATACCCCCGCTGCTTTCGCCACCTTCGGATTTGCCCGGGATCGCGTACCTGCATCCAGATCTCCCTACGTAGCTGTGGTGGGCGGGTCCGCTTCATCATGCCTCCTGGTAATCGCTTTGACAACTGTCATGATTGCCGATTGACGTGTGGTTGTCAACGCGACAACCAGTGAAACTGCGCCGTGGTCTGGAACTATGAGCTAGTCGGTTGTTTTTGAAGACGTGTCACGCTCTGGCACTACTAGAAACACTTAGGGGAGAGTTCTCAACGTGAACGAAGTCCAGACACTGCGCCAGCTGCTCCAGAAGGCTGCTGACCTCCGTGACCTATCAGGCCGCGGTCTGGCCGACCTCGCGACAGCGAACGGATGGAACCTCAATCGCTCTACGGTTTCAAAGGTTCTCAACGGAACGTATTCGTCACGCCCGTCTTCGGACACGATTCGGGCAGTCGCTTGGCTGGCCGGCGTCTCTGAGCGCATCGCGTTTGAGGCCGCTGGACAACCCGTTCCGGGTTCGTCGTTCGCGGACGAGTTGCCAGAAGAGGCGAATCTACTGGCCCCCAGGGAACGCAAGATCATCGTCGATTTCATTCGCGTTCTCATCGAGCATCATCAACGACCGACTGGAGAAACAGATGACCAAGAAGACCAGGAACCGCGGCAGGAAGAGAGCGGCCAGGAGCTCGACGGCGCAGGCAGCAAAGCGGGCAGGTCAGGAGCCCCCATGATTGACGATCTTCAGATTCGAAGTATCCGAAGCGACGCACTGGCGAAGCACTACGAGTGGGTTCGCGAGAAGGCGCTCGGGCATTCCGCACGCAAGGTCTTGATGGACCAGGCGCGAAACACCCTGACGCGCCGCGGCGCCCCTGGCCTCGACCCCGATACTGTCGTCGAGCCCGAAATCAATGACCAGCGCTACGTGCAGTATCTCGCCTGGCGTCAGCTCCTGGACCAAGGCGTCGGCGACAGATCGCTCATGCCGCTATCTGCCACCGCCGAGAAGGCTGCGGCTCGCCGGTGGCGTCGAGAATTTGCCGAACTCGTGCTGCTTGACACCATCAGGACGCGAGATATATCTGACGGCGTTCGAGAGTTCGTATTGCAGGATGTGGTTTCCGCGCTCGATCGAGTGATCATTGGCGGCGTGGAACCGATTTCCACAATGACGCACTACCTCAACGCTGCAACCTTTACTTCGTCGAGTCAAGGACAGGACCCTGACTATCTCGCCGCCCAGGAGGGATACGAGCCTCTGGAGTCTGGCGCCACTATGCCCCAGCTACCTAGCGGCCACGAGGACGCCGGGCAGAGCGATTACGCATTGGCTCAGCGCAAGGGCGAGACAGTCGAGCGCAAGCGGCGTCGCATCGAGGGTGAGCCTTGGGACCATGCGGATCCAGAGGGACCGGAGGACGGTGCGTAAGAACAGGTTCCAGCGAACCTTGCTTTGACTGAGTCTCGCCAGTTACCGACCAGTAAGTCGCCTTTCGAACACGCGTTCGAGTAGATTGTGGGCCTACCACAAGACACCGACACGTTTGGACGGGGCGCATGGTTCACCGATGGCATCCATGGCGGCATCTTCAGCGGTGCTATCCGCACCTCGAAGTCACCTTCCCGAACTGCCTGAGGTTCGGGTGCCTGGGCGAGTGGACCTCCGCCGGTATCGAGATTGACGGAACCTCAAACCAGCGTGAACGTCGCTGCACACTCACCCACGAGATCGTGCACATCGAACGCGGCCCGGTGCCCAACGACCCACACCTTGCCGTGAAGGAGGAACGCGTCGTCGAATGCATCACGGCGCGTAGGCTGATCAGCCTTGAGACGCTCATCGACGCGCTCGTATGGAATCGGCTGCGAGTCGACGACGAGATGGCCGAAGAATTGTGGGTCGACCTGCCGACGCTGCAGCACCGCGTCCGGGATCTCACGGACGGCGAGCGCCGGTACATCGATCAGGAGCTCGAACGCAGAGCATGATCGAGTGGAAACTCGTATCGTGTGCCGCGCAGCCGTCCGCGCGCCCTCCACAACCGGTGTGATCGACAACACCCACTGGTTCGCGTGCGATTTAGGCAACCAAACCGGCCGGTTCTGAAATAGTGCTCCAATGTCCCGGTCTCGACCGTGGCGGTCTCAGCGCTGCCTGTTTCCGCACGTCACAGTTAGTGTGCAGCAAATGCCACCACCGCCGGGGCGGTGGGTGTGAGCGGCCAGCCAGACTGCCGATCGGCGCGCAGCTCCTCACGGTTCGTCGTCCCGGGCCGACCAACCGCCGCCGGCAGAGATCGGCCGGGCGGCGACCATCGCTACAGAACAGCACAACAATGAAACGCAACCCCCAATGCGAGAGGATCACGGGAAACGTGAGCAAGGACAGCGCGCCTGAGAAATGGGTCATGGCGCCGCACACGAAGGCGAAACATCAGATTCTCAACGACTACCTCGGCGCTTGGTACCCGATTTTGTCGAACGGGCGCGGCCGGGTTCTCTACATCGACGGATTTGCTGGGCGTGGCCGATACGGCGACGGTAGCGATGGTTCGCCCCAGATAGCGTTGCGCAGGCTGCTGACGCACGACAGTTTTCCTCAGATGTCTCAATGCGAGTTCATGTTCATGTTCATTGAGAAAGACAAGGACAACTGCACAGCGCTCGAGGGCGAACTCGAGGCCATGAGGTCGGAGTATGAGAAGGAGAAGCCTTGGCCCTCCAACGTTCATCCGCATGTGATCAACGGCTCATTCGACACCGAGATGACCGAGCTGTTCCGCATTGTGCGGGAGCAAAACAAGCAACTCGCGCCCACTTTCGCCTTCGTCGATCCTTTCGGTTACACGCGGTTCCCGATGGATCTGCTCGCGCAGATCGCCGCGACGCCTAACAGCGAGCTGTTCATCAACTTCATGGTCGGTTTCGTCCAACGATTCATCACTCGAGACCATCAAGAGGCAGCGATCAGCGCACTGTACGGCAGGGCGGTCGACGATGTGCTGGTCGGACTTGAGGAAGGACACGACCGGATCGACCATCTCGTCGATGTCTACGCCGACGCGCTGGCGGAAAAGACGAATCTGCCCTACATCCAGCGCTTCTACATGCTGAACAGGACCGGAAACGTTTCGTATGCGCTACTCCACGCAACCAAGAACCGGCTAGGTGTTAAGCGCATGAAAGCTGCTATGTGGAAGGTCGATCCGGGCGGAAACTACCGCCTTGCCGACCGCACGCATGGGGAAGCTGTTCTGTTCGAACCGGAGCCCAATCTGGCTCGCCTCGAGGCAATCATCATCGCGAATTTTACAGGGCATTCTGGGGTCACCAAGGACGACGTACAGTGGTTCACGGTCCTCGAGACCGCCTTCCGCGAAACGCATGCAACCCCGCTGCTGAAGAAAATGGAAGGTGACGGGACGATCGTCGTGCACCGGCCGCCGGGGAAACGAGGATTTCCGGCCGGCGTCACCTTCGATTTCGTCTAAGCGCTCGCCCTTTGGGGCATCTCATCCCAGAGCTCGCCATCAAGAAGGCGACCGAGAGCTTTCGGGGTCCGGCCACCCCATTGCTTGAAGAAGAACGGCACGCCGGCATCCGTGCACTCGTCACGGATACCTCGCGCCCACGACAGTTCCATCGGTCGATAGTTCGAGCCAGACTCGCCACCGGCGATCACCCACCCGATTCCGTCCAGGTTGATCCCATCGAGAGGGCCTAGCAGGGGCTCGCACGATAGGAATCTGACCGCGGCCGGCACATTGCGGAGGTGGTCAACTCGATCCAGCGCGTCACCGTTCTCGACTGAAACTCCCATCCACACGTTGTCGGGCCAATCGAGCTTGTCGGCCATTCGACTCAGCCGAAGGGACCGCTTAGTCAGAACCTGATAAGTGTGCTGAGGAGTCTCACGCATGACATCGAAAACATCCCGCACGAACCCGATAGGAACCTTTGCATGAAATAGGTCACTCATCGAGTTGACGAAAACAACGCGAGGATTACGCCATCGACGTGGCTGGTCGAGCGCGCCTGGATGAACCGTCACACCAAATCCGGGACCCGATGTGGCGGGGTTGCCGTCATTCTGATACTTCTCGGCACCCATCGCTTTCAGGCGCTTGGCAAGGGTCAGCGCGTAGCAGTTGTCGCAGCCTGTGGATACGCGGTCGCAGCCGGTCACCGGATTCCACGTTGCTTCGGTCCACTCGATCGACGACTTGTCGGCCACGCGATCTCACCACCATTCGAAAATTTGTTCGATATCGTTGATTGCTTGACACCATACCCTTGGTGGAGCCTAATTGGCGAGAGTATCAACACGCGAATTCAACGGGGTGCCAATCGAATAGGTGTGGCACCGGGCTGTCACGCCCTGGAACATCGTCGAGTAGTGAAACAGAACCCCCGCGCCCTCAATGGGTTGTAGGAGCGCGGGGGTGAGGCGAACCCGAACAGGTTCAGTAGGAGTGTAGTCGTGACATACGGCAATCCCTGGGCGGTGCGCTGATGCCCCGCCCGCCGCTCGCCCTCGGAACGTGGGGGCACATCAAACGCACCAAGGTGGATAAGGGCCGCTGGTACGCCGACGGCCGCTACCGCGCCCAGAACGGGCGCACCCGCCGGATCCGGCGGTACTCCCCCGAGGGCGTCTTCGACCGCGAGGGGGCCGCCGCCGAGCGGATCCTCATCGAGGCGATGAAAGCCGCGTGTGAGTCCACGGGAGATCTCGATGGCACGACGACCATCGACGAGCTGTGGACCGTGTACCGGGTGGAGCTCGTGGAGAGTGGCAGAGCACCGCGGACCTTGACGCGGTACGACGACGTCGCGAAGTTCATCGGGGCACATCTCGGTGGGCTGCGGCTGCAGGAGGTATCGACGCAGCGACTTGAGACGTTCCTGCGATCGGTCACGGAGGTGAACGGCGCCGGCAACGCGAAGTCGACCCGGTCGGTGCTGTCGGGGATGTTCTCGATGGCGACGCGGTTGGGTGTGGTGAAGGCGAATCCGGTGCGAGACACGAAGCCGCCGACGTCGAAGTCGACGAAGCAGCCGCGGTCCCTCGAACCGGAGCAGTTGGCGAAGCTGTTGGTGGATCTGCGGCAGTCGACGATCCCCTGCCCCGCGGTCGGGAAGGGCGGCGTGCCGATCCCGTCGAAGTACCGGGTGCCGACCGTGGCGGAGTACTGCGCGAGCGTGGACCTGGTCGACGTCATCACGATGTTCGCGGCGACCGGCGTGCGAATGTCGGAGCTGATCGGTATGACGTGGCCGAGCCTGGATCTGCAGGCCAAGACGATCACCCTGTCGGAGAAGGCGGCGCGGGTGCCCGGCAAGGGGCTCGTGTTGGTCAGCCGGGACGACGACCCGAAGAACACGAACCGGACGTTGGCGCTGCCGGACTTCGCGATGACGATGCTGCGGGCCCGCAAGCTCGCCGCCTCGCCGAACGCGCATCAGGTGATCTTCCCGTCGAAGGCAGGCACGATCCGGGACGCTGACGCGATGAACGTGCAGTGGCGGCGGGTGCGTGCGGCGCTGGATCTGGATTGGGTGACCGCCCATACGTTCCGCCGCACGGTGGCGTCGCTGTTGGACGAGTCGAAGATGGGACCGCGGATCACGGCGGACCAGCTCGGGCACGCGAGTCCGTCGATGACGATGGACAAGTACATGTCTCGAGGGAAGGTGCGCCCGGAGGTGGCGGCGATCCTCGATGCGGCGGTGAAAGTGGAGAGTAAACGGAGAGTCGGCGAGGAACGCGCCCAGTGACACCGGCTTCCACCTGCAGGAATATCGATTCCAGCCTGCGACTCTCTTGGTCGCAGGTTCGAATCCTGCCGGGGGCACTCATTCCACGGAGCGCCGACAGACGAAAACCCCCGATCACCTGGACGAACAGGAATCGAGGGTCCGTCGTCAGCCCTTCAGGAACGCCAGCAGGTCGGCGTTGATCGTCTCCGCTTGTGTGGTGGGCATGCCGTGGGGGAAGTCCTGGTACGTCTTCAACGTCCCGTTCGCGAGAAGCTTCGCGGACAGGGGTCCGGCGTCGGCGTACGGAACGATCTGGTCGTCTTCGCTGTGCATCACCAGCACCGGCACCGTGATCTTCTTCAGATCCTCGGTGAAGTCGGTCTGCGAGAAGGCGACGATGCCGTCGTAGTGAGCCTTGGCCCCGCCCATCATCCCTTGGCGCCACCAGTTCTCGATGATCGCCTCGGAGGATTCCACGCCCGGTCGGTTGAATCCGTAGAAGGGTCCCGCCGGCAGGTCGCGATAGAACTTCGACCTATTGGCGGCGAGCTGCGCCTGCAAGTCGTCGAACACGTCCTTGGGGAGGCCGCCCGGGTTCGCCTCCGTTTTGACCATCAGCGGCGGTACCGCGCTGATCAGTGCGGCCTTCGACACCCGGCTCTCCCCGTGCCGCGCGAGATAGTGCACCACCTCGCCGCCGCCCGTCGAATGGCCGACGTGGATCGCGTTCTGCAGGTCGAGGTGCGCGGTCAGCTCCGCGAGGTCGGCGGCGTAGTGATCCATGTCGTGGCCGTCACCGGTCTGGGTGGAGCGCCCGTGACCGCGCCGATCATGGGCGATGACGCGATAGCCCTGCTGGAGGAAGAACAGCATCTGGGTGTCCCAGTCGTCGGCCGACAGCGGCCAGCCGTGGCTGAACACGATGGGTTGACCGGTTCCCCAGTCCTTGTAGAAGATCTCCGTGCCATCCTGGGTGGTGATCGTGCCCATGTGGTTGCCTTCCTTGACCGTTCTGGGATGACGCTGATGAGGACGGAAGTCAGTACATCAAACTTCGGTACCCCACAGGGCGGCTTCGACCGGCGACGTCCTGTACGACCGTCCGATAGGCACTGTGCCCCTCGTCCGTACCCGGAGCTGCGTACTCGCGCGTAACAAACCGACCAATTAGTCTTGTTCGCGCATCGCCCCAACCCGACGGGGCAACGGTGCACCGGGACCCGCCACGATCCTCCGCGAGTGGCGGGTTTCCCGCATTTCAGCTGACTTTACTCGCGCATTACTTTTTCATGACCTAACCTAGGGGCCGCCGGCCCTCCCCCGACTCGGGTCGGCAGGCGGCCCCGCCGGACGCCCCCGAGGCACCCGGCGGGCGCCGTCCGGCGTCAGCTCTCCTGTGGAACCTCGAACACCAGCAGGGTGCTGGTGGCGGTGGCGACGAGTCGGCCCTGCGAGTCGGTGACCTCCCCCTCCGCGAACGCGATGCGGCGACCCGACTTCTTGACGACTCCGGTGGCCGTGAGGGGCCCGGAGTCCCGGGTCGCTCCGCGGATGTAGTTGACCTTGATCTCGACCGACGTGTAACCCCACCCCGCGGGCAACGTGGTGTGCACGGCGCAGCCGGCGACTGAATCGAGCAGGGTACACACGGCGCCGCCGTGGATGGCGCCGATCGGGTTGTACTGCGACTCGTCGGGGTTCAGCGCGAAGACGACCCTTCCGGGTTCGGCCTCGAGGAACCGCAGGTTCATCAGGCTCGCGATCGGGGGCGCGGGAATCTCGCCGTCGAGGATCGCCCGCAGGTAGCCGAGGCCGTCGAGTTCTCGCGCTTTCCGCGCCGGGCCTGCCGGGTCGCGCCATTCGACGGTCCTCGACCGCACCTCTCCCCACTCCGCGTCCGCCCCGCCCTCGACAGTCGCCACTGCACCGTTTCCGGACTCGCTCACTATGCCGCCCCCTGCTGCGCCGGCTGCGGATAGAGGGCGTCGAGGTCACCCGACAGTGCCGCCTTGACGGTGCGGGAGGTGTCGTCGGCGAGGACTTCGTGAGCGCCGGACTCGATGCCGTCGAAGGCCAGTCGCGCGACCTCGGCCGCGGAGATCTTCGGTACGTCCAGACCGCTCGTCATGTCGGTGTCCATGTATCCGAGGTGCAGCCCGACCACCTGGATGTTCTGCGCTGCGAGTTCGGCACGCATCGCGTTGGTGGCACTCCACAGGGCGGCTTTCGAGACGCTGTACGAACCACCGACGGCCAGCCAGGACAGGACGGAGTGCACGTTGAGGATCGCGCCGCCCCCATTGGCGGCGATGATCGGTGCCAGCGCGCGAGTGACGTTGAGCGGGCCGTAGAGGTTGGTTTCGAGTTCCCGGCGCATTCCGTCGAGATCACCCGTGAGCGGCGACTCGCCGATGAGGATGCCGGCGTTGTTGATCAGCACGCCGAGGTCCCCGACGTACTCCGCGGCGGCGTAGACCGATTCGGGGTTCGTGACATCCAGTTCGACGGGCACGACCCGGGGATGCCCTTCGATCGTCGACGTATCACGTGCCGACGCGTAGACCGTTCGCGCTCCTCGCGCGAGCGCCTCGGCGACGAAGGCACGTCCGAGCCCGCGGCCGGCTCCGGTGACCAGCACCGTTCGATCTTGAATCGTGGTCATGACGACCCCTTCGAGAGAGTAAGTCTGCTTTTCCAACTAACTGCGCTACGACAGTAAACCCCTATCAGTTGGAAAACACAACCCATCTATGATGGAGTACATGAACAACGGCGACACCGAGCGAGCGACACCCGAGATCGTCATGGACCGCATGCCACTGGCGCCGCGACCCTGCGCGATCGCCGCCACCATGGAACTGATCGGCGACCGCTGGTCCATGCTGGTGATCCGCGAACTGAGCTACGGGGTGCACCGCTTCGACCGGATTGCCGGGTACATCGGCGTCTCGCGCGACATCCTCACCGCGCGACTACGCAAACTCGAGGAGGTCGGCGTCATCGAGCGCCGCCAGTACTCCGAGCACCCTCCCCGTTTCGAGTACCACCTCACCCCGGCAGGAGAGGACCTGCGACCACTGCTGCTCTCGCTGTTCCAATGGGGCAGCAAATGGGCCGTCGACGAGGCGCCGTCGGTGCTCGTGCACGAATGCGGGCACTCACTGGAGCTGGAACACCGCTGCGCTCACTGCGGCGAGGCCGTCGAGAACACCTCTGTCGCAATGCATTCCCGCACACCATTGCGGGAGTCCTGATCTCTCCGCACGGCGCGATACAGGACGCCTGACGCCAGGTCTATAGTTTTCAAAGTAAACGTCAGGTAACGAATTCCTCACACGTCAGGCAGGTGGGTCTGTGTCAATGCGCGACCAGGTAGCAGAGATCTACGAGCAGGTCCGCCTGCGGAACGCCGGAGAACCCGAGTTCCACCAGGCAGCCGCCGAGGTCTTCGAGTCGCTCCAGGTCGTGCTCGACCACCATCCCCACTACGCCGACTCCGGATTGATCGAGCGACTGTGCGAGCCCGAGCGTCAGATCATCTTCCGGGTGCCGTGGGTCGACGACTCCGGCAACGTGCACGTCAACCGCGGTTTCCGTGTGCAGTACAACAGCGTGCTCGGCCCCTACAAGGGCGGCCTGCGGTTTCACCCCAGCGTGAATCTGGGAATCGTGAAGTTCCTCGGCTTCGAGCAGATCTTCAAGAACGCCCTCACCGGACTTCCGATCGGCGGCGGCAAGGGTGGCTCCGACTTCGACCCCAAGGGTCGCTCGGAGGCCGAGATCATGCGGTTCTGCCAGTCGTTCATGACCGAGCTGCATCGCCACATCGGCGAGTACACCGACGTCCCGGCAGGTGACATCGGCGTCGGCGGGCGCGAGATCGGCTACCTGTTCGGCCAGTACAAGCGCCTCACCAACTCCTACGAGTCGGGGGTCCTCACCGGTAAGGGCCTCACCTGGGGCGGCTCGCAGGTGCGTCGCGAGGCGACGGGGTACGGCGTCGCCTACTTCGTCGCCGAGATGCTGAAGGCGGCGAACAGCTCACTGGGCGGCAAGACCGTCGTCGTCTCAGGCTCCGGAAACGTCGCGATCTACGCGATCGAGAAGGTGCACCAGCTCGGCGGAATCGCGATCGCGAGCTCCGATTCCTCCGGATACCTCGTCGACGAGAAGGGCATCGACCTCGAGCTCCTGAAGGAGATCAAGGAGGTGCGACGCGGACGGATCAGCGAGTACACGGACACCGTGCCGCACGCCCGGTTCGTGCCGAACGGCTCCATCTGGGACGTGCCGTGCGACGTCGCGCTCCCCTGCGCCACCCAGAACGAACTCGACGAAGCGGCCGCCAAGACACTGGTCGCGAACGGCGTGCAGGCGGTGGCCGAGGGCGCGAACATGCCCACGACCCCGCAGGGCGTCCAGGTGTTCCGCGATGCCGCGGTGGCCTTCGCCCCGGGCAAGGCGGCCAACGCGGGCGGCGTCGCCACGTCGGCACTCGAGATGCAGCAGAACGCATCCCGCGACTCGTGGGGCTTCGAATACACGGACGAGCGGTTGGCCGGAATCATGCGCGGCATCCACGAGCGCACCGTGGCCACGGCCGCCGAGTACGGCATGCCGGGCGACTACGTGCACGGCGCGAACATCGCCGGTTTCGTGAAGGTGGCCGACGCCATGATCTCGCTCGGCGTCATCTAGCAGAACGAAAAGGGGCGCGGCCGTCGCCGGCCGCGCCCCACCGACGCGAGGATCCTCAGTCGACCGGATTGTCCTCGCCCTCGTCTTCGCGGGCCTTCTTCGCGGCCTCGCGCATCTCGATGCCGTCGGACACCCAGTCACCGATCTCCCGGGTGACGTCCCGGACGGCGCCCGCGATGATCGTCGCGATGTGGCCCACGTGCGTGGCCGCGGACTCCGTCAGTTCCTGCACGGTGTCCTTGCGCCGCTCGAACTTCCCCACCATGTGTTTCGCCTCTCAGGCTGCAGTCTTCTGCCGCTCGACGATAACACCGGGAGGGGTGTCGGACGAGACGAGACCGGGCGGCAGTGCGAACGTGAAGATCTTCCCCCACACGGAGCCGATCTGCTTGAAGAAGCCACCGGTGTTGTAGGGCAGCCCGTGCTTCTCGCACAGTGCCTTCACGGCGGGCGCCATCTCCGGGTACCGGTGGGCGGGCAGGTCCGGGAACAGGTGGTGCTCGATCTGGTGCGACAGGTTGCCCGACATGATGTGGAACAGCGGGCTCCCCTCGATGTTCGCGCTGCCGAGCATCTGCCGGACGTACCACTCGCCGCGGGTTTCCTCCGCGGTCTCGTCCTCGGTGAAACTCTGCACGCCGGTGGGGAAATGGCCGCAGAAGATGATGGAGTACGCCCACACGTTGCGGATCAGGTTGGCGGTCACGTTGCCGAGCAGTGTGGGGACGAACAGCGGCCCGGTGAGCGCCGGGAAGATCACGTAATCCTTGAGCACCTGCCGACCGGCCTTGCGCCACCAGCCCTTCAGCAGCGGCTTGACGTCGCGCCACGTCCGCTTGCCCTGGATCACGTTCTCCGCTTCCAGGTCGTGCATCATGACGCCCCACTCGAACAGCATCATCAGAAAGAAGGCGTAGACCGGGTTCCCCAGGTAGTAGGGGTTCCACTTCTGCGCCTCGTCGATCCTCAGGATGCCGTAGCCGATGTCCCGGTCCCGGCCGAGGATGTTGGTGTACGTGTGGTGCATGTAGTTGTGGGAATGCTTCCACTGATCGGCCGGGCAGACTGTGTCCCACTCGAACACGCGGGAGTTCAGGCCCGGTTCACGCATCCAGTCGTACTGGCCGTGCATGACGTTGTGGCCGATCTCCATGTTGTCGAGAATCTTCGACACACCGAGAGCCCCGACCCCGGCGATCCAGGCCGGCGGAAAGAAGCCGAGGTACATCAGCCCGCGACCGGCGACCTCGAATCCCCTCTGCGCCTTGATGATCTTGTAGATGTATTCACGGTCCTCGGCGCCGAGGTCAGCAACCGTCCGGTCGCGGAGGGCGTCCAGTTCCCGGCCGATTTCTTCGACCTGGTCGTGACTGAGCACCACCGGGGCGTCGTTTCGGGAACCGTCGGAGCCGTCGACGAACGGGAGGAACGAGAGTGAGAGTCCAAACATGTCGGTCTCCAAACGTGGGATGTCGAGTGAAAATCAGATGTCGAGGGCGACGTCGCCCACCGGAACCGAGACGCACAGCTGGATCGCCTTGTCCGGATCGGTGTCGGTGTCGCCGGTGCGGACGTTCTTGGTGCACCCCGACTTCTTCACCGTGGTGCAGGAGAAGCAGATGCCCATCCGGCATCCGTACTCGGGATGGAGTCCGGCGGCCTCCGCCTGTTCGAGCAGCGTCGCTCCGGAATTCTCCGCGGTGACACCGCTGACGGTGAAGGACACCTCACCACCGGCCTCACCCTCCGCCGGGGCAGCGGCGGGAGCGAATTCCTCGGTGTGCAGACGGTCCTCGATGCCGAGTTCGCGGTACACCTCCCGAACGCCACGCATCAGCCCGGGCGGGCCGCACAGGAAGGTGTCGGCGTCCGCGTACCAGGGCGCCACCGCGTCGAGGTGCTCCTGGCCGAAGAATCCGTGGAGATGGCCGCCGGTGTCCTGATCGGTGTACGACAGCACGAGCGAGACGTTGGCGTTCGCGTCCGCGAGTGCGCGCAACTCGTCGAGGTACGCGACGTCGTTTTCGGTGTACGCGTAGTGCAGAAAAGTGATGCTTCCGATGTGCTGCTCGTCGACCAAGGTGCGCAGCATCGACAGAACCGGGGTGATTCCGCTGCCTCCGCTCACCAGCAGGACCCGGCGAGGGCGAGGAGACGGAAGGGTGAATTCTCCCGCCGCCTGAGACAGGTCGAGCACGAGACCGGGGCTCGCGTGGGCGTGCAGGTACTGCGAGACGAGACCCTCGGGATGCGCCTTGATCGTCAACTCGACGAGCCCGTCGGTGGACGCCTGTGCATTGGCCGGCGAGTAGCACCGGGTGTGGCGAACCCCGTCGATCACGACGCCCACCTGCACGAACTGCCCCGCACGGAATCCGCGCCACTGACGGGTGGGGCGCAGCGTGAGGGTGACGGTGTCGGCGGTGGACCGCCGGACCTCGACCACTTCTGCACGCAGGTCGCGCACGGTGACCATGGGAGCGACGAGTTCGAGGTAGCGGTCGAGCTGGTGCGGAGTGGCCATCGCCTCGAACAACGACAGCAGCGAGAACCTGCGTCCCTCCGCCGGACGACTGGTGTGGGCAACTGACACGTCAGCCTCCTCCGTTTGAGTGCACGGTTGTACACTGACAATAGTGTGACAGAGAGGGACAGCAAGTTGTCAATCAGAATGTGACCGCACGCACACTCGAGGCAGGGATCGGACACGCATGCCGGATGACGGGTACGAGCACCCGGAGATGACAGGTGTGGGCACTGGCGCGAATACACTCACTGCCGTGAGTCAGTCGACCGGCGCCGAACCCGAGAGCAGGGCAGCCCGCAAGGAGCGCACGAGAAAGGCGCTTCTCGACGGCACGCTCGAACTCATGGCGGATCGGAGTTTCGCCGGCGTGAGCCTGCGCGAGATCGCCCGCACCGCGGGAATCGTGCCCACCGCGTTCTACCGCCACTTCGCGTCCATCGAGGAGCTCGGCGTGGTGCTCGTCGAGGAGGGCATGCGAATACTGCGGCAGATGCTGCGCGACGCCCGGCGCACCCCGAGCACCAAGAGCGCTGGCGCATCCCTCGACATCCTCGTCCGGCAGGTTCGCACCCACGAGGCGCAGTTCCGGTTCCTCAGCCGTGAACGCTACGGCGGCGTCCCCGAAATTCGCCGGGCGATCGCGACCGAGATGACACTGTTCGTCAGCGAACTCACGGTGGATCTGTCCCGCATCGAGGGTCTGCAATCCTGGGACCACGACGACCTGGAGATGGCGGCCGACCTGATCGTGTCCACCATGTTCGCCGTCGTCGTCGACCTGCTCGAGGCCGACCGCCCCGGAAGCCGAAGCGAGGCCGAGGTGGTCGCGCGCGCCGAACGGCAACTGCGCCTGATCATGCTCGGCATGAGCGGGTGGAATCCCGGAAAGTAGTCGCGCTCTCGCCGTACGGTGGGGGCATGCTGTCAACCTCGGAACACGCGCACATCACCCTCGGCGACCTGACGTTCGACGTCACGACCAGCGGTCCGGCCGACGGTGTCCCCGTCGTTCTCCTGCACGGGTTTCCGGAGAGCGCCGCGTCCTGGGAACCCGTCAGCGCCCTGCTGAACGAGTCCGGTCTGCGGACGTACGCCCCGAACCAGCGCGGATACTCGCCCGGTGCGCGACCGGACGGAGTCGACTCCTACCGGATCGACCACCTCGTCGCGGACGTGATCGGACTGCTCGACGCACTCGACCTCGACACGGCGCATCTCGTCGGCCACGACTGGGGCGCCGCCGTGGCCTGGGTCGTCGCGGCCAGGCACCCCGATCGGATCACCTCGCTCACCACCGTGTCGGTGCCACATCCGGGCGCGTTCGGCTGGGCGTTGCGCGAGGACGCCGATCAGAAGGAACGCTCCTCCTACATCCGGCTCCTGAGGATGGAGGGCAAAGCCGAGCGGGTCCTCCTCGACGACAACGCGCACTCACTGCGCGCAATGTTCGGTGACGTCGTCCCGCCGGCACTCGTCGACCGGCACGTCGCGCTGCTCAGCGAACCGGGAGCGCTGACCGCCGCGCTGAACTGGTACCGCGCCATGACGAGCGACTTCGAGCAGACGCCCGCCGTCACCGTTCCCACGACCTACGTCTGGAGCACCGGCGACCAGGCGCTGGGGCGTGCGGGAGCCGAGCGGTGCGGCGAGTTCGTCGACGCGCCGTACGAATTCGTCGTGCTCGACGATGCCACGCACTGGATCCCGGAGCAGCGTCCCGACGCACTCGCGGACGCAATCCTCACGCGCGCCGGAACCACACCGAACTGAAATCCGCTGTTCCCCTCGACGGGGCGTCCGTTCTGGTTTGATGACACTACTCGTCTCGTGCACCCTGGGAGGGCACCATGAGTGGCATCGCAATCCTTCTGGTCGGCGCCGTTCTGTGCTTCGCCGGTGTCGGTTCACTCCACGTCGCCGTACTCGCCTCGGGATTCGGCCTCGGCTGGCTCCTGGCCGACCTGCTGTCGCTGTCGCTCGGGACGACGTTCCTGGTCGCGGCGATCGGCGCGGTCGTGGTGTGGGTGGCCACCACCCTGATCTTCAAATTCGCCGCATTCTTCATCGGAGGCATCGCGGGCGCGGTGGTCGGCGCCAAACTCAGTCGTGTTCTGCAACCTGACGACGCCAGCTGGCTGCTCAGCGGAATCGTGATCGTCGCACTCGCTGTCGCCTGTGGTTTCATCGCCGACCGGTATCGGGCCCGGGCATTGTTGTGGCTCACCGCGCTCGGCGGCGCCAGCTTGGTGCTGACCGGGCTCGGCCTGGCCATCGGGGCACTGAGTTTCCTCGAAGACCCGAACGAGGGCAGCCAGCAGTTCTTCGCCACGCTGATCTGGATCGTCGTGGCGGCGGCGGGCTGGCTGACGCAGCGGCGGCTGTTCCCGGAGAAGCTTCGCATCGACGACACTCGCGCGAGGCGCTAGTCGCGTTCGGGCGCCTTCACCACCGTCAGCGCGGCGAGCCCGATCGCGAGCACGATCACCAGGCCGAGGATCCCCGCCCGATCCGCCGCGAACCACCAGGCGAACAATCCGAAGAGGGTGGGCGAGAGGAACGACACCGCGCGGCCGGTGGTCGCGTACAGGCCGAACATCTGCCCCTCCCTGCCGGGCGGGGTGATCCGGGCCAGGAACGTGCGCGCGGACGACTGCGCGGGACCGACGAACAGGCACAGCAGCAGTCCGAAGATCCAGAACATGGCCGGTCCCGAGACGGCCATCAGGACGACACCGACGATGATCATCGCGATCAGGGACGTCATGATCACGGTCTTCGGCCCGATCCGGTCGTCGAACCGGCCGGCGGTGAGCGCGCCGAGCGCGGAGACGACATTGGCCGCGACGCCGAACAACAGCACGTCACCTGCGCCGATGCCGTAGACGTTGACGGCGAGGACGGCGCCGAACGTGAAGACACCGGCCAGACCGTCGCGGAACAACGCACTCGCCACCAGGAAGTAGACGGTGCGCCGGTCGGCGGACCACAGGTCGCGCAGATCGCGCCACAACACCCGGTACGACTCGACGAAACCGGCCTTGTCCGCCCCCGGATCCGCGTGCGGGCGGGGTAGCTCGGGGACCTTCAGCAGCACGGGAATCGCGAAGACCGCGAACCAGACGGCCGCCAGCAGCGCCACCATCCGGATGTTCAGGCCGCCGTCCGTGGTGAGCCCGAGGAATCCCCGGTTGTCGCCGTCACCGGAGATGAAACCGAAGTAGCACACCAGCAGGAGCACGATCCCACCGAAATAGCCCATCGCCCAGCCGAACCCGGACACCCGGCCGATGTTCGCCGGCGTCGACACCTGCCTGAGCATCGCGTTGTACGGAACGCCGGCCAGTTCGAAGATCACCGAACCGGCGGCCAGCAGCACCAGCCCGAGCCACAGGTACTGATACGAGTCGCGGACGAAGAACATCGCCGCCATGCACCCGACCGTCGCGAACGTGAGGACGCCGAGCGCCCACTTGCGTCGTCCCGCGGCGTCGAACCGCTGCCCCGTGACGGGGGCGAGCACGGCGATGAGGAAACCGGCGATGCCGAGCGACCACCCGAGCCACGTGCTCGCGGAGATCGATCCCGGCAGGTCCTCCCCCACTGCGTCCGTCAGGTACACGGAGAAGACGAACGTGAGGATCACGGCGTTGAACGCGGCCGATCCCCAGTCCCACAGCCCCCACGCGACAACCTGTCTGCGCGTCGCGGCCTCGCCGATCCCGGCCGGCGGACGAACGTCGGTGCTCATGCCCGCGAGCCTATGCGAGCGAACTGGGAGTTCGTGCGGTCTGACGCGAAGAGCGTCCTGTTCGACCGGAAGGACCTAGTGTGCACTCAGTTGCATACACACCTCGTTGCATACATACTTCTGTTCGTGGCCCTCGAACATGCGCTTCTCGTCTCCCTGACCGAGCACTCCGGCTCGGGCTACGAATTGGCGCGCCGGTTCGACAAGTCCATCGGCTTCTTCCAGAGCGCCACCCACCAGCAGATCTACCGCGTCCTCAAACGGATGGACGAGTCCGGCTGGGTCGACGCCGAGGTCGTGGCACAGGACGGCAGACCCGACAAGAAGGTGTACCGGGTCAGCGCGGCCGGGCGCGCGGAACTCGAGCGCTGGATCGCCGAACCGACCGGGCCCAATCACCTGCGTAACGAACTGGCAGTGAAGATCCGCGCCGCTCAGCACGGTGACATCGCCGCACTCACCGCCGAGGTCGCTCGCCACCGCGACGGCCACGCCGCCCGGCTCGAGGTCTACCGGATGATCGAAAAACGCGACTTTCCCGCACCGGACAAGCTCTCCGGGGCAGCCCTGCACCAGTACCTCGTCCTGCGCGGCGGAATCCGCGTCGAAGAGGGATTCGCCGACTGGTGCCAAGAAGTACTCGACGCGCTCGCACAGTAAGGACACGCCGCCAATGACTCAGTTCCCTGAGCTCCTCGCTCCCCTCGACCTCGGTTTCACGACGCTGAAGAACCGGGTGATCATGGGCTCCATCCACACCGGGCTCGAAGATCGCGCGAAGGACGTTCCCCGTCTGGCCGAGTACTTCGCCGAGCGTGCCCGCGGAGGTGTCGCGCTGATCGTCACCGGCGGATACGCGCCCAACCGGACGGGCTGGCTGCTGCCGTTCGGCGCCAAGCTCACCAACCGTGTCGAGGCCGGGCGGCACCGCGCGATCACGAAGGCGGTGCACGACGAGGGCGGCAAGATCGCCCTGCAGATCCTGCACGCCGGCCGGTACAGCTACCAGCCCTTCAGCGTGTCCGCCTCCTCGATCAAGGCCCCGATCAACCCGTTCCGGCCCCGCAAACTCACCGGCCGCGGCGTGCGCTGGCAGATCCGCAACTTCGTCCGCTGCGCCCGGCTCGCGCAGCAGGCGAACTACGACGGCGTCGAGATCATGGGCGGTGAGGGCTACTTCATCAACCAGTTCCTGTGCGAGCGCACCAACAAGCGCACCGACATCTGGGGCGGCACGCCCGAGAACCGCAGGCGGATCGCCGTCGAGATCGTCCGCCGCACGCGCAAGGCGGTGGGCCCGAACTTCATCATCATCTTCCGCCTGTCGATGGCCGACCTCGTCGAGGGCGGTCAGACGTGGGACGAGATCGTCGCGCTGGCACAGGAAGTGGAGGCCGCGGGCGCGACCATCATCAACACCGACATCGGCTGGCACGAATCCCGTGTTCCCACGATCGTGACGTCGGTGCCGCGGGCCGCGTTCGCCGACATCACCGGCAAGCTCGAGAAGCACGTGAGCATCCCCGTGGCCGCGTCGAACCGGATCAACATGCCGGAGGTCGCCGAGGAAATCCTGACCCGCGGCGACGCGCAGCTCATCTCGATGGCACGCCCGATGCTCGCCGATCCCGACTGGGTCCGGAAGGCGGAGGCAGGCACCCCCGACGAGATCAACACGTGCATCGCATGCAACCAGGCCTGCCTCGACCACGCCTTCGTCCGCAAGCACGTGTCGTGCCTGCTGAATCCGCGTGCGGGCCGGGAGACGGAACTGACGCTCTCCCCCACGCGGGCCGCGAAGCGTGTCGCCGTCGTCGGCGCCGGCCCCGCGGGACTGTCCGCGGCACTCGGCCTGGCACAGCGTGGCCATTCGGTGACCCTGTTCGAGGCGGATTCGGAGATCGGCGGCCAGTTCGGCATCGCCCGCAAGATCCCCGGCAAGGAGGAGTTCGCGGAGACGATCCGGTACTACAACCGCCAGCTTCCGCTCGCCGGTGTCGACGTCCGGCTCGACAGCCGCGTCACCGCGACCGAACTGATCGGCGAGTACGACGAGGTGATTGTCGCCACCGGTGTGACGCCGCGCGTTCCGTCCATTCCGGGTATCGACCACCCGAAGGTGCTCACGTACCCGGAGGTCGTGCGGGGCGGCAAGCCCGTCGGGAAGTCGGTCGCGGTGATCGGAACCGGCGGGATCGGCGTCGACGTCAGCGAGTTCCTCACCCACGAGCATTCCCCGACGCTCGACCTGAAGGAGTGGAAGCAGGAGTGGGGTGTCACCGAACCCGAAGCGGCGGCGGGCGCCCTCACCACACCCATTCCCGAACCGTCGCCGCGCGAGGTGTACCTGCTGCAGCGCAAGAGCGGCCGGATCGGCGCCGGACTCGCGAAGACCACGGGCTGGGTTCACCGGGCAGCGCTGAAGAACAAGGGCGTGCAAGAACTGTCCGGGGTCAACTACGAGCGCATCGACGACGACGGCCTGCACATCACGTTCGGCGCCAAACGCGAGAAGCCCCGCACCCTTGCCGTCGACAACGTGGTGATCTGCGCAGGTCAGGAATCGGTGCGTGACCTCGTCGACGAACTGACCGTTGCCGGCGTGACCACCCACGTCATCGGCGGCGCCGACGTCGCAGCCGAACTCGACGCCAAACGAGCGATCGAGCAGGGCACCCGGCTCGCCGCGCGCCTCTGACGCACTACGCTGCTGACCGTGAGCTTGCCGAACCCCACTCCCAGTGCCCGCGCCGTCGTGACCGGCGCCTCGTCCGGAATCGGCGAGGCGCTGGCCACCGATCTCGCCTGCCGGGGCCACTCCCTGATCCTCGTCGCACGCCGCGGCGAGGTGATGGAGTCACTCGCCGCAACCCTGCGCGACCAGCACGGCGTCGAGGTCGACGTTCGCGCGTGCGATCTGTCGGATCGCGACGCTCGGGCCACCCTCGTCACCGAACTGTCCGGACGCCAGATCAGCGTCCTGTGCAACAACGCGGGGATCGCCACGTTCGGCCCGGTCGCCGGACTCGATCCCGCGTACGAGCGGGCCCAGGTGGAACTCAACGCCGTTGCGGTGCACGACCTCACCCTCGCGGTGTTGCCCGGGATGCTCGAACGCAAGTCCGGCGCCATCCTCATGGTCGGCTCCGCGGCAGGCAACATGCCCATTCCCCACAACGCCACGTACGCGGCCAGCAAGGCGTTCGTCAACACCTTCTCCGAGTCGCTGCGCGGCGAACTCAAGGGGACGGGAGTGAACGTCACGCTGCTCGCACCCGGCCCGGTCCGCACCGAGGAGCCCGATCCGGCGGAGGCGTCGATCGTGGACAAGCTGGTGCCCGACTTCCTGTGGATCTCCAGCGAATACACCGCTAAGGTGTCGCTCGACGGGCTGGCCGACAACAAGATGCGGGTCGTGCCCGGCATCATCAGCAAGGCGATGTCCGTTGCCGGGCAGTACAGCCCGCGCGCGGTGGTCGCCCCGATCGTCGGAACGTTCTACAAGAAGCTGGGCGGGTGATCCCCGGGGGAATGTACCGGTCACCCCTGCTGAGGCGCTGAAAGGTACATTCGCCCAGCGTTTCTAGCGCCTGCGACGTTTGCCCGTCCCGAAGATGCTGCGGGAGATCTCGCGACCGGCGGCCGACGCGGCCGAGCGGAGGAAGCTCTTCACCGCGGAGTTCCCGAGAATCTGCTCGGCCATGTTCGGCCCCTCCGGCTGAGCGGGCAGCGGTGGCGGCAGGTCGGGCAGCGGGGGCAGGTCGAGGCCCGGTTCCGTGGCCGGTGCCTCGGCGACCTTCGCCGTCAGCTTCTCGTACGCCGATTCCCGGTCGACGGTCTGCCGGTACTTCGCCGACAGCGGGCTCGACGACGCCGCGGCCGTGATCGCGTCGTTGCCGATGGTGTCCATCAGCGAGCGGGGAGGCCGAATCCTCGTCCACGCCACCGGCGTCGGCGCGCCCCGTTCCGACAGGACCGTGACGATCGCCTCACCGATGCCCAGTGAGGTGAGAGCTTTCTCGAGGTCGTAGTTTTCGGTGCTCGGGTACGTCCGTACCGTTTTCGTCAGTGCCTTCTGGTCGTCGGGGGTGAAGGCGCGCAGCGCGTGCTGGATCCGCGCGCCGAGCTGCGACAGCACCGCATTCGGGACGTCCGTCGGCAACTGGGTGCAGAAGAACACCCCCACTCCCTTGGAGCGGATGAGCTTCACGGTCTGTTCCACCTGCTGCAGGAACGCCTTCGACGCGTCCGCGAAGAGCAGGTGCGCCTCGTCGAAGATGAAGACGAGCTTGGGTTTGTCGAGATCGCCTTCCTCGGGCAACGTCTGGAACAGGTCGGCCAGCACCCACATCAGGAAAGTGGAGAACAATGCCGGGCGCGCGGCCTGGGCGCCCAACTCGAACAACGTGATCACGCCTTTGCCGTCGAGCACCCGGAGCAGGTCCTCGGTCTCGACCTCGGGCTCCCCGAAGAACGTGTCGCCGCCGTCGGCTTCGAGATTGACGAGGGCCCTGAGGATCACGCCGGCCGTGGCCGGGGACACGCCGCCGATGCCCTTCAGATCGGCCTTGCCCTCGTCGCTGGTGAGATGCGCGATGACCGATCGCAGATCCAACAGGTCGAGCAGCGCGAGCCCCTGAACGTCGGCCCAGTGGAAGATCATCCCCAGCGTGGACTCCTGAGTCTCGTTGAGCCCGAGAACCTTGGCGAGCAGGATCGGCCCGAACGCCGTGATGGTCGCGCGGACGGGAATGCCCAGGCCTTCCGTTCCCAGCGAGAGGAATTCGACCGGGGATCCCGCCGGCCGCCACTCGTCGTCACCCGTCTCGGACGCTCGGGCGGTGATCTTGTCGCCCGCCGCACCCGGCTGTGACAGGCCCGACAGGTCGCCCTTCACGTCGGCCATCACCACGGGAACCCCTGCAGCCGACAACTGCTCGGCAATACCCTGCAGCGTCTTGGTCTTTCCCGTCCCAGTGGCGCCGGCGACGAGTCCGTGCCGGTTGACCGTCGCGAGCGGGATACGCACCCGGGCCGCCGGATCCACGGCGCCCGCGAGAACCACGGTGCCCAGCTCCAGAGCCGCACCCTCCGAGGAGTATCCGGCCGCGATGTCCGCGGCGGCACCGGAGGAGGCGGCGACGTCTACGGGAGCACGGTTCTCCGCAGCCTCCGCGTCCCGGGCTTCCTGTTCCGCCGCCTCTGCCGCTGCCGCAGCCTCCGCCGCGATCCTGGCCGCTTCGGCGGCCGCCGCCCTCGCCGCCGCCGCCCTTTCCGCCGGGGTCGAGGTCGCGTCGCCGTCCTGCGATTGCCGGGTCATCCAAGCCCTCCTCGGATCACGCACGTCGGGAGAAAGTGTCCACCGCAGACCTTATCCCGTCACTCACGTGACTACTGTGTTCCTGGTGCAGGACAAACTTGTGTGGATCGACTGTGAAATGACCGGGCTCCGGCTCGGCACCGACAAGCTGATCGAGATCGCAGCTCTGGTCACGGACAGCGAGCTGAACGTGCTCGGTGAGGGTGTCGACATCGTCATCCACGCCGACGACGACGCGCTCACGGCCATGCCCGACGTGGTGACCAAGATGCACGAGAACTCGGGGCTGACCGACGAGGTCCGGAAGTCCACGGTCACGCTCGCCGAGGCCGAGCAGCAGGTGCTCGCCTACATCCGCGAGCACGTGCCGGTCGCCGGGACGGCGCCGCTCGCAGGCAACTCGATCGCGACCGACCGCGGGTTCATCGCCCGCGACATGCCGGACCTCGACACCTACCTGCACTACCGGATGATCGACGTCAGCTCCATCAAGGAACTGTCCCGGCGCTGGTACCCGCGGATCTACTTCGGTCAGCCCGAAAAGGGTCTCGCCCACCGCGCCCTGGCCGACATCAAGGAGTCGATCCGGGAACTGAAGTACTACCGGAAGACGGCGTTCGTGCCCGAGCCCGGACCGTCTACCAGCGACATCGCCGCAGTTGTCGAGGAACTCGGGCCCGCCTGAGATACCGATTGGCTTCTCGGGCACCGGACGCGCTAGTATCTTCCTCGCCGAAGTTACTGCCCCCGGGCGGTGCCTGAAGCACATGGTGAGTGTAGTTCAGTTGGTAGAGCACCAGGTTGTGATCCTGGCTGTCGCGGGTTCGAGTCCCGTCACTCACCCCAAACGGAAAGCCCCCGGCCTCGGCCGGGGGCTTTCCTCTTTGCGATTGGTCTGACGCCTGCTGTCAGGCGTTGGCGTTGCCCGCCTTCCAGACATCCCACGGGATGTTCCAGTCACCGAGGCCGTCCGTACCCGACAGCGTGCCGCCCAGCGTGTTCTTGACGATCACGATGTCGCCGCGCTTCGTGTTGTCGTACACCCACTTCGCGTTGGACGGGCTGAGGTTCAGGCAGCCGTGGCTCGCGTTCGAGTAGCCCTGCTGCCCCACCGACCACGGCGCCGAGTGGAAGAAGATGCCGCTGTAGGACATTCGCGTGGCCCAGTCGACGGGAGTCTTGTATCCCTGCGGGGAGTTGACCGGCACGCCGTAGGTGGACGAGTCCATGACGAGGTTCGCGAACCGGTCGCCGATGATGTACACGCCGTTGTCGGTGGGTGTGTCGTCCTTACCCATCGACGTGGGCATCGTCATGATCACTTCGCCGTTGCGCTCGAACGTCACCTGCTTGGTGTTGTCGTCCGCCGTCGCGATCAGGGCGTCGCCGATGGTGAAGGCCGTGTGGACGTCCTCCTGGCCGAACAGTCCGTCACCGAGATCACGGCCGTACACGGCGACCTTGACGTCCACGGCGGTGCCGGGCGCCCAGTAACTCTGCGGACGCCACCGCACCTCACGGTCATTTACCCAGTAGAACGCGCCCTCGACGGGCGGATTCGTCGTGACGGTGATGCCGGACTCCGCAGCCTTGCGGTCGGGGATGTTCTCGTCGAACTGGACCGCGATCGGCTGACCGATGCCCACCACGTCGCCTTCCGACGGCATCACGTACGGCTTGGTGACGTTGCCGGGAGCGCTGGTGGTGAACGCGGATGTCGAGGTGGTGCCCCCGCCGAGTCCGTTCGCCTTCACGTCGAGCCGGTACTCCTTGTCGTAGCCCAGCGGCTCCGTGTTGACCCAGGACAACCCGTCGGGCGCGATGGCGCCGTCGACCGTCTCGCCCTCCGGGTTGAGCATGGTGACCGCCGCCAGCGTGCCGTCGGCCACCGTCACCGTCACCGGCTGTCCGGGCGAGAATCCCACCGCACCATCGACGGCCGACGCCGTCAGCTTCGGCTTGATGAGCTCGGTGACCGGATTGGAATCGATCGGCGCCTCACCTTCCGACGTGACGCTGTCGGCACCGGAGACGGTGCACCCTGCGATCGACAATGCGAATACGAGTGATGCCGCCACAATCGTCGCCGTCTTCGAGACGGATCTCACCGATTGCGCACGCACGCGCCCGCCACGCCCCACACCCATGGATAACCCCACTTCACGTCCTCGCTCCGAATTCACGTTCAAGCCGGCACGTCCCTCGCCTTCGCGAGACGAATCAGCACGTCGAGACCGTGTGGTCTCCAATGATGCCAGCCACTGGAGACCGGTTCCAACCAAGCGCCGAGCCGCTCAATAACGTTCGAATATCAATCGTGACCAGCGGCGCTCTCGTTACGCGCCACCGTGCGGACCGGGTCGCCATGGGCAGTCGCCACCAGGCGATTTGCATTCCCGAGAAGCGACCCGCTAATGTTCTGTCTCGCAAGAGCGAGCGCCTATAGCTCAGTTGGTAGAGCAAGTGACTCTTAATCACTGGGTCCGGGGTTCGAGTCCCTGTGGGCGCACTTGCACGAAGGCCCCCATCCTCTCACAAGGATGGGGGCCTTTCTCGTGTCACCATCTCAACGCACCGCTCGGGCGGTCAGATGACGAACGGGCCGCCGGAACGTGAAGTCACTGCGAACTTCACATCCGACGGCCCGTTGTCGACGAGGGTCGTTCAGCGCAACGCTTTGCGGAGCACCAGGAGCCCTGCCACCGCACCCACGGCGATCAGTCCGTACTTGACCGCCGGCTCGTTCAGCTTCGCGATCATCGTGCGCTTCGTGGTCTCCACGAGACGCTTCGGGTTGGTGCGGACCGTCAATTCGTCGAGAGTGCTCGCGAGCTGATTGCGCGCGTTCTCGATCTCACGCTCGATGCTCTCGGTGTCCCTGGGCACGTGTCCTCCAACTTGTTCGACTGGTTCGATCAGCGAGAGCGACGCTACCGCGACGATCCCACACTTGCGTCAACCGTAGACGAGAACTCCCGACCTGCGACTCCGTCTCCCCCGATCACGCTTCGGGCCACGTCCACCCCTTCCCGGTAGCCTGACTTCTCGTGACCGACAACAACAGACTCGCCCCCGGAGACACCGCACCCGCCTTCACGCTGCCCGACGCCGACGGCAACGACGTGTCGCTCGCCGACTACCGCGGCCGCAAGGTCGTTGTGTACTTCTACCCGGCGGCGAGCACGCCGGGCTGCACCAAACAGGCCTGCGACTTCCGCGACAACCTCGCCGACCTGAACGGCGCCGGCCTGGACGTGATCGGCATCTCCCCCGACAAGCCGGCGAAGCTGGCCAAGTTCCGCGACAACGAGGGACTGACGTTCCCCCTCCTGTCCGATCCCGACAAGGCCACACTCGAGGCGTGGGGCGCATTCGGCGAGAAGAAGATGTACGGCAAGACGGTGCAGGGTGTCATCCGCTCCACGTTCCTCGTCGACGAGGACGGGAAGATCGAAGTGGCCCAGTACAATGTCCGCGCCACCGGCCACGTCGCGAAACTGCGCCGGGACCTGTCCGTCTGATCCACGCGACGGGCGGCTGCATCCTCAGCCGCCCGCGACCCATCCGAAACGGTCCGTGGCCTGCTGTCGGGCACACACGCCGACGCCACGGCACTGCCCGCGGCGTTGTGGTGGGTCGGAATCTCAGCGATCGGCCACTTGTGGCCGATCACATCGGTCACACCGAAACGGCGCGACGAGTCTCCTCGCCCAGGTGAAACCCGACGCGTCACCGGGAGGGATCTTCGGAATCCGGACGAAAGACGGATAGCCTGGGGCGGTGGAGTCTTCAGTCAGCAAGCAAGCGCCGCGCCGAGTGGACCCGGCGTTGGAGCTGCAGTCGGACCCGCAGGAACTCCTGCCCCGCAGACGGCCGACCCAGGAACGTAGTCGCCGGAAGTTCGACGCGCTGCTCACGGCATCGCGGGAGTTGCTGGTGGACGTGGGATTCGAATCGTTCACGTGCGAGGAGGTCGCCGCACGCGCGGACGTCCCGATCGGCACCCTCTACCAGTTCTTCGCGAACAAGTACGTGATCGTCTGCGAACTCAACCGGCAGGACCTCGTCGGAGTCCAGCACGAGATCGCCCAGTTCAACGGTGAGGTCCCGTCCCTCGACTGGCTGCGGTTCCTCAATTCCTTCGTCGACCACATGGCGGGCCTGTGGACGTCCGACCCGTCGAGGCGCGAGGTGTGGCTGGCGATGCAGTCGACGCCGTCGACGCGCGCCACCGGTGCCATCCACGAGAAGGCGTTCGCGGAGCAGGTGTCACGGATGCTCGCGCCGCTCACCCCGCAGACATCGCGGGAGCGGCGCACGATGATGGCCGAGGTGCTCGTCCACGTCGTGTACTCGATGCTCAACTTCTCCGTGCAGGACAATCAGAGCCACGCGGACGCCGTTGCCGAACTCAAACGGCTGATGGTGGCATACCTGTTGGTCGCGGAGAAGGAATCGCGCTCCACCTAGGCGCTACGCGCCTGTGCGCCCTTCCGGTTGCCGGAGCTACCGGAAAGGCGCACGGGCGCCGGAGGCGCCTACAGGGACTCGATGACGGCGAACGCGCCCGCCATGTCTCCGTCGTGTGTGAGGGAGATGTGAATCTTCACGTCGGTCAGATGCTTGGCGACGTCTCCGCGTAAGCGGATACTCGGTCGCCCCCACGCATCCGTCACCACCTCGATCAGGTGGTGGATCATCTCGGGCAGCACCGGCGGGCTGGCGAAGAGAGACGTGGACCAGGCCTTGATCACTGCCTCCTTCGCAGCCCACCGGGCGGCGAAATGTCTAGCCGGATCGGAGCTCCGGGTCACGGCGTCCCGACGCTCGCCCGGTGTGAAGTTGTCGAGCATGGCCGTCCCTGGCCGGTCCAGCTGCTCGGCGAACTCCGACACCGTCACGAGATCGAAGCCGATCCCCAGAACTCCCATCCGTCGTTCCTACTTGCAGCCGGGCAGACCCGAGCTGTACACGTCGTCCGCTCCCAGGCGCGCGGCCTCGGTGAGCAGGACGTCCGCCTCGAGCTGACGGGACGCTGCGGCCGGGACACTGTCGCCGCCGAAGCGACGATCCGCCGGACGCTCGTACAGGCTGCCGCCGCCGACCAAGGCCTTCGCCAGTCGACGCTGACCCTCGACGGTGCGCTTGCGTGCCTGCTCGAGGTACGCCTCACGCTTGTCGGCCGGGATGGCCTCGACGAACGCCTGCGAGTGCACGACCGCGACCATGCCCGACACGTGCCCGAAGCCGAGGCTGGTCAGCAGACCCGCCTTCAGCGCGAACTGCTCGCCGAAGCGGAGCGGCTCCCGAGCCCACACGAGGTGTTCGAACTCGGCCATCTTCTCGTCGACGCAGTCGAGGCTGCGGTTCGGCGGAACGATGCCCTGGTCGAGCACCTGGCAGAGACCGATCAGCTGGAACGCGGCGGCACCACCCTTGGCGTGTCCGGTGAGGCTCTTCTGCGAGACCACGAACAGCGGTGCACCTTCGCTGCGGCCGAGTGCCCCGGCGAGGCGCTCGTGCAGCTCCGCCTCGTTGGGATCGTTGGCCGCGGTGGACGTGTCGTGCTTGGAGATCACCGAGATGTCGTCGGCACTGACACCGAGCTTGCCGAGGGACTGGGCGAGCTGCGAATCCGCTCCCCCACGACCCGCACCGAGCGCACCGATTCCGGGAGCCGGGATCGACGTGTGGACACCGTCCGCGAACGAGCCGGCGTAGGCGACCACACCGAGGACGGGCAGGCCCATCTCGAGTGCCAGGTCACCGCGGGCCAGCAGGATCGTGCCACCACCCTGCGACTCGACGAACCCGCCGCGACGACGGTCGTTGGCCCGGGAGAATCGACGGTCGTCGATGCCCTTGGCCCGCATGTCGTCGGTCTTGGCCGTGGCGGACATGTCACCGAATCCGATGATGCCCTCCGCGCTGAGGTCGTCGAACCCGCCGGCGACCACGAGCTGGGCCTTGCCGAGCTTGATCTTGTCGACGCCCTCTTCGACGGACACCGCGGCCGTGGCGCACGCCGCAACCGGGTGGACCATGGCGCCGTAACCGCCGACGTAGGACTGGACCACGTGCGCCGCAATCACATTCGGCAGGGCTTCCTGCAGGATGTCGTTCGGCCGGTTCTCGCCGAGCAGCGTGTCGATGTACAGCGACCTCATGGAGGTCATGCCGCCCATGCCGGTGCCCTGGGTGTTGGCGACCAGCGAGGGGTGCACCCACCGCAGCAGTTCGCTGGGCGTGAACCCACCGGTGAGGAACGCGTCCACCGTGGCGACGATGTTCCACAGGCCCACGCGGTCGACGGAGTCGGCCATGTCGGCGGGGATGCCCCACTTGGTGACGTCGAATCCGGTCGGGATCTGACCACCCACGCTGCGCGTGAGCTTCATCTTGCGGGGGACGCGGATCTCGGTGCCCGCACGGCGGGTGACCTGCCAGTCACCGCTGTCCGGAACCGGCGTCGCGACCGTGTTCTCCGGGTCGGCCTCGACGAAGGCCAGTGCCTCCGCCTCGGTGCTGACGACGAAGCTCAGGTCCTTGTCGAGGAAGACCGACGTGAGGAGCGGTGCGGTGTTCTCGACCATGGCGCCGTCGTCCGCGTAGCGGCGGATGCCGCAGCGCTCGACGACTGCGTCGTGGTACTTGTCCGCGATCTCGGCCTCCGGAACCAGTTCCCCGGTCTCGGCGTCGTACCAGCCTGCGGACGGCGTGGTCTCCCACACGACGAGTCCGGTGTTCCAGGCGAGTTCGAGAACGCCTGCCGCCGAAAGCTCTTCGTCGACCTCCATCTCGAAGCGGGTACGCGAGGAACCGAACGGTCCGAGCTCACCGGCGCCGACGATGACGACGAGGTCCTCCGGAGCCGCGGTGACGCCGGACCAGGCCGGTGCCGCCGACGCGGAGACCCGCGGCGGGGCGGGCAGGGCCGCGATGGTGTCGAGCTCCTCCGCATCCGCGTCGGCCTCGGCGGCTGCGGTCGCAGCTTCCTGAGCCTGCTTCGCCAGCGCGGGCAGGTCCAGGTTCGCCTGGGCGAGCCCACCGGTCAGATCGGCCGCGAGCGGCTCGGTGGAGGCGAGGCGACGTGCCTCGGGCTCGCACCACTGCAGCAGCTCGGTGGCCATTTCCTGGGTGGACCAGGTACGGACTCCGGCACCTTCGACGGCCTCGACCAGCGGGTCGTTGCCGCCCATGAGGCCGGTTCCGCGGACCCAGCCGATGAGAGCGTGCACCAGGGTGACGCGCTCGGCCCAGTTGCGCTCGGCCTTCCAGCGGCCGACCACTGCGTCCAGCGCGGCCTTGGCCTCGCCGTACGCACCGTCGCCACCGAACAGGCCGCGGTTCGGGGAACCGGGCAGGACCACGTGCAGGTGGGTGTCGACGTCACGGTCGTAACCGATCTTCGACAGTCCGCCGATCAGGCGCTCCACCGACCAGAGGAGAACGCGCATCTCCATTTCGGCGCGGGCGCCGGCGTCGGCGAGGTCGCCTGCCACGCGGGGCGCGGCGAACGGGAACAGCAGCGTCGGGGTGACCGCTTCCTTGACGAGCTTCTTCGATCCACCGGCCGTCTCGTACTGGGCTTCACCGATCCACTCGATGAGCGCGTCGATGTCCGTGTAGGACGCCATGTTCGCGGGGACCACCCACAGGGCGGCACCGGCGCGAGCAGTGCGGCGGTAGAGGTCGCGGTAGAAGCCGAGACGCTTGTCGTCGAGACGCGAGGTGGTCACGAAGACCGTCGCGCCGCCGGCGAGGAGCTTGCCTGCGACCGAGGCCGCGATGGAGCCCTTGCTGGCACCGGTGACGACGGCGACCTGGTCTGCCCATTCCGGGGTCTCGTCGGTGACGACGGCTGCCGCCTCCGCGATGCGTCCGTACTTCTCGGCCAGGGCCGTGCGACCCTCGTCGGTTGCGCGGGCCTGCCACCATGCGGCCTGCGCCGCAACGGACTTGCCTGCACCGGCGAAGCCTTCGATCTCGAGAGACTCCACGCCTGCCGCGTCGATCCACAGACGAGCGAGGTCCTCACGTGCGCTGGCCCAACGGTCGTCGAGCAGGACCGCCCGCTTGGCGTCGAACGCCGGAGCGACCAGGCGCGGCCAGTCGGAGCCGAGTTCCGCCGACACGAGGTCGACGAGTTCGGTGTCGGTCGGCTGCGCTGCCGTCGCCGTGTCGCCTGCGAAGCCGAGCTGCTCGAGCACGAGGCGGGCGGCCGAGGCCAGCACGCCGTCGCGGCCCGTGATGTGCTCGGTGAACTCGCCCAGTGCCGCGGCGTCGACGGTGCCACCGGCTCCGCCACCCGAGGACGGGAGGGAGACACTGATCCCGCGGCGCGAGGCCACTGCGGCCACTGCGCTGTCGATGACGGCGTCCACTGCGGCGCCGTCGGCGAGACCGCCGCCGGCCAGACCACCGAGGTCACCACCACGGATGCTGGAACCGTCGCGGGTTCCGAGCGCCACCTCGGCGGTGACGTGGTACGCCCAGCCGTCGCCGAGTTCCCAGACCTTCTTCACACGGTCTGCGATGGCCGCCGGGCGACGACCCGAGGGGCCGAAGACCTTGCGGAGGTGATCGTTGATCGAGTCGGACAGCACCGGGCCGAACGGCTTGTACGTGCGGGCCAGGGAGTCGACCGTGCCGGCGAGCGAGCCCATGTCGGCGTCCGCGGCACCGTCGATCGCGCCGAGCGAGAGCTCGGAGCCGAGGTCGACGAGCAGCTGGTTACGCCGCGAGGACACGCCGTCGCACAGCGCCTCGATCGTGTCGACGGGGCCGACCTGATCGGGACGGAGCTTGGTCCACAGGCTGATCAGAACCTTGGTGGCGTCGGCGGCCTTGAACGCGATGTCGTCGGGACGCGGTCCACCGGACGGTGCCGCGGCCGGGGCCGGAGCCGCGGCGGGTGCGGCCGATGCGGCGGGCGCCTCGGCTGCGGGTGCTGCGGGCTCGTCGTCCTCGACCGGCGCCGGATCGACGTCGGTGGAGTACACGATGGACGCTTCACGCTCGATGTTGAGGACCTCGACCGGGTAGCCGAAGCGGCCCGGCAGCTTCAGGGTCTGCGACGCGAGGTTCGCGACGGTCGGGACGGAGCCCAGACCGATCTCCACGAACCGCTCGACACCCAGTCCACCCTCGGACTCGTCGGCGAACAGCAGATCCTGAGTCTCGATCCAGCGCACCGGGCTGGCGAACTGCCAGGCCAGGAGTTCGGTGAGGACCACGCGGGTGAGCTGAACCGGCTTCTTCGACCAGGAGTCGAAGTCCTTCAGCACCTTGTCGAGGGGCTTCGACGGCACCAGGTCGGCGATCTCCTGCACGAACTCCTTCTTCAGGGAGAACGGCTTGGGGACCAGGTTCGGGATGTAGCGCCCGATCAGGATGGCCGGGTCGATGTCCTGCGGAAGCAGTTCCTCGAGACGTCCGCGGAAGTCGTCGACACCGCCGCGGAGCACCGTCGAGTGGAACGGAACGTCGATGCCCGGGACCATGATGTACGCGCGCTTGCCACCGAAAGCCTCACGGCGGATGTCGATTTCGACCTCCAGCGCGTTGAGTCCGGCGACGGTACCGGCGATGGCGTACTGCGAGCCACGCAGGTTCAGGTTCACGATCTGCAAGAACTCACCGGTCGCCTCGGCGACACCGGCGACGAACGCCTCGACGTCGTCGTCGGCCAGACCGATCTGCGACGGGCGGATGGCAGCCATCCGGTAGTCGGAGCGGCCGGCCTCGTCGCGGGGTACGAGTGCGTGCATCGCGGAGCCACGCTGGAAGACCACCTCGAGAACAGCTTCGAGAGGCAGCACACCGGCGACGGCGGCGAGGGCGTTGTACTCACCGACCGAGTGGCCTGCGAGCAGGGCACCCTCGACGAAGGCACCGGATTCGCGGAGCTCGGCAACCTGAGCCACACCGAGCGTCGCCATCGCGACCTGGGTGAACTGGGTCAGGTGCAGGACGCCGTCCGGGTGCTTGTGCTCGACACCGCGGGCCTTGACGACCGTCGGGTTGTCGCGGACCACGGCGAGGATCGAGAAGCCGAGGGCCTTGCGGGTGTGCTTGTCGGCGCGGTCCCAGATCTCACGGGCGGCCTTGGAGCGGGCGCGGGCGTCGAGGCCCATGCCGGGACGCTGGATGCCCTGTCCGGGGAACGCGTAGACGGTCTTCGGGGCGGCGGTGCGACCCGTTGCGACCATCACCAGTTCACCGTCGATGCGGCAACCGACCTCGACGATCTCGGCGCCACGGTCCACCGCGATGCGGTCGACGCGGACGTCGATCTCGGCGCCCGGGCGAACCATGCCCAGGAAGCGTGCGGTCCAGGCGGTGAGGCGACGCGGCGGCGTCTTGGTCTCGGCCGGATCCACGGCGGTGACGACCTGCTGGGCGGCGGCGGAGAGCCACATGCCGTGCACGATCGGGCTGCCGAGGCCGGCGAGCAGTGCCGCGTTGTCGGAGGTGTGGATCGGGTTGTGGTCGCCCGACACCTGGGCGAAGGAGCCCATGTTGCGGGGAGCGACGATCGTGGTGTCGCGGCGACGACGACGCGGGGTGTCGACGGCCTCGTCACTCAGCGAGCCACCGGCGCGGGCCGGGTCGGTCAGTTCGCCCTTGCCGGTGCGGCCGCGGATCGCGAAGCGCTCCGACAGGGTGACGACGGCAGGCGCGTCCAGGCCCTCGCCGAGCATGGCGCCGACCTCGACCTTAACCTCGACGACGCGGCCCAGGTCGGTGTCGAGAACCGAGGCGACCTCGGCCTTGACGACGAGAATGCTGGTCTCCGAAGGCAGTTCGCCGACGAAATCGACGCTGTGGTCCAGGTGGACCAAGTCGAGCATGCCCTCGATGACGGACAGCGAGTCCTCGGTCTTGGCAGCACCGAGCACGGCGAACACGGCCGGCCAGCAAGCACCGACGACCACGTCCGGGACGGCCTTGCCGCTGACGCTCAGCGTCGTGGGCAGACCCGAGCCGGTGACACCGGCATGGTCGGCGACCAGGTCGGGCGTCCAGGCGAGGTTGAGGCGTGCGACACCGTTCTTGACGGCGGGCAGTTCCTGACCGGCCGCGACCGCGAGGAGTGCGGTCATCGACTTCTCGGCGTCGGCCTCGGTGACCACGGGAGCGCCACCGTCCGCGACGGACGCGGGAACGGTGATGGTGATCTGGACGGACTTGGCTGCCACCAGCGGGACGGTGAGGAGCACCTGCTGGTCGTCGATGACGGACAGCTCGGCACCGGTGGTCTCGTGCACCGCGAGGGTGTCGGACTCGATCGACCACTTGTCGAGGTCACCGAGCCGGCGAACCGGGTTCAGCGTCAGGCGCGAGGCCCACTGGATGTCGGGAGCCGACAGCACGGTGTCGAGGAGGCCGCGGGCGATGTCCGCGTGACGGCGTGCGGGCAGCCACAGCGGCGCGACACCGGCCGTGACCAGCTCGTCGTACGTGGCCTTCTCGAAGCGGTCCAGCAGCTCGCCGACAGGCTCGTCGACGCGCGTGATGCCGGCGACGGCGACGGTGCCGGGGATGACGCAGACCTGGTCGGCCGTGTAGCGAGGATCGTGTGCCTGCCACAGCGAGTCGGAACGCCACCAGCGGCGGACGTCACCGTCGACGACGGGCACGAAGTTGACCGGCTTGCCGGGGGTCTTGCACAGCGAGACGAAGAAGGAGACGTCCGCGGGGTGCAGAACCGTGGTGGCGTAGTCGGGGTACTGCGCCTGCAGGGCGCAGACGGCCGCCTCGGGACGCTCGAGGATCGCGTCGTCGGCGAACAGGGTGGGGATGGGGCCACGGTCGACCGGGTGCAGACGCGACTCGGTGCGCTGCAGCATCTCACCGAAGCGCGCACGCCAGGTGATGTCGAGCCACGGGCTCGAGGTGGCCTCGGTGATGGCGTCCTGGAGGTCGGTGCCGCAGTCGAATGCCTTCGCCGCGTCGATGCCGACGGCCAGCTCGAGGTAGCGGCGCAGCCACTGCTCGTACGTCATGGTCGCGACGTCGCCGAAGTACGGCTTCGCCGTGATGTTCAGTGCCTCGATGATCTCGTCGCGACGCTCGGCGACGGCGTCGGCGTCACCGGCGACCTCGTCGAGCAGACGGCCGGTGCGGGACGCTGCGTTGTCGATCTCGTGGATGTCGGCGCCGAGCTGGCTGCGGCCGGAGGCCATGCCGCCCTCGGCGGTACCTGCTCCGACCCAGTCCGGAGTACCGGGGGTGTCGACGAGGAGCTGCTTCACCTCGGCAGAGGTGGTCGCCTCGAGGGTGGCCATGGCGGCGGTACCGACCAGGATGCCGTCCAGCGGCATGGCCGGGAAGCCGTGTGCAACGGACCAGCGGCCGGTCAGGTAGTCGGCAGCCCGCTCGGGCGTGCCGATGCCGCCACCGACGCACAGGACCAGGTTCGGCCGGGTACGCAGCTCGGCGTAGGTGTCGAGGAGCAGGTCGTCCAGGTCTTCCCACGAGTGGTGGCCACCGGCGCGGCCGCCCTCGATATGGGCGATGACGGGGAACGAGGGAACCTCGTTGGCGATGCGGATGACCGAGCGGATCTGCGCGACCGTGCCCGGCTTGAACGCGACGTAGCTGAAGCCGGCATCGGTGAGGTCGCCGATGATCGAGACGGCGTCCTCGAGCTCGGGGATACCGGCGGTGACGACGACACCGTCGAACGGGGCACCCGCGGCGCGGGCCTTCGGCACGAGACGCTTGCCACCGACGTGGAGCTTCCACAGATAGGGGTCGAGGAACATCGAGTTGAACTGCACAGCACGGCCCGGCTCGAGCAACCCGGTGAGCTTCTCGACGTTGTCGGCGAAGATCTGCTCGGTGACCTGGCCACCGCCGGCGAGCTCGGCCCAGTGGCCTGCGTTGGCTGCTGCGGCGACGATCTTCGGGTCGACCGTGGTCGGGGTCATCCCGGCGAGCAGGATCGGCGAACGACCGGTCAGCTTCGTGAACGCGGTCTCGACGCCGATGCGACCGCCCGGCAGCGACACCGGCTTCGGGAGGAACTCGGTCCACGCGGCGGGAACCTCGGGGGTTGCGCCCGGCGTGAGCAGGTTGCGGTGACCGCCACGGGTCGCGGCGGCAACGATGCCGACGCCCTGGCCGCGGACACTGGCCGACGTCATGCGGGTGAGGAGGTCACCGGGTCCGAGGTCGAGGATCCACGCGGCACCGGCTTCGAGGGTGCTGTCGACGGCGGCGACCCAGTCGACGGGATCGACCAGGCAGGCGCTCGTAAGAGCGCGGGCCTTCTCCTCGTCGAGACCGCAGCGCACAGCCCACTGGCCGACGATGTCGATCGTCTCCGCGAGTGCGGGGTGGTGGAAGCCGATCTCGACCGCGAGGGGCTCGAAGACAGGCGCGAAGATGGAGCCGCCACGCTTCTTGGCGTCGCGCTCACGGGCCTCGTCGGCCTCGATCTGCTCGCACCGCTGCTGAACGCGTGCCAGCTGGGCGGGCGGGCCGGACAGCACGACACGGCGACGGGCGTTACGGATGCCGAGGACGGCTGCACGCTCGGGCTCGAGGCCCTCGGCGAGCTCCTCGACGATCTGACGCAGTCGTTCCGGGTCGACGTTCGAGACAGCGAGCATCGGGGTGGAGTCGGCGGCGGCGATCACTCCGCGACGACGGCCGACGAGGCCGGCAGCCGCACCGATGAGCTGAGCGAGGGCGAGGAGTTCGCCGTCCTTCTGACCCGAGGAGGCAACGGCCTCCGCGGCGAGGAGTCCCTGGGAGTGGCCGATCACCGACACGGGAGCCGTAACCGCGGGATCGAGGCCCTGAGCTGCCAGCGCACGCAGCGCTGCGATCTGGGTGAGGAAGACGCCGGGGAGAGACACCGCCGCCGAGGTGAGCGCTGCCGCGGAGGGACCGGCCGTCTGGGCGCCGTCCTCTTCGTCGGCGAGTTCCTGCTCGAGGATCCAGGCGATGGGGTCGAATCCGACCGGGCGCACGACGAGGAGTTCCTGCGCCACGGGGGCCAGGTAGTCGGCCGCGTCGTTGACGATCGTGGTGAGTGCCGGCTCGAGTCCGTTGTCGCGGCTCAGTTCCTCCAGCGAGCTCAGCCAGGGCGCGCCCTGACCACCGAAGGCGAGCGCGTACGGCTCACCTCCGAGCAGACGATCCACGAGGGTGCCCTTGCTCGACGACCGAGTGTCGTCCCGGTCTACGCCGATGCGCCGCGAACCCTTCGAGTTTTTTCCGTTTCCTGCGGGTGTCGTGTCGTCAATCGTCACGCGTATGTCCTCTCCTGGTCCCCTCTGGGGGGAGGTGGGGATAGTGTCTGCCGCCCTCGGCATCGTGTGCCAGCTGTATCGGCTCTGATCAGCTCTTCCGGGCTGTTCAAGGTTGACACAGAATCATGAGGATTTCCTCACGTTCACGAGCCGTCGGGGTGTCACAGCCGTGCATCGGAGAAATATCGCGTGATGTCCCTCACAGATCTTCCGCGAAGTGACTGGCGAGTAGAACGCGTCCGTGCTGGACGAGGGCGGTGCGAGGACGTCCAAGAACCTGAGGAAAGCCTCACATTAATCGTTATCAATCTGTTACCACCTTGACGAAGGCCCAGGTTCATGCAGGTCTGCGCCCTCGAATCCGGGTCCGCGACCAGCGAAAGCGAACCTGTCGGACCCTCGCACTAACGTTCGAATCCAGGAACTGCCGACAGCCATTCTCCGGGGGGAAGAAATGAGCACAGCCCACGTCCGCGCCCTACTCGATCACGTCGCCGCCGAACTGCCACGAGAGCCGTGGCCGCACTGGACGGAGGGCTGGCCGCGCGAGATCGAAGCCGGGCTCCTCGATGCCGCGTTCTCCGCCCGCGTCACCTACGGAACGCCTACCACGGGGGTCCGCGCCGTCATCACCCGCTGGCGCGATCACCGGGCCGGACCCCTCGACGACCTCACGGCGCTCGCTGCGCACGCCGATGAACCCGAAGGCCTCCTGGCCGTCCTGAACAACAGGCAGCGAGTACCGGGGAACTACACCACCAAGGCCGAGGCCGTCGCCTCGGCGGCACGCTCGCTCGCCGAGCTGGGCTGCACCACCTCGGCGGATCTCCGCGACGACGAGGCACAGCGGAACGCGATCGTCGGGGTGCCCGGGTTCGGTATCGCCACCTGGGAGTGCTTCGCCATGCAACTCGGCGTCCGCACCACCGAATCTCACCACTTGGTGCGCGATTTCCTCGGCGAGGCACTCGATCTCGGATCACCCCCATCGACTGCAGACGCCGAACACCTCGTCGCCGCAGCAGCAGCACGGCTCGAGATCACACCTACCGCCTTCACCCACGCCGTCTGGCGGTACCAGCGCGCGCAGCGACGGGTGGCGGGTGCGAGATGAAGTACACGCGGGAAGTACTCGAGCAGGCGGTTTCAGAATCGACGAGCTACGCCGGCGTCATGCGCTACCTCGGCCTGAAACCCGCGGGTGGGACACACGCGCACCTGCGGCGCCGGATCAACACACTCGGCATCGACACGTCACACTTCACGGGCCAGGCACACACCAGGGGCAAGCGTGCCCGCAACCGAATGACGTGGCAGGAGATACTGATCCGTCGCCCGGCGGGCAGCAGGCGCGTTCAACCCCACCTCCTGAGACGGGCTCTGATCGAGGCAGGAGTGCCGTACAAATGCGTCGCATGTGGCGTGCAGGACGAGTGGTGCGGACTCCCGCTGATCCTGCATGCCGACCACACACGGGGAGACCCGTCGGACTCCCGCTTGGAGCAAGTTCGATTCCTGTGCCCCAACTGCCATAGCCAGACTGCGACGTGGGCCGGGCGAAAGAGCCTCGACCGGGGCGGGCGATCCGATTGACATGTGTTGCGGGGGGTGCCTTGTTCATGGCGTAGTCTGTCCATCGCGCGCGAGTGGCGTAATTAGGCAGCCGCGTCAGGTTTAGGTCCTGGTGTCCGAAAGGACGTGGGGGTTCGAGTCCCCCCTCGCGCACTTCTCGGGCTTTTCGCCCTTCCGGCGGTTACCTCTTCGACAGCGCCTCGCGGCCCGTCGGGCGCACGGCGCGGCTGTGACCGCCGCCATAGCGGCAACCTCTCCTAGCAGCGCATTCAGCGATTCAGGTACCGTCGTTACGTGTCCGGTAACATTAAGCAACGCCGCCCCGCGCTGATCCTGTTGGTGGTCGTCGGGGCTGTCGGGTGCCTCGCACTCGGCTGGTGGCAGTGGACACGTTTCGAAGCGGTGGGCGGGACCGGCCAGAATCTCGGATACGCGTTCCAGTGGCCGCTGTTCGCGGCGTTCCTCGTCTACGCCTATCGGCGATTCGTGCAGCTCGAGGACGCCGAACCGGCTGACCCCGCCGACGTCCCGGATGCTCCCACCGAACTGCGGGAGATCCCGGCAGACGTCCTGCCCCCTCGTCCCTCGGCAGCGGAGGACGACGATCCGGACGACCTCGAGAGCCGGCAGATTTCGCAGTACAACCAGTACCTCGCCGAGCTGTCCGCTCGCGAGACCGATAGGAGCACCACGTGAGCACGGGCCAAGACGAGACGACTGCCGGTTCGGTCGCAGACACCGCGAAGCAGAAGAAGATCGCCCCCGCGCTCCTGCGCTACCGCGTCCTCGCCTACACCACCGGTGTGTGGCTGCTGGTCCTCACGGCAGAGATGGTGGCCAAGTACATCTTCAAGGTCGACAACCTTCCCACCTGGATCGCCGTGGTCCACGGCTGGGTGTACTTCGTCTACCTGCTGGTGACGCTCGACCTGGCGGTCAAGGTGCGCTGGCCCGCGGGCCGGACGGTCGGGACGCTCCTCGCGGGCACCATTCCGTTCCTGTCGTTCTACGTGGAGCACCAGCGGACCAAGCAGGTCCGCCGCGACTTCGGTCTCTGATCGAACCGGTCGGCTTCCTCACATGATGACCGGCTGCCCGGTGATCATCGCGATCACGTAGGTCAGCCAGCCGAGCGGCGTCTGCGGCACCATCATCGGCGACATGCGAACCTCCTCTCGTGAAGCGTAGCGAGTGTCAGCGCCCGGTGAGCGCCGCCAGGGCGGGGACGAGCTGAACGAGTGCCCGCCCCCGGTGCGAGGATGCATCCTTCTCCTCTGGTGACAACTGGGCGGCCGATCGGGTGTCCCCGTCGGGCACGAAGACCGGGTCGTAGCCGAACCCGCCGTCGCCGACGGGCTCGCGGGCGATGCTCCCCCGCCATTCGCCGCGGACCACCGATTCCTCGCCGCCGGGCACCACGAGCGCGCACGCCGAGACGAACGCCGCTCCCCGGCGGTCGTCGGGCACGTCGTCGAGCTGAGCCAGGACCAGGGCGGTGTTCGCGGGATCGTTTCCGTGCGTGCCCGACCACCGTGCGGACAAAATTCCGGGCATGCCGTTCAGTGCGTCCACCTCGATTCCGGAATCGTCTGCGACACAGGGCAATCCGGTTGCGGCGGCACCGTCGCGCGCTTTCGCCAGGGCGTTCTCCTCGAACGTCACACCCGTTTCGGGGGCCTCGGGGTATTCGGGTACGGCATCGAGTCCGACCAGTTCGATTCCGTCGACACCGGCTGCCGCGAGTACCCGATGCAGTTCCCGGAGTTTCTTTGCGTTGCGGCTGGCCACCAGCACTCGTGTGGTTTCCGGCACCGATCTAGCTCCCGAACTTCTTCTTCGACGTCTCCGGGATCTTCGGCTCCGGAAGCACACCGGGGTAGGGCAGTTCGAGTGCGGCCTTCTGGATCTCGAACAGTTGCTCGCACCCTGCGAGCGCGGAATCCAGCAGTTTGTCGAGCGTGCTCCGCGGGAACGTCGCGCCCTCGCCGGTGCCCTGGATCTCGACGAGAGTGCCGGTGTCGGTCGCCACCACGTTCATGTCGACCTCGGCGCGCGAGTCCTCCTCGTACGGCAGGTCGAGGCGCACACGGCCGTCGACGACGCCCACACTCACCGCGGCGATGCCGCAGGAGATCGGCTGGGGGTCCGCGAGACGGCCGGCGGCGCGGAGATAGGTCACCGCGTCGACGAGGGCCACATAGGCGCCGGTGATGGCGGCGGTGCGGGTTCCGCCGTCGGCCTGCAGCACGTCGCAGTCGAGGGCGATGGTGTTCTCACCTATGGCGGCGAGGTCGATGCAGGCGCGGAGGGAGCGTCCGACCAGCCGGCTGATCTCCTGGGTTCGTCCACCGACCTTGCCCTTGACGGACTCTCGGCCGCTGCGGGTGTGGGTGGCGGCGGGCAGCATGGCGTACTCGGCCGTCAGCCAGCCGAGTCCGGAGCCCTGACGCCAGCGGGGAACACCGTCCTCGACGCTGGCCGTGCACATCACCCTGGTGTTTCCGAATTCCACCAGCACCGATCCCGCGGGATGAGTGGTGAAACCGCGGGTGATCTTGACCTCGCGGAGTTCGTCGTCCGCCCTACCGTCTTCTCGTGTGGTCACGGCAGAGAGCCTAGTCGCCCCCGTCCGGGGGGCGGGCACACGGCTTCAGACGGTGTAGACGCCGCCCGCGGATACCGCGTGCACGGGGCCGGAGAATTCGGCCTTGGCCTCGGCGATGACGTCTTCACGCGACGTCCACGGCGGTATGTGGGTGAGCAGCAGTTCGGCGACACCGGCGCGGTGTGCGACCTGACCGGCCTCGGTGCCCGAGAGGTGGATCCCTTCGGGCCGATCCGGGCTATGTGTCCACGACGCCTCGGCGAGCAGTACGTCGGCCGCGCGGGCGAGGTCGATCACTTCTTCGCACATGCCGGTGTCGCCGGTGTACACGAGGGTGCGCCCGGCACCGTTGGTCACACGGAACCCGTACGCCTCGGGCGGGTGGTTGACCCGGCGCGCGGTGATGGTGAGGTCGCCGAACGTGACCGGTTCGCCGTCGATCCAGTGATGCAGGTCGATCGTGTCGGAGATGTCGTCGATGTCGCCGCCGCACTCCGCGGACGCGACGCCGATCCGGCGGGCGGTGTCGGACGGGCCGTAGACGAGTGCGCGCCCCTTCGGCGGGTGAGGATGATAGCGACGCCAGACGAGCAGTCCGGGGAGGTCCAGGCAGTGGTCCGCGTGCAGGTGGCTGAGGAGGACGGAGATTTCGCCGGGATCGGCGAACCGCTGGAGCGCACCGAGGACACCGGGTCCGAAGTCGAGTACCAGCGGCGGTGTGTCCGGCGCTGTCAACAGATAACCCGATGCAGGTGAGTCTGGTCCGGAGACGCTCCCTGAACACCCCAGGACGGTAATGCGCATACCCGCCATGCTGCCACGACGACCCGTTTCGGAAAAAGCTTCCGACCGAATTGGCGCGTCGACCTCACAACCGATGGGGAACTGTGACCTGACCATGGCGATCTAAAGCGGATCCGCCGCCGTTACCGTTCCCATGCCTCTTCGAGGACCTGGACCTGTGGGTCGTAGGTGCCGCTCGAGAGGTACTTCCATCCGGCGTCGGCGACCACGAACGCGATGTCGGCCCGATGCCCGGTCTCGACGGCACACCGCGCCACATCGAGTGCAGCATGGAGATTGGCTCCGGTGGACGTGCCGGCGAAGATTCCCTCGGCGTCGATCAGCTCGCGGGTGCGCTGGATCGCCTCGGCGTGACGGACCCGGAATCGTCGGGTGAGTACCGATTCGTCGTACAGTTCCGGAACGAATCCCTCTTCGATGTTGCGGAGGCCGCAGACCATTTCCCCGAAGTGTGGTTCCGCGGCCACGATCTCGACGCCGTCGACGTGCTCGCGGAGAAACCGGCCCGTCCCCATCAGTGTCCCGGTGGTGCCGAGCCCCGCGACGAAGTGGGTGATCTCGGGAAGATCCCGCAGGATTTCCGGCCCCGTGGTCTCGTAGTGCGCCATCGCGTTGGCCGGGTTGCCGTATTGGTAGAGCAGTACCCAGTCCGGGTTGTCCTCCGACAGCCGCATCGCGACGGCGACGGCCTCGTTGGAACCACCGGCAGCCGGAGAGTCGATGATCCGGGCGCCGAACATCGTGAGCAGCTGGCGGCGCTCCATCGACGTGTTCTCGGGCATCACGCAGATCAGCTGGTAGCCCTTCAGTTTGGCGGCCATCGCCAGAGAGATGCCGGTGTTGCCGCTGGTCGATTCGAGAATCGTCGCACCCGGAGCGAGACGGCCGTCCCGTTCTGCCTGCTCGATCATGCGGAGCGCCGGGCGATCCTTGATCGAACCGGTGGGATTGTGGTCCTCGAGTTTGGCCCACAGCCGCACCGGGCTGCTGCCGTTCCAGCGTGGCGACAGCCGGGGCAGGCCGACCAGAGGTGTGTTCCCGAGAGTGTCGATGTACGAATCGAACCTTGCCACGGCAGCGATCAGCCTCCCGTGACTACACAGCGAACGGACGGACACTCGTCGGGGGTCGAAACTGTGACAGCCATGATCAACTCCTGAGGGTGCGGTGGTGTGCGGCGACAGAGATCCGCCGCTGGGGATGTCCGGACGTCGGCGACGCGGCGTGTGCGCGAACCCGTGAGTTCGAACCACCTCCACCGGCCCTCCGTGACGACACTGTCGACAGCTCTGAACTACGCCGTTCCTGGGTGCCCGGATCTCGGGTGGAGCGTACCAGCAGGCCCTACTCGCAGCGGTCGGATGCGCGGTACACGCCGGTGTATCGCACGTGCCTCACCCCGGGGCGATCACCCGAACGATTGTGGCCCCACCGATTTCCGGGCCCGCTGTTTCCTTGCGTCCGCGGAGAGCAGCCAGGCGGCGACGACACCGCCGACGGCGCCGAACAGATGTCCCTGCCAGGACACACCGGGAGCGCTGGGCAGCACACCCCACAGCAGGCTGCCGTAGACGACGAACACCACCACACCGACGAGGATCTGACCGAGGCTGCGGGCGAAGATTCCCCGGACCAGCAGGTAGGCGAGCCAGCCGAAGATCAGGACGGAGGCGCCGATGTGGTTGGAATAGGATCCCCCGGTCAACCAGGTGCCCAGACCTCCGACCACCCAGACGATCCCGGTGGCGGCGAGGCCGCGGGCGATGCCCGACAGCAGCACGAGGAACCCGAGGACCAGCAGCGGGACGGTGTTCGCGAACAGGTGCGCCCAGTCGTCGTGCAGGACCGGGGCGAACAGAATCCCCCAGAGCCCGTCGATGGAGCGCGGCCCGACGCCGTTCTCTTCGAGTCGCTCGTCGGACGCCACGTCGACGATCTCGATGACGTACAGCAGCATCGTGAAGGTGCCGATGAGGATTGCGGACTGCAGCCACAGCGGCTTCGACTTCGACGCGGGCGCCGGCTTCGCGCCACCCCTGGGCACCGGCGAGTCGAATCGCGAGGAGTCGAACGACGAAGTCATGATCCACACACCCCTGCCGTCATGCCCACAACTGCCCTTCCAGTGCTTCTTCTGCTTCTTCGACCGTACCGCCGAACGCGCCGGTCGACAGATATTTCCATCCGCCGTCGGCGACGATGAACGCGATGTTCGCCGCGCGCTCGGCCTTGACGGCCTTGCGCGCCACCCCCAGCGCGGCGTGGAGGATCGCGCCGGTCGAGATGCCCGCGAAGATGCCTTCGTTGTCGACCAGTTGCCGGGTGCGGCGGACGGCGTCGGCGGGGCCGACGGAGAACCGTGAGGTGAGGACGGATTCGTCGTACAACTCGGGGACGAAGCCCTCGTCGATGTTGCGGAGGCCGTAGACGAGTTCGCCGTAGCGGGGCTCGGCCGCCACGATCTCGATGCCGTCGACGTGTTCGCGAAGGTAGCGTCCCACACCCATCAGGGTTCCGGTGGTGCCGAGGCCCGCGACGAAGTGGGTGATCTCGGGAAGGTCGCGCAGGATCTCGGGGCCGGTGGTCTCGTAGTGCGCCAGCGCATTCGCGGGATTGCCGTACTGGTACAGCATCACCCAGTCGGGGTGCTCCGCGGACAGCTCCTTGGCCACGGCCACAGCCTGATTCGAGCCACCGCGCGCGGGCGAGTCGATGATCTGTGCACCGAACATCGTGAGCAGTTGCCTGCGTTCCACGGACGTGTTCTCGGGCATCACGCAGATCAGGTGGTAGCCCTTGAGTTTCGCGGCCATCGCGAGCGAGATCCCGGTGTTCCCGCTGGTCGGTTCGAGGATCGTGGCGCCGGGTGTGAGGGTGCCGTCGTTCTCGGCCTGCTCGATCATGCGGAGGGCGGGCCGGTCCTTCACCGAACCGGTGGGGTTGCGGTCTTCGAGCTTCGCCCACAGGCGGACCGGCGCAGCGCCGTTCCAGCTCGGCGACAGGCGGGGCAGCCCGACGAGGGGTGTGTCGCCCAGGGTGTCGATCAGCGAACCGAACCGCGCCACGGCCGCGATCAGCCTCCGGCGACGGCGGGCAGGATCGTCACGGAGTCCCCGTCGGTCACCTCGGTGTCGAGTCCGCCGGAGAATCGGACGTCCTCGTCGTTGACGTACACGTTGACGAAGCGGTGCAGACGACCGTCGTTGATCAGGCGGTCCTTGATGCCGCCGTAGTTGCCGTCGAGATCGTCGATGACGTCGGAGAGTGTGGGACCTGTTGCCTCCACCCGCTTTTCACCGCCGGTGTGGGTTCGCAGGATGGTGGGGATCGAAACTGTGACAGCCATGGTCGGCTCCTCGGGATGTGGGTGTCTTTGCATGCCGCGGGCCCGTCGCGAGGGACGGCACCGTCACTTGTCGGGGATGTCTGCCACGGACGTGTGGGCGAACTTGTAGCTCTGGACCACGTCGACGGGTTCCTCGGTGACGACACCGTCGACGATGCGGTAACTGCGCAGTTCGTGGGCGTCGGGGTCGCGGGTGGAGATCAGCACGTAGTGGGCGTCCGGTTCGGACGCGAAGGAGATGTCGGTCCGGCTGGGGTACGCCTCGGTGGCGGTGTGCGAGTGGTAGATCACGACGGGCACCTCGTCGGCGTCGTCCATTGCCCGCCACACCTTCAGTTGCTCACCTGAGTCGAAGCGGTAGAACGTGGGCGAACGCTCGGCGTTGATCATCGGGATGTGCCGTTCGGGGCGGTCGGAGCCTTCCAGCCCGGCGATGACCCCGCACGCCTCGTCGGGGTGGTCGGCGCGCGCATGCGCCACCATCGCCTCGATGAAGTCCGATCGAATCACCAGCACGTCATCCACCTCCGTGAGCGCCATCCTAGGTGCGCACCGGCGAGTCGGCCACCGACCGGCCGGTACCTCAGGAACGGGTACCTCAGGTACGCGAACCTCAGGAACGCAGTGCAGAGGGGAACAGTTCGCGGTAGGTGGGAATTCCCGCGACGGGGGTGGCGCTGAGGACGGCGTCGACGATGGCCTTCTCCACCACTTCGGCGGCCGCGGTGCAGACGGCGTCGACGACGGGCAGATCGGGCGGGAACGCGTCGGGCACTCCCGGCGGGTGGTGAACCGGGTGGATGCCGGTGGAGAGCACGAAGATCGTGTCGCCGTCGAGCGGCGAATGCGCAGGCCGGATCGCGCGGGCCAGCCCGTCGTGGCCGGCGACGGCGACGCGGCGTAACGCCGCCTTCCCCAGGACGGCATCGGTCGCGACGACCCCGATGGTCGTGTTGAGGACGGTGCTCTTGGCGATCAGTTCGCGCGCCGCCGACACCTCGCCGGCGACGGGGGGCCTGAGCCCGAAAGCGGCTGCACCCACGGTGGCGACACCCCAGGGCAGTCCGGTCGCCGGGTCGAACACGGTTCCGACGGGGTTGGCCACCATCAGCGCGGAGACCGTGATGCCTTTCGCCGGACCGTCCGTGACGACGACGCTCGCCGTTCCGACACCCCCTTTGAGCGCGCCGGCACGCGCCCCGACTCCGGCGCCCACCGAACCGGAGAGAACGGTGTGCGACGCGGAATCTGCTGCCCGGTAACCGAATTCGGCGGTAGGACGCGTGCGCCAGTCACCGACCGGTAGGTCGAAGATCACGGCGGCGGGAACGATCGGAACCACCTGATCGGGCTCCCCCATGGCGATTCCGTGACCGTGCTCCTCGAGCCACCGCATGACGCCGTCCGCGGCGGCGAGTCCGTAGGCGCTGCCGCCGGTCAGGACGATCGCGTGCACCTTCCGGACGCTGTGGCTGGGGTCGAGAAGGTCGGTTTCCCGGGTGCCCGGTCCCCCGCCACGGACGTCGACCGCGCCGGTCGCGCCGTGCGGCGCGAGGACCACGGTGCACCCGGTGGCGGCACCGCTTCCGAGCGTGGCGTCCGCGTCGAGTTCGTGGTGGTGCCCGACGCTCAGGCCCACCACATCGACGAGCGAATCGGTGCGGCCCGGCGTCGTGGCCGTCACGGCGCGAGTGCCTGAACGAGCGAGTCCTGCATCCAGGTCAGCCAGTGGTAGATGTCGAGGTGCGGTGCGCGGGGATCGGCGGGATCGAGTTCGTCGGGTGTGTCGGCGTCGATGCCCAGGTTGGTGCCCAGCGCCAGCCGGACGTCGTTGAGACCGCTGAGCCAGGCGTCGGCCTGCTCCGGCGTGAGCAGCACCTTGCCGCCGTTCTCGGGCACCGTGTGGAGAATGACCGAGCCCGCCGCCAGCTTGGCGTCGATGATCTCCGGTTCGTGGAGTCCGCGCAGCGCACCGTTGATATCGGCCTTCGATTCGGCGCGGATCTCGTCGTCGTCCGGCGCGTCCATGTCGGCACGGTGGAAGTCGGGCAGCAGCCGCGCGAGGACCTCCTCGTCGGGTGCCGCTGTGTTGCCGGTCCGCATCCCGGTGAGCGCCGCGAGTTCGTCCTCCGGGGCGGACGCGGCCCGCTCCTCGAGGAGACCGAGGACGGAGGCGACCAGCGATCGCAGCACCGTGGCCTCGTGCGCGTCCATCTCCGAACGCAGCTTTACACCGCCGAGCGAGTTCTTCCTGCTCCACATCCGCACGTCGTGTACCGAGTTCCTTACTGTCCGAACGGAAAGTTAGCTGCCGTCACGCTGCATCGTGGCCCACAGGCCGGCCGCGTGCAGCTTGCGTACATCGTTTTCGACCTTGTCCCGGGGACCGCTCGACACCACGGCCTTTCCCTCGGAATGGACCTGCATCATCAATTCCGTGGCCTTGGCTTTGCTGTACCCGAAGAGTTTCTGGAAAATGTAGGTGACGTAGTGCATCAAATTCACCGGATCGTCCCACACGACGGTGACCCAGGGACGATCATTGGCTTCATCGATCTCGGCGACCTCCGACTCTGCAGGGGTGACCTGCGGCGATGCCGGCATGGCATCCACGAATGGAGCTGTCGTCGAGCAATGAGCCATGACACCAGGGTACGACGCTCCTCCACTGAACGACACCGCGGCTTACAGTGGCCGGGTGTCCAGAGACAGCACCGCCTTGTTCACCGACCAGTACGAGTTGACGATGTTGTCGGCGGCCCTCGCCGACGGTTCCGCCCACCGACGCTGCAGCTTCGAGGTGTTCGCCCGCCGGCTCCCCGACGGCCGCCGGTACGGAGTGGTCGGCGGCACCGCCCGTCTGGTTGCCGCGCTGTCGAACTTCCGTTTCGGCGAGCAGGAACTCGAGATCGTGTCCCGCTTCCTCGACGAGGCGACCGTCGCATGGCTGCGTGACTATCGCTTCGGCGGTGACATCGACGGTTACCGGGAGGGCGACTTCTATTTTCCCGGCTCCCCGATCCTCTCCGTCCGCGGAACGTTCGCCGAATGCGTCCTCCTCGAGACGCTGAGCCTGTCGATCCTCAACCACGACAGCGCGATCGTGTCCGCCGCCGCCCGCATGGTCAGCGCTGCCGACGGACGCCCCATGATCGAGATGGGTTCGCGGCGCACCCACGAGGAATCCGCGGTGGCGGCTTCCCGCGCCGCCTACCTGGCGGGCTTCACTGCCACGTCGAATCTGGAGGCGGTCCGCAGGCACGGAGTACCCGGTGCGGGTACCAGCGCGCACGCGTTCACCCTGTTGCACACCACCCCGGACGGGCCGGACGAGTCGGCGGCGTTCCGCGCGCAGGTCGCGGCACTCGGAGTCGGGACCACGCTCCTCGTCGACACCTACGACATCACCGCAGGCGTCAAGACCGCCGTCGAGGTGGCGGGCCCCGGACTCGGTGGTGTCCGGATCGACTCCGGCGATCTGGGTGTGCTGGCCCGGCAGGTCCGCAGGCAACTCGACGACCTCGGTGCGACCGGGACGAAGATCGTCGTCTCCGGCGACCTGGACGAATACGCCATCGCCGCGTTGCGGGCCGAACCGGTGGACGTCTACGGCGTCGGCACGTCCGTCGTCGTCGGTTCCGGCGCGCCGACCGCCGGAATGGTCTACAAACTCGTCGAGGTGGACGGCATCCCCGTCGAGAAGAGGAGTAGCAACAAGGCGTCGCGGGGCGGCACCAAGCGGGCGCTGCGATTCGCCCGTGACACCGGAACCCTGGTGGAGGAGGTCGTGTACTCGGCCCATTCGGACGCACCCTGCTCGGCCGGCCTCGAGGCGCGGGAACTGCTGGTCCCGCTTGTGCGGGGCGGTGAGACCGTCTGCGACACGACTACCCTGGAAGACAGCAGATCCCTCCTGGCGGCGGGCCTCGTCAGCCTGCCCTGGGAGGGCCTGAAGCTCTCCCACGGCGAGCCCGCGATCCCGGTGCGCTTCGCCGAACCCGAACCCAGGAGGGCACCGTGACCGACATCGAGAACACCGACCTCCGGCGGGCGCTGCTCGTGGTCGACGTCCAGAACGACTTCTGCGAGGGCGGCTCCCTCGCCGTCGACGGCGGTTCCGCGGTCGCGGCCGCGATCAGCCGCTTCCTGGCGGCGACCGAGTACGACGCCGTCGCGGCCACGATCGACCACCACATCGACCCGGGCCACCACTTCTCCGACGAACCGGACTACGTCGACACCTGGCCGGTGCACTGCAAAGCGGGAACGTCCGGCGCGGACTTCCACCCCGACCTCGACCTGAGCGGCATCGAATCGGTGTTCTCCAAGGGCGAGTTCTCGGCGGCCTACTCGGGCTTCGAGGGCAAGAACTCCGACGGCCAGAGCCTGGAGAAATGGCTGCGTGCGGCCGGAGTCACCGAGGTCGACGTCGTGGGGATCGCCACTGATCACTGCGTGGTCGCGACGGCTCTCGACGCCGTGGCCGCCGGATTCCCGACGCGCGTCCGCCTCCCCCTCACCGCAGGCGTCGCCCCCGCGACCGTCGAGGCCGCGATCACCGCGATGAGGGCCGCCGGGGTGCGCCTCGTGGGCCGCGACGCAGACACCCCCTCGGACCGCGTGACGATTTCTGACGTAGGTCCCGAGTAACCTGCTCGGGTGCCTGAAAACCTCCCCAACGTCCCCGAGCTGTTGCGCACGGCGGTGCGGTCGCTGGGCGGTGCCGAGCGGTCCAACCAGCTGACCATGGCTTCCGCCGTCGCGCATTCGATCGACACCGGGGAGCATCTGGCCGTCCAGGCCGGGACGGGCACCGGCAAGTCCCTCGCCTATCTGGTGCCGAGCGTCCGGCACGCGGTGCAGAGCGGGAAGACGGTCATCGTCTCGACGGCCACCATCGCACTGCAGCGTCAGCTGATCGACCGCGACATGCCGCGGCTCGCGGACGCGCTCGAGGGTTCACTCGGACGGCGACCGCACTTCGCGATCCTCAAGGGCCGCAACAACTATCTGTGCATGAACAAGATCCACACCGGGTCCGCCGAGGAGCCTCCCACGGACGAGCTGTTCGACCCGTTCGCGGTGTCGAGGCTCGGACGGGAGGTCCAGCGCCTCACCGAGTGGTCCTCGGACACCGAGACCGGCGACCGCGACGACCTGGCCCCCGGAGTCAGCGACAAGGCGTGGCGCCAGGTCAGCGTCACCGCCCGGGAATGCCTCGGCAAGTCCCGCTGTCCGGTCGGCGAGGACTGCTTCGCGGAGCGGGCCCGCGCGGAGGCCTCGCAGGTCGACGTCGTGGTCACCAACCACGCCCTGCTCGCCATCGACGCCATCACCGGGATCGCGATCCTCCCCGAACACGACGTCGTGGTCATCGACGAGGCGCACGAACTGGTCGACCGCGTCACCAACGTCGCCACCGCGGAGTTGGCGGCGTCGACGATCAGTGCCGCGGCGCGGCGCTGCGCGAAGCTCGTCGAGGAGCAGGACGCAGACCGTCTCGAGGCCGCGGGCGAAGGCTGGGCGGCACTGCTCGAGGAGTTGCGGCCGGAACGGTGGGAGGCGTTGCCGCCCGGCGCGGCCCCCGCCCTCGCCGCTGTTCGCGACGCCGCCTGGTCGCTGCGCACGGCCATCGGCCCGTCCCGTCCCGGTATGGCATTGAGCGACCCGGAGGCCGCGGCGGCACGCAACACCGCACTCGCGTCGGTCGAGGAGGTGCACGACAGCGCCGTCCGCGTTCTCAGCGCCTTCGACGAGCCGGATCCGGCCAAGCGTCACGACGTGGTGTGGCTGGCCGCCGACGACAACCGCGGGTCGATCCGCCGGGTGGTGCGGATGGCGCCGCTGTCGGTCGGCGGGCTGCTGCGTTCCCGGCTGTTCGCCGAATCGACCGTGGTCCTGACGTCCGCCACGCTGACCGTGGGCGGATCGTTCGACGGTCTGGCGGTCAACTGGGGACTTCCGGCCGAATCGTCCGTCGTGATCGATCCGGCGATGGCCACCGGCTCCGAGGCGCCGTCCGATTCGGGCACTCTCAAATGGAACGCCCTCGATGTCGGGTCGCCGTTCGACCATGCCCGCGCAGGCATCATCTACATCGCGAAGCAGCTTCCGCCGCCGGGGCGGGACGGCCTGTCCCCCACGTATCTCGACGAGATCGCCGAGCTCGTCGAGGCGGCGGGTGGGCGCACGCTGGGATTGTTCTCGTCGATGCGGGCCGCCAAGGCCGCGTCCGAGGCGATGCGCGACCGGCTCGACACCCCGATCCTGTGCCAGGGCGACGACTCGACGGGCGCTCTCGTCCGGGCGTTCGCCGGAGACGAGCCGACGTCGCTGTTCGGCACGCTGTCGCTGTGGCAGGGTGTCGACGTGCCGGGCCCGTCCCTGAGCCTCGTGATCCTCGACCGCATCCCTTTCCCCCGCCCCGACGACCCGTTGCTGGTCGCCAGGCAGAAGGCCGTCGAGTCGCGCGGCGGAAACGGGTTCCTTTCCGTCGCAGCCAATCACGCGGCGCTGCTGCTCGCCCAGGGTGTGGGACGTCTGCTGCGCAGCGTCGACGACAAGGGTGTGGTGGCCGTCCTCGATCCGCGGCTCGCCACCGCCCGCTACGCCGGGTATCTGCGGGCCTCGCTGCCACCGTTCTGGGAGACGTCCGATCCGGAAGTCGTGCGTAAGGCGCTGGGGCGGATCCGCGATTCGCGCCCCTGAACCGCTGTCGCGCACTGAGTCGGGCAGCGGATCGGTGCGCACCTATGCTCGACCGATGGACCTTGTGATCTCAGTCCGCGGACTCACCAAGAAGTTCGGCGAAGTCCTCGCCCTCGACGGCCTCGATCTGGAGGTGAAGGCGGGTGAGGTGCACGGATTCCTCGGCCCCAACGGCTCGGGCAAGTCCACGACCATCCGGGTGCTCCTCGGTCTGCTGCGCGCCGACGGCGGTTCGGCGTCCGTTCTCGGTTCCGATCCGTGGCACGACTCCGTTCCCGTGCATCGGCGACTCGCCTACGTTCCGGGTGACGTGAACCTGTGGCCCAACCTGTCCGGTGGCGAGGCGATCGACCTCCTCGGGCGGCTGCGCGGCGGGCTGGATCCGGTCCGTCGCGCGTCGCTGATCGAGCGGTTCGAACTCGACCCCACCCGCAAGGGCCGCACCTATTCGAAAGGCAACCGGCAGAAGGTCGCCCTCGTGGCGGCGCTCGCCGCCGACACCGAACTCCTCATCCTCGACGAGCCGACGTCGGGCCTGGACCCGTTGATGGAGGCGGTGTTTCAGGAGTGCATCACCGAATTCGCCCGTAGCGGACGCACAGTGCTGTTGTCCAGCCACATCCTCGCCGAGGTCGACGCGCTGTGCCACGCCGTCACCATCATTCGCGCGGGCAGGACCGTGCAGGCGGGAACGCTGTCCGAACTGCGCCATTTCACCCGTACCACGGTGACGGCGACCACCCGGATCGGGCCCACTCCCATCGCGAACGTCCCCGGTGTGCACAACCTGCGGAAGGGTGAGGATGCGAACACGGTGACGTTCGACGTCGATTCCGATCAGATCGATCCGGTCATGACCACGTTGACGGGGCTGGGCATCGTCTCGATCACCGCCAACCCGCCGACACTCGAGGACCTGTTCCTCCGTGAGTACCGCGACGAGGTCGAGGCACTCGGGATCGGACGGCCGCAGTGAGTCGACTGAGCGGAACGGGGGTGCTCGCCGAATTGGCGGTGCGCACCGACCGGGTCCGGATTCCGGTGTGGACGGTCGCGGTGGCGGGCCTCACCGTCCTGATCGCGTCGAGCTATTCCACCATCTACCCGACCACCGAATCCCGGCAGGCCCGTGCCGAACTCATCTCGTCCCCGGCCGCCACGGCACTCGCCGGGCCGGGGTACGGCCTGGACGACTACACGCTCGGTGCGATGGTCGCCAACGAGATTGCCGGCATGACGATGGTGGCCGTGGCGATCATGTCGGTGCTGCTGGTGACGCGACATCTGCGGACGGAGGAGGAGACCGGGCGCACGGAACTGGTACGCGCCGGCGTCGTCGGGCGGTATGCGGGAATCACGGCGGGGTTGATCTCCGCGGCGCTCGCCAATGTGTTCGTCGCGCTTCTGCTCGTCATCGGGCTGCTCGCCGTGGGTCTGCCTCCGGCGGGTTCGCTGAACATGTCCGCGGGTGTGCTGGTGGTGGGTCTGGTATTCACCTCGTTGTCAGCCCTGGCGTCCCAGTTCACCGAACACGCCCGCACTGCAAGCGGTGTCGGGATCTCCGCGATCACCGTCGCGTATCTGCTGCGTGCGGTGGGCGACGTGCAGCAGGGACACAGCGGGAGCCTGCTGACGTGGGTGTCGCCGATCGGCTGGTCGCAGGCCACTCGCGCCTACGTCGACGAACGGTGGTGGCCGTTGCTGATCGGCATCGTCGCGGCGGCGCTGACCGTCGGGTGCGCGTATGCCGCCATCGGTCGACGGGACGTCGGGGCGGGGCTCCTCGCGCCGCGGGGCGGGCGCGCCGAGGCGTCCCGCCGCCTGACCGGTGTCACCGCGCTGGCGGCGCGTCAGCAACGCGGCCAGATCCTCGCCTGGGGTGTCGGCGTGTTCGCGCTGTCGCTGCCGATCGGTTCACTCGGCAGGCAGATCAGCGACTTCATCGACCAGGATCCCGATCTCGCACAGCTGCTGCCGGGTGGCGCCGCGGCGGCCGCGGACGGTGCATTCGCCCTGTATCTGGTGTTCCTGGTGGTGATGGCGGCGATGTACGCCGTCGGTGCCGTCATATCCGTCCGCTCGGAGGAATCGTCCGGTCGCGCCGAGGAGGCACTGGCCACCCCGGTGTCCCGCACGTCGTGGCTCGGTGGCCAGCTGGCTGTGATCGCCGGTGCGGCCGTCGCGATCACCGTGGCGGCAGGGGTCGGCATGGGGATCACCGCGACGTTCACGCTGTCGGATGCGGGCGCGCTCGGCCGGTTGATCGGCGCGGCCCTGAACACCGTGCCGGCACTGCTGGTGATCGTCGGTGCGTGCGCAGCCGTCTATGGCCTGATTCCCCGCGCGCTGCCGGCGTTGTGGGCATTTCTGGGCTACGTTCTCGTCGCCGGGATGTTCGGGGAAGTGCTCCCGGACCGGTTCGGGGTGCTCTCGCCCTTCCACTACACGCCGGCCCTGCCTGTAGAGAGTTTCTCGGCGACTCCCCTCGCGGTTCTGCTGCTTCTCGCGGCGGCCCTGTTCCTCGCGGCCGTCACCGGATTCCAGCGCCGGGACGTCGGCCGGTGACGGCTCGGTAGCGCCGGTCAGGGGTTCGGCACCGTCACCAGACCCAGCTCCGACGGGTCGACGAGCAACCGATGGTGCGGAAGGACTCGCACCGTGTATCCGACCGACCCCGACAAGGGCAGGGCCAGGTCGGCGACGAACAACTCCCCCGACTCGTCCGATGCGGAGTGTGTCATCGGGACCGTGACGATGTCGGTGAGCTCCTCGTCCGGTCCGGCCTTTCCGATCACGGCCTGCACGGTGACGTCCGAGACGGACAGTTCGCCGAGGCGGATGCGAGCGCGGAGCACCAGATTGGCGCCGATCTCGGGGGTGTCGGGCAGCCCCGCGCCGTCGACCTGCAGGACCGCCACCGACGGCCAGGCGGCCTCGACGCGGCGACGGAACGCGGCGAGTTCGCGGGCGCCGGCGAAGTTCTCCGCCGCCACCGTCCGGGCCGATTGAGCGGCGGGCGCGTAGTACTGGACGGCGTAGTCGCGCACCATCCGCGATGCAAGCACCTTGGGCCCGAGATTCTGCAGGGTGTGACGGACCATCTCAACCCAGCGCACCGGCAGGCCGTCCGCACGGTCGTAGAACCTCGGCAGGACGGCGCGCTCGAGCAGTTCGTACAGTGCGCTGGCCTCGAGGTCGTCACGCCGTGCCTCGTCGACGACGCCGTCGGCGGTGGGGATGGCCCAGCCGTTCTCGCCGTCGAACATCTCGTCCCACCAGCCGTCCCGGATCGACAGGTTCAGTCCGCCGTTGAGAGCGGACTTCATACCCGACGTGCCACACGCCTCCAGCGGGCGCAGCGGGTTGTTGAGCCACACGTCGCAACCCCAGTAGAGGTACCGCGCCATCGACATGTCGTAGTCGGGAAGGAAGGTGATGCGGTGCCGGACGTCGGCGGCGTCGGCGAACCGCACGACCTGCTGGATGAGGGCCTTCCCGCCGTCGTCCGCGGGGTGACTCTTCCCGGCCACCACCAGCTGCACGGGCCGCTTCTCGTCGAGGAGGAGGGCGCGGAGCCGCTGGGGGTCGCGCAGCATCAGCGTCAGTCGCTTGTAGGTGGGCACCCGCCGGGCGAAGCCGACGGTGAGCACGTTCGGGTCGAACACCTCGTCCGTCCAGCCGAGTTCGGCGGACGTCGCACCGCGTTCGATCCAGGACGCGCGGACCCGGCGGCGCACTTCCTCGACCAGTTTTCCGCGCAGCGCGTTGCGGGTCGACCACAGTTCCTCGGCGGACAGGTCCTGCAGCCGCTCCCAGCCGCGGGCCTCCTCCACCAGTTCGGGGCCCAGGATGCGGGTGGCGAGATCGATCCATTCGGGTGCGGCCCAGGTGGGCGCGTGGACACCGTTGGTCACCGAGCCGATCGGCACCTCCTCGGCGTCGAATCCCGGCCACAGCGGCTGGAACATCTCGCGGCTGACGATGCCGTGCAGCTTGGACACACCGTTGGCCCGTTGCCCGAGCCGCAGGCCCATGTGGGCCATGTTGAACACGGACGGATCCGATTCGCGGCCGAGTCCGAGGATCCGGTCGATCGTCAGCCCCGGCAGCAGCGAGGATTCGTTCGCAGCGTTGTCGCCGCCGAAGTAGTGCCGCACGAGGTCGGCCGGGAACCTGTCGATTCCCGCAGGAACCGGGGTGTGGGTGGTGAAGACCGTGCCGGCCCGGACCGTGGCCAGCGCCTCGTCGAAGTCGAGTCCGCCGGTGGTGACCAGTTCACGGATTCGCTCGATGCCGAGGAAACCTGCATGTCCCTCGTTCATGTGGAAGACGGCGGGATCGGGCAGGCCGTAGGCGTGGGTGTAGGCGCGCACGGCACGGACACCGCCGATGCCGGCGAGGATCTCCTGCTTGATGCGGTGGTCCTGGTCGCCGCCGTACAGACGGTCGGTGACGCCCCGCATCTCGGCGTCGTTCTCCGCGATGTCGGAGTCGAGCAGCAGCAGCGGGACACGCCCCACCTGGGCGATCCACACGCGGGCGCGCAGAACCCGGCCACCGGGGATCGCGACGTGGACGAGGACGGGCGCCCCGTCCGACGACTGCGGCCCGGACTCGGTGAGCAGGCGCAGCGGCAGGCCCTGCGGGTCGTGCGGCGGGTAGTGCTCGGCCTGCCAGCCGTCCGCTGTCAGTGACTGCCGGAAGTAACCCGAGCGGTACAACAGGCCGACACCGATCAGCGGCAGGCCCAGATCGGACGCCGCCTTCAAGTGGTCGCCTGCGAGAATTCCCAGACCGCCGGAGTAATTGGGCAGCACTTCGCTGACCCCGAACTCCATTGAGAAATACGCGATCCCACCGTCCAGCGACACGCCCTTGGCCTGCTGGTTCTGATACCAGCGGGGGCGGGACAGGTAGTCGTCGAGGTCGGCGGCCGCGGCGTCGAGCCGGGCCAGGAACGCGACGTCCTCGGCCAGTTCGTCCAGGCGGGCCGGATCGACCTCACCGAGCATCCGGACCGGGTCGAACTGCACCTGCCGCCACAGTTCCTCGTCCAGCAATCCGAACAGTTCCTGCGTGGCCGGATGCCACGACCAGCGAAGATTGGTGGACAGCGGACCGAGGGCAGCGAGCCGCTCCGGAAGGTGGGCTCGGACAGTGAACCGACGCAAGGCTTTCACCTCGCGAACGATAACGCACCGCGGGCGTCGTTGCGCCGTGTCGGGGCGGGTGGACGTCAGATCTCCAATACGGACAGGAACCGGTCGACTCCATTACGGTTGAACGGGCGGCCCAGCCCACGAGCCGCCGGCAACTTCCGGCTATGGAACGGAGCCCAGTGTGACAGGTCGACTCGGTATCGACGACGTGGAACCGAACATCGGGTGCGGTCGCTACCCCGCCAAGGCCGTTGTGGGTGAGGTGTTTCCCGTCCGGGCAACCGTGTGGCGTGAAGGTCATGACGCCGTGGCCGCCACGCTTGCGGTGCGGGGACCGCGCAGTGCGGCGTCGGGCGGCTCGGCGACCTTCCGCATTCCGATGACCGGCGGTCCGGTGCCCGACACCGTCGACGGTTCCTTCACCCCAACCGGCGAGGGCATCTGGACGTTCCGGATCGAGGCCTGGAGCGATCCGCTCACCACGTGGAAGCACGCGGTCGAGGCCAAGCTGGCAGTGGGACAGGGGCCGGCCGAACTGGCCAACGACCTCGAGATCGGTGCGCGGCTGTTCGAGCGAGCGGCGAAGGGCGTCCCCCGCGCGGACCGCTCGCGGCTGGCCGGGGTCGCGGCGTCGCTGCGTTCCGATCGTCACCTGTCCGAACGTGTGGCCCCGGCGTTCGGCTCGGATGTCACGGAACTGCTGCGCGCACATCCGCTGCGCGATCTCGTCACGAAGAGCGAACCGCACACCGTGCTCGTCGATCGCACGCGCGCCCTGTTCGGGTCCTGGTACGAGTTCTTCCCGCGATCCACCGGCGGCTGGGACGAGAACGGCAAGCCGCGGCACGGTACGTTCGCCACGTCCGTGGCTGCGCTTCCCCGCATCGCGTCGATGGGATTCGACGTGGTGTACCTCCCACCCATCCACCCGGTCGGCAAGGTCAACCGGAAGGGCCCCAACAACACGCTGACACCCGGCCCCGACGACGTCGGTTCGCCGTGGGCCATCGGCTCGGACGAGGGCGGCCACGACGCGATTCATCCCCAGCTCGGGACGATGCGCGATTTCAAGGCGTTCATCGCTGCCGCCCGGAAGCTGCACATGGAGGTGGCGATCGACCTGGCCCTGCAGGCCGCACCGGACCATCCGTGGGCGAAGAAGCACCCCGAATGGTTCACCGTGCTCCCCGACGGCACCATCGCCTACGCCGAGAACCCGCCGAAGAAATACCAGGACATCTACCCGGTCAACTTCGACGACGACCGCGACGGGATCTACGCGGAGGTCCTGCGGGTCGTCCGGCACTGGGTTGCGGCGGGCGTCAAGATCTTCCGGGTCGACAACCCGCACACCAAGCCGCCGGACTTCTGGGAGTGGCTGATCGCCGAGGTCAAGAAATCGGATCCGGACGTCCTGTTCCTGTCCGAGGCGTTCACCCGTCCCGCGCGGTTGTACGGTCTCGCCCGCCGCGGTTTCACGCAGTCCTATACGTATTTCACGTGGCGGACCGCGAAGTGGGAGCTGACGGAGTTCGGCAAGGAGATCGCCGCCAAGGCCGACGAGGCGCGCCCCAACCTGTTCGTCAACACCCCGGACATCCTGCACGAGAGCCTGCAGACCGGCGGCCCGGGAATGTTCGCGCTGCGCGCCGCGCTGGCGGCCACCCTGTCCCCCACGTGGGGGGTGTACTCGGGATACGAACTGTACGAACATGTTCCGGTGCGCGTGGGCAGTGAGGAGTACCTCGACTCCGAGAAGTATCAGCTGCGTCCCCGAGATTTCGAGGGTGCCGCCGCTCGCGGCGAGTCCCTCGAACCGTGGATCACCGCGCTCAACCGGATCCGCAGGCAGCATCCGGCGCTGCAGCAGTTGCGCAACATCCATTTCCACCACGTCGACAACGACGCCCTGATCGCCTATTCCAAGTTCGACGCCACCACCGGGGATGCCGTGCTGACGGTGATCAACCTCAACCCGTACGGCGCCGAGCAGGGCAACGTGTGGCTGGACATGCCCGCGCTGGGCCGCGACTGGCACGATCACCTGACCGTGCTCGACGAGGTCACCGGGGAGCAGTATCACTGGGGGCAGGCCAACTTCGTGCGCCTGGAACCCTGGCGCGCGGTGGCCCATATCCTGGCATTACCGTCGATCCCCTATCCGGCCAGAACGAAGCTGGCCTACCGCGGAGGTACATAGTGACCGTCGAACCGCCTGTCGCCATCGCACCCGACGCCGCCGACCTCGACCTGCTGTCCCGGGGCGAGCACCACAACCCGCACTCGATCCTGGGCGCGCACCCGCACCCCGACGGCACGGTGATCCGCGCACTGCGCCCCCACGCCGAGGCCGTCGACGCCGTCATCGGTGGGACGAGTTTCTCGCTGGAACACCTCGCGCACGGTGTGTGGGGGGCACTCGTCCCGTACCGGGATCTGATGGACTACCGGCTGTCCACGACGTGGCCGGGTGGTCACAACGACGTCGCCGCCGACGGGTACCGGTTCCTGCCCACGCTCGGCGAACTCGACCTGCACCTGTTCGGTGAGGGCAGGCACGAGCGGCTGTGGGAGATCCTCGGCGCGCACCGCCGCCGCTACGACACCCCCGACGGCACCGTCACCGGCACCTCGTTCGCCGTCTGGGCTCCCAATGCCCGCGGGGTGAGTGTGATCGGCGATTTCGACGGATGGAGTGGGCGGAACTTCCCGATGCGGGTGCTCGGCTCCACCGGGGTGTGGGAGTTGTTCGTTCCCGGCATCGAGGCCGGCGACCTGTACAAGTTCCGGGTCCACGGACCGGACGGCACCGTGCGCGACAAGGCCGACCCCATGGCCTTCGCCACCGAGGTCCCTCCGGCTACCGCGTCCCGGGTGTCGGTGAGCACGTACGAATGGAACGACGCCGACTGGCTGGCGCAGCGCGCGGCCACCGAGCCGGCGCAATCCCCGATGAGCGTGTACGAGGTTCACCTCGCTTCGTGGCGGCCCGGGCTGAACTACCGCGAGATGGCCGAACAACTCGCGGCCCACATCACGGAGACGGGATTCACGCACGTCGAACTGTTGCCGGTCGCCGAGCACCCGTTCGGCGGTTCGTGGGGGTACCAGGTCACGTCGTACTACGCGCCCACCTCACGGTTCGGCTCCCCCGACGACTTCCGGTGGTTCGTCGACCACCTGCACTCGGCCGGCATCGGGGTCATCGTCGACTGGGTACCGGCCCACTTCCCCAAGGACGAGTGGGCGCTGGCACGTTTCGACGGCACACCGCTCTACGAGCACAGCGATCCTCAGCGCGGCGAGCAACTCGACTGGGGAACGTACGTGTTCGATTTCGGGCGGCGCGAGGTCCGCAACTTCCTCGTCGCGAACGCGTTGTACTGGCTCGACGAGTTCCACGTGGACGGTCTGCGCGTCGACGCGGTCGCGTCGATGCTCTACCTCGACTATTCGCGGCCGGAGGGCGGTTGGACGCCGAACATCCACGGCGGCAGGGAGAACCTCGAGGCTGTCGCCTTCCTGCAGGAGACCAACGCCACGGTCCACAAACAGCACCGCGGGGTCGTCACCATCGCGGAGGAGTCGACGGCGTGGCCGGGTGTCACCCGCGCGACCAATGTCGGCGGTCTCGGTTTCAACATGAAATGGAACATGGGGTGGATGCACGACACCCTCGGATTCATGGCGCACGATCCCGTCCACCGCAGCTATCACCATCACGAGATCACGTTCTCCCTGATGTACGCGTGGAGCGAGAACTATCTGCTGCCCATCAGCCACGACGAGGTGGTGCACGGCAAGGGCACGCTGTGGACGCGGATGCCCGGCGACGACTACGCGAAGGCCGCCGGTGTACGGGCCCTGCTGGCGTACATGTGGTCGCACCCCGGCAAACAACTGCTGTTCATGGGTCAGGAATTCGGACAGACCGCGGAGTGGTCCGAAGAGCGCGGACTCGACTGGTACCAGCTCGACGACCCGTACACCGGCGGCTTCCACCGCGGTCTGCTCCGGCTCGTCCACGACCTCAACGCCACCTATCGGGAGCACCCGGCGTTGTGGACTCTCGACACGTCACCGGGCGGGTTCTCCTGGATCGACGCCAACGACACCGCGAACAACGTCCTGAGCTTCCTGCGCTACGGCACCGATGGGTCGATCCTGGCCTGCCTGTTCAATTTCTCGGGTTCGCCGCACGCGAATTATCGTGTGGGCTTGCCAGAACGGGGCGAATGGCGTGAAATTCTCAACACCGACGCCGAGATCTACGCGGGATCGGGTTGGGGAAATCTCGGTGCGGTGACGGCAACGTCGCAGCCGTGGCACGGCCGTCCCGCCTCTGCAGAGGTGGCACTGCCCGCGAACGGCGCGATCTGGATGAGTCTGGAGCGTTGATGAAGGCACGGCCTTGCTGACCCGACGTCGGCAGTGGGCTGCGAGCGTGGGCGTTCTGGCCGTGGCCGCGGTCGTCCTGTCCGGGTGCACGCGGTCGGTGGACGGCGAGGCCGCGTCCATCTACGACGATCCGTTCAAGGTGGCTGGGCTGGATGCCACGTCGGGTCCGAGCGGTGCCCGCAAGGGCGTGGCCGACGCCGACGTGCCCGTCACCGGCACCGACGGCGGTGAGATCGACACGATGGCCGCCAACGCGGTGAGCGACATCGAGGATTACTGGCGCACCGAGTTCCCGGCGCTGTTCCAGCGCAAGTTCGAGCCGGTCGAGGAACTGATCTCCTGGGATCCGCGCGAGTCCGACGGCCCGCGGTTCTGCGGGGACAGCACCGAGGAACTCCTCAACGCCGGCTACTGCAGCACCGACCACACGATCGGCTGGGACCGGGCGCTGCTGCTGCCCGAGGTCGTGGAGAAGTTCGGCGTCGTCGCCGCCGTCTTCGTTCTGGCACACGAGTACGGGCACGCCGTGCAGACGAAGGCGGGAATCGCCGACGAGAACGTGGGCGGTGGCATCGTGCGGGAACAGCAGGCCGACTGCTTCGCGGGGGCGTTCATGCGGTACATCGCGGAAGACAAGGCGACCCATTTCACGCTCAACACGTCGGACGGGCTGAACAAGGTACTGGCGTCGGCGGTGGCGATCGGTGACACCGACCCGAACGATCCCGACAACGTGCACGGCTCGGCGTTCGAACGCGTCACCGCCACCCAGATCGGATTCACGGACGGTCCGGCGTCCTGCACGCGCATCGACGAGAAGGAGATCGACTCGCGCCGCGCGGATCTGCCTCAGCGGTTCGCCGACGAGAGCGACGACGGCGAACTCCCCGTCACCGAGGAGGCGCTCGAGGCGTTCTTCACGTCCTTCCAGCAGATCTTCGATCTCAGCGATCCCCCGACACTGCAACTCGACGGCGCCGACCTCGACTGCGCGGACGCCGACGCGACCGAACCGGTGTCGTACTGCCCGGCCACCAACACGATCGGGGTCAGTGTCGACGCCCTCGCCGAACGCGGCACACCGGGCCGCCCGGGCAGGCGGGAACTCTTCCAGACCAAACTCACCGGCGACTACAACGCATACGTCCTGCTCGCCTCGCGGTACACCCTGGCGTTGCAGCGGGACCGGGGCAACGATCTGCACTCACCCCAGACCGCGCTGCGAGCCGCCTGCCTGTCCGGCGTCATCACCAGCGCGTTGAGCCCGGACAGTCCCGCCACCCTGGAGGCGGGAAGCGTGTGGCTGTCCCCCGGTGATCTCGACGAGGCCGTGTCGGGGCTGCTCACCGACGGACTCGCCGCCAGCGACGTCAACGGGGAGACCGTTCCGAGCGGATTCTCCCGGGTCGACGCGTTCCGCACCGGAGTGCTCGGCGGCGAGCAGGCCTGCGAGGGCCGGTACCGCTGACCGTCCCACCAGCGGGATCGCCCGATCGCCGTCTCAGATCTCCCGGTAGCCGAGCGCCGCGGAGATCCGCCCCGCGGCCCGGCACACGACCGGCACGAGTCCGCGCATGCGCTCGTCCGGCATGTACGGGCTCGTGGCCGACACGCTGATCGCACCGACGATCGCGCACGACGCGTCCCGCACCGGTGCCGCCACACAGCGGATTCCGGGTTCGTTATCCTCGAGGTCCATCGCCGCGCCCCTCCGCGCATAGTCCTCCATGCGCGCGCGGAAGTCCGCCACTCCGCGGGGGCTCGGTGGCCGCTGCGCGTGTGCGGCGTCGCTCTCGTACAGCGCATCCCAGCGGTCGGCCGAGTCCAGCAGCAGCGCCTTTCCGACACCGGCGCGGGTCAGCGGCATGCGGTGACCGATGCGGGAGCGCATCTCGGCACCCCGAGACCCCGGCAATTTGTCGAGATACAGCACCGATCCGCCGTCCTCGACCGCCAGGTGCACGGTGTCGTGGACGTGCGCCGACAGCTCTTCGAGAATCGGGCGCGCGACGACCGGCAGTGGGTTGCCGTGGAGGGCCTTGAAACCCAATTCGATCAACGTCGGGCCGAGTGTGTAGCCGCGGCTTCCGCTCCGGAGATATCCCTCGTGGACCAGCAACTGCACGAGCCGGTGGGTGGTGCTGCGTCCCAGCCCGGTGCTCTCGACGACCGCGCGGAGATCCTGCGCGCCGTCGGAGACGGCGCGGATGACGGCCAGCCCCCTCGCGAGCGTCTGAGTGCCGGGGGGAATGTCGTACGTCGGATTCGCCACACCACACTGTCCCACATATAGGGACCGTGTTCGTCATTATGGGATTCACGTCCGATAGTGGTTCGCGTGATCCAGAACACCCCCGACACATCGACACCGCGCCTGATCGCCCTCGACTGGGGTACGTCGTCACAGCGTGCCTGGCTCCTCGGCGACGGCGGCCGCATTCTGGACGTTCGCCGGCCGGACTTCGGATTGCTCGGCACCGCCGGAGACAACCCCGCATCGCGCACGCGTGACTACGAAGCCGCGTTCGACGAGGCCTGCGGCGACTGGATCGCGGCCACCCCCGGTCTCCCGGCGATCGCCTGCGGCATGGTCGGCAGCGCCCAGGGTTGGCATGAAGCCGGCTATCTGACCACGCCGACCGATCTCGCGATCGACGCCGGCGATCTGACGACGGTTCCTCATTCGCGCGGAGTACTGCATCTCGTACCCGGCCTGCGTGTCGCACCCTCGGCCGACGGCGCGGTGGCCGGCGACGTCATGCGGGGCGAGGAGACGCAGATCATCGGAGCATTGGGCCTGCTCCCGCCGACCGACCGACCACTCACGATCGTGCTCCCCGGAACACACAGCAAGTGGGCACGAGTCGAGAACCGCAAGATCGTCTCGTTCGCCACATCGATGTCGGGCGAGTTGTACGGCCTGGTGATCCAGCACGGCATCCTCGGCCGAACGGCAACCGCAGAGGTGCGGGACGACGCCGCGTTCGAGCGGGGCCTCGCCACCGGAATGTCGACACCGCGTCGCGGACTACCCGCGGAGCTGTTCGGAGCACGAGCCCTCGTGCTCGACGGACTCCTCGATCCGGCGTCGCTTCCCGACTACGTCTCGGGCGTGATCATCGCCGACGAGGTCCGGCATCTCCTGCCCCACTACGCCGCCGGAAGCCGAATCCTGTTGTGCGGAAACGCCGATCTCTGCCGACGCTACGCAGCCGGACTGCGCGTTCACGGCGTGGCCGCCGACATCGTCGCCGAGGAGGCCGCCGCACAGGGTCTGTGGCGCGTGGCGGTCGATGCGGGGCTGGTCGACCCGGCGCCATCCACGAATCCCGAGAAGGAGTCCCTATGAGCAGCACAGCCACCACAACCAGGACCGGTTTGATCGCCATTCTGCGCGGCATCACCCCGGACGAGATCGTCGCCGTCGGCTCGGCCCTCGTTGACGCCGGGTTCACCGCGATCGAGGTCCCGCTGAACTCGCCGCGACCGTTCGACTCGATCGAGCGGTTGGCCGCGGCCGTCGGCGACGTCTGCGTCGTCGGGGCCGGAACGGTACTGAGCGTCGACGACGTGATCCGATCCGAAGCAGCCGGCTCCCGGATCATCGTCTCGCCCAACACCGACGTGGAGGTCATCGGCGCCGCCGTTGCCCGGAACCTGCACCCGTATCCGGGAGCGGCCACTCCCACCGAGGCGTTTCGCGCCGTCGGTGCGGGAGCGCGCAGCATCAAACTGTTTCCCTCCGACTCGGTCGGGACAGCCGGGATGCAGGCATGGCGGGCCGTCCTGCCGACGGAGGTCGAGTTGCTCCCCGTCGGCGGCGTCGACCGAACCAACCTCGCCGAGTGGGCATCCGCGGGCGCGGGCGGCGCGGGACTCGGAACCTGCCTGTACCGGCCCGGGGACGGCGCCGAGACCGTCCGCGACCGCGCCCTCACCCTGATGAACATCTGGTCGGCCGACGCCGCCTGAACCGACACCTACACCCCGGGGCCACCACCACAGCCCCGCACAGGAGGACTCCATGAAGATCAAGTCACTCACCACGTACGCCGTTCCCCCCAGGTGGCTGTTTCTGCGGATCGAGACGGACGACGGCGTGGTCGGCTGGGGCGAACCGGTGCTCGAAGGCCGGGCCGCGTCCGTCGCCGCGGCGGTGGAGGAGCTGTCCGACTACCTGATCGGACAGGATCCGACGCAGATCGAAGACCTGTGGACGGTCATGTACCGGTCCGGTTTCTACCGCGGTGGCGGCATCCACATGAGCGCGCTGGCCGGCATCGACCAGGCCCTGTGGGACATCAAGGGCAAGGCCCTCGGCGTGCCTGCGTACGAGCTTCTCGGCGGCCGCGTCCGGGACCGGATCAAGGTCTATTCCTGGATCGGTGGCGACCGCCCCTCGGACACCGCGAAGGCGGCACGCGAAGTGGTCGACCGGGGGTTCACCGCCGTGAAGATGAACGGCACGGAGGAACTGCAGTACCTGGACTCCTGGGACAAGGTGGACCAGTGCCTCGCCAACGTCGCCGCGGTACGGGACGCAGTGGGCCCGAACATCGGCATCGGCGTCGATTTCCACGGCCGGGTGCACAAGCCGATGGCCAAGGTGCTGCTGAAGGAACTCGAGCCGTTCCGGCTGATGTTCGTCGAGGAACCGGTCCTCTCCGAGCACGTCGACGGTTTCGTCGACGTGCTGCGACAGTCGCCGATCCCGATCGCGCTGGGTGAGAGATTGTTCTCTCGTTGGGATTTCAAAACCGTCCTCGCGTCCGGGGCGGTGGACATCATCCAGCCCGATCCGTCGCACTGCGGTGGCATCACCGAGGCCCGGAAGATCGCGCACATGGCCGAGGCGTACGACGTGGCACTCGCGCTGCACTGCCCCCTCGGGCCGATCGCCCTGGCCACGTGCCTGCAGATCGACGCGGGCTGTTACAACGCGACGATCCAGGAACAGAGCCTCGGCATCCACTACAACACGTCGAACGATCTCCTCGACTATCTCGTCGACCCGTCCGTGTTCACGTACGCGGACGGTCAGGTCCGAATCCCCACCGGTCCGGGACTGGGCATCGAGGTGAACGAGGAGTACGTGATCGAACGGGCCGCCGAAGGCCATCGCTGGCGAAACCCGGTCTGGCGCCACACCGACGGATCCTTTGCGGAGTGGTGAGGGCAATGGTGCAGACCCAGAAGATCGGCAAGTCCACTACGGTGGCCGCGCAGGCGTCGAAGGCGCGCGTTCTCATCGCGGTGATGCTGTTCGTGACCGTCGTCATCAACTACATGGACCGGGCAAACCTGTCGATCGCGATGCCTGCGATCGCGGACGAAATGGATCTCTCCAAGGCGCAGCAGGGACTTCTGCTGTCGGCTTTCGGCTGGACCTATGCGGCGCTGCAGATCCCCGGAGGATGGCTCGTCGACCGGATTCCCCCGAGACTGCTCTACCCTGCCTGCCTCATCCTGTGGTCGGTCGCGACCGCGTTCATGGGGGTCATCGGCGGCTTCGTGGCGCTCATCGCGTTGCGCCTGCTGGTCGGTGTGTTCGAGGCGCCCGCATATCCGATCAACAACCGGGTCGCGACGGCCTGGTACCCCGAGCGTGAACGGGCGACGGTGATCGGCTTCTACACCTCCGGGCAGTTCATCGGACTGGCCCTGCTCACGCCGTTCCTGTCCTGGCTGCAGTCCGTGCTGTCGTGGCACTGGGTCTTCATCGTGACCGGAACGATCGGGGCGGTCTGGGGTGCCGTGTGGTACGCGTTCTATCGCGAGCCACGCGACTCGCGGGCGAACGACGCCGAGATCGACCTGATCCGCGACGGCGGCGGACTCGTCGACCTCGCGGACGAGCAGCAACCCGAACGTCCGGCGGTGACCCGGAACGATGTCGCCACCGTCCTCGGCCGGCGCAAGCTGTGGGGGATCTACCTGGGGCAGTTCTGCCTCACGTCGACGCTGTGGTTCTTCCTCACCTGGTTCCCCACGTATCTCGTCGAGTACCGGGACATGGATTACATCAAGTCCGGGTTTCTCGCCTCGCTGCCGTTCGTCGCGGCACTCGTCGGTGTGCTGTTCTCCGGGGTGTTCTCCGATTTCCTGCTGCGCAAGGGAGTGTCTCTCGGAGTCGCCCGGAAGGGTCCGATCATCGTGGGCCTGTTGCTGACCGTCGCGATGATCGGCGCCAACTTCACCGACTCGACCGCGATGGTGATCGTGTTCCTGTCCATCGCGTTCTTCGGCAACGGGCTCGCGTCGATCACGTGGTCGCTGGTCTCGGCGCTCGCGCCGGAACGACTGCTCGGGCTCACCGGTGGAATGTTCAACTTCATCGGCAACCTGTCGTCGATCGCGACGCCCATCGTGATCGGGTTGCTCGTCACCGACGACAGCTTCGCGCCGGGATTCGTCTACATGACCGTGGTGACCGCGGTCGGGGTCGCGTCCTACGTCTTCCTGGTCGGACGGGTGGAGCGCGTACGAAGCTGACCATCAGACGAGGTGACCGGGGTGAGTGCCTTCAGCACTCACCCCGGTTCCTCGTCAGTACAGTGCGGCGGCGAGTTTCCGGCGCGCGGTCATGACGACCGGCTCGGCCGGGTCGAACAGTTCGAACAACTCCAGCAGACGCGTCCGTACCCGCGTCTTGTCGTCGCCGGCGCTGCGGGCGACGACACCGATGAGACGGGCGAACGCCGCGTCGGGGGCCTGGGAGTAGAGCTCGACGTCCGCGGCCTGCAACTGGGCGTCGATGTCGTTCGGGGCGGCGTCCGCCGCGGCGACGGCACCGGGATCGACGGACTGCACGCGGGCGAGGAAACGCACCTGCCGGATCGCGCCCTGCGCCTCGGCGTTGGCCGGTTCCTCATCGAGGATCTTCTGGAACTCGGCTTCGGCTGCCGACAGGTCGCCTTCGTCGAGCGCGGCCTCGGCCGCGACGAAACGCGGGTCCTCCGGTTCGGGCTCGTCCTCGTTGCCGTCACCGGCCGGCGGTCCGGACAGCTTTCCGGCGGTGGCCTGCTGAACGGCGGCGAGCCACTGACGCAGTTGCGGTTCGGGCTGTGCGCCCTGGAAGTCGGCGAGCGGTTGCCCACCGGCGATGGCGACCACGGTCGGGACGGACTGGACGCCGAACGCCTGGGCGATCCGCGGGTTGGCATCGACGTCGACCTTGGCGAGCACCCAGGTGCCGCCGGCCTCGTGTGCCAGCTTCTCGAGCAGGGGTGAGAGTTGTTTGCACGGCTCGCACCAGGTGGCCCACAGGTCGACGACGACCGGGACCTGCTGGGACCGGACGAGCACCTCCGCCTCGAACGTCGCCTCGGTGACGTCGATGACGGGTGTGAGTCCGGTACTCCCGGGTGCGGCCTGGGCCGCGCCGTCCCCGGAGGGTGCGGGTGCCGTCGGGGGTGGAGCGGCCGCACGCTCCTTGAGGGCGGAGAGATCGACTGCTCCGCTCATGGCCGCGGCCACTGCTGAGGAACGCGCTGACGGACGAGAACCTGGTCGAGTCACGTCCACCAGTTTGTCACGATTTGAGCGCGCATCGGAATGCGGGCCGTGCCTACCGAGGCGCGGATCAGACGAGCGACGGTTCGCTCTTCACGGCGCCCGTCCGGGACAGTTCGCCCATCCGGCCGGTGCGGGCCGCCCAGACCTCGAACACGACGGTGCCGAACGGCGGGACGCTGGCGACGAGCGCCCAGAAGGTGGTGACCAGATTCCAGCTCAGCTTGCGGGCGGTCCACAGCGAGATGAGCAGGTACAGGACGAAGACGCCGCCGTGGATGGGCCCGAAGATCTTCACGCCGATCTCGTTGCCGTCGGCGGGCAGGTACTTGAAGGCCATGCCGATGAGGAGGCCGAGCCAGGTGAATGCCTCCAGAATTGCGACAAATCGGAAACGCGTGGCCGTGGTGCTGAGATCGAAGACGTTCGCCATGCCGACCATTGTGCCCGACCATCTACGACAGTCCGTAGTGGTGTGAGATACACCACCACGGACTGTCGTCTGGTCAGGCCTTGGGGACGCGGACGATCAGGGCGTCACCCTGACCGCCACCACCACACAGTGCCGCAGCGCCCACACCCCCGCCGCGACGACGCAACTCCAGCGCCAGATGCAACGCGATCCGCGCCCCCGACATGCCCAGCGGATGCCCCATCGCGATCGCCCCGCCGTTGACGTTCACGATCTCCGGATCCAGCCCCAACTCCCGTGTCGACGCGATCCCCACCGCCGCGAACGCCTCGTTGATCTCCACCAGATCCAGATCCTTCGGCTCGATCCCCTCCTTGGCGCACGCCTTCGCGATGGCCCGCGCCGGCTGCGACTGCAGCGTCGAATCCGGACCCGCAACGACCCCGTGCGCGCCGATCTCCGCGATCCACGACAACCCGAGTTCCTGCGCCTTCGCCTTGCTCATCACCACGACAGCGGCCGCGCCATCGGAGATCTGCGACGCCGACCCGGCGGTGACCGTGCCGTCCTTGCTGAACGCCGGCCGCAGCCTGGCCAGGGATTCCGCCGTCGTATCGCCGCGCACGCCCTCGTCGGAGCCGACCAGCACGGGATCCCCCTTCCGCTGCGGCACCGGCACCGGCACCACCTCGTCGTCGAACACCCCGTCCTTCCAGGCCCGCGCCGCCTTCTGATGCGACGCCGCCGCGAAGGTGTCCTGCTCCTCACGGCTGATCCGCTGCCCGTCCTCCGCGTTCTTCGCCTCGGTCAGGCTCCCCATCGCCTGATCGGTGAAGATGTCGTACAACCCGTCGAAGGCCATGTGGTCGCGCATCGTGACGTCGCCGTACTTGAAACCCTCCCGCGACTTCTCCAGCAGGTGCGGGGCGCGCGACATCGACTCCTGGCCGCCGGCGACCACCACTTCGAACTCGCCGGCCCGGATCAGCTGATCCGCCAACGCGATCGCATCGATCCCGGACAGGCACACCTTGTTGATGGTCAGCGCCGGCACATCCATCCCGATCCCCGCGGCCACCGCGGCCTGCCGCGCCGGGATCTGCCCCGCCCCCGCCGTGAGCACCTGACCCATGATCACGTATTCGACATGCTCGGGAGCGACGCCCGCCTTCTCCAGCGCACCACGAATCGCCACCCCACCCAGATCCGAACCCGACACATCCTTCAACGAACCCAGCAACCGGCCCATCGGGGTCCGGGCTCCGGCGACGATCACAGAACTGGTCACGATTTCCTCCGCGTGAGACGAGTAGGCAGGTGCGGGGCGACAGAAGTCACATCCCGACGAGAACTACCGAAACGGTAGCGCTAACGTCGGGACCATGACACAGTCCTCCCCCACCCAGACCACGTCACCGCTGTCCTCGGACCTGGTGACCGCCATCGACCACGTCGGTATCGCCGTTCCCGACCTCGACGCCGCCATCGCGTGGTACTCCGAACACCTCGGCATGGTGTCGACGCATGAAGAGGTGAACGAGGAGCAGGGCGTGCGCGAAGCGATGCTCAGCGTCGTCGGCTCCCCCGAGGGCAGCACCGCGCTGCAGCTTCTCGCACCGTTGAACGAGAACTCGACCATCGCCAAGTTCATCGATCGCAGCGGTCCCGGTCTCCAGCAGCTCGCGTACCGCGTGACGGACATCGACGCCATCTCCGCCCAGCTGCGCGAGCGCGGCGTGCGCCTGCTGTACGACGCACCTCGCCGCGGAACCGCCGACTCGCGCATCAACTTCGTCCACCCGAAGGATGCAGGCGGAGTTCTCGTCGAGCTCGTCGAGCCGTCGGCGACTCACTAGAGCTGTGTCCGGCCGCCGGGTACCAGGCGCAGAGACAAGTTCTACTTTGCCCAGGTAGATTGGCGGCCATGGTAAACGAGCAGGACCGTGGTTCGATCCCCCTTCCCTTCTCCACCGTGCGCAAGGGATTCGATCGGGACGAGGTACGTAACTACTTCGAGCGATTCGACGCCGAGCTCCGCGTCACTGCCGCCGACCGCGACGCCGCGGCGGCGCAGGCGCGGGATCTCGCCAAGCAGCTCGACGATGCGCGGGACGAGATCGACGATCTCCGCAAGGATGTCGACCGCCTGTCCGTTCCGCCGACCACCGCGGAGGGAATGAGCGACCGCATCTCGCGCATGCTCCGGCTCGCGTCGGACGAGGCGTCCGAGGTGCGTGCGAAGGCCGAGGCCGACGCCGCCGAGATGATCTCCGTCGCCGAGCAGGAGGGCGCACAGCTCCGCGGCCAGTACGAGTCGCTGGTCGCGGAACTCGAAGACCGCCGGAGTGCTCTCGAGATTCAGCACGAGCAGACGATGGCCAAGGCCCGCACGGAGGCGGCGAAGATCGTCGAAGCCGCTCAGTCCGAGCGCGACCGCCTCGCCGCCGAGGCCGAACTGCGTCGGTCGCAGGTGCAGGAAGATTTCGACCTCGCGATGTCCGAGCGTCGTCAGAAGACGATCACGGCCGTCAACGAACTCGAGTCCACCAGCAAGGCCGAGGCGCATCGCCGTCTCGCGGACGCCACGCACGAGGCGGAGCGCAGGCTGCAGGCGGCCACCGACCAGTCGGAGCGCAAGATCGCCCACGCCAAGGAACTCGCGGAAGAACTGCGCGTGCTACGCGGCCGGATCCTGGCGCAGCTCTTGGGAATTCGGGGTCAGCTCGATTCCGTTCCCGCCATGTTGGCGTCGGTCAACCGAGAGAGTGAACTCCTGGACGCGCAGCCCGACACCGCGGCATCGAACTCGGAGAAGCGCTCGACCGAGAACACGAGCAGCAAGCCCGCACCGGGCGGTGCGGCCGACCGGAACTCCACGCCGAGCGAGTCCGGGAAGAACTCCGCGGACGAGACGGACAACTCGGACGAGGACACTGCGGTGCTGTCCACCGTCGAGAAGAATCCGGCGAACCGGCCGGCGGATCAGCGGACCGTGAAGACGGGAAGCTAGGACCACCTTCGCGTGAGGCCCCGGGTGCTGCGTCCCGACCAGCACCCGGTGTGCCAGTGCCGCCGGTCCTCGGCTCCGCCGTATTCGGCCGGCCAGGTGACGAGGTGGGCGACACCCGGCCGGATGTCGTGATCGCAGCCGGGGCACCGGTAGGACTTGGTCGCCCGGGCCCCGGGGATCGTGCGGACGATGAAACTCTCGTCGGCGTAGCCTGCGGGCCCGGACTCCTGACGCATCATCGCACTACCGAACAGCGACCCCTCGGAGTCGTCCGGGGGCGCACTGCGGCGTGTGTTCTTCCGCTGCGGTTTACGACGGGGCACGGGTTCAGCCTAGGCCTCAGAAGAGCCGGAACTCGGTGCTCTCGGTACCGCGCAGCGCTTCGTAGTCGAGCACGAGGCACCGGATTCCGCGGTCGGTGGCAAGGGTTTTGGCCTGCGGCTTGATCTGCTGGGCGGCGAAGACACCGCTCACCGGCGCCAGTAGCGGATCCCGGTTGAGCAGTTCGAGGTACCGCGTGAGCTGCTCGACACCGTCGATGTCTCCGCGGCGCTTGATCTCCACGGCGACGGAAGCCCCGTCGGCGTTCCGGCACAGCAGGTCGACGGGACCGATGGCCGTCATGTACTCACGCCGAACGAGCGTGTAACCGCTGCCGAGCGTTTCGACGTGTTCCGCGAGCAACTCCTGCAGGTGTGCCTCGACACCGTCCTTGACGAGCCCCGGATCGACACCGAGTTCGTGACTGGAGTCGTGCTCGATCTCCTCGATGGTGATCCGCAGTTCCTCACCGGCCTTGTTGGTCACCACCCACAGCGCTTCGGCGTCCTCCACGGTGTCTTCGACGAGCCAGCAGGGCGGGCTCATCCAGTTCAGCGGCTTGTAGGCGCGGTCGTCGGCGTGGATGCTCACGGAACCGTCGGCCTTGATCAACAACAGGCGACGAGCGGTGGGCAGATGTGCCGTCAAACGGCCTACGTAGTCGACTCGGCATCTGGCAATCACTAGGCGCACCCGCCCACCCTAAGGGATCGTGCCGACTAGTCTCGAATGACTATGCGCCGCCCTCGCCGATCCGTCGCCCCGCTGGGGTCGTGGCTGCTCGGATCACCGGACGAGAGTCCCCGCAGGCGGCGTATCCGTGTCCAGCTGCTGCTGACCGCCCCACTGGTGTTCACCAACCTGGTCGGCGCGGTGATCACCTGCCTGCTCGTCAGTGTCGTCGTCCCCGGCCCGAGTGTGTGGTCGAGCGAGTTCATGATCGCCAACTTCGTCGCGGTGCCCGTGTTCGTGCTGTGCGCGGTCCTGATCGGCGTGACGTGGGGCACCAAACGCCTGGTGTCGGATCTCCGGTGGGCGACGGAGGACGACGCGCCCACGGACCACGACCGGTCGGCGGCGTTTCGCGCACCGTGGCGTCTGACGCGTGTCCAGGCGGCGTTGTGGGGCATCGGGCTGGTCTTCTTCACGACGCTGTACGGCCTCATCGATCCCCAGACCATTCCGAAGGTCGCGTTCACGATTGCGTTGGCCGGGATCACGGTCTGCGCGTTCTGCTACCTGCTGACGGAGTTCGCCCTGCGCCCCATCGCCGCCCGGGCACTGGGATCGGACGGACCGCGACCCCGCCGAACCCTGGGCATCACCGGCCGCACCGCGCTGGCGTGGATCCTCGGGACGGGTGTTCCGGTGCTCGGTCTGATGCTCATCGCGATCTTCAGTTTCATCCGGCCGGCGAGCCCGACCAGCCTCGCGGTGTCGATCCTCGCGCTGGGTGGTGTCATCCTGCTCTTCGGCCTGCTGCTGGTCGTGATCAGCGTGCGTGCCACCGAGGCGCCGATCCGCTCGGTGTCGCTGGGCATGGCGAAGGTGGCGGAGGGCGATCTCGACGCCGAGGTCGTCGTGTACGACGGCACCGAACTCGGCGCGCTGCAGACCGGGTTCAACCGGATGGCCGAGGGACTCCGCGAACGTGAGCGGATCCGCGACCTGTTCGGGCGCCACGTCGGGCAGGAGGTGGCCTCCCAGGCCCTGCGGCACAACCCCGAACTCGGCGGCGAGGAACGTGACGTCGCGGTCCTGTTCGTCGACATCATCGGGTCCACCACGATCGCGGCCACCCGGTCGCCTGCGGAGGTCGTGGACCTGCTCAACCGGTTCTTCACCGTGGTCGTCGATGAGGTCGATCTGCGAGGCGGGTTCGTCAACAAGTTCGAAGGTGACGCCGCGCTGGCCATCTTCGGGGCACCCGTGGCGCTCGACGACCATGCAGGTGCCGCGCTCTCCGCCGCTCGGGCCCTCCGCGAACGGCTCACCGCCGAGGTCCCGGAGTGCGATGCGGGAATCGGGGTGGCGGCGGGTCGCGCCGTGGCCGGAAACATCGGAGCCCACGAACGGTTCGAGTACACAGTGATCGGCGATCCTGTCAACGAGGCGGCGCGGTTGTCCGAACTCGCCAAGAACGTGTCCGGACACGTCGTCGCGTCCGAGCGGGCGATCGACGCGGCAGCCGAGGACGAACGCACGCGGTGGCAACTCACCGACACCGTCACCCTGCGCGGCCGTGTCGAACCGACCACGCTGGCAGTTCCGGCCGAACTACTCCCCGCCGGTTCCGCCGTCGACGATGAGGGCGCCGACTCCGTCGAGTAGCCGGGCCAGCCCGAATTCGAAGGCGTGGGCGGGCGCGTACGCGGCGTCGTGGTGTTCCCCCGCGGACGCCCCGACCCTGGCGGCCAGCGGGAACCGGTCGGGGTCGAAGACCTTTTCGAAGTGCGGAGCGACGCGCTGCCACCATTCACGGTCCGCCTCCCCATGGGCGGCGAGCGCGGCCGCGTCCACCGCGGCCCGCGCCGCGCCCGCGATGAAACTGTCGAGGTGCGTGACGACCGAATCCATGTCGAGGTCCGACAGTCCCAGTCCCTCGACCGCGCGCAGTTCCCGCTCGTACTTGGCCATCCCGCCGGGCCCGAGGACCGGCCGGCTCAGCGCGACGACGCCGAGCATCCACGGGTGGGCGCACAGCAGTTGGAAATAGTCGTGCGCGGCGGCCGCGAGACGCTCCCGCCACCCCGCTTCGGTGTCGTCGGCCGGCTCGAGGGTGGACAGCGCGCGATCGAGCATCACCTCCACCAGTTCGGTCTTCCCGGGAACGTGCGTGTACAGCGACATCGCCCCGGCGCCGAGTTCGGCTGCCAGCCGGCGCATCGAGACGGCGTCCAGCCCTTCGGCATCCGCGACGGAGATCGCGGCCTCGACGATCCGGTCGAGCGTCAGGCCCGGCTTCCCGTTGCGGGGGCGAGAGATCGGTGTACTGCCGCCACCCCAGAGCAGCTCCATGGTGCGTGCGGGGTCGCCCTCCGGTGTCGCGCTTCTACCCATGCCGAGATCTTCCCACGGCGCCCGGGAACAGTTCCGTCCGCCGCCTCGTTGACGTACGGCGTACTGTAACGAGGCGAAAGGCGCAGTAGTGACAGCAGGGCCCATCCTCGCCGCCTGTGCGGCCACCTTCGTGCCGTCCGATCCTCCGCGCGACTCCCACTTGGCGTTCTGGCGTGATTCCCCGGACGGGCCGCTGCCACCGAGTACCGATTCCCACAACCGGATGGCAATCGGAAGCACCGTGGAACGCGTTCCGACGCAGAGCATCTCGCTCGCCGACGCGCTGCCGATGCTCCTGGCACTGCGACCCGGCGAGACAGCGCATCGATCGGTCGCGTTCGGGGCCGCCTGCACCCGGACCGCTCTCGGATACGGCGGGGCGGGCAAGATCCTTCCAGCGGTTGCGCCGAGTGGCCGCGACCGCTGGCGGCTCGGCGTCCTCGACGACGAGGACGAATTTCATCTGCGCCTGCTGGCCGCCGCCCTCCTGCCGGAAGCGCGCGCGATTCCACTCGGGGATCCGTCCGCCGCCGGAGTTCGCCTCCCCGCCGCGCTGGACGTGCTGCGCGACTTCCTCACCGCTGACGTCGACACGATCCCGCGACTCGACTCACCGGCCGACACCGGCCCCTACCGGGGATGGAACGCCGAGACCTTCCCCGCACTCCGGGCGTGGGCGGACGCCCTGGCACCCGATGCGATCGCGCTGTCGTTGCGGATCGACCCCGTCGATCCGCACGCGGTCGACCTCTCGGCCGGCGAGTTCGACGCGACGGTCCAGGTGCACGGTGTGGCGCGGCCCGGGGTGGTGTGCGACGCCGTCGACCTGTGGCGGCATCGACGCTCGCCGAGTCCGCGTTCGCCGCCGACCCGCGGATCGAGGTTCTCGACGCCCTCCGCCGCGCGGCCCAGGACTGGGCTCCGCTCGAAGACCTGGTGCGAGCCGAGGCGCCGCACCGCATCCGGCTCGAGGACGACGACCTGGCGTCCCTCGCCGGGGACGCCGGCCGGAGCGGCCGCGGCGGTGGCGCGTGAGCTGTCCGACCAGGATCCGGATGCCGTGCCGGCCCCCGCAGCCCTGCGCGCTCAGTTGCGGGACTACCAGCTGACCGGATTCCGCTGGCTGGCCGGGCTCACGTCACGAGGCCTGGGCGCCTGTCTCGCCGACGACATGGGCCCGGGAAAGACGTTGACCCTCATCGCACTTCACCTGCACCGACAGCAGACACCGGAAACGGCAGGACCCACGCTGGTGGTCTGTCCCGCGTCTCTGCTCGGAAACTGGCGACGGAGATCGAACGCTTCGCGCCGGGCACCGGCGTCCTCGTCCACCACGGTCCGAAGCGGCGCCCTCCCGGTGAGACGGTCGCAGGCGGCAGCGACACCGTCGTCCTCACCACGTACGCGACGATGCGGCTCGATTGCGACGTACTCGCCCGGACTGTGTGGGGTCTGGTCGTCGCGGACGAGGCGCAACACCTGAAGAACCGCGCCGCGTCCGTCACCCGGGCACTGCGGACGATTGCGGGACAGGCCCGCGTCGCGCTCACCGGGACACCCGCGGAGAACAGGCTCAGCGACCTCTGGTCGATCCTCGACGGCGTCACACCGGGCCTCCTCGGTCCGTACGCGCAGTTCCACCGCCACTACGACGGCTCGGCCGCCGAGGACGGCGCCGACCGCGCGGCGGAGTTGGCGGCGTTGATCTCGCCGTTCGTCCTCCGGCGCACGAAGTCCGATCCGGGGATCGCCCCCGAGCTTCCGCCGAAGACGGAGATCGACCTGGACGTCACGCTCACCCCGGAACAGGCCGGAATGTACGAGGCCCTCGTGCGCGAGGCCATGGAGCAGATCGAGACGAGCGACGGCATCGGGCGGCGCGGCAGCATCGTGTCGCTGCTGACCGGAAACAAGCAGATCTGCAATCACCCTGCCCAGTACGTCGGGCAGGAGCACGCCGCGCTCACCGGCCGCTCCCACAAGATCGGTCTGCTCGACGAGCTGATCGACACCAACCTGTCGGAGGGCGGGCGTTCGCTCGTCTTCACCCACTTCACCACGATGGGACGGCTGCTTCGACGGCATCTGACGGCGCGAGGAGTGGGCTGCGAATTCCTGCACGGGGGCACACCCGTCCCCGCCCGGGAGGAACTGGTCGAACGCTTCCAGAACGGCGACATTCCCGTCCTGATCCTGTCCCTCAAAGCCGCCGGTACCGGGTTGGACCTCACCCGGGCCGATCATGTCGTCCATTTCGACCGCTGGTGGAACCCCGCGATCGAGGACCAGACCACCGACCGCGCGTACCGCATCGGGCAGACCCACCCGGTCGACGTCCACCGGCTCGTCACCGCGGGAACCATCGAGGAAAGCATCGCCGGCATGCTCGCGTCCAAGCGACAGCTCGCCGACTCCGTCCTGTCACACGGTGCTGACGCCTTCACCGAACTGACCGATCGCGAACTCACCCGGCTGGTGGCGCTGAGCCCCGACTACGACTTCGGAGGTGATCTGTGAGCGACGCCGTCACGCTTCCCCGCTTTCCGGCGCAGAAGGGCCGCCGCACCCGCGGCCGGGACCTGGTGGGCGCAGCGATGGGTCGACGATGTCGAGCAGGCCGCAGTCGACTCGGACACGCTGAAACGCGGACGCGCCTATGCCCGTGGTGGACTGGTCGGTCCGCTCACGTTCGCGGCCGGGCTCGTCTCCGCGGACGTGCAGACGGACGAGGAGAGCCTGCACGTGCGGATCCGGGTGGACCAGCTGGACGAGCGCCAGTGGGGCGAGGTGCTCGCGACCCTCGCGTCGCGGAGCGGTCACGTCGCCCAGTTGTCGAGTGGGACGCTTCCCCGCGAACTCGACGACGACCTCGCTGCCGCCGACGTGTCCCTCGTGCCGTCGATGTTCGACGCCGACGCGACGTGTACCTGCGAGGAGTGGGACGTGCCGTGCCGCCACGCTGCCGCGGTGCTGTATCAGGCCGCGTGGGTGCTCGACGACGACCCGCTGCTCTTCTTCCTCCTGCGCGGACGGGAGGGACAGGAGGTTCTCCAGCTCAGGCACGGCGCACACGAGGAGACGTCTCATTCCTCGTTCGACGGTTCGTCCGCCCCGGTGTCGGCGTCGGACGCCTACGCCGCAGTTCCCGGACCGCTTCCGACGTCGCCTCGTTCCGGCGGAATCCTGGTACGCCCACGTTGGCTCGACGACGCTCCCCCCGAGGTTCAGGCGGACGCCGTGTGGTCTGCGATCGTCACTGCGATTTCGCGATACGGAGACCGTGTCTGAGGTCGTCCGACGGTCCGGGCACGAGGCTCGGTGCGACCACCCGGGCGCCGGTCGCCGGATACGGCGTGCAGATCTGGGCGTCGTGCACGAAGCACCAGCGCCAGTTGTCCCCCGCGTGGAGCGACTGGACGATCGGATGACCGCTGCGTTCGGCGTGGTGTCGCGCGTGCCGCATCGGTGATCCGTCACTGCATCCGACATAGCCGCACGTCAGGCACAACATCAGGTGCTCCCAGCGGGTACCGAGCGCGAGACAGCCCTCGCACCCGTCCGACGTGTGCGCGACGACATCGCGAATCATGTTCAGATCGGGATCGTGCCAATTATTGGATTGGGTCATAGTGCCACCCCTCAGTTACCAAGATTGGCGGCTGATCCGTCTCGCCACATGGTCACGGCGGAACGAAAGAATCCACCGAAATCCGGCCTGAACGGACAGCGTCCCGGTTTCGACGCCGCAAAACGGGGTAGTTCCAAGCCATGGATCTGGAAGCAGCCCCAGACCCGAGGGTGGATCACACGCCGCGGGCGACGAACCTGTCCGCGGTCTTGGCCGTCACCGCGCACATGCACGACTGCGGGAATCGGGACGAGATCCTCGCCCTGCTGGTCGAAGCTCTCCCCGAACTCGGCCCCTTCACGGTGGAACCCATGTCGGCTCCGACGGGCGAACGCCACGACGACGACGTCTGGCGACACCGCGTGCTTTTCGACGATTCGTGGTCGAGGCCGGTGTCGCTCACCCTGCGGGCCGACTACCCGCCTACCCCGGTGCAGGCCACGCTGCTCGAGTTGTTGATTCAGCACACGGGGTCGGCCCTGCGCGCCGCATCGCTCCGCTCCCGGGCGGCCACACAGGAACGTCAATTGCGCGAGGCCGCGGACGAGATCACCGCGATCGGCGCGCGGGTCGCGCGGCTCGAGGAGGAAGCGAAGATCCAGAACACGTTCGGACGCCTCGCCGCGACCGGCGCCGACGAGACCGCCATCGCCGAGACCCTCCACCACGTGACCGGACTTGCCGTCGGGATCGAGGATGCCTTCGGCAACCTCCGCGTCTGGGCCGGCCCGGACAAGGCCTCGCGGTACCGCAAGATCGGCGGCGGGAACCGAGTCGACGTCCTGCGCCGTGCCGCGATGGAAGGGCGCCCGCTGCGGCACGACAACCGGATCGTGCAGATAGTCCGGCCCGGCCAGACACTTCTCGGCGTTCTGTATCTGTCCGACCCGGAACATCGGGCCACCGACCTCGACACCGTCGCCCTCGAATACGCCGCGACGATGCTCGCCGTCGACATGTCGCATCGCAGATCACTCGCCGAGGCGGAGGCGCGGCTGAGCCGCGACCTGGGCGCCGACTTACTTGGCGGCACCGACGACGACAGCGCCTATTCCCGGGCCGACGCACTCGGCTACGACCTGCACACCCCGCAACGCGTCCTGGTGGTCCGCTGGGGGCCGGACACACCCGTCGAGTCCGTCGCGGAAGCCTTCCGGCGTCACCTGGCGTCCTCCGACTCGTCGGCCCTCCTCGTCCACAACACCGAGCACCGAACCGGGGTCCTCGCCGCCGTGATGGATGCGAAGACAGATGTGAACATCATCTTCACAGCGCTGGAGAAGTCACTCGGCCCCGCGATGGGAGTGATCGGTGTCGGATCCGAATGCACCTCCCCCAGTGGTCTTCCCGACTCGTACACCCACGCGATACGGGCGCTCGAGATCAGAAAACAGTCGCTGTCGCCCCGTGGGGTGGCCCTGTTCGACGAACTCGGCGTCTACCGGATCCTCGACTCGCACAGCAGCACCGGAGACGTCGAGGCATTCGTGCAGGAATGGCTCGGCCCGCTGCTCGACTACGACCGGGAACACCGCAGCACGATGACGGCCACACTGGCCCAATACCTCGAATGCGGAGGCAAGTACGACGAGACTGCGCAGGCACTCAGGATCCACCGCAGCACCCTGCGATACCGGATGTCTCGCATTCACGAACTGACCGGGCGTGATCTCCGCAGTGTCGACACACGCCTGAATCTTCATCTGGCGTCCCGCGCACTGCAGGTCCTGGCCGGCGGTGCGTCGGGGTGAAAAGACAGGCGCGGCACGGGTGTTCGTGCCTTTGGAATGCCGAAAGCCCCCCAACATGGTTGGGGGGCTTTCGGTAACGGATGTTCGGCGGTGTCCTACTCTCCCACACCCTGTCGGGTGCAGTACCATCGGCGCTGGAGGGCTTAGCTTCCGGGTTCGGAATGGGACCGGGCGTTTCCCCTCCGCTATGGCCGCCGTAACTCTATGAAACTGTCACACACTCAATTTCTTTTGTTCCCTCAACTCGGTCACCCTGCTGGGTGACCGGTGGGGTTGAAATGAGTATCTGTGTGTTGTTTCAGATACTGCACAGTGGACGCGTAGCTTCTTTGTGGTAAGTCCTCGGCCTATTAGTACCAGTCACCTGCACCAGTTACCTGGCTTCCAGTTCTGGCCTATCAACCCGGTGGTCTGCCGGGGGCCTTACCCCCTCGAGGGGGTGAGAAACCTCATCTTGGAACAGGCTTCCCGCTTAGATGCTTTCAGCGGTTATCCCTTCCGAACGTAGCTAACCAGCGGTGCTCCTGGTGGAACAACTGGCACACCAGAGGTTCGTCCGTCCCGGTCCTCTCGTACTAGGGACAGCCTTCCTCAAGTTTCTAACGCGCGCGGCGGATAGAGACCGAACTGTCTCACGACGTTCTAAACCCAGCTCGCGTGCCGCTTTAATGGGCGAACAGCCCAACCCTTGGGACCTACTCCAGCCCCAGGATGCGACGAGCCGACATCGAGGTGCCAAACCATCCCGTCGATATGGACTCTTGGGGAAGATCAGCCTGTTATCCCCGGGGTACCTTTTATCCGTTGAGCGACACCGCTTCCACTTGCCGGTGCCGGATCACTAGTCCCGACTTTCGTCCCTGCTCGACCTGTCAGTCTCACAGTCAAGCTCCCTTGTGCACTTGCACTCGACACCTGATTGCCAACCAGGCTGAGGGAACCTTTGGGCGCCTCCGTTACATTTTGGGAGGCAACCGCCCCAGTTAAACTACCCACCAGGCACTGTCCCTGAACCAGATCATGGTCCGAGGTTAGAGGTCCAATACGATCAGAGTGGTATTTCAACAACGACTCCACACTCACTGGCGTGAGCGCTTCACAGTCTCCCACCTATCCTACACAAACCGAACCGAACACCAATACCAAGCTGTAGTGAAGGTCCCGGGGTCTTTTCGTCCTGCCGCGCGTAACGAGCATCTTTACTCGTAATGCAATTTCGCCGAGTCTATGGTTGAGACAGCTGAGAAGTCGTTACGCCATTCGTGCAGGTCGGAACTTACCCGACAAGGAATTTCGCTACCTTAGGATGGTTATAGTTACCACCGCCGTTTACTGGGGCTTAAATTCTCAGCTTCGCCATTGCTGGCTAACCGGTCCTCTTAACCTTCCAGCACCGGGCAGGCGTCAGTCCGTATACATCGTCTTACGACTTCGCACGGACCTGTGTTTTTAGTAAACAGTCGCTTCTCACTGGTCTCTGCGGCCCCACCCAGCTCACACTGCAAGAGTGATCACCGGACGAGGCCCCCCTTCTCCCGAAGTTACGGGGGCATTTTGCCGAGTTCCTTAACCATAGTTATCTCGATCGCCTTAGTATTCTCTACCTGACCACCTGTGTCGGTTTGGGGTACGGGCCGTGTGAAAGCTCGCTAGAGGCTTTTCTCGGCAGCATAGGATCACTGAATTCGCCTCATTCGGCTATGCGTCACCTCTCAGGCTGTGTGAATGGCGGATTTGCCTACCATTCGCCCTACAGGCTTACACCAGTATTACCACTGACTGGCTCAGCTACCTTCCTGCGTCACCCCATCGCTTGGCTACTACCAGATCAGGTCCCATGCATCCACATCCAGGGCCCCGAAGGGGCGTAAGGACGCTTCAGGATGGTTAGTATCACTGATTCACCAGGGGCGCGTTCACACGGGTACGGGAATATCAACCCGTTGTCCATCGGCTACGCCTGTCGGCCTCGTCTTAGGTCCCGACTCACCCTGGGCGGATTAACCTGGCCCAGGAACCCTTGGTCATTCGGCGGACGAGTTTCTCACTCGTCTTTCGCTACTCATGCCTGCATTCTCACTCGTGTGGCCTCCACGGCTGGGTCACCCCGCCGCTTCCATGGCCACACGACGCTCCCCTACCCATCCACACCACTGCCCAAGACTCCGCAGAATCAAGGGGTGCATTGTGTGAATGCCGCAGCTTCGGTGGTGTACTTGAGCCCCGCTACATTGTCGGCGCAGGATCACTTGACCAGTGAGCTATTACGCACTCTTTCAAGGGTGGCTGCTTCTAAGCCAACCTCCTGGTTGTCTTCGCGACCCCACATCCTTTTCCACTTAGTACACGCTTAGGGACCTTAGCTGGCGATCTGGGCTGTTTCCCTCTCGACTACGAACCTTATCGCCCGCAGTCTCACTGCCGCGCTCTCACTCACCGGCATTCGGAGTTTGGCTGATTTCGGTAAGCTTGTGGGCCCCCTAGACCATCC
>NZ_CP041769.1:5495000-7704423 GCF_007558985.1 Rhodococcus sp. WB9
CGGTGGAGGCCGAACCGAAGTACCCGCCGCTGCGGATCTCCGACGAGTACATCGACCGCCTCGAGGGCTGGTGCGACAAACTGAACGAACGCCTGGCGCCGCTGAATTCCTTCATTCTCCCCGGCGGCACGGCACTGGGAGCTCTTCTGCACGTGGCGCGGACCGTGACCCGGCGGGCCGAACGGTCTGCGTGGGCGGCCGTGGACGCGAACCCGGAGACTACCCACGCACTCCCCGCGAAATACCTCAACCGGCTGTCGGATCTGCTGTTCATCGTCAGCAGGCTCGCGAACCCCGAGGGCGACGTGCGCTGGAAGCCCGGGGCCGGAAAGTCCTGATCAGAGTCGGCGACCGCGAACCGATCGGCCGGACGGCCGTGATTCGACCCAGGACAGGAACGCGGTCAACGCTCCACCGTCCAATGCGATCTCGTACGAGCTACCGCGGTCCTTGACCGACAGGATGATGATTTCCTCGGACATGATGTCGAATTCGGAGCCCTCCGGGCTGCGACGACCTGCGACTTCGATGCCCTGACGGTCGATGCGCGAATCAGGGCCCGGACGCAAACTCGACAGTTTGAAGAAGACGAGGGAACCCTCGCCGTAGCGGATGACGCCGTGGCGCCACCCGGTGTCCCCCGGGGCAGGCGTCACCCGGAGGATCGCCGCGGTGCCACCGCGGCGCAGTACTGCAAGCCGATACAAAAAGACCGCGACGAAGGCCGCGAGCAGCACAACCAGAATGATCAACACAGTCATTCCGATTGTCACTGTTCGTCGGCTCCGTCGCGGTCTTTCTCGTGCAGCCTAAGCGCGCTCTACAGCGCGGATCCGACCCTTGGCGACAGCAATCGCCTCGAGATCGTCTCCGCTCTCTGCGAGCACGGCCTTGGCCGCTTCCACATCGATGTCCTCTGCCAAGTCGGCTGACTCGGCGAGGATCGTGACTGTCTTCGCGGTCACGGACAGGAACCCGCCGTGCACAGCAGCGACGATACGCTCACCGTCGGCCGTCGTGATCGCAACCACTCCGGCCTCGACCAGCTGTCCGAGAACCGGCTCATGCCCAGGCATGACGCCGATCTCGCCCTCGGTCGTCTGTGCGCTGACGAGAGTCGCCGAACCAGACCACAACCGTCGCTCCACAGCGACGAGTTCCACGGTCATCTCAGCCATCGTCGACTACTTCCCGGCGATCTTCTTGGCTGCAGCCTCGACGTCGTCGAGTCCACCACAGCTGTTGAACGCTTGCTCGGGCAGGTGATCGAACTCGCCCTTGCAGATGCGGTCGAACGCCTCGATAGTGTCGCGGAGCGGCACCACGGAGCCGGGCTCACCGGTGAACTTCTCGGCGACGATGAAGTTCTGGCCGAGGAACTTCTGCAGACGGCGGGCACGGCCGACGAGGACCTTGTCCTCTTCCTGCAGCTCGTCCATACCGAGGATGGCGATGATGTCCTGCAGTTCCTTGTACTTCTGCAGGATGCGCTTGACCTCGTTGGCGACCCGGAAGTGCTCGGCACCGACGATGCCGGGCTCCAGGATGCGGGAGGTGGAGGTCAGCGGGTCCACAGCGGGGTAGATACCCATCTGCGAGATCGGACGCGACAGCTCGGTGGTGGCATCGAGGTGCGCGAACGTCGTGGCCGGCGCCGGGTCGGTGTAGTCGTCGGCGGGCACGTAGATCGCCTGCAGCGAGGTGATGGAGCGACCACGCGTCGAGGTGATGCGCTCCTGCAGCTCACCCATCTCGTCAGCCAGGGTCGGCTGGTAACCCACGGCCGAAGGCATACGACCGAGCAGGGTCGACACCTCGGAACCGGCCTGGGTGAAACGGAAGATGTTGTCGATGAACAGCAGCACGTCCTGGCCCTGGACATCGCGGAAGTACTCCGCCATGGTCAGCGCGGACAGGGCGACGCGCATACGCGTTCCCGGCGGCTCGTCCATCTGGCCGAAGACGAGGGCCGTGTCCTGGAGGACGCCCATCTCTTCCATCTCGAGGTGAAGGTCGGTGCCCTCACGGGTGCGCTCACCGACGCCTGCGAACACCGAGGTTCCGGAGAACTCGCGGGCGATACGGGTGATCATTTCCTGGATCAGAACGGTCTTGCCGACACCGGCGCCACCGAACAGACCGATCTTTCCACCCTTGACGTACGGGGTGAGGAGGTCGATGACCTTGATGCCGGTCTCGAGGATCTCCGTCTTACCCTCGAGCTGGTCGAAGGCCGGTGGCTTGCGGTGGATGCCCCACTGCTCGCCGTCGCGACCCGTTCCGGGAGCGTCGAGGCAGTCACCCAGCGCGTTGAACACGTGGCCCTTGACGACGTCACCGACGGGAACCGAGATCGGCTTGCCCGTGTCGGACACCGAGGTGCCGCGGATCAGGCCGTCGGTGGGCTGCATCGAGACGGTGCGCACCAGGTTGTCGCCGAGGTGCTGTGCGACCTCGAGGGTCAGCGTCTTGGCGACCGAGGGGAGCGTGATCTCGGCGTGCAGGGCGTTGAACAGTTCAGGAATAGCGCCACGCGGGAATTCAACGTCCACGACGGGACCGATGACCCGCACGACGCGGCCGGCAACGGACGAACCCGAGCCTGCCCCGTTGTTTTCGGTTACTGCTGCGGTCATTGCTTAGTCACTTCCTGCGCTCGAGGCAAGCGCATTCGCGCCGCCGACGATCTCGCTGATTTCCTGGGTGATCTGGGCCTGGCGAGCCTGGTTTGCCTGACGGCTCAACGTGTTCACCAGTTCGTTTGCGTTGTCCGTCGCCGCCTTCATGGCGGTACGACGGGCAGCCGACTCCGACGCCGCAGCATCCAGCAGCGAGGAGTAGATGCGGGTGCTGATGTACTTCGGCAGCAGGGCACCGAGCAACTTGTCGGGTTCCGGCTCGAAGTTGTATCCGGCGACCGGTTCCGAGTTGCTGGATCCGTGACCGTTGGACAGCATGTCTTCGCCGAGTTCGACGCGCTCCTCGGAGACCATCACCTCGAGGGGAGCCATCCGGCGAACCTCGGGAGACTGGGTCAGCATCGACACGAAGCGGGTGTACACGATGTGCAGCTCGTCGACGCCTTCGATGGTGCCCTCGCCGTTCGGCGCGGGGACCTCCGAGCCGGATCCGGCCATGAACAGGTCGACCAGGTGCCGGCTCGCCTTGGCAGCGTCGGAGTAGCCCGGATCCTGGGAGAACCCGGTCCACGCACCTCCCAAGTCGCGGCCACGGAACGTGTAGTACCCCAAGCCCTTGGATCCGAGCACGTAGATGACCGGATCCTTGCCCTCGCTGCGCAGCAGCTGGAACAGCTCCTCGGCCTCCTTGAGGACGTTGGAGTTGTAACCGCCGCACATACCGCGGTCGCTGGTGACGACCAGAACCGCGGCCCGCTTGGGATCGGTGCGCTCGTTGAGCAACGGGTGGTCCAGCGAAGCCGACGCGCTCGCCAGCTCCGACAGAACCTTCGTGATCTCTTCGGCGTACGGCTTCGCCGCGGCGACGCGGGACTGTGCCTTCGTGATGCGCGAGGTCGCGATCAGTTCCTGGGCCTTGGTGATCTTCTTGGTCGAGTTGACCGACTTGATGCGAGACCTCAGTTCGAGAATGCTTGCCATCGATCGATCACTCTCCCTTCATGTTTCGCAGCATCATGGGCAGGCCGCTCACTTGCTGACGGTGGTGCGCTTGACGTTGATCTGCTCGTGGCCGACCTCGCCGGCGTCCAGAGCTTCAGCCTCGGCCTCGTTCACGACCCGGCTTCCGTCGGACGCGATGAAGGTTTCCTTGAACTTGTCGGTGGCCTCGACCAGTGCCTTGGCGTTGTCGGCGTCGAGGGCCTTGCCGCCCTTGATGCTCTCGTACACGCCGGAGGCGGTGCGGTGCAGCTCGTCGAGCAGCTCGGCCTCGAAGCGACGGACGTCACCGACGGGCACGCTGTCGAAGACACCTTCGCCGGCGAGGTAGATCGACACGATCTGGTCCTCGACGGGGATCGGGCTGTACTGATCCTGCTTGAGCAGCTCCACCAGGCGGGCACCACGCTCGAGCTGTGCCTTCGAGGCGGCGTCCAGGTCGGAAGCGAAAGCGGAGAACGCTTCGAGCTCACGGAACTGAGCCAGTTCCAGACGCAGCGAACCGGAAACCTTCTTCATGCCCTTGGTCTGCGCGGCGCCACCGACTCGGGAAACCGAGATACCGACGTTGATGGCGGGACGGACACCCTTGTTGAACAGGTCCGACTCGAGGAACACCTGACCGTCGGTGATGGAGATGACGTTGGTCGGGATGTAGGCCGAGACGTCGTTGGCCTTGGTCTCGATGATCGGCAGTGCGGTCAGCGAGCCTCCACCCAGGGCGTCGGACAGCTTGGCCGAACGCTCCAGCAGGCGGGAGTGCAGGTAGAAGACGTCACCGGGGTATGCCTCACGTCCCGGCGGGCGACGCAGCAGCAGCGAGATGGCGCGGTACGCCTCGGCCTGCTTGGTCAGGTCGTCGAACACGACCAGGACGTGCTTGCCCTGGTACATCCAGTGCTGGCCGATGGCGGAGCCGGTGTAGGGCGCGAGCCACTTGAAACCGGCGGAGTCGGAGGCCGGGGCGGCGACGATGGTGGTGTACTCCATCGCGCCCTGCTCCTCGAGGGCAGCCTTGACGCCCGCGATGGTGGAGCCCTTCTGGCCGATCGCGACGTAGATGCAGCGAACCTGCTGCTTCTCGTCGCCGGTCTCCCAGTTGGCCTTCTGGTTCAGGATCGCGTCGATGCAGACGGCGGTCTTGCCCGTCTTACGGTCGCCGATGACGAGCTGACGCTGTCCGCGGCCGATCGGGGTCATCGCGTCGATGGCCTTGATGCCGGTCTGCAGCGGCTCCTCGACGGGCTGACGCTCGAGCACCGAGGCAGCCTGCAGTTCGAGGGCGCGGGTCTCGTTGCTCTCGATCTCGCCCAGGCCGTCGATCGGCTGACCGAGCGGGTTGATGACGCGGCCGAGGAAGGCGTCGCCGACGGGTACCGACAGCACGTCGCCGGTCCGCTTGACTTCCTGGCCTTCCTGGATGTTCTCGTAATCGCCCAGGATGACGGCACCGATCTCGGTGGCATCCAGGTTGAGCGCGACACCCAGAATTCCGCCGGGGAACTCCAGCAGTTCGTTGGCCATCGCCGAAGGCAGGCCACTGACGTGCGCGATGCCGTCGCTGGTGTCGGTCACAAGGCCGACCTCTTCGCGGGAGGCCTCCGGGGAGTAGCTCGCGGTGTAGTTCTCGATCGCACTACGGATCTCGTCGGAGGAGATCGTCAGCTCCGCCATGTTTTTCCTGCTCTCGGTGTCTGGTCTTCGAAAAGATCTGGGGTATGGGGTTCGGTTGCGGACTACTTGAGGGACTTCCGCAACGCTGCGAGACGTCCCGCGCCGCTGCCGTCGATCACCTCGTCGCCCACCCGGACGACCAAGCCGCTGAGGAGTTCAGGATCGACCTCCACGTGAACCGTCACCGGCTTCCCGTAGGTACGGGTGAGGGTGGCGGTCAGCCGATCCGACTGCTCACTGGACAGCGGAGCAGAGCTGCGCACCTTGGCGACAACTGCTTCCCGCTGTGCTGCTGCCAGATTCGACAGTTCGTCGAAGGCGTCCGCGGGTGCGGAGTTCTTCAACCGGCCCACTGCCTGGGTCGCCAGCGCCTCGGCGACAGCGGTGACCTTGCCGTACAGCAGCTTGGAGAGCAGTTCACGCTTCCTCTTAGCCGGCACGGAACGGTCGGACAGTGCCTGCTCGAGCTTCGGGTCACCGGCAACGATGCGGCCGAGGCGGAAGAGCTCGTCCTCGACAGCGTCGAGCTGTCCCTGATCGGCCGCTGCCTTCAGCAACGATTCCCGACCGACGAGCACCAGCGAGTTGAGCAGGTCGGAGGTGACGGACCAGTCCTGGCCCACCGCCGCCTTCAGGACGGCGAGGGTCTCGGCCGAGACCTTGCCACCGAATACCTGCTCGGCCAGACCTTCGCGAACGTTCCCGGGCGTCGAGGTGTCCGACAGGGCACTCCGGAGAGTGCGCTGCTCGTCCAGGACCTCGACGACCGAGAACAGCTCGGCCCCGATCTGGGCCGCGGCCGCTGTGGCTGCTCCGGCAGAGACGGATCCCAAGGCCGAAGACAACGCAGCACGGGTCTGCGTCAAGGCCTCACGGCTCGCTGCGTACATGGTGCTCACTTCCCTGCTGCGGAATTTGCGCCGATGGTGTCGAGCTCGTTCAGGAAGCGATCGACCGTGCCGGCCCGCTTGACGTCGTCGGCGAGGGACTCACCGATGACCTTCTCAGCGAGGTCGACCGCGGTGCGGCCGAGATCGGCGCGCAGTTCGGCGACAATCTGCTGACGCTGGGCAACCAACTGGTTGTTGCCGGCGGCCACGATGCGGTCGCTTTCTTCCTGAGCCTGTGCCTTCATTTCGGCGATGATCTGCTGCCCCTGGGTGCGCGCGTCCTCACGGATCTGCGCAGCCTCGGTGCGAGCTTCGGCGAGCTGGGCGCGGTACTGCTCGAGCGCCGCCTTCGCTTCGGCCTGGGCTTCTTCGGCCCGCTTGATGCCGCCGTCGATCTGCTCGGTTCGCTCGGCAAGGACCTTCTGGAACATCGGAAGGACGTACTTCCAGAAGACGAAACCAACGATGACCAGGCAGACGATCGACCAAACGATGTCATACGTCGCGGGGAGGAGAGGGTTGTGACTCTCTTCCTCTGCCGCGAGCAATGCGATGTTGGCTGCCATGACGGTCTTAGAAAATGAAGCCGGCGACGAGGCCGATCAGCGCGAGGGCTTCGGTGAAGGCGATACCGAGGAACATCGTGGTACGAACCTGTCCGGCCATCTCGGGCTGGCGAACCATTCCCTCGATCGCCTTACCGACGACGATGCCCACGCCGATGCCGGGGCCGATCGCGGCGAGACCGTAGCCGATGGCTCCGAAGCCCGTCGAGTTGGTTTCCTGGACAGCTTCCTGAGCGAGGTAGGCGAGGCTCATGGTGTTCCGTTCCCTTTCTGTTGACCTCCGCCGGATTCGGCGGGAGGCTCAGTTCTTGGTGTAGCTGGTCGTGAAAACTTGTGGTGCTAGTGCGAATCCGCGTGCAGCGCCAGATCGATGTACACCGATGTGAGCAGCGCGAAGACGTAGGCCTGCAGGAAGATCACCAGCAGTTCGAAGAAGGTGAATGCAATGCCGGCGGCAAGCGAGGCCACACCGAACACGGCCTGGAAGCCACCGGAGACGAAGAAGAAGTACTGGGTGGCGCTGAAGAACAGCACCAGCAGGATGTGGCCGGCCAGCATGTTGGCCATGAGACGAACCATGAGGGTGAACGGCCGGAGGACGAACGTCGAGATGAACTCGATCGGCACGAGCAGGAAGTGCAGCGGAAGCGGAACACCGGGGACCACGATGCTGCTCTTCACGTACTTGAAGAAGCCGTACTTCTTGATGCCGACGTAGTTGAACACGATGTACGCCAGAGCGGCGAGCACCAGCGGCATGCCGATTCGCGCGTTCGGCGAGATATTGATGAAGGGGATGATGCTGCCGAGGTTGCTGGCGAGCACCAGGAAGAAGATGGTGGTGATGACCGGCAGGAAGCGCTTGCCCTGCTCCTTGCCGAGAATCTCTTCCGCGATATTGATCCGGACGAAGTCGAGCGCGATCTCACCGATGTTCTGGACACCGCGCGGAATGATCTTCGGGCTGCGCATCGCGATGACGAAGAAGAGCATCATCAGTCCGGACAGCAGGATGCGAACCAGCATCAGGCGGTCGAGTTCGAACGGAGTCCCTTCGAACAGGACCGCGGGCGGGAAGAAGTCGTTCAGGGAAGGCGCGTGGAATTCTTCTCCAGCAGCCACGTTGATGACGCTCAGCGTTCTCTCCCGTAGTCGGTCCGCAGCCTTCGTTGACTGCGGTTCGATCGGACATTGACGATCAAACAAGTCGACAAGCTCGACTCGCGTATTCGTCAGCTGCTGCGGACTGATCGAGTCCAGCGTCTGTCGGTGTCGGCGACTCTCGTCGACTCGGCGGCCCTGAAAGCGCGGCCACCTACAAGCATGCAATACCGGCGAGTAACTTACTCGCACTCTCATTGCTCTCGCTTGACCCAGACCTTAGCAAGTCATCTACGACGTTGTGTAGACGGGGTCCGGGTCGATTCAATTTTACTACATCTCGTAGTACTACTTATCGTCCGATTCCGGCGATCCGGCGTCGTCCGACGGCGTGGGCTCGACGTACGGCGCCTTGGTTCCCAGAACTCCGAACGTCTCCGCCCCCAGCACGATCACCAGCGACAGCACCATGACCAGCACCAATGCCGTCTTGTCGTAGAAGTCGAGCGGTTTGAGGATCGCCAGGACCGTGATCGCGAGGATCATCTTCAACAACCACGTACCGAGCAGTACCGCTCCCGCCGTCAAGGCCGGAAGTTTCGCGGTGAACAGCACACCCAGTGCGGTGCACAGGATGAACCCTCCCCCGACTGCCGCACCGAGAAGAGCGCCGTACAGACCGGGCTTGCCCGCGACGAGAAACGCGATGATCGAGCCGACCACTGCCAGCACGATCAGACCGAGAACTCCGTAGCGGACGGCAGCCCGCAACGATGCGGTGTGATCAGGGGCGGAGGCGGGGGTGAACGTCACGGTCGCCAAGGGTAGTGGATCTTCGCCGGTCCGCCGCAACCCTCCGGTCAGCCGCGACGGTCGTGCTGCTGTCCGCGAATCGACGGAACGGCCGTGACGACCAGCGCGAAGACGAGGCCTCCCGCAACCAGGAGGACGACGACGCGACGGTCGAACAGGGCCGATCCGACCGCGCCGAACGCCAGGACACCGACCCACAAGTAGATGAGCAGCACGACGCGACGGTGCGAGTGCCCGATCTGCAGGAGCCGGTGGTGGAGGTGCATCTTGTCGGGACTGAACGGGCTCACCCCCGCACGGGTGCGCCGGACCACGGCGAGCAGCAGGTCGAGGATCGGGATGAACATGACGGCACCGACGAGGAGCAGCGGAGAGAGAAGTCCGAGCAGGTCGCGGGTGCCGTACGCCGTCAGCGGGATGCGACCGGACGCGCTGGTGGAGATGGCCGCGAGCATCAGGCCGATCAGCATGGAGCCGGAGTCGCCCATGAAGATCTTGGCGGGCTGGAAGTTGTGCGGCAGGAATCCGAGACACGCACCTGCCAGCGCCGCGGCGATCAGCGCGGGCGGATACGCGCTGACGTCGCCGCCCTGATCGTGCAGAAGCCCCACCGAGAACACGCAGATCGCGAGCGAGGAGATCAGACCGAGGCCCGCCGCGAGGCCGTCGAGGCCGTCGACGAAGTTCATGGCGTTCACCATCACGACCGCGACACCCACCGTGACGAGACCGGCCTGGAGCTGGTCGAGGATGACGGTGCTGCCGTCCCCGAACGGCATATAGATGATGAACCAGCTCACCCCCATCACGACGAGGATCCCCGCCGCCGTGACCTGGCCGACGAACTTGGTGAGCGCGTCCAGGCCCCACCGGTCGTCGACCACACCCACCAGCACGATCACGAACCCCGAGACCAGGGCCGCGGGTATGTCGGCGGTGAACTCGAATCCCCTGGTGAGGGCAGGTAACTGCTGCGCGAACAACAACGCGACGAGCATTCCGAGATACATGCCGACCCCGCCGAGGCGCGGCGTCGGAGTGACGTGGACGTCGCGGTCCCGCGGCACGGCCACCGCCCCGAACCGGAGTGCGAACAGCCGCACGGCCCCGGTGGCCAGGTAGGTGACCACCGCAGCGGTGAAGAGGACGAGCAGGAGTTCACGCAGCGGGACACCCGCGCCCCCACCTGCTTGGGCCAGCGCCACGCCGGCCGATTCGGCAGCACTCACTGGGCGGACAGGCTCTCCGCCGTCACTCCGAGCACGTCGGCGACATCGCCGGTGGGCACGGCACCTTCACGCAGAATCCGGGGGGTCGCACCGGTGAGGTCGACGATCGTCGATGCCTGCCCCTGCTCGGCCCGACCACCGTCGAGGTACACGCTCGCCGATCCGCCGAGTTGCTCGCGCGCCTCCTCCACCGTCGTCGCGGGCGGCTGCCCGGAGACGTTCGCGCTCGACACCGCCAGCGGTCCGACTTCACGCAACAGTTCGAGGGCGACCGGGTGCAGCGGCATGCGCAGCATGACCGTGCCCCGGGTGTCGCCGAGATCCCACGCCAGCGAAGGCGCTTGTTCCACAACGAGACTCAGCCCGCCCGGCCAGAACGCCCGGATGAGGTCGCGCGTCTGCGGGCGGACGCTGTACACCAGGCCGTCGATCGTGTTCCACGAGCCGACGAGCACGGGAACCGGCATGTCGCGTCCGCGACCCTTGGCCCGCAGGAGGGCGGCGACAGCCTCGCTGTCGAATGCGTCCGCGCCGATTCCGTACAGCGTGTCCGTGGGGAGCACGACGAGCCGCCCGGCCTTCAGCGCATTCTTGGCCGCACTCATTCCGGCGGAGCGTGAATCGGGAAGGCCACAGTCGTAAACGGTACTCACCCGCCCATTCTTTCACCCTCGGCGACGGCCCCTGCACGCCGCGCCTCGATATCCGTTGCGACGCGCCGGGCGACCACGAAGCGCGGCTTGCCTGCGAGGTCCGGGTGCTCCGCGACCTCGCCGAACACCCGGCGGGACGCGAACAGTGCCGCCACGTCGGACCCGTTGGAGTCGTCGTGCTCGATGCCGACCGCTCCCCCGATCCGCAACCAGCGCGCGACGTTGGAGATCATCGGCTTGATGACGGACAGACCGTCCGGTCCGGCGAACAGCGCGCTGTGCGGATCGTGGTCGGCCACCTCGGGTTCGAGCTCGACACCTTCCGGGATGTACGGCGGGTTCGCCACGATCAGGTCGACGCCGCCTTCGAGCCCGGCCAGCAACGTCCGATCGGTCACGTCGCCCTGATACAGCCGGATCGGTGCGTCACCTGCCTGTTCGCGGGCATCGGCGTTGCGCCGGGCCCACGCGAGAGCGTGCGGTTCGAGTTCGACGGCGTGCACGACGGCGTCGGGGCGGGCATTGGCGATCGCGAGCGCGAGCGCGCCCGACCCGGTGCACAGGTCGAGGACCACCGGCGGATGCTGATCGCAGCTTCCGAGGAACGCGAGCGCCCAGCCGAGCAGCAGTTCCGTCTCGGGACGCGGCACGAAGACCCCGGGGCCGACCTCGATGTCGATGTCCCCCATCGCGGCGGTACCGAGGATGTACTGCAACGGAATCCGCTTGGCGCGCTGGTCGACCATCTTCTTGTAGGCGTCGATCACCGACTCGTCGACCAGCGGGACGAGGCCGAGCCGGGTCCGCTCCACCCCCAGCAGGTGGGCCGCGAGCAGTTCGGCATCCGCACGGGAGCTACGCACCCCGGCCTCGTCGAGTTGCGCAGTTGCGTCGATCAGGGCCAGGCGAAGAGGAAGGCGACTCACAGGTACAGACTGCCACGCGGCTCGCCGTCCGGTGGCGCGGTCCCGCTTCGCGGTTACTCCGCGGCGAGCCTCGCCTCGCGGTCCGATTTGCCCAAGGCGTCCAGCAGAGCATCGAGGTCGCCGTCCAGGACCGCATCCAGGTTGTGGGACTTGAAACCGATCCGGTGATCGGTGATGCGGTTCTCCGGGAAGTTGTAGGTGCGGATGCGCTCCGAACGGTCGACGGTGCGCACCTGACTCTGCCTGCCCGCCGACGCCTCGGCATCCGCGGCTTCCTCGGCGGCGGCCTGCAGCCGCGCGGCCAGCACCTGCATGGCGCGGGCCTTGTTCTGCAGCTGTGAGCGCTCGTTCTGGCAGGTCACGACGATTCCGGTGGGCAGGTGCGTGATCCGGACCGCGGAGTCGGTGGTGTTGACACCCTGACCACCCTTGCCCGAGGAGCGGTAGACGTCGATGCGCAGATCGGTTTCGTCGATCTGCACCTCCTCGACCTCTTCCGGTTCCGGGTAGATGAGGACACCGGCGGCGGACGTGTGGACGCGTCCCTGCGATTCCGTGACGGGCACGCGCTGCACGCGGTGGACACCACCCTCAAACTTCAGTCGCGCCCATACCCCGTCACGCACATCGCCCTTCGACTTGATCGACAGCGTCGCGTCCTTGTATCCACCCAGATCGGACACCGTCGCGTCGAGGATCTCGACACGCCAGCCGTGACGCTCGGCGTACCGCACGTACATCCGGGCCAGATCGGAGGCGAACAGCGCGGATTCCTCGCCGCCCTCCCCCGACTTCACCTCGAGCACCACGTCGTCACCGTCGTGGGGATCGCGGGGGGCCAGAAGGTCGGTGAGGGTCTTGTCGAGTTCCAGGACCTGCGCCTCGAGTTCGGGTACCTCGGCGGCAAAGCTGGAGTCGTCGGCGGCGAGTTCGCGTGCGGCATCCAGATCGTCCTGCGCCGACTTGAGCCTGGTGTACGTCGCCATGATCGGCGCGAGCTCGGCGAATCGCTTGCCCGCCTTGCGGGCCGCGGAAGCGTCGTTGTGCAGGGCCGGGTCCGCCAACTGCTGCTCCAGGCCGGCATGTTCGGCCAGGATGTCGTCGATGGCCGACGGCTGGGTGGTCCCTGCCATGATTCGCTCCGCTCTGCGTTTCTTTCGGGAATGGGCACAAAAAAGCCGACGCCCGGCCTGCAATTATCGCAGGACGGGCGTCGGCGAAACAGCTAGGACTCTGCAGATTCCTTGGCTGCGCCCTTGCCGGCGCGCTTGCCGTAGCGAGCCTCGAAGCGGGCGACACGTCCACCGGTGTCGAGGATCTTCTGCTTGCCGGTGTAGAACGGGTGGCACTGCGAGCAGACCTCGACGTTGATACGTCCGGTCTCCTTGGTGCTGTGGGTCTCGAAGGTGTTTCCGCAACCGCAGACCACGGTGGTGGCCACGTAGTTGGGGTGAATGCCTGACTTCATGGTGTCCCTTTCAATGGTCGCCGGGTCGCCTTCGCCGTTCGAAGACGTGAACCGGAACCGGACTCAGCCGCTCAGTATGCCAGATCGCAGGTTCGCGATCCCAATCGGCATTTGTGCTTGCGGTGTGGTCAACGCGGGTGGTCCGCGTTTTGTTCCACGGTGATTCTCGAGGGAAAACAGCGGGGCCCGGCGACCGAGAGTCGCCGGGCCCCGCGTCGGGTCGAGATCAGTCGTCGATCGCGCCCGGAGCAGTCTTCGACACCTGCATGAGGAACTCGATGTTGCTCTTGCTCTTCTTGAGGCGGTCGATCAGCAGATCGATGGCCTGGTGCGAGTCGAGACCCGAGAGCACGCGCCGGAGCTTGTGCAGCACCGCCGCCTCGTCCGGGCTGAGCAGCAGCTCGTCCTTACGCGTACCCGACGGGTTCACGTCCACGGCCGGGAACACACGACGTTCCGCGATCTTGCGGTCGAGCTTCAGCTCGGCGTTACCGGTGCCCTTGAACTCCTCGAAGATCACGGTGTCGCCGGTGGAACCGGTCTCGACCATGGCCGTCGCGATGATCGTGAGCGAACCGCCGTTCTCGATGTTGCGCGCAGCACCGAGGAAACGCTTCGGCGGATACAGCGCGGTCGAGTCGACACCACCGGAGAGGATGCGTCCCGAGGCCGGCGACGAGTTGTTGTACGCACGGCCGAGGCGGGTGATCGAGTCGAGGAGGACGACGACGTCCTTGCCCGCCTCCACCAGACGCTTCGCACGCTCGATGGCCAGCTCGGCGACCGAGGTGTGGTCTCCCGGCGGACGGTCGAAGGTCGAGGAGATGACCTCGCCCTTCACCGAACGCTGCATGTCGGTGACCTCTTCGGGACGCTCGTCGACCAGCACGACCATGAGGTAGCACTCGGGGTTGTTGGTCGCGATGGCGTTGGCAATGGCCTGCAGAACGCTGGTCTTACCGGCCTTCGGCGGGCTCACGATCAGCGCACGCTGTCCCTTGCCGATCGGCATCACCAGGTCGATGACACGGGTCGTCAAGATGTTCGGCGTCGTCTCCAGACGCAGCCGCTGATTCGGGTACAGCGGGGTGAGCTTGCCGAACTCGGGGCGCTTCTTGGCCGCTTCCACGTCGCCACCGTTGACGGTGTCGATGCGGACCAGCGGGTTGAACTTCTGGCGCTGGTTGCCCTGCTCGCCTTCGCGTCCGACCCGGACGGCGCCGGTGATGGCGTCGCCGCGGCGGAGACCGTTCTTGCGGATCAGGTTCATCGACACGTAGACGTCGTTCGGTCCGGCCAGGTAGCCGGAGGTCCGCACGAACGCGTAATTGTCGAGGACGTCCAGGATGCCGGCGACCGGCTGCAGGACGTCGTCCTCGCGGATCTCGGTCTCGCGGGCGTCACCGCCGCCGCCTTCGCCGCGGTCGCGTCCACGACGACGTTCGCGGAAGCGACGTCCGCGGCGTCCGCGACCGCCTTCCTCGTCGTCGCCCGGGCGGTTGTCGTTGTTGCGCGGGCCGTTGCTGCCCTGGCTGCGGTCGCCACGGTTGTCGCGATCGCCCCGGTCACCGCGGTCGCCCCGGTCACCGCGGTCACCGCGGTCACCGCGAGTGTCGCCACGATCACCGCGGTCGCCGCCCCGCTCACGTCGGCTGCGGTCGCCGCCCTGTTCGCCGGAGCCGTCCTGCTTGGCCGGCTTCTCGGCGGAATCCTGACGGTCGTCGGCCTGCTTGCGCTCGGCCTGCTGCGTGTCGGTGGCATTCGCCGAGGCGGTGTCCTGAGCGTTGCTGCCCTGGTCACCCTGCTCGGGTGCGCCTGCCCGACGCGCGGATCCGCGGCGCTGACGCCCGCGACGGCCGCCTTCGGCGGTGTCGGAGTCGGTGGGTGCGCCGTCGCCCGTCGCGGGTTCGGCCGACTTGGGCTCGGCGGTCTTCTCCGTGGTCTCCGCCTGCGGAGTCACTTCGAGTTCGGTCTGAGCGGACTGTTCGCGCTTCGCGCGCGTGGCCCGGGTCCGGGGAGCGGCTTCCGTCGCGGCAGCGGCCGGGGCGGAAGAGCCGCCCTGACGCTCCTTGATCGCGGCAATCAGGTCGCCCTTGCGCATCCCCGAAATGCCCTTGATGCCCAGCTCACCTGCGAGAGTGCGGAGCTCGGTGAGCACCATTCCGGACAGCCCGGCACCCCGGCGCGCCTCGGCGCGCTTGGTGGAGGCTGTCACGGCACCGGTGCCGGGTGCGGTCGATGACGCCTGTGAAGAGTCGCCTGCCTGCGCGCCAACGGTATCCACCGAGGAGGCGCGCACAGGAGCGGCGATGAGGTCCGTATCGGTCACGGAGGTCCTTTCCTTCCCTCACTCGCGCTGCGCAGAGTCGAGGGTTCGTCCCGTAATTCGGTTTCGAATACCGAATTCGGATGTGCCGTACGTAGTTGCATGTGAAGAACTGCCGGCTTGCCCGCCATCACATCACCCTTGAAACAGGCGCGTACTCGCAATCCCTACACGACAGATAGTGCGGAGGATCGTGCCAGGAGCCGTCAACCCCGATTGACCTGGAGTAATTGCCCTGGTGAAGCACCGGCGTCTGATGCGCACGATGTACGGACATTGCCCAGGATAGCTGTGAACGACCGTAGGGGCAAGGAGACGCCCCTACGGCGTGTCAGCTGGTCCGGACGCCGTCCGCCACGTCCAGTTCGAGAACCTGCAACCCCTCGGCCTCGGCCTGCGCTCGAAGATCCACGGGGAAAGGCTCCGTGGTCAATGCGAGGACGGTCGGTCCGGCTCCCGAGACGGTGGCGGCGATACCCGCCTTGCGGAGGACGGCGATCCATCGCGTCGTGAGCGGGAGAGCCGGAGCGCGCTGCGTCTGATGCAGTCGGTCCTCGGTGGCCGCCATCAGGAGGTCGGGACGCTCTGTGAGCGCCACCACAGCGAGGGCCCCGCGGCTGACGTTGAACGCCGCGTCCCGGTGGGGAACCGTCTCGGGCAACAGACCCCGCGTGTGGGCGGTCGACGAGCGCTCCCCCGGCACGAGAGCGACGACGCGGATCGCTGGATGGACCTTCAGCGCGACCGCCGAGTAGATGTCGGTGGCCGCGGGCGCTCCGTCGGTCTGCTCGCCCGCGCAACTCCACGACACCACGGCACCGCCGAGCACGCTCGCCGACGCGTTGTCGGGGTGCCCTTCGAATTCGGACGACAGCTGGACGAGCTGATCGAGCGACAGTCCGAGTTCGGGGTCGAGCTTGATCGCCAGGCCGTTGGCGGCCGCCAGCCCCCCGACGACGGCGGAGGCCGACGAACCCAGGCCCCGAGAATGGGGTATCGCGTTGCGGCACACCACATCCAGGCCTTCAGCCCACACACCCGCCGATTCCAGGCCACGTTCGATGGCCCGGACCACGAGATGGGACGGACCCCACGGCACGTCGTCGGCACCCTCGCCTTCGACCCGGATCTTCAGCCCCGAACCCGTGGTGGTCACGGTGATCTCGTCGTACAGTCCGAGCGCGATACCCAGCGTGTCGAAGCCCGGGCCGAGGTTGGCGCTCGACGCAGGCACGCGGGCGGTCACGGTGAGGCCAGTGGGGAGGGTCTGTGTCATGGCAGCGGTGTGGTCCTGCGGCGTGGTGGGCGTGGGCGCCACCACTACGCCAGCTCGAGGGCCGACGCGACCGCGACAGGATCGACCGGGATCGGTTGAACCTCAGGCATACCCGCCAACGCCGTGTCGGGGTCCTTGAGGCCGTTACCGGTGACCGTGCAGACGACGGTCAGCCCCGAGTCCAGCCAGCCCTCCTTGCGGGCGGCGAGCAGACCTGCGACGCTCGCGGCCGAGGCGGGCTCGACGAACACCCCTTCGGTCCTGGCGATCAGCCGGTACGCCTCGAGGATCTCGTCGTCGGTCGCGGCCCGGAAAGCGCCGTGCGACTCTTCCTTGGCGGTGACCGCGCCGTTCCAGGACGCGGGCGAGCCGATGCGGATCGCGGTCGCGATCGTCTCCGGGTCCTTCACCGGTGCGCCGTGGACGAGCGGGGCGGCGCCGGCGGCCTGGACGCCGAGCATGCGCGGCTTCACGCTGGTGAGCCCGTCCGCGTAGTACTCGGAGTACCCGCGCCAGTACGCGGTGATGTTACCCGCGTTGCCGACCGGGAGCGCGTGCACGTCGGGGGCCTTGCCCAGTGCGTCGCAGATCTCGAAGGCCGCGGTCTTCTGGCCCTCGATGCGGACCGGGTTGACCGAGTTCACGAGCCCGATCGTGGGGAACTCCGCGGTGGTCTTGCGGGCCAGTTCGAGACAGTCGTCGAAGTTGCCCTGCACCTGGATGATCCGCGCGCCGTGCATGACGGCCTGCGCGAGCTTGCCCATCGCGATCTTGCCCTGCGGCACCAGCACGGCGCAGGTCATCTTCGCCTTGGCGGCGTACGCGGCGGCGGAAGCTGACGTGTTACCCGTGGACGCGCACAGAACAGCCTGCTGACCGCGGGCGAGCGCGTCGGTGACGGCCATCGTCATGCCGCGGTCCTTGAACGAACCGGTCGGGTTGAGCCCCTCGACCTTCAGGTAGACGTCGCAACCGGTGAGTTCCGAGAGGTGCCCGGCGGGCAGCAGCGGGGTACCGCCCTCGCGCAGGGTGACCGTCTTCCAGTTAGGTCCGATGGCGAGGCGGTCGCGGTAAGCCTCGATCAGCCCCGGCCAGGGGATGTGAACGGGGTTACGGGTGCCGGTCATTGTTCGGTGCCTTCCAGTCGCAGCACGCTGGTCACAGCGGTGACGAATTCGAGTTTGCTCAGTGCCTCAACGGTTTCCGACAGAGCAGAATCCGTCGCGACGTGGGTCACGACGACGAGGCGGGCACCGTCGCCGGCGCCTTCCTGCCGCACGGTGGAGATGCTGACGCCGTGCTGCGAGAATTCGGCAGCCACCGCCGACAGGACCCCGGCCTTGTCCGTCACCTGCATGTTGACGTAGTAGCGCGTGGGGATGTCGCCGATCGGCGCGATCTTCAGCTTGGCGTACTTGGACTCGCGGGGTCCGCGGCCACCGTTCACCTTGTTGCGCGCGGCCATCACCAGGTCGCCCATCACTGCCGACGCGGTGGGGGCGCCGCCTGCGCCCTGCCCGTAGAACATCAGGCGTCCGGCGTTCTCCGCCTCGACGACGACGGCGTTGAACGCACCGTTGACCGAGGCCAGCGGATGTTCCAGCGGCACGAGCGCCGGGTAGACCCGCGCGGAGATCCGCTCCTTGCCCTCGGGGGTGGTGATCCGCTCGCAGATGGACAGCAGCTTGATCGTGCAGTCGAGTGCACGAGCCGACGTCAGGTCGGCCGCGGTGATCTTGGAGATCCCCTCGCGGTACACGTCGGCGGCCGTGACCCGGGTGTGGAATGCGATCGACGCGAGGATCGCCGCCTTGGCGGCGGCGTCGTAGCCCTCCACGTCGGCGGTCGGATCGGCCTCTGCGTATCCCAGGCGTCCGGCCTCGGCGAGGGTCGCGGCGTAGTCCGCGCCGGTCTCGTCCATCGCCGACAGGATGAAGTTGGTGGTTCCGTTCACGATTCCGGCGACCTTGTTCACCCGGTCACCGGCGAGGGACTGGATGAGCGGGCGGATCACGGGGATCGCGCCGGCCACGGCGGCCTCGAAGTAGAGGTCGACGTTGTGCAGTTCCGCGGCCTCGGCCAGTTCACCCGTGTGATCGGCGAGCAGCGCCTTGTTGGCGGTGACGACGGACTTGCCGGAGTTGAGCGCCGAGAGGATCAGCTTGCGGGGCAGGTCCATGCCGCCGATCACCTCGACGACGAGGTCGACGTCGTCGCGGGCCACGAGTGACTCCGCGTCGGTCGTCTGCAACTCCTCGGGAATTCCGCGGTCCTTGCCGGGGCGGCGCACGGCCACTCCGCGCAGTTCCAGCGGGGCACCGACGCGAGCCTCGAGGTCTTCGCTGTGCTCCCGCAGGATGCGCACGACCTCGCTCCCGACGTTGCCGAGGCCGAGGACGGCCACACCGATAGCGCGATGCGCCGATTCGCTCGTCACTCCTGTACCTCCAAGCTCAGCAGGTCTTCCACGGTTTCCCTCCGGAGGATCACGCGCGACTGTCCGTCGCGCACCGCCACCACGGCAGGGCGGGCGAGCAGGTTGTACCTGCTCGACATCGAATAGCAGTATGCACCGGTGGCCGCGACGGCGAGCAAATCGCCGGCGTCGATGTCCTCGGGCATCCAGGTGTCGCGGATCACGACGTCGCCGGACTCGCAGTGCTTACCGACGACGCGGGACACCACCGGTGCCGCGTCGCTGACCCGCGAGACCAGTTTGGCCTCGTACTCCGCCTGGTACAGCGCGGTACGGATGTTGTCGCTCATTCCGCCGTCGACGCTGACGTACCGGCGGGTGAGGTTGGCGCCGACGGTGACGTCCTTGATGGTGCCGACCTCGTACAGCGTCACCGTGCCGGGTCCGGCGATCGCGCGTCCGGGTTCGACGGCCAGCGTCGGCTCCGGCAGACCGGCGAGCGCCGACTCGTTGCGCACGATGTCGCCGAGTTTGGCGGCGAGCTGGTCGACCGGCGGCGGGTCGTCGGTGGGGACGTAGGAGATTCCCATGCCGCCGCCGAGGTCGATGATCGAGATCTGGGCGGTCTTGTCCACGCCGAACTCCGCGACGACGTCCCGCAGCAGCCCGATCACGCGGTGTGCGGCCAACTCGAAGCCGTCGACGTCGAAGATCTGCGAGCCGATGTGGCTGTGGAGTCCGACCAGCCGCAGATTGTCGGCGGCGAAGACCCGGCGGACCGCGTCGATCGCCTTTCCGCCCGCGAGCGAGAACCCGAACTTCTGGTCCTCGTGGGCCGTGGAGATGAATTCGTGGGTGTGTGCCTCGACTCCGACCGTCACGCGGATCAGAACGTCCTGCAGCACACCGGCTTCGGCGGCCACCTTGTCGAGGCGGTCGATCTCCGTGGCGGAGTCGACCACGATGTGCCCGACCCGGGCCGACACGGCGGCGTTCAGCTCGGCGACCGATTTGTTGTTGCCGTGCATGGCAATTCGCTCCGCCGGGAATCCGGCGTGCAGGGCGACCGCCAGTTCACCGCCCGACGCGACGTCCAGGGACAGGCCCTCGTCGGCGACCCAGCGGGCGATCTCGCCGCACAGGAACGCCTTGGACGCGTAGTGCACCTTGGCGGTGGGCCCGAACGCACGGGCCATGTCGCGGCAGCGGGACCGGAAATCGTCCTCGTCGACCACGAACAATGGGGTGCCGTACTTCTCGGCCAGTTCGGTGACCGGGATGCCCGCCAGGCTGACGACTCCATCCGCGGCGCGGTGCGCGTTGCGGGGCCACACCTCGGGAGAGAGTGCGGCGAATGCGGCCGCGTCGGCGGGACGTTCGGGCAGACCTGGTGCGTGCAGCTGTTCGGCGTGCTTGGGACCTGCGGGGTGCGCGTTCACATCTGCTCCGGTGCGCTGACGCCGAGCAGGGCCAGTCCGTTGGACAGGACCTGACGGGACGCGTCGCACAGCGCCAGTCGCGCGATGTGCAGCGGGCCGATTTCCTCGTCGCCCTGGGGCAGGATCCGGCAGGCGCCGTAGAACCGGTGATAGGCACCGGCCAGCTCCTCGAGATACCGCGCAATGCGGTGCGGCTCACGCAGATTCGCGGCACTGGTGACGACGCGCGGGTACTCGCCGAGGGTGCGGATCAGATCGCCCTCCTGCTCCGAGACGAGCAGCGAGAAGTCGGGATCCGTGACCGCGACACCGAGGTCGGCGGCGTTGCGGGCGATGGCCGACAGGCGGGCGTGCGCGTATTGCACGTAGTACACCGGGTTCTCGTTGCCGGTGCTCGTCCACAGTTCGAGGTCGATGTCGATGCTCGAATCCACCGACGACCGGATCATCGCGTACCGCGACGCGTCGACGCCGATCGCCTCGACGAGGTCGTCGAGGGTGATGACCGTCCCGGCGCGCTTGCTCATCTTCACGGCCACACCGTCGCGGACGAGGTTCACCATCTGGCCGATCAGCACCTCGACGGTGTCGGGGTCGTCGCCGAACGCGGCCGCAGCCGCCTTGAGCCGGCCGATATACCCGTGGTGGTCGGCACCGAGCATGTAGATGCACAGGTCGAAGCCGCGGGAGCGCTTGTCCTGGAAGTAGGCGATGTCACCGGCGATGTACGCCGCGTTGCCGTCGCTCTTGATGACGACGCGGTCCTTGTCGTCGCCGAAGTCGGTGCTCTTGAGCCACCAGGCGCCGTCCTCCTGGAACAGGTTGCCGGAGTCCTTGAGCGTCTCGACGGCCTTCTCCACCGCACCGGACTCGAACAGCGAGTTCTCGTGGAAGTAGACGTCGAAGTCGACGCCGAACTCGTGCAGGGTGCGCTTGATGTGGGCGAACATCAGGTCGACGCCGATGGCGCGGAAGACTTCCTGTTGCTCGCCCGCGGGCAGTTCCAGCACGTCGGGGCGCTGCTGCTGCACCTGGGTGGCGATGTCGGCGATGTACGCGCCCGCGTAGCCGTCCTCGGGGGCGGGTTCGCCCTTGGCGGCCGCGATCAGCGAGCGGGAGAACCGGTCGATCTGGGCGCCGTGGTCGTTGAAGTAGTACTCGCGGGTGACTGCCGCGCCCTGGGTGGACAGGATCCGGCCCAGCGCGTCGCCTACGGCCGCCCAGCGCGTTCCACCGAGGTGGATGGGGCCGGTGGGGTTGGCCGAGACGAACTCGAGGTTGATCTTCTTGCCGTCGAGCGTGTGTCCGGACCCGAACGCGGCACCCTCCTCGAGGATCTTCGCGACGATCGCGCCCTGCGCGTCGGCGGCCAGGCGGATGTTGAGGAATCCCGGGCCCGCGATGTCGGCGCTGTCGATGCCCGCGGCCGCGGTCAGCGCCTCGGCGAGCCAGCCGGCCAGCTCACGCGGGTTGGTACCGACCTTCTTGGCCACCTGCATCGCGACGTTGGTGGCGTAATCGCCGTGCTCGGGATTGCGCGGACGCTCGACCGTGAGAGTTTCGGGGAGCACGGACACGTCGAGTCCGCGTTCGGCGAGCACTTTCGCGGCGGTTCCGCGGAGCAGTTCGGCAAGGTCAGCTGGAGTCACAGGTATCTATCCTATGGCCAACGCGTCCCGGGCGGTGATCCGCCTTCCCGCGAGTCCCGCCGCGGGCCCGGCGACCGCCGGCGAGCGTGGCCGCGGCCACTCTCCCAGGTTGCGCTCAGGGTGGGAAAGTACAGTGGTGTCGCCCTGAGTCCCGGCCCTCAGCTTCCGGTTACCGGGGGTCGAGCGCCCGTAACCCACACACCGAAAGATCACAATCGATGCCAAGCGGTTCGGAAAGTCGCGGTCCCGATAAGAACTCGGGCGCGAAGTCGGCGAAGGCCATCAAGGCCGCCAAGAAGAGGAGCGGCGGCGCGAAAGTCAAGGGTGGCGCGTCCGCTCCGCGGACCATCCCCTGGCTGACGATCGGCGCCGGAGCTGCCGTTCTCGCACTCGTGGCGATCCTCGCGATCAACCTGGTCCCCAAGTACCAGGCCAAGGAAGAAGCCGCGAAGTACGCGCCGAGCGCCGAGAATCCCGACCCGTCGGTCAACATCGACGGCGTCGTCAAGGTCGACTACCCGGCCGGCATCCACATCCAGCCGACGCAGCGCGTCGCGTACGACCAGTCGCCCCCGTTCGGCGGCCCGCACGACGCCATCTGGGCGACGTGCACCGGCACCGTCTACCCGAACGCGATCCGCACCGAGAACGCCGTGCACTCGCTCGAGCACGGCGCCGTGTGGATCGCCTACAACCCGGACGAGCTGTCCGCCGACCAGGTCGAGACGCTGAAGGACAAGGTGGACGGCGAGACGTACACGCTGATGTCGCCGTTCCCGGGCCTCGACAGCCCGGTCTCGGTGCAGTCGTGGGGCCACCAGCTGAAGCTGGACAGCGTCGACGACGAGCGCATCGACCAGTTCATCACCGCGCTGCGGATCAACAAGAACACCTACCCGGAGGTCGGCGCGAGCTGCTCATCCATCCCGGGCTCCGGTTTCGACCCCGACAACCCGCCGCCGTTCGACCCGAGCGCACCCGGCGCGGACGCGGTGCCGATGGACGGTGGCGGTATCAGCCCCGACCAGTCCGAGTCCGGTGGCGCGGGGACGCAGCTGCCCAGCGGCATGCAGCTCCCGAGCGACCTGCAGCTGCCGTCCGATCTGCAGCAGGCGCCGGAGGGCGGCAATGGCTAGTTCTGCCGAACCCGCAGACAATCCAGCCCCGTCCCGGCCCAGTCAGCGCACAGCGCTGCTGGTCATCGGGCTGATCGGCGCCATCGCCCTCGGATTCGCGCTCGGGTTCCTCGCCCGGCTTCCGCTCGACGACTCCGGCGCCCCGGTTCCCGAGGCCGGTTCCGTCGATGTCGGATTCGCGCAGGACATGAGCGTGCATCACAGCCAGGCGGTGGAGATGTCGGCGATCGCGCTGGCGGGCGCCACCGACCCGGCGGTGCGCGGCCTCGCGTACGACATCCTCACCACGCAGCAGAATCAGCTCGGGCAGATGCAGGGCTGGCTCGCGCTGTGGGATCAGCCGGCGCTGCCGTCCGGCGGCTACATGGGCTGGATGGAATCCGAGCACTCGGACGGTCACGACCACGGATCCGCCGACAGCGGGCACATGGGATCGATGTCGAAGATGCCGGGCATGGCGTCCTCGGAGGACATGGCCGCGTTGCGTCAGGCCACCGGTCCGGCCGTCGACGCCCTGTACCTCCAGCTGATGCTGCGTCACCACCAGGGCGGACTTCCGATGATGGAGTACGCGGCCCAGCACGCGTCGGAGGACGCGGTGCGCTCTCTCGCGCAGACGATGGTGGACACCCAGCAGAGCGAGTCGACGGTGATGACGAACATGCTCACCGCGAAAGGCGCTGCTCCCCTCCCGATGAACTGACTTCCGGCTTCACGACCACGTCCAGTCGCGCACCTCGGGCATGTCCTCGAGGTGCGCGACGACGTACTCGCCGTGCCGTTCGAGTTGCCGGAGGCAGAAATCGGCCAGTTCGCCGGCACCGGCCGGCTCTCTCCGCGTGCGTCGCAGGGCCTCGAGGACCAGGTGGTAGCGGCTCATCCGGTTGAGCACGACCATGTCGAACGGGGTGGTCGTGGTGCCCTGTTCGCTGAAGCCGCGAACGTGGAACCGGTCCGGGGCGGGACGCCCGTGGATCAGCTCGTGGACGGCGCGCGAGTACCCGTGGAACGCGAACACCACGTCCGTGTCCGCGGTGAACAGGTCGAGGAACATGCGTGCGTCGAATCCGTGCGGGTGTTCGGTGGGGGTGAGCAACCCCATCAGGTCGACGACGTTGACCACCCGGGTGACCAGGTCCGGCGTGTGTTCGCGCAGCAACTGCGCCGCGGCGAGGATCTCCTGGGTCGGGACGTCCCCGGCGGCGGCGAGCACGACGTCCGGGTCGGCGCCCACCGTGCCTTCCGTCCCCGCCCACTCCCACACCGACGCCCCGGCCGCGCAGTGCGCATGCGCCTCCGCGAGGGTCAGGTACTGCAGGTGCGGCTGCTTGTCGACCACGATGAGATTGACGTGGTCGGTGCTGCGGAGGCAGTGGTCGGCGATGGAGAGCAGAGTGTTCGAGTCGGGTGGCAGCCAGATCCGGACGACATCCGGTGCGAGCGGGATGACGGCGTCGATCATGCCCGGCCCCTGATGACTGAATCCGTTGTGGTCGTTGCGCCAGCACGTGCTGGTCAGCAGGACGTTCAGCGACGCCACCGGTGCCCGCCACGGCAGATCCACCGCGTGCTGCAGCCACTTCGTGTGCTGGACGAGCATCGATACGCTCACCATCGCGAACGCCTCGTAGCTGGCGAACAGCCCGTGCCGCCCCGACAGCAGATATCCCTCCAGCCATCCCTCGCAGAGATGCTCGCTGAGCACTTCCATCACCCGGCCGCGGGCTGACAGTCCGTCGTCGTAGTCGGTGACCGGCAGCTGCCAGCAGCGGTCGGTCACCTCGAACACGGCGCCCAACCGGTTGCTGGCCGTTTCGTCCGGGCAGAACAGCCGGAAGTATCCACCGCCGTCGGGCGTGGTGGTGGCGACGTACAGGTCGCGGAGCAGTTCCCCGAGCACCCGGGTGGTCTCGTGGAGGGTGGTGCCGGGCTTCTCGATCGCGAGCGCGTACTTCTCCAGCGGCGGCACGGGAAGATCGGCACGCAGGCGGCCGCCGTTCGCGTACGGCGACGAACCCATCCGCTTGTCGCCCTGCGGCGCGAGCCGCTCGAGGTCCGGAACGAGTGCGCCGGAGGAGTCGAACAGTTCACCGGGGCCGTAGGACCGCATCCACTCCTCGAGCTGACGCAGATGCGCCTCGTCGGTCCGCACTCCCGACAGCGGAACCTGATGCGCCCGGTGCGTGCCCTCGACGAGCACGCCGTCGACGGTGCGCGGACCGGTCCAGCCCTTCGGGGTCCGCAGCACGATCGCCGGCCACTTGGCTGCGCTGCGCCGGCCGGCCCGCGCCTCCCGCTGCAGGTCGGAGATCGCTGCGTGCGCGTCGGTGAGGGCGCGATGCAGCGCCGGGAAGACCTGTCTCGGGTCGTCGCCGGAGACGACGGTCGGCGCCCAGCCCTGACCGCCGAGGAACTCCTCGATGTCTGCGTCGCTGCTGCGACCGTAGACGGTGGGCCCGGCGATCTTCGCTCCGTTGACGTGCAGGATCGGCAACACCGCTCCGTCACGTTCCGGATCGAGGAATGCGGGGAGTTTCCACGAACCGGACAGTGGTCCGGTCTCGGCCTCGCCGTCTCCGATCACGCACGCCACCAATAGGTTCGGGTGATCGAATGCCGCCCCGGCGGCATGCGCGAGAGCGTAGCCGAGCTCGCCGCCCTCGTGGATGCTGCCCGGCGTCTGCACACTGACGTGACTCGGGATGCCACCCGGCGTCGAGAACTGCCGGCAGAGACGGTGGATACCGGCAGCATCGCGGGACACGCCCGGGTACACCTCCGAGTACGTCCCCTCCAGGTACGTGGCGGCGACGAGCGCAGGGCCACCGTGTCCGGGACCCGTCACGTAGAGACAGTCGGTATCGGTCCGGCGGATGAGACGGTTCAGCAGGGCGTAGATCATCGACAGACCCGGGCTCGTCCCCCAGTGCCCGAGGAGCCGGGGTTTGATGTGTTCGGGACGCAGCGGCGCACGCAGAAGCGCGTTGTCCTGCAGGTAGATCTGCGCGACCGTCAGATAGTTGGCCGCCGCCCACCACCGCAGGTCCAGATCGAGGTCGGAATCGGAATAGTGCCCGCCGGAATCCTGCGACCCGGCCTGCCGTCCATCGGTCATTCTCGACCCCTCCCCGAGAGTTCGCGAGCGTCCACGTCCTCCCGACACTAGGCGTGTTCGGGCCGCTACCGGGGCGAGTCCACGAAGTAGGGGGACCGATTTGGTCGATCCCACTACCCATGCGCTACGATTGGCCAGCCCAATCGGCACACCGAATTTCCGGTGCGCCCCCGTAGCTCAGGGGATAGAGCGTTCGCCTCCGGAGCGAAAGGTCGCAGGTTCGAATCCTGCCGGGGGCACCACGAGGAACTGCGTCGCCTGTCGCGGCGCAGCCTTTCTCTCTGGTGCTACCAGTCTTCCCCGAGTGATCTCCTCGGGCTTTGTCGAGAGCTGCAGCAGCGCCGGCAGATGCCGCGCACATCGATCGAACGCTGGCCTCCTCCATTGCGGGTTCCGCGGCAACAACTCTCTGCCGAAGACTCTCTCCGGCAGTGTCGACCAAGGGACACCCCTGTGCAGCAACACCGCTCTCATCCACTCACCCTCGGCGTCGTCGCGCGTTCGAGCAAAACCGACGAACGCCGGCTCCCGATCCACCCGCTCCACTTCGACCGGATCAACCCCGATCTCCGTGGCCGCATCCATCTCGAGTACGGCTACGGAGAGCCCTTCGGTGTCTCCGACGAGCAGCTTGCCCAGTCGGTGGGCGGTCTGCGCACCCGGGAGCAGCTGATCGAGCACAACGACGTCCTCCTGCTGCCCAAACCTCTCGCGAAGGATCTGGCGGATCTGCGTGACGGCCAGATCCTGTGGGGGTGGCCGCACTGCGTCCAGGACACGGAGCTCACCCAGGTGGCCGTCGATCGCCACCTCACGTTGATCGCGTTCGAGGCCATGAACCACTGGAGCGTCGAGGGGTCGTTCCAGCTCCATGTCTTCCACAAGAACAACGAGCTCGCCGGATACAGCTCGGTGCTGCACGCCCTGTCGATCGCGGGTTCGACCGGCGACTACGGCCGCCGTCTCCGCGCCGTGGTCCTCGGCTTCGGTGCCACCGCCCGCGGCGCCGTCACCGCGCTGAACGCCCTGGGCATTCACGACGTCCACGTCGTCACCCAGCGCGGGGTCACCGCCGTGAGCTCGCCGATCCATTCCGCGGAGATCGTGCAGTTCGATCACGACGACGCCGATCCGCGCCGCAGCCACGTCACCACGGACGAGGGCCGGATGCCGCTCGCGGGGTTCCTCGCCCGGCACGACATCATCGTCAACTGCGTCCTGCAGGACACGGAGTCGCCGCTGACGTTCCTGATCGACTCGGACGTCGAAACCCTCCTGCCCGGCAGCCTCGTCGTCGACGTGTCCTGCGACGAGGGAATGGGCTTCAGCTGGGCCCGGCCCACGTCGTTCGCCGATCCGACGTTCATGATCGGCGAGAACGTCCGCTACTACGCGGTCGATCACAGCCCGTCCTACCTGTGGAATTCGGCGACGTGGGAGATCAGCGAGGCCCTGCTCCCCCATCTGGGGACCGTCCTCGACGGACCCTCCGCCTGGGACCGCAGCGACACGATCCGGCGGGCCGTCGAGATCCGCGACGGGGTCGTGCAGAACCCCCGGATCCTGTCGTTCCAGCACCGCGCGGCGGACTACCCGCACCCCGTTCTCGCCTGATTGCCGGAGCGAACGGGACGGCGGCGGGCTCAAGCCGGGGTGCTGCGGCGCATTTCGCGTCGGAGGATCTTCCCGCTGGCCGTCTTGGGCAGTTCGTCGACGATCACGACCCGCCTCGGGGCCTTGTAGCTGGCCAGCCGCTCCCGGCAGTACTCGACGAGGTCGTCCGTCTCGACCGTCTGCCCGGGCCGGAGGCTGACGAACGCGGCGACGGTCTCGCCGCGGTAGCTGTCCGGCTCGCCGACGACGGCGGCCTCCCGGACTGCCGGGTGCCGGTACAGCACGTCCTCGACCTCGCGCGGCCAGACCTTGAACCCGGACGCGTTGATCATGTCCTTCTTGCGATCGACGACGTACACCCAGCCCTGGGCGTCCATGAAGCCCACATCGCCGGTGAGCAACCGGCCGCCGGGCAGCGACTGCGCCGTGGCGTCCGGTTTGTTCCAGTACGCGGGCACGACCATCGGCCCGTCGACGGCGATCTCCCCGACTTCGAGCGGGTCGAGGTCGTGCCCGTCCTCCCCGACGATCCGGATCACGGCGGACGGAAGGGGCAGGCCGATCGCCAGCGTGCCCGACGACGGATCGACCGGCGCCTCCAGGTTCGGCGGGACGACGACGCACGGTGCGCTGGTCTCGGTGAGCCCGTAGCCGTTGCGGATGTACTTTCCGGTCAGCTCCCGGAACCGTTCGACGATGGCAGGGGGTAGCGGGGCGCCACCGGACATCACGGCCTCCAATGAAGCGAAGCGCTCACCGGAGAAGTCGGGGTGGGCCATCAGCGCCATGTAGGCGGTGGACGGGCCGACCATGAACACCGGCCGCTCCCGCTCGAGGGCGTCGAGGACGACCCCTGCGTCGAACCGGTACGCGAGGATCAGCGGCGACGCCAGGTCGATCGCGGTGAGCAACTGGCACACCATGCCCGTGATGTGGAACAGCGGTGCGAGCGCGAAGATCGGCGAACCGGCGGGCTTGCTCTCGTACAGCCGCAGGATCGAACTGTTGACGGTGAGATTCCGGTGGGTGTTGGTCGCTCCCTTGGGGACTCCACTCGTTCCGGAGGTGTAGGACACGAGCGCGATGTCGTCCGGGACCAGACCGGGATCCGGCACGCCGGTACCCGCGCGCGCCCGGGCCACCTCGAGCAGGTCCGGCACGCCCTCGGCGCGCACCCGCGTCACGCCCCCGAACACCCGTGCGTCGCCGGACGTCTGGATGTCGAGTTCACTCGCGGTCAGCGCGATCCGCACCCCCGCGGCGGATGTCCGCTCCGCCACCCGATCGGCCCACGCGTTCTCGCTGCACACGATCGCGGTGACTCCGGCGTCGGTGAGGATGTGAGAGAGCTCGTCCCGGTACATCGGGTTCAGCGGGACGACGACACCGCCCGCCTTCCACGTGCCGAGCAACGCCAGCACGAACTGCGGGATGTTCTGCAGGTAGATCGCGAGCCGGTCGCCCTTCCCGAATCCGTTCTCGGTGAGGTAGGCGGCCACACCGTCGCTGAGTTCGTCGACCTCGCGGTAGTCGAGGGTGCCGCCGAGGTACCGGATGGCCGGCCCGTCCGGGGCGGATTCGACCGCGGCCGAGAACATGTGGAGCGCTGTCCGGGCGGGGATCTCCCCCACGGAACGCGTGTTCTCGTCGTACCGATCCATCCAGGGCCTGTCGTCGTACCAGCTCATCGCCGCCGTACCGCCTCTCGCTCGTTCCGTGTCCCGACTGTCTGACGTGCTGTTCAGCGTGTTCCCGACAACCCGCCGTCGACGGGGACGACGGTGCCGGTGAGGTAGGCCCCGGCACGCGAGGAGAGGAAGATCGCGGTGCCCGCGACGTCTTCCGGGGTGCCGACCCGGCCGAGCGGGACCGATCCCTCGACCGCCTCCTTCCGCTCCGGATCGTCCAGGACGAAGGCCATCATCTTGCTCGGAAACGGTCCGGGGGCAATGGCGTTGACGGTGATCCGCTCGGCGGCCAGTGTCGCTGCGAGCTTGCGGGTGAGCATGTGGACCGCGGCCTTGCTCGCCCCGTACGAGAAGTTCTCGCTACCCGACACCACGAGTCCGTCGATCGATCCGATGTTGATCACCCGGGCGGGGTCACCGTCCGTCGCCGCGGCCCGCAGACTCGGCAGCAATGCCTGGGTGAGCATGAACACGCCCTTGACGTTGATGTCGAAGATCTTGTCGAAACCGGCGGCGGGGAAATCGTCGACCGGCGCACCCCACGTCGCTCCGGCGTTGTTCACCAGGACGTCCAGTCGGGGCGACACCTCGGCGACCCGCGCGACGAGGCCCTCGATCCCCTCCTCGGTGGACAGGTCGGCGGGGTGTGCGTGACACGTCCCCGGCCCGGCGGCGGACAGTTCGGCCGCGGCCTTCTCGCACGCCTCGGCCTTGCGGGCGGAGATGATCACGGTAGCCCCGGCCAGGGCGAATCCTTGCGCGATCATCCGGCCGATACCCCGCGAACCTCCGGTGACCACCACTGTCTTGCCTGCGACGTCGAACAGTGAACCGATGTCCATGTGCGTTCCCTTCAGGGTTGGAAGACGAGGCGGCCGACGGTGCTGCCGTCACCGAGCCGGCCGATGCCGTCTGCGACGTCCGCGAGCGAGAGCCGCTCGCTGATGAGCGGCGTGATCGCACCGGAGTCGGCGAGACGGGTCAGTTCCTCGTGGCAGTCGGCGATCGCCTGCTGGTTGTACTGCTTGTACAGACCCCAGTGCAGGCCGATGATCGAGTAGTTCTTGATCAGGGCGTGATTGAGGCCGGGTGTCGGGATGGTGCCGCCGGCGAAACCGATGATCAGGATCCGGCCTTCGAACGCGATGCACTTGGCGGACTTCGCGTAGGCGTCGCCGCCGACCGGGTCGTAGACGACGTCCGCGCCGCGTCCGCCGGTGAATTCCTTGACCAGCGGAACGAAATCGTCGGTGTGCCGGTCGATCACCAGATCCGCCCCCAGCCGGCGGCAGTACTCGACCTTGTCGGAGCCTCCGACGACGCCGATCACCTTCGCTCCGGCAGCCTTGCCCAATTGCACTGCGGCGCTGCCCACTCCGCCCGCGGCGGCATGGACGAGCAGCGTCTCCCCCGGCTTCAGCTGGGTGCGCCGGTGAAGGGCGAACCAGCTCGTCTGGTAGCCGATGCTCAACGCCGACGCCTCGGCGTCGTCGAGCGCGGACGGGGCGGCGAACGTGTTGGCCTCGTCCATCACGGCCATCTGGGCGAATCCGCCGCCGGGCAGGTTGGGGTTACCGATCACCCGGTCGCCGACGGCGAAGCGGGTCACGCCGTCACCGACCTCCAGCACGTCACCGCACAGCTCGACTCCGGGTGTGAACGGCAGCGGCGGCTTGATCTGGTATTCGCCGCGGCACAGCAGCACGTCGGGGAAGTTCGCCGGGGCGGCGAGAACCTTCACCAGCACCTGGCCGGGGCCTGCCGTCGGATCCGGGACCTCCTCGAGTTGCAGCGCGGTGCGCGGCTCGCCGAGTTCGTGGACACGCCATGCCTTCATGGATTGCTTCCTGACTGTCGGTGGTGCGGCTCGGGTTACGCGGGCAGGTCGATCAGGTCGGCGAGGCGCGCGCGGTGACGGTAGGCGGTGCCGAACGCGAGCTGATCGCTCTTCGCCCTCTTCAGATACAGGTGCGCGGGGTATTCCCACGTCATGCCGATCCCGCCGTGCAGCTGGACGCACTCCTCGGCGGCGTGGACGGCGACGTCACTGCAGTACGCCTGCGCGACGGCAGCCGCGACCTCGGCGTCCGCGTCGCCCCGGGCGGCAGTGTCCGCGGCGTAGCGGGCAGCGGCGGCCGCGGAGGTGACCTCGAGCCACAGGTCGGCGAGGCGGTGCTTGATCGCCTGGAACGACCCGACGGCGCGGCCGAACTGGGTTCGCTCCTTGACGTACGCCAGGGTCGTCTCGAAGCACCACTGCGCGAGCCCGAGTTGCTCGGAGGCGAGCAGTGCGGCACCGACGACGAGGGCGTCACGGACCGCCGCCGCGGCGTTGCCGTCGTCGACGCGGGTGGATGCGGCGGCGTCGAACGAGACATCCGACAGTGGCCGGGTCATGTCGAGCGCGAGCACGGGCATGACCGAGACGCCGGCGGTGCCGGCGGGCACCGTGTGCAGTTCGAGTCCACCCGGACCCTCGACCGGCACGATCAGGATGTCGGCCTCCGAGACGCCCGCGACACTGGTCACGGTGCCGGTCAGGGCGTCGCCGTCCCGGCACACGGTCGGGGTGAACCGGCCCGGTGCGGTCGCGAGCCCGACCGTGAGCGCACCGGTGGTCGTCCCGTCGGCGAGTGCGCCGACCGTTCGCGTGTCTCCCGCCTTCAGCAGCGCGACCGTCGCGAGTACGGCGCTGGAAAGGTACGGGACGGGCGCGACGGCACGCCCGATCTCCTCCATGACCACCGCAGCCTCGCGTGCGCTCGCGCCGGCGCCGCCCAGGTCCTCGGGGACGAGCAGGCCCGCCAGTCCGAGTTCGACGGCGAGGGATTTCCACACTCCGGAGAAGTCGGCGGGTGCCCGGTCGTACGCCCCGACCACCAGTTCCGGTGGGCAGCGGTCGGCGAGGAGGCGGCGGACGGAGTCGCGCAGGGCGTCTTCCGTGTCGGAATACAGCAGATCTGCGGTGCTCATCGGGGCAGGTCCTTCCAGGCGATGTCGGGCGTTCCCCGAGATGTGGACACCTATTCCTATGCGGCGGTGGCCAGCGTAGCCGATCGCTGCTCGAACTCGACCGGACAGATTTGGCCGAGAGTGGAATGCCTCCTTCTGGTGTTGTATCGCGTGATCCAGCGGAACACGGCAGCGCGCGCCTCGCCCGCACTGTTCCAGCGTTTCCGCCCCTTCAGCGTCTCCCGTTTCAACGTCGCATTCAGCGACTCGGCGGCCGCGTTGTCCGCCGACGTTCCGACCGCACCCCGCGACCTGGTCACCCCCAACTCGCAGCAGAGTTCGGCGAATTCCGCCGATGCATATTGAGCTCCGTTGTCGGAGTGGAATATTGACCCATCGAGCCCGGCGGCGCCACGACAGGCGGCCGCCGCCCGCAGCGCATCGGTGACCAACTCGGTGCGCATATGGTCGGCGATCGACCACCCCGCCAACCGTCTCGAACCCAGGTCCAACACCGTCGCCAGATACAGAAATTCACCGTCACCCACCGGCAGGTAGGTGATGTCCCCGACGTACCTGGTGTTCGGTGCGCTCGCCGTGAAATCCCGCCGGACCAGGTCCGGCACCGGGACCGCGTCCGGGGCGGGAATCGTGGTGCGCACCGGTTTGCGCAGATGCAGCCCGACGATCCCCTTCACGCGCATGACCCGTTCGACCCGCTTGTGATTGACCTCGATCCCGGCATCGCGCAGTTCGGCGGTCACCCGTGGGGCCCCGTAGGTGCCGTCGGAGTCGTCGTGGATGGCGCGGATCCGGGCGGCCAACTCCTCGTCGGCGGAGGCGCGGGCGTCCCGGGCCGGCGCGGCGGCCCGCCACCGGTAGAACCCCGAGCGGGAGACCTCGAGGATCTGGCACAGCCACTTCACCGGAAAGGTGTCGCAGTGGTCGTCAACGAATTGGAAGTGGCTGCTCACCAATTCGTCTCCCCGGCGAAATATTTCGCGGCCCTCCGCAGGATCTCCCGTTCGGTTTCGAGCTTGCGGATCTGGGCCTTGAGCTGCCTGTTCTCTTCCTCCAACACGGACTCGGACGATACCCCGCCGGCCCGCGATGCCGGCCGCGCCGCCCCACTGGCCCGGAGCTCGGCCGCGGGAGCGCCGGTGCGTTTGCGTTCGGCCCGCACCCAGGTGCGCAGCGTCTCACGGCTGACTCCCAGATCCTTGCCGATGCCCTCGAACGTGTGGTTCGGATCGGACAGGTACAGCGCGACGGCATCGGCCTTGAACTCCGCCGAGTACGCCTTCATCGCCATCAGTGACATCTCTTCCTCTGGGTCTTAACGACCCAGTGTTCATGATGTCCTCACTCAGGGGGGAAGCCCCGTCCTTGTCGACGCGGTGTTCCGGCGGGAGGCCGAGGACGCGTTCTGCGATGACGTTGCGCAGGATCTCGGACGTGCCGCCCTCGATCGAGTTGCCTTTCGCGCGCAGGTACCGGTAGCCGGGTTCACGGCCGGTGAAGTCGACCTTGTCGGGGCGGCGCATGGTCCAGTCGTCGTACCGCAGCCCGGCCTCACCGTGGAGTTCGATGTCGAAACCCGAAATGGTCTGCGCGAGCTGGGCGAAGGCCAGCTTCAGGCCGGATCCCTCCGGGCCGGGTTGCCCGGCCTCGAGTTGTTGCCGCAGGCGTTCCCCGGTCAGCCGGGCGACCTCCGCTTCGACCCACAGCCGCAGCAGTTCGTCGTGCATCGCCGGATCGCGGAGTTCGGGTTGCTCCCGCCAGGCCTGGGCGACCGGTCCGATCATGCCGCTCTCGCGGGCGGCCGCGGAACCGCCGATCGCCACCCGCTCGTTGTTGAGGGTCGCGGTCGCCACCCGCCAGCCCTGCCCCTCGTCGCCGAGCCGATCGGTATCGGGAATGTGGACGTCGGTGAGGAACACTTCGTTGAACTCGGCCTCACCGGTGATCTGCCGCAACGGCCGGACGTCGATACCGGGATCGCTCATGTCGCACAGGAAGTACGTGAGCCCGGCGTGCTTGGGCACCGTCGGATCCGTCCGGGCCACGAGGATCGCCATCTGTGCATTCTGCGCCCCCGACGTCCACACCTTCTGCCCGTTGACAATCCAGCCGTCACCCTCACGGACGGCTCGCGTCGCGACCGCGGCCAGGTCGGAGCCCGCCCCCGGTTCGCTGAACAACTGGCAGTAGATGTGCTCGCTGGTGAAGATCGGCCGCAGGTACTTCTGCTGTTGTTCCTCGGTGCCGAACGCGGCGATGGTCGGCGCGGCCATACCCAACCCGATCCCGTTGCGGCCCTTGGCCGGACCGGGCGCTCCGGCGGCAGCGAGTTCGGCGTCGACCTGCGCCTGGAAGCTCTGCGGCAGACCGAGCCCGCCGCGCCCCGGCGGGAAGTGGACCCACGCGAGGCCGGCGTCGAATCGGGCTCCGAGGAACCCGGTCGGATCCGACAGGTCGTTCTGTTCGACGAGGGTCGCGACACGATCGCTGAGGTCGCGTGCGATCGCCTGTTCGTCAATGGTCATATTCCTCAGTCCTTCGGTCCGCCGGCGACGTAGATCACTTGTCCGGATACAAATCCGGCACCCTCACTCGCCAGGAACGACGCGGTGTTGGCGATGTCCTCGGGCAGCCCGACGCGGTTCACCGGGATCTGCGACGCCGCCGCCTTCTTGAAGTCCTCGAAACCGACACCCACCCGCTCGGCGGTGGCGGCGGTCATCTCGGTCTCGATGAAGCCGGGCGCGATCGCGTTCGCGGTGACACCGAACTTGCCCAGTTCGATGGCGAGCGTCTTGGTGAAGCCCTGCATGCCCGCCTTGGCGGCGGAGTAGTTGACCTGCCCGCGATTACCGAGCGCGGACGTGCTCGACAGGTTCACGATGCGCCCGAACCCGGCGTCGACCATGTGCTGCTGCACGGCCCGCGACATCAGGAACGCACCGCGCAGGTGCACGTTCATGACCGCGTCCCAGTCGTCGACGGTCATCTTGAACAACAGGTTGTCGCGGGTGATTCCGGCATTGTTGATCAGGATCGTCGGGGCACCGAGTTCGTTCACCACCCGCTCGACCGCCGCGGCGACCGACGCCTCGTCGGCGACGTTCGCGCCCACGGCCAGCGCCCGGCCGCCGGCGGACTCGATGGCGTCGACGGTTGCCGCACACGCGGACTCGTCGAGGTCGAGCACCGCCACCGCATACCCGTCGCTCGCCAGTTTCTTCGCCACCGCGGCACCGATGCCCCGTGCCGCACCGGTGACGATTGCCGTTCTCTTCATGAAGTTCTCCATCGTCGTTCGATCAGATTCCGGCCCGGGCGGCGATGTCGCACGCCTTGGCCACCAGGTCGTCGATGCGCTCGACGGTCGGGGTGCCCGCGGCCGCCTTGTTCTGCGGTTCGTCCCGCGCGCGGCGCATGACGCCCTCCGCGATGACCGCGACCTTCCACAGGCCGAGGACGTGCCAGAACGCGAGGGCTTTCGGGTCGCGGCCGGTCTCGTCGAGGTACACCCCGGCGATCTCCACCCGGTCCGGGAAACCGTCGAGGGTGGACGCAGGGAAGTCGCCGCCGGTCGTCTCGCCCGGCTCCGGCCAGTACGCGAGCAGGCTGCCGACGTCGGCGAGGGGGTCGCCGAGGGTGCACAACTCCCAGTCCAGGGCCGCGGTCACCTCCCCGGTCTCGTGGGAGGTGATGACGTTGCGCAGGTGGAAGTCGCCGTGCACCAGTGTCAGTTCCCGCTGCTCCGGCACCGAGGCGGCGAGCCGTCGCGTCAGGTCGTCGAGGGCGGGCAGCTCGCGGGTCTTCGACTTCTCCCACTGCCCCGACCACCGCTTGAGCTGACGCTGCGCGTACGGCTTGTGGCTGGCCAGGTCGGTCAACCCGGTCCGGTCGAGGTCCACCGCGTGGATCTTCGCGAGCGTCCGCGGCAGCGACAGACCGATCGCCCGGCGGCGTTCCTGGGTCAGGGACTCCGCGATCGACATGCGATCGACGACCTGTCCGTCGACGAACTCCATCAGCAGCAGCGGTACCTCGCTCACCTCCGGGTCGTCGGTGAGTCCGAACACCCGCGGGGTGGGCACCACGGTGTCCTCGAGGGCGGAGAGGACCCGAGCCTCGCGGGCGACGTCGTGGGCCGACGCCAGCAGGTGTCCGAGGGGTGGACGCCGGAGCACCCATCTGCCGCCCGCCCGGTCCTGGACCAGGTAGGTGAGGTTCGACTGGCCGAGTCCGATCCGGCCGAAGGTCAGCGGTCCGGCACTGTCGATGCCGAGCGTGCCGAACCAGCGGCTCACGGCCTCGGTGTCGATGCCGACGACGTCCACGCTAGACACCGAGCTGGGCCCCCTGCCGGAACGGGAGGGCGTCGCCGAGCAGTTGACCGCCGTCGATCACCATGGTTTCGCCGGTGATCCAGCTCGCGGCATCGGAGACGAGGAACGCGACCGCGGACGCGATGTCCGCGGGTTCGCCGATCCGCCCCAGCGCCGTGGACGCCGACACGGCCGGCTCGTGTTCCTTCCACAGCGCCTCGGCGAGCTTGGTCCGCACCACACCGGGAGCGACGGCATTGACCCGCACCCTCGGTGAGAGTTCCAGTGCCAGTTGCTTGGTGAGATGGATCAGCGCGGCCTTGGACGCGTTGTACAGACCGATGTTCGCCTCGAACGCCATGCCGCCGATGGAGGCGGTGTTGACCACGGCGCCGCCGTGCTCGCCCATCCATGCCTTCGTGGCGAGCCCCGTCCACAGCACCGGAGCCCACAGGTTCACGTCGAAGGTCTTGGCGAATCGCGCGTGGTCCTGGTCGATGATCGGCCCGAACGACGGGTTCGTCCCCGCATTGTTGACCAGGATGTCCAGGCTGCCGAAGCGTTCGAGGGTGACGTCGACGCAGCGCCGGGCGGCTTCTTCGTCGACGGCGTGGGCGGCGATTCCGATCGCGGTGCCCCCGACCTCGGCCGCGGCGGCATCGGCCGATTCCTGGGACCGTGAGGTGAGCACCACGTTGCCGCCGGCGGCCGCGATGGCCTTGGCGACGGCCAGGCCGATGCCCCGCGACGCGCCGGTGACGATCGCGGTGCGCCCGGTGAGGTCGAGACCGACCATGTCAGCTCACCGCAACCTTGTGTCCGTTGGTGGAGGCGCTGACGGCGGTGTCGCGGTACTGCCGGAGTTCCTGCCGCGCGATGGCGCGCTTGTGGACCTCGTCGGGACCGTCCGCCAGGCGCAGGGTTCGCAGGTGCGCCCAGGCCATGGCGAGCGGGAAGTCGTCGGTGACACCGGCCCCACCGTGCACCTGAATCGCCCGATCCACAATCTTCAACGCAATATTCGGAGCCGCCACCTTGATCGCCGCGATCTCCGTCCGCGCCTCCTTGTTCCCCACCGTATCCATCAGATACGCCGCCTTCAGCGTCAACAACCGGATCATCTCGATCTCGATCCGCGCCTCCGCAATCCAATCCTGAATATTCGCATTCTCACTGACCGGCTTCCCGAACGTCACCCGCGACGACGCCCGACGACACATCAACTCCAACGCCCGCTCCGCCATCCCGATCGCCCGCATGCAATGGTGAATCCGACCCGGACCCAACCGCGCCTGCGAAATCGCGAAACCCTCCCCCTCGCCCTTCAACACATCCTTGACCGGCACCCGAACATCCGCGAAGTCGATCTCCGCATGCCCCTCACGATCCTGATACCCGAACACCGGCAACCCCCGCATCACCGTCACCCCCGGCGCATCGATCGGCACCACCATCATCGACTGCTGCCGATGCGGCGCCGCCGACGGATCCGTCTTCCCCATCACGATCAACACCCGGCAATTCCGATGCAACGCATTCGACGCGAACCACTTCCGCCCGTTCAGCACATACTCGTCACCGTCCCGGACCATCGACAACTCCACATTCGTCGCATCCGAACTCGCCACCGCCGGCTCCGTCATCGCGAACGCCGACGCCATCGTCCCCTCCAGCAACGGCGTCAGATACTTCTCCTTGTGCTCGGCCGTACCGAACAACTCGAGCACCTCCATATTGCCCGTATCCGGCGCATTACAATTACACGCCTCCGACGCGATATGACTGCGCCCCATGATCTCCGCCAACGGCGCATACTCGAGATTCGTCAACCCCGCACCCGTCCCCGGATGCGGATGAAACAGATTCCACAACCCCCGACGCCGCGCCTCAACCTTCAACTCCTCCAACACCGGCGGCTGGAAATGCGGATCCCCCGACTCCCGCATCTGCTCCTCATACACCGCCTCCGCCGGATACACATGCGAATCCATGAACTCCAGCAGATCGATCTGCAACTGCTGGGCGCGATCCGAGATGTCAAACAGGGACATGGGAACTCCTGACGGGTAGTGAGGGAAACGTGGGTGTGCGCTTGTCGAGGTGACTCTGTACGCCCTCGACGAGATCGGCTCCGCGGAACGCCTGCAACATCAGGCCTTCCGCTCGGGCCACGGACTCGGCGTAGGTGCCGTCCGCATCGTTCTGCAATTGGTCCTTGATGACGGCCATCGACGTCGGGGAGCAGTGCGTCGCCAGCTGTTCGGCATAGGCGACCGCGGCGTCGACGACCGAACCGTCCGGCATGAGGTGGTCGACGAGTCCGATGCGCAACGCCTCCTCGGCATCGACCATGCGGCTCGACAGCAGCAGGTCGGTGGCGCGGCTGCGTCCCACGAGCCGGGGCAGCAGCCAGGAGATGCCGTATTCGGCGATCAGTCCCCGCTTGGCGAAGGCGGTCGTGAACCGGGCGGACGCCGAGGCGAACCGGACGTCGCAGTAGAGGGCCTCCACCATTCCGAGACCGGCGGCGACCCCGTTGATCGCCCCGATCAGCGGTTTACGCAGTGTCGCGGGAAGGTCGCGGGGGCGCGGCCGGAGGAGGTCCGCTTCGGACACGTCACCGACGGCCTGCAGGCGTCCGAGGTCGGCGCCGGCGCAGAACCCGCGCCCGGCTCCGGTCACCACGATCGCGCGGACGTCCGGGGCGTCCTCTGCGTCGCCGAGCAGCGTGAAGTACCGGTCCTCGAGGTCGTCGGTCCAGGCGTTCAGCTTGTCCGGCCGGTTGAACGTCAGCACCAGGACCGGTCCGCGCCGCTCGGCGAGGACCAGGTCTGCGTGCTCGGGTGTCACGCGCGCTCCAGCAGCGAACTCTGGTAGCGGCGCATCCCGCGCAGCCAGCGGTCGTAGTCGGATCCCTTCTGCCGGTACATGGTGAGGACGCTCTCGTGGGGCAGGATCAGGAACGTCTCCCGGTCCACGGCGTCGAGCACGATGTCGGCGACCTGCTCGGGCTGCAGCACGTCGCCTGCCGAGACGACGGCGCGGGTGGCCGCGACGCCGAGTGGATCACCCGAGTTCTCGCCGGAGCGCATCAACTTCGTCTCGACGCCCATCGGACAGAGGCAGCTGACGCGAACTCCGTTGTCCCCATAGGTGACCGACAGCCATTCGGAGAACGCTACGGCCGCGTGCTTGGTGACCGCGTAGGTGGCCGAGCCGATTTGAGTGAGGAGCCCGGCCGCGGACGCGGTCGACACGAAGTACCCCTCGCCCCGCTCGACCCACTTCGGCACGAGCTGCTGGGCGGCGCGGATGTGGGCGCGGACGTTGACGTCGATCGCGAGATCCCAGCCGGCGTCGTCGGCGTCGAGGCCGGGTGCTCCCGCGATGCCGGCGTTGGCGAAGTAGAGATCGACCGGGCCGAACTCGGTCTCCGCGCGATCGATGATGCGGCGGATCTGATCGGCGTCCGCGACGTCGGCGCCTTCGGCGACGGCCGTTCCGGGGTGACGTGCGTTGATTCCGTCCGCAACCGCGGCGGCGGCGTTCGGGTCGAGATCGGCGACCAGCACCTTGGCGCCCTGGTCGGCGAGACGGTCCGCGATCGCCCCGCCGATTCCGCCTCCACCGCCGGTCACGATGGCGACCTTCTGTGCAACCTTCACGAGGTGTCCTCTCCTTCGCCGTGCGTTGTGACTCGCGTCTCTCTTTTGTATAGTTGAATCCGTCGTCAAGTTCAAGTGTCGGAGTTCGGCGAACACCTCGAAGTTCGACGCAGCCAACGTGACACATCCAGGCCCTGCACCACCCGGAATCGAGGGAGACAGATGACCGACACCACCGCACTGCCCGTTCGCCCCGCGAGCTTCGACGAGCTCACGGCGTTGATCGGCAAGGAGCTGGGCCCCACCGACTGGCACGACGTCACCCAGGAACGCGTCAACGCCTTCGCCGACGCGACCGGCGACCACCAGTGGATCCACATCGATCCCGAGCGCGCCGCCGCCAGCCCACTCGGCGGCACCATCGCGCACGGGCTGTACAGCCTGTCCCTCGGACCGGCGCTGTCGGCGACCCTGCTGCGGTTCGACGGTTTCGCCCACAGCCTGAACTACGGCTACAACAAGGTCCGTTTCCCCGCGCCGGTGCCGGTGGGTTCACGCATCCGCATGCGCGCCACCGTGCAGTCCGCGGAACAGGTCGGGGGCGGCATCCAGGTGACGATGAGCCAGGTCGTCGAACGCGAGGGCTCCGACAAGCCGGTGGTCGTGTCCGAGTCCGTCGCCCGCGTCGTCGAGGCCGGATAACCGCCCGTGCCGTCGAGGCCGGAAAACCCCTGTACCGCGTCGGAGGTTGACGACATGGCAAATGTGATCGATCCGGTGTCCCGCCACGCGGACGCCACTCCCGGCAACATCGCACTACGGGGTGCGGACAGTACCCTGACCTACGGACAGTTGCGCGACGCGAGCACCCGGTATGCGGGAGCACTCACCGAAGCGGGCCTGTCCCCCGGCGACAGAATTCTCCTGGCCGCACCCTCCGTGCCCGAGTTCGTGGTGGCGTATCTGGGAATTCAGGCGGCGGGGTGCGTCGTGGTCCCCGTGAACACGATGTCCACCCGGCCCGAGTCCGAGTACGTTCTCACCGACGCCGGCGCCGCGCTCGCCGTCGTGTGGCACGAACTCGGGCCCGCGATCGGCGACGCCGCATCCGCGTTGGACATCCCCGTCTGGACGCTCGCACCCGACGCCGCCGCACCGGACGCCGAGCCGGTTCCCGTCGTCGAGCGGGACCGCGACGACACCGCCGCCGTCCTCTACACGTCCGGCACCACCGGGCGGCCGAAGGGCGCGGAGCTGACGGTCGGGAACCTGCTGTCCGGCGGTGAGATCGGCGCCGAATGCAGTCGCGGCTCGACCGACGACCGGACGGGCACCGGGCTTCCGCTGTTCCACGTCTTCGGCCAGGCCTCGGTCATGATGGCGACGTTCACGGGCGGCGGGTCGCTGTCGCTGCTGGCCCGGTTCGACCCGGCCGCGATGCTCGCTCTCCTCCGACGCGACCACCTCACGATCATGGCCGGGGTGCCGACGATGTGGAACGCGATGCTCCACGCCGCCGACGGCGCCGACTCGCAGGACTTCACGCAACTCCGCATCGCCATCTCCGGGGGCGCGTCTCTGCCGGGCGAAGTGGCCCGCGAATTCGAGTCCCGCTTCGGGTGCACCATCCTCGAGGGATACGGGCTCACCGAGACCACCGCGTTCGGCACGTTCAACGACATCGACCGCGGCGGAAAGATCGGCTTCACCGGACGCGCGGTTCCCCGGCTGGAGGTCCAGGTGCGGGACCACGACAACACCGCCTGCCCTCCCGGCACCGTCGGCGAGGTGTTCGTGAAGGGGGCGACCGTGATGAAGGGTTACTGGAACCGGCCGTCCGACACCGCGGCCGTCCTGGACTCGGACGGCTGGCTGCGCACGGGGGATCTGGGCGAGATCGATGCGGACGGGGATCTGCGCATCGTCGACCGGGCCAAGGACCTCATCATCCGCGGCGGCTACAACGTGTACCCGAGTGAAGTCGAGGAGGTGTTGTACACACACCCCGACATCCTCGAGGCCGCCGTCGTGGGTGTTCCCGACGATCACTACGGCGAGGAGGTGGCCGCGGTCGTGGCCACCGTCCCCGGTTCCGGTCTGGACGGCGGCGAACTGACCAGCTGGGCGCGGGAACGACTGTCCGCATACAAGATTCCCCGGATCGTCGCGATCGTCGATTCCCTCCCGAAGGGGTCGACCGGAAAGATCCTCAAGCGGTCGATCGACCGGACCGCACTGAAGAACGACGCACTGACCGCAGAGGTACCCGAAAGGTGAACACCGTGACATCCCTGAACAGACAGGTTCGACTGGCGAAGCGTCCGGTCGGCCGTCCCGACGACTCCACCTGGGAGATCACCTCGGAACCGATCCCCGAACCCGCGGACGGCGAATTCACCGTGAAGGTGGACTACGTGTCCCTCGATCCCGCGATGCGCGGGTGGCTCGACGACGTGAAGTCGTACGTGCCGCCGGTGGCGATCGGTGAGGTGATGCGCACCCACGCCGTCGGCCGGGTGGTGGCGTCGAAGAACGCGAAGTTCCCGGAGGGACAGCTCGTCTCCGGACAGTTCGGCGTGCAGGAGTTCGCGCTCTCCGACGGCCGCGGCGCACTCGCGGTCGACGAGTCGCTCGCCCCGGCGCCGACGTGGCTGGGCGCGCTCGGGTTCCCGGGGATGACCGCCTACTTCGGCCTCACCGACATCGGCAAGCTGGAGAAGGGGGACACCGTGCTCATCTCGGGGGCGGCCGGAGCGGTCGGGAGTATCGCCGGGCAGATCGCCAAGCTGAAGGGCGCCACGGTGATCGGCATCGCCGGCGGCCCGGAGAAGTGCGCGTGGCTGACGGAGGAGCTGGGTTTCGACGTGGCGATCGACTACAAGTCCGAATCGGTCGGCAAGGCCCTGCGCGCCGCCGCACCGGACGGAATCGACATCTACTTCGACAACGTCGGCGGCGAGATCCTCGACGCCGCACTGGCCCGGCTCCGCAAGAACGCCCGGGTCGCGCTGTGCGGTGCAATCTCCGGATACAACGCCACCGACCCGCAGCCCGGCCCGTCCCGGTACCTGTCGCTACTGGTCAACCGGGCGTCGATGACGGGGTTCATCGTGTTCGACTACCTCGACCGGTTCCCCGAGGGCATGGAGGCGATGTCGGAGTGGATCCGCGCCGGCGAGATCGTGACCCGCGAACAGGTCGAGACCGGGGGCGTCGAGGCCTTCGGCCGCACACTCAATCTGCTGTTCGACGGCGCCAACACCGGCAAGCTCGTGCTGCAGATCGGCAACCACTGACAGCACGCTCGGAAGGGCTCGTCGCGGCCGTCACCGTACTACGGTGGCGGCCGTACCCGTGCGACGACGAGATGACGAGGTAGGCCATGCGCGCGATCACCATTTCACGTTTCGGCGAAGTAGACGTCCTCGAGACGGCCGAGCTCGCCGTTCCGGAGCCGGGGCCCGGCCAGGTGAGTATCGATGTCTCGCACGCCGCGGTCGGGTTGGCGGACGTCCTCATGCGTCGTGGTGAGTTCGGCGGGACACCACCGATCGTGCCGGGCCTCGAGGTGGCGGGAACAGTGCGGGAAGTCGGTGCCGGCGTGCACCATCTGCGGGCCGGCCAGCCTGTCGTGACGCTCTCTCGCCCCACCGCGGGCGGCTATGCGGAGGTGTCGGTGGCCGATGCGGCCATCACGATCCCGCTCGATTCCGTGGACCCTCGCCTCGATGCCGCCGAGGCGGTGGCGCTGGTCCCGAACACCACTACGGCGCTGCTGTCACTGGAACTCGTGGGCAATGTCGGTCCGGGAAGCCAGGTGCTGATCCACGGCGCCGCAGGTGCCCTGTCGGGCATCACCGCGCAGGTGGCCCGTCGGCTCGGCACCGCGCAGGTGCTGGGCACGGTTCGGTCTGCCCGACGTGCCGCGGAGGCCGAGCGGTACGGATACGACCTGGTGGTGTCGAGCAACGGATTTCGCAGCGCCCTGTCGGACGCGGGCATCGATTCGGTGGACATCGTCGTGGACCCGGTCGGCGGCCGGCTGCGTGCCGAGAGCCTCGAGGTGCTCGCGCCGCTGGGCCGGCTTCTCGCCGTGGGCAATGCGAGCGGAGAGGACGACGTGCGAGTCGGTGCCAACGAGTTGTGGCTCGCCAACCGCGCCGTCCTGGGTTTCAACGTCGGCGGACTGCTGATGCAGGATCCGACCGCCGCGGAGGCCGCCGCGCGCCGCGCGATCGAGTGGGTGGCCGCGGGCACGGTGAGCATGCCGCACACCACGCTGCCGCTGGCGCAGGCCGCCGAGGCGCACCGCCTGCTCGAATCCGGGGACTGCGAGGGCCGGATCGTGCTGACGGTGCCGAACTGACGGCTGTGGGGTGGCTGGGTCCCAGCCACCCCACGTCGCCTTGTAGTGCCGGTCAGTAGAACTGGGCGCCGGGTACGGCGGTGGGATCGTTCCGCACCTCGGCGGTGTTGGTCTCGCGGAGCTTCCACGCGCAGAGGAACGTGACCAGCCCCATCAGTGCGACGAAGACGGCGACGAACGTGGTGGTTCCGGTCTTGGCGATCAGCGCGGTCATGATGAACGGAGTGCCGCCGCTGACCGTGATCGCCGCCAGCTGGTACGCGAGGGAGGCCGCCGAGTACCGGACGTTGGGAGCGAACAGTTCACCCATGTACGCGGCGATCGGCCCGTATGTCATGGACTGGAAGACGCTGCCGACCGTGACGGCGATGAAGAACAGCAGCAGGTTCCGGGTGTTGATCAGCCAGAAGTACGGGAACGCCCACACGATGATCATCGCCGCGCCGATCAGGATCATCGGCCTGCGCCCGATCTTGTCGGACATGTGCCCGGACCACAGCACGACACCGACCGTGAGTCCGGCGCTGAGCAGCGAGATCGCGAGCAGGTCGTTGCGCTTCATTCCCAGTTCCGCGGTGCCGTAGCTGAGCACACCGGCGATGGAGATGTAGAACAGGGAGTTGGTGGCCGCGAGCAGGCCGCAGCCGAGCAGGATCTTGCGCCAGTGTTCCTTGATCGCCTCCGTCAGCGGTGCGCGGACGACGGTCTCGTTCTTCTTCTGCGCCTCCTCCTGCAGGTCCCGGAATTCGGGGGTGTCCTCGACCTTGGTCTGGATGTAGAGCACGACCGGGAACAACAGTGCGCTCGCGAAGAACGGGATCCGCCAGCCCCAGCTGAGGAACGCCTCGTTCGAGATCGCCGCGGTGGCGCCGAGGAACACCAGGTTGCCGAGCAGGACGCCGAAGGAGACGCCCATCTGGCCGAAGGTCCCGGAGAATCCCCTGCGCTTGGGGCTCGCCGATTCGGTCAGCAGCAGGACGATCCCACCCCATTGACCACCGCACGCCAGGCCCTGGACGAACCGCAGGACCACCAGCAGGATCGGGGCTGCGACGCCGATGGTCGCGGCGCCCGGAAGGCAGCCGATGAGGAATGTCGCCAGTCCCATGAACAGCAGGCAGGTGACGACGGCCGGCTTGCGGCCGTACTTGTCGCCGAAGTGGCCGGCGACGAGGCCGCCGAGTGGGCGTGCGACGAAGCCCGCCCAGAACGTGCTGAACGAGAGCAGGGTGCCCATCAACGCCGACGAGTCGGGGAAGAAGACGTGGGGAAAGACCAGTGCCGCAGCGGTTCCGTACAGGAAGAAGTCGTACCACTCGATCGAGCTGCCGACGAGTCCCGCCGCAAGCAGTTTCCGATGCGCACGCTTGCGCGAGACGGCTGTGTCGCCGGCTGCGTCCTTACTCGGCTGCACCGCGGATGTAGTCATCCGATCACTCCTCGGGATAGGTCTTCGTATGGATGTGGGAGTCAGATTTTTCAGAACATGACGCCAACTTCAAGTCAGTGAGCGCTTGCTTAGTGTGTTTGAATAGCTGTGTGATGTCAATCACTCGAGGGGATTGATCTTGCCGGATCCCGCCGATGGCGACGAAGCTCGATGCGGCGGAGAGGACCACCGATGACCGAACTGCGAGACGACGTGTCCGCGACCGAGGAGCCGAGCCCTGGTCCGCCGACATCCGAGGAACGCCTGCTCCGGGCGGCGACGACACTGTTCTCCGACAAGGGTTTCGAAGCCACCCGCACGAGGGACATCTCCACCATGGCCGGGATGAGCCCCTCCGCGATGTACGTGCACTTCCCTTCCAAGGAAGATCTGCTGTTCCAGCTCGTCCGCCGGTCGAACGAGCGCGCGCTCGCGCTGGTGCTGAAGGCCGTGGCGCCGTTCACCGACCCCATCGACCGCGTCCGGGCACTGGTCCGCGAATTCAGCATCATGCACGCCCGGAACTTCCGCCGCGCGCGCATCGCCCAGTACGAGAGCAGACATCTCGACCCCGAACACCGCGAGGTGGTCGCCGAGACCCGGCTCCAGATCCGGGTCGCGGCAATTCGAGAGGTGCAGAACGGGATCGATCAGGGGGTGTTCCTGATCCCCGACCCCCGCGTCGCGGTTCTGGCGATCATGTCGCTCGCGGTGGACATCTGCCGGTGGTACAGCCCCGACGGCGAATTCACGCCGGAGGAACTGGGCGACATCAACGCCGACCTCGTTCTGCGCATCCTCCACGCACCCGGCTACTGACGGTCCTCACACGCGGTCGGGGACGCGCAGCGCGTTCGTCCACATCCGCGCGAGTCCGGCGGTCAACTGCTCGAACGTGAGCGATCGCCGCTCGCTCGGCGGTCCGACGAAATAGCTGTAGGCCATCCTTCCGACCATGGCGGACAACGCCTTCGACGTCAGCATCGGGTCGAGCGAGGCGTCGGCGAGACCGCGGTCCTGCAGGTCGGCGATCGCACGCGCGTTGCGCCGGTAGAACGTCTCGTCCCGCGAGCGTTCCAGTTCGCGGAATGCGGGGTCGACGTGCGCGACCTGCTCGAGCAGGGCCAGCAGTCGCGCGTTCCGGCGGCACGCGTGCAGGTAGGCGCGGATGCTCGCCTCCACGACCGCGTGCACGTCGCCTTCGTCCGCGACCCGTCCCATACCCGGATGCAGCAGGTCGTTCTGCGTCACCTCGACGACCGCCGCGAACGCCTCCTCCTTGTTGGTGAAGTAGGTGTAGAACGATCCGGTCGAGAGTCCGGCCTCCTTGCTGATGTCGACGAGACGGGCGTCGAGGTACCCCTCGCGCTCGAACACCACCCGGGCCGCGGCGACGAGACGATCGCGGGTGCGGACGCCCCGGGCCGTGACCGGTGGTGTGGGTGCAATTCGCGGGCGCGACATGTCAGTAGGGGTCGACGTTCTCGAAGTATCGCCGAGGCACCTCGACCAGCATCTCGGTGATCATCTTCTCGGTCACACCCCGCTCGCGGACGTAGGGCAGCACGTCGTTCTCGATGTGCAGGTAGTGCCACTGAGGGAGTGCGGCCATCAGGTTGGGGTCGATCCAGTCGATGTAGCAGGAGGCGTCCTGCGACAGGACCATCTGCCCCGCGAATCCCCGGCGGCACATCTCGACGAGCGTGTCGGCGCGGGCTTCGAACGTCGTCTCGAGGTTGATCCCGAACCGGTCCATCCCGAGGACGAAGCCGGCCTCGGCGAGGCTGGTCAGATGCTCGATGTCGGTGCTGTCTCCGCTGTGACCGAGGACGATCCGGTCCGGCCGCACCCCCTCCTCTTCGCACATCACGCGTGTGACGTGCAATCCGGCCTCGCTGCCGGGGTGAGTGTGCACGGTGATGGGCACGCCGGTGCGCCGATGCGCCTTCGCGACGGCCCGCATCACCCGCTCGACACCGGGCGTGGGCCCCTGATGGTCGATCGCGCACTTGAGCAGTCCCGCGCGGACCCCGGTGTCGGCGATCCCCTCTTCGATGTCCTTCACGAACATGTCCACCATCGGGTCGGGAACCTCGGCCCCCACGATCGCGTCCAGCGCCGGACCGCGGTAGTGGAAGAAGAACGGCACGTCGTCGTAGGTGTACAGCCCTGTTGCGGCAACGATATTCAGCTCGGGAAGCTGTTTCGCGACCCGCTGGATTCGCGGGATGTACCGGCCGAGCCCGACGACGGTGGGGTCGACGATGGTCCGGACACCCTGCTCCGCCAGCGCGCGCAGCTTGGTGACCGCGTCGGCGACCCGCTCGTCCTCGCTCCCCCACTCGTCCGGGTAGTTCTGTTGCACGTCGGGCGTCAGCACGAACACGTGCTCGTGCATGTAGGTGCGTCCGAGTTCGGCGCTGTCGATCGGCCCGCGGACCGTGTTGACCTGGCTCATGCAGACTCGCCCTCTCCGGGTGTGACCGTCGTCATATTCCCGAGCTCAGCCTAGAGCTAACTTGAACCTGACGTCAACATTTAGTCAGGAGTGGATGCACCCCGGGCGAGACGGAATCCGACGTCGTCGATGCGGTAGGTCGGGTGACTGCGCCTCCGCACGGAGGCACGGCAACTCCAGTGCTCGTCGAACCACCCACCGCCGCGCAGGACCCGGTACGTGCCGTACACCTCGGGGTCGTACAGATCCCAGCACCACTCCCACACATTGCCCAGGGTGTCGTGCAGGCCCCATGCGTTCGGCTGCTTCCCACCCACGTCCCGCGACCGGCCGTCGGAGTTGCCGCGGTACCACGCGATCGCGTCGAGCGGGCCGTACCGCGGACCCGTGGTGCCCGCCCGGCAGGCGCGTTCCCATTCGGCCTCGGCCGGAAGCCGGTACCCGTCGGCCATGGTGTCCCACACGACGTCGTCACCGGTCACCCGATAGGCGGTGGCGAGCCCGGCGCGCTCGGACAGGGTGTTGCAGAACAGGATCGCGTCCCGCCACGACACTCCGTCGACCGGCAGCCGCGTTCCCCGCGTCGTGCCCGGCCACTCGCCGGTGACCTCGGCGTACTCTCCCTGCGTCACAGGATGGACGGCGATCTCGAAGGCACCCAGCTCCACGCTCCAGCTGCGGGTGGTTCGGCGATCCGACAGCGTGACCCGCCCGGCCGGGACGGCGATCATCGGGCCGCTATCCACCGCCGGCAGCAGCCTGGATCGGTGCCATGTCGAAGTAGTCGCGCCAGGTGGTGATCTTGCCGTCGGTGATCTCGAAGACACCGACGACGGGCAGTTCGACGACGTTGCCGTTCAGCGTGAACACGTCGATCCGCTCGTTCATCACCACGCCACTCGATTCCTCGGCGTTGGGGCTCTGCCCGCCGTCGGTGACCTGCCGGTGCACCCGGAAGTCGATGCCGCCGAAGGCCGCGATGAAGCCGGCGACGAACTCGCGGATCGCGTCACGACCGATGACGGGTTCCATCGGAATGTTGTGATAGACGGCGTCTTCGGCGAAGTACTCCGCGATCTTCGCCGGATCGGGCTCGATCCACTCGGCACAGAATTGGGTGACCAGTTGATCCGGGGTCATCGGTTCTCCCTTTCGATCGCGGACGGTTCGATGATGGCCATGACGGACTGGATCGCCCCGGCCGGGATGTCGAAATGTTCCGTGATCCGGACGGACGTCACCTCGGTGGGCGTGGCCCCGAGGTCGAGCACGAACCGGGCCACCACGTTGTCGCCCCACTCGTGGAAGGAGAGTTCGCGCACGGCCTGGATGGCCTGATACTGCAGGCCGTTCTCGAGTTCGTCCCGGATGAACGCCCCCGATTCGCCCGTGTGCTGCCCGTTCTCCACCCGCCAGGCGTTGTCCGCAAGACGCACCTTGGTGGCGTCGTGGCTGACCAGTGCATCGATGTAGGCCCTGGCCATCGCGACCCGGCCGCTGTCGGCCGTGTCGGTGGCGTGTGTCGCGATCGCGGCGAGCAGCGGCCGGGCCAGCTCCGGACGGCAGATCAGGAGGTCGGGCAGGTACGGGTGGGATTCGTTGTAGTCCAACGGGGTTCCGTCGATCCGTGAGCAGTGCAGGCCCGCGGCCTCGGCGACGCCGACGGGTGCGGCCGAGTCCCATTCCCACTGCCCGCCCGAGTGGATGTAGGCGTCCACGTCTCCGCGGAGCACCGCCATCGCCTTCGCTCCGGCCGAACCCATGGTGGTGACCTCGGCGCCGATCTCCGTCGCGACGGCGTCGACGAAGGCAGGCGGCCTGCTGGCGGACACGACGATCCGTGGTCGTGCCGGGAGTTGTTCGGTATGCACCGCATGGCTGTCGTCGTCACTGGCATACACGGCGCCCAGTGCCGGTTGCGCGACCGCTGCCGCCGTGATGCCCCGACCGCGTTCCCACAGCGCGACGTGCACGGCCCAGTCCGAGTGCCCGGGCAGTCCATACTCCTTGGAACCGTCGAGCGGGTCGATGATCCACACCCGCGAACTCTCCAGCCGCGACCGGTCGTCGGCCGACTCCTCGGAGAGAATCGCGTCGCCGGGTCGCTCCGCGGAGAGCTTGCCGAGAATGAACGCATCGGCGGCGACGTCGCCCCGCCTGCCCAGTTCACGCCCGTCCGCCGATCCGAGTCCCGCGGTGCGGATGTCCAGCAGCAGGGCACCGGCACCGGAGGCGATGTCGGCCGCGAGTCGTGCGTCAGTGATCACGTCTCAACAATTCCATAATTCTCTCGGCTTGTTCGGTCGGCGTGCCGTCCCCGGGGCGGAGGACGAGTTCGGCGTTCTCCGGGGCCTCGTACGGGTCGTCGACCCCGGTGAATCCGGTGATCTCCCCCGCGCGGGCTTTCGCGTACATGCCCTTGGGGTCCCGCGCCTCGCACTGTTCCACCGGAGTGTCGACGAACACCTCGACGAAGTCGAGCCCGGCAGCCCGGTGCTGCTCCCGGACGCGGTCCCGGTCGGCGCGGTACGGGCTGATCAGCGACGCGATCGCGACCACCCCGGAGTCGGCGAGCAGTTGCGCCACGGCGCCGACGCGGCGCACGTTCTCGGCGCGGTCCTCGGCACTGAAACCGAGGTCGGCGTTGAGACCGTGACGCAGGTTGTCGCCGTCCAGCCGGTAGGCGGGCACCCCGGCCGCGACCAGGCGCCGCTCGAGTTCCACCGCGACCGTCGACTTTCCCGACGCCGACAGCCCGGTCAGCCACACCGTGCGACCCCGTGTCGCCCGCTCGTCCCGCGAGACGGCCGCGGCGTGCCACACCACCTTGGAACGCGACAGTGTCGGCCCGGTGATCATGCCGGCGGCGACGGTGTTGTGGGTCGACTCGTCCACGAGGATGAAACTGCCCGTCACGTGGTTGCGGCGGTACGGGTCGAACATCAGCGGCTGCGACGTCCTCAACTGGATACGGCCGATCTCGTTGAGCGAGAGCGACTGTGCGGACTCGTCGCGGTGCAGGGTGTTCACGTCGAGACGGTAGTCGAGCCGCACGACGGATGCCCTGGTGGCGCGGGTGGTGTGCAGCAGCGTGTACCGCGCATCCGGTGTCAGCGAGGACTGTACGCTGAACCAGCAGACCATCGCGTCGAGTTCCTGCCCGACGAGCGGACGGTTGTTGGGGCGGCACAGCACATCTCCGCGGCTCACGTCCAGTTGGTCGGCGAGCTGCACGCACACCGCCGACGGTGCGAACGCCTCGTCGAGACGGGTTCCGCCTGGACCCCAGATGGCGCTGACGGTGGAGGTGAATCCGGACGGCAGTGCCACCACCTCGTCGCCCGGCTTGAACACGCCGCTGGCGACCGTGCCTGCGTACCCGCGGAAATCGTGCAGCGCGGAATCGGTCCGGCGCTGCGGCCGGACCACGTACTGCACCGGGAACCGCGCGTCGATGAGGTTGCGGTCGGAGGCCACGTGCACCTGCTCGAGGTAGTGCAGCAGCGACCCTCCCTCGTACCAGGGCATGTTGACGGTGCGTTGCGCGATGTTGTCGCCGCGCAGTGCCGACACCGGAATGAACGTGAGGTCGTGGACCTCGAGCTTGATCGCGAACTGCCGGAACTCCTCCTTGATCTCCTCGAACCGGTCCTCGGACCACCCGACGAGATCCATCTTGTTGACGCACAGCACCAGGTGCGGAATTCCGAGGAGGCTGGCGATGAACGCGTGGCGGCGCGTCTGCTCGAGGATCCCCTTGCGGGCGTCGACGAGGATCAGGGCCAGGTCGGCGGTCGACGCGCCGGTCACCATGTTCCGGGTGTACTGCTCGTGCCCCGGCGTGTCCGCGATGATGAACTTGCGGTGCGGTGTGGCGAAGTAGCGGTGCGCGACGTCGATGGTGATGCCCTGCTCGCGTTCGGCGCGCAGACCGTCGGTGAGCAATGCCAGGTCGGCGTGCTCGTCGCCCCGCTCACGGCTGGTGCGTTCGACTGCCTCGAGCTGATCCTCGAAGATCGCCTTCGAGTCGTACAGCAGCCGGCCGATCAGGGTGGACTTGCCGTCGTCGACGCTGCCCGCGGTCGCGACCCGGAGTAGCTGCGGCATCAGAAGTACCCTTCCTTCTTACGATCTTCCATGCCGGCCTCGGAGATCCGGTCGTCGGCCCGGGTGGCCCCGCGCTCGGTCAGCCTGCTCGCGGCGACCTCGGTGACCACGGCCTCGGCGGTGGTTGCCGACGACTCGACGCAGCCCGTGCACGTGGCGTCGCCGACGGTCCGGAAGCGGACGAGTGCCTCGTACGGCTCGTCACCGGGAAGCAGGGTCAGGAACCGGGTGTGCGCCAACAGCATTCCGTCGCGGGGCACGACCTCCCTGCGGTGCGCGTAGTACAGGGGCGGCAGTTCGATCTTCTCCTCGCTGATGTACTGCCAGATGTCGAGTTCGGTCCAGTTCGACAGCGGGAACACCCGGATGTGCTCACCCTTGCGGTGCCTGCCGTTGTAGAGGCTCCACAGCTCCGGTCGTTGGGCCCGCGGATCCCACTGCCCGAACTCGTCGCGGAAGCTGAACACCCGCTCCTTCGCGCGGGCCTTCTCCTCGTCGCGGCGGGCGCCGCCGAAGATGGCGTCGAAACCGTTGTCCCGGATCCCGCGCAGCAGCGCCGCGGTTTGGAGCCGGTTGCGGCTGGCCCGCGGACCCGTCTCCTCGCTGACGCGGCCTGCGTCGATGTCGTCCTGCACGCTGGACACCACCATCCGCAGGTCGAGGCGGTCGACGGTCCGGTCGCGGAACTCGATGACCTCGTCGAAGTTGTGGCCGGTGTCGACGTGCATGACGGCGAACGGGAGAGGTGCGGGCCAGAACGCCTTGGCGGCCACGTGGAGCATCACCACCGAGTCCTTGCCGCCGGAGAACAGCAGAACCGGACGCTCGAACGTGGCGGCCACTTCTCGGAAGATGTGCACGGCTTCGGCTTCGAGCGCGCCGAGGTGGGACAACTCGTACACGGGCGGTGCGGTCATGGGCGACTCCTCGTCGCGAGTGCCTTACCGGTCACTGGTCCATATTTGGACCAGCTCGGTCGAAAATGATTGCACCTCCGAGAATAGAACGTGTTTCAGATTGCGGTCAATGCCCGTTCGTCACCGCGGTCGGCGGCCGCCCACCTCCGCCGTGATCGCGTCCGCGGCCGCGGCGAGAGCCTTGCCCCGCCGCGCGATGTCGGACGGCGCGAGTTCGGTGCCCACATAGAGCGTCAGGACCATGGCCTGATGGCCCTCGGCGTCGTACGTCGGCGCGGCGATGAGGCTGACGGGGTGCGGTGCGGCGGGGTCCGCGTGCTCGGCGTCCAGGTAGACCCGCTCCCCCAGGCTGGACACCATCTCACCGAGCACGTCGCGCAGCTCCGGCGGCAGGTCGTGCGCGGCGACCCCGGCCATGAGCGTGTGCAGGCGCTGACCGACCGGGGTGAGCGTCTCCACGAGATACCCGGTGCGGGAGCACTCGTCCACCACGGTGCGCAACCGGTCGCGGTCGAGGCGCACCGGCAGGGTCGGCTCCCGGCGCAACCACGACTGCAGCGCGTCGTCGCCGTCCCACAGCACGTACATCAGGCCGACGGGCGGCGCGAACGGGTACATCTCCCCCACCTTGGCGGCCGCCCGCACACCAGGCGGACTCGTCAGCTCCAGGACGGCGATGCGGTCGCCGACCACCGCCGACGCCGTGCACGTGGTCCGGAACTCCTCACTGAGCACGGCGAGATGCGTGCGCGCCACCGGCCCGGCCGCGAATCCTTGCTGCGCCGCGCGGCCGGCCGCGATGAGGGCGGGCCCGAGGCCGTACGTCTTCGTGGCGGGATCCCGGACGAGATAGCCGCCGCGGCACAGTTCGGTGAGGATTCCCAGGCAGGTGGGCTTGCTGATGTCGAGTTGCCGGGCCAGTTCCGACAAACCGAAGCGGTGCTCCTTGCGCGCCACCAGGAAGTCGAGCACCTGCACCACACGTTCGGTTGGCGGCGACCGTCTGCGCTGCGCCCTGTCGGGCGTCTCGTCCTCGTGTCCCATTGACCACTCCTTAGAACACGTTCTATTGTCGGTTCACAATGTTCTACCACGCAGGTACATATTTGTACCACCCCCATCGTGAGGAGCACGGTGTGCTGACCGACCCATTCGCCGACGCCATGGCCGAGGCCGAGAAACTGATCGAGAGCGCCCCCCACATCCGCACCGAGCAGGATCTGCTGGAGGGCTACCAGTACCTCGCCGGCGGCATTCTCGCCACGACGCACGCCGCCTGGGCCACCGAACGGTCGCACCCGACGTTCATCTCGGGCACCGGCCCGCACATGAAGATGGGCCTCGACAACCCCGACACCCTGTACTTCGGCGCGCGGATCGACGACGACGTCGAATACGTGGTGACCGGGCGGCGTGGCACCACGGCAGACCTGAGCTTCCAGGTGCTGAGCGGAAACTACACGGCCGCACACGTTCCCGGCAGCGTCACCGCGTTCGACGACCGGGAGATCGACATCGCCCCCGACGGCTCGTTCGAGGTGCGGTTCGGCCCGGGCGAGAGCGCCGGCAGGCGCAACTACTTCACCCTCGCGCCGGGTTCGTCGCAGCTGGTGGTCCGGGAGGTGTACAGCGACTGGAGTCAGCAGCGCGGCACCATCCGCATCGCCAGGGCGGATACGACGGGTACGGCTCCGGGTCCGCTCACGCGGGAAGCCGTCGAGAAGCGGTACGCCCGCGCGGGCACAGCCCTGGTGTCCCGGGTGAAGACGTGGCTGCAGTTCCCGGAGTGGTTCTATCTGAACCTGCCGGTGAACACGATGACCGAACCGCGGCTGACGCCGGGCGGCCTCGCCACGCAGTACTCGTCCGTCGGGCATTACGAACTCGCCGAGGACGAGGCCATCGTCATCACCGTCCCGAAAGCCGACGTGCCCTACCAGGGTTTTCAGCTGGGCAGCATGTGGTACATCTCCCTCGACTACGTCAATCACCAGACCTCGCTGAACGTCGCCCAGTCGCAGGTGGATCCGGACGACCACATCCGGCTCGTCGTCAGCGAGCGCAATCCGGGCGTCGCCAACTGGATCGCCACCGTCGGGCACCTCCGCGGCTACCTGCAGTTCCGCTGGCAACGCGTCTCCCGCGAACTGACCCCGGACGACGGCCCCCGCATCGAGGTCGTGAAGTTCGACGAGATCCATCGGACGCTGCCGTACTACGACTCCAACAAGATCTCGCCCGAGGACTTCGCCGCACGCATCGCCGCACGCCAGGCCGCGGTCGCCGACCGGATGCTGGAGTGAGCGCCATGACCACTCCGCAACTCCTGCAGGACAAGGTGGTCGTCATCTCCGGCGTCGGACCGGCCCTGGGCCGAACCCTCGCCGTCCGCTGCGCCGACGCCGGCGCGGACGTGGTGCTGGCCGCCCGCACCGCATCACGTCTCGACGAGGTGGCCAAGGAGATCATCGCTGTCGGCCGCCGCGCGGTGACCGTCCCGACCGACATCACGGATCAGGCATCGGCCGAGAATCTGGTGTCCGCGGCCGTCGACGCGTACGGCAAGGTCGACGTGCTGATCAACAACGCGTTCTCGGTTCCGTCGATGAAACCGCTGGCCCGCACGGAATTCGACCACATCCGCAGCAGTTTCGAACTGACCGTGCTCGGGGCGCTGCGGCTGACCCAGCTGTTCACCCCCGCACTCGCCGAATCGAACGGAGCGGTGGTGAACATCAACTCGATGGTGCTCCGGCACTCCCAGGAGCGGTACGGCAGCTACAAGATGGCCAAATCCGCCCTGCTCGCGACATCGCAGTCGCTCGCCACGGAACTGGGACCGCAGGGAATCCGCGTCAATTCCGTTGCTCCCGGCTATATCTGGGGAGAGACGCTGAAGCAGTACTTCACGCACCAGGCCGAGAAGTACGGAACGACCGTCGAGCAGATCTACGAACACACCGCCGCGAACACCGACCTGAAGAGGCTCCCCACCACCGAGGAAGTGGCCGACGCCGTGATCTTCCTGGCCTCGCCGTTGGCGAGCGCCGTGACCGGCCAGTGCCTCGACGTCAACTGCGGCGAATTCCATCACTAGCGACGAGAACCGGAGCATCATGAGCGAGCGCACCACCGTCGGCACGGTCGAGGACCTTCACGCCTCGGCCACCCGCCTGACCGGCCTCACCGACTTCGGCGTGGACGACTACACCGAGGCCCTCGGCGTCCTGCTGGACTCGTACCACGTCGACGAGCAACTGACCCCGCTCGGCAGCAAGGTGTCACGGGTGTTCCTCCGCGGCGCCCTGGTGGCGCGGCTGCTGAGCGAGGCGGCGTGGAAGCAGAACCCCGAGCACGCGGACGTGCGGATCGAGCGGCCGATCTTCGTCACCGGGCTTCCCCGCACGGGAACGACGGCGCTGCACCGGCTGCTCACTGCGGACCCGTCGCATCAGGGCCTGGAGATGTGGCTGACCGAGATGCCCCAGCCCCGTCCGCCGCGCGAGACCTGGGAATCGAATCCCGTGTTCCAGAAGATCGAGGAGGGTTTCAGCCGCCACCACATCGAACGCCCCGAATTCATGGGCGTGCACTACATGTCGGCGAGCGAGGTCGAGGAGTGCTGGCAGCTGCTGCGGCAGACGTTCAAGTCGATCTCCTACGAGTGCCTGGCGTCTCTCCCGACATATTCCCGCTGGCTCGAGGGCCAGGACTGGACGAACGCCTATCAGCGGCACAAGAAGAACCTGCAGCTGATCGGGCTTCCCGACCGGGACCGCCGCTGGGTGCTGAAGAACCCCAGCCACCTGTTCGCGCTCGACGAGTTGCTCGCCGTCTATCCGGACGCCCTGATCATCCAGACCCACCGGCCGCCGCGCACGATCGTCCCGTCGGTGTGCAGCCTGGCGGAACAGGCGACGGAAGGGTGGTCGGAGAAGTTCCGGGGCGGCGTCATCGGTGAGAGCCAGCTCGAGCTGTGGGCCCGGGGGCTCGAGCAGTTCACCGCGGCCCGCGCCCGGCACGATCCCGCTCAGTTCATCGACGTCGGCTACCACGATTTCGTGGCCGACCCGCTCGGCACCGTCGAAGGGGTCTACACACACTTCGGGCTCGAACTCAGCGCCTCGGCCCAGTCGGCGATGGAGGCGATGCACGCCGAAAGTCGCAGCGGCGACCGCCGCCCCTCCCACAAGTACACGCTCGAGGAATTCGGGCTCACGCCCGAGCAGGTGGACGAAAGATTCGCCAACTATCAGTTCAGCGCGACCAGCTGACGGGATAGTCGAGGATCGACGACGCCGCCCGCGCCGCGATCAACGGCCTGGGCGACAGCGGCAGGTGGACGACCGGAGACGGCCGCGGTCCGGGCTCGGGTTCAGGCTCGGGCTCGGGTTCCCGTTTCGTGCCGCTGCCGAGGTCGAGTGTGTCGAGCAGCGGCATCAGTTCGGCGGCGATCCGATCTCCCACCTGCGCGAACGCCGCCTCGCCGAGGCCGACGGGGTCGCTGATGTTCGCATCGTCGATCTCGCCGTACTTCCTTCGGGCGACGGCGAGTTCGGCGACGGTGCGGGCACCGGTGTCGGTGGCGATCTTGCAAGCCTCGCGAAGCGTGAACGTGCAGTGGCTCGTCCCGAGGAGCAGTTCCATCGAACGGTCCCGGATCTGCTCGGTCATCGCGAGGACGAGGTCGGCGCGTTTGATCATCTCGGGCCGCAGGCGACGCGCTCGGAACCCGTCGGCGCTCGCGCCGAGGCCTTCGACGACGCGGGCGGCGACGGGTTCGATCGGAAAGCCCACGAGGGCTCGGACACCGGCGCTCTCGGCGGTGAGGTGCGGCAGACCGTGGGCAAGCGCGTACGCGTGCGTCAGCCGCTCTGCGATCGGTGAGCGGCAGACGTTCCCGCTACAGACGAACAGAACGTGCATGAGGGCACCCTAACCAGCGAGTTCGACTTCGCGCGCGGGCAATTCCACTGGCCGAGCGGTCTGTTTCCGACGTTCACCTGCCCGTGGTGAGTCGTTCACCCACTGGATTCCTCGTGGCCACCTCGAATCACGAACGCCCAGTTCACGGCGCTCGACGCCGGAGTGTCGCCACGTACGCGATCTGCGTCACATTCCCGGGTGGGTGCGGTACCGTCGCCGGGGTTTCCGAACCTCCCGGCGCAGGTCGTCTGCCCACAGCAGACAATCGCCGGTCCGGCACCGGCGCAGCGGTAGTAATGGAGGCATGACCACAGCCGCACTACCCGACCTGAACTACCGCGACCTGTTGGCGGACAGACTGTTTCGCCAGCGCACGATCCTCCTCACCGGCGAGGTGGACGACGCCATGGCCGAGCGGGTCTGCTCCGAACTGGTGCTGCTCGCGGCCGCCGACCCCAAACGCGACATCGTGCTGTACATCAATTCACCGGGCGGCTCCGTCTTCGCCGGCCTGGCCATCTACGACACGATGAAGCTCGTTCCCAACGACGTGGTCACCGTCGCCATGGGTTTCGCCGCCAGCATGGGCCAGGTACTGCTGTGCTCGGGCACCCACGGCAAGCGGATCAGCCTGGCGCACAGCCGCATCATGATGCACCAGCCCTCGGCGGGCATCGGCGGCACCGCCGTCGACATCGCCATCCAGGCCGAGAGCCTCGAACGGATGAAACGACAGTCGCAGGAGATCCTCGCCGCCGAGACGGGGCATCCGGTCGAGCAGATCGCCGAGGACAGCGACCGGGACCGGTGGTTCACCGCCGACGAGGCCCGCGACTACGGGATCGTCGACCGCGTCGTGTCCTCGTTCGCCGAGATCGCCCCGCACACCACCGCCCCGAGAATTGGATTGTGAAGCCATGTCCCAATACACCATTCCCCACGTCATCGAGCGCACCCCGGCAGGCGAACGGTCGTTCGACATCTTCAGCCGACTGCTGAACGAACGGATCGTCTTCCTGGGCACCGAGATCGACGACGGAGTCGCCAATGTCGTGATGGCACAGCTGCTCCACCTCCAGGCGGACAGTTCCGATCAGGAGATCGGGCTGTACATCAATTCGCCCGGCGGCTCCACGACGGCGATGCTCGCGATCTACGACACGATGCAGTTCCTCCGTCCGACCATCGCCACGTACTGCATGGGCCAGGCCGCGTCCGCCGCCGCCGTGCTCCTGGCTGCGGGAACCAAGGGACACCGCCACGTCCTGGCCCACTCCCGGACGCTGCTGCACCAGCCGTCCACCCAGGGCAACGGCACAATCTCCGACCTGGCGCTCCAGGCCGCGGAGATCATGCGGGTCCGTTCGCAGACCGAGGCGATTCTGAGCAAACACACCGGTCAGACCGTCGAGCGGCTGCGGCGGGACACCGACCGGGACCGCATCTTCACAGCCGAGGAGGCCATCGAGTACGGCCTGGCCGATACGCTCGTCGCGGCCTGACGGACGGCGCTAGGCGGCGAGCAGCGTGGGCGCCTGCCGGTTCAGGCTCCTGGTCGCCGGGTTCCGGTTCGCCGCGCCGAGCCGGCGCCCGGACCGGAACAGCAGGTGTTCCACCGGCAGACCGAGCGCCCCACACACCGCGCGCAGCATTTCCGACGACGGCTCCTTCTTGCCACGTTCGATCTCGGAGAGGTACTGCTTCGACATACCGACGGCGGCTGCGACGTCCTCGAGGCTGCGATCCTGGTCCCGGCGAGCCTCGCGGAGCACTCGCCCGTACAGCTCACGCACCAGCGGCTCCTCCCGCGATTGCTCGGGAGCGGCCGTCACCAGCGTCAGTCTGCGCTGAGCTTCCATACCTTCGGAGTCTCCCAGACGACGCACCCGGCCGCGGCGGCGTTCACCGACAGCGGACAGCCGATCAGTACCGTCCGACGGCGAGCGCGACGTTGTGCCCGCCGAAACCGATCGAATTGCTCATTGCGTAATCGATGCGCTGACGGCGGGGTGACCCGGCGACGACGTCCAGGTCGATGGCGGGATCCTGGTTGTCGAGGTTGAGGGGCGACGGGACGATCTGTTCGCGCACCGTCAGAACGGTGAGAATCGCCTCGAGGGCTCCGACCGCGCCGAGGGAGTGCGCGCCGCTCAGTGCCTCACCGAACGCCCGTTCGCCGACTTCGCCACCTCGGCCATCCACACGCTGATCGACGCCGTCGCCGACGCGATGATCCGATGCGGGATCTCCACTCAGTCTCAGGACGCCCGCGAGAATGCGACGGTCGCGGTGTCCGGGCTGCGGGGGCATCCTCCTCGACCGCTTGGTCACCGGCGACGTGGCGCGGACGGACCGATCGGCGTCACGACTGATCGAGCAGGTGGCTGCCGAGTAGTCCGTCGACGCGCTCGGCCGCCTCGTCCGGAATCCAGTGGCTCACACCGCGGAACACCTCGTAGGTGTACGGGCCGTCGACGAAGCGTGCGGTCAGCGCGGGACCTACCGGCCCGATCGCCGAGTCGCCGTCGCTCCACACGAAGAGCGTGGGCACCCGGACCTTCCGGGAGGCCGAACGGGGTGCGGTGAACGGCATGGCCCGATACCAGTTCAGAGCGCCCCGGGCCCGCGTCCGATCGCGCATGGGTTCGAGGTCGCGCTTCGCCCGGTCCGCAGACTGGCCGCTGGCGAGCAGTGCCCGGTAGCCGTAACCGTCCGGGGTGATCAGCCGCTCCGGAATCCACGGCAGCTGGAACGCGAACATGTACCAGGACTTCAGGATCTGGCCACTGGTGAGCATCGCCCTTACGAACGCCGCCGGATGCGGCACCGAGAGCGCAGTGAGCGTGCGAACCCGGTCGGGCCGTTCCGCCGCGAGACCCCAGGCCACCACAGCGCCCCAGTCGTGCCCGACGACATGCGCCGGCCCGAGGCCCGCCTGGTCGATGAGCGCGACGATGTCCGCGACCAGTTCCGAGCCGCGGTACGCCCAGCGGGCGCGGGGCCGGGCCCCGGCAGAATAACCGCGCTGGTCCGGCGCGAGAGTGCGAAATCCCCGCCGGTGCAGCAGCGGTGCCAGTTCGTCCCACGACCGCGAGTCCTGCGGAAATCCGTGCAACAGCACCACCGGCGTGCCGTCGATCGGACCCTCGTCGCGAACGTCGAACACGAGCCCGTCCCGGGTGAACGTGCGGATCCGCTCCATGCCGCTCATCGGACGGCCGTCTCACGCTCGCTGTGGTCTGCGGCCGACGCACCGGCGCGGAGGAACCGTCCCGTCTTGGTGACGCCGAACCCGCCGGTGAACTCCCCGTCGCGATAGACGAGCCTGCCGTTGATCACCGTCGCGACCGCCGCGCCGTCGCTGCGGTTCACCATCCGGCGCAGACCGCCGTACTCGGGGACCTCGGCCTCGAACAATCCGTCCACGGTCGCGTCGAGACCCGCCGGATCGATGACGACGAGGTCGGCGCGGTCCCCTTCGCGCAGGTGGCCGGCATCGATGCCGTACCAGTCGGCCAGCTCGCCCGTCAGCCGGTGGACGGCACGCTCGACGGACAGGAACGGTGTGCCGTCGGATTGCGCGTCCTTGACCTTCTTCAGCAACCGGATCGGATAGTTGTAGAACGCCATGTTGCGCAGGTGCGCACCCGCGTCGCCGAATCCCATCTGCACGCCGGAACTGGCCGCGAGCTTCTTCGCGAACTTGGGACGATGGTTGGCGATGGTGGTCCGCCACCGCAGGTCGGCGCCGTACTTCACGACGAGATCGAGATACGCGTCGACCGGGTGCACGCCACGCAGATCGCCCACCGCGCCGAACGTCTTGCCGATCAGCGCCTCGTCGGGGCACCCGACGATCACCGCGTCGTAGAAATTGCGGTGCCAGATGCGGGGGCTGAACTTGTTGTCGTAATCCTTGCGGAACCGGCGTCGGTAGGACTCGTCCTGCAGCAGGGCGTTTCGCTCCACCTCGTCCTTCAGATGCAGTGCCGCCGCGCCGGCACCGAACTCCTCGAACACCACGAGGTCGATGCCGTCGGCGTAGACGGTGAACGGCACCGGGAGGTGCTGCCACTTGAAGTCGGTCTTGGCGAAGCGGTTGAGCAGCGGCGCCGCGGCGAGCATGAAGTACACGATCGGCGGGTAGGCCTTCGAGTCCGCGGCGGACAGCAGCGACGTCTTGAGGGGCTTGCGTCGTCCCAGACCCGAACTCTCCGCGAAGAATCCTGCGATGTTGGGGTGCAGGTTGATCGTCGGCGCGCTCTGCAGGATCTTGCCGCGGTCGCGCAGGATGCGGTTGAGGAAGCGGAACTCCTTCCACCGCGCATACGTGGACGGCAATGAGCGCGAACGGTATTCGTCGCCGTCGATCTTGTCGAGCGCATTGGTCATCGAGGACAGGCCGAGGAAGCCGGCGTCCACGGCCTCGGTGAGCATCGCGCCCATCCGCTCGAGTTCGCGGGTGCTCGGCTTGGTCCGCTTGTCGGTGCCCCGGCCGAGCCCGAGCACGTGGGTGCGGATGTCGGAGTGCCCGATGAAACCGGCGATATTGGGGCCGAGCGGCAGCGATTCGAGTGCCTCGACGTACTCCGCCGGGCTCTGCCAGATCTTGTTCTCGTCCAGGATTCTGAGCACGGAGTCGTGTGGTACAGCCTCGACCCGGCTGAACAGGTCGGCGCATTCACGCGGCGTCGAGTACACGGTGGACAGGGAGCAGTTTCCGAGGACGACGGTGGTCACGCCGTGTCGCACCGACTCCGGCAGTCCGGGGCTGACGAGCACCTCGGCGTCGTAGTGGGTGTGCACGTCGACGAATCCGGGGACCACCCATTTGCCTGCCGCATCGATGATCTCGGTGTCGGGCCCGACGGGCAGCGGACGGATCGATGCGCGGACGACGACGCCGTCGCGGATGCCGAGATTGCGGCGCCGGGGCGCGGATCCGGTTCCGTCGAACCACAGTCCACCATTGACGACGACATCGAAATCCGACATTGTTGCGCTCCTCACACTCGGTATGTGTTACCCGAGGTTACGTATCCCGTTGAGTAAAAGTCAATGGACGCTTCGAGGGTTCCTCAATAGAGTGCAGGGGTGGCCGCCGCACCCCGCTCTCCCGAAGATCGGCGCGCGCAGATCCTCGACGTGGCCGTCCGGCTTCTCGAGACGGTGCCGTTCGACGATCTGTCGATGGACCAGGTGGCGGCCGAGGCGGGCGTCTCCCCGCCCCTGCTGTTCCACTACTTCAAGAACAAGCAGGGCTTTCGCAACGCCGTCCTCGAGGCCTCGGCCTCCGAACTGCAACGCCGGATGACCCCCGACGCGACGCTGCCCGTGTCCGGGCAGCTCCGGGCCGGCGTCGAAACATTCGCGGACGCGGTGATCGAGCACCCGACCATCTACCTGGCGGTCATGCGGATGGCCGGTAGCGGTGACGAGCGGATGCGGCAGATCTACCGCGGCATGCGGCACACCTTCACCCGCTGGATAGGTGCGTCGCTGGCGGAGTTCGGGGTGCCGACGACACCCGCGCTCGAGGCTGCGATCTCGGGCTGGCAGGCGTTCATGGAAGAGGTCGTGCTGTCGTGGCTCGACGAGCCGACCATGGACCGCACGGACATGATCGATCTGTGCGAACGCGCTTTCTATCACCTGCTTCCGGCGGCAGGCGTCGATGTCGATGCACTCGACGTGACACGCTGATCCGGACCAGCAGACACGAGGGGGGTTCGCGGTGGGCGAGCTGATCTACTCGACGATCATGTCGCTCGACGGCTACATCGCCGACGAGGACGGCAATTTCGACTGGGCCGCACCCGACGAGGAGGTCCACAGCTTCGTCAACGACCTCGAACGTCCGATCGGCACCTACCTCTACGGGCGCCGGATGTACGAGACGATGACGTATCGGGAATCCGTACCCGACCTCGCGAGAGAGCCTGTCTGCGTGCAGGACTTCGCGGAAATCTGCTGAGCAGCCACCAAGGTCGCCTACTCCACGACACTGGAGGCGGCGTCCAGCGCCAGGACCCGCATCGAGCGGGAATTCGACCCCGACGCCGTCCGGCAACTGAAGGCGAGCGCGGCACGGAACATCAGCATCGGGGCCCGGGACTCGCCTCCCACGCCTTCGCGGCCGGGTCGGTCGACGCATGCCAGGTGTTCGTCGCACCCGTCGTCGTGGGAGGCGGCACCCGGTCTCTCCCGGAGCGCGTCCGGTGCAGGCTGGAACTGCTGGACGAGCGCCGTTTCGGCAGCGGCTTCGCCTCCCTCCACTACCGCGTCGCGAGCTAGGAATTCGGAATGTTTCGGGTGACCCTAGGGTCTACCGGATGTCATTGACCGGCCCGCTGAGCCGCCAGGAATTGCCGTCCCGGCGTCGGGTCGACGCCGAAGCGCTCGGCGTAGCTCTCGTGAACTTCCTCCCACTGATCCCACGAGCCGTGCGCCTCCGCCTCGGAGAGGTACCCGCCTGCGAGATGCGGCTCGAGCCGCGACAGGTAGGTCTCCCAGCCGGCCGCAGTCTGCGCTGCGATCGCTCGGTCACCGAAGACATGGATGAAGATCAACCGGCAGCCGTCTCCCTCAGCGGTCAGATCGAAGCTGTACTTCTCGCCGCCGAAGGTCCACGCCAGCCGATGGGGTGCATCGACCTCGGTCACCTCGCCGGTCGCGCCGTAGGCCTCGAAGGTCTCCCCCGTCGCCGGTGTCCACTCGGCGGCTGCGGGAAACCAGCGCTCGAGTTCCGCCGGCACGCTGACCGCCCGCCACACGCGCTCGATCGAGTGGGCGAGCGTGCGCTCGAAGCGCAGTGCCGGGCGACCATCGATCGTCTCCAGGGTTCCGTCGGTCATGGGTTCTCCTCCAGGTGTAGTTCGAGTGCGTCGAGGCGCCTCGACCAGAACGCGCGGTACGGCTCCAGCCACTGGTCGACCTCGGCGAGGGGTTCTGGCCGCAGCGCGTACAGACGCTGCCTGCCGTCCACGCGCACCACGACGAGCCCGGCCTCGCGCAGCACCTTGAGGTGCTTGGACACGCCGGGCTGACTGAGCGCGATGTGCTCCACCAGCTCTCCGGCGGGCCGCTCACCATCACGCAGCAAGTCGAGGATCTGTCTGCGGTGCGGCTCGGCCAGGGCGGCGTAGGCGCTCATTCCCTCATATTGCCAGACGGAAATATGAGCCGCAACCGTCGCCGCGGCCGTGACGGAATCAGCAGTCCCGCGGGCACCGACTTGACACACCCGGGTGTGACACACAACACTTGCCCACACAGACCGAGCGAGTGATCGGTCGGCCGCTCGAATTCGGACATCCCGTTCGGACCGGCGCCGGAGAAAGGAGACAGCGGTGTCGTCGACGTATACCAACGACGGAATCCAGGAGCCACCCGAAGCGACCACTCTCGACGCGTGGCGGTCGCGCGTGGAGGCCCATCCCGATCACCCCGCCGTGGCCTATTTCGATGGCACCCTCACAGCGCGCGAGGTCGACGACCTGTCGGATGCCCTCGCCGTCGCGCTGGACGAGTGGGGTGTGGGGCGCGGCGACCGGGTGGGCATCTACCTGCAAAATGTGCCGCAGTACGCCCTCGCCCTGCTGGCGCTGTGGAAGGTCGGCGCAGCGGCGCTGGTGCTCAATCCGATGTACCGCGGAAACGAACTCCGCCGCCTCGTCGACGATGCCGAACCGATCGGCATCATCTGCGAAGACGTGAGCGCCGCGGCCACGGCAGAAACCCTGCGCGGCAGCAGCGTGCGATTCTCGATCAGCACCAGTGCCCTCGATTTCCAGACCCGCAACGATCCGCGGGTGTTCGAGTCCACCACGCGCGCCACGCCGGCAGCCGACGGCGACCTCGTCGCACTCCTCGCACGCTTTCGCGGCAGGCGGCCTCCCCTGATCGAACTAGACGGCGACGATCTTGCGCTGCTCACCTACACCTCCGGGACCACCGGCCCGCCGAAGGGCGCGCTCAACTCCCACGCGAACGTGCTGGCCACCGCACTCGACTTCGGTGCCTGCGCCGGCGTCGTCGACGGGGACGTCGTGTTCGCCGTCGCGCCCCTGTTCCACATCACCGGTGCCGTGCTCAATGCCGGCGTGGCCCTCGTCCGGGACTGTGTGCTCGTCTTCGCGAACAGGTTCAACGCGGCCGTCGCACTGGAGACGTTCGTGGAACACCGGGTGACCTACACGATCGGCTCGATCACCGTGTTCAACGCACTCTCCGAGGTGCCGGGTGTGAGCGCGGACCACTTCGCCTCGGTCAAGACCCTCTACTCGGGCGGCGCGCCCATCCCGCCAGCGACAGTGGAGAAGTTCGAAGCCGGATTCGGCAAGTACATCCACAACGCGTACGGGATGACCGAGACCACCGCCGGAGTGATCGCGGTGCCACCCGGCCTGCGGGCGCCGGTCGACCCGGCGAGCGGCTCACTGTCCATCGGTCTCCCGCTGCCCCGGGTGGACATCCGCGCCGTCGACCCGAATGGCGACCCCGTTCCGCCCCACACCGCGGGCGAACTGGAAATCGCGGGACCGCAGGTTGTTTCGGGCTACTGGCGCAACCCCGACGCCTCGCGGGACACGCTGCCCGGCGGACGGCTGCGCACCGGGGACGTCGCGATCATCGACGAAGCGGGGTGGGTGTACCTCGTCGACCGGCTCAAGGATCAGATCAACGTCTCCGGCTACAAGGTGTGGCCCCGTGAGGTCGAGGACACCCTCTACGAACACCCGGCCGTGCACGAGGCCGCCGTCGTCGGTCAGCCCGACGACTACCAGGGCGAATCGGTGGTGGCCTACGTCTCGCTCCGCACGGGCGCGACCGCCACCGAGGACGAACTCGTCGCGTTCGCCCGCGACCGTCTCGCCGCGTACAAGCGGCCGCGGCTGGTGCACATCATCACCGACCTCCCGAAGACCCAGACGGGCAAGATCCGTCGCAGCGACCTGCGCTGACGACCCGACCTCTCCGACCTTTCGACTCCGCGACCCCGACGAAAGTGACTGCACGTGAACGTCGACCTCACTCGCCAGGCGCAGCCTGACACCCATTCCGGCCCCACCCTCGCCTCTCGCAAGAAATCGCTCCTCGCCAGCTCCGTCGGCAACGTCCTCGAGTGGTACGAGTGGAGCGCCTACGCGGTGTTCGCCCCGTTCATCGCGGCGGCGATGTTCAGCAACTCGGACCCGGTCTCCGCCCTGCTGTCCACGCTCGCCGTCTTCGCGGTCGGCTTCCTGATGCGCCCGCTCGGCGGGATCATCTTCGGCCGGATCGCCGACAAGCGCGGACGCAAATTCGTTCTCGTCACGACCATGCTGATGATGGCCACGGGCAGCTTGATCATCGGAGTGATGCCCACCTACTCGACCATCGGCGCATGGGCGTCCCTGATCCTGCTCGCGGCGCGCGTCATGCAGGGCTTCGCGCACGGCGGCGAGTCCGCGACCGCGTACTCCTACGTCGGCGAGATCGCGCCTCCGCACCGGCGCGGCATGTGGGGCAGCGTCGCGTTCATCGCGATCTTCGGCGGTTCGGTGCTGGCCTACACGGTCGGCGGTGTCGTCACCTCCTCCCTGTCCGACACCGCGGTCGGTCAATGGGGTTGGCGTATCCCGTTCCTCATCGGCGCGCTTCTGGCACTGTTCGCTCTGTATCTGCGCCGCAGCATGGAAGAGAGCGACGTCTTCGACGCAGCGCAGAACAACGACGATCAGCCGAGCATCCCCCGCCGTGCCGTCGTCCGGGCGATCCTCCTGATGATCGGGATGACCTCGGGCATCACGGCCGCGCACTACACCTGGACGTCGTACATCTCCACGTACGCGATCACACAGCAGGGCATGAATCCCGACACCGCGTACTGGATGCTGGTGATCGCTCAGCTGATCGCTCTGGTCTCGCTGCCGTTCCTCGGGTTGCTCTCCGACAAGATCGGCCGGCGGCCCATGCTGGGCGCCTTCGCGGTTCTGATGTTCGCCCTGCAGTTACCGCTGACGATGATGATCACGTCCGACGGGTGGACCCTGCTCGTCGCCACCACCGCCGCCCTGCTGATCGTCGCGGTCCCCGCGTCGATTCTGTCCTCCACGTTGTCGGAGAGCTTCCCGACGCGACTACGCACCCAGGCGATCGGATTCGCGTACTCGTTCTCCGTCGCGGTGTTCGGTGGCACCGCCCCGTACCTGAACCAGCTTCTCCTCGGACTCGACCTCGGCTGGGTGTTCGGCGTCTACATCATGGTGCTGGCCGCCCTCACCGGCGTCGCGTGCCTGTTCATGAAGGAGACCAAGGGCATTCGCCTCGAAGACGTGTGACCACGCGAAAGAGAACCGGCAGGTGCATCACCTGCCGGTTCTCACCCGAGCGAGTGACGGGATTCGAACCCGTGTGAACGGCTTTGCAGGCCGGTACCTCAACCACTCAGTCACACCCGCATCGATGATTACTGTGCCCGGCCGGTGCCCCGGGCGCGAGGGTTGCGCTCACGGTGATTCTGAAACCGACATGCCGCGGCGGGAACAAACCACATGCCCTCGTTGCTGTGTTGCTTCGTGACCGATACCGAAGAACGCGCCGCCCCGACCGCCGACCGGACGACGACCCGTCCCAGCCTCCGGGTGATCCTGGTACTCGGCGCGATGGTGGCCCTCGGCCCCTTCACCATCGACATGTACCTGCCTGCGCTTCCGGACATCGGAACCGACCTCGGCGCATCGTCGTCCGCGGTCCAGCTGACCATCACCGGCACTCTGCTCGGCCTCGCGCTGGGGCAGTTGATCGTCGGACCGCTCGCGGACAGCCTCGGGCGCAGGCGTCCCCTCATCGCCGGTATCGGTGTCCACGTGGTCGCGTCCGTGCTCGCTGTCTTCGCGCCGACCGTCGCCGTGCTGGGTGTGCTCCGCGTCTTCCAGGGCATTGGGGCCGCCGCCGCAGCGGTGGTCGCGCTCGCCGTCGTCCGCGACCTGTTCTCGGGGAACACCGTGGCCGTCGTGATGTCGCGGCTGATGCTCGTGCTCGGCGTCGCACCCGTTCTCGCCCCGAGTATCGGCGGGGCGCTCCTCATCGCCGTCGACTGGCGCGGCATCTTCGTCGTCCTCGCCGTGATCGGCACCCTGACGGCATTGATCGGGGTGTGGGGTCTGACGGAGACGCTGCCGCCGGAGCGGCGGCGCAAGAGCAGTCTGCGCGCCGTGCTGGGCACCTACAAGAGCCTGCTGGGTGACCGCGCGTTCATGGTGCTCGCACTCGTGTCGAGTGTGGCGATGGGATCGTTGTTCTCGTACGTCTCCGGTGCGTCGTTCGTGTTCCAGGACCAGTACGGCCTGGACGAGCAGCAGTTCGCGCTGCTGTTCAGCTCCGGCGCGATCGCTCTGATCGGCGCCTCGCAACTGAACGTCCGCGCCCTCGCACGGTGGTCACCGCTGCAGATCACGGTGTCGGCCCTCGCCTTCGCGACGGTGGCCGGGCTGGCGCTGGTCACCACCGCCCACTTCGAGTTCGGCGGGCTCGTCGGGTTCGTGGTTCCGCTGTGGTTCCTCCTCGCCGGTGTCGGCTTCGTCCTGCCCAACGCCCCCGCGCTGGCTCTCGGCCGCCACGGCGAGGCGGCTGGCACGGCTGCCGCGCTGCTCGGCGCCCTGCAGTTCGGTGTCGGCGCGCTGATCGCTCCTCTGGTCGGCGTGCTCGGCAACACCGGCGTCGCTCTCGCGGTCACGATGACGGCGTGCGCGGGACTCGGGTTGGTGGCGTTGGCGGCTGCCGCGAAGGCGGAAGCGCACTGACGACACGTTCGGCAGACTTTCGCGGCCCATCACCCGTCATGGGATGATCGACGCATGCCACCACCGTCACCACTTCATCTCGACCCCATCGAAGAGGCCCACCGGCAGTGGACCAAGCACGGCTGGGGTGATGTCGCCGACGGCATGGCTGCGGTGACCTCGGTGATGCGGGCACAGCAGATCATGATGGCCCGGGTGGAAGAGGTGCTCAAGCCGTCGGGGCTCACGTTCGCCCGGTACGAATTGCTGACACTGCTGACGTTCACGCGCACCGGCGCGCTCCCGATGGCGAAGGCCAGCGCGCGCCTTCAGGTTCACCCGACCAGCGTGACGAACGCCGTCGACCGGCTCGAGACGGCGAATCTCGTGCGACGTGTCCCGCATCCGAGCGATCGCCGCGCGACCCTGATCGAAATCACCGACGCGGGAAGGAAACTGGCCGTCGAGTCCACCGAGCGACTCAACGCCCAGGTGTTCTCGAGTCCCGGGGTGTCCGGCGACAAGCTGGAACAACTGGTCACGATCCTCGCCGAACTGCGCCGCGAGGCAGGCGATTTCGACACCGGAGACGCCCCCACCAAGTGGTGAGACGACTGTCGCCCCGCACCGGATCCCGGTGCGGGGCGACAGTCGTTCTCAGGGTTTCTAGCGGTGCTTGAACACGGGCGCACGCTTCTCGACGAACGCTGCCATGCCTTCCTTCTGATCCTCGGTGGCGAACGTCGAATGGAACACCCGACGCTCGAATCGGACGCCCTCGGTGAGGGTGGTCTCGAACGAGCGGTTGACGGCTTCCTTCGCCATCATCGCGACCGGAAGCGACATCTCGGCGATGGTTGTCGCCGTCTGCAGCGCCTCGTCGAGCAGATCAGCGGCGGGCACGATCCGCGACACCAGCCCGGCGCGTTCGGCCTCCTCGGCGTCCATGTTCCGGCCGGTCAGGCACAGTTCCATGGCCTTGGCCTTACCCACCGCCCGGGTCAGCCGCTGCGAACCGCCGATGCCGGGGATGACACCGAGCTTGATTTCCGGCTGACCGAACTTCGCCGTGTCGGCGGCGATCAAGATGTCGCAGAGCATCGCCAGTTCGCATCCGCCGCCGAGTGCGTAACCGGCGACGGCAGCGATCGTCGGCTTGCGGGCCGCGGCGAGACGGTCCCAGGCGGCGAAGAAGTCGTCCAGGTAGACGTCCATGTACGACTTGGGCTGCATCTCCTTGATGTCGGCACCCGCCGCGAACGCCCGATCGGAACCGGTGATCAGAATGGCACCGATCTCCGAATCCTTCTCCAACTCCTCCACCGCCGACACGACCTCGCGCATCAGCTCGGAGTTCAGTGCGTTGAGCGCCTTCGGACGGTTGAGGGTGATGATCCCCACCCGGCCCTTGCGGTCGAGCAGGATGGTCTCGAAGTCGGTCACTGGTCTCCCTTGGTAGAACGGTCGCGGATGTCGTTGATGATGGCCGAGAAGTCCTGACCACCACCACCGGCGGCGTGGAACCGGCTGTACAGCTCGGCGGCACGCAGCCCGAGGTCGGCCTCGACGCCGTTGGTCTTCAGCGCGTTCGCGGCGAGACCGAGATCCTTGTCCATCAGCGCGGCCGCGAAGCCCGGCTGGTAGTCGTTGTTGGCCGGGCTCGTCGGAACCGGTCCGGGCACAGGACAGTTGGTGGTGAGCGCCCAGCACTGGCCGGACGCGTTGGACGCGACGTCGAACAGGGCCTGGTTGCTCAGACCCAGCTTCTCGCCGAGGACGAACGCCTCGCTGATGGCGATCATCGACACGCCCAGAATCATGTTGTTGCAGATCTTCGCGGCCTGACCGTTGCCCGGGTCTCCGCAGTGAACGACCTTCTTGCCCATCACGTCGAGCAGCGGCTTCGCGGACTCGAAGTCGTCCGCCGTGCCGCCGACCATGAACGCGAGCGTTCCCGCGGTGGCGCCGACGACGCCACCGGAAACGGGTGCGTCCACCGAACGGTGGCCCGCCTCGACGGCCTCGTCATGCGCCGCCCGGGCGTCCGCGACGTCGATGGTGGACGAATCGATGAACAGGGTGCCCGGCTTCGCGGCGGGCAGGATCTCCGTGTAGAGCCCGAGAACGTGCTTTCCGCTCGGCAGCATCGTGATCACGACGTCCACCTCACGCACCGCCTCCACGGCCGAATCGGCGACGGTGACACCGTCTTTCACTGCCTGTTCGAGAGCGGCGGGCGCGAGGTCGAAACCGACCACCGTGTGCCCCGCCTTGACGAGGTTGGCCGCCATGGGGCCACCCATGTGGCCGAGTCCCAGAAATCCGACGGTAGTGCTCATAGCAGTCCCTCCTGGACGCGTGTAGCTGGTGGTCAATGCTGCGGCTGCGGGGCCGTCAGGCCGAGTTCGAGGTCGCCGAGTGGTGCGAAGAACGCGTCGACCTGCGCTGGGTCGACCTCCTCGATGGTGGCGGGCGACCATTGCGGGTTGCGGTCCTTGTCCACGACCTGCGCCCGGATGCCCTCGACGAGGTCGGGCGAGTTCAGGCAGGCGACGGACACCCGGAACTCGTCGTCGAGGACTTCCTCGAGACTGCCGGCCTGCCGGGCGCGGCGCAGCGATGTCAGGGTGACCGCGCACGCGGTCGGCGACTTCGAGCGCACCTGCTCGGCCGCCTTCTGCGCCTCGGGCACCCCACTGCCGCGCAACCGGGCGACGATGTCGGCGACCGTGTCGGCGGAGTACGCGGCGTCGATCCAGCCCTGCTGGCCCAGCAACTCCGATGCCGGTGCCGGTTCGGTGAACGCGCCGAGCGCCTCCTGAACGGTCGTCGTCGACAACGCCTCGATGAACTGCTCGATCTTCTCCGACGGGATGAAGTGGTCGGCGAACCCGCAGGCGATCGCGTCGCCGGCGCTGAGCCGGGCGGTGGTCAGGGCGATGTGGGTGCCCAACTCGCCCGGGGTGCGGGCGAGCAGGTAGGTGCCGCCGACGTCGGGGACGAACCCGATGCCGGTCTCGGGCATCCCGATCATCGACCGTTCGGTGACGATCCGCACGCTGCCGTGCGCCGACACCCCGACCCCGCCGCCCATCACGATGCCGTCCATGATCGCCACGTACGGCTTGCCGTAGCGCGCGATGGCCGCGTTGAGGATGTACTCATCGCGCCAGAACTCCCGCGAACCGGTGCCCCCGTCCTTCGCGTCGTGGTAGATCGACACGATGTCGCCGCCCGCGCACAGGCCCCGCTCCCCGGCACCGGTGATCACCACCGCCCGGACCGCGTCGTCGCCGGACCATTCGGCCAGGGCCGCCGCGATCTGCCGGACCATCGCATGATTGAGGGCGTTGATCGCCCTCGGCCGATTGAGCACGATCCGGCCCAGCCCGCCCCGCTTCTCGATCAGAACGTCCGGTTCCGTGGGTACCGCCTCGCTCATGCCGCTCCTCTGTTTCCGATGACGCTGCGGGCGATGACCACCCGCATGATCTCGTTGCTGCCCTCGAGGATCTGATGCACCCGCAGATCCCGGACGATCTTCTCGATTCCGTACTCGGCAAGATAGCCGTACCCCCCGTGCAGCTGCAGCGCCCGGTTGGCGACCTCGAACCCGGTGTCGGTGGCGAACCGCTTCGCCATCGCACACAGCTCGACGACGTCGGGGGCGCCGTCCTCGAGCGCCGCCGCCGCCCGCCACAGCAGGGTGCGGGCCGCCTCCAGTTCGGTGCGCATGTCGGCGAGCTGGAACTGCAGTGCCTGCGAGTCGATCAGCGGCGACCCGAACGCCTTCCGGTCCGTCAGGTAGGCGACGGCCCGCTCCAGCGCGGTCTGCGCGCCGCCCACCGAGCACGCCGCGATGTTGAGCCGGCCACCGTTCAGGCCGGCCATCGCGATCCGGAAACCACCACCCTCGGACCCGAGCAGGTTCGCCGCCGGCACCCGCACGTCCTCGAAGATCACCTGACGGGTGGGCTGGGCGTTCCAGCCCATCTTCACCTCGTTCGGCCCGAAGGACAGACCCGGCGACCCCTTCGGGACGATGAACGCCGAGATCCCGCGGGGACCGCTGTCCCCGGTGCGGGCCATCACCACGTACACCTCGGAGGTGCCGGCACCGGAGATGAACTGCTTGACCCCGGTCAGGACGTAGTCGTCGCCGTCCCGGACCGCCCGGGTGCTCAGCGCCGCCGCATCCGAACCGGCACCCGGCTCGGTGAGGCAATAACTGCCGAGCTGATCCATCGAACACAGCCCCGGCACCCACGCGCGCCGCTGCTCGTCGGTGCCGAACTTGTCGATCATCCAGGTGACCATGTTGTGGATGGAGATGTACGCGGCGATCGACGGGCACCCCTTCGCGAGCTGCTCGAAGATCCGGGCCGCGTCGACACGAGTCAACTCGGACCCACCCACGTCCTCGCGGATGTAGATCCCACCCATCCCCAAAGACGCCGCCTTACGCAGGACATCCACCGGGAAATGCTTGGCCTGATCCCACTCCACGGCATGCGGCGCGAGATGCTCGGCCGCGAAGTCGCGGGCAGTGTCGCTGATCGCCCGCTCGTCATCGGTCAAGGTGAACATGGAGGTCCGTTCAGTTCATGGTGGGGATGACGAAGTGGTTGGTCTCTTCCTTCTTGCCCGAGGGCCAACGCTGCGTCACGGTCTTGGTCTTGGTGTAGAAGCGGAACGAGTCGGGACCGTGCTGGTTCAGGTCGCCGAAGCCGGAGCGCTTCCAGCCGCCGAACGTGTGGTACGCGATCGGCACGGGGATCGGCACGTTGACGCCGACCATGCCGACGTTCACGCGGTTCGTGAAGTCGCGGGCGGTGTCGCCGTCGCGGGTGAAGATGGCGACGCCGTTGCCGTACTCGTGCTCGGTCGGCAGGCGGAGTGCCTCCTCGTAGTCCGCGGCACGGGCGACGAGCAGGACGGGCCCGAAGATCTCTTCCTTGTAGACGCGCATGTCGGTGGTGACCTTGTCGAACAGGGTCGCGCCGGCGAAGAAGCCGTTCTCGTGGCCCTCGAGGGTGAAGCCGCGGCCGTCGATCACGGCCTCCGCACCCTCGTCGATGCCGATCTGGATGTAGTTGTTCACCCGCTCGAGGGCGTCCTTGCTGACCAGCGGGCCGAAGTCGGCGGACTCGTCGTCGCTGCGGCCGATCGTAAGCTTGCCGACCCGTTCGGTCAGCTTGGCAACGAGCGCATCGGCCGTCTCCTCGCCCACCGGGACCGCGACGGAAATGGCCATGCACCGCTCACCCGCGGAGCCGTAACCTGCGCCGATAAGGGCATCGGCCACCTCGTCGAGGTCGGCGTCGGGCATGATGATCGCGTGGTTCTTCGCGCCACCGAAGCACTGCGCACGCTTGCCATGGGCCGCGGCGGTCTCGTAGATGTACTGCGCGATGGGCGTGGAGCCGACGAACCCGACAGCCTTGACGCGGTCGTCGGTGAGCAGAACGTCCACCACTTCCTTGTCACCGTTGACCACGTTGAACACGCCTGCGGGCAGACCGGCCTCGAGGAACAGCTCGGCCAGACGCAGCGGCACCGACGGGTCGCGCTCGGACGGCTTGAGGATGAACGCGTTGCCGGCGGCCAGCGCGGGACCGGCCTTCCACAACGGGATCATGGCCGGGAAGTTGAAGGGCGTGATGCCGGCGACGACGCCGAGCGGCTGACGCATCGAGTACACGTCGATGCCGGTTCCGGCGGATTCCGTGTACTCGCCCTTGAGCAGGTGCGGGGCGCCGAGGGCGAACTCGATGACCTCGAGGCCGCGCTGGATGTCGCCCTTCGCGTCGGGGATCGTCTTGCCGTGCTCGGACGACAGGAGGCGCGCCAGCGAATCCATCTCCTCCTGCACGAGCTGGAGGAACTTCATCAGGACGCGGGCCCGCTTCTGCGGGTTGAACAGCGCCCATTCCCGCTGAGCATCCACCGCGTTCGCGATGATCGCCTCGGTCTCGGCCTTGTCGGCGAGAGGCACACGCGCCTGCACCTCACCGGTGTTGGGGTCGTAGACGTCGCCGAACTTGTTGGAGGCACCGGGGACGCGCTTGCCGCCGACGAAGTGGGATAGCTCTTGAACCATTGTGCGAACCCGTTTCTTACTCGATGAGGGAGTTCCGAATATGTAGCCCATCCTATAGTTGGATGTCCATGTATGTCCAGACCGTGTCATGTCGCGGCAGGAGTAAGCAGTCAGTGCTTTCGCACGACGTGCTCGGGCTCGCCCGGTTTCCAGATGGTGATGTCCATGTGGCCGTCGCCGACCTCCACCGCCGAGCCGCCGGTCAGGTCGGCTCGGTAGCAGTGATCGAATTCCTGCCCCCGGATGTCGAACCCGGTCTCGTCGAACAGCGCCTGCGCGAAACGCTGGTGCAGGGCCTTGTCCTGGACGTCGTCGACGACACCCCACAGTTTTGCGTCGCCCTCCTTCACCTCGGTGTCGACGGTCGCGGTGTGGAGGCAGAAGCGCGGATCGCGAGCCAGATCCCGGAACTTCGTGGTGTTCGGCATTCCGGCGATCCACAACTGCTTCTCGAAGAATCTCGGCTCGACCGGGCTGATCCGCGGGAATCCGTCGGAGCGAAGCGTGCCAAGCATGCAGAGGTTTCCGGTCGCTGCATGTCGACGGGAGAAGATAGCGGCAATCCGCGGAGCAGCTTCGGCGAACTCGTTCCAGCTGGCCATGCACACGACCCTACGACCAATCCCGTGGCCGCCGGGTCAAGACGCACGCAATTGTGCGATGAGTACCGCCTCGACTCCCGACTGCCGTGCCGCGGCCGGGAGCGGTGGGGCCGCAGATCGGTAGAGGTGCCCGGTCGGGGTGCCGAGGTCGAGGAGATGGGTGCGGCCGGGGTTGTGCACCGGTCGGGCCGTCCAGCCTGGTCCTTCCTTCGCGTAGTTGCAGGCCTCGCAGAGCCCGGACCCGTTCTCCGCGCTGGTGGCACCGGATTCGCGGTGTGAGCGGATGTGGTCGTGGTGTCGAATCGGAGCGTCACACCAAGGGGTGCGGCACGTCTGATCCCGCAGGTCGATCAGCTTTCGCAGGCTTTTCGGAAATGTTCGGGATTGGGATTCCAGCGCGGTCAACGACCCCGACTGTGGGCATGCGTAGATGCGCTGCAACGACGTCTCGGCATCTCCATCGATGGCGTCGGCGACCAGTTGCCGCGCGATCCCCGCCGGCACCGGCCCGAAACCCTGCAGCTGCGCCGCCTCGCGCCCGCCGGTCAGCAACGTTTCGCCGGAGAGCACGAGGTTCACCGTCACCGGAATACCCGACGTCACTTCGGCTCCGGTGCCCCGGTCGAACAACAAGTCCACCATCAGCTGATTGCGGGTGCGGCCACCGCCGTTCCCGGTGGCGATCAGGCTGTCCGCGTCCCGCCCCAGGGTCGCCTGCAGGCAGACCGCCTGCTCAACCGGCATCAGCACACTCAGATACGCCGTCGAATCCGACGCGGGGCGTATTGTGACCCGCCGTTCGGACACAGCCTTGCGGTGCCGGGCCACGACCGCTGCGGCGTCGAGTTCCACCGCCAACGCCTTGGCCCATGCGATCAGGCCGCGGTCGCCGACACCGTCGAGAGTGGCCGGGTCCGAGCACAACCGGCGGTCCACAATTGCCCGATCGGCCGCCGATAGGCCGGCCGTTTCGCGCACCACCAGGGTGGCGCGCCATTCGTTCAGCCGGCCGGTCTGCAACATGGCCAGGGCGTGGGGCATCTCGTGCACCAGAGCGTGGGCGAACCCGAGGTATCGACCGCCCCGGTTCGGGGATTCCCTGCGCGCCAACGCAATCTGCGACGCGATGCCGCGGTCCCACTCGGCCCGCGGCAACCCCCGAGTCCTGCGATCCGCGCGGATACACGTGGCGACGTCGTCGGTGATCACCGCCTGCGCCGCACACCCGACCGACTTCAACGCCTCGATCGCGTCGAGCAGATCGATCCCCAACCCCGCATCCCCGTCAGCGGAAATTACCCGCAGCCGTGCCGCGAACGCCCGCAACTCGTCCAGATCCGGTGCCACCAATTCCCCCACGACCAACCTCCCCCAAGGCTATTCGAATACATGTTCGACTCTAACAGGCGAACCACACCTCGGCAATGACCGATGGAATCAGATCCCCAGCGCCTCCGCCGCTGCCCGGGCGAGGCTTTCGTCGACGGCGTCGTAGCCGCCGGACCCGCCGCCCGGACCGCCGCCGTCGGCGACGGTGCGGCGGGCGGAGAGATGCACGGCGTCGACGCCGGTGCCCGCGACCGCGGCGATGTCCTCGACGCGGATCCCGCCACCTGCCATCACTTGGATCCGGCCGAGCGCGTGGGCGACCATGCCGGACAGGGCGTCGAGGCCGTCGATGCACCGCGGCGCTCCGCCCGAGGTCAGGACCCGGATGATGCCCGACCGCGCGAGCGTATCGACGGCGGTCGCCCGGTCGTCGACGACGTCCATCGCACGATGGAACGTCACCTCCACCGCGTACGGGTCGATGCCATCGAGCAGGCGGCGCAGAGCGTCGCGGTCGACGGACATGTCGGGCGTGAGCGCACCGAGCACCACCCCGGACGCGCCGGCGCCCACCGCGGCCCGAACGTCGCGAGCCATCACGGCGATCTCGTCGGCGTCGTAGACGAATCCACCGGGCCGGCAACGGATCAGCGGGTGCACCGCGATCCCCTGGGCCGCAACCGCTTCGATCATGCCGATACTCGGGGTCAACCCGCCGGTCGCGCCGAGTGCGGTGCACAACTCGACGCGCACTGCGCCGGTGTGTCGGGCGATCCGGGCGCCCGCGACGTCCTGGACCGCCAGTTCGAGTACGGGTGTCATCTAGAACGACTGCCACGAAGGCTTGTGTTCCAGCGCATACCGATAGTAGTCGGCGAGTTGCAGCTTGCTCGCTGCGGCTTCGTCGATCACGACGGTGACGTGCCGGTGCAGCTGCATCACCGATGCCGGGCAGAACGCGGAGAGCGGTCCCTCCGCGGCGGCGGCGATCGCCTCGGCCTTGCCCTTGCCGAACGCGATCATCACCAGGTGCCTGGCCTCGCTGATGGTGCCCAGCCCCTGAGTGAGGACGTGGTGTGGGACGTCGTCGACGCTGTCGAAGAACCGCGCGTTGTCGAGGCGGGTCTGCTCGGTGAGGGTCTTGACGCGGGTGCGTGAGGTCAGCGCGGAGCCCGGCTCGTTGAATCCGATGTGGCCGTCGGTCCCGATGCCGAGAAGCTGCACGTCGACGCCGCCCGCGTCGGCGATGGCCGCGTCGTACCGCGCACCTTCCTCGGCGATGTCGGGCGATTCGCCGTTCGGGCTGAGCACGCGGTCGGTGTCGAGGTTGACGTGGTCGACGAACTCCGAGCGGATCACCGAGAAGTACGACTGGTCATGGGTTTTCGGAAGTCCGACGTACTCGTCCAGCAGGAAGGCGCGTGCGTCCGAGAAGTCCAGTCCGGACTCACGGTGCCTGCGGGCGAGTTCCCGGTAGCTTCCGAGCGGGGACGAGCCGGTCGCGAGGCCCAGCGTCGTCGGACCGCGTCGCACGTACCCCTCGACGATGTCCGCGACGGTCGAGCTGACGTCCGACGGCGTCTGCCGGATTACGATTTCCATGCGAGTCCTTCCCGTTCGGCGGGTATTCCGCCGACGAACACGCCGCGGGGGCGCAGTTGGTGATCGGTCACGACGATATCGGCGCGGCGGCCCGGGGCGAGGCTGCCGCGTTCGGACTCCAGGCCGAGCAGCCGGGCCGGAGTCCTGGTGGCGGAAGCGACGGCGTCGGCGAGTCGGATACCGCTGTCGACGACGGCGGTGCGGACCACGTCCAGCAGCCGTGCGGTGCCGCCTGCGATGGCCCCCTCGGACCCGTCGGTGGTCGCGAGCCGGGCGACACCGCGCGAGACGCGCACGTCCAGGGGCCCGAGCTGGTAGTCGCCGTCCGTGACACCGGCGGCGGCCATGGCGTCACTGACGAGGACGATCTGGTCGGGCCCGACGGTGTCGAACACCATCGACACGGTCTCGGGCGCGAGATGCACTCCGTCCGCGATCAATTCGACGACGATGTCACCGCGACCGGCTGCGGCCAGGAATGCCGCCACCGGTCCCGGCGCGCGATGGTGCAGTGGTGGCATCGCGTTGAACAGGTGTGTGGCGGTCAGTGGGCCGCCGGCGGCGTCGGCGATCCTCGCGGACGTGGTCGCCGCGTCGGTGTCGGTGTGACCGAGGCTCGGTAGCACGTCGCGCCGGCGCATCGCGGCGAGAAGTTCGCCGAAGTGCGCGGTCTCCGGCGCGAGCGTCATCGACCGGACGGTGCCGCGCGCGGCATCGCAGATCCTCGCGAACAGGCCGGGATCGCCGGGGATCACGGATGCGGGATCCTGCGCACCGCACCGGGCACCGGAAATGAACGGACCCTCCAGGTGGATCCCGAGGAGCTCACCGCGTTCCACCAGCTCGGCGAGAATCCCGGCCTGGCGGAGCAGGTCCTGCTCCCCCGCCGAGACGAGGCTGCCGAGCAGTCCGGTGGTGCCGTGCTCGCGGTGATGGTCCGCGGCCCGCCGGGCCCCGTCGGCGTCGGCGTTGGGAAACCCCGCGCCGGCGCCGCCGTGGCAGTGCAGGTCGATCAGGCCCGGCAGCAGTATCGACGAACTCGGTTCCGGTAGCGGCACTTCTCCGCGGTACCGCACGGCGGACCCGACCCAGGAGATTCGGTCGCCGTCGGTGGTCACCACACCGTCGGCGATGACGCCGTCCTCCACGACGACCTTGCCCCGCAGGATCATCGAGGCGCTCCGGATGTGAGAGCGGCGACCGCCGATCGTGCGGCCTGCGGGGACCGTGCGCCGCGTGCGGCGGCCGCCATCTCCCGGCACAGGCCGAGGTCGGTGGCTGCCAGACGGGCACGCACGGCACCCAGCGACGGGGCGACCATGGACAGGCTGGTGACGCCCAGCCCCACCAGCACCGGGGCCAGCGCGGGATCGGACGCGGCCTCCCCGCAGACACCGACGGGTGTGCCTGCATCCGCTCCTGCCGCGCCGACCAGGCCGATGAGGTCCAGGACCGCGGGCTGCCACGGGTCGAGCAGTGGGGCGAGACTGCCTGCCATCCGGTCCACGGCACACGTGTACTGGCTCAAGTCGTTGGTCCCGATACTGACGAAATCGAGGTGCTCGAGCAGGTCGCGGGCGCGCAGTGCTGCCGAGGGGATCTCGATCATCGCCCCGGCCTTGGCGATACCGCGTGAGCGGGCGAGCGAGGCGAAGCCCTCGGCCTCCTCGGCGGTCGCGACCATGGGAGCCATCACCCACAGGTCCGCGCCGGTGGCGGCCGCCGCGGCGCCGAGCGCTTCCAATTGGGTGGCCAGGACGTCCGGGTAGACGGTGCCGACCCGCAGCCCGCGCACGCCGAGTGCCGGGTTCTCCTCCGCGCCGAGGTCGAGGAAGGGCAGTGGTTTGTCGGAGCCGCTGTCGAGTGTCCGGACCACCACCTTGCGTCCCGCGAACTGCTCCAGCACCGACGTGTAGGTCGCGATCTGCTCGTCGAGGGTGGGCGCAATCTGCCTGCCGAGGTACAGGAATTCGGTGCGGAACAGCCCGACGCCCTCCGAATCCGCGCCGGCGGCACGCGCGGCGTCGTCGACGGTGCCGATGTTGACGAGCAGGCCGACGGGTGCGCCGTCCCGGGTGCGGCCCGGTCCACTCGTCGCGGCGACCCGCGCTCGCGCCTCGGCGACCTGCTCGGCCGCCTCTGCCTGTCGAAAGTCACTGGGGTCGACGACGATCTCGCCGGTCGTCCCGTCGAGCAGCACCGGCCTTCCCTCGGCCAACCGGTCGAGGTCGGCGCAGTTCACGATCGCGGGCAGGCCGAGCGATTTCGCCAGGATCGCAGTGTGACTCGTCGGCCCGCCCTCGGCGGTGAGCAGGCCGACCACGTCGCTGCCGCCGAGCATCGCGGTGTCCGCGGGCGACAGGTCGCGCCCGACGAGCACGAACGGGTACCCGGGATCGGGGATGCCGGGCATCGGGACTCCCAGCAGCACCGCGACCGCACGATGCCCGAGGTCACGCAGGTCCGCGACGCGTTCGGCCAGGTACCCACCAAGGGCCTCGAGTGTGGCGCAGTAGCCGTCGAACGCGACGCTCACGGCGTGTGCCGTCGGCATGCCGGCGAGAAGGTTCTCCTCGGCGGCGGACACGATTCCTGGGTCGCGGGCCATGGCCGCCGACACGAGCAGGATCTCGGACGCGACGCCGTCCACCTGAGCGGCGCGGGCTTCGAGGTCGGCGGACACGGTCGCGAGAGCGTCCCGCACCCGGGCGACCTCGGCCGTGACCGATTCGCCGACAGGGTCTTCGGCCGATGTCGCGACCGGTGCCCCGAACGCGAGCCAGGGTGCGCAGACCAGGCCCGGACTCACCCCGAGGCCGTGTACGAGAACTTCCGTAACCGTCGACATCAGGCGGCGTCGAGGTCGGAGGCGAGCAGGTCGGCGAGGCGGTCGAGGGCTTCCTCGCTGCCCTCCCCTTCCGCGGTGATCGTCACCTCGGTACCGAATTCGGCGCCGAGCGTCATCACCGCGAGCATGCTGCCTGCGTCCACCGGCGCGGATTCGCCGACCGCGATCTGCACTGCGACCGGTACCGCCGCGGCGGCCTGGGTGAACTTCGCAGCGGGACGGGCGTGCAGTCCGACCTTGGAACCGATGAGGACCGTTCGTGTAGCCATGCTCACTGACCTGCCTTTTCCGTGTCGGCGTTCGTGTCGGCGTTCGTTTCCGCGTCGTCCTCCCGACCGGGAGTGCGCAGGTTCCACTTCTTGATGACGAAGCTGAACAGGACGTAATAGATGACCGCGTACCCGAGCCCGATGGGGATCAGCATCCACGCGTTGGTGGCCTTGCCGAAGTTGAGCACGTAGTCGAAGAAGCCTGCGGAGAACGTGAATCCGTCGTGGATGCCGAGCGCGTTGACGAGCGCCATCGAGGTGCCGGTGAGGAACGCGTGGATCAGGTACAGCGGCCAGGCGACGAACATGAACGCGAATTCGAGGGGCTCGGTGATGCCGGTGAGGAACGCCGTCAGCGCGGTGGACAGCATGATGCCACCCACGAGCTTCTTCTGCGACGGCCGGGCGTTTCGCCAGATCGCCAGTGCGGCAGCAGGAAGGGCGAACATCATGATCGGGAAGAAGCCGGTCATGAAGATGCCTGCGCTCGGGTCGCCGGCGAAGAACCGGTTGAGGTCGCCGCGGACGAGTTCTCCGCTCGCGTTCTGGTAGTCGCCGACGAGGAACCACACGGTGGAGTTCAGGATGTGGTGCAGTCCGGTCGGGATGAGCAGACGGTTGGCCATCCCGTACACGCCGCCACCGATCACCGAGTTCTCGGCGACGGTCTCGCCCACCCACGTGAGGGCGGAGTTGAATGCCGGGTACACGAACGCCATGAGGACGCCGACGACGAGGCCGGTGACGGCGGTGAGAATGGGAACGAGCCTGCGCCCGTTGAAGAATCCGAGGTAGTCGGGCAGTTTGGTGCGGTAGAACCGCTGCCACAGGATGGCGGACAGCAGACCCATCACGATGCCTGCGAGCACACCGTAGTTGATCAGCGCCTGGTCGCCGTTCGGATCGGTCTTGCCTTCGAGGACGACCGGCGACATGGCTTCGAACACGCCGTTGATGACCATGTATCCGACCACTGCGGCGAGAGCGGTGGAACCGTCCGCCTTCTTCGCCCAGCCGATCGCGATGCCCACCGCGAAGATGAGGGGCAGCCAGGTGAACACTGCCTGGCCGGCTGCGGAGATGACGGACGCGGCGGTGTGCATCGAGTCGAACCGGCCGAGGAGGTCGTCCTGGCCGAGCCGCAGCAAGATGCCGGCCGCGGGCAGTACCGCGATCGGCAGCATCAGGCTGCGCCCGAGGCGCTGTAACCCGGCAAACACCGCTGATTCCTTTTTCGGGCTGTCTACGACAGTCATATCGGCCTTCTCTGTGCGCTTCGGTCGCCGAATCGGCGTCTGGTGAGTCCCGAAACCGGCGGCGGCGAGCGCGTCGTACGGCTTCGGGAAAACTATTGTGGACCAGCACCCCCAACGGGTACTGTCCGGTCATAACCAGTTGTTAGTTTGACCAGGTGAGCACAGGATGTCAACAGGCAAATGTGATCCAGCTAACCCATCCGGCACCATCACCTGCAGCTCGAACACGAACTACGAGGGAGAACCGATGTCCAAAGCGGACGCAATCATCAGCGGCCTCGGCGGTGCCGACAACATCGTCGAGATCGAGGCCTGCATCACCCGCCTGCGCACCGAGGTCAAGGACGGCGCCAAGGTCGACGAGGCCGCGCTCAAGGCCGCAGGCGCCCACGGCGTCCTCAAGGCGGGCAGCGTCGTGCAGGTCATCGTCGGCCCCGAGGCGGACACGCTGGCCGAGGACATCGGGGACATCCTGTGAGCCTGTCCGTGCAGGCTCCACTGCCCGGCCGCGTGCTTGCCCTGGCCGACGTGCCCGACCCCGTATTCGCCGGCCAGATGGTGGGTTCCGGAGTCGCGATCGAACCGGCGCGCGACCGTGGCGCCCTCGACGTGCTCGCGCCGATCCCGGGCAAGATCCTCAAACTGCACCCGCACGCGTTCGTCATCCTGGGCTCGGCGGGCGGCGGTGTGCTGGTGCACCTGGGAATCGACACCGTGAAGCTGAAGGGCGACGGGTTCACCCTGCTGGCAGCGGAGGGCGACGACGTCGACGCGGGTGATCCCGTGGTGCGGTTCGATCCGACCGAGATCGACGGCACCGGATACTCCGCCATCTGCCCGATCGTCGTGATGGACTCCAAGCCGGATTCGGTGTCAACCGACACCATCGGATCCGACGTGACCACCGGCGACACCCTGTTCGACTGGACGGCGCCGTAGAACGGAGGGGCGGCCGGGCTCAGACGCTGCGCTGAGTCCGCTCCCCCTGGACTTCCATCTGCAGTTGGTAGCGATCGGACCGGTACCAGCTGCGGGTGTGCTCGACCGGTGTGGGACCGCTGAAGGACACCCGGTCGAAGTACATCACCGGGGCGCCCTTCTTGATGCCGAGCAGGGTCGCGATCTCCTGACTCGCCCCATCGGCGCTCACGGTCTGCTCCGCCCGGTCGATCGGCATTCCGTACTTGTCGGCGGTCGCCCGGTAGATCGAGCCGGTGAGGTCGAGGTCCAGCAGGCCGGGAAGCAGCGCGGCGTTGAACCAGCCGTCGTCGACGCTGACCGGTTCGCCGTCCGCCAGCCGGAGCCGTTTGACGTGATAGGCGCTGGTGTCCGGCGCAATGCGCAGCGCCTTCGCGGTGGCCTCCGGCGCCGCGTCCTCCTCGCTCTGGAGCACCACCGTCGTCGGCTTGTGCCCCTGCGCCCGCATCTCCTCCGTGAACGAGGCCAGGTGGAGTTTCGACTGCACCGGACGATGCGCGACGAACGTGCCCTTGCCACGCACCCGCACCAGGTGACCCTCGTTGACGAGCTGCCCGATCGCCTCACGAACTGTGATGCGACTGACGCCGTAGTCCTGCATCAGTTTTCGTTCACTCGTCATCAGGTCGCCGGGCTGAAGTTCCTTGGTGCACTTGTGCAGCAGGATGGCACGGAGTTGCTCGTGCTTCGGAATCACGCTGTCGCGTAGATGTACGGGCATCATTCCGGCGGCTCCAGCTCTGTCAGGGGTCGGACACATCGGATCAGGCAGTCGGACTGCAAAGGTCCCGTCCGGTCCGGTCCAACCACGAGAATACGTGATCCGGGCGCTCCGGCCTACCGTGCGGCCTCGGCCAACGCCTCGAGATATTTGCGCGTCGTCACCCTCTGCACGACCCGGCCAGCGGGCCCGCCGAGCCGGGTGAACCACCGGCCCGGTTTCGAGAACGCCGAGATGGTCGCGAGGACGGTGCCGTCCGGCCGCTGCTCGACGACGAAGCTCTCCTCGCCGCGCTCGGGGTGACCCGGCAGCGTCCCGTACGCGAATCCCTTGCGACGCGGTTCGTCGAGCATGTACACGACGCGGCAGGAGAACGTCAGCCGGAGCGGACCGATGCCCCATCTCAGTTCGACCGTCGCGCCGGGCGAGGCCGTCGGAGCGTCGGCCCGCACGTCCAGCCCGGCGTCGCGGTGCATCCCCCAGGCGCACAGGTGGGCGGCGGCTGCGGCGAATGCGTCTGCCCCGGAGCCGATCACCTTCTGCTCGGTCAGATGGTGATATCCCGCAGGGAAGGGAACGTCGCGGCTCGCCCCCACCTCGGGGTACGTGAACGCGGGCAGGTCGTCTCTGGAGGTACTGATGGCGGGATCCTCCCGGTCCAGACGTCACGAGCAGGTGGGAAGGCAGGTTACCCGGCGCACGGCCTCGAGGCCTTCAGGGGTGCCCGGCCAGTGCCGATCCACCACCTGCGGACCTGCGCGGCGAATCACCGAGCGAAGCGTGAGGCCGATGATGATCACGTCGTCGGCGTATCCGATGACGGGGACGAAATCGGGTATCAGGTCGATCGGAACCGCGAGATAGACCAGCAGCAGGACGAGCCGGACGCGCACCCCCCGGGGCAGGTCGGGATCGGCTGCGAGGCGGCGCAGGAGACGGAGCACGTCCGAGAGCACCCGGATCGTCTCCCCGATCCGGGTGCTGTCGGGTCTCGATCGCCACAGCACGAGCGCCAGCACCACCCAGACGGCCAGCAGGCCCGCTGCCGCGCCGATCAGGACGGGCCATGCCGCCGCCCACACCTGCCCCGGATCCATGCGGCTGCGCCTAGTGCTCCGACCGGACCGCGGGACGGATGTTCTGGTTCACATGGAAGAGGTTGTCCGGATCGTACTTCGCCTTCACCTGCGCGAGCCGGTCGTAGTTGCCGAGGTAGGAGGCACGCACGCGGTCCTCACCCTCGGACATCATGAAGTTGACGTACGCCCCGCCCGCGGTCGTCGGGTGGAGGGCCTCCCAGTACCGCTTGGCCCAGTCCGTGATGACCTCGGCGTTGGCCGGATCCGGGTCGACACCGACGATCACCCCGGCCCAGCCGCCATCCCGGTACGCGAACGCCGTGGCATCCTCGGCGACCCGCGTCGCCGCGCCGTCGATGGGATACATGTGCATCGTCGAATGACCGGTGGGCAGCTGACGGCCGAACTCCAGATGGATGTCGATGGCGTCGTCGGAGATCTCCCGGACGAAGTCGGCGCGCCAGTACCACTGCAATCCGGCCGGGTACAGTCCGTCGAAGGCGGATTGCAATGCGGTGAAGGGCATTTCGTGGATTCCGACCAGCAGCGGGTTTCCGAAGTCGCGGATCGGTTCGAATACCGCGTCGGCCTTGTCCGGGTCGCCGGTGTAGCACCAGACGACGCCGCACGCCTTGCGTCCCCACAGTTCCTCCGGGAACGGCGGCGCGGGCGGAATGGTCAGCAGCCCGATCCAGCCGTTGAGTTCCTCGGGCAGCGACGGCAGGAGTTCGCGATACCACCGCATCACGTCGGGCGTGTCTTCCAGGTCGTACAGCACCGGCCCGCCGACGACGGTGCCGTGGTCGCCGATGTCGTGACACGCGAACTGGAACGAGGTGACCACACCGAAGTTTCCGCCGCCTCCCCGCAGCGCCCAGAACAGGTCCGGATGGGACCGTTCGCTCGCCGTCACCAGCGTGCCGTCGGCGAGGACGACGTCGGCGCTGAGCAGGTTGTCCACGGTGAGACCGAAACGGCGCGTCAGGTAGCCGATTCCGCCGCCGAGCGTCAGCCCGCCGACACCGGTGGACGCGATGAACCCGGACGGGGTGGCCATACCGAACGGCACGGTCGCATGGTCGACGTCGCTCCAGGTGCACCCGCCGTCCACCCGGACGGTCCGGTCGGCGGGCGACACCGTGGTTCCGCGCATCCCCGACAGATCGATCACGAGGGCACCGTCCCACACGCCGAGACCTCCCGCGTTGTGTCCTCCGCCGCGCACCGTTCGCGCCGGCGCCCCGCCCGCGAACGGTCCGGCGTCCGCGCGCAGTCGCAGCACCTGCGGCAACCACCAGCGGTCGTCGTGTTGCTCGGCGGCGATCCGGGCGGCATCGAGCGTGGCGCGGGCCGCGTCCCTCCACCCGACGCCGATCTGGACCTCCGCCAGCAGTGAGAGCCAGTACGGCATACGCGCGAACGCCCGCTGCCGGCGCAACTCGGCGAGCCCCTCGCGGATCTTCGCGATGCCCGGTTCGCCGCCGAGGAGCCGGCCTTCGAGGATCTGCGACCACTGACTGTAGTAGGCGAAGTGGTAGCGCTCGCACAGCTCCCGCAACTCGGTGAGCGAGGCGAGGAGCGCTGCGTCGTGGCCGCGGATCTGATACAGCACCGATGCGTATCCCAATGCCACCGCAAGACTGTAGGGGTGGCCGCAGGTCCTGCCCAATGCGAGGGCATCCGCACACGACCGCGCCGCCTTCTGCTCGTCACCGATCATCCAGTACGCGTGCGACTCCCACGCGTGGGCATGCACCTCGAGCCTGGTCCCGAGGATGAAGGAATAGTCGTCGGAGAACGATCGCAGCGCGACGTCGAAATGTTCGATCGCATCCCTCGGCCGGCCGAGACCGAGGGCAGCCCCCGCCACGGCGAACTGCGCCTGACCCTCGAACTCGGGATCGGCCGCGGACAGTTCGAGGGCACGCACGCCGATGCCGTGGGCCTGCGCGGTGTGCCCCTGCACGAAGTGTGCCGCGAACAATCCGATCAGGGCACCGAGCACGACTTTCGGCCGGCGTAGACGCTGCCCCAGCTCCACCGTGCGGTCCAGCGTCTGCTCGAGCTCGGCGGAAGAGTACCCGTACAGGGTGGTCAGCGGCGCCGACATGCCCTGCCGCACATCCACCTCGTGAGCGTCCCGGTTGCGGCCCACCGGCATCGCCTCGAGGAGGTCGAGGCAGTCCCGGAAATGCCGGAGAGCCTCCGCGTTCGCGAACACGCTGGCCGCCACCTCGGCGGCGCGCTGCAGATAGTGGAGCGCGCGGTCGGGGCGGCCGCCGCGCCGATACTGCTCTGCGAGTTGCGCTGCCACGTCGTCCGTGCGGCCCGCGTGGAGAAGTTCGAGTCCCTGCGCCAGCCGCCGATGCAGGAGCCAGCGTCGCGGCGGGCTGACCGAACGGTACGCGGCCTCCCGGACCAGGTCGTGCACGAAATCGTAGCCGGTGCCCGCCGGCCGGACGATCCTCCGCCGCCACAGTTCGTCCACCGCCTGGACGAGGGCATCCGCGTCCAGGTCGCTCGCCTCGCTGAGCAGGTCCAGATCGAAATCCGTGCCGAGCGCACCGGCGAGGCCGGCGACGTCCCGCGCGGGTTCCGAGCACTGTTCGAGCCGCCGCTGCAGCACCTCGCCGAGGTCGTCGGCGCCCCCGCCGCGCCCGGTCGCATCCATGCCCGGCACCATCCTGGCGGCCTCCACGACGTACAGCGGGTAGCCCCCGGTCGCGGCGTACAGGACCGCCTCCTCCGACGGATCCAGCGCCCGGCCGCCGAGGGACCTCGCCAGTTCCGCGGTCCCGTCCGCGGTCAACGGGTCCACCTCGACGTCCGTGACCAGCCGTGCCGACCGGAGGGCCCGCAGCGCTTCCCGCACATCGTGACGCGACCGCGCCTCGTCCGTGCGGGCGGTCGCAGCCACCAGTACCCGCATGTGGGTGTCGAGTGAGAGCAGGAAGGCCAGCCAGGCCGTCGTCTCCGCGTCGCACCACTGCAGATCGTCGAGGACGAGCAGGACCGGCCGGCCCGACGACAGAACCGCACGCGTCGTTCCCTCGAAGAAGCGGTGACGCTGCCATGCGTCGACCATCGCCCGGGACGTCGACGGTCGCGGCCCGGGCTCGGCGCTCGGGACGAGCCGTTCGACCTCGGCCCGCCACAACGGATTCAGAGACCCGATCGCGGACCGAAAATCCGGGCTGCGCAGCCACTCGGCGACGGGCGCCAGGGCGACGCGGCCCGGCAGTCCGAAACACCTCGTGGTCGCCACCACCGCTCCGTCTGCGCGAGCGATCTCCGCGAGTTCGGTGGTCAACCGGGTCTTGCCGACACCCGCATCCCCCGAGACGAGCAGCAGTCCCTGCCTGCCGTCGAGGGACTGCTGCCACCGCCGTTGCAACTCCCCGCGTTCACGCTCCCGCCCGATCAGAGCGGGCACCGCGGTGCGGACGCGTTCGGGCCGGCGAGCCGCGCCGGCACCGACCCTCGGGTGCTCCCCCAGCAGGTTGTCGAACAGCCTTGTGGTCGCCGCGCTCGGCGTGACGCCGAGTTCGGTCTCGAGAACGGCCGCGCATCGGTGGTAGGTGGTCATCGCCGCCGCCCGGTCGCCCGACGCGGCCTGCAGTTCCATCAGAGTCCGGTACCCGACCTCCTCCAGCGGGTCGAGCTGGATACGTCGGCGCGCGCACGCCGTGGCGGTCTCCACGTCACCTGACTCCCGCAACACCCGCACCGTCGCCTCGCAGAGTTCGACGCACTGCCTGCGCAGCACCTCGCGGTGCTCGAGGACCCAGTCTTCGTAGGTTCCGGGCATGAGTTCGCCGCGATAGGTGTCGATCGCGCGGTCGGCGTGATCGAGAAATGCCCGCGGATCGGAATCGGCGAGGGCCGCGACGGCGGCCGACCGCTCGTTGCGGAAGGTGTCGACGTCCACCCGGCACGACGACGAGTCCGTCCACGTGAGCGTCGGCCCGTCCGCCGCGAGCGCACCGTCCGATCCGAGGAGGCCGCGGAGATTGTGCAGTTCCCGCCGGAGGTTGGTGCGGGCCTGCTGCTCGCTCGACTCGGGCCAGAACAGCCCCGCGAGGCGGGTCCTGGACTGAGCGAGACCGGCGTGCAGCACGAGGTAGGCCAGCAACGCGATCGCCCGTGACGAGATGGGGCCGAGCCTGACATCCTCCGGGTTCGATACGCGCTGTTCGCCGAGCAGGTAGACCGTCAACATGACTGACCAGCTCCCGGTCGCGGAACGAGGCGAACTTCCGCGTTCTCATCATCGCACGGTCAGCGAAAGTGCTGGTACAGCGCTTTCAGCTCCCGGATCGCGGCGTCCACCGCGCGCTCGTCCTCGCTGACCGATCGGATCGCCTTCCGCAGCAGCAGCGGGTCGAGGTCGTCGATCGCCGCCCGGAAGTCGGCGTCGGGCAGGTCGGGCAGCTGGGACTCGTCTCCGAACCAGTCGTCGACGTCCGCGTCGGAGGAGTCGCCGCCGACGCCGTCGATCAGCATGTCCAGGTCGACGCCGCGCAGCGTCAGGATCTCGAGCGGGTTCTCGTCGATGCGTTCGGTGGTGAGGTACGCGACCGCCGCCGCATGCTTGCACGGCCAGCCGTCGTCCGGGCAGGTGCAGTCGTAGTTCAGCGCGGACGCCCCGGCGGGTAGCAGCAGGGGTCCGAGAACCTCCGGAACTCCGCCGCCCGCCAGCATCGCGAGACTGCCGGGTTGCCGACGCACCAGCGCGACGAGTTCCGCGACCTCCGCGTCGTCGAGGCGATCGATCGAGACGGTGGCGACGAACGGCTGGAGCTGACTGCCCTGGACCTCTCCCGTGACCATCCCCCCGGCGATCTCGAGCGAGATCACCTGTCCGCTGCGCGCGTAGCTCCGCCCGCGGCTCATCCGGCCCTTGTCGGCGACGAACTCGATGATGTCGACGAATTCGCGGCCCCACCACGTGCGCCCGAACGATCCGCGCTGGGATCGTGCCTCCAGCCCGCCCGTCACCGGTCGACGCTTGCCGTATTGGCCGAAGTACGGCCCGGGTCGCCGATTCGTCATTCGCCCACCGCCTCGTCGCCGAGCCGCAGCAGTTCACCGAGTTGCTCGGTGCTCATTTCCGTCACCCAGTTCTCGCCCGTCCCGACGGCGAGATCCGCCAGCTCCTGCTTGGTGGCGATCATCGCGTCGATCCGCTCCTCCAGGGTGCCGACGCACACGAGCTTGCGCACCTGCACGTCCCGCCGCTGACCGATCCGGAACGCCCGGTCCGTGGCCTGGTTCTCGACCGCCGGGTTCCACCACCGGTCGAGGTGAACGACGTGATTGGCCGCGGTGAGGTTCAGGCCCGTCCCGCCCGCCTTCAGCGAGAGCATCATGATCGGCGGCCCGTCGTCCCCCTGGAACGAGGCCACCATGTCGTCGCGTTTCTGCTTGGAGACGCCCCCGTGCAGAAACGGCACGGGGGTACCGAAACGCTCCGCGAGGTACGGGGTCACGAGGTCGCCGAATTCCCGGAACTGGGTGAACAGCAACGCCTTCTCGCCGTCCGCGACCACCGAGTCCAGGATGTCTTCGACGAGCCCCAGCTTGCCGGAGCGGTGCTGTCCGCGCCGCATCACCGCCGACCCGTCGCGCAGGAAGTGTGCCGGGTGGTTGCACACCTGCTTGAGTTTCGTCAGGGCGGCGAGGACGGCCCCCTTGCGCTTCATCCCCTTCTTGTCCTTGATCTGCGCCATCATGTCGTCGACCACCGCCCGGTACAGCGCGGCCTGCTCGGCTGTGAGGTTGGCACGGACCGTCATCTCGAACTTGTCCGGGAGGTCGGCGATGACCGCGGGATCGGTCTTGACGCGGCGCAGCACGAACGGCGACGTGACGGCGCGGAGCCGGGCGACGGCCGCCTCGTCCTGCTCCCGCTCGATGGGCACCACGAAGCGCTTGCGGAACATCGCCTCCGAGCCAAGGATGCCCGAGTTCGCGAAGTCGAGGATCGAGCGCAGTTCGTCGAGCCGGTTCTCGACCGGAGTGCCCGTCAGCGCGACGCGGTGCGCCGCCGGAATGCTCCGCGCCGCCCGCGCCTGCGACGTCTTCGCGTTCTTGATGTGCTGCGCCTCGTCCAGCACGACACGCCGCCAGTCCTGCTCCTTCAGGTGCGCGACGTCGCGGGCCAGCAGCGCGTACGTGGTGATCACCAGATCGCTCTGCGTCACGGCGGCGGTGAAGTCCTCACCGCTCAGCCGCTGCGGACCGTGGTGGACGAGCACCCGCAGCGAGGGAACGAAGCGTGCCGCCTCGCGCTGCCAGTTGCCGACCACCGACATCGGGCACACCAGCAAGGTGGGTGTCGCGGCGGTCTCGTGTGCCAGCAGTGCGAGCAACTGCAGTGTCTTGCCGAGACCCATGTCGTCGGCGAGGACGGCGCCGAGGCCGAGGCGGCTCATGAAGACCAGCCAGTCGAGTCCCCGCTTCTGATACGGGCGCAGCGTCGCGTCCAACCCGTCCGGGATCGGCACTACCTGCGGCTTCGTGTCGCTGTCCAGCAACGCGGCCGCCCAGCCGGTGGCCGTGACCTCCTCGACGGGAAGGTCGGAGAGATCGTCCGCGATCAGGTCCTTCAGCAGGTCCACGATGGCCCGGTCGCCGCTCGCGTGCCGCTCCGCCACGTACCGCGCGGCGCGGGAGAGCACCTCCTGATCCGCCCTCACCCACTCGCCGCGCAACCGCACGAGATCACTCTTCGAGTTGACCAGTCGATTCATCTCCGCGGCGGTGAGCACCGTGTCGCCGAGCGCCAGTTCCCAGTTGTACTGCACCAACTGGTCTTTGCCGACAGCCCGGTTCTCCGCGCTCGCCGGAGTGCTCGGCGAGCTCACCCTCAGGCGCATCGACGGCGACGCCACACTCCACGCCCGCGGCAGCAGCAGGCTGATGCCCTTCTCCTTCAACGCCACCGCACCGTGTCCGACGAGGTCGATGACCACGGCGGTGGGCAACATCAGGTCCAGGCTGTCGGGATCACTGGGGACGTCCTGCAGTCGCGGGTAGGCGGCCACGGCCTCCGTCAGCTTGCGCACCCCGATCTGCAGGCGACTCGCCTCCGTGTGATGCAACGGAATCGGCACCGGCGCTTCGCCTTCCGGACGAAGACAGACCTCCAGTCGCCACAGCACCGCGTCCGGATCCCAGTCCCCCTCCACGTCAACGTCTTCCGGCTCGAGGAGCCGCAGCACCAGTTCTGGTTCGTCCACTTTGAGGCTGTCGCGCCACCCGTCCAGCGAACCCGACAGCTGGGCGGTGCCCTCGTCGAACTGGTCGCCGCGCAGCAGCGCTTCGATCAGCGGATGGTCCGCGTCGGTGGCGGAATCGTCCGGATGCCGGCGTTCGAGGACACGGCGGGCGACGGGGTCGGTCAGCTCGGTGACCATGTCGTCGAGCACAGCTCGGGGGGTCGTGCCGTGACGCTGGACCGGCGGCATCGCGACGGCCAGCTCCGTGAGCCACGCACGCTGCCGCTCACCGCCGAGCAGCCGCCAGCGCGGCCACCAGCCGCCCTCCGCGCGGTGCACCTCGGGCACCACCCGGCCGGCGCGTGCCCACCGCTCGACACCGCGGGCGACGTGGGCGAGGTAGCGCAGATCCCCGGCGACCCGGGGGTCGCGGGCCGACACCGACAGCAGAAACTCCGTCGCGTCCGGCGGTGCGAGCGCGACCGCGGCCCACTCGAGCATCTCCGGCCCCGACGGCGTCGGCATCGGCACCTTCACGTGATGCCGGAACTTCCGTGCCAGCACCCGCCCGACCGCATCCGTCGGCTCCTCGGCGGCCGGATTCCGGTCCTCCACCCACAGCATGAGACCCGAACCCGGTGTCCAGAGGCCGTGCAGCATGCACCCATCCAAGCAGGTGCGGCCGACAGCGCGTGAAATCCCTGCTCGTGGCATGTAACCCTCGACCATATTCCACCGATGAACCAGTTGGCGGCTGTCCACGCCGGTAACTCACCGGGATCGCTGCCGTACGTGATCGCAGTGATCGGAGGAAGACAAAATGGACATGGAACAGATCTTGCAGGTCCTCGTTCAACTCATCCAGGTCCTCGGACCGTTGATGGGTGGCGGCGGAGGCACGGGCTCGTTCGGCTCCTGAGTTCTCACGAGAAAGGCCCGTCGACTCCACGTCGGCGGGCCTTCGTCGTGCCCGAATCCCGACCCCGGTTCGTGATAGGACTGTGGGCGTGAGCATGGCATACGGCTTCAGCGAGTACGGCGGCCCCGAGACGCAGCAGTTCTTCGACGTCCCCGTTCCCTCCCCCGGCCCCGGACAGTTGCTGGTCGCCGTCCACGCGGCCGGCGTGAATCCCGCCGATTGGAAGGTGCGGGCGGGAACGCGCAAGGACACCGTCCCCGTCACCCTTCCCGCCGTTCTCGGCCGGGAGGTCGCCGGTGTGGTCGCGGATGTCGGCCCCCGGGTGACCGGCTTCGCGGTCGGCGATGCCGTGTTCGGCGCGACCGCCACCGGCTTCGGCGGCTACACCGAATACACCCTGGTCAACACGGCCTCTGCGGCGCACAAGCCCGAGCCGGTCTCGTTCGCCGACGCGGCCACGCTCCCCGTCGCGGCGGGAACCGCGTACGACGCGCTGACCACCCTGGATCTGGCGCCCGGCAGCCGGTTGCTCGTCGTCGGCGCGGGCGGCGGTGTGGGGGTGGCGGCGCTGCAGTTGGCCGCGGCGTGGGACGTCACCGTGATCGGAGTCGCGAGCGAGAGCAAGCGAGAGGTCGTCGAATCGCTCGGTGCCATCTGGGTGGCGTCCGGAGACGGACTGGTCGCACGCATACCCGGCCCGGTCGACGCCGTCTTCGACCTCGTCGGGGGTGACGCGCTCGCCGAGGCGGCGCGGGTGGTCGCGGATCCGGCGGCGATCCTCAGCACCGGCGATCCGCTCGCCGCGCGGGATCTCGGCGGCTCGGGGGTGGAACGGCGCCGAACGTCCGCGGTGTTCGCGGAGCTGGCCGCGCTGGTGGCCGACGGGACCCTCGATCCGCGGGTCGCTCACCGATTCCCGTTCGCGCACGCCGGTGACGCTCTCGCGATGGTTGAGTCCGGTCACACGAGCGGCAAGGTCGTGATCGAGTTCGGTTAGCAGGTCTGGCTTTCACCGGTTCCGAGGTAGATGCTGGAGAGACGTAGCTGCCGGACACTCGGGAGTCGGTCATGAGCATCCTGATCCAGGTTCTCGAACAGGGGTACGCGCTCACCACTCCGTGGGAGCAACGGAAGTACGCCTTCGTCGATGCCACGCACATCGTCACGATTCGACTGGACGGACAGTCGGGTGTGTGGCTCGACGGGATGAAACACGGTGAGGCACACAGGCTTGCGGTCACCCCCACCCCCAGCGAGGCGATCTTCTTCCTCCTCCGCACCCTCGATCTGCTCGCGGAATGCCGGCAGAGCGGAGGTTCCTGGGTGATCGGCCACGATGGCACGCACCTGTCGTCGATCGCCGCGGTGCGCCTCCCCTTCACTTGACCTGTCGGGGGCCCGGTGCATACTCCCGGTGGTAGGGGGAGATGGGTCGAGCGCCGGGGGACGCATGAGACTTCTGTACGTGGCCGCGTGGCTGGTGGCGATCCTGACGGTCTGCGGTTGCGGGGTGTCGCTTCTCGACCTCAGCGGCCCCGGCCCCGCACCGGGCAGTCCGCCCCGCGCACACATCGAGGAGTTGCTCGGCCGGGTCGCGACGGTCGAGTCCCGTCCGCACCCCGGCGGATACCAGCGCGGGTGTTCCGGCAAGGAGTTGTGTGTTTTCGGCCCGTCCTGGACCGACGACCAGGACGCCGCCGCCGGCCACGACGGGTGCGACACCCGCAACAACGTTCTCGCGCTCGACCTCCGCTCGGTGGCGTTCCGCGACGGCACCCGCGGCTGCGTGGTGCTGAGCGGGGTCCTCGCCGATCCGTATTCCGGCGAGGTGCTCCAGTTCGACCGAGCCGACGCGAAAGCCGTTCAGATCGACCACGTCTACCCCTTGGCGGCGGCGTGGGACATGGGCGCGTCGACGTGGTCGCCCGAGCGTCGGCTCCGGTTCGCCAACGACGTCACGTTCAACCTGCTGGCCGTCAACGGTGCGGACAATCAGGACAAGGGCGACCGGACCCCGCAGGACTGGCTTCCGCCGAATCCGGCGTACCACTGCTTCTACGCGGGCAAGTACCTGTCGGTGGCGGTGGAGTACGGGCTTCCGGTGACGCTGGCGGACCGCGACGCGCTCGCCGAGGTGGCGGAGCGATGTCCGTGAGCACCTCGGAAGACGGTGCCTCAGGACACGGTGAAGGAACGCGTGTGCCAGCCGGTGGCGCCACCCGGGATCGGCGGCGTCCGCTCCTCCACCTGAACCTTGCCGTCCAGATCCGTGGCCCGCACCTGGAGGGTGTGCAGTCCGGATGTGGCCTGCCACTCCCAGGTCCATTGCCGCCAGGTGTCGATGGTGTACTGCGGGGCGAGGGTCGCGGCCTGCCATTCGCCGTTGTCGACCCGCACCTCCACCTTCTCGATGCCGCGGTGCTGTGCCCAGGCGGTTCCGGCGACGAGAACCGGCCCCGGCGCGGTGGGCGTGAACGATGCGGGCACGTCGATCCGGGACGCGGTCTTGATCGGACCTTTCGCGGACCATCCGCGCTTCGTCCAGTAGGCCTCCGCCTTGTCGAAGCGTGTGAGTTCCCAATCCACCACCCATTTGGTGGCCGACACGTAGCCGTAGAGACCGGGGACCACCTGCCGCACCGGATAACCGTGTTCGAACGGCAACGGCTCACCGTTCATCGCCACCGCGAGGATCGCGTCGCGTCCGTCCCGCAAGGCCTCGACCGGGGTGCCCGCCGTGAAGTCGTCGCTACTCGTGGACAGCAGCATGTCGGCGTCGGGGTGCACCCCGGCCTCGTCGAGGATGTCTTTGATCGGGTAGCCGATCCACGTGGCGTTGCCGGCGAGGTTTCCGCCGACCTCGTTGGACACGCACGTCAACGTGACCACCCGTTCCACAGGCGTCCTCGCGACCAAGTCGTCCCACGTCAGCGTGACCTCGCGGTCCACCATGCCATGGATGCGCAGTTTCCAGTCGTCCGTCGTCAACCGTGGGACCCGTAGTGCGGTGTCGATCCGGTAGAACTCCTCGTTCGACGTGACGAACGGGGTGGCGCCCGGCACGTCGATGTCGGTGCCCGGACCGATCGGGGCCGCCCGGTCCGTCACCTCGGGAACGGCGAAGGCGCTGCGGTTGTCCAGAGCTCCCGCGGCTTGCTGCCCGAGGTACCGGCCGGCGGCTCCCGCGGCCGCGGCGGTCGCGGCGGCGGCCGCGGCCAGCAGAAGAAAAGTTCGGCGCGGCAACCACGAATCCTCGGCGTCCGAGTGCTCGGGTGCCCGCGCGGCGGCCGTCAGCACCCGCAGAACCGCGATGCCGGCGACGACCCCCACCACGGTCGGCAGCGCACACATCCACGTGGCGCTGGGGCGCTGGGTCGAGGCGTAGATTCCCACCAGCCCGAGAGCCGCCAGGATCGCGCTGCCGAACGGGGCGCGGGGACGCTCGACGATGCCCGCGATCGCGGCAAGGAGCACGATGAGGATCGTCATGCCGACGAACAGGGCGGGTTTGTCGTTGGTTCCGAACGTGTCGATCGCGAACTCGCGAGCCCAGGCGGGACTGCGGTCCACCGTCGTCGATCCGACCGCATAGAACGGCGACGAGTTCGGGTCGATCAGCACCGACAGCAGTTCGCCCACCCCGAGCACGATGCCGGCGGCGATCACTCCGGCAAGCGCGCGGGAGAGCAGGTGCCGCCGTCTCCGGGGCGTCCGCGCCGCCTCGTGCCGGTCACCGATCGTCGTCGTCATCGCAGCCCTGCTCCTTTGTCGTCGTCACCGTGTATTCGGAGCTGAGAACGCGCACGGATGGGAGCCCACTACTAGTATTTACCGGATGAACCAGCTCGACAAAGACACTCTTCTCTGCATCTCGCTCTCCGGCCGACCGAGCAACATCGGCACCCGGTTTCACAATTATCTGTACGGCGAGCTGGGCCTCAATTTCGTCTACAAAGCGTTCACCACCAACGACCTCCAGGCTGCGGTCGGCGGCATCCGCGCGCTGGGGATCCGCGGTGCCGGTGTCTCCATGCCCTTCAAGGAGCGGATCATCGAGTACGTCGACGTGATGCACGAATCGGCGTCGGTCATCGAATCCGTCAACACGGTGGTCAACGAGGACGGGGTGTTGCACGCCTACAACACCGACTACCAGGCCATCGCGAACCTGTTGCGCGACAACGCATTGCACCACTCGCTGTCCGTGGCGGTGGCCGGGAGCGGCGGAATGGCCAAAGCTGTGGTCGCCGCCGTGCGCGACTACGGCTTCACCGACGTCACCGTGGTCGCCCGCAACGAGACGACGGGCGGCGCCCTCGCGAAGCAGTACGGATTCGACTGGCAACCCGAACTCGGCGCGGCACGGCCGGGGCTCCTGATCAACGCCACCCCCGTCGGCATGGCGGGCGGTCCCGAAGCCGAAGATCTGGCGTTCGAACTCGACGCGATCGACGCGGCGGAGGCCGTGTTCGACGTGGTTGCCATGCCCGCCGCGACGCCGCTGATCCGTGCCGCGGCCGAACGCCACAAGACCGTCATCACCGGTGCCGAGGTGATCGCGCTGCAAGCCGCGGAGCAGTTCGTCCTCTACACCGGCGTGCGCCCGTCCCCCGAAGAGATCCGCAGGGCCTCCGAGTACTCACGGTCGTGAGGTGAGCACCGCCGAGACACCCGCGCAACGGCTCGCACGCAACTTCAGCGAGCTGCTGCAGGAACTCCGTGTCGCGCAGGCAGGCGTGCAGATCCTGTTCGCCTTCCTCCTCGCGGTCGCCTTCACCGAGGCGTACGAGGAGCAGCCGTTCGGCCTGCGCATGCTCCATCTCGTCACGGTGCTCCTGGCAACGGTGTCCTCGGCCCTGCTCATCGCCCCGGCGGTCTGGCACCGGGTGCTGTTCCGCCAGGGCCGCCGGGTCGACATCCTGCGCAGGGCCAACCTGTTCGCACTGTGGGGTGTCGGATTTCTCGCCGCAGCCATGACCGGCACCGTGCTCCTGATTGCCGAAGTGGCAGTGGGCGGTCCGGCCGCGATCGTGATCGGCGTGGTGGCCGCGCTGATGTTCGCGACACTGTGGTTCGTGTGTCCCCGCCTGTTCGATCACGATATCGGCGGCGCGGACTAGAGACCCGCAATTCGGCGCGACCTTGTTCGTACACTGTTGTCCTACAACAGCTTTCACAGGTCATGACTCCAGCACGCCACGGATCGCACACGCATCCGAATCTGGATCAATTCAATTTTGGGTCTTGACATGAATTGTGACCCCTGTCACGCTTCTCTATACGGAATCATTATTTCGCATTGTGGAAGAAGGGTCGCATGGATCTCGACGCAGGACTCCAACGATTCAACGAGGCTTCACACTCCGAGGCAACGGAACTGGCGCGAATCTGCCTGGATATTCCCCGGTGGGCAGACGAACTCGTGGCCGCCCGGCCGTACACCGATCGCGCCTCGCTTCTCACCGCCGCCAGGTCGGGCGCCGGACCGCTCTCCGCGGACGAGATCGAGCAAGCCCTCGCGCACCATCCCCGAATCGGTGAACCCCCGGGAGGCGACGACACCCAGGCACACCTGGCACGCTCGGAGCAGTCGAACGTCGATTCGTCCGACGCGGCGGCGCACAAGCGGCTCACCGACGGCAACCGCGCCTACGAGGACAAGTTCGGCCGGGTCTTCCTCGTCCGCGCCGCCGGTCGCAGCACGTCCGACATCCTCACCGCACTCGACCGCCGGCTCCTCAACGACGAGGACAGCGAATTAGCCGTTGTCGCAGAGGAACTGCGCGACATCGCCGCACGTCGGCTCGCCGGGATGCTGGACGCATGAGCGAGATCAGCCACGTCACCACCCACGTGCTGGATGCGGCCGAAGGCATGCCCGCGCGGGAGGTGCCGGTCACGCTGACGGTCCAGCGGCAGTCCGACTGGATCACCGTGGCCGAGGCCGTCACCGACGACGACGGACGCGTCACAACTCTGGGTCCCGCCCGACTCGAGCCGGGCACCTACCGGGTCGTCTTCGACACCGGACGCTATTTCGCCGCGAAGGCACGTCCTGCGTTCTACCCCGACATCACCATCACGTTCGCGCTGACCGACAGCGAACAGCATTACCACGTACCAGTCCTTCTCAGCCCGTTCGCATACTCGACCTACCGAGGGAGCTAATCATGAGCAAGATCGTGCTCGGCCAGAACCAGTACGGCAAGGCAGAAGTCCGGTTGGTCAAGATCACCCGCGACACGAAGCGACACGAGATCGAAGACGTCACCGTGACGTCGCAACTGCGCGGCGACCTCGACGCGGTGCACACCGAAGGCGACAACGCGCACGTCGTGGCTACGGACACCCAGAAGAACACGGTGTACGCGTTCGCCCGCGACGGCGTCGGCTCGATCGAGACGTTCGCCATGCGACTCGGACAGCACTTCACGGGGGAATTCGAGTGGATCACCGGCGGCCGATGGGAGATCGAGCAGTACTCGTGGGCACGGATCCCCGTCGACGGCGAGGGCCACGACCATTCCTTCGTCCGATCGAGCGACGAACGGCGAAACACCGTGGTCACCATCGACGGCGACCGGACTTGGATCGTGTCCGGGCTCAGCAACATGGTGGTGCTGAAGTCGACGGGCTCGGAGTTCCGGGGCTACCCGAAGGACAAGTACACCACCCTGCAGGAAACGTCCGACCGGATCCTCGCTACGTCGGTGAGCGCCCGGTGGCGGTACCTCACCACCGACGTCGACTTCGACAAGACCTTCGAGAACGTGCGGGCAGTCATGCTGGAGGCGTTCGCCACGACGCACTCGCTCGCGCTGCAGCAGTCCCTGTTCCAGATGGGTTCGGCGGTGCTCGAGGCGCACCCCGAGATCGCCGAGGTGAAGTTCTCGATGCCGAACAAACACCACTTCCTCGTCGACCTGGAACCGTTCGGACTCGACAACCCCGGCGAGGTGTTCTTCGCGGCCGACCGCCCCTACGGGTTGATCGAGGCGACCGTCGAGCGCGAGGACACTCCCGACGCCGGCCGCGCCTGGGATTCCGTTCCCGGATTCTGCTAGGAGCGCGGCGATGAAACGGATCGGACACCGAGTTGCCGGAACTCCCGGACCCGAGGACGAGCGGTTGCCACTCGGAAAGTCGTACGTCTACGGGTTGCAGCACATCCTGACGATGTACGGCGGCGTGATCGCGCCTCCCCTGATCGTCGGCGGCGCCGCCGGTCTGACCGGCGTCGAGATCGGGCTGCTCGTGTCGGCGGCATTGTTCGTCAGCGGCGCGGCCACACTGCTGCAGACCCTCGGCGTCCCCTATTTCGGGGCAAAACTTCCCCTGGTGCAGGGCATTTCCTTCGCCTCGGTGTCCACCATGGTGGCGGTGGCCAGTGGTCCGGGCGGACTGCGATCAGTGTTCGGAGCCATCATGGTCGCCGGCGTGATCGGCCTGTTGATCAGCCCGTTCTTCTGCAGGATCGTGCGCTACTTCCCGCCCGTCGTCACCGGGTCGATCATCACGGTCATCGGCATCTCCCTCCTGCCGGTCGCGGTGCGCTGGGCGATGGGCGGCAACGCCAAGGCCCCGGACTGGGGGTCGATGTCCAACATCGGGCTCGCCGGATTCAGCCTGTTCGTCGTGTTGCTGGTGAGCCGGCTGGTCCAGGGAACCCTGTCGCGGCTGTCCATCCTGATCGGCATCGTCGTGGGAACCCTGTTCGCCGCACTGATCGGCAAGGCCGACTTCGGCGCCGTCGCGAAGGGCGCGATCTTCGAACTGCCGCAGGTGTTCTCGTTCGGCACTCCTCTGTTCCAGATCGGCGCGATCATCTCGATGACCGTGGTGATCCTCGTGATCATGACCGAGACGACGGCGGACATCCTCGCGGTCGGCGAGATCGTGGAAACGAAGGTCGATGCTCGCCGGGTCGGCGACGGTCTCCGCGCCGACATGCTCGCCACCACCGTGGCACCGGTGTTCGGCACGTTCCCGGCCAGCGCGTTCGCTCAGAACGTCGGGCTCGTCGCGATCACCGGGATCAAGAGCCGATACGTTGTCGCGGCCGGCGGTTCGGTTCTGTTCGCTCTCGGACTGTTCCCCGTCCTGGGCCAGCTGGTGGCCTCCGTGCCGCTGCCCGTCCTCGGCGGTGCGGGGATCGTCCTCTTCGGTTCGGTGGCCGCGAGCGGAATCCGGACCCTGTCCAAGGTGTCGTACGACGGCAACCTCAACCTGGTGATCGTCGCGGTGGCCCTCGGATTCGGTGTGATACCGATCGCGGTGCCCGAGTTCTACTCGGCCTTCCCGGAATGGGTGCACATCGTCTTCGACTCGGGAATCAGCGCGGCCAGCATCGTCGCGGTGCTGCTCAACATCCTGTTCAACGAGATCAAGGCCGGCAACCGGCCCACTCCCTCGGTGGTCTCGGCGGCGCCGCCCGTCCTCGTCCACCCAGCCGAGGACTCGGAGCACCCGGCAGACACGGCGCGCACCTCCGCCGTGCGCAATGAGTAAACAGCCGGAACAGGCCACCCCTGGTCGAGCGGTGCAGTCGCGACGCTATCGGTCCGCGACTGCACCGCCTTCCCTGCGAAGATCGAGCAGGCGCATCACCCGCGTCGCACTCACCCCGTGGACGAGGACGGAGAGGACGACGGTGAAGGCCACCGTCGACCACAACCACTTCTCGTCGTCCACGCCGGCTTCCGCAGCGGCGTAGGCGAGATAGTAGATCGACCCGATTCCGCGAACCCCGAAGAATGCGGTGACCCGGCGCTCGGGGCCGGACATCTCCTCGCAGCCCAGCAGCGAAAGCCATCCCACCACCGGCCGGATGACGAACACGAGGGCTGCCGCGACGAGAACCCCGCCCCACGTCAGTCCGGTCAGCAGACCGGAAGTGAGTGCCACCCCCAGCAGGAGCAGGACGGCGAGGGTGAGCACGTGTTCCAGTTGTTCGATCAGGCTGTGCATCTCGGCGTGGTAGTCGTGGGCCCGCTCCGTCCGACGGATGGCGACGGCGCAGGCGAAGACGGCGAGAAAGCCGTATCCCCCGGCCAGTTCGGTGAGTCCGTAGACGGCGAACGTGGCGGCGAGCGCGAAGATGGGTTCGCTGCGTTCGGCCAGGCGCATGTGTGTGATCGGGAAGCGGAAGACCGCGCGGCCGAACAGGTCACCGGCAATCCACCCCAGGGCTGCGCCGATGACGACCCTTCCGATCAGTTCCCAGGCCGCCCACTGCACGACCCACTGCTCGATCGGCCCCTTGCCGATCATGAACAGCGCCAGATACACGAACGGGAAGGCGAGAGCGTCGTTGAGCCCGGCCTCCGAGGTGAGCGCGAACCGGACCTCGTCGTCCTCCTGATGGGACTGGCCGCCCGACGTGGGACCTTCGACCTGCACGTCGGACGCCAGAACCGGGTCGGTGGGCGCGAGGACTGCCCCGAGCAGGATCGCGACGGCGGGGGTCAATGCCGCCACCCACCAGCCGAGCAGCGCGACAGCGGCGATACCGAGAGGCATCGCGATCAGCAGCAGACGCCACGTCGAATTCCACGTGCGCCAGCCCAGTGGTCTGTCGATCGCCAGTCCCACGCCCATCAAGGCGACGATGACGCAGGTTTCGCTCAGGTGTTCCGTCACGGCGGGATGCAGTGCCGGCGACAGGGTGTCCGTTCCCGACTCGCCGAGAAGCAGGCCGCCCCCCGCTCCGACCGCCAGGACGATCAGCGGCGCCGAGACGGCACGGTCCTGGAACAGGCGCGGAACGGTGGCGGCCAGCAGAAGAGCCAGTCCTGCCGTCAGATACGCGAGATCTGTGTTCAGCGCCGTCACCCCACCTCGCCGCGCAGCAGCGACGCCATCCGTGCGTCGAACGCCACGAACAGCACCCGGGGAATTCCGGCGTCCGACTCACGGACGGCACCGACCGCCTGCCGGACGGCGTCGTCCGCGGGCCAGCCGTACACCCCGGACGAGATCAGCGGGAACGCAACGGACAGGGCACCGAGGTCGGATGCCACCGCCAAGCTGGTGATGTAGGCGCTGCGCAGGGTGGCCGACCGATCGTCCGTAGCGGAATACACGGGGCCGACGGTGTGAATCACCCATCGGGCCGGCAACCGGCCCGCCGTCGTCGCGACCGCCTGTCCCGCCGGGAGTCCATCCTGGAACGTGGTGGCCCGCAGGTGCCTGCATTCGGCGAGGATCTCGGGTCCGCCGGCCCGGTGGATGGCGCCGTCCACTCCACCACCCCCGAGCAGTCCGGAGTTGGCGGCGTTGACGATCGCGTCGACCTCGATCGTCGTGATGTCACCGTGCACTACCTCGATGGTGGTCATCACCCCATTATCGCCGCGAGCTCACCGCGACCCGCACGATCAATCCGGCGACCAGCGCCCAGAACGCGGACCCGATGCCGAGGATGCTCACCCCCGACGCGGCGATCAGGAAAGTGACGACGGCGCCTTCCCGTTCGCGGACGTCGTCGAGGGCGGAGGCCAGTGCGCCGCCCAGGGTGCCGAGGAGGGCGAGGCCGGCGACCGCCTCCACGACGCCCTCGGGGGCCGCGGCGATGAGCGTGGCCACCGCTGCGGAACACGCGGCGAGCACCAGGTAGGCCCAGCCTGCCGTGAAGGCCGCGACCCAGCGCTTCCTGGGATCGGGATGTGCGGACGGCGCGGCGGCGAGGGCGGCGCTGATGGCCGCGAGGTTGATGGCGTGACCGCCCGCGGGCGCGCCCACCAGGGTCCCGACACCGGTCACCAGCATGGCCGGCCGCCACGGCACCCGGTAGCCGAAGGAATTCATGACGGCGGTCCCGGGGATGTTCTGGGACGCCATCGTCACGATGTACAGCGGGATCGCGATCCCGATCATCGCCTGCCACGTCCACGCCGGTGCCGTGACGTCGAGCCTCGGCAGGAGCGCGCTGGTGTCCAGTCCGTCGTTGCCGGAGGCGAGACCGATCGCGATCACCACTGCGGCAGCCGCGAACGCCGCCGGCACCGCCCACCGCGGCGAGTACCGCTGCAGAACCAGCCACACGAGAACCACGGGCGCGACGGCCAGCGGTGCGTCACGCAGCGCCAGCACCGGCGCCAGGCACAGCGGCAGCAGAACGCCCGCGAGCATCGCCTGCGCCAACGCCGGAGGGATGGCCGCGATGAGCCGTCCCAGCCGCGGCCACAGCCCAGTGAGAATCACCGCCGCCCCCACGACGACGAACGCCCCGACCGCGGCGGGCCAGCCGCCGCTCACCGTCCCCGCGCCGGCGAGGAGAGCGGCGCCCGGCGTCGACCACGCCAGCGTGATCGGCATGCGGTAGTGCCGCGACATCCACAACATGCCGAGCGCCTGCGTCACACACAGCGCCAGCAGTCCCGACGCGGCCTGGGCGGAATTCGCGCCCACCGCCGTCAGTCCGGTGAGTACGACCGCGAACGAACTGGTGAAGCCCACCAGGGCGGTGACGATTCCGGCGCTGATCGGCTGGGCCGCGGAATCGGGTGAACGCACATCGCTGTCGGGCACAGACATAGGACGCGATTCTGCCCGACGCGTGGTCCCGGCGATCCGTGGCATTAGGGTCGGCACGGTGAAACACGACGACGCCCCCGCCCTGCCGACCGCCGCCGACTTCCCCGCCCTGTGGCCGGTGCCGACCCGCTGGGAAGACAACGACCACTACGGGCACGTCAACAACGTCACGTACTACTCGTACTTCGACACGGCCGTCAACGGCTGGCTGATTGCGACGACGGGCACCGACATCCGCGATCTGCCCGCCATCGGTGTGGTCGCCGAGACGTCCTGCAAGTACGTCAGCGAACTCACCTTCCCGGACCGTCTGCAGGTGGGGTTGTCCATCGAGAAGCTGGGCACCCGGAGCATCGTGTATGCGCTCGCGATCTTTCGCGAGAACGACGACGCGCTCGAACTCGCGGCTCTCGGCCGCTTCGTGCACGTGTACGTGGACGCGAAGACCCGGAGACCGGTGCCGATTCCTGCCGAAATCCGGAGCGCTGCAACCCTTCTGGTGGCACCGGACGCCGTCTGACCGTCCGGCACCACCAGGGGGTTCAGCGCAGTCCCTCAGCCTCCGCCGTGGCCACCGCCCGGGCGATGATGCCGTCGATCAGCGCGACCGTGGGCGCACCGGTCTCGGCCTTGTTCCGGGGGTCGTCGATCACCCGGCGCAGGACGCCTTCGGCGATGATCGCCAGCTTCCACAACGCCAGAACGTGCCAGTACCCCACCTGAGTGACATCGCGTTTCGTGTGGTGGACGTAGGCCTCCACGAGTTCGGCCCGGGTGGGGAATCCCTCCAGAGTGGAGGCGGGGAACGGTCCGGCGTCCGCGTCGCCCGCCTCGGGCCAGTAGGCCAGCAACGCGCCGACGTCGGCGAGGGGGTCGCCCAGCGTGCACAGTTCCCAGTCGACCACCGCGACCACCTCACCCTCCTCGGGCGAGGTGATGACGTTGCTCAGGTGAAAATCACCGTGCACCAACGACAGTTCGGTCTGCTCCGGCATGTTGCGCTCGAGTATGCCCGCCAGGTCCTCGATCGCCGGGACGTCACGGGTACGGGACTTCTCCCACTGATCCCTCCAGCGCTTCAACTGCCGTGCCGCGTAAGGCTTGTGGCTGGCCAGATCCTCCAGCCCGGCATCTTTGAGATCGACCGCATGGATCTTTGCGAGAGCCTTCGGCATCGCCAGCCCGACGGCATTCCTCTGCTCGGGTGTCAGCTTCTTCGCCACACCGACATTGTCGATCACCACCCCTGCGACATAGCTCATCAGCACGAGCGGCGCGTCCGTGACCTCCGGATCGTCGGTGAGCCCGAGGATCTTCGGCACCGGTACGTCGGATCCCTGGAGAGAGGACAGAATCCGGTGTTCGCGGACCACGTCGTGCGCCGACGCGAGCAGATGCCCGAGCGGTGGCCGCCGCAACACCCACCGACCACCACCCGCGTCACTGACCGCGTACGTGAGATTCGACTGACCGTTCCCGATCCTCTCGAAGCTCAGCGGCGCGATAGCTCCCACACCGAGTCCGGCAATCCACGCAGAAACGGCATCTTCGTTCAGCCCCACAGCATTCACGCGCTCGATGCTAACCGCTCGGAAGCCCGATGCGGAGGGAACCGGTCCGCGCCGCAGGTCGCGGCCCTAGGGTGGCAACAGTGAGGCCGATTCGGCCGGAACTGGAGGGACCGACGTGGAAGTTTTCCTCATCGTGTGCGGCGTGCTCCTCGCCGTGAGTGCCGTCGCCGTGAGCATTCCCAAGCTGAGACTGAAGGGAACCGCGTGGACGGGGTTGCAATCCCGGGGCCTGAGCAGGCAACAGGTCCGGCTGATCGGCGTGGCGGAACTCGCCGGCGGTGTCGGTGTTCTCGCCGGCCTCTACTGGACTCCCCTGGGAGTGATCTCGACGGTGGCGCTGCTGATTCTCCTCTTGTGCGCAATCGCCTTTCACGTCCGACACGGTGACTACGGCAACCCCGACACCCGGGCCGTCGCAATGCCCGCGGTCTACCTCGCGATGCTGGCCGTCCTCGCCTCGATCGGGTTCGTGTTCGCGGGGTGATCCGGGGTTCTCGGACCCTTGCAGCAACAACCTGGCGTCGGTGATGTCCGAATTGGTCATTAGACGCAGCATGACACCCTCGCCACCCCCAAAACTGGGCATTTTGCTCGACGTCAGCGGTGCCACTTGCGCACTTCGCGTTCTCGTGGATGCTGTGAAGTAGGACACACACTTGCCCTACCGCAGTACCCGTCTCCTACGGACCCACAAGGTTCACGGACTCGACAACACGAGGTGACCCCGATGGTCGACAAGATTGCCTATCCGGTCCAGCTCATCCAGCCGGACGGCCGACGGGTCTTCAGACCCGACTACACGAGCCTGGTCCGCGACATCGGACCCGATCAACTGCGCGGCCTCTACGAAGACCTCGTGGTCGCGCGTCGGATGGATGTCGAAGCGGTCGCGCTGCAACGCCAGGGCGAACTGGGACTCTGGGCTCCCCTGCTCGGGCAGGAAGCCGCACAGGTCGGCTCCGCCCGCGCCCTCCGCCCCGACGACTACGCGTTCATCAGCTACCGCGAACACGCCGTCGCCTACTGCCGTGGTGTGGACCCGGGGGTGATGACCCGCATGTGGCGGGGATGCGCCCATTCCGCGTGGGATCCGAGTTCCGTGAACGTGACGAATCCCGCGATCGTCGTCGGCTCCCAGGGGTTGCACGCCACCGGGTACGCCATGGGCGCCCACCTGGACGGCGCGGAGATCGCGACGATCGCCTACTTCGGCGACGGCGCCACCAGTCAGGGCGACCTCGCCGAGGCCCTCGGCTTCTCGATGAGCTACAACGCGCCGGTCGTATTCTTCTGCCAGAACAACCAGTTCGCGATCAGCGAACCGGTCCACCTGCAGAGTCCCGTCCCCATCGCGCAGCGCGCCGCCGGTTACGGCATGCCCGCCCTCCGCGTGGACGGCAACGACGTCCTCGCGGTCCTCGCGGTCACCCGCCAGGCCACTCAGCGGGCGCGCGAAGGCAGTGGGCCGACGTTCATCGAGGCCGTCACGTACCGGATGGGTCCCCACACCACGTCGGACGATCCCACCCGGTATCGGGCGGCGGCCGAGACCGAGGTCTGGAAGGCCCGCGACCCGATCGACCGGATGAGGCGCCTCCTCGACCGGGAAGGCCTGCTCGACGACACGTTCCTCGCCGGGGTGCAGGCCACCGCCGACGACCTCGCGGCGCGACTGCGGTCCGGGACCATCGATGCGCCCGATCCCCAGCCGCTCGATCTGTTCGAGCACGTGTATTCCACCGACCACCCACTCATCGAGGAGGAACGCGAGCAGTACGCCGCGTACCTCGCGGGCTTCGCCGGCATCGAGGAGGCACTGTCATGACCACCACCACGCTCTCGCTCGGCGCCGCACTCAACGCGGGCCTCCGACGCGCCCTCGAACACGACCGCAAGGTCGTGATCATGGGTGAGGACGTCGGACGCCTCGGCGGTGTCTTCCGCGTCACCGACACCCTGCAGAAGGATTTCGGCGACAACCGGGTCATCGACACCCCACTCGCCGAATCCGGCATCATCGGCGCCGCGTTCGGCATGGCCCTGCGCGGTTACCGGCCCGTCTGCGAGATCCAGTTCGACGGCTTCGTCTACCCCGCGTTCGACCAGATCGTGTCCCAGGTGGCCAAGATTCACTACCGCACACAGGGCAGGGTCACAGCACCCCTCACGATCCGGATCCCGTACGGCGGCGGCATCGGTGCGGTCGAGCACCATTCGGAGTCGCCGGAGGCATACTTCGCCCACACCGCCGGACTGCGCGTCGTCACACCCAGCAACCCGGCGGACGCGTTCCACATGATCCAGCAGTCCGTCGCGGCGGACGACCCGGTGGTGTTCTTCGAACCGAAGCGGCGGTACTGGGACAAGGCCGAATTCGACGTGGACGCCGAACCGGACGTGCCGCTGCATCGGGCCCGGGTGGCCCGGGAGGGCACGGACGCCACCATCGTCGCGTACGGCTCCGTCGTGCCGACGGCCCTGTCGGCCGCGTCCATCGCCGCCGACGAGGGGCACTCCCTCGAGGTGATCGACCTGCGCTCCCTCTCGCCGATCGACTTCAACACCATCGAGGAGTCGGTACGCAAGACCGGAAGACTCGTCGTCGCGCACGAGGCGCCGACGTTCCTCGGCCTGGGCGCGGAGATCGCCGCCCGCATTTCCGAGCGGTGCTTCTACCAGCTGGACGCGCCCGTCCTGAGGGTCGGCGGATTCGACGTTCCGTATCCCCCGGCGAAGCTGGAACTGCACCATCTGCCGGACGCCGACCGCCTGCTCGACGCGGTCGATCGCAGCCTCGCGGCCTGATCGCACCCATCGGAGGAGAGGAGCCGTCCGTTGGCGCAGGAATTCCGCCTACCCGATCTCGGTGAGGGCCTGACGGAGGCCGAACTGGTCTCCTGGGCCGTCGAGGTGGGCCAGACGATCGAACTCAATCAGGTGATCGGAGAAGTCGAGACGGCGAAGGCGCTCGTCGAGTTGCCTTCGCCGTACGCGGGTGTCGTGGAGGAATTGCTGGTTTCGGCCGGTGCGACCGTGCCGGTCGGGACGCCGATCATCCGGATCGCGACGGATGCGGCCACCGAGGAACCTCCCACGCGCACGCCCGTTCTGGTGGGATACGGGCCCGAGGCCGCTGCCGAGAGCAAACGGGCCAGGCGGACGCTGGTGACCGCTCCGGAAACCGGCACGTCCGGCGCGGACCGTCGGCGCCCCGACGCCTCGCCGGCAGCCCGGGTCGCCGCACGTGAACTCGGAGTCGACCTCGCCGTCGTCGCGGGGACGGGGCCGTCCGGTGCCGTCACCCGGACTGACGTGGAATCCCATGCGGGTTCGGTCGGGCAGGCGGTGCCGTCGACACCGGACTCACCGGAGCCGTCGGAGCGCGAGACCCGCACCCCGATCCGCAGCATCCGGAAGCAGACCGCGGCGGCGATGGTCCGCAGCGCGTTCACCGCCCCGCACGTCACCGAATTCGTGACCGTCGACGTGACCCGGTCGGTGGAACTGCTAGAGCGCCTGCGGGACCTCCCCGCATTCGAGGGATTGTCGGTGACACCGCTGAGTCTGGTGGCGAAGGCGATGATCGTCGCGTTGCGGGAGAACCCCAGCCTCAACGCGTCGTGGGACGAGGAGAACCAGGAGATCGTCACCAAGCACTACGTCAATCTCGGCATCGCCGCGGCCACACCCCGCGGTCTGGTCGTCCCGAACATAAAGGAGGCGCAGTCGCTGAGTCTGCTCGAACTGTGCCGCGCGATCACCGAACTGACCGCGACCGCGCGCAGCGGCAGAGCCGAACCCGCGCAGCTCACCGGCGGGACGGTGTCGATCACCAACGTCGGAGTGTTCGGTGTCGACGCGGGCACGCCGATCCTCCACCCCGGCGAATCGGCCATCCTGTGCCTGGGCAGCGTCACCAGGCGACCGTGGGTGCACGAGGACGATCTCGCGGTGCGGTGGGTCACCACCCTGAGCGTGTCGTTCGATCACCGAGTGGTCGACGGCGAGGAGGGGTCGAGGTTCCTGTCGTCCGTCGCGGCGATGCTGCACGATCCCGCCTCACTGCTCGCGCACCTCTGATCCTCGGTACGTTTGGTCGGTGAATACTTCCCGAGCGTCCGCGGTCGACACCCGCGCACCAGTGGACGAGCTGCTCCGCCGGGCTCGTGCTGGAACGTTCGGAATCTTCGGGATCAACGGGTTCCTGCTCGGCATGTGGGTCGTGCACATTCCGGCGATCGAGGACCGGACCGGTATCAGCCACTCCACGCTGGGTTCGCTGCTGCTCCTGCTGGCGGTCGGTGCGATCGGCGGCATGCAGGTCAGCGGTCCACTGGCCGACCGATTCGGCAGCAGGCGGATGGTGATCATCGCCGGACTCGTACTGTCGGCCGCCACCGTGGGTCCCGGGCTGGCCTCCGCGGCCTGGCAACTCGGTCTCGCCCTGCTCGTGTTCGGCTTCGCGAACGGCGCACTGGACGTGTCGATGAACTCGCAGGCCGTCGAAGTCGAGCAGCGGTACGGGCGGCCGATCATGTCGGCGTTCCACGCCCTGTTCTCCGTGGGCGGGGTGGCAGGATCGCTGCTCGGGGCCGCGACGCTCGCCGCCGGATGGGCACCCGTGACGGCGCTGCTGGTCGCCGGCGGTGTCGGGGTCGTCACCGTCGCCGCGGGCTCACGGTGGCTGATGGCCGACCGTCCCCGCTCTCGGCACGACACCGCTCCCGCCGAGAAGGCACAGGGCCGGCTGTCCACGCGGGTCCTCGCACTCGGTGGCATCGCCTTCGTCCTCATGCTGTCGGAAGGGGTCGCGAACGACTGGAGCACCCTGCAGGTCAAGGAGCACCTCGGAACGTCCGATTCCGTCGCCGCCCTCGCGTTCGGAGCGTTCTCGGTGATGATGACGGTGGGCCGGTTCACCGCGGATCGCGTGAGCGGCGCGCTCGGTCCCGTCGCCGTCGTCCGCTACGGCACCCTGATCGCGGCCGTCGGAATGCTGCTCGTCGTCGTCTCGGGACTGCTCCCGCTCACCGTCCTGGGCTGGGCGCTGTTCGGCCTGGGATTGTCGGGCTGCGTGCCGCAGATCTTCACCGCCGCGGGCAACCTCGGCGCGGGTTCCGCGGGCACCAACATGTCCCGTGTGGTCGGGCTGGGGTACGTCGGATTCCTCGCCGGCCCGGCCACCATCGGCTGGATCACCCAGGTGGTTCCGCTGACCGTCGCGATGGTGGTGCCGCTGACCTGCGTGCTGGTGGCGGCCACGTTCGCGGGGGCGGTCCGGCACACCTGACACGTTTGCCGCACGAACAGGACCGTTCACCGACCTCACAGCGGCCTCTCATCGATCGTTCAGCGTCGGTTGGCACACTGTGTGGCGTGACCGAATCGACTAGCAGGCTGCGTCGCAGTGTTCGTCGCCTCGCCTTCGCCGCGGCGGGTGTGGTGGCACTGTGCGCGCTCTACCTCATCCGCCCCGAATCGTCGGGTCTCGTCCTCCCGGAGGCACTCCGACCCGTCGCCGAACCTGTGATCCAGGCGATCGACGTCACCACGGTGCTCGCAGCGACCGTGGTCCTCGCCATCGTCGCGGCGATGCGAAAACTTTCGTACGGCATGGGTGCGGTACTGCTGCTGTGTATCGGCGCGAACCTCACCAGTGCCGCAGTCCGGGCGTGGGAATCGGATGCGCCGTCGGTGCTCCTGCCGAGCGGGCACGTCGTCGCCGTCACCGCGCTGTACGGTTCGGCGCTGCTGGTCTCGGCACCGCGGTTCCGGCCCGTCATCGCGGGCCTGGGTTTCGCCGTCGTCCTCGGTGTCGCGGGGGCCGCCGCGCTGGTCGAACCCGTCGGCATCTTCGGCCTCGCGGCCGGCCTGATCATCTTGGCGATCTGGTGGACACTGGCGTCCACTCTGATGTTGTACTCCCCCGTGGCCGCCGAGCGTGAAGAGCGACGGCCCGACACCGCGGCCATCGCCTTCTCCCGGCACCGCGGCAGTCTGCGCCTCTGAGGCGCTTCGCGCCCGTGCGCCTTTCTGGTAGTTGGTGCTACCACAAAGGCGCACGGGCCCGGAGGGCCTACAGGGCCTTGAGTTCCTCGGTGACCTCGGCGACCGACTTCTTCGCGTCCCCGAACAGCATGGAGGTGGTGTCGGCGAAGAACAGCGGGTTGTCGATGCCGGCGAAGCCGGAGTTCATCGACCGCTTCAGCACGATCACCGACTTCGACTGATCCACATTCAAAATGGGCATCCCGTGGATCGGCGACGACGGGTCGTTGCGGGCGGCGGGGTTGGTGACATCGTTCGCACCGATCACCAGGGTGACGTCGGTGCGGGCGAACTCGTCGTTGATGTCGTCCATTTCCTTCATCGCGTCGTACTCGACGTCGGCCTCGGCGAGCAGCACGTTCATGTGCCCGGGCATCCGGCCGGCGACCGGGTGAATGGCGTACTTGACCTCGACGCCCTTCGACTCGAGCAGCTTGGCCATGTCCTTGACCGCGTGCTGGGCCTGCGCGACGGCCAACCCGTAGCCGGGGACCACGATCACCTGGTTGGCGTACGCCATCTGGATCGCCGCATCCGCCGCCGAGGTGGACTTCGCCGTCTTCACGGTCCCGTCCCCGACCGCCGCCGCGACGCCGCCGCCACCGAACCCGCCGGCCACGATCGCCGGGATGGACCGGTTCATCGCCTTCGCCATCAGGTTGGTCAGGATCGAACCCGACGCACCGACGATCATGCCGGCCACGATCATCGCCTGATTATTGAGCGCCAGACCGGCGGCCGCCGCGGACAGACCCGTCAACGCGTTCAGCAGCGAAATCACCACGGGCATGTCGGCGCCGCCGATCGGCAGCACCACCATCAACCCGAGCACCGCCGCCAGCACCAGCACACCCACGATCCACCACTGCGACGTGGGTCCGGTCGGCTCGATCGCCTTGATCCCGATGGCCACCGCCAACGCGACGGCCCCGATCAGCAGCACCGCATTGAGCGGCTGCTGCAACCGGCCGATGCCGATCGGCCGGCCCGGCAGGGTTTCCTGCAGCTTGAGGAACGCGATCACCGAACCCCAGAACGAGATCGACCCGATGATCGCCGCGAACAGCGACGCGATGACGATGTGCACCGTCGGCGACTCACCGTGCTGGAAGGCGGTGAACCCGTCCGAGTCCAGGAACTCGGCGTACGCGATCAGGGCGACCGTGCCGCCACCGACACCGTTGAACAACGCCACCAGCTGCGGCATCGCGGTCATCTTCGTCCGCAACGCCGGCGGCACACCCAAGATCACACCGATCACCAGACCGGCGACGATCAGCACCCAGTTGGAGGTGTCCCGGATCGCGATCAACGTCGCGACCACCGCGACACCCATGCCGACCGCGGCGATCTGGTTACCGCGGACCGCGGTCTTCGGGCCGGTCAGGCCCATCAGACCGTAGATGAACATCGCGAACGCCACGATGTACAGAACGTTGACCAAGTACTCCATTACCGGTCCCCACCCTTCTCGACAACAGCGGCAGGGGCGGTGGGCTTGGACTTGAACATCGCCAGCATCCGGTCGGTGACCACGAAACCACCGACCACATTGATCGTTCCGAAGACCAGCGCGACGAACAGGATCACCTGCAGGCCCCACGGCGGGTTGTCGACCTTGCCGAGCACCACCAGCGCGCCGAGGACGACGATGCCGTGAATGGCGTTCGTGCCCGACATCAACGGGGTATGCAACGTGTTCGGGACCTTCGAGATCACCGCGAACCCCACGAACCCGGACAACACCAGGATCGCGATGTTCGCCAACAATTCGGTATACATCTAGGACACACCCTCCTCACGGGTGACGCAGGACGCGGCGAGGACCTCGTCCGAGAAATCCGGGGCCAGCGCCCCGTCGACGAGCATCAACTCGAGCAGCGCGGAGATGTTCTTCGAGTACAGCTCCGAGGCGTGCTCGGGCATGGTGGCGGGCAGGTTCAGCGGCGAGCAGATCGTCACCCCGTGCTTGACCACGGTCTGACCGGGCTCGGTGAGCTCACAGTTGCCGCCGGTCTCCCCGGCCAGGTCGACCACCACGGAGCCGGGCTTCATGCCCTCCACCGCGGCCGCGGTCACCAACCGGGGGGCCGGACGGCCCGGCACCAGGGCGGTGGTGATGACCACGTCGAAGCCCTTGATCGCGTCCTCGAGCGCCTGCTGCTGCTGCGCCCGCTCCGCCTCGGTCAGCTCGCGGGCGTAGCCGCCCTCACCGGCGGCGTCGATCCCCAGATCCAGCCACTGCGCACCGACCGAGCGAACCTGATCGGCGACCTCCGGGCGCACGTCGTAACCGGTGGCCCGGCCCCCGAGACGCTTCGCCGTCGCCAACGCCTGCAGACCGGCGACACCGACACCGAGCACCAGCACCGTCGCCGGCTTGACCGTGCCGGCGGCGGTGGTGAGCATCGGGAAGAACCGGGTCGACTCCGACGCCGCGAGCAGCACCGACTTGTATCCGGACACGTTCGCCTGCGACGACAGCGCGTCCATCACCTGGGCGCGGGAGATCCGCGGGATCGCCTCCACCGCGAACGCCTGCACCCCGGCAGACTTCAGCGCGGCGACCTGATTGTCCTGGTTGCGGGGGGCGAGGAACCCGATCAGGGTCTGCCCGGCATGCAACCGGCCCACCTCCTCGTCCGACGGCGGCGCGACCTTCACGACCACGTCCGCCGACCACGGGTCGGCGATCTTCGCCCCCACCTCGGTATACAACTCGTCCGGGATCAGCGCGCCCAAACCGGCACCCGACTCGACCACCACGTCGACGCCCTTGGCGATCAACGACGCCACGATCTTCGGCACCAACGCCACCCGACGCTCACCGTCGTTCGACTCCCGAACGACGCCGACCGTCGGGCGCGCAGTGGACGCGCTCTGCGATGTATCCATGTATCGACTTCCTGCGGTAGATGGTGTGTGTGCCGCGACGAGCGGCGATCAACCGATGATGAGCGGAAATATTTCCCCCGACTCGACTGAGTTAGCTGATAGTAGCCAGAGAATGCGTGACGTAGGGAACAGAGAAGTCCGTGGGTAGGCGTCTGAATCGAGTCCGAACAGTCGTTCTCACAGATCTTTCTGCTCGTTTGTGAACCCGGTCACAGGGTGTTTGGTCGTAGTCTGACGGTAGACAGCCGCAAGGAAGCGGAGGTTCGGCCATGAGCACATCGAAGGAACGGAGCGCGGAGGACGTCACCGCGGATCCACCGGTCGTCGTCGAGCGGGTCTACGACCATCCGACCGAGGGCGACGGACTCCGACTGTTCGTGGACCGGCTCTGGCCGCGGGGGCTCCGCAAGGACGCGTTCCATTTCGACGACTGGGCCAAGGACCTCGCGCCGTCGACGGAGCTGCGTCACTGGTACTCGCACGACGTCGCCGCATTCAGCGAGTTCCGCGAGCGGTACGTCCACGAGCTCGACTCGCCGAGCGGACGGAAGGCTGTCGCGCGGGTGCAGGAACTCGCGCAGGGGCGGCCGATCGTTCTCCTGACCGCGACGAAGGACGTCAGTCACAGTCACGCCGAGGTGCTCGCCGAATACATGCTGGAACGGTTGTGACCACCCACCGCGACGAGGCCCCGCCCATCACCGACCCGGACGACGACCTCGGCGGCGATCCCGTCTGCTGGCTCGACCGCGTGTGCCCCGACTGCGGGTTGTTCCTCACCGATCACACCGCGAGCACCTGCCCGCGCTGCGGTTCGGCGCGGGAGAGGTGACGTGCGGGACAGGTGATGTGCGGGACTTCAGCCGGCGTTCAGGTACCGGGCACGAAGTTTGTGCTTGACGAGTTTGCCCGTGGGGGTGCGCGGCAGGTCGTCGGAGAAGTCGATGCTGCGCGGCGCCTTGAAGTGACTCACCCGGTCGCGCACGTAGTCGAGCAACTCGCGGGCGACGGCATCGGACGGTTCCACCCCTTCGACGAGTTGCACTACGGCTTTGACCTGTTCGCCCATCTCGTCGTCGGGCACGCCGATGACCGCGACATCGAACACCTTGGGATGCATAGTGAGGACGTTCTCCGACTCCTGCGGGTAGATGTTCACCCCACCCGAGATGATCATGAACGCGGCGCGGTCGGTGAGGTAGAGGAGCGGTCGGAGTCGATGTACCCGATGTCGCCGCTCGTGGTCCAGGTCGGATGGTCGGGGTGTGTCGCGGATTCGGTCTTGGCCGGGTCGTTGTGATACTCGAACGGCCGTTCCTCCCTCTCCCAGTAGACGGTTCCGATGTCACCGACGGGTACGTCCGCACCGTTGTCGTCGCAGATGTGCACGATGCCCATGACCCCGTCGTGGCCCACCGATCCCGGCTTGGCAAGGGCCTGGGCGCTGTCGATGAACGTGGCACCGGCACCCTCCGTGGACGCGTAGTACTCGTGGATCACCGGGCCCCACCACTCGATCATCGAGAGTTTCACGTCGGGCGGGCACGGTGCCGCAGCGTGAATGGCCACCTTCAGACTCGACACGTCGAATTTGTCGCGAACGTCTTTCGGCAGCTTGAGCATCCGGACGAACATCGTCGGCACCCACTGGCTGTGGGTCACCCGATATTCCTCGATGAGCCGCAGCGATTCCTCGGCGTCGAAGCGGTCCATCAGGACGATCGTGCCGCCGACGGAGGTGATGGTGCCGCAGAAGCGCAGCGGCGCTGCGTGATACAGGGGTGCGGGACACAGATAGACGGTGTCGGAATCGAATCCGTACATCGGGGCGAACACCGCGGTGTACGGATCCATCGTGGTGTCCACTTCGCCTTCGGGTAGAGCGGGTTTGATCCCCTTGGGCCTGCCGGTGGTGCCCGACGAGTACAGCATGTCCTGCCCGCGGGGCTGCGAATCGAGCGGTTCGGCCGACTGCGCCGCCACGGCGTCGTCGTAGCTGTCGAATCCGTCGAGCACGCCGCCGTACACGAGACGGTGCCGGACGCGGGGAAGCTGATTGGGGTCGCGCGGCACGGCGCCGCCCGCGTCGGCGGACACGATGAGCACCTCGGCTCCGCAGTCGTCCACGACGTAACCGGCTTCCTCCGGGGTGAGGTGCCAGTTCACCACGGTGATGTACAGCCCGGATCGCAGCGCCGCCCAGTACACCTCGAGGACCCGGAGGTCGTTGCTCGACACGAGCGCCAGGTGGTCGCCGACCTTCAGGCCGAGCGAGCGCAGATGCCGTGCGAGGCGGGTGGACCGCTCGTCCAACTCCCGGTAGGTCAGCCGCTCCCCCGTCGAGGGACGAATGACAGCAGGCTTGTCCGGGGTAGTCGCCACGAAGTTTCCAGGGAACATCCGCACTCCTTTGTTAATGGAGATTCTCACCATCGGTCTACCACACCGAACCCGGGACGGGGAGACCTTCGACGCCGTCACCGGCGCATTCGTCCGCCCGCGGCGAAAACGCTCGGACGCTCCGGCGGGAGGTCCTAGAGTTGAGGCAAAAGGAGGCGTACCACCCGTGAATGCCCTGCAGAAGGAACCGATCCTCGACGCATTGTTCGAGGAGTGGGATGTACTCGACGAGGTGTTGTCCTCGTTGTCCGGCGACGCGTGGTTCACGCCCACCGCGCTGCCCGGGTGGACCGTCCACGACGTGACCGCGCATCTCATCGGCACCGAGTCACTGCTTGCCGGAATCTCCGCACCGCACACCAGCATCGACGTCCGCGGCCTCGCGCACGTGCGCAACGAGATCGGGGCGTTCAACGAAGAGTGGGTCGAGGGCCTGCGGGGCTGCTCCGGCCCCGAGATGCTCGAGCGTTTCCGGGCGATTGTGGCCCGCAGGCGGTCGGAGCTGAGCGAGATGACCGACGAGGAGTTCGAGGCCGAGACCACCACACCGGTCGGTCCGGCGCCCTACCTCCGGTTCATGCGCATCCGCGTGTTCGACTGCTGGATGCACGAGCTCGACCTGCGCGACGCCCTCGCGCTGCCCGGCAACGAGGGCGGCCTGCGCGCGGAGACCGCGTTCGAGGAGATCGCGGGCGCTGTCGCGTTCCTCGTCGGCAAGCGCGGCAAGGCCCCGGACGGGTCGAGGATCACCCTGGAGCTGACGGGACCGCTCGCGCGCAACATTCACATCGCCGTCGACGGCAGAGCCGCGGTGGTCGACGAACTACCGTCCGAGGCCACCACGACCGTGACCGTCGACTCCCGACTCTTCACCCGGTTGGCGGGCGGCCGGACGACGGCGGCGGATCACCGCGACGAGATCGCATTGCGCGGCGACACCGCCGCGGGCAAGAGGATCGTCGACAACCTCGCGTTCACGATCTGACCGCGGTGCGCCTGTTCCTGGCCTCGTATCGGTTCGGTGCGGATCCCGCGCCTCTGCTGTCGCTGGTCGGCCGTCCGGGGCGCGTGGGGGTGATTGCCGCGGCCGCGGACGCGTGGCCACGGACGGCGCGGACGTCCGCGGTCGTGAGTGACGTGATGCCGCTGACGCGGCTGGGCTTCACCCCGGAGGAGGTGGATCTGCGCGACTACATCGGCAGCGACGGGCACGCGCGGTCCACCGCGCTGAAGGAGCGGCTGGAGGGGTTCGGCATGCTGTGGGTGCGCGGCGGGAACACGTTCGTGTTGCGCGCGCAGATGGCCCGGAGTGGGGCGGACCGGGTGATCCCGGAACTACTGCTGACCGATTCGCTGGTGTACGCCGGCTACAGCGCGGGGGCGTGTGTGATGACACCGACGCTGCACGGCCTCGACTCCTCCGATGACCCGGCGGAGGTGGTCGCAACCTGCGGCATGGAGCCGCTCTGGGACGGCCTGGGCGTGGTGAGCTTCGCGATCGTGCCCCATCACGCGCCTGCGGAGCTTCCAGGGGCCGAAGACGCCGTGCCCTTGGAGGACGCGGCCGCCGTTCGGCGCACTGTCAACGCTTTGAGGCTCGCCGGCATCGAGTACCGCACCTTGACGGACGATCAGGCGATCGTCGTGAACGGAGATCGAACCGAACTCGTGTGACGACGGCGAGCCCTGCGACGGGAAGGCCTTCAGCCGAAGACGGCGACCGGCACGGACGGAGTGAACGGGGCGACACGGTCGAGTGCGGCCCAGGTGACCTCGCAGCGCTTGGCGGTGACTTCGTCGGCGTCGGCGAGGAGCGTGTTCAGGAGGGTCTTCGGGTTCAGGCGCCATTCCTGCACCATGGACCGAACTTCCTCGTTGGTGAACAACCCCGAACCGGCCAGTGCGAAGATCCATTCGTCGAACTCGCCACGGTGGATCTGTTCGATGGAATCGTAGTCGATACCACCGTCGAGGAACTCGTACGAGAACATCGCGGAGATGTAGCTGCTGGGATCTCGGTGGAGTGCATTCATCGGTGCGGGTCCTTCCAGGGTCGGTGCGGCAAAACCCGGCCCCAACCGTGTTCTAGCTCACATTTCGTGAGAATCTCCGTTTGGGTGTAACGCCTCGCCGGTGTTTGACGATGCAAGACGCTAACCCGTAGAAGTGGGTTTTTGCATTGCCTGGTCGATACGATCCGGTAACGGAGTGACGAATGTGACCTGTGTTACACCCGATTCGTCCGGTTCCTCGCGGTTCGCGGGACGCCCCTACCTGCATTTTCTCCTCCGGACCCGGTTGCATACCCCATCGCCGGAACCTCGGAAAAAATTCACCCCCCTGATCCCACATCGTGAGACTCCTACGCGTAAGTAACCAACAGATGGACTATTGGGGTCTCACTTCCAGGCCGAACGTCCAGGTTGGAGCGATATCCGAACAATTGGGTCGGAATCGGTTCAGTTGGACGCCTGACCAATTCGAGGACACCGGTGGCCCGCTGGGTTACCGTCGGGGCCTCCGACACCCGCAGTTCAGGAGTCACGATGACGGTCACCGACGACGCACTCGCGACGCTCGCCGACGCGCTCCCCCAGGGATGCCTCGTCACCGATCCGGACATCCTGGTCTCCTACCGCCAGGACTGGGCGCGCGATCCCGACGCCGTCCTCCCCCTCGCCGTCGCCCGTCCGACCACCACCGAGGAAGTCCAGGTGGTGATGCGCTGGGCGACCGAGCACCGGGTCCCCGTGATCCCGCGCGGAGCGGGATCCGGGCTCAGCGGCGGCGCCACCGCCGTGGCGGGCTGCGTGGTGGTCAGCACCGAACGCATGCGCCGGATCGAGGTGGACCCTGTCACGCGGATCGCCGTCGTCGAACCGGGACTGCTCAACGCGGAGGTCAAGGCCGCCGCCGCCGAGCACGGGCTCTGGTATCCGCCGGATCCGTCATCGTACGAGATGTGCTCGATCGGCGGCAACGTCGCGACCAACGCCGGCGGCCTGTGCTGCGTCAAGTACGGCGTCACCACCGACTACGTCCTCGCATTGCGCGTCGTTCTCGCGGACGGGACGGACGTGCGCCTGGGCGGGCCGCGACTGAAGGACGTGGCCGGCCTGTCGCTGACCAAGCTGTTCGTCGGGAGCGAGGGAACCCTCGGCATCGTCACGGAGGCGACGCTGAGACTGATCCCGGCCCAGCCGCCGTCGAGCACCCTCGTCGCGTCGTTCGCCTCCGTCCAGGCCGCCGCCGACACCGTCCTGGCCATCACCCGCACGCTGCGGCCGTCGATGCTCGAATTCATGGACCGCACCTCCATCGGCGCCGTCGAGGACGCGCTGAAGATGGGCCTGGACCGGACGGCGGAGGCGATGCTCATCGCGCGCTCGGACGCGCCCGGTGCGATTGCGGCCGAAGAGATTTCCGTGATGGCGGACGCCTGCACGGCGAGCGGCGCGTCCGAGGTCTTCACCACCGACGACCCAGACGAGGGCGAAGCCTTCGCCGCGGCAAGACGATTCGCCATCCCCGCGGTCGAGCGTCTCGGCAGCCTGCTCCTCGAGGATGTCGGGGTCCCGCTCCCGAAACTTCCTGCGCTGGTGGAGGGAATCGCGGCGATCTCCCGCGAGCGTGACGTGATGGTCGCGGTGATCGCGCACGCCGGCGACGGAAACACGCACCCGCTCATCGTGTTCGATCCCGAGGACGCCCCAATGGCCGAGCGTGCTCACCTCGCCTTCGGCGAGATCATGGACCTCGCACTCTCTCTCGGCGGCACGATCACCGGCGAGCACGGCGTCGGCCGGCTGAAGAAGGCCTGGCTGCCCGACCAGTTGGGCGAGGACGTCATGGAATTGACGCAGCGGATCAAGAACGCACTGGACCCGCTAGGGATCCTCAACCCCGGAGCGATCCTGTAGCTACTCGGGCCGGGTGCGATACCCAATGGTTACCCTAGGGGCTGGTGTGACAGGTGAGGTATTGCTAGCGTGACCGGACCCGACTCCATTCCTCGCAGAGAGGTGCGCTCGTGACCAGACTCCGCCGTGTCGCCTCCCTGGCGATGCCCGCCTTACTCGCTTCTACCTGCACGTTTTTCACGATGACGCCCCCTGTTGCCACGGCTGCCCCGTGCCTCGGAACCGGCAGCCTCGGCTCGAGCGGCTCGAACCAGGGCATCAACCCCATTCCCTGGCTCAACGGAAGCGACGGTCGCCTTCCCGAGCTACGTGGCAAAACTCAGGCTATCGCGCACATCACCGGGCCGCGCAGCTCCAACGACACGATCGGCAGGTTCCGGGTGCTCGGCACCGACCTCGGCATCATGTGGGACAACGGCGGAGGTGAGATCCTCACCGCGTTCGGTGACACCGTCGGACTGAGCGACAATCCGCTGTGCGGTCTGGTCGGCGACTGGCGCAGCAACATCCTGTTGCGCAGCTCCGACAAGGACCTCACCGACGGAATGGGCATCGACAATTCCCCGATCGACACCCCGAACCACTCCAAGGAGATCATCCAGAGCAAGAAGATCCCGGGTGTGGAGCAGACCGTCATCCCCACCACCGGCATCTCGGTCGGCGAGGGTCCCGGTGCGACGCAGTACATCAACTACATGTCCGTGCGGAGCTGGGGCGCCCCCGGCGAATGGGACACCAACGCGTCCGGCATCGCATACTCCGTAGACAACGGCGAGAACTGGGTCACCGACCCCCTGACGCTGCGGCCCAACGTGCCCGGCACGGGCGCCGAGAACTTCCAGATGGGCTCGTACGTCAAGCACGACGGATTCGTCTACGCGTTCGGCACGCCGTCGGGTCGCTCCGGCGACGCCCGGCTGTCGCGGGTGAAGGAAGCGGACATCCGGAACCTCACGCTGTACGAATACTGGGACGGCAAGGCGTGGGTGAAGGCCAACGCCACCGTCGCCGCACCGGTCATCCCCGGACCCGTCAGCGAGTTGTCGGTGCAGTTCAACCAGTACCTCGGTCAGTTCGTGGCGATGTACACCGACGCCGGCAATTCGGTGGTCATGCGCCGGTCCGACCACCTCGAATCCGGCTGGAGCGAACCCGAGGTGCTCGTGAGCAGCCGGGACGTGCCCGAGTTGTACGGCGCGTACATGCACCCGTGGTCGCAGGGATCCGATCTGTATTTCCTGGCCACCACTTGGTCGGACTACAACGTCATGCTGCTGCGCACCAACCTCGCCGACTGACGGTAATCTGCGGGTGACAGCGTGCGCGGGACAGCGCGCACGCCACACGAGCAGAGGAGCGGTCTGTGGCGGCCACGGTGGAGCACGACGTGTCGGAATCCCGGTTCGAGATCTACCTCGACGGCCAGCTGGCCGGATACGCCGACTATTTCGAGCGGAACGGTGCCCGCGACTTCCACCACACCGTGACGTACCCCCAGTTCCGTGGTCAGGGTCTGGCCGCGGAAGTGGTGAAGGCCGCCCTCGACGACACGAAGGCCAGCGGGCTCACCGTGATTCCGTCGTGCTCGTACGTCGAGAAGTACATCGCCGAGAATCCGAGCTATGCGGAGCTCGTCTGACCCGGTCCGCCTGACCGTCCGCGCGATATGTGTGGTCGCCGCGGCGGTCGTACTGGTCGGCTGCGGTGCCGGCGACCGTTCCGAGACCGCTCCGGCGGCGTCCGCGCCGACGACGTCGGTGTCCGCGCAACCCGGCGCGTTCGTGGGGGAATGCGGCTCGCTGACCGACGCCGAGGTGTACGAGCGGGCCGGGATCACCGGGCTCACCCCGGTGTCGCGCAACGGCATCAAGTGCCGGTGGGAAGCGGACGGCGGCGAACGGTACGTGATGTTCACCTGGTACCGCGGCAGCCCCATCGACCGGGAACGGTCGGTGGCCAAGGGCATCGGTCACGAGGTCCACGACCTCGAGATCGCCGGGCACCGCGGGTTCTCCTCGCAGAACGTCGGGTTCTGCGAGGTCGCGCTGGGCACCGGTTCCGACTTCGTGCACTGGCTGGTCCGCTACGGCGCGGGCACCGCACCCTCCGATCCGTGCGCGGCCCCGACCGCGCTCGGCCGGCTGACGTTGGAGAAGGTCAGGTGAGCGCCGCCCGCCGGCTCGCCGCGGCGGTGGCGTCCGCGGTGGTGCTCGCCGGCTGCGGCACCTCCGTCACCGGCAGTCCCCTGCCCGAGGGCGCGGCCGCCTCCGAAGAGGGCGGCTCACCGCAGTTCGACAAACTCCTCCGCGAGTGCGACGCCGTCCCCAACGACAAGATCGCGGAGACCCTCCACGGCGCCGGCATCGACCAGTACTTCTTCGGCGCGGTGTGCATGTGGACGGTGTCGTCCGCCGCCGGATCCATCGACGTCACGTTCGGCTGGTTCGAGAACAACTCGCTGCAACGGGAGCGGAGTGTGGCGGACCAACTGGGCTATCAGGTGGAAACCACGTCGGTCGCGGGCACGTCGGCGTTCAGCGCCCGGCGTCCGGGTGATTCGGCGACGTGCGGGATCACCGCCGCCTACTCCGGCGTCATCACGTGGTGGGTGCAGCAGCGGTCGGGTACCGGCGATCCGTGCGACGGTGCGCGCACCCTCGCCGAACTGACCCTGCAACGCAACCAGTAGCGGCCGAAATTCGCTCGCGGTGGCCACGACCTCGCTGTTAGCGTCGAAGGACCACCGATCGAGCCGACCAGAGGACCCTTGCCGTGACCGCCACCGAGACGGCTGTGACTCGCCGGTTCGGGCCCCTGATCCTCCTGAACCTCGCGACGCTGTTCTCGTCCACGGGCAACGGCATCGCGATCGTCGTGCTGCCCTGGCTCGTGCTCGAGAGGACCGGTCGCGCGTCGGACGCCGCGATCGTCGCGGGCGCGGCCACCCTTCCGCTGCTGGTGTCGAGCCTGTTCGCGGGCACGTTCGTCGACCTGTTCGGACGTCGCCTCACGTCGATGATCTCCGACTGCCTGTCTGCCCTGTCCGCGGCGGCCATCCCGGTGATCGCGAACACGACGGGCCTCACCGTGACGGTGATCGCCGTCCTCGCCGCGATCGGCGCCGCGTTCGATCCGGCCGGGATCGCGGCGCGGGAGTCGATGCTGCCCGCCGCCACGAAGTCGGCGGGGTGGTCCCTCGACCGGATGAACAGCCTCTACGAGGCGAACTACAACGTGGCGTATCTCGTCGGTCCGGGCATCGGCGGTGTCCTCATCGCGACGGTGGGTGCGGTGAACACGTTGTGGGTCACCGCCGTCGGCTTCGTGCTGTCCGTGGTGACCATCGCGTTCCTGCGACTGGAGAACGCCGCCAGACCCGACACGTCCACGCGCCCGACGTCCATCTGGCACGGCACGCTCGAGGGGCTGAAGTTCGTGTGGCACAACCGGCTCCTGCGGACGATCGCGCTCGTGGACATGGCGGTGCTCGCGCTGTACATGCCCGTCGAATCGGTGGTGTTCCCGGTGTACTTCACCGAACTCGACAAGCCCGCCCAGCTGGGTTCGGTGCTGATGGCGCTCAGTATCGGCGGCGTGGTGGGCGCCCTCGCGTACGGACCGCTCGCGCCGTTCCTGTCGCGCAGGACGCTGATGGTGGTGGCGGTGACGGTGCTGGGCGCGGCCATGGTCGCGATGGCGTTCCTGCCGCCGCTGTGGGCGATTCTGGCGCTGGCCCTCCTCCAGGGTCTCGTGTTCGGTCCGGTCGGCCCGATCGCCAACTACGCCATGCAGACTCGCAGCCCGGAGCACATGCGCGGTCGGGTCACCGGCGTCATGACGTCCACCGCGTACGCCGCGGGCCCGCTGGGCTACCTGCTGGCCGGTCCCCTCCTCGACAAGTGGGGAATCCAGCCGACGTTCTTCGTGCTCGCGATCCCGGTCCTGATCATCGGGCTGGCATGCTTCGCGCTGCCCGTACTGAAGGAACTCGACGACAAGGTGCCCGTCAGTTGAACCCCATGACGTCGTTGCCCCAGGCGATCCGCATCTCGTGGTCCGGGTCCTTCACGAGGGTGTCCGCGCCGTCGATCAGCAACGTCGAGCGGTTCTCCTCGTCGTAGGGGGCCCAGTGCTTGGACCCGTCCAACGCGGCGGGGACACCGTGCCGCGCGAACGCGAGCCACCGGCGCTGGATCCGGCCCGACACCTCGAGCGCCGTCTTCCGGCCGCCGAGCCAGAACGTCGGGTCGATGTTGAGGGTGTCGAAATTGCCGAAGACGTACGGGAGTTCGGTGGCGTGGCCGGCTCCGATCCGTGCGGCCTTGAGCATCGGCGTGGCCTGATCGAACCGGTACATCCACGTCGGCGAGTGCCGGCTGTGGGCGTCGGCCACCCACAGGGCGGGCATCCGGAACGCGGCGTCCCGCGACATCGCGAGCGCGCCCTTCGCTTTTCCGCGGTCCGGGTACGCAGACAGGATGTCGGCGAGGCGGGCGGCGGGCAGTTCCGGGTGATCGGTCGCGATCGCCCTCAGCATCTCCTGCACCGAATCCGAAGTGACCGGCAGCAGAGGCGATTTCATGAACTTGAAGATCGACGACTCGTCCTTGTTGGAACCGATGATGAGGGGAATGCGGTGCGAGTAGCCCTTCTGGAACGCGGCCACCGGGTAGCGGGGCAGGAAGTCGCGGTCCACCACGGGTGCCATGGCGAGCGTGCCCGGGATCCTCGTCGGCACCTCGTTGACGAGTGTGTCGCTGGCCTCGATCACCGTGCGGTACGGAAGGTGCAGCAGTGTGTCGATCTGCCCGGGTTCCACCTCGAGGATGTCGAGGAACTGTTTCGCGACGGTGGCCGCCCGCTCGCTCCCGTAGACCGACGTGGCGGGCGGACTCTGGGCGATCGCGCGGTGGAACAGCCCCTCGGCGCTCGGACACGTCATCAGCGTGGTGATCGACCCGGCTCCGGACGACTCGCCGAACACCGTCACCTCGTCCGGGTCACCGCCGAACGATGCGATGTTGTCGCGCACCCATGCGAGGGCCGCGACCTGGTCACGCAGCCCGCAGTTGGTCTCGAACACCCGCTCGGCCGTCGAGAACGACGACAGGTCGAGGAAGCCGAGCGCTCCCACCCGGTAGTTGAACGAGACCAGCACGACGTCGCCGAGGGTGGACAGGATGCGCCCGTTGTAGATGCCCTGGGCTGCGGTTCCCAGGCAGTAGGCACCGCCGTGGATCCACACCATCACCGGCCGCGGAGTGCCGTCGGGTCTCGGGGCCCAGACGTTGACGGACAGGCAGTCCTCGTCCATCTCGAGTCCCGCATCGATGGGGACGGCGGTGCCATGCCCCTGCGGCGCCATCGGGCCGAAGTCGACGCAGTCGCGCACACCTTCCCACGGTGCGGGCGGGACCGGCGCGCGAAACCGCAGGTCGCCGACGGGCGCCGCGGCGAACGGAATGCCCTTCCACGCGTAGACGTCGCCCTCGGGATAGCCACGCACCTCGCCGTCCCGGGCACGGACGACGAGCGTGTCGCCGGACTTGTCGACCTCCACGGACGAATCTCCTCACGCAGCACGTACCGGGAATCTCTCGCCAAACTACCAACGAATAGCAGGCAGGACCGATCGAACGCGAGATAGATCAACCGTGCGCTAACATTCCTGCGTGGCCGCATGGACCGATTCCGACGGCAGGAGCCTCCTCGACTATCCGCGCCCCTCCGTGGCGGTCGACGTCGCCGTCCTCACCGTCGACGGAACGGAACTGAAAGTGCTTGTGGCTCTTCGCCGTTCAGGCCAATTTACCCTTCCCGGCACCTTCCTCCACGAGGGTGAACGACTGCGGGACGCCGCCGAGCGGTGCCTGCGCATCACGGCCGGGCTGACGGGCACCGAATTCCATCAGCTGGCGATGCTCGACGACCCCGGCCGCGACGATCGCGGGTGGGTGCTGTCGATGACGCACGGCGCCGCGCTGCCCCGCACAGCGCTCCCCCGCGACACGATGTTGATCACCGTCGACGACGACCGGGTGACGCAGGAGATGGCGTTCGACCACGCGGACGTCGTCGCCCTCGCCGTCGCCGACCTGCGCGAGCGGTACGCGCGGGCCGTCGACCCGTCCGGCCTGGCCGGCGACACGTTCACGGTGCTCGAACTCCGCCGGGTGTACGAGGTGGTGTTCGGACGTCCCCTGCCGAAGGACTCGTTCCGGCGGCACATGAGGCCGGCCCTGGAGAACACCGGCGACATGGCCGTCGTCGGGACCGGCCGGCCCGCCGAGATCTACCGGCGCGGCCCCGCGTCTCTCCCGCCGACCGCGGCCGCGTTTCTCGCCGGCTGAGCCCGTCGACCGACCCGGGCCTTTCCACCCGCGGCACGGCCGGTGCTAGGGTCGGCTTGTTCTGACACGGGGTGCTCCGCACAGGCGGGGCTGAGAACACACCCGGGAACCTGCTCAGGTAATGCTGACGAAGGGATGTCAACGTTGTGAATAGCTCTGTCCACGATGCTGCCGGCGCCGGCCAGCACGCCCGATTCACGGACCACTTGTGGGACCGGACCAAGGTGCTGCGCGAGGCGATCGACGAACTCGAGTTCCTGCGCCGCCTCGGCGACGGAACGCTGCCGCTGGACGTGTTCCGCACTTACATCGAGCAGGATTTCCTGTACCTGACCGGGTACGCGAAGGCTCTCTCACTGGTCGCCGCGCATGCGCCGGGCCCGGTCGAGGCCGGGTTCTGGGCGGGCTCGGCCGCCGAGGCCGCCACGGTCGAGGCGACGCTGCACCAGAATCTGCTGACCAGCGGACGACTCCCCGAGTCGGACGTGGAGCCGCAGCATTCGCCGGCCTGCCTCGGGTACATCTCGTACCTGACGGCCGTCGCCGCCACCGAGTCGTACGCGGTGGCTGCGGCCGCGGTGCTGCCGTGCTTCTGGATCTACGCCGATGTCGGGCACCGGCTCGCGGCGAGCGCCCGTGAGGTGCTCTCCGCCGACCCGTCGCACCCCTACGCACAGTGGGTGACCACCTACGACGCCGAGGAGTTCCACGCCGCCGTCGCGACGGCCCGCGAACTCGTGGACGCCGCGGCCGAGGCCGCGACCGATGCCCAGCGTGAGGCGATGGCGGAGGCGTTCGTGATCGCCAGCCGCTACGAACACATGTTCTGGGACACCGCTCTCAACAAGCAGGAATGGCCGGCGTCGTGACACTCTTCTCTCGTACCAAGCGCGCTGCCACCGCAGCCGTCGTCCTGGTCTCCGCCCTGTCGCTGCTCACCGGTTGCGCCGGTGACTCGCAGTCCGGCGACACCATCCGGTTCGCACTCGACTGGACACCGAACACCAACCACACCGGGCTGTTCGTCGCCCAGCAGGAAGGCTGGTTCGCGGACGCCGGACTCGACGTGCAGGTGCTGCCCTACAACGACACCTCGCCCGACACCCTGGTCGACGCCGGCAACGCGGAGTTCGGGGTGAGCTTCCAGAGTTCTGCGACGTTCTCGAAGGCCGCGGGCGCACAGACCACGTCGGTGATGGCTCCGCTGCAGCACTGGGCGACGGGCATCGCGGTGAAGGCGGATCGCGCCGACATCACCCGCCCCCGGGATCTGGACGGCAAGATCTACGCCGGGTTCGCGGACCCGGACGGCGAGGAGACGCTGAAGCAGATCATCCGGAACGACGGCGGCAAGGGCGAATTCACCACCGTCACGCTCGGCACCTCGGCGTACGAGGCCGTGTACTCCGGCACCGCCGACTTCACCGTCTCGTTCTTCGGCTGGGAGGGCATCGAGGCCGAGCACCAGGGCACCCCGATGCGCTACTTCCACTACACCGACTACGGCTTCCCGGATGCGTACGCGCTCGTCATCGAGGGCAACGAGCAATGGATGGCCGACCATCCCGAGCAGGCCCGCAAGTTCGTCCAGGCCCTGCAGCGCGGATACCAGTTCGCCGCCGACCGGCCGGACGAGGCCGCACAGATACTGATCGACGCCAACCCCGGCGCCTTCACGGACGAGTCCCTCGTGCGAGAGAGCCAGCAGATGCTGTCCTCCGAGTACATGAAGGACAGTTCCGGAAAGGTCGGGACACAGACGGCCGAGCAGTGGGCGGGTTACTCCGGTTTCCTGTTCAAGCACGGCCTGCTCACCGGCCCCGACGGGGCACCGCTGACCACGGAACCCGACTGGTCGACGTATTTCACCAATGAGTACCTCGCTCAGCCCTGACCCCAGTCTCCGCACCACGGCCCCGGGCGCGTCCCCGCTGCTGCGGCGGGTGCTGCCCGCGGTCGTGGTCGCGGCGCTGCTGGTCGTCGCATGGCAGGTGTACGTGACGGTCAGCGGTATCCGGCCGCAGGTGCTGCCGTCGCCGCTGCGGGTGGTCCAACAGGGCTGGCGGGCGCGGGACGCCATCTCCGGTCACGCCTCCGCGACACTCCAGGTGACGCTGATCGGGTTCGCCGTCTCCCTGCTCTTCGCGTGGGCGCTCGCCGTGCTCGTGGACTTCTCGCCGTGGCTGCGACGCGCGTTCGTTCCGCTGTTCGTCGTGTCGCAGACGCTGCCGATCATCGCGATCGCGCCGCTGATGATCATCTGGTTCGGATTCGGTCTGCTGCCGAAGATTCTCGTGATCGCCCTCGCCACGTTCTTCCCGATGACGATCGGTCTGATCGAGGGTTTCGCCGCGGCCGACCGGGAGGCGGGCGCGTTGTTGCGCAGCATGGGTGCCTCACGGTGGCAGGAATTCCGCTACGTGCGGCTTCCGTCGGCGATCCCCCGGTTCTTCACCGCCCTGCGCATCGGCATCACGTACGCCGTGGTGGGTGCCGTGTTCGCCGAGTACGTCGGGGCCACGTCCGGTCTCGGCATCTACATGGCGACGCAGAAGAACTCCTTCCGCACCGACCTCGTGCTGGCGGCGGTGCTCGTGACCGCCGTGATCAGCGTCAGCCTCTACCTGCTCACCTTCGCGGTCGAGCGCGTCGTCGCCCCGTGGATCAAGAACGAAAGGGCCCGGCATGAGTGAGACCGCGCGCGTCGCACTGTCCGGTCTGAGCAAGGGGTTCCCGGTCCGCGGCGGCATCCGGCCCGTCCTCGACGACGTCTCGTTCACCGTCGAACCGGGTGAGTTCGTGTCAGTGATCGGCCCGAGCGGGTGCGGGAAAAGCACCGCGTTCTCCATGCTCGCCGGTCTCGACCAACCCGACGCCGGCACCGTCACGATCGGCGGCGAACCGGTGCGTCCCGCGGGGAGTGGGCCCGCCAAGTGCGCGTACATGCCGCAGAAGGACCTGCTGTTCCCGTGGCGCACCGTCCTCGACAACACCACCCTCGGACTCGAGGTGCAGGGAGTGCCCCGGAAGCAGGCGCGGGACAAGGCCCGGGAGCTGTTCTCCGTGTTCGGTCTCGGCGGGTTCGAGGACGCTCGCCCCAGCCAACTGTCCGGTGGGATGCGACAGCGGGCCGCGATGCTGCGGACCGTCGTCCAGGACCGTCCGGTGCTGCTGCTCGACGAGCCGTTCGGCGCCCTGGATTCGTTGACCCGCACCGAGATGCAGACCTGGTTGCAGGACGTGTGGCAGCGCTACCGGTGGACCGTGCTGATGATCACCCACGACATCCGGGAGGCCGTCTACCTGTCGGACCGGGTGGTCGTGCTGTCCGCGCGGCCCGCGACCGTGCGGCGCGAGGTGACGGTGGGCCTGCCGCGTCCCCGCGAATTGTCGATGATGACGTCGCCCGAGTTCGCGGACGTCGAACACGAACTGCTCGGGGTGCTCCACGAGGAATCCCGGCGGGCACTCGTCGAGCAGGAGTCGGCCCGGCGCTGAAATACGCGGCCTCTCAGAGCAGTGCCGCCTCGAGTTCGCCGAGAGCCGTCTCGAGATAGAAGAGGATGCGTTGCAGGCTCGGCACCGAGCGGCGGCACCCGATGACACCGAAATCGAGGTTACCGCCGTTGGTGGTGAGTGTAATGTTGAGTGCCTGCCCGTCCAGCACCACCGATGTGGGGTAGATGCCGTCGAGCCGGGACCCGTTCCAGTACATGGTCTTCCGCGGTCCCGGGACGTTGGAAATGATCACGTTGAACGGCGGCGGCGTGAAGCGGACAAACCCTGGCACAGGCGTCAGGGCGATCGGCGACATGTTGAACGCGGACCACGCCAGCGCCTGCATCGAGGTGAGGCTGCCGAACAGTTCCTTCCCCTGGGACATGGAGGCGGAGATCGCCGTCAGACGCTCGGCCGGGTCGTCGACGTCCGTCGCCAGGTTGCACAACGTGACCCCGACCGCGTTGCCGCCGGCGTCGGCCTTCTGCTCGTCGCGCAGCGACACCGGAACCATCGCGATCAGCGGCTCGTCCGGTAGCGCATTCTGTTCCTCGAGGTACCCCCGCAACGCCCCGGCGCACATGGCCATCACCACGTCGTTGACACTGACCCCCGCCGCCTTCCGCACGGCGTGGACACGTTCGAGCGGCCACGACTGCGCGGCGAACCGGCGCGCGCCACCGATCGGGACGTTCAGCATGGTGCGGGGCGCCTCGTAGGGAAATCTCATGTCGTGCTGCCCCATCGCGGTGCGGGCGATGCGCAGCGACGCCGGTGCGAGACCGGCCACCTCACCGACCGTGCGACGGACCCCGTTCACCACCGACCAGAGGTCGGGGGCGGCTCCGTTGGCCGACGCTCTTCGCGGCAGGTTCCACGGCGGCGGTGCGTCGCGCACGTCCGGGTCGGTCGACAGCGTCCGCATCAGCAGCCGCAGCCCGGAGACACCGTCCATCAGCGAGTGGTGCAGCTTGGTGTAGATGGCGAACCGGCCGTCGCCGAGACCCTCGATCAGATACATCTCCCACAGCGGGCGATGACGGTCCAGGAGCGTGCCGTGCAACCGGGACGTGAGCGTCAGCAGTTCCCGGACGCGGTACGGGGCCGGGAGGGCCGAATGACGCACGTGGTATTCGAGGTCGACGTCCGACTCGTCGGCCCACCACAGGTTCCCGAGACTGCCGACGGGGCCCGCGGGCTTCTTCCGGAAAGTGGGGTCGACGTCCGTGTGCTTCAGCAGAGTTTCGTGCATCGACTTCACGTAGTCGGGGCCGGCATCCTCCGGCGGTGTGAACAATTCGAGCGATCCCACGTGCATCGGATGCTCTCGCGATTCGCCGAGAAGGAATATCGAATCGGTAACCGGCATGATCCCCACCTGGACGTTCACCCCCGCTCGGTCACTATCCCATTACGACTTTTGCCTGGATGCTACGTCGGGCGTAGCGTCCGTGCGACCAACTTCGATGTAGACCGTACGGCGCAAAGAGGTGGAAACCTAAAGGCAGCAAGTCGATGGGCACCGAGGCCGGATCGGAGGCAGGCTATGAGCACTGCGACTTTCGACTTCTGCCCGTCACCCCTCCCGGTGACGCGGCGGGAGTTCGCCGGGACCAGCCTGCAGTCGACGGCCCTCGCGCACACACTCCGCCGCACGGTCCGGCCGTTCCTGGACGGGTGGGCGCGCTACCCCGAACTGCCGTGGCCCACGGGAGTCGTCGACCTGTTCGGATACTCGCTCGGTCCCATCCGCGGAACTGTGCGCAGGCCCATCCGGCTGCCGAACTGCCGCGCCGAGTGGATCCGGCCCCCGGGTGAGCTCGCCGACCGGGCGATCCTCTACCTCCACGGCGGGGCGTTCCTGTGCTGCGGGATCAACTCCCACCGCCAGATGGTGTCCAGGATCTCGGCGGAGTCGAAGGCGTCGACGCTGAACGTCGCGTACCGGATGATCCCGCGGAACCCCATCCGGGCGGCCGTCGAGGACGGCGTCGACGGGTACCGGTGGCTGCTCTCGCACGGGTACACCGCCGACCGCATCGTCATCGCCGGCGACTCGGCAGGCGGATTCCTGACGTTCATGGTGACGCTCGAAGCCCTGCGCCAGGGGTTGCCGCGTCCCGCGGCCGACGTCGCGCTGTCGCCGCTGACCGACCTCGACCCGGTGAACAAGCTGGCCCATCCCAACGCCGACCTCTGCGCTGTCTTCCCCAAACGCGCGGTCGGTGCCCTGTCCAGGCTGATCGAAAGACTGGACACGAGGGGCGGGCACGAGCCGTCCACGTCACCCGTGGACGGCTCACTCGCCTCCATGCCGCCGGCGCTGATCCAGACCGGCTCGCGGGAAATGGTGTACGTCGACGCGGAACTGATGTCCGAGCGGCTGTCCCAGGCGGGTGTGCCGTGCGAACTGCAGGTGTGGGAACGGCAGGTGCACGTCTTCCAGGCCGCCGCCGGTCTGCTTCCCGAGGGCACCCGCGCCATCCGCGAGATCGGCCGGTTCATCCGCAAAGCCACACCCGTGAGTACTTCTTAACCGCCGGACGTTAACAAGTACTCACGGGGTGAAGAGGTGGTTCCGGTCGAGTGTGGAACCCGGCGTGCGACGGCCACCCCACCCGATCACGGCGCGGTAGGCGCCGAGCGCCCCCGACTCCGCCAAACCCTCGGCGTCGGTGTGCGTCGAGTCCTCGGGAACCGGGGTGTCGAACGGCGCGACGTACAGCGCGTCGGTGGGACAGTTCGCCTCACACATGAAGCACGTCTGACAGTCCTGCTGGTGCGCGACGACGGGTACCCCGTCCGCGCCGCGACGGAAGACGTCCGTCGGGCAGACCTTGATGCAGATGTCGCACCGCATGCAGCGGTCGGCGACGACGACCTCGATCACGACGCGACCGTCCGGGCCTCGGCGGTGCCGCGTTCCGGCCGCACCCACACCTCGCCCAGCCCGCCCGACAGCAGTCGACGGGTCTGCGCCGGATCGGTGTCCGGTAGGTCGGTGCGCACGTGCATCCCCCGGGTCTCGGTCCGGGCCAGCGCGGAGTGCGTCGCCCACCGCGCGACGGCGAGCATCGCGGCGGCCGACCGTGCCTGCAGCAGCTCCCGTTCGGTGCCGCCGAGCAGATCGGCGGCACCCGACCACGCCTCGTCGAGGGCTGTCACGCTGTCCCGCAGACTCGTCGCGCTGCGCCGGAAGCTGCGTCGCAGTGGCAGGGTGTGCTCCTGCACGAGTCCGACGATGGAGCGCGACGCCTGCCGGCGGGCCGACGGTCCGCGCAGTCCCGCCGCGCCCGCGCCGCGCACCCCGTCGGGGACGGGGCGCTTCCGAGCGAACCGGGCTGCACCCGCGCCGGCCCACGTCCCCGAGGAGATCGCCCACGCCCCGTTGTGGCTGCCGCCGCCGCTGCGGCCGCCGGTGACGAGTTCACGGGTGGCCGCGTCGCCCGCCACGAACAGGCCGGGAACGTCGCTGGCGCAGTCGGTGCCGGCGACCCGGATACCTCCGGTTCCGCGCACCGTGCCCTCCAGCACTGCCCGCACGGGATACTTCTGTGTGAACGGGTCGATGCCGGCCTTGTCCAGCGGCAGAAAGTAATTCGGTTGCGACGTGCGCATGGCCGCGCGGATGTCGGGCCTGGCTCGGTCCAGTCGCGCGTACACGGGGCGGCCGGCGGCGAGGTGCGCCATCGCGGCGCCGCGTGCGGAGAAACCGCCGTCCCCGAGAGTCCGACCGTCCGCGTCGTAGTACGTGGCGAACTGCATCATCAACCCCTTGGTGTGCCCACTCCACGCCGGTGCCAGCGCGTAGGCCGTAGAGAATTCCATGCCCGAGAACCACGCCCCGACCTCGGCCGCCATCAGGAGTCCGTCGCCGGTGTCGACGTTCGTTCCGAAGCTTCCCGACAGGAATGCGCAGCCGCCGGTCGCCACGACCACTGCCCCGGCACGCACCGACCACGGGGCGTATCCGTTCTGCCGTTGCAGACCCGCGGCACCGGACACGGTGCCGTCGCCGGTGGTGAGCAGTTCCAGGGCGGGGCTGTGGTCGAGGATGGTGACCCCGGCGCGGTGCACGCGCCTGCGCATCCGGCGCATGTACTCCGGCCCCTGCAGGCTGGTACGCACCTCCCGGCCGTCGTCGCCGGACGGAAACCGGTAGCCGGCGCCTGCCAGTTCATCCACCCGGTGGTGGGTTTCCTCGAGCACCCGGTACATCCAGGCCGGCTCGGACAGTCTGCCGCCGTCCTCGAAGCGGGCCTGCACCGACCGTTCGCGTGCCGGACCGGGCGGGACGTTCCACAGGTTGTTGCCGCCCGATGCGGTGGGGCCGCTGGTGCCGCAGTAGCCCTTGTCGGCATGGACGACCCGCGCGCCCGCCCGGGCCGCCGCCAGTGCCGCCCACGTTCCGGCGGGTCCGCCGCCGAGGACGAGGACGTCGGCGTCGATCTCGAGCCGGCTCACGAAGCGAACAGCATCGCCGACGCGGCGACGGCCGCCCCGGTTCGTTCGGACAGCGGACGGCGGAACAACCAGTCGAGCAGACACATCGTTACCCCCGGTCGGAGCGGTATGGACACCGCTCGATCGTCGGCTGACCGGCTCGCCCGAACAAGAGTTCTCGTCAGCGTGCGCCGAACCTCGGCAACCATCCAGCGAACCCGCCCGGACGACTCGTCTTCCGGACACATGCGGCAGCAGGCGGCACCGCCCTCTATGGTGGACGCATTTGCACGCCGAGGACGGGTAGCGCATGGACGACAGGACTGTAGCGATCGGGGCACTCGCGATTGCCACCGTGTCGGCGGTCTCCGGCTTGATGATCGGTGCCGCGGGCGGCGCGTTCGGCAACCGCGGGCCGGACGTCGTGCCGCCACCGCTGACGTCGGAGGGCCTGCAGGCCGCCGGGCCCTACAGCGCCGCACCGGCCACCTTCCAGGTGTTCGTCCCGCCGACCCCCACTTGGCAGATGGCCGACCTCACCACCCCACGGGCCGTCACGCTCACCACCGAACCGGCGCCGGTGACCACCGCGCCGCCGCCCGCGCCCTCGACGACCCCTGCCCCGCCACCGCCCGTCCGGACCACGGTCGCGCCGCCTCCCCCGACGATCAGCCTGGCCCCGGTCACCACACCCGTGACCCGGCCTCCCGTCATCACGACGACCGAGCAGACCGTCCCCCGGATCGCGGCCCCGCCGACGGCGTCACCCGCGGCGCCGACACTGCCGCCGGTCACCACCACGACGACGACGCGTCCGGTGATCACCATCCCGCCCGTCACCACCAGACCGCGGGGCTGAGGCTTACCCGAGCCTTTCCGAGATCGGGAGCGGTGACAAGCCCGGTACAGGAGTCGGTAGGGTGGCTTCCCGCCGGATTGGGGGGTCCACTCCGGGACCGTGAGTGTCCAGCATCGGAGGTCGGGATGAGTGGCGGGGAGAATTTTCGGTCGGGCGAGTGGGATCACCGAGCCATCAGGTGTGCGGTCGACGCGCTGAGGCCCGCCGAGTCCGGTGCGGTGGCCGCGGCCTGGGACGACCTCGGACGCCGATTCCAGGAGTCGGTCACCGAGTTCCACGACGCGACCCGTGCCGCCGTCGACACCGGCTGGCGTGGGCCGACCGCGGACGCGGTGGCGTCGGCGCTCGACCACTACGCCGCCCAAGCCGGGCAGGTCGGCGGCCGATTCACGGATGTGGCGGATGCGTTGCGGCACGCGACCACCGGAGCCGAAGCGGTCCGCGGCGCGGTGGGTCGGCCCGGCGAACACCCGACCGACTGGACCCGGGTGCTGCCCGTCAACTGGACTGCGGAAGCCGACGCCGACGCCGCAGAACAGAACGCGAAGGCCGCCATGGACACCTTCTACACCTCGGCGTATCGGGTCGCGGACGAACAACTCCCCGTTGCGGGCCTCGCCGCGACCGATGCCGCGGCAACGGCAAACGGTCAGCCGGTGGGCTTCGACATCGGACCGAACGGGGTGCACGGCATACCCAGCGATGAGCAGGTGGCCGAGCCCGAATCCGAAACCGTCCCGCGGAATGAGCACCGCAAGAGCGGCGAGGTGCTGCTCGAGGACTCGTCGGCGCCCGCACAGGCTGCGCCGGTTTCGATCGCGGGTGCGGCGCTGGCCGGGGCCGTCGGCGGCGGGGTGGCGCAGTACGCGCGCAGCATCGTGTCCTCTCACCAGACGACCACCCCCGAACGGCCGGGCGCTCCCGCCCTGCCAGCCGCCCGGGAAGACGAGGAGGAACCCCCGACGTACCTCGAAAGCATCGACGAGGGAAGCGAACTCGTCGGAAGATTGCCTCTCGTGACACCCGCGGTGATCGGCCGATAGTCGTGGGGCACTGGGTGTTGACCGGCCCGCAGTTCTCGGCATTGTGGGACCGGACCGGCCAGGACCGCATTCCGTATCCGTTCAGGGTCACGAGCACGCTGGCCACCGCCGACGAGTACGCGGCGGAGCAGCGCCGGATCCGCGCCGCCTTCTCCGGACCCGAACACGACGCGCTCGAGTCGGCGCTGCTGGTGCTCGCCGAACCCGACCTCCGGATCGAGATCTCCGGTTCGGCAGGTGCGGACGGCGGTACCCCGGTCCGCATGACGGGAGCCATTGCACGCGGGCACGGGATCGCGGCGGTGCAGCATCCGGGCGAAGTGGTGATCCGGAGCTGCGAACCGTACGACGTCGGCCGGCAGCTGATCGCTCAGCTCCCTGACACCGACGCCGGCGCGGCGACGGGCGTCGTGGTCCCGCCGACACCGGCCGGGAGCGCACGGGCGGCCCGGATCCTCGACCGGCCGTCGACGAGCCAGGGGGTCGTCACCGTGATCCGCGGCGCGCGGCACTCACCACGCCCCGTCGGCGGTCTGGCGTGGCGGGACATCGAGGGCGACGGCCGGTACCTCGTGTGGGGCGATACCGCCGTGGCGGTGGAACCGGGCACGTCGTGGGACCTCCTCGACGCCGTCACCCGGCTGACCGGACGGATCGCGGCCGGTCACCCCGTCTGAGCCCACCGCCCCCTCCTGCACTGCGGTCTCGACGATCGCCGCTACCGTATAGAGCGGAAGTAGGTGACTCGTGGCCGACCCGGACGGAGCAGACATGCAGGACTTCGATCTGGATTCGAGCGTGAACCGCGACTGGGCGGAGTTCCAGCGGCGCCTCGCGGACTATCTGGCAGCGATGCAGGACGAGGACCTTCTGGTCCTCGAATCGGGATTCGAGGAGCTCGACGAATCCCAGGGCCTGATGCCGTGCATTCAGTTCGTCGTGTGGGACGGTGACACGGTGCGCTGCGAGGTGCCGTCGAACCATTACCTGCACCCCGACCGCGCACTGACCGAGGCCGAGCAGACGTACCTCACCGAGCTGGGCTGGAACCGGCCGACGCGCGGCCCGGACGACGAACCCGACGACGGCTCCCCCGCGTTCTACGTCGACAAGAAGCTGTCGTGGTCGGATCAGCTGGCCGCGATGGCCGTGGCCGCGTTCCGCGACGTCTGGGGAATCACGCATCCCGCGTTCCTGAGCACCGAGACGTCGAGTACGGATCCCGAGGCCACGTTCGACCCGGTTTCGGTGCGGCCGCCGCTGGTCGCGCAACTCGACCCCGCGGCCGCCGTAGTCCCCCGCGACGTCGAGCATCTCCACGAACTGATCACGCTCGCGTTGGTGCCGATGCTCGGGCTGCTGCCCGAACGCGACCCGGACGGCGACGTCCCGATCCGGATGGGCAACACCATCCTGTTCGTCGGCCCGCTCGCCGACACCGTCGACGTGCAGCTGTTCGCGCCGCTCGTGCACGACATCAGCGACCGCACCCGGGCGGCCGAGGTCACCGCCGACCTCAACCGCACGTGGTCACGGATCAAGTTCGTGCTGGTCGACGACCGGTTGTCGGCGTTCCTGGAAGTGTCGGGCAACCCGTTCGTCCCGCAGCACCTCACGGACAGCTGCAAGGCGTTCTCCGATTTCCTGAGCACCGTCGACAACGAGTTCGCGTCGCGGTTCGGTGGCGAACTGTTCTTCCACCGCGACTCCGGCCCGGACGCCGAACCGGAGCCGGATGCGGCACCTCGCACCGAGAACCGGATGTCGTCCACCGACCTGCCGAAGGAACTCCAGACGCTGTTCCATCTCCATGCCGGGCCCGGAGGCGACACCGATCCGGCTGTCGTCACCGACGTCTGCGGTCACGACCGCGACCGGATCCTCGTGCTCCTGGACACCGGCATCGCCTGGGTGTCCCGGTTGCGTGAAACCGACGATGCGTCGGCGGACCAGTGGGAGCGCATCGTCGGCACCCTGCGCCACGCCCTCCGCACCGTCGTGCTGCCACCGGCGGCGAGCGCTCCCGACCCCAAGCCGCGGCCCGAGCAGATGGGGCTGTTCACCAACCCCGAGGAGCAGACCCTGTTCGACGATCCGTCGTCCTAGAAGCCGCCCTTTCGACGATCGGTCCGGGTTTCCCGGGATGTGGCGTACTGTCAGCACTATCGGAGCCGTCCAGGTTCCGCATTCAGGGATGGTCCATGGCTGACAAATCGCCCCGCAATTCCATGTCGAAGAAGTCCGGTAAGTCGCTGAAGGAGAAGCGCGCCGACAAGAAGATGAAGACCAACGGACAAAGCGATCCGGAAATCGTCTCGCACGTCAAAAAGCGCTAGCGCCCGTGCGCCTTTCTGGTAGCGGCAGCAACCACAAAGGCGCACAAGCCGTCAGGCGACGACGGAGCGCTGGGGGACGCCCGAGTGCTCGCTGAGCGGGCGAATCAAACTGTTCGACGCGCCCTGCTCGATGATGTGGGTGGTCCACCCGGTGATCCGGCTCATCACGAACATCGGCGTGAACATTTCCACGTCGAATCCCATCAGGTAGTACGCCGGACCGGTCGGGAAGTCGAGATTCGGCGCGATCCCGGTGGCGCCGGCCATCGTCTTCTCCAGGACGTCGTATATTCGCACCCACTTCTCACCGCCGGTGGCGGCTGCGATGTCGAGCAGTGCCGCCTTCATCGTCGGCACCCGCGAGTCGCCGCTCTTGTAGACCCGGTGGCCGAAACCCATCACCTTCTCCTTGGCGGCGAGTTTGCCCAGCAGCCACTCCTCGGCGCGGTCCGGATCGCCGATCTCGACCATGTCGTGCATGACGGCCTCCTTGGCGCCGCCGTGCAACGGATCCTTCAACGCCCCGATCGCCGCGGAGGACGAGTCGCTGACCGCCGAATCCGCCGCGCTCGCGCGAATCGGGTTGGCTCACTACTTCGCCGGGGCGCTCATCCTGCCGTACACGCTGTTCCTGGGTGCCGCCGAATCACTCCACTACGACATCGACCTGCTGGGCCTGAAGTTCGAGGTGGGGTTCGAGACGATCTGTCGCCTGCTGTCGACGCTGCACCGGCCGGGCCAGCGCGGCGTGTCGTTCTTCTCCGTCCGCACCGATCGCGCCGGGAACATTTCGAAGTGCCAGTCTGCCAACGCATTCCACTTCTCCCGAGCCGGCGGCAGCTGCCCGCTGTGGGTGGTCCACGAGGCGTTCGCGAATCCCGGCCGGATCCTCACGCAGGTGTCGAACGGGCGCGCCTACCTGTGGATCGCGCGCACCACCCACAGCGGCGGTCTCGGATATCTCGCCCCGGAACGCAATTTCGCGATCGGCCTCGGCTGCGACATCGGGTACGCCGATCGGCTGATATACTCACGCGTGCGCGCAACGCGCGTTCCCGCAGCTGGGCCGGTAGGCGCTCCGCGCCCGTGAGTGGTTGACGGGTCCAGGAACTCGTCAACCACTCACGGGCGTAACGCTACTCGTACCTGAACTTCGGCGATCGCCTCCGCCCTGTCGGTGGCATCGGCACGGATTGCAAGTAGTGCGCTAGGGCCGTCGCCCGAACCAGTCGAGGAGTCGAGTCTGCTGCGAAGCGTCGGGAGGCACTGTGCCACTCGGGCCCTCGCCGTACGCGCCGAAGGCGAGCATGTCGTCCAGATGTGGTTCGACCACACGAGACAGCCCGGCGACCACAGGCGGGTCGAGAGTTTCATCGAGGCCCGCCCCGCGGAGGAGGTCCCACCCGTGAACCACAAGGTCGACGAGCCGGAAGCGCAGGAACGCTTCGGCAGGGACGTCGCCCTTCGGGCCTGGAACTGGCTGTTCCGGTGGTGCGGCGGCGAAGGCCTCGGCCTGGTGTCGCGACGATTCGGCCACCGCGGCAACCGGGTCGTCTCCGAGCTGGTCGTCTGTGAGCATGTTCCGGGCTTGTTCACGACCGACGCCGGCAAGCAGGAGCGCAGTGAAGCGGTTTCCCACCACGACATGCTCGACCAGGTCACGCACCGACATCTGTGACGGTGTGGGCAGGTCCCATGAGTCCACCGGCAGGTGGCGCACCACGCGCTCGAATTCGGCCGAGGCAGCGAGAATGAGTTCCACCTCTCGCACGGTAGCGGTCGTGGACTAGCTCCGGAAAGGTGCGTCGTCGCGGATGTCCTTCTCGGGAACGGCGTACGGCCGGGTTTGCTTGCTGGGCTCGTCAACTAGCGGCGGCGGCAAGTGCCCGAGTCCGTCCCGCGGTGCCGTCGAGATTGTGCTCCGTCGAACAACGAGGCGACTGGACCGGTGGGCCTACCTGACCGGGGCCCTGTGGCTGCTTTCCGTAGAACCCGTAATTGGTTTGGTGCGCGGTACCGAGCAGCCTGTTTTGGGCGTCATACACCGTGCAAGACTCTTCCCGGTCGTTGCCAATTCTCTTCGTGGCGTAGACGCCGAGCACCGCCCCACTGGCGTATGCCCCCGGATGCGTGACGCAAGTGTCCTGAAATGTTGCTGCCTGGGCGGCGGGTGCGGCCACGGCCCTCGTGCCCACTGCCGCGGCGGCGGAAATCAGGGTGCTCGCCGCGATCTGACGCCAATGTGCGTCGCCCACCCTGCGAAAGCCCAGGCATGAGATGGTGGTCGAGGATCCGCCACCGGAACGGAAAAGCGCGCTAAGTGCCGCGCCGGACGAAGTGCACGACCTGGCTGACGTTGAGTTGCCACCGCTCGTCCACGTCGAAACCGTACGACCGCACGACGCGGAAGTTGGCGCCGAGCGCCACCGGATCACGGGAATCGAGGGCCGCCCCGGTGTGGCTGTCGACCCCCGCGGATCGGTCGGTGAGCAGCCAGATCGCCGGACAACTCCTGATCTGGTCCGCGATGCGGTCGGGCGCCAGCGTCTCGTCCCACAACTCGCCCAGTTCCGCGGCCGTCGATCCCCGCGAGATGTCGCGGAGAGCGGCGAAGGCGGGCGGATCGACGGTCTCGACGGTGCGCATCGGGCCGGGATTCCAGACGTTCTTCAGGTCGTAGAGCACGCAGTCGCCGGGTGCGGCCCCGGATTCGACGAGGTCGGCTACGCGGCTGTAATCCATGCCGCTCGGCTTGGCGTACGGTCCGCGCTGGACGAGGTAGTGCGGCAGGGCGATGGCACCGAACAGTGCGAGGATCACCGCGAGAAGCGGCAGCGATCGTCGTCCGGCGAGGCCGGCGATCCACACAATCGACTGTCCGAGGAGCAGTGCGCACGCGGGGGCGGTGAACGTGAAGTAGCGACCCAGATACACGTTCTGCGACGTCAGCGAATACAGCAGCACCAGCGCGGTGGGCACCACGAGCCAGGGCACCGCGGTCGCGAGAAGCCCGGCCTGGTCGCCGTCCCGGCGGTCACGCTCCCGGACGATGCCGACCGTCACTCCGGCGACGACGAGCAGTCCTGACACGACGGCGACGGGGAGGGCGTTGTCGAAGTACTGCTCGACGAGCACGATCCACACGAGATCGAAATTCCGGCCGGCGATCCACGAGACCTGATCCGCCTGCGATTGCACCAGCACGATCACCGGCGCCGCGATCGCGATGCCCGCGCCGGCAGCCAGGACGAACGACCCGACGCAGCGACGTCCGGTCTTCGTCACCGCCAGGGTCACGACGTGCGCGGCAACGATCAGGATGCTGTAGAGGAACACCGTGGTCGAGACCGCGACAAGCAGCGCATACAGCACCCAGGCGGTGCCCGTCCGCCTGCGCACGGCCACGACGAACACGACGGTCACCCACACCGCCAGCGCCGCGGACAGCGCGTACGAGCGTGCCTCGATTCCGGCGGACGTCACCCGCGGCAGGATCGCGAACACGAGCGCCGCGACCAACGCCACCCGTCGCGTGGACACCAGCCTTCCGAGCACGACGAGGCCGGCGGCGCCGATCCCCACGGCCAGCACACTGGGCAGTCGCAGCCAGAACTCCGTGAGCGGGACGACGCGCAGCCAGCCATGCATGCCCAGGTAGTACGCGCCATGGACGGCGTCGACGTCGAACAGCAACCGCACCATGGCGGGGATGTCGCGCCCGGCGACCGAGACGGTGGCCGCCTCGTCGTGCCAGAACGACGGCGACCAGGACCGGAATCCCGAGATCGCGACTGCCACGAGTCCGAGGAGGAGCGGGTCGCACCATCTCGTCCACCCGAGGGTTCCCCGCTCCGCACCGCTGCGCCGGGGCTCGGAAGCCAGCACGGGCAGGGGCGACGTCATTCCGCGGTTCCTCGAAGTAGGTGAAATCAGTGACCTACATGGAGACCGTTCCGGACCGCGTCGCCGTTACGTCCGGCTGCTACCCGGCGGGCGAGTCCTGCGCACCGAGCCGCCACAGCGACGTCACTTCCCGCTTGCGCGCGGCGTGCAACGCATCCGATCGGTCGGCGACCTTGCCGTGCCGGGGCACCACGTCCCGGCGTCCGAGGACGGTCAGTCCGGCGTCGTCGATCAGGGTCAGTAATTCCTCGCGGGTCCGCAGTCCGAGGTGCTCGGCTATGTCGGACAGGATGAGCCAGCCCTCTCCCCCGGGCTCGAGGTGCTCGGCCAACCCGGCCAGGAATCCGCGGAGCATCCGGCTGTCCGGATCGTAGATCGCGTACTCGATCGGCGAGGTGGGTCGGGCGGGAATCCACGGCGGGTTGCACACGACCAGCGGTGCCCGGCCGTCGGGGAACAGATCCGTTTCCACCACCTGGACCTGACCGGCGTAGCCGAGCCGGTCCAGATTCGCCCGGGCGCAGGCGAGCGCATTCGCGTCGAGTTCGGTCGCGATCACCTTCTCGACGCCGCGGTGCGCGAGGACGGCGGCCAGCACACCGGTGCCGGTACCGATGTCGAACGCCTGCGTGTGCGACGGCAGCGGGGTGTCGGCGACGAGGTCGACGTATTCGCCGCGAATCGGCGAGAACACGCCGTAGCCGGGGTGGATGCGCGCCCCAAGGGCGGGGATCTCGACGCCCTTCTTCTGCCACTCGTGGGCGCCGATCGCCCCGAGCAGGTCGCGCAGGGTGGTGACGGTGGGCTGGTCCGTGGGTCCGTACGCCTCGAGCACCGCCTGACGCACGTCGGGGGCGCGTCGCAGCGGGACGGTCTGGTCGGCGTCGAACGGCACCAGCAGCATCCCGAGGATCCCCGCCCTCCGCGACTGCGTCTGCCGATGCAGGTGGAACGCGGTGGCGGGGTCGGTGGACGTCTTGCGGGTCTTACGGTCGGTACGGGCGGCGACAGCGGTGCCGAGCTGGCGGGCGTTGTGGAAGTCGCCGCGCCACAGCAGCGCCGTCCCCTCGCACGCCAGGCGGTACGCCTCGTCGGCGGTCATCGAGTCGTCGGCCACCCGAATCTTCTTCGGGGGCGTCGCCCCGCTGGTGGACCGCCACACCGCCGAATGCTCGGTGCCGTCCTCGGTCCAGCGGACGAACTCGGTTTCCATGAGGGAGAGCCTAGGCGCTTCGCACCCGTGCGCCTTTTTGGTAGCTGCAACTACCAAAAAGGCGCACGGGCGGCGGAGCCGCCTCACCGGAGGGTGAGGACGCTCTTCCCGACGGTTCGGCGGTGTTCGAGATCGAGCAGGGCCTCGGCCGCCGCCTCGAACGGGTACCGCGTCGGCTCCGGTATTTTCAACGCGCCCGACGCGAGCAAGGGACATAATTCGCTCCACTGCGCGGACAGTCGTCGGGGGTCCCCGGCCCACCACGAGCCCCACGCGACTCCCACTGCGGACGCGTTCTTCAGAAGCAGCCGGTTCACTTTCACCGAGGGGATGTCCCGGCCGGTGAAACCCATCACGAGAATCCTCCCGCCCGTCGCCAGGGATCGGACGCTGTCGGTGAAACGATCGCCGCCGACGGGGTCGACCACGACGTCCACCCCGCGGCCGTCGGTGATCGCGAGGACCTCGTCCCGCCAGTTCCCGGTGGTCACGACGTCGGAGGCGCCGAGGCTCCGCACGTACTCCGCCTTCTCCTCACTGCTGACGACCGCGATGGTCCGCGACGCGCCGAGGTGGGGCGCCAGGGTCATCGCGGCGGTGCCGATGCCTCCGGCCGCGCCCTGGACGAGCACCGACTCCCCCGTCTCGAGGCGTCCACGACGTACCAGCGCGAAATGCACGGTGAGGTAGTTGAACAGCAGGGCGGCGCCCGCGGCCATCGAAATCATGTCGGGGAGGAGGAAAGTCGTCTCCGGCGGCAGTGCGACCACGTCGGCCATGGCGCCGCCCACCCCGGTCAATCCGACGACCCGGTCGCCCGGAAAATATCCGCTGTCGGCGGGTGCTGACCGCACGATCCCGGCGACCTCGCCGCCCGGGACGAAGGGCAGTTCCGGCTTGTACTGGTACCGGCCCTGGGTGAGGAGAAGATCCGGGAACGACACCCCGACGGCATGAACCTCGACCAGGATGGCGGATTCGTCCGCGTCGGGTTCGTCGACCTCGACCGGGGCGAGCGCCTGGGGACCGTCGAGCGCGGTGACCATCAGTGCGCGCATGCTGTTGCCCCCGCTGATGTGATCGGGAGTTCGCGGACCGCTGCCCGGCGCAGCTTGCCGACTTCGGTGCGCGGGAGTTCTGGCCGGAACTCGACGACTTTGGGTGCCGCGTAGGGTCCGACGCGCTGCGCGACGAGATGTGTGAGTTGCGTGACGAGGTCGCCCTCGTCGGCCCGGGTGTCCGCGCGGACGACGACGGCCCGGACCACTCCGCCGCGGATCGGATCGTCGTACGCGACTGCCGCGGCGTCGGCGACCGCCGGGTGCTGCAACAGCGCGTTCTCGACCTCGACCGGGCTGATGTTGTGCCCTGACGCGATGATCATGTCGTCGTCCCGGCCCAGAATCTGCCACCGTCCCTGGGGGTCTGTGACGGCTCGGTCCTCGGTGAGGAATACGTCGCCGCGCCAGCGGTCGGCCCACAGGTCGGGGGTGTTCTCGTAGCCGCTGGACATCTGGTGCCGGGGCCGCCGTACCGCGATCAATCCCGGTTGGCCGTCGGCCACCGGTTGCCCGTCCCGGTCCGCGAGGAAGGTGTCGAAACCCGGAATCGTGGCGGCCATCCAGCCCGGACCGGACCGCGTTTCGGTGCCCTGGGTGTCGCCTAGGAGCATGCCGACCTCGGACAGTCCGTACCCGTTGCGCACGGCGGGGGCACCGGTGCCGGCCCAGTCCGCGGCGACCGCCGCGGTGAGCGGTTCGCCGGCAGCGGCGACGGTGCGGAGCGTCGGCGGCACTCCCTCCTGTGCGAATGTCGCCGTCAGTCGCCGCAGGGCGGCCGGCGCGGTGGTGAGGATCGTGGCCTTCTCTTCCCGGATGACGCGATGCCAGGCCTCGGGGACGAACTTCCCGGAGTACATCACCCGCGGCACGCCCAGCGCCATGACGGCGGCACCGGTGCTGTACAGCCCGAACGCCCACGCCGGGTCCGACGTCGAGAAGACGACGCTGTCGCGGGTCGCCCCGAGAACGGCCTTCGCGTAGGGCATGACCGAGACGAAGGTGGCGTGGGTCATGGTGCACGCCTTCGGTGTTCCGGATGTTCCGCTGGTGAACAGCAGGGTGGCGGTGTCCCCGAGTGCCGTGGTCGCGAGCGGGCCGTCGGCGTCGGCCCGGTCGACCTCCGTCCAGAAGGACCGGTCGTCCGCGTCGGCCGCGACGTCGCCGACGACGAACACCGCGGGATCGAGTCCGTGGGTCGCCTGCGCTTCCGCGAGGGCCGGCCGGTACCGCTGATCGACCACGACCGCGCGGACTCCCGCCGCGTCGAGGCGCAGGCCGATCGCGTCCGGGGCGAACCCGCCGAACAGCGGCACGTACACGAGCCCGGAGCGCCACGCCGCCAGTGCGGTGATCCAACTCTCGACCTGTCGCGACAGCAGTCCGCCGACGCGATCTCCCCGCGTCAGCCCCGCGCGTGCGAACACCCGTGCCGCCTTGGCGGCGAGCCTGTCGAGTTCGCGGTACGTCCAGCGGTCGGCCGAGCCGTCCTCGTGCCGCACGGTCAGCGCCACCCGGTTCGGGTCGGCCGCGTAGCGGGTGCAGATTTCGTGGGCCGTGTTGAAGTCGCCGCCGAACGGGTCGCGGTCCAGCAGGGATTCGATGTCCTGCCAGGCACCGGCGAGTGCGGACGATGCGAGTCTGTCGAGAGACATCAGTGATTCACCTTTGCAGTTTTCGTCAGGGTCAAGACCAGGACCGTGATGGCACACGCCGCGGCGATGTACGCGGCCAGGGCCCACGAACCGTCCGTCTCGGCAGCGATCGCCACCGCGATGAACGGTGCGGGAGCACTGAACACGACACCACCGAACTGATAGGCGACGGACGCGCCGGTGTACCGGACTTCGGCCGGGAACAGACCGGTGACGTAGCCGGCCACCGCGGAATAGGTGACGGCGTGACCGATGGTGATGATCAAAATCATCGCCAGCAGGACGGCGACACCCACGCCGGTGGTCAGCAACCAGAAGAACGGGTACGCGATCGCGGCCATGTAGAGGGACCCGTAGATCAACATCTTCCGTGCTCCGATCCGGTCCGCGATCATCGACGCGTAGGGCACCGACAGGATGTCGAGAACACACGCGACGAGGATGCTCAACAGAATCGTCTGCCGCGAGATGCCGAGTTCCTTCGGACCGTACGACAGCACGAAGACGGTGACGAGGTAGAACGGCACGAGGGAGGCGGCCTGGGTGAGAATCCCGACGCCCAGCGCGCGCTTCTCACCCCGCAGGACCGCGAGGATCGGGAATTCGGCAATCTTCTTGTTGCGCTTGACGTTCTCGAATTCCGGCGATTCGACGACCTTCAGTCGCACGTACATGCCGACCGCGACCAACCCGGCACTGGCGAGGAACGGAAGCCTCCATCCCCACGCCTGCACCTGGTCCTCGGGAAGCTGCTCGACCAGAAGGAACGCGAGCGTCGCGAGCACGAGTCCGGCAGGCACGCCGGCCTGCGGCCAGCTGCCGTAGAACGCCCGCTTCTCGCGCGGTGCGTGTTCGACTGCCATCAGCACCGCGCCGCCCCATTCTCCGCCGACCGCGAAGCCCTGTGCCAGGCGCGCGAGGACGAGCAGCACGGGCGCCGCGAGACCGATCGCCCCGTAGGTGGGAATGAGTCCGATCGCGACCGTCGACGACCCCATCAGCACCAGGGAGAACACCAGCATCTTCTTGCGGCCGATCCGGTCTCCGAAGTGCCCGAAGACGATCGCGCCTGCGGGACGCGACACGAACGCGACACCGAACGTCGCGAATGCGGCCAGCGTTCCCGACAGCGGACTCAACGACGGGAAGAACGCCTTCCCGAATACCAGGGCGGCCGCTGTCCCGAAGATGAAGAAGTCGTACCACTCGATTGCCGTTCCGACGAAGGACGCGAAGGCAACCTTCCGCGGTTTGACCCGAGTGACCTCCAGGTCGTCGATGACTCTCATATCGAATCTCCCATCGCTGCTGATGTGGGGCGGTGCGGCTGCCGTGTCGATCCGGTGCCACCGCGGTTGTGATCGGGCCGTCGGGCCTCGCCCGGGGTTCGCCGATCGGACATCGCATCAGCACCGTCGCCCCGTGTGGCCACGGTCACAGGTCTAGCACAACCCGGACGTCGATAGCAAGCATTTTTGTACCGATCGATCCACTTTGGACTTCGCCCAAATATCGAGCTCAAACCCGAATTACCGCGAGTTTCACCAACACTCTGGACTATTTTTGGATCGATCAGTACATTCCTGGGAATGTACGACAACGATCACGACGCTCCCCGCGTCGCGCTAGTCTCCGGCGGCTCCCGCGGCATCGGAGCCGCCGTCACCACGGCACTGACGCAGCGCGGCTGCCGGGTGGGCTGCACGTACCGGACCAGACGTGACGGCGCCGAGAAGCTCGCCGCGGACGCCCCTGAACAGGTACTCCCGATCCGTTTCGACCTGCACGACGACACCACGGCGCCCACGGCGGTGGAGCGCGTCGTCTCGCACTGGGGACACCTCGATTCGCTCGTCCTGAACGCGGGCCAGTGGTCGGGCGGGCGGCTCGTCGAGACGGACCCGGATGCCTGGTGGAGCGTGATCGAGACGAACCTTCGCGGCACCGTCGCCCTCGCCCGGGCCGCGCTACCCCACCTCGCGCACGGCAGGTCACCGAGCATTGTGCTGGTGTCGTCGGTCGTCGGCCTGATCGGTCACGCCGGCGACACCGCGTACGCGGGTGCGAAGTCCGCGATGATCGGCTTCGGTCGCTCACTCGCCAAGGAGGTCGCGCGTGACGGCATCCGGGTCAACGTGCTGGCCCCCGGCTTCGTCACCACCGACATGACCGATGCGGTGCCCGACTCCGCACGCAAGCGCATCGAACGAGAAACCGTCCTCGGCCGATTCGGCACCGTCGACGAAATCGCCAAGGCCGCAGTCTTCCTCAGCGAAGACGCCACATTCTGCACCGGCTCCGTCCTCACCGCCGACGGTGGCTGGGCGCTGTGACACACCACGACTGCAACGACCAACAACGAAGGGACACACACCATGACCGCGACACTCACGCATTCGGTCGGCATTCCGGAGTCGGAGTACCTGGCGCTCCGGGACCGCATTTTCGAGGCGATCTGGTCCGAACTCGATCCACTCGAACAGCGGATCGAGGACGACGAGCAGGTTCCGCACGACATCGTCATGCCCATCCTCGAGCGGATCGGCGCACTCGGCCTGCTCGTCCCCCGCGAGTACGGCGGCAGCGGTCTCTCGATCGCCCAGTACCTGCCGATCATCGCCGAATTCGCCAAGGTGCAGGGCGGGCTCCGGGTCATCGTCCACGTGCACAACTCCTTCGCCCACGCACTCTCCGAGATCGGCAGCGACCGGCAGAAGGCGGACGTGCTGCCGGGCACGGCCACGGGCCGGAACTCGGTCGCGTTCGCGCTGACGGAGCCGGGTTTCGGGACGGGCGCCGACCTCGGGTCGACCGCGGTGCGCGAGGGCGACGACTACATTCTGAACGGCGAGAAGTGGTTGATCACCAACTCGGACATCGCGTCTCACTTCATCGTCTTCGCGAAGACATCCGACACCGACGTCTCCGCGTTCCTCGTTCCCCGCGCGACCGCCGGTCTCTCGATCGCAGCACTTCCCGAGACGATGGGATGCAAGGGCACCGAGCACGGACGCGTCACCCTCGACTCCGTCCGGGTGCCCGCCACCGCCCTCGTCGGCGTGGAGGGGCAGGGAAACGAGCACCTCGAACGCGCACTGGAGATCAGCCGGGTGTTCATCGCGGCAAGCTCCCTCGGCACGTCCGAGCGCGCCCTCGAACTGTCGATCGCCCACGCGAAGAGCCGTGTCACATTTGGCAAGCCGATCGGCACACGGCAGGCCATCCAGCGCTACCTGGCGGAGATGGCCACCGATGTCTACGCCCTGCGCGGGATCCTGGCCGACGCAGCACAGAAGTGGGATGCCGGCGAACGGATTCCCGCCGAGGCCAGCATGTGCAAGCTGTTCGGCCTCGAAGCCGTCGGCCGGGTGACCGACCGGGCTCTGCTCATCCACGGCGGAATCGGATACACGCGCGCGCATCCGATCGAGCGCCTCTACCGGGATGCCCGCCTCAACTGGCTCGAGGAGGGGACCCCGACGATCCAGTACCTGGTCACGGCGGGACGCCTGCTCGACGGGTACGCGTTCTCCGACGCCTTCGAGACGTCGCGTCAGCCCTGACATCCGCACGACAGCCGCCCTCGAAGGAGGAGAACAATGACGGACCACGACCCCACCGTCCTCGTCGCGGGGGCGCGAACCCCGTTCGGACGCTTCATGGGATCCCTGTCGAGCCTGAGCGCCCAGGAACTGGGTAGCCATGCGATCGGTGGTGCGCTGGAATCGGCCGGCGTCGCCGCACGCGCCGTCGACCACGTCGTCATGGGCCAGGTGCTCACCGCGGGCAGCGGCCAACTGCCGGCGCGCGTCGCGGCGGCAGCCGCCGGAATCCCCATGACCGCACCGGCACTGACCATCAATCGGATGTGCCTCTCGGGAATCGACGCGATAACGCTGGCGCACCAGATGATCTCCGCCGGCGACGCGGACATCGTCGTCGCCGGCGGTCAGGAATCGATGAGCACTGCGCCGCACCTGCTGACGAACAGTCGTCGCGGACACAGGTACGGCGACACGGTTCTGATCGACCACCTCGCGTTCGACGGGCTCCAGGACGCCTTCACCGGGTCGTCGATGGGGGCGCTGACCGAGTCGAGGAATCCCGAGTACGGGATCACCCGGGAGGCCCAGGACGAGTGGGCCGCACGCTCGCACCGTGCGGCCGCACGCGCGCGCAAGGACGGCGTCTTCGCGGCCGAGATCGTTCCCGTTCCGATCAGATCCGGGCGGGGTGAGTCGACCGACGTGAGCCACGACGAGGGCATCCGGGCCGACACCTCGGCGGCCGACCTCGCCGGTCTGCCTCCGGCTTTCGCCGCAGGCGGCTCGCTGACGGCGGGCAACTCGTCACCGATCTCCGACGGTGCCTGCGCCGTCGTGGTCACACGGAAGTCGACGGCCGTCCGGCTCGGACTGTCGTGGCTGGCCGAGATCGGATCACGCGCTGTGGTCGCCGGACCCGATTCGGGTCTGCACGAGCAGCCGTCGAACGCCATCCAGGCCGCGTGCCGACGCGAGGGGATCGCGCCTCGCGACCTCGATCTCGTCGAGATCAACGAGGCGTTCGCCGCCGTCACACTCGTCTCGTCCGAACGCCTCGGTCTCGACGCGGACCGGGTGAACGTCAACGGCGGCGCGATCGCGCTCGGCCACCCGATCGGCGTCTCGGGGGCACGGATCGTCCTGCACCTCGCGCTCGAACTGCGACGCCGCGGAGGTGGCGTCGGCGCAGCCGCGCTGTGCGGGGGCGGCGGCCAGGGGCAGGCCCTGATCGTGCACGTCGAACGGTGATTCGATGGGCACCAAGTACGACCTCAACCGCGCCGAAATTCTGCGCGTGTCCGCCGAGCTGTTCGCGAGGTCGGGCTACCACGGCACCGGGATCGCCGACCTGGGCACGGCGGTGGGGCTCGGCCGCGGGGCGCTCTACCACTACATCGGCAGCAAGGAGGAGGTCCTGTTCGCGATCAGCAGCCGGCAACTCGCGCAGATGAACACGGTCGCCGACGAACTCGCCCTGACCGAACCGGATCCGGAGCGCCGCCTCCGCGGTCTCGCGCGGGCTCTGCTCCGCAACATCGCCGAACACCGCGCGGAGTGGACGGTGTTCTTCCGCGAGTACCACGCCCTGACCGGTGATCGGCGTGTGCGAGTCGTCGCGGCCCGCGAACGGTACGAATCGCATTGGCGGCACGCGTTCGACCAAGGCGTCCGGGACGGGGTGTTCACACTGTTGCCGCCGTTGATGATCAAGGGTGTGCTCGGCATGTTCAACTACAGCTACCTCTGGCTCACCGCCGACGGGGCCCGCACCCCCGAAGAGATCGCCGACGGGTTTCTCGACGCCCTGATCACCGGGCTGGCCGCGCCGAACCCGTGATCTGGGCCGTCTAGACTCACATCTTCGACCGCCGGGAGACAAAGGGGCCCTTCGATGAGCGACAAGTACGACGCCAACCGGGACCGAGTCCTGCAGGTGGCCGCCGAATTGTTCGCGAAGTCGGGCTACCACGGCACCGGGGTCGCCGAGATCGGTGAGGCCACCGGGCTGGGCCGGGGCGCGCTGTACCACTACATCGGCAGCAAGGAGGCAATCCTCTACGAGATCAGCAGCCGGCAACTTGCGCAGATGAACACGGTGGCCGACGAACTCGCTTTGTCCGAGGCCGATCCGGAGAAACGGCTGCGTGGCCTCGCACGTGCGCTCATGCGGAACATCGCCGAGCACCGTGCGGAGTGGACGGTATTCTTCCGCGAGTACCACGCACTGACGGACGAGCGGCGGGATCGCATCATCGCCGAACGTGAACGCTACGAATCACATTGGCGGAACGCGCTGGAGCAGGGTATCCGCGACGGACAGTTCCGTGCTCTGCCGCGGCTGATGGTCAAGGGCCTGCTGGGCATGTTCAACTACAGCTACCTGTGGATCACCCCCGCGGGCGCCGAGACACCCGAAGAGATCGCGGACGAGTTCCTCGACGCCGTCGTCACGGGGATGCGGGCGTGAGGCGCTTCGCGCCCGTGCGCGGTTAGCGAGTCTCTGCACTCGTTCGCCGCGCGCGGGCGGCGGACCCACTGGCTTGGACCTGCCAAGCCAGGAAGGACTATCCTCGTTGCATGAGTCCGTCGTCGGCCACCCCTGCCCGTTGCTCCATCGCGCGCACCCTCGAACTCCTGGGCGACAAGTGGACGCTGCTCATCGTCCGCGAAGCCTTCTGGGGTCACAGCCGGTTCTCGGAGTTCACCCGCAGTCTCGGGGTGGCGTCCGACGTGCTCACCGCACGGTTGGCGATGCTCGTCGACGAAGGAATCCTCGAACGCCGCGCCTATCGTCAGGAGGGGTCGCGGGAACGTCAGGAGTACGTGCTGACCGAGAAGGGCAAGCAGTTGCATGTCGTGATCGGGGCGCTGGGCCAGTTCGGGCGCGACCATCTGCCGCGGCCGGGTAGCACCTCCCCCGAGTACACCGACGAGACCACCGGCGAGGCCGTGTCCCTCGCCTTCGTCACCGACGACGGTCGCCGCGTTCCGGCATCGACTCTGCATGTACAGCAGGGTGCTCCGGCCCCGGCCGGCAATCCGCAGGGTTAGCCGGAACTCGTGAGGAACGGGGCGCGACCGCGTCGTATCCATGCTAACTTGGAAATTCCAAGTTAGCGAGACGCAAGGCAACCATGTCTGTACAACACGGAGTTCACGCAGTCGAGAATTTCTGGGCCCGGGTGTGGCAGTCACCCCAGGATCCCCACGCGATCGACGAGCTCGTCGTCGACGATTTCGTCATCGTCACCGGTGGGGAGGCCATCCGCGGCCGCGACACCTTCAAGGAATGGGTGCTGAAGTTTCAGTCGACCGTCGAGGATCTGGAGTTCATCCCCGTCGAAACGTTCCAGAACGAGGACGGTTCCCGCGTCGCATCGCTGTGGGAAATGACCGGCCGCAATCGCGGATTCATGGGCACCGAACCGGACGGGCAACCGATCCATCTGACGGGTACCGCGGTGTGGAACGTCCGGGCCGACGGGATGCTCGAATCCAACCGCGTCGAGCGCAATGCCTGGGAGCTGCACCGGCGGCTGACGGCCTAGGCGCTTCGCACCCGTGCGCCTTTCTGGTAGCTGCAACTACCAAAAAGGCACACGGGCCCGGAGGGCCTACCTGGCTGCAGCGATCCGGGCCTCGGCGACGGCGTCGGCTGCGGCGCCGGCGAGGATGCCGTCTCGCTTCGCGACGTCGAGGATCTGCACGACGGTGGCGAAGATCTTCTCGACCTGCGCGCGGACGTCGTCGGCGGACGTGCCGAGCCGCTCGCCGGCGACCTGGATCAGTCCGCCGCCGTTGGCGACGTAGTCGGGGACCCAGGTGATGCCGCGTTCGCCGAGGTCGTGCTCGACCGCGGGGTGGGCGAGCTGGTTGTTCGCGGCCCCGCAGATCACCTGGGCGGTGATCGCGGCGACGGACTCGTCGGTGAGCGTGGCGCCCATCGCGCAGGGTGCGTAGACGTCGAGTTCCTGGTCGATGACGGTGGACGCGATCTTGACCTCGGGGAAGTCGCGGGCGACGCGGTCGAGTGCGGCGGCGTCGACGTCGGTGGCGACCACCGATGCGCCGTCGGCGAGCAGCAGCTTGATCAGCTGGTAGCCGACCTTGCCGGTGCCCTCGACGCCGACGGTGCGGCCGGCGAGGCTCGGGGTGCCCCACTTGGCCTGGGCGGCGGCGCGCATGCCCTGGAACACGCCGAGGGCGGTCATCGGGGCGCTGTCGCCGGACCCGCCGGCGGACGTGTTGCGTCCGACGACGTAGTCGGTGGCGCGGCCCATCACGTCGAGGTCGTCGGAGTTGGTGCCCACGTCGCCGGCGGTGATGTACCGGCCGCCGAGCGTCTGGACGAAGCGGGCGTACGCCTCGAGCAGTGCCTCCGACTTTCCGGTGGCGGGGTCGCCGATGATGACGGCCTTGCCGCCGCCGAGGTCGACTCCGGCGATCGCCGACTTGTAGGTCATGCCCCGCGACAGGCGCAGCACGTCCTTGAGGGCGGCGGCCTCGTCGGCGTACGGGTAGAAGCGGGTTCCGCCGAGGGCCGGTCCGAGGGTGGTGTCGTGAATCGCGACGATCGCCTTGAGCCCGGTGGCGGGGTCCTGGAAGAACGTCACCTGCTCGTGGGCGGTGTCGGTGGGGAAATCGGTGCGCTCGAACACTCCAGCGTTGTCGGGCAGTGCGGTGTCGTGACGTTCCGCGGTGAGAGTCATGTCTTCTCAGGACCTTTCCGGAGTGGTGGCGATCGTGATGGTGGAGGTGTCGACGCCGAGTTCGGCGAGACGCTGGAGGTAAACGGTGACGTTGCGCAGCTTCACGTCCTCGTAGCCCCGGACGAGGTCGGGGGTCGCGGCGATCAGCGTTGCGGTGTCGTAGGTGTCGGCGGAGAGGTCGGCGACGAGGCCGGCCACCGTGGTCTCGTAGTGCGCGAGCAGCTGACGCTCGAGACGACGGACCTTGGCGTAGCCGAACGGGTCGAACGCGGTGCCGCGCAGGAACTTCGCCTTGGCGAGGGTCTTGAGCGCGACGTGCGAGCGGGGGCCGAAACCGATCTTGGTCTTGCGGCCCATGGCCTTGAGGACGGGCGGGTGCAGCTTGTAGGTGAGCTTGCCCGCGCCGGGGACCTCGCCGGCGGCGGCGTCGAGGAACGCCTGGTCGGTGAGCATCCGGGCCACTTCGTATTCGTCCTTGTAGGCGGTGAGCTTGTGTAGGCCGGCGGCGACGGCCTCGCTGAACTCGGTCCGGCTGCCCAGCTCGCGCTCGGCGTCCCACGCCTGCTGCACCAGGGCGATGTAGCGGGCGGCGACGCGGTCGCCCTGGAAGGCAACGAGGTTCGCGGCGCGGCGTTCGGTGAGTTCGAGCGTCGTGCCGTCGAGGGTTGATCCGGCGAACAGGTGCGTCGGGACGACGGTGTCGCTGCGCTGCGGCACGGCGGCCGAGCTGGTGGCGGAAAGGAAGGCCTCCCGGTCGGCGACGGCGACGCGTCCCCAGTGGAACGCGGCCTTGTTGGACTCGACGGCCACCCCGTTGATCTCGAGGGCCTCCTCGATGAACCGGGCGGGGACGGGCAGTCCGCCGGCTTGGTAGGCGGCGCCGACCAGCAGGAAGTTGGCGGCGGCCGTGCTGCCGAACAGTGCGGTGGCGGCGGCGAGACCGTCGATGGCGGTCAGTTCGCGGGCCGAGACGTCGAGACGCTCGAGCAGCTTGTCCTCGTCCGGGTAGCGGACGGCGGGGTCGTAGACCATGTCGCCGGTCGGGGTCTGGCTGGTCGACGCGACGGTGATGGTCCGGTCGGAGCTGCCGAAACCGGCGTACTTGGCGTCGGCCGCGGTCAGCAGGTCGAATGCGAGGACGCAGTCGGCGGTCGCGGGGCTGATCCGGTTGGACGGCGCCGAGCTTCCCGACCGCGTCTTCTGATCGCTGAGCCGCAGGTGCGACGTGACGGGTCCGGCCTTCTGGCTGAGACCGGTCTGGTCGAGTCCCTCGACGTGCAGCCCGGCGCGCAGCGCGGCCATGCCGAGCACCTGGTTGACGGTGACGATGCCGGTACCACCGACACCGGCCATGAACAGGTTGTGCGTTCCGGTCCACACGGCGGGGTCGGGGTCGCCGACCTCCGGCGGAACCGGGATCTCGCGCAACGTCTTCGGCGCGCCTTCCTCGGGCAGCTGGACCGTCACGAACGACGGGCAGTCGCCCTCGAGGCAGGAGTAGTCGGTGTTGCAGCTGGTCTGGTCGATCTTGGTCTTGCGGCCGAATTCGGTGTCGACGGGCTGCACGGACAGGCAGTTGGACTTGACGCCGCAGTCGCCGCAGCCCTCGCAGACGGCCTCGTTGATGACGACGCGGGTGCGGCGGGCGGGCAGCTTGCCGCGCTTGCGCTTGCGGCGGGCCTCGGCGGCGCACTGCTGGTCGAAGATCAGCACGGTGACGCCCTCGATGTCGCGCAGGACGCGCTGCGCCTCGTCGAGCCGGGTCCGGTCCCACAGCAGCGTGTTGGCGGCGAAGTGGGCACCCTTGTGCCGCTTGGGGTCCTCGGCGCACACGATGATCTGCTTGACGCCCTCGGACGCCAGCTTGTGGGTCAGCTGCGGCACGGTCAGCCCGGCCTCGGCGTCCTGCGCCCCGGTCATCGCGACGGCGGAGTTGTAGAGCACCTTGTACGTGATATTGACGCCGGCGGCGACGCACGCCTGCACGGCGAGCTGACCGGAGTGGAAGTAGGTGCCGTCGCCGACGTTCTGGAACATGTGCTTGACGTCGCTGAACGGGGCCTGCCCGATCCACTGCGCGCCCTCGCCGCCCATCTGGGTGAGCATCGTGACGGCGCTGTCGGTGCGACCGGACATCGTGACCAGGGTGTGGCAGCCGATGCCGCCGCCCGCGATCGATCCCTCGGGCACCGCGGTGGAGCGGTTGTGCGGGCAGCCGGAGCAGAAGTACGGGGTGCGCGACGTCGGGAGGACGGTCAGCTCGAGGCGCGGCGGCGGGGCCGGCGTCAGCGCGACCCGGTCCTTCAGGACGCGGCGCAGCGGTCCGGTGAGACGGGCGGCGGTCAGTTCACCGTCGACGGGGATCAGGTTCTTGCCCTGCGCGTTCTTCTTCCCCAGCACCGCGGGTGCGCTGGCGCCGCCGTAGAGGATGTCCTTGAGCTGCGACTCGACGAACGGCATCTTCTCCTCGACGACGAGGACCTGCTCGACGCCGTCGGCGAGTTCGCGAACCTTGTCGGCGCCCAGCGGGTAGGGCATGCCGATGCGGAGGATGCGGATGCCGGCGTCCTCGAGCTGGGAGTCGCCGAGCCCGAGGTCGAGCAGGGCCTGGCGCAGCGAGTCGTAGGCGGTGCCGACGGCGGCGATGCCCAGCCACGCGGTGCGCGGGTTCACCTCGATCTTGTCGATTTCGTTGGCGGCGTTGAACGCCTCGACCATCGCCCAGCGCGGGCCGTACAGGTCGGCCTCGGCGTAGACGCTGTCGGGCGGGGACGCGAGCACGCGCTGCCGGTACGACCACGGCTTGCCGTTCCACTCGATCTCGGGGAGCACGATGTCGAGGTCGGCGAAGTTCCGGTCGAGAGTCCACAGCCCGTCGGCCACGTCGGCGACGATCTTCATGCCCGACCAGCAGCCGGAGATCCGCGACAGCGCCACACCGTAGAGGCCGAACGTGATGACCTCCTCGGCGTTGCGCGGGAAGAACACGGGCATGCCCATCGCGGCCATGGACCGCTCGCTGGCACAGGGGATGGTGGAGGACTTGGCGTTGGGGTCGTCGCCCACGAGGACGAGGACGCCGCCGCGGGCGTTGGCGCCGTACATGGCGGCGTGCCGGATGGAGTCGCTGGCGCGGTCGAGGCCGGGACCCTTGCCGTACCAGACGCCGACGACGCCGTCGTGGGTGCGCTCGCCCTGCGGGAGGTCGACCTGGCTGCCCCAGACGGAGGTCGCGGCGAGTTCCTCGTTCATGCCGGGCACGAACTTCACGTCGTGGTCGGTGCTCAACGTGGGGATGGCGGCGATGGTGCGGTCGAGGCCGGCGAGGGGGCTGCCCTGGTAGCCGGAGACGAACGTCGCGACGTTCAGTCCCGCGCGGCGGTCGCGTTCGTGCTGCTCCACCAGCTGGCGGGCGATGGCCTGGACACCGGTCATCAACACCGGGCCCGAGTCGGCCCGGTATCGGTCGGCGAGATCAAAGGATGCTGCACTGGTGCGAGCGTCGTCTAGCTGAGTCATCTGCGATTCCCGATCCGTCGCGTTGAGCATTTCGTGATCTTGATCCTGTATCTGGTCTAAGATTTGGTCAACGCAAATCGGATCAACTAATCATTTCACGCAACAGGTGACGGTCGTCACTTCCCGGAGGTACCCAAAGTGCTCAGCATCGACAAGCTCGACGTGCAGTTGCTCGGACTGCTCGGCAAGGACTCACGCATGAGCGTGGCCGAACTCGCCAACTCGCTGGGCGTCGCCCGCAACACCGTGCAGTCCCGGATGAAGCGCATGGAGACCAGCGGACTGCTCACCGGCTTCCGCCCCAACCTCGACCTCGCCGAGGTCGGGATTCCCATCCAGGCGTTCGTCGGGCTCGAACTCGAACAGGGCAAGCTCACCGCCGTCGGCAACCGTCTCGTCGACCTGCCGGAGGTCATCGAGATCCACGCGACCACCGGCCGCGAAGACCTGCTGGTGCGGGTGGCCACGTCCACGCACGCGGAGCTGCAGAAGTTGCTGGAGAAGATCGCGAACCTGCCCGGCATCACGCATTCGACCACCACGATCGCGCTGACCAGCCCGCTGCCGTACCGGATTCAGCCGCTGCTCGAGCACCTCACCGACGACTCCGGGTGGGGCCGGTCCACGGCACTGCCCCGTTCACAGCGCTAGCACCGGTGCAGTAGTTTCAGACCATGAGTGAGAGTCAGGGACGAATCGCGTTCATCCAGGCCACGTGGCACCGCAACATCGTCGACCGCGCACGCGAGGGCTTCACCGACGAGGTGACCACGCTGGGATATTCGAAGGACGAACTGGACTTCTTCGAGGTGCCGGGCGCGTTCGAGATCCCGCTGCACGCACGCCGCCTCGCCCTCACCGGGCGTTACGACGCCGTCGTCGCCGCCGCGCTCGTCGTGGACGGCGGCATCTACCGCCACGAGTTCGTCGCGACCGCGGTGATCGACGGCCTCATGCGCGTGCAACTCGACACGGATGTGCCGGTGTTCTCGGTTGTGCTGACGCCGCACCACTTCCACGAGCACGACGAGCACCTCAACTACTTCCACGATCACTTCGTGAAGAAGGGCGCCGAGGCCGCTCGCGCCTGCGTCGCCACCGTCACGTCGCTGAAGTCGCTCCCGACCGCGAACTGAGATTCGCCCACTCCGAACCCGATACGAGAAACCACCGTCAGCACGTTACTGACGGTGGTTTCTCGTCTTACCGGTCGTTCGCGTGCCGGTGCTGGACGTAGAGGAGCCAGAACACGGGCGCGCCGACGACGGCGAGGATGGTCGCGAACACGCGGAGCCCGACGTTCCCTTCGCCGAAGGGGGCGATCATGAGGACAATCGTGCAGACGACGGCGCCGAGGAGTCGCCAGTGCGCGCCGAAGAAGCCTGCGACCATCGCCCATGCGTTGCGGGCGACGATGCGCGCCGGCGATTCGGGCTCGGGTGGGGGCGGCGGGGGCGGGGCCACCGCAACCGTCGAGTTACGCGCGGCGGCCACCAGTTTCGGGGCGTGGGCGCCGACCGGCGGGGTTTCGCCGTCGGGCTCGCACCGGAACAGGGCGATACCCACCGCGTCCGCGTAGTCGACGGCCTCGTCGGTGTATCCGGGGCCGGAGAAGTACAGGAGTTTCCGGGCGTGGCTGGTTCCGCGGGTGTCGTAGAGGTTCGTGAGGTCCGACTTGCCTGCACTGCCGCCACGCCACTTCACCTGCGCGTATGCGCGTGACGAGTAGACGTCGATGCCGCCGTCCGCGCCTCCGAGTAGCGCTGTGGCGTCGCCGTAGCCGAGCTTCTGCATCTGCTCGGCGGCGTTGATTTCAGCTTCAGCCGCCGTGCGTATGCGTGCCATGCCTCACTCCCCCAGATCGAACCAGTCTTTCCCCTCGAAGGTACCCGCAGATCGGGCGAAACCAGCTATCCGCCGGTGAACGTCACACCGGCGCCATCGAATTGCAACACACTGCAACTCTTCCCGCTCCCGGCCGCGCGACCGTACCGTTCCCCGAATCAGCACATTCACAACGTAGTGAGGGCGGATTCATGAGGGCAGCACGCTTCCACGGGCGACGCGACATCCGGATCGACGACATCCCGGAGCCGGAATTGCGGCCGGGCGCGGTGAAACTCCGAGTCGCGTGGTGCGGCATCTGCGGCACCGATCTGCACGAGTACCTGGAGGGCCCGATCTTCATCTCCCCGCCGGGACATCCGCATCCGCTCTCGCACGAGAACGCGCCGGTGACGATGGGCCACGAGTTCTCCGGCACGGTGGAGGAGGTCGGCGAGGGCGTCACCGATGTCGCCGTGGGCGACAACGTGGTGGTGGAGCCGTACTTCGTGTGCAACGAGTGCGCGTCCTGCAAGGCAGGCAACTACCACCTGTGTACGAAGATGGGTTTCATCGGATTGGCCGGTGGCGGAGGAGGACTCAGCGAGAAGGTGGTGGTCGACCGCCGGTGGGTGCACAAGATCGGCGACATCCCGCTCGACGAGGCAGCCCTGATCGAACCGCTCAGCGTCGCACACCATGCGGTCGTCCGCAGCGGGGCCAAGGCCGGCGACGTCGCGCTGGTCGGCGGTGCGGGGCCGATCGGACTCCTCGTGGCCGCGGTGCTGAAGGGTCTGGGTGTCACCACGATCGTCACGGAACTCAGTGACGCCCGGAAGCAGAAGGCGCTGTCCAGCGGCGTCGCGCATCACGTGATCGACCCGTCGTCGGAGGACGTGAAGGCCCGGGTGCTCGAGCTGACCGACGGTGTCGGCGCCGATCTCGGGTTCGAGTGTGCCGGGGTCGACGTCGTCCTCGACACCATCCTCGACGCCGTCCGGCCCGCAGCCGTGGTGGTGAACGTGTCGATTTGGGGCAAGCCCGCGACGGTCGACATGCAGAAGCTCGTCCTCAAGGAGATCGACCTGCGCGGCACCATCGCCTACGTCCGCGATCACGAGGCGGTGATCGAGATGGTGCGCAGCGGCGTGATCGACCTTGCCCCGTTCATCACCGGGCGGATCGAACTCGACAATCTGGTCTCGGAGGGCCTCACGACGTTGATCGAGCACAACGATACGGCGGTGAAGATCCTGGTCCGGGCGTGACCGTCAGTCGGGTTCGTCCGAAGACGGGGTCACCGCCCTGGCCTTGAGTGCCAGCCACAGCTCCATGCGGTCGTCGGCCTGGTCGAGGTTCCGCCCGGTCAGTGCCGCGATCTTGTCGATCCGGTTCCGGACGGTGTTGCGGTGCACGGAGAGGGCAGCCGCGGCGGGGTCCCATGCCCCGTTTGCTCGCAGCCATTCCTCGAGCGTTCGCTGGAGTTCGACGCGTTCGCGCGGCTCGAGCTGATCGAGGGGTGCAAGGACGGCGGTGGAGAAGCCGCTGAGCACGTCGGCCGAGCCGAGCCGGAGCAGCAACTGGACGGTCTCCCCTTCCTTGGCGTCGACGGCGCGACCCAGTCGGGCGCTGACGGCGACGAGGGACCGCGCCTGCATCGCCGACACGGCCAGCGCGTCCACGGGAACCAGCGCGCCGATCCCGATCGCGCATCCCTCCGCCACGCTCGACAGCAGGTCCGCCAGCCCGGCGACCTCGGGGTGCGCGATCTCGAGGTCCGAGTTGCGCTGTCTCAGGACGGAATCCGGGAGGGCCGAACCGATCCGGACGGTCAGGTCGGCCACCGCCTCGGGAGTGGAGCGCACGACGGCGATCTGCAGGGGGTCCCGGGGCAGCCCGATGCCGGCCGCGATCTGATGCGCGCGCTCCCTCCGGAGTCCGGGTCTGAGCAGCTGCGCCAGCGCCGCCGCCCGCCGCTGCCGCTCGGGTTCGCCGGCCACGTGACGGCGTTCGAGTTCGAGCGACAGCAGCGAGACGAGAACATTGGACGCGTGCCGCAGCGCGTTGTCCGCCGACCGCTCGAGCACGACGAACGCGAGCGGGTTCTCGATGCGAACGGGATGCAGTTCGAGTTCCCGCCGATCGGCACCGCCGAACGCCGTCCAGCCCTTCGCGCGGGTGGTGTAGCGACCCACCTGGTCCTGGGCGTCCTGCAGGAACGCCGCATCGACGCCGTCGGAGAGTTGGACCACCCCGCCCGACGCGTCCAGCACTGCGCACAGTGAGCCGCTGACGGAACGCCATTTGCCGAGCAGTCCGCTCAGTGGCGACGGTCCGGCCGCGACCGCGGTGAGCTGATAGCTGAGTTCGATGGCGTCCTCGAGCGCGCGTTTCTCCTCCTCGGCGATCCGGGAGAAGATCCACTTGGTGATGGCGATGAACGGCACCGAGTCGGGGGCGATGAGCAGCGGGACGCCGAATTCCCGCGCCGCCGCGACGAGCGGCGCGGGTGGCGCCTGATAGGGCAGCCCGTGCCCCAGACCGAGGCACAGTGCGGCGACCCCGCCCGCGACGCAATCCCGCACGTAGTCGCGGCACCCGGATTCGGTGGTGGGAAGCATCAGGCCGACGGTCATCAGCAATTCGCCCCCCTGGAGCCAGTCCCGCGGACGCGTCAGTTCGGACACATGCGCTGCGGTGATGGGGTTGCCGACTCCCGCCGTCCCGCTCATCGACGTGAGCCGCAGTGTGGGAGCAGACAGGACGTCCTGGACGGTGATCACCGGCGACCTCTTGTACTCATTGCCCAACCGTAATAGACGAACTGTACATCTCGCCTCTGGTGCCGGGGCGGCGCAGTGCGCAGAGTGGTGATCAGAGCCACAGCACCTCCAAGGAGTTTCAGTGTCAGATCACTCCGGCGACACCGCCGCGCCCCTCGGTGGCACCATCGAGACCCGCTCGATCGACTACGTCCCCGAGGACGAACGTCACGGGAAGGTCCGCGACCAGGGCCCCTTCTGGTTCGTCGGAAACTTCCAGCCATTCACGGTGGCCATCGGCTTCGTCGGCCCCGCCCTCGGCCTGTCGTTGGGCTGGACGGTCGTCGCGGGCATTCTCGGCATCTTCTTCGGAACGTTGTTCATGGCGTTCCACGCGTCACAGGGGCCGGTGCTCGGACTCCCGCAGATGGTGCAGTCCCGCGCGCAGTTCGGCTATCGCGGTGTCGTCCTCGCACTCATCGGGACGTTGTTCACGTACGTCGGGTTCAACGTCGTGGACGTCGTCATCATCAAGGCGGGTCTGCACAGCATCTTCGGGTGGAACGCGGCCGTCATCGCCGTGGTGATCACCGCGGTCGCGACGCTGCTCGCGATCTTCGGTCACGATCTGCTGCACCTGTCGTTCCGGGTGCTGTTCTGGCTGTCGCTGCCGCTGTGGGCGATCCTCACGTGGGGCGTCGTGTTCGGGCACGCCGGCGGCGACGCGGGCGCCGCGACGGGCGGGTTCACCCTGCTGGCGTTCATCGCCCAGTTCAGTGTCGCAGCCTCCTACAACATCACCTACGCGCCGTACGTGTCGGACTACTCGCGGTACCTGCCGCGCAACACGCGCACGTCGGCCATCGTGTCGGCCGTGTTCCTCGGCGCCTCGGCGTCGCCGGTCTGGCTGATCCCGGTGGGCGCGTGGATGGCCACCCGGCTCGGAGCCACGGATGCGCTCGCAGGCATCCACGACGCCGGCAACTCGGTGGTGCCGTTCCTCGGCAGCGTGCTCGCCCTCGTCGCGACGCTCGTGCTGGTGGCGACCATGGGCCTGAACGCGTACAGCGGCATGCTGACCGTGATCACCGGCATCGACTCCTTCCGGAAGGTCACCCCGTCCCGCCGGATCCGGGTGGTGACCGTCCTCGCGCTGGCCGCGGTCTGGCTGGTGCTGAGTCTGCTGTTCACCGATTCGACGACCGTCCTGAACACGACGTTGCTGATCATGCTGTACCTCCTCGTGCCGTGGACCGCCGTCAATCTCACCGACTTCTTCTTCGTGCGCCGCGGGCATTACGCCATCACCGACCTGTTCACGCCGGACGGGCTGTACGGAATGTGGTCGTGGCGCGGTATGACGGCCTTCTTCGCCGGCATCGTCGCGTCCGTGCCGTTCATGGTGCTGCCGTTCTACGTCGGACCGATCGCCGCGGCCCTCGGTGACGTCGACGTCGCGTTCGCGGTCGGACTCGCCGTGTCCGGGATCGTGTACTGGGTCCTGTCCCGGTCGCTGGACCTCGACACCGAGGAACGGTTCATCGAAGACAGCCAAGCCGCCCTGGCAGTCGAGGAGACCCCGGCTCATGGCTGACACGACGACGGCAGACGTCCAGCACGCGATTGACGCGCTGATCCGGGCATTCGGCGAGCACGACACGACGGCCTACTTCGAGGCGTTCAGCCCGGACGCGACGTTCGTCTTCTACACCCACCCGGTGCCGCTGCCCAGTCGCGAGGCCTACCGCGACCTGTGGGCCGAGTGGGAGTCGGACGGGTTCCGCGTCCTGGCGTGCCGCTCCAGCGAGCAGAACGTCACGTTCCCGGCCCCGGATGTCGCGGTGCTGACGCATCGGGTCGGCACCACCGTTCGGGATTCGACGGGAACGGTCGAGCTCGACGAACGGGAGACGATCCTGTTCCGGCGGCGCGAAGAGTCGGGCTGGATCGCCGTCCACGAGCACTTGTCGCCCCAGTCGATCACAACTTGATAGCTGACCGATAGCTGGCTTGACGTGGACCGCGTCACATCAGGACCCCGTCGAGTTGCGGAGGCAGACGCCCGGCGGTGTACTGGTCAGTAAACCTGCCCGGCTCGGCCTATCGCGAAGGTGCACAGATGACGGACGAACGGCCCGGCAAGAATCAGACCCCACCGGACAAGACGACGCGACCGACACCGAAGGAGGCGACCCCGGACGTCTCCAAGACAGATCTCGCGGCCGTCGTCGATGCGCTCACCGCGACGAACGAGAAGAATTTCGACTTCTGACCTCGCGCCTCAGGCCCGCTCCCGATGCGGCACGAACTCGAACGTCAGGCACGCGAACGCCACGGGCAGCAGGTAACGGAACCGCAGGAGGACGTATCGCCGGTTCCCCACGGAATGGAATTTGCCGAGGTAGCGATACAGCGACTCGAGCGAGATCAGCACGTCGCCGAGGTGCAGGACACGACGGAAGAGCCGGGCACCGGCGCCGGATGCGTCGGGGTCGAGGAGTTCGGGGAACGCCGCGAACGACAGCGAGACGTATCGCGCACCGGACCGATCGGCGTACCGGATGACGTCGACGGTCATGCGTTCGTCGGTGCCGTTCGGCGCGCCCTCGCCGCGCCACGGAACGTCGAGGCTCAGTTCGCGGGCGGAATCGGCGGTGCCGTAACGCTGGAACGCGACGGCGCGCCCGGTGCAGTCGCGGGCGACGACGAGAAGAACACCGGGGAGCGTGCCGTCCAGCAGGTGGTCGAGGATCATCGAGAACCCGCGGTGCTGATGTCCGGCGCGTGCGTCCTCGACGATGTCCGTCAACTCCCGCCGCGTCGGTTCGTCGAGCGCGGCTTCGGAAACGATCTCGGTGGTCAGCCCGGCGTTGTGGGTGCGCTGCACGGCCTGCCGGAGGTTGCGGAACTTTCTGCCGTGCAGGGTGAAGTGTCCGACGTCGATCACCACGTCGCGGCCGATCGGGACCGCCGTCAACGGCTTCCGGGTGTCGCCGCCGATCTCCCACAGCCGGGCGACGCGCTCCCCCGCGCCGAGCACCGCGACGCGCCAACCACGTTCGGCGGCGAACTCGGAGAACTCGTCGAGGAGGGCACCGAATTCGAACGCGTTGCCGATGGGATCGCCGGAGACGACCGCTATTCCGGACCGCGCCCGATAGGCGATCGCCGCGGTGCCCGACGCGTTGAAGTAGTACGACTTCGCCGAATTGAGGGCGAACGGCGACAACGGGTCGTCCGTGGTCTGCTGGATCAGCGAGAAGACACGGGCACGGTCCTCGGGCTGCGGCACACTGCGCACCGGCAGCATCAGGACGGGTCCGGTGGCCACGAGGAGGAGGAATCCCGGAGTCGAATGTGCGCTGGTGTACGCCACATCCGCGGCCGCCACGAACAGCACCGCGGCCGCCGAATGTGTCATGGTGACGGGCCGCCGCAGGTGCAGACCCCGGGCCACCAGCAGGACGGCGATTCCGGCCGCCACCATCCACGTGCGAATCGGCCCCGACCGCCCGGCCATCCACAGGAGCACGAGGCCGACCACGACGGTTGCGCCGACGAGCGCCATCCGCGCCGCGGGCGATTCGGGCCGGTACACCCGCAGCCCGGGCACGGTCATCGGTGTCGACTTCGAATTCTGCATCCGCACCCCTGCCCCAGGTGGCGACTGTTCCGGTGCCTCCAATCTAGCGGCTCCACCGCCCGTGAGTGGTTGACGAGTCTCTGGACTCGCTACGCACTCACGAGTGCAGCCGCGGCGGCGGTGCCCCGTGCGGCAGGGACGGCCCGACCGCCGTGAGTGAGCCTGCGGCACGCCCCTTCCCCCAGCCGAGCTTCTCGCGGTACCGGCCGATGTGGTCCTGCGGGATGTCCTGCCCGTCGACGAGCGGCGTGGACTGCGGATCCACGTAGAGCGCGTCGACCGGGCAGTACGCCTCGCACATGAAGCACGTCTGGCAGTCTGATTGCCGCGCGATCACCGGGATCCCGGTGTCGGTGCGGTCGAACACGTTGGTGGGGCACGCGTCGACGCACTTGTCGCAGCCGATGCACGCCTCGGCCAGCAGCACCTCGATCACGAGGCCACCCGCAACAGCCCGCTGTGTGCCGCACCGGTCGCGGTCCAGACGTCGTCCAGCCCACCAGTGAGTACGTGGTGGTGCTGCGCGGGGTCGAGGTCCGGGTAGTCCGCGCGCTTGCTCATTCCACGGGATTCCGTCCGCGCGAGCGTCGAGTGGTACATCCACCGCCCCACCGCGGTGATCGCCGCGGCCTGACGGGCCCGGACACGGTCGTCGCCGGAGTCGCCGCCGAGCCCCAGCGACAACGCCGTCCACAACGACTCCAGCTCGTCGAGCGCACCCTGCACCCGCACACCGTCCCGCAGGTAGTTCTTCTCGTACGGGATGAGTTCCGCCTGCGCGGCCGCGACGACGGCGGACGCCTCCAGCCCCGACCGCTGCGTGGGCCGCAGACCGGCCCGCCCGGCGGGACGCAGTTCGCCAGGCCGGACCCGACGTTCGGTTCGCGCGAACCGCGCGGCCCCCGTGCCCGCCCAGCTGCCGGACGACATCGCCCACGCCGAGTTGTGGCTGCCGCCGCCGGTGAAGCCGCCGCAGATGCGTTCACGGGTGGCGGCGTCGCCCGCCGCGAACAGGCCGGGGACGGACATCGCGCAGGTGTCGTCGACCACGTCGATGCCGCCGGTGCCGCGCACCGTCCCCTCGGCGAGCATGCTGACCTCGAAGCGGTCGGTGAACGGGTTGATGCCGCGACGGTCGAATTGCAGGAAGAAGTTGGGCTGGCCGAGCCGCATCTTGCGCTGCACGTCGTCGTCGGCGCGGTCCAGTTGGGCGAACACCGGCTCGGACAGCAGCGTTTTCGCGATCACCGAACGCCCCTTGGTGGAGCCGGCGCCCTCGAGGACGCGCCCGTCGGCGTGGAAGAACGTGGCGTAGCCGTAGTAGGCGGTCTTGGTGATGGTGGAGTTGGCGGGGACGATCGCGTACGCGTTGGAGAACTCCATGCCGGAGAACGTGGCGCCCACCTCTGCGGCCATCAGCGCGCCGTCGCCGGTGTCGACGTTCGTGCCCAGGGCGCGGGACAGGAACGCGCAGCCGCCGCTCGCGATCACGACGGCGCCCGCGGTGATCCGGTAGTCGCGGTCGTCGTGGCGCTGGTAACCCGCCGCGCCGCGCACCTGGCCGTCGGCGTCGACGAGCAGTTCGAGGGCCGGCGAGTGGTCGAGAATCCGGACGCCTGCCTTCTTCACCCACGCCCGCATCCGCCGCATGTATTCGGGCCCTTGGAGTCCGGTGCGGATCTGCCTGCCGGTCTCGGGGCAGACGGGGAACGGGTACCGGCCTTCCTCGGCGAGGAGATTCATGTTCGCGTACGTCTGGTCGAGGACGCGGTCCATCCAGTGGTGGTCGGCGAGATGGCCGCCGAGCGCTTCACGGCTGGCCTTGGCCTTCGTCCGTGCGGACGGGTCGGGGTCGACGTACCAGACACCGGTGCCCGAAGGCGCGGTGGCGCCGCTGGTTCCGCAGTACCCCTTGTCGACGAGGACGACGTCCGCCCCGAATTGCCGTGCGCGCAGCGCGGCCCACGTTCCGGCGGGGCCGCCGCCGATGACGAGGACGTCGGTGCTCAGGTCGAGAAGTTCGGTCATGAAGGGCGCTCCTGTCGAGGCGGAACAATTGCCCTTCAACGCTTCCGCACATCGGCCCGTGCCGCCATCGTCAGAATCAGCGTGAGCTGAACGCCCGTGCGCCTTTCTGGTTGTCCCAGCTACCACAAAGGCGCACGGGCGCTACGCGCCCTTGCCGTAGTCGACGCTCAGCCAGTGCTCCGGTCGCATGCGGATGACGATGGCGCTGTCGTCGTACGCCTGCTCGACGAAACTGTCGACCTCCTCGGCGGGGAGGTAGCGGGTGGCGAGTTCGCGGACGACGTCGGCGGTGGGTGATTCGTCGAACTCCACCGGACCTTCGACGCTGACGTACCGGTAGGGCGGCTTCTCGTCCTGGGCGACGAGGCTGAAGCGGCCGGCGGCGCGGATCAGCCGCTCCTTCAGCGACCCGCGACCGGTCCAGACGTACACGTGGCCGCCGGGTTCGTAGCCGTACCAGATGGGCACGGCGAGCGGTGCCCGTCCGTCGCGGTCGACGGCGATCACCCCCACGTGCACGTCGGCGAGGAACTTCTCGCGCTGTTCACTGGTCATCGACAACTGCGACATGTCAGTCTCCGCTCTGGTGTTCGGGTTTCGACGGTGGTGCGGGGTCGAGCAGCTGGGCGAGGTGTTGCGACGATCGGGTCGGGTCGAGTTGCCGCACCTGCATGTGGCAGCTGAATCCGTCGGTCAGCACGACTGCGTCTTCGGGACTGTCCCGCAGTGCGGGGGCGAGTGCCTGTTCCGCGACCTGCATGCTGAGGTCGTAGTGGTCAGCTTCGAACCCGAAGTTTCCTGCGACGCCGCAGCATCCGGAGGCTTCGCGTACACGCTCGACGCCGATCGCTTGCAGCGCCTTCCGCTGACCGGCCGCGCCGAACACGGCGTATTCGTGGCAGTGGGTCTGCACGGTGACGTCCTCGGGCAGCGCCGCGCTCGGGGTCCAGCCCGCCTGTGCGCGCTCGAGGACCGCGCCGGCGAAGCTCTGCACGCGGGCGGCGACGCGGCGGGCGGCGTCGGTGTGGACGAGTTCGGGCAGGTCCTTGCGGAACGCGGCGGCGCAGCTCGGTTCGAGGACGACGATCGGACGGTCGGTGCCGTCGTCGAGGAGTTCGGCCGCCTTGGTGAGCGTCTTTTTCGCTTGCTTCAGCTGTCCGGTGGAGATCCAGGTGAGCCCGCAGCACACGTCGCTGCGGCACTGCGAGCTGAGGCCCGCCTCGGCGAGTACCCGCGACGCGGCGCCGACCACCTCGGGGCGGAATCCTCGGGTGAACGTGTCGGCGAGCACCACGACGTCCGCGGTGCCGTTCCGCGACGTCTCCCCGACCTCGCGTCGAATCTGCTTGCGGGACGCGAACTCCGGCATCGAACGGTGCGGGGTGAGACCACCCAGCTTGGCCGCGACCTTCGCCAGCCGGCCCGCGGTGAGCCGATTCACCACGGGGGCGGAGCGTTCGGCGATCTTCAGCCACACCGGCAGCCAGCCGAGGGAGTAGTGCGACAGCGGACGCACCCGGCCGCGGTAGTGGTGGTCGAGGAATTCGGACTTGTACGTGGCCATGTCGACGCCCACCGGGCAGTCGGTGGAGCAGGCCTTGCAGGACAGGCAGAGGTCGAGGGATTCCTTGACGTCCTCGGAGCGCCATCCGTCGGCGACGGTCGGCGAGTTGCGGACCATCTCCTGCAGGGCGCGGGCCCGGCCGCGGGTGGAGTCCTTCTCGTCGCCGGTCGCGCGGAAGCTGGGGCACATCACCCCGCCCGTCGACGCGCGGCAGCGGCCCACCCCGATGCACCCCTCGACGGCGTGGACGAACGGTGCGACGGGGACGTCGCTGGTGGGGGTGAGGTCGAAGGTGGTCTGCCACGCCCGCGGGTTCACGCCGTCGAGGGCGAGGCTACCTAGCAGCGGTTCGGGGTCGACGATGCTGCCCGGATTCAGCACGGCGGTCGGATCCCAGAGCCGTTTGAACGTCGCAAACGCCGCCATCATGATGGGGGTGTACATGATCGGCAGCAGCGCCGACCGCGCGCGACCGTCGCCGTGCTCGCCCGACATCGATCCCCCGAACCGCACGCACAGTTCCGCGGCCCGGTGGATGAACCGCGACATCACGTCCCGACCCTCCTCGGTGCGCTGGTCGAAGTTGATGCGGATGTGCATACAGCCGGCGCCGAAGTGCCCGTACATCACACCGGTGAGACCGAATTCGGCGAGCAGGGCCTTGATGTCGACGAGGTAGTCCGCGAGCTGGTCGGGTGCGACGGCGGAATCCTCCCAGCCCGTCCAGGATTCGCCGCCCTCGACGAGCCGGGCCGACAGTCCGGCGCCGTCCTCGCGTACCCGCCACAGCGACGCGCGTTCCGCTGGGTCTCCGACCACCCGCGAGTCGACGAGCCGTCCGGCCGCCCGCAGCTTCGAGACCAGTTCGGCCCCGCGCAGTTTCACCTCGGCGAGGTCCTCGCCGTCGAGGTCGACGTACAGCCAGGCCTCGCCGTCGGGCAGCCCGACCACGGAGTCGGCGCCGCGGAGGTGCCGCATGGTGTCGACGATCGCCGAGTCGATGCCCTCGATCGCGGCGGGTGAGTATTCGAGGATCAGAGCGTTGTCCCGGGCGGCGTCCACTAGGTCGCGGTATCCGAGGCACAGCAGCATCGCCGCGGGCGGCACCGGAACCAGCGCGACGGTGGCGGCCACGATCACCGCGCACGTCCCCTCGCTCCCCACCAGGGCGCGGGCCACGTCGAAGCCGTTCTCGGGCAGCAGGTTCGCCAGATGAAATCCCGACACCTGACGCGGGATCCGGCCGAGTTCGAGCCGGAAGTCGCCGAGATGCTCCTGCGTCAGCGCGCCCAGTCCGGCGGCGATCCGCTCGGCCTCGCTCACCGCAGACGCGTCGTCCGGATCGGTGGCCCACAGCCCGTCGCGGGTGGCGGTCAGCCGGTGCCCGTCCGCCGTCACCAGGTCGAGCGCGACGACGTGATCGGACGTGCGGCCGTAGCGGACGGAGTGGTTGCCGCAGGCATCGTTGCCGATCGCGCCGCCGACGGTGGCACGGGACTTGCTGGACGGGTCGGGCGCGAACGTGAACGCGCCGTCCGTCGCCAGTTGCACCTGCTTCTGCAGATCGGTGAGGACGATGCCGGGTTCGACGACGGCCGTTCGGGCGGACGCGTCGACGGCCCGCACCCGATTCATGTGCCGGGAGAAGTCGAGCACCACTCCCCTGCCGATCGCGTTGCCTGCGAGTGACGTGCCGCCGCCGCGGCTGGTGATGGGAATGCCGCGGTCCGTGCAGGCCCGGACGATCGCCACCACGTCGCCGGCGCTGCGCGGAAACGCCACCGCCAGCGGCGGCACCCGGTAATTGGAGGCGTCGAAGGAGTATTCGGCGCGCCGCCGCGATCCGATGTCGAGGTCGATGCCCAGCCCGGCGAGCGCGGCGCGCAGGTCGGCCGCGGGACGTGTCAGCGCAGCCACGCGTCGAGGTGTCCCGTCTCGTCGGAGTCAGCTACCGGGATTCGCGTCAACGGGGCCATCGCTACATCGTCGAGCCGCTCCCGAAGATTGTCAACAATCCACTCGGTGAGCCGGGTACGGTTCGGAGGGGTGAGCGTCGTGCGAACGCCGTCACCCGCCCAGCGACTGTCGGCTGTGCGGGCCGGAGCCACGGCCTGGTACTCATCGCCCTGTACTTCCTCGCGGAGGTCGTGACCGCGCGCGCCTGGCCGCGGCCGTACGAGGTGCGGACCAATTCGGTCAGCAACCTGGGCGTCACGGGCTGCGACGGTTCCGCGGCCCAGGCCGCCGCGGTCCGGCTCTGCTCGCCGCTGCACGCGGTGATCAACAGCGCGTTCGTGCTGACGGGGGTGCTCATCCTCGTCGGGGTGGTGTGCCTGCGGGAATTCCTGCCACCGGGACGGCTCCGACACACCGCGCTGGCTCTGTTCGGTGTGGCCGCCGTCAGCGCCGCCCTGACGGGTTTCATCCCGATCAATGTGGACGCGCACCTGCACCAGATCGTCGCGACCCCGACCTTCGTCGCGCGCAACGCCGCCATGATCGTCGTCGCGATTGCACTTTACGAACGATGGCGCATCTTCGCGCTCTGGACCGGTGTCTGCTGCCTCGTCGGGGTCGTCGGAATGGCGGCGATCCTCCTCCCCGGCGAACCGTTCGGCATCACCGAACGCCTGGCCCTCTACCCGTTCACGGTGTGGGTCGCGACCGCCGGTGTCGCCGCGCTCCGCACCCGTGCGCCGTTCCGGTTGCCCTGACTACCAAAAAGGCGCACGGGGCGCCGAAGGCGCACCATGGAGTGATGTCCACAGCTCTCACGCATGCCGCCGCCACCCAGCAGTTCGCGGAGAACGGCCGCATCTCCATCGAACCCAATCACAAGCGCATCCGGGTGGTCTTCGCCGGTCAGTTGGTTGCCGACACCACCCGTTCGGTGTACCTGTTCGAGAAGGGGCACCTGCCCGTCTATTACATTCCCCGCGACGACGTGAACTTCGACCTCCTGGAGCCCGTCGACGCGACCACGACGTGCCCGTGGAAGGGCAAGGCCCGGTATTGGGATCTCGTCGTCGGCGACCGTCGCGCCGCACAGTCCGTGTGGGGCTACGACGTACAACTGGACGACTCCCTCGACCTCAGCCCTTACGTCGCGTTCTACTGGCACAGGATGGACGCCTGGTACGAGGAGGATCAGCAGGTGTTCGTCCACGCCCGCGACCCGTATGTCCGGGTCGACGTGCTGCCGTCGTCCCGGCACGTCGAGGTGTTCATCGGGGACACGCTCGTCGCCGACACCGTCCGCCCGCGGCTGCTGTTCGAGACGTCACTGCCGGTGCGCTACTACATTCCCCACATCGACGTGCGATCCGAATTCTTCACCGCCTCCGACACCCGGACGTCCTGCCCGTACAAGGGGACGGCGTCGTATCTGTCGTTCACCGGGGCCGACGGCTCCGACCCCGTCGAGGATGCCGCCTGGTTCTACCCGTTCACCACCGCGGAGGCGTCGGGCATCGACGACCACGTGTCGTTCTACCCCGACCGCGTGCGGATCGTCGTGGACGGCGCAGAGGTGGAGAACTGACGTCAGTCGCGAGGGGGCAGCGGCGGTAGTTCCAGATTGTCCCGGAACGTGTCGCCCACGTAGTCGTTGCCGACGATTCCGCGACGCCGCAGTTCGGGCAGCAACCCGTTGACGACGAAGTCCCGGGTCCGTTCCTCGGCGAGCCCGCCGAGGGAGATGACGTCGAGAACACCCGCGTCGTAGCGTTCCTGGACGGCGTCGGCGAGTTGCTCGGGTGTCCCCGCGACCGCCCAGTGGCCGGTGTCCTTGGACGCGATGATCAGCTCGCGCAGGGTCCGCCCGGACGCGGCGAGCCGGCTGAAGATTTCGACCCGGCCGCGGCGGCGATTCACCGACCGGACGTCGGGCAGGACGTCGGCCGGGATCGGCTTGTCGAGCGGCAGCCCGGACAGGTCGATGTCGCCACCGAGCATGTCCTCGAGCCTGATCCGGCCGGCGTCGAGATCGGTGGCCTCTTCCTGTTCCCGGACCAGCCGGCGCACTTTCTCCTCGGACGCGCCGTAGGTGGCGTGGAAGGAGCTCATGATCAGCGGCAGTCCGTCGGCGCGGCCCAGTTCGGTGGCCCGCGCCCGAATGCTCTTGGTGTAGGTGACGGCGTCCTCGAGGGTCGGCAGCGATGTGAACACGACCTCCGCGAATCGGGCCCCGAGTTCGACGCCGGCTGCGGATTGGCCGGCCTGGAACTGCACGGGACGGCGCTGCGGCAGCGGCGGGATGTTCAACGGTCCCTTCACCGTGAAGTACGTGCCCGCGTGGTCGATCGGCCGCACTCGATCGACCGCGAGCGCGGTTCCTCCGGCACCGTCGGACGTGAGTGCCCCGGGTTGCCAGCTGTCGAAGAGCGCGTTGATGACTTCGAGGGATTCCGTGGCGCGGGCGTAGCGCTCCTCGGGGCTCGGCAGGTCCCGGTCGCTGTAGTTCTCCTCGCCCAGTGAGGACGTGACGGCGTTCCAGGCGGCGCGACCGTTGCTGACGTGGTCGAGGGTGCCGAACAGCCGCGCGAGGTTGTAGGGGTGGTGAAACGTGGTGGTCACCGTCGCGATCAGCCCGACGTGTGAGGTCACGGCGCTGAGCGCCGACAGGAAGATCAGCGGTTCCTGCGCGCCGATCGCGCCCTGCGCTCCGAAACCCAGGAGGTCGGCGGCGAACAGCGCGTCGAACTTGTTCGCCTCGGCGATCTTCGCGATCTCGATCGACGACGCGACGGTCGACTGCTGCGGATCGATGGCGGCGGCATAGGTGCTCACGGCGCCGCTGACTCCCGTGACCGTCTTCAGCGGCCGGCGACGTGGGGTGCTCATCGTCGATAGCCTAGATGGTTGATTCCTTGAAGGCGTGTCGCTGCGTGGGTGGTAGGCGGAGGGTTTCCAAGATCAAAGCGTGACCAAAGAACTGGAAACCCTCCTGACCGAACTCTATGTCCTCATCGATGATCATGTCGTCGAACCCCGCTCCGGGCGGGGCCGACGCCCCGAGCTCTCCGACGCCGAACTGCTGACCCTGGCGGTCGCGCAGATGCTGCTCGGATTCCACTGCGAGCGCCGGTGGATCCGGCACGCCCACCACGACACCGAGTTGCGCGCGATGTTCCCCTACCTTCCCGGCCAGTCGGGCTACCACAGACGCGTCAGAGCATCGAGAGGACTGCTGTGCAAGGCAATTCGGCTCCTCGCCGAGGCTACCCCGTCATGGTTCGACGACCTGTGGATCACCGACGCCACCCCGGTGCCGTGCGGGATGTCCCGGGAGACGGTGAAACGGTCGGATCTGGCCGGGCATGCCGGGTACGGCTACTGCGCGTCCCACTCGCGGTACTACTGGGGCCTGAAGCTGTACCTGGTCTGCGCCGGGGACGGGATGCCCATCATGTGGTGCCTGGCGCACCCGAAGATCGGCGAACGCGACGTCGTCGCGGCACTGCTGGACCGCAATCACCACCTGATCCGTTCCGGACAGGTGCTGCTCGCCGACAAGGGCTTCTCGGGCAAAGAGTTTGCCGCCACCACCGCGGCGATGGGCCTGCGGCTGCTGCGGCCGGACCGCAAGGACGAAACCTACAAGAACGGCAATCTCGGCGGGGTGCGGCAGTGGATCGAATCGGTCAATCACACGTTGAAAGGGCAGCTTGGCCTGGAAGAACACGGTGGCCGCACCACCCACGGGGTGTTCACCCGCGTCGCCCAACGCCTGCTGGCGATGGCCGCCGGCATCTGGCACAACTGGAACACCGGCACCCCCGCGAAACGATCACTGATCGCCTACGACCACTGACTCCGTCCAAGGAATCAACCATCTAGGAACGAGCGCCCGGTCCGCCCAGCGTTTCGATCAGGCGGATTCTGACCGCCTGCGGGACGTTCCGGTTACCGTCGGGGTGTGCTGTTCTCGCAGATCGTCGCGACGTCCCGGGACGTGGGGGCCACGCGGTCGCGCAAGGTGAAGGTCGCGGCGCTGCGCGAGGTCCTCACCCAACTGGAGCCGGCCGAGGTGGAACCGGTGGTGGCGTGGCTGTCCGGGGAGCTTCGGCAGGGCCGGATCGGGATCGGCTGGCGGACACTCGCCGACATTCCCGCCACCCCGGCCGACGTCCCGTCCGTGACGGTGTCGGACCTCGACGGGACCGTCACCGCCGTCGCCGGGATCTCCGGTTCCGGATCCGCCGCCCGCCGCCGCGAACTGCTCGCGGACCTCTTCGCCCGCACCACCGTCGACGAGCGGGACTTCCTGCTGCGGCTGCTCACCGGCGACCTGCGCCAGGGCGCGCTCGAGGGAGTGATGACCGACGCGATCGCGGCGGCCGCCGACCTTCCCGTCGAACCGGTGCGCCGGGCGTTCATGCTGTCGGGACGCCTTCCCGCGACGGCGGTCGCGGCGTTCGACGGCGGCGTCGACGCCCTCACCGCGTTCCGGCTGGAGGTGGGCCGACCGGTCCGGCCCATGCTCGCCTCCCCCGCCGAATCACTCACCGACGCGTGGACCGAACTCGGCGGCGACGTCAGCGTCGAATACAAACTCGACGGTGCGCGGATCCAGGTGCACCGCAACGGCGACGACGTGCACATCTTCACCCGCACCCTGCGCGAGATCACCGGCAGCGTGCCGGAACTCGTCGAACTCGTCGCCGGTCTGCCGTGCACGTCGGCGGTGTTCGACGGGGAGACGCTGGCGCTCACCGACAGCGGCCGGCCCCGACCGTTCCAGGAGACGATGAGCCGCTTCGGCGCCGAGTCCGCCCGCGACCTGCTGCTGCACCCCTACTTCTTCGACTGCCTGCACCTCGACGGCGTCGACCTTCTGGACGCACCGTTGGAGGAGCGGCTGGACGCCCTGGAACGCGTTGCCCCGCAACACCGCATCCCTGGGCTGATCCGGCCCGACAGCGACGGCGCCGCCACCCATTTCGACGACGCCCTTGCCGCCGGCCACGAAGGTGTGATGGTCAAATCGCTCGCCGCGCCGTATGCGGCGGGACGACGCGGCCGCGCCTGGCAGAAGGTGAAACCGGAGCACACACTCGATTTGGTGGTGCTCGGCGCCGAATGGGGTTACGGGCGGCGCACCGGCTACCTGTCCAACCTGCACCTCGGTGCGCGCGACCCGGACGGCGGCGAACCGATCATGGTGGGCAAGACGTTCAAGGGCCTCACCGACGCGCTACTGCAGTGGCAGACGGACGAATTCCCGCGCCACGAACGCAGCCGCGACGATCACACCGTATATCTGCATCCCGACCTCGTCGTGGAGATCGAACTCGACGGCGTCCAGGTCAGCCCGCGCTATCCCGGCGGACTCGCGCTGCGATTCGCGCGGGTCCTGCGCTACCGCCCCGACAAGACCGCCGCCGACGCCGACACCATCGACGCCGTGCGGGCCCTGCTGCCGGGCTGACGGGCGCTCGCTCGACCTGCGTGGCGGGCGTGTGCGCGGTAACCTCCCCGGCACAGATAAGGACGCCGTGCTGTGAGGGGGTCGACTGGTGAACTTCGTTTTCCGTTTCGTGCCGTCCCCCGTCGAGCGCACCGTCCGGAAAGTGGCCACTGCAGCCGAGGGACCGGTCCGCGTCGCCGTGTGCGCCGTGACCGTGCCGATCGAGGTCGCGAAGACGTCGTTCCACATCCTCCGGCTCACCGAGGAACTGCTCGAGGAGGTCGTGTTCCTGCTGCGGACGATGCGGCCGGTGGTCGAGGCGGTGAGCACCACCCAGCAGTCCGACAATTTCGACACGGTGTTCCGGACGCTCGAACAGATCCAGCAGTCGGCCGACGCGATTGCCCGCACCCCGATCGGGGTCGTCCGGAGCGTGTTCGCGCCGGCCCGACCGTCGCCCGAGCAGGTCGACTATCACCCCACGATCATCGACGCCGAGCCACCGAAGCCGTCCGGTGTGGCGGTCCGGATCGCGTCCGTCACGGTGACGGCGCCGAGCATCACGTTCGGCAGGCCGAATCGCTGACCCGGGCTATCGTCCGGGAAAGAAGTCGGCGCTCTGCACGTATTCCATTGCGGCGGTGAACGTCGGGTCGCCCATGCGCCTCGTCATCTCGGCCTCGTCGACGTCCTCGATGTGGGTCTGGACCCACCAGAGGTTGCCGAACGGGTCGCGGACGCGTCCCACGAGGTCGCCCCAGAACAGGTGCGTCGCCTTCGTCACCAGCGTGCCCGCCGGCGGCGACGGCCTGCGCGAGCACCGCCTCCGCGTCGTCGACGTACAGGCGGAGGAACCCGGGCGTCGGCGGCCAGTCGGGTCGCGCGTCGAACATCATCACGACAGCGTTCCCGATCCTCACCTCGGCGTGCCCCATGGTGCCGTCCTCGCTCACCATCCGTCCGAGTTCCTCGCCGTCGAACGCCGCCTTCACATAGTCGATGAGTGCAGCGGTGTCGCGGGAGATGATCCACGGCGTGACGGTGGTGTAGCCCTCGGGAATCGGATCGACGGTCATGCGGTCCTCCTGCGTCGGCGGATCGGTTTCTCTCACCGTAGAACCGATAGCGGTCAGCTGTGGTCCGCATTTGATCGCCCGGATACGCTCGTAGCGTGTCCGAACACATCCTCGTCACCGGTGGATCCCGCGGCATCGGCGCAGCGGTGGTGCGCCTCGCCGTCCATCGCGGCTATCAGGTGACGTTCACGTTCCAGAACGACGACGAGGCCGCGGAGCAACTCGTCCATCACTGCGGTGTCCGCGCCACCGCCGTGCGGGCGGACGTCCGCGACGCTGATGAGGCCGTCGCCGTCGTCGATGCGGCCGACCAACGCGGTCAGCTGGTCGCGCTGGTCAACAATGCGGGGACCACCGGCCCACTCGGCACGTTCCTCACCACCCCGGACGAGGTGGTGCGGGAGGTGTTCGACGTCAACGTGTTCGGGGCGATGAACTACGCCCGCGCGGCCGCCGAGCACTGGATCCGGCAGGGACGCCCCGGCGTCATCGTCAATCTCAGTTCGATCGCGGCCCGCACCGGCGCACCGGGCGAATACGTCGGGTACGCGGCCTCCACGGCGGCCATCGACAGTGTCACGGTGGGACTCGGGCGGGAACTGGCGAGCGCGAACATCCGCGTCGTCGGTATCGCTCCCGGTACGACGGACACCGACATCCACGCCGCGGCCGGCGATCCGGAACGACCCGGGCGAGTGGCCGGGAAGGTGCCACTCGGCCGGGTCGCGGAGCCCGAGGAGATCGCCGAAGCGGTGTTGTGGGCGCTGTCCCATCAGGCGTCCTATGTCACCGCCACGACCATCGACGTCGCCGGGGGTCTGTGACGCTAGCGCCCTCGCGAGCCGACCCTCGGGACGAGCATCGGCACCCGCGAGCGGTAGGTGCGGTAGTCGTCGCCGAACGTGTCGACCAGGTCGTGCTCCTCGAAGCGCACCGCCACCAGGATGAATCCGGTAGTCCCGACGGCGAACAGCAGTCGGCCCCAGGTCATCGTCGGCGCCACCCAGAACGCGATGATGAAGCCGGCATACAGCGGGTGCCGAATCACCCGGTACAACACAGGGGTCCGAAAGTGGCTGGGCAGGGCCGACTTTCCGCTCTGATTCCGCAGCACCTGGCGCAGCCCGAACAGGTCGAAGTGGTCGATGGCGAACGTCGCCGCCAGCACGAGTGCCCACCCGCCGAGCGACACGACGTAGATCACGACGCGGACCCAGTCGGTCTCCACGTCCCAGATCTGGTCGGGCAGCGGACGCCACTGCCACATCAGCAGCGCCAGCGCGGCCGTGGCGAACAGTACGTATGTCGAGCGCTCCATCGGTTGGGGGACGATCCTGGTCCAGCGTTTCTTGAACCAGGGCCTGGCCATCACCGAATGCTGCATGGCGAAGATCGTCAGCAGCACCACGTCGATGACCACGGCGACGGCGACAGGGGCGTCGGGACCATCGTTGATCGTGTGGGGCACCACGAGCCCCTCGACCCATCCGATCGCGTACAGGAACACGATCAGGAACGTCGCGTAGACGACCATTCCGTACACGGTGATCAGTGTTCGGGCAACACCACCTGTGCGGTGCGCCTGGGGTGATTCGACCATCTCGGCCATGCTGTTCTCTCCGATCGCTGGGATTCCCCCGACGCTCCGAAGTCTCCGATCGGGCGCGGTGCGGAACAAGGAACCCTGGGGTGGGAGTGACCGCACCCCGCGACCGTGTCGGATCGGTTGACTACTCTGTGGCCATGCTTCCCGGGGACTTGCGCGACATCGACGTGGCGTCGATCAAGGCGGTCCTCGGCACCACCACCTACACCCGCGGCGAGCAGTACGCCCGCGACCACGCGGTCATCCAGATGGCGTGGGATCCGGCGGCCAAGGAGCTGTGGGGTGAGGTGGCGGGCACGGCGAGGGAGCCGTACTCCACGTCGGCGTTCATCGTCTCCAGCAGCGGCCGCACCGTGTACCGGTACGGGATCTGCACGTGTCCGGTCGGCATGAACTGCAAGCACGTCGCCGCCCTGCTGCTCACCGCGATGAAACAGGCGAGGTCCCAGGCGCAGGCGGCGGTCGCGCCCACCTGGGAACGCTCGCTCGGTTCCCTGCTCACCGCCGATCCCTTCGGCGACTCCGGCAGGCGGTCGCCGCTCGCCATCCAGTTCCGGGTCCAGGCGTCGGCCGCCGACGCGGCACCCCAGTTGCTGGTGCGGCCCGTCCAACCGGGCAGCAAGGGCTGGATCGTCGGCGGGTTGGCGTGGAACAAGCTGGGCAGCCAGTTCCAGCATCCCGCCGAGCAGATCCGGGTGCTGCACGAGATCCATCTGCTGTCCGTCGGGGGTCTGACCTACCGCCGCCAGAACCACACCGATCTCGACCTCGGCGTCTTCCCCAGCCGCCAGCTGTGGTCGCTGATCGACGAGGCGACCCGGGTCGGTGTGGAGCTCATCCACTCCTCCAAGCGTCTGGGCGCACTCACCCCTTACCGCTCGGCCGAGGTCTGCCTCGACGCCACCCGCGACGACGCCACCGGCGCTCTCGTTGTACGGCCGGTGGTCCGCGTCGACGGCGAACCCGTCGACGCAGTGACCGTCGGCTTCATCGGAGTCCGGGCCCACGGCCTGTTCTACGTCGACGCGGACGAGCGCATTCACCTCGCGCGCCTCGACTCCGTCGTGCCCGGCCCCTTGCAGGATCTGATGCGCCGCCGCACGCCCATCGAGGTGCCCGCCGCCGAAGAGTCCCGTTTCCTGACGGACTTCCTGCCGAAGCTGCGCAACCTGGCCACCGTGATCTCCTCCGACGGCTCGTTCGTCCCACCCGCGATCTCCGAGCCCACCCTCGTGATGCGGGCGTCGTATCACCCCGACCACGAGGTCGCCGTCGACTGGGAATGGCTGTACACCGTCGGGGACGACGAGCACCGTGCGCCGCTGGCGGCCCGGACCCCCGGCGACGAGTACCGGGACGATGTCCGCGAACGCGCACTGCTCGACGAACTCGACATAGCCTGGGACAGATACGGGTTGGGGTCGGCCGGTCCCGAAGCGACGGCGTTGCGCGGACTCGACACGATGCGGTTCACCACCGAGGTCCTGCCCCTGCTCCACGGCAAGTCCGACGTGTCGATCGACGTTTCGGGCGAACCGGCCAACTACCGGGAGGCCGGCGATTCCCTGGCCATCGGGGTGTCGGTCACCGCATCCGAGGGCGGCACCGACTGGTTCGACCTCGGCGTCACCCTCACGGTGGAGGGCCGGGACGTACCGTTCGACCAGGTCTTCTCGGCGCTGGCCGCGGGGAAGACCGAGTTGCTGCTGCCCGACGGCGCCTACTTCTCCCTCGACAAGCCCGAACTCCACACGCTGCGGAAGCTGATCGACGAGGCGCGGGCCCTCCGCGACCGCGCGGACGGGACGTTGCGGCTGAGCCGTTTCCAGGCGAGCCTGTGGGACGAGTTCGCCGCGCTCGGCACCGTCGAACGTCAGGCGACGCAGTGGCGGCAGCAGGTGGACGGCCTGATGTCGCCGACCACCATCGGGCCCGCCGAAGCCCCGAGCACGCTCGACGCACAGTTGCGCCCCTATCAGCTGGAGGGGTTCCGCTGGCTGGCGTTCCTCTGGGAGCACGGGCTCGGCGGCATCCTCGCCGACGACATGGGGCTCGGCAAGACGCTACAGGCGCTGGCCCTGATATGCCATGCGCGGCAGTCAAATCCGGCCGCGCCGCCGTTCCTGATCGTGGCCCCCACCAGTGTTGTGTCGAACTGGGAGTCCGAATCGGCGCGCTTCGCCCCGGACGCGAACGTCGTCGCGATCGCCGACACCGTGAAACGCCGCAAGGTTCCGCTGGACGAGCTGGTACAGGGTGCAGACATCGTCGTCACGTCGTACACCCTGTTCCGCTTGGAGTTCGAGGCCTATGCGGAGTCCGCGTGGTCGGGGTTGATCCTCGACGAGGCGCAGTTCACCAAGAACCATCAGTCCAAGATCTATCAGTGCGTCCGCCGGCTCGAGACTCCGTTCAAGCTGGCGATCACCGGCACGCCGATGGAGAACAACCTGATGGAGCTGTGGTCGCTGCTGTCGATCACCGCCCCGGGACTGTTCCCGAATCCGGCCCGGTTCACCGACTACTACCGCAAGCCGATCGAGAAGCAGGGCGACACCGAGCTGCTGGCGCAGCTGCGCCGCCGGGTGAAGCCGCTGATGCTGCGCCGCACCAAAGAGCAAGTGGTGAAGGATCTTCCGGCCAAGCAGGAGCAGGTGCTCGACGTCGAACTGCACCCGCGGCACCGCAAGGTCTACGACACTCACCTACAGCGTGAGCGGCAGAAGATCCTCGGCCTGCTCGCCGACGTCGACAAGAACCGCTTCACGATCCTGCAGTCGCTGACCCTGCTGCGGCAGATGAGTCTCGACGCCGGGCTGGTCGACGACGAGTACCACGACGTCCCGTCCGCGAAGGTGGACGCCCTGCTCGAGCAGCTCGCGGACGTCGTCGCGGGCGGTCACCGGGCGCTGGTGTTCAGCCAGTTCACCGGATTTCTCGGCAAGATCCGGGACCGGCTCGCGGACGCCGGGATCGCGCACAGCTACCTCGACGGCAGCACCCGGCGTCGCGGGGACGTGCTCCGCGAGTTCAAGGAGGGCGCCGCCCCGGTGTTCCTGATCAGCCTGAAGGCCGGCGGCTTCGGGTTGAACCTCACGGAGGCCGATTACTGCTTCATCCTCGACCCGTGGTGGAATCCGGCGACGGAGGCGCAGGCCGTGGACCGGGCGCATCGCATCGGGCAGACGCGGAACGTGATGGTCTATCGGCTGATCGCGAAGGACACGATCGAAGACAAGGTGATGGCGCTGAAGGCGAAGAAGTCGGCGCTGTTCGCGAGCGTGATGGACGCCGATACCTTGCTGAGCTCCAGCCTCGACGCCGACGACATCAGGGGGTTGTTCGAATGATCGCAGTGAGGAGTTCGCGTTGAGCCGCAACAGTCAACAGAACCGCGCCGCACGAAAGCGCAAGAAGCAGCAACGCGGCAATGCCCGGGAACTTCGTGGGGTCCGTCACGACATCGAGGCCGAATCGCTGGTGTTTGCCGGAGTGGAGTTCGCTTACGGGCCCGCGGCGAATACCGGGTCACTTCAGCGGACGGTCCGTCAGCTGGCAGATCTCGAGGGTTCCGGTTTTGTGGACGCTCTTCCGGACTGGGTCTCGCAGATACTCGACGGGTCGATGGACCACGTATTCGACACGGGGTGGCAGCCGACGGAGTTCGTTCACGCGGTGCGCCGGGAATTCGGTACGCGCGCCGCTCGACTGACGGTAGCCGTGATCGGCGCGCACGCGGGTCGCACCTCCGCGCACAAGATCGCACCCGCGCCGTGGCGGGAGCAACTCGCCGAGTTGAACATCACCGCAGACAGCGCACCCGCCCGCGGCTGGTTGTCCGCCTGGCGTGCCACGGAGAACGCCGACCCCGCCGACATGTGGACGGCGATCCTGTCGTTCCTCGGCTACGTCAATTATCTGATTCCTATGAAGCCGCTGCTCGCGACCCCGGCGAACTGGAGCGCGGGCACGGCCTCCTCACCCTCCGCAACACACGGACCCGAACCCAAGATTCTGGCCCGCATCCGCGGCTTGCTCGCCAAGGCCGAAGCGACTCCCTACGCAGAGGAGGCAGAAATCCTCTCGGCGAAGGCGCAGGATCTGATGACTCGCTACGCCATCGACAGTGCCGTCGTCGACGCCGCCGCACACACCTCGCTGCGCGATCAGGTCGTCACCCGTCGATTGCTCGTCGACAATCCGTATCCCGAAGCGAAGGTTCAGTTGCTGCACTGCGTGGCAGAGTCCAACAGTGTCCGTGTCCTCTGGCATCAGCGGTTCGGCCTCGTCAGCATGGTCGGGATGCCGATCGACCTGGACCTGTGCGAAATGCTGTTCACTTCGCTGCTCGTTCAGGCTTCTCACGCGTTGAGTGAGGCAGGCGGCGACCGGGTGAAGCGCTCACCCAGCTTCCGCCGATCGTTTCTGCTCGCGTTCGCCTCGAGGATCGGGGAACGGCTGGCGATCGCCCGGGAACAAGCCGGTCGCGACGCATCCAGTCAGTACGGCAAGGAGTTGGTGCCGATCATGACCGAACGCACCGAGGCTGTGGGTTCGGTATTCGAGAAACAGTTCCCGTCCGTCGTCACGACGTCGCATTCAGTGACCAATGCACACGGTTGGCAGGCGGGTCGGGTGGCCGCCGAGTTGGCAGATCTCAGCGGTGGGAGAGAACGAATCGCTGAATGAGTCAGGGCACGATGTGCCCGGCTCGAAGACAACGGGAGGAAACCGATGTCCATCACCGCCGACGTTCATCGGCTTCTTCGTCTGCGCCAGGACCACGCAGCCTGGACGTTGCTGCGTGCCGATTCCGCGCCGGCAATTCTGGCGCTTTTGGGCCGTCACTTCGAGCATGGGACCCGCCGTCTCCCGGCTCCGGAACTCTTCGCCCGCTTGGACTCCGACCTTCAGATCATGCGCGACGAGGGCCTCGACTTCCCGCGAACCGGTCAGGCCTATTGCACCGAGTGGGTGCGGTCCGGTTATCTGCTCCGACGAGCAGCGGCCGGTACCCGTGAGGAGACTCTGGAACCGACGGAGGGCGCGTTCGCCGCGATGGCCTTCGTCGCGGGCTTCACCAGCCAGGCGAGTTCGGCAACCGAATCTCGCCTGACCACGCTCTCCACCCAGTTGCAGAGCCTCGCGCGCGATTCCGACCCCCGCGCGGAAACTCGTCTCGCCGCGCTGCTGACCGAACGGGCGTCGATCGATCAGCAGGTCGCAGCAGTGGAGTCGGGAGTATTCCCAGTCCTCGACGGCGAACGCGCTGTCGAGCGCTCTGCCGAGATTCTTGCGCTGGCCTCGGAGGTACCCGCCGACTTCGCCCGGGTCCGCGCCGAACTCGAGGAGCTCAACCGCGATCTGCGAGCCCGCATCCTCGATGACGAAGGTGACCGCGGCGACACTCTGGGAGATGTGTTCCGCGGGGTCGACCTGATCGGCGATTCCGATGCCGGCCGCAGCTTCACTGCCTTCTACGACATGATTCTCGATCCGGCGCGGTCGTCTCAGATCGACGAGTGGATCGATGCGGTGCTGCAGCGGCCGTTCGCCTCCCTGTTGACCAACGATCAGAAACGACGGTTCCGGGCGTTGCTGACCGAGATGGAAACCGCTGGTTCCGAGGTGCATTCGACGATGACATCGCTGTCACGGTCGTTGCGTCACTTCGTCCAGTCGCGTCACTACGAGGAGCACCGCCGGCTGCAGCGATTGCTGCGGAGCGTGCAGCAGAGTGCTGTCGCCGTGGCCGCACGTCGTCGTCCCTACGACCTGCTCGACCTCGAACTGGTGCGCGTGGGTATGAGCATCGAATCGGTCGCAGCTCTTCGCCTGCACAACCCCGCCGACAACCTCGTCACCGAACCGGTGCTGACCCACGACGCCGGTACCGTCGATCTCGACGAACTTCGAAAGCTCGTCCGAGAATCCGAGATCGATATGGACGAACTGTCCGACAACGTCGCGGCGACGCTGCGCGCGCACGGTCGCGCCACGATCGGTGACGTCCTGCGCGAGCACCCTGCCACCCAAGGACTCGCCAGCGCTGTGGGACTGATGGTCCTTGCCACCCAGCATGGGCACGCGATCGACGGCACCGAAGACATCCACTGGATCTCGGGAGCCGGAGTATCACGTCGAGCGACAATTCGTCGTCGCCTGTTCGATCCGGCCGCCGACGAGTTCACCGCTCGTCCGGCGTTCGCGCCCACGGGGAGTTCGGCATGAACGACGAGCCGATGGCCGGCGGCCATTACCCCGGAGACACCGGCGAACTGGACCTCGAGACGCGGCGCGCGTTGGTGCAGCTACTCAAGGGTCCGCTCGTCACCGCGGCCAAGCACCCCGAAGTGTGGCGCGCGGTGATCCGGGACGAGCGCCTCCTCCGGTCCCGACTCGCCGACGTCTTCCTCGATCTCGTCATCGACGACGAGAACGAGCTGGCGTTCACACGCCCCGCCGAGACCGGCAATGCCAATACTCCTACGGTGCTGCGTACCGAGCGTCTGACATTCATGGACACGGTCATGCTGCTCGCCTTGCGCCAGCGTCTGCTGCGCGCGCAACCCGGCGAACGGGTGATGGTCGACCTCGACGAACTGCGCGAACAGCTCGAGATGTATCGCCTGGCCGGCGACACCGACCCGGCCGGTTACGCGAAGCGGGTCAACGCGTCGTGGAAGAAGCTCGACAAGTACTCGCTGCTCACCAAGACGTCGACCGACGACCGGATGGAGGTCTCCCCCGTGTTGCGGCAGCTGTTCGACGCCGAACAGGTCGCTCTCGTCGAAGTGGAGTTCCGGCGGATTCTCGAGGAGGGCACACCGTGATCCATCCCGGTCAGCGTCGCCTCGCGCGCGTGCAGGTCGTCAACTGGGGGACGTTGCACGGCCACCACGATCTTTCCGTGGCCCGCAAGGGTTTCCTGATCACCGGTAATTCCGGCTCCGGCAAGTCCACGCTCATCGACGCCATCTCGGCTGTCCTCGTCCCGGGCAATCAGCTGCGATTCAATGCGGCCGCGCAGGAGGCCACGAACTCGGGACGCAACTTCGTCACGTACATCCGGGGCGCGTGGCGACGCGAGGCGGGCGCCGACACCGACGGTCTGGTCGCCTCGTACCTGCGCACCGGCGCGACGTGGAGCGGCGTCGCCCTCACCTACCGCGCCGACACCGACGATCCGCCGATCACCCTCGTCAAACTCATGCATCTGGGGCGGGGGCAGAACGCCGCAGCGGACGTCACCCACCTCCATCTGATTCTCGAACACGAACTCGACCTGACCGACTTCGCGTCGTTCACGACACGGGGCATCGACACGAGGGCCATCAGGAGGCGGTGGCCGGAGTCGACGGTCAGCCCGGCGTACGGGCCGTTTGCCCGCAGTTTCCGCTCCCGCCTCGGCATCTCGTCGGAGGGCGCTCAGCGCCTGCTGCACCGCACCTTGTCGGCGAAAAGCCTCGGCAGCCTCGACCAGTTGTTCCGCGACTACATGCTCGACACTCCGAACACCTTCACGATGGCCGAACGCGCGGTCAACCAGTTCCACGACCTGCAGGAGGCGCACCGCGTCGTTGTCGACGCGCGGCGTCAGGTGGAGATGCTCGCACCTCTCGTCGACCTTGCCGACACCCGGCAACGCGGGCTTCGGTCCCTGCGCGACACGGACGAGGAGAACGCGCACCTCGGAGCGGTCCACGCGGAGATGACCTTGTCGCTCCTGCGCGGTGAACGCACCGAACGCCATGCCCTGACGCCTCTGCTGGAGGCGGGTGCGAGCGAAGCCACCGCCGCAGCCGAGCGTGCACGGCAGGAGACCCTCGATCTGACCATGAAACTCGAGGGCATCGGGGGCGGCAGACTGGCCACCCTCCACGCGCAGCGAGACGCCGAACTGAAGACGCTGGCGCGCGTCCGAATCAGGCGCCAGCAGATCGCCGAGGCGGTGTCGGCCTGGGAGGGAACCGTTCCGGAGACCTCCGAGGAGTTCGCGCGACTGCGGGGACAACTCGAGGATCAGGCGCGTCAGGCCACCACCGCCCACGAGGAACGGCACGGCGCCCGCTACGCGATCGCCGAACAGCGCGGCACCGCGCAGAAGGGGCGCGCGGCGTTGATCGCCGATCGCGAGGTCGTCGCCCGTAGACGTTCCAACATCGATCCGACTCTGCTCCGCGCGCGCGAGTCGATCTGTTCCGCCGCAGGTGTTCCGGACGACGCGGTGCCCTTCGCCGGCGAGTTGATCGCGGTGCGGGACGAATACTCCGAGTGGACCGGACCCATCGAGCGAGTCCTCGGCGGCCTCGGCCGCACCCTGCTCGTCCCGGACGACGTGTATCCGGCGGTTGCCGCGGCCGTCGATGCCACCCACCTCGGCGCGCGCCTGGTGTATCGCCGAGTGCGGGTGGGCGTCACACCGTCGGCGGTGCCGAAGACCGGGGCGTTATCGCTGGTGCGTCGCGTGGAGGTCGCCGACGGTCCGCTCGCCGCGTGGATCCATCACCATCTCGCCGACCGCTACGACTATGCATGCGTCGACACCGCCGCCGGCTTCACGGATCACGCGCGCGCCGTGACACGCGCCGGGCAGGTCAAGCACTCCGCGGAGCGACACGAGAAGGATGACCGCAGCCGCATCGACGATCGCCGGCGGTGGATTCTCGGATTCGACAACGAAGCCAAACTCGAGGACATTCGCCGGCGAATCGCAGATCTCGATGTCACGATCGCAGGTGCGACGAGCCGACTCGACGCGCTGGATCGTGAGGACCAGCAGATCGCCGTGCAGAACCGCGCAGCACAGACAGTCCTCGATGCGCAGTGGGTGGATGTCGATGTGAGCGGTGCGCAGGCAGCCGTCGACGCTGTCGACAGCCGTCTCGAATCATGGCAGCAGGACAACCCGGAGCATTCTGCGGTGTCGGTCGCCCTCGAGCTCGCCAAGAAGGCGGAGAACGAGGCCGACGCGGCCCGGCGCCAAGCGGATACTGCGTTGACGGTGCACCGAACGGCGGTGACGGAACTCGAGACGCGAATCGCGCAGGCCGAACTCGACGCGGATGACGCGGCTCCCGATGCTGTCGCCGCGCGGATCAGGGCGCGATTCCAGAAATTCGCGCGCCGGGTCACGTCGGACAACATCGACAAGGCCCTGTTCGAGGTCGGCCAAGGCATCGGCAAGGACAGGGCCGAGGCGCAGAGCGCGGTGTCCGCCGCCGACGCGTCGATCGTCAGAATCCTCTCCCAGTATCTGGCGCGATGGGAGTCCCGAGGCGGTGAGCTGCGGATCCACGCCGAATATGTCGACGACGCACTGACAATCCTTCAACGCCTGCGCTCCGACGGTCTTCCCCGGTACGAAGATCGGTTCTTCCAGTTGCTGCACGACCAGTCTCACCGCAATATCGGCGAACTCGCTCGCACGATCCGCAAGGCGCCCGCCGAGATCCGTTCCCGCATCGATCCGGTGAACGACTCACTGCATCGTTCCGCGTTCGACACCGACCGGTGGTTGCGCATCGACGTCCGCGAGCGACGGTCGCCGGCGGCGGCCGATTTCCTCGACGACCTGACCCGGATCACGAGTGGTGGATGGGACATCGAGCAGCGTCCCGCAGCCGAGGAGAGATTCGAGCGGATGACGGCTGCGCTGGAGCGCCTGGCGTCGAAGGAACCCGCGGATCAGCGGTGGCAGCGCCAGGTCCTGGACACTCGCCTGCACGTCGGGTTCATCGGCGTGGAGGTCGACGGTGCCGGAGAGGCTCGCAACTACCACGATTCGAGCTCGGGATTGTCTGGCGGCCAGGCACAGAAACTCGTGTTCTTCTGCCTGGCAGCGGCGTTGCGGTATCAGCTCGCCCCCGACGGCGCAGACCTTCCCCGGTACGGCACCGTCATCCTGGATGAGGCGTTCGACCGGGCCGACTCCGCGTACACACGCCGAGCCCTGGACGTATTCGCGCAGTTCGGTTTTCACATGGTGCTCGCGACCCCACTCAAGTTGCTCGGCACCCTCGAGGAGTACATCGGCGGCGCTGTCACCGTGAGCATCCGCGACCGGATGCACACCGAACTCAGCCTCATCGAATTCGACGACGTGGGCACCACATGAGTGTGCGGTGTGTTCTGCCGCCCGCTGCCGCGGCGAAGACGCTGACCACCTACAGCAGTCGCCGACGTCGCTGGCTGGCCGATTCCGCACTTGCCGACCAGGATTCGCTGACGATTGCCCTGCATCCGCCGTCCGAGCACCAGATTGCCGAGGATCCCGACGCGGTCGTCGCGTGGGTCCGCTCCTGGCGCGCCTACACCGGCGCCGGCCACGTGGAGTGGGCGATACGCCGGTGGCCGAGCTTCGGCACACAGGACGTGCCAGTACGGCTGACACTTTCCGGGGCTGATCAGATTGCGTCCGCGGGTGGCCGCGAAACCGAATGGCACACTCTGGTGATGCGCCGTGACGCACTCGTCGACCGCCTGGGTCCCGGCACCCCGGCGTTGTCGGCGGCGGTTGCCGCGACCGCGGCGAAATGGCTCGACCTGGACGACGACGACTTCGTCAGGCTGACGACCATCGCGCGGTGGCTGAGCGACCATCCGAACTCCGGGTATTTCATTCGTCAGCTCCCCGTTCCGGGCGTCGACACGAAATGGCTCTCGCGTCATCGCGGAATGGTGGAGACGCTGCTCGAGGGCGTTCGCGGCAGCCGGGAACTCGGCATCCGGAGCCTGCCCAACCTGCGCGAAGTCGCACTGTGCGATCCCGAGCTCATGGGCGGAACTCCGAGGCGCTTCGCAACCTCGTTGGAGGAACTCACCGCGTTGCCGCTGGCCCCGGCGCGCACCCTGATTCTCGAGAACAAAGAGGGTCTGTATGCGCTACCTCGGCTGGCGGAGACGGTGGCGCTACACGGTGGCGGGTACACGGTTCACGAGTTGGCCGGAATCCCGTGGGTCGTCGACTCGGAGGTCTGGTATTGGGGCGACCTCGACAGTCACGGTTTCGCCATCCTCGACCGTCTGCGCCGACATCTTCCGCACGTGCGGAGTCTGTTGATGGACACGGACACCCTGGATCGGTGGCGGCCCCTCGCGGTCCGCGAGCACAAGCCCACCTTCAACGAGGTATCCCATCTCACCGTGTCCGAAGCCGCCGCCCTGCAGTCCCTGCGCGAGGGCGACCTCCGCCTGGAGCAGGAACGCATACCCTGGCCGTACGCCCTGGAGAGACTCCTCGCTGCAGTCGGTCCGGGTCAGTAGTCCCCGGGCGCGTGGTGACCGTTGCCCCTGGGTAATGTCCGAGTCATGCCTCGTTACACGATTGCGCTGCGGAACAACGCCGGGCCGGACGCGCCCGCGTCCGTGAGCCGCCATGTGCCGTTCTACTGCGTGCACGAGGCGGCGGGCGCGGCGTGGAAGCGGGCGCTCGTCGAGGCGTGCGGCGACCTGCTCGACCCGGTCACGCAGACCGCGGTGGTGAACGTCGTCAGCAACTTCGGACGCGAACTGTTCACCGGCGACGCGGACGTCGTCGTCACCCTGGACCGGATCGGCGCCACCTCGCTGACCTTCCTGATCACCCTCCACCAGGACGGCGTGCCGGCCGCGGAGCTGACCGTCGTGCTCGTGCACCTCGATTCGAGCCGGGTGAACTCGGCGCCGTGGTCGCCGGCGCAGATCGCGGCGCTCGAGGCGTTGCGGAGTGAACTGGCTGATCAGACGCTCTGACCTGCCGGCTCGGCCGTACGTAGAAATCTGTATTGTTTTTCTATGACGAGCTTGACCGACCTCCAGGCTCTGGAACGAGACCTGCGCGACCTCGCTTTGGTACTCGCTCGTGCAGCCACCGACACCGGCGTTCGCACCGATCTCGATGCGGCGATCGAGCGGTACGGCTTCACGCGCGCAGATCTGGGATCCGACCCGACGAGCCCCGCCTGACCTCGATCGATCGAAGTTTCAACAACGCGTGATCTGGGCATTTGATGCTTATGAGTATCGAAGACGGGCCCGGTGACACGCTGAGCCCCAGCGAGAGCCTGGACTCCGACGACGTGCGCAACAACGACGGCGACGACGTCGTCGATCCGCCCGACGGGTGGAGTGAGGCCGACAAGTTCGGCACCACGGCGCGCGAGGAGCGGGAGGGTGAGTCCCTGGACGAGAAGTTGTCCGAGGAAGAGCCCGACGTGATGCTCGAGGAGCAGAGCGAGGTGTCGTTGGCGGATCTCCCCGACGACCAGCTGACCGAGGACGTCGACCGTGTCATCGACGACGAGGAGATCGACATTCCGGTGTTCGGAAACAAGCACGCCGACGTGGTCGAGGGCGTCATCGTGCAGGACTCGCGCACCGACCGGGGGCAGATCGACGGGTCCGCGGAGGACGGCGACTCGTTCTTCACCGTCCTGGACTGACCGAGCCCCCGAAACGGGGGCCTACACTGGCACTGATCGCACTCGCGACAGCCACCGAAAGGCCCGACATTACGCAATCCTCCGCTCCGCATGACGTCTACTTCGTACCCCCGGAGCAGGAGACCGCGGACGCCGTCGCCCATGCCTCCGCCGCCGCGGCGTCGAGACTGCGCGACCGCGCCGACGTGGTCCGGTTCAAGGGCCGCTTCGCGCTGCCGATCACGCACACCACGCCGCACGAGGCGATGGTCGAGGACCTGCTGTTCGTCCGCGACGTCCTCGACGGCGCCGGGATCGAGTATCTGCTGGTGCGGGGCAACGACGAACGCCCGGTCATCGCGGTCAACTGGGCGCAGCGGAAGGCGTTGCGGGCGGCCCTGGTCGCCGCGTGTGAGGACCGTCCGTTCTACTCCAAGACCGTCGACGCGAAGGGCCCCGCGGTCCTGGTCTCCGACGGCAGCCTGTCCGCGACGTCGAAGGCCCGCATCTTCCGGCTGTTCCGTCCGCGCGTGCACCTGGCGAGCGGGCTGAGTTACGGGGCCTCGACGGGGGTGCAGATCGAGTTGTGGTCGATCAGCGACGACGAGATCGTGCTGCCGATGGAGAACTCCCTGACCCGGCGGGTGGTGCGCTCGGAGGAGGCCGTCCGCGGCACCGTCGAGCGGTTCGGACGGGTGTGGCCCACCATCGAGAACATGTTCGCCGACCATGCGTCGGACATCAATTTCGACGTCGACCTGGTGTTCTCCTGGGTGGACGGCTCGTCGGCGGAGTTCCAGGCGCAGCGCGCCAAGCGGATGCAGAGCTACGTGGTCGGCGAGGGTGACGATTCCGCCGCCCGGTTCCGGCAGATCGACGAGCTGAAGTACGCGCTGCGCTCGGTGCACATGTACGCGCCGTGGATCCGCCGCATCTTCGTCGCCACCGACTCCGACCGTCCGGCGTGGCTCGCCGACGACCCGCGGGTGACGTTCGTGCCGAGCGAGGAGTTCTTCGCCGACCCGTCGGTGCTGCCCACCCACAACTCGCAGGCCGTCGAGAGCCAGCTGCACCACATCCCCGGTCTCGCCGAGCATTTCCTGTATTCCAACGACGACATGTTCTTCGGCCGCTCGGTGGGTCCGCAGATGTTCTTCTCCCCCGGTGGGATCACGATGTTCATCGAGGCGAGCACCCGAATCGGGTTGGGCCACAACGACGACGAGCGCAGCGGCTTCGAGAACGCGGCCCGCGTGAATCGCCGGCTGCTGCAGGACCGGTTCGGTCTGATGACCACCCGGCACCTCGAACACGCCGCCACCCCGCTCCGCAAGAGCGTCATGGAGGAGATGGAGAAGGAGTTCCCCGACGAGTTCGCCGCTACGGCCGCAAGCACTTTCCGCGCCAGCTCGAACATTTCGGTGACGAACTCGCTGTATCACTACTACGCGTTGATGAGTGGCCGCGCGGTGGTGCAGACGTCGGCGCGGGTGAAGTACGTCGACACGACGATGAAGTCGGGGCTCCGCGACATGGACTCGTTGCTTGCGAAGCGGTCGATGGACTTCTTCTGTCTCAACGACGGCAGCGCGCCCGAGATCGACCTGGAGTTGCGGACCAGGAAGGTGACGCAGTTCCTGGAGAACTACTTCCCGATCCCGGCGCCGTGGGAGACCGGCGTCTGATCAGACGGCGGGAAACGCGTCTTCCGGGCGCTCGCCCTCGTCGTAGACCGTTGCGGGAGAGCCGATGAGGAGCGGGTCGGGGGTGCCGACCACCCGTAGGTCCTTTCCGGTGTAATCGAATTTGTGGAGCACCCACCGGATCGCCTCGATCCGGGCGCGCTTCTTGTCGTTCGATTTCACGACCGTCCACGGCGCCTGCGGGGTGTCGGTGTAGAAGAGCATCGCGTCTTTGGCCTCGGTGTAGGCGTCCCACTTGTCGAGGCTCGCGAGGTCGGTGGGCGACAGCTTCCACTGCTTGACGGGGTCGGTGCTGCGGGCGACGAACCGGGCGTGCTGCTCCTCGCGGCCCACCGAGAACCAGAACTTGACGATGTGGATGCCCGACTGCACGAGCATCCGCTCGAACTCCGGCGCAGACCGGGTGAACTCCAGGTACTCGTTGGGGGTGCAGTAGCCCATGACGCGTTCGACGCCGGCCCGGTTGTACCAGGAGCGGTCCATCATCACGATCTCCCCGCCCGCGGGCAGGTGCTGGACGTACCGCTGGAAGTACCACTGGGTGCGTTCGCGTTCGGTGGGCTTCTCCAGCGCCACCACCCGCGCGCCACGAGGGTTGAGGTGTTCGGTGAACCGCTTGATCGCGCCACCCTTGCCGGCCGCGTCCCGGCCCTCGAAGATGACGACGACCTTCTCGCCGTTCTCCTTCACCCACGCCTGGAACTTGAGCAGCTCGATCTGCAGTTTGCGTTTGCGGTTCTCGTACTGCCGCCGGGTCATCTTCTCGTCGTACGGGTACCCGTGCCGCCACGGCTCGTCGGTCTCGTCGATGGCGTGTTTGCGGCCGGACTTGCGCAGCAACTCCCCGATCTCGTCTATCTCGGCTGTCACGTCGATCTGACCGGCACGCGCGAGTTCGAAGGCGTCGGGATCGTGCAATTCGTCCACACAGCAAGACTACCGCCGCGAGGCCTCGCCGTCCGGGCTCATGAGATCGTGGACCCATGAGCATCGACCACATCGTTTCCGCGCTCGACCCGACGGTCGCGGCCGAGCTCGGGGCCGCCCTCGACGGGTCGCCGATCGTCACCCTCGACGGAACGGTTCTGCCCGACCCCGCGCGCGACGCGGTGCTCGAACTGCTCACCCTGCTCGCCGACGGGCAGAGTGTGGCGCTCGGTGCGGTCGCGGACCTGCTCACCACGTCGCGGGCCGCGGAGATCCTCGGCGTCTCCGACACCTACGTGCGCCGGCTCGCCGACTCCGGCGCCCTGCCCATCGAGATGCGCGGCACCCACCGCCGGTTCCGACTCTCCGACGTCATGGCGTACCGGGAGAAGTTCCCGCGCAGGAGCTGACTACACCCGCACCCGCGTGACGGCCTGTTCACCGGCGTCCGGGATCCGCACGCCCTCGGCTGCGAGCCGCTGCTCGGTTTCGTCGGCGGTGACGTATTCGCCGACGGTGTCGTAGCTGCCCATCGGGACCACCGAATGCACGATCGTCTCCGGGTACACGTGTACGAGGTTGTAGCCCTGGGCGCCGTCGCGTCCGCGCAGCGCCCCGGCCGGGACGTTGAGGTCCTGGGTGTAGCAGGTGGCCGACGCGACGGAGACGGGGATGCCCGCGAACGTCGCCGTTGTCGAGTAGTGCAGATGTCCCGCGAGGATCGACCGGACGTCGCTGCCGCGGAGCACGTCGGCGAGGCGCGGCTGATCACGCAGTTCCACCAGCACCGCCAGGTCAAGGACGCACGGCACCGGCGGGTGATGCAGTGCCAGGATGGTCCCGTGCGGCGCCGGAACCGTGAGTTGCTGTGCCAGCCAGATCAATTGGCTCTCAGAGATCTCGCCGTGGTGATGTCCGGGCACGGTCGTGTCGAGGGTGACGATGCGCAGTCCGTCGACGTCGTAGACGTGATCAATCGGCTCGTAGGACGGTTCCTGCCCGAGCAGTTCCGTCCGGAAATGGCCGCGATCGTCGTGGTTGCCCATCGCCCAGATCACCTGCGCACCGAGCGACGCGGCGACCGGTTCGACGATCGCCCGCAGCTTCTCGTAGGCGCCCGGCTGACCGCGGTCGGTGAGGTCGCCGGTGAACACCAGGGCGTCCGGGCGGGCGTGCGACGACTCGATCTCGGTGAAGATCTGCCGCAGGGTGGCCTCGCTGTCGACGGCCCCGTACAGCAGGTCGTCGTCGACGAGGTGGGTGTCGCTGAGGTGCAGCACGAAATGTGACGGTCGCGGATACTCGGCCGTCCGTATGTCGGCTGCCTCGGTGCCGCTCATCGGTCTCTCGCTTCCGCTCGCCCCGACGGGGGCAGGTGCCCGGGTGGACGCCACTGTGTGTCCACCCTAGCCAAGCGCACTCCGGTCACCTCCCGGGGCACGCGCGGTGGCCGGAGGGTGAACGGTGGGGCACGACGTCAGTTTCGTGCGTGGTGCGGTGTGCGCGCCTCCGGGCCGGCGGGCGGGATCATCGCGGCGAGGTTGGCCTGCGCCTCGAACCGGGCGCGCTCGTCGCCGTCGTCCGCCGCTGCCGCGTCCTTGGCCGCGGTGAGGAACGGGCGGACCAGGTCGAGGGGCATCGGGAAGACGACGGTGGAGTTGTTCTCGCCGCCCATGGCGCTGAGGGTCTGCAGGTAGCGCAGCTGCAGCGTCGTCGGGTTGCGGCTGATGACGTCGGCGGCCTCGACGAGTTTCGCGGAGGCCTGGAACTCGGCTTCGGCGTTGATGATCTTGGCGCGGCGCTCGCGTTCCGCCTCGGCCTGCCGGGCGATGGCCCGCTGCATGTTGGCGGGGATCTCGACGTCCTTGATCTCGACGGTGGTGACCTTCACACCCCACGGCTCGGTCTGCTGGTCGATGACCTTCTGCAGGTCCTCGTTGAGGCGTTCCCGCTCGCCCAGCAGGGCGTCGAGGTCGGCCTTGCCGAGGATCGAACGCAGGGTGGTCTGGGCGATCTGCAGGGTGGCGGCCAGGAAGTCCTCGACCTCGACGATCGCGCGGTCGGCGTCGACCACCCGGAAGTAGGCGACGGCGGTGACCTTGGCAGGCACGTTGTCGTGGGTGATCACTTCCTGAACGGGGATCTTGAGGGTCACCGTCCGCAGGCTGACCCGCTCCATCCGGTCGATCGCCGGGATCAGCAGCACCAGTCCCGGGCCCTTCAGGTCGACCAGCCGGCCCAGCCGGAACACGACGGCCCGCTCGTACTCGCGCAACACCCGGATCGAGCTGCTCGCGAGGACGGCGAGGAGGGTGATGACGACGCACAGGATGACGATGATGGTGGTCATAGTTGGAGCTCCCATGGTTCGCGGCGGCGCACGGTGAGGGTGAGTCCGCGGATCTGCTCGACGATGACGGAGTCGCCGGCGGTCGGTGCCTCGTCGTCCCCGAACAGTGTTTGCGCCTTCCACAGGCTGCCGGCGGCCTCGACCTGACCTTGCCGTCCCTTCCAGTTGCGGACGGTGGCATCGGATCCGATGAGGGATTGCATGCCGGTGCGCACGGGCGCGTGCCCGGCGGCGAGCGCCTTCCGGCCGCCCACCACCGCGAGACCCACCCCGACCACCGCGACTCCCGCGGCTGCCGGGATGGCGATCATCTGCGCGGTGTCGCTGGACGTGAACAGCAGCCACACCCCGGCGCCGACGAACAGTGCCCCGAGCCCGCCGAGCACACCCGCTGTCGGTGCGTGCGCCTCCACGACGATCAACAGCACACCCAGCACCAGCGCCAGCACGCCCAACGCGGTCATCTCGCATCACCCACGATCACGCTTCACGAGGACCCGGTCGCACTCGCATAGCCTCTTCGCGATCGAGCCCTCAGTTCAACGGTAAGCGCAGGTCGACGGCAATGCCACCGGCAATTTCCGGCGGGGTACCGTTCAACGAATGACGAACCTAGATCACGGAGATCCCGGTGACGCCCCGACCGTGCCGCCGCCGCTGGAGGAGGTCGCCAACCCGGCCCGCCCGTCCGCTGCCGAGGAGGCCCGGACGGTCGCGGCCACGACGAACGTAGGCACCCTCGCGAGCCTGACCAGGGACGGCGACCCATGGGCGTCGTTCGTCACCTACGGCCTGCTCGACGGCTCCCCCGTGCTGTGTGTGTCGCAGATGGCGGAGCACGGCCGCAACCTCGCGCACGATCCCCGCGCCAGCATCGCGATCGTCGCACCGAACCCGCCTGCCGATCCGCTGGCCAGCATCCGCATCACCCTCGCCGGGTACGTCTATCGCCCGGAAGGCGACGAACTCACCGCCGCGCGCGAGGCGCACCTGGCGGCTGTCCCCGCGGCGCACGTCTACATCGACTTCAGCGACTTCTCGCTCTGGGTACTGCGCGTGCAGCGCGTGCGCTGGGTCGGCGGCTACGGGCGAATGGACTCGGCGAGCGAAGAGGACTACGCCGCCGCGACAGCAGACCCCGTCACCCCGCATGCCGGCCCGGCGATCGAGCACCTCAACGCCGACCACGCGGACGCCCTGCGCGCGATGGCCCAGGCGCTCGGTGGTTTCCCCGATGCGAAGACGGTCACCTGCGAGGGCGCCGACCGCTACGGACTGGACCTGCGCGTCACCACCCCCCGCGGCGTGGCCGTGACCCGCGTCGGATACGCAGAGCCACTCGACTCCGTCGACGAGTTGCGCGCGGCGACAGTCGCTTTGACACAACAGGCCCGGGCGCTCACCGGTCGGTGAGCACGTGACGCCTGGGGCGACTCCCTCCCCGACCGACCAGCCCGGATGAGAGCGGCGAGCTTCGTGCTCGCCGCTCTCGCGGACCGAAAATGTGTGTGGTCGGTCCCTAGAATCCCCAATAGGCGCAACCATCTCCACTGACCAGACCGTCGCGGCACGCGCGATATGCCTCGAGGCAGCCTCCGGTCGCACAGCCAACTGGCCAGTCGCCGTTCGAATCCTGCGCGACATCATCGACGGATGTGAGAACTGATGCTCAGCCCTGATACACGGGTGCTCTTGACCGATGCCCTCCAGCCACCAACGGGGTATGAAGTCGACTCCGTGGTCACCACCACCTACTCGTTGGACCTGACCGCATTACTCGTTGCTCCGCTCGCCCTTGCGGCCCGCAGTCACGACGCCACGGACATCGAATCTTTGGCGCCGATCGCGATACTGGATTCGCTTCGCCGGTACGTGCGTTCGATGACGGTGTTCTGCCAGGCAGGTGCGCTTCGCACACCTGGGAAGTTTCGTTCGCTGATGTCGTTCGCCGAGGATGCAGTCGTCGAAGTTCAGGCACCCACCGAAGGCAGGTTATTCCATCCAAAGATTTGGCTGATTCGATTTGTCGATGAAGACAAAGGAGTATATCTGCATCGGTTTCTGTGTTCCAGCCGAAACCTCACCTTCGATGCTTCATGGGACACTCTCCTCGTCCTTGACGAAGAGGAGACCGCCCTCGACATCGTCGACCCCACACCTCTTGCGGACTTTCTCACAGCGCTTCCAGCTCTTGCGGTGACTCCCATGGCCGACGGGCGCTCTCGCTCGGTGCGCGACATCGCTGGCACCGTACGAGAAGCCCGCTTCACGTGCCCGGCTCCGTTCACCTCACTGGCCATGTACCCGTTGGGACTAATCGCGGACGCCGAATCATTGCCCGTGCCCCGGTCCGCCGATCGCGCGATAGTCATCTCTCCGTTCTTCGATGTGTCGACAGCTCGAACATTTTCTACTATTGGGTCGAATACACGTGTAATCTCCCGGGCCGAGACCTTCGACCGCACGGGATCTGCCGCGTTCACCAGTTCAGAAAACTACGTTCTGCAAAATGTCGCGGACCGGCCCGGCGGTGACGATGAACCGTCGGAATCTGCTTCCGAGATCGATGGCGTGCCTACAGGACTGCATGCGAAGACATTCCTCTTCGACCACGGCAAGGAAGCCCTGCTGATCACAGGATCTGCCAATGCCACCGGGGCGGCACTACACGGCAACGTCGAGTTCTCTGTTGGCCTTCGAGGCCCTGTCGCCAAGTGCGGCGTCAACGTCCTGTGGGACGGCGGTCGCGAGTCAACGGGCTTTGCCAAGATTGCGGAGCCCTATACGATCCCGTCTGCACAACCAGACGCTGAGTGCGAGGCGCTCGCCCATATCGAGAAGGACATGGCGGACTTTCGGGCAGAGTTTGCTGCCACCAGACCTGAGCTGCATTTCGACCTGCGTGGTGATGACACTGCCGAATGCGTCCTTCGAATTCCTGGGAACAGCACTCTCAGTTTCGATGGGGAAGTCCTGGTTACGCTCATTTCACTGCGAAATGAATACGTTCCGTTGAATTCTGCGGTGGCCTGGACGGGAGTCGCCACCTCAAATATCACACCGTTTATCAGTGTCCAGACGCGGCGCGGTTCGATTGTGCGCGTCGGGGTCGTCAAAGCCTCGCTATGTGGCGATACGACTGCACGGGACAAGTTCATTCTGCGCCAGCATATTTCCAATCAACGTGCTCTTACTCTGTGCTTGCTATTTCTCCTCGGCGGCGTAGTGCCCGGCGAACTGGACGAGCTGATCGAGATCCAGCGTGGCGAGCAGGGGCAGCTCGCCAGTCGCCATATCGATGACGCCGCACTCTTCGAGCCCCTTGTGCGAGCAGTGGTCGGGGATCGAGCCGCCTTGGAACGCATCGACAGCCTGATCCGCGACCTTGACGAACCCGCAACGGGAGGAACGCTCATCAACGATGAGCTGCGTAGCTTGCTCGACGCAGTCCGTGCCGCACACTCTGCAGTCGCGGGAGGAGTTCTCAAGTGACCGAGAAGCCCGACCTTGAAAGAACACTGGCACCGTTGAAGCAATTCCAACGGGACACCGTCGCGCATGTCGCCCGTCGATTATGGAAAGATCAGGACACATCCGATAGGTTCCTGGTTGCCGACGAGGTCGGACTCGGAAAGACCCTTGTTGGTCGTGGCGTGATCGCCGAAGCAATCGAGCACCTCTGGGACATTGAAGAACGAATCGACATCGTCTACATCTGCTCGAACGCGCAGATTGCACGGCAGAACCTCGCCAAACTCATTCCCGGCGGCACTCATGTTCCCCACGCGGACCGCCTGACCCTACTGCTCAGAAACATTGCTGAATTCCAGAGCCGCAAACTCAATTACATCTCGTTCACCCCCGGGACTTCTTTCACGGTGGGCGAGACGGGTGGTAGAGCGGACGAGCGTGTCCTGCTGTATCACCTCCTCCGGCGGGGTTGGAGCAAAGAAGAAATGACGTCGAAGGCTTGGCCGAAGTTCTTCCGCGGCGGCACCGGCAGGGAGTCCTTTACCGCGCAGATGAAAGCCTTCAACAGGGGAAGCATCACCGGCGAGGTAGCGGAGGCTTTCGTCGATGATCTCGAAACCGCTCCCGCGATAGATTCGGAGTACAAGTCCCTCGCTGACGAGATCTGGGGCGTTGCGCACGAACAGTTCGCGTACTTGCGAGGTGATCCGGACCCTGACCTACGTCGCTACCGCGATCGACTCATTGGCCGAATGCGAAACCTTGTTGCCCACGCGAGCATCCGAGCGCTCGAACCCGACCTCATCATCCTCGACGAATTCCACCGTTTCAAGGTGCTCCTCGATGATGAGAACCCTGAAGCGGAGCTCGCGAAGGCGCTGTTCAAACAGCCCACGGCCAAGGTTCTCATGCTTTCCGCAACCCCCTTCAGCATGTATACGCTGCCCGACGAGCCTGAGGGCGCCGACCACTACCAAGACTTCTTCTCCACTGTGAAGTTCCTACTCGGTGGACACAAAAATTCGAACGACGAGGTCGAGGTGCAACTGAAGAGTCTTGCGAGTGACCTCGAAACCATGCGCACCGCAGCAGTTTCGACCGAGAACTCCATCGACGCAGGGAAAGCGGCGCGCGATCGCGTCCAGGGCCTACTTACGCGCGTGATGTCGCGAGTCGAACGGCTGGCGTCAACACCGGATCGCGACGGAATGCTCACCGAGGTGTCGGTCCCGGTGAACGTGACATCGTCCGACCTCATTGCTTACGCCGGCACTCAGGGTATCGCGGATTCATTGGGTCGGGAACGCGGTCGTCGGGACATCTTCGAACTGTGGCGTTCGAGCCCATACCTCTTCAACATCATGGAGAATTACCAGGTCAAGCAAGCATTCAAGCGCGCCCTGGAATCACCAGATCCTTCCGTCCGCGCGAAGGTTAGTGAGGCCGTGAAGCAGGCTCACGGCCTATTGAATTGGTCCGATCTCGATGGCTATCGTCCCCTCGATGCCGGCAACGCGAAGATGCGAGCACTGCTGGAGGACACCGTCGACGGCGGGGCGTGGAAACTTGCGTGGCTACCGCCGTCACTCCCCTACTACTCACCAGACGGCGTGTTCGCAGACGAGGCATTGCAGACATTCACCAAGCGTCTTGTGTTCTCTGCATGGACGGTGGCGCCAAAAGCAATCGCGAGCGTGCTCAGCTACGAGGTAGAGAGGCGAGGAGTCGCAGCTGTCGCACCGGATCGTAGGTACCCGGATCGTGCCACCGTGAATCCGATCCGACAACCTCGCAACGAAGAAGCCACGAGAACCTTGCACCTGAAGCGCTGTTCCAGCCCTCTGCTGTCATCGCGGAACTGTGCGACCCCCTTTCGCTCGCACAAGAACTCGGCGACGGCCGGCACGACGTGTCCAGCCTGATCGACCTCGCCGCCGTTCGTGTACAGAGCAAATTCGACGAGTTGATCGACCAACAGAACATCACCCCATCGTCCCGCGCTCGCAGCGACCCTTCGTGGTACTGGGCCCTCCCTCTCCTTCTCGACGGACTGCAATATCCCGGACTACCAAGTCCTGTCGAGATTCCCACCTTCTTCGCCAAACGCGACATCCCGACAGAACTCGATGTCGAATCCCTCGGTGGATTCCCCGAAGACCTCATCAGGGTCGTCACCGAACTCGGAATCGGCTCACCCGCGAATTGTGTGTACCGCGCACTGCGTCGAGCCACCGGCGCATCCCACGAGCACGGCGATGAAGCCGTGTGGGATGCCGCTTACGACGCCTCCAACGCCTTCCGCACTCTGTTCAACCAAGCTGAAATCGTCACAGCCGTACGACTTGCCCATGACGGAGAGCAATATTGGCGGTTGGTTCTCGACTACTGTATCAACGGCAACCTGCAGTCAGTTCTCGACGAGTTCTTTGCTCTCGGCGGAATCGAGCGCACACACAACGACTGCGACCTGAGCCCCCTCACCGAGAAGCTCGCAACAGCGCTCAGAGTGCGAGCAGGTAGCGCCCAAGTCGATGTGTTCCGGACCGAGGGCGAGGATGTGATTCTCGATCCCTCACACTCGATCCGCCATCACTTCGCGATGCGAATGGGGCAACGGGGCACCGAGACTGAACAGTCGCGCGAGCGAGCGGTTGACGTTCTGTCGGCCTATAACTCCCCTTTCTGGCCGTTCGTGCTCGCCTCCACCTCAGTTGGCCAAGAAGGACTCGATTTCCACACGTACAGTCACGCGATAGTTCATTGGAATCTGCCGGGCAATCCTGTCGACATGGAGCAGCGCGAAGGGCGCGTACACCGATACCGCGGACATGCGATCCGCAAGAATGTCGCTGCGACATATGGTGCGGCGGCATTTGCACACGGCTGTGAGGACCCGTGGGCAGCAGTCTTCACGGCGGCGCAGGCAGCGAAGCAGCCCGATGAGTCCGACCTCGTCCCGGACTGGGTGTTCGCACCTCAAGGCAGTGCCAAGATCGAACGGTACGTACCGGCTATGCCGATGAGTCGCGAATCGCTCCGCTATGAGCGGTTACTCCGGACAGTCGCGGCCTATCGACTCACACTCGGCCAGCCGCGTCAAGAGGACCTGGTGCGTTACCTGGGCGAGGGGAAAGCAGACGCCGAAGTATTGCGAATCGACCTGTCCCCGCCAAGTCGGGATCTGCACGAATATAGCTCACAACACCGAAGCACGCATTCCGATACCGTACGGTCAAGGGTATGAACAGCAATGCCGCGCTACCGATCTTGCAAGCGGATGCCAATTGGTCCGACGCGATCACGGCACTGCGCGACTTGGCCGAACGAGGCGGCACTAAGGCCCGTCAAGATGCCGAATCCTACGCAGCCGTCTACGCCGGATGCCGCGGAGCTATGGTGGTCGACGTTGTGGCGTCGAGGCAGCGACGTTATGACACCAGAGTTCAGAACATAGTCACGAGATGGAAAACATCGAATCAGGAGCATTCGATGGCTTGGTTGGCGGATCACCCGCTAGACCATCAGTACTACGGGCTGCAAGCCACCGAGGCAGACACAATCGGCACCATTGCGAAGAACCTCCGGCAGTTTGCAGATTCCGAGGGACTCGCCGAGGACGACGACGCGGCGTGCAGGTTATGGGCCACCCGCGTTGACTGCGTCGAACACGCACCACGACTCGATCCGATCGTCGGTAGTGTGAAGGGAATTGGGCCAGCACTGTTCGCTTACCTGCGGATGAGATCCGGTGCCGATGCACTGAAAGTGGATGTCAGAGTGAAGAAGAGCCTCAAACGCTTAGGCTTCACGGTCCCCGCTGACGACCACGCAGTTATGATCGTTGTCAAGGCCGTAGCCGAGGAGGTCGACCTTCCCGTTCTCGCGCTCGATCAGCTTCTGTGGCACATGGAATAGCTTCCAGTGGGCGCGACAGCACCAGTAAGATGGACGACCGACGACGCGACTTTCCTGAGCCGCACTGACCTGTCGTCGTCGCGTTCGCCCACACACATCAAGCGATACCGCGAGACACGATGGCTGAACCCACGCCCGACATTACCCACTCCCGACCTGCGAACTTGCTCCATGAAGCATGGACGACTGAACCGCCAATGGCTACTTGTCGCCGCTGTCTACCATATCCGTTTCGGTCGCAGCGCCGTCGTCATTGCCGTCGTTCTCGGACTTCTGTCTGGACTCGTCCAGAGATTCTGCCGGCCCGACCCACTTCGCGAAGCTGGAAACACCCGCGGCTATCTGCCTACGACTTGCGTTCGCAATGCCCGCCACCTGAAGGCGCGCCGCGACCAATGCCTCCCTGACACTCGCGTGATCGCCACCCAGCCAATCGTCAACCTGGAGGGTGCGCGCATCGATGAAGCCGTCGACAATGCGTGCCAGCGGCTCTCGGTACTTTGTCAGCGTACGACCGGCCATAGGACGATGGACCTCGGTTACTCGGAGAACCGCATGGGCATCAAGCGCACGGCGGAGTGACGACGCAAGGTCGCGATCTGCGTCCAGGTGTTCACGTAATGTCATCCTCGCGCTGTCCAAGGTCTGTGCCAGGAAATCAGGTTCAGACACCCGGACACGTTCGAGCCTCAGCTTCTGCCACAGGTATAGCGACTGCTGCGAAACAAGAAGCAGCCGTAGCGTTTCGCCCAGCATTCCTTTGTTGACTGCCTTCTTGAGCTGATCGGCACGCTTGTCGGCGGAATCTTGGACGTGAAGCTCTGATAGCAGCTGAACGGCATGATGCCGAAGTCGTTCAATCCCGACCTCTAGATCTGCGCCGAGCGCCGCGATGCTCGACCAGTCCGTATCAGTCATGGTCGCGCCGCTATCGATCTCGTTCACCCGCCTCTTCAGCAGGCGAAGGTGGCCATATACGTCACCGAGACGTTGCGCGGAGGCCAGCCGAAGAATGTCATCGACCTTGTCTTCGATCACGTCGAGTCTGGCGTCGATCCGATCAGCCATCTGTGCGAGTGCCATTTCAAGTGCGGCCAGCCCGAGCAGAATCTGACCGGTCCCGGGCACGAGGGCGGCAGGGGCGACCTGCGGGTTTGCTAGGATCTTCCCGGTCGACGCGCTCCGCGTCATCCGGTGGAATGTGACTACGGTTCCAGATGCGGGTTTGGCCGCTTGCTCCCAGAGTTCTATGCCTGACACATATCGCGCTACTGGACGAGTCGTGCCTAGCAGCTTCGACGTCATCTTTGTGACTGCGTCTAATTGGCGTTTGGCTGGCTCGGATACCAAACCCAGTCCGTGGGCACGATCCCAGTCCGCAGTGAACACTTCCATCGCGGCGCCGTCACCAACTACGACAGCACCGAACTCGTCAGGTATGACCACAAGCTGCGTGTCGTCCAGCTCAGTCGATCCCAACGCTTCCTCCGACGCGTGGCAAGCATCGTCTGCCATCTTCGGCACCGCACCCTTCTTCAAATAACGTACATACCCGCCTCGCATCCGCGCGGTGCAAGGTTCTTCCGTGTCTCACTGATTTCTAGCAAAGGATGCCATACACCCTGGTCATTCAGTCCTCCTTGTGTCTGAAGAAATCACCACCCGCGACTAGACCTGCACCTGAAGTCGATTGAGCAGTCACCACTGACCACGTGCAGGGTTGTCGGGTAGTAGCGACGTAACTAGCCGGCACATGTGCCGCACCTCCCCCACCGTGGGCGCGAGCTCGTACGCGTGATGGTGGCAGGCATTACTCAGGCCGTTCCAGGCAACACTCGCGGCGTCGGCTATATCTGGTTCGTCGAGAACCCGCAGCACAATGAGCCGGGACGCCATCGACGCGCGACCGACATCGGACACGACTTCCACGCACCGCGCTTCGACGAGCTCTTCCAGCGCCTGCCGAGCGAGAAACGCCGCGAGCCGAGAGGCGTGAACTCGGCCTCGTGAGTCCGGTCCGTCCAAGAGCATCTCAGCCTGGAAAAGAAGCGTCGCAGCTTGCGTACTCACTTCGCGGACTCCAACAGATCGTTCACCGTCTTCTCGAGGTCCCTTGTGTGATCTCGATTCAACACACCGGCACCCTGATGCGCTCCACGACCGCAGATCGACATCGTGTTCGTCCGATGAACTCGCTGCGCTCGCCACCCTGAAACGTTGGCCGTTCGGTCATCATGGATTGCGAGGGCGATCTTTTGCTGTGTTGTCTTCGACTCCAACCACTTTGCTTCGATGACTTCGCGTTCGTCTCCCGCCATGTGGCGCCGGCCGTAGTAGACCTGTCTAGCAGCAGCTTCCACCGCCATGCGGAACAGGCCGGGAGCCACGCGGCCCTTGACATCATCGGGCAGCTTCTCATCACTTACGAGAGCGAAAGCGTCCTTGACGTAACGCTTCGCGGGGTTGAGCGCCTCCGATACCTGCACAACAGACGAAGACGCGCGCGTAACCTCGACGACACGCACATCTACGCCGAGCTGTCGAACCGCGGAAGCCAGGCGATCGTCATGCGAGAAAACGATCACCTGCCGAGTCTCGGCAATGCGCGACATAACCCGCACGAAGCCGTCGACCTTCGCCGGGTCCATTGCCTGAATTGGATCATCGAGAACGACAAACCGGAATGGACTGTTAGGCATAGTTGCCCGCGGAAGGAAGAGAGCCAGTGCAAGTGCGTGCAGCTCCCCCTGACTCATAACTGCCAGCGCCCCCACGGGCTCGCCATCCACCTGAGCCTCGAGGTTGACGCGACGACTGGTGTTGACGCCCTCGAGTGTGATCGGGCCGAGGTCGACGTTGCTCTCGTGCCGGAGCTCCGACCAGATTTCTCGCGCTTGCACTGCGATGGGCTCCAGGCGCTGGTTACGCAGGTTCCTCGCGTTCGTCGTCACCCACTTCTTCGCTGTCTCCAGTCTCTTGGCGATTGGGTCTTCGACTTGCGCCTTTCGCTCGGCGGTTACCCATTCCACGATTCGTTCTGCGATCGGGGACCACCTGTCTTCCCTCGCCGCGACCTCGGCTGCGGCCTCCTCACGCAGCGCTTTCGCTGACTCCGTCACAGCGAGGTACATGCTTTCCAGATGGTTTGCCAGTGCGAGATCACCGTCGGGTGAATCAAGCCACGACTTCACCGCACGCTGGTAGGGCTCCAAGGCGTCGAGGACCACACCGTCCACCTCGGAAGCCTGGGCTACGCCGCTGACGAGATTTGCCGCATCCTGACGCGCCGCCGTGAGTGCAACTTTTCGGCGGCGCAAGTCCTGGAGGCGATCGCGGTCATCTGACATGTCTGCCTCAGCACGTTGTCGCCAATCGCTATCGAGGTCACCCGCACCGCACACGGGGCACTTCATGTCACCGTGTTCGCGATGGAGCGTCAGGGCAGTGTCGAGAAGCTCGCTCCGCTGGGTCGCGATTGAAATCGCCTCGCTCGCAGCATCAGCCGCACCCGAAACGGCTTCGCGGAGTTGTCGGACCGCCCGTTCGACGGCCTCGGCGATCGGCTCGCGGAGATCAGCCAAGGAGTGGAGGCTCCGAAGTGGCTCGGATTCGGTGTGACCACCGCCCGTCGCGGTCTGTGCCGCCTCGTCGACACGCTTTCCCTTGACACTGGCTAGCGCCTTCGACGCGCGGTCGTCGGAGGATGCTTCCAGTAGAAGCATCAGACTCTTGCCCAAAGTGTTTGCCGAGGTGCGAGCCTCCTTCCGGGGCTTGAGCTCAGCGGCTAGTCTCTTCTCGGCGTCCGCGATCTGCTCGAGGCCCAGCAGCTTGGCGAGCGCGTCGTGAAGTACAGACGGCCCTTCCTCCAGGAGTCCACCCAGCTCGTCGTAAGACAGGATCGGCCGGTGCAGGTCGACTGCCGATCCCCAGCCCAAAGACTCTGTGCCATTGACTCGCTTCTGCCCAGCGGTTTGCACCCAGGACTTGGGTGCATCGAGATCCGCATCGTCGGCCCAGTCGATGCCGATCGTTGTGGGTTGATCGCGCTCAACAGCCAGCCGTATCCGGATCTCGCACGGGGATGCATGGTGGATGTTTCGCCAACCCGACCTCCACTGTTTCGACGGCTTGTTCCACCGGTAGCTCGTACCGGTCACGGCATACTCGAGGGCCTCGGAGAAGCTGGACTTGCCTGAGCCGTTGCGGCCACTGACGATTGTCAGGCCCGGTGCCGGATGCAGAGCGAGTTCGGTCTTCGGACCGATACCTCGAAATCCCGTCACAGTGATCGAGTCCAAAAAAGCACCGATCGGGTCGGGCGTCGACTTCGATTCGACACGCGCGCGAGCGTTGGCAGCCGCGGTCTCGGAATCGAGAGCGTCGCTCAGAGAGTCCTCCCCCTCCAAGGCTGCCAAGACTATGAGACCGACTTCCTCCGACAGTTGGTCGTCCGCGTCCGCCAACTCCAAAACGAGGTCAACGAGCGACTGCTCGGACTCGGGTACGTCGTTCGTCACCGAACCGTCCTTCCTGCCTTAACTCCAATGAGCTGGATCCGTGCCGGCGTCGAGCCGGGAGTCTTGCCGATCACGATGCGACGAATATCTGAGTTCGATGCCAGTCGAGGTACACCACGTCAGGGCGAACTGCCACATCGGGAAGTATCAGTTTGTCCGCCAGTGGCGGTTTGCCGAGTGCCGCGCGCAGCGGAGCCTCGATCGTCATGTCACTCTCGATTCCTGGCGAGTAGTGCACGTTGAGATCGGAATCCACTGTGATCAGCCCCGTGTCGAACGCGACGTCGTGGGTGGGGCACGCGGTGAATCCGTTCCTGTTGTCGAGGCGTTCCTTGCCCGTGCTGTCACGCCACGGCTTGATGTGGCTGGCAGTGAGCATCCGCGGACGCCGCTCTCCCGCGATGATGCCGCTCAATCCACAGAACACGCACCGATGCTGATGGTTGGCGAGTACGCCCTGGGCAAAGCGGTGCTGGCCGATGCGGACTGTCGCGGTCAGCAGCCGCTGCGTCAATTCCAGAGGAACGTCGTCCTGTTCGCGCGCTCTCTTCTCCAGAATTCCTTCCAACGACTTCTCGATCTCGCTCTCTACCAGCTCTTCCTGCCCCACCAACCACAGTGCGCCGCCGTCTTCGAGGTCGAGAAAGTCCGGCAATTGCTGACGATCGATCCCCTGCCGCCTCGCTGACCGCAGAATGCGCAGATAGACGTCCTGCATCATCGTGCTGTCCGACAGAAGGTGCGTCGAGACTTCCATCTCGTGACGACCACCGTGGCTACGACTCCCGTCCAAGTTCGCCATCTTGGCCAGGAAGCTCGACGGCGGTCGCTTGAACAACCTGGAAAGGTGCTGCACGGGATATTCGGCCCTGTGCGCGCTCGTACTTCCGTACTTGTGGTGGTCGACCAACAGCGATGCGCACAGCGACAACACCACTTCGCACGGGACGAACTTCACCTGGCGAGTGCCGGCAGGAACGACCTTGCGAGCAAGTACGGATTTCCATTGCTCGTCCAACGATGAATCGGCCGGATCGATGAACTCGGATATAGGACTCGGCGCCAACGTGTCTCCTCACAACACTTCAGTAACCGTGGTTTTGGACAGGTCCGTGAACTACACGCGAACCGGAATCCCGTCGTCGACGTAGATGTCGCCGTCCGGCCCGATGCTGACATCGTCGATCACCCGGTCCAGCTGCGCCTTGATCGTCGGTGGAGTGGCAGCGAGATCAACACTCATGAACCGGATCACGTGCCCATGCACGACCATCGCCTCGTTCAGGTCACCTTCAATCGCGGGATACAGCAGGACGCCAGTCGTGTGACGCGCGAGCGGATCTTCCTCCGACTGCGCTCGCACATACGCATACAGCTGGTAGATATGACCGGTCTTGAATCGCTCGACCCCGTATCGCCCCTTCTCCACGCTGCTCGTGAACTTTGTCTCTACGATGACTCGACGCTGCTGGAGCGGGTTCTCGAGGACCGTGTCGGTCTCCATCCGAGGGAGGTGGGTGCCTATCCGCGCAGTCGCAGCTTCGATCGGCCACTGTCGGATTCTCCTCGGCTGCACCGACCAGGGCGCCTTCAGCGTTGCGGAGTAGAAGCCACGAATTGCCTTCTCATACAGGTCACGCAGGCCGTCACCGCGCCCCGGACGAGCAAACGTCTCCGACCCCGTCGTCTCCGTCGGAATCTGGAGATCGAACATTAGTCGCGCCGCGGACATCATTCGCCGATCATCCGTGTCGTTCCGACCCAGAGACTCCCGCGACATCTCTCCTGCACCAGGACGAACACCCTGCACACCCAGGGATCTCATCGTCGAAGCCAGCGTTCGGCACCGATTCTGCACGTCTGAGCTACGCGTGCGTCGTACTGCTGTCTCCAGCGCTGCTCTCACGTACCTGTTGCGTCGCGTGTCGACCGTGAGGTCGTCGAACCTGCATGCAACCAGCCCCTGACGAAGCAGTTGACGGGACTCCGTCTCCAACAGGTCGATACGCCCCCTTACGCGAGACAGGTTGGCGCGCCGCTCACGAAAGCCACGTGTCAGATTCCTATGCAGGCGACGCTCGACCTCGGTGGCGAGAAGTTCGGCGACCAGGTCCGGTATGTCGTCCGCCTGATCCTCGATTCCGGCGCGCTCCAACTCCTCGTCCTGATACAGCTTCGACGCGTACAACATCAACAACCAGATGTTTCGGACCGGGATGCGGGTGGAACCGCTCAGCACGTACCCATGCTGACCATCCTCGCTGGCGATGTCCATTACAGATCCTCGATGAGCGCCGCCCGTGCCGCCGCCGCAGTCTCAGGCGAGTCGAACCAGTACTCGTCCAGGAGTGGACCTATCTCGCTCTCCACGACCTGGCGGTACCACTGATGAGCATTCGGCCGAACGGCCGCCGGATGGGGTGTCACGTAGCTGTGGCCAACTCGATACTGCTTGCCCAGCCCACGATCATCAGCGATTTGTTCGTTGAGCACGCCCATCCGTTGCTCGATCTTCGTGACGAAACCACTGTCCAATCCTGCCATCTCCGTCACCCACCGCCGCCACGACGCGTTGAACGCGGGCTCCAGTTCGAAGAAGGCGAATCTACGTCGTAGTGCGATGTCCACGATGGCAAGCGAACGGTCCGCGACGTTCATCGTCCCGATGACGTAGACGTTCGACGGGATGTGCACCGGTCGTTCGCCATCGTGATGGTAACTGAGGTGAAGCGCCTCGTCAGGAGTGCGCTTGTCGGCCTCGAGCAAAGTCAGCATCTCGCCGAAGATCTGCGCCAGGTTCCCGCGATTGATTTCCTCGATCACGAGGACGTGGTCAACCGACGGCGCCGACATCGCTGCGCGAATCGTCTCGAGGAAGGGTCCGTCCACCAATGTAAGCCGGCCGTCTCCGCTCGGACGCCAACCTCGGACGAAGTCTTCGTAGGACATGTTGGGATGAAACTGCATCGTACGCAGGGTGGTCCGGCTCTTGCTGCCAATCAGCGTGTACGCGAGCCGCTTGGCGAGCCACGTCTTTCCGGTACCCGGCGGACCCTGCAGGATGACGTTCTTCTTCGTACGGAGCTTCTCCAACATTTCATCGAGCCGCTCCCGCGTAAGAAAACACCCTTCCTCGAGAATCGAGTCGACCGTGTACGACGTCTCGATCGGAGTAGCAGTCTGGTCGCCAGATACTGGATCCGTCTCTTCGTCAGCGGTCAGCGCCGCGAGGGTGACTTCAGGGAAGCTGTGTACCGAGCTGGCATCGGTATCGAGTATCTCGATGAGATCGTCACCCAGTCGGAAGTAATCCTCGCAGGTGAATCCTGCGGAAATGTTGTATCTGTCGAGGTCCATCCCAAGTACGTTCCGCAAGTATGACTGCGTCTTCAGGTCGAGGCTGATGCAGTCCCACGGGCGCACCCAGTGGAGGACCTTCCCCAACTGTGCTGCGCCAACGGGAAGCTCCCGCGCAGAGTCGAAAGCCTCGACAAACGACTTGGTCAACCATTCGGCGTCGTCCTCAGTGGCCGAATCATCGGTAATCGCCAGTACCGCGGCGAACAGGTTCCACAGGGTGTCGATGTCGTCCGGGCCTCGCGTGTCAGCGAAGCGAAACAACCACGAGCTCTGGTTGTTGAACTGCGGAACACCCACGAACGAGGTCGGCACCGGCACCGTGACTCCGAGGAGCGCTGCGACCTCTGCCGCGATGAGGCGCCGATTCTCTTCCGTGGTTCCACGATTGAACAGGCCCATGACCGTGAACGGGCAGATGTCGGTCAGCGGACCTGTCGTGCCATCCGCGAAGCGATCCTGGAGGTTCATCGCCACATTGATTCGATCGTCGATTTCGTGCAAGCCCGCCACGAGCTTCGCACGGTTGTCGCGATAGGCGACGAGCGCATCCGCCGCGGCTTCGTAGAACTCCACGCGGCGGGGCCACTCCTCCGGCTCCTCAACCAGCTCGTCACCAAACCGGTCCCGCCAGAAGTCGGAGTTCCGGAAACGGTCGATATCCTGCGAACTTCCGTTGAAGGCGAAGTCGATCAGTGCATCCTTGAACGGCTCTCCGGGTTCCACCTTCCAAATCGTCTCGCGATTCGTGTAGAAGTACCATTCACGCTTCGGGTCGATCTCGGTCCACTCGACACCGACGCGCCGACCGTCACCATGATTGACGGTTACTACGCCGATCGCCTTGATCGCCATGACCGACACCGACTCGCCCCGGTTGTCGAACGGAAGATCGTTCTTTCGGACATAGGATGACTTGATCGCGATCCGCTCACCAGGCCGAATCGACCGAACCTTCTCCAAATGCTTGTCCGTGTACCCGTTCTCCCAGATCCCCTGCGCGAGGAACCTCGGGAGCTGATCCACACTTCCGCCGTAACTGGCGCCGACAAACCAGCACACTTCCGATTCACGCGGCGTATCGGTATTGATCATGCGAATTCCTGCCATTGACTCGTCTGAACCTGTCATGTCTCTTATGGTCACTACACCCACACCCCCCGCTGCGCGAGGATCCATCGCACAGGGTCGAGGCACCGGAAGGGTGAGATCCCGCTGTCGTGGAGGCGATCTCCGACGGGCGATTCGCCCAGTGCGGAGACGGCGAAGAACCTGCTCGGCAGGGCGTTGCCGGTGGCCGGCTGGTCTACCGACATCACCATCGACCGCGCCTCGAGCTTGTCGAGGAGGCTGCGGACCTCTTCGTGCAGCAGTTGTCCGTCTACCTCGTGGTACGGCGCGCGCTGGAGGCTCGGGTCGCGCAGGAAGGCCGCGCCCCGCTGCGACATGATCTCGCTCCAGTCGCTGCCCTCCACACGCTCGAGTGCTTGCAGCGCATCGAACTTCGATAGCACCACGGCCAGATTCGGGGTCCCGGCGCCGATGATCGACAGCACCGTCCGCAACACCGACCGCGGGTCGCCACCCACCCGCTCCTGCGCCGGCACAAGGTCGTGCAGCTGCTGCCGCACCGATTCGACCTTCAGCGGATCGAACATGAACACCACGCCGTCGGCCTGCGCGAAGAACTGCATATGCGTCGCACTCACGTTGCCCGGGTTCTCGAGGTCCTCCCCTGCCACATCCCGGATGACGAGGTACTGCCGGGTGTCGTCCCGTAGGCCGGGTCCGAGGCTGAAGATCAGCGGCTCACGCTGATACGGGTTACCCGTGTGCGACGCCGGGGTCGACTCGAGAATGCCCCGCTCCTCGAACAGCGGCCGCTCGTAGTGCTCACGGAAGTTCACCTCGGTCTCACCGGTGGCGGGTTCGATCACCCGGTTCAGCCGCTCCCCCAGCAGCTGCAGGGTCTTCACCAAAGCCGCGATGTAGACCGTCTTTCCGGTGGCCCGGGCGCCGGCCATCGCGATGCACGCCGCCCGGCCGTCACGCCAGCCGACGGGCAGCCGGTAGTGGCACTGCGGGCACACCTCCACAACGGGACCGTCGGCCTTCCCCGTCGCGTAGTCGTCTTCGGGGGCCCAGTCGTCGGCGGCGTCGGCCGGGCGCTGGAGTTCGATGATCTTCCCGGACCGCACGGGGCTGCCGTGGTACTTGGTGGCGACGTCGTCGGCCTCGACGTCCGTCGGGGCGACGGCAGTCCATGCATACCGGTCACCGGTCAGGGTCGTGAAACACCGGGGGCACTTCGTCATCGTCGTACGCCTTCCGAAAACAAGCTCGCCGACACATCGGCCAGAAGCGAGGTCACCATTGCAGAGAGATTCGAGAGCTCGGGCTGCGAGCCGGACACGACGGTCGACGGCACCGCGGTGACGCCGGGTCCGCCCTCGGCGGTATCGCCGACGAGAACGAGGTGACGGATCACCGTGTCGGTGCATTCGCTCGACCAGTCGGCGGGAACGGCATCGGTCACCATGAAAGCCAGGGTGCGGGTGTCGCGCTCACTCCGGTCGACGGCAGCCGAACAGAAGCCCATCCCGAGAGCGGCCGAGTCGAGTTCGGCCTGAACCTGATTCGCGACGTCCCGCAGTTCGGTGACGGGCAGGGTGGTCACGGCATGGCCGATCAGCCGGACCACCAGCTCTTCCCGGGTACCCACCACGGCCGCGACGCCGGCGAGCACGTCGATCACCGTGCGGACGCTACCGTCGTCGATTCGCGCCAGCATCGACATGGTGGTGTCGACGTCGACCTCCACGTCGAAGCGGCGCGGTTCGGGCAGCCGGTCGAGCGCGAGGGCACTCCGCGCGGCCGACCGGGCCCGGGATCCCACGTCGGTCAGCGTCACGTCGACGGCGGTGCGGCGGGCGGTGATCGCGACCCTCGGCCCCGCGGGAGCGATCGTCGCCAACTCCACCTGGTGCAGCCCCGACACGTCGACGGGGGTCAGCTCGGCGCGCTCGGAATCGAGGTCACGACTGCTGTCGACGCCGATCGTCACCTGCAGCACCGTCCCGTCCGGGAACGCGGCGCCCTCGCCGTCCGGCCGGGCCACGACGACGATCTCCGAGTCGACCCGCGGCAGGATCAGCAACCCGACCCGCGGATACAGCGCCGGTTCGGCCGGCCTGCCGTCGGGCAGCGTGGCACGCACCGCGACGGCCGTCGTCACCGCGGCCACGGTGACCGCGAGCGGCCGGTTGGGCAGTTCGACGCGGCCCGCCCCGTTCAGCACATATCCCGACATCAGTTCGATCCCTTTCCCCTGCATGCGGTGCGCATGCGTCCTGTCGTCCCGCTCATCGCCGGCCCGACCGATCGTGAGCGAGCAGCACGAACCCTGATTCGACATCTTCGAGCCACGTCGACGCGAACCGCGCATACGCGTCCCCGGCCCGGAATCGGTCGCCGACGTCGTGCCGCTCCCGCATCTCGGCCCGCAGCGAGGCAGACACCTCGAACGTGCCGACGGGACCGCGGTAGTCACCGTCACCCATGACGATCGACGCGACCTGCTCGAGCAGCGACCGCCGCGCCTGCGCCGGCCCCACCTGGAGTCGGCACAGCAGGTCGTCGCGGCTGAGCACTGATTCGATTTGCGGTGCGGCCGGCGAGCTGAGGACCGCCGACCGGATCACCCAGTGCTCGTTCAGGGCACCGCTTCGCACCAGATCGACCAGGGCGGTGATCGCGAAGTCCGAGTCCTGATCCACCGCGCGCGCCAGAGCGTCGAGGTGTTCGGCGGGCATGGTGGGCATGTAGGTGCCGTTGTGCGGCGGGAAGAACTGGAACCCCGCGACCGCGACCACGGCCAGTCGCACGAGCAGATCCGGCGGAAGCTGTGCGGGGCAGGCATCGCCGTAGTCCTCGAGCACCGGCCAGCCGTGCCGTTCGAGTGCACGCCGGAGCCGCGGATCGTCGATCCGGTCCCACTGATCCTGCGCCCGGATGAGCGCCCACGACACCGCCAGCTGGTCGACCGGGTGCGCGGCGCCGGACACCGAGACGGCTCCGGCCCGGTTCGCGTCGATGTGCTTGACGAGCATCTCCACCTCCGGTCCCCACGGCGCGAGCAGGAGAACGGGCAACAGCAAGCGGGGTGCGACGTGGTCGGGGAAGGCGCCGACGAGTTCGCACCACTGCGCAACCGAACTGGGGTAGGTGTCGACCAGCGCATCGACGTCGCTCGCCGCCCAGCCGCCCACACTCGCTTCGTAGAGCGCCCGCCAGAGGGCCAGCGGCGCATAGCTTTCCCATGCCCGCCTGTGGTCGTCGGTGCCGCTCTTCACCACCGAGAACACCGCGTCGGCGACGATGGCACACAGCGGTTCCGCGCTGCGGGACGGTGCGGCGATCAGTTCGCCGGACGTCGGTACCCGAACCTCGTCGACGAGCCAGCGCAACACGTCGGGTGCGAGTCGGGCGCCGAGCGGGCGGCCGGCGAAATCGGGGTGACCGGCGACGGCCGACTGCAGCAGGAGACACGTGTCGGTTCCGACGGCACCGAGCCCGGTGACCAAGGCGGGGCCCGCCTCACGATCACACAGGACCGGGACGACGACGCGGTCGAGCAACGAGGCGGCGAGGTCGTGCCCGGAATCGCCGACGAGGTGTGCGTGCAGGAGCAGATCGAGCGTCTTCACCGCATTGTGCGCGGCGGCAGCGGAGTCGGTTCCCTGACTCTGCACGAGCGTCGAGAGGACCTTCTCGGCTTCCCGTTCGAGATCCTCCGAATGCGGCCACGTCTCGAACAGGGCGAACTCTGCCGGACCGGAATCGCGGATCCACTCGCGGTCGGCGAGGGCCCGATACGTGAGAACTCGGCCGGCCACGTCCCACACCACCGGTGCGGGTCCGCCGCCGTGCTGCCAGTCCGCGACCACCTGCCACGCCTCGCCCATGTTTCCGGGCAGGTGTTCGTCCACCACGTGCGCGACGACTGCCAGCTCGTCGGGGAACGCGGACAGCGTGTCCGGCGACTGCTCGAGCACCACGGCCGTGGCCTCGGGCAGGGCGTCGTGCAGCGCGGGATTCGCGATCACGGCCATGGCGAGCGGCCAGGCGCCGGCGAGGTCGCGGTCCCCCACCGCGGCGGCCAGGGCGTCCTGATGGTCGAGTGCGCGTCGGGCGCTGTCGGGATCGACGAGCACGGTCTGCGCGAGCACCGACCACGCCGTGACCGGCACGAGCTGCCCCGTCGCGGTCCGGTGCGGTTCGCCGCCCCACTCGCCGACATCGGGGGTGTCGGTCTCGCCGAGCACGACACAGCCGGCGATACCGTCCACGGCGTCGCCGGGCGGCACACATGCCAGATGCACTCCCCGCGACAAGGTGTCGACGACGGTCGAACTCCGATCCGCGGTCGACCACCCGAACTTCTGCGCGGCACCGGGCGACATGAAGTGCGAGACCGCACCGATCCACCGGGCCGCGTTCTCCGAGTCGGCGCAGACCAGCACGACGCCCGGGCCGCCGTGCATCGCCTGATCCACCGCGTCGAGGAGGACACCGAGCACACCGACGCGCCACGTTCCGGGATCGAGCAGGAAATCGAGAATGGCTGCGCGATCGATCATTCCGCCGGGTGCGGGCGCACGGTCGGGGAGTTCGGCGGCCGCGACGGCGTCCGCGCCGAACGGTGCCAGCCAGTCGGGCGAACACCACCGTTCGATGGGACGGACGGCGTCGCCAGGCTCCCGGTCGACGACGACGTGCGCGAAGACGTTGCCGGGCCGTCCCGACGCGTCGGCACCCGCGGGCGCCGTGTGCCAGTAGCAGCCGCCGGTCTCCGTCGGCGCGTAGACCAGGCGCCGCGGTCGCGCCGCGATGTCGGCCGGGGTGGGGAACTGCGGGAGGGCCTGCACGGAGTCGAACCGGGTCGCGACACCGGCGCGCATGAACTCCTGCTCGGCAGCGCTGACGCCGTCGCTGACGTCCTTGACCTGCCAGCCGCCGCCCGCCCGGCCCCGATCGGGAGCGTCGAACGACGTGTAGGTGAGTTGACCGAACCGCGGCGGTTCGGGTGTCTGCTGCGGTGCGCTCATTCCACCGGTCCGGGCGGAAGGTCGAGCAGGCGAAGCTGATCGACCGGCGGATCGATCAGCGCGAGAGTCCGGTTGGTCTCCGGCCGCACATCGGCGAAGACGCGCAGGAATCCCACCTTGCCGGTCACGTCCGCGGTCCAGGGCTGCCCGAATTCCTTGCGCAGACCGCGCGGGTGGAAGCTCCGGGCACCGGCCGTGGTCTGGCCCTCGCCGCGGACCTCGAGGGGTTCGCCGTCGCGGGCGCTGAGCGGGAGCCGCCCGGCGTTGAACACGACGACGAACGGCGGTGCCGTCGGCAGTTCCAGTTCGGACGCGAGCCGGATGACGGCGGTGGCGGCGTTACCGGTCGGTGCGCGCTTCGTCTCCAGCCGGTACTCGATGCGTAGCAGACCCGGGTACTCCACGGTGGCCGGGATCCCGACGATCCGTTCGCCCGCCGTGTACGCGACGGGGACGACGTGGACGGAACATCCCCGCGGAGGCAGCGGTTCGGGCAGATGCAGTCCGCCGTCCCGGTCGTAGGTCGAGCGGGAGATCTCGGCCATCGGCCGCTGCTCGGTCGCGTGCTCGGCGGAGATCTCGGGTGCACTGAGATAGACGGATACCGACGCCGCACCCTCCGGCCACGGGAAGGTGAGCACCTGCTCGGAGCAGCGTTCGACGATCCGGACGTCCCGCAGCGGCGGCAGCGGACGCGTCGCGATGAACGTGCGGCCCACCTGAACCTGCCCGTCGAGGGCCGTCACCGGGGTGAAGTACGCGCGCACCCAGCCCCGCGGCCACGACACATCCGTCATCCGGTGGGTGCCGTTCTCGCCCTCGACGGCCGGGTGCACCAACCGCGCGGAGCCGGGGAGTCCACCCGACAACTCGAGGGCGTCCGCGGCCAGCACGGCCCCGTCGAGACCGGCCCGCGGCGCCGACTCCGTGCGATACAGCACCACAGCGCCGATGCCGGGTGGGGTCCATTGCAGATCGAACCGCAGGTTGTCGCTGTCGCCGTGGGTGGTGACGTGCAGATCCTCGACCTCTTCGAGCACCGCCGACACCGCGATCTCGGCCTGCGCGACCGCGGACAGCCGGGTGTGCCCGTCCACCTCCACCTCGCAGATCGCGCGGTACAGGTAGCGCTGCCCGCGGCGGGCGTCGCGATCGACGAACCCGCCGAGATTGGCCTGGTCGGCGAGGATGCGGTGCCGCTGGTCGTTGTCGACGCGCACGCTGCCGTCCAGCGGAATGCGCAACACCCGCACGGTGCTGACGGTGGGCCACGCACTCCACTGGCCGATGACGGCGCCCTCGTCCTCCATCACGACGACATCGGTGACCGGGCTGAGGATCTGGCCTTCCGCGATCAGCACGGGCTGACGGCGGACGGCGTCCCGCTCGTCTCGCCCGACGTGGCACCAGACCTGCAGGTGCCGCACCGCGGCCGCCGGAGGCTCGGTGTCGACGAGCAGCGTGCCGCGGGTGACACCGACGAGCCGTCCCGCCTCCGGCTTGTAGGCGCGATGGTTCTCGCCGGACACGACCCGGTAGAGCACCGTCTGACCCGACTGCGCCAGCAGAGGCTCCCATTCGAGCAGGTGCCCGCCGGTGGGTTCGGTGCTGATGGTCACCGGGCCGACGGGGTGATCCGAGTCGGCGTGCAGGAATTCGCAGAAGTCCTCGGTGCGCAACGACACAAGGTGCTCGCTGCCCGGCGCGGGTGCGGCCACCGGCGGCGCTGGAGCGGCGGGTGCGGTGGGTTCGGACGCGCGGCCGGTGGTCGCCGTCGGAGTGGCCGACAGCACGGCGACGACGTCGTCGACGAACATCTTCGCCTGCCGGGGCAGCATCGGCTCGATCTCCTCGGCGGTGCGCCGGTTCGATCGGACGATTTGCTGCAGATGGGTGTCCTTGACCACGCCGGGACGCAGCCGGCCATCGTCGATCAGCCGCTGCCGCCACTGCTGCAGCGCGGTCAGTGCGCCCTCGGACACTGCGGGTGAGGCAACCTCGGTCACGGTTCCACTCGCTTTCAGAAGTTGAGGCCGTCGACGACCGGGACGACGAACGGGGTTCGCGCGACGCTGTCGTGGCTGGTCGAAGTCTGCCGGGCCGGGCGCAACTCGAATTCGGGAATGTGCTGCATCTCCACCACTTCGGTGCGACGCCCGTGGGCCGAACGCAGGTCCTCGTCCGACAGTCCGTCGGTGTATTGGGTCGTGACGGCCAGCAGTCCGCAGCCGACGCGCACGCGGGTCACCGTCTCACCCGACACCGCGGACAGGCCCTTGGTCGACGCCGTGTCACTGAAGATCGTCCGGTCGAAGAACGCGACCCCCTCCGACTCCGTGCCGATCCCGGCGACGAACTCGTCGACCCCCACCCGCCGCGGCACTCCCCCGTCGAAGTACTCGACGGTCTCGAGCAGTCCGTTGGCGAGTTCTTCTCGGGTTCCGGTCAATTCGGCGAGGGCCCGCTGCCACAGCACGGCGGCACCGGTCGCGCGGATCTTGCCCTGATCGAAGCGCAGCGACCACTCGTCGAGCGCAGAACCGGAACCGGCACCGGGCTTCGCGGCCAGCAGTCCCGGGTCGCGGTCGATGTCGTGACCCGCGGAGCCGAGCGCGGCGCCCGCCGAACCCAGCACGGTGTCCCAGGGATCGGTCAGCCAGCCGACCGTGAACAGGTCGCGGCGCAGCGCCTCGGCCACCCGTTCCACCTGCGCGGAGCCGGGTGTCCCGGATGCGACCGCGGTGTGCCGGGGCAACCCCCACCCGACGACACGCGCCGTCGTCCGGCTCTGTTCACTGGCACCGAGCGGCTCGGCGAGAAACGCGCCCAGGGCGCGGCTCCACGACAGGAACTGGCGGTAGGCCCCGGTGAGGTGCTCGATCTCCCGAAGCGCGACACGCAGATTGGCCCGATCTGCGGCATCGGCCCGCGCGGCCGCGTCCCGCTCGACCAGCAGCCGTTCGAGGAATTGCTGGGTGCGCTGACACACGATGGCCACCACCGCGGCCCACGCCAGCACGCACACGGCTATCGCCGGGCCACCCCACCACCACGAGATGATCTGACGCCACGCGAACACTCCGGCGGCAACGGCGAGCAGGAGGAAGAGCACGGTCGCGATGCGGACGCGACGGAACATGTGCGCCTGCTGCTCGGCACACGCCTCCGCAAGATCCTGACGCTGCTCCGACTTGTCGAGCCGCTCGAGCAGCACCCGGGACTCGTTGACGGTGGCGTCGAGGCGGCTCGTCAGGATCGACCCGAACGACACCGCGAAACTGCGCTGCTTCCGGCTCCACCACGCGGCCAGGGCGGAGCTCGTCCGCCGGGCGTCGAGACCGATCGTCGGGTCCTGCTCCAACTCCCGCAGCCGGTCCCGGGTCTCCGTGACCCCGAGAATGTCTGCCGGTTCGACGGCGTGCAGGCTCAGCGTCGCCGACACCATGCCCGGGATGTCCGTGAACCGATCCCCCGGGCCGGGAATGACATCCGCCGCGGTCCGCAGGATGGCCCGATGCGCGCCCACCTGCACCGGCGGGAGGCCCGCGGAACGCTCACTGGCGTCCGACAGTGTGAGGGCGGCGCGGGCGTAGTCGCGCCACAGCGCCGACAGGTCCGGAGTCACCGGCTGCGGGGTGGCACCGGCCGCATCGAGCATCGCGCCGATCTGCTTGGATGCCGCCTCGTAGTCGGTCCACGCGACCTTGTGTCCGTCCGCGTCGACACCGCCCACGACCACCCGATAGGCACCCCGCGTCGAGGATCCGAACAGCGTGGTCTGCGTTGCCGACGCCACCGACGCCGACGCCCGGTTGGCCACCCGCGCGACCCACTGGGCCGGCGCGTTCCGCAGCACCGCGAACAGGAACGAGAAGAACATCCGCAGGGCCTGCACGAACCGGATGGTGCGCGGCTCGACCGCGCCCGGTGCGTCCGCGCGTTCACCGCTGAGCAGCGCACTGTGCTTGCGCCACAACGCCCGAGCCATCGTCGAGGTCGCCGACGCGACGTCGTCGGCATACAGCACGTTGGTGCCGGCGTCGTGCGGCAGCGGCATCAGCCCGCCGAAATCGAGCAACTCCGAGCGGAGGTCGTGCTCGGCTCGGGCGGTGTCCAGGCGCCGGTAATAGGACCGGACCACGCGCAGCGCGTTGCCCGGGAGCACGGGTTCGTCGTCGAACGGGGCGTGCTGCGCGTCGTTCCACAGTCCGGTCACACCCGCGATCACCGGGGCGGCGTGGCGCCCGACGGAGAGGGGATCCACTGTCGGCGCGAGAGATTCGTGCCCCATGCCCGGTCCACGCGAGTCCTCGGGCGCGATGAGCAGGTTGTGCCAGCCGGCGAGCGTCGTCGCGCCCCCGTCCTCGGCCCCGGGGCGGCGCAACAGCAGTCGCAGTCGGCTGGACCGCGCTCCCCCGGAGTTGGACGTGAGCAGCTCGGAGACGAACCGCACCGACTCCGGATCGACCTGGGTGGCGCCGGCAACCAGAACGCAGATCCGTACCCGGTCGATGCGCCGCGAGGCCAGCACGTCCTGCAGGACCACCGCCGTGTCGGTACCCGCGTCGGTTTCCCGCGCGCGCAACCGGGTGCTGTCGGCGAGCACCGCGGTGTCGTCGATCCACAGGAACGGCGACACCAGTCCGGCGGCGGACAGATCTCGGAGCACGTCCCGCACACCCTGCGCCGGACCGTCCGCGGCGAGGAACACCGTCAACACGCTCATGTCAGAACTGACCGGCGTCGGGGAGGACGAGGGCGTGCGCCATCGCGGTCGGCGCCGCGGCGTGCACCGGAGCGTGGTTCGGCTGCTCCGGTCGCTCCGCACGCGCCTTGCACTCCTCGATCAGGGCGATCAGTTCGCCCGTCGCCCAATACACGTCCGGTGCGATGTCGCGGAAAATCGGCGTCTGCGAGGCGTGTTCGCGCAACCCGACCACCGACAGTGCGCCACCTCCGGGTGCCCCGTCCTGACCGGGCTCCATGTAGTGCTCGCCGACGAGTTCGCGGATCTTGGACAGCCACGCGACGGCATTGCCGGCGCGCTCGGCCACGGAAACGTCCGGTCCGGTGTTCTCCACCTGCGACTGCCATCCCGTGACGGGCACACCCGTGCGCAGCCAGGCGGTCAGCCGCGCCTTCGCGGGCACCTCGTGGATGCCGCTGACCGGGTCTTCCGCAGACGAGTCGTAGACCGCCCGCAGCGCCCGGTAGGGCAGCATCGAGTGCATGACCGGCGGCTCGTGAGACTGCGCCATCGCCAGCAACACCGATTCGAGCACCGCAGGCAGCCAGTCGTTGCTGACCGTGAACCGCGACGGCGGGGTGAGCAGCGGGTTCGGGAAGTCCACCCAGTCACCGATGCCGGCGTCCCACACCCGGACCGGTTCGTCGTACGGGGCCGCGGGCAACCGAACCTGTCCGATTGCCAACCCGAGGAACCAGCCGGCGGTCATCGCGCGCCGTTCGTCGCGGTGCATCGGCAGCGAGGCGGCCAGCGGACGCGACCGGCGCCACCGCCAGAACGACTCCTGCTGCGCCGGGGTCGAATCCGCCCACTGCTTGGCGGCGGGCCCGAGCACGGAGTCGTACGCCAGCGGGGAGTAGTTGGGGTACGAGCCGAAGATGTCGATGCGGGTGAGCCGGTCCTCGTCGGACAGCAGTCGCGCGAATTCCCCCTCCGTCTCGTGATCGATCATCGGGTCCTTCTGCAGCACCTGCGACAGCGTGTCCGCCACCGGCAGGTTGAGGAACGGCACCGACGTGAACTTGTAGCGGTACTCCACCTGCTGTCCCGGGTGCAGCGCCTCGAGCGCCTGCTGGTTGACACTGGCCAGCGGCCGGGCCAGCGAGAGTGCCTCGGTGAACTTGCGCTGCAGTCGTTCCCGCCGCTCCTCGATCGCATACGCGGGCACGGTGTGGTCCTCGATGTACTCGCGGAGCGACACCCGGCAGAACCGGTCGAACGATTCGCCGGTGCGTCCGACGAACTTCCGCGCCCGATCGAGCAACTCGACGGGACGGACGTGCACGTCGTAACGCGCCGACGACGGCACCAGCGCCTCACGCGTGTTCGGGTCGATCGGGAACGCCCGCGACCGCCAGGCCGCCGTGCGATCGACGAGGGAATGGTCCTCCCCCGGCGCCCGGGTGCCGTCGACCGTCGTCCACAGTCCCGTCACGACGCTCGCGACCGCCTGCTCGACCGCCGCCGCGAACGGCGGCGTCCCGGTCTCGGAGGCCGTGACGGCAAGCGGCAGATCTCCCCGGTACTGGTCCATGAAGTCCGCCGACGGGGTGAGCATCACCTCGTTGTTGGCTTCCGCGAACCGCTTCGGCACCCGATCGGCCTTGTCGGCGGGCCACGCGCCGTACTGGTCCGTCGCCAGCCGGGCGAGCCCGACATCGCTGGCGGGCTTGTTGCGGGCGCGGCGCAGCGCGGTCTGCTCCTCGTTCAACGCGTCCAGGAGTGGCTGCAGGACCTCCGGCACCAGAGCGGCAATCACCTCGGCGACCTTGCCGGACAGCGACGCATACAGCTGGCGGTACACGTTGTCGCGGCAGTCGGCGACGATCCGATCGAGGATCTCCGCGTCACTCTCGATGCTGCCCTTGAGGTTGGTGAGCACCTGCGACGCGTCGGCGGTCTGTGCCGTGATGTCCTCGGGCGCCCGGCGAGACAGGTCCTCGGCACCAGTCCGCACCGAGTCCTTGCAGTACGTGAGCAGACGGCTGACCAGCGCGGTGGCATACGGGAGACCCAGCTGGGCGATCGACCTGCCGACCGTCCCCTCGATCCGGTCCACCAGACCCTTGTGCCACACGTACGCGTGCGCGACCGCATGCTGCTCGGCCGAACTCGTCAGCGCCTGACGACGGCGTCCCAGCGCCTGCCGGATCTCCGGAACCCACTGTCCCGCCACCAGACCAGAACCCGACGGGAGATGCCCGCGCAGTTCGAGTTCCACCGTCTGGCCGGCCATACGGTTGGCATCCGTGGACGGCAGCACCACGGACGTGAGCCAGGCGCCCACCCCCATCTGCGCACCCCGCGCATCGGCGTGCGCGATCGGGAGTCCCATCGCCGCGAGCAGGCTGTTCCACTGACCGTCGAGAATCGAGTTGACCTGATCCTCGTCGGACACCGGGCTACCGGGTGAACGGTGACCGTCCAGCAGGCGGTCGACGGAACTGCGAGCCAGCCGCTGCGCGGAGTACTCGGCGTAACGGTCGCGGCCCATGCTCAGGCTGGAGAAACCGTAGGTTCCCCACGGCAGGTTGTCCCACTGACCGCCCCACCCGATGTTCTCCCGCTGGCCCGGCAATCCCGCACCGTTCGTGAGGTCGTACTGCACGAACTGACGAGTCGCCGCGCCGCTCATCATCATCCCGGCGAGGCCGCGGGCCAGGCCGCGGTAGATCGCCTTCTGCGAGCCGTCACCGAACGGTGCGCCCTCCACACCGACCTTGCGGCCCACCGGGAACACGCGCGCGAACGGAACCTTCTCGCCCGCCCCGTGCTGCTGCCCGAGTGCGCGCAGGATCTCCACGTCGTGCTCACGCGCCGAACCGAGCTGGCTGGCGACGATCTCACCGAGCATCGCCAGCGCGTTGGCCCGGACACCGGTGGTCGCGCTCTTGCCGAGACCGTCGAAGATGTCCGGGGCCACCATGAACACGCCCATCAGACGCGGGTCGAGCCCCGGGATCAGCGTGAGCAGACGGCACACGTCGAGGGCCATGGACGCGCCGGCGCCGCCTGCCATCGACGACACGACGAGCACGATCGGCGACTCACCCTGCTCGAAGGAACCGCCGCCGGGCACGTTCAGCGAAGACATCTGGCTGGCCGTCTCGACCGTCGACAGCTGATCCCACGCCCGCTGCAGGGTGTCGCGGATTCCGCCGGCCTTGCTCAGAGTGATCATGCGGCCGAGTGAGCGGTACTGGCCCGCACCCGATCCGATGGGCACCGTCACCGACGACGGGTCACGAGGTGCCCACGTGGCGATCTCGTCGAGGCTCTGCTTCGCGGTGAGCTGGTTGGTCAGCGCATTGTCCAGCACCGCGTACGAATCACCCTGAGGGCCGCTGCCGAAGTAGAAACCGCCCTGATCGCGGACGTTGTCGAGGCCGTCCGGTCCCGCCTCGGGCGCCGTCGGCACGTCGATACTGATGAACTGCCACCCACCGGGGATCCGGTCGATGCCCGCCGCAGCGAGATCCGAGCGAAGCTGATCCATCATGTACGCGAGGGTGACAGCGCCGGAACCACCGCAACCGACTACGAGAAACCGCCTCATTACGGTCCTTTCACAGAAGAAGAAGCTTGAAGTCGAGGACGATCCATGTCAGGAGCCGGGTGGCCGGAACGGATCGAAGGGGTCGCCGGCGGACGAGCGGGCCGGGGTCGCATCCCAGGAAGGTGCGGCACCGAACGTCGGGGCCGGCGGGGCACCGAAGGGATCGGACGACTGTGGCGTGCTCGGCGTCGTCGCGGTCGGAGTCGGGGTCGAGCCGGGGTGATCGGCCCTCAGCTCGGCAATCCGGCCCGGCACCTTGCGCACCAGGTCGGCGACCAGACGGCGGTTGCTCTCCTCGGTGGCGTCCCCGCCGACGAGCAGCAGCACGGTCGCCAGGTTCGCCGGACCATCCGGATCGTGCAGCACCACCCAGTTGTTGTGGATGGCGAGGGGAAGCCGCGCGCCGCCCGTGCGCCGGTCGACGCACGGTTCGGCTCCGGACGCCGCGACGAGGCCGGGCTGTTGCGCGACCACGTGCCCCGGCCCGAACGGCGACAGACCGATTCGCGTCCGCAACTCCACACCCTCGACATCCAGGCCGCGAGCGGGTTTGTTGAGCCCCCGCACGAGCTGACTCAGGTCGCTCTCCCGGATCCCGAATTCGACACCGTCCCGCAGAACCTGCCCGCCCTCGATGGTGACGCCGACGCGCATTGCCTTGAGCGTCTTCGCCGGAATTCGGGCGGTCCACCACTTGATGCCGTAGAGCACGAGCGGCGGCACTGCGATGCTGACCAGGAGCACCAGCACGAACACGAGCCAGAACCGCCCGCTGTTGAGCGGCTTCTGCAGCTCGGCGGTGAACGCGACGGTGATCGGCAGCGCGCGGTCGGGCTCACCGGGAGGCGACATCATCAGCGAAATCGAACCGTTGAGCGAGCCGTTGCCCGCTGCCGGAACAGACAGGTCGACGGGGAGGTTCGCCTGCTGGCCCTCACCGATCTCGAGGCAGTCTGCGGCGGACGGCGCGGTGCCGGCGGAGACACCGACGTCACCGACTCCGTCGGGTACGGCGTCGAGCGCGACCGATGCAGCCTGGTCGAACCACACGCAACCGGGCCCGGCGATCGGGATGCTTGCGGCGAACTGGCCGGCGCCTTCGACGGTGCCGAAATCGACCTTCGACGGCACGGTGGGGTAGCCGATCGGCGGAGACACCGTGAGCGGGACATCGACGAACTGCGGTGTCAACGCCGTGCCCGGGGCGATGACGTCACCGGACGCGGATCGGGCGTCGGCCGTCGTCACATCGAGCGTGAGCCGAAGCGTCGCCCCACCCGGCGGGACCTCGGTGAAATCGAGTTCGACGGGATCGCCGATGCGTTCCTTGGCAATCCGATCGACCAACGGGTGATCGACGTTCCCCGCATCGGTCAGCGACACCGACAGGGCGGCGCTACCCAGCAGATCCGAGGGGTCGATCTCGTTCCGGTCAGAGTCGACGATTCCCAGGCGGATGGCGGACGTCTTCTCGCCGCTGTGCACGGCCGTCGTATCCATGCCGAGCCATGCCGGGAACAGATTGCCCGAGATGTGGATGTTCGTCTTGGAGCGGGCCAGCGGGCTGGAGCCGTCGGGATCGACGAACACGAGTGCCCACATGCCCTGCCACTGGGCGGAATCGGTGGACTTGGTCATCGTGAAGCTGACCGAGCGAGGCGACATCCACCGGTACGCAACCTGGGCGCCGTCCAGGGTCGCGGTCCTGGGTGCGCCTTCGCGGTCGAGTGCGAGTTGCGCCCCGCTCGGAGCGACGAGGGTCGGGATCAGCCCCTCCGCGTCGGCCGAGCCGAGCACAGTGACCGAGCTGATCGAGTCGTCGAGCACGAAGCGGTGCTGCGCCTCCTCGCACACACTCACGACGCAGACACCCGTCTCACCCTCGATCGGGGCCTGACCGGGTGTGCTGAACGCGTCGAACGCGAACAAGAGGTCGTCGATGTTCTGCGCGAGGTAGAAGTCACCGGGTGACGGTGACGTGGTCTTTCCGCACGCCCCGTCGCCGCCGGTGGCGATCGACCGCATCAGGTCGAAGTCGCTGGGCTGCGCGGCCCCCGCGGCCAGGCCCACCGCGAACGTGACGATCCCCGACGAGCGCAGCTGATCGGCGATGCCGGCGGGACGACAGATCGATTCCCGGGCGGCCGCCACCACCTGTTGGACGCCCTGATCGCTACCCAGGGAAACTCCCTGCGCGTAGGGCTTCTCGGCGTCACGGACGGTGAAGTCGAGCTTTCCGTCGGAGAACCACGCCACCGCCTGGCAGCGGTTGGTCTCCGATTGGCCGTCGCGCTCCGCAAGCGTGCGGCGGGCACCGTCGAGCGCGTTCCAGTAGTCGGTGTCGATGCCGTCCGTGCGAGTACGGAACCTCTCGACCTCATCCTGCAGGGCGGGCAGCGAACCGTTGTCGAGTCGGGTCCACGGTGCGTGGACAATGAAATTTTCGGAGAATCCCGCGATCGCGACGTTGAGCTCCACACCCGCGGACCCGCCGAACGTGTTGAGCTGCTCGAGCAGGTAGTTGGCTGCAGACACGCGTGCCGCGTCGGGGTCGGAACCCTGGAGGCTGCCGGATTGATCGACCATGAGCAGCAAGTCGCCCTGTTGCTGCGCGGCGAGGCAACCACCGAAATCTCCGACCGCTGCGGTCGTCGGGGCTGCCGACGCGGACGGGATCGCCAGCATCAGGGGCACGAGCATCATTGCCGCGAGCGCGGCTACCTTCTTCACAGTCGACCCGCCCATTCCGCAATGTGCCACGCGCTCGCCACGATTCCCGCTCCCGCGAGGGCGACGACGACCCAATAGCCCCGCTGGGCGACCTTCGATCGCGCGTACACGGGCTTCGCCCGCTGCGCCGTGTCGAGCACGGTATAGCGGGCCAGGAGCACGAATGCGACCCAGCCCGCCAGCACCCATGCGAGGAAGGCGAAGGCCGTGAACGAACCAGCGGTGATCGCAAGGATCAGCCCCGCCGTGGCCGCCATTGCGGCCACGGCGAGCCAGAGGACAGGGGGTTCACCCTGCGCGATCGTGCCGCCGGGTCGCGGGCTCTGTGCTGCAGCGAAGGGCTCCGCGACGGCAGGCGACGCGAACGTGGAGGGCTGAGATGCGAAGGGGTCGGCGGGCGCCGAGCCGGAGTGGCCTGCGGCCGGCCACGACGAGGTCGAGTCGGTGGACCCGCGATCACGCGAGGTGTCGTAATCGCTGAAGTCGAAGGGATTGGTCATCGAGGCACGGATTTCTCTCGCGGTAGGGCGCAGACGCACAGGGAACCAGGTGTGGTGATCGAACATTCCATCGCGACATTGCGACGAGCGTTACACGAGTGATGATGAAACAATAAGCGGCACAGCGAGTTGCAGATACCACTACCGAACGCGTCGCCCAGCAGGCGGCACGTCGGCCACATCCGAATCGGCGGCGTCGATCACGCGCGCCCGTCCCCCTCATTTCCTTGAACGTCGAACTATGCTGCTGAAATTACACCCCGCCCCCGACACGTTTCTCGACCAACGCGGGTTAGGCGACGAGATTCATTCAGACGAATGACAACACCACGCGCTTTTCGGCTGACCGTCCACCCCGAGCGCGTTAGTTGAAACTAATACCAGACAAACCCGACGTAACACATAACCGTGCCTGCGCTGGTGACCTAGCTAATAAACTGCGCCCCAACGAATCCGGGTCAATACACCGTTCAACCGACACCGCCGGGGACAATTAGGGACTTTCGGCCCTAGCGGTGTCGCCGTCAGCGCTTCAGCAATTGTTGGGCTCACCGATCTTCACAACCGACAGCACCGCGTCGCCCTCGCCGACCAAGGCACCGGGCGACGGCTGCTGACCCACGACGATCCAGTTCGAGTCGAGCACCTGCATCCGTCCTGCACCGGTCGCATCGGCGCTGCGCGAGAAGAAGACCCCCGCCGCCTGGATCATGTTCTGCGCCGTCTGCAGGTTCATGCAAACCACGGCCGGCATCGGCACCAGAACGGGGGCACTCGAGGTCGGCGCCACAGGCGCAGCCTGCACCGGAGCCACGGGCGCAACCGCGACCGGTGTGGTCACGGGCACCGTCGTCGTCGGCCGCGTGGTCGTGGTTGTCGTCGTGGAAGCGACCGCGGTGGTGGTCGCCGGTGCCGTCGACGAGGACTCACCCGAACCGCAGCCGGCAAGACTGGCGGCCGCCAGGACGACGCCCACGCATCCGACGATCGAGGAGAACAACGGCCGTCGCGCGTTACGCGCCCGGCTCACTGATTGCGAGTTGGCAGCGGCGGGCTGAATATCGATCGACACGGCAGTGCCCTTTCAGAAATGCGGGCGACCTGCCCGGAAACTTGCTGATTCTCGCCTGGGTAGTCGCAGACGAAACTGTGTAAGCGCTCGCGCGTCCGATTTCCTATCCACGCAGCGACAGCACGATGGTTGAAACTAATACCAGACTGCCCGGACTTTCACACAATTCAGCAACGGGTCGCCAACCAATGCATGGACGTTACGCAATCACCTGCGCGTCAACGTATCCGAGTCAATACACTGTTCGATCGACATCCCCGAATAGGCACCTCGGCTGATTTGTCGGTCCCCCACGACAAGATGTCGCCGTGACCGAGCACACCGTCGTTCAGCGAACCTTCATCGTCGAAGGACGCCCCTGGAAAGACGCTGTGATCGCGCACCTCGAACCGAGGTCGCCGTACCGGCCCTGGTTTATCCGCGAACCTATTCGCAGCGGCGACGTGCTCATCACCGTGCTCGACACCGAACCGCGCACGGTCCTGTGCATGGAGCTCGCGGGTCCGTCATCGCCCGACACCATCGGCGTCACGCAGTCGTGGACGCTCCCCGAACTTCCGTCCGTTGCTGCCGTCGAAGCCGGCGCGGGCGTCGTCCTTCCCACCATCGCCGGTCGGGTCGACAACGAGGTCGGCGGCCGACTACTGACTCCGCTCCTCGAACATCCTGCGAACTTCGACGACCCGTTCGCCCGACGAGACGAGGCGTCGCACACCACGGCGGCCGCGGCGCGTGTGCTGCTGAAGTCCGCCGGCAAGTGCACAGCCTGCGGAGAGACGATCGACTTGCGTGGCAGTGCCGCGCGGGAGCGCGTACACATCCACACGGCCGAGAACGGCGTCGACCACTGGAACTATTACGGGCCGGCGCATGACTGGCCGGCTGCCTTGTGCGGCAGGTGCCAGACTGCGATGACCGAGGGCGGATTCTCCACCTTCCTCGACTACCGCTTCTCCTTCCACCCGAGCTGCCCGCGATGCGCCGCATCGCAAACCCGGTCCGCAGTGATCGGCATGCCGATCCCGCGCGAGCCGGTGCCGCCGTGGACTGTTCCGTTGGGCTGCATCGTCACTGACCCACGGCCGGACTGGATCTGCGGCGCATGCGGGCACCGCTGGGCTAACTAACGGGGCGACATCAGATCCCCATGCGTTTGGCCAACTCCGCTCCTCCGACCTCGCGGATGAAGTCCGGATCGCCGCACACCACCAGCTGATCCCGGGCACGCGACAAGCCGACATACAGCCGCTCCCGCGAACGCTCCTGCACCACTTTCTCATTGAGCGCCAGCACGACGGCCCGGCGTTCCAGACCCTTGAAGCCCAGGACGTGCCCGTAGAACACCTGCTCGGTGTCCCAGAAGCTGTCCCAGTAGGCCACGTTGCCCTCCGCCTGCCGGCCGACCTGCTCGGGATGACGGCTGCCCGTGGCAAGCAACGCCAGATCCTCGGGACGCCACCCCTCGTCCATCAACGAGTCGATCTGATCGTCGGCCACTGTCAGCGCATCCTCCGCCGCGCAGGGCACGAAGAGTACCTCCGGGCCTTCCCCACCGAGCAGACGCATCCGCTGGCCGACCAACGGCGTGAACGAGTCCGCGATCTGACGGGTATTGCGCAGATTGTGGTCGAGCACCAACGGGACCAATTGAATCGGCGGAACACCCTGCCGGTCGAACACCCGCTGCCCCTCGTCGCTGAACACATAGATGCCGCCGGCTTCTTCGTCACGCAGCGCCGCCAGCAACGGCCCCCACCAGTCATCGGCGAAGTCCTGCGCCTCGTCCACGACCACCGCGTCGAACCGCTCCCGCAAGGGCAACTCCGACGCCAATTCCGCCATGTGCCGCGGAAGGTCGTGTTCCCAGAACTGCACGGTGTCGGTGGTGCGGATGCTTTCGTCCGGCCCCTCCGGCGCTCCCCACCGCTGACCGAGCGCATGAAACTCCCCCACATATGCGGGCCGCTCCTTGTAGGACCAGGTGGCGGTCAAGCGCTCGAGATACGACGCCAGCCCGTGCGAGTAGCAGATGAGTGCCACCCGCTGCCCCTGCTTCGCCAGCCGCCGCGCCTTCTCGACGGCGAGGAAAGTCTTGCCACTTCCGGCGCCGCCCCGCACCTCGACACGGTGCAACAACCGGATCGCGTCGAGAATCACCGACTGCTGGGCGGTGAGTGCGTCGGCAGCGCCTTCGTTCGCGATCGCCCTCGCGACCACGTCGCGTTGCGGTAGCCCCCGTCCGGAGAGGACCGTCGTGAGCTGATCGACCCCATCAGCGGGCAGCGCGGGGCGGTCCAGCTGTTGACCGGACAGCACCTTCTGCAATCGCGACACCACCTCGTCGAGGTTGCTGCGATCAATCACTTTCCAACGCGGGCATTCCGGCAGGGCGAAGTCGTCGGCGATCTCCACATTGGGGAAGACCACCACGTGGTCCCATCGCAGCCGCCCGTGGCTCCAGCGAGGGTCGGCCTCCACGTAGCTCCGCAGGGCATACAGCGCGTCGCGTGCTTGCCGGACCGGGTTGATGACCGTCGGTCCTTTTCGCTGCTGTTGGTACCAATCGGTGCCGTCGTGCCAGATCTGCCCACCCTTCACCTCCAGGCAGACGATCCCGTACCCTTCGAGCGCGACCACGAAGTCGATCTCGTGGTCCTTGAGCCTGTCGGTGACCCGTTGGTTTGCCACCACGAGGTCTCCGTCACCGAGCTGACCGAGCAGTGCATTCCACACCGATTCCTCGGAAGCATTCACCAGGCGCGGATTCTCGGGAATTCGGGTCACCATGCGGATACTTTCGCACGTCGGCCTCGATCGAGCGCGGCAATCCCCGGCTGACCTCCTCCTTCAGTAGTAGTTTGGCGATGTGGATACCAAGTGGCAGGACTCCAAGGCCGTGTCGTCGATGCTCGACGACTGGGACACGTGGGCAGTTGTCGGGCTCTCCGGCAATCCCGACCGGACCGCGTTCCGGATCGCGGAGCTGTTGCAGCGCCGAGGAAAACGTATCGTCCCGATCCATCCTGACGCACCCACGGTGCTCGGCGAGCAGGGCTACGCCACCCTCGCGGACGTCCCGTTCGCAATTGACGTCGTCGATGTCTTCCGCAAATCCGAGGCCGCCGGCGAGTTCGCCGACCAGGCCGTCGAGGTAGGTGCGAAAGGAGTCTGGTTCCAACTGGGCGTCATCGACGAGGCCGCCTTCCAGCGAACCACCGTGAAGGGCGTCGCGATGGTGATGGACACCTGCCCAGCGATCGAGTGGAGTGCGCGGGATTCAGCGTGACCATGGTCGGGCTGTAGTCCGCCGCGCGCGACGGCCGCTACTCTGGACCGAAATCGTGCAAATCGGACAACGGTCTGACGCGCGCCGCTCAGTCAATCGGAAGGTTCCCACCTGTGGCCATCGACTACACCCGACGCCCCTCCACTCCTGCCGCACCGCAGGGCGGAGTCAATCTGAGCAAAGTGACCTTGTCGAAGGCCGCGCCTTCCGTGAGCCTCACGAAGTCGGGTGAGCGGCAGGGTGCGATGCGGGTCAACCTCAACTGGTCGACGGGCGCGACGCCGCAACCGAAGAAGACCGGCTTCTTCGCGAAGCTCGCGGCCGCCGCGGGCGGCAACAACGGCATCGACCTGGACCTCGGCTGCCTCTACGAACTGGCCGACGGGTCGAAGGGTGTGGTCCAGGCACTCGGCAACACTTTCGGATCGCTGCAGGCCCCGCCGTTCATCAAACTCGACGCCGACGACCGCACCGGCACCGTGACCGGGGGCGAGAACATGCATATCAACCTCGACCGACCGGAGATGTTCAAGCGGATCCTCATCTTCGCGATGATCTACGACGGCGCACCCAACTGGGCAGCCGTGGACGGCGTCGTCACCCTCTACCCCACCATTGGACCCGAGGTGGAGGTGCGATTGGACTCCTCGAACAGTTCCGCTCGCATCTGCGCAATCGCGATGCTGCAGAACACCGGACAAGGCATCACCGTGACCCGCGAGGTGAGGTACATCGAAGGCAGCCAGGCCGATCTCGACAAGACCTACAGCTGGGGCATGAAGTGGGCGGCCGGCCGCAAGTGACGGCGCCTGCGGCGCGGGGACCTGGACGCCTCAGAGTGGCGGCCCGCACGCGTACTCGTAACCAGGTGCCGCGTCCACCCGCAGTCGGCGCCGGAGGTGGGCGTCGAATATACTCTTCGCGGCCTTGCGGAGTCGGATCGAGGGGATCCAGATAGCGTGAGGTGAGGGGACACTTCGGGGGGGACACATCGTGAAGGTCGATCCAACAGAACTGCGCGTGCTCGCTTCATCTATGTATGACGTAGGCGAAACGATCGATGACATCGAGGTCCGTGGCTCGATCAGCACGGTAGGCGACTTCATGCCTGGCTGCGATGTCCCTGCTGCACTCGACGAGGCAGGCGAGTTCATCGAAGGCGCATATCTGCGAATGGCGCAGCAAGCGAGGCGAATCGCGGCTGTCGCGACAGGGAACGCGCACGAGTTCGAAGTTTCGGAGGACGACTTCCGATCGCAACTGAACGCAATCGGAGCTCGGCCCTGATGCCGACGCGCAGCGAGATCGAACGATGGAAGCCGGCCGCACTCCTCGATGTCGCCGCGCGCCTGCGCGTCGGAGACGCCGACTACACAAGTCAGCTCGATCGAATGCGCTCGGGGCTCCAGAATGCGGGAAGTCACTGGCACGGCGAATCGTACGATGCGGCATACGACCGGATCGGAACCGACTGCGATATCGGTGCACGGACATCACGAGCGATCTTGGAGCTCATTGATGTGCTCGATCAAGGTGCGAACAATCTTGTTTCTCATCTGACTGTCGTCAACACCAGAACGGCTGAGGCCGAGGCCGACCATTGCGCTGTGGCCGATGACTGGTCCGTTGTCGGCGATACCGCTCAGGCTGAGCAACATTCATCCGCTATCGCTGCCGCGTTGCGGGAGCTCATGGTGGTCGCGGATGACACCGCGAGGAAGATTCGCGACGCCGCCGTCGAGATCCGGACGTGCGGAAATCAACTACCTGAGGGACTCGATCCCTCGGGCGCAGAACATGTTGTCGGCACGCAGGAAGCCCGCGATCAAGTTTCAGCTGAAGCGTTCAATGACATGTTCGGGCGATACCCGCTCTCGCCAAGTGACTGGCAAACCGCCACCGTGCTGAATCCGAACAGCTACACAGAGATGTACCAAGGAGTGCAGCCGGAAATCAAGGTCGTGCACATCGATCCGGTACCGGGCCAGGGGGTCATTCGGACGAGTAGCTTCATCGAGCAATACTCGGTGTTCAACCGGCCGTATTACGACCTGGGAGACAATCGCCCGAACAGTCCCGACTTCGATCCCGAAAACAGCAGAGTAACCACCTATGTCGACTACGAGAACGGCATCGTCGTCATGCGGCAGAACCCGTCGGTCGATACCAACGGTGAAGTGAAGGTCGGGTCTCCGGACGTCGAGGTGTGGCAGGCGGACGACGGGTCAGTGCGCCTGAAGTACGAAGCAGCGAACCCCTTCCATCCGAAAGTCGGACCATTCGAAGCACCCGGCTATGCAATGCCCACCGTGCACGGCGATGTGGTGATCACGCCAGGTCAGGGGCAGCCCGGCATGCCCGGTTCCACTGGTGTGACGGTCAATGGAACGCGCGCCGACTATCCGTCTTTCGAGGTGTACCAAGACGATCCCACCGGCGCGACGCACACGGTAGCGGTTGATCCCGCTGCCTCGGGTCAACCATGGGGTCCGGCGCTCAACCTCTGGACCGACCATGACATCGGCAGCGGCGAACGTGCGCTGGAACAGTTTCAGCACGTTCAGGAATGGGCTGGGCGCATCCCTCCCACCGTGTCCGATCTTCCCAGCACGTGCCTGGGCAGCACCGACAATCCGCCACGCGTGAAGTGACCAGGAGACGGGTCGAAGGTTGATGAATGTGTTGAGAAGGGCCACGACAACCGGCCCCGGCTATTGGAGAGCTGCGACTCTAGGCACTCCGTCGTGGCTCGCACTCGTCGTCGCAGGGTTCTTTGCTGTGGCTCCCATCGTGGGTGCCCTCTTCCCGGGCGATCCGGCCGACGTTGCCGTCGAGTTCGCCACCATTGGCACCGAAGCCGTCATCAGCATTCTGGTAGCGGTCGCGCTGTTCGCGAGCGGATCGGCGGCCCGGCGTGGATTCGCACTGGGCATCGTCACCGCGGCGATAGTCGGCGTGGAGTTCGCGGCGATTCACTTCGCGATCAACATCGATGCACAGTATGCGGTGGCTCCGTGACCCAGAAGACTGACACCTGGTTCGGTGCGGCCACCTATCTGTCAATGGCGATTACGCTCGTGCTCCTTGTCGTCGGAATCGTAAATCCGTCGACCGATTCGGGCACACCGGCCTGGGCATGGGCCGCTCTTGTTGTCGGGCTCGTCATCATGATTGCGTTCTTCGTTGCCGGCCAGATCTATCGGCGCATCGCGTTTGGAGTACTCATCGGGCTGCTGACGCCGCTCTGTGCGTTGCTGGCGATTCCGATCGTGGCAGGAATAGGTCACATAGTGGGTGCAGACGTCGGGTAGCCACCAGTGCAGACCAGCGACTGACACAGCCGCGTCTGGGAAGGCCGCACACGTTCCGATCGACTGTCACGGGGCATGGCACTAACGTCAGAACTATGTTCAGTACCGAGATCGAGGTGCGCACCGGCGCCGAGCCGGTGGTGCACGACCTGACCCGTGAGATCGAGAAGTTCCTCGCCTCAGCAGGCGCCGGTGACGGCCTGTTGCATGTATGGGTGCCGCACGCCACTGCTGGACTCGTCGTCATCGAGACCGGCGCGGGAAGCGACGACGACCTCCTGCGGGCGATCGACGAAGTGCTTCCGCGCGACGACAGGTGGATCCATCGCCACGGCAGCCATGGGCACGGCCGCGACCACGTGCTGCCGGCGTTCCTTCCGCCCTACGCGTCCGTGCCCGTCTTCGACGGGGCACTCGCGACGGGCACCTGGCAATCCGTGTGCCTGGTAGACACAAACATCGACAACCCGGTGCGGCACGTCCGGTTCAGCTTCCTGGAGGGCTGACCCGGCGCCTGCGGACCCTCTCCGATCACGCTTGCGCGAGTCCCCTTGCCAAGGAATAGATTTCGGGAAGGCTCGCCGCCTCGTCGGTGGACGATTGGTCCACCCACGTTTCCAACGCCGCTCGGAGCACGGCGATCGACACATCGACCGCCAGTCGAATCTGCAAGTCGGCGCAGTCGAACCTCGTCGACACCACATCGACAAGAGCCGCGGTCCGACGCACACTCTCGCGCGCCAGCTCGGCACGCAGCGCCGGCTCCTTCTTGATGAGTCGGTTCACCCGCAGCAATCGCCGGCAGGCGATCGACGAACTGTCCGAGTACATCGTCAGAGCAGCGGCGAAGGCCCTCTCCAGCGCGAGCCTCGGTGAGACCCCCGAGTCGAGCTGGTCGAGCCCTCCGGCCAAGACCGCCTCAAAGGCCCAGTGGTCCCGGAGCGCGGCCTCTTCCTTGGTAGCGAAATATCGGAAGAAGGTTCGCTGGGACACTCCCGCAGCCTGCGCGATCTCGCCGACGGTCGTGCCCTCGACACCCTTGTGTTCGAACAGCGTGAGTGCGGTCTCGCTGATCTCGACATTCGTCTGCTCGCGTCGTCGCTCCCGCAGCCCCAGCGGGCCGACGGGCAGGTCAGGCGACACGGAGAACACTTCGGGTCTGGTCATCAACGGCCTTCGTTATCGGTAGGAGCACACCCCCGCGATGGTCCTCACGTGGTCACCGGTTGTCAATATGGCAGCGTGTGCCATAATGTTGGGGAAGGGTAGGTAATCTATGAATCTCAATATCGGTGATATTTTCCTGTACCCGCACCATGGGTCGGTGACTGTCACAAAGCTCACGACTCGGATGTTCAACGATTTGCCCACCGAATACGTACAGTTCGAAGTCGCCCAGAACGGGCTGTCCATCGAGATTCCGGTAGCGAAAGCCGAATCCATCGGCGTGCGGAACGCGATCAACAACGACGAAGTCGGACGAGTTTTCGACATCTTGCGTGGTCCGACGGTCGACGACCCGTCGAACTGGTCTCGGCGATTCAAGGCCAACCAGGAAAAGCTGACCGTGGGCGGGATCTTCACGGTGAGTGAAGTCATCCGCGATCTGATGACGCGTTCGCAGGTCAAGCCACTCTCGGCCGGCGAGAAGCGGCAGCTCGAGCACGCAATGCAGCTCGTCATTTCCGAACTCGTCCTCGCGATGAAGTCCGACCCCGACGAGACTCGTCGCCGTATCGAAGCGATTTACGAATCCGCCACCGCCTCTCCGCCGGTGGCTGTCGCAGTCTGAAAACACAAACGGCAGCAGCCCCGAACGAAAGTTCGGGGCTGCTGCCGATTTCGTGCGCGGGAGTCGAGATCAGCTGCTGCCGAAAAGGTTTCCGAGTGACCCTGTTCCCGATCCGGCCCCGTACGTGATGACTACCGACGAAACGGCATCCGCCCCAGCTGCGCTGAAGGTTCCGCCGGGCCCGTAGGACGATCCGCCACCGCCTCCGCCACCGCCGTAGTTCTCGGCGCCACCTCCGCCACCGAACCAGCCGCCGCCACCGCCACCGCTCTTGCCTGCAGCGGCACCACCGACGCCGGCCTCACCCGGCGAACCATGCGGGTCAGTGCCACCGTTGCCTCCGACACCACCAGCGACGTCCGTGCCGCCTCCGCCACCGCCGCTCCCGCCGCCGGGTCCGCCGGCAGGTCCCATCAGGTTGTTGCCCGCGCCGCCGATATAGGTGTCACCCGCGCCGCCTCCGCCCGCGGCGACGATCTGACGATCCGCCAGCTCACCCGTCCCGGTGCGAACGTCGGAGGCGCCGCCTCCGCCACTCGCGCCGGTGCCGCCCGCTCCGCCGCCGTTGTATCCGGCTTCGCCGTCGCCGTCGCCACCGTTTCCGCCGACCTGGATGTACAGCGCGTCACCCGCGGCAACCGTCAGCTGTCCGGTTGCGACGGCCGCGGGGCCGCCGAGGATGTCTTCACTGTTTCCACCACGACCGCCCGTTGCCATCACCGACAGGCTGGTGATGCCCTCGGGAACCGTGAACGATTGCGCACTGCCGGTAAACGTGAACGTGCAGGTCACCTGCGTGCCGGCGCCCTGCACACAGCCGGCAGGCAACGCCGCCGGCGCGGCGGTTGCCACACTAAGGGCAAGGAGTCCCGAGGCACCCACTACGGCAAGGCCACACATCCCGGTCGTGTACCACCGGCGGCGTGATCGAACGAGGGTCGTGGTCAAAGCAGTCTCCTGTCGCAATGCGAGCACGTGAAAGCTGGTCCGAGTGGAGCATTCCACAGCATGGGGCTTCCAGTGGGTAGTCCGGCCTCCCGGTCGGATTTCGCACGAAAGCACCAGGTCACGGGCTTGCCGTTCCGCTAATCGGGACCCGCGGTATCGCGAACCGCGGCGAAAGGTCAGTATGAAGGTAAGTAGAACTAATTTGTTCATCTAGGCAACGAGGTATGCACATGAGCGACGCAGCGCCCATCGGTGACGGGATCTTCCAGATTCCGGTGCCGATCACCGACAATCCCCTCGGTCACACACTCGTGTACGCGATGGAATCCCCCGGCGGCCTGATCCTCGTCGACGCCGGCTGGGACGACGACAACGCCTGGAACGGCCTCACCTCCGGACTCGAAGCCATCGGGCACTCGGTCAAGGATGTGGAAGGCGTCGTACTCACACACTTCCACCCCGACCACACCGGTCTGTGCGGTCGCGTCCGGGAGGCCTCCGGGGCGTGGATTGCGATGCACGAATCCGATCACGGGATGTTCGAGCACATGTCGACCGGTCACGGACCCGAGTGGTTGGACTTCCAGAAGGAGAACATGACGCGGGCCGGCGCCGCCCCGGCGGACCTGGTTGCATTCGAGAAGGCAACAAGCGGGAAGCCGCCGGCGGGTCCCGAGTCGGCGCCCGATCGTGTTCTCGTCGACGACGAACTCATTGCCCTCGCCGGCCGTAACCTGCGCGCCGTCTACACCCCCGGCCACACCCCGGGCCACGTCTGCTTCTACCTGGAAGACGCCGACGTGATGTTCACCGGCGACCACGTCCTGCAGAAGACGACGCCGCACGTCGGCAATTTCGTGTACCCGCTCGAGGAGCGCGACGGCCTGGCAGAGTTCATGGACTCGCTGCGCCGCGTCCAGACCATGAACATCACCCGCGGACTCGGCGCCCACGGCATCCCGATCGACGACGTCGCAGGCCGCGCCGGCGAACTCATCGAGCACCACGAAGAGCGACTCGACCACCTGTACAAGGCTTTCGGCGACGATCAGATCACGGTGTGGCAGGTCGCCGAGCGCATGAAGTGGTACAAGCCGTGGGCCGACATCTCCCCCATGGGCAAGGGCATGGCGCTGTCCGAGGCGGCGGCACACCTTCGGCACCTCGTCGCCCGCGACCTCGTCGCCCAGGTTCCTGACAGCGAACCCGCGGTTTTCGCCCGCCGCTGACACGTGAGTGGCGAAGCGTGCCCGAGCACACTTTGCCACTCACGTCGGTTAGCCCGGCTATAACTGACGTGCGAACTCTGGATGCGCCTGTGCCACAACGACCGCAGTCCCGTCAGCGTTCAGCGTGGCACCGGTGAACAGAGTCGCACGCTGGTTGAGTTTGGCTGCACCGAACAGCAGTCCGAACGCGGCGAAGAAGGCGAGTGACAGCACCGCTTCGTTCGTCTCGGCAAATTGCGCCGCAATGAAGAGGACGACGACCGCAACGAGAAACGCCCCGAGCGCTGCCAGTGCCGTCCTGCGCCATCGCCTCTGGCGCTCGATGCATTGCGCGCAGACAGGCCAGTCCATGGAGACTGTGTATCTTCCCGGCGAGGCGACATCCCCGCCCGTCAGCGACCTCGCCTTCTTGCCGGACAATAGAGTCGTCTCCCTGCGATCCACCTCCGGCTCACCGTGCACGGCACACACATGCGGAACAGGTCGCTCCAACTGAAGCAGGTGATCTGCCCAGTTCGCGGTCGATGGACCGGCGCTGTCGATATCGATTTCGCCCGCCCGCACGCCGAGCAGCACGTCAACCCTCCCCGAATTGTTCATGCGCGAATTATCGCAGTCGCCCGATTCACCCGACGGGCCGGTGCGGACGGATCGTGTGTTGTAGTTCTGGCGAAAATCGAAGAATCGTTCGGGGGTTACCATGTCAGAGGAATTGCAGGTCGATCCGGCCACACTGGACGGGCTTGCGCGCAACCTGAGGGAACTGTCGGCCCAGACTGAACCGGCCAGGACCTACCTCAACAGGTGGTTAGATCTATCGACAGCAAGTGGTCGGGCGTTCTTCGAGGTCACGAAGTCCATTGCAGAGGTTCGTGATCGACTCGATGCGAACTATGCGGCGCTGGGGAGCCTCTCCGATCGCTCCGCGACGGAGCTGGAGTCGACCGCGAATATGTACAGGACCACCGATCACGCATACGCGGCTGAGCTCGATCGCACTCTTGTCGGGGAGAAGTGATGAGCAGCAATCCAGTCGATGCACTGACCGAACCCGATGGCTCCGACCCTGTTCCCGACATGCTCGAGAACGCCGTTGGGCTGTCGTTCCTGAGTCCCTCGTTCTACATCCACAGTTCTGCACCTCAATGATCAAGTCCAATCCGTGGGACTGGGCGGCGGAACAGCCCTCGGGCGACTGGAATGGCGTGAAGCGCGCAGGGAACAGCGTCCAGAATCTGGACGACTACAACGACAACTTCTCCGCAGCAATCCACGAGAGTCTTCGTGGCGTCGAGCCGTGGAGAGGCATCGCGGCCGACAACGCGCGCGGCTACTTTCAGAAGTTTGGTGACGCGGTCGGTAGCCAGGCGTCACCGCTTCGTTCCATTGCAGAACAGATCGACCAGATTTCCCTTGCCATGTATGAGCTGTCGAAGGCCGTAGGGGATGCCCTCTCCGCCATTACCGACATGGCAATCATCGCCCTCATCGAGATTGCCGCCGCAGAGGCGCTGGCACTGACTGGTGTCGGCGTTATCGGTTCAGGCGCAGCGGTGGGCGCGGCCACACTGCAGGTTCTGATGATCCTCGAAAAGTGGGGTGAGGTCCTCCAGTACTGGACAACAACATGGTCCGTCGTCCAGGCCCTTATGAGTGGTATCACCGGATCACTTGCCGGCAGCGAGTTCATCGATCTGCCCAGTCTTCCCGAAACTTCCTACGACCATCCGGGGGCGTGATGGATCAGCCTGAACGCACATTCGACGTGGCACGGGGCGACCTCGGGGTCTCCCTCACCTGAAGCAGTCGTTGACCGTCCTCGCGGCGAAGTCGCCGGATCCGGAGTTTCGCCGCCTCGCTGCAGACGTCTTGTCGGGTGCCTTGGGCGTGCGCGACCTCGTAGCATCAGAGGCCTTCAACGCCACTCTCGACAGGGTGATCCCATTGGCCCTGGCCGACCTCGAATCACTGTCTGACGAGCAGCGCGAGCAACTTGCCGCAGAAACTCGCGAGCGGATGGACTCTCTCGCCGGCTCCATGGGCGCTCGCGACGACGCAGTGGCGCAGGGGGCGAACCCAGACGAACCGGCCGACGAGGACTGGAATCAGCAGGGCGGGATTCTGAGTTCCGACTGGTGACCCCACGTGAGTGGCCAAGTGTGCCCGACCACACTTCGCCACTCACGTGGGCGGGGTCATTTCCAGCCGCACGCCGAGGAGTCGCACTTCCCGCTCGTGGTCGAGCCTGTCGACCAATGCTGCTGCCGCATCAGCGATCACGTCCGGATCGAACGTCGGTTCCGGCAGCGGTTTGCTCGTCGTGTGGGTGTCGAACGGGGCGTAGCGCACCTTCAACGCCACTCGCACCGCCTGGCGGTTCTCCGCGAGGATATCCTCCCTGACCCGGGCAGCGAGACGACGGATCTCCTCGGTGACGGCCTCCTTGCCGGCGAGGTTCTGCTGGAACGTCGTCTCCCGGCTGTGCGACCGCGCCACCCAGGGTTCCGCCGAGACCGGGGAGTTATCGATGCCGCGGCCGATCCTGGCGTACCACGGTCCCATGTTCGGACCGAGCGTCGCGGCCAATTCCTGATCCGAGGCGTCGGCGAGTTCCTGGACGGTGCTGATGCCCAGCGCGGCAAGCTTCTTCGCTGTCTTCTTGCCGATCCCCCACAGCGAGTCGGTGGGGCGCTCCCCCATGACGGCGAACCAGTTCTCCTCCGTCAGCCGGTAGATGCCCTGCGGTTTGCCGAAGTCCGTCGCGATCTTGGCTCGTAACTTGTTGTCGCCGACACCTACTGAGCAGTGCAGCCCGGTCGCGTCGAGGACGGCATCGTGCACGGTTCGCGCGAAGGCCTCGGGGTCGTCGGTCTCGACACCCAGAAACGCCTCGTCCCAGCCCATCACCTCGACGACGACGTCCAGTTTTCGCAACGTGTCCATCACGACGCCCGACACCTCGGTGTAGACCTCGGCGTCGACGGGCAGGAACACTGCGTCAGGGATCTTCCGCGCCGCAATCCGCATCGGCATTCCGGAACCGACACCGAACTCACGCGCCTCATACGACGCCGTCGACACCACCGCGCGCTCGGTGGGATCCCCGCGACCGCCCACGACGACGGGACGTCCCCGCAGCTCAGGATGCCGCAGCACCTCGACGGCGGCGATGAACTGGTCGAGATCGACGTGCAACACCCACCGACGACGCGGCGGAGTGCTCATGGAACCAGTGTGCCGGAATCGTCGAACCGGGACCCTCGAATCCTCGAGTTCGGCCGCGGCGAAGGTCAGACCACGTCGTCGGCGTCGACAGACGGAATCAACTCGTCGGGGAACCGATACGAGCATCCGAGTTCACTGGTGGACCGGGTGCCCCAATTGTCCCGGAACCAGGCCACGCAGGTGTTCGCGATCAGGTTCACGTCACGGCTGAAGAGATAGCCGTCCGTACAGTCTTCGAAGTGGCCGTCGAAATGCCACCTGTCGAGGGTCAGGTGCTCGGCCGAATAGTCGGCGAGCAGCAGGTGCCCGAGTTCGACGCGTGATCGCCTGAGCATCAACACACCGTCGGCCAGTACCTGAATCTGCGCGCAGACGACCTCTTCGTCGTCGTCCTCACTGACGTAGCTGTTCGGGCCGATCTCGACGATGAGCGCGACTGGTTGATCGACCAGCGAACCCGTCAACCACTCGACCATTCCCGCCCACGAAACCTCGGGCACCTCGGTGGAATCGACCATCGTCGTCAACCTCCCTCGCTCGCGACCGACTATTGCATGGACGTATCAAAGCAGAAGATTCCGACACATGTGGCCCGAAATCGTTCTGCGTCGAAGAGTGTCGTTTGCGTGATCGTCCGGCGACTGCCTGGAGCCATCGCCACCGCGTGAGTGCCATGTGGGCCGAAAGCAACTGCGCCCAAAAAGGTTCGGGCGTAGTCCGGTGCTGTCACGACGTTGCCGACCTACATCGACAGCACCATCTGCGCGAGGAGCCGACCCCATTCGGGGTCCATGGGCTGGTCGCGTTGGACCCAGCCCTCGACCATTGCGCCGATCAGTTCGAGGAACGAGATCGTGGGACGTCCCATCCAGAACACTTCTTCCCGGCCGACGATCGTCCCGTCACTCGTCTGCCAGCCGAGGGCGGCGAGTCCCTCGGCGATCACGTCCCTGCGTTCGTCCGACGACGTGCCCGCGGCGAGGGTGAGAAGCACGAGATATCCGGCCTCCCGCTCGATCTGCTCGGTGCCCAGCGGCAGGCGATCGAGCAGATGACGCCACATCTGTGTCGCGTTGTCCGCCATCGCCGTTCCGAGATTGGTTCGAACGAGTTTTCCCCTGTACTTGCGCACCAGTCCGAGTGTCTTGGCGTACTCGCGGAGCAGGTGGACGGGCCGTTGATCCGTCTCGCGGTTGCTGGTGGCGGGCCAGTCGTCGAAGCCTGGCAACGCCTGCCGCATCTCCGCCACCACCGCCGGGGGCAGGTAACCCGCCTGAGTCAGCGTGATGCCGTCGGATCCGATGCGCTGCAGCAACCACCGCAGATGAAACGTCGCCGCTTCCTGGGCCGCAGGAAAGTCACCCTTTCGCGTGGTGAGCTGGGCGTGCTCGAGCAGCGAAAAGACGTGCGGGGCAGCTTGATGGGGGATCCGGCGCAGCAGTTCCGCGAACTTGGAATCGGTCACCGGACCGTGGTCACGAATCACGACTTCGATCCGCAGATTACGGTTCACGGCGTCGACGCCGAACGATTCGGGCGCGAAGCCCGGCCCGACCCACGCCCCGGCGTCGTGATGACCGGGGTGCGACGGGGTTGCCAGGACCGTCAGCAGGTCGGCGTATCCGCCCGGTCCGCCGCAATCCTCTGGTGGGCAGGCGCGGGCGCCGGCGAGGCAGGTCACCGTCGGCGCGGGCCCGCCGGCCTCGATCCGTTCGAGGACGATCGTATGGTCCCAGCCGTCGCCGAAGTCGTATTGATAGGACAGGAGCTCGCCGGGTTCGGCCAGCACCTGATCGAGCCGGACCGCGTCCTCGCACAGCTCGTCGTCCTCGTCGGCGAAGCCCTCGTCGATGCTCTCGCGCATCTCGTACCGCTCGGAGGCGGGCGGCTCACCGCCGACCCACGAATGCAGGTGGCTGTCCTGCCAGCCCATGACCGTCTGCACGATCGGATGCAGCTCGTTCAGCCGCAGGTTCGAGGGCACGACGAACTGCCGCCAGATGGCCGGCGACACGTCGTCGAGCTCGATCCGCAGGTGGAAACTCGCCACGTCTCGGCGACCCGGCCGCTCGGACGGCCGGACGATCACCGGCACGTCGGGAACGACGGACAGGTGTCGGCGTTTACCTGAAGCGGTCATGGCGTCATGTTAGACAGGAGGCAGCGGTGTCCGGCACAAGTGCTGACGATAGCGTGAGCACATGTCGGTGTCCGCAGTTCTCGCAGGTCGGTACGAGTTGCGGGGAGTGCTGGGGCGCGGCGGAATGGCCGACGTCCACGACGGATGGGACCTGCGCCTGCAGCGACCCGTCGCGATCAAAGTGCTGCGCCCGGAGCTCACCTCCGTCCCCGACACCCGCCGCCGGTTCGAGGCCGAGGCCCGGCTGGCCGCCACGCTGAATCACCCGAACGTCGTCGCGGTGCACGACTGCGGCGAGGACGCCGGAGTGGCGTTCATCGTGATGGAGCGCCTGCCCGGGCGGACCCTCGCCGACGAGATCGCCGACGGGCCCGTGCCGGACGCGCGGGTGCGGTCGATCCTCGCCGACGTGCTCGCCGCCCTCGGCGCCGCCCACGGAGCCGGCATCCTGCACCGCGACATCAAACCGGGAAACGTGCTGTTCACCGCCGCGGGCACGGTGAAGGTCGCCGACTTCGGCATCGCGAAGAGCGCCGCGTCCGACCACACCGCGACGGGACAGGTGCTGGGCACCGTGGCCTACCTCAGCCCGGACCGCATCATGGGCACACCCGCCACGACCTCCGACGACCTCTACGCGGTCGGCGTCGTCGGCTACGAAGCCGTCACCGGGCACCGGCCGTTCGCCGACGACAACATCCTGTCCCTCGCCCGGGCGATCATCGACGGCGCGACCCGACCGCTGCGCGAAGCCCGTCCGGACGCCGATCCGAACCTTGCCGACACGATCGAGCGGGCGATGGCCCGCGACCCTCAGCAGCGGTACGCCGACGCCCAAGCCATGCGGGAAGCCGTCCTCGGAGCGTCCGGCCCGCATCCGCCGCCGACGAGAGCATTCACACCTACCGCCTCCGTCCCTCAGCTGCCGCCCGAGCCCCGGCGACCACGGCGGACCGGCCTGATCGTCGCCGCGATCGCCGCGGTGCTGGTGGCCGTGGTCGTGGCGGCGCTGGCCATCGCGTCTCAGAATCGGGACGGCACGGTCGGTCCGGGACCGAGCACCACCGCGGTCGTCCCCGCCCCGCCACCCGTATCCGTCCCGAGCAGTGCCGTCGAGGTCAACCCGGTTGCGCCTCCCCCACCGACCGGCGCTCCGGAACCGAGGACCGGACCTGGAAACAACAACGGCAACGGGGACGACAAGCCCAAGGACAAGGAGAAGGAGAAGGAGAAGGAGAAGGGCGGCAACTGAGCGAGTAGCGGTTGGGTCAAGCGCGGGCACCCGTTCCACGGCGCTCATCCACGGCGGCCCGAACTGCGGGCGCGACGTCGGTCGCGAACGTGCGGACCTGGGCGAGGTCGTCGCCGTCGGTGCCGAAGACGAACGTGTCCATGCCGGTCTCCAGCGCGAGTTCCGTCAGTTGGCTCACCCACTGCTCGGCGGTTCCGTGGAACATCTTGTCCGACGGTGTATCGCTCACCTGGCCGAACACGTTGTAGGCGCGAATGATCGAACTGGGGTCCCGGCCCGCATCCGCCGCACCCGCGTCGATCCGCGCGTGCATGCCGGGCAGGACCTCGGGCGGAAAGTACGAACTCGACGGGACCCACCCGTCCGCCGAGCGTCCCAGCGCACGCAGCAGCCGGGGGCCGCCGACGCCCAGCCAGATCCCGATCCTGTGCGCCGGGACCGGTCCGGGATGCACGCCCGCGAGGCGATAGTGCTCACCCTCGGAATACACGGCACGCTCACCGGACCACATCAGGCGGATCACCTCGACCGCCTCCTCCAACGCCGTCGCGGCCTGCCCGGGCGTGCGCACGTCACCGCCCATCGCGCCGATCGCCTCCCAGAACGCGCCGGCACCCAACGACAGTTCGAATCGGCCTCCCGCCATCAGGTCGAGGCTGGCCGCGGCTTTCGCCATCGTCGCCGGCGGGCGAAGCGGCAGGCATGCGACATCGGGAAACACGCGCACCCGCTCGGTCCGGGCCAGCAACATACCCATCAGCGACCAGCAGTCGAGGAATTTCGCCTGGTACGGGTGATCTTGCACGCCGATCAGGTCGAGTCCGGTCTCGTCGGCGAGGGCGGCGAGTTCGAACGTGTTGGCCAGCAACTCCACCGACGGGGTCACGAATGCCCCGAACTGCACGGCCCTGCCGTAATCGGTCATGGCGGTCGCGTCCCCTCTCGGATCGCTGAACTCCTTCGATCATCCACCTCCGCGACGTCCGGGAACACCCGCCGCGCAGTCGGAACCCCGCCGGGCGGCATAGTGGGTTCATGACAGACGACACGAAAGACGGCCCCGCACCCGACGTCCGGAACGCCCCCGAACTACACCGATTCGAGGTCCGCGTCGAGGGTGAACTGGCCGGGTTCACGGAGTACCTCGACGAAGAGAATCAACGGATCTTCTTCCACACCGAGATCGGTGACCAGTTCGCGGGGCGCGGCCTCGCCAGCGCCCTGATCCGCAGCGCGCTCACCGAGACCGTCGGGGACGGCAAACGGATCGTGCCGATCTGCCCGTTCGTCGCCGGCTACCTGAAGAAGCACGACGACTTCGCCGACGACGTCGACCCGGTCACCCCGGCCGCGATCCAGGCTGTGAAGGATTCGCGCGGCTGATCAGGGTGCGCCGTCGGCCCCGCGAGCCTCTTCGAGCTGCCGGATGAGGGTGGCGGCGTCGTAGGGGCCGCTGTGCCGGGCGAGGTCGGTGCCGGTGGCGCCGAGGTAGAACGTGGGGGTCCCCCGGAAATCGCTCGACTCGGCGTCGAGTTCGTCGTCGTCGATGCGGTGAACGTAGGTGCCCCTGCGGATGTCTTCCTCGAACCGGTCCATGTCGAGCCCCAGCTCGGCGGCGTAACCGAAGATCTCGTCCTCGGCGAGGGCGTCGCTGTTGGCGAACAGGTGGTCGTGCATCTCCCAGAACCGGCCCTGCGCGGCCGCCGCTTCGCTCGCCTGGGCGGCGAAGCGCGCGTGCGGATGCACCGCGTCGAGTGGCAGATGCCGGAAGACGTAGCGGAGCTCGTCCCCGAAATGGGCTCGCACGTCCCGGATGCTGCCGGTGGCCTTGCTGCAGAACGGGCACTCGAAGTCGCCGTACTCGACGAGGGTGAGCGGCGCATCCACCGGCCCGCGCAGATGATCGCGGCCGGGGTCGACGGGCCGGAGCAGGGTGCGCCCGACGGCCTCCGTCGGCGGGTGCAGCCAGTCCGACAGCCGGAACAGAGCCCAACCGAGGACGGTGGCGATGACCGCCGCCGTCAGGACTCCCACCCGAGCGTCGTTGGCGAGCTCGGGTGAGTCGATGGCCAGGTCGACGATGAACAGCGAGATCGTGAAGCCGATGCCGGCCAGCGCGCTGCCACCGGCGATCTGTGACAGCGTCAGCCCGCGCGGCAGGCTGCCGGGCCGCAGCTTCGAGAACAGGGCCGTGGCCGAGGTGATGCCGACGAGCTTGCCGACCACCAGGCCGAGCACGATGCCCCACGCCAGCGGAGACCGGGCCGCGTCCGCGAGGGTCCGCCCGGTGATGACCACACCGGCATTGGCGAGCGCGAAGATCGGGACGACGAGGAACGCCGTGTAGGGCTGGTAGAAGCGCAGAAGCCGCTCGTTGACGGACACCGCGCGCAGCACACCGAGCTGGGCGGCGCGGGCGTAGTCGGAGTTAGGTGACTGCCGGAACGCGCGCGTGAGTTCACCCGCCCGCTCCACCTCGCTGCGCCGCGGCGGATACACGGGCAGGATCAGCGCGATCAGCACGCCGACGAGGGTGGGGTGGACGCCGGACTCGTAGAACGCGACCCACGTGCCCGCCGCGACGATGAAGTAGGCGACGCCACGCCACACCTCGAGCTTGCGCAACTGGATGATCAGCAGCAGCCCGACGCACCCGAGGAGCAACGGTCCGAGCCGGAGGTTGTCGGTGTAGAAGAAGGCGATGATGGCCAGGGCACCGATGTCGTCGGCGACGGCCAGGGTCAGGAGGAACACGCGCAACCGGGCGGGGCATCGGGGTCCGACGAGTGCCAGTGCGCCCAGCACGAACGCCGTGTCGGTGGAGACGACGACGCCCCACGCACTGGCCTCGGCGCCGCTGGGGTTGAGGATCAGGAACAGGACGGCGGGCAGCGCCAGACCCGCGATCGCGGCGAGAAGTGGGACGGCGGCACGGGCGCGATCGGTGAGTTCGCCGATCGTCAGCTCACGTTTCACCTCGAGCCCCACGACGAAGAAGAACAGCGTCATCAACCCGTCGTTGACCCAGTGCTTCAGGTCGAGGCTGATGCCGTAGTCGCTGATCTGGATGGTCACCGGGGTGTGCCAGAACGACTCGTACGAATCACCGATGTTGGCCCACACCAACGCCAGGATCGTGGCGACGAGGAGGAAACCGGCCGACAGCTTGTCGTCGTCGGTGTCGTCGCGGATCAGGGCCAACCGCGCCGACAGTCGCCGAAGTGTGGTGGGGCTGCTCTGCTCGACCGTCATCTGGTCCTCGTCAGACGTAGTTCTCGAGAACGAACTTGGTGAATCCCTTGCGGATCAGTCGCACGGCCTGCTTCTGCCCCTGACGCAGCACGGACTTCGGCACCCACACCTTCGGCTCGACCGACATCGTGAGGTGAACCGACGTCCCGCGCGCGGTGGGGGTCAGCCGATACTCCCCCTCCTGGCACTTCTGCTTCTCGCTCTCGAGGAGCGTCCATGACATCTGCTCGTCCCCGAGCCACTTGTGCTCGGCCAGCTGCGTGTCCGCGACACCGAGGACGGCGAGCGTCATCCGCACGGTGCGGGGGCGTCCGTCGTCGAATCGGGACTCGACGACCACCTTCTTGTGCACCACCGACCACTCGGGGATACGTTCGACGTCCGCCAGCGCAGCCATCACCTGCTCCTGGGGCGCCTCGATCTCGAACTCGCCCGATACCGACAACGCCATCGATTGCTCTCCTTCTCGTCGGATGTACATGCCCTACAGTTCGGACGCGTAGCGCTCCAGCATGGCAGCAAGTTCGCCGGGGCGCGCGAGTGCCGCCAGATGGCCGGTGTCGATGACCTCCGGTGCGATGCCCAGTCGCTCCCGGACGATCCGCTGCATGAAGTCGAGCGGGAAGAGCCGATCGCGCCTCCCGGCGACGACCCGCGTCTTCACGTGCGGCCACGCGTCCGCCTGCCACACCGTCTCGAACGGGGTGTTCGACATGACGGGCTCCTCCTGGCTGAACGCCTCCTCGGTGACGTCGTCGGGCACGTCGTGGAAGAACAGCACCCGCAGGTCGTCGGGCGCATCCGGGTCGCGACCCTCCAGCACGTCGAACGCCCGTTTCGCCTCGGCCTGACCGGTGGTCTCCCACCACTGCCCGGGTGCCTCCCCCGGCGCGGGCAGCATCGGTGCCAGGAGAACCAGCAGGTCGACGTCGACCTCGCCGCGCTGACAGACGATCGCGGCGGTGAACGCGGACATGGACTGCGCGACCAGCACGATCGAACCCTCGACGTCCTCGACCGCATCGACGACGACGTCGGCGAACTCGTACTGGCCCGCGTCGTCGTCGCCGTACGGAAGGTCGACGGCGATCACCGAGTGCCCGCTTCCCTCCAGGATCGGTGCGACGCGGTGCCAGTACCACGAGTCCGAGCCGGCGCCGGGCAGCAGAACGAAGGTTGCGGGCATCTCGACTCATCTCCTGTTTCCGGGACACGAACGAACGGTCGAGTCGAGCCTAAGCGCTACGTGCGCGCGAATGCGCGCCCGAACAAACTTTGCCACTCACCTGCGGTGACCTGAAACGGAAGCGCCGCCGAGGGCGATACACCCAGTAGGTCGGACGAGAAAGTCCGACCGTGCCGGGATCCACCACACGTTACGAGAACTGAGCTGACATGTTCACCAACCATCTCTTCGGCGGAATGACCGAACAGGAAATCGACATCGAGATCGCCGACGAGCTGGCGGCCTGAGGTAGCTCCTTCGCACGCGAGTGGCGATGTGCACCCCGGCACGCTGCGCCACTCACCTACGAGTTACGTTCACGCTCAACACCGGTCGGCCGGTGAACCCTTCCGCACAGCGGTATCGGTGGCGTTGCGCTTCGAGGTTGCCGCCATCGACGACGGCGGCGGCGTCGCGGGAGTTGTCGTTATGCCGGCTCTCTCATCACGCCGACGTGGCGCACCGTCCCGGAAAGGCCTGGAAGCTCTTGCACAGGCGACCAGGTGCGCAGCCCATCCGCGCTGTCGGAATAGAGATACTTTCCCTCGGTATAGGCGTCGAGATATATCCGCCAGGCGCCACTCGGCAACTGAACCAGGGCTGGGCCCTCCACCAGCGAGCCCCAATCTCCAGGCGGGACGAATGAATAGGGTCCCGTCACCGACGACGCGACCGCATGCTCGACGACCTTCTTCGTCTCGTTCTTGGTAAACGCATGATAGGTCGATCCCACCTTGACCACGGTGGTGTCGATATGGTCCGCGCCGATCCCGGCGAGCGGAACAGGCGGGCTCCACAACCTGAGCGATGGTTCCAGCGCCGTCATCAGATACGGCACGAATCCTCCACCGGTCGACAGCGACAGGATGACGTTGACCCGGTCGCCGTCCACGAACCATTCGGGTGCCCAGGCCTTCGTGGTGAACGGCGACAGCGACGGTCCGTCGCTGAATCCGGCCGACCCCGAGGAACCCGGCGGGCTCGCTGAGCCCGTTCCGTCTCCCGTGCCCGGCAGGAAGGCGCAGCAGAACGGGACCGGCCAGGCCCCAAGGAACTTCCAGTCCATGCGGTCACTGCTGCGTGCGAAGCCGATGTTCGCCCCGTCGACCGTCGTGTAGGTGAGGTAGTAGAACCCGTCCGTGTGCCGGAAGATGCTCGGGTCACGCACCACCCCTGACGGAGGACGATACGCAGACAGTCGGAGGGGCTGGAACCCCGTGCCGTCCTCCGACTCGTATACATCCAGGTCGCGGTCGCTGACGTTGCTGAACGCCACCATCGTGGTTCGCCAGGAAAGCGGTGCGGCGCCGCTGCTCCCCGGCGCGGCGACCAGCAAGCCTGCGACAGCGAGCATCACCATCGATATGGCGGAAAAGCAGGTTCGTTTGGGCAGCATCACCGGTGCAGTATCTATCACGGCAGGCGCACCATGCGTAACTTTGGCCGCAGGCAGCGGATCGTTACCGACGGCCGTACCGTGACGCCGTATACGAACCCGAGGGCGCCACCCGCAGCAGCGGCGATCAATACTCCTGCGGCGCGGTCGGTCTACGCGCGAGCCTTATGCGTGACGGCATCTCGGCGTAGCGTCTCGGGGACACTGTCGACGGAGGAGTGCTCATGTCGGGCGAACTGTCATTCTTCGAATTGGGTGTGGCCAACACCGAGCAGGGCCGAAAGTTCTACTCGGCGTTGTTCGGCTGGGAATTCGAATCCGGGCCCGGCGGGTCGGGCTACTCCATCAACACACCGAACGTCCCAGGCGGGATCCACGGCGGCGACGAGGGCGCCGGCCCGTATGTCTTCTTCCGGGTGCCGGACCTCGACGCCGCGGTCGAGCAGGTACTGGCGCTGGGCGGCACCGTCGACGCCGTCGAGCTGGGCGAAGACCCCGAGTCGGTGGCGAAGTTCGGGCGGTTCAAGCTGTGCCACGACGACCAGGGCTCCGCGTTCGGACTGCACGAACCGCCCTCCGGCAACTGAATCAGCGCGCCCCGGAACGGAGACTCCCGGGGCGCGCTGATTCGGATCGGTCGGTTTACGGCTCGTTCGGCGAGTCGCCTCCGCCCTCGTCACCGCTGAAGGTGGCCGGTTGCGGCAGACCGTCCTCCGGTCCGTCGCACCAATTGTCGTACTGGTTGTACGGGTCTGTGCCCCACGCCGGGACGTTGTTCTCGTACGGTTCCGCCCAGTCGTCGCAGCCGGCCGGACCGGTCGGCGGAACACCAGGAGGCAGTGGTGCAACCGTGTCCGGTGCGCGCACCGGTACGACTGCCGAGTCGAGCGCGTCACCCCAGGCGACACCGGATGTTCCCAAACCGATCGAGGCCGCGAACACAGCGACCGCAGCCAATCTCGAGCCGACCTTCATCGTTGCCTCCCATAGGTGAATAACGCTGCCTAAGGGCTGTACCCAAAGACAACGTAAACAATCCTCGAAGAGCGAATTTCGTGAATGAAATTTGACGGACGGTCGGTTTCAGTTCACGACCGGGCTACACGACGGCCAAATGCCTCGTGCGAACAATCACCGTCGAATCAGGGATTGACGATCCGGCCCTGCTCGTCATTGACCGGCGGCTGCTGCGCGGAAAGGCCGTCCTCGGGGCCGTCGCACCAGTTGTCGAATTGGTTGTACGGATCGGTGCCCCACTGCGGCACGTTGTTCTCGTAGGGTTCCGCCCAGTCGTCGCATCCGATCGGACCGTTCTGCGGGAATCCGGGTGGCATCGGCTGAATGACATCCGGCCGGCGCACCGGCACGGCCGAGTCGAGACTGCCGCCCCAGGCGACACCGGATGCTCCCAATCCGATCGAAGCCGCGAATACCGCCACCGCGGCCACTCTCCTGCCCATTCTCATGACTGCCCTCCGTTGGTTACCTGGCCTTTCGGGGCGGTACCCAGAAACGCGAAAAACAATCCTCGAAGAGAGTGTTTCGTCTAGAAAATTCGGCGCTCAGTCGGTTTCCGGTCGGCAGCGCATGTACATCTCGGTCACCGAGGTCAAGACCTGCTTGCCGGATCCGTTGAAAATCTCCGCCGCGACGGTCACCAAGGCCCGTCCGCGATCGTCGGGCACCACATCCTCCACGACCAGCTTTCCGGTGAGCACATCACCCGGCTTCACCGGCCGGAGAAAGTTGACGTCGCGCATCCGCACCCCCGCAATAACGCTCCAGCCTGCATAAAGAGTGGTCGCAGACAGTCGCTGGCACACCGCGATCGTGTGCACACCACTCGCGATGAGCCCACCGAAATAGCCGCCATCTGCAGACTCGCGGTCGATGTGGAAGGACTGCGGATCCCACTGCCCCGCGAACTCGACCAGTTCCTCCTCCGTCACCGTGTACGAGCCCAGCTCGAACTTCTCGCCCACCCGGAGGTCGTCCGCATATACGACGTCACATTTGCTGTCCACTACCAACCGTCCGATCATTCGCCCACGCCTCCACCGAACACGGAGGCTGACGTCGAGGATATGACCGGACGACGGCGGCGGTGACAGTGCCCCTTCCGCCGACGGTGGCGGTGGCCGTCAGTTCTCGTCGTAACGCGGCCAGCCCGGATACGGAGCAAGCGTCGGGTAGGGGGTGTCGTGCGGGAGGTTCGCCTTCTGCGGTCGCGCATCCCTGGCATCGGGCATGCGCGCGTCACACTGCGCGTATGCGTTCTGATCGCGCGCAGCCGGATCATGCTCACTGATCGTCCATCCAGCGAATACATCTGCAGATGGCGCACGCTCTGCACCCTCCGCAACAATCCGTTCAGAAGCGACAGACTGCGCTTGCTCGGGCGCCACCATTCTTACCGTTTCCGCCGAAGGGGACGGACCTGTCAGATTGAAGAATCGACCGCCCTTCTCCGCCATTACGGTGTAGTTACCCGAACAGACCGTGGCGACCCACCCGTCCTCTGTCGGCGTCATCGCCAGGAGATGCTCGAACTGGGTTCCGACGAGTTGTTCCAGTTCCGGATCGTTGGAATGGTCGAAGTCGACCCGGTCGCGCTGCTGTGACGTCGCATCAGCGAAACCTGGATAGCCCGCCGACAACGCGTGACCATGTATCGCGAGGTAGTACGACTCCATGTACGCCCGAACCGCTACCGCAGGCCTGCTGAGCAGATCGATACCTGATTCCGCCGACCACCGAACGTTGTAGTCGACGTTCTCGGGGACGCTGTAGCCGGCGACAACGCCTTCCGAAGTATCGATCGGCGTTTTCGCTTCATCAGTGCCGCAGGCACTTACCGACACGACAACTGCAGCAAGGACGGTCGACATCAGAGCCCTCATTGACCGAACCCCATGTTCTGCACCTGCTCACGACCAGCGTTCATGGCATCGACAAACTCACCAACTCCGGTAAAGCCTGCTTCGGTGATGTATCCGGCCAAGCTCGATGAAAGCAGCGGCGTTGTAAAACTGGGACGATCAGAGACGATCTCGTCATACGGCAGCATGGGGCCATTCACACCATCTCTAAAATCCTCGAGACCGATATATGGGTCGAGCGAGCCGCCATTCGCCGCCTGAAGACCGAGAGCAATCTGGTAGTACTGCTTTGCAAGAAGAGAATCCTCCGCGAACTGAGTATTCGGCTGGACGGTGCCGTCGGGTACCGCGCCCATGACCGCGCTCTTGAATGCCGGATCCGCGAGATCAATTCCGCTAGAGATGATCGGTCCAGCGCCGGGGATGAACTCGACGCCCTTGCTGAGCACCGTTCTGATCGTGTCGTACGCGACACCCTTGCTCTCGAAACCTGCTGAATTGTTAGATAATTCGTCGCCGACACGATCCGCGAACTCGAGGTCGAGCCCCTTGTCGACCACACCCTGGATACTCCCCGCCCACGAACCGTACTCGTAGTGCGGCATCTGCGGAGTGAGACCTTCCAACGCCCACGCCTGCTCCAGCTGAGCCGACATTCCGAACGCCTGCGCGTTGAAGTAGCTCGCCGCATCGGCATTGGAGTCGATCACCGAGAACAGGCGGGGCGCGTTCTCGAGACCGAATTCGCCGCCTGTCGAGCTGGTGAAACCCGAGGTGCCGGCGAGGTCGCCGGGCACCCCGACCATATTGCCGATGTACGGGGCGAGCGTTGTGCCCAACGCCTGCGTGATGTCGGGGTTCACCTCACCGATTGCCTGCCCGTTCGTCCCCGGGATGTCGAGTAGCTCGGAGTCTTTCGCGGCGAGGATCTGTGCGAGCCCGAATGCCGATTCGCCGGCTTGTCGCGACCGGAACATTTCTCCGGGATCGGACGGATCGGAGGGCCGGGCGTCGTCGGCGATCCAGTCGAACATCGCGGCGACGTTCTGTTCGCCGCCGTCGGCCCAATCGCGTTGGAGCAGGGGCATGATGACGTCGTCGCGGTTGTAGTCGGCCGGCATGCCGTCGCCGGACAGGATGTTGTGGACGGCGACGTGGTCGCGGCCACCGACGCCGACCATGTCCTGCAGGAGGGTGTCGACGCCGTCGCGGCCCAGAGCATTGTGGTCGAAGGAGTCCCCGATCAAAAGGCTCTTGTCGTTGGTGGCCGAGGCGATCTCGCCGGCACGGGAGAGGAGGCTCTCGCTCAGCTCACTGCCCTGCTGCACGGCCGGGTCCGCGAGACCGAAGGCTTTGGTGAAGCGTGCCAGGTCGTCGCCGTTGTTGACGACCACCGACGGTTGCGGGGCGTCGTGCGCGCCCTTCGTCAGGTTGCCGGTCGACGTCACCGGGCCCTCGAACAGTCCTCGAAGGCCTTCCGGAATGTGGCTCTGACCGCCGACGTCGCCGCTGGCACTGCCGACGTTGTAGTTCGACACCATGGCGAGGCCGTTGGACAGAGCGCTCGCGGCCTCGGTGCGGCCGTTCTCGCTGTACTGCTCGGACAGGGCGAGGAAGCCGTCCTTGCCGGCCGCGGTATAGAACTGCTGCAGGAAGTCGATCGATCCCTGTGGAAGATCGGTGACCTTGCCGCCGTCGGCCAGCGTCTGCACTTGTGCGGGAGTGAGTCCCGCGGCCGCGGTCTCCCGGGCAACACGGTCACGCACGTCCTGTGGAATGTCGGATCCGCCTCGCGCGACCTGCTCGCCCAGCGCGGTGCCCTCGTGCCCCGACAGGCCGGTGGTCGCCGGGGCACTCGCCGCCACGGCGCGCAGCGCGTCCCGGATCGCCGTCGCCATGTCCCGATCGGCATTGTCGAGTTCCGTCAGCGCTCCACCGAGTTGGCTGCGCCAGTACTCCATCAACTCGGCATGCTCGGCGGCCTCGGCCTCGCTCATCGTCGTCGGCGGGCTGACGATCTGCCAGTCGTCGGAGACGGTGAATCCGTCGGTTGCCGCCTTGTCGATCACGGTGGCGACGTAGTCCCGCGCATGGCCGAGGCGATCGACCCCACCGACGAGCGCGTGCGACAGATCCTCCAGATCGTCTGCGAGCCGGCGGATTTCCGTGCGCTCACTGTTCGCCCGCTGCTCGGCGGCCGCCTGCGCCGGCCCGCGCCAGTCGTCGTGCCGGCCCAGATCCGCGACAGCACGCTGGACGTCGTCCGCCCGGCCCCGTGTGTCCTCGGCGGTCCGTCCGATCTCCTCGCCCGCCAGTGTCAGATCCCGCGGGTTCCAGACGTGCAGTTGCGACCGACGCGGAATCACATTTCCCCCATCGCCGACAGCTGCGACGCGAACGACGTGTCGGCGACCTCGTAGTTCTCGGCCCCGTCACCCGCGATGAACGCCATCTCGTCGATGCGACCGGCCGCGACGCCGAGCGCGGACGCGAGGATGTCGCCGGCTTCCTGGCAGGCCGCCGCGGTGTCGGACCCCTCGACGGCCCGGACCGCGTGCTCGAAGCTCCGCCGGCCACCCAACGCCTCGATCTCGCGGGCGATGACGCCCAGCGCGGTGGACATCGCACGCAGCATGTCGGGGTTCACCTTGACGACCGCGACGTCCGGTCCACCGAGCACCGGCGCCAGCCCGGGGACGGCGGCCAGCGGAGGCTGCGTCGCACCGGTCCCGTCCAGCGACGCAATGACACTTTCCGGCCACGTCATATCGCCCTCTGACATCGAATTCTCCCCCTGATAGCCGCATCGAGATCCACCCCCGGATCCGGGTCACCGACACGCTCGGCGACCGTGGAGAGAATAGCGGACGCCCGTCACACGGACGTGTGACCACAACACGGTTGTGCAACGGTTGGGCGGATTCGCGGATTGAGAATCGGGTGAACCGGGTATCGAGACCAGATGGCCATCACCGATATCAAGGAGTACAGCCACCTCACCGATGCGGATGTGGAGGCGCTGGGCGCGGAACTCGATGCGATCCGGGCAGACATCGAGGAGTCCCGCGGCGCCCGCGACGCGCGGTACATCGACCGGACGATCAAACTGCAGCGGTCGCTGGCGATCGCGGGCAGGGTCGTCCTGTTCGGCAGCCGGAAGAGACCGGCGTGGATCCTGGGTACCGCCTTGATGGGTGCGGCGAAGATCATCGAGAACATGGAACTCGGCCACAATGTCATTCACGGCCAGTGGGATTGGATGAACGATCCCGAGATCCACTCGTCGAACTGGGAGTGGGACAACACGTGCCCGTCGTCGGGGTGGAAGCACTCGCACAACTACGTCCATCACAAGTTCACCAACATCGTCGGTCTCGACAGCGACGTCGGTTACGGGATCCTGCGCATGACCCGCGACCAGAAGTGGTCGCCGGTGTACCTGGCGCAGCCGTTCTACAACGTGCTGCTGGCGTTGCTGTTCGAGTGGGGTGTCGCGCTGCACCACCTGGACGTGGAAAGCATCCGGCGCGGCGACTACGACCGCGCCGAAACCCTCCGCAACGCGAAGGAGGTGGGACGCAAGATCGCGCGGCAGGTCGGCAAGGACTATGTGGTGTTCCCGGCGCTCACCGGCCCGGCTTGGAAGAGCACGCTGACGGCGAACATCACCGCCAACGTGATCCGCAACCTGTGGGCCTACGGTGTCATCTTCTGCGGTCACTTCCCGGACGGCGCGGAGAAGTTCACCAAGGAGGAATTCGAGAAGGAGACCAAGGCCGAGTGGTATCTGCGGCAGATGTTGGGCTCCGCCAACTTCAACGCCGGCCCGGTGCTGGCGTTCATGAGCGGCAACCTCTGCTACCAGATCGAACACCACGCGTTTCCCGACCTGCCCAGCAACCGTTACGCCGAGATCGGTGTGAAGATGCGGGAACTGTGCGACAAGTACGACCTCCCGTATACGACGGGTTCGCTCCCGCACCAGTACGGACTCACCCTGCGCACCATCTTCAAACTCGCCTTGCCCAACCGCTTCCTGTCGGCGTCCGCGGACGACGCACCGGAGACGGCGTCGGAACTGCGATTCCGCATCCGCGGTGGGATGAAGGAAGTGTTCGGGGTCGACCCCGCGACCGGGAAGCGGCGCGGGCTGCGCACGGCGCTGGCGATGATCCGTAACTGACTAGGACGTCCATGCGTACCGGAAGCGTTGCGCGACCTCGTCGACCGGTTTGTCCCGGTATTCGGCGTGCTCGTAGCCCTTGACCGCCGACAGGGCTTCCATGATCAGCGGTCCGAACAGATCGCGCGCGAGCGCCGACGACTCGAACGCTCCGAGCACGTCGGACGGCAGGGTCGGGAGGAGATCCACCGCGTGGGCGCCGGTCAGTTCCGCGGGATCGACCGACACCTCGTCCGGGAGGGGAAGCGCACCGGCGATGCCGTCGTGCGCGGCGCCGAGAATGGCGGCGCTGCTCAGATACGGGTTCGCAGACGGGTCGATGGGTTTGATCTCCAGGTTCGCGCCGTGCGGGTTCCCGGCGGTGTCCGCGCAGAGGCGGACGGCTGCCTCGCGGTTCTCCAGGCCCCAGCAGCGGAACACCCCCGACCACATGCCCGGGCGTAACCGCAGGTGCGACAGCGCCGACCCGGCGAGAACGGCCGTGAACTCGGGTAGCGCCCGCAGAATCCCGGCGACCGCGGCGCCACCGGCAGGAGTCAGTCCGTGCGGGCCCGGGCCTCCCGACAGGATCGGCAGGTCACCCTCGGTGAACGACACGTGCTGGTGGGCACCATTACCCGCCCCGCCCGCGACGGGCATGGGTGAGAACGACGCCCGCAGTCCCTGGGCGCGTGCGATCCGGCTGATCAGGGCGCGGGCCAGCACCGCGTTGTCGGCCGCCTCGACGGGATCCGCGGGGGCGAGCGACACCTCGAATTGGCCGAGCCCGGCCTCGGCGTGGACCTGTTCGATCGGCAGGGCGGCCGTCGACGCCGCCGCGAGCAGGCGCTTGAAGAATTCTTCTTGCGTGAGAACAGCATTGAGGCCGTAGGCGGACCAATCTTCCGTGGTCGCCGCGTCGAACAGCGCGAACTCGATCTCGTGGCCGATTCGTGCGGTCAGCCCGGACTCCGCCAGCCGCGCCGTCACCCGCCGCAGCGCGCCCCGGGTGCAGGCGAGCGACGGCGTCCCGTCCTGCTCGGTCAGGCACGCCGGCGCCCAGTACGTGCCGTTGCCCAGATCTCGCACGTCGTCGCCGTCGATCCGCAGACGAAGGTCGCCCACGACGGAGAAGGACGGTGTGAACGCGAGATGGTCGTCGACGCAGAACACATTCCAGCTCGGCGATGCGCCGGCACCGGAGTCGACGAAGGTGGACAGTCTCGAGATCGGCAGCACCTTCGCCCGGGAGACCCCGGCCATGTCGACGATCGAGCCGACGATGCGGTCCGAGTGGCCGAAGCCGCCTTCTTCGCCGCGCATCAGGCCCTCGCCACCGCGGTGATCCGCGCGAGGAAGCCGAGCACGCTGTGCACCGCTTCGCGCTGCGCCCGGCCCTGACCTGCGCCCCCGCCGCCGAACGCGATGCCGCCGGTCCACTGCGCGTCGGCGGGGAACATTCCGAGGCGGAGGAGGTGGCCGGCGCCGTCGAACGTCCGGTGTTCGTCTCGCGCGTCGGATCGACGCCCGAGAACTGCCGTAGCCATCTCGTCCGACGGCCACAACTGGTCGTCCGCACCGGTCAGACACAGCACCGACGCGGTCGCCTGTTCCGACCGCAGCGTCGCGTCGGCCGGTGCCGCCGCGAGCCCGGCCCGGTAGGCGGCACCCAGGCGCAGCAGGCTCGGGCGGTGCGCGGTGACGTCCTGGTGCGCCCGCCACGCGTTGCGGATCAGCTGGGGCATCAGCGTCCCGCCCTGCAACGGCGCCCACGGCACGGGCCGGCCCTTCCACGTCCACGACGGGGTGTCGGCGATCTCGCCGTCGGGGCCGATCGCCTGCCACGACACCGAACTCGGGCTGATCAGGATCAGCCCGGCGACGGGGAGGTCGCCGACGCACGCAGACGCCAACAGGCCCTCCGCACCCCGCGAAATGGCCATCGCGGTCACGCGATTCGCGTCCACCGACGGCTGCGCACCGAGAGCCTCGACCGCGGACGTGAACCGCTCGAGCGGAACGTTCACCAGCGTCGCGTCGGTATTCGATTCGTCCACCCACGAATAGGCCAGTGCGGCATACCCGTTGGCGGCCAACATTCCGACGGTGGAACGTTGGGAGTCGACGCCGCCCTCCGAGCCGCCGAAGCAGGCGACGCCCGGCCAACCGCCGCTCGGAGCGTCGCCGCCGGGCAGTGCGAGCAGCGCCGGTCGGTCGCCGACATCGAGGGAACGGACGGACACTCCCGGGGCGCTCACGTGACGCGTCACCGTCCGCCGCGACGTTCCGTCCGGAGTGCTCGCCTCGACGGTGACCAGCCAGGCGTCGGGCGGCGGCACGAAGAGGTCGGGAACCCGGCCCTCGGACACGAAACGCATGGCCCACAGCGGCGCGTCGGCGTCCGCCACGTCCCAGTCACCGTGGTCCGGAACCTGTCCGGCGACGTCGACGATTCCGTCGGCCGGGACGGTGAACGTGGCCTCCGCCCGCCACTGTCCACCGAACAGGTCGGTTCCGGTGGTGCGGACGGTCACCGACGATCCGGGCCGGGCGCCGCGGACGATCAGCGAGAACGCCTCGTCGTGACGCGACGACGCCGGAACGTCGAGTTCGAGCGACCCTGCCGACAGGTCCGCGGCCGGCGCGGGCTGCGCGGTTACCGCGGGCTCCGCCGAAGTGTGGGTCTCCAGCAGCTGCGACCGCTTCTCGAACCATCCGGGGAACACCGCGGACACGAGGCCCGCGACGCCCATGAGGGTGAACGGCAGCACCCAGTAGCAGACGACGGACAGCGTGTCGCCGGCGTCGCGCATGGTGGCGTCGCCGTCGACGATGGGCGGGATCAGCGAGAACACGGTCATCAGTCCGAACGCGGCCACCCACATCCACGTCATGGCCGTGGTGATGTACCGGAAGCCGCCGCTCGCCGCCGTCCGGGCGTCCACGGTTGCCGCCGCGTACTCGCGCACGAACGGCCGCCCGATCAAAGCGCCCACCGCCGCGATCGCGAACAACCCGAAGTTGCTCAGCGGCTGAAGCCAGCGTTCGAGGACGGCGTCGTCCAGGGTGAGTGCCGCGATCAGCAACAGTGCGAAGACGGCGACGGTGCCGACCTCGAGGGTCCGCCACGGCTGGCCCCGTAACCGTTGCAGCACCTGGCCTACCGCCGCGATACCGAAGGCGATCGCTATGGCAGCGACGAATCCGGTGTTGCCCACCAGGATCCAGTAGACGATCCACGGTGCGAATCCGATGATGAATCCCATTGCACTGCCCCACTGCTCGGCACACCCGAGCGGACGACGGCCGACCCACACATATTGTCGGCCCTCGGGCGGGCGCGGGGGCCGGATTCACCGAGCCGAGCGTGTGCCGCTCGGGTCACGCACCGAGCAGCTGATGCGCCCGCAGTCCGACGTACAGTTCGGCGGCGTCGATGGGATCGGAGAAGTCGCGTCCCGTGAGGGTGTGGATTCTGCGCAGCCGGTACAGGACGGTGTTGCGGTGGTAGTGCAGCTGGGTGGCCGCCGCGGTGGTGGAGCCGCGACAGGAGAACCACGCGTCGAGGGTGGCGAGCAGACTCTCCTGTTCCTCGGCGGGTAGGGCCAGCACCGGTCCGAGGATCTGGTTCGATGCGAGCTTGCCGGCGTCGGGAACGCTGACCAGCAGCAGCGACACCGGCACCGACTCGTAGCGGGTGACGGTGCATCCGCCGTGTCCGGCACAGCGACGGGCGATCCGTGCCTGCTCGACGGCGCGGCTCGTCCCGCCGGGACGTCCGAACACCGAGCTGACCCCGGTCCGCCCGTGACCGGTGCGGCCGAGGAGGTCCAGCGCGGAATCGAGCACTTCGGCGGTGGCGGCCCACAGCAGTCCGATCCGGCCGTCGACCTCCGTGTCCCACACCGAGTCGACACCCACACCGCGAAGGTCCGACTGGACGACGTCCGCGGCGGACGGGGACGCCGCCGCTTCCACGGACACGACGAGGAAGGTGCTGTTCTCCGGAATCCGGAACGTGCGGAGCGCGTCGGCGGCGCCGGCCGGGTTGGCGGCGTGGTCACCGAACAGCGTTCTGATCAGCCGGCCGCGCGACTCGGCGTCCTCACGGGCCCGCAGGTCGGCGGTCTCCCGGTATGCCTCCGCGGCGCTGTCCGAGTAGACGTCCACGAGCGCCCACACCTGGGCGGCCATGTCGAGCAGCGCGTTGGTGGCCCGGCCCTCCGAGCGGTCCATCAGTTCGTCCCAGATCAGGCGGCCGCCGAGCCGGAATGCGTGGAGCAATGCCGCGAGCGGCACACCCTGTTCGGCCTTCAACTGTCCGGCCGCACGCGCCGCCTCGAGCCGGATCGGCGCACCGCCCGCCAGGTTGCCCAGCATCGCCGTCAGATTGTCGACGCACGCCGCGTACAACTGCTCGGGGGTGAGGAGGGTCGCCTCCACGTAGCCGTGCTCGGCCGACAGGATGCGCGAGACGAGTTGCTCGGACAACTGGTCCACGGACTCCAGCATCGATCCGAGAAGATCGGTGGGCGATGGCGCGACATCCGAGCTGACAGTCATCCGGCAAGACTATCCACCAGGCATGGTCCGCGCCATACCCTTTTGTGCGACGGCATAGCCCGGATGTTCACATTGACAGCCGCTGCCTATGGCGCGGCGCCCGGAACTGGGACGAGAATCAGTAATCTACGCCACAGTAGTTTGTCCTTCTGCGGCGCGGTCCTTCATGCACTCGACCCGAGCGGAGCTGTCCACAGTGAGCACTTCAGAACCCGAGGCCACCTCCAACACCCCCGGCGCGACCTCCCCACACCCGGACGTCGACGCGGCCCTCGCCGACCTCGCCGAGGGCGAGAAGATCTGGGCCGACCTCTCCCTCGCCGATCGCAGGAAACTTCTCGACAAGGTGCACGACCTCACCGTGCAGCACGCCGCCGACTGGGTGGACGCCGCGGTCGCGATCAAGGGGCTGGACCCGAAGTCGCCGCTGGTCGGCGAGGAATGGATGTCCGGACCGTACCCGCTGGCCACCGGCACCGCGGCGCTGTCCGCGAGCCTGGCGAAACTCGAGGCCGGATCGAGCCCGCTGGACGGCGCCACATTCGGCACGGCACCCGGCGGCCGCACCACGGTCAAGGCGCTGCCCCTGAACATCTTCGACAAGCTGTTGCTCAGCGGATTCAGCGCGGACGTGTGGTTGCAGCCGGGAATCGATCGTGCGACGGCACAGCGCGACGCGGGCCTCGCCCAGCGTGACCCGTCGCGGACGCAGGGCATCGGCGTGGTCCTGGGCGCAGGCAACATCACCTCGATCGCCCCGCTCGACACCCTGTACGAACTGATCGCGCACAATCGCGTCGTCGCGCTCAAGCTCAACCCCATCACCGACCGCCTGCTGCCCGTGCTGACACGTGTCCTGGAACCGCTCATCTCGATCGGCGCGGTCCGGTTGCTGACCGGCGGCGCGGAGGTCGGGACGTATCTGGTGCACCACGACCTCGTCGACCACGTGCACATGACGGGCAGCGCGCTCACCCACGACGCGATCGTGTTCGGGACCGGCGAGGAGGGCGCGCGGCGCAAGGCTGCGAACGAGCCGATCCTCGGCAAGGCCATCTCCAGTGAACTCGGCGGTGTGTCCCCCACCATCGTGCTGCCCGGTGAATGGAGCCGCGCCGACATCAAGTTCCAGGCCGAACACATTGCGACGCAACGACTCCACAACGGCGGCTACAACTGCGTCGCGGCGCAGGCCGTGGTCGTGTCGTCCGAGTGGAAGCAGCGCGACGAGTTCGTGGCCGCCCTGAAGGAGGCCCTCGACACGGCACCGGACCGCGCCGCGTACTACCCCGGCAGCGACTCCCGGGTCGCCGGCGCCAAAGCGTCGTTCCCCACCGCCGCACGCCTGGGCGAGAACGGCGGACGCGTCCTGGTCACCGATCTCGAGCCCGGCGCCTACTCACCGCTCCTGCAGACCGAGTACTTCGCCCCGGTGCTCGGCGTGATCGACCTACCCCACGGGGGCGCCGAGTTCGCGGCACACGCCGCCGACCTCGTGAACGAGGACTTCATCGGCACCCTCGGGATCAACATCGTCGCCGCGCCGCAGACCATCCGCGAACTGGGCGCGGAGTTCGACTCACTGCTCGAGAGCCTCCGCTACGGAACCATCGCAGTGAACGCGTGGACCGGCGTCGGGTACCTCACCGCCACCGCGACCTGGGGAGCCTTCCCCGGCCACACCCTCAACGACGTCCAGAGCGGCATCGGCGTGGTGCACAACGCCCTGCTCATCGACCGGCCGGAGCGCACCGTCGTCCGCGGCCCGTTCCGTCCGTCGCCGCGGTCGATCCTGAACCGTGAGATGTCCATCTCGCCCAAACCCCCGTGGTTCGTCACCAACCGAACCGCCGCCACGACGGGCCGATTGCTGACAGGATTTGCCGGTGCACCCTCATGGACCCGGCTGCCGGCGATCTTCGCGTCCGCGCTGCGTGGATGAGGGCTGCGTGTCCTCGATCCCCCACCCCCGTCGAAGTGGAGATGAACGATGAATCAGGAACTGTCTGTGGCCGACTACGTGATCGTGGGGTCGGGTTCGGCAGGTGCCGTGCTGGCCGACCGGCTCAGCGCCGACTCCGGCAGCGACGTCGTGGTCCTCGAGGCCGGCGGTGAGGACAAGGACAAGTTCGCGCACATCCCCGCCGCGTTCTCGAAACTGTTTCGCAGTGAGATGGATTGGGACTACCTGACCGAGCCGCAACCCGGGCTCGGCGGGCGGACGATCTACTGGCCGCGCGGCAAGATGCTCGGCGGCTCCTCGTCGATGAACGCGATGATGTGGGTGCGCGGATTCGCCGCCGACTACGACGAGTGGGCCGAACTCAGCGACGACTCCTGGTCGTTCAAGGAAGTGGTCAAGTACTTCCGCCGCATCGAGAACGTGCAGGACGCGTCGGACGCCGACAGCGGAACCGGCGGACCGATCGTCGTCTCGCAGCAGCGGAGCCCCCGGGCCCTCACGGCGTCGTTCCTGGCGGCGGCCGAGGAGACCGGCTATCCCGTCGAGCGGGCGAACACCACTCGCCCCGAGGGTTTCTCACAAACCATGGTGACGCAGAAGCGGGGCGCGCGGTGGAGTACCGCCGACGCCTACCTCCGACCGGCGCTGAAACGAAAGAATCTGACCGTCCTCACCGGCGCGCAGGCCACCCGGGTTCTGTTCGAGGGCTCCGCGGCCGTCGGCGTCGAGTACGAGAAGGACGGGGTGCGACGCACCGTCCGCGCCGCGAAGGAAGTGATCCTCGCCGGCGGGGCGATCAACTCCCCGCAACTCCTCATGCTGTCGGGCATCGGCGACGAGGCACAGTTACGCGAGCACGGTATCGCGGTGCAGCAGCACCTGCCGGAGGTCGGGAAGAATCTGCTCGACCATCTGGTGTCATTCCTCGGCTACAGCGTCGACTCGGACTCGCTGTTCGCCGCCGAGAAGATCCCCGAGCTGCTCAACTACTTGACCCGTCGCCGCGGCATGCTCACGTCGAACGTGGCCGAGGCGTACGGGTTCACGCGCAGTCGGGACGATCTGGCACTGCCCGACCTCGAGATGATCTTCGGGCCGGCGCCGTTCTTCGACGAGGGCCTCATCCCGGCGACCGGTCACGCCGCGGTGATCGGTACCATCCTCGTGAAACCCGAGAGTCGAGGCGAGATCTCGCTGCGGTCGTCGGATCCCCTCGCCAAGCCGATCATCGATCCCCGCTACCTCAGCGACAGCGGCGGAGTCGACCGGCGGGCGATGCTCGAAGGACTGCGCCTGTGCGACGCCCTCGCATCGACTCCGGCGCTGAAGTCGAGGCTCGGCAAAATGATTCGCCCGGCCATCACGCCGAGCACGCCACTCGACGAGATTCTCGCCCGGGCACTGCAGGAGAATGCCCACACACTGTACCACCCGGTCGGGACGTGTCGCATGGGTAGCGACGATGCGAGTGTCGTCACGCCCGACCTGCGGGTGCGAGGGGTCGACAAACTGCGCGTCGCCGACGCGTCGATCATGCCCGCCATCATCCGCGGGCACACCCACGCACCCTCCGTCCTCATCGGTGAGCGGGCGTCGGATCTGATCCGCAACTCGTAGGGCGCTTCGCGCCCCGTGCGCCTTTTTGGTAGCGCTGGCAACGGCGTTTTCAGTGGGTCGACGCAACATCCCTGATGAGGAAGGGTGTTGTGGATGGTGTTCAAGGGTCGGCCGCCGATCGGCCGGGATGTGTGGGATCGGTTCTGGGAATGTCTGCGGGCGGGGCAGGACACGATCGGCGCGGCGTGTGAGGTGCAGGTCTCGCTGACCCAGATGCGGCGGTGGCTGGTGCAGGTCGGTGGGATTCGTCCCCGCCGGCCTGCACCGGCGTCGGGGCGATACCTGTCGCTGTCCGAGCGGGAGCAGATCGACGAGTACCGCAGGGAAGGGTGGACGATCAGGGCGATCGCCCTGGAACTCGGTCGCAGCCCGTCCACGATCAGCCGGGAATTGCGGCGGGCGTTGTCTTACCGCGGGCAGTATCTGGCCTCCCGGGCCCAGCGTGACGCCGAAGCCCGCGCCCGACGGCCCAAGACCGCCAAGCTCGCCGTTCACGCGGAGTTGCGGGAGCAGGTGCAGGTGTGGCTGCGTGACGACTTGTCACCGCAGCAGATCTCGCACAAGCTCAGACGCGAGTATCCGAGCCGGCCGGAGATGTGGGTGTCACACGAAACGATCTATCAGTCGTTGTTCGTCCAGTCGCGGGGTGCGTTGGCCCGGGAGCTGACCGCTCATTTGCGGACCGGCCGCTACCTGCGTAAACCCCGCAGCGCGGTCGGTGAGCGGCGGGGGAAGTTCCCCGACATGGTGATGATTTCCGAGCGTCCGGCCGAGGTGGAGGACCGGGCGGTGCCCGGGCATTGGGAGGGTGATCTGATCATCGGGGCGAACAACAAGTCGGCGATCGGGACGTTGGTGGAGCGGTCGACGCGGTTCGTGATGCTGTTGCATCTGCCCGATGGGCATTCCGCCGAGCAGGTGCGGGCGGCGATGACCCGTAAGATCACCGCACTTCCCGCGCATCTGGCCAGGTCGATCACCTGGGATCAGGGTGCGGAGATGAGTCAGCACGCCCGGTTCACCGTGGAGACGGGGGTGCCGGTGTATTTCTGTGATCCGCGTTCGCCGTGGCAGCGCGGGACGAACGAGAACACCAACGGTCTGCTGCGCCAGTATTTCCCGAAAGGGATCGCGTTGGACGGGTTCGACGAGGTCTACCTCGACGTGGTGGCCGATAAACTCAATCGTCGTCCCCGGATGACGCTCGACTGGGACAGCCCAGCCGAGCGTCTCGGGAAACTCGTTGTTGCGACGGCCGCTTGAGAACGCCAACCAGAAAGGCGCACGGGCGGCGGAGCCGCCTAGTACCGGCGCGCCGCGTAGAACGGCATCGAATCGAGAGGCGCCTGCTTCACGGGCTGCCCGGCGGTGGGCGCGTGGACGACCGTGCCGTTCCCGGCGTAGAGCCCGACGTGGTTCGCCCCGTTGAACAGGACGAGATCACCCGGCTGCAGGCTGCCCTTGTCGACGGGCGAGCCACCGTTCACCTGGTCGTAGGTGGTGCGAGGCACCGAGATGCCTGCCTGCTTGTACGCCCACTGCACCAGACCCGAGCAATCGAAGGCGTTCGGCCCGGTGGCGCCCCAGACGTACGGCGATCCAATCTTCGATTCGGCGGCCGCGAGAGCCTGCGCGCCGTGGGTGGACGGCAACGCCGGCGGGGCAGGCAGGGGTCCCGGGAGGGGCCCTGGGTTCGGAGCCGGAGCCGGAGGCACTGGCGGCACGCCTGGCACCTCGAACGTCCCAATCCCTGGGATCGTGATCGGCTCCGCTGCAGCGGGAGAAACGGGAAGCAGAAACGCTCCCACTCCCACACCGGCGGCGATCAGAAGACCGCCGGTCGAAAACTGCAGACGATTGCCCCGACGCAATCTATGCTTGGCCATTGAGCTGAGTCCTTCAATTCATGAGGTTCCGGCGACATCAGTGCCGCTCGGACTAGACGTTAGATAACATCCCGGTCACGGACTCAGCGGACAACGGCCGAATGGCCCATACACATACCTGTTTTCGCAATCCAGGTATATAACAATCCGATCTCGAACCGACCGGTCCGTCGTGAAACGTCAAAAACAGGTATGCCCTCAGGCAATTCGGCCCGTTACCGGAGGCATGCGCGTCGTCCACGCTGTTGTGCGTGTCACTGACCCAGAACTCAGAACCCGAGATCTTCGGGGAACCCGCAGGTGCGGACGCCGCGACCCTCACTGTCGTGGGGCGTGGCTCGCCCGTCGTCTTCCTGCACGGCTGGGGGCTCACCCCGCGGGTGTACGGCCGCAGCCTGTCGATGCTCGCCCAGCAGGGGCATCGCGTCGTCACTCCGACGCTCCCCGGATTCGGCGGAACTCCTGACCATCCGCCCGAGGCCCGGACCTTCGCCGGTTACGCGGCCTGGCTGGGACGGTTCCTCGACGACGCGGGAATCAGCGAACCGATCACCCTGATCGGCCACTCCTTCGGCGGGGGCGTCGCCATTCAGACCGCCCACGACCTCCCGGAGCGGGTCACGCGCCTGGTGCTCGTCAACTCGGTCGGCGGTGGCGCCTGGTCGTCCGACGGCTGGGGAATCCGGCCCATCGGCGAGCGGCCACTGTGGGACTGGGGCGCGTCGGCGCTGGGTGAGGCGCTGTCGATCCGGACCATCGCGCACACGACGGCGTCGCTCGTCAACGGTTTCCTGCCCAACACGCTGCGGGATCCGGGAGCGGTCTGGCGCACGGCACACCTGGCCAGACGGGCGGACCTGCGCCACGAACTCGGCGTCCTCGCCGACCGGGGCCTACCGGTGTCCCTCGTCTGGGGTCGCGGGGACCGGACGATTCCTCTCGCCAGTTTCGAGTCGATGCGGAAGGCACTCCGCAATCCGCCCGTCCTCACCGTGTCGGGCGGTCACGGCTGGCTGATTCACGACCCCACCTCGTTCGCCGACACCGTCCGCCGGGCACTCCGCAGCCCGTGAGTGGTTGACGAGTCCAGAGACTCGCACACCACGCACGGGTGGCGCAGCCGCCGGTCGGACCAGCCGGGTCGATGAAGCGCTCGGCCGCCATGGGAACTGCGAGTACGCAGATTTCGACGCGTGGTGCCACAAGCCTCCGCGTCGGCCGTAACCTCGCTCCATGACCCCGCGCGAACCCCGCCGCAGTTCTGCGCGGCGAAGTCCAGTTCTCGTCGTCCTTGCCGGACTGCCGGGATCGGGAAAGTCGACGATCGCACGGGGGCTGGCGCAATCACTCGGTGCAGCACACGTGCGCATCGACAGCATCGAACAAGCCATTCTCGACTCGTCTCTTGCAGCACCGTCGGTCGCAGAGGCCGGCTACCGGGTGGGATACGCCGTGGCCCGCGACATCCTGCGCGGCAACGTCTCCGTTGTCGCCGACTCGGTCAATCCGATCGACGTGACCAGAGATGCGTGGCGGACAGTCGCGCGCGACCTCGATGCGTCACTCGCCGAGATCGAGGTCGTCTGCTCGGACGAGCAGGAACACCGGCGTCGCGTCGAGACCCGCGTCGTCGATGTGGCAGGTCTGCGGGTTCCCACTTGGTCGGACGTCGTCCGACGCGAATACCAGCCCGTCGATTCTTCCGTGCACCTCCTGGACACGGCAGGCCGGGACGCGACCGCGTGCATCGACGAAGCCTTGGCCGTGGTCAGCGCCGTGGGGCGCCCGCAGTAGCGGGACCGGGTCAGGACGCGACGGTGCGCAACGAGCGGAACCGGCTGCGGTGGAACACGATCGGCTCGATCTCCGACTGCACTCTGAGCTCGTTGATGCGCAGGACCACGATCGCGTGATCCCCCGCGGGCACCTGCTGGGTGACGGTGGTGTCCAACCACACCGACGCTCCGTCGATGAACAGCGCACCGCCGTCGGTGGTTTCGGTGTCGAGGCCCGCGAACCGGTCGCCGGTCTTCGCGGCCAGCACGCGGGCGGCCGCGTCGTGCGCCTCACCGAGCACGCTGATCCCGACGTGGGCGAGGTCCGCGAGTTTCGGCCACGTGGTGGACGTGTTCTGCACGCAGAACGCGACCAGCGGCGGCTCCAGCGACACGGGCACGAACGTGCTCGCCGCCATCCCGACGCGCTTTCCGTCGACTTCCGCGCAGACGGCGACGACGCCGCTCGGGAAATGGCCGAACGCCTCCCGGAGCGAAGTCTTGTCCAGTGTGCCGTCTGCCTGCGTCATGAGAGTTCCGTCCGGGTCCGGGCCGCCGCGGTGAGGATCGAACCCCACCGCTCGGCGTAGTCGGCTATACGTGTGTCGGTCGTGTAAGTGGTGTCGATGAGGTAGAGGCCCGGCGCGGGGGCCGTCGCGCCGAGTTCGAGGAGCACCGGCTTGAGCAGCAGGTCCGGCGCCATGGCGTGGGCGGGCCCGGCCCCGAGCATCAGCGGCACCACCACGACGTCCTTCAGGCCGTCGCCGGTCGTGAACTGGTCGAGGAACAGCTTCAGCACGCCCGTGTACGACGCCTTGAACGTCGGGCTGGCGAACACGACGAGATCCGACGACGCCACCGTCTCCACGGCCGCCGCGACCTTCTCGTCACCCCACCCGAGCAGTCCCGCACCGAGCTCGATCACGTCGACCGTGAAATCCGCGGCGGCGCCCGTCACCGCCGTCGCGACCAGGCCGGCTGCGTCCAGCGTCCGTGAACCGGGCTTGGGATTGCCCGCCACTACCGTTACCTTCATTGCTTCATCACCTCTCGCATGCCTTCCCGCCACCCTAGAGCACTCGATGGTTCCGGTCGAATACTGTAGGGCAGGAACGGAAGTCGAGACACGGCCCTTCGAATCAGGGCGATCCAAACCATTCCGCGCGGCGCCCGGAGGCGCTACCTTGCCAGTGGCCACACTCCGTGGCCATTCGATCGATCGTGGGGATTTTCCGTGAAGTTCAGCCGTTCTCTCGCCCTTGCCGCCGTTCCTCTCCTGGCGGCACTGACAGCGTGCTCCGGTGGATCCGGCGGCGCCGACGGCGACACGGTCCGGATCGGAACCACCGAGGCCAGCGACCGCTCGTGGGAGATCTTCGAGGACAAGGCGAAGGACGCGGGTATCACGCTCGACGTCGTGAACTTTTCCGACTACTCGCAGCCGAACATCGCCCTGTCGCAGGGGCAGATCGACGCCAATCTCTTCCAGCACCTGCAGTTCCTCGGCGAGTACAACACCGGCGCCGACGACGACCTCACCCCGATCGGCGCCACCCAGATCGTGCCGCTCGGCCTGTACTCGCAGAAGCACCGGAGCCTGGCCGCCATTCCGCAGGGCGGCGAGATCGCAATCCCCAACGACCCCAGCAACCAGGCTCGTGCCCTGTTCGTGCTGAAGGGCGCCGGCCTGCTCACGCTGACCGGCGACAACCCGTCCCCCACGCCCGCCGACATCGACACGACTGCGTCCAAGGTGAAGGTGACCCCGGTCGACGCCGCGCAGACGGCGCTGTCGCTCGCATCCGTCGACGGCGCGATCGTCAACAACACATTCCTCGAGCGTTCGGGCATCGACCCCGCATCCGCTCTCTACAAGGACGACCCGTCGAGTCCCGCCGCCGAGCCGTACATCAACACCTTCGTCACCCGCGCCGAGGACAAGGACAACGCCACGTACCTCGAACTCGTGAAGATCTGGCACGACCCCGAGATCCAGGCCGCCGTGCGCGAGGAGTCGAAGGGAACGTCGGTCGAGGTCGAACGCGACAGTGCCCAACTGCAGCAGATCCTGTCGCGGGTCGAAGAGGGAATTCGTTCGGCCAAGTAGATGACATCGATCGTCCGATTCGAATCCGTCACGAAAACCTTCCAGTCGGGAAAGAAGACGCTCACCGCTGTCGACGCCGTGGATCTCACCATGGAGAGGGGTGAGATCTTCGGGGTCATCGGCTACTCGGGCGCCGGGAAGAGCACGCTGGTTCGGCTGATCAACGGCCTGGAACGCCCGACGAGTGGGCGCGTCGTCGTCGACGACGTCGACATCACCGCGCTGTCGGAATCGAAACTCCGGCACGTGCGCGCGAAGATCGGGATGATCTTCCAGCAGTTCAACCTGTTCCGCTCGCGGACCGTCGCCGGGAATGTCGCGTACCCCCTCGTCGTGGCGGGGTGGCCGCGGCAGAAGCGCCGCGAACGCGTCGCCGAACTGCTCGCGTTCGTGGGCCTCTCCGACAAGGCACGGGCCTACCCCGACCAGTTGTCCGGCGGGCAGAAGCAGCGGGTCGGGATCGCCCGCGCGCTCGCGACGTCGCCGGACCTGCTGCTCGCCGACGAGTCCACCAGCGCCCTGGACCCGGAGACCACGCAGGACGTACTCCGCCTGCTCCGCAAGGTGAACCGGGAACTCGGGGTCACGATCGTGGTGATCACGCACGAAATGGACGTCGTCCGGGCCGTTGCGGATCGTGTCGCCGTCCTGGCGGAGGGTCGCGTCGTGGAGCTCGGCACGGTGTTCGACGTCTTCTCGGAACCGCAGGCGCCGGCGTCGAAGAGCTTCGTGAGCACGATCCTGCGCAACCGCCCGGAGCCCGCCGACCTGGAACGGCTGCGGTCGCGTTTCGGCGGCCGGATCATCACCGCCGACGTGCGCGACGGCAGCCGGATCGGCGACGTCCTCTCCGACGCGGGCGGGCACGGTGTGCGGTTCGAGATCGTCTACGGCGGCATCACCACCCTGCAGGACCGCTCGTTCGGCAGTCTCACGCTCGAGCTCGTCGGTCCGGACGACGGCGTCGACGACGTGATCCGCCGGTTGCGGACCGTCACCGACGTCGAGGAAGTACAGGCATGACCACGAACTGGGACAAGCTGCGCCCCGTACTGTTCAAATCCATCGGCACGACCATCTACATGGTGGTGATCACACTGGTGGTCGGCGGGCTGATCGGGCTCCTGGTGGGAACGCTGCTGTACGCCACGCGGAAGGGCGGGATTCTCCAGAACACGGCGGCCTACACGGTGCTGAACATCCTGGTGAACATCGTCCGGCCGATTCCGTTCATTATCCTGCTCGCCGCACTGGGTCCCGTAACCCTCGCCGTGGTGGGCCGGACCATCGGAACCGAGGCCGCGATCTTCGTGATGATCATCGCGTCGTCGTTCGCCATCGCACGCATCGTGGAACAGAATCTGGTGACCGTCGACCCCGGCGTGATCGAGGCCGCCCGCGCGATGGGCGCCGGACCCCTGCGGATCATCGTCACCCTGCTGATCCCGGAAGCCCTGGGCCCGTTGATCCTCGGTTACACGTTCGTCCTCATCGGCATCGTCGACATGTCCGCGATGGCGGGGACGATCGGCGGTGGCGGCCTCGGCGACTTCGCCATCGTCTACGGGTATCAGCGCTTCAACTGGCAGGTGACCCTCGTCGCCACCCTCGTCATCATCCTGCTCGTCCAGGCTTCCCAGTTCTTCGGCAACTGGCTGGCACGAAAGGCGCTGCGCCGCTGACCCGTGAGTACTTGTCAACCGCCCGCGGTTAACAAGTACTCACGGGCGGGACGCCCTTGACCGGGATACTCGCCGCGAGTAAGGATGAAGATGTTCTGTGCGCGGCGATGTCATTCCCGGAGAGAGGAATTCACACCCCCAGGACCAATGGCGGCGCACCCATTACATACGGCCGCACGAGGGCCGCGCGCGGAGCGCGAGGGGATTTGCCATGGCAGACATCGAGGTCGACTATTGCGTCGTAGGCGCCGGATTCGCCGGATTGACGGCGGCACTGCGCCTGAAACAGGCCGGACGATCGGTCGCGCTCCTGGAGGCGCGTGACCGGATCGGCGGGCGAACCTTCACCGAAGTCCGCGAGGACGGTTCGTGGATCGATCGGGGCGGTGCGTGGATCGGGCCGGGACAGGACCGGATCTACGCCCTGATGGACGAATTCGGCGTCAAGAGTTACAAGCAGTACACCGACGGCGAGGCGATGATGGTCGTCGACGGCAAGCAGTACCGGTACAAGGGCACGATTCCCCTGACGATGAGCCCCTGGGCCGCCGCCAATCTCGGCGCCGTGTTCGTCGAACTCGGTGAGATGTGCAAGTCGATCCCGCTGGACGCGCCGTGGGCGGCGAAGAAGGCGGCCAAGTGGGACGCGATCAGCCTCGCCAAGTGGCTCGGCGACAATACGCTGTCCAGGCCCGCCCACGACCTTCTCGAGACCGCCATCGCCGGTTGCTACACGTCCGCGGCGTCCGAGGTGTCGATGCTGTTCGTCCTGTACCAGATGGCGTCCGGCGGCGGTCCGAGCTTCGTTCTCGGCGTGAAGGACGCTGCCGAGGATGCGCGGCCGGTCGGCGGGATGGGTGCCGTCTACCGTCCGATGGCAGCGGAGATCGGCGACGCACTCCATCTGTCGCAACCCGTGCGGGACATCGCGCAGGACGGCGACGGCGTGACCGTCCGCTCCGCGGATCTGGCCGTGCGGGCCCGGAGGGCGATCGTCGCGGTCCCCCTCGCGATCGCGAGCCAGATCCTCTACGAGCCGCTGCTTCCGACGGATCGAGCCTTCCTCCATCAGAGAATGCCGAGTGGCGCGGTCATGAAGATCGCCGTCGTCTACGACGAACCCTTCTGGCGCGCCGACGGATTGTCCGGGCAGTCGGCGGCACCCGACTCCCCCGCGACGATCACCATCGACGCGAGCACGGACACGGGACGTCCCGGTGTTCTGTGCGTCATCGTCGAGGGACCGATCGCCCGCAAGCTGGGGACGCTGCCGGAAGCGGAACGCAAGAACCAGGTACTCGGCGAGTTGACCTCGAGGTTCGGAGCCAAGGCGGCCTCCCCCGTCGACTACATCGAGCAGAACTGGAGCGTCGAGCGCTACTCCGGCGGCGGCATGCTCAGCCATGCGCCGACGGGAGTGCTCACCCAGTTCGGCCACGCCCTCCGCAAGCCGTGCGGTCGCATCCACTGGGCAGGCACGGAGAGTTCGTCCGTGATGTGCGGCTGGGTCGACGGGGCCATCCGGTCCGGGGAGCGCGCCGCCCGGGAAGTCACCGAACACGACGGCGCGCTGTCACCCGCCCGCGCTCAGTAATAGACGGCGCCCGGAGCACCCCCGCCGACGGCAACCGCGTCGCCGGTGATCCCGACGCTGCGCGGTGACGCCAGGAACGTGACGACGTCCGCGACCTCGCTCGCGTCGATCAACCGGTGGATCGAGTTGGTGGCCAGCCGCGACTCCAACTCGGCGACCGGCACACCTTCCGCCTCGGACTGCGCCGCCAGCCGGTCGACGAGCCGTTCCGTCCGCGTCAGCCCAGGATGCACCACCGTCACGTTGATTCCGTGCGGTCCCAGTTCGTCGGCGAGGTTCTTCGTCAGCGCCGACACACCGACGTTCCGCACGGTCTGCGCGATGGAATTGGCCTGGCGTGCACCGAGCCCGCTGATGTTGATGATCCGTCCCCACCCCTGCTCCACGAGGTGCGGTGCCACCGCGCGGGCGGTCCGCAGATAGCCGAGCACCTTGATCTCGAGTTCGCCGCGCACCACGTCGTCGGTGGTGGACGCGAAGTCGCTCGGCTCGCCCGCACTCCACGGTGTGGCCGCGGCGTTCACGAGAATGTCGACGCCGCCGAGTTCGTCCACCGTTCGCTGCACGAGGGCGCGCACCGAATTTTCGTCGCCGGTGTCGGTGGGTACCCCGATCACCCGCCGCCCGGTCTCCTGAGACAGCGTCTTCGCCGCCAGTTCCAGCGCCTCGACGCCCCTGGCCGCGAGCACCACGTCCACCCCCTCCGACGCGAGGCTGCGCGCGATCGCGAAACCGATACCGCGGCTGCCGCCGGTGACGACGGCCCGCTTGCCGCCCAGACCGAGATCCATGCCGTTCTCCTCATCTCCGCCGTCCGCCCCTCGATTCGAGGGTAGGACGGCGACGGTCGGGAGTCACGGATTCGGTTCAGCGTGAGGCCAATTGCGCTCCGCCGCCTACCGTTGGATCGACTTGATCTCGAGGAACTCCTCGAAGCCGAGGACGCCGGCCTCGCGGCCGATGCCCGACTGCTTGTACCCGCCGAACGGGGCGTTGGTGTCGAACCTCCCGCCGATCACCTCGACCTGACCGGCACGTAGCTGCCGTGCGACGCGGTCGGCACGATCCTGGTCACCGGACCAGACGCCGGCGGCGAGTCCGTACTCTGTCGCGTTGGCGATACGCACCGCGTCGTCCTCGTCCCGGTACCCGATGATCTACAGGACGGGGCCGAAGATCTCCTCCTTGGCGATGGCCATGTCCTCGGTGACACCGGCGAACACCGTGGGTCCGACGAAGTTGCCGGATTCCTGGCCGGTCTCCCGGCCGTCGAGGACGGCCTGTGCGCCTTCCGCGGTGCCCTGTTCGATGTAGCCGCGCACCCTCTTCAGCTGGTTCGAGTTCACCAGCGGCCCGAGCACCGACGTGGCGGCCGTCCGATCGCCGACGGAGTAGTTCTGCGCGACCTGCGCCGCGATGGCGGCCGCCTCGTTCACCTTGTCCGCGCGGGTGGAGCCGGTGAACGAGACCATGTCCACCTCGGGATGTCCGGCAATCGCCTCGCCCACGACCGGCCCGAATCCGCTGACGAGGTTGAACACGCCTGCCGGCAGACCGATTTCGTCGAAGACGTCGGCGAGCGCGTAGGTGGCGAGCGGCGCCACCTCGGTCGGCTCGAGCACCACGGTGCATCCCGCGGCCAGAGCACCGCCGACCTCGAGCACCACCTGGTGGAGCGGGAAGTTCCACGGGGTGATCGCACCGACGACACCGATGGGCTCGCGCACGATCAGGGAGTTGCCCACCTCATGGGCGTCGAAGTCGTAGGTGGCGGCGAGTTCGGCGAAGGCGGCGAGGTTCGCGAGCGGCATTCCGATCTGGATGGGCTTCGCGAATCCCAGCGGCATGCCCATGTCCTCGGATACGAGGGCGGTGAAGTCGTCGAGGCGCTCCTGGATCAGGGCAGCAGCCTCCGGAGGTACTCGCCACGTTCCTTGCCGCTGAGCGCGGACCATGCGGGGAAGGCCGCTCGCGCAGCTGTCGCGGCGCGATCGACGTCGTCGGCAGTGCCCTCGGCGACTACCTGCGCCCCGCAGCCTACGACCGGATTCCTCCGGCAAGGGGCGAATGCGTTCTCCCCGAACCACACACCGGGACGGCACCGATCGCGGACCATCGACGTACGGCAGCACATCGGCGAAGAGGAGCGATCAGATGCGCACGCAGTCACCGGCACGCACCCTTCCCGGCGTAGTCGGAATCGCCGCCGTGCTCACCGCCTCGGCGTGCGGCTCGACGGACGAGACCGGGACCGCCGAACCCTCACGCGACATCACCTTCACGAGATCCGCGCCCACCGAGACGACCGCAACGCACCCCGACCGCTGCCTGATCGGCGAACTGCAGGTGACGCTCGGGCAGGCGAGTGGGGCCGCCGGATCTCAGGAGATCCCGCTCGTCTTCATCAACACCGGCACCCGCGGCTGCGTCCTCCACGGTTACCCGGGGGTGTCCTACGTCGCGGCCCCGGACGGTCCGCAGGTGGGTGCCGCGGCCGATCGGGACGGCGGCACCGTGACTCCGGTGAGAGTCGCCCCGGGCTTGCGGGCCACCGCAGCGGTGCGTGCCACGGTGGTGCAGAACTATCCGGCCGAGACGTGTGGACCCACCCCCGTGGCCGGGTTCAGGGTGTACCCACCGAACGACACGGGGTCGGTGTTCCTTCCCTACCCCACCACCGGATGTGCGCAGACCGGGGTGAAACAGCTGTCGGTGCAGCCCGTGACCGGGTGACCTGGTTCACCCGCGTCGGGTGAATCGGCTCACCCCGGCCCCGACCTACCGTCGGGCTACCGACTCGCGTAGCAGGAAGGCGGAGGCATGTTCGAGATCATCCGCGAAGTGCATTCCGAAGTTCAGCACCGCCGTGGTCCGCGGCACCACCACCATCTCCTCACTCGAGCGGAGCGCCGATCGCGGATCCTGAAACACTTTCACATGTGATCGGCCGGGACCGCGGGCCGCCGACCAGGCCCGTTCCTTGCCTTCGCTAACCATTGGCGCGGATGGGTACTATCCGACGTCGTGACTGACAGCAGGCTGGAATCGGCGAATGTGTCCAGAGACGACTCGGACGAGTCGCCGATCGGAACCCCGCCCCAGTCGTCTCGCCTCGGTCAGTCGGTCCGCTCCGCCCGCCTTCTCGCGATCATCGCCTCCGTCGTCGGAGTGCTGCTCACGTTGTCGCTCCCGTTCCTTCCGGTCGAGCAGGACAGCGCGACCCTCACCTGGCCGCAGAACGGCAGCACCGGAAGCGTCGAGGCGCCGCTCGTCTCCTACGCGCCGCTGAGCCTCGACGTGCAGATCCCCTGTTCGGCGGTCGGTGCACTCGCCGACCGCGGCGGGGTCCTGACGTCCACCGCGCCCGCGGGCGCCGCCGACGCCGGGAAGTACGGACTGGTCGCCAGAGTGAATCCCGCGACCCCGGACGGTCCCGCCGGCGTCGAGGTGCAGTTGCGGAACAAGGTGCTGCTGTCGTCGCCGCTGGACCAGCTGCCCGCCGACTGCGCGCTCGTGGTCTCGTCGGATTCCACGCGGACCACCGCGGGATTCGTCGCGGCAGGCCAGGACGCACCGACCGTCGTCGACGGCGACCTCCGCCCGCAGACGGTGGGCATCTTCAGCGACCTCGACGGTGCGGCGCCCGACGGACTGCAGGTGACGGCCCAGATCGACAGCCGCTTTTCGTCGACGCCGTCGACCCTCAAGTTCGTCGCCATGGTGGTGGGCGCGCTCGCGACGATTCTGGCGCTGGTGGCGCTGCACCGTCTCGACAACGTGGACGGGCGCCGGGCACGACGATTCCTTCCCACCCGCTGGTGGTCGTTCGGGGCCGTCGACGCCGTCGTCATCTGCACGCTGGTGCTGTGGCATTTCATCGGCGCCTCCACCTCCGACGACGGCTACCAGTTCAACATGGCCCGCACGTCCGAGGCGGCGGGCTACATGGCCAACTACTTCCGCTGGTACGGCGTCCCGGAGGCGCCGTTCGGGTCTCCGTATTACGACGTCCTCGCGGTGCTGGCGAACATCACACCGGCGAGCCCGTTCGTGCGTCTGCCCGCGCTGCTCGCCGGCATCGTCGCCTGGCTGGTGATCAGCCGTGAAGTCGCACCGCGACTCGGCGCCGCGGTCCGGGGCAACCGGCTCGCGCTGTGGACCGGCGGACTGGTGTTCCTCGCGTTCTGGCTCCCGTACAACAACGGTCTGCGGCCCGAGCCGATCGTCGCGGTGGGCGTGCTGCTCACGTGGTGCTCGGTGGAACGTGCCGTCGCGACCCGGCGACTGCTGCCCGCCGCGGTGGCGATTCTGGTCGGTGCGGCCACGCTGACCGCGGGCCCGTCCGGGTTGATCTGTTTCGGCGCCCTGGTCGCGGGCGCCCGGCCGATCCTGCAGATCGTGATCGCGCGGGCCAAGACGGTCGGATACATCGCATTGCTGGCTCCGCTCGTCGCGTCGGGGACCGTGATCCTGGTGGCGGTGTTCGCCGACCAGACCCTCGCCGCCGTCATGGAGATGCAGCACGTTCACGCGATCGGCCCCAACGTCCCCTGGTTCGACGAATACCTCCGCTACCAGTACCTGCTGAACATCTCCGTCGACGGTTCACTGTCGCGCCGGTTCGGCGTGTTCGTGATGGTGCTGAGCCTGGCCGTGACGGTTTTCGTGATGCTCCGCAAGGGCGGCCGGATTCCCGGGACGGCGGCCGGACCGTCGCGGCGGCTCATCGGCATCACGCTCGCCGCGATGGGGTTGATGATGTTCACGCCCACCAAGTGGACGCATCACTTCGGCATCTACGCCGGCCTCGCGGGGTCGCTCGCCGTCCTGGCGTCCGTGGCGGTGAGCACCGCCGTGGTGCGCTCGCCGCGCAACCGCGCCCTGTTCGCGGCCGCCGTGCTGTTCCTGCTGGCGATGTGCTTCACCAGCACCAACGGGTGGTGGTACGTGTCCAGCTACAGCGTCCCATGGTGGGACAAGCCGGTGTCGATCGCCGGCCTCGGTGCCGGCACCATCCTGCTCGGCGCCACGCTGGTGATGCTGCTGATCGCGGCGTGGTGCTACTTCCGCGAGCCCTACACCCGGACCGAATCCGTGCGGCGACGCCGGTTGTGGGCGATTCCGCCGTTGACGGTGGCGGCCGCCGCGATGGTGCTGTTCGAGGTGCTGTCGATGGCGAAGGGCGCGGTCGCGCAGTACCCCGCGTTCTCCCTCGCCCGTTCCAACGTCGACGCCGTCACCGGCGCACCGTGCGGTCTCGCCAACGACGTCCTGCTCGAAACCGATCCGAACGCGTCGCTGCTGCAACCACTGTCCGGTGACGCCGCGACCGCCCTCGCGGGTACGGGCACCGTCGGCTTCACGCCGAACGGCGTCGCCGGCGACCTCAGTGCCGACGAGGAATCGTCGGATGCGGGCGTCGCCAACTCCGTCAAGACCGACAACACCGAGCAGACGGCGTCGAGCAACGCCGCGGGCACCGGCGGCGGCGCCGGCGCGGTGGGTGTCAACGGCAGCGCGGTGGCCCTGCCGTTCGGCCTCGACCCCGACCGCACGCCGGTCCTCGGCAGCGACGGCAGCGACGGCGACGCGTCACTGACCTCCGGCTGGTACCGGTTGCCGAACCCCGACACGGACGCCGGGGCGGGCGACATCGTCTCCATCGCCGCGGCGGGCCGCATCCACTCCGTCGACGCGGACGGCGTCGTCACCTACGGCCAGAACGTCGAGGTGGAGTACGGCACCACGCAACCGGACGGCACGGTCGGGGTGTCGGGACGCGTGACGCCGATCGACATCGGCCCGGCACCGTCGTGGCGCAATCTGCGCGTTCCGCTGGACTCCCTGCCTGACGATACGGATGTCATCCGTCTGGTGGCGTCGGATTCGGACAGCGACCCGCAGCAGTGGCTGGCGGTGACGCCGCCGCGTGTTCCGCGGACGCAGACACTGAACGATGTGATCGGATCCGATGCGCCCGTCATGATCGACTGGGCTGTGGGACTTGCCTTTCCGTGCCAGCGACCGTTCGACCACCGCGCGGGTGTCGCGGAGGCGCCCGAATACCGGATCCTCCCCGACCGTCCCGGCGCGATCATGACCAGCCTGTGGCAGGACCGGTACGGTGGAGGCCCGCTGGGCTGGATCGAGATGACCCGGGCCAGCCGCACCATACCGTCGTATCTGCGCGACGACTGGGACCGCGACTGGGGCGGGGTGGAGCAGTACTCGCCGCTCGACCCCGGCGCGAAGACCGCGGAGATCGACACCACCCGGATTCAGCGTTCGGGCTTGTGGCACCCGGCGCCGATCATCACGGCCTACTGAGCGTTGGTGACGCGCCCGCCGCCGGGCGCGTCACCGATCACGTCAGAGTTCGAATTCCGCCGGGGCGATGCCGACGGCGAAACACGCGTCGCGCACCACGTTTCGCTCGTGCTGGTCGAAGTTGCCGTCGGCGCCACCGATGACGATGCCGATCTGGATGACGGCACGTGCCTGATCCTGCTTGGACTTCAGCTTCGCGATGGTGGCGGTGGCCTCGATCTTGCCGAACTCGAAATCGGACTGCAGCTTGCTGCAGTACCAGTCGAACTTCTGGCTCAACTCGTCCGACGGGAACACACTCAGCGCCTCGTTGCTGGTGATCAGCGCCGCGGTCTTCTGACGCTCGGACGGGTCGATGGTCCCGTCCGCAGCGGCGATGAGGGCGCACATGGCCATGCTGGCGTTGGCGAACTCCTTGTTCTGGAACTGTGCCGTCTTGGTCTTGAGCTGGCCGTTCATCTCGAACGCCTTTGCCTTCAGCTGATCCCAGAAAGCCATTGGACTCCTTCTTCGTGTGCCCACGCACGGTGCGTGTGGTGTCCAATTTGCCAGGTTTCCCCGGGGGCGTCGCCGCGGTCGGTCTACCAGCGCAGTCGCAGGAATCCGCCGCTAGGGCCGCAACGCCTGCAGGCCTCCCGTCGGCACGTGGATCCATCCCTCCCGTTCGGCGATGGCGCGGTCGTCGCCCTCGGGTAGCGCTGTGCAGCCGACGGCCGCTGCCCGCGCGATGACGGCGGCCAGCACGGCGTCGAGGGCGTCGTCCGATTCGCGGCAGATCGTCTGGAATGCACCGAGATCCATCCAGTCCGCGGCCGCCAGGAGCGCGTCGACCAACTCCCCCAGCGTCACCCGGTTCTGTGCGCTCTTGTATCCGCGCGACACCAGCCCCCAGGTGCGCAGCGCGGCCGCCGGATACGCCTCCACCACGCGGCCGTCGACGCGACCGACGTCGACGCCGAGCCGGCCCAGGTCGGCGAGGATTCCGGCGCAACGCAACGCGACGTGCGCGATGAGATCCGCCGACACACTGAGCGGGGATATCCCCGTCGCCGCCTGCACCACGAGGTCGGTGCGCCGCTTGGTCAGCGGACGACGCCCCTCTCGGTTCGCGAGACCGCTGGTCGCGGACAGTCGGCCGACGTGGTGCTCGGACACCATGTGGACGAACGCGTCGGGCCAGCCGAACGGTGCATCGATACCGGTCCTGTCGCACGCCAGGACGGCCTCGGTGACGGCGTCGTTCCCGGCTCCCAGCCGGACGGACTCGACGCGGGCCGCACCGCCGGACCAGTCGATGACGGCCAAGGCGGTCTTCTTCGGTTCGGCCGCCAGGTCGACTCCCACGGTGCGCATCGACCCAGGCTAGCCCGACCTGCTGAATCAGAAGAAGTGATGCAACGCATCAGTTAGTTGTTCTGTACAGATTCACTGCCTCCGACCATTGTGGTCTGCACTACTCGACCTAGAAGTGGCGCACTTGCGCGCCGTTCGGAGGATTGATGCCCGACACCCACGTCGCCCCGATGCTGGAGAAGCACACGATCGGGTTCGTCCCGGAATCCGATCGCCACGGCAAGGTTCGTGATCTGTTCACGCTGTGGTTCGGCGGCAACCTCGCCCCGCTACCGATCGTGACCGGCGCCCTCGGCCCCAGCCTGTTCGGACTCTCGCTGTGGTGGAGCCTCGTCGCGTTCGTCGTCGGACATCTCGCCGGGGGCGCCCTGATGGCGTTGCATTCGGCGCAGGGACCGCAGATGGGGATCCCCCAGATGATCCAGCGCCGCGGACAGTTCGGCACGTTCGGGGCGCTCATCATCGTGGTGATCGCCGCCGTGATGTATCTCGGGTTCTTCTCGTCGAACATCGTCCTGGCCGGTCAGTCGATGCACGGGATCGTGAACGGCATACCCGTGGACGTGGGGATCGTGGCCGGGGCTCTCGGCTCCGCCGTCATCTGCGTCATCGGCTACCGGTTGATCCACATCCTCAACCGCATCGGAACCTGGGTTCTCGGAATCGGAATTCTGGTGGGCTTCTTCGCCATCCTCACCGGCGACCTGCCGTCGGACTTCCTCACCCGGGGCGATTTCAACTTCGCGGGCTGGCTGGCCACCGTGTCACTCGGCGCACTCTGGCAGATCGCGTTCGCGCCCTACGTCTCCGACTACTCGCGGTACCTCCCCAAGGACGTAGGTGTGCCGTCGACGTTCTGGGCGACCTACCTCGGCTGCACCCTCGGCTCGTTCCTCGCCTTCGCGTTCGGCGCTGTCGTCACGCTCGCCGCACCGGTCGGCATGGGCACCATGGACGGCGTCAAGGCGACGACGGGAAGCCTCGGCAGCATCATGTTGGTGCTGTTCCTGCTCAGCGTCATCAGCCACAACGCGCTGAACCTGTACGGCGCCGTCCTCGCCATCATTACGTCCGTCCAGACATTCCGCGCCCGCTGGATTCCGACCGCCCGCGCCCGGGTGATCCTCTCGACGATCATCCTCGTCGCGGCGTCCGTCGTCGCCATCGCGCTGTCGGCCGACTTCGTCTCGCACTTCGTCGATCTGGTGGTCGTGCTTCTCGTCGTGCTGGTGCCGTGGACGGCGATCAACCTCATCGACTTCTACATCATCCACAAGGGCGTCTACGACCGCGAGTCGATCTTCCGATTCGACGGCGGCATCTACGGCCGCTTCAACTGGACGGCCATGACCGCCTACCTGCTCGGCATCGTCGTCCAGATTCCGTTCATGGCCACGTCCCTCTACACGGGCCCGGTGTCCGCGTTCCTCGGCGGCGCCGACCTGTCCTGGGTGGCCGGACTGGTGGTGACCGGGCCCATCTACCTGCTCCTCGCGCGGCGCGGCTCGACCGGAGCGAAGACCGCCTCCGCCGCCACACCTGTGCCCGCCCGGCTGTAGTCCCCGAACACCGCACCGCCCGAGCCTGTTACAGGCTCGGGCGGCCTGCGTGGTGACCGCCCCCTGTCCGCTCGGGCAGGATTCACCGTTGTCCACCACCCGGCGGTGCCTGCTCGTTAGGGTCGAAAAAAGAGACCGTTCCGCCGGAGAAGAGAGTTGTCGCAGATGTCCAATTTCCCGGGCCTCACCCACGTCGCGATCACCGTGTCCGACCTACCGGCCAGCACCGCCTGGTACACCGCACTGTTCGGATCTGCCCCCGTCCTCGACGAGGACGAGGAATCGGGGACCTTCCACCACACGGTGTTCGCGCTCGACGGCGGCATGCTCTTCGGCCTGCACACACACCCCGACGGCGACGCTCCCGCACGATTCGACGAACGGCAGGTCGGACTCGACCACATCGCGTTCCAGTGTTCCCCCGACGCACTGCCCCGGTGGGTGGAGCGGCTCGATGCCCTCGGCATCGAGCACGGGGGCATCAAAACAGCGCACTACGGTTCGGGCATCTCGTTCCGTGACCCCGACAACATCGCGCTCGAATTCTTTGCCCCACCCGTGAGTACTTCTTAACGTCGGGCGGTTAACAAGTACTCACGGGCGGCGGAGCCGCAGGCGTCGAGCAGTGTCAGGGCGAGGGCCAGGGCGCCGTCGACGGCCGCCCGGTCTGCTGCGGGCGCGGCGCTGGCCGCGGCGAACTCGGCCTGATGGTTGACGGCGGGCGCCGAGTCGATTCCGATGTAGGGGTGGATCGCGGGAATCACCTGCGAGACGTTGCCCATGTCGGTGGAGGCCCGGTTCATCAGCGAGTCCGCGCCGGTGCGGAATACGCGGCCCAGCCCCGCGGCGTGCCGGACGTAGGACGCAAGCAGCACTTCGTCGGTGCGGAACTCCGAGTACGGTTCGCTTTCCGGGGCGATGGTCAGTTCACAGCCGGTTGCGACGGCGCCGGCCTCGAAGCAACGGGCCACCCGGGGCTCGATGCGGGCCAGCTCCTCCAGCGTCTCCGCGCGCACGTACCAGCGACCTTCGGTCCGCTGGGGAATGGCGTTGGGCGCCTCTCCCCCGCGCGTCATCATCCCGTGTACTCGCGTGCTCGACGGAAGCTGTTGGCGGAGCAGCCCGATGGCGACCTGCGCCACCGTGAACGCGTCGGCCGCGTTGACGCCCCGTTCCGGGTACGCGGCGGCGTGTGCCGCCTTGCCGTCGTACCGGATGTGGCTGTGAGACACCGCGTACGGTTCGGCCCGGGCGACGTCGACCGGGCCGGGGTGGGCCATGACGGCGGCGTGGACGCCCTCGAACGCACCGCGTTTGAGCATGTCGATCTTGCCGCCCCCGCCTTCCTCGGCGGGGGTGCCGAGCACCGACAGGGTGATGCCGAGGTCGTCGACCAGCGGGGCGAGGGCCAGCGCCGTCCCCACCGAGATGGCGGAGATGACATTGTGCCCGCATGCGTGTCCGAGCCCGGGGAGCGCGTCGTATTCCGCGCAGACCGCGAGGTGCAGCGGTCCGGAACCGACGTGCGCGCGGAACGCGGTAGGCAGACCGACGTACTGCTGCTCGACCGTGAAACCGGCGTCCGACAGCACCCCGGCCACCCGGGCGCACGAGCGTTCCTCCTCCCACGCGACCTCTGGGTGGGCGTGGAGGTCGTGCGACAGAGCCAGGATCCGGTCTTCCGCCCTCCTGGCTCCGTCACGAACCGCGGCGTCGGCGCTCACAGGTCCCCCGGCACGCCGTAGGACGGGGCGGCCGTCGGATCGACACCGCGCACCCGGTAGTCCCGCTTCTGCGGTTCCCACACCGTCCACAGCCGGCGCAGTTCGCCGACCGGATCATCGTGCCAGTCGACGCGCAGATCGGTGACGGGCCAGGGCACGTCCTCGACCACCTGGACTCCCGCCGAGTGCACGGGCCCCGCCTCCCCGCCCGCGGTGACGGCCGCGGTGAGTCCGTCGAGCAGTCTGCCCTCGAACGTCGGGGCGGTACTCGACACGTAGCCGAACAGCAGCGACCGGATGACGCCTTCGTCGCGGAGCATGTTGCCGGCGACGGCGGCGCCGTTGCCCTGCGCGCTGCTGTGGATGCCCAATGTCTGCGCGCCCGAGTGCACCGCGGTGCCGCCGTCCGAATCGACGATGACGACCTGGCGGTAGTCCGGGAATTTCTCCTGCGCGAGTGCGGTTTTCAGTGCGGTCTCCGCGTTCACACCCGAGGCGAGCGCGTCGAGGCCGAGCGGTCCCAGCTGCGGATTGGTCACGTTCTGGGAGGCGACGACACCGACCCCGGACCGCACGTGCAGGCAGCGTGCGGCCACCGCGGGGCTGGAGGAGCAGACGACCATCCCGAACGCGCCCCCGGAATCACGGGCGACGAGTGAGAACGTCATGAGCTGATCACTGCCGTCGCGTCGATCTCGACGAGCCATTCGGGCCGGGCGAGGGCGTCGACGACGATGCCGGTGGACACCGGGTGCACACCCTTCAGCCAGCGTCCGACCACTCGGTAGACGGTCTCGCGGTACCGGACGTCCACCAGGTAGATGGTGACCTTGACGACGTCCTCGAGGCGACTGCCCGATTCCTTCAGCAGCATCGCGATGTTCGCCATAGCCTTCTCGGCCTGGGCCTCGACGTCGCCGATTCCCACCGACTCCCGGGTGCCGAGGTCCTGCCCGATCTGCCCGCGGAGATACACGACTCCGCCGGCGACGACGGCCTGCGCGAGGTCGTTGTCGAGGTTCTGTTCCGGGTACGTGTCGCGGGTGTTGAACGGGCGGATGCGGGTGTGGGTGGTCATGCGGCACCTCCGTCGACGTGGTCCGACAGCCCCGCTGCAGCCTTGACCAGCCCGAGCGGACCGTCGAAGTCGAAGTTGCGGTACACGGCGGCGAGCTGCGCGAAGGGCGGCGACTGGGCGAAGAGCTGAAATGTCAGGCGATGTCCCGCGTAATCGCTGTTGAGCAGGTCGCGGGCGAACGCGAGGAGCTTGCGACGGTCGTCGGCCACCCAGTTGTCGTTGATGGAGTAGAACTTCTCCAGCCACGGTGCGACCTCGGGGTCGGCGAACGTGGCGGCGTCCGGGGTGATGCAGATCTGGCCGCCGCACAGCTCGCGGGCGATGTGCATCATCGCGGGCAGCTGGCTGAGCGCCATCACCCGGCCGGTGTAGAGCAGGGACTGGTTGGGCATGAGCAGGCCGCCGGGGCTGGGCTCGGCGAGCGAGATGGCCGCGGTGAGGTGGGCGTTGATCGTCTCCCGGTAGCAGGCGAGCTGGGCGAGCTTCTCCTGCACCGCCTGCTGCTTCTCGAGGCCGCTCTGCTTGACGTTCCACAGCGCGGATCCGATCATCAGATCGGCGAGGTGCAGGGTGCGTTGCACGAACGGGAACGCGCTGTAGCGGTGCAGGGTGGAGCGGATGAACGTGGCTGCCCGGGTGTGCCGGTAGAACAGGACGTCTTCCCAGGGAATCTCGACGTTGTCGAACACGACGAGGGACTCGACCTCGTCGACGCGGTTGGCGAGCGGGTAGTCGGCGGACGGCGCGCGGCCGGCGAACCCGTTGCGGGAAATGTACTTCAGCCCCGGCGCGCCCATGTCGAGCACGAATCCGACGGCGTAGTCGGACAGTTCGCTGTTGCCCCAGTTGGCGATGGTGGGTTTGGTGAACGCCTGGTTGGAGTAGGCGGCGGCGGTCTCGTATTTCGCGCCGCGCACGACGATGCCGTTGTCGGTCTCCTTCACGACGTGCAGGAGCATGTCGGGGTCCTGATCCTGCGGCGCCTTGGACCGGTCGCCCTTCGGGTCGGTGTTCGCCGACACGTGGAACGGGTCCTCCCGGACCGACCGGTCCAGGTGGCGGCGGATGTTCTCCGAGAAGCGCGGGTCCACCTCGTTGAGGACGTCCTGGCCGTCGAACAGCGACCACATCTCGCCGATGGTCTCGTCACCGACGCGGGTGACCACTCCGCGGGTGTCCTCGAGCACCAGGTCGACGGCGGCGCGCTTGTCGAGCCAGTCCTGCTGCGTGCGGGGAAGCTTGTTGGCGATGGCGTTGCGTTCGCCGGATTCGGGATCGACGTAGGTCATCGCGTCCTGCGTGGCCTCGTCGTGCGCGAGGTCGTAGATGCGGGCCCGCACGTCGACGATCGGCTTGAACATGGGATGGTTGGCCACGTCCTTGACGCGTTCCCCGTCGACCCAGACCTCACGGCCGTCCCTGATGGACTCCCTGTATTCGTCTCCGGTGCGGATCATTTCGTGCTCCTGGTCCTCGGCGCGGGGTGTGCGTCCGGGTAGTCGGGAAAGGTGGAAGGTTCGAATGCTGCAGGCTTGCTGTAGGTGTGGGAGGCGTACACGAGCGGTTCGCCGGGGTGCGCCTCCACGGCGGCGACGCGCCCGATGTAGACGCGGTGGGTGCCGGCCTCGATGACGTCGTGGACGGCGCAGTCGAACGACGCGATCGCGTCGTGGACGCGGGGTGAGCCGGATTCGGCCACGGTCCAGTGCCCGCAGGTGAAGTCCCACCGCTGCTTGCCGGGCCAGGGGCGGCCGGCGAAGGTGTCTGCGACGTGATCATGCTGGGTGGCAAGCACATTGACGCAGAAGACGCCGTTCTCGGAGATCGCGTCGTTGACCGGGCTTCGTCCGTGCAGGCAGACCAGCACCAGCGCCGGGTCGGCCGAGACGGAGCACATCGCGCTCACGGTCTGCGCGGCGCGCCCGCCGGGGCCGTCGGTCGCGACGACGGTGACTCCGGTGGCGACGGCGCCCATGGCCGCGACGAAGTTGACGGTCGAGCTGTCCGGCATCGGTGCGGCCACCGATGTTCGGGCCGTCGTTTCGACGGCTGCGTGACGGTCAGCGATCGGCATGACGGGCTCCTTTCTGTGTGCGGTGAGCGAGGAGTTCGTGCCGTTGTACCAATCTTGAGGTGCCCGGTGAAATCTGTACAACACAGATAAGTGGCACACTGCATAAGGAAAAGTGATGAAGTGGAAATCGATGCCGATCACGGCTTCCACCAGGGATAATCCCCTACATCAGCCGATGCGGACGGGGACGATCATGACGCCACTGCAACGCTATATCGCCGAAGAGATCGCGATCGACCATGCTGACGGGTTGCTGTCCCGCCGCGAGGCGTTGCGAAGACTCGGACTCATCGGTCTCGGCGTGGCGGCGGCGTCCTCGTTGCTCGCCGCGTGTTCCACCGACAGCGACGAGTCGCCGACCTCGGCGCCGGTGACACCCGGCGGAGCGACGCCCCCGCCACCGGGAGCGGCCGAGGCCGTCGGGACCGAAGCCGTGACGTTCCCCGGCCCGGACGGCCGGGTCCTGCAGGGTGCGTGGGCCGCCGCGGCCTCGCCCCGCGGATCGGTTCTCGTCATCCACGAGAACAAGGGCCTGACCGACCACATCCGTTCGGTGGCGGGCCGATTCGCGGGTGCCGGCTACTCCGCGCTCGCCCTCGACCTGCTCTCGGAAGAGGGCGGGACCGCGACGTTCACCGATCAGGCGCAGGCGACCGCCGCGCTGGCCACCGTGCCGCCTGCGCGCTTCGTCGCCGACATGAAGGCCGGTATCGACGAACTCGGGCGTCGGGTGCCGGACGAGAAGATCGCGGCGGTCGGGTTCTGTTTCGGCGGCGGGATGGTGTGGCAACTCCTCGCGTCCGGCGAGCCGCGGCTGGCGGCGGCGGTCCCCTTCTACGGTCCCCTCCCCGATGGCGCCGACTTCTCCGGGTCGAAGGCCGCGGTCCTCGCCATCTACGCGGAATTGGACGCCCGGGTGAACGCGTCCCGCGACGCCGCGGCCGCCGCACTCGCGAAGGCGCGGCTACCGCACGAGATCGTGACGGTTCCGGGTGCCGATCACGCGTTCTTCAACGACACCGGGCCCCGCTACAACGCGACCGCGGCAGCCGAGGCCTACGAACGTGTCCTCGCCTGGTTCGGCGAATACCTAGGGTGAGGCGGGCGCATCAGCAGTGCGGCCACGAGGAAGCAGACCGCGCCCACGAACGTGCCCAGATCGGCGATCGTTGCGTTCTTCAGCGCGTCGGTGCGAGGCACGATGTACGCGCCGACCGCGGACACCCCGAACGCCACCGACCCGATCATGTTCAGCCACGTACTGCGCCAGTTGCGGGCATGCGGATCCCACAGCTTGTCGGTTTCGGTGGTGGCCACCACCGCCAGACCGCTGGCGACGAGGAACGCCGTCGACCCGAAGAGGTCGGGACGCCACCCCCACACCCGGTCCTGTTCGACGGTAAGGCTCTGGATCAGCACGACCCCGGTACTCACGTTGAACAGCAGGGTGCCGACGAACTGGATCAGCGCCGCCCACCAGTCGTAGCGTTCGACCGTCGCGGATTCCTCCCCGGGCACCGGCCTCCCACTGAGCCGCAATTGGATGAATCCGGCGGTGGTGAAGAAGAGCGACCCGACGAAGTAGGTGATGTTGTCGATCTCGGGGCCCACCGCCTGCCCGTACACCCGCGTGGCCGCCAGCCCGAACAGGAAGGAGCCGATCACGAATCCCCAGGACTCGCGGCGCAGCCGGAGCGTTCGGCGCGGCGCGGACGAGGTGTGGTCGCTCGACACCGTGACGTCACCCCCTCACGGGTCGGCAAGGTTTCAGACTCTCCGAAAGCGCGCACCGGGTCAAGGTCGGACGCCGAAATTCGGCTGCGAGTCCACGTGGGGTGTGCCAGTGTCGGGGAATGACGACGACCACCGCCGGCATCACGATCAGAACGGCGACCGAACAGGACTGGCCGAAGATCACCCTGCTCAACGAGATCTGCTTCGTGACACCGCAGACCGAGGAGTTCACCGCCCACTGGAGGCAACTCGTCAGCGGCGCGCCGCCGATCATCGCGGTCGACGAGGACGCGGTGGTCGGCGCCACCATGGACATCCCCATGACCGTCACCGTTCCCGGTGGCGAGGGCGTTCCCGCGGCGGGCGTCACCGCGGTGACGGTCGCCCCCACCCATCGCCGCCGCGGCCTCCTGCGCGCGCTCTACACCGAACATCACGCCCGCATCCGGACGTCGGGTGTCCCGCTGTCGCTGCTCACGGCCAGTGAGGGCGGGATCTACGGGCGCTTCGGGTACGGACCCGCGACCGTCGAGACCACGTCGAGCATCGACCGCCGGTTCGCCGTGCCGCACCCTAGGGCACCGGACCCGGGCGGTGTGCGGATGGTCCATCCCGCGGAGGCCCGGGTCGCGTTCACCGACGTCTACGACCGCTGGCAGCGGGTGACCCCGGGGGCGCAGGTCCGGCCAGCGATCGTGTGGAATCGGATCTTCGCCGACCGCGAAAGCGAACGTTGCGGCGGCACAAGCCTGTTCGGGCTGGTGCACGACGACGGCTACGTGCTCTACCGTCGCGTGTCCGGCGACAACGGAACCGTCGCCCGGGTGGAGGAGATCCGCACGGTCACGCGCGACGCGCATGCCGCGCTGTGGCGGGCGCTGCTCGGCCTGGACCTCGTGCGCCGCATCGAAGCGCACCTCACCCCCGAGGACCCACTGCCGTATCTGCTGACCGACGGCCGGCTGGTGCGGACCACCTCGCGCCACGACGAGCTGTGGGTCCGGATCATGGACGTGCCCGCCGCACTCGAGGCCCGCAGGTACCGAACAGACCTCGACGTCGTGATCCAGGTCGACGACGGGTTCCTGGACGCAGGCGGGCGGTTCGCGCTGACCGTGCGGGACGGCACCGCGATGTGCATCCCGACCGACTCGACCCCTCAGGTGGTGCTCGACCTGGACGTGCTGGGCAGCCTGTACCTCGGCGCCCACCGGGCACGCACGTTCGCGGCCGCGAACCGGCTGCAGGCTGCGGACCCCGACGTCCTCGACCGTGTCGACCACGCCTTCGGCGCCGACCGCGACGCCCAGATGGGGTGGCCGTTCTAGCGGCCCGAACCCGCCTGTTTCGCGAACACGGCGCGCGCCCGTTCGGCGACGGCCCGGGCCCGCGCCGTGCTCCGCACACCCTTCAGCCGGGCGAGCACCACGGGCAGGCCGGGAACGTCGTCGGCGATGGGCAGCGTCGCGACCCGTCCGCCGTCATACGTCCGGCCCTCGGCGGGCCGCTGATTGAGGATCGAGAAGCCGTGGCCCCGGGCGACGAGTCCGCGCACCGTTTCGTAGCTCGCCGACCGGTACCGGACCACCGGCGTGACCCCCGCCGCCGACAGCATCGCCAGGAAGTAGTCGCGGCTGCTCGGCAGGTCCAGCAACACCATGGGTTCGCCTTCGAGGTCGGCGAGGGTGATCGCATCGTGGCCGGCCAGCCGGTGGTCCGGCGGGAGGATGACGTGCGGTCGGGCGACCCCGAGCGTCTCCGTCTCCATGTCTTCGCCCAGCGCGAGGTCGTAGGTGAGGGCCAGTTCCGCGGTGCCGTTCCGCAGCGCCGCCCGCACCGCCTCCGCCTGCGTCTCGACGACCTCGACCTCCAGATCGGGATGCTGGTCGCGCAGGTCCGAGATCAGCGTCGGGAGGATGAACGGGGTGAGGGTGACGAAGCAGGCCAGGCGCACCGTTCCCCGGACGTTGTCCTCGTGGCCGCGCGCCGCGTCGAGAACCTCACCGAGGTGGGCGAGGACGCTGCGGGTGTCGCGGAGCATCTCCTCCCCCGCCGCGGTGAGGACCAGCCCGCGGGATCGTTGCCGGATGAACAGCTGGGTGCCGATCTGGTGCTCGAGCTGGGAGATCGCGGACGAGACCGCCGACTGTGCGACCATCAGTTCGTCGGCGGCCTTCGTCATGCTGGAGAAGTTCGCGGCCTCGACGAAATACCTGAGCTGGGTGAACGTCACGTCGGGTCGTCGTTGCATGCGCTCTCCTCGGGATCTGAGGCCACCAGGATTGCAGGTCTCCGACCGGGGAGCCACCCGCGACACCGTCAGCGGATGTCTGCCTTCACGAGGTCGGGGTCATGCTCCGATCCGGGACCGTCCTCCCGGGCGGGGCGCGGGCCGCTCGCGGACCGCACGGACTTGCCGCGCACGTATCCGACGGCGCCGAGGAGCGCGAGCACGGCCAGCGTTCCGAGGGTGAACAGTTCGAACGTCCCCTGGCTCACTCCCCAGATCTCCTCGAAGTCGTAGTCCAGGCCGACCACCGATTCCAGGGTTCCGGGGAAGACGGCCACCCAGGAGCCGAGCAGCACCCATGCGAAGCAGAGGATGCCGAGCACGCGGAAGCCCGCGTTTGCGGTGGGAACCCGGAAGGGCCGCACGACGTCCGGGAATCGTGTGCGCAGGCGGACCGCCGAGGGGATGACGATCAGGTAGCTGAGCAGGAACGTCGAGATCGAGATGGTGAGCACGACCGCGAAGATGGAACCGCCGGAGCCGGTGATCTGCATGGCCGCGATCATGAAGACGGTGGCGACGAGTCCGGACAGGAAGTTGACTCGCATCGGCGTTCCGAGACGCGGGTGGAAGCGGCCGAAGAACCCGCCGAAGAACGCGCCGTCGGCCGCGGCCATGGCCTGCATGCGGTCGCTGATGATCATCCACGCCGCGCCCTGGGTCATGAGGATGACCGCGAAGATCACCCCGGTCACGGTGAGCATGGCGGGTGCGGCGGGACCGTAGACGCTGTACACGGTCGCGACCGCCTCGAGAAGTCCTCCGACACCGGTGATGTCGTCTGCGGGGACGACGAGCAGGATGGCGAAGATCGGCAGCAGGTAGGACGCGGCGGCGATGGCGCAGGCGCGGGCGATCGAGATCGGGACGTCGCGGGCGGGGTTCTTCATCTCCCCGGCGGCGCTGTTTCCGGATTCGAACCCGAGGTAGGAGAACAGCAGCAGCGGCGTCACGCCGAGGAGCCCGGTCAGGGTGGGGCTGAAGTCGCCCGCCGAGATGCCGGCGAAACCGTTCTTCGCGGCGTAGATGCCGGTGGTGACGAGGAAGAACAGCAGGAAGACGATCTTGAGGAACGCGCCGACCGTCGGAATCCATTTGCCGCGAGCCAGACTCACGACCGCCGCGAGCACCGTCAGCCAGACGAAGACCAGTTTGAACAGGTAGTCCGTCGCCGACCCTTCCTCGAATGCAGAGACGTAGTGATTCCAGGTCTCCGCGGCGATGAACGCCATGGACCCACCGACCCACACGGGCTGCGTCACCCACGTCAGCAGCGACGCGAGGGCGGCGAGGGGCCGGCCGAACGCTCTCCGGACCCACACGTACACACCGCCCTCGCCGGTGAACGTGCTGCCGATCTCGGCGAAGATCAGGCCGTACGGCAGCAGGAAGAACACCGCGAGAACCAGTGCCCAGGTGAACGTCTCCGCGCCGAAGGTGGAGACCTGACCGAGAACCTCGACCGACACCACCGCCGCGACGATGAGGAAGACGATGTCGAAACGGCCGAGTGACTTCTTCAGATGTTGCGTCTGTTCGTCCGCCAGGGCGGTGGGGGTGTTGTCGCTCATCGATCATGCCTCTCACGTCGCAGTGATGCCGGTCACTACTCTCGTCCGCACCCAGTAAATCTGTACAGCACAAAGATCCGGGGTACTGCATCAGTTCTCCAGATGCCGACGCCGCCACGGTGACATCTGAAAAACTGATGCAGTGGCACGAAAAGATCCTGTTGACTGTTGTGGTCGCGCGGACCGACGATTCTGGCACTGCACGAACCGAACAGCGTGAGGAACCCACCGTGCGTGATCCGCGATACGACATCCTTCTCGAACCGGTCGAGATCGGACCGGTCACCGCCCGCAACAGATTCTTCCAAGTCCCGCACTGCAACGGCATGGGCTACCGCGACCCCTCCGGGGAGGCGTACATGCGGCGTGTCAAGGCCGAGGGCGGCTGGGCCGTCGTCTGCACCGAGCAGGTCGAGATCCACCCCACCTCGGACATCGGCCCGTTCATCGAACTGCGCCTGTGGGACGACCAGGACCTGCCCGCCCTGACCCGGATCTCCGAGAAGATTCACGAGGGCGGCTCCCTCGCAGGCATCGAGCTCGCCCACAACGGCCTGAACAGTCCCAACCTGATCAGCCGCGAGACTCCGCTCGGCCCGCAGAATCTGCCCGTCGTCTCCTGGAACTACGACCCCGTCCAGGCCAGGGCGATGACCAAGTCGGACATCGCCGACCTCCGGCACTGGCACAAGGAGGCGGTGCGCCGGTCGCTGAAGGCCGAATACGACATCGTCTACGTGTACGCCGGGCACGCGATCGGCGGCCTGCACCACTTCCTGTCCCGCCGGTACAACAACCGGACGGACGAGTACGGCGGCAGCCTGACCAACCGGGTTCGCCTGCTCCGCGAGATCCTCGAGGATTCACGCGAGGTCGCCGACGGGAAGGCCGCCGTGGCGTGCCGCATCTCGGTCGACGAACTCCTCGGCGACGAGGGCATCACCCGCAGCGAGATCGAGGACGTAATCGGCCTGCTCGGCGAGACCCCCGATCTGTGGGACTTCGTGCTGGGCAGCTGGGAGGACGACTCCGTCACGTCGCGGTTCGGTCCCGAGGCGGAGCAGGAACCATACGTACGCGGTCTGAAGCAGCTCACCACGAAACCCGTCGTCGGCGTCGGCCGCTTCACCTCGCCCGACACGATGCTGCATCAGGTCAAGAGCGGAATCCTCGACTTCATCGGCGCGGCCCGCCCCTCGATCGCCGACCCGTACCTTCCCCGCAAGATCGAGGAGGGGAACCTCGAGGACATCCGGGAGTGCATCGGCTGCAACATCTGCGTGTCCGGCGACTTCACGATGTCCCCGATCCGCTGCACCCAGAACCCGACGATGGGCGAGGAGTTCCGCCGCGGCTGGCACCCGGAGCGAATCAAGGTGCGCTCGACCGATTCGAACGTCCTCGTGGTCGGCGCCGGCCCCGCCGGACTCGAGGCGGCCCGCGCGCTCGGGCAACGCGGCTACCACGTCAGCCTCGCCGAGGCGAGCAGGCAACTCGGCGGCCGTGTGACCCGCGAGTCCAAGCTGCCCGGACTGTCCGCGTGGATCCGCGTGGTCGACTACCGCGAACAGCAACTCCGCAAGCTCCCCGACGTGGACGTGTTCATGGAGAGCGAGATGACCGCCGACGACGTCATCGAGAACGACTTCCACCACGTGGTCGTCGCGACGGGCTCGCACTGGCGCCGCGACGGCGTCGGCCGGTGGCACACCCACGCCGTCCCCGTCGACGAGCACGCCGACGTCCTGACCCCCGACGACGTGATGGCGGGGCTCCGCCCCCGGGGCAACAAGGTCGTGCTCTTCGACGACGACCACTACTACCTCGGTGCGGTCGTCGCCGAACTCCTCGCGAAGGAGGGATTCGACGTCACCCTGATCACCCCGGCCGCGCACGTGTCGCAGTGGACGACGAACACCATGGAAGTGGTCCGAATCCGCAAGCGAATCATCAAGGCCGGTGTGCACGTTCAGGTGAACCGCGCCGTCACCGCGGTCACCCCCCAGGGCGTCCGCACCGTGTGCGCGTTCACCGGCGACGAGCAGTTCGTCGACGCGGACAGCGTCGTCCTCGTCACCGCCCGACTCCCGCACGACGGGTTGTTCCACGAACTGAAGTCCCGCGAATCCGAATGGGCCGGCGCCGACCTGCGCAGTGTCCGCGGCATCGGCGACGCCTGGGCGCCGTCCACCATCGCGGCGGCGGTCTGGTCCGGGCACCGGTACGCCGAGGAACTGGACGAACCATCCGCCCCGGGTCCGGTCGCCTTCCGACGCGAAGTCACCGGACTGTCCATCGAACCCGTCGAGAAATTCTCCGTCGCCCCGCTCGCCACCGCACAGAACTGAGGAACACCATGACCGCAGTGCACCCGATCCCGACCGACGCCCGGAACATCGCGGCGATGACACCCAGCGCCTACGTCACCGCGGACACGCTCCAGGCAGGCGATCCGAAGGAACACGAAATGGTCCACCTGAGCAGCGGGGACGAGAAGTTCACCGTCGGCTCGTGGCGTGCGGAGCCGTATCGCGAGTACATCGAGTCGTACCCGGGCGACGAATACACCCGGGTGCTGGAGGGTTCGGTGACGTTGACAGCGGACGACGGCGTCGCACACACCTTCGGACCCGGCGACGCGTTCACCCTGACCAAGGGGTGGCGCGGCGAGTACCGCGTCGACGAGCCCCTTCTCAAACAGTTCGCCATCTATGTTCCCTGATCGCACACCACCACTTTCGAGCCCGAGGGATGACGATGCCTGATCCGACCACACTCGCCGACTGGACCCGGCTCGCCGCGACGATCACGCCGCGCCGGGAGCTCTTCATCGACGGCGCGTTCCGTCCCGCCAAGTCCGATGAGACGTTCGACTCGATCAACCCGGCCACCGGTGAGCTGCTGGCCCGGGTGGCGGCCGCGGACGCCCCGGACGTCGATGCCGCGGTGCGGTCTGCGCGCGAGGCGTTCGACTCGGGCGTCTGGTCGCGGAGCCCGGCGTCCCACCGCAAGCGGGTCCTGCTCCGGCTCGCCGAGCTGATCCTCGAACACCGGCACGAGCTCGCCCTGCTCGACTCCCTCGACATGGGCAAGCTCGTGGTCGAGGCGCTGACCGTCGACGTCACCTCGGCCGCAGAGCTTTTCCGGTTCTACGCCGAGGCCCTCGACAAGATCGGCGGGGAGATCGCGCCCACCGATCCCGGGAGTCTCGCGCTCGTCTCCCGTGAACCCCTCGGGGTCGTCGGGGCGGTGGTCCCGTGGAACTTCCCCCTCGACCTCGCGGTGTGGAAGCTGGCGCCGGCCCTCGCGGCCGGCAACAGTGTCGTCCTCAAACCCGCCGAGCAGGCTCCGCTGTCGGTGCTGCGGCTGGCCGAGCTCGCCGCCGAGGCGGGGCTGCCCGATGGCGTCCTGGGTGTCGTCCCGGGGCTCGGCGCCACCGCCGGGGCGGCGCTGGGTCTGCATCCCGACGTCGACGTCGTCGCCTTCACCGGCTCGACCGAGACCGGGAAGCGGTTCCTCCGGTATGCGGCGGACTCGAATCTGAAGCAGGTCTGGCTCGAATGCGGAGGCAAGAGCCCCAACCTGGTCTTCGCGGACGCCGACCTCGACGAAGCGGTGGAGAAAGCCGTCTTCGGTGCGTTCTACAACCAGGGTGCGGTGTGCTCGGCCAACTCCCGGTTGCTGGTCGAGGAGTCGGTGGCCGAACAGGTGACCGAGGCCCTCGTCCGCCGGGCGTCGTCGATCCGCCCCGGCAATCCGCTCGATCCCGCCTCCACGCTGGGCGCGATCGTCGACGAGAACCACGCTCGCACCGTGGCGGGGTTCATCGACCGCGCCCGGTCCGACGGCCGGGTGTTGCTGGGCGGCAACAGGACCACCGTCGACGGACGCGGATCCTTCGTCGAACCGACGATCTTCGCGGACGTCGCACCCACCGCCGAGGTGGTGACCCAGGAGGTGTTCGGACCCGTCCTCACCGTCCAGACGTTCACCGACGAGGCCGACGCCGTCCGGATGGGCAACGACAGCATCTACGGGCTGGCCGCCTCGGTGTGGACCGAGAACCTGAACCGGGCGCACCGCGTCTCCGCGGCACTGCGGGCGGGAACCGTCTCCGTCAACACCGTCGACGCCATCAGCGCGCAGACCCCGTTCGGCGGGTTCAAACAGTCCGGGTTCGGCCGTGACCTCTCCCTGCACGCGTTGGACAAGTACACCGGACTGAAGACGACGTGGATTCGGCTACGACAGTGAGCGTCACGACACCGGGTTGAGCTCCCGACCTCGCCGGGCGAATGTACCCGTCGGCGCTGCCGAGGCGCCCGAAGGTACATTCGCCCCGAAACGTGGCACCCCACGTGGGCACGTCGAGCCGCTAAGTGGTTCCGCCCATAAGTTCGTTGGGGGTCATGCGGCACGGGCTTGAGCGGCTGTTTTGTCGGGCTGATCATGGTCGCGTTCGTGGCGGTCGAGCCTGGCGAGCAGATCGGCGAGGTCGCCGGTGGTGAACTTCCATTTGAACGGTCGGGCTGCCCGGTTGTAGTGGGTCTCGAAGGCCGCCAATCGTGCGGCGACTTCGTCGGTATCAGTAAAGTCGTTGGGCGAGACAATCTTTCGTTGAACTATGGAGAAGAAGATCTCGACTTGGTTCAACCACGACGCGTGCACCGGTGTATGGACCATGATCGCGTTGGGAAACTGTTCGGCAAGCCGGTCGATCGCCGCTTGCCCCCGGTGTGACGAGCCGTTGTCCACAATCCAGAACACTCGCTCCGCCGACGCGTAGGGCGCTTGGGTCATGACCTGCTCGACGAGACGGGCGAACGGAACGATGCCGGTGGTGTCCTCGCAGCGACCGAAGACATTCGCGTGGTGCACATCGTAAGCAGCGAGGTAGGCGACGGCGCCGCGCCGCTTGTAGGTGTGGTTGACCCGCATCGTCCGGGAGCGGCCGGGTGGAAGTGGGGGGTGACAGCGGCAGCGGGCCTGAATGGACGTCTTCTCGTCAGAGGAGATCACATAATCGTGCTCGCCCAAAGGTTCCCCATCCCACACCCGGGCATACAGGTCGAGCACACGGCTAGCTTTGGCGGCGAAGTTCGGATCGGAGATGAAGATCCACGACTGATGCTGCCAGGGCTTGAGGGCGTCTTGGGAGAGCCACCTGCGAATCGTGGCCTGCGAGATCGACGCACAGATCCCGTCGGTGACGGCGTGGCGGGCCAGTTCCGGACACGACCAACGGGCCAACGGCACCCCACACTCCTTCGGGGGTGTGCAGGCCATCGCCTTGACCCGCGTGACCTGCACCGGGGTGAACTTCGGTGGCCGACCCGACCGTTTCGCGTCTCCCAACGACGCCACGCCCGGCGCGGCGTTCCAACGGCCCCGCCACTTGCGGACGGTCTCCACACTCACGCGTAACGCCCGGGCGATCGCGGCACTTGGGCACCGATCCGCAGCCCACAAAACGATGGTGGCGCGCAGCACAAGACGCTGTTCGGTGCGCCCGGCTCGAAGCAAACGATTCAGCTCGCGGCGCTGGGATCCGGTCACCCTGACCGGATCCGCACTGATCAAAGGCAATGCTCATACCCCAAACCGAAGTTCCCAATAGTCACTTCAGTCTCGAGTTTCACCCGGCGGACTGGCTCGCGACGCGCCGGTCGGGCAGGATCAGTGATCATGGCCACGCCTCCTCAGTCCACGAAGACGTCGCTGCAACAGCGCCTGTCCCAACGCGCACGCGAACGCTGGCCACAGCTGACCGGTGTCGGAGTTCGGTTCCGTGGCCAGTTCGCCTATGTCACCGGTGAACTCGTCGACGGCGATACCCAGCCATTGATGCGACTACGCTACGGCGGTCCGCCTCCCAATGGGGCTTCGCGGCCTACCTTGCGAGCAAGGACGGATACGAGGACTCCTTCCTGCCCAACGGCCACACCGCCGGACTCCCAGAAGACGCCCTCGACACCGTCTGCGGTCTCTACCTCAACGACCCGACGGCCTGGACCTGAACCCCCAACGAACTTATGGGCGGAACCACTAAGCTGGCGCCATGTCTGCCCTCGTCCCTTCGGAACCCGAACCTCGATTACGTTGTGTCACAGCACTTCATGGCGATACTTCTACGATTTCGCCGATCACCGTGCGCCGGCTCGATGCGAGGGACTGGGGGTCGGTGCTCCGGATCTATTCGGAGGGCATCGTCGGCGGGCTGGCCACTTTCGATACCGAGACCCCGACGCAGTCGGAACTGGACCCGCGCTGGCTGGACGGCCACCGGTGGGTGGCCGAGGTGGACGGGACGGTCGCCGGGTGGGCGGCCCTGTCCCCCGTGTCCTCGCGGCGCTGCTTCCGCGGGGTGGCCGAGAACTCGGTGTACACGGCCCGGGAGTTCCGCGGCGCGGGCGTCGGCACCGCGCTGATGCGGCGGCTCATCGACGAGGCGGACTTCTCAGGCATCTGGACGCTCCAGGCGTCGGTGCTGGCCGTGAACACCGGGTCCATCGCACTGCACCACGCGGTCGGCTACCGGACGGTCGGGGTGCGGCAACGCCTCGCGCAGATCGACGGCGTCTGGCACGACAGCGTGCTGCTCGAGCGCCGCCGGGACACCTGACATTGCGACCACCCGGGGATACCGTGGAGGAATGCTCCCCGTCATCGATTTCGCCGAACTGGACACACCGGCCGGGCGGGAACGGCTGCGGGAGATCACCCATCACGTGGGGTTCTTCTACCTCGACGGGCACGGCGTGGACCGGGAGCTGCTCGATCGGGTATTCACCGTCGCCCGGGAGTTCTTCGCCCTGCCCGACGACTCCAAGCAGTCGATCGCGATGCTGAACAGCCCCCACTTCCGTGGCTACAACCGGGTGGGCGGTGAACTGACCAACGGCGAGACCGACTGGCGGGAACAGATCGACATCGGCCCCGAACGGCAACCGATCCCCGGCGCCGACGGCTACCTGAGACTGCAGGGTCCCAATCAATGGCCCGCGGACCTCCCCGACCTCGAGAAGACGATCGAGGCCCTGGACGCCGCGCTCACCGACGTCGGGATGCGGCTCCTGCGGCACTGGGCCGCGTCACTCGACGCCGATCCGGCGATCTTCGACGACGCCTTCGCGCACGCCCCCGCCACGCTGATCAAGGTCGTCCGCTACCCGGAACGGCCGAGCGCCGACCACACGGGCGAGCAGGGCGTCGGCGCCCACAAGGATTCGGGTGTACTGACGTTGCTGCTCCTCGAACCCGGCTCGTCGGGACTCCAGGTCGAGACCGAGGACGGCAACTGGATCGACGCACCGGCCCGCGCCGGCTCGTTCGTGGTCAACATCGGCGAACTGCTCGAGGTCGCGACCGGCGGGTACCTCAGGGCCACCCGGCACCGGGTGCTCACCCCGGCCGGTGCGCCCGAGCGACTGTCGGTGCCGTACTTCCTCAATCCCGCTCTCGACGCCACGGTCCCGACCATCGAGCTGCCGCCGCACCTGGCCGAACGTGCCCGCGGCATCGAACTCGACCCGGCGAATCCGCTCTATCGCACGTACGGCGAGAACGCGTGGAAGAGCCGCACCCGCGCGCACCCCGACGTCTACGCCCGCTGGTATCCCGGCGAGGCGGAACCGGAGTAAACGCGCGCCGCCGCCGGGAGTATTGTTCCCGCAGTGTTGTTCCTGACCTCTCGGCGCTACGTCGACCTCCGCCTGCAGGCGAGCGCAATCTGTCCGCGCTCGCGCTGACGCACGTCTCCACTCAGGACTCTCTCTCGCCGTATCCGCCCCACCGGGCGACGTTCCACGGCCCCCATGCGAAAGGCACACCCATGCCCAGTCCCGCGCTGTCCACGCGCGCCGAGACCACCTCTCGACGCCGGCTACCCCAGTGGGCCACCTCGTTCGGCCCCCAGATCGTCACCGGACTCGTCGTCGGCGTCATCCTCGGACTCGTCGCCCGCGCCATGCCCGTCGCCGCCGACGGCAACGAGAACTGGCTCGTCGGAACCGTCCACACCATCGGCTCCAGCTACGTGAAACTGCTTACCGTCGCGGTGATCCCGTTGGTGTTCACGGCCATCGTCAGTTCGATCGCCAACCTGCGTGAGGTGGCCAACGCCGCGCGCCTCGCCGTGCAGACGCTGCTGTGGTTCGCGATCACCGCGTTCATCGCCGTCGTCATCGGAATCGTCATCGGACTCGTCACCCAGCCCGGATCGCACACGACCGTCACCGGCGCCGGCAAGGAACCGGCCACGACCGGGTCGTGGTGGGCGTTCGTCACCGGCCTCGTGCCCAGCAACTTCCTCGGCCTGAACGCCAAGACCACCCTCACCGAGGGCGCCGCCAGCACGTCGCTGAGTTTCAACGTGCTGCAGCTGCTCGTCGTCGCGGCCGCGATCGGCATCGCCGCACTGAAGGTCGGGGCCAAGGCCGAACCGTTCCTGCAGTTCAACGCGTCACTTCTCGCGATCGTGCAGAAGGTGCTGTGGTGGATCATCCGCCTCGCACCGATCGGGACCGCCGCGCTGATCGCGAACGCCGTCGCCACCTACGGCTGGGACGCCATCGGCTCGCTCGGCTGGTTCACCGCCGCCGTCTACATCGGCCTGGCCGTCGTGTTCCTCGTCGTCTACCCCGTCCTGATCCGCGCGCACGGACTGTCGGTGCGCGCCTTCTACTCCGGCGTCTGGCCCGCGACGCAGCTCGGCTTCGTGTCCCGTTCGTCGATCGGCACCCTGCCCCTCACTGAGCGGGTCACCGAACGCAATCTCGGTGTCCCCCGCGAGTACGCGTCGTTCGCGGTGCCGCTCGGGTCGACCACCAAGATGGACGGCTGCGCTGCCATCTATCCCGCGATCGCCGCGATCTTCGTCGCCGAGTTCTACGGTGTGCCTTTGTCGTTCACCGACTACCTGCTGATCATCGTCGTCTCCGTGATCGGATCCGCGGCCACCGCGGGCACCACCGGCGCGACGGTCATGCTCACGCTCACGCTGTCGACGCTGGGACTGCCCCTCGCCGGGGTGGGCCTGCTGCTCGCCGTCGAACCGATCGTCGACATGGGCCGCACCGCGGTCAACGTCACCGGCCAGGCTCTCGTCCCGACGATCGTCGCGAAGCGGGAAGGCATCCTCGACGAAGCCCGCTACAACGCCGAACGGACCGGCGACCCGTTCCAGGACGACGAACCGGTCGCAGCGAAGTAGCGAAACGCTCGACGAGAGCCTTCCCCACGTGGAAGGCTCTCGTCATGGCCGACCTCGACGCGATCAAACGACGGATCGTCATGCAATTCCAGCGGCACGTCGCCAACCCGCTCTCCACGCGACTGTCGAGCCAGACGCTCCTCGAGACCACCGGCCGCGTCAGCGGACAGCCCCGCGTCACGCCCATCGGTGGCCGGCGACAGGGCACCGAATTCTGGCTGGTGTCCGAGTTCGGTGAGCGGTCGAACTACATCCGCAACATCCGCGCGAACAATGCCGTTCGCCTGCGGATCCACGGCAAGTGGCATACGGGCACCGCGACGCTGCTGCCCGACGACGACGCCCGCGCCCGGCTGGCGCAGCTTCCCCGGATGAACAGCGTCGCCGTCCGGGCCGTCGGCACCGACCTGCTGACCGTCCGCATCGATCTCACCGACTGAGGTCAGGCCCCGCACACGCCCACGGAATAGTCATCCGCGCCCGCAATTTGGAAGTTGTCAACCTGTCTGAGACAGGTCGTGGTTGATATTGATTCCTGTCAATTGGGGTAGTTCCGGCGCTCGGGGGCGGCGACGGAACCGTTCGGGATATTCGGTCCAGATCCGGTCGAGCCGGTCCTGACGGTGCAAACGGGTCTCGGTGGCGGTGCCGAAGAACACCGCCGCCGGTGTGTGCCGACTCAGACCGCTGTGCCGGTGCTCGGTGGCATACCGGTGCAGGAACTGCTCGGTCCACTGCCGGGCGTGGTCGATGCTGTCGAACCGGTCCGGGCAGCTCAGGTCGTACTTGAGTGTTTTGAACAGCGATTCGGAGAACGGGTTGTCGTCACTGACCCGCGGCCGCGAATACGACGCGGACACCCCCGCCGACTCGAGGGCATCGAGGAGCCCGGTCGAGCGCATCGATGCCCCGTTATCGGCATGCAACACCAGCGGCGCTCCGAACTTCTCGAACGCGGCAGCGAACATCAGCACCGCCAGCTGTGTCGTTTCGGCGTACTCGATCCGCCACGCCACCGGGTAACGGGAGAAGACGTCGATCGCCAGATACAGCAAGTACCGGTCCTGCTTACGCGGCCCTTGAAGCATCGTGATGTCCCAAGACCACAACTGACCCACTTGCGCGGCCGCCACGACCGGCTTCGGTCTCGCAGTGCTTCCGCCGCGGCGGGTGCGCCGGCGATCCCCGGTCAGATTCTGCGACCGGGCGACCCGGTCGAACGTCCGCTCCGAGCAGGCCACCAAGCCCGCATCAAACGAACGCCAATATGTTTGCACCACAGACCGATCCGCGTTCTCCTCGGCGAGCAGCAGGTCGATGATCACCCGCCGCTCGGTCGCCGACAACGCCGCCGGTTGCCGGCGATCGATGTGCGGGATCGGCTCCTCGACCGGTCGGTAGTGCTGGTAATTGTGGGCCAGCCGGTAGTAACTCGACCGGGCCAGACCAAGCAGGGCACTCGCCCGGGCGACAGGCATACCGGCCTGCCCGTGGAGGGCGGTGACCGTGTCGATCAGGACAGACTTCTGCGTTCGAGCCACTGCGCGTACTCGCTCGCGCTCATCAGGGCCGGCGGGATCTCCGTCGTATCTTCCGTCGAGCGCTCGGTGATCCCCTGCAAGAGCTCGAATGCTTTTCCCAGAATCTGCTGCGCGGCCTCGGCCTGGACCACTTTCTCCTTGAGCCGTTCGTTCTCCGCGCGGAGCTTGGCCACCTCCGCCCGTTCACGACTGTTCATCCGACGGCTCCTCGACTTCTCCGCTGCGGTCACCATTGATGCAGTGAATTCTCCCCGATTGCGGGCCTTGAGCCACGCCTGGACTGTGGAACGGTCGAGGTTGTTCTCCCGCATCAGCCGAGCTTTGGCTCCTCGCTCCAGGCACTCGTCCCAGCGCCGCAGGAACTCGATCCGGTAGGCCACCGGATAAGAGCGTCTGCCGGTGGGGGTTCGTCCGACCTCTGCCTCGATCACGTCATGCTCCAGCTTCCCCGCGTTCGTAGTCGGGTGTCTCACGACCATCCTGACAACGAACGAAAAGCGTCGGCATCTGACCAATGTCCGTGCATCTACGAGCGGGGCCCAGCGGCCTGGCCAGGTGTGATGTTCGCAACTCGGCGTTCGGCTGCACGCCCGGCGCGGATTTGCTACCGCTCGGCGGCTGCGGATCGAGCAGCTTGCAGTAGGGACTTAGCCTCGGCTAATCTGCGATTTCGCGCGGACCTGCGAAAGTTCCGCACCTCAGACAACGACGTCTGCCTCACCGGCGTATCGGTTCGGGGCCGGTTCTCTGCCGTGATCCTCTCGCCGACGCCACCCGTGCGCCCAGCACGGCCCCACAATTCGGCGAGTATCGCGAGGAGACAGTCGGTTGAACACGAGTGCCACCGAGTCCGGCCTGTACGACAGGACGCTCGACAAGAGCAGCTGCGGCGTGGGCTTCATCACCCGCAAGGACGGCATTCAGACCCATGACGTCCTCACCCGGGGCCATGAGGCCCTGTGTGCTGTTCCTCACCGTGGTGGCATGTCGGCCGAGGGTATCGGCGACGGCGCCGGTGTCTGCGTCGACCTGTCGGTGCCGTTCTTCCGCGCCCTGACCGGTCAGGACGATCTCGAGGCCGGCCGGTTCGGTGTCGGCAACTTCTTCCTGCCCACCGACGTGGCGTTCCACGGCGACGCGGAGGCCGTCATCGAGCGGGCTCTCGCCGATCAGGGTTTCCGGGTGCTGCTCGAGCGCGACGTGCCCGTCGACGCGACCGTGCTCCGGCCCGCCGCGATCCGGCACCAGCTGCCGATCCGGCAGTGGGTATTCACCGCACCCGACGCGTGCGCCGACGAGACCCAGTTCGACCGTCGCATCCACGACGCCCTGCTCGCGATCGAGGCCGTCGCGTACACCCAGCCGGATCTGGCCGGGCTGTACCCGCTGTCGCTCAGCGCCCGCACCCAGGTGCTCAAGGGCCGCCTCAACTCGAACGAGGTGATGCCCTACTTCCAGGACCTGGTGGACCCGGCCCACGCCGTGCACACCCTGTACTTCCACACCCGGTTCTCGACGAATACCGACCCGCACCCGACGATGGCGCAGCCGTTCCGTCTGATGGCGCACAACGGCGAGCTCAACACGGACAAGAAGAACCGCCTGTCCGAGACGGCGCTCGCTCGTGCCCGTAACCGGGAGATCGTCCGCCCGCACGGCCAGTCCGACAGTTGCCGCCTCGACCAGACGCTGCAGAGCCGGGTCGTGGAGGACGGTCTCGACCTGGTGACCGCGGTGGTGTCGATGATGCCGCCGGCGTGGGAGAACGACTCCGCCCTGTCGCCCGAGGTCCGGGCGATGCTCGAGTACTTCTCGCTGTACGAGGAGAAGAACGACGGCCCGGCGGCGCTGATCTTCGGTGACGGCACCGTCGTCGGCGCCCGCCTCGACCGGCTCGGACTGCGTCCGCTGCGCTCGGTGGAGACGGACGAGTACCTGTGCGTCACGTCCGAGGCCGGGCAGATCGACTTCGACCCCGACACCGTCCTGCATCGCGGACGCATCGAGGCCGGCGGCATGCTGTACTTCGACCACCGCGAGGGCCGCTCGTACTCGACCGACGAGGCACTCGAGCTGCTCGCCTCCCGGAACGACTACCCGACGCTCGTCGAAGAGGCTCGCCGGACCATCGAGGCGCTGCCCGAGGTCGAGGCCGAGCCGGGACCGTTGCGCTACAACGGCGACCTCGAGCGCACCCAGCGCTACGTCGCGTACTCGCACAACCAGGAAAGCTTCAAGTTCATGATGGACCCGATGCTCGCGTCGGGTCAGGAGAAGATCTCCGCGATGGGCTACGGCAACGCCATCAACGCGCTCTCCGATCAGGAAGGCGGGGTGGCCAAGTACTTCTCGCAGCGTTTCGCTCAGGTCACGAACCCTTCGCTCGACAGCATCCGTGAGGCCGACGGCATGACGCTGCGCGTCGCGCTGGGCGCCAAGCCGAACAGCGGGGCGCGGTCGGCGCCGCAGATCGTGGTGCCGTCGCCGATTCTCACCCACATGGACATGCTGCGGATCCGCAAGCAGTCCGAGACGCCGGTGCAGCGTTTCCCGATGCTGTACACCCCCGTCCACGGTGACTCCGCCGCCAACGCTGCCGCACTCGAGGCCGCGGTCGACGGTCTCTGCGACGAGGTGGAGGCGTTCGCCCGCGAGCAGGGCGGCATCGCGATCGTCACCGACCGTCACGTGGCCACCGACCGCGCCGCGCTGCCGATGATCATGGCGATCTCCGCTGTCAACCAGCGGCTGATCGAGGAGGGCCTGCGCCTGCGGGTGTCCGTCGTCGCCGAGAGCGGTCAGATCTCGTCGTCGCACCACGTGGCCGCTGCCCTCGGTTTCGGCGCCGCCGCGATCTACCCGCTCGCCGTCCGTCTGCGGGCCGAGGAGAAGTTCGCCGACGAGGCGGACGTGGCGTTCAAGCGGTTCGCGAAGGCCGCCGAGAAGTCGCTGATGAAGACGATGGGCCGGGTCGGCCTGTGCACCGCCGAAAGCTACATCGGCGGCGAGTTCTTCGAACCCAACTACCTCGACACCGACGACCGGGTCCTGCGCCGCTACTTCGCGAACGTGAAGACGCCGGTGGGTGGTGTCGGGTTCACCGTCATCGCGCAGGCCGTCGCGGACTGGCACCAGCGCGCCCTGACAGTCACCGGGGAGAAGGACGTCCCGCTGCTCGGCCTGTTCAAGGAGCGCGCGGAGGGCGCGGGTCACTCGTACGGCACGGCGGCCGTGCGCGGCTTCGTCGACCTCACCGAGGAGCCCATCTCGTTCGACACGGCGGGCACGCAGGATCACACGGAATCGCTGCGACTGCTGCCGCTGAACCGGCTCGAGGACGCGTTCGGTCTCGACGACGACGCCTACCGCAACGCCGGCTTCCAGAAGCTGACCCCCGAGGCGATCGACCGCTTCGAGATCACCCCCGGCTACCGCGCCTTCGCGCGGACGATGGCGGAGGAGCGCACCCGTCGTCCCGCAGCCTTGCGGGACGTGCTTGATCTGCCTGCCGACGTCACGTTCCTCACCACGGCAGCCGAGTTCCGCAAGCAGATGGGCCGCTTCTCCCGCAAGGGCAACAACAGCTTCGCGGTGCGCGGACTCGAATCCGAGGCCATCGGCGAGGACCGGTTCCGGCTCCGGCTCACCGGCCCCCACGCGGGCGAGGCCCGTGTGCTGGCGGCGCTCGGCGAATCGCTGGCGATGCGGTTCGGCGACGACCTCCTCGAGCACAGCGTGGACGGCGACGCTCTTGTCGTGCGCACGTCCGGTGAGGCGCTGCGATGTCTGTCGCTGCTGCGCACCGCTCCGGCGAGCCTGCCGATCGAGAAGGTGCAGAAGGCCAGCGACATCACCCCGTTCCTCACGTCCGGCGCCATGAGCCACGGCGCGTTGAACTCCAACGCGCACGAGGCCGTCGCGCACGGCACCAACATGGCCGGCGGCATGTCGAACAGCGGTGAGGGCGGCGAGCACATCTCCCGCTACGGCACCATCCGCGGTTCCAAGATCAAGCAGTTCGCGTCCGGCCGCTTCGGTGTGTGGGCCGGGTACCTGGCCGACCCGATGCTCGAGGAACTCGAGATCAAGATCGCGCAGGGCGCCAAGCCCGGCGAGGGCGGGCAGCTGCCCGCACCCAAGGTGACCGTCGAGATCGCGGCCGCGCGTGGCGGCACCCCCGGCGTCGAACTCGTCTCTCCCCCACCGCATCACGACACGTACTCCATCGAGGACCTCGCGCAACTGATCCACGACTGCAAGGCGGCGCGGGTCCGCGTCATCGTCAAGCTCGTGTCCTCGGAGGGCATCGGCACCATCGCGGTGGGTGTCGCGAAGGCCGGCGCCGACGTCATCAACGTGGCGGGCAACACCGGCGGCACCGGTGCCGCCGCGGTGACCAGCCTCAAGTACGCCGGACGTTCGGCGGAGATCGGTGTCGCCGAGGTCCATCAGGCGTTGTGCGCCAACGGGTTGCGGCAGAAGGTGCTGCTCCGTTGCTCCGGCGCGCACCAGACGGCGAGCGACGTGGTGAAGTCGGCGCTGCTCGGCGCCGACAGCTTCGAGTTCGGCACCACCGCGCTGATGATGCTCAAGTGCGTCATGGCCAAGAACTGCAACGTCAAGTGCCCAGCCGGTCTGACCACCAATCCCGAGCTGTTCGACGGTGATCCGCGGGCGATGGCGCAGTACCTGCTGAACATCGCGCACGAGACCCGCGAGGTGCTGGCCGAGCTGGGAATGTCCTCGCTGCGCGAGGCCCGGGGCCGCTCGGATCTGCTGCAGCTCCTCGACCACCCGTCGAGCGTCGGCCAGCTCGACCTGCGCGCGATGCTCGCCGTGGTCGAGGAAGTGACCATCGGTGACCCGGTGTACCTGGAGAAGGACTACACCCTCGACGACGGCTGGCTCGTGCAGCTGCGCGCCGCGCTGATCGAGCAGGGCGAGGCCACGATCGAGCTCGGCGACGGGGTGCACCTGAGCAACCGCAACAAGAGCGTCGGCGCCCAGCTGGCGGTCGATATCGAGCGGATGCTGAACCACGAGCTCACCGATGTCGAGCTGCCCGCCGTGCTCCGCGACGAGCGCGGCCGCGGCTACCTGCGCGAGGGCAGCGTCCGGATCGCCACGTCCGGGTCCGCGGGCCTGTCGTACGGTGCGTTCTGCAACGACGGCATGACCCTCGTCCACACCGGCACCGCCAACGACGGCGTCGGCAAGGGCGCCAACGGCGGCAGCATCGTCGTGCGCTCGCCCGGTGGCGGCTCCGATCTGCACGGCGGCAACGTGCTGATCGGCAACTTCGCACTGTTCGGCGCCACCGGTGGGCGCACGTTCGTCGAAGGCCAGGCGGGTGACCGTTTCGCCGTCCGCAATTCGGGTGCCGCCGCGGTGGTCGAGGGCGTCGGCGACTTCGCCTGCGAGTACATGACCAACGGCGCCGTCCTCAACCTCGGCGGCTTCGGAAAGGGCGTCGGCAACGGCATGAGCGGTGGCTTCGTCTACCAGTACGACCCCGAGGGCAAGCTGCCCGGCAAGGCCAGCGCGGACTCGATCCTGCTCGGCTCCATCACCGGCGACGACGAGCACGCGGCGCTGCACCGTCAGGCCGTGCACATGCTGCTCGGATGGCACCTCGAGGCCACCGGATCCGCCAAAGCGGCCTGGTTGCTCGAGAACTGGGAGACCGAACAGCACCACTTCGTGTACGGCATGCCGCGCGCGCTGCTGCAGTACCAGGACAGCGACGAGATCCTGAACGCCAAGCCCCGCAAGGACCTGGCCGACGAACTCGCCGCCGCGCTGGTCGCGCACCAGGTGCGCAAGTTCAAGCTGGACTACCGGGACGGTCACGCGGTGCTGGACGGCGCCGTGCCCGGCTACGGCGACGCCGACACCGAGGCCATGTTCGCGCTGCTGAACAACTACACCGTGCTGAACGCGGCGCAGGAGATGGCGCTGTCCAAGCTGCCGGGTGTCGCGGATCCGTCCGATCCGGCGGTCGACAAGGCCGTCCGCAACCTGCTGCTCACCGAGGACTTCTTCCTCATGCAGCGGTTGCAGCGGTACGCGCGGGAAGCGTTGAAGGACTACAGCGACGAGGACCTGGCCGTGATGGTGGCGGCCAAGCGTCTCGCCGACTACAAGGATGCGCTGCGCCGCCGCAACGTGCGGTCCATCGACGCCCCCGGCACGTACGGCTGGATCCTGCACCAGGATGCGAAGAACGTCGACAAGATCGGCCGGCTGCCCGGTTTCGAGGAGCTGTTCGCGCAGCACGCTCTCCCCGATCTGATCCCCACGAGAGACGTGGTCCCCTCATGAAGATGCCCTACATCCCCCAGGACGCCCCGTTCAGCGAGGACCAGCGCGTCTGGCTCACCGGCTTCCTCGCCGGCATGAGCTCGCGCCTGGTCGTCGGCGGCTCCGACGCGCCCGCCGCGGCGGGCGGTGGGCAGTTGCCCGCCATGCACGTGCTGTACGGCAGCCAGACCGGGAACGCCGAGGGTGTTGCGGAGGACGCAGCGGCCGCGGCACGTTCACAGGGCTTCGCGCCGGTCGTGAGCGCCCTCGACGACGTCGACACGGAGGCCCTCCCCGCCATGCACCGCGTCCTCGTCGTCACCTCCACCTACGGTGAGGGTGAGATGCCGGACAACGCCGAGCTGTTCTGGCAGGCACTGTCCGCGGAGACCGCGCCACGACTGGAGAACACCGACTTCGCCGTGCTCGCGCTCGGCGACACCGGCTACGACGGGTACTGCCAGGCCGGCAAGATGATCGACACCCGGCTCGAGCAGCTCGGTGCCCGTCGCGTCACTCCGCGCGTCGACTGCGACGTCGACTACGAGGACACGGCCGCCGCGTGGGTCGCCGACACCCTCCCCCTGTTAGCGGCCGTCGAGGGCATTCGCGGCGAGTCCCCCGGCGCCGACGTCGCCGAGCCCGAGACGAAGCCGGCCCGCAAGCGGTCGCAGTGGAACCGCAAGAACCCCTACGCGTCCACGCTCTCCGTGAACCGTCGACTGTCGAGCGACATGTCCGCGAAGGAGATCCGGCACTACGAGTTCGCGCTCGCCGACAGCGGTCTCGAGTACGAGGCCGGTGACGCGCTCGGTGTGATGCCGATCAACGATCCCGCGCTCGTCGACGCTCTGGTGTCCCGGCTGGGCATCCCGGCGGATGCCGCTGTCACCGGCAAGGAGCGGCCGTTCAGCGATCTCCTGCTGCACGGCTACGAGATCTCTACGCCGAGCCACGAATTCATCGACGAGATCGAGAAGCGGGCGGGCGACGAAGAACTGAGCCACGTGCTGCGGCACGGCGACAAGGAAGCCCTCGACGCCTGGTTGTGGGGCAAGGACGTGCTCGACCTGCTGCTCCTCGAACCGTCGGTGACCCTGACCGCGGACGAGTTCGTCGGGCTGCTGAAGCCGTTGCAGCACAGGGCGTATTCCATCTCGTCCAGCCCGCTCGCCAACCCCGGCAGCGTGCACCTGACCGTCGCCAGCGTCCGCCACAGCTCGGCCGGACGCGACCGCGGCGGCGTGTGCTCCACGTTCCTCGCCGATCGGATCGCCGACGGCGGCAGCGGCGGGATCTTCGTGTCGAAGAACAAGTCGTTCCGCGTCCCCGCGAACGACGACGCACCTATGATCATGGTCGGCCCCGGCACCGGCATCGCGCCGTTCCGCGCGTTCCTGCAGGAACGGCAGGCGCGGGGCGCGTCGGGACGCAACTGGCTGTTCTTCGGCGACCAGCACCGCGCGTCGGACTACATCTACGAGGACGAGATCGCCGCGATGAGCGACAGCGGTCTCCTCACCCGCCTCGACCTCGCCTTCTCCCGCGACCAGGCGGAGAAGATCTACGTGCAGAACCGGATGGTCGAGAACGGCGCGGAGTTGTTCGCCTGGCTCGAGGACGGCGGCCACTTCTACGTCTGCGGCGACGCCACGCGGATGGCGAAGGATGTCGACCGGGCCCTGCACGAGGTCATCGCCACCCATGGCACCCTTTCCCCCGAGCAGGCCGCCGACTACGTGACCACGCTCAAGAAGGAAAAGCGCTACCTGCGCGACGTGTACTGACCACGTCGGCAGCAACCCACGAGGAGCAAGAACAATGGCAGTGGTGATTCTGTACGGCAGCGAGGGCGGAACCTCCGAACTGGTGGCCGACAACATCGCCGACGTGCTCGGCGACTACGGCGACACGTCCCTGTACGACATGATGGAATTCGACGCGGGCGACCTCGACCCCGAGAACTTCCACGTCATCGTGTGCTCCACCTACGGTGAGGGCGAGTTGCCCACCGGCGCGGAGCCCTTCTTCGAGGGCCTCGAGGAGGACGAACCCGACCTCACCGGGATGCAGTTCGCGCTGTTCGGCCTCGGCGACAAGGTGTACGAGGAGACCTACAACCGTGGCGGCGAGATCATCGCGGAGAAGCTCGTCTCCCTCGGCGCGGTCCAGGTCGGCGAACACGGCAGGCATGACGGGTCCAGCTCGATCCGCCCGAAGGATCAGGCCGAGGAGTGGGCCAAGAACATCGGCGAGGAATTCCTCGGATAGCACCTCACACGGGTAGCCGCGACTGCACGCTCCGCACCCAGTCGCGGCTCCCGTCGAGGTAGCGGTCCCGCGCCGACGCGAACAGGCGGACGCTGTCGGCGCCGGGCCAGTCCCCGGGCAGCATGCCGGCAGGCAGGCCCGGGTCGATGTACGGGATGATGCGCCATTCGTCGAGCAACGGGACGAAGCGGACGAACGCGTCGCGCGGCGACACCTCCTCTGCGGCTGACAGAGCGACCCGGTGGCGGTCCAGGAAGTCGCGGTGCCGCGCGGCGATGCCGTCCAGGTCCCACCACCGCGTCGCCGCGTCCCCCATCGAATCGGGGACGAACACCGACGTGGACACGAACGTGGTCACGTACTCGGAGAGGCCCAGCGCGGCGACGATGTCGTCGACCTCGCGGGCGAGGTATTCGGGGGCGATCCACAGGCCGGGCGACACGGTTCCGCAACCGATCCAGCCGAGCCGTCTGCGCAACTGGTGCCGCACCGCCCGTTGGGATTCGGGGATGGTGAACGAGATCAGCCGCCAGGGATCGGTGTCCGCCATCTGACGGAAGCCGAAGATCCGCGGATCGCCGCGTCTGAACATCGCCTCGGCCTGCTCGGTCACCTCGTATCCGCTCCGCCCGTCGCGGGTCAGCGGCCGCAGCACCCCCTTCTTCTTGAGCCGGGCCACCGCGATGCGCGTCGATTCGGACGGGATACCGACGGCGTGCATCAGTTCCACGAAGTCGGCGATCGCCACCCACCCGCCGAGGTCGCGCACATACGCGCCGAGGACGGTGCGGATCAGGGACGTCGCGCTGCCGGGCCGCGAATCGAAGTCGTCGAGGATCGCACTCGCCGGTTCAGTCGGTGAGTTCATCACGGATCGCGAGTATCCCGGTGCACACCTCACCGAAGCTCGTGCTCAGCGGGCTCAGGCCGAGCCGCAGGCCCTGCGGGGCCCGGAAGTCGGGGATGACACCCTTCGTCCACAGTCGCTCGACGACCGCCTCGAACCGCGGGTGGTCGATGATGACGTGACCACCCCGCTCGGCGGAATCCTCCGGCGATCCGATCTCCACGCCCAGCGGAACCAGTAACTCGCGCACGAGGTCGAGTGCGTACTCGGTGAGCGCGATCGACTTGGCGCGCACGGCCTCCATGCCGACGTCGTCGAGGAGTGCGAGGGTGTCCTGCAGCGCGATCATGCCGAGGACCGACGGCGTTCCGCTGATCACGCGCCGGATGCCGGGCGCCGGTCGGTAGCCCTGCTCCATCGCGAACGGGTTGTCGCGGCCCATCCAGCCCCAGATCGGCTGCACGAAGTCCTGCTGATGGTCTGCACGAACGTAGGCGAACGCCGGTGAGCCCGGCCCGCCGTTCAGATACTTGTACGTGCACCCGACCGCCAGATCGACACCCCACGTGTCGAGTTCGAGGGGAACCGAGCCGACGGAGTGGCACAGGTCGAGCAGCAGGAGCGCACCGGCCTCGTGTGTCACGCGAGCGGCGCCGGCGGCGTCGACCAGGTAACCCGAGCGGTAGGCGACGTGGCTGAGCACGACGAGCGCGGTGTGTTCGGAGACCACGGACTTCAGGTCGTCGACGGTGACGCCGCCCCGGGTATCGGACTCGATCCACCGGAGCGTGAGCCCGAGTTCTCCGGCGACGGACTCGAGCACGTAGCGGTCCGTCGGAAAGTTGTCGCGGTCCACGACGATCTCGGTGCGGTCCGGGCGCAACGCGAGCGCACCGCGTGCCAGCTTGTACAGCAGGACCGTCGTCGAGTCGCCGATGGTGGTCTGTCCGGCGGCCGCGCCGAGCGCCACCCTCGCGAGGGTGTCACCGATTGTGATCGGCAGGTCGTACCACTCCTCGTCCCACCCGCGGATGAGCCGGCCGCCCCACGACTGGGTGACGAAGGCGGTGACCTGCTCGGCGCTCGCCTTGGTGGGCCGTCCGAGCGAGTTGCCGTCGAGGTAGGCGGGCACCGAGGGGTCGTCGGCGCCGATGAACAGGTCGCGATACGGACGCAGCGGGTCCGCGGCGTCGAGTTCGGCGGCGCGGGCGGCCGGCACATCGGTCGAGGTAGTCATCATCGTCCGATCTCGGTGCGCACGGCCAGCAGTTCCGGGAAGAACGTCAGGTCCAGTGCCTTCTGCAGGAAACCCACTCCGCTGGATCCTCCCGTTCCGGATTTCATCCCGATGGTCCGCAGCACCGTGCGCATGTGGCGGAAGCGCCACAGCTGAAAGTTCTCTTCGAGGTCGACGAACTCCTCGAAGGCCTCGTAGACGGCCCAGTGTTCGTCGTGGTTCTCGTAGACGAACTTGATCAGGGGCAGCAGGTCTTCGTTCAGCGTGTAGGCGGTGGTCACGTCACGGTCCAGTGCGGAGGCCGGCACGTCGTACCCGAGCCGCGACAGGCACTGCCAGAACGCGTCGTACAGGCTCGGCTCGGTGAGGAGCCGTTCGAGCAGATCGTGGGCGGCGGGATCGGCGTCGAACACCGTCAGCATTCCGGCGTTCTTGTTGCCGAGCACGAACTCGACGGCGCGGTACTGGTACGACTGGAACCCGGACGAATTGCCGAGGAACTGGCGGAACTCCGAGTACTCGGTGGGGGTCAGGGTGGCCAGGACCGACCACTGTTCGGTCAGCGTCTTCTGGATGTGCTTGACGCGCGCCACGCACTTGAGCGCCCGGCCGATCTCGTCCTCGTCGAAAGCGGCTCGGGCGGCGAGTGTTTCGTGCAGGACGAGCTTCAGCCAGAGTTCGGTGGTCTGGTGCTGGATGATGAACAGCAGTTCGTCGTGATGTTCCGGACGGCTCACGGGTTTCTGCGCGCTGAGCAGGGTGTCGAGGTCGAGGTACGACCCGTAGCTCATCCGCTCGCTGAAGTCGGTGACGATGTCTTTCTCGATGGCTCTGGTGTTGGCCTGCACGCCCATGGCCGTCCTCACTGCTGGTGTTCGAGTACCGGGCTCCCGACCTTCATATTACATAATCATGGCGACCGCTATACAGATGTCATTGGCGAAAAGTACGGTGGGCTCGTGACCGAACCAGCGTGCAGAGTCGACATCGTCTTCGCCCCCGGCGTGGTGGCACACCGCGGAACCGCGGAGGAACTCGTGGGCCGGGCGCTGGATGCACGCAGCCTGACCGGTGAGTTGACGTTCGCCGCGGACACCGCCGGGCTGGAGCGGGCCGTGCGGTCGGCGGCGCGGCGAGGCGAGTTCGTCGTCGTGCCCGGCGCCGGGGCATCCTTCACCGCCCCGGCCGGCGGGGCGATCCGCGTCGATTTCGGAGAGTGCGAGGCCGACCGCTCGGCGGGCGCCCGGGTCCACATCCGGGGGCGGGGACTCGACGGACTCCGCTACGCCGTCGACAGCTGGTACCACCACCGCTTCCACCCCGGGCGGATCGTCCGGTACGGCGACCACCCCGATCAGCGAGTGGAACTGCGGATCCCCGATGGCGACGGCCCCTTCCCCGTCGTCGTGCTGATCCACGGCGGATTCTGGCGTCCTCGTTGGGAGTCCGACCTGATGGACGCGCTGGCAGTCGACCTGACGGCCCGCGGGTACGTCACCTGGAACGTCGAGTACCGGCGGGGCGGGGAGAACCGTTGGGCCACAATTGCGTCCGATGTCGCCGACGCCGTGCAGGCCGTCGCGACCGTCCCGTCGGCGGACCCGGAGCGTCTCGTGATCCTCGGCCACTCGGCCGGTGCTCAGCTCGCGCTCCGCGCCGCCGCCGACGCCACTGCCGAGGAGGCAGCGGTTCGTCCGGCACTGGCCGTCAGCCTCGCCGGGGTGCTGAATCTGCGACTCGCCGGCGAACGCCACCTCGGTGAGGGCGCGGTGGCGGACGCCGTCGGCAGCGACTGGGCCGGCGACCGTGCGACGTACGAACGGTCGTCGCCGATCGCTCGACTGCCGCTGGGCATCCCTCAGCTGGTGGTGTGCGCCGTCGACGACGAGCCGGACATGCTGGAGATGAGCAGGGAGTACCACGAAGCCGCCGCGGCGACCCCCGACGACGTCGTCCGGATCGAGGGGCCCGGCGATCACTTCACCGTCGTCGATCCGGAGAGCGAGATCTGGCGAAGGACCGCCGAGGCGATCGACGCCCGGATCAGACCTCGGACAACGCCGACTCCGCCGCCCGCAGCCCGGCCCCGGCCCGGCCGCGGAGCAGATCCGCGCACCTCTCGGCCATCGTCATGACCGTGATGTTCGGGTTGACGTGCGGCAGTTTCGGCATCGCCGACGCATCGACCACTCGCAGTCCTCGAACCCCCTTGACCCGCAGTTCCGGGTCGAGCACCGCCATCGGATCGTCGACACCGCCCATACGTGCCGTGCCCGCGGGGTGATACACCGTGTTGTGGGTCTTGTGGATGTAGTCGAGGATCTCGGCGTCGGTCACCGCATCGGGTCCCGGCGCCAGTTCGCGGGCAATCCACCCGCGTAGCGCCTTCTGCTCGGCGATCTTCCGGGCCAGCTTCACCCCGGACAGCATCACCCGGTCGTCGTGGCCCTCGCTGTCGGTGAAGTACCGTGGATCGACCTTCGCGCGATCGCGGAAGTCCCGCGACCGCAGCCGGACCGTTCCGCGGGAGCGGCCCTGAGTGACGTTGGGTGTCAGGCAGAATCCGTTGTCGGTGGTCGGGTAACCCCACCGCAGGGTGTTCATGTCGAACGGGACGCTGCCGTAGTGCATCATCAGGTCGGGATGGTTCAGGCCCTCCCGGGTGGTCGCGAACAGGCCGATCTCCCACCACTGCGTCGATTCGGTGACCATCGGCTGGGACGCCTCCCAGAACACCAGCCCCTCGACGTGATCGTCGAGGTTCGAGCCGACACCGGGCGAGTCGACGCGCACAGGAATCCCGAACTCCGCGAGATGCTCCGCCGGACCGATACCCGACAGCATCAGCAACTTCGGGGTGTCGATGGCCCCCGCCGTCACCACCACCTCCCGTCGCGCCGACACCGTGTCGTAGCCGGTGAGGTCGGGACGCTGGTACCGGACGCCCGTCGCCGTCTGCTGTTCGTCGAACAGGATCTCGCTCACCCAGCAGCCTGTCCGAACCTCGAGATTGGGCCGGGTTCCGAGGATCGGGTGCAGGTAGGCGTGCGACGACGACATCCGGGTGCCGTCCTCGGACGCGTTGATCTGGAACCACCCGGCGCCGTTGAGCACCGTTCCGCCGCGGTTGAACGCGACGGTCGGCAGTCCTACGGCGGCGGCGGCGTCGAGAACCGCTCGGCCGCACGGGTCGTTCGGCGGGACGTCCCGCAGCCGCACCGGCCCGCTGCGGCCGTGGCCGTCGCCGGGGGCGTCGTTGCTTTCCAGCCGGCTGACGTACGGGAGGATGTCACGCGCACCCCAGCCCGACGCCCCCATCGCCTCCCAGTCGTCCAGTGCCTCGGCGGGCGGCCAGAATGCGATACACGAGTTGTGGGACGAGCAGCCGCCGAGAACCTTGGCCCGGGCGTGCCGCATGAAGCTGTTGCCCTTCTCCTGCGGCTCGACGGGGTAGTCCCAGTCGTACCCGGAGTCGAGAAGATGCATCCACTGGGACAGCTCGAGGATCGCGCGGTCCCCGACGTCGGACGGGCCCGCCTCGAGCAGGCACACCGTCACCGACGGGTCTTCGCTGAGACGCGCCGCGAGAGCGCATCCCGCGCTGCCGCCGCCCGCGATCACGTAGTCGAATTCCCCTGCAGTGCTCTTCGATTCGCCGTCGGTCATCGGACGAGCTCCTTGTCGTTCGGTTCGGATTCCGGCGCGGGCGTTACCACCGCCGCGCAGTGTGACGTCAACGTTCCGATGTGGCGCCGGCCGGTGGTGAGGTACCACAGCAGGCCGAACCCGAGGATGACGCCGATGTAGACGAAGGCGCCCCAGGTGTTGTACCAAGGTTCGCCGTACACGGCCTCCCGCGGCCAGGCGAGGTTGAGGGCCATCCCGATTCCCCACACGAGCGCGACGATGTTGACGGGTAGTCCCCATCTGCCCATCGTGAAGTAGCCGCCCTCCTTCAGGTCCCGCGGCGGCCACTCACCCCGCAGCCTCTTCTTCAGCATCGGTCCGGTCACCATCAGGTAGGCCAGGTAGATCATGATGATCGCGATGGAGGTCAGCACGGTGAAGATGTGCGGCTGGCCGATGTTGACCACCAGGATCAGCGTGGCCACCACCCCGATCGTCACCGCGGGCACGACGGGTGTCCGCGTTCTCGGGTGCACGCGGGCGAGCCGCTCGCCGAACGGGAGTGCGTTGTCGCGGGCCATGGCGAAGGTCAGCCGGATGGCGGCGGTATGCACCGCCAGCGAGCAGACGGTCACCGCGATCACGATGCACACCAGGAAGATCGTGCCCAGCGGCCCCCACATCACCTGCTCGACGATGTACTGCAGGCTGCCGTCCGACGCGCCGATCTTCGGATCGTCGAGGTCGGGTGCCGCCATCACGGCGAACACGAGGATCGCGCCGCCGATCACGAACGACGCGAGGATTGCGCGGAAGATCGCCTTGGGGGCGGTGCGGCGGGGTTCGACCGTCTCCTCGCCCAGCGAACTCGCGGTGTCGAAGCCGTACATCACGTAGCCCGACGCGAGCGTCGCCACCAGGAACGCGCCGAGGTATCCACCGCTTTCGCCTGCGCCGTACCCGTGGGTGGAGAAGAACACCTGCGGGCCGCGGGTCATGTTGGCGGCGAGGATGATCGCGATCAGCACCGCCGCGATGATTTCGATGAACACACCGGCACTGTTGATCATCGCCATGAGACGGACACCGAGCGCATTGACGACGGTGGTGAAGCCGATCATCACGGTCCCGAGAATGACGGCGTTGGTGGCGAAGTCGTGTTCTCCGGTCCCGTCACCGACGATCTGGAAGCCGCTCCACAGCCGCGGCAGGTTGAGCTGCAACGCCAGCACAACCGCCGACAGGGTGACGATCGACGCGGTGAGCATCAGCCATCCCGCGGACCACCCCACTATTCTGCTGCCGAGCGTCTTCGCCCAGTTGTACACGGAGCCGGCGATCGGATACTTGGCGGCCAGCTCCATGAAGCACAGTGCCACGGCGAGCTGGCCGACGAACACCAGTGGCCATGACCACAGGTAGGCGGGGCCTGCGGTGCCGAATCCGAAGTAGAACAACTGGAAGGTGCCGGTCAGAATGGAAATGTAGCTGACGCCCGCGGCGAAGCTCGCGAACTTGCCGATACTGCGATCGAGGGACTCCTTGTAGCCGAAATCCTCGAGTCCACTGTCGTGATCGCCGGTCGTATTGTCGGTACTGGTCATTCGATCACTTCCTGAGAAGTTGAGTGGGCCTGCTCGCGCGCCCTGCCGGGGCACGTCAGGTCGCGGTGAACCAACCCGCGGCAGGCGAGGTCGTGTTGTTCCAGATGTGTTTGACTTCCTGGTATTCGGAGAGCCCGGCGGGTCCGAGTTCGCGGCCGTTGCCGGACTTCTTGAATCCGCCCCATTCCGCCGCCGCCGTGTAGTAGCCGAAGTCGTTGAGCCACACGGTCCCGTGGCGCAGGCGGCGCACCACCCGCTCGCCGCGGGCGGCGTCGGACGTCCGGACGCCGGCGGCGAGACCGTACTCGGTGTCGTTGCCGAGCCGGATCGCGTCCGCCTCGGTGGTGAATCTCTCGACCGTGAGAATCGGCCCGAACGTTTCCTCCTGCACGATGCGCATCGAGCGGTCGCAGTGGTCGAAGATCGTGGGCAGGTAGTAGCTGCCGCCGTCGAGCGCGGGATCGGTGGGCCGGGAGCCTCCCGTCCGGAGCGTCGCCCCTTCGGAGATACCCAGCGCCACATAGGCTTCGATCTTGTCCCGCTGCGCCACTGACACGAGCGGTCCGGTCTCACTGCCGGGATCGAGCCCCGGGCCGACGCGGATGGCCTCGGCCCGCGCGACGAGTGCGGCGACGAAGTCGTCGGCGATCGACTCCTCGACGATCAGCCGCGTCCCGGCCGAGCACACCTGGCCCGAATGCAGGAAGACGCCGGTGAGCACCTGGTCGACCGACGACTCCCACTCGGCGTCCGCGAACACGATGTGCGGGTTCTTCCCGCCGAGTTCCACGGCGACCTTCGTGACGTGCTTGGCCGCGGTTTCCAGAATGGTGGTGCCGGTCGCGAGTCCACCGGTGAACGAGATGAAGTCGACGTCACCGGTATCGGTCAGCGCGGGGCCGAGGTCGGCGCCGCTGCCCTGCACGAGGTTGACGACACCGGCGGGCACACCCGCCTCCTCGATCAGCCGGGCGAACGCGATCGTGCTCAGCGGCGTGACCTCACTGGGCTTGAGCACCATCGTGCAGCCGGCGGCCAGCGCGGGTGCCACCTTCCAGGAGATCTGGAGCAGCGGGTAGTTCCAGGGTGCGATGAGGACGCACACCCCGATCGGTTCGCGAACGACCCGGGAGACGACCGCGGGGTCACCCACGTCGACCACTCGGTCGCTGGAGACGAGGGCGAGCCGGGCGTAGTACCGGAATACCGAGACGACGTCGTCGATGTCGATTCGGCTCTCCACCAAAGTCTTACCGGTGTCCAGCGTCTCGATCCGCGCCAATTCCTCCTTGTCGCGCTCGAGGAGATCTGCAATGCGCGACAGGAGCGACGATCGCACGGCGACCGCCGTCTCCGGCCAGTCCCCGGCATCGAAGGTCGCCCGGGCCGCCAGCACGGCTCGCCCGGCGTCTTCGGGTGACGCCTCGTCGACCGTGGCGATCACGTTCCCGCTTGCCGGGTCGATGCAGTCGCGGGTGCGCCCCGACGTCGCCGCGACCCACTCCCCCGCGATGAAATTCACCTTCCCGAACAACCTCGGGACGTCGAGATCCGCGGATAGTGCCGACATCTTCATACTGTGTCCGAAACCCTCTCGTGTGCAGACTTTTTCGATGTACCGGCGATGAGCGGATCACGGGAGACGTCCCGATACAGCGAGAAGCACAATCCGATCATCACCAGAAGGAACGGCGCCGCCGCGATGATCGTCATCGTCTGCAGCCCCTGAAGGGCGTCCGAGCCGCCGGTCCAGAGGATGAGTGCCGCGGTGCCCCCGGTGAGGGTTCCCCAGAAGATGACGACCCACGTGCTCGGTTCTCGTGCACCCCGCTGCGACAGCGTGCCCATCACCAGCGACGCGGCGTCCGCGCCGGACACGAAGAAGATCGCGACCAGCACCATGACCAGCACGGTGGCGAATCCGGTCAGCGGCAGATGGTCGAGCATCCCGAACAACTGGCCTTCGGTCGACGAGCGCGCCGCCAGGTCGACTCCGTCCTGCTGCTGTCCGATGCCGGCGCCGCCGAACACCGCGAACCACACGAGGCTGACCGAGGTGGGAATGACGATCACGCCGATCACGAACTGCCGGATGGTGCGGCCGCGGCTGATCCGGGCGAGGAACATTCCGACGAACGGAGTCCACGACACCCACCACGCCCAGTAGAAGATCGTCCACGACGACAACCAGGACGCCGTGTCGTCGCCGGCACTCGCGGCCGTCCGTCCCGACATGGTGGCGAGCTGCGCCGCATAGTCCGCGATCGCGGTGGGGAGCAGATTGAGGATGAGGACGGTCGGACCGAGCACGAACACGAACAGCGCGAGAATCACCGCCAGCACCATGTTGATGTTGGACAGCCAGTGGATGCCCCGCGCGACTCCCGACACCGCCGAACCGACGAACGCGAATGTCAGCAGCCCGACGAGGGCAACGAGCGCAAACGTGCCGACGTTGTCCATCCAGCCGATGATCTCGAGGCCGGAACCGATCTGCAGTGCGCCGAGCCCGAGCGACGCGGCGGTGCCGAACATCGTCGCGATGATCGCGAGGATGTCGATGACCTTCCCCACGGCGCCTTCCGAGCGGCGGCCGAGGAGAGGGAAGAACGCGGCGCTGATGAGTTGCTTGCGGCCGCGCCGGTAGGAGCCGTACGCAATCGACAACCCGACCACCGCGTAGATCGCCCACGGATGCAGCCCCCAGTGGAACATCGTCGTGGCCATCGCCGACCCCACCGAGCCGTCCGTTCCCGGCGGCGGGCTCACCAGATGGGCGAGCGGTTCGGCGACGCCGTAGAACATCAATCCGATTCCCATGCCGGCGCTGAACATCATCGCGATCCAGCTCACCGTGCGGAACTCCGGTTTCTCACCGTCGCGGCCGAGCGGAATCCGGCCGTACCGGGAGAACGCGAGGAACAGTGAGAAGACGACGAACGCCGACGACGCGGCGATGAACAGCCAACCGAGGTCGGCCACCAGCCAGTCCAGCGCCGCGGTCGACACGACCGAGAGGTTCTCCGGTGCCAGCAGTCCCCACAGGATGAGTCCGACACCGAGCGCCGCGGCCGTGCCGAACACCACCTTGTCGACGCTCCGCCGCCCCTCGCCGCCGGACGGCGCCGCCGGCTCCTGCTCCTGGTGCCGGGGTTGCGGATCGACATCGTTCACCCTGGGAGGGTCGGTCACCCTCGGTTGCTCGCCGGCGTAGGTCATCGGGGATCCCCGCTCAGCCTTTCGAGTAGCCAGTCGTGGAATTCGCCGATGTGGTGTTCCGCGGGCACCAGCACACCCCCGTTCCGGTACGCCTTCGACGCCATCGTGGGCTGGGTCCGCTCACAGGCGTCGAAGTCCTGCTGGTTGACCCGGTGGAACAGCTCCACCGAACGGGAGACGTCGCGACCCGAGGCGGTGACCTCCGGGGAGTACAGCCAGTCGCATTCGACGATGGTGCGATCCGCGGACACGGGGTACATGCGGTGGAAGATGACGTGGTCGGGCACGAGGTTGACGAAGACCTGCGGCCGGATCGTGATGGCGTAGTACTTGCGGTCCTGGTCGGGACTGATGCCGGACAACGAGTCGAATCCGCCGCTTCCGTCGATGGTGAATCCCTCGACGTCGTCACCGAAGGCGGCACCGTGCCCCACGAAGTACTGTGCGGCAAGGCCGTCCGCGAACTCCGGAAGTACCTCGGTGAGCTCCGGGTGGATGGTCGCGCAGTGGTAGCACTCCATGAAGTTCTCGATGATCAGCTTCCAGTTGGCCGCGACGTCGTAGACGATCCGGCGGCCGAGTTCCAGGGTTCCGATCTGGTACCGGTCGATGGCCGCCGGATCACCGAGTCGTTCGGTGACGGCGCCGACGACCTCGTCCTCGAACGACGGCGGTTCGTCGGCCAGGCACACCCACGCGTAGCCGAGCCATTCGCGAAGCGCGACCGGCACCAGTCCGTACCGCACCCGGTCGATGTCGGCTCCGGTCTCGTCCCGCAGCGCGGCCATGTTGGGGGCCGCCACCAGTTTGCCGTCGAGTCCGTACGTCCACGCGTGGTAGGGACACTGAAGGTTTCTGCGGATCTGCCCTTCGTCCTCGGTACACAACATGGCGCCGCGGTGCCGGCAGATGTTGAGGAAGGCGCGCAGTTCCCCGTCCCGGCCGCGGACGAGGAGCACGCTCTCCCGGCCCACCGTTACCTTCCGGAAGGCTCCGGGGTCGGCGAGATCGGCGGCGCGGACGGCGCAGAACCACATCGCCTCGAACAGGTTCTCCTGTTCGTCCGTGAAGATGTCGGCGTCGGTGTAGTACCGGCCACCGAGGGTGGGGATCAGTGCCGGTGCGGGCGCGGAGGCGGGAGCGGGGGCTTGGACGTCCGGAGCGGACATAGATGTCACCGTTTCTTTCATTGCCGGGAAAGATGCGTGTCGGTCGAGCTGTGACCTGATGTCTGTGTGCGTAGGGAGCGCAGATCGCAAGGGGCGTCGTTGCCGAGTGTGACGACATGTGTGCCCGATCCGCGGCGACCGTTCGAACAGCGGGCAGCCGTTCCTGCCGAGTCATCGCGGCGTCAGCATTGTTGCGTCATCAGCAACGCTATGCGATTTACACAACTTAGACTGTGGCCCGCGGACGTGTCAAACATCACATTCGGCACTTCTTTCGCGGACGCGACATGACCGAAACACCGCGTTAACCGCGGACGGCCGAAACCCGGGCAAACGGGACTATCCGTTCGTCCCACCTTGAGGGAGAAGCACTTCCGGGCTTTCAGTCACCCGTTCCGACGGATTGCTGCGCTTCGATCCGCGCGACCGCGTCGGCGAGTTCGAGCGCCACGGCCTCGAACCGCTCGGGTGCGAGGCGGTACTCCGGCCCGGATACACAGATCGACGCGACGATCCGGTTGGTGACCTTGCTCCGCACCGGCACGGCGATGGAATTGAGCCCCGCTTCGAGCTCCTCGGCCGTGGACGCCCACCCGCGCGACCGCACGTGCTCGAGTTCGACGTCGAACTCCCGGAAGTCGGTGATCGTGTTGGGGGTGAGCGGACTCAAGTGCGGCCCCAGCCGACTCCGGAGCTGGCCGGACGTCAATTCCGAGACCAGGACCTTGCCGGTCGCGGTCGCGTGCGCAGGAGTCACCTGACCCACCCACGTGCGCAGCGCGACGTGGCGATCACTGCGGGCCTCGAGCACGTTGAGGGTCGCCGCACCGTCCAGCACGGCGAGGTTGACCGTCTCCCCGAAGGCGTCGGCCAGGCGGTCGCACTCCGGCTGCGCAACCTCGACGAGCCCGCTCTGCGCGACCGTGGCCTCGGCCAATCGCACCACCGCGAATCCGAGCTGATACTTGCCGCGGACACCCGCTTCCTCCACGAATCCTCGTTGCTGCAGCGATGCGATCAGGCGTGACACGGTCGATTTGTGCACGCCGAGCCGCACGGCGATCTCCGAGGCGCCGACACGGCCTTCTGCCGCGACGATCTCGAGTACGTCGATGGCGCGTTCCACCGCGTGCACGGTCTTCGCCTTTCCTTCCGTTCCCTGGGCCGCGGGCGCCGTTGCCTCGGATTCACTCATGCCCCGAGGTTATGCCCACCGACTTCGGGAACGCAGTTTTTACACGCGAATGCTTGACACCGTGGGGCAGCACCGGAGAGCATTGTGTTGCACAGCTTGCAAGTCGTCGCGCATAGCGCAACAACCGCTCCACAACTTGTCCTTCCTCCCCAACGCTTTCGGAGGTATCGAGTGATTCTCGATAACGATTCCCCAGTTGTGATCCACCCCGGCGCCACGGCCTTCCCCGTGTGCGAACTCGTGACACTGCCCGTGGGCGAAGTCGTCACGGTGACCCCGCCGGGCATGGCTGCCATTTCCGTCTTCCACACCTCCGACGGTCTGTATGCCATCGACGACACCTGCACCCATCAGGACGCCTCCCTCGCCGACGGCTGGGTCGAAGGCTGCACCGTCGAGTGCCCGCTCCATGAAGCGTGCTTCGACCTCCGCACCGGAGTGCCGTCGGGTCCGCCGGCCAAGATCGCAGTCCGCACACACGATGTGTCGATCGTCGACGGCACCGTGCTGCTTCATCTCGAAGAGAAGGGCGACGCCCGATGAACACTGTCCCGAATTCCATTGTGGTACTGGGTGCTTCCCTCGCCGGATTGTCGGCGGTCCGCGCACTGCGCGAGAAGGGATACGCAGGCCGCCTCGTCGTGGCCGGGAGCGAGCAGTCCCTGCCCTACGACCGGCCGCCCCTGTCCAAGGAATTTCTCACCGGCGACCTGACCGACGAGGACCTCCTGTTGATGAACAGCGACGACGACACACTCGACGTCGAATGGCGCATGAACCGAACGGCCACCGGTCTGGTTCGCTCCCCCGACGGGATCCACCGCGTCACGTTCGACGACGGGTCCCACTTCGACGCCGATGCCGTCGTCGTAGCGACGGGCGCGCGCGCCCGGACCCTGCCCGGACACTCCCGTCTCGCCGGCGTGCACACGCTCAGGTCGGTCGACGACGCACGCGCACTGCGTGATTCGCTGTCACGTGCGCAGAACCTCGTCATCGTGGGAGCCGGTTTCATCGGAGCGGAGGTGGCCTCCAGCGCGGCCGGCATGAGCATGAACGTCACCGTCGTCGAGGCCTCGCCCACGCCCCTCGCCGGCCCGCTCGGCATCGAACTCGGGGCGATCTGCGCAGGACAGCATGCCGCGCACGGCGTCCGGCTCCTCACCGGGGCAGTCGTCTCCGCACTGCTCGGTGACGACGCGGTCGAAGCCGTCCAACTGAGTGACGGAACGATCCTCCCCGCGGACGCCGTGGTGGTCGGAATCGGGGCCGTCCCCAACGTCGAATGGGCAAGCGATTCGGAACTGATGATCGAAGACGGTTTCCTCACCGACTCGTCGTGCCGCACGAACGTGCCCGGCGTGTACGCGATCGGCGACTGCGCACGGACTTTCGACGACGCCCACCAGGTGCACCACCGAAGCGAGCACTGGAGCAACGCGGTCGCCCAGGCCGCCACCGTCGCCGACACGATCATGGCCACACCGTCCGGGCCCGCCGCGATCCCGTACTTCTGGTCCCACCAGTACGGCAAGATGCTGCAGTTCGCCGGGACGAGACACAGCACCGACGAAGTCCGGTTCGTCGACGGCGACCCCGGAACCGGTACGTTCGTGGCCACCTACGACCGGGACGGCGACACCGTCGGCGTCTTCGCGATGAACAGTCCCCGGCTGTTCACCCGGTACAAGAAGCAACTCGCCAGGTCGCGGGCCTGATGCCGGCGCTACGTGACGGCATAGCCCAATCGGCTGCTGATCTGCTGGGACGTGTCGAGTGCGGCGCGGGCGACGTCCTCGAACCGTTCCGGCAGCAGCCGGTAGGCGGGGCCGGACACACTCAGAGCAGCAATCATTTTCGACGTGTAGTCCCGGATCGGAACGGACACCGCGTTCAGCCCGAGTTCGAGTTCCTCCTCGGATTCCGCCCACCCCCGCTCGCGAATGGTTTTCAACGATTCCACGAGCACAGGCACATCGGTGAGAGTTTTCTCCGTGAGAGCAATCGGAGTTTCTCCCACCCGCTCCGCGAGTTCGTTGTCGGACAATTCCGTCAGCAACAATTTTCCACTCGCCGTCGCATGTGCCGGGCTGCTCTGACCCACCCAGGTATTGGTACCGACGCCGGACGGACCGTCCGCTTTGACGATGCTCACCGATCGATTGCCGTCGAGTATCGACACATTGACGCTCTCTCCGACAGTTTCCGCCAGTTCGGCGCACAATTCCTGACTCTGCCGCACCAGATCGCCGTCCGGCGACGCGGTGCGGGCCAGCCGGACGATGGAATTGCCGAGCTGGAATTTTCCCCGGTTCTTCAATTGGGCGACGTAACCTCGCGAATCCAGAACGGCAACGAGGCGCGACGCGGTCGACTTGTGGACACCCAGCTCGTCGGCGATTTCCGTGACGCCGGCGGTACCGAGCCTGGCCAGGATTTCGAGTACCGCCAGAGCGCGGTCCACTGACTGCACAGCGCCGGACGGCCGGCTCCGATCTCCATTCGAGTTATCGTCCAATTCAGTCATCGCGACTTCAGGATAGGCGACATCACCGTGCGACGGTTACCTCCATCCACACCCGGTTCCGCGTCATCACCGTCGCGCACGGTGCATATTTCCGCGGTCGATCGCGGAATTGTTGCGATTTCCTCAACCAATCATCGTGGAATTACCTGTAATTCGGGGTTGACCCCCTTACTCTTCCCGACCTAATGTGTTGATATATCAGTTGTCGATATCGGGTTGGGTCAGTCCGCTCCGTTTCGCAATTCACAGTTCTTCCCGGCGCCGTTCGAGCCCACACCGAACACCGAATCTCCCGCTACCTCGCCACACACAGGCACCCACCCAACCAGGAGGACCATTATGGGGTCACCGCGCGTAGTGATCATCGGAGCCGGCATCGTCGGCGCGAACCTGGCCGACGAGCTCACCGCTCGCGGCTGGGATCGGATCACGGTTCTCGACCAGGGACCGTTGCCGCTCACCGGAGGCTCCACGTCACACGCACCGGGCCTGGTGTTCCAGACGAACGCGTCCAAGACGATGACCGAATTCGCCCGGTACACGGTGGAGAAATTCGTCGGGCTCGACGTGGACGGCGAATGGTGCTTCAACCAGCTCGGCGGGCTCGAGGTGGCCACCACCCCCGAGCGTCTCGCCGATCTGCACCGCAAGCAGGGCTGGGCCACCTCCTGGGGCATCGAGGGGGCCGTCCTCGACCCGGCCGAGTGCGCGAAGCTGCACCCGCTGCTGGACGAGAAGCGGGTTCTCGGCGGGCTGTACGTGGAGACGGACGGCCTCGCGAAGGCGTCCCGTGTCGTCGTCGCGCTGGCCCGGCGCGCCGAGGCCCGCGGTGCCGTGTTCCAGGGTTCGACGAAGGTGATCGGCATCGAACAGAGCGGCGGCAGGGTGACCGGCGTCGCCACCGCCGACGGGGTGATCCCCGCCGACATCGTGGTGTCCTGCGCGGGCTTCTGGGGTCCCGACATCGGCGCGATGGTGGGCATGGACGTCCCGCTGCTCCCCCTGGCGCACCAGTACGCGAAGACCGAGCAGATTCCCGAACTCGTCGGACGGAACACCGAACTCGCCGAGGCGGGCTTCCCGATCCTGCGCCACCAGGACCAGGATCTCTACTTCCGTGAGCACGTCGACCGCCTCGGCATCGGCACGTACGCTCACCGCCCGATGCCGGTGAACCTGCGCGACCTGGACGCGAGCGACGACGTGTCCGCGTCCGACATGCCGTCGATGCTGCCGTTCACGGAAGAAGACTTCGCGCCGTCGTGGGAGCAGAGCAAGTTGCTGCTGCCGTGCCTCGAATCCGCGAAACTGGAGGCCGGTTTCAACGGGGTCTTCTCGTTCACCCCGGACGGCGGACCGCTCATCGGCGAGTCCCCGGATGTCGCCGGGTTCTGGATCGCCGAGGCAGTGTGGGTGACACACTCCGCCGGTGTCGGCCGGGCGGTCGCGCAACTGCTCGTCGACGGCCGCTCCGAGGTCGAACTGCACGGCTGCGACGTGCACCGCTTCGAGGAGATCCAGCTCGCACCCGACTACGTCAGCGAGACGTCGCAGCAGAACTTCGTCGAGATCTACGACGTGCTGCACCCGCTGCAGCCCAAGGAGTCTCCCCGCGACCTGCGGGTCAGCCCCTTCCACGCTCGCCAGAAGGAACTCGGCGCCGTGTTCCTGGAGAGCTCCGGCTGGGAGCGCCCGCACTGGTTCGAGTCCAACGCCCATCTGGTGCAGGACCTTCCGGCCGAATGGCAGCCGCCGGCCCGGGAACCGTGGGCGGCGATGTTCCACTCCCCCATCGCCGCGGCCGAGGCCTGGCGTACCCGCACGTCGGTGGCGATGTACGACATGACACCGCTGAAGCGGCTCGAGATCAGCGGTCCCGGCGCGCTGGCCCTGCTGGACCGGCTGACGACCGGCAAGATGGACAAGTCCGTCGGTTCCGTCACGTACACGCTCGCGCTCGACGAGACCGGTGGCGTCCGCAGCGACCTCACCGTCACGCGACTGTCCGACACCGTCTTCCAGGTCGGCGCCAACGGCAACCTCGATCTCGACTACTTCCGCCGCCAATCTCCGGACGACGGCAGTGTGCAGATCCGGGACATCACCGGCGGCACGTGCGGGATCGGGTTGTGGGGTCCGCGAGCCCGGGATCTGGTGCAGGCGCTGAGCTCCGACGACTTCACGAACGAGAACTTCAAGTACTTCCGCGCGAAGCAGGTCCGCATCGGCGGTGTTCCCGTCACGGCGATGCGTCTGTCGTACGTCGGCGAACTCGGCTGGGAGCTGTACACGTCCGCCGACAACGGTCTGCGACTGTGGGATCTGCTGTGGGCGGAGGGGCAGAAGTACGACGTCATCGCCGCGGGCCGCGCCGCGTTCAACAGCCTGCGGATGGAGAAGGGTTACCGCTCGTGGGGCAGTGACATGACCACCGAGCACAACCCCTACGAGGCCGGTCTCGGTTTCGCGGTCCGACTGCAGAAGGGCGACTTCCGTGGGCGTGACGCGCTCGACGGCGTCTCCGACGAGACGGTGGAGCGGCGCCTGGCGTGCCTCATGATCGACGACCGCACGTCGGTGGTCCTCGGCCACGAGCCGGTGTTCGTCGACGGACAGCCCGCCGGGTACGTCACGAGCGCCGCGTTCGGTCACACGGTGGGGGCGCCGATCGCCTACGCCTGGCTTCCCGCGAACGCGACCGTCGACACCGCGGTGGAGATCGAGTACTTCGGACGCCGCATCCCGGCAACGGTCGTGGCCGAGCCGCTCGTCGACCCCGAGATGAAGAAGATCCGGTCATGACCCTCCGAGACGACACGATCGCCGGATTCCTGGACTCGCTCGCCGCTCGGACTCCCGCGCCCGGCGGCGGCGCGACCGGCGCGCTCCACCTCGGCCAGGCAGCCGCGCTGGTCTCGATGGTCGCCCGCTACACCACCGGCAAGAGGTACGCCGACCACGGGATGCTCGTCGAACGCATCTGCGCCTCAGCAGATGCGTTCCGCGAGAAGGCACTGCAGTTCGCCGAGGACGACATGGCGGCTTTCACGGCCGTCATCGACGCCTACCGCCTCCCCCAGGACACGGACGACGAAACGGGTGCCCGCACGTCGGCGATCGCGACCGCCCTCGCCGGCGCCGCCGCGGTCCCCGCCGAGGTGGTGGTCGCGGCAGGCGACGTCGTCGCACTCGCCGACATCCTGCTGCCGGTGGCGAACCGCACCGTCGTCAGCGACGTCGCGGCCGCCGCCGAGGCTGCCCGCGCAGCCGCCACCACCGCCCGGGTCAACATCGAGGTGAACCTGCCGGGTATCACCGATCCGGATACCCGCCGGGCCCTCACCGAGTGCCTGTCCGGCGTCGACGCGATCGTCGAGCGTGCCGACGCAGTCACGACACGAGTACGAAAGCAGCTGAGTTCATGACCAGAAGCCTCGGTGGCGCCGATCTCGCCACCTCCATCCGCGACGACGCGTCCGTCGCCGCCGCAGCCCTCGCCGAAATCGGGGTCCGGCCCAAGCTGGCGGTCGTGCAGGCCACCGACGACGAATCGACCGCCTGGTACGTGCGTTCCATCGCATCTGCCGCGAAACGCACCGGAATCCTCTGCGACATCGTCGATCTCGGTGCCGCGGCCTCGACCGAGCAGATCCGCAGCACGCTCGTCGAACTCGGCCACGACCCGGACGTCCACGGAATCATCCTGCAGACACCCCTGCCGGACGGAACCGACCTCGACTCCCTCCGGGAGGCGATCAACCCCGCCAAGGACGTCGACGGCGCGAACCCGGTCAGCCTCGGCCGCCTCGTCGCGCGTTTGCCCGCGTTCGCGCCCGCTACCGCACAGGCCGTGATCGCCCTCCTCGATCACCACGGAATCTCCCCGCACGGCAGGACGGCCGCGGTGGTCGGCAGATCGACGGTCGTCGGAAGTCCCGTCGCGCATCTGCTCGTGCAGCGCAACGCGACGGTGACCGTCTGCCACCGGCACACCACCGACCTCGCCGCCGGCACCCGTGACGCCGACATCCTCGTCGTCGCCGTCGGCATTCCCGGACTGATCACCGCCGACCACGTCGCCGACGGCGCCGTCGTCATCGATGTCGGGACCACCGCGACCGCGGACGGCCGACTGCTCGGTGACGTCGACGCCGCGGCCGTCGACGGCCGGGCGGGCGCGCTGACCCCGGTACCCGGCGGGGTGGGACCGGTGACCACGGCGTTGCTGCTCAATCACACGGTCGACGCCGCCGCGACCCAGTACGCCCAGACTAGATCGGACTCCCTGCTCGCCGGGTTCCGTAGCAGCGTCTGACTCCGTCTCCACCCCTTGACCCGCTCGTCCAGCCTGAAATAGCATGGGCCCATTCTGATATATCAGTTCGCTCGGACTGACACCTCAAGTAGTGACACCATAACCAGTCCGGCATCGAGGAGACCCACATGACCCAGACCTTCACCCTGACGCTCAGCTGCGCTCAGCGTCCCGGGATCGTTCACGCAGTCAGCTCCTTTCTCTTCGAGCAGAACTGCGATATCGCCGAGCATCAGCAGTTCGACGACACCCGGAGCGACGCGTTCTTCCTCCGCACGTCGTTCGTGTCGGCGGAAGATGTCGACATCGAGCGCCTCACGGCGGAATTCGGGAGCGTCGCCGCGAAATTCGGCATGACGTTCAACTTCAACGGCAGCGACCTGCCCCGGGTGATCGTGATGGTCTCCAAGATGGGTCACTGCCTCAACGACCTCATCTTCCGCTGGCGAGCAGGCAACCTCGGCGCCGAACTCGTCGCCGTCGTCTCCAATCACGAGGTGCTGCGACCGATGGCCGAGGCCGCCGGGCTGCCGTTCGTCCACGTCCCGGTCACACCGACCACCAAGCCGCAGGCCGAGGCCCGGCTGCTCGAACTCGTCGAGGAGTTCGACGCGGATCTCGTGGTCCTCGCTCGGTACATGCAGGTGCTGTCGGACGACGCGTGCCGCGCGCTACGCGGACGGGCCATCAACATCCACCACTCGTTCCTGCCCGGTTTCAAGGGCGCCAAGCCCTACCACCAGGCGTTCGATCGCGGCGTCAAGCAGGTAGGGGCCACCGCCCACTACGTGACACCCGATCTGGACGAGGGCCCCATCATCGAGCAGGAAGTCATCCGCATCGACCACTCCTTCGACCCGGCGCGACTCGCCACGGTCGGGCAGGACGCCGAAGCCCTCGCGCTGTCGCGGGCTGTGCGCTGGCACTGCGAGAACCGCGTCCTGCTGCACGGTCATCGGACGGTCGTCTTCAGCTAGGCGCTTCGCGCCCGTGCGCCTTTTTGGGCTCTACTGACTCATTCGTGGGTGGGTTCGGCCGGGTAGTTGTGGTCGAGCGCCCCCGAGGCTGAGCATCGCGAGTGCGATGACGGCCTCGGGGGTGTGGAACCCGAATCCGCGTCGGGTGATGAGGCGGATTTTGGTGTTGACCGATTCGATGCGCCCGTTGGACAGGCCGTGTTCGATGGCGGCGAGGATGGCGGGTTTGTGGGCGCGGATGCTTTTCTGCAACGCGACAAAGGCCGGGATCCGGGACCGTCTCGCCCAGCCGATCCATCGATCGAGTTCGGTGGCGGCGTTCTCGGCCGGGAGTTGGAAGATCAACCGCAAGGTTTCCTTGAGTAGGTAGGCGCGGTGCAGCACCGGGTCGTGCAGTTCGATCCACCGCAGCGTCGCCTGCTGCCCGGTGGTGAGGGTGTCCGGGTTCTTCAGCAACGCCCACCGGCTGCGTTTCACCGTTTGAGCTGGTCCGCCCTTCGGGCGGCGGCGTGGTTTCCAGCCGCCGCCGCGGGAGGCGTTCTCGGTGGCCCGGGCCCGGTTCCACGCGGCCCGGCGGACCGCGTCGAGGGCTTCGGTGGCCCAGGCGACCACGTGGAACGGGTCCGCGCAGCGGATCGCATCCGGGCAGTACCGGGCCACCACCGATCCGATCCACCCGGCCGCGTCCGAGGTGACGTGGGTGATTTTCGCGCAGCGTTCGGGCCCGAGCCGGTCGAAGAACCCGGACAGGGTGGCCGCGTCGCGGCCGGGGGGCGGCCCACACCAGCCGGCCGGAGTCGTGGTCGACGACGACCGTCAGATACTTGTGGCCCTTCTTGTAGGAGATCTCGTCGATCCCGATCCGACGCAGCCCGGCCAGCGGGTCCCGGGCGGGTGCGGTGTCGGCCCACACCCGGTCCACGATCGCCCCGACCGTGCGCCAGGCGGTGCGCGTCACCTCGCAGGTCGCGGCCTTCGAGGTGTGCGTGGCCAGCCACGCCACCGTCTGGTCGAACGCGTGGGTGTGCCCGGCGCGGTGCCGGGCCCAGGGCACAGCGGCCACCGTGACCCCGTGTTCGCGGCAGGACACCCGTGGGGCGTCGGCCTCGATAAAGGTGCGGACCAGGCCGCAGTCCGGGCCGCGCCATCGCCGCCGCCCGGTGCCGCCGTCGTAGCCGGGGCTACGCCGACCGCACAGCCCGCACCGGGACCGGGCCCGGGCCTGCGGCCGGACCGCGACGATCACCGCCACGGCCGTGGCATCGAAATCAACGTGCTCGATCACCGTCTTTTCGACACCCAACACCTGACGCCATATCCTGGCTTCGCGCACGCCGTTCTCCCACACATGTAGCCGACTGACCCTAGACAAGCCAGAACGCTACTGGGACAACGGCGTGCGCCCTTACAATGCCCAGCTACCACCCACGATCACAGCAGTAGAGCCCCTTTTTGGTAGCTCCCGCTACCAGAAAGGCGCACGGGCCGGAGGCCTACAGCAGGTCGCGGATGGCCTTCTCGAAACCGGCGACGTGGGCGAGGGTGAGGGACGAGGCAGCGCTCTCGTCGCCGTCGACGATGGCCCGGAGCAGGGACACATGCTCGCGGACGTGGCTGGCGACGTCGGGCAGCCGGTCGAGGAAGAGGCACCAGATGCGGGTGGCATGCGCGTCGAGGCTGACGAGGATGTCCTCGAGGTGAGGGTTCCCGGACGCACGGTAGATCTCGCGGTGGACGCGCACGTCCTTACGCAGGACTTCGCGCGGATCTTCGCTGTCGTCTATCTCGGCGATCTCGTCGGCGAGCGCGGTCAGCCGGGCTCGCGCGTCCGGGGACGCCGTCCGGGCCGCCCGGGCCGCCGCGGTGGGTTCGAGTTGCTTGCGGATCTCGGAGATGTCGGCGAGGTCGGTCATGTCGACGGCGGTGGCGAACGTGCCGCGACGCGGGTAGGCGACGACGAGACGTTCCCGCTCGAGGCGCTTGAGCGCTTCCCGTACCGGTGTCCGGCCGAATCCGAGTTCCTCGGCGAGACGGTCGTCGTTGATCGGTTCGCCGGGCCGGATGTCCAGCATGACCAGGCGTTCGCGCACGATCTCGTACGCGCGGTCGGCGTTGGTGCCGCCGTTCGACGCCGTGTCCGCGACCGATGAATGCGCCAGGCTCATGTTCCGTCTCCCTGATTTTCCGGAGCTATTGACCTTTGTCCGGTGCTGACCTTACTCTACTTTCCAGTTGATATATCAGTTCGAAGTCAACTGACCTTCCAGAAAGGCGAACCATGACCGTGGACACCGCACACCTCACCGAGGTGGCAGCAGCGAACCCGACGCTGACTCATTCGCTCGCCGATCTCGACCCCGCCGTGCACCAGGCGATCGCGGCCGAGCTCGAGCGACAGCAGGGCACCCTGGAAATGATTGCCAGCGAGAACTTCGCCCCGCTCGCGGTGATGCAGGCGCAAGGGTCGGTACTGACGAACAAGTACGCCGAGGGCTACCCCGGACGCCGCTACTACGGCGGATGCGAGCACGTCGACGTCATCGAGCAGCTCGCCATCGACCGCCTCACCGCACTGTTCGGCGCGAAGTTCGCCAACGTGCAACCGCATTCGGGCGCGCAGGCCAACGCCGCCGCGATGTCGGCACTGCTGAAGCCCGGCGACGGCATCCTCGGCCTGGACCTCGCGCACGGCGGTCACCTCACGCACGGAATGAAGCTGAACTTCTCCGGCAAGCTCTACGACGTCGCCGCGTACCACGTCCGCGAGGACGACCATCTCGTCGACATGGACGAGGTGGAGCGTCTGGCCCGGGAGCACCGCCCGAAGCTGATCCTCGCCGGCTGGTCCGCCTACACACGCCAGCTCGACTTCGCCGCGTTCCGTCGCATCGCCGACGAGGTCGGCGCGTACCTCATGGTCGACATGGCGCATTTCGCCGGACTCGTCGCCGCCGGACTGCACCCCTCCCCCGTCCCGCACGCCCACGTGGTCACGTCGACGACGCACAAGACCCTCGGTGGTCCCCGCGGCGGTGTCGTTCTCACCAACGACGAGGCATTGGCGAAGAAGTTCAACTCCTCGGTATTCCCCGGTCAGCAGGGTGGTCCGCTCGAGCACGTGATCGCCGGCAAGGCCGTCTCGTTCAAGCTCGCCGCCGAGCCCGAGTTCCGGGAGCGTCAGGAGCGCACGCTCGCCGGTGCGAAGATCCTCGCCGACCGCCTGCTGCAGGACGATTCGCGGGAGGCGGGCATCAATGTCGTGTCCGGCGGCACCGACGTGCATCTGGTGCTGGTGGATCTGCGCGAGTCCGAGCTCGACGGTAAGCAGGCCGAGGACCGGTTGCACCGGGTGGGAATCACGGTGAACCGCAACGCGGTCCCGTTCGACCCGCGGCCGCCGATGGTCAGCTCCGGGGTGCGGATCGGTACTCCCGCGCTCGCGACCCGCGGTTTCGACCTGGACGCGTTCACCGAGGTCGCCGACATCATCAGCTACGCGCTGCGGCCGGCCACCGACGAGGCCGGGCTCGACGAACTCCGCGGCCGCGTCGACGCTCTCGCGCTGCGTTTCCCGCTCTACCCCGACCTGACGGAGGCGAACTGATGAGTGCCACCCAGCCCCCCGGCGCCCACCTGCCCGACCATCCCGACTTCCTGTGGCGTAACCCGGAACCGAAGAAGTCGTACGACGTCGTCATCGTCGGCGGTGGCGGACACGGCCTCGCCACCGCGCACTACCTCGCGAAGAATCACGGCATCACCAACGTCGCGGTCCTGGAGAAGGGCTGGCTCGCGGGCGGCAACATGGCCCGCAACACCACGCTGATCCGCTCGAACTATCTGTGGGACGAGAGCGCCAAGATCTACGAGCACGCCCTCAAACTGTGGGAGGGCCTCGAGGACGACCTCGACTACCCGATCCTGTTCAGCCAGCGCGGCGTCCTCAATCTCGCGCACAGCCTGCAGGACGTCCGCGACAGCGTCCGCCGGGTGGAGGCGAACAAGCTCAACGGCATCGACGCCGAGTGGGTCGGACCCGACGAGGTCAAGAAGCTGTGCCCGCTGGTGAACATCTCGAGCGACATCCGCTACCCCGTCCTCGGCGCGACGTATCAGCCGCGGGCCGGGATCGCCAAGCATGACTACGTGGCCTGGGGATTCGCGCGCCGCGCCGACGAGGCGGGCATCGACATCATCCAGAACTGTGAGGTCACCGGGTTCGTCACGGACGGCAACAAGGTGACCGGGGTACGCACCACCCGCGGCGACATCGCCACCGGTCAGGTCGCGCTGTGCGCGGCCGGGCACACCTCGACGCTCACCGACATGCTCGGCATCCGCACCCCCGTGCAGTCCCACCCGCTGCAGGCGCTGGTCTCCGAACTGCTCGAGCCGGTGCACCCCACCATCGTGATGTCCAACGCCATCCACGTCTACGTCTCGCAGGCGCACAAGGGTGAATTGGTGATGGGCGCCGGTGTCGACTCCTACAACGGGTACGGCCAGCGCGGCGCGTTCCACATCATCGAACGTCAGATGGCGGCCGCGGTGGAGTTGTTCCCGGTGTTCGCCCGCGCGCATCTGCTGCGCACCTGGGGCGGCATCGTCGACGTGTGCCCCGACGCCTCCCCGATCGTCGGACGCACCCCGTACGACAACGTATATCTCAACTGTGGTTGGGGCACCGGCGGTTTCAAGGCCACCCCGGGGTTGGGCTGGTGTCTGGCGGACACCATCGCGAACGACGAACCGCACGAGTTCATCGCACCGTTCAGCCTCGACCGGTTCGTCACCGGTGCCCTCGTCGACGAGCACGGCGCCGCGGCCGTCGCCCACTGATCCCCCGTCGCGCACTGAAATTCAGGAGCCACAATGCAACTCATCGAATGCCCATGGTGCGGGTCCCGTGAGGAAACCGAGTTCCACTACGGCGGCGAAGCCCACGTCCTGTATCCCGAAGACCCCGAATCGCTGACGGACGAACAATGGGCACATTTCGTGTTCTTCCGCGCGAACCCGAAAGGTCTTTTCGCGGAACGGTGGAACCACAGCGCCGGCTGCCGGCGCTGGTTCAACGCCGTACGCGACACCGCCACCTACCGATTCCACAGCGTCTACCGCTTGGACGAGCAGAAGCCGACGATATCGTGAACGCACCCTTCCGCACCCGCCAGGGCGGTCGCCTCGACCGCGACACCTCCTACACCTTCACGTTCGACGGCCGGGAACTGACCGGTCACCCCGGTGACACCCTCGGTTCGGCCCTGCTCGCGAACGGCGTCCACCAGATCACCACCAGCATCAAACTCGGCCGGCCCCGCGGCATCACCGCGGCCTGGGCGGAGGACACCGGCGGCCTCGTGCAGATCGAGGAGCCGTTCCCCGAGCCGATGCTGCTCGCCACCACGATCGAGTTGTTCGACGGTCTCGTCGCCCGCGGCATCCCCGGTCAGGGACGGCTCGCCGAGATCGCTGATTCGGCGAAGTACGACGCGAAGCACGTCCACACCGACCTTCTCGTCGCCGGCGCCGGACCGGCCGGTCTCGCCGCCGCTCTCACCGCGGCCCGGGCAGGTGCGCGGGTGGTGCTCGTCGACGAGCAGAGCGAAGCCGGCGGAGACCTGCTCGGCAGCACGGACCTCATCGACGGCGCCCCCGCCCTCGACTGGGTCGCGGCCGCGGTCGCCGAACTCGCGACCTACCCAGATGTGCTGCACCTGCAGCGCACCACCGCGTTCGGCAACTACGACGACGGCTTCGTCCTCGCGCTGCAGCGTCGCACCGACCATCTCGGTGTCGAGGCTCCCGCGGCGCTGAGCCGCCAACGGGTCTGGCGGATCCGCGCCCGGCACATTCTCGTCGCCGCCGGCGCGCACGAGCGTCCCGTCGTCTTCACCGACAACGACCGCCCAGGCATCATGCTCGCGCACGGCGCCCGCACCTTCCTGCACCGCTACGGTGTCAAGGTCGGCGAGCAGGCCGTCGTGTTCACCACCAACGACAGCGCGTACGAAGCCGCGATCGACCTGCACGACGCCGGGGTCCGCATCAACGCGATCGTCGAGGCCCGCGACGAGGCACCCGCCCGCTGGCAGCGTGAGTGCGACGAGCGAGGCATCACCATCCGTACGGCGTCGGTGGTGTCCGGCACCCGCGGCAACGGCCGGATCAGTCACGCCGTCGTCTCGCAGCGCGGCGAATCCGACACCCGGATCGGCGTGCCGCTGGCCTGCGACGTCCTGCTGGTCAGCGGCGGCTGGAACCCGGCCGTGCACCTGTTCTCCCAGGCCCGCGGCAAGCTCCGCTACGACGAGAACCTCGGTGCCTTCGTGCCCGGCGAGACCCTCGACGGAGTCTCCGTCGCCGGGTCCGCGAACGGTGTGTTCGACCTGGACGGGTGCCTGCGCGACGGGCAGACCGCAGGCCAGGCGATCATGCGCGATCTCGGCTTCACCGTTCCCGAACGCACGATCGACTCGGAACCTGCACCCGCGATCGAAAAGTCCACTCCGCTGGTGCTCTGGCGGGTGCGGGACGTCGCCGGTGAGGACACCCAGTTCGTCGACGTGCAGCGCGACGCGACGGTCGCCGACCTCGCCCGCGCGGTCGGCGCCGGGATGACGTCGATGGAGCACATCAAGCGCTACACGACCATCGGCACCGCGCACGATCAGGGCAAGACGTCCGGGGTGATCTCCTCCGGCATCACGGCCGAACTGCTCGGCAGGCCGATCGAGACACTGGGCACCACCACGTTCCGGCCGCCCTACACCCCGGTCGCGTTCGCCGCCCTCGCCGGCCGCAGCCGCGGCGCCCTCTTCGACCCCGAACGGGTGACGGCACTGCACGATTGGCACGTCGGCCGCGGCGCGGTATTCGAGGACGTCGGCCAGTGGAAGCGTCCCCGCTTCTACCCCCTCCCCGGGGAGGACATGGACGCCGCCGTGCTGCGCGAATGCGCCGCCGTGCGCCGCAGCATCGGCATCCTCGACGGCTCCACCCTCGGCAAGATCGACGTCCAGGGCCCCGACGCCGGGATACTGCTCGACATGGTCTACACGAACATGATGAGCACCCTGAAGGTCGGCATGGTCCGCTACGGCGTCATGTGCGGTGTCGACGGCATGGTCATCGACGACGGCACCGTCATGCGCCTGGCCGACGACCGGTTCCAGGTCTTCACCACCACCGGTGGCGCCGCGAAGATCCTCGACTGGATGGAGGAATGGCTGCAGACGGAATGGCCCCACCTGAGGGTGCGGCTCACCTCGGTCACCGAACAGTGGGCCACGTTCCCCGTCGTGGGGCCGCGCTCGCGCGACGTGATCGGTGAGGTCTTCCCCGACCTCGACGTCAGCAACGACGCGTTCCCGTTCATGGCGTGGCGCGACACCTCCCTCGGCGGCGTCCACGTACGGGTCGCGCGGATCAGCTTCTCCGGCGAACTCGCGTTCGAGGTCAACGTCGACGGCTGGCACGCTCCCGCGGTCTGGGCGCGCCTGATCGCCGCGGGCGAGAAGTTCGACATCACCCCGTACGGCACCGAGACCATGCACGTCCTCCGCGCCGAAAAGGGCTACCCGATCATCGGTCAGGACACCGACGGCACGGTCACCCCGCAGGACCTCGGGATGAGCTGGGCCGTGTCGAAGAAGAAGCGCGACTTCATCGGGAAGCGCTCCTTCGCCCGGGCGGAGAACCAGAACCCGCTGCGCAAGCAGTTCGTCGGGCTGCTGCCCCTCGACAAGCAGACCGTGCTGCCCGAGGGCGCACAGATCATCGAAGAGGCGTTGGACGGCATCCTGCCGCCCGCACCGGTGCCGATGCTCGGGCACGTCACGTCGAGCTACCTCAGCGCCGAACTCGGCCGCCCGTTCGGGCTCGCCCTCGTCAAGGGCGGCCGGGCCCGGCTCGGCGACACCCTGCACGTCCCGGTGGACGGAAACCTGGTCGCCGTCGAGGTCACCGGTTCCGTCCTCGTCGATCCCGAAGGAGCACGCCGCGATGGCTGACACCCTCGTCCCCCTCAGCCCCCTGCACGGCTGGGACCAGAAATTGTCCGAACTCCCCGAGTCGGTGACCATCACCGAGGAACCGTTCGTCGCCATGGTCGACCTGTGGGTCGACCCGACCGGACCGGGAGCCGCGGCCGCCGCGACGGTCCTCGGGTTCGACCTCCCCACCGCGGCGTCGACGTCCGCCGGCACCGACGCCGTCACCGCGGTCTGGCTCGGTCCCGAGGAGTGGCTGATCACCACGCGGTCACAGCCGGCGCCCGCGCTCGAATCGGACCTGCGGGCGGCGGTGGCCCCCCACGGCGGCGCCGCGATCGACGTCTCCGGACAGCGAACCACCCTGCGGCTGCGCGGCACTCACGCCCGTGACGTCCTCGAGAAGGGTTGCTCACTGGATCTGCATCCCACGGTGTTCGTCCGCAGCACTGCGGCGCAGACCATGCTCGGCCTCGCGGGCGTGATCCTGATCGCGCTCGACGAAAGGGGAACCGACTACCGGATCCTCGTGCGGTCGTCGTTCGCCCGGTACCTCGCGGAGTGGCTGATCGACGCCGCCGAGGAGTTCGGCGTCGACCCCGTGTAAGCGACAGCGCCGGTTCGGTGGACGGCACGGCGTCGTCCACCGGACCGATCCCCCCTTCTGGAAGGAGGTGCGCCCGAATGGTTCCGTTCCCGACGCTCACCGCCACCGGCCCCGGCCGACTGCTCGAGGCTCTCGCACGCGATGTTCCCCTGGTCTGCGGCATCGTCAACGTGACCCCGGATTCGTTCTCCGACGGTGGCCGATACCTCGACACCGAGGCCGCGGTCGAGCACGCCCTGTCTCTGGTCCCGGAGGGCGCCGACCTCCTCGACGTCGGGGGCGAGTCGACCCGTCCCGGGTCCCGCCCGCCGTCCGTCGCGGAGGAGATCGCGCGCGTGGTGCCGGTAGTCGCGGCACTCGCGATGTCGACGTCGGTCCCGATCTCGGTCGACACCTCGAGACCGGACGTCATGCGGGAGGCGGTTGCCGCCGGCGCGTCGATGATCAACGACGTTCGTGCCCTGCGACTTCCGGGTGCACTGCGGGCTGCGGCCGATCTCGACGTGCCCGTGTGCCTGATGCACATGCGCGGCGACCCCGAAACGATGCAGACGTCGCCGGAGTACGGCGACGTCGTGTCCGAGGTGCGCCGGTTCCTCGTCGACCGTGTCGGCGCCTGCCGGGGAGTGGGAATTCCCCTCGAGCACCTCATGGTCGACCCGGGTTTCGGCTTCGGCAAGACCCTCGCCCACAACCTTGCACTGTTGTCCGAACTTCGGCAGATCACGGATCTCGGTGTTCCCGTGATGGCCGGACTGTCCCGGAAAAGCATGCTGGGCACGATCACCGGTCGCAGCGTCCACCACCGTCAGGCCGCCTCGGTGGCCGCTGCGCTGATCGCCGCACAGAACGGGGCAGCTGTACTCCGGGTGCACGACGTGGCCGCCACCGTGGACGCGGTGTCCGTGCTCCGCGCGCTCGTATATCCTGGTCGCGCCAACGCCAGTCCCGCGTCGAATCGAGCCTCCGCACTGTGAACAGCTCCGTGTCCGCCGCCGGTCTCGCGACCATCGATACCGCTGGGGTCCAGCCGATCGGTAGTGCTGAGGCACAGCTGATCGGTGCCGGTGCACAGCTGATGGAAACGATGTATCACGATCCGCGGACCGGCCTGCGGCACGCGGAGCGTCACCTGCGACGTCTGGCCCGTTCCGCGGCCGTGCTCGGGTACGAGTTCCGGGTACGTGACGTCCGGCGCCGACTCGCGCAGCGACTGTCCGGCGTCGGCGCGGCCCGGGTCCGCGTGCGCCTGCACCGCGACGGCGGTGTGGACGTCGATATCTTCGGGCCGCCGGTCGCACCCACGTCGGTGTCTCTCGTGCTCGACGACGAGCCCGTCGACTCCCGGGACATCCTCCTCGGACACAAGACGACGTTGCGCGAGCGATACGACCGCAGACGACACCGTCACCCCGGGGCCGGCGACGTCGTGCTGGTCAACGAACTCGGGCACGTCACCGAGACCACGATCGCGAATCTCGCCGCCCGGATCGACGGCGTCTGGTGGACGCCACCGTTGGCGTCGGGGTGCCTGCCGGGTGTCGAGCGGTCCTGGCAGCTCGACCGCGGGCTGATGCGCGAACGCATTCTCACGCCGGGCGATCTCCTGGCCGCCGAGGCGCTCGCCGTGACGAGCTCACTCAAAGGCGTGCTGCCCGCGACCCTCCGGCCGTAGCCTGCGTCGTTTCCGGACGTAGTGCACACCACCTCTTGACCCGCCTCCGCACCTGACCTACTGTTATCGCACACACTGATATATCAATATCAGACCTATTGGATCACACGCGCGACTCCGCGACCACAACGCCCGACTGTCAAAGGAAAAGGCATGAGAGCTGGAAAGATTCCCTCGGATCGACGGTTCACGGCGACACACAGCTGGTTGGCCCTCGCACCGGGACAGAGGTTCTCCGACTACCCGCTCCGGGCCGGGGTCACGGACACGGCACTCGACGAGATCGAGGTGGTCGGGCTGGAACTTCCGGCAGTGCGCAGCACAATCGAGGCGGGCGCACCCTGCGCGCTCGTCTGGACGTCCGCGCGGACCGTCGTTACGGTGTTTGCGCCGATCAGCGGACTCGTCACGATGACGAATGACGACGCTCTCGCGAACCCGCAACTCGTCGCCGACGACCCGTTCCATCGCGGCTGGCTGTTCGCCGTCCTCCCCTCACCGACGTCGTCCGCCTACGGACTTCTCACCCCCGCGCAATACGCACACGAACTCAGTGAGGCGGTGTAATCCCATGACCATCAGCGTGTTCGACCTGTTCTCCGTCGGCATCGGCCCCTCGAGTTCGCACACCGTCGGACCGATGCGCGCCGCCGCACGGTTCGTCTCCGACCTCCGCGCTCTCGACGCCCTGCCCGCAGTCGCGGACATCCGCGTCGACCTGTACGGGTCGCTCGCAGCCACGGGAGCGGGCCACGGAACGATGTCCGCGGTGCTGCTCGGACTCGAGGGGTACTTTCCCGAGAAGATCGAGACCGAGGAGATGGAACGGCGTCTCGAGGAGATGCGCAGTACCCGGCACATCAGGGTCGGCGGATCCCACGAGGTCGCGCTCGCCGAGGACGAGATCGTCCTCCATCCGCTGACCATCCTGCCGCTGCACCCGAACGGGATGAAAATAACCGCGTCCACCGCCACCGGCGTCGAGATCCACAGCGAAACCTACTTTTCCATCGGCGGCGGCTTCGTCGTCACCGAAGCGGAGAGCGCGGAGCCGCCGGCCACCGCCACCGGCGGTCTGTCGTTCGGGTCCGCCAAGGAACTCCTCGACGTCGCGGCCCGCCACGGCTACGCCATCAGTGACGTGATGCTCCAGTTCGAACGCGAAACGCGGTCGACCGTGGAGATCTACGAGCGGCTCCTGCATATCCGCGACGTCATGGTGGAATGCGAGAAGCGCGGGATCGCGCGCGACGGAATTCTTCCCGGCGCTCTGCACGTGCGCCGGCGCGCACGGGACTGGTACCTGCGCCTGAATAAGGAAGACCCGCACCGTGATCCCGCATTCGCCGAGGACTGGGTCAACCTCGTCGCGCTGGCCGTCAACGAGGAGAACGCATCCGGTGGCCGGATCGTCACCGCGCCGACCAACGGGGCCGCGGGCATCATCCCCGCGGTGCTGCACTACGCCGTTCACTACACCCCGGCCGGAAAGTCGGATCGCGACGACACCGCGATCCGCTTCCTCCTCGCCGCCGGCGCCGTCGGATCGCTGTACAAGGAACGCGCGTCGATCTCCGGAGCCGAGGTCGGCTGCCAGGGCGAGGTGGGTTCCGCGGCGTCCATGGCCGCTGCCGGGCTTGCGGAGATCCTCGGCGGCACAATCGAACAGGTGGAGAATGCCGCGGAGATCGCGATGGAGCACAGCCTCGGACTCACCTGCGACCCCATCGAAGGACTGGTGCAGATTCCGTGCATCGAACGCAACGCGATCTCGGCGGGCAAGGCCATCAACGCCGCTCGCATGGCCCTGCGCGGCGACGGCACCCACCGGGTCAGCCTCGACCAGGTGATCGAGACGATGCGCTCGACCGGCGCAGACATGCTGTCGAAGTACAAGGAAACGTCGACCGGTGGTCTGGCCGTCAACGTCCCGGTCAACTATGTCGAGTGCTGACATGATCACCGACGAACTTCGCCTTCTCCCCGCCCGCGCCGCGCACTTCATCCGGCGGCACCCGGTTCCGAAGCGCGGCGACTTCGCACCCGAGACCCGGCTGTAGGTGCTCGACGTCCTCGTGCACTGCGCACCGGTCCGCGGCGACGCGTTCGTGGCCTTCCAGCTCCTCAGCCGGCGCGAGCTGCCCGGCTCGTACCTTCTCCACGTCGACGTCGTGGACGACGCGCTGTCCGCCCTCGACACGTTCGCCGTCACCGAGTACGAATGCGAGCAGAGTTTCGGCCCGAACTGGCAGGACGTCGTGCGACACGCCGTGGAAGCGGCAGCCCTCCTGCACGGGCACTTCGGAGCACTGACGCGAACGACAAGCGTCGCCGACAGCCGACGACGGCTCGGCGCCTGGGCCTGCGCACGCGATGCGGCCTGGGAAGCGGGCCGCATCAAATCCTGGTACCGCGCCCAGGACGCCGCGTGGGAACGGCACTTCATGGACGAGGCGACAGTGCGCGAGGACGAGCAACTGTGCGCGGACATCGCGACCGCGGTGCGCGACGCGGCGGCAGCGCACGCGGTGTCGGATCTCGTCGGGCGGCACGATTTCACCAGCGCACACTTCGACACCCTGCTCGCCCCGTGGCGGGTGGCCGCCGCGCACCTGCTCCCGCGGGATGACTACTGCGCGGCCGCGAGCACAGTGTCGACGAACGTCCGCGGCAGGTCGGGATGACCGTTCTCCCGCAGCGCCGACAGCGCCGCGACGACGTTCGGGCCGCCGTCGGGTAGGAACCGGATCAGCCCGTGCCGGGCGCACTCCACTGCCGCCGGCAGCAGCATCGCCTGCGCCTCGTCGCGACGTCCGGCAGCCCACAGGCACGACACGAGCAACCGGACCGCCTGCAGGCGGGCCCGGTGCCGTCCGGTCCCGTCGAGTTGCCGAACCCAGTCGTTCGCCCATTCGCACGCGAGATCCTCGTCCGCCGGATCGCCCTGCGCCGCGAGCAACGTGATGGCCGCCTCTTCCTCGAGTTGTGCCGTCGCCAGGTCGAGCCCGTTCGCCGGGGTGCGCCGGGTCTCGCGTGTGACGGGCACGAACCCGGGTGCCGGGGGCAGCCCGATCCGCACCCGCTCGTTGTCGACGGCGGCCCGCAGCCGGGGCAGGGAGAACGTCTCGGCCGTCCGCACTCCCTCGTCGAGTTGTCGTGCCGCGGCGTCGCAATCGCCGCGCACCGCCATGATCCGCGCCCTGAGGCAGTAGTGCCGGATCATGAAATCCGGTGCGCCACCGAGCGCGGCCGCGTCGAACGTCTCGTTGAGCAGCTCGTCCGCTTCATCGACCCGGCCCTGCTCGTAATGGACCTCGGCGAGTAGTGCGCGGGTGAGCCGCGCATGTTGCGACTGCGTGTTCTCCGCCTCCCGGACCAGCTGGAACGCCTTGCGGTACAGCTCCATCGCACCGCCGACATCGAGCTGCTCGAACTTCGCGAGTCCGGCGAAACAGTACCCGTACGCAACGGAGTACGGTCCCGTGTTCTGCCGGTGGTACGGGGCCGCCCAGCTCTGCCTGCGGTAGGCGTCCTCGAACCGGAATTCACACGTGTCCACGAACGTCTCGATGAGAGCGGCCATCGACACCACGAAGGGGTGGTACTCCGTGGGATGGGCGAGGCATTCGGTGACGAGCTCCCGCACCCCCTCGATGCGGTCCGCGGTCGCCTCGATGTCGCCCTGCAGGACATCCGCCTCCACCCGGAGCTGGGCGGCGCGACGCTCGGGCATCTCGCCGCTGTCGATCTGCTCGAGCGCGCGGGTTCGGGCGGCTTGCGCGAGTTCGAGTCGCTGGAGTTCGCAGTTCGCCCATCCGATGGTGAGCTGCAGCCGCGGGCTGGCGGCCACCAGGTCGGCGGGCAGTTTCCCGATCAGGCAGAGCAGCGTCGACATCTGTGACCGATCGAGGAGGTACAGGTCGTCCTCCTCGAGCAGTTCCACCGCTCGCTGCGGTTCCCCGGCCGCGAGGATGTGGTCGACGGCCTCGCCCAGCAGGTGCCGCTCCCGGAACCAGTCGTATGCCCGGCGGTGCAGGTCGGTGATGCGCCCGGGGTGGTCCCGTTCGAGGCGCTGATGGAGGATCTGGGCGAACAGGTGGTGATAGCGATACCACTGGCGGTCGTCGCCCGTCCTGCCGAGGAACAGGTCACGGGCGGCGACCTGCTCGAGTCTCGCTTGCCCGTCCTGCACGCCGCCCAGCGCCGACGCCAGGTCGCCGCACACCTTGTCGGGGACGGACGTGGCGAGCATGAAGTCGAGCAGGTCGGGTTCGAGGGCGTCGAGCACGTTCTCGGCGAGATACTCGCCGATCGCGTCGGTCCCCGTCCGGAGCTGTTCGATCAGGTTCTCCGGAGTTCCGGCTTCGCGCAACGACAACGAGGCCAACTGCAGTGCCGCGATCCAGCCGTCGGTCGATTCCCGGAGTTGTTCGATCTCGGTGTCCTTCAGTGGAACCTGCACCCGGTCCGACAGGAAGTTCTGCGATTCGCCGAAATCGAAACACAGTTCGTCGGAAGCTATTTCGTTGAGTTCGTCGAGCACCCGCATCCGGCTCAGCGGCAGCCCCGACCGGCTCCGGCTCGCCACGACGATCTTCAAGTGGTGGCAGCCGTTGTCGAGCAGGAACTTCATCGAGTCGATCGGCCCGGAGCCAGTGATGCGGTGCCAGTCGTCGATCACGACGACGAGGGCCTCCTCGCTGTCGTGAAGCCGGTTGATCAGGGACGTGAGGACGAACCGTTCGACCGCGTCCCCGTGCTCCTCCAGCGACTGGCCCAGATCGGTGACGACCTCCGGGCGTACCCGCCTGATCGCCTCGACGAGGTGGGTGAGGAACCACACCACGTTGTTGTCGTCCCGGTCCACGGTCAGCCACGCGACCGCCGTCCCGGCGTCGACCAGGTCGTCGCGCCACTGGGCGACCAGACTGCTCTTGCCGAACCCGGCCGGCGCGTGGACGAGCGTCAGCCTGCGGTCCCGGCCCGCGCGGAGGGCGGCGAGGAGCCGCCGGCGCGGCACGAGCTGCCGGGTGGTGGTGGGTGGGCGGAACTTCGTCACCGGCGCGGGCGGGGTCGGCGGCGTCCGCACGTTGTACGGGAGCCCGGGGCCCCGGGACCGGGTGGATTCGCCGGCATGATCGTGCAGCTGCTCGGGTGCCCGCCGAACGGGGATGTACATGTCGTCGACGACGACACCGTTGCGTCGCTCGACCGCCCGGAGCTCGTTGCCGAAGTCGGCGGCACCGCCCGGCCTGTCCTCGACCGTGCGGGCCATGGCATGTTCGACTGCGCTGCACACGTCGTCGGGGATTCCGGCGTCCCGCAGGTCGGGGACCGCCTGCGTGGAGATCCGCAGGAACTGCCCGACGACCTGCTCACCGCTCCGGCGCTCGTACGCCGCATGCCCGGTCAACGCGCAGAACAGGGTGGACCCGAGACTGTAGACGTCCGACTCCACCGTCGGTGGCCGGCCTTCGAGCACCTCCGGCGCGGTGAACGCCGGGGACCCGGTGATCGAGCCTGCCGTCGTCTCGAATCCGCCGGAGACGCGGGCGATGCCGAAGTCGGTCAATTGCGGTTCGTCGTATTCGGTGAGCAGGATGTTCGCGGGTTTGACGTCGCGGTGGAGCATCCCACCGCGATGCGCGGTCTCGAGGGCGCCGGACATCTTGATCCCGAGCCGCAGCACCTCCTGCCACCCGAGGGGACCCGACCGACGGATCTGCGCATCGAGGGAACCGAACGAGTGGTACGGCATGACGAGGAACGGCCGCCTGCTCCGGGTGACACCGACCTGGTAGACGGCAACGATGTTCGGGTGCCCGGACGTCCGGCCCATCGCCCGTTGCTCACGCACGAACCTCGTCACGTTGTCGGGGTCGAGGTTCGACGTCAGGACTTTGACGGCCACCGTGCGGTCGAGGTCCTCCTGCAGGCAGCGGTAGACGACTCCGAACCCGCCGCGGCCGATCTCCACGGCATCGTCGAACCCTGCCGCGGCCAGCTCGGTCGTGATCTCCGGCTGGCGCTGGGTTGCCCCCGGATCGTCGATCGTCATCGGCCCTGCACCACCTCTGGCACGCTCCACCCAGAATAGTCCGCGGAGTCCATCCGACGAGCGGAGGCGATGCGGTCAGTCGCGGGTCTCGACGGGTGCCCCGAGTCGTGCCGACACCCGCCTGCCGGATTCCGCGACCGCCCGCCCGAGCGACTCGAGCATGGACTCGGGGACCCGGAACCGTGGGGCGGACAACATGACGGCCGCGACCAGTACGCCGCGATGATCGCGGACCGGCGCCGAGATGCCGACCTCCTCGATCGACGTGCGGCCGTCGTTGACGGCGTATCCGCGGTCGCGGGTGTCACTCAGCTCGTCGAAGTACTCGCCGCGTGACTCCTGCTCATCGGGTCCGACGAGCAGACGCCGGTCGAACAGCCGCTCGGTCTCCGCCCGCGGCATCTCGGAGAGGAACACCTGGACGGACGAACTCGCATAGGTGTCGTAGCGGGTGCCCACCGCGGCGGTGTGCTTGACCTGCTTGGGACTGGGAATCTGTTCGACGACGACGGATTCGTGCCCGTTCCACACCATGAGCGCGCTGGTCTCGCCGGTGCGGCTGGTGAGTTCCTCCAGTTCCGGCTGCGCCACGCGGCGGACGTCGAGGTTGGCCAGCAGTGGCCCCGCGAGGGCGATGAGACCGAGGCCGAGCCGGTAGCGTCCGGTGCCCTCGTCACGCTCGACGTAGCCGGCTTTCTCGAGGGTGGCGAGCATGCGGGACACGCTGCTCTTGTGCAGATCGACCTTGCGCGCGATCTCGGTGACGCCGAGGACCGGCTCCGCGATCGAGAAGGATTCGAGCACCCGCAGTCCGTTGAGGAGGACCGACGGGGACGGCTTCGCGTCACCGTCGTGCTCGCCCGGTCCGTTGTCCGCGAGTCGATCGACGTCGTCCACACTCATGATCGTTGCGCTCCTTCGGTTCTGCCAACACCACCGCCGACCCTGCCACACCCGCGGCAGGGTCGGCGTACCGGTCAGACGCCGAGGATGTTGTGCTCGGGTCCGAACGGGAACCGGGTGATATTCTCCGCGCTGTCCTCGCCGACGACCAGGATGTCGTGTTCGCGGTAGCCCCCGGCGCCCGGCATGCCCTCGGGAACCATGACCATCGGTTCCATCGACACCACCATCCCGGGTTCGAGGACCGTGTCGATGTCTTCGCGCAGTTCGAGGCCCGCCTCGCGTCCGTAGTAGTGCGAGAGCACGCCGAAGGAGTGCCCGTACCCGAACGTGCGGTTCGGCAGCAGACCCTCGGCCTCGTAGATCTCGTTCAGCTCGGCCGCGATGTCCTTGCAGACGGCGCCCGGCTTGATCAGGTCGAGCCCGCGGCGATGCACCTTGACGTTGATCTCCCACAGCCGCAGGTGCTCCGCCGACGGCTCACCGTAGAACAGGGTGCGTTCGAGCGCCGTGTAGTAGCCGGCGATCATCGGGAAACAGTTCAGCGACAGGATGTCTCCGCGTTCCACGCGGCGGCTGGTGGCCCAGTTGTGGGCGCCGTCGGTGTTGATGCCCGATTGGAACCAGACCCACGTGTCGCGCAATTCGGCGTGCGGGAAGGTGGCCGCGATCTCCCGGATCATCGCGTTCGAGCCGGCGATCGCCACCTCGAATTCGGGGACACCCTCGGTGATCGCCGCACGGATGGCCTCGCCGCCGAGGTCACCGATCCGCGCCCCGTGCTTGATCAGTTCGATCTCCTCGGGCGACTTGATCATGCGCTGGCGCATCGTGGCCTTTGCGACGTCGGTGAACGTCATCCCGGGCAGAACCGCCGCGATCCGGGCCCGCACGTCGGGGGTCAGGTGGTCGTCCTCGACACCGAGGCTGCCGCGTGAGATGCCCTGCTTCGCCACGACCTGCTGCACGGCGTACTCGAAGTTGTCGCGGCGCCAGTCCGTGTAGACGACGTTCTCGCCGAACGACCGCCGCCACGGCATCCCGGCATCGATGTTGGCGGACACGGTGGTCGAGCCGTCCTGGGTGACGACCAGGGCGTACGGCCGCCCGAACGCCGTGTAGAGGAAGTCGGAATAATAGTTGATGTTGTGGTAGCTGGTAAAGAGCACGGCATCGAACCCGTTGTCCGCCATGTGCTTACGCAGAGCGACTAGCCTGCGGTCCATTTCCACCGGGGAGAACGTGGGAACGACCTTCTCGCCGTTGGGGATGCTCTTGATGCGCTCCAAGTTCATGATGTTCCTTTCGAGTTGCCGGCGGCATCGCGTGATGCCGCACTCCTGTGGGATGTACGGGTGGTCAGGTGTCGGCCAGGGGGCGCTGGGAGGTTTCGCGGGCCATGAGCATCGCCCCCATGGCGACGAGGGCCGCGGCGACGAGATACCAGGCGGGCGCGAGTGTGCTGCCGGTGAGCTCGATCAACAACGTGGCGACGAACGGCGCGGTGCCGCCGAACAGTGCATTGGCGGTGTTGAAGCTGAACGCGAAACCGCTGTAGCGGACCTGGGTCGGGAAGATCTCGGCCAGGAAGGTGGGAAGCGTGCCGTCGTTCATGGTGAGGAACGCGCACAGCACGATCTGGATGAGGACGATACCGACGATTCCGACGGCGCCGAGTGCACTGAACAGCGGGACGGTGAACACCGCGAAGCAGACCGACGCGGCAATGAGAACTCGCTTGCGGCCGAAGCGGTCCGAGAGCGCACCCATCCCGAAGATGAAGACGATGTAGCAGGCGAGAGCGATCGACGCGGCGACGAACGAGGCCGTGTGGCCGACGTTCAACACCTCCGACAGATACGTCGGCATGTAGCTGAGGATCAGGTAGAAGCCGACCGCATTGAGGCAGGTGACACCGAACGCGATGGCGATCGCGCGCCGATGGTGGGTGAAAAGGATCGACAACGGCGCGTTGGACTCCACCTTCTGTTCCATTTCCTGGAACTTCGGGGTGTCCTCGAGCTTCAACCGGATGTAGCGGCCGATCAGGCCCATCGGCGCCGCGAGCAGGAACGGCAGCCGCCAGCCCCAGCCTTCGAGCTGTTCCGTCGACAGCACCGCGGTCAGCAGTGCCGCGATCAACGATCCGAATAGCAGCCCGGCGGCCGTGGACGCGGGCACGACGCTCGTGAACAGCCCGCGCTTGCGGTCCGGGGCGTACTCGGCGAGGAACGCCGAGGCGCCCGCGTACTCGCCGGCGGCGGAGAATCCCTGCACCATGCGGACGAGCAGCAGCAGGACCGGTGCGATGTAGCCGATCTGATCGAAGCCGGGGATCAGGCCGATACAGAACGTCGACGCCGACATGATGAGGATCGACAGTGACAACGCCGTGCGACGTCCGATCTTGTCACCGAAGTGCCCCCAGACGAGTCCGCCGATCGGGCGGATGACGAACGAGATGGCGAACACGGCGAACGTGGCCAGCAGACCCGTCGTGGGCTCGGCCTCGGGGAAGAAGACCACCGCGATAACCGTTGCGAGATAGCCGTATACGGCGTAGTCGAACCATTCGACGAAGTTGCCGATGAAGCTCGCCGTGACGACCCGCCGGAGAACACGGGGCGAGGGGTTCACCGCGCCGTCCTCGTCCGATTGCGGCGGGGCTGAGGGGGAATTGAGGTTTTGGGCCATGCCCACTCCTTCTCGGGGCGTCGGCGCTTGCCGACTGCGACGAATGGCATTTGTTGCGTTGATTGCAACGGCGATTCGTTCACCGACCATATTGTGCTTGGCATCACATGTCAACGATGTTTTGCTTCTCATGACCGGACTGCGGTTGCAATGGATGAACCGAGCTGAAACCGCCGGAAACACGGACGGGCGCGGTTGCGCCACCCCGATCCGCGATTCCCAGCGATGTTCACAGGAATGCAACATCGTTGCAACAGCCGAGTCCGGGGCCGCTTTCCCGGTCACCCGTGAAAGTCAGAGCGCGCTCGCGTCGACCGCACCGCCGAGATAGAGGCGGGTCGCGAGGTGCACGGCAGCGAGACGCGGCGAACCCGTCGGATCCTCGCCGAGTAGCGCGAAGATCTGATCGAGCCGCTGATACAGCGTCTGACGCTGCACGTGCAGCCGGGCCGCCGCCTCGGTCTTGCTGCACCCGCACTGCAGGTAGACGTCCAGCGTGTCGATCAGACGGCGAGCACGTTCGGGACCGACCGCGAGAAGCGGCCCGAGCAATTCCCTGACGAACGACGTCAGCAGGGCCGGATCGCCGATCCGCCGGCCGAGGCGTTCGAGAGCGAGTTCCGCGGCGTCCACGATGGTGTCGGCGATACCCAGATCGGCCGCGAGGTCGAGCGCGAACCGCGCCTCCGCCAGCGTCTCGGGGAGCCCGAGCAGATCGGTGACCACCGGACCCACCGCAACCCGCGCCAACACCGCCTGCGGTGTCGCGCGCAGCGATTCGACCAGCGACGCGCAGGAACCGACTCGGTCGTCGGCCCGGAGCACGACGATTGCGTGCAACTCGTCGCCGGCGATGGACGACACCGTTCCGGCCGCGTACCGGTGCAGTGCCGCATCGACAGCGCCGAGCGATACCGGACCGTCGACCGAACGTCCGACAACCCCGACGTATGACGCTCCGTCGGCCATCCCGGCCGCACGCGCCGCCGCGACGAGACGCTCCGGGGCAGGATTCGGCTGGCAGGCGATCCGTAGCAAGGCCTGCGAGGCGCGGACCGCGGCCGAGGGAGGAAACGAACGCAGGAGCGAGATCGCCAGCGCTGCCGGTGCTCGCTCGACGATCGCCTCCGCGGTGACGCGATCGGCCGGGTGGGCCGCAGACACCATGAGCGTCGCCACACCGACACCCTGGACGGATACCGGCACGGCGAGCACGCCCGAACCGGTGGCAGGGGCGGCGATCTCATTCCCGAGGGCCGCGATCACGTCGCCGGTCGCGTCGAGCAGGGTCACGTCACCGGGCAAGAGTCGCGCGAGCACCTCGAGCAACTCGTCGGGTCCGCCACCGCGGGCCAACTCCTCGGACAACGCGTGCGCGACCGCGTCACCACGACGCAGTCGCTGCACCGATTCGTTGACCAGCAGGCCGTTGATCGCCTCGGCGACCTCGACGAACGGAACGACACCACGCAGTTCGACGACCGGCAAACACGCCTCCGACGCCTCCTCGACCAGCGCAGGCGGGATCTGCGGCAGTTGCGGCCCGGTCTCGATGGCCACTCCGGCGACACGGCGGGCCGACAGTTCACGCACGTACCGCCGCATTCCGGCCGGGTCGGCAGACGCGAGTGCGAACCCGCCGGTCAGCAGCAACTCGCCGCCGCGAAGAAGGTGCGCGATGTCGATGACTTCGCTCGAATGCACCCAGCGCACGGGCTGGGCCAGCAGGTCGGCTCCGGCCCGAACGACCGGGCGTCCGGCAGCGAGGCTCGGGTGTGCGAGGACGTCGGCTAACGACAGCGACATGACATTCCGTTCGTTGACAGCCCGAATTTATTGTCAAAGTGTAAATGGTGTGATGTGGGTCACGCACCGCATGATGGGAAGCCCCACATGGCCTCACAAAGGAGTCCGATGGTCACCGACACTCCCGCAGACAGTCCCCACCTGCACGACTTCGAAGAAGTACTGCAACCCATCCCCGACGAAGCACGCACGACGCGCGTGTCCGGCCAGTTCTGGATCTGGGCGGGGGCCAATATTGCGCCCATCAACTGGGTTCTCGGCGCCCTCGGCATCGGACTCGGGCTCGGGCTGCGCGACACCCTCATCGTTCTGGTCGCCGGAAACGTCATCGGCATGGCACTTTTCGGCGTCTTCGTTCTCATCGGCCAGCGTACGGGCGTCACCGGTATGGTCTTGTCGCGGGCCGCGTTCGGTCGGCGCGGCGCATACCTGCCGGCCGCGATCCAGGCCTGCCTGGCGGTCGGGTGGTGCGCGGTGAACACCTGGATCGTCCTGGACCTGGTCATGGCACTGCTCGGCAAACTGGACCTGGTCGACCCGCACGAGCGGAACCTGGCAGCGAAGATTCTCGTCGGAGCCGTCATCATGACGATCCAGGTGACCATCGCATGGTTCGGCTACCGGGTCATCGCCGCGTTCGAGCGCTGGACGGTTCCGCCGACTCTGGCGGTACTCGTTCTGATGTCCGTCGTCGCCTGGTTCCACCTCGACATCGACTGGTCCTACGCCGGGCCCACCGGCGAAGTCCTGCACGGCGGCGCCCGGATCGCGGCTATGTCCACGGTGATGACCGTGATCGGAATCGGCTGGGGAATCACGTGGTTCACCTACGCCTGCGACTACTCGCGGTTCGTGAGCCGGACGGTGTCCCGTCGCAAGCTGTACTTCGCGAGCACCCTCGGTCAGTTCGTCCCGGTGGTGTGGCTCGGAGTGCTCGGCGCCAGTCTCGCCACGACCAACGGTTCCATCGACCCGGGTGAGCTGATCGTGTCGAACTTCGGCGCGCTGGCGCTGCCGGTGCTGTTCCTCGTGATTCACGGGCCGATCGCCACCAACATCCTCAACATCTACACGTTCTCGGTCGCCGCACAGGCCCTCGACATCAAGGTGCACCGCCGGAAGCTGAACCTGCTGGTCGGCATGTTCGCCCTGGTCGTGGTCATCTTCTTCATCTTCCAATCGAGCCTTGCCACCGTACTCGAGACCTGGCTGGCGGCAATCGTGGCCTGGATCGCGAGCTGGGCAGGCATCATGCTCGTCCACTACTTCCGCCTCGACAAACGACAGATCGACGCTCGACGACTGTTCGAGCCGATCGGATCTCGCAGGCTCCTCGACGTCAACTGGACCACGATGGGATGCTTCGTCGCCGGAATCGCCGGAATCGCCGCAACGTGGCTGTTCATGTACGGCGCCACGAGCCTCACCCAGGGCTTCGCGGCTCGAGCACTCGGCGGGCTCGACCTGTCCTGGCTGGCCGGTGGCGGAGTTGCCGCCGCCCTCTATTCAGTCCTCGGCCCCCGAGCACACCGCCCCTACCGCATCACCGGCCAACCCCCGACACGATCGTCCGCGACCACCGACTCCCCCGACGTCCTCGCCGGCAACTGAACCCTCCCGACACCCCAGGAGCACACCGTGAACAACGACTTCACCTGGCCGCAGGGCCACACCGCAGCCGCCGCCTTCACTTTCGACGTCGACGCCGAATCCTGCGTCCTCGCCCACGATCCCACTTCGGCGAACCGTATGTCGCTGATGAGCCACCAGTCGTACGGGCCCCGCGTCGGTGTCCCCCGCATTCTGCGAATACTCGAACGTCAGGACGTTCGCGCAACGTTCTTCGTGCCGGGATTCACCGCCGAGTGCTATCCCGACACGGTCCGCGCCATCATCGACGGCGGTCACGAGGTGGGGCACCACGGGTATCTACACGAACCGACGAAGGGCCTCGACCCTGCGACCGAGGCACGCTACCTCGACCGGGGGCTCGACGCGCTCGAGGAGGTCGCGGGCATCCGCCCCGTCGGATATCGCGCGCCCTGGTGGGAAATGAACTGGCACACACCCGAGTTGCTCGCCGAACGCGGGTTCATGTACGACTCGAGCCTGCTCGACGGCGACAAGCCCTACCTGATGGCGACGAGCCCGGCGTCGGAACGAACACTGATCGAGATCCCCGTCGACTGGGCACTCGACGACTGGGAACAGTATGCGTTCTACCCCGGTGTCACCGGCAGTGGCGTCATCGAAAGCCCCGCCAAGGTCCTGGAGATGTGGACCCTCGAAGCGGAGGCCCACCATGCCGAAGGCGGGTGCTTCGTCCTCACGAACCACCCGTTCATCTCCGGAAGACCCTCCAAGGCAGCCGCATTGGAACGACTCATCGAGAACGTCAAGGCAATGGACGGGATGTGGGTGACCACTCTCGGGGACATCGCGGCACACGCCCAGCGCGCCTGCACCGAACCCTTCGCACACACCCGATTCGAAGTCCCCACCTTCCCCGACGTCCAGATCCGGCAGATTTCCCCGGCCCCCGTCACTGTTCGCTCCGAACGGTGAGGGATCCTCAATCGTCGACCGTCACCCCGTACTCGGTGGCGAGCATGGCGAGATCGTATTCGTACCCCTGACCCACCGCGCGGAGACGCCACTGCCCGGCGCGTCGGTAGATCTCGGCGAAATGCATCGTCCGTTCGGTCGTGCCGGCGTCCAGAACGAACGATGCGATCGTGTGGTCCGGAGCGTCGACGGTCACCGAGATCGGACCGAGTTCACCGAAGGTGCGATCTCCGCCGATCGCCGCCGATACGGACACGCACTGGTAGTCGGAGTGCAGGGCAGCCAATTCGATCCGCACTCCTTGCTCGCTGCTGCCGTCGCAGGATAATTCCACGGTGCCGTCCGAACTCGTCGGCGAGTTGTAGAAGAGGAAGTCCTCGTCGCAACCGACCCGGCCGTCTTCGCCGAGAAGAAGCGCAACCACATCCACGTCGAATGCATCGTCCTCGGTGTGGGCGCGCCAAGACGCGTTGACCGTCAGCGATGTCGTCTGTGGTGGCAGGTCGATCACCTCTCCGCGAGCGAGCAACGGCGCAACCCACTGAGAAGGCGGTCGGATCGGCTCGCGGAGCGCCCCCCGCTCGGGTGGTGCCGCCGGTTCGAGTGCGGAGTTCACATCGGGGGCGGTGAGCAGAGGCAACTGACGGGCCGACACTCGGTCCATGCGGGGATCGAGTTCACCACCGTCGAGAACGAGGACATCGGTGACTCCTGCGGAGAGATTGACCGACGGCTTGGCACCCAGCTGCACGACGCGGGAGCGCATCAGAACGGAGTCCGCATGCGAGCCACCGACAATGAGCACTCTTCTTCCGTGCCAAGGCTTCGTGGAGGGAACAGTCGTCGCAGGTCGTGGCCGCTGAACTTCGGACGGTGCCGCGGCCGCCTTCGGCTCACCCGGTGTCACGTGCAGCAACATCTCGCCGAGCCGCCGCTCGGTCAGGACAGGAATCCCGTCGGCCACCGCGCGGCGCACCTTTGCACTCGACGAGTGCGGGTCGTTGCAGACGACGACACTCGTCTGACGGCTGACCGAATTCATGACGTCCAGGCCGGCGGCGGTCAAACGTGCGGCGAGCGCAAGACGGGGAACATCCGTACTGCCGCTGATGACCAGTTTCATGCCCTGGACCAGTCCCTCCCCCGGATCCAGCCGACCCGGATTCCGCCACGGAGACTCCACGCGCGGAACCCGATCGGGGTACACCGCCCGCCGATCGGCGCAACCGACGACCGGCAGAGGAAGTCTGAGAGACTCGGCCAGCGAGGCGCTGTGCGCGAAGACCTCCGTCAGCACGAGGGCGTCGTCGTAAGCGTCGTGAGCCCGGTTCTGACGAACCTTCCAGTGCGCAGCCAGAGTGGACAACTTGTGATTGGGGACGTCGATCTCGAGGCGGCGCGACAGGGCGAGGGTGCAGAGCCTCTGCCGTGTCGGCATCGTCATCCCCGCCCGCCGTGCCTCGGCGTCGAGGAAGCCGTAATCGAATGACGCGTTGTGCGCGACCAGCGTCCGACCGTCGAGAAGCTCGAGCAGATCTTTCGCGACGTCTTCGAAACGGGGCGCCCCCACCAGACGCTGTGGCGTGAGATTGTGGATATGGACCGGCCCCGGGTCGTAGCCCGGGTTGAGCAGAGTCACCAATTCACGCTCCACCGAACCGTCTTCACGCAACGCCAACGCCGCGACGCTGAGCACTCTGTGCGTGGACGAACGAAGACCGGAGGTCTCGACGTCCACGACGACCCAGCGGTGCCCTGTCGGCAATCGCGCCGGCCGGTTCATGGTCGAGGAGGCAGATGACAGCACAGAGCGACTATAGAGCCCAGTTCTCGCCGTTCTGATCGACGACACGGAAATCTCCGGCAGATATCGTGCCCATTCTGAATTTCTCGGTAGTTTTTTGTTCAAGTACAGGTCGAGGGTTGTGTCATTCGAGTGAATGACACAGAGGGATATTGCGCCTCAACAGCTTTCGAAGTCCGTTACCAAGTGGCTACTATCCTCGTCACACCGAATGGATTGGCCGTCGTGGCATTTCTCGACCATTCCGTGGAAGCCCCACCCCACCCCTGAACGAGGTAAACATGAAGGCTCGACGGTTAGTTCTCAGCGTCCTCGGTTGTGCCGCCATTTCGATGGCGACCGCACCCTCCGCACAGGCGGCGACGATCTTCGATTTCCTCCCCCCGGAGATTGCGTCCCTGATTCCGAGCGGTTCGGCCGACGCCGTGAACCCCCTCCTGCCGCCCGCGCCCGCCGCTCCGGCAGCACCGGCACCCGCGCCGCAGGTCGCGCCGGCCCCGCAGGCAGCCCCCGCACCGCAGGTGGCTCCGGCACCGCCGGCACCCGCGCCGCGGGCGGGGTACAAGAACTGCACCGAGGCCCGCAATGCGGGCGTGACGCCGATCTACCGCGGCCAGGACGGTTACGCGTCGCACCTCGACCGCGACAACGACGGCATCGCCTGCGAGTAGGCGATCACGATCGCGCCATCCGACACGCACCCCTTCTGTGCCCCCGCACCCGTTTTCGAGCCCGAGAACGGGTGCGTCTACCGAGAACGGGTGCGTCGGTGTCTGGCAACGCCTCGCCCGACGTGCAGGTGTCGCGATTCCCCGTACGGCGCAGTGCGCTCGGCACTAAGTTCGGCGATGACGGTTGAGGTTCTACGCGAGGGGGCGGTCCGGCATGAGCAGGACACATTTCAGGGCTCTGACACTGGGTGCGGTCGCGCTGGCCGGGGGTGCCGCACTCACTGCGGGCACCGGAACGGCCGCGGCGGACGTCCTCACCGAGATCAACGGCTGCAGGATTGTGGCGAATCCTAATCCCGACGATCGCACGACCTGCCCCGGCGCCGATCTGAGTTCCGCGAACCTGGCGGGCCTGAACCTGAGCTTCGCCGACCTGTCGGGTGCGAACATGAAACGGGCGAACCTCACCGGCACCAACTTCGCCGCCGCGAATCTGTCGTACGCCGACCTGAGCGACGCGAACATCACCGGAACGAACTTCACGGATTCGCAGCGCAACGCGGTGATCCTGTACAGCACGGACATCGACATCTTCGGCACGATCGTCGGGGACATGAACATCACGACCGAACCCGAATGGTCCACCGACGCCCACGAGCGCGCACTCGCCTCGGTCGTCCCGGTGACACCCCCGTCGCCGGCTCCGTAAACCATTCCTGACCCAGTGACCCGGGCCGCGCACTGCGCGGCCCGGGTTCTTGCATGCCCAAACCCCTTGACATTGGATACCCGCACTATCCACTATTAGATAGTATCGGTATCCAACATTGGGAGGCATCCGATGACGACGATCGACCCCACCCGTTCGACGCACCACTACGACGGCGAACTGGTGGTCTTCCTGATCGGGATGACCATCAACCGACCCTGGCGACCGGACCTGTGGCTGCCCACGTTCCTCGCGATGCCGAGGATGCTGCGCGAGCTGTCCGAAGATCCGGATTCGGGTCTGATGGGCTACCGCCTGACGTTCGAGGGGCGCGGCCCGACAGTGATTCAGTACTGGAACTCCGTCGACAAGCTGTACGCCTACGCCAGTGACAGCCAAGCGAAGCATCGTCCGGCCTGGGCCGCATTCAACCGGCGGGCCCGCAAGGCACCCGGTGCGGTCGGCGTCTGGCACGAGACCTATTTGGTGGACCGCGCCGAGTCGATCTACGTCGGCACGCCGGCGATGGGCCTGGCTCGCGCCACCGCACGTGTGCCCGTCACACAGAAGTTCAGCCGCGCCCGAGACCGGCTGTCCCGCAGTAACAACACCCACGAACAGTGATCGATTCAGGAGAAGGACCATGGAACCCTTGATCGCCCTCGTTGCCGTCACTCTGGCACTCCTCGTCGCACGCGCGGCGGGTGTGCGCCGGTTCCGGCCGTGGCCCGTTGCCCTGAGGGGCGGACTCGCGGCCATGTTCACGCTGACCGGCATGGCCCACTTCGTGGGGATGCGCGCGGAACTCGTCGACATGGTCCCGCCGTCTCTGCCGAATCCCGGCCTGCTGGTGACCGTGACCGGTCTGCTCGAACTGGCCGGCGCCGCGGGACTGCTGATACGACGCACCGCGCCGTGGGCGGCGGGCTGCCTCACCGCCCTGCTGATCGTGATGTTCCCGGCGAACGTGTACGCCGCCGTGGAGGGACTCTCGACGGGACCGTTCGAAGCCCTGATCCCCCGGACACTCCTGCAGGTCGTCTTCGTGTCCGCGACTCTCGCCGTCGTGATCTCCTCCCTCCGGAGCCGTGCTACGGAATCGCCCTCCGAAGCCCACTCGCCCTCAGCACCCGACGTTGCACTCCCGCCCGCACTGCATCCTCGGACCCGATGATCCGCACGTGCTTTCGTGCCCGGGTGATCGCGGTGTACAGCAATTCGCGAGTCAGCATCGACGACGCCTCGCCGGGAAGAACCACGGACACCGTGTCGTACTGACTGCCCTGACTGCGGTGAATCGTCATCGCGTACACCGTCTGCACGGCGGACAGATGCGTCGGATGCAACAGGAACGGTTCGTTGCCCCGCACGAATGCGGCGACGAGTTCGTCGTCGTCGCGGCGCACGATCACCCCGGTGTCGCCGTTGTAGATCTTCGTTTCGTGATCATTGGCAGTCACCATCAGCGGCTGGCCCGGATACCAGCGATCCGGGTTCAGTCGCTGCCCGGTCGCCTCCCCTATCCACTCCATCGCCTGCCGCGCCCACCACTGCACGCCGTACGGACCTTCGCGGTGCGCGCACAACAGCCGGTGCTCCTCCGAATGCCGCAGCGCAGCAAGGGCATCACCGGATTCCGCGGACCCGGTGACCGCGGCGGCCGTCCCCACCACGTCCGCCCGCAGTGCGTCCAGATCTTCGGGACCGTGGAACGACACCTCAGGAAAGCCGCTCGACAGAATCTCCATGACCTCGTCCGGTTCGCCCTTCCGCACCGCGACGGCCAGCTGCGCGATGCCGCCGCCGAACCGCCGCCCGCGGCTGAGCCGCACCACTCCGCCCCGCAATCTGTCCCGTTCTCCCGCACTCAAGGCGGCTTCGAGCGGGTCGTCGGCTGCCTCCAGGTCATCGCCGACGATCCTTGCGAGCACCGGATTCTCGGTTCCCGTCACCGGCCGGGCCACGAGATCGGCCAGGACCGCGCCCGCGTCGACGGACGTCAGCTGATCGGGGTCGCCGACGAGCACCAGGCGGGTGTCCGGGCGGACGGCCTCGAGGAGACGGCACATCATCGTCAGCGACACCATCGACGTCTCGTCGACCACGATCGCGTCGTAGGGCAGGTGATTGTTCGCGTTGTAGCGGAACCGGCTACCACGTCCGCGCTGCCAGCCCAGCAGCCGATGCAGCGTCATCGCGGTCAGGTCGGGCGGCAACCCGAGTGCGTCGGACTGCTCGCGCACCGATTCCTGCAACCGCGCCGCGGCCTTCCCGGTGGGTGCGGCGAGCGCGATCCGGAGGCCCGGCCCGGGCTGCCTGGTCAGCAGCGCCAGCACCCGGGCGACGGTGTGCGTCTTGCCTGTTCCGGGTCCGCCGACCACCACCGACGTCCACTGTGTGGCGGCGACCGCGGCGGCGATCCGCTGCCGGTCCGGAGCCGGGGCCGGCGCCCCGTGGTCGTGCTGGTCGCGGAACAACGCGTCCAGCCCCTCCTGCAGCGACTGCTCGTCGACGAGGGGATGCCCGACAGCGCGGTGGTCGAGTACCCGCCGGATGGTCGCTTCCTGCCGGAAGTACCGGTCGAGGTAGAGCAGCCCGCCCTCGGCCGTGTCGACGAGCCGCAGCGGTCGCAGCGGACCCGCCGAACCACCCGTGACCAGCGGGCTCTGCCGCAGTGCCTCGACGACCGTGCCGTCGTCCGGCCACGGCAGTGCGTCGAGATCGACTTCGGACTCCTCGTCGACGGTCACCTCACGAATCCGCGTCAGGTCCAGGCACACCGAGCCGGACCGCACCGCCCGCACCGCCAGCGCCGTCGCCAGTACGACGTCTTCCGACGATTCGCCTCCGAGCGCCGACAACCGCAACGCGACGTGCACGTCCGCGGCGGCCAGCACACCGGCCTCGTTGAAGACCCGCAGCATCCCCTTGCCGCGCTGCGCCACCTGCACCTCGGTCATCGCGTCCCCTCCCGCTCGGAGGCCGACCCGGACAGCAGATCGGACAGCTCGGTGATCAGCGCGGCGGGCGGCGCCCAGTCGAAGACACCACAGCCGGGCGGGGTGCCGGGGCCGACCATTCCGCGAACGAACAGATACCGGACACCACCGAGGTGCACCGCCGGATCGTAGTCCGGTTGCCTCCAGCGCAGGTACCGATGCAACGCAACGGAATACAGCAACGCCTGCAGCGGATAGTGCGCCCGCAACATTTCGGCGGCCATCCTCTCGCGGGTGTAGTGCGCGGTGGTCAGGTCGCCCTGCGCGAGGCGATTGGTCTTGTAGTCGACCACGACGTAACGCGGTCCGGGCAACCGCAGCACGACGTCGATACTGCCGGTGAGGTATCCGCGCAGCGGGGTCGGCTCGAGTGTCTGCACGGCATCGGCGTACGACCGCAGCGGATCGTCGACGGGAAGGTGGGTGCGCAGCACCCTGCCGACGCCGTCGAGCATCACGCTGAGCGAGGGTGTGTCGCCACCGGCGAGCGGCAGTTCGAAGTCGAGCTCCGCCAGCAGGTCTGCGGGGGCGATGTCGGCGAGCGTGGGCTCGCCCCCCGCGCCGAGGGGAGTCCGCAGCACGGGCAGCAGCGCCGTCGCCAGCTGGGCGGGGTCGATGTCCGACAGCGTCGACGCGATCACGTCGCGGCAGCACCGCAGGACTTCTGCTTCCAGATCGGGTGCCGCGGTGTCGACGATCTCGAAGACGGCATGGACGAGCGTGCCGAACGTCGCGCCGCCGGGCAGTTCGTTCATCGTCGACGGCACCCCCGAAGTGACGTCGGCCGGAGCCTGCAACGGAGGCTCGTCCGGTTCGTCCGTCTTCTCCTCGACCTCGGCCTCACTGCCCACCGCGGGCGCGTCGTGCGCAGATGCGGTCAACGCCGAGTACGACGTGCGACGCCAGCGCGTGTCGAGCAGCCGCCGGAAGCGCGCGGCTTCCAGGTCTCCGCTGGGCTCACGCTGTGGTGTCCACCCGACCCGCGCGATCGGGTCGGAACCCACCGCCTCGACGGTCACCGTCTCCGGAGCTTCCGTACCCCACGCGGACAACCGTTCCGCGACAACCGGATCCTCGGGGACGGTGACCTTCGGCGGGACCTCCCGCTGCCCGGGCTGCCGCCCCAGGATCATCCGGTGCAGCGGTGCGCCCGCCGTCGTGAACGCCGGTGCCCACCACACCACGAGCCCGCACATCGCCCGGGTCACGGCGACGTACAGCAGCCGCAACTCCTCCCCCGCCTCTTCCGCGTCGTGCCGGTTCCTGCGGTCCGCGTAACCGGGGCTGCCCGGACCGCCGACGTCGAGGATGCGTCGCCCGTCGTCGTCGTGCAGCAGCAGTTTGCTCGGTTTCGAGATCTTCGCGGCGTCCCAGGCGTACGGCAGGTACACGAGCGGGAATTCGAGGCCCTTGCTGGCGTGGACGGTCGCGATCTGCACCGCTGCGGCGTCACTGTCGAGTCGCCGGCTGCGGTCCACCCCACCCGAGGACGGATCCTTCATCCGTTCGGTGAGCCAGCGGGTGACGGCCGTCAGACCGAGCGACTGCTCGACGGCGGCACCGTTGAGCAACTGCGCCACGTGCCGGAGATCGGTCAGTGCCCGCTCACCCGCTGCCACCCGAAGCAGTCTCGCCTCCAGCGCGCCGACCGCGGACAGTCGTTCGAACAGGGCCGCGAAACCGGACTGCGCGAACACCGCGCCGAGCTCGCGGAGCTGCCCACCGACCTCGGCGACGATGTCGTCGCCGCGAGCGTCGAGTTCCTCGGCCGTGTGCCCGAGCAGCGGGGTGAGCGCGGCCAGCCGCACCCGGTCGGAACGATGCGGTTGCTCGATGGCCTGCAGAATCCAGAGCCAGTGCTGCGCAGCCGGAGTCGTGAAGACGCTGGCCCCGCCGGCGAGCACGGACGGCACACCCGCCCGGTCGAGGGCGTCGTGGACCAGTGTGATCTGCGCGTTGGTGCGCACCAGGACGGCGATGTCGCCCGGTTCGACGAGTCGGGCGCTCCCCCCGACGTCGAGTGTCGCGCCACCGTCGAGGAGGGCGACGATGTCGGCGGCGAGGTCCGCCGCGATCCGCTTCCGGAGCGGCCCCACCGTGGGGTATCCCGACTTGTTGATCGGCCCGGCGCCGGTCCTCGGCAGATACCGCAGCCGCAGCGGCACGGCACCCGTCAGACGCGACTTCGGTCTCGCACCGTCGACGCGGTGCACCACGATCTCGGGATGCCCGAGCGCGGCCCCGCCGTGCAGATATTCGAGCCCGTCGAGGAGCTCCTGATCGCTGCGCCAGTTGGTGGTCAACTCCTGGTGACGGTCCGCCGACCGCACCGCGTCCAGATAGCTGAGCACCTCCGCCCCACGGAACGCATAGATGGCCTGCTTCGGATCGCCGACGAGGACCAGAGTTCCGCTGCCGTGGAACGTTCGGCGCAGAATGTCCCACTGCAGCGGGTCGGTGTCCTGGAACTCGTCGACGAGCACGACGCCGTAGCGTTCGCGGACTCGCCGGCGGGCCGCCGCACCGTGCTCGGGATCGCTGAGGACGCGATGGAGCAGCATCGGGAGATCGTCGAAGTCACGCAGACCCACCGCACGTTTGCGCCGCTCGACCTCGGCGCGCACCGCCTCGGCGAACGCCACCCGATCCCCCGCCGGGGTGCCCCGCGCATCTTCCGGGGCGAGCACGGCCTGCGGGTCGAAGATGGCCGCCCGGGCGGCCGCGGTGGCCTCCGCCGGAGTGAACGGCGCCGACTCGACTCGACTGTAGGCCCGCAGGTACAGGTCGGCGATCACCTCCGTCGTGAGGTCGTCGGCGGCCTCGACCAGCACCGTGTCGGAGTCGCGTTCGCCCGCGATGCCGAGCCCGTCGAGCATGCGCTGACAGAAGCTGTGGGTGGTGACGATGGTGGCGGCGTCGAAGTCCGACAGTGCTTGCAGCAGGCGCCGGCGCCGTAGCGTCACCTCGTCGGTGTCGGCTTCGGCGAGATGCCGGATCAGTTGATCCGCGCTCAGCCGCGCCGCCGCCGGATCGGCCAATGCGGCTGCGGCGGAACCGAACCGCTCACGGGTGCGTTCCCGCAGCTCCTGCGTGGCCGCCCGGCTGAACGTCACCAGCAACAGCTGCGACAGGTCCACGCCACCCTCGGCGACGAAGCGGGCGGCCAGACCGACGATCGCGTACGTCTTGCCGGTGCCGGCGCTCGCCTCGAGCACCGTCGTGCCCTCCGGCAGCGGACCGAGGAGGTCGAAGCCTCGCGCGCCGGTCACGGCTGCGCCAACGTCTCGGCGGCGAGCAGCGGCGCCCACAGTTGCCGGGCGTAGTTCTCGATGGTCACCGTGTCGCCGAGGACGTCGAGCCCGGGCGAAGCCCCGTACACGTATGTGATGTGCCGGTCGCGTGAGTCACCGAAGTCACTGCTCCATTCCTTCCGGGCCGCCTCGATCGCGTCCTCCATGCTGCTGCCGCCGTGGCGTCGTTCGGCATAGGCCGCCGACGCGCCCGTGGCGATCGGCAACGGCGCGTGCAGCCCCAGATCGCGCAGTTCGACGAGTCGCACCAACTCTTCCACTGCGTTCTCGGGTGCGGTGAGGGTCGAGCGCCACGCCGGGCGGCTGTACGCACCGCGGCCGGTCGTGACCGCAGTCCACTCGGTCTCGTTGTCGGACGCCGCGACCGCCAGCAACTGCGCCCAAGCGGCGAGACGGTGTTTCGGCCCCAGCTTCGAATACGTGGTGCTCGCGATCACCGACCCGTGCACACCGCCGACGGTGCCGGTGAGGCGCCGTCCGGAGCCGAGATCGACATCGACGTCCACGGTCTCCGCGCGCCCGACGTGCACGGACCCGCTGACGGCGACGAGCGACTCGACCGCGTGCTCGATTCCGCCGAGCACCGACTCCCCCAACTTGAACGGTGGCAACGTCCCTCGGCGCCACTCCGCGGCGCGGAAGTCGGCCAGTTCGACTCCCGCCAGCCTCGCGACGAGCATCCTCTGGCCAAGATCCCACCGGGCCAGCGGATCGGGCGCCACGTCCAATGCGTCGGCGAGGTCCTCGTCCACGTCGGGGACCCGCAACCCGAGCCGTTGCCGCAGAAACGCCTGCGTCGGGTGCACCAGAAACGCGATGAGGTCGGCGAGATCGACGTCCCCCAGCGGCGGCGGCACCAACGGCGCAGGCAGGAACGCGGGCTCCGGATTGGGCGGGTGCTGCGCGGCGCGGGCACCGGCCAGCGCCGCCCGGTCGAAACTGAACGGGTGCCCGGGCCGGAAGTTGCGTGCATCAAACGGCTGCAACGGATGCCGGGTCACGATGCCGGGCAGGGCATCGTTCCCGACGGTGGCCGCCACCGCGTCGAGCAGCTCGGACAGCGGGATCGCCGGCGGTCGCGACATGCCGGTGACGGGGTCGGCGCCCGTGTAGAACAGCAGGAGTTTCTCCCTCGCCGACATCACGGCGTCGAGTAGCAACTGCCGGTCCTCGCTGCGCGGATCGCGTTCACCGAGAAGGGGATTACGGGCCAGCACGTCGTCGCCGTCCACGCTCACACCCCGCGGGAACACCTCGTCGTCGAGGCCGAGGAGAACGACCACACGGTGCGGCACCGACCGCATCGGCACCATCGTGCACACCGTCAGCTCGCCCGTGCGGAAGTTCGCGCGGGTGGGGCGGCCCGCGAGCCGGGTGGCCAGCATGGCGCGCACGTCCGACAGTCGCAGAACCGCGTCGCCACCGTGTTCCATCGCCGCCCCGAGTTCTCGTCGCGCCTGCGCGAGTTGCCACGTGTCGGCGGCGCTGACGTCGACGAGGAGGTCGAGCGCCCGGGTGAGCGCGCTCGACCATTCCGCGACCGATTGCGGCCCGCCGAGCCCGCGCAGCGCGACGTCGAGCCGGTCGACGAATTCCGCCAGCCGCCCGGTGAGGTCGATGTCGTTGCTGTCGACGTCGTCGAGCGGCAGGGCCAGGGCGAGCCATTCGCCTTCGGACTCGTCGGCCGCGGCGCCGAGCAGGATTCGGTCGAGCGCGGTGGTGAACGTGTTCTGGGGGAATTCGCCGAGACCGAATGCGGCGCGCTGCCGCGGCCCGATTCCCCAGCGGGCGCCCGTCGCGGTCGCCCACTCCCGGATCCGTTCGAGGTCGTCGTCGCCGAACCGGAACCGCCTGCGCACCGGCGCGGCCGCCGACAGGTCCAGGACCTGACTCGCCGTCACCCTCGCGTCGGCGAGTTCGAGGAGCGTCGACACCACGGCGAGAACCGGATTGGTCTGGTGCAGGGCACGATCCGCAAGGCGGACCCGGAGGCGATGGCCGGGATGCCCGAGCACGTCCTGCCCGAACGCGGCCCGGATCAGCGGGGCGTACGACTCGACGTCGGGGCACATGACGAGCACGTCGCGCGGTTCGAGAGTCGGATCGTCCTCGAAGAGATGCAGGAGGCATTCACGCAGGACCTCCACCTGGCGGGCCGGTCCGTGGCACGCGTGGACCTGGACGGACGCGTCGGCCGTGCACTCGGCGAGCGCGGGCGCCCGGTCGTCCCGGACGTCCACCTGCAGGCACCCCAGCAGGGAGTCGCGGGGCGCAGGTCCCTCGTGGTGGAGGTCGTCGACGTCGAGACGGGTCAGCCTCGACTCGAGTTCGCGGACGTCCCGCGCCAGGCTCGACAGCAGCGGATGGGCGACGGACAGCGCGGTGTCGTCGTCGGCGCGTGCGAGAACGCTGGCTGCCGTGGACAGCGACGACCACATCGCGGGACTCGGATGCGGAAGCCACAGGTGCACATCACGATTGACGGCGAGGGCGGCGAGGACCGCGATCTGATCGGTCGCGAGGCGTGTCGGACCGAACAGCGACAGTCGGGCGGGGAGTTCGACGAGGTCCGGTTCCTCGCGCAGCCGGGCGCAGGCGGAGTCGAGCCGCTCGGCGGGAGCGGGGCTGCCGACATGCTCACGCAGCCGCCGCCACAGTTCGGCCTGCCAGAGAAGGTCGTCGTCGAGTGGACCACCCGCACCGTCGGTGTCGCGGCCTCCGGCCCAGTCGACCAGCATCGCCGGCCGCTGTGCGGCGTAACTGCGGAACAGATCGGTCAGGTGTGAGGCGGTGGCGTAGCGCCGGCCCGGCCGGTGATCGTCCGGGTCTCGATCCGGGAGGCCGTGGCCGAGGTGTTTCGCGAGGACGGCACACCAGGGCTCACCGAGGCAGTCGTCGACGACGCCGAGCAATGACCACAGCACGCGGGACGGATTCCACGGGTCGTCGTCGGCGGTTACCCCCGTGGCGGCGGCGAGGCATTCGTCGACGAGCCGGGTCGGGGACGGGAAGTCGATGTTCGCGGCCACCCCGTCGCCGACGTCGGGCCGGGCACCGAGCGCGGTCGAGAGGCGCTGCGTGAGCCAGCGCTCCACCCCCTTCGCCGGGACCGCGACGACCTCCCGGGCGAACGGATCGGGCAGCGGGGTCGCGAGCACGTCGCCGAGAGCCGACGCGAGAGTGGTGGAACGCTCGGCGCGATGCAGTACGAGCACGTGGCCTCCCTTCGCTCCCCAACTCCGGTCGGCTCAGACTTACCACAACCCACCGACTCGGGAGGCCCACTCTGCAGGTGAGTGGCAAAGTGTGCCGGGGCACGCTTCGCCACTCACGTCAGCGGCCGGGGCGCGCCTGGGTGAGGTGCGGGACCCAGCCATGGGTGGGCCACTTCTTCAGACCGACCTTGGCGGGGACGATGCGCTTGTTCACGAATTGGCTCTCCAGTTCGGTGTCGGGCTCGCCCGTGAACCGCCACAGCGCCGCGTCGCCCGGTCGGGCGACCGAGGACCAGGACTTGGCACGGTATGCGGCACGAACGATGTTGTCCGCGAACACGATCACCGGGATGTCGTCGGTGTTGCGGACGGCAGCGCCTGCCGCCCACGCGCCGCGGGACAGTTCGTATACCTCCTCGGGCGTCACGCCGCGCCGGGACGCGGCGGGCACCTCGAGGACGACGCAGGGAGTCGGCAGGTTCGGGACGGGTTCTGCTGCGTACTGCAACACGAGGTCGTCGACGGGCACCGCACGATGCTCGCCCGCGCCACCGGCGAGATTGCTGAGCACCGCACCCTCGTTCAGCCCCAGCGCGCCCACGATTCCGCCCCGCACCGCACCGGCGACGTCACCGGTGTCGGCGATCCGATGGGCCACGATGTAGTGCTCGACCTCGTGGCCGGAGTCGTAGATCTCGCGGATGCGGGCGATGGTCGCGGCCTTCACCTCGGCGCTGTCGGTCTCCGGATCCTCGAGCGTCTGCCGGTGCTCGTTCTCGGCCAACGCCTCCCACACGTAGCCGTACACCCGGGTGCCCCGCCCGGCGCCGACGTAGAACACCGACCTGTTGCGGGGATCGAGGAGCGCGTAGACGTAGGTGCCGAGTTCCTCGCCCACCCGCTTCGGGAACGGCTGCGGCGCGTGACGGGTCTGATACACCTCTTTCAGGATCAGGCGCAGCGCCGCCAGTTTCAACGCGACGGGGACGCCGCCGTCGATGCCGTCGAAGAGTGCGGTGGCCGCGCCCTGCACAGAGGAGAAGGTGTGCCCGATGTGACGTTCCAGCGACTTCGTGACGTCCGCGAACTGCGCGAACCGCACCCGGGGGTCGGGTGCCGCGTTGTCCAGGTCGTTGGACGCGAGGAAAGTCTGGACCTCGGAATTGTCGAGCCAGCGAGAAGTGATGTCGATCGGGATCGTCCAGACGGTAGCCATGCCCCTACCGTAAGGGAAAACCCGGGTGAAGAACTCGCACGAGGAAGGCTCGAGGAGATCCGAACCCTTTCGACGTCCTACCGAGTGCGGGAGGATGGAGTTGTACCCATTGCGACGCAGGTTGGGAGAACATTCATGACAGCGCCCAGCTACTCCACCCGCACGGCCGTCGACATCGCGGTCGGCATCCTCATCGCCTTCCGCGGATGCTCCGAGAACGACGCGTTCACCGAACTCGCGGAGACGTCCCGCAGGCACAAGGTCGCCCTCGCCCGCACCGCCCGCGCACTGATCGCGTTCATCCAGACCCATCACCACGACCTTCCCGCGTCCGACGTCACCGCTGCCGCTCTGCAGTGGAGCCATGCCACTCCGTACCGTGGCGCGTTCGGCACGGCGGCCTGAATTCGGTCGAAGTCTGAGAATTCTCTGACTTCGACGGCGCGACGCTGCCCAAACCTTCAGACTCGATGTGAGACCGAACGACCAGCGCACCGAGATACGAAGAGGTAACTGAGTTGACGATCCGCAAAATCACGGTTGCCGCGGTAGCGATCGCCGCAGCCCTCACGATGTCCGCTTGTGGTTCCGACGAGTCTTCCGGGCCGAGCGCGACCACCACGTCCACGACCACTGCAGCCGCCGAGACCAGCGCCGAACTCGAACTGCCGACCGCGGCCGACCTCAACGCCCTGCTGGCGAAGGGCCTCGACCCGGCCACTCCCCTCGAGGAGAAGATCGCCATGGTGGAGGGTTCGGAGCAGGACCCGAACCTGTTCAATCAGGTCGCCGCCGCCGCCCAGCAGGCAGGTGCGCAGGTCCAGGTACTGGACCCGGTGATCGATAACGGCGACGGCAGCGCCAGCGCGCAGCTGCAGCTGACGATCAACGGCCAGGTGCAGCAGAACACCCTGCCCGCCATCTTCGTGCCCGGCGAGAACGGGACGTGGAAATTGTCGAAGGCGACGGCATGTTCCATCGTGGCGATCGCGCAGCTGACGTCACCGGCCTGTCCGCCCGCCTGATCCGGACCTCCGCGTCACGCGCCTTCCAGGGCCTCCCCGATCTCCTGGACGGCGCGGTTGTGCTGGTCGGTGATCAGGATGTGCCCTGCCGCGATGGTCAGGGCGACCGGCCATTCGATGATCTCGACTGCGGCGAGCAAGCCGATCGCCGCGAAGAATGCCAGTTGCTCGGGACGCGGCAGCGGCACCCTGCCGAGGATCGGTAGCTGCACCGCGAAGCTGTGGGCCTCCCGCACCCGCTGGACGGCGTCGCTCTGCGATTCCGCCTCCGACGTTCGTTGGGCCATAGTTCGTCTCCCTTGTCCGTGCCGTTTCCCGGTCAGCCACCTTGATCGCGGACCGTGTCCGCTGTGCTGAGTTCCGTCGCCCAGACCGCTGCCGGTGTCTTCTCCGCAGCCGGGGACCCGTTGACCGGGGTGGTCACCCGAGTGCTCACCCCACCGCTGCGGGAGGTGTACGCCGTGCTGCTGCGGGCGGGCGTGATCGAGATCGTCGACTGATCGCCCACAAGCTTTTCGAGCAGCCCCGGTGCGAACGCGGCGGCCGCGGTCGCCGCACCCGCACAGCCGAGCGCCTGGGCCCACCCGACCGGTCCGAGCGGGGTGCAACCGAGGAGCTGACTGACACCGGGAGTACCGACCATGACGGTGAGTGCGGCGAGTGAACCGCCCGCGGTGAGCACCACGAGCGGACTCCGCGAATCGATGAGCGTCTGACCCAGCTGTGTGCCGACCAGCGCCACCAGCCCGACCGTCGACGCCCGGCGTTGCCTGCCCGTCACGCTCGCCAGCGCCCACGCCGTCGTCGCGCCCGCCGCGGTGGCGGCGCCGCGGATCGCGACTGTCCGCCACAGCGCCGCACCGTCCGGGCCGCGGCCCTCTCCCCGGGCCTGTTCGTTGGGCGGACTGACCGCGAGCGCGGCCGCGGGCAGGGCGTCCGTGAGCACGTTCACCAGCAGGAGCTGACGCGCCGTCAGCGGCGACCGTCCGGCGATCGCACTGCCGATCAGGGCGAACGCCACCTCGCCTGCGTTCCCGCCGAGCAGCACCGACACTCCCGCCTGCACCCGCCGCCACAGTTGACGGCCCTCGTCGAGGGCGTCGAGCAACGCGTCGACGCGGCCGTCGAGGAGCACCACGTCCGCGGCGCTGCGGGCCGGGTCGCTGCCGCGCGAGCTGACACCGATCCCCACGCTGGCCGCCCGGATCGCGGCCGCGTCGTTGGCGCCGTCGCCGACCATCGCGCAGACGTGACCGACACGCTCGAGGGTCTGCACGATCTGCACCTTGTTCTCCGGCGACATCCGGGCGAAGACGACGCACTTCTCGACGGCATTCTCCTGCCCCCGGTGCGACAGGGTGTCCCAGTCGGTCCCGCTGATCACCTGCTCGGACGACACCGCCAGTCCCAGCTCTTTCGTGATGGCGGTGGCCGTGACGGGATGGTCGCCGGTGATCAGCCGGACCCCGACCTGTAGCCCTTCCAATGCCGGGAGCAGTCCGGCCGCTTCGGGGCGCGGAGTGTCCGCCAGCCCGAGCAGTCCGACGAGTTGCAGCCCACTGCCGCACAGATCGTCGAGCACCGCGGTGTCGTCGGCCGCGCGACGCGCCTGGAAGGGCGTGACGGTCCGGCGGGCGACGGCGATGACGCGTAACCCGTCGGCAGCCATGCCGAGAACGGTGTCGTGGACCTCGTCCGCGTCGATTCCGGTGCACGCCGCGACCACGACCTCCGGCGCACCCTTCAACGACACCTGTGTCCCGGACAGCGAGGCGGAGTAGGACCGTCCGGACCGGAACGGAAGGTAACTGCTCCGGTCCTCCCCCTGCGGTAGCAGGTCCACTGCCGCGTCGGCGATCGCGGCGTCGGTGGCGTGTGCGGCCGGACTGCCGTCGGGGGTCACCGCGCTCCGGCCCGCGCACTCGAGCACGTCCTCGCGATCGAACCCCGACTCCGGGACGGCGGTGACGACCCGCAGTCGGTTCTCGCTCAGGGTGCCCGTCTTGTCGAAGCACACCACGTCGACGCGGCCGAGCGCCTCGACGGAACGGGGCGCCCGCACCAACGCGCCCGACCGCGTCAGTCGGCGTGCGGCGGCCTGCTGCGCCAGGGTCGCGACGAGCGGCAGACCCTCGGGAACCGCCGCCACCGCGACCGCGACACCACTCGTGACCGCCTGCCGCAGTCCGGTGCCGCGCAGGAACCCGACGGCGGTGACGAGGGCGCCGCCGCCCACACTGACGGGCAGCACCCGGTCGGTGAGGCTTCTGAGCTGCGCCTGCAGACCCACGTGCGACACACTCGCCGGGGTGAGCGCGCCCGCGCGTCCCGCTTCCGTTGTGTCGCCCACCGCGGTGACGATCGCCGTCGCCGTGCCGGTGAGGATCGTGGTCCCCGCGAACACCATGCAGGCACGTTCGCTGAGCGGTGCGCCCGGAGTCGGCGATGTCTGCTTGCTCACCGGCAGCGATTCCCCGGTGAGCGAGGACTCGTCGACCTCGACGCCGGACACCTCGACCAGCCTGCCGTCGGCGGGCACCACCTCGCCGGGACCGATCTCGATCACGTCGCCCGGCCGCAACCGCGAGGCCTCCACCTGCTCGGTCACCCGGCGCTCCGGGGACCCGGCGACGCGGTGTGCGGGCGGATCACCCGCCGCCAGCAACCGGTTCAGCAGACGTTCCGCGTGCAGCCGTTGCACGGCCGACAGCGCGGCGTTGCCCGCCAGCACCGAGCCCACCAGCACCGCGTCGATCGGCGACCCGAGCAGTGCGCTCGCCGCAGATCCGGTGGCGAGGACGGGGGTCAGCGGATCCGACAGTTCCGTCCGCATCACCCGACCGAAATCCCAGGCCAGCCCGACCGGCCACGCGGTGAGCCGCCCGATCGCCTCGACCGGGGTCAGCACCAGATTCACCGAGCGACGCCGGGAGACCGCGGCATCCTCGCCGTCGCGCGGGGGCAGCAGGCGGCGCACATCCGGCACCGGCATCTCGTGCCAGGCGTGAACCGGGGCAGCGGGTGGAACCTCGGCCCGCAGCACTCTGCGCGCGAGGGAATGCCCCGTCCACAATCCTGCCGCCGCGCCGACCGTGACGGGTCCGGGTCCGCGGCCACGCACTCCGGGCAGCATGACGAGCGCACCGAGCATCGACGCCGCCGTTGCGATCTCGACGCCGCGCCGGCTCGCCGTCCGCGCGTCCGGCAGGGCCCGCAGCACCCGCCACACTCCGACGAGATCGTCGACCAGCAGGTCCGCGCACCACGGTGGCGGGGCGTCGTCGACGAGGACACCGATCCCGACGTCGGCGGACGACAGGGCGTGCGGCGCCCGGCCGGCGATCACCGCGACCGTCGCGCCGTTCGCCTGCAATTGCGCGACGGCGTCGCGAAGGTCCGCGTCCAGTGACCCGCCGGAGGGCAGCAGATCGTCGAACGCCGAGCGGAGTCCGCCGAGCGTGTCCACGTTCACCGACACCACCTGGGCGCCCGACGTGCGAGCCTGCGCGAGCACGGCCGCCGCGCTCGGGTGGTGGGCGGGGGTCACCAGGACAGCGGAATCTTCGTCCGAGGCTGCCGCGGCGATATCGTCCGGAAGGTCGGTCAGCGCGTGCCAGCCCACCCCGAGAGCGCCTGCCTCCACGGCAGAACGCGCGGCCTCCCACACTCTCGTCCGGTCGGCGTCCCGAACCGCACGGATACCGCTCACCCGGAGCTCGGCCGTGTGCAGCACCGACGGGTCCACGACCACCGCGTCGACCCGGTCCAGGCAGCGCAACGCGCCGGGATGCAGGGCCAGCACGGTGTGGCGATCGGCCAGTCCACGGCCGAGCGTCGCGGCGAAGGTCTCGCGTGCGGTGCGCGCCGCCTTCGGCGCTGCGACCAGGGCCGCGTCCGCGGCGCCTGCGACACTTCGGGTCGCCGCGCCCACCGCGGTCGCGCCCACCCACTGCGCGATCGCCGCCCGGTCGACGTCCCGCTCGACCGGTCCCGATGTGCCGCGCGCGCGGGCGGGGCGATCCGTGTCGTCCGCGGGGTGCCGGGCCAGTTCGGGTTCGCGGCGGTGCCATACCCGCCGGCCCGACCACGCCTCCGCCGTGATCGCCGACCGCAGTGCCACGTCCACGGCGAGTGACGCAGGCGCCCGCCGCAGCACGTCGCCGACGGCCTGAGCGGTGGCGAGCAGCAGTTCGGCGGCGTCCGGCCCGAGCCGGTTCTCGACCATGCTGCGCAATCGGGGCTGATAGTTGACGAACGTGACGGCGGCGGCAGGCACCGCCGACGGCAGGGCGGGCATCGGCAGCAGGCGAAGGCCGGCGGCCGCGACCAGCCCCGTCGTGACGGCGGCCAGTGCGAGCGCGCGTTCGGCGAGTGCGACGTCGTCGCCGGGAAGTTCTCCGGGCCGGTCACGGACGGCACCGCGAGCGATCGGTCGCGCGACATCCTCCGCGCCCTCGACCACGGCACACAACGCGGCCACCGACGGTCCGTGCTCGTCGACCGTCACCACCAGCCGGGACAGCGCGCGGTTGAGTTCGGCTCCCGCCACACCGGCGGTGTCCCGGACGGCGCCGAGAACGGTCGCGGCCACGTCGTCCCCGCGAGGTCCGTCGAGTCCGCGGACCTCGATCCAGGCACGGCCGTGTCCGGAACTCGTGCGGCGGGCGGGGGTTCCTCCGAGCACCTCGGTGGCGATGTGTGTCGCGGTCCGTGCGGTGGTCGCCATCAGATCGGCAGCGACCGTGCCCCCGTATGACGCCACCCCGAGTCCGACCCCGGCGCCACGCACCGGCAGGGATGCGGTGGCGCGGAGGTATCGACCGACTCCCACGGCAGCTACTGCCTGGAACCTGCGCCGAACTGCCGCAGCACGAGCGCCGCCCCGCCCACGGTGACCAGCACCGGCCACTCGACCAGTCCCGCCGCGCCGACGGCGGCCAGGGTCAGGGCGGCGGCGGGCGTCGAATGACTGCCGCTCTCCATGCCGGACCGGGCTCCGCTCGCCGCCCCGCGGACTCCGCCGACCACACCGCCGATCGCGGCGCCGCCGACCGCACCGACCGCGCTGGTCGTCGCGTTCGCAGCACCTGACACGGCGTGCACTGTGCCGTCGACGATTCGCATGATGAACTCCCATCGGCCGTGGCCACTACCGCCGATGCGCGGCGGATCATGTCTGCGGTACCCACCTCAGGGTATTCTCAACCTCCGCGCGCCGGAACAGTTTCAGGGAACTCTCAGCGATTATCGGATGCTGTTCTGTCCCACGGGAATTCGATCACCTTGTTCGGTGCGCCAGAATTCCCAGCCGTCGTGGGTTTCGATGTCTCCGCTGATGTGACTGGCAACGGCGGTCGCCGCGGTCGTGGGGTCGGGAAACCGGCGGCCCTGCATCGGACCGCGCATGATCTCCAGAGTCTGCGTGTCGGGGTCGAACCGTCCGACCAGCCGATAACCCTCGAAGTCGGCCACGACCTCGAGGCGGGTATCGATCAGTTCCTCCAACACCGCGGTCGCTTTGGCCGGCTTCTTCCGGGCGGAGGTGCGCGCGGCGGCGTCGGCGCGCAACGTGGCCGCCGTCGTGGCGCGTTGCGCGTCGCTGTAGCGGCTGGGGTCTTTCTCCCCCGCCAGCCCGAGAAGATCCCAGCGCCCGCGACCGTGCGCGACCCGGCTCAGCGGAATCGCGTGATGTCCGGTCCGCGTGCGGCCCGGGGTGTCCATCATCCACAGATCCACCTCGGCGCGGATGTCATCGGCCACCTCGGACGAGGGCACGACGAAGAACTCCTCCGGCGAACTCGCGAGATCCACGAACACCCAGAACTGCGAGCCGGTGTCGTCGTCGTCGAGCGATTCGTCCTGTTTGCGGGCCTGCCAGTCACCGCTGAGCTTGGAGCGCACCCGCACGATGCAGCTCGTGCCGTCGTCGCCCCAGACCTGGACGGGGTTACGTCGCGAGTGGGTGAGCCGGACTGCCTTGCCGCCCCGTTCCACGACATCGGCGATGAAAGCCTGGATTCCCCGGCTGGCGGTGTCTTCCACTGTCTACGTGTCCGTCCCTGATTCTGCGTCCCGTACGCAGGTGGAGAGAGGTGTGGCGACGGGTTTGCGCAGCACGACTCGGCGTTCTTCCCCTCACCTTACGTGCCGAGCCCGGCGCACGGTGACTACCCGACCGCGCGGGCCGCTTCCGCCGCCTCGGCGAAGAACCACGACAGCACCAGGGCACCGGGGTCCACGACGCCGCGCGCCGCCTCCCCGATGTAGCTGGCCCGGCCGCGCCGCGCGGTGATGTCCGCGGTCGCCTCGGCGCCACGTGCGGCGGCGTCCGCGGCCTCGGCCAGACCTGCGGCCGGACTCTTCCCGGCCGGGGCGGCCGATTCGAGGGCAGCGACGGCCGGGTCGATGGCGTCGATCATCGTCTTGTCTCCGGGCTGCGCCCCGCCGAGTTCCTGGATCGTATCGAGGCCCGCCCGTGCCGCGGCGGCGATCGCCTTCAGATCCAGACCGTGCGGTGCGCCGGCGGCCACCCGGTAGAACTGCCGGAACCAGACACCGAACAGCGCGCCCGACGTGCCGCCCGCGTGACCGAGATAGGCGTCGGACAGTGACTCGAACACCGTCGGCGGGGAGTAGCTGTCGCGGATCCTGGGAACGTCGACGTGGTCGAGTGCAGCCGCCATGTTGGTGCCGAAGTCCCCGTCGCCTGCGCGGCGGTCGAGGTCGGTGAGGTTCGCCTCCTCGGCAAGCACCTTCTCCACGAACGCGCCGATCCACGCGCCCACCGCCGCACGGCCCAGCGTGTCGGCGGTGCCGGACACCTCCGGCTCGTCCTCACCGGAGGCGACGTTCGACCGGAAGCGCACCTCGGATTCGTCTGCGATGCCGCGGAATTCACCGGCCGGGGCGTTGGGCCATCCCGGTGCGGCGGTCGGTGCGTCCCACAGGTCGAGAAGCTGGTCGTCGCAGCGCACCAGTGTGATGGACGCGCCGTCCATGTCGAGGGCGGTGACGAAGCTGCCGACCAGCGAGCGCCGGATCACCACACCCCGCTCCGCGAGGTGGTCGGCGAGCTCACCGAACAGCAGTTGCAGCTCCAGCGGATGCGCCGCGCCGAGCCCGTTGACGATCGCGATCACCGGCTCGCCCCGCTCCGCGCCGAGCGAGGCGAGCACGGGGTCGGTGAGCCGGCGGACCAGTTCGGCCGCCCCCATCGCGTCGACCCGCTCGGTTCCGCGTTCGCCGTGGATGCCGATCCCGAGTTCGATCTGCCCGTCGGGGAGGTCGAACGACGGCGAGTCCGCCCCCGGGACCGTGCACGCTCTCAACGCGACCGCCATGCTGCGGGAATTCCGGGCGGTGCGTCGCCCGAACTCCGCGACGGTGGCGAGGTCGTCTCCGCGCTCGGCCGAAGCGCCGCAGATCTTCTCGACCGCGATCGTGGCCGCGGTGCCGCGACGTCCGGGCCCGTCCTCCTGTTCGGAGGCGACGTCGTCGTCGACGAGCACGTGCTCGACCGTGATGCCGTCCTCCGCCGCCAGTTCGCCGGCGATGCGGAAGTTGAGGACGTCGCCGGTGTAGTTCTTCACGATGTGCACGACGCCGCCGCGCGCGTCCACGGCCCGGGTGGCGGCCCGCACCTGCAGTGCATTGGGCGAACTGAAGATGAGGCCGGGGCAAGCTCCGGTGAGCATGCCCCGGCCGACGAACCCGGCGTGCAACGGTTCGTGCCCGGACCCGCCGCCCGACAGCAACGCGACCTGCCCGGCCGGCAACGGTTCCCGCCGTGTGAGATAACCCGGTTCCGGATGCCATTCGAGATCGTCGGTGGTGGCGACGGCCCCGCGGAGCGCGTCGACGACGAAGGACTTGGGCGAGTTCAGGAACTGTGGGTGCGCCATGCTCCCAGGCTAAGCGTCCGTATGTGAGTGCCGCGGCGTGCCTGAGGACACTTTGCCACTCACGTGGGAGGCGGCGGCCAGTGCTTCCTCGAACTCCCGCCGGCCCGACTGCGATCCGAGCAGCAGCGCGAGCCGGGTCAGGAATCCCTCACGGTCCGATTCGCCCGCCTGGTCGAGCGCCTCGGACAGTCCCATCCACACGTTCTCGCGCAGCAGTTCGTCCGGCGTCGCCGTCGTCTCCGTGTGCGTGGGGACGACGCCCAGCGCGGGGGCGGTTGCCGTTTTCAGGTGGTCGCGGACGTCGCCGAGCAGCGACAGGTCCCGGACCCGGCACAGGACGAGTCCGTCCGGGCGAATGACGAAGCACTCACCCGCGGACGCGCCGAGGGCCTGCGCCAACGCGCCGTCGGGGTCGTCGAGGACCATCAGGTCGGCCGCCCCGTCCACCGCCGCCCCCGGTGCCGGGACGACGACCGCCCGCACCGATTCCGGCGACAGCGCCATTGCGAGCGCGGACGCATGTGCGGCGACCATCCGAGCACCGGCCGGGTCGACTCCGACACCGAGCACCGCGAAACCCGTTCCCCGGACACGGTTCAGCGAAGACTCCACCGACCCGTCGGCGGTGGCGACGCGGACGCGCCGGTCCTCCATCGGATCCCCGGGCAGCACGCCGGTGGTCCCCTCGGCCACCGGCCACGTGAGCGGCGACAGGTGCGCGTGCGTCGCACTCGACTGCCGCGGGTTGACGAGGTGACCGAACTCCGGACGGGTCGTGGCCAGCGCCAGCACCGCGTCGCGGGTGGTGCGGTAGCCGTGGCTGCCGGGCGACATGATGAGCGTCGACTTGCCCGCGTTGTCGACGTTCTGCTGCCAGGCGGCGCGCCGTTCGACCGAATACGCCTGCAGGAGAGACTCATCCGCGGTCCCGTGGACGACGGCGGCCAGTGTCCAGGCCAGGGTCTCGGCGTCCTCCATGCCGGAGTTCAGCCCGCGGACTCCGAAGATCGGCACCAGGTGGGCGGCGTCCCCTGCGAACAGGATGCGACCGTGCGTGAAGTCGTCCAGCGCGAGCGCGTGCGCGCGGTAGAAGCCGTGCCATTCGAGGGTCCACGGCACGTCGTTCTCGAGCCAGTCGAGGTGCCGGGTGATCCGGTCGCGGATGCGGTCTTCCTGTGTCTCGAGTTCGGCGTCGTCGGCGCTGTCGAGTTGGTAGTCGATGCGCCAGATGTCGCGGGGCTGCTGATGCATGATGATCGTCGAGCCGGGGTTGCTCGGCGGGTCGAACCACACCATCCGCTCGGCGGGCAGCGTCGATTCCCAGTGGATGTCGGCGATGACGTAATTACCCTGATAGCTGTTTCCCTGCAACCGGATTCCGGCGAGTTCACGCATCCGGCTGCGACCGCCGTCGGCGGCCACCACCCAGCGCGCACGCAGGCGGCGCGCACCGAACGCGGTGTCGACGTCGAGCGTCACGTCCTCGTCCGACCGCAGCACCCCGGCGACGCTCGACGACCAGTGGAACGTGATCAGCGGGTGCGCGAGCAATGTGTCCGTCATGATCTGCTCGATCTCGGACTGCGACACGTTGACCATGGGCCCGCGGACGTCATGGTCGCCGTGCGCCATCTCGAAGTGCAGCACCGGCTCGTCGCGGTAGAAGCTGCGCCCACCCACCCAGGGGAGCACGATCTTCTCGAGTTCAGGCCCGAAGCCGAGCCGGGCGGCCACCTCGAGGCTGTGCCGGGAGATACAAATGGCGCGGCTGCCGAACGACACCTGGTCGGCGGCCTCGAGCACGGCGACGGGGATGCCGCGCTGCGCGAGGCCGAGCGCCACGCCCATGCCGACCGGTCCCGCGCCCACGACGACGACGGGCAGGGCCTCGTCGGTTGCACCGGTCGACGCGAACTCCGTCGCCGGGTACTTCTGTGGCTGAAAGTAGGTGGACATGTCAGGCGGCCTCCGCTTCCCGGCGCTTGGTGGTGGTTTCCGGCAACAGCAGGATCGAGACGAGACTGACCACGGCGATCACCACGAAGTAGGCGGTGACGGCCGTCGAGGTGCCGAACGCTTCGAACAGCCACGTCGCCATGAACGGTGCGAGCCCACCGCCGAGGATGGCGCCGATCTGGTAGCCGAGAGACGCACCGCTGTAGCGGATGTGGGCGGGGAAGAGTTCCGCGAACAGTGCCGACTGCGGCCCCGCGGTGGTGCCGAGCACCGCCGCCATCACGATCATCGCGATCAGCATGACGGGGATCGACGCCGTGTCGATGAGCGGGAAGAACACCGCGGCCACGATCACGAGCGCGATCGAACTCCACGTGTACACGCGGCGCCGGCCGAGCACATCCGACTTCCAGGCCGACACGGCCATGCCCGCCATCCAGACCGGGCACGCGACGATCAGCAGTGTGAGCATGGTGGCGCGGCTGTATCCGAGTTCCTTGGTGCCGTACGTCAGGACGTACACCATGAACACGTAGGCGATGCCGTTGGTCGCGATGAACGTGCCGGCCGCGAGCAGCACCGTCCGCCAGTTGCGGGTCAGCACTTCGACGATCGGCATCTTCACGATCGTGTCGCTCTCCTTGGCCTCCGCGAACGCCGGGGACTCGAAGACGCCGAGGCGAATCCACATCGCGACGCCGACGAGCACGGCGCTCATCAGGAACGGCACCCGCCAGCCCCACGTCTGGAACGCGTCGTCGGACAGCAACTGGGTGACGGCGAGGAACACGACGTTCGCCATGATCACTCCGGCCGGAACGCCCATCTGCGGTGCCGCGCCGTACAGGCCGCGCTTGCCTTCCGGGGCATGTTCGGTGGCCATGAGCACCGCGCCGCCCCATTCGCCGCCGACGCCGATGCCCTGGACGAACCGCAACGCCACCAGCAGGATGGGTGCGGCCACCCCGATGGCCTCGAAGTTCGGGAGCAGGCCGATGCCGACGGTCGCGGCGCCCATCATGGTCAGCGACAGCACCAGCATCGATTTGCGTCCGATGCGGTCACCGAAGTGCCCCATGACGACACCGCCGATCGGGCGGGCGATGAAGCCGACCGCGAACGTGGCGAATGCGGCGAGGGTTCCGGCGAACGTCGACGCGCCGGGGAAGAACTGCGGTCCGATCACCAGGGCTGCGGCGGTGCCGTAGATGAAGAAGTCGTACCACTCGATCGCGGTACCGACGAAGCTCGACAGGACTGCCCTGCGTGCTTCCTTGTGAGACACCGGCGGTGTCGCCTCGGTGATTGCCGTCATCGTCTGCCTTCCCGGTTCTGCTGCGCGCGCACTCATCGCGCTACCGGAAAACAATGACCCGACTCACATACATCTGAAAAGCGGGACTATCCCCACATGAATTGCAGAAAAACCGTGGAAGGCGTGAATGCGCAGCTCAGGGTGTGACGAACCGGATGAATGCCCGCGCGACCCGGCTCAGCGTCGCCTCCTGATGCCACGCCACCACCACGGCCACCGACGCCGGTTTCGGGTCGGCGATCGGTTTCACGACGACGGGCAGCCCCTCGTACGTGACATCCACCCGGGGACGCTGCAGCAGCAGCGTCCACCCCAGACCGCGTCCGACGAAGGCCCGCGCCGTCTCGAAGTTCGCGGTCCGATACGCCACCCGGGGCGCGAATCCGGCCTCCCGGCAGACGTCCATCGCATGGTTGGTGCTCGGTGGCGCGTCCAGCAGCACCATCGGGTGCTCGGCCAGATCCGCGAGCCGCACCGGCCCGTCGACACCCGCCAGCGGATGCTCCGCCCCGAGCACCACCATCGGCTCGCGGGTCATGAGCGGCACGGTCTGCCACTCCGGGGAGAGGTCGAGGTCGTAGACGATGGCGACGTCCAGTTCGCCGCCCTCGAGCTGCGTCCGCAACCGGTTCTGGGTGTCTTCCCGGAACTCCACGGACGCCCGCGGGTACTCCGCGGTGAACGCGTACAACATCGACGGCAGGATCGTCGGGCCGAGCGCCGGGTAGCAGCCGACGGCGATCGGCCCCGCCACGACACCGCCCTCCCCGGATGCGTCGGCCTGCAACTCCCCCGCCTGCTGCAACAGGGCACGCGCCCGCGACAGCACCGCCTCCCCCGTCGGGGTCAGCTGCACACCGCGGGCCCGCCGGCGCACACACAACTGCGCCTTCAGTGCCTTCTCCAGGTCCGTCACCGCCGCGGACAACGCCGACTGCGACAGGTGCATCCGCTCGGCCGCACCACTGATCGTCCCGGTCTCCGCGACCGCCACGAACGCTGCCAGCTGGCGCATCGTGTACACGGGGACGTTGTCGGGGCGGGGCATGCAAGAACGGTAGCGCGGAAAATTCAGCGTCCGGTGGCCGCCGGGACCTGCGCGAGCACCTCCCGGGTGGCGGCGACCAGCCGCGCGAGCCACGCGTCCGTGCCGACGGCTCGCCGGAGCGGCTCGTTGGGGAGTTCGATGCTCACCGGCAGGCCCGCCGGCAACGTCGACCAGATGTCGGCGAGCGGGATGCCGCCCGACCCCGGCACCAGCCGCTCTTCGCGCGCCTGACGGATCAGTTCGGCGTCGTCCGTGGGCGCAGGCACCGAGCCGTCGCACATCTGGGCGTAGTGCAGCCACTCCCGAGGGATCGCCGCCAGGTCGTCGAGCGTGGTGCTCGACCGTCCGACGTGCAGCCCGTCCACCAGCACGCTGCGCGCCGGCCCGTCGGCCTGCGACACGATCTCGACCGCGGTGGCCGCGTCGGGCACGGCCGTCCACGGCATGAACTCGAGGCTCGCGACGATGCCGCACTGCGCGCACAGTTCCGCGAGCCGGGCGTAGGAGTCGGTGAGCCGGGAACGGTCGCGGTCGTCGCCGCCGACGAGCACGGCCTTCGCACCGAGGCGTGCGCCCGCCTCGAGCAGCGGAACGTACGACTTCGGGTCGAAATCGGCTCCCAGCCGGATGATTTCGAGGTCGAACACCTCGATTGGCGAATCGTCGAGACGACGGATCAGCGCGTCGAGGGCGGCGTCGTCCTCGTGCAGCGGGTAGGCGGTGGTGCCGGGCGCGGCCGGCAGCAGCCGGATGCCGATGGTGTCGAAGCCGTGCTTCTCGGCGAGGTCCACCTGCTGCAGCGGCGCGGTGTCGAGCACGGTGAGTGCGGCAAGGCCGAGTGGGGCGGTCATCGCAGATCTCCGGTCGTCGAGGCGAGGCGACGACCGGTGAGGTAGCCGAAAGTCATGGCCGGACCGAGGTTGATGCCGCCCGACGGGTAGTGGCCGCCCATGACGCTGGACTGGTCGACCCCGACGGCGAACAGCCCGTCGATCGGCTGGTCGTCGTCGTTCAGCACCCGGGACGCCCTGTCGGTGACCAGACCGGCGAACGTGCCGAAGCTGCCGGGGACCACCTTCACCGCGTAGAACGGGCCTTCTTCGAGCGGTGCGAGGGAGGCGTTGGGCCACGGATTGTCGGCGTCCCCGGACCCGACGGTGAACGGGGTGGTGCCACGACCGAACTCGGGGTCGACGCCGTCGCGGGCGCCCTCGTTGAACGCTGCGACCGTCTTCTCCAGGCCGTCGGGGTCGACGCCGATCTTCTCGGCCAGCTCGCGCACCGTGCGGCCGCGGGTGAGGTAGCCGGACTTCAGGTACGGCCACGTGGGGATCGGCAGCGGCTTGGCCATGCCGAGCGGGAAGTACCGCAGGTACCGCTGGTCGGCGATCAACCAGGAGCAGACCTCGTCGCCGTCGGGAACCTCTTCGACCATCGCAAGAGTGTAGTCGTGGTAGCCGAGGGCCTCGTTGACGAAGCGGCGACCGTCGGCGAGAACGCCGATGGCGCCGGGTTTTCCGCGGTCGAGGATGTGCGGGAACACGCCCTCCTTGCCGTTGCGGTACCGGATGATCGACACCGGGCAGTACGCCACCGGCGATGCGACCGAGCGGTCGAGTCGGCCGCCGACCGACTCGCCGAGGGTGATGCCGTCGCCGGTGGTCGTGGACGGGGTGAGGGTCCAGTGTTCACGGCCCGTGGGTGTGCGGGGAAAGAGTTCGCGGCGCCGGTCGACGTCGCGACTGAAGCCGCCCGTCGCGAGGACGACTCCGCGGCGGGCGGACACGGAGTAGGCCCCGTCCGGGCCCTCCAGCCGGACACCGGTGACGGTGCCCGCGGAGTCGGTGGTCAGCGCGGTGGCCGCCGTGCTCACGCGGATCTCGACGCCGGCGTCGAGCGCCGACCGCAGCAGCCGGCCGACGAGCGCGGTGCCGTTGACGAGTTGCTGGCCGCGGCGTGTGGTGGCGAGGTCGAGCAGGTGCGTGGACACCCTGCGGGCGCAGTGCACGAATGCCTTCGCCGAACGCGTCGAGTGCAGGAAAGCCTGGAGGTCCGGGCCGGCCATGATGCCCATGCCGAGGAACGACGTCTCGTAGAGCTGCCGCCGGAGCAGCGCCGCGACGTCGGGGCCGAGCTTCCGGAGGCTCACCGGCTTCGGCCCGACGGAGCGGTGTCCCGTGCCCGCACCCGGAGTGTCGCCGTGGATGTCGGCGATCTTCGCGCCCGGAACGAATTGCAAGGCCGTCTTCTTCTCGAAGAACTCGACCATCTCGGGTGCGCCGTCGAGCAGGGCGTCGACCTTGGCGGCGTCGAAGTTCTCGCCGAGTCGGTGCTCAAGATAGGTGCGCGGCAGCGAGCGGTCCTCGTTCACGCCGTCGGCCTGCGCGAACAGGTTCCGCGGCGTCCACATCCAGCCACCGGACCACGCCGTCGCGCCGCCGCACGTGTCCGCCTTCTCGACGACGAGGACGGAGGCTCCCCCGTCGGCTGCGGCCACGGCGGCGGACAGACCGCCCGCTCCGGAGCCGATGACGACGACGTCGTAGGTGGCGATGGTGTGTTCGGGGGTCATAGCGTCTCCTGAGCGGATGTCGTTGCGAAAGTCGTTGCGGGCGTGAGGTCGACGACCCGGCCGGTGCGCGAAGACTCGTAGATCGCCGCGATGATCGCCAGCGAGGCGCGCGCGTCACGTCCGGTGACGGCAGGCTCGCGACCGGTCAGGACGGCGTCCGCGAAATCCTGCACCTGGAGTGTGTGGAAGTCGGCGAGTCCGGCATTGACTTCTGTGACGTCGAGATTGGCACGGACGTCGGCTGGGAACGGGGCACGGAACTCCACTTCGCCGGGGACCGTCCAGATCTCGTTGACGCCCTCCCGGCCCTCCGGGAACTCCAGGACGCTCGCAATCGCACCGGTCTGCCCTATCACGGTGACCCGGTTGCCGAGGTTGTGGTTGGCGCCGGTGGTCGCGGTGACGGAAGCCGTGCCGCCCGACGCGAACGAGACGACGGCGGACGCGCTGTCCTCGGTCTCGATGTGGTCGCCGTGTGTGTGGGTGCGGATGAAGCCGCTCACCGACACGGCCTCACCCATGAACCACTGGAGCATGTCGATCTGGTGGACGGCCTGCGTCATCAGGACACCGCCGCCGTCGGTGTCCCACCGTCCGCGCCACTCGTCGGCGGAGTAGTAGGACGACGGACGGTGGAGAAGCACCGACGCCTCACCGAGCACCGGAATGCCGATCCGTCCGTCGTCGATGGCCGTCCTGATCCGCCGTGCGGCCGGCCAGAACCGGCGCTGGAACAGCACACCGAACGTGATGCCCGCGCGGTCGGCGGCCGCGATCATCCGGTCGGCCGCGGCGACGTCGACCGCGATCGGCTTCTCGCACAGCACATGGATCCCGGCCTCCGCCGCAGCGACGACCGCCTGCTCGTGCACCGGATGCGGGGTGCAGACGGTGCACGCATCGAGGCCGAGGGCGATCAACTCCTCCACCGAACCGACGGCCCGCGCGATGTCATGCGCGGATGCGAACTCACGGGCGCGGTCGACGTCGGGGTCGCAGCACCCGACCACCTCGACGCCGGGCACCTGCTGCAGCGCCCGGGCGTGGTTGCCGGCGATCTTTCCGCAACCGACGATGCCGGTACGTAGTGCCATCAGTAGCGCTCCTCGGTTTCGACGTCCCTGGCCGCGGACTCGCCGCGGTCGAGACGGTTCAGGGCGTCGACGTCCGCGGCGGTGAGCCGCACGTCGAGGGCGGCCAGGTTCTCGGCCTGGCGCGCGGGATTCGCGGATCTCGCGACCGGCACGACACCCTGCGCGAAGTGCCAGGCCAGGACCACCTGCGCGGGGGTGCGGTCGAGGCGCCGGGCGATGTCGGTGACCACGGGCGAGTCGAGCACCTCGCCGCGGCCCAGCGGGCTCCACGACTGCGTGGACACGCCGAGTTCGTCGTTCGCGCGCCGGACGGGCAGCCGGGCGAGCGAGGGGTCCATCTGGATCTGGTTGACTGCCGGCGCTTCTCCGGTTTCGGTGACGACGCGACGCAGGTGCGTCTCCAGGAAATTGGAGACGCCGACGTAGCGGACGAGGCCGGCGTCGCGGCACGCGAGCATCGCCTCGAACGCCGCCACGTACCTGTCGTGGCGGGGCAGCGGCCAGTGGATGAGGAACAGGTCGAGCCGATCGAGTCCCAGATTCTTCAGGCTGCGCTCGACCGCGCCGCGGATGTCACCCGACACGTGATCGCTCCCCCGCAGTTTCGTGGTGACGAACAGCTCCTCGCGGGGCAGTCCGCACTCCGCGAGCGCCACACCCACAGCGTCCTCGTTGTCATAGATCGTGGCGGTGTCGACGAGCCGGTAGCCGGCCTCGATACCGGACAGCACGGCCCGGGTGGCGTCCGGGCCGGTCAGTGGCCAGGTCCCGAGACCGAGGGGCGGGATGTCCATCATGCGCTGACCTCCTCGCGAGCATCGGCGGCCGCGGTGATCTTCGCGGCGACGTCGGCTGCGGTGACGAGAGCGGCGTGGATGGAGCCGCCATCGCCACTCGCGTCACCGACCGTGTGGACGCCGAGTCGCGGTGCCAGCGCCCGCACTGAGGCGAGCAGGTCGGTGCGCGGCTCGACGCCGTGCGAGATCAGCAGTTCACCGGGAGCGTCCACCACCCGCTCGTCCCCGGCGGTCGAGATCACCACCCGGTCTTCCTCGATCCGCGTCACGATCGACGACAGATGGGTGGTGAGGTTCGCACTCGCCGCGAGCCGCGGCAGCAGCACGATCTTGCCGCGTCGGCCGACATCGTGGGCGATCGTCTCCTGCGGGCCGATCATGACCACCTTCGTGCCGTGCTGGAGCAGGTCGTCGGCGACCGCGGCCGCTTCCCGGTCGGCGCCGAAGATCGTGATTGCCGCGGGCGCAGGGTCTCCGGATTCCAGGAACTCGCGGACGTCGCGGACCCTCCGGGTGTCGACCCCGGGGAGGTCGACGTCGGGTCCGCGGCCGCCCGTCGCGAGCACGACGGCGTCGTAGTCGAGCTCCGCCAGTGCGGCGGCGTCGACCCGCGTGCCGGTGTGGCAGGTGATGTCGAGGCCGGCGATCTCGGCGACGTACCAGTCGACGATCCGTGCGTACTCGGGGTACTCGTGCAGTTGGGAGGCCAGCGCGAAATCGCCACCGAGACTGCCGCGTTCGTCGTACAGGTCGATGCGGTGCCCGGCGAGCGCGAGGTCGCGGGCGGCCGCCATCCCCGACGGGCCACCGCCGACGACGGCGACACGCACCGCCACGTCCGCCGACTTCGACGGCTGCTCGCGCTCGCGGCCCACCCACGGATTGACCGAGCACGGAACGGGTCCGGCGGCGAGGCTGTCGATGCAGTAGTTGCAGGCGATGCAGGGCCGGTACCGGCCGCCGTCCAGCGCGCGGTTCGGGAAGTCCGGGTCCGCATGCAGGGTGCGGGCCATGCTGACGAAGTCGGCCTGCCCGGATTCGATGATCTGCGCCGCGACCTCGGGTGAGCTGATCCGGCCTGCGACCCCGACGGGGAGGTCGAAGTCCTGAGTGTACTGCTCGGAGAACGGGGCGAGGAGCCCGCGCGGCCACTCGCCGGGTTGGATGATCCACTGCCCGGATTCGTAGTTACCGGCGGAGACGTCGAGGAAGTCGAGCCGGTCGGTGGCGATCGCGTCGATCCGGGCGCGGGTCGTCTCCGCGTCGAGACCGCCGTCGACGGCCTCGAACGCCGAGAATCGCAGTCCGAGAGCGATACCCGGTGCCATCGCGCGCACAGCGTCGATCACCTTGTTGACGAACAGTGCCGGATCGGCCCACTCGTCGTCGCGGTGGTTGTACGCCGGCGAGAGAAACTGGTGGATCAGATAGCCGTGACCGCCGTGCAGCGAGATCACGTCGACCCCGGCCTGCTGACAGCGCGCGGCGGCCTCACCGAAGCATTCGATGATGTGCTCGATGTCGTCGCCGTCGAGTTGCTCGGGCATTTCGCCGCCGACCACCGCGCACGGGATCGGTGACGGTGCGACGGGGACGAATCCGCTGACGGAACCCTGCGCGGTGCGGCCGCCGTGATTGAGTTCGACGCCGACAAGGGCACCCTGCGCATGAATCGCCTCGGCCATCTTCGCGATGCCCGGGATGCGTTCGTCGACGTCCACACCCATCTGCCGGACACGGCCCTTGCCGTCGGCCCGCACGTAGCTGGCCTCGGTGAAGACGAGCGCTGCGCCGCCCGCCGCACGGCGCTCGAGGTACTTGATGTACTCGTCGGTCATCGTGCCGTCGACCTCGCAGTAGTTGCGCTCCATCGGCGCCGACACGAAGCGGTTGCGCAGTCGTACGTTACCCAGGTCGAGTGGTGCGGCGAACGGACGCGCGGTCATCGGGACTCCTCGAGAACGGTCGGGGCGCACTGATCGGCGAGCAGTTCGCCGAGGTGACGTCGCATGCGGTCAGGGTCGGGCGTGACCCCGGTGAGGAGGGCGAACGTGTCGGCCGCCTGAGCGACGAGCATCTGACCGCCGTCGAGCACGTCGCAGCCGAGAGCGGTTGCTGCCGCGACGAGTTCGGTCCGCAGGGGGCGGTAGACGATGTCGGCGACCCACAGTCCGGGATGGAGCGCGCCGGTGTCGAACGGCGTTCCCGGATGTCCGACCATGCCGATCGGGGAGGCGTTGACGACGCCGTCGCAGTGCTCCAGGTTCGCTTCGATCGCGTCGGGGGGGATGGCCGTGACCCGCGTCTGTGGGAAGGCCGCCGCGAGGCGCGCGCAGACGTCCGCTGCACGGGCCGGGTCGAGGTCGGCGATCCGCAGGTCCGTCACTCCGGCGGCGGCGAGCGCGTAGGCGACGGCCGAACCGGCACCGCCCGCACCGGCGAGGACGACGCGGCCGAGCGCGGCATCGGGCAGTCCCCGGCGCAGCGCCGCGAGGAATCCGCTGTGGTCGGTGTTATGACCGATCAGCCGCCCGTCACGGACGACGACGGTGTTGACGGCACCGAGAAGTCGCGCGTTGTCGGATAATTCGTCGAGGGAGTCGACGACCACCTGCTTGCACGGGTGGGTGACGTTGAGTCCGGTGCAACCCGCTGCGACGGCCTGCCGCAGCGTGTCGCCGGAACTGTCGACGGGGATGCCCTCCGCCGCGACATCGATCAGGTCGTAGCGGTAGTCGGTCAGGCCGAGGGCGGCGGCCTCGTGTTCGTGCAGCGCCGGCGACAGGGACGTGGCGATCCCTGCCCCGACGAGGCGGATCCGGTGCCGGGTGGATACGGGGTGCATGACAATCTCCTGCAGTGAAGGGCGGGCCGTTCAGGCGTCGTTGCGGACGAGCGTCTGGTGCCGGGCGCCGACCGTCGTCGTGCCGGGTTCGCCGAGCTGCTCGGTGGGGGTGCGGTAGGTCTCGGGACCGGTGAGTGCGGCGACCGACGACAGCAGCGCGAAGCCCAGGCACATCCAGGCGACCGGGGTCCAGTTCGCGGTGTCGCCCGCCGACAGCCACTGCGCGATGGCCGGGGTGAAGCCGGCGACCAGAAGTCCGAGCATCAGGCTCACGGCCATTCCGGTGTACCGGACCTTGGCGGGGAACTGCTCGGGGAAGTACGCCGGGTACACGCCGTTGGGCATCGCGTAGAACAGGCCGATCAGAACGATGCCGGCTGCGAACACCATCGGCGCGCTGCCCGTTCCGATCGCGTGGAAGAACACGAACACCATGCCGGCGGCACCGACGGCGCCCGTCACGAACACCGGTTTGCGGCCGATCCGGTCGGCGAGCATTCCGAACAGCGGCTGGGTGAGGACCGCGACGAAGTTGGCGACGGCGATGGCCCACAGCATCGTGGAGCGTTCGAGCCCGGCGACCTGCACGGCGTACGCCAGCGCGAAGACGTTGACGATGGTGTTGATCATCGCGAACGTCGCGCTGAGGCTGATGCGGATCACGGTGCGCCAGTGCGAGCGGAACATCTCGACGACGGGGATGCCCGCCGTGTCGTCGTGTTCCTTCAGCTCTTCGAAGACCTCCGGCTCGTCGAGCTTGCGACGCAGCCAGACCGCAACACCCGTCACGAAGATGCTGAGCAGGAAGGGCACACGCCAGCCCCACGAGTAGAGCGCGTCGTCGGGCAGCGCGGCCACGGGAATGAACACCAGGCTCGAGATGACGATGCCGAACATGATGCCGCTCATGGTGAACGAGGTGTAGAACGAGCGACGGTTGTCCGGTGCGTGTTCGAGCGTCAACGCGGAGGACCCGGGCGATTCGCCGCCGGCCGACAGGCCCTGCAGCAACCGCAGGAGCACCAGGATGATGGGCGCGGCGATACCGATCTGGTCGTACGTGGGCAGGCAGCCGACGACCACGGTCGCGATACCCATGAGCAGGAGGCACGCCAGCAGCGAATTCTTGCGCCCGTATCGATCCCCGAGATGTCCCCACAGCACTGCGCCGAGTGGACGCGCGATGTACGCCACACCGAGCGTGCCGATCGACAGCAGGGTCGCCGTGGCTCCTCCGCCCGGGAAGAAGATCCGCGGGAAGACCAGCGCTGCCGCGGACCCGTAGATGAAGAAGTCGTAGTACTCGAGCGTGCTGCCGAGGAATCCCGAGACGGCGGCCCGGCGGGCGTTCTCGTTCGGTTGTCCCCCGGTGTCGCGAGTAGACGTGCTTGCCATGGTGTTCCTTTCGTCCCAGGGATCCGGTGCGCCGCAAGGCTTCTTCGAGGGTGACCCACCTCACACGAAGTTCCGGACCGTGACGAGCGTGTCATGGCGGACTATGCGCAGTCCAGCGCAAAAAAAGTCTTAGATATAGACCGAAAATGTCCTAATCGGGCGTCGGGAGAATGTTCTCCGATACCGTGAGGGCCACCCGGAGCGCGTCGGAGACCCGACGCGGGGACCAGGCGAGTCCGTGGTTCATGTAGATCGGCTCGCCGGTGAGCGGCACGAACACCGTGCCCGGGGGCGTGAGCGCGGCAATACCCGACGTCATGAGCGCCACGCCGACACCCGTCGCCACCAGCATCAGGATCATGTACGGGTCGGTGATCTCCTGCACCACGCGGGGACGGAATCCCGCATCGACACAGGCCCGCATCGCGACCTCCTGCAATGCCGAGCCTGCCGACAGCGGTGTCGTGACGAACCCGTCTTCGGCGAGGTCGCGCAAGTCGATCTCCGGCTCCGAGGCGAGCGGGTGGTCCGCCGGGAGCACCGCCCCGAACGGCTCGCGGCGGATCAACCGGGTGGACACCGAGGCGGTCTCCACGGGAAGTCCGACGAACGCGAGATCGAGTGCGCCACTGTCGAGTTGAGTGATGGCGTCGCGGGTCATGATGCGTCCGACGAGGGTGAGTTCGATGTCGGGGTAGCGCTGCCGGAGTGCACGGGTGAGCGGGGGCAGCGACAGGTGATTGAGCACGCCCGTGAAGCCGATCTTGATGCGGCCGTACACGCCCCCGGCGGACGCGCGGGTGGCCTGCCGCGCGATGTCGACACTCTCGAGAATGCGGTAGGCGTGCGGCAGGAACGTGTGGCCGGCCGACGTCAGGGCCACACTGCGGGTGCTCCGCTCGAACAACGGCACGCCGATGTCCTTCTCGAGTTTGCGCACCGTCTGACTCAGCGGCGACTGGGCCATCTGGAGCCGCGCGGCGGCCCTGCCGAAATGCAGTTCTTCGGCGACGGCGACGAACGCTTGCAGCCAGCGAATCTCCATCGGATTCCCTTCGGCGAGTTTGATGTGTGTGGCTCAGCCCATATATTCCAATTCGTACACAGTGCGAAACCGATCATTCCGATTTCGCACATAGAACAAGACTAATGCGCACACAGTCGCGAGGAGAAACCACCATGGCCACGTATCCCGAGGGCGCGACCGCGCTCGTCACCGGCGGAGCGAGCGGAATCGGTGCGGCGTGCGCGAAACGCCTCGCCGGCGCCGGGGTCCGCGTCGTCACCGCCGACGTCGCCGCTGGGGCCGACGAGCACCTCGACGTCACCGACGCCGACGCCGTCGAGAAGCTCGCCGCCCGGCTCGGCCGTGTCGACATCCTCGTCAACAGCGCCGGTGTCGTGGGACCGTCCGCTCCCCTGGTGGACGTCGACCTCGAGGACTGGCGCCGCACGTTCCGCATCAACGTCGACGGGACGTTCCTCCTCTGCCGCGCGTTCGTGCCGGCCATGGCCGACGCCGGCTGGGGGCGGGTCGTGAATCTGGCGAGCATCGCGGCGAAGGATGGAAATCCCAACCAGAGCGCCTACTCGGCGTCGAAGGCCGCCGTGATCGCGCTGACGAAATCACTCGGCAAGGAGGTCGCGCAAACCGGTGTCCTGGCCAACGTGGTGGCGCCCGCTGCAGTGGAGAGCCCGATGAATGCCGGCACCGACCCGGCGATCCTCGCGCGGTCGCAGAGCCTGACCCCGATGGCCCGGATGGGACGGCCCGAGGAGATCGCCGAACTCGTCGCATGGCTGTGCTCGGAAGCGCTCAGCTTCTCGACCGGCGCCGTCTACGACGCCAGCGGTGGCAGGGCGTCGTACTAGCGGGACACTCGCTTACAGCCAGTGCGGTGGCTGTTTCAGATCCCCTTCGATTCCTACGCCGACGGTGCCGCGTCCGGCGGCCCACCGCACGACCGCGGCGAGGGGCCCGGACACCTTGTCCGCCGGCGATGAATCCGGCTGCACGGCAACCGGTTCACCTCCGTCGACCGCGAGTATCAGACCGGCGCCGAGGTCCTTGCGCTGCCACATCCCGACGATGTCGGTGAGCAGCGACTCGAGGACCACGTCGGGGAAGTCGCCGAACCGGCCGCCGTTGCCGAGGTCGACCGCGTGGATCCACACCTCCCGGGTGCGCATCCACGCCGTCTCCGACACCGGCACCAGCCGGCCCTGCGCGGTGCGGACCTGCGCCTCCCACGCCGAGGCCGGCAGCTTGCGCCACTTCTCGTCGAGCCGGGCGACGGTGTGGTCGAACAGGTTCCGCAGCGCCGCCGCCGACAGGGTGGCGCCCTCGGCGATCTCCCGGCCCCGCTGCTCCGGCGACGCATACATCGGGGTCTGCACCCCGGTGGCGGCCCAGTCCAGCAGCCGGCACAACGCGGCCGCGTTGTAACCGACGTGCGCCACCAGATGTCGACGCGACCACCCCGACAGGAGGGTCTCCCCGTCGAGGTCGGAATCGGACACCTCGGCGAGGCGTTGCGCGAAGTAGGCGGTGCCGCGGCGGGCGATCAGCAGCCGCTCGGACACATCGAGATCGTGGAAACCCACCGGGTGCACCCCTATTTGACGATCGTCGTGTTGCGGACGGTGCCCAGGCCCTCGATGGTGACCTCGACGGTCTGCCCGTCCTGAATGTAGAGACCGGGCTTGCGGGCGTGCCCGACCCCGCCGGGGGTGCCGGTGATCACCACGTCCCCGGGCTGCAACGTCACGATGTGCGAGATGTACTCCACCAGCCTGGCCGGGGTGAACACCAGATCGTCGGTGGTGGTGGTCTGCACCACCTGCCCCTCCAGGGTGGTGACCAGGGTGCCGCCGAACGTGTAGGAGTCGGTGGTCGTCAGGAACGGCCCGAAGCCGCTGGTCTTCTCGAACGTCTTGCCCTGATCCCACTGCAGCGTCCGGTACTGGTAGTCGCGCATCGTGTAATCGTTCATCACCGAATACCCGGCGATGTAGGACTCGGCGTCGGCCTCGGGCACCTGGTACGCCTGCCGGCCGACGACGAACGCCAACTCCCCCTCCCAGTCCAGCTGGGCGGCGGCATACGCCGGGACGATCACGTCGTCGTACGGGCCGGTCAACGCTTCCTTGAACTTCGCGAACAGGGTCGGATACTGCGGCAGATCGCGGCCCATCTCCTGGATGTGGTTGGCGTAGTTGAGGCCGACGCAGATGATCTTCCCCGGGTGCGGGACCACCGGGGCGTAGTCGGCGCCGTCGAGGTCGACGGTGGCACCGGACGCGTTGTCCGCGATCGACCTCCAGTCCGGGTCGGTCAGCAGGGCGGACAGGTCCGGGTACCCGTCGATGATCGTGCCGGTGGTGTCGGAATCGACGCGGACGGCGACAGTGGCACCGCCGCGGCGCAGGGTGGCAAGCTTCATGGGATTGTCAGGCTCCTTCGGAGATGAATGTGCGGGCAAAGTGCAGGCGCTCGACGATGGGGGCGTCGGAGAACGCGAACAGGTCGAACTCGGTGTCGGCCTCGATCGACCACTCCGTCCAGGACGGGACGACGATCATGTCGCCCGTGGCCACGGTGCGGGCCTGGCCGCCGAGGACGAACCGCCCCGTCCCGTCGAACACCTGGTAGACGGTCGACCCGACGTCGCGGCGGGGCCGGGTGCGGGCGCCCGCGCGGAGGCGGTGGAACTCGGCGCGGATCGTGGGCATCACGTCGCCGCCGGTGGTCGGGTTGGTGTAGCGGACCGCGGCGTGACCGGGTTCGGTGGTCGCCGCAAACCCCTCGTCCTCGAGTGCCAGTTGCTCGCGCAGTGCGGCGTCGGTGTGCTCCCACCGGTACGCCGCGATCGGCGAGGACGTTTTCGCGTCCAACCCGACCAGCGGTCGCAGCCCCGGATGCGCCCACAACCGCTCCGACCGGGACACGTCCGGGGTGGAGTCGTCGGTGACGTTCTCGGACCCGAATTCGAAGAACCCGGTGTCGGTGTAGTGCACGAACGGGATGTCGAGGCCGTCGATCCAGGCCATCGGCTGATCGGTTTCGTTGTGGTGGCCGTGGAAATGCCAGCCCGGGGTCAGCAGGAAGTCGCCGCGCCGCATCGCGACCGGGTCCCCGTTGACGACCGTCCACACCCCCTGCCCCTCGACGACGAACCGGAACGCGTTCTGCGCGTGCCGGTGCTCGGGCGCCACCTCCTTCGGGCCCAGATACTGGATCGCCGCCCATAACGTCGGCGTCACATACGGCACCCCACCCAGGCCGGGGTTCGCCAGGGCGATCGCCCGGCGTTCCCCGCCCCGGCCGACCGGCACCAGATCCCCGGCCCGCTGCGCCAACGGATACAACGTCGACCACTTCCACACGAACGGCACCGCCCGCGACGTCGGCGTCATCGGCATCAGATCACCGAGCTGGGTCCACAACGGTTTCAGGTGTTCGCTCTCGAAGTCCCGGTACAACTGGGCGAGTGGAGCGTCGTCGTCGAGGTGCGGTTCGGTAGCGGTCATGGCATCGACGCTAGGAGGGTCGGCGTCCCGGCCGATACAGAATTCTTCTGTGCAGAATTGCTGTCAGGGTTCGAGGTCGGCGATGTCCACTTCGAGCTCGCGGATCGCGTTCTTGATCTGCGACACCAGCGGTCCCTGTGAGTGCTGTCGGAAGCGGGTGATCGGCACGGCCACCGTCAGCGCCCCGACGGCCGTGCGGGCCCGGTTCCGGATCGCGACACCGAACGCCGCGACCCCTTCCTCGGTCTGCTGCACGTTGACGGCGAATCCGACTGCGCGGGCGGCGGACAGTTCGCGCCGGAACCGCTCGAAGTCGTCGGGTGACAGACGGCGGTCACCCCACTCGCGTTCGTCGTCGGCCAGATCCGCGGGCCTCAGGTACAGCTGTTCGAGCGTCTCCCTCGGCAGTTCTGCCAGCAGAATGCGCCCGCCCGCAGTCAATTCCGCGTCGAGCACCTGCCCCTGACGGTCGCCCACGCGCAACATCCCGGTCGACTCGGCGGACGACAGGAAGCGCGCCTGGGTGCCGACGCGGATCACGAGGTTGACGGTCTCGCCGCACAGGATCGCGAGGGCTTCCATGTGGGGCCGGCAGAGGTCGGTGAATTCACGGGTCCACCCGCGCTGTGCGGGGCCGGCGCCCATCGCCGACCCGGGGTGGTACATGCGTTTCTCGTCCTGAACGGCGAACCCCCGGTACACCAGCATTGCCAGCAGCCGGTGCGCGGTGGACGGCGCGATGCCGAGTTCCTCCGCAGCATCCTTGAGCCGCAGCCCGCCGACGTCGCGCAGCATTTGCAGGAGGCGCAACGCGTTGTCGACGGACTCCAACATGTACGTCGGCTTTTCGATCGTTCGCTTCTTCTGCACAGCAGAACTTTATTGCACGTGGGCTGTGCGCCGCATCACCCTCGATTCATGCCCCTCACAGCCACCACCGCGGCGCCACCGGTGAACCGGGTCGGACTGGACCGCACCGCCATGATCGCCGTCGTCGTCTGCTGGCTGTTCGTAGTCTTCGACGGCTACGACCTCATCGTCTACGGCAACGTCATCCCCAGCCTGCAGAAGGAATGGGGCATCAGCGCCGCGACCGCGGGCACGCTCGGCAGCCTCGCATTCCTCGGGATGATGATCGGCGCCGTGCTCGCGGGACGCCTCTCCGACGTGGTGGGACGCAAACGCGCGGTGATCGGATGCGCGATCGTCCTGTCCGTGTTCACCGCGCTGTGTGCGCTGGCGACCGGACCGGTCATGTTCGGCGCATTGCGTCTGATCGCCGGACTCGGCTTGGGCGGCCTCGTGCCGACCTCCAATGCACTTGCCGCAGAGCTGATCCCCGCGAAGTGGCGCGCCGCGGTGGCCACGATGATGATGTCCGGTGTTCCCATCGGCGGTTCGATCGCGGCACTGATCGGCATCCCCGTCATCCCGAACTGGGGTTGGCAGCCGATGTTCGTCTTCGCGCTCGTCCCGCTGATCCTGCTGGTGCCGATCGCGTGGAAGACGCTGCCCGATCACACCGCCGCGGTAACGTCGACGCTGCCCGATCACACCGCCGCGGTAACGTCGACGGAGGTGCGGCCGGCAACCGGCTTCAGCGCACTGCTCGGTACCCGGTGCCGGTCTGTCAGCATCATGTTCGCGCTCGCCACCGTGGTCACCCTGCTCGCCTGGTACGGCCTCGGCACGTGGCTGCCCAAACTCATGCAGGGCGAGGGAACCGATCTCGGCAGCACGCTCACGTTCGCGCTCGCACTCAACCTCGGCGCCGTGGCGGGCTCGTTCGTCACCGCGTGGGGCGGCGTCCGGTTCGGCACGATCCCCACGAGCATCGTCGCCGCACTCCTCGCGGGTCTCGCGTTGCTGACGTTGCTCACCGGCCCACCGGTGGCGCTGATCTATGTGATCTTCGTGCTCGCCGGCGTCGGGACACACGGAACTCAGTGCCTCATCATCGCGGCGGTCGCGTCCTACTACCCCGATTACCTCCGGGGCACCGCCCTCGGCTGGGCGCTGGGTGTCGGCCGTATCGGTGCCGTCGCCGCACCGCAGATCGGTGGCTGGCTCCTGGCCGCCGGACTCGGCGCGGATTCCAATTTCATCCTCTTCGGTGTCAGCGCCCTCGTCGCCGCACTGCTGCTCACCGTGATCTGGCGCCGCTTCCCCTCCCCCACGTGAGTGCCGCCGCGTGCCCCGGCACGCATTGCCACTCACATGCCCCGAACGCTCGAAACGAAGGAACTGTCATGTCGAATCTGCAGGACGCACGCATCATCATCGCCGGAGGCGGGATCGGTGGCGCGGCCAACGCCCTGGCTCTCGCCCGGAAGGGCGCGAACGTCACGTTGTTCGAACGTGCCTCCGAGTTCGGTGAGGTCGGCGCCGGACTGCAGGTCGGACCGCACGGCGCCCGCATCCTCGACTCCTGGGGCGTGCTCGACGACGTTCTCTCCCGGGCCTTCCTGCCGAAGAACATCGTGTTCCGCGACGCGATCACCGCGGAGGTGCTCACCACGATCGACCTCGGCGCCGACTTCCGCGCCCGCTACGGCGGACCGTACTTCGTCACCCACCGCAGTGACCTGCACGCGACCCTCGTCGACGCCGCGCGGGCTGCGGGCGCCGAACTGCACACGGGCGTCACCGTCACCGACGTGATCACCGACGGTGACAAGGTGACCGTCGGCACCGACGACGGCTGCAGGCACGAAGCGGACATCGCGCTCGGCATGGACGGCCTCAAATCCCGGCTGCGGGAGAAGATCTCGGACGACGAACCCGTGTCCTCCGGCTACGCCGCCTACCGGGGCACCACCCCGTACCAGGACGTCGCACTCGACGAGGACATCGAGGATGTGGTCGGGTACATCGGACCGCGGTGCCACTTCATCCAGTACCCGCTGCGCGGCGGCGAAATGCTCAACCAGGTCGCGGTGTTCGAATCGCCCGGTTTCAAGAACGGAATCGAGAACTGGGGTGGACCCGAGGAGCTCGAACAGGCCTACGCGTACTGCCACGAGAACGTCCGCCGCGGGATCGACTACCTGTGGAAGGACCGGTGGTGGCCGATGTACGACCGCGAGCCGATCGAGAACTGGGTGGACGGGCGGATGATCCTGCTCGGCGACGCAGCGCACCCGCCACTGCAGTACCTGGCCTCGGGAGCCGTGATGGCGATCGAGGACGCCAAGTGCCTCGCCGACTATGCCGCCGAAGACTTCTCCGCAGGCGGAAACTCCGCGTGGCCGCAGATCCTGAAGGAGGTCAACACCGAACGCGCACCGCGCTGCAACCGCATCCTCACCACCGGACGCATGTGGGGCGAGCTGTGGCACCTCGACGGCACCGCCCGCATCGCGCGCAACGAACTGTTCCGCACCCGCGACACGTCGAGCTACAAGTACACCGACTGGCTGTGGAGGTATTCGTCCGATCGCGCGTCATAACCGCTTCCCTGCCGGAATGGTTCGGCAGACTGGGAGCGTGACCCTCAACCTGGTGCAGACCCGTGTGTGGCGCGACGGCGAGTGCGTCGGCAAGGATTTCCCGCTTGCCGACGTGTCCGAACAGGTGAAGGACGAGAATGCGCTCGTGTGGGTCGACCTGTGCGACCCCGACCACGAGTGCCTGACCGAGCTTGCGGCCGAGTGGTCGCTCGATCCGAACGCCATCGAGGATGCCGTCGCCCGCGGTGAGCGGCCGAAGGCGACGCGCTATGCGGGCCATGCGTTCGTGACCGCGTACGCCACCTGGTTCGAGACCGACGACGTCAGCACTCTCGGCGTCCTCGATTCCCGGCTTCGGCTCAGCCGCGTCTCCGCGTTCGTGGTGTCGAACGGGATCATCACGGTGCGGCGGGACGATCGATTCGACATGTCGCAGGTGGTGGAGCGCTGGGAGGAGGACCCCACACTGCTCACACCGGGTTCCGGCGCACTCGCGCTCCTGCACGGACTGCTCGACGCCATCGTGGACGGGCAGTTCGAGACGATCGAGACGATCGACGACGCGATCGAAGCGCTCGAGGAGGGCTTGTTCGACGAGTCCGCGCGGACCCGGGAGATTCAGCAGCGCACGTACCGGCTGCGGAAGGAACTGGTGCAACTGCGTCGCGTCGTGCTGCCGATGCGTGAGGTGGTGGGCGCCGTCATGCGCGGGCGCGCCGAATCAGGACGCGACAAGTCGCCGGTTCTCGACAGCTTGTACACCGATCTCTACGACCACGTGACGCGCGCCGCGGAGTGGACGGAGTCGTTGCGCGACATGGTGGTGACCGTCTTCGAGACGAATCTGTCGCTCCAGGATGCCCGGCTCAACACCGTCATGAAGAAGCTCACCGGTTGGGCGGCCATCATCGCGGTTCCCACCGCGGTGACCGGGTGGTTCGGTCAGAACGTCTTGTTTCCCGGAGTCGGGCAACTGTCGGGAATGATCGCCAGCACCATCGTGATCGTGACGTCGGCCACCCTGCTCTACATCCTGTTCCGCCGACGCGACTGGCTGTAGTCGGGACGGACACGCCCTCAGGGCGCCGTCTTCGCTCCTGGCGACCCGGTCTCGCCCGCGGGAACGGCGGCGGCCTCGCTCATCAGGCGGGTGATCTCGGCACGGTCGGCGTCACCGGGCAACCCCCAGCCGGTCCGGTAACCGTAGAGGTCGGCGAGCGTGATCGAATGCCGGTTGCCGTCCGCGACCTCGACGTCCGACGCGGTGATCAGGCCCGGGTGCGCGACACCACACGCCTCGGCCACCTTGAATACGTCCCGGCGCAACGCCCGCAGGTAGTTCGCGGCCCGGACCGATTTGATGCCGGCGTCGAGTCCGTGTGCGAGCCAGGGGTTTTGCGTCGCAACACCCGTCGGGCACCGATCGGTGTGGCACTTCTGCGCCTGGATGCACCCGACCGCGAGCATCGGCTCACGCGCCACATTGATCAAGTCGCATCCGAGCGACATCGCCGCCACGGCATTGTCGGGCAGGCCCAGCTTGCCCGAGCCTATGAACGTGATGCCGTCGGTCAGACCGGCTTCCGCGAACTTGGCGTACACGCGCGCGAAGCCGCTACGGAACGGCAGTGAGACCGCGTCGGTGAACACCAGCGGTGCCGCGCCGGTACCGCCCTCACCCCCGTCGATGGTCACGAAGTCGACACCCCGCCCGGAGTTGCTCATCGCGTCGACCAGCAGGTCCCAGAACGTCGGGTCGCCGACCGCGGACTTGATCCCGACCGGCAGCCCCGTCTCGGCGGCGAGGAGCTCCACCCAGTCGAGCATGCTGTCGACGTCACGGAAGGCCGTGTGCCGGGACGGGCTGATGCAGTCACGGCCCTCCGGTACGCCTCTGATCTCGGCGATCTCCGGTGTCACCTTCGCCCCGGGCAGGAGACCCCCGAGGCCCGGTTTCGCGCCCTGGCTGAGTTTGATCTCGATGGCCCGCACCGGCGCCGACTCGACCAGCGCCCGGAGCCGCGCCAGGTCGAACCGGCCGTCCTCGTCGCGGCAGCCGAAATACGCGGTCCCGATCTGGAAGATCAGGTCTGCGCCGTTCCGGTGGTATCGGGAGATTCCACCCTCGCCGGTGTTGTGCAGGCAATCGGTGGCAGCGGCACCACGGTTGAGAGCGACCACGGCCGCGGACGACAGCGCCCCGAAACTCATCCCCGAGATGTTCACGATGGAGCGCGGGCGGAATGCATGCGTCCGGCCGCGGGCGGCACCGAGCACCTTCGCCGACGGAATCGCGAGATGTTCGTCGGCATGCGGCATCGCCGAGGGAGGAATCTCCGAGAACGTCCGGTGCTTGATGATGGTGTAGCCGTCGGTGAACTCGATGTCGTTGTCCGTACCGAACCCGAACGTGTCGGTCACCCGCTTCGACGACGCGTACACCCAGCGACGCTGGTCCCGGGTGAAGGGACGTTCCTCGTCGTTGCCGGTCGTAATGTACTGCCGGAGTTCCGGGCCGAGCGACTCGAGCAGATAACGTCCGTGCCCGACCACGGGAAAATTCCGGAGCAGCGCGTGGCGTCGCTGAACAAGGTCGTACGACGCGATCGCAGCCGCGGCGGCAGCCGGAATTGCCAGGACGTTCCACCGCTTCATGAATTCACCGTACGCGCGCGCCGCCACTCGGATCGGCTCCTCGCGCCAATTTCACCCCGGCACGGACCCCGGAGTCGGAGCCTCCTGCGACACCGAAAGCAGCACCCGCAAGTTGTCGGTGACCACCCGAGCGGAAATGGTCGGATCGATGGCGCGCTGAATACCCAGTCCGACACCGAGGCTGAGGATGCTGCCGGCCGCATCCTCCGCGGGCACCGGCAGGACGACCCCGAGTGAGTCGGTGAACGACTTCAGCAGTGTCACCGTGATCTCCCGCGCGACCCCGAGGGTGGCGGTGAGTGCGTCGCGGAGTTCGGGATCGTGGCGGGACAACACGATCAGCTCGAACTCGAGCATGGTCCATCCGACGTCGCCGAGCGTCTTCTCCGCCCAGGACTGGAACGCCTCGAGTCGCTCCTCCATCGTGTCGCCACCGCCGAGCGCCTCGGCGATCTCCTGCCCCTTGGTGGCGTGGATGAGCCCGAGCACCTCGAGGCACAGTTCCTTCTTGTTCTTGAAGTTGGAGTACACCGCCCCCTTGGAATAGCCGGCCTCGTCGGCCACCTTCTCGAGCGACGTGGCCGCGTACCCGTCAGCCAGGAAGAGGTCGCGTGCAGTCGCGACGAGATGCGCCCGCGTGCGCGCCTGACTCTCCGACCTGGTCAATCGCGCCATGCTCACCCTTTCTTCGAAGCCCCTGCGAGAATATTCCAATTTTCATATACCGCCGGTATCTGGTTTCTGCTAGGTTCTAGATATGACTTCGAGTGACATACAACTCAGCCGCGGACTGGTGATCGGTTGCGGCGGCACGCTCGGCGCGGCCTGGACCGTGGCGGCCCTGGTCGCCGTGAGCGACGCGCTGGGCTGGGACCCACGCGACGCCGACGTACTCGTGGGCACGTCCGCCGGCGCCGAACTCGTCACCATGCTGGGTGGCGGGGCGGGCGTCGACGAACTGCTCGCGATGCAGCTCGGTGGGCCCACCCATCCGGCGCTCGACGGACACCTCGCCGCCGCACCGGGACGGTTCCCGCCACTCCCCGGGCCGGGCCTCGGTTCGCCAGGGCTGTTGCGCCGCGGGCTGCCACCCGTGACCGCCGCGAGCGGACTGCTCCCCCGCGGCCGCGGCGACGCGGCCTGGCTCGACCGGCTCGCACAACGGTTCGCCTGCGACTCCGGCTGGGTGCGCCACCCGGCGACGTGGCTGGTGAGCATGGACTACGACACGGGAGAGCGCGTCGCGTTCGGCTCACCCGGTGCACCGGCCGCGACCCTGTCCGAGGCGCTGCGGGCGTCGTGGGCGATTCCCGGCTGGTATCCCCCGGTCCCGATCGGCGGCCGCCGGTTCGTCGACGGCGGCGCGGCGTCCACGGCGTCCGCCGACCTGGTGCTGCCCCTCGAACTCGACGAGGTGGTCGTGCTGGCACCGATGGCGTCGACCGGCCGCATCGCCGGCCGCGGGGCGGCCCGGATCGAACGCCTGATGCTGCGGAACTGGATGAGTTCCGGGCTGGACGCCGAGATCGCGAAGCTGGAGGCGGCCGGCACCCGGGTGATACGCCTCGACGCGACCGCCGAGGACCTCGCGGTCATGGGTCCGAACTTCATGGACGGCCGGCGCCGGCTCGCCACACTCGAACATTCCCTCGTCACCATCCGCACTCAGCTCGCGAACGGAGTACGCGCATGAAGCATTACGACATTCTGATCGTCGGTGCCGGGATCTCCGGTATCGGAGCCGCAATTCGTCTGAAGCAGAGCGGAATCGACAACTTCGCCATCCTCGAGAAGGGGGACGCGCTGGGCGGGACCTGGCGCGACAACACCTACCCGGGCTGCGCGTGCGACGTCCCCTCGGCCCTGTACTCCTACTCGTTCGCACCCAACCGGGAGTGGTCGCGGTTGTTCGCCGGACAGGAGGAGATCCGCGGGTACATCGAGCGCACCGCCGCCGAACACGGGGTGCCCGCACACGTGAAGTTCGGCACCGAGATGCAGCGTGCCCAGTGGAGCGAACAGAGCAGGCGGTGGACGGTGGACACGTCCGCGGGCACGTTCACCGCACACGCTGTCATCGCCGCCGCCGGACCGTGGAACGAACCGCTCGTTCCCACCATCCCCGGCCTCGACACCTTCACCGGCGAGGTGTTCCATTCCTCCCGCTGGAATCACACCTACGACCTCACCGGCAAACGCGTGGCCGTCGTCGGAACCGGTGCGTCCGCAGTGCAATTCGTCCCGGCGATCCAGCCGCAGGTCGAATCGCTGCATCTCTACCAGCGCACCGCGCAGTGGGTGCTACCGAAACCGGATCACACCCTGCCCGGCGTCGAGCGCGCGATCATGCGCCGGGTACCGGGTGCGATCCGCGCGCTGCGACGCGTCGAGTACGCGATCATGGAATCGCTCGGACTCGGTTTCCGGCACCCGTGGATCCTGCGGGTGATCCAGCAGGTCGGCAAGGCACAACTCCGCGCGCAGGTGCGGGATCCGAAGCTGCGCACGGCGTTGACCCCCGACTACACGCTCGGGTGCAAGCGACTGCTGCTGTCCAACACCTACTACCCCGCACTCACCCGCCCGAATGTCGAGGTGCATGCCAACGCCGTGGAGTCGGTGCGCGGAAACGTCGTCATCGGCAGCGACGGCGCAGAACGGGAAGTGGACGCCATCATCTTCGGCACCGGCTTCCACATTCTCGACATGCCGATCGGTGCCACGGTGTTCGACGGCGACGGTCGCAGCCTCGACGATCACTGGAAGGGCAGCCCGCAGGCCTACCTCGGCACCACCGTCGCGGGTTTTCCCAACGCCTTCGTCCTCCTCGGGCCCGCGCTGGGCACCGGCCACACGTCGGCGTTCATGATCCTCGAGGCGCAACTTGACTACCTGATCCAGGCCGTCACCACTGCCCGGAGCAACGGGTGGACCAGGATGGAACCGCGCCGGGAAGTGCAGGACGCGTTCAACGCCCAGGTCCAGGAAGCCCTGGCCACCACCGTGTACAACGCCGGTGGCTGCCAGAGCTACTTCCTCGACGTCAACGGCCGCAACAGCTTCAACTGGCCGTGGTCGACCGACCGCATGCGGCAGCGACTCGGCCGGTTCGACGAGGCGGCGTATGACGTGTCGTGTGAGCCGGCGTCGGCTACAGCGACTTCGCGATGATTCCCTTCATCACCTCGTTGGCGCCCGCGTAGATCTTCTGGACGCGGGCGTCCTCGTACATCCGGGCGATCAGGTACTCGCGCATGTACCCGTAACCGCCGTGCAACTGCACGCACCGGTCGATCACCGCGCACTGCTGCTCGGTGAGCCAGTACTTGACCATCGCCGCCTCGGACGGGTCCAGTTCCCCACGAAGGTGCGCCTCGATGCAGTGGTCCAGGAACACCGCACACGTGCGGGCGATGGTCTGGCACTCGGCGAGCTCGAACGCCGTGTTCTGGAACTCGAACAGACTGTGCCCGAACGCCTGCCGCGACTTCGTGTACGCAACGGTGTCCTCCACCGCACGCGTCATCGCACCGGACGCCTGCGCGCCGATGATCAACCGCTCCTGCACCAACTGCGCCATCAGCTGCCCGAAACCCTGCCCCTCCTCGCCGAGCAGATTCGACACCGGCACCCGCACGTCGGTGAACGACAACTCCGACGTGTCGGCCCCGTGCTGACCGACCTTGTCCAGCACCCGCCCGACAGCGAACCCCGGGCAGTCCCGCAGATCCACGATCAGCAGCGCCACCCCCTTGGCGCCTGCCTTCGGGTCGGTCGTGACCGCCAGCACGATCATGTCGGCCGACGCACCGTTGGTGATGAACGTCTTCGACCCGTTGACGATGTACTCGTCACCGTCCCGGATGGCGGTGGTCTTGATCGCCTTGAGATCCGAGCCGGCACCGGGCTCGGTCATGCCGATGGCGCCGAGAATCTCCCCGGTCGCCATCGCCGGCAGCCAGGTCTTCTTCTGCTCCTCGGTGCCGTACTCGAGGAGGTAGTGCGCCACGATGCCCGAATGCACCGAGATGCCGAGCGCGAGGTCGCCGGCATAGCCCTGGGCCTCGAACACGGCGAGATCGTGCGCGAACGTGCCCCCACCGCCGCCGTACTCCTCCGGGATCGAGCAGCACAGCAACCCCAGCTTGCCGGCCGCGAGCCACACCGCACGGTCGATGCGATGCTGGGCGTCCCACTTCTCGTTGTGCGCGACTACCTCACGTTCGAAGAACCCGACCGCGAGCTCGGACAGGGCCTTCACCTCGTCGTCGAGCCACGACGGGATGTGCTTCTTCATCGCCCGCCCTGTTTCTAGACGCGCCGGAAGAGTGCCGCGAGGGCCTGGCCGCCGCCGATGCACATGGTGACGATGCCCAGTTCGAGGTCGCGGCGCACGAGGTCCTTCGCGAGGCGCAGGCTCAGGATCGCGCCGGTCGCCCCGACCGGGTGACCCAGCGCGATCGCACCGCCGTACGGGTTGGTCTTCTCCGGGTTCAGCTTCGCGTCCCGGATCACCGCGACCGCCTGCGACGCGAACGCCTCGTTCAGCTCGATCACGTCGATGTCGCCGGGGGTGGTGCCGGTCTGCTCGAACAGGTTCGCCAGCGCCAGCACCGGGGCGTATCCCATCAGGCCCGGGTCCATCGCCGCGGTCGCGACGGCTTCCAACGTGACCAGCCCGGTCAGGCCCTTCTCCTGCGCGGCGGACTGCGTCGCCAGCACCAGGGCCGCGGCGCCGTCGTTGATACCGGACGCGTTGCCCGCGGTCACCGAGCCGCCTTCCTCGAAAGCCGGCCGCAGCTTCGCCAGGGTCTCGAGGGTGGTGTCGGGCTTGGGGTGCTCGTCGACGTCGATCGTCTTCGGGCGGCGGCCCCCGATCTCGACCGGGGTGATCTCCTCGGCGAACGCGGCCTTCGCGGCCTCGGAGGCGGCACGGCGCTGGGATTCGACGGCGAACTCGTCCTGCTGCTGCCGACTGACGCCGTACTTGCGGGCGACGGCCTCGGCGGTGCGGCCCATGTGCACGCCACCGAACGGGTCGGTCAGAATCGCGACCGTGCCGTCGACGAGCGTGCGGTCGCCGAGTTTGTAGCCGGAGCGGGCGGAGAAGTCGTAGAACGGCATCCGCGACATGCTTTCGTCGCCGCCGGCGAGGGCGAAGTCCACCCCACCCCAGCGCATCTGCTGCGCCGCCGACCACACGGCCTGCAGACCGGACCCGCACAGCCGGTTGACGGTGTACGCGGGGGTCTTCTCGGGAAGTCCGGCGGCGAGGGCGACGCGGCGGGCGTTGTAGGCGTCCGGTCCGACCTGACCGATGCAGCCCATCACCACCTCGTCGATGTCCTCACCCGGCACCCCGGCACGCCCCAGTGCGGCCTTCGCGGCGGTGGCACCCAGTTCGTGGGCGGGCACGTCCTTGAACGCACCACCGAAGCTGCCGATCGGGGTCCTCGCGCCGTCGACTACCACGATCGGTTCAGGAGAATTCATGACGTGTCCTTCCGTCTCTCTACCAGTATGGAGAGATAGTAGGACTTCAAAGTACCCAGCGGTTCACGCAGGGCCTCCGGCACCTCGTCGGGTCAGGTTCCGCGGATCAGATCGGCGCACTTCTCGGCCATCGTCATGACCGTGATATTGGGATTGACGTAGGGCAGTTTCGGCATCGCGGACGCGTCGACCACCCGCAGATCGCGGACGCCCTTCACCCGCAGTTCCGGATCGAGGACGGCCATCGGGTCGGTGGCCGCACCCATCCTGGCGGTCCCGGCGGGGTGGTACACCGTGTTGTGCGTCCGGTGCGCGTAGTCGATCAGTTCGTCGTCGGTGACCGCCTCCGGCCCGGGAGCCAGTTCCCTCGTGATCCAGCCGCGGAGAGGTTCCTGCTCGGCGATGCGACGTGCCAGCCGGATTCCGGCGAGCATCACCGCCTCGTCGTGGCCGTCGGGGTCGGTGAAATACCGGGGATCCACTCGCGGACGATCCCGGAAGTCGCGGGACCGCAGCCGCACCGTTCCGCGAGAGAGTCCCTGCGTGACGTTCGGGGTGAGACAGAAGCCGTTGTCCGTGGTCGGGTATCCCCACCGGAGTGTGTTCATGTCGAACGGCACGCTGCCGTAGTGCATCATCAGGTCCGGATGGTTCAACCCCTCCTCGGTGGTGGCGAACAGACCGATCTCCCACCACTGGGTGGACGTCTCGACCATCGGCCGGGACGCCTCCCAGAACACCAGCCCCTCGACGTGATCGTCGAGGTTCTGCCCGACCCCGGGGGCGTCGACCCGAACCCGCACACCCATCTCGCGCAGGTGCACCGTCGGCCCGATACCCGAGAGCATCAACAGTTTCGGTGTGTCGATGGCCCCGGCGGTGACGATCACCTCGCGGCGCGCGGACACGGTGTCGTATCCGGTGAGATCGGGGCGCTGGTACCGCACGCCGGTCGCCGCCATCGCATCGTCGATGACGATCTCGCTGACCCAGCAGTCGGTGCGCACGTCGAGGTTGGGGCGGGACCCGAGAATCGGATGCAGGTAGGCGTGCGACGTCGACATCCGGGTGCCGTCCTCGGACGCGTTGATCTGGAACCACCCCGCCCCGTCGAGCACCGTCGAGCCCCGGTTGAACTGCACGGTGGGCAACCCGACCTTCGCCGCAGCCTCGAGCAGGGCCACGCCGCACGGGTCCTGCGGCGGGACGTCACGCAACCGCACCGGACCGCTGCGGCCGTGCTGCTCGCCGGGGGCGTCGTTGTTCTCCACCCGCGCCACGAGCGGCAGCACGTCCGTCGCGCCCCAGCCGGTGGCGCCCGCCGCCGCCCAGTCGTCGAGTGTCTCGGCGGGCGGCCAGAACGCGATGCACGAATTGTGGGAGGAGCATCCGCCGAGCACCTTGGCGCGGGCGTGCCGCATGAAACTGTTGCCCTTCTCCTGCGGCTCCACCGGATAGTCCCAGTCGTAGCCGGAGTCCAGCAGATGCATCCACTGCGACAGCTCGAGGACGTTGCGGTCACCGACGTCGGAGGGCCCGGCCTCTACGAGGCAGACGGTCACCGAGGGGTCCTCGCTGAGCCGCGCGGCGAGCACACATCCGGCCGTTCCGCCGCCGGCGATCACGTAGTCGAACACGGTGTCCGTCATGGCAGTTCACTCTCCGCCTCGTCCTTCGACGATGCCGCGTGCGACGCGAGACAGCCGATGTGGTTGCGGCCCTTCACCGCATACCAGAGAAGGCCCAGCCCGAGGATGAGGCCGATGTAGACGAACGCACCCCACGTGTTGTACCAGGGAGTGCCGTACACCTCGGGGCGCGGCCACGCCAGATTGAGCGCCATCCCCACTCCCCACAGCACGGCGAAGATGTTCACCGGAAGCCCCCACCGGCCCATCGTGAAGTAACCGCTCTCGGCGAGTTCCTTCGGCGGCCACTGCCCTTGCAGACGTTTCTTCAGCAGCGGACCGGTGACCATGAGGTACGCCAGGTAGATCATGATGATCGCGATAGACGTCAGCACCGTGAAGATCTGCGGCTGGCCGATGTTGATGACGAGGATGAACGCGGCGAGCACACCGATCACGATGGCCGGGACCACGGGCGTCTGGTGCCTCGGGTTGACGTGAGCCAGCCGCTCACCGAACGGCAGCGCGTTGTCGCGGGCCATCGCGAACGTGAGCCGGATGGCCGCGGCGTGCACCGCGAGCGAACACACCGTGACCGCGACGACGATGCAGACCAGGAAGATCTTGCCGAGCGGTCCCCACATCACCTGCTCGACGATGTACTGCAGGCCGCCCTCGCTGCTGCCGATGAGCGGATCCTCGAGGTCGGGGGCTGCCATGACGGCGAATACCAGAATCGCCCCGCCGATGACGAACGATGCGAGGATCGCCCGCAGGATGGCCTTGGGAGCCGTCCGCCGTGGGTCGACGGTTTCCTCGCCGAGCGAACTCGCGGTGTCGAATCCGTACATCACATACCCGGACGCGAGTGACGCCACGAGGAACACCGTCAGATATCCACCGCTCTCCCCGGCGCCGTACCCGTGGGTGGAGAAGAACACGTCCGGACCGCGAGTGATGTTGGCGGCGAGGATGATCGCGATGAGGACGGCCGCGATCAGTTCGACGAACACACCCGTGCTGTTGATGAGAGCCATCAGCTTGACGCCGAACGCGTTGACCGCCGTGGTGAACGCGATCATGATGGTGCCGAGAATGACTGCGTTGGTGGCGAAGTCGTACTCACCGCTGCCGTCACCGATGATCTGGAACCCGCTCCACAGCCTCGGCAGGTTGAGTTGCAGAGCGAGCACGACGGCGGAGAGGGTCACGATCGACGCGGTGAGCATCAGCCAGCCCGACGACCATCCCACGATCCTGCTGCCGAGCAGCTTGGCCCAGTTGTAGACCGAGCCGGCGACGGGGTACTTGGCGGCGAGCTCCATGAAACACAGGGCGACGGCCATCTGCCCGACGAACACCATCGGCCAGGACCACAGATATGCCGGTCCGGCGGTGCCGAACCCGAAGTAGAACAACTGGAACGTGCCGGTGAGAATCGAGATGTAGCTGACTCCCGCCGCGAAACTGGCGAATTTGCCGAGGCTGCGGTCCAATTCCTGTTTGTACCCCAATTCGCCGAGTCCACTGCCCTCCGGCGCACCTCCGTCACCCACTGCTCCGTGCCGAGTAGCCATGGTTCTCTCGCCTCTCCGTGCGCCGGCCTAGCCGTTGTCGAACCACCCCGCCGCCGTGGGCGAGGTGTTGTGCCAGATGTGTTTCGTCTCCTGGTATTCCGCCAGACCGGTGGGGCCGAGTTCGCGCCCGTTACCCGACATCTTGAAGCCGCCCCACTCGGCGGCGGCGGTGTAGTAGCCGAAGTCGTTGAGCCACACCGTGCCGTGGCGCAGACCTCGCACCATCCGCTCGCCCCGCGCACTGTCGGCGGTCCGTACGCCCGCGGCGAGGCCGTACTCGGTGTCGTTGCCGAGTCGTAGCGCCTCCGCTTCCGTGGTGAAGCGCTCGACGGTGAGGATCGGTCCGAACGTCTCCTCCTGCACGAGGCGCATGGTGCGGTCGCAGTGGTCGAAGATGGTGGGCAGGTAGTAGCTCCCGTCCGCCAACGCGGGTTCGGAGGGCCGGGTTCCCCCGGTCACCAATCGGGCGCCCTCGGAGAGGCCGAGCGCCACGTACCGTTCGACCTTCTCCCGGTGGGCCTCGGATACCAGTGGGCCGGTTCGGCTCGCGGGATCGAGACCGTTGCCCATCCGGATCTTCTCCGCCCGTGCGGCGAGCGCGGCGACGAACCGGTCGGCGATGGACTCCTCGATGATCAGGCGGGTTCCCGCCGAGCACACCTGACCGGAATGCAGGAACACCCCCGTGAGTACCTGGTCCACCGAATCGTCTCCGTCCGCGTCGGCGAAGACGATGTGCGGATTCTTGCCACCGAGTTCCACCGCCACCTTGGTGACGTTCTTCGCTGCGGTCTCGAGGATGACGCGTCCGGTGGCCAGCCCGCCGGTGAACGAGATGAAGTCGACGTCGGGGGTGCCCGTGAGTGCGGCGCCCAGGACGGCGCCGCTGCCCTGCACGAGGTTCACCACCCCTGCGGGGACACCTGCTTCGGCGATCAGCGCCGTGAACGCGATGGTGCTGAGCGGGGTCACCTCGCTCGGTTTGAGGACCATGGTGCACCCGGCGGCCAGCGCGGGCGCCACCTTCCACGAGATCTGCAGCAGCGGGTAGTTCCACGGTGCGATGAGCACGCACACCCCGATCGGCTCGCGAACCACCCGGCTGACCACCTCGGGGCGCCCGACATCGACCAGATTGTCGGCTTCGACCGCGGCGAGTTGCGCGTAGTACCGGAACACCGACACCACGTCGTCGATGTCGATCCTGCTCTCCTCCAGAGTCTTTCCGGTGTCGAGCGTCTCGATGCGCGCCAGGGTCTCCTTGTCTCGCTCGAGGAGATCGGCGATCCTCGCGACCAACGCCGTGCGCTCGGCGACGGGTGTGCGGGGCCAGGTTCCCTCGTCGAACGCCGCGCGGGCCGCGGCGACTGCGCGAGTTGCGTCCTCCGGGGAGGCCTCGTCGACGGTGGCGACCACCGATCCGTCGGCCGGATTGATGCAGTCCCGGGTCTCACCGGAGCTGGAGCGGATCCATTGCCCGTCGACGAACAGGCCCGTGTTCAAGAAGTCATCGATCGACTGGTCCCGCATCACTCAACTCCGTGTCTCGCCGGAACGAACGCACCCGCTTTACGGTAGGCCGTCGGAGTCGCGGTGGGCGGGAATCGCGCACACATGTCCGATTCGCGACGGTATCCGTCACCGAGAAGACTGTGTCCGGTAGCCGGACGCGCGTGCGCCTAGCGGCTGCGATAGCGTCGTCAGGCGAACTCTTCGCACATTCCCGGACAGGACACACCTAGAAACGGAGCACCCGTGGTCGCGATCGGCAACTCGGATCTGGACATCTTTCCCCTGGCCCTCGGTGGTAACACCTTCGGCTGGACCAGTGACGAACCGACGTCGTTCGAGATCCTCGACGCCTTCGCCGCAGGCGGCGCCAACTTCGTCGACACGGCGGACTCGTACTCCGCGTTCGCCGAGGGCAACTCCGGCGGCGAGTCCGAGACCGTCCTCGGCAACTGGATGGCGTCCCGCGGCAACCGCGACCACATGGTGATCGCCACCAAGGTCAGCCAGCACCCGGAGTTCAAGGGCTTGGCCCCCGCCAACGTCCGCGCGGCGGCGGAGGCATCCCTGAAGCGGCTGCAGACCGACCACATCGACATGTACTACGCCCACTTCGACGACACCGACACTCCCCTCGTCGACACACTCGGCGCCTTCGACGAGCTGGTCCGCGACGGACTCGTCCGCCACGTCGCCATCTCCAACTACTCGCCCGAGCGCATCCGCGAGTGGCTGTCGCTGACGGCCGAGAACGGCTTCGCGGCCCCGATCGCGCTGCAGCCGCACTACAACCTGGTGCACCGCCACGACTACGAGCCCGAGGTGGCCGCGATCGCCACCGAGAACGGCCTGGGCGTCTTCCCGTACTACTCGCTCGCCGCGGGCTTCCTCGCGGGCAAGTACCGCACCCAGGCCGACCTGGACGGTCAGCCGCGCCAGCGGATGGCGACCCGCTACTTCTCCGAGTCCGGTCTCGCCGTCGTCGAGGCCCTGGCCGAGATCGCCGACACGCACTCGGCGGAAATCTCGACCATCGCGCTCGCGTGGCTCCTCACCCGGCCCGGCATCACCGCGCCGATCGCGAGCGCGAGCCGCCTCGAACAACTTCCCGCGCTGCTCGACGCCCCGACCGTGACCCTGACCGCATCCGAGATCAGCGGGCTCACGACTCTCTCGGACGCGATCGGCGCCTGACCTCAGCTCAGCAGCTTGCCCCGGAGCCGGTCGACAGTCGCCGCGCTCAGACCGAGCCCCTCGGTGAGATAGCGGTCGACCGTGCCGTACTGCTCGGTGAGCCGGCCGAGCCCGGCCTCCAGGTAGCTCCGGTCGACCCCCAGTAGCGGCTGGTAGATCTGCGCCACCGCCTCGCCGCGGCTGGCGGCGATCTGGTCGTACGTGACCTTCATCGACGCGGCGGTGTACTCGTTGGTGAGCAGATAGTCGTCGAAGATGGTGTCCTGCGGGACGCCCGCGATGGAGAGCAGCAGCGCGGACGCCCAGCCGGTGCGGTCCTTGCCCGCCGTGCAGTGGAAGACCTGCGGTCCGTCGGTGTCGGCCAATGACGTCAGGAGTTGCGCGAACCCGGCCCGGGTCGCCGCGTCGTCGACGAAGCTGCGGTTCATCTGCTGCATGAACGCGACGGCGTCGGCGGGCGACTTCAATTGCGCGACTGCGGCACCCAGGTCTCCCGACAGGATGGGGATGCCGAGGTAGCGCGCCCCGGCCGGGAGCCGGTCGGGCTTCGCCGCCACCTCTTCAACCGTCCGGACGTCGTACACCGCCGTCAGTCCGAGCCCGGTGAGGAGGGCGAGATCCTGATCGTTCGGAACCAGAGCGTTCGAACGGTAGAACAGTCCCCTCGTGACGTGTCCTCCGCGGGTGGTGGCGTACCCCCGGCCCGTTCCCCCGACGTCGCGGAAGTTGTCGACCGACGCCAGTCGCGGTGTCTCGACGACCGGGCCCGCGCTCCCGAGGTCGGACGAACCGAATCCCGGGAGGCTGATTCCGGGCAGCGACAGCGGGTCCGCCGACGCGAGCGCAGGCGTGCCGAAACCCGCGAACAGGACGCTGCCGGTGATCAGCACCGCGGCGGTGGAGGTGACGCGTCGAGACATAGGGGAAGCCTTTCGATGGGCTGTCGGGGAGATCCGCTCGTCCGGCATGTCCGGAGTATCAGCGGGTAACCCACATCACAGTGGTCGGATGTTTCCCGTGGCTACGAGTTGTTCCGATCACCGGGAGAACCCGTTTCCCGACGGCGGCGCCCACAGCAGACTCGGGCCGTCGGCAGCCGACGTGCCCGACGAACGTGACTCTTTGACGACGAGGATGTGAGCTGAGATGACCGAGACCGCACAGCAACTGGCGGGAAAGGTGGTGATCGTGACCGGGGCGGCGCGGGGGCTCGGGGCGGCGTTCGCGCAGCGCATCGTCGACGAGGGCGGCAGCGTCGTGGTCGGCGACGTTCTCGACGACGACGGCCGCGCGACCGTCGACCAGCTGGGCGACCGGGCGCGGTACAGCCACCTCGACGTCACGGACCCGCAGCAGTGGCAGGCCACGGTCGACGTGGCGACGAGCGAATTCGGACGCGTCGACGGCCTCGTCAACAACGCCGGCATCTCCACCGGCCAATACATCGAGCACGAACCGCTCGAACACTTCCGGACGGTCCTCGACATCAACCTGACCGGTGTGTTCATCGGCCTGCAGGCCGTGATCGCCCCGATGCGCGCCGCCGGCGGCGGATCGATCGTCAACATCTCGTCGGCCGCCGGTCTGATGGGACTCGCGCTGACCGCCGGTTACGGCGCGTCCAAGTGGGGCGTGCGCGGGCTCACGAAGATCGCCGCCGTGGAACTGGGCACCGACCGGATCCGCGTCAATTCCGTCCACCCCGGGATGACGTATACCCCGATGACCGCGGGCCTCGGAATCCAGCAGGGCGAGGGCAATTACCCGAACACTCCCATGGCCCGGGTCGGCGTGCCCGAGGAGATCGCCGGTGCCGTCGGGTTCCTGCTGTCGGATGCGTCCACGTACGTCACCGGAGCGGAACTGGCCGTCGACGGCGGATGGACCGCCGGGCCGACCGTCAAATACGTCATGGGCCAATGAGATCGAATTCGCAAGCCACACGAGGAGCACACACGATGAATCGATTCGACAACCGGCGGATCCTGGTGACCGGAGCCGCGTCGGGGATCGGACAGGCCACCGCCCTCCGCCTGCTCGAGGAAGGCGGCACCGTCGTGGCAGCCGACGTCTCCGAGGACGGCCTCGCGCGGACGGCGGAACTGGCCGACACGGCAGGCACGGCGGGACGCCTCAGCGTCGCCGCAATCGACATCGGCGACGAGAAGTCCGTCACCGACGGCGTGAGCCGCAGTGTCGAGAAGCTCGGCGGACTGGACGTACTCGTGAACGCCGCGGGCATCCTCCGCGCCTCGCACACCCACGGGACGTCGCTGGACCTGTGGAATCAGGTGATCGGGATCAACCTCACCGGCACGTTCCTCATGGTCCGCGAATGCCTGCCCGCGCTGCTGCGCAACGAACGCAGCGTGGTCGTGAACTTCAGTTCCACGTCCGCCGCGTTCGCGCACCCCTACATGGCCGCGTACGCCGCGAGCAAGGGCGGCATCCAGTCGTTCACCCATGCGCTGGCCCTCGAATACGGCAAGCAGGGTCTGCGCGCCGTCGGTGTCGCCCCCGGCAGCATCAAGACCGGCATCACCGACGCCACATCCGGATACGTTCCGTCCGATGCCGATTGGAGCCTGTTCGCCAAGCTCTCACCCATCCTGCCCACGACCCTGGAATCGGGCGGCGCGGCCATGGGTGGACCCGAGCAGGTCGCCGGAGTCGTCGCCATGCTCGCCTCCGACGACGGCGCGTTCGTCACCGGAACCGAGATCCGCATCGACGGCGGAACCCACGCCTGACCGGTTGAACCCTTGCGCGTGCGACGGCGGCACGTAGGTTGGACACATGAGCCTGCCCACCCCTGCCGCCGACCGCACCGCGCTCGTCACCGGAGCGTCGTCGGGGATCGGCGCGGCCCTCAGCCGTGAACTCAGCCGCCGCGGTCACCAGGTGGTGCTCGTCGCCCGCCGAGCCGAGAAGTTGGAGGAGCTGGCCACCGAGCTACGAGCCGCAGGTGGTCGGGCGCATGTGCTGGGCGCCGATCTCTCCGACCGCTCGGCCCGCGCGACGTTGCTCGACCGGGTCGACGAGCTCGGGCTCACCCTCGACATCCTCGTCAACAATGCCGGCCTGTCCACGCTCGGCCCGGTGGCCGCGTCCGACCCGGCCGCCGAGATGAACATGATCGAGGTCGACGTCATGGCTGTCGCCGACCTCTGCAGCCGCGCCCTGCCCGGCATGGTGCAACGACGCCGGGGAGCGGTCCTCAACGTCGCCTCCACGGCCGCGTTCCAGCCGCTGCCCGGACAGGCTGCCTACGCCGCCGGAAAGGCATTCGTCCTGTCCTACACCGAGAGCCTCACCGGCGAACTGAAGGGCACCGGTGTCACCGCGACCGCCCTCTGTCCCGGGCCCGTGGACACCGGTTTCGGTGAGACAGCCGGCTTCGCGAAGGAAGACGCCGAAGCCGCACTGCCCAGCTTCATGTGGGAAAGCCCAGAATCCGTGGCCAGGGCCGGAATCGACGGCCTCGACAAGGGGCACATGATCGCCATCCCCGGCCTCGCGAACCGGGCGGCGTCCGTGTTCGCCCACCTCGCGCCGAACAAGCTCCTCGTCCCCGTCCTGGCCAGCCGTCATCCCGGTTTGCGGACGTAGAAACTGCCGCCGGTTTACTGTGGCGTGGTGGAGATGACTACCGCTACTCGCCGATCGCACAGCTCACCGCGACCGTGGCCGTCGTCGCCGCCGCCCTTCTCGGGAGCGCCGGTATGGCCGCGGCCGACGAATGGCCGCCGGTACCCACCGAGCCCAGTCCGGTCGCGCCGTTCGACACCCAGAACTTCCTCACCCCCACGGACCTCGACTATTGGAATCCGTTCGTCAGCGCGAATCGGCTCACGTCACCGTTCGGAACCGCCAACCGCATCGTCTGCACCGGATTCCACGGCGTACTGCTCGACTGCTGGCAAGCCGACCAGAACGGTCAACCACACAAACTCGTCAAGTTGTCCATGAACTTCCCCGGATCCCTCGGCGCCACCCTCCCCGGCGGAGGTCCCGGACACTTCGTCTACCCGGGCTTCATCCCGGGTATCTGAACCGGGCTACAACGGGTCGCCCTCGACCCGTCCGGCCGGCAGCGTACGGCCGCAGATCATCAGCGCCAGATCCTCGCCCGTTCCGCGTAATTCGGCGCCCGACCCGTACGACCAGTCGAGGTCCGTGGCCCGCAGGCCGCGTCCCTCGATGTCGATGCCGAAATTCGAGTGCCCACCACCCGCCGTGAGATCGTTGAGGACGACGCGCATCGTCTCCTCCGGTACGTGTCGTGGCACGCCGAGCGGCACGGTGGCGTCGAGACCGTGGATCACCACATGGTTGAGCGCGCCGTGATAGCCGCCGCCCGGCGGGATCCACTGGCGCATGACATCCGAGCGCAGGTTGGCGACGAGTTCCGCCGGTGCCAATTCGGCGTCGCTACGGGCGATCTCGTTGGAGAGCCGGGTGAAATCGAACTCGCACTCACGCAAGCGCGCCATGAACTGCTCCTCGGAGTAGCGCGCTGCCATGGTGAAATGCGCGACCACTTCCCGAATCCGCCAGCCCTCGCACAGCGACGGCGTGTCCCATTCCGCATCCGAGATCCCGTCGAGCAGATCGGCCAGTGCCGAGAACTCGTTCGCAACCGCCCGCTGCAGATCGGCGTCATCGGTCATCGCACCCAGCCCCTACATCTTTCTCGACGAGAGTTCCCACACCACCGTATCCGGGTATTGCCTTGGTCGAACCTGATTGATAAAGTCGAACATACATTCGAACCTTGGGGGAGGTTGGTTGTGGGGGAATTGATGGCACCGGATCTGGACGAGTTGCGGGCGTTCGCGGCGCGGCTGCGATGCGTCGAGGCGGGCGGGGATGCGGGGTTGGGGATCGAGTGGCTCGATGCGATCGAGGCGTTGAAGTCGGTCGGGTGTGCGGTGCAGGCGGTGATCGCCGACGGCGTCGCGACGAGTATCCGTGTGGACCGCAGGGCTCGGGGGTTGCCGCGGGTGGAGTGGGACCGGGGTATCGCGTCGCAGATTGCGTTGGCGCGCCGGGAGTCCCCGAACCGCGGCGGGCGGCACCTCGGGTTCGCCCAGGCTCTGGTGCACGAGATGCCGCACACCCTGGCCATGTTGGCGACCGGGTGGTTGAACGAATGGCGGGCGACGTTGTTGGTGCGCGAAACGGCGTGCCTGTCGGCGGCCGATCGGGGAATCGTGGACCGCCGGTTATGCTCGGATCCGGCCATTCTCGACGGGGTCGGCGATCGTGGTCTGATCGCGCGGGCGAAGGCGTTGGCGGTGGAACTCGACGCCGCAGCGGTCGTGGCCCGGCACCGCAAGGCTGTGTCCGAACGACGGGTCACAACACGCCCCGCGCCGGACTCGATGGCCTACCTGAGCGTGCTGATGCCGGTCGAGCAGGCCGTGTGTCTGCAGGCCACGCTGGGTCGGGATGCGGACAGTCTGATCGCGACCGGGGACAGTGGTGGCCGTACTCGCAATCAGCTGATGGTGGACTTGTTGTTCGAGCGCGGCACCGGAACATCCGTAGCATCGGGTGTGCCGGTGGCGGTGAATCTGGTGCTCTCGGACGAGACGTTGCTGGCCGGCGGGCACGAGGCCGCGCAGCTCCACGGGTTCGGGCCGGTGCCGGCCGGAATCGCCCGGCTGCTGGTGGCCGACGCCGTCGATCGTGACACCGAGACATCGCTACAGCGGGTGTATTCGTGCCCGCAGTCGGGGGCGTTGACGGCGATGGAATCACAGTCCCGCACGTTCCCGAAAAGCCTGCGAAAGCTGATCGACCTGCGGGATCGCACATGTCGTACGCCGTGGTGTGATGCACCGATCCGGCATCACGACCACATCCGCTCCCGCCGACAGCACGGGGCGACCAGCGTGCACAACGGGTCCGGACTGTGCGAGGCCTGCAACTACGCGAAGGAAGCACCAGGGTGGACGGCCCGACCGGTGCACAACCCCGGCCGGACCCACCTCATCGACGTCGGCACCCCGACCGGACACCACTACCGGTCAGCGGCCCCACCGCTCCCGGTCCCGGCACACCTGCGCGCGTCATGAGGTGGCGGCGGCTACCTTCGCGGTCGCCGGGGTCACCTGTTCCCACCCGACCAGGAGGTGAGTTCGGCGATGTCTCCGTACAGCGCCGACTGGTAGGTGAGCATCAGCTCCTCCACCCCGCCGAACTGATCGCCCACGTAGTGGGTGTTCTCTGCCGACAGCTCGCGGTCGCCGGAGCGTGCGATGAGTTCGTCGATGCGGCTGTCGAGACTCATCGCCCGGTTGACCGCCAGCACGGACCGCAGTTGCACCTCGGCTCGGGACAGCAGGTCGCCGATCCGTGCGAGTGCGGCGACGCGGTCGACCAGCTGATCCCACACCGGCTTCAGCGCGTTCTGCCGGGCCTCAATCTGTTCGCGCGCCGTGTCGGAATGGGTGGCGCGCAGCGCTTCGTCGAGCTCGGTCCGGATTCCGCGCAGCGCCACGGTGTCGACGGCGATCTGTGTCAGTTCTTCGGCGAGGTCGAGTTGGTACCGCTGGATCGCGAAGTGCTCCGACTGCCAGACTGCAGAACCGTCGATCCTGTCGAAGAGCATCCCCGCCAGATAGAGCAGGGTGTCGTACGAGTCGGCGAATCTGTCGTTGTCGAGATCGACGCCCTTGCCGATGGCGTCGGCGACGCGTCGTCCGACCGCGGCCATCGGCGTGTTCTCGGCCGCCTGGCCGAGTCGTTCCGCCGCGGTGCCGCGGGCATAGTTGCCTGCACGTTCGAGCGCGGTACCGGCGATCGGCGCCGGTGTGCGTTGCAGAGCCCGGAACAGAGCCTCACGCTGTTCGAGATCGAGATGGACGCCCTCACGCCGATCCCGGCGCATCGCCCGGACACCGTTGCCGTAGTGCGCCGGCGACATCACGACCGCAGACCGAGACGACTGCAGCTTGCGGCCCAGTTCGGTGGCACGGTATTTGAACAGTAGTTGCGCCGGTCCGGGACGCAGGCTGTCGGCGCGGCGCGCCACCTGGTGGTACTCGTCCGTCAGCAGACGCAGTGCCCCGAAGCCGCCGATCGACGGGACGGTGCGGCCCGCGCGACGCCGGTGGGTGAGTACCTGCCGGGTGGGCGAATCGAGGTGTCCGGCGGCGATCAGCACGGCAGCGGCGTCCGACAACGGGGCGTGGGTGCCCGTGATCGCGGATCGTTCGCACCACTGGCGGACCTGCAGCGAGATGCGTGCACGCCGCTCCTCGTACTGGGTGCTTTCCGACATCGGACCTCCTGGCAGTTCACTGGTCACCACTGTCCCAGAATTTCGTCCGACGCGCCGCGACCGCCGAGGCGGGGTGCGGTTCTAGGCTCTCCACCATGACCTACACGGTGCGTGCGGTACTTCTGTTCGCGACGGCATTGGTGGTGGCCGGTTGCGGTCGCTCGGTCGACGGATCCCCCGAGACCGGCGCCGTCACGGGGCCCGCGACCACCCCGACGGTGACGACCGCACCGAAGACGACGACAAGTACGACGAGCACGACCACGACCACGACCACGTCGACGAGCCCCATCACCACGACTACCACCACCACGAACACCCCGGCCGAGGCAAACCCGCAGACGTTTGCCGGTACCACGGCGGGGAGCTACTACTTCACGACGCCGAGCACCAAGTTCCACTGCGCGATCCTCACCGGCGGCGACCTTCCTACCGCCGGCTGTCACGGCCCGATGCCGGCGTCGGCGCCGAAGGTTCCGGGTGCCGGCGCGTCCGGCACCCCGGTGACGCCCAACGCGATCGAGGTCACCGGTGGCCGCGCCGGTCAGTTCGCCAGCGCCGGCGATCCCCGGTACTACCCCCTCGACGGATCCGCCGCCCCCGCACTGTCGTACGGCACCGCGTTGCAGGTGAACGACCTGACGTGCCTCGTCGACGAGACGTCCGGGGTCACGTGCCGCAGCGAAGTGGGCCACGGATTCACGCTCTCGGACAGCGCGTTTCGAGTGTGGTGAACCGGTTCAGCCCAGTTCGTCCGAGCGCCGTTCCATCAGCGTACGCAGTAGGGCGTTCTCCTTCGCGGTGAAGCCGATCGTCTCGATCTCCTCGATGCCCCGTCCGATGCCCTTGCGGACGCCGTCGAGCATTCTGGTGACCGCGCGCTCGGGAACACCGAGGCGCCCACCGGATTCGACGAAGTGCCTGCGGTTCAGTTTGTTCGCCTTGCCGTAGAAGTCGAGAGCCATCGGGTCGCGCCATCCGAGGTACGGCTGGGTGCACAGCAGGTCGTAGGCGGGGGTGACACTCCACAACCCCGATTCGGCGAGCTGCACCGAGAAGTTCTTTCCGTGCAGGTCGCCGTTGCCGATCGCGTACGAATAGGCCACCAGCCGAAGCAGTTCCAGGGTGGCCACCCGCGCCGAACCGCCGCCGCGCTCACAGACGCCGGCGAGCGCGGTGATCACGCTCTCGGTCTTCAGCCGGTACTTGGCGGCGGGGAACATCCCCATCACCTGGCACGCATCCTCCTGGGGTGTGCGGATGACGCGGCCGGACGGATCGACGCGCCGGTCGAAACGGGCGACGAGCAGACCGGCATTACCCTTCCCGTCACGCACCAGCTGATGATCGGCGACGGGCAACCCGCACTGCGCGGCGAGTCCCATGAAGAAGTGCTCGTTCTCGACCAACTGCGGATACCCCTGCGGTGGTGAGAGTTTGAGGATGGCGGGACCCTTCTCTGTCGCGATCGGCGTCGAGTACATCTGCGCCGACACCTTCGCCTGAACACCGGGCAGCGAGGTGGGGTCCAGCTTCACCGCCTCGTGCCCCGACATGTGCTCGAACAGCGCCCGCAGGTCCTGGCGCTCGACCGCGTCGGGGTCGAACATCGGTGCGGTCTCGGGCGGCGGCACCCCCGCGGGCAGGACGCGCACGTCGCCGATCGTGTCGGCCCCGACCGCCATCAGGATTGTGAGGTGATCGTCCTCGGACGTCTTGGTGGCTGCTACCGCGCCCCGCAGCCGGATTCCTTCCGGGAGGAGCCCCGCGAAGAACGGCGGGACGCTGCCCCCACTCGCGCGCACCTCGGTCGACGACGTGGGGATCGTCCATGCGACCTGCGGGGCGCCGGGGTCCTGCAGGTAGGCGGTGTCGTAGCGGAAGACGACGTCACCGCCCTCCCGCACGAGACTGCCCGCGAGGCGTTCGCCCTTGTAGACGTCGGCGCGGTCGACACTGCTGAGGTTCTCGACCATCAGGACGCCACCTCCACACCCGAGCGGGTGACGAGCGCCAGACGGCACCCCATCGCGTCCGCGACGGCGACGACGAGGTCCAGTTGCACGGTCCCCCGACCAGATTCGATCGACTGCACACTCGACCTCGACACCCCGGCCAGGTCGGCCAGCTCCGCCTGCGTCAGCCCGAGCTGGTGGCGCCGCGCGACGAACCCGTCGGCGACTCCGCCGGTCTCGGTTCGCTCGCGGCGGCGCGGAGTTGCCATGCAGCCTCCCTGATCGGTGCAATGCTTGTCGACGGACGCTTAACTACAGTGTGCGCCGATTCTGCCCCGAAGTCCACCCCTATGACTGCGATAGCAAGCTTAAAGCGCGAGAAGAACATGAACCGGGTCATCTCCCACGTTAAGCCTGCGATCACAAGCACAAAGGACGTCGACACACCCACCCCCTACCCTGGATACATGCGCATAGGAGCACACGTCCGCCAGGACGAAGATCCGATCGGATACGGCGAAACGCTCGGCGCCGACGTCATCCAGATGTTCCTCACGGACCCACAGAAATGGGAGAAGCCGCCCACGCATCCGCGGACCGACCAGATCCGGAACAGCCCCATCGACGTCGTCGTGCACTCGTCGTACGTGATCAACGTGGCCAGCCTCAACAACCGGCTCCGGATGCCGTCCCGCAACGCCGTCGCGCAGCAGGCCCAGGCCGCCGCCGACATCGGCGCATTCGGGCTGGTGGTCCACGGTGGCCACGTCCGCGACGGCGAGGACGTGAACGCGGGGATCGTCAACTGGCGCAAACTCTTCGAACGCCAGGCAGACAAGGGCGGATTCCCCGTCCCCATCCTGATCGAGAACACCGCAGGCGGCGACTTCGCGATGGCACGGCACTTCGACGCCATCGACCGGCTGTGGCAGGAGGTCGGCGATTTCGGCGCCGGATTCTGCCTCGACACCTGTCACGCGTGGGCGGGCGGTGAGGAACTGGTGGGTGTCGTCGAACGCATCAAGGCCATCACCGGACGCATCGACCTGGTGCACCTCAACAACTCCCGCGACGAATTCAACTCGGCCCGCGACCGGCACGCCAATCTCGCCGACGGAACCATCGACGCCGAACTGCTCGCCGAGGTCGTGCGCACCGCCGATGCGCCCGTCGTCCTCGAGACACCGGCGGAGGGGCTGGCCGAGGACCTCGCGTACCTGCGGGAAACCGCAGGTTAGTCGCCCAGCCGGCCGGTCAGCCTGCGGTACCGCTCCTCGCTGACCGGATTCAGGCCCTCCACCGTGACGTCGGTGCCGCGACTCGCGTACTTGGTGGTGATGCCGTCGAGCGCGGCCACGGTGGACGCGTCCCAGATGGTGGCGCCCGACAGATCGATCACGACGCGGCCGGGGTCGTCGGCGTAATCGAACGAGAACACGAGGTCGTTGGACGAGGCGAAGAAGAGCTGACCGCTCACCCGGTACGTCTTCACGTCGCCGTCGAGTTCGCCGCGCACGTCCACCATGTGGGCCACCCGGCGCGCGAACAGAACCATCGCCACCAGCACGCCGACACCGACACCGATCGCTAGATTGTCCGTGGCCAGGGTGCCCGCCACGGTGCTCAGCATCACCATCGTCTCGCTCAGCGGCATCCGCCGGAGCGTGCGAACGCTGTGCCAGTCGAAGGTCGTGGCGGCCACCAGCACCATCACGGCGACGAGCGCCGCCATCGGAATGGTCCCCACCACGTCGCCGAGCCCGACCACGAGAATCAGCAGAAACGCACCGGACAGGAACGTCGACAACCGGGTTCGCGCGCCACCGGTCTTGACGTTGATGATGGTCTGCCCGATCAGTGCGCACCCGCCCATGCCGCCGAAGAGTCCGGTCACGATGTTCGCGACGCCCTGGCCCCACGACTCCCGCGTCTTGTCCGAGTGGGTGTCGGTGACGGAGTCCACGAGTTTGGCGCTCATCAACGATTCGAGCAGCCCGACGACGGCCATCGCCAGCGCGAACGGGGCGATGATCTTCAGGGTGTCGACCGTGAGCGGAACGTCCGGCAGCCCGATCAGGGTCGGCAGTCCGTCGGGCAGTTCCCCCTGGTCCCCGACGGTGGGCACCGCGACACCGGCGAGCACGGTGAACGCGGTGAGACCGACGATCACCAGCAGCGGGGCGGGCACCGCGGTGGTCAGCTTCGGGATCCACACGAGCAGCGCTACACCGGCGGCGAGGAGCGCGTACACCGCCCACGGCACGTTCGTCAGATACGGGAACTGGTGAACGAAGATGAGGATCCCCAGCGCGTTGCAGAACCCGACCATCACGCTGCGAGGCAGGAACCGCATGAGACGCGCGACCCCGAGGACGGCGAGGAGGATCTGCATCGCACCGCCGAGGAAGACAGCGGCAATGAGGTACTGCAATCCGTGTGATGCCATGAGCGGGGCCAGCACCAGCGACACCGAACCGGTGGCCGCGGAGATCATCGCAGGACGTCCGCCGGTGAACGCGATGGTCATCGCCATGATCGCGGCGGTGAACAAGCCGACCCGCGGATCTACCCCCACGATGATGGAGAACGACAACGCCTCCGGGATGAGAGCCATCGCCACGACGAGCGCGGACAACGACTCGATACGAAACACCGTTGGATGCAGCCACACCGGCCGTCGGAGAGCGAGAGAAGGCACGACGCGACAAACCTACTTCCTGAGGAGACCCGAAGATCCTATCCGGGTAGCGTTCGACCAGTACGGTTAGCTGATCCGCCGACAGAGGAGGAACCCCGTGCGACGCACACTTCCGGCCGTCCTGATCGCCGTCCTGACCGCGCTGTCGCTGGCGGGGTGTGGGAACTCCGACTCGGGGCCGGTCATCGACCAGGTTCGCGAGGCCGGGGTCCTGAAGGTCGGCACCGAGGGCACGTACACACCGTTCAGCTACCAGGGCCCGGACGGTCAGCTCACCGGGTACGACGTGGATGTCATCCGCGCGGTCGGTGACAAACTCGGCGTCTCCGTCGAGTTCACGCAGACTCCGTGGGACTCGATCTTCGCGGGCCTCGAAGCGAAACGCTACGACCTCGTCGCCAACCAGGTGACCGTCAACGACGAACGCACCCAGAAGTACGACCTGTCGACGCCGTACACCTACTCCGAGGGTGTGATCGTCACCCGCGCCGACGACAACTCGATCACCTCGCTCGCCGACCTGAACGGCAAGACGACAGCGCAGTCGGCGACGAGCAACTGGGCGCAGGTCGCCAGGGATGCGGGCGCGAACGTCGAATCCGTCGAGGGCTTCGTGCAGGCCATCACGCTGCTCAAGGACGGCCGCGTCGATGCCACCGTCAACGATAATCTGGCCGTCGCCGAATACCAGAAGCAGACGAACGACACCGGTGTGAAGGTGGCCGCCGAGACCGGTGACACGAGCGAGCAGGCGTTCGCGGCCCGCAAGGACAGCGGTCTGATGCCCGACATCGACAAGGCCCTCGACGAACTGCGCGCCGACGGAACGCTCGCCCAGATCTCGCAGAAGTACTTCGGCACCGACGTCTCGGCACCGACCAACTGAGAGCCTGCCTGTGGACGACGCAACAGTCCAGCTGATTCTGGACAACCTGTGGCCGATGCTGAAGGCCACCGTCACCATGACGATTCCGTTGACGATCATCAGCTTCAGCATCGGACTCGTCATCGCTTTGCTGGTGGCGCTCGCCCGGATCTCGTCGATCAGACCGTTGTCGGTGATCGCCCGGTTCTACGTCTCCATCATCCGCGGCACGCCGCTTCTGGTGCAGTTGTTCATCGTGTTCTACGCGCTGCCCCAGTTCGGCGTGGTTCTCGACCCCTTCCCGGCGGCCGTGATCGCGTTCAGCCTCAACGTCGGCGGGTACGCCGCCGAGGTGATCCGGTCGGCGATCCTGTCGATCCCCAAGGGGCAGTGGGAAGCCGCGCAGACCATCGGGATGGGGTACACCACCACATTGCAGCGGATCGTCCTGCCGCAGGCCGCACGGGTCGCGGTGCCGCCGCTGTCGAACACGCTGATCTCACTGGTGAAGGACACCTCGCTGGCGTCGACGATCCTGGTGACCGAACTGCTGCGCGTCGCCCAGCTCGCGGCCGCGCCCACCTTCGACTTCTTCGCCCTGTACAGCGTCGCTGCCCTGTACTACTGGGTGATCTGCATCTTCCTGTCGGCCATCCAGGGCCGGCTCGAAGCCCGACTCGACAGGTATGTGGCCACATGACCGACACCTCTCCCCTGCTTCAGGTATCCGGCGTCGAGAAGTCGTTCGGCGACCATCACGTCCTGCGGGACATCAGCTTCGACGTCGGGGCAGGAACGGTGACCGTCATCATCGGGCCGTCGGGCTCCGGCAAGACGACGGTGTTGCGCACCCTCAACGCCCTCGACCTCGCGGACCGCGGGACGATCTCCATCGGCGACGTGTCCGTGGACTTCGGCGCCGATGTGGACCGGTCGACGCTGGCCAGGTTCCGCGGGCAGAGCGGCATGGTGTTCCAGGCCCACAACCTGTTTCCGCACAAGACGGTGATCCAGAACGTGACCGAGGGCCCGATCGTGGTGCAGAAACGCCCCAAGGACGAGGCGCGCGCGGACGCGATGCGGTTGCTCACCCAGGTCGGCTTGGCGGAGAAGGCGGACCAGTACCCGTACCAACTGTCGGGCGGTCAGCAGCAGAGGGTCGGTATCGCCCGGGCGCTCGCCCTGAAGCCGAAACTGATGTTGTTCGACGAGCCCACGTCCGCACTCGACCCCGAACTGGTCGGCGAGGTGTTGCGCGTGATCCGGGATCTCGCGACCGAGGGCTGGACGATGGTGATCGTGACCCACGAGATCCGGTTCGCGCAGCAGGTGGCCGACCAGGTGTTGTTCGTCGACAACGGGGTCGTACTCGAACGCGGCACACCGAAAGATGTACTCGCCAATCCGACCGGGCCGAGACTGCGTCAGTTCCTGCACCGCATCCTCGACCCGCTGTGAACGGTCAGCGCAGGGATTTCTCCATCAGCACCACGCTCGGCCACTCCACCTCGAAGTCCCTGCGACCCACCAGGAAGAAACCCTGCTCCTCGTAGTAGTCCCGGAGCCGGGCGTTGGTTTCGACGCATTCGAGCCGGACGACGGACGCCTCTTCGGAGCGGGCGTGCTCGTCGACCCACCGGAGCAACTGGGCGCCGAGTCCGGCGCTGGCGTGCCGGCGGTCGGTCATGACGCGGGCCACGTAGGCGGCCGGAATGTCGTCCTCGATCCACACGTCCGGGTCGGACCGGAGCACCCGCAGCGCCCCCACCACGATGCCCGCGAACAGTGCGACACGCCATTCCCCGGACTCGATCTGTTCACGAACGTCGGCGAGCGACACTTCCCCCCGGGCGGGTGCGTCGAGTTCCCTGGCCAGGATCCAATCCTCGGCGTCCCAGTGCATCTGAACGATGTCTTCAGCCTGCTCGAGTACTGCCCGCTCCACGGTGACCGCCATGCACACACAGTAACCACCCAGCGGCAAAAACAAACCACCGCTGTACCCGCGTCGATCTGCGATGATGTGACTGGAGTTACAGTTACATTCTGGGACAGTTACCTCAGGCGGTGGTAGCGATGATGCTGTTTCGTGCAGTGGTCCTGATGACACTGTCCACCTGCGCAGCCGCGTATGTCTGCGCCCATCCCCCACGGGTGTCCGCCCAGCCCCTGGGGACCGAATCCATTCTCCCGTCCCCCATTCTGGACGACGACTTCTTCGCGTGGCCGCCGAACGTCGCGGAGTTCGGTGCCGGCGAGATCATTCGCTCACGGGAAGTGACGCTCCGGGCGTTCCCGAACACGCTGGTGCCGCACCGCGCCCACCAGATCATGGTGCGTTCCAACGATTCCAAGGACCGCCCCGTGCCGGTGACCGCGACGGTCCTGGTGCCGACCGCGGCGTGGACGGAGACGGGACCGAGACCGGTGGTCGACTACAACATGCCCATCGACTCCCTGGGCGCCCGGTGCACCCCGTCCTACAAGATGGTGCACGACTGGCAGACCCTGGACCTGGACATCCCACCGGTGCTGTCGCTGTTCCTCGCGAAGAACTACGCGGTGCTCGTGCCCGACCACCAGGGACCGCGGATGGCGTACAGCGCGGGACGAATGGCGGGTCATGCCGTGCTCGACAGCATTCGCGGCATGAAGCGGCTGCCCGGCCTCGGGCTCTCGGACAGTCCGGTCGTCGCGACCGGTTACAGCGGCGGTGCGATCGCCACCGGCTGGGCAGCGCAACTGCAACCGTCGTACGCGCCGGACGTCGAACTCGCCGGCGCCGCCGCGGGCGGGATACCCGCCGATTTCGGTTTGCTGCGCGGGACCATGAACGGCCAGCTCGGTTCGGGTCTGTACCTGTCCGCCGTCCTCGGGCTCGCCCGCGAGTATCCGGAAATGCTGACATTGGCGAATCCACTCGGTGTGCTGCTGGCGACGTCCCCGCTGAAGGACCAGTGCATCCTGGCGCTCGCGCCGGCCGGGATCGCATTGCTTCCCGCCGAACTGTTCGCGGCCGTACCCGACCCGTTCGCCAATCCCACCGCCCGAACGGTGGTCGCCGAGAACAGGATGGGCGCGCTCACCCCGGCCACGCCGGTGCTCCTGTATCACGGTTCGTCGCGGGTGTTCCTCGGCGACGAGTGGATTCCGGAGGAAGGGGTGATCGCGCTGCAGCAGGAGTGGTGCGGCGGTGGCGGCGACGTCGCCTACGCCCCGCAGTTCGGCGAGCACCTCACCGCGGCTGTAGTCGCGTTGCCCGAGGTGGTGCGCTGGATCGACGAGCGACTGGCCGGGGTGCCGGCACCTGTGGGGTGCCGTTGACGGTCATCCGTGCACGTGCGGCAGCAGCAGATCGGCCTGACCGACCTGGACGACCCGCGCCTCGTCGAGCCACTTTGCGGCCTGCTCCCGCGCCCGCGTGATCAGCGCGTCGGCGTCGCCGAAGTCGGCGGGACTCGTGTCCAGCGGGCACAGCGGGGGCACCACCCGGATGTCGGCGGCGCTCTCGTACCGCTCGATGTCGAGGGCGAGCCGCTGATTGATCGCGAGGGTCACACCGAGCAGCCCCATACCCAGGGCACTTCCGGGGACCTTCGACAGTGTGCACGCATATCCGGTGGGGAGCACCCACACGGTCGTGGCCCCCAGTTCGATCGCGTGGGAGATGGGCGTGTTGTTGACGACCCCACCGTCCATCAGCGCGCGGCCGTCGATCACCACGGGTGGGAGGATGCCGGGCAGCGCCGCGCTGGCGGTGACGGCGTCGACGGCCGGTCCCGTCGACAACCGGACGTCCTTGCCGGTCAGCACGTCGGCGGCGATGACGTGCAGCGGGGTGGGTGCGTCCTCCATCCGCTCGAACCGGAGATTCTGCTCCAGCAGCCTCCGGATGGAGCGGTTGGACACCAGGTGGTTACGGAGGCCGACGAAACCGGTGAATCCGGTGAGCAATCCGGTGGGAAACACCGCACTGCGGGTGAGACCGCGCCACAGGTCGGCGAGTTCACGCAGGTCTGCGTCGGAGGAGCCGCCGGCGAGCCAGGCGCCGTTGAGCGCGCCGACGGACGTGCCGACGATGAGGTCCGGCCGGATTCCCCTCCCGATGAGGGTCTGCAACATGCCGACCTCGATGGCCCCGAGGCTCGCCCCGCCCGACAGAACGAAAGCTGTTGTCATGCCGCCACCGTAGCGGGTCAGCCCCGCCGGTACAGGCTCGCGATGTCGTCGGCGAAGCGCTCGGTCACCACGCGACGCTTGATCTTCAGGGTGGCGGTCAATTCCCCGTCGGCCTCCGTGAGGTCGCGGCCGAGGACGACGAACCGTTTGATCGACTCCGTGTGCGACACGGTGGTGTTTGCGTCGTCCACCGCGTCCTGCAGATCCCCGCGCAGCTCCTCGTCGTCACGGAGGTCCGCGACCGTGGCGTCGGACGGCTTGCCGTGCACGGACTTCCACTTGTCGAATTCCTGCGGATCGACGGTCAGCAGGGCACCGACGAACGGGCGGCCGTCCCCCACCACCACGGCCTGCGAGACGAGGGGGTGCGAGCGCAGCCGGTCTTCGAGGGGTCCAGGCGACACATTCTTGCCGCCTGCGGTGATCAGCAGATCCTTCTTGCGGCCGGTGATGGTGAGGTAGCCCTCGTCGTCCAGGTCGCCGAGGTCACCGGTGCGGAACCAGCCGTCGTCCAGCACTTCCCGGGTGGCGTGTTCGTTGCGCCAGTAGCCGCCGAACACGACGCCGCCGCGCAGTTCGATCTCACCGTCCTCGGCGATGCGCACACTGTTGCCGCTCAGGGGCTGACCGACCGTCCCGATCTTCTGGACACCGGGGACATTCACGCAGTGCGCAGCAGTCGATTCGGTGAGACCGTAGCCCTCGTAGACCGGAACTCCGATGCCGCGGAAGAAATGACCGAGCCTCGGCATGAGCGCCCCGCCACCCGAGATCGCCCACCAGCAGTCGCCGCCCAGGGCGGCACGGAGTTTCGCGTAGACGAGCTTGTCGGCGAGCGCACGCTCGAGCCGGAGCCGCAGCGACGGACCACCCGCGTCCTGGGCCTCGCTGTACGCCACCGCCGTGGCCTCGGCGAAGTCGAAGATCCGTTTCTGCAGGCCGCCCGCCGACGACGCCTTGCGCGCCGCACCATCCCGCACCTTCTCGAACACGCGGGGAACACCGAGAATGGTGTGGGGCCGGAACCGTTCGAATTCGCCCGTGACCGTGCCGAAGTCGGACCAGTGCGCCTGAATCGCGCCGGCCTCGAACATCGCCAGCGACACCGCGCGCGCCAGCACGTGTGCCAGTGGAAGAAACGTCAGGACCCGGTTGCCCGGCCGGGCGACGTCACCGATCGGCGCCGCGAGCAACGCCCGCACCTCCGACAGGAAGTTCCGGTGGGTGAGGATGCAGCCCTTGGGACGGCCCGTGGTCCCGGACGTGTACACGAGCGAGGCGAGATCGTTGGCGGTCAGCGCCACCACGCGTTTGAACACCTCGGAATCGTCGATCGACAATCCGTCCCTGATGAGCGTGCCCACCGCGTCCTCGTCGATGGTGAGGATCCGCTTCAGCGTGTAGGGGATGCCGTCGCCCGCGAAACTCGACGCGTGGGCCGGCGTCTCCACGAGCGCGGCGACGGCCCCCGAATCCTCGATGATCCACCGGATCTGGTCGTGCGAGGACGAGTCGTAGATCGGAACGGACGCGGCGCCCGCCGCCCAGATCGCGTAGTCGAGCAGCGACCATTCGAATCTCGTCGACGACAGCAGTGCCACGCGGTCGCCGGGCTGGACACCGTTGGCGATCAAACCCTTCGCGACCCCGACGACGAGCGCGCCGAAGTCCTTGGCCGTCACGTCGACCCATCCGCCGGACTCCGGGCGGGTGTACATCACCCGATCCGGATGGCTCTCGGCGTGCGCGAACACCCTCAGCACGGCGTTCTCGTGGTCGGAGACGGTGAACGTCGGGGCGCTGGTGTACTCACGCACGGGTGTCGTCTCCGATGCTGTCATGGTCTGTGTCGCCGCCCTGGCGGAATTTCCGGAGGTGCCGGGCGAACGCGGCGATTTCGCCGTCCGACCACGAGGCGACCCGGTCGCGTACTTCCTCCACGCGGCGTGCGTCGGCGCCGGCCAGCACCGCGACCCCGCCGTCGGTGAGGCTCAGCGGGTGACCGCTGCGGAGCGGTCCCGGCTCGGCGTGCACCCATCCCTCGTCGATGCACCCCCGGAGTTGACGCGACACGGTGGAGCGGTGCACGCCGAATGCGTCCGAGATCTGGGTGGCCCGGCATCCCGGATTGCGGGCGACGAAGGAGAGCAGCGAATGTTGAGCGAACGTCGGGGATCCGACGGGAGGGCGGTCACCGGCAACCAGTTGACGGACGAGGCGGACGAGTTCGTCATGGACGGCCACCACGCCCGATGCGGGCGTTTCCTCCGGCTCGGCCTCGTTGTGTTGCACACTGCAACTGTATCCGACCACTCTGGCCTCGACCACCCGCACCTCGATTCCCGTTGTCGTTTGCTCGACTCACGTTCTGCCCATACTGCTATCGATGCTCCGGAAATTCATTCGGCCGGAGACGTCACACGGTCACAATTGGAGAACGCTTTCCGTCCACCGCTACCGGCCGGACAACGGGCGCCGTCAGAAATCCGTTGCGGGCGCGGGCCCGTCGATGCACTCTGTCCGCATGCTGATCAGACGCGAGAATCCGGGCGACATCGACGCGGTGGCGGAGGTGCACCGGCAGGCGTTCGACGGTGACGCTCCCCCCGAGGTCGGCCTCGTGACCCGGTTGCGCTCGAGCGACGCGTGGGTTCCGCAGCTGTCCCTCGTCGCCGAAGTGGCGGGGTCCGTCGCCGGTCATGTGTGCCTGACCCGCGCGACAGTCGACTCCACGGACGTACTCGCGCTCGGCCCGATCGGCGTGCTCCCCGGCCTCCAGCGCGACGGCGTGGGTTCGGCACTGATGCACGCCACGCTCGGCGGAGCCGACGCCAGGGACGAACCCCTGGTGGCACTGCTCGGTCACCTCGACTACTACCCGCGGTTCGGCTTCGTCGCCGGAACGTCGGTCGGGATCGAGCCGGACCAGCCCTCGTGGTCGTCCCACTTCCAGGTCCGCCGGCTCGCACGCTGGGATCCGAGCATGTCCGGCACGTTCAGGTACGCCGCGCCCTTCTACGACCTGTGAGCTCGTATCCGCTGGTAGTTTGAGGTGGCACGTGTCATGGGGGTGAGCGGGAACCGAGGTAGGAAACGATGGAGCACGCGGCCGAGGGCGCCGGAACAGCCGGGCCTGTGGATGCGTCCGTCACGACGACCATCGTCCGCCGGGTCCTTCCCGGCTGCGACGAGGAGTTCGCCGATTGGATCCAGACCGGACTCGGGCTCGCCCGGCTGTTTCCCGGATTCCTCGGCGGAGGATGGCTCAAGGAGAGCAGCACCTCGGATGTCTGCGTGATCGTGCTGAAGTTCGAAACCCAAGCCGCGCTGGACAACTGGTTGACGTCTTCACTGCGGAACGGGTGGCTGAGGACCGGCGGGAACATCGCGGTCGAGGAACCGGACGAGCCGGCGTCGGACGTGGAGAGCCTGTTCGAACGCCCTCGCCGCCGGACTGCCACCGGCCACGATCAGGCGGACTCGCCAGGGATCTGCGCACCGGACGGCATCCCCTCCCCCAAATAGGTCTGGTAGAACGGCCGCCAGTCCGCAGACGCATCTCCACGGTGACCGGGCGCGTCGGACCCGTCGAGGTGCCGGTCGAGGTCGGCGAGGCAGACACTCCACCCGGCGGCGTTCCTGGCCGCAGTGTTGCGGACCTCGAGAACGTTGACGAGCGTCAGGGCGCACCCGTCCGCGGTCGGCTCGACCTCGAAGTGGATCTCGTCCCCGCCCCACGTGAACGCGAGCGTGCACGGGGCGCCGTAGACGAGGACCGTCCCCGTCTCCGGGTCGCTGTGCGGTTCCGGAAAGAACTCGATGTCGCCACCGGCGTAGGTGTCGACGCGGACCCGTGACGGAAACCACTGTGCAAGCTCGTCCGGCTCGGACACCGCCTCCCACAGCCTCTGGACGGGAAACGGGTACGTGCACCGGAACCGCACGGCGGGACGACCCTTGAACTCGAAATACCTTCCGTGGATCACCGGCCCACTCCCTCGCTGTCGTACCTGACGACAGCTTGACACGGGAGACCGACGTCCACACCGAAGTTGGCCGACAATTCCGGCCACCCTCCTCCCTTCCTGTCGGACAACTCCCCTACGGTGACGGAGTGACGTCGCCTTGGTCGGAGGGACAGGTCGCATCGGTCGCCCCCGATGCCGGCTCGCTCGCTGCCGCAGGAAAGCTGTCGGCCGCGTGGTCGGCGACGGGCAGCAACGGCGGCGCGCTCTGGGGACTGTGCCAGGGCAGCGGCAAGAGCCCCTATCGATCGGTCGTCGACCTGTCCGGGCCGGCCTACAACTGCTCGTGCCCGAGCCGGAAATTTCCCTGCAAACACACCCTCGGCCTGCTGCTGATCTGGTCGCGGGGCCGGGTCCCGGAGCAGTCCGAACCGCCCCCGTTCGTGGCGGAATGGCTCAGCCGCAGGGCCGGGCGGGCAGCCGCTCCGGCGGCTCCGGCCACCAAGACGGCCGGTGTGAAGGCCACCGAACGCCGGGCCGAGCGGGTGACGGCGGGCCTCGACGAACTCGACCTGTGGCTCACCGACCAGATCCGCGGCGGGCTCGGCGCAGCCGACATCTCGGCATCCGCGTTCGACGCCATCGCGGCCCGGATGGTCGACGCCCAGGCGCCCGGCGTCGCGTCCGCCCTGCGTCGCCTGCCGATCGTCGTGGCCACTCGAGCAGACTGGCCGGACCGGTTGCTCCGCGAGTACGCCAGGCTGCACCTTCTCGTCGTCGCCCATCGCCGCCTGAGCGAACTACCGGAACCCCTGCAGGCGTCGGTGCGCGCGCACGTGGGATACCCGGTGGCCACCGACAGCGTGCGCAGCGAGCCGGGAGTCCGCGACCGGTGGATGGTCCTGGGAATGCAGACCACCGAGGAGAAGCGCCTCTTCACCCGCAAGGTGTGGTTGATCGGCCGCGACCACGGTCGCCGCGCGATCCTCCTCGACTTCGCGCACGGCTCCGCGAACTTCTCCACAGTGGTCCCGCCGCTCGGATCGCTCGTCGACGCCACCCTGCACTTCTACCCCGGCGCCGCACCGCTGCGCGCCCAGTTCGGCGACGCCCACGAAACCCCCGAACCGTTCACCACCGTCGCACCGAGCGACATCGACACCGCTCTCGACCACTTCGCCGCCGCGGTCGGAGCCGACCCGTGGGTCCGCTCGTGGCCGGCTCTGCTCACCGGCGTCACCCCGGCATTCGACGACGGACACTGGTTCGTCGTCGACGCGCAGGGGCGCGCGTTGCCGCTGTCCGGCGAAGACCCGGTCCTGTGGCGGCTCCTCGGAATGTCCGGCGGCCGTCCCGTCACCGTGTTCGGTGAGTGGAACAGCGAATCGCTGGTTCCCGTGTCCGTGTTCGATCGCGGCGACGTGTACCCACTCGGGGCCGGTACACCCTCGGCCGTGGGGAGTCGGCGATGAGCGAACTCCTGTCCGCAGCCCTGCTCGGCACGGCACGGACCGTCCCGTCGTTCGAGGATCTGGCCACCGGTGAACTGGCACACTCGGTCAGCGGCGATCCGGCGGAGACTCTGCTGGGCGCCGCAGCCCTCGAGAACGCCTACCGCGACGGCGGGGTCGCCGCCTCCGCGCGCGTGCTGCCCGCACCCGCCGAGGACGATCCGAGGCTGCAGTTGCCACCCGCGTCCGCGTCGCATCTGATGCAGTTGCTCGCGGCCAAGTCGTGGACGCTCACCGAGTGGTTCGCGGTCGCGGCCGAGCGGGATTACCGCGCGCCGGATCATCTCGTCGCCGACCTGATGACCTCGGCCCGCACCAACGACACCCACCGCGAGAGCATTCTCCGACTGGTGGGTTCCCGCGGCCAGTGGCTCGCCGCGCAGAACCCGGACTGGTCGATGCTGGTCCGTCGGTGCGATCGCACCGACGTGTGGACACACGGCGCACACCAGGAACGACTGCAATGGCTCACGACCATGCGGGCGGTGAACCCGGCGATCGCGATGGCCGAATTGAGGCGCACCTGGGATTCCGAACGGGGCGAGCACCGGGCGGCGTTCATCGCCGTTCTGGGAACGGGGCTGAGTGACGCCGACTCCGCCTTGCTCGAGCACGCACTCGACGACCGGCGGAAAGAGGTGCGCCAGCAGGCGGTCCAGTTGCTGCGGCAGCTGCCGAACTCCGCATACGCCGGGCGAATGGCCGCTCGCGCCCGGGCATGGGTGCGGGTGGAGAAGAAGCCGCTGCGTACCCGTCTCGTGGTGAACATGCCCGGCTCCCTGGACGATTCGGCCCGTCGCGACGGCATCGAGGACGTCCACTTCAAGAACAAGGGAATCCGCAGCTGGTGGTTGCGGATGGTGGTCACCGCAGCCCCCTTGTCGGTGTGGGAAGGCATGATCGGCTCCGCCTCCACCGCGTTGGAGATCCGGATCGAAGACCAGTGGCGGGAGGTGATGATGGAGGCGTGGACCACCGCCACCGTGCTGCAACGCAATCCGCGCTGGGCGTCGGCTCTGCTGCACCGCGAAGGGCGGAAGACCGAACGTCGCGTCGTACCGGTCGTCCCCGCCCGCGAACGCCTCGCATACATCCTGTCGGGTCGCGCCGACTCCTACCTGCTGGGCGTCGACGGCGCCGCACTGTTCGACGGTCTGCCCCACCCCTGGCCGCTCGACCTGGCCGAGCGGGTGATCGCTCGCCTCGAGGACGTCGCCGGGCGGCACGCCGAGACCGGCAAGGACCTCGGGCAGTTCTCCCGGCACAGCCACTACTCGACCCTCCGCAGCGCCGAGACGCACTTCCCGTTCGCTGCGGCGCCGCTTCTCCGAACGGCCGCCGAACGCACCCGTGATCCCGGCTGGCACCAGGCATTCGCCACTGTCGCCACCAACATCGACCACCGCAGAACAGTCCTGAAGGAGCTCGAGTGACCGAGATCGCGGCCGCCCAGGCCGACCTGCTACGACCCCACGCCGAGCAGGCCTACGCCGACGAACTCGCCGCCCTCGCCGCGCACGACACCCGGCCCCGGCCACCGTCGTGGAAATTGTCTCCGTGGGCGGTCGTGACGTACCTGCTCGGCGGCGAACTCGACGACGGCACCGTCATCACCCCCAAGTACGTCGGTCCCCGCCGGCTCATCGAAGTGGCCGTCGCGACGCTCGCGACCGATCGCGCGTTGCTCCTGCTCGGTGTCCCCGGAACCGCCAAGACGTGGGTGTCCGAACACCTGTCGGCGGCGGTCTCCGGCGAGTCGACCCTGCTCGTCCAAGGAACGTCGGGGACACCGGAGGAGGCCATCCGGTACGGCTGGAACTACGCGAGGCTTCTCGCCGAGGGCCCGACACCGGGCGCGCTCGTTCCGTCCCCCGTCATGACGGCCATGCAGGGCGGGCGGATCGCACGGGTCGAAGAGCTCACCCGCATTCCCGCCGATGTACAGGATGCACTCATCACCGTGCTGTCGGAGAAGACGCTGCCCATCCCCGAACTGGGCACCGAGGTGCAGGCCGCCAAGGGTTTCAACCTGATCGCCACCGCGAACGACCGCGACCGCGGGGTCAACGAACTGTCCTCCGCGTTGCGCAGGCGGTTCAACACGGTGGTCCTGCCCCTGCCCGCCAACGAGGAGGACGAGGTCGCCATCGTCGCTCGGCGCGTCGAGCAACTCGGGTCCTCGCTGGAACTGCCGGAAATCCCGGCGACCGTCGACGAGATCCGGCGTGTAGTCACCGTGTTCCGCGAACTCCGGTCGGGCGTCACCGGCGACGGCCGCACCAAACTGAAGTCGCCGTCCGGAACGCTGTCGACGGCGGAGGCGATCTCGGTTGTCACCAACGGACTCGCCCTCGCGGCGCACTTCGGCGACGGGGTGCTCCGTCCGTCCGACGTCGCCGCCGGCATCCTCGGGTCAGTGCTGAAGGACCCGGTGGCCGACAGGGTGGTGTGGACCGAATACCTCGAGGCCGTGGTCCGCGAACGGGAGGACTGGGCCGACTTCTACCGGGCGTGCCGCGAGGTCACCGGGTGAACTCCGACGTCCGTGTCTTCGGCATCCGCCACCACGGGCCCGGTTCGGCACGATCGGTGCGTCGCGCGCTCGACGAATTCGTCCCCGACGCCGTCCTCATCGAAGGGCCCGCGGACGCCGATCCGCTGGTCGCGTTGACTGCCTCCGACACCATGGAACCTCCGGTGGCCCTGCTCGCGTATGCCACCGGGGAGCCCAGGACGGCGGCGTTCTGGCCGTTCGCCGTGTTCTCCCCGGAGTGGCAGGCGCTGTCGTGGGCGGCCGGACGCGGCGTCGACGTCCGCTTCTGCGACCTTCCGGCCGCCAACACCCTCGCCGCCGACGACTCCGACCCTCGCTCCGAGGATCCGCTGACCCAGTTGGCCGCCGCGGCGGGCTACGACGACACCGAACGCTGGTGGGACGCCGTCATCGAATCAGGTTCGGGCCCCGACTCGTTCGACGCGATCACCGAGGCCATGACCGCGCTGCGGGACACCGTCGAACTCGACGAACCCACCAGCAGGCGCGAGGCGTACATGCGCCAGACGCTGCGGAAGGTGCTCAAGGGCGGCGCCCAGCGGATCGCGGTGGTGTGCGGCGCCTGGCACGCCCCGGCACTCGCCGGACCTCTCGGACCGGCCACCGCGGACGCGCGAATCCTCAAGGGAATCCCCAAGATCAAGACCTCGCTGACGTGGGTGCCGTGGACACACTCACGACTGTCCGCGGCGTCGGGGTACGGCGCCGGGATCACGTCCCCCGGCTGGTATCACCACCTGTTCACCGCACCGGACCGGACGATCACCCGATGGCTCACCAAGGTCGCGCGGGTACTGCGGGACGAGGACCTTCCGGTGTCGAGTGCGCACGTCATCGAATCCGTGCGTCTCGCAGACACGTTGGCAGCGATGCGTGCGCGGCCGCTGGCCGGTCTCTCCGAGGTCACCGAGGCCACCCGCGCCGTGATGTGCGACGGCGACGACGTCCTGCTCGACCTCATCACACGGCGACTCGTCGTCGGCGAGGCTCTCGGCGCCGTCCCGGACGACACCCCGACGGTTCCCCTCGACGCCGACCTGCGGGCGCGGGCGAAGACCTTGCGGCTCAAGCAGCAGGCCACCGAGAAGACCATCGACCTCGACCTGCGCCGAGACAACGACGTCGTTCGGTCCCGGCTCCTGCACCGCCTGCAGATCCTCGGTGTCGGCTGGGGCACCCCGGCCGACAGCGACGTCCGCGGTACCGGCACGTTCCGCGAGACGTGGTCCCTCACCTGGAAACCCGAACTGGCGGTCTCGATCATCGAGGCGTCGCTGTGGGGCACCACCGTCGAGGCCGCGGCGACAGCGAAGGTGCGTGAGGAGGCCTCGTCCGGTGACGTCTCCCTCGCCCGGCTCACCGGGCTGCTCGAGCAGGCCCTGCTGTCGGATCTCGGAGATGCGCTGGCCGAGTTGCTGCGCGCGCTGGAGACCGCGGCCACGCTCGACCACGACGTGATGCACCTGATGGATGCCCTGCCCGCGCTCACCCGCACGCTGCGATACGGCGACGTCCGCGGCACCGACGTCTCGTCCCTCACCCGCGTCACCGACAGCCTGCTCGTCCGCATCTGCGCGGGACTGCCCTCGGCGCTGTCGGGTCTGGACGACGACAGCGCACTCGACCTGCGCCGCGCCGTCGACGACGTCCATGCGGCGGTGATGCTGCGCGACGACGATCGTGCGTCGACGCGGTGGCTCGGCACGCTCGCCGGCCTCGTCGACCGCAGCGACGTGAACGGCCTCGTGATCGGACGCATGGTCCGATTGCTCCGCGACGCAGGCACCGTCAGCGAAACCGAGTCCGCCACCCGACTGTCGCGGGCGCTGTCCGTCGGCGCCGATCCCTCCGCCAAGGCGGGGTGGGTCGACGGCTTCCTCGGCGGCGGAGGTCTGCTGCTGGTCCACGACCGGCAGCTGCTGCGACTGCTCGACGGCTGGGTGTCGGGACTGCGCGAGCAGGACTTCGTCGACGTGCTGCCATTGCTGCGGCGCACGTTCGGCGGCTTCGAAACCGGGGAACGCCGGGCGATCGGGCAGTCCGTGGAGGGCGGGTCCACGGTAGATGCCCGCACCGAGATCGACGCTCGTCGGGGCACGATCGCGGTCCGGACCGTCGCGGACATTCTGGGGGTGACATCGTGACCGAAGACGCGGAGCGGCTCCGACGGTGGCGGTTGCTGCTCGGCAACGCCGCCGAGGAGTCCACCGGCGGTCTCGCGTCCAAGACGGACACCGCGATGGACGGCGCTCTGGCCGCCCTGTACGACACCAGCAGCGAAGGGTCGAAGAGCCGCCGTCGCGGCGCGGGTCTCGGCGGATCGGCGCCGAAGGTCGCCCGCTGGCTCGGCGACATCCGCACCTACTTCCCGAGCAGCGTCGTGCAGGTGATGCAGAAGGACGCCATCGACCGACTCGGCCTCACCCAGCTGCTCCTCGAACCCGAACTGCTCGACGCCGTCGAACCGGACGTCCACCTCGTCGGCACGCTGCTGAGCCTGAACCGGGTGATGCCCGAGACCAGCAAGGCCACCGCCCGGATGGTCGTCGAGAAAGTGGTCCGGGAGGTGGAGGAACGGGTCGCGCAGAAGACCAGGACCGCCGTCACCGGTGCCCTGAACCGGTCGGCCCGCATCACCAACCCCAAGTACCGCGACATCGACTGGAATCGCACCATCCGCGCCAACCTCGCGCACTACCTGCCCGAATACAAGACGGTGGTGCCGGAGCGACTGCTCGGATACGGCCGCCGATCGCAGGCCGTGCACCGCGACGTCGTCCTCGCCATCGACCAGTCCGGGTCGATGGCGTCGAGCGTCGTGTATGCGTCCGTGTTCGGCGCGGTGCTCGCCTCGATGCGGGCGCTGAAGACGTCGCTGGTCGTGTTCGACACGGCGGTCGTCGACCTCACCGACAAGCTGTCCGATCCGGTCGACGTGCTGTTCGGCACGCAACTCGGCGGCGGCACCGACATCAACCGGGCCATCGCCTACAGCCAGTCACTGCTCGACAGGCCGACGGAATCGCTGTTCGTGCTGATCTCGGACCTGTACGAGGGCGGGATCCGCGCGGAGATGCTGCGGCGGATGGCGGCGATGAAGAACGCAGGCGTCCAGGTGGTTGTTCTGCTGGCACTGTCCGACGACGGCGCCCCGTCGTTCGATCACGACAATGCGGCGGCCCTGGGGGGGCTCGGCATTCCCGCGTTCGCCTGCACACCGGACAAGTTCCCGGAACTGCTGGCGCTCGCACTGGAACGCGGCGATATCGGCAGGTGGGCCGACAGTCTCCGGACGGAATGACCGGGGGTCAGCCGGCAGCCATCCGGCGGTCGCTGTGCAGTTCGGGGTGCGCGTCGGCGCGGATCCTCAGCAGGACCAGTCCGGAGACCGAGGCGACGATCAGCGATGCGACCGTCCAGGGAACGTGCAGTTCGGAGATCCCGACTCCCGCACCGACGAGTCCCACGAAAAGCAGGCTCCACATGATCGCTTTGACTGGACCGGACCCCATGGCAATGCTCCTTCACCGAGATTACGTACATCCCCCGTGAGTTCTGGTGTGCGCGCAGAACGTTAGCCGCGTCACACTGGGGTCCCTGTGCGACACGTCGAAAACGCTCTTTCCGATACCAATCCGAGACCTGGACCCGTGAGTACTTATTAACCGCGGGCGGTTAATAAGTACTCACGGGGGCGGCTAGATGATGCTGACGGTCCCCTGAGTGGTCGCCGACGCGAGCACCCGCAGGTGGTCGTCGGACCCGCCGAGGGTGTGCTCGATGGCGGTCAGCCGGCTCACGTAGTGTCCGACCGGATACTCGGCCGTCATGCCGATGCCGCCGTGCATCTGGATCGCTTCCTGCCCGATCGTGCGGGCGGAGCGGCCGATCTGCAGTTTGGCGCGCGAGGCGACCACCGGATCGACGGTTCCGTCGGCCAGCGACATCGTCGCGTAGAGACTCATGCTGCGAGCCAGTTCCAGCAGCACGTACATGTCGGCCGCACGGTGCGTGAGCGTCTGGAACTTCGCGATCGGGACACCGAACTGCTTGCGGGTCTTCAGGTACTCGGTGGTCAGCCGCAGCGCCTCCTCCATCGCGCCGACGGCCTCCGCGCCCAGTGCCGCCTGTGCCCGGATCTGCGCGCTCTCGATCGCCGACGACGCGTCGCCGCCCTCACCGAGGGGCTCCGCCGGGGTGTCCGACAGTTCCACCTGCGCGGCCCGCAGTCCGTCGTGGGTCGCGTAGGCGGTGCGGGTCAGGCCGCTGGCGTCGGCGTCGACGAGGAACAGTCCGACCCCACCGTCCGGGAGTGCCGCCGTGACGACCAGTGTGTTCGCGCTACCTCCGTGCGGAACGGGGTTCTTGGTACCGGTGAGGGTCCACGCGTCGCCGTCCTTCTTCGCGGTCGTGGACACCTGGGTCGACGGCCAGCGCACACCCGGTTCCCGATCCGCGAATGCCAGCAGGAGGTTGCCCTCGGACACGTCGGGCAGAATCCGGCGGCGCTGCTCCGTGCTGCCTGCCGCGGCGATCAGGCCGCCGGGGACGAGCACCGCGTCGAGGACGGGTTCGGGCGCGAGGCGGCGGCCGATCTCGGTCATCACCGATGCGACCTCGACCGGTCCGGCGCCCATTCCGCCGTCTTCCTCGTCGAAGCTCAGGCCCAGCAGTCCCACCTCGGCGAGTTGCTTCCACACCTGCGGGCTCCACCCCTGCTCGGTGTCGGTGACGGCGTTGCGCTTCTCCGCGTCGTAGCTGCGGCCCAGCAGTTCGCGGGTGGTGTCGCGCAGCAGTTTCTGTTCGTCGGTCAGTTCGAAGTCCATGTCACGCCCTCACAATCCGAGGATCGAGGAGGCGATGATGCTGCGCTGCACTTCGCTCGATCCGCTGTAGATGGAAACCTTGCGGTAGTTCAGATACGTCGGAGTCGTCCGCTGCGCCCAGAGCGGCGAGGAGATGCCGTCACCTGCGGCGAAGGGCAGGGAGTCGGGTCCCGCGACGTCGGTGAGCAGTTCGAGGGTGGCCTGCTGCAGTTCGGACCCGCGCAGCTTCAGCAGCGACGACGCCGGGTTCGGCTTGCCGTCCGCCGAACTGGCCACCACCCGCAGCTGGGTGAGTTCGAGCGCGATGATCTCGTTCTCCAACTCGGCGATCCGAGCGGCGAACAGCGGATCGTCGAGCAGCGTCCCCTCGCCGACCGAGATCTCGGCTGCGCGTTCCTTCGCCTGCGCGAGACGGACTTTGGAGAATCCCAGCCGGGTCACACCGGTGCGCTCGTTGCCGAGCAGGAACTTGGCGTAGCTCCAGCCCTGGTTCTCCTCGCCCACGAGGTTCTCGGCAGGCACGCGCACGTCCTCGAAGAAGATCTCGTTGACCTCGTAGCCGCCGTCGATCAGCTTGATCGGGCGCACCGTGACGCCGGGCGTCTTCATGTCGACGAGGATGAACGAGATACCGGCCTGCTTCTTGGGGGCGTCCGGGTTGGTGCGAGCGAGGACGAAGATCCAGTCGGCGTGCTGCGCCAGCGTGGTCCACGTCTTCTGGCCGTTGAGCACGTAGTCGTCGCCGTCGCGGACGGCGCGGGTCTTCAGCGACGCGAGGTCGGAGCCGGCCTCGGGTTCGGAGAATCCCTGGCACCACCAGATGTCGAGGTTGGCGGTCGGGGGAAGGAACTTCTCCTTCTGCTCCTGCGAACCGAACGCCGCGATGACGGGGCCGACCATGCTGGTGTTGAACGCGAGCGGTTCGGGCACCGAGGCGAGCTGCAGTTCGTCGAGCCAGATGTGCTTCTGCACCGGAGTCCAGTCGCGGCCGCCCCACTCGACCGGCCAGTGCGGCGTCGCGAGACCGTTGGCGTTCAGAATCCGCTGGGACTCGATGAACCCTTCCTTCCCCACTTCTTCTCCACGCGCATACCGCTCGCGGATCTCCGCCGGAATCTGCGTGGTGAAGAACGTTCGCATCTCGTCGCGGAACGCCAGCTCCTCGTCGGTCAAGGCCAGATTCATCGGAATTCCTTCGCACTCGAGGTCGGATTCATGTTCTGGTCCCGACGTTACTCCCTCGTGCGGCTCCGCCGCCCGTGAGTACTTGTCAACCGCCCGCGGTTGACAAGTACTCACAGGTCAGGCGGTGCGGAGGACGAGCAGGTACGCACCACCGGCGGCATCGATCTGCGTCTCGACGTTCAGTTCCGGTGCGAGACGGGACAACCTGTCGAGCAACCACGCCGCCGCGTCCTCGGCGTCCGATTTGCCCGGGCACCGCGCCACCGCCACCCGGCCACCCTTGCGGCCGAGCTGTTCGACCACACCGATGATCGGAGCGGGATCGACGACGAACAACCGGTCGGGCCACGGCACGACCGGTTTGACGGCACCCTTCTTGGTGTTGCACGCACGGTGAGCGAGGCGTTCGACGCCGCCCTTCGCCTTGGCCTTCTTCGCGGTGACGACGCTGTCGATACTGGGGCCGCGCGGATCGTTGACCGACATGTCGGGATCCACCGGTTCATCACACAGCCAGCAGCGCCACGACTCGCGGTCGCCGACCTCTCGAAGAGTACTCATGGGCGCCAACGCTACCCGTGCGGCTAGACCGGATCGAAGCCGGAAATCAGCCAGTTCTCGCCGGACTTGGTCAGCTCGACGTTGATGCTCGTCGCCGTCACCGCCGGTTCCGGTTTCGCCGCACTGGTGGTGGTCTGGTTGACGAACAACAGCACGGTCGCGGTGTCGGCCGCCACCTCGACCGGACCGGACGCGGCCACCGTCGCCTGGGTGGCCACCTGACTCTCCTTGGCCGCGGGGACGACGACGTCCGTCGTGAACTGGGTGTAGTAGTCGAGGAACTCCCCCGTCAGGCGTTCCTTTGCGGCGCCGACGTCGTTCTCCACCGTGTCCGGCTCGTACGACAGCAGGGCGATCGCGCCCTGCGAAGCGGTGTCGGTGACGTCGGCGCGGACGGTGTCGTCGACGCGCTGGTCGGGCCGGTAGAGCGTGAAGTACAGAACCCCCGCCAGCACGGCCGCGACCGCGGTGAGCGCGCCCAGGATCAGGAGGAGTCTGCGCGACTTCGGCGATGCGTCGGTACTCACTGCACGAACCCTGCCTTCACGATCTTGTATGTGCCGTCCTCGAGTTGCATCGTCACGCGCATTCTCTGACCGCGTGGCTCCTCGGCAGCGCCGCCCGCGTTGGACACCTTCTGCGCGACCGCCACGAGCACGTCCGCGGAGTCGCCGTTCTGCGTCTCGATCGCAGCCTGGCGCACCTCCCCCTGGGACTTGACCTTGGCCTCCTGCATGACCGCGATCAGGTCTGCGGACCGGGCTTCGAATTCGTCGCGGAATTCTCCGGCCGAGCCGTCGAGCACCTTCTGTACGTCCTCGTCGGCCCGCTCGAAGTCCATCGTCGTCAGATCGACGACGCCCTGGCGCGCTGCATCGAGGATCTCGGATCTCTGCTGCGCCTCCTGCTCCGCCTGCCGGTGCGTGTAGCCGAAGTATCCGCTGACCGCGACGAACGCGAGCGCGAGGACGGCCAGAACCACCACACTCGCGGTGACGGCCGGCGTCCGGGCCTGGGGAGCGGCGTCCTCACCGGTGGGCTCTTCCGCCATGGAGTTCCTTTCGTCGTGCCCCACCTCTGTTACCTGCATCACGTCACATGCTACCGGGTAGTCATATCAAATATTTTTTGGTGTCATTCGTCGGCAGATCCGCGGGTGCAAAGGCGCGTGGGAGACCCCGCGTACGGTCGGTGATCATTACTGTTGAGGGGAAGGCAGGCGACTCGAAGGGGATCCACGATGACCAGCGATTCAGGCGCACGCAGCCGCGTGCAGTTCGGTGCCGGGGCGACGCCGGAACTCGTCAGTTCCGAGGGACGGACCATCATCGCGGACGCCGTGGTCGCCAAGATCGCCGGTATCGCCACCCGTGAGATCAACGGCGTCTACGACGTCGGCGGCGGCACCGCACGCGCTGTCGGCGCTCTCCGCGATCGGATCCCTGGCGCCCGCGTCAACCACGCTCAGGGCGTCGCCGTCGAAGTCGGCGAGAAGCAGGCCGCCATCGACATCGGCATCGTCGCGGAATACGGCGTCGCACTGCACGAACTCGCGGTCGGCATCCGCCGCAACGTCATCGCGGCCGTCGAGCGCATGACCGGGCTCGAAGTGACCGAAGTGAACATCACCGTCTTCGACGTCATGCTGTTCGACGAAGCCGAGGCCGCGTCCGAGCTCGACGGCAAACCGAGGGTGCAGTGACAGGACCACTTCCACCGGACACTCACGCCGAGGACATCTCCGAACGCATCGTCGCGGCCGTCCTCGCAACCCCCGGGGTGGCAGCGATGCACGGCGGCGCGTTCGGTGAAGTCGCGACCTACCTGCCCGGACGCCGGGTGACCGGGGTGACCGTCGGCCCCACGTCCTGTGCCGTCCACCTCGCGGCGCGCTACCCCGCCAACGTCGTCGACACCGCCGAAAGAGTGCGGGCCGCAGTGGAATCGCTGGTGGACGTCCCCGTCGACGTGACCATCGAAGATCTCCTGACAGAGACAGGACAAGCTCAATGAACAGCACAATCACAGGCCTGATCGTCGGGTTACTTCTCGCCATCGCCGGGATCCTCGGTGGCTTCAGCGGATTCGTCTTCGCCGTCCTCCTCGGCGCACTGGGCATGGCCGTCGGGGCGCACCGCGACGGCCACCTCGACCTCGGCGCCATCCTCCGAAGCCGTGGCCGTGGCTGAACCCTTCACCGCACCCTCCGCCGGTCCCCACGACGACGCGGCGCTCGACGACACCGCCCTGCGCGGCGAACTGGTCATCAAGGAGCGCGCCGTCGTGAAGATCGCCGTCGCCGCGGCGCTCCAGGTACCCGGCGTCGTCAAACAGTCCGGTGGGCTGTCTCGCCTGACGGGTCGGGAACTGCCCCGCGCCGACGTCTCGACGGGAGCGGGCGCCGTCGCGATCAACCTGTACATCGCGGTGCAGTGGCCGTGCCACCTCGACCTCGTCAACCGCCGGCTCCGCGCGCAGGTGCACCGTCAGGTCGAGCAGATGACGGGCATGCCGGTGATCGAACTCAACATCGTGGTCGTCGGAACGGAATCCGCACCCCCCGAAGACAGTTCGACCGAAAGCCGCTACTCCGAACAAGGCGACCCGGCCGTGCCGCCCGCCCCGGTGACGCCCATCCGGCCACGCACGCCGCGCGCAACCCCGGCCGCCGTGCCCGCCGCAATCATCGTCGCCGTCGGTGCCCTCGGTCTCGCGGTCGTCGCGGCGCGTGAGCTGCTCATCATGCGCGGCACCTTCGCCAACGCACCCTGGATCCGCAACACCGTGCAATGGCTGGGCCGCCTGCACTGGTCCGAGTGGATCGTCCCCGTCGCGGCAGGCGCGATCGTCCTGGGGGTCGTGTTCATCGTCGCGGCCCTCAAACCGCGGCCGCGCACCCACCTGCCGCTCGCGGTGGGTGACACCCCGATCGTCTGGCTGCGCCCCACGGACCTCGCTCGCAATTCCAGCAGCCACGCCAAGACCGTCCCCGGCGTGGTGTCGGCGCACACGACGGTCGACCGCAAGCACGTCACCGTCCGCGTGGTACGCACCGAATCGACACCCGCCGGCGACGTGGCCATCTCCGTCCGCGAGGCGGTGGAACCGACGCTGTCGCTGCTCGGCACGTCCCCCGAACTCCGAGTGCAGGTGAAGCCGTGAGACATCGGACCGCCGCCGTCAACCGGCTCATCGTCCTGATCGTCGGGCTCGCGCTTCTCGGGTTCGGCGCCTACGCCATGGCCTGGGACCTCCAGGTTCCGATCGTCCGCGAATGGGTGTCGCGGTACGACCGCGCGCGCGTCACCGCACTCCCCGACCAGGACTGGTGGGGCTGGGCGCTGGCCGCCACGGTCGTCGTGGGACTGGTCTTCGGGATCGTGCTCCTCGCCCTGGACCTCACCCGGCGACGCACGTCCCCCGTCGCCGTACCGGATCGCGAATCGGGCACTTACGTGACTGTCGACCTCGGCTCCCTCGCCAACGGGGTCGCCAGTGAACTCGCCCAGTACCCCGGAGTCCGGCAGACACGCGCTCGCGCCGTCATCGAACGCGGCCTCCCCACCCTGTCGATCGTCGTGACCGCCGACCCCACCCTCGACATCTACGACTTCACGCGCAAATCCGAGGACGTCGCGTCGTGGGTCGCATCGACCCTCGGTGGTGAAGAGGTCGCCACCCAGGTCCTGCTGCACCTCGACCGCGCCGACCACCCGGTGCACGTCGAAAGCTGACGCGGGGCGTTCCGGTCTCGGTAGGTTCGATGCCATGGAGTACGTGGTGTTCTATGCGACCGATCCGACCACCGCCGCCCGGATCCCGGAGATCTACCCACGGCACCGGGAGTACCTCGACGCGTTCGCCGCGGAAGGTGGGCTCCTCGGTATCGGACCGTTCGACGACCCGGCGAGCAACGGATCGATGGCGATCTTCAGCAGCCGCGAGCGAGCAGAACAGTTCATCGCCCGCGACCCGTTCGTCCTCGAAGGCATCGCGCATCCCGGCGACATCCGAGAATGGGATGCGCTGAACTACCGCTGAAGTCCGTACCCCGAAAACGCCAATGGCGCCCACCCCGGAGGGTGAGCGCCATTGGCGTTGGTGGAGCTAGATCACTTGTTGATCTTCGTGACCTTGCCGGCGCCGACGGTACGGCCGCCTTCGCGGATCGCGAAGCGCAGGCCCTCGTCCATGGCGACGGGCTGAATCAGCTTGACGGACATCTCGGTGTTGTCACCGGGCATGACCATCTCGGTGCCCTCGGGCAGCGTCACAACGCCCGTCACGTCCGTGGTACGGAAGTAGAACTGCGGACGGTAGTTGTTGAAGAACGGCGTGTGGCGGCCGCCCTCGTCCTTGGACAGGATGTACGCCTGGCCCTCGAACTCGGTGTGCGGGGTGGTGGTGCCGGGCTTGACGACAACCTGTCCACGCTCGACATCTTCGCGCTTGATACCACGAACCAGCAGACCGACGTTGTCACCGGCCTGGCCCGAGTCGAGGAGCTTGCGGAACATCTCGATACCCGTGACCGTGGTCTTGGTCTTGGTTTCCTTGATGCCGACGATCTCGACGTCCTCGTTGACGTTGATCACGCCACGCTCGATACGACCGGTGACGACGGTGCCACGACCGGTGATCGTGAAGACGTCCTCGACGGGCATGAGGAAGGGCTTCTCGGTCTCGCGGACCGGGTCCGGGATGGACTCGTCGACCGCAGCCATGAGCTCGAGGATGTTCTTGGTCCACTCCGGGTCGCCCTCGAGCGCCTTGAGTGCGGAGACCTTGACAACCGGAGCGTCCTCGTCGAACTCCTGCGCAGCGAGGAGCTCACGGACCTCCATCTCGACGAGCTCGATGATCTCGTCGTCGTCCACCATGTCGGCCTTGTTCAGGGCGACGAGGATGTACGGCACGCCGACCTGGCGGGCGAGCAGCACGTGCTCACGCGTCTGGGGCATCGGGCCGTCGGTGGCCGCGACCACGAGGATGGCGCCGTCCATCTGCGCCGCACCGGTGATCATGTTCTTGATGTAGTCGGCGTGACCGGGAGCATCGACGTGCGCGTAGTGGCGCTTCTCGGTCTGGTACTCAACATGCGAGATGTTGATCGTGATACCGCGAGCCTTCTCCTCAGGAGCCTTGTCGATCTCGTCGAAGGCCGAAGCCTCGTTGAGATCCGGGTACGCGTCGTGCAGAACCTTGGTGATGGCCGCGGTCAGCGTGGTCTTGCCGTGGTCGACGTGACCGATGGTGCCGATGTTCACGTGCGGCTTCGTCCGCTCGAACTTCGCCTTCGCCACTGTGTGTCCTCCTGGACTGATTGATGCTTGCGGTATGCAGCAGTGCGGTTGTTATTACTGGGTCGTGCTTCGGCCGGCTGGAACCGAGGTTACTCGCCGGTCGCCTTGGCGATGATTTCCTTCGAGACGTTCGCGGGAACCTCTGCGTAGGAATCGAACACCATGGAGAAGTTCGCCCGGCCCTGGGTCTTCGACCGCAGATCACCGATGTAACCAAACATCTCCGAGAGCGGAACCAGCGCCTTCACGACACGGGCACCACTGCGTTCCTCCATGGCCTGGATCTGGCCACGGCGGGAGTTCAGGTCGCCGATCACATCACCCATGTACTCCTCGGGTGTGGTGACCTCGACAGCCATGAGCGGCTCGAGAATGACCGGGCCGGCCTTGCGGGCGGCTTCCTTCAGCGCCTGCGAACCGGCAACCTTGAAGGCCATTTCCGACGAGTCGACGTCGTGGTATGCACCGTCGAGCAGCGACAGCTTCAGGTTCACCAGCGGGTAGCCGGCAAGAACGCCGTACTGCATCGCGTCCTGCGCGCCTGCATCCACGGAAGGGATGTACTCGCGAGGGATGCGGCCGCCGGAGACCTTGTTCTCGAACTCGTAGGTGGCACCGTCTTCGCCGACGAACGGCTCCAGCGCGATGATCACCTTGGCGAACTGGCCCGATCCACCCGTCTGCTTCTTGTGGGTGTAGTCGTGCTTCTCGACCTTCTTGGTGATGGTCTCGCGGTAGGCAACCTGCGGCTTGCCGACGTTGGCCTCGACCTTGAACTCGCGACGCATACGGTCGACGAGGATGTCGAGGTGGAGCTCGCCCATGCCGCCGATGACGGTCTGGCCGGTCTCCTCGTCGAGCTCGACGGAGAACGTCGGGTCCTCTTCGGCGAGCTTCTGGATCGCGGTGCCCAGCTTCTCCTGGTCGGACTTGGTCTTGGGCTCGATCGAGACCTGGATGACCGGGTCCGGGAAGCTCATGGACTCGAGCACGATCGGCGCGTCCTGTGCACACAGGGTGTCACCGGTCGTCGTGTCCTTCAGACCGATCATCGCGTAGATGTGGCCGGCCACGGCCTCGTCGACCGGGTTCTCCTTGTTGGCGTGCATCTGGAAGAGCTTTCCGATGCGCTCCTTCTTGCCCTTGGTCGCGTTCATGACCTGGGCGCCCGGATCGATCCGGCCGGAGTACACGCGGACGAACGTCAGCTTGCCGAAGAACGGGTGCGAAGCGATCTTGAAGGCCAGAGCCGAGAACGGCTCTTCCTTGCTCGGCTTACGCGTGAGGATCTCTTCTTCGTTGCCCAGGGCGTGACCCTGAACCTCGCCGATGTCCAGCGGGTTCGGCAGGTAGTCGATGACCGCGTCGAGCATGGGCTGAACGCCCTTGTTCTTGAACGCGGAACCACACAGCACCGGGTACAGCTCGGAGTTGACCGTCATCTTGCGGATGGCGCCCTTGATCTCCTCGACGGAGAGCTCCTCGCCGGCGAAGTACTTCTCCATGAGCTTCTCGTCGGACTCGGCGACCGTCTCGAGCAGCTTCTCGCGGTACTCGGCAGCCTTGTCGGCGAGATCGGCCGGGATCTCCTCGATGGTGGGCTCGGCGCCGATGGCGACCGTGCCACGCCAGGTGACAGCCTTCATCTCGACCAGGTCGACGACACCGTCGAAGTCGTCCTCGGCGCCGATCGGCAGCTGGAGAACGAGCGGCTTCGCGCCGAGGCGGTCGATGATCGTCTGGACCGTGAAGTAGAAGTCCGCGCCCATCTTGTCCATCTTGTTGACGAAACAGATGCGCGGAACGTCGTACTTGGCGGCCTGACGCCACACCTGCTCCGACTGGGGCTCGACGCCCTCTTTGCCGTCGAACACTGCGACGGCGCCGTCGAGCACGCGGAGCGAACGCTCCACCTCGACGGTGAAGTCGACGTGGCCCGGCGTGTCGATGATGTTGATCTGGTTGTTGTTCCAGAAGCAGGTCACCGCGGCAGAGGTGATCGTGATGCCGCGTTCCTTCTCCTGTTCCATCCAGTCCGTGGTCGAGGCACCGTCGTGCGTCTCACCGATCTTGTAGTTGACACCGGTGTAGAACAGGATGCGCTCGGTGGTCGTGGTCTTGCCGGCATCGATGTGCGCCATGATGCCGATGTTGCGGACCTTGTTCAGGTCGGTCAGCACTTCCTGTGCCACAGGATTCTTCCCCGCTCGTAGCTCGTGTATCGGGTGTCGGCCTCCCCGGTGTTCCACCAGCGGGGCCATTGTCTCGAGTTGTAGATCAGCCGGTCCCCGGTAGGGGCCCGACGTGCGACGACGCCGGAGCAGTCACGGTAGGTGACTGCTCCGACGTGACGTCACCAGCGGTAGTGGGCGAATGCCTTGTTGGCTTCGGCCATCTTGTGAGTGTCCTCACGGCGCTTCACAGCGGCACCCAAGCCGTTGCTGGCATCGAGGAGCTCGTTGGCGAGACGCTCGACCATGGTCTTCTCGCGGCGCTGCCGGGAGAAGGTCACGAGCCAGCGGAGCGCGAGGGTGGTGGAGCGGCCCGGACGGACCTCGACCGGCACCTGGTAGGTGGCGCCACCGACGCGGCGGCTGCGGACCTCGAGGGCAGGCTTGACGTTGTCCAGTGCGCGCTTGAGGGTGACGACCGGATCGGTGCCGGTCTTCTCGCGCGCCTGCTCGAGTGCTTCGTAGACGATGCGCTCGGCGGTGGACTTCTTGCCGTCCAGGAGAATCTTGTTGACGAGCTGCGTCACCAGGGGCGAACCGTAGACCGGGTCGTTGATGAGCGGACGCTTCGGAGCGGGGCCCTTACGTGGCATTAGCTCTTCTCCTTCTTGGCGCCGTAACGGCTGCGGGCCTGCTTGCGGCCCTTGACACCCTGGGTGTCGAGCGAGCCACGGATGATCTTGTAGCGCACACCGGGGAGGTCCTTCACACGACCGCCGCGGACGAGCACCATCGAGTGCTCCTGCAGGTTGTGACCCTCGCCCGGGATGTAAGCGGTGACCTCGACGGAGCTGGTCAAGCGCACACGCGCGACCTTACGGAGCGCCGAGTTCGGCTTCTTCGGGGTGGTGGTGTACACGCGGGTGCACACGCCACGACGCTGCGGGCTGCCCTTGAGGGCTGCCGTCTTGACCTTCGCGGTCTTGTCGCGGCGGCCCTTGCGGACCAGCTGGTTGATGGTTGGCATTTACCGGCTTTCTTCGTGTTGAACAGACTGCTCTGGACAAGCAACCTTGGCTGTTCTGAAATTAGGGATCTAGCAGTTGGGGCAAGAGAGCTGCTGCCCCTCACCCGCACCTCGAGCTGCACCCGAGGTCGGGTGTGTCGCATACCCCCACACAGGCAGCCGGATGCTCGTTCCATGCAGAAATCTGCACGAACGCGCGCACGGCAATACCTCGCTAGGCACACAGATCGGCCCGGGCATGCCGGACACGACCCACAACGATACCCGGCGGCGCGCCGGAAGGTCAAAGTGGGCTGGCAGTGGTAAGGGCTGACCTGCGATGTGGGGTGCTGCTCGGAGCTGTCGGTACGGACACGGGCACATCAACTACTCAGATTGAGCGTCAGATCCGCAAGCGTCGATGCCGCTTCACACGGGTCTGCCGCCCCCGTCTGGAACTGTACCCACCAGCCGACGACGCCCGCGGAGGGTGATCCGACCGTCACTCCGCACGCCCCCGGATCGCCGGGGGGACGCATCACGACGGCCTTGCGCCCCTGGATGGTGGAGGACTCCACGGTGTAGCCGAGCTTCTCGCCGGTCGACTTCTCCGTGTCGAGAGAACCCGTCTCGAACCAGTTGAACGTCACCTTCACGGGACCGTTGGCGCCGACCGCGTCCCAGCGGCAGATCGCGCCGAAGAAGCCCCGTTCGATGGCGTCGGCGCCGACGGTCTGGGCGATCTGTTCGTCGGCGACGGCGTTGCACTCCTCCAGCAGGGCCGTGAACTGTTCGGTGTCACCGGACGAGGACGCCCCTTCAGCCCTGGGTGAGCCCTCGATCGTCGACCCGCACCCCGCGATCAGCCCGACCGCGGTGGCCGCGGCCAGCACCCGCACGGCACGCCACGTCCCGCCGTTCATCACTCCCCCGCTCACTTGGCCCTCGACACGCTGAGTTCGGCGAGATCGCGCGCCACCGTGCACGGGTCCGCCGCGGGTTGCGCGTCGGCGTACATCACCGACCAGTGGACGAAGTCGCCCCCGAACTCCACGCCGAGTTCACACAGAATTCCTTCGGACGATGCGATGAATCCGGGGTGCCCCTGGATGTCGATGTCGGTGGCCGGCCTGCCGATCAGCTCGGAACCGGCCCGCTCGCGGCCGATGGGGCTGCCGCGGTACCAGGAGAACGTCACGCTGGGACCGCCTATTCCTGCGGTTTCCCACTCGCAGCCGACGGAATTTCGCGTCACTCCGGTGAAGGGCGGCATCCCGAACGCCTTGGCGACCTCGTCGTCGGTGACCGAACCGCACTGACCGAAGAACGGGCCCGGATCGGTCACCTGCGGGAGTTGCTGCGCGGCCGGTTCGGTACCGGAATCGTCTCCGTCTCCCCCACAGCCGGCCAGACCGGCGGCGACGGTGATCAGGACGAGCGCTCCCCATTTCCGGCCCATGGTCGGTGACTCTACCGATCCCCGCGCTCTTTGCCCGGTCAGTCGAGAACGGCCACGTCCAGCCTCGGCGGCTGTACCGACTGACCGCTCCGCGGCTGTCCGGACGGTAACGCCGCATCCAGCTGCGCCGCCCACTGCCGCACGATCTCCGCTCGTCGTTTGGAGTCGTCCGTGAGCACGTCGGCCAGGCCGAGTCCGCGGGCGAGATCCAGGGTGGCCTGGACGAGCCGGTGCGCCACCGGATCGGCATCGTCGAATCCGAAGTGTTCGACGGCGGTGCGGTGCGCGACCCGCCCGAACCGTTCCTCGAGCGGCACGATCCTGGCCCGGAGTTCGGGGTCGGCGGCCGCGGCCGTCCAGACCTGCAGCGCCGCCTTGAACAGGGTGCCCGTGTAGTAGTCGACGAGCCGCGCCACCACGGCCTCGGTGCGCCCCTCCCCGGTCGGCAGATCGGTGGCCTCACGTCGGGCCTGCTCCATCCGGGCGTCGAACATGACCTCGAGCGCCGCGGTGATGAGGTCCTCGCGGGTGGGGAAATGGTGCTGGGTCGCGCCGCGGGACACCCCGGCGCGCTGCGCGACGAGGCTCACCGTGGTGGCACCCCAGCCCAGCTCGGCGAGGCAGTCGATGGTGACCGCGAGGAGGTGCCCGCGCGTGACCCGGCTACGGTCCTGCTTCGGTTCGCGGGTCATGTGTCACTTCCTCTCGTCGCGCTGCGCGCCCGTGAGTGCTCGACGAGTCCTGAGACTCGTCAACCACGCACGGGGCCGGAGGCCCATCTCGGCGGCCGCTTCTGCAGGAACGCCATCATGCCTTCCCGCGCCTCCTCGGATTCGAACAGCCTCGCCGACTGGGCGGTCAGCTCGTCGGTGTAGCGGTCGAAATCGGCGAGCACACTGCGCGTCGTCAGGGTCTTCGACTCGGCCAGGCCCTGCGGCGACGCCTGCCGCAACTGGTCGAGCACTTCCTCGACGGTGTCCTCGGGATCCTCGGCGGACTCGCTGATCAGCCCGATAGCCTCCGCCTCGTGGGCACCGAACTTCTCGCCCGTGAGGAGGTAGCGGCTCGCGGCGCGCGAATCGATCCGGGGCAGCACGGTCAACGAGATGATCGACGCGGCGAGTCCGAGCCGGACCTCGGTCAGCGCAAACGTGCTGCGCGGGCCGGCGACGGCGATGTCGCAGGCCCCGACCAAGCCCATGCCCCCGGCCCTGACGTGACCGTCGATCCGGGCGATCACCGGCTTGGGCAACTCGACGATGGCCCGCAGCAGGTCGGCCATCTGCCGGGTGCGCGAGCCGACGTCGCCGGACGTCTCACTCAGATCCGCGCCGGCGCAGAACGTGCCGCCGGTGTGGGTGAGGACGACGCCGCGGACGTCGTTGTCCGCGGCGGCGTCCCGCAATCCCTGCAGCAGTTCGTCCACGAGCCTGCCGGAGATCGCGTTCCTGTTGTGGGGCGAATCGAGGGTGAGGGTGGCGAACCCCCGGTTCACCTCGTACCGGACGTACCGGTCGGCTTCCACGTCGGTCATGTGCTGTCCGTTCGACATCAGTACGACTTCGGCAACCCGAGCGAGTGCTGGGAGACGAAGTTGAGGATCATTTCCCGGCTCACCGGGGCCACTCGGGCGATGCGTGCCGCGCCGAGCATCGCCGCGAGACCGTATTCCTTGGTCAGGCCTGCGCCACCGTGTGTCTGGACGGCCTGGTCGAGTGCCTTGATGCTGGCCTCGGCGGCGGCGTACTTGGCCATGTTGGCGGCCTCGGCGGCGCCGAAGTCGTCGCCGCTGTCGTAGAGGACGGCCGCCTTCTGCATCATCAGCTTGGCGAGTTCGAGTTCGATCTTGATCTGCGCCAGCGGATGCGCGATGCCCTGGTGCGCGCCGATCGGCTCCTTCCACACCGTGCGTTCCTTCGCGAACCGCACCGCGGCGCCCAGCGCGTAGCGGCCCATGCCGATCGCCATGGCGGCGCCGAGGATGCGTTCGGGGTTGAGACCCGCGAACAGCTGCATCAACGCCGCATCGGCCTCGCCGACGAGGGCGTCGGCGGGTAGCCGGACGTCGTCGAGGAACAGCATGAACTGGTGGTCGGGCTCGACGATATCCATCTCCATCGGCGTCTTCACGAAGTTCGCGGCGTCGGTGGGGACGATGAACAGGGCAGGTTTCAGCTTGCCGGTCTTCGAGTCCTCGGTCCGCGCGACGATCAGCACGGCGTCGGCCTGGTCGACCCCGGAGATGTAGATCTTGTTCCCCGACAACAGCCAGTCCTCGGCTTGACCATCACCCCTCGCTTCGCTCGACCGGACCCGACGCGCGGTAGTCGTGATCTGGTGCGAGTTCGAACCCGCGTCGGCCTCGGTGATGCCGAACGCCATGATCTTCGAACCGTCGGCGAGGCCGGGGAGCCAGGTCTGTTTCTGCTCCTCGGTGCCGTACTTGCCGATGATCGTGCCGCAGATGGCCGGCGACACGACCACCAGCAGGAGGCCGGCGCCGTGGGCCGCGAGTTCTTCCTGGACGAGGGCGAGTTCGTAGATGCCTGCGCCGCCGCCCCCGTATTCCTCGGGGAGATTGACGCCGAGGAAGCCGAGTTTGCCCGCCTCGTTCCACAATTCGGTCAGCGGTTCGCTGCGCCGCGCCCGGGGCAGCACGTAGTCGACGTAGTTGAATCGCTCCCCGAGCCTCGACACGGAGGCGCGGAGTTCCTTCTGTTCTTCGGTCTCGATGAAGCTCATGACACTCCTTCAGGCTGCGCTGCTTCGACTACTGCCAGGACCGTTCCCACGTCGACCTGCTGACCGGCGGTCACGGAAAGTTCGGTAAGGACACCGGAAGCCGGCGCCTTGATCGTGTGTTCCATCTTCATCGCCTCGAGCCACACGATCGGCTGACCGGCGGTCACGGAGTCGCCGGCCGCGGCGCCGAGGCGGATGACGGAACCCGGCATCGGCGCGAGTAGCGACCCCTCGGCGACGACGGCGTTCGGATCGGTGAATCGCGGTGCGGCGTGCAGGCTCACCGGGCCCAGGGCGGAGTCGACGAACACGTCGTCCCCGTACCGGGACACCTCGAACGAGCGGCGCAGCCCCGCGACGTCCAGTGCGACGTGCCGCGCCGTGGCCGACACGAGCGCGACGTCGTCGAAGCCCTCGGCCTTCAGCCCGTACCGGGTGAGCAGGTACCGGATCTCGATGTCACCGTCGGTTCCCGTGAACGTCTTGCTCTGCGGCGCGGACGCCAGGTTCCGCCATCCGCTGGGCAGCGAGGTGTTCACGGTCGCGACGTCGCGGTTGTGCGCGGCGTCCGCAAGTGCGGCGGCCAGCGCCGACAGTCGCTCGGTGTCGGCCGAGGCCAGCGGACGCGCCAGCACGTCCAGCCCGTGCGTGTCGAAGAAGGCGGTGTCCGTGTCGCCGGCGAGGAATGCCGGGTGGCGGAGCACGTTGACGAGGAGGTCGCGGTTGGTGCGCAGTCCGTGGATCTGCGCGCGGCTCAGGGCCGCCGCCAGCCGCGTGGCCGCCTGCGTGCGGGTGGGCGCGAACGAGATGACCTTCGCGAGCATCGGGTCGTAGTGCACGCCGACGGTGGATCCGTCGACCACACCGGAGTCGAGGCGGATGCCCGGGGTGCGGAGAACGTCGAATTCGACCGCGTTCCCGGGCAGGTCCAGGCGGTGGACCGGTCCGCTCTGTGGCTGCCAGTTCTGCGCCGGATCCTCGGCGTACAGCCGGACCTCGATGGAATGGCCGGACACGGCGGGCGATTCGGCGCCGAGCGCCTGCCCGGACGCCACCTGCAGCTGCAGTTCCACGAGGTCGAGGCCGGTGGTGCATTCGGTGACCGGGTGTTCCACCTGCAGCCGGGTGTTCATCTCGAGGAAATAGAAGTCACCCTTGTCCGGGTCGTCTCCCTCTCGCTCCGCTCGACCGGAAGCCAGGAACTCGACCGTTCCCGCACCCTCGTAGTCGATGGCCTTCGCCGCGAGCCGGGCGGCCTCGAACAGTCGCTCGCGCATCCCGGGGACGGCTTCGACCAACGGTGACGGCGCCTCTTCCACCACCTTCTGGTGCCGCCGCTGGATGGAGCATTCACGCTCCCCCACCGCCCAGACGGTTCCCTGCCGGTCGGCCATCACCTGGACCTCGATGTGCCTGCCCGTTTCCAGGTAGCGCTCGCAGAACACGGTCGGGTCGCCGAACGCCGACTGCGCTTCGCGGCGGGCGCCTTCCAGCTGTTCCGGAAGGTCCGCGAGCTCACGCACGACACGCATGCCGCGTCCGCCGCCGCCTGCGGACGCCTTGACGAGTACCGGCAGGTCCGCTTCGGTGACGGCACCCGGGTCGAGTTCGGCCAGCACCGGAACTCCGGCGGCCGCCATCATCTTCTTGGACTCCACCTTCGAACCCATCATCTCGATGGCGGGCGCGGGCGGCCCGATCCACGTCAGCCCCGCGTCGTGGACGGCGCGCGCGAAGTCCGCATTCTCGGAGAGGAACCCGTAGCCGGGGTGGATGGCATCGGCGCCGGCGAGCAGTGCCGCCTCGATGACGAGGTCACCGCGCAGGTACGTGTCGGCAGGACTGTTGCCCGGCAACCGGACCGCGGTGTCGGCCTCGGCGACGTGCGGGCTGAGGGCGTCGGCGTCCGAGAACACGGCGACGGTCCCGATGCCTGCGCGGCGGCAGGTGGCGAAGACGCGGCGGGCGATCTCACCGCGATTGGCAACCAGTACGGACTGGATCATGTCGGGCCTCACATCCGGAAGACGCCGAAGTTCTCGGCGCCTTCGATCGGGGCGTTGGCAATGGCCGACAGGCACATTCCCACCACGGTTCGGGTGTCGCGCGGGTCGATCACGCCGTCGTCGTAGAGGCGACCGGACAGGAACATCGGCACGGATTCCGCCTCGATCTGGTTCTCGATCATGGCGCGCATGCCGGCGTCGGCCTCTTCGTCGAACGCCTGCCCGCGGGCCTCGGCGGAGGCGCGGCTGACGATGGAGATGACACCGGCCAGCTGCGCCCCGCCCATGACCGCGGATTTGGAACTGGGCCAGGCGAACAGGAAGCGCGGGTCGAATGCGCGTCCGCACATGCCGTAGTGACCGGCGCCGTAGGAGGCGCCGAGCAGGATCGAGATGTGCGGGACGGTGGAGTTGGAGACGGCGTTGATCATCATCGACCCGTGCTTGATCATCCCGCCCTCCTCGTACTCCCTGCCCACCATGTATCCGGTCGTGTTGTGCAAGAACAACAGTGGGGTGTGCGAGCGGTTGGCCAGCTGGATGAACTGGGTCGCCTTCTGCGATTCCTCGCTGAAGAGCACGCCGCGCGCGTTGGCGAGGATGCCCACCGGATATCCGTGCAGCTCGGCCCAGCCCGTGACGAGTGACGATCCGTACATCGGCTTGAACTCGTCGAAATCGGAGCCGTCGACGATGCGGGCGATCACCTCGCGGGGATCGAACGGGATCTTGAGGTCGGCGGGGACGATGCCGAGCAGTTCCTCGGCGTCCTCGAGGGGTTCGATGACCTCGGGCCGCGGCGCGGGACCCTGCTTCTTCCAGTTCAGGCGCTTGACGATGCTGCGTCCGATCCGGATGGCGTCCTGCTCGTCGACCGCGAAGTAGTCGGCGAGGCCGGACTTGCGGGCATGCATCTCGGCGCCGCCGAGGGTTTCGTCGTCGGATTCCTCACCGGTGGCCATCTTCACGAGCGGCGGTCCGGCGAGGAACACCTTGGACCGTTCCTTGATCATGACGACGTGATCGGACATGCCGGGGATGTACGCGCCGCCGGCCGTCGAGTTGCCGAAGACGAGGGCGATGGTCGGGATACCCGCGGCGGAGAGCTGGGTGAGGTCGCGGAACATGCGGCCACCGGGTATGAACACTTCCTTCTGAGTGGGAAGGTCCGCGCCGCCGGATTCCACGAGGGAGATGACGGGGAGCCGGTTCTGCCGGGCGATATCGTTGGCGCGGAACCCCTTCCGCAACGTCCACGGATTGCTGGTGCCGCCGCGGACCGTCGGGTCGTTGGCGACGATCAGGCACTCGACGCCTTCCACCGCACCGATGCCGACGACGGTGCTGGCGCCGACCGGGAAGTCGCTGCCCCACGCCGCGAGCGGGCACAGTTCGAGGAACGGCGAGTCGGGGTCGAGGAGCAGTTCGATGCGCTCCCGGGCGAGCAGCTTGCCGCGCTTCTTGTGCCGCTCGGTGTACTTCTCGCCGCCGCCCGCGAGCGCCTTGGCGTGCTCGGTGTCGATCTCGGCGAGCTTGTCCGTCATGGCCTTCGCCGCCGCGGCATACTCTTCGGAACCAGTGTCCAGCGTGGACTTCAACGTGGTCATGACTGATACCCCAATCGCTTGGCCGCGAGCCCCGTCAGGATCTCGGTGGTACCGCCACCGATCCCGAGGATGCGCATGTCGCGGTACTGCCGTTCCACTTCGCTCTCCCGCATGTAGCCGAGGCCGCCGAACAGCTGGACGGCCTGGTTGGCCACCCATTCACCCGACTCGACGGCGGTGTTCTTCGCGAAGCAGACCTCCGCGATGAAGTCCTCGTTCGACACGAGCGAACGCTCCACCAGCGCTCTGGTGTAGACGCGGGCCACGTCGGTCTTGCGCGCCATCTCCGTGACCGTGTTCTGTACCGACTGCCTGCTGATCAGCGGACGGCCGAACGTCTCGCGGTCGCGCACCCACTGCAGCGTGAGGTCGAGGCACCGTTGCGCGCTCGAATAGGCTTGCGCGGCGAGGGCGATGCGCTCGGTGAGAAACGCCTGGGCGATCTGCGCGAACCCGCTGTTCTCCTCGCCGACAAGATTGGCGGCGGGCACCCGGGCGTCGACGAACGACAACTCGGCCGTGTCCGACGCACGCCAGCCCATCTTGTCGAGTTTTCGGGCCACCGCGAATCCCGGTGTGCCCTTCTCGATCACGAGCAGGGAGACCCCGGACGCGCCGGGACCGCCGGTGCGGACTGCGGTGACCACGAAGTCGGCCCGGACAGCGGACGTGATGAACGTCTTGGATCCGTTGACGACGTAGTGGTCGCCGTCGCGGACCGCCGTGGTCCGCAGATGCCCGACGTCGGAACCGCCGCCGGGTTCGGTGATGGCGAGCGAGCCGATGAGCTCGCCGCGCAGGGTGGGGCGGACCCACTTCTCGATCTGCTCCGGGTCACCGGCCGCCGCGAGGTGCGGCAGCGCGATTCCCGACGTGAACAGGGAAGCGAACGCGCCACCCGATGCACCCGCCTGGTGGAATTCCTCGCAGATCAGCACCGCGTCGACGAGGTCTCCGCCCTCGCCCCCGACGGATTCGGGGAAACCGGCGCCGAGCAGACCCAGCTCGGCGGCCTCCCGGTGCAGCGCGCGGGGCAGTTCGCCGTCGCGCTCCCACTCGTCCAGGTGCGGCAGTATCTGTCGTTCGACGAAGCTGCGCACCGTCTTGCGCAGTTCCTGCCGCTCGGGTGAATCCCACACGCTCACAACGTTGTCCCTTCGGGAAGGAGTGCTTCCGGTATGTCGACGTGCCGGGATCTCAGCCATTCGCCGAGACCCTTGGCCTGCGGGTCGAACCGGGCCTGGGACGCGACGCCCTGCCCGAGGATTCCCTCGATCACGAAGTTGACGGCGCGCAGTTTCGGCAGCACATATCTCGTGACGGCGAGGTCGGCGGCCTCCGGGAGAAGGCGCTTCAGTTCGTCGACGGTCAGCGCGTGAGCCAGCCACCGCCACTGCTCGTCGGTGCGCACCCACACACCGACGTTCGCGTTGCCGCCCTTGTCACCGCTGCGCGCTCCGGCGATGGTCCCGAGCGCCACCCGCACCGTGGGTTCGGCGCCCCGCGGCTTCGGGAGCGCGGGCTCGGCGACGTCCTCCAGTTCCCGGACGTCGGTGGCGGGTTCGATGTCGACGCGCGTTCCGTCCGGCAGCACCGCGACGTGCGGCACCTCCTTGGCGTACACGTATCCCGGGGTGAACACGCCGTAGGGCTGACCCTGCCCGGGTGGCGCCGTCAGCGTGAAGCCGGGGTAGCTCGCCAGTGCCATTTCGACTGCGACGGAGGAGAATGCGCGCCCGACTGCGTTGGCGTCCGAATCCCGGACCACGCAGCGCAGCAGCGCGCTCGCGGCCTCCTCGGTGTCGGCGTCCGGGTGATCGGTGCGGGCGAGTGACCAGTCGAGTTCGGCCGGCCGGGTGGGAAGCCACCCCTCGAGCTGCCGCTTCACCAGGGCCGCCTTGGCCTCGATATCGAGGCCGGTGAGGACGAACACGGCCTCGTTGCGGAAACCCGCGAGCGTGTTCAGCGACACCTTGAGCTGCGGCGGCGGCGCCTCGCCGACGACGCCACTGATGCGCACGCGGTCGGGGCCCTCCTGCGACAGTGCGGCGGAATCGATTCGCGCGGTCACGTCGGGACCGGCGTAGCGGCCACCGGTGATCTCGTACAGCAACTGCGCGGTGACGGTGCCGACGTTCACGGCGCCACCGGTCCCGGGGTGCTTGGTGATGACGGACGATCCGTCCGAGTCGATCTCGGCGATCGGGAATCCGGGACGGTCGAGGTCGCCGATCTCCGTGAAGAACGCGTAGTTGCCGCCCGTCGCCTGGGTGCCGCACTCGATGACGTGCCCGGCCACCACGGCGCCGGCGAGCTGGTCGAAAGCGTCTCGCCGCCAGCCGAAGTGTGCGGCCGCCGGGCCCACGATCACGGACGCGTCGGTGACACGCCCGGTGACGACGACGTCGGCGCCGGCGTTCAGGCAGTCGACGATGCCCCACGCGCCGAGGTAGGCGTTGGCGGTCAGCGGGCTGCCCAGCCCCAGTTCGGCGGCCCGGCCGATCAGGTCGTCGCCTTCGACGTGGGCGACCGTCGCCTGCAGCCCCAGCTCGTCGTTGACCTCCCGCAACGCGTCCGCGAGACCGGCCGGGTTGAGCCCGCCGGCGTTGGCGACGATGCGGACACCCTTGTCCAGGGCCAGCCCGAGGCAGTCCTCCGCCTGACGGAGGAACGTCTTCGCGTAGCCGCGGTTCGGGTCCTTCATGCGGTCGCGGCCGAGGATCAGCATGGTGAGTTCGGCGAGGTAGTCGCCGGTCAGATAGTCGAGTTCGCCGCCCTCGAGCATCTCGCGCATCGCCGACAGCCGGTCGCCGTAGAAGCCGGAGCAGTTGCCGATCCGCACGGTCATCGGGTTCCCGCCTCACGGCCGCCGCCCGCGGGGCCGGCGAAGGCCTGAGCGATGTTCAGCCACGCGTCCGCATCCGCGCCGGTGGCATCGAGGGCGAGATCGGCTCGGTTCGCGCGCTGGGTGACGAGGAGGCAGAAGTCCTCGGCGGGTCCGGTGACCTTCTGCGCGGCGTCCTCGGGGCCCCACGTCCAGAGGGACACTCCGTCGGGGGCGGTCAGTTCGACGCGGAACTCCTCCGCGGGTGGGGCGAGTTCGTTGACGGCGTAGGCGAAGTCGCGGGTGCGGACACCGAGGTGGGCGATGCTCTTCAACCGCTCGGTGGGTGTGCGCGGCACCGAGAGCGCGTCGGCGACGTCCTGGCCGTGCGCCCACGTCTCCATCAACCGGGCGGTGGCCATCGAGGCCGCCTTCATCGGCGGGCCGTACCAGAGGATCTTCTGTCCCGGCGGCACCGCCAGGAGGGCCTCCGCGAGTCGAGCCCGGGCCGAGCGCCAGGCGGCGAGCAGTTCCGTCGGTTCCCTGCGGGCGTGCTCCTCGGCGCCGGCGTCGACGAAGCCGGCGGGGTTCGAGGCGGCCACCGTCAGTTGCTCGGTGAAGCCGTCGGGGTCGGTGATCGCCAGGAGGGCGGCCTCGTCGGTCCACAGCAGATGTCCGATCTGGTGGGCGATGGTCCAGCCCTCGGCCGGTGTCGGATCGGCCCAGCGGGAGTCGGGGAGGTCGGCGACCAGGGCATCCAGCGAATCGCTCTCGGCGCACAAGTCATCGATGAACCTCTGCAGTTCAGCCATGCGACCAGCATCACACCGACCCAATAAAAAAGCAAGCACGATTGATTGTTATTTGGCTGCGGATCGTCCGGCGAGCTGCCACGCTGGTCAGGTGATACGACAGTTGCTCACCCGGGCCGCGCTCAACCCACTGCCCTCCCCGCGCGCAGTGGCCGCCCGAGTCGTACCGGGAACCGGCCACCGCATCGCCGGGAAGCGGATACTCGTCACCGGCGGTTCCTCGGGGGTCGGTGAAGCGGCCGCACGCCGGCTCGCCGACCTCGGCGCGGAGGTCGTCCTCGTGGCCCGCCGCTCCGACGCCCTCGAGTCCGTGCGCGACGACCTCCTGCGGTCCGGTTGCGACGCACACGCCGTCCCCTGCGACCTCACGGACCCGGAGTCCGTCGACGCCCTCGTCGCGCAGGTGCTCGGGGAGATCGGCCCCGTCGACGTTCTCGTCAACAACGCCGGACGGTCGATCCGGCGGACGGTCGAGGACTCGCTGGACCGTTTCCACGACTTCGAACGCACCATGGCCGTCAACTACTTCGGCTCGACGCGACTGACCCTCGCGTTGCTCCCGTCGATGATCGAGCGCCGCAAGGGCCACATCATCAACGTCGCGACGTGGGGCGTGCCCGCCGGCGTCATGCCCAAGTTCTCCGCCTACCACGCGTCCAAGGCGGCCGTCGGCGCGTTCGGCCGAAGCCTCGGCGCCGAAGTGCGCGACCGCGGAATCTCCGTGACCACCCTGGACTTTCCCCTGGTCCGGACGCCGATGATCGCACCCACCACGGACTACGACGCGATGGCGGCCCTGACGCCCGAGCAGGCGGCGGAATGGTTCGTGACCGCCGTGCGTACCCGCCCGATCGAACTGCTCCCCAGTTACGCCGAACTGTTCCGGGTGCTCGGCACGTTCGCGCCGTCCGCCACCGACGCACTGGTACGGCGCACCGGCATCTGAACGCAATGACAGACTGGGACGGTCTCGAATCCGCGCTCACACCCGAGGGAGTCGTCCATGACCGACGCCGTGCTCACCACCCGCGAAGGCGACATCGTCACCTGGACGCTCAACCGCCCGGAGGCGCGCAACCCGATCTCCGAGCCGGACATGATCGAGGCGCTCGAGAACGCGGTGGCCCAGGTCAACGGTGATCCCACCGTGCGCGTCGCGATCGTCACGGGTGCGGGTTCGGCGTTCTCCTCCGGCGGCAACGTCAAGCACATGCGCGACCGCGCCGGAATGTTCGGCGGCTCCCCCGCCGACCTGCGGCAGGGCTACCGGCACGGCATCCAGCGCATCCCGCTCGCCCTCTACCACTGCGAGGTGCCGACGATCGCGGCCGTCAACGGACCCGCCATCGGTGCCGGATGCGACCTGTCGCTGATGTGCGACATGCGGATCGCCTCCACGGCCGCCGTGTTCGCGGAGAGCTTCGTCAAGGTCGGGCTCGTCCCCGGCGACGGCGGCGCCTGGTTCCTGCCGCAGGCCGTCGGGATGGCGCGGGCCAGCGAGATGGCGTTCACCGGCGACGCGATCGACGCCGCGAAAGCCCTGGAGTGGGGACTCGTCTCGCAGATCACCGAACCCGGGGAACTCCTCGGCGCGGCACGGGCGCTCGCCGAACGGGTGGCGGTCAACCCGCCGCAGGTGCTGCGGATGACCAAGAAGCTGCTCCGCGAAGGCCGTCACCAGAGCCTCGAGAGCCTCCTCGAACTGTCGGCCGCCATGCAGTCGCTCGCCCATCACACCGCGGACCATCACGAGGCGGTCGGTGCGATGCTCGACCGCCGCAGCCCGAACTTCACCGGCCAGTGAACCCGGGCATCGCACACCGGTGACAGCGGGGACGCGCAGTCAGTTTCTTCCCGTCGTCTCGGTCCTCGGATCGGTGCTGTCCGTCCAGTTCGGCGCCGCCTTCGCGAGCACCCTGTTCGAGGAGGTGGGCGCCAGTGGCGCGGTGTCGCTGCGACTGACGATCGCGGCGATCATCCTCGGGGTCATCGTGCGGCCGCGGTGGCGACGGTGGACACGAACGCAGCGCGAGGGCATCCTCGCACTCGGAGTGGCGCTCGCCGTGATGAATTCGGCGTTCTACGAGGCCCTCGCGCGGCTGCCCCTCGGCACCGCCGTCACCATCGAATTCCTGGGCCCGCTCACCCTCGCCGCCGTGCTGTCGCGAAGACTATGGGACGGTGTGTGGGTACTGGCGGCGCTGACCGGCGTGGTCATGCTCGGCCTGCGCGAGAACTCGGGCGCCGAGTCCCTCGACCTCGTGGGGGTGTGTTTCGCGCTCACCGCAGGCGCGGCCTGGGCCGGTTACATCGTCGCCGGCTCGAACCTCGCGGCCACGGTTCCCAGCGCGGACGGCCTCGCCGGGGCGAGCATCGTCGCGGCGGCCCTGACGCTTCCGCTCGGCGCGGTGTCCGGCGGCACCGCACTGTTCGACCCCCGAATCCTTGCCGTCGGTGCGGCGGTGGCCCTGCTGTCCTCGGTGATTCCGTACTCGCTCGAGCTACGGGCGCTGCAGGTGATGAGCAAGAAGGTGTTCGCCGTGCTCATCGCGCTGGAACCGGCGGCCGCGACCCCCGCCGGGGTGATCGTGCTCGGGCAGGTCCTCGGACTGCAGTCGCTGGCCGCGATCGCGCTCGTCGTCGCGGCCGGAGTCGGCTCCGTCCTGAGCAACCGGTAGCGCCGCGGCCTGCGGGCCGGGCTGGCAGGATCGACGCGTGAGCACCGCGAACCTGACCCGAGCCGAAACCGCCGAACGTTTCCGTGTGATCGACGTTCTCGGCTATCGGGTGGAACTGGACGTACTCGGCGCCGTCGACCCGGAGGTCGCGACGTTCGCGACCACCACGACCGTCGAGTTCACCGCCCGCACGTCCACGACCTGGCTCGACTTCCTCGGCGCCGATGTGGAGTCGGTGACGGTCAACGGCGCCGACGTCCCCGTCGACTACGACGGCGCCCGCATCGCGTTGACCGGGCTGCGTGAATCCAACGTCGTGACCGTCGCCGCCCGGGGCGAGTACAGCCGTTCCGGCGAGGGTCTGCACCGGTTCCTCGACCCGGCGGACGGGCAGACGTACCTCTACACGCAGTACGAACCGGCGGACGCGCGGCGGGTGTTCGCGTGCTTCGAACAGCCGGACCTGAAGGCGCCGTTCACGTTCGTCGTCACCGCGCCGCGGCAGTGGGAGGTGGTCTCCAACCAGCAGATCGCCGAACGGGAAGACACCACCGGCGGCCAGGTGGTCACGTTCGCGCCGACACTGCCGATCTCCACCTACATCACCGCGGTCGTAGCCGGGCCCTACCACCGGGTCGACTCGGAGTGGTGCGGCGGCGACCTCACGATCCCGCTGGGCGTCCTCTGCCGGGCCTCACTTGCGCAGTACCTCGACGCCGACACGATCTTCGAGATCACCCGGCAGGGGCTGGGATTCTTCACGGACGGTTTCGACTACCCCTACCCGTTCGGCAAGTACGACCAGGTGTTCGTCCCCGAGTACAACCTCGGCGCCATGGAGAACCCCGGCTGCGTGACGTTCACCGAGGCGTACGTGTTCCGCGGCGCCGCCACCGACTCCCAGTACGAGGGCCGGGCGAACACGATCCTGCACGAGATGGCCCACATGTGGTTCGGCGACCTCGTCACGATGGTGTGGTGGGACGACCTGTGGCTCAAGGAATCGTTCGCCGACTACATGGGCGCACTGGCCAACGCGGAGGCCACCCGGTGGACCGACGCGTGGGTGGCATTCGCCAACCGCCGCAAGGCGTGGGCGTACCTGCAGGACCAGTTGCCGACGACGCATCCGATCGTCGCGGACATCGTCGACCTCGAGGCCGCGAAACTGAACTTCGACGGCATCACGTACGCGAAGGGCGCCAGCGTCCTCAAGCAACTCGTCGCGTACGCCGGGCGTGACGCGTTCTTCGAGGGGGCGCGCCGCTACTTCCGTGCCCACGCCTTCGGGAACACCACCCTGAAGGATCTGCTGACGGAACTGTCGGCCACGTCGGGCCGGGATCTGACGAGCTGGGCGCGCGCCTGGTTGCAGACCACCGGCGTGTCCGCACTGAGCCTGCAGCGCGGCGCCGACGGGCGCGCCGCGATCGTGCAGACCGATCCGCGTCCGCACCGGCTCGGGGTCGGGCGCTACGACTTCGACGGGACCGGCGACCTCGTGTGCGTGCAGCGGGTCGAGGTCGACCTCGCCGACGCCCGCACCCCGATCGATCTCGCCGACGCGCCGCTCGTGTTGCTCAACGACGCCGACCTGACGTACGCGAAGGTGCGGCTGGACGACCGATCGCTGACCACCGTCGAGACCTCGCTCGACCGGCTGCGGGACCCGCTGGCGCGGGGCCTGATCTGGTCGTCGCTGTGGAATGCGACCCGCGACAGCGATCTGGGCGCCATGCGCTATCTGTCGATGGCCCGGAGGTTCTCACCGGCGGAGTCACACCTGACCCTCCTCACCTCCGTGCTGGCCAACGCCCCGTACGCGATCGAGCACTTCCTCCCCGAGCCCTTGCGCGACACCGCTCGCCTCGACTGGCTCGAGCACACCTGGCGTGCGTTGTGGAACGCTCCGCCGGCTTCCGGAAGCCAACTCGCCTGGGCACGTGCGGTTGCCGGCGCCGCTGCGATGGACGGCAGTCGCGCGGCCGACATCCGGTCGATCCTCGAGGCCGGCGGGCCGGTGCCGACCGGGCTGGCGCTCGACCCGGATCTGCGCTGGGGGTTCTGGGGCGCGCTCGCCGCCACCGGACACGCCGACGACGCGGACCTCGACGGTGAGCTGCGCCGCGACGACACCGGTTCCGGGCGCACCGCGTACCTGCGAGCGAAGTTCTCGCGACCGGACCCGGACGTGAAGGCGAAGGCCTGGGAATCGATCTTCCACGACCGCACCCTGTCCAACGAACATCTCGGCGCGGTCATCGCCGGGTTCCGCGCAGGCGCCCGGCACGACCTCGTCGAGGGGTACGCCGCCGGCTACTTCGCCTCGATCCGCCCGGTGTGGGAGGAGCGCAGTATCGAAATCGCGCGGCGGATCGTGGTCGGGCTGTTCCCGTCCGAGACGACACTCGACGCGGCGGACGGATGGCTCGCCACCAACGCCGACGCGCCCGCCGCGCTACGACGGCTGGTGCTCGAGCAACGGGATCATCTCGCCCGGGATCTGCGAGCGCAGGCGTTCAACAGCCGTTCGGACGTCACCGGCTGACCGGCCGGGCACCGGTCGACGTGCGGGCCGTCCACCGTTCCAGGACGTCCCGCCACAGGCCGGACCTACTGTGGCCCGCCCAGGCGATGTAGCCGTCGGGGCGTACGAGCAGTGCGGGTCCGTCGTCGGTCCGGGGCACCGCGTGGACATCGTCGGGGACAGGAGCCCCGGGCTCGGTGACCAGGACGAAACCGCCCGAGCGCATCACCTCGTACAGCCGCCCGGCGTCGGTGGGCAGGTCTTCGGCGCGTCGGCCGACCAGGGTGCTCTCGCCGGCGTCGTGGCCGTACCCGATTCCGATGCCCGAGAACATCCGGGCGACCGCGTCGCCGATCGGCGGGAAGGAGAGAAGCGCCGCCACTGCCCCGTTCCGGAGCTTCCGCAGGATCCACGGCCGGATGATCATCATGCGCATCGTGGCACCGCTCGACCGCAGAACCAGCCGGCCGACCGGGTGCCGCTCGGTGTGGTAGGTGTCGAGCACCGCGTCGTCCGCGCCGTCCAGGACGGCCGCGAGTTTCCAGCCGAGATTGACGGCGTCCTGGATACCGGTGTTCATGCCCTGCCCACCTGCGGGCGAATGCACGTGGGCTGCATCGCCGGCGAGAAACACCCGGCCCGTCCGATACTGCGGGACCTGCCGTTCGTCGCTGTGGAATCGCGACTGCCAGCGCACGTCGCCGAGTCCGTAGTCGGTGCCCATCGCGACTTCGATGGTGCTGCGCAGTTCCTCCCGGTCCACGGGCGCGGTGTCGTCCACCTGATGCCGCCGGTTCCAGGCGATCACCCGAAACAGGTTGTCGCCGTACGGCGCGATGAACGCGAATCCGTCTCGGACGGCGTTGACGGTCACGAGATTGTCCGGTGGTTTCTCGAGTTCGACGGCGGCGAGCATGATCGACCGCAGCACGGCCTTGCCGGGGAACGGTTGCCCGATCATCGTCCGGACCGCGCTGTGTGCGCCGTCCGCACCGACCGCATATGTCGCGTGGAACGTACTCTCGCGTCCTGAAACGTCGCGGCCGTGAACGCGGACGCCGTTTCCGTCCTGCTCCACCCCGGTCACGGTGAACCCACGGATGATGTCGGCGCCGCGGTCCCGAGCGTGCTCCTCCAGAAGGGCGTCGACGTTCCGTTGAGGCGTCACGAGGACGAACGGGAACCGGGACCGCAGACGCCCGAGATTCAGCGCCGCACCGCGCCACAGCTTCAGACCGGGTGAGGCGGCGCCGGTGGCCACGAGGCGGTCGGCGAGGCCGCGGGCGTCGAGCAGTTCGAGGGTGCGGGCGTGGACGCCGAATGCGCGACTGAGGGTGGACGGCGCGGCGCGCTTGTCCAGCACCGTCACCGATCGGCCCGCCGTCGCCAACTCGCCCGCGAGCATGCATCCCGTGGGTCCCGCGCCGATCACCACCACGTCGATGTGCTTCATGACGCTGCCTCCGATCGAAAGATGGTCCATCAAGTCAACACCTGTTGACTTCCACGGTAGGCGCATCCCCACGCCAGGTCAACAGCTGTTGACTTACACTGGTGGAATGCCCGAACGTCGCGCCCGCTCCGCCGTCGCCACCCGCGCCGCGATACTCGACGCCGCCCGCGCCCGGTTCGGCACCGACGGCTACGAACGCACGACGATGCGCGCCGTCGCGTCGGATGTGGGCGTCGACCCCGCACTGGTGGTCCGGTACTTCAGCACCAAGGAATCGCTGTTCGCCGAGGCCGCCGAATTCGATCTGCACCTTCCCGACCTCCACGACGTTCCCGTCGAGGACCTCGCGAGCGTGCTGATGCCGCGCTTCTTCGCGGTGTGGGAGAACGACGGTGCGTTCCTCCCCCTCCTCCGCGCGGCGGCGACCAGCCCGCGGGCCGCCGAGGCGATGTTGCAGGTCTTCGCCCGCCAGGTGGCGCCCGCGCTCGCCGTGGTCGCGGCGGATCGCGCGGACCAACGTGCGGCCCTCGTCGGGTCGCAGGTCCTCGGACTCGCCTTCTCCCGCTACATACTCCGGGTCCCGCCCGTGGCGGACATGACACACGAACAGCTGATGCGCTGGGTCGGGCCCGTGCTCGAGTACTACCTCACGACAGAACCGCGGTAGCCCTACCGGTGATGCCTGCCGCCGTTCAGCATCCAGCGGGCATCGAGCTCGCTCGTGCTGCGGCGGTGCCGCCTGATGGTGAACGACGTGATCGGCAACCGCTCGACGACACTCGCCTCGGCATGAGGATCGCCCGCGATCCCCTGTTCCAGAACCGAATACGCGGTGTGGTTGACCGAATGCACGGCCAGCCGGAGGGCGTCGAGCGCCGTCGGTCGCGGCCCGAACGCGGCGAGCGTGTGACCGCCGTCCACCGCGGTTTCGACCACCGCGTAGAAATGCCAGTCTGCACTCGAATCGCCGGTCATGATGTGCCTCACTCGATCTACTTCTGTGAGCTGTGCCATCACGGTATCGCGAGGGTACGACACGTTTTCGAAGCCGCGCCGCTCAGGCGACGTACCGGCGGCCGATCCCGAAGAGCTCCTGGGGCGCATCGATTCCCTTGAGCCGGTGACTGCCCGCCGGTTCGCCCCAGAACTCGTCGGTGTCGAGTTCGTCGTAGAACTCACCGGTTACGACCACCTCGTGGGACGGTGCGACCGCGACGACGCGACTGGCCATGTTGACGGGCCTGCCGAACCAGTCGCCCGCACTGGGCACCGCCGTGCCCCAGGCGATCCCGGCCCGCAACGGTGGAAGCCCCTCGGTGCGCGCGGCCTGCACGAGGTCGAGCGCGGAGTACGCCAGCGCGTTGGGATCGGGCGAGACCAACATGACGGCGTCCCCGATCGTCTTCACCAGACGCACCGGCGCGAGCGCCAGATCGGTGGCCAGCCCGTCGAGCCGCTCGGCCACCCGCCCCAGATCGGCGGGCGCCACCTGCTCACCGAGCAGCGTGAATCCGACGAGGTCGGCGAAACAGACGCCGATCTCCTGCGCACCGCGAACCTGCATGTTCGAGTCCCTGGCGATGCCCACCGCATCGGACCGCAACTGGTGGCGCAGAGTGGTGGCGATGAGGTGAGCCAGGATCTGCGCCTCGAAATCCGCGATGCGACGCACCTCCACCGCGTACCGCAGGGCCACCTCGGGGTGATCGCGCGTCGCCTCGAGTCGCTCCTGCAGGAGCGCGTCCGCGGCGTCGGCGACCGTCCAGAGGTTGCGGCCGAGGACCCGCGCGGCCGCGAAAATTCCGCTCTCGTCGAGCCCCAGGTCCCGGTACTGCTTGAGGCCGCGCGCGAGGTCGAGGTCGCCGTCGTCGTAGAACGTCCCGTCCTCCGACGCACCCCGGCCGATCGCCCGGAACCACCGCCGGGTGTCCTCCACGGTGACGCCGGTCTTCCGGGAGATCTCGTCGATGCCGTACCGGCCCTTCGGCGACAGCGCGTGCTCGAGGAGCAGGTGCGCGAGGCGATTGTCCCGCGATGCGACACGGAGTTCGTCGATCGACACCCCGTCCTCGATCAGGGTGTTCAGCACCCCCACGCGCGCAGAGCGATCCGATCCGCTGAGTCCGTCGAGGAGGCCGGCGGCCTCGAACTCGTGGAGTTGCGTGGGTGCCGGACCCGGGCGTCGGAGCGGGCGAGGCGGCGGGGACACCAGGCGACCCGTTCGGGGCGTGATCCGTCGGGGCTGTCGCGGGATGCGCACGTCCTCATCGTCCCAGGAACGACGTCGCCCATCGCCGTAATCCTGCGAACTCGCCTTCCCCCGTCGCCATGACCGAACTATATTCGGTATGTGACGATTCAAAGTCTGTTGCTGGACGCGGCGGAGGGACATTTCGCCCGCCGCGGCGTCCTCGCGACCCGGCTCGCCGACATCCGGCACGAGGCCGGTGTCAGCGTGGGAGCCGTCTACCACCACTTCCCGAACAAGGAAGTGCTGTACCTCCAGGTCTGGTTACGCGCGCTCGCCGACTATCAGGACGGATTCCGGGCCGCGCTCTCGGAATGCGCCGACGCCCGGTCCGGGGTGGAAGGCGCCGTGGTCCACCACCTGCAGTGGGTGTCCGGCAACCCGCAGCGGGCCACCATCCTCGCCGCGCCCCGGCCCCCGGGCGTCGACGAGCGGGCCGATTCCACCAATGCGGCGTTCTTCCGCGACGTCACCCATTGGTGGCGGGTCCACGAACACTACGGAACGGTCCGCCGGTTCGACTTCGACGTGCTCTACGCGTTGTGGCTGGGCCCGGCTCAGGAGTACTCCCGCCAGTGGCTCGCGGGCGCCATGACCACCGACCCCACCGCGGTGGCGCCCGAACTGGCGCGCGCCGCGTGGAACTCGCTACGGAACCAGGAGTAGAGGCATGACAGTGGACGTCGCACTCACCGCCGACACCGCGCAGGCCGTGCTGGCGGCCCAGCCGTTCAGCATGCTGGTCGGCGCCCGCATGACGCAGTTCGGGGAGGGCGGCGCCACCCTCGAGATCCCCGTCCGGGACGAACTCCGGCAACAGAACGGCTTCGTGCACGGCGGCGTCCTGTCGTATGCCGCCGACAACGCTCTGACGTTCGCCGCAGGCACCGTGCTCGGCGCGAACATCATGACCGCGGGCTTCACGATCACCTACCTCCGTCCCGCACAGGGTGTGCTGCTGCGGGCGGACGCCCGAGCCGACGCCTCGACCCGGCGCCAGGCGTTGTGCCGGTGCGACATCTACGCGGTGCAGGACGACGGCTCGGAGGTACTGTGCGCCGCCGCCCAGGGCACGGCGACGGTCAAGCAGCCGCGGTAGTCGCGGCCGCACGGGATGGAACGATGGGACCATGGCTCACTCCGTCGATCGTGCATCCGTGGACAGGGCGCGTGAGCGCATCACCGGCCTGATCCGCCGGACACCCACGTTCCGTGCCACCGTCTCCACCGTGCACGGCCCCGTACCGGTGATCTTCAAACTCGAGTTCCTGCAGTACGGAGGCTCGTTCAAGGTGCGGGGCAGCCTCAACGCTCTGCTCCACGCGGAGGAGGACGGGCGGCTCGACGACGCGGGCGTCGTCATCGCGTCCGGCGGGAACGCCGCGATCGGAGCGGCCTGGGCGTCGCGGCTGCGGGGCGTGAAGTGCACGGTGGTCGTCCCCGTCACGGCACCCGACGTCAAGATCGACAAGCTGATCGCGCTCGGCGCGGACGTGCGCAAGGTCGGTGCCCGATACGCCGAGGCGGCCGAGTACGCGGACGAACTCGCGACGTCGTCGAACGCCCTCGCCCTGCACGCCTACGATCTCCCCGACATCGTCGCCGGGGCAGGCACCATCGCACTCGAGATCCAGGACGACGTCGCCGAGCCGCTGTCCTACGTGATTGCCGTCGGCGGCGGCGGACTGCTCTCCGGTGTCGTCGCAGGCAGCGGCGAGGACGACAGCATCTACGGCGTGGAACCGAGCGGAGCGGCGACGCTGCACGCCGCGGTCGCCGCCCGGCAGCCCGTGGACATCGACATCGACAGCATCGCCGGCGATTCCCTCGGCGCCACCAAGATCGGTTCCATCGCCTGGGACACCGTCCGGTCGCGGCCCGTGTCCAGCCTGATCGTCGACGACGACGCCCTCATCGACGCGCGAACGCTGCTGTGGGAGGAGTTCCGGATCGTCGTCGAGCACGGCACCGCCGCGGCGCTCGCCGCGATCGTCACCGGACAGCTCGCCCCCGCCGACGACAAGCCGCTCTGTGTGGTGCTCTGCGGCGCCAACACGTCGATGACCAGCTACTGATCCTCAGACGTGTCAGCCGCGCGGTTTCAGCCGGCTGTTCGGCAGTTCGGGTGCGGGCAGCGGATCGCCGTCGTAACCCTCGACCGTGCAGAACCGGGGGTCGGCGGGCGCCGCGCCACGGAGCTCGGACTGCCACTCGCGGCGGTAGCCGACGATGTCCTCGTGGCTACGGCCGAGGAAGTTCCACCACATGATCACCTGCTCGCCCAGCGGCTCACCACCGAGCAACAGCAGCCGGGCCCGGGTCCCGCCCGTGTTGCGCAACGCCACCAGCGATTCCCCGGGCGGCTGATAGCCGAGTTCCGCCCACCGCAGCGTGGTCCCGCGCAGCTGCACCTCACCCTCGTCGACGAGCACCCCGACCTCGAAGCCGCGCTGGATGTCGAGGGTGACGTCCGCACCCGGCTCCAGGAGGATCTCGGCGCCGAGCAGCGGCGTGAACGTGCGGACCGGTGACGTGGAGCCCGCCGTGCTCCCGAGGAACACCCGCACCGTCGCGCCGTCCAGTTCGACCGGGTCGGGTGCATACGTCTCGAACGCCGGATCCGCGTCCTGCGCCGACGCCGGCAACGCCACCCACAGCTGCGCGCCGTGCAGGACGCGCGTCTGCGGTGTCGAGACCTCGGAGTGCGCGATCCCCCGACCCGCGGTCATCAGGTTGAGCTCGCCGGGACGCACCATCGCGTGCGAACCGATGCTGTCGCGGTGTTCGATCTCGCCGGTGAACAGCCAGCTCACCGTCTGCAGTCCCGTGTGCGGGTGTGGTGGCACGTTCATCCCGCCCGTGTTCCCGACGTCGTCCGGACCGTAGTGGTCGGCGAAGCACCAGGCTCCGATCAGCGACCGTTCGCGCTGTGGGAGAGTGCGCCGGACCGGCATCGCGCGGGGACCACCGAGCGGGACCTCGCGCGAACCGAGCACCTGGATGCCCCCGCCGTCGGGGTGCGACTCGCACCGCTCTTCCACCGAATTCGTCTCCAGATTGCTCACTGCTCCATCGTGCCTTCCGTCAGTCCTGTGCGCCGCGCAGTTTCGCGCAGAGTTCGGTGAGTGTGTCGAGTTCGTCGTCGGACAGTGCCGGGCCGACGTGCCGCCGGATGCTCGCCGCGTGCCTGCGTCCGACGGACTTCTGCACACGCGCACCCTCGTCCGTCAAGGCGACGACGGTTCCCCGGCGGTCGCCGGGATCGCACTCCCGCGTGACGAATCCGGAGCCGGACAGCCGCTCGACGAGCCGGCTCAGCGACGGTTGGCTGAGCAGGATCTCCCGGTTGAGATCGTGCAGGCGCAGTCTGTGTCCGGGTGCCCGGGCGAGGGTGAACAGCACGTCGTATTCGCGCATGCTCAGTTCGTCCCACACGTCGTCGGCGGCGAGGTTGCGCATCACCGCGACCTGGGCGCGGAAGAGAGCCTCCCACGCCTCGGCCGCTCGTTCGGTCCTACTGACGGGCGGCATCGACCGGCTCGCGATCGGCCTTCATCGACGCGTGCGTCGGCGGGTTGTCCGGCACGCCCGCAGGTCGCCGGGCGGCGAACTCCTTGCGCAACACGGGCACGACCTCGTCGCCGAGCAGATCCAGCTGCTCCAGCACCGTCTGCAAGGGAAGCCCCGCATGGTCGACGAGGAACAACTGCCGCTGGTAGTCGCCGAAGAAGTCGGCGAACGTCAGGGTCTTCTCGATCACCTGTTCCGGTGTGCCGACGGTGAGCGGGGTCTGATCGGTGAAGTCCTCGAGGCTCGGCCCGTGGCCGTAGACGGGGGCGTTGTCGAAGTAGGGCCGGAACTCGTCGACGGCGTCCTTGGCGTTCCTGCGCATGAAGACCTGCCCGCCCAGTCCGACGATCGCCTGGTCCGCGCGGCCGTGACCGTAGTGCTCGTACCGTTCGCGGTAGAGGTTGATCAGGGCGATGTAGTGCTCCTTGGGCCAGAAGATGTTGTTGGCGAAGAAGCCGTCACCGTGGAACGCCGCGATCTCGGCGATCTCCGGGCTGCGGATCGAGCCGTGCCACACGAAGGGCGGGATGCCGTCGAGCGGACGCGGGGTCGACGTGAAGCCCTGCAGCGGGGTGCGGAACTGTCCCTGCCAGTCCACGACGTCCTCGTCCCACAGCCGGCGCAGCAGCCGGTAGTGCTCGAGCGCCAGCGGAATTCCCTGGCGGATGTCCTGTCCGAACCACGGGTAGACGGGGGCCGTGTTTCCGCGACCCATCATGAGATCCACCCGGCCGTCCGCAAGGTGCTGCAGCATCGCGTAGTCCTCGGCGATCTTCACCGGGTCGTTGGTGGTGATCAGCGTCGTGGACGTCGACAGGATGATCTTCTCGGTCTGCGCTGCGAGGTAGCCGAGCATCGTGGTCGGGGAGGACGGCACGAACGGCGGGTTGTGATGCTCGCCGGTGGCGAACACGTCGAGCCCGACGTCCTCGGCATGCTTGGCGATGGTCGTCATCGCCTTGATGCGTTCGTGCTCGGTGGGGGTGCGGCCGGTGGTGGGATCGGGGGTCACGTCGCCGACGGTGAAGATTCCGAACTGCATAGCTGTTCCTCTCGCGCCAGAACTCCATGCGTTTGCATGAACCTATTGCAACATTCAACCACTTTGTCCTATTCCGGAAACGACCGAGGGCGGCAAGCGCAGTGCGCTTGCCGCCCTCGGCGATGTCCGGATCGAACGAGCCCGATCAGTGCATCATGGCCGTGGGGGCACCTTCCGCCTCGAGCTGCGGGTTGACCGACTTCTTGCGCGGCAGCAGGAACGCCGGGATGAGCGTCAACGCGATCAGCACGGTGGCGACCAGGAACGTGTTGCCGAACGCGTCGGCCGCCTGACTCAGGACCTGGTCCACCATCCCGGGAGGCTCCTGTGCGGCGACCTCGGGCACGTGCTGCATCGCGACCGTCTGGCTGTCGAGCCCGCGATCGAGCAATTGGTTGGTGAGGACCACCGACATGACGGCGGTACCGATCGAACCCGCGGTCTGCTGGACGATGTTCATCAGCGTGGAACCGCGCGCGACCTGCTCGTTGGACAGCGTGACGATCGCTGCGGTCATCAGCGGCATCATCGTGCAGCCCATGCCCATGCCCATCACGAACAGCGCACCCATCAGCAGCCAGGTCGGTGAGTCCGACGCCACCTGCGTGAAGACGCCCAGACCGATCAGGATCAGCGGCAGACCCGTCAGCACGATCTTGCCGGGCCCGATCTTGTCGACGAGACGTCCGGCCACCGGCATAGTCAGCATCGCGCCGATACCCTGCGGCGCCATCAGCAGACCAGCGGCGAGCGTGGTGTGCCCGCCGACCTGGATGAAGTAGCTGGGAAACAGCAGACCGGCACCCATGAACGCGACGATGAACAGCGACGTCGTGATGACCGCGACCGACAGCTGCCGGTTCTTGAACAGGTGCAGGTCGATCAGCGGGTGATCCTTGCGGAGCGCGTGGAACACGAACGCGACGATCAGCGCCAGGCCGACCACACCGGGCACGAGCACGCGAGCCGAAGCAACGGTTCCCACCTCCGGGATGGACGACACACCGAACAGGAACAGAGCCAGACCCGGCGAGAGCAGCAGCATGCCGAGGAAGTCGAAGGACTCGGACGGCGACGCGTTGTCGGACGGCAGGATGATGAACGCAGCAGCCAGGGCGATGATGCCGATGGGCAAGTTGATCAGGAAGATCCAGTGCCAGCTCGCCGCCTCGATCAGCCAGCCACCGAGGATCGGACCACCGATGGGGCCGAGCAGCATGGGGATTCCGAGAACCGCCATGACCCTGCCGACGCGGTCGGGGCCGGCCGCCTTCGTCATGATCGTCATGCCGAGCGGCATCAACATGCCGCCGCCGAGGCCCTGCAGGACGCGGAAGCCGATGAGCGACGTGATGTCCCACGCGAAGCTACACAGCACCGAGCCGAGGACGAACAGCACGAGCGCCGTCATGTAGAGGCGCTTGGTGCCGAATCGGTCGGCCGCCCACCCGGTGACCGGGATGACCGTGGCCAGGGCGAGTGTGTACGCGGTCATCGTCCATGCGACGGTGGCGTACGTGGTGTCGAATTCCGTGGCGAACGTCGGCAACGCGACGCTGACGACGGTCACGTCGAGGATCGACATGATGGCACCGAGCACCACCACGGACGCGATCTTGAGGACCGTGCCGTCGAGCTTGTCGGGCGCCGCGTTCGCGGCGGTCGGCGATGTCATCCGAGTATCTCCTGGTTGAGTTCTCGCAGGGACTCCCCCGCGAGGATCGGTTGTAGTGCCTCGATCAGCCGAGTTCGCTCGATCTCCGGAACCCGCCATGCGAACCGTCGCAACTGATCACGCTTGCATTCGATGTGCTGGGTAGCGACCTTATGTCCGGCCTCCGACAGGGAGACCCGCTTGACCCGCCGGTCGCGTTCGTCCTCCCGGCGAACGACCAGACCCAGTTTCACGAGTTGATCGACGTTCCGACCCGCTGCCGCCACCGAGAGCCGCAACCGCTCGGCCACCTCGTTGATCGGAAGTGGCTCACCGTGCTGAACCAGCGCGAAGAGCATGCGCACCTGCGAGAACGTGAGATCCAGCTCGATGAGGTTGTCCATCGACTCCGACTCCCCCGCACTCAACAGTTGGGTGAAGAAGTCGTTGAGTAGTTCGAAGAGAAGATCAGGAGATTTGTCGGGCACCCTCAAATGCTAGCGCTCATGCAACTATTGCCCAAGGGCAACTATGACGCAACCGAATAAATGGTGTCAGGTGTCACATTCCCCGGCGGCACCCTCGACCTGCGGGTTCAGTCCTGAACGAGCACCGCTTTGCCCAGCACGAGACCGGCCTCGAGATCACGCAGTGCGTCCGCGGCCCGCTCGAGCGGATACCGTGAGGTGACCACGGGACGCAGTCCGCGCTCCACGTGCCGGATCAACGCGGCATGCACCTCCTCCAGCGCATTCGGTTCGGTCCGGATGAACTCACCCCACGCCGCACCCACGATGCTGATGTTGCGGAACAGCACCCGGTTCACCTTCACCTCGGGGATCGCCCCGCCCGCGAAACCGATCACGACCAGCCTGCCTTCGGGGGCCAGCACCCGGACGGCCTCGTCGAACGCGTCGCCGCCGACCGGATCGACCACGATCTGCGCGCCCCGGCCGCCGGTCAGCTCACGGACCCGGGCGCCCCAGCCGCCGAGGCGGACGACCTCGTCGGCCCCCAGTTCGCGCAGGAAGTCGTCGGCCCCGTCCCGGCGCACCACCGCGATCACGCGGGCGCCGTGCGCCTTGGCCAACTGGATGGTGGACGTTCCCACCCCACCCGCCGCGCCGAGGACGACGACGGTTTCGTCTGCCCGCAGCCGAGCCCGGCGCTCCAACGCGAATTCCATCGTCTGATAGTTGACGATCAGTGACGCCGCTTCGTCGAAATCCAGGATCGACGGGATGGGCAGCACCTGCGCCGGCGGCACCGCGACCCGTTCGGCGTAACCGCCGACCTGCGACGCCGCGAGCACCCGGCGACCGGGCTCGAACCCGCTGCCTGCCGGTGCGGACACCACGACACCCGCGACTTCGGCGCCGGGAACGAACGGCAACTCGGGGCCGAGCTGATACTTGCCGTAGCTGATCAGCAGGTCGGGGAAGCACACACCGCTGGCCTTGACGTCGATCAGGACGAGCCCCTCGGCCGCTGGTTCGGGGATGTCCTGCAGCGTCATGCCGCCCGGCCCCGACAGCTCCGTCACCACCACTGCGCGCATGCTCGAAACATTAGACGCGCAGGGGTGGCGAGAGGCGTCAACGAGCGAACAGCCGCTTCCGCCTACGGGCGACGGAGACCAGCTCGACCGCGTCGGTCATCTTGACGCGGGGCCGGCCGGACCCCGCCGCGCGGCCGGTCTCCGCCTTGTCGATCGCACGCCAGCCGGGGAAGCCGATCTGTTCCGGCTGGCGTCGATCGATCAGCTTCTTCACGTCCTTGCGGGTGCCGACCGTGCCGAGGAGCTTTCCGGCCTCGAAATCCGCGAGCAGTGACGACACCGTCTCCTTCGCGCACGCCTTGTTGGTGCCGATGACGCCGCTGGGACCACGCTTGATCCATCCGGTCACGTACACCCGGTCGGTGACCCGGCCGTGCTCGTTGGGGATCACGCCGCGCTTCTCGTCGAACGCGACACCGCCGACGGGATTGCCGCGGTACCCGATGGAACGCAGCACGAGCGAGGTGTCCAGCGAGCCCTCCTCGCCCCGAGCCCGGGCGGACAACGCGCCCGACTCGTCGACCACCAGTTCGTTGCGTCCATAGCGCAGGACCTCGGCCTTGCCGGATCCGGTGACCTCGAGCGGCGACGCCAGGTAGCGGAACACGATGCGCTTGTGACCGGGCCGCGGGGCACGCTGCGCGAACTCCCGTGCCAGCCGGACCTTCATCGCGGTGGCCGGATCGTCCAGCAGTGCCTCACTGGCCGGGTCCAGGTCGAGGTCGGCGTCGTCGATGACGACGTCCACGTTGTCGAGGTCGCCGAGCGCCAGGAACTCGGGGTTGCTGTAGGCGGCCTGCGCGGGCCCGCGGCGGCCGAGAAGCACGACCTCCTCGATGTTGCTGCGACGCAGCGCGGCGAGGGCGTGATCGGCGATGTCCGTCCGCTCCAGCTCCTCGACGTTCATAGTGAGGATGCGGGCCACGTCGAGCGCGACGTTGCCGTTGCCGACGATCACCGCGCGCTTCGCGGACAGGTCGAACGTGCGCTGCGCGTAGTCCGGGTGGCCGTTGTACCAGGCCACGAATTCGGTGGCGGCGTGCACGCCGGGAAGGTCCTCGCCCGGGATTCCCAGACGCCGGTCGTTCGACGCCCCGACGGCGTAGATGACGGCGTGGTGATTCTCCAGCAGCTCGTCGTGGGTGACGTGCGTGCCGACCTCGACGTTGAGGTGGAACTCGAAGTTCGGCCGGTCGAGGCTCCATTCGAACATCCGGGTCACCTCCTTGGTGCCGGGGTGGTCGGGTGCGACACCGGCGCGGACGAGTCCCCACGGGGTCGGGAGCTTCTCGAACATCTCGACCTCGACGTCCGAACGTTCGAGCAGTTCACCCGCCGCGTAGCAGGCCGCGGGGCCGGCGCCGACGACGGCGACCCGGAGTGTGCCGAGGTCGCGGCGCGGCGGGGTCGCGGGCGTGAGGGGGATCCACCCGGTCGGCATCGGGTTGGTCGTGTAGTACTCGGCGTTGATGTCCTTGTAGCGGGTGAGCGAACCGATGAGCTTGTCTTCCGGGAAGATCGCGTCGACCGGACAGGCATCGACGCAGGCCCCGCAGTCGATGCAGGTTTCCGGGTCGATGTGCAGCATCTCGGTCTGCGCGAATTCCCGCTCCTCCGGTGTCGGATGGATGCAGTTCACGGGGCATGCGGAGACGCAGCTCGCGTCGTTGCAGCACGCCTGGGTGATGACATATGCCATTGCGGTTTCCTCACACCTGTCCGGACATCGAACTCGTTTGTGTTACACGTAGTAACAGTTATATGAACTGTACTGAGAATCGCGTCCGCAAACAAGCACCGGCGCCGGATGGAAGAATCAAAGCTCCGTCCACGAGCGAAGGAACCGCATCTTGGCACTCGACCTACCCCTCGCCGCTCCCCCCGCACGCGGCCGCTTCTTCGAGACGTCCTGGCCGGTCCGCACCGGCGACATCGATGCCGCGAAGCGCCTCCGTCTCGACGGGATCGCGCGCTATCTGCAGGACGCCGGTCTGGACAACCTCGACGCGGTCGACGCCGCCGACAGCCACCCGCTGTGGATCGTCCGGCGCACCGTCATCGACGTCGTGCGGCCCGCGGTGTGGCCCGAGCGGGTGCACCTGCGGCGCTGGTGCTCGGCACTGTCGACCCGTTGGACGAACATGCGGGTCCAGATCGAGGGTGAGGCGGGCGCGCTCATCGAGACCGAAGGTTTCTGGATCCACATCAGCGGCGAAACGGGAATGCCCACCCGCATCGACGACGGGTTCATCGAACGCCTCGGCGAATCGGCGGACGAACACCGGCTCAAGTGGAAGCGGTGGCTCGTCGAGAATGCTCCGGCCGCCGACGAGGACGGCATCGTGGACACCGAGTTCGTCCTGCGCCGCACCGACATCGACCCGTTCGACCACGTCAACAACGCCGTCTACTGGCAGGCCGTCGAAGAACTGCTCGCCGACCACGAGCATCCGGGCGGTGGCCGCCTCGTCGACAACCCCCATCGCGCCGTGCTCGAATACCTCTCGCCCATCGTGTCGACCGACCGGATCGTCCTGCGTTCGCGGCGGGACGACACGTCGCTGACCGTGTGGTTCCTGGTCGACGACGCCCTGCGCGCCGTGGCCCGGGTCGGGCCACTCACCACCTGATCAGACCATCTGCTGGGTGCCGATCACCCGCAACAGGTCGAGCCTGGCCCGCGCGTCGGAGCCCGGCTGCGGCATGTACACGAGCAGGTGCTGGTAGGCGCTCGGGGTCAGCAGCGTCTCGCAGACGAGGTCGATACGTCCGACCTCGGCGTGGAGGACGGTCTTCGTGTCGGACCGGCGGACGGCCACATCGTGCCTGTCCCAGAGCGCCGCGAACTCGGTGCTGCTCTCGTAGAGGTGGTCCACGAGTTCCGTCACGTCGGCGTCACCGGCCCGCCGGGCGGCTGTCGCCCGCAGATCCGCGACGTGACGTCCGGCGAGCCGCTCGTGATCGTCTTCAGGGAACATCCCGCGCTCGCCGGGGTGCGCGAACCACCGCCACGGCACGTACCGATCGAGACCCGAATACCGGGACGCGTCGCCGAACAGGATCACGTGCATACGGTTCTGGACCAGCACTTCCCCGAGGTCCGAGATGACGCAGCCCGGGGTGTCGTCGAGCTTGTCGAGCAGATGCAGCAGTCCCGGTCCGACGTGCTTGTTGCCCGCGGACCGCATCGGCGGAACCTGACCCGACAACAGGTAGAGATGGTCGCGCTGATCGTCGGTCAGCCGCAGCGCCCGCGCGATCGACGCCAGGACCTGCGTCGACGGATGCGGACCGCGTGCCTGCTCGAGTCGCGTGTAGTAGTCCGTCGACATTCCCGCGAGCATCGCCACCTCGTCGCGCCGGAGCCCCGGCGTCCGCCGCCGCACTCCCGGTGGCAGTCCGACGTCGGCCGGAACCAGCTGTTCCCTGCGACGGCGGAGGAAGTCGGCCAACTCGGAGCGGTTCATGAATCAACTGTGCCGGACCCGCCTGCCCGCTGCCAGGGATCGCCGGTCCCCCGATAAGCGGTCTCTGGTTGCCGCTCCCGGCGACGGCGACGCTGGTAACAGTCCGGAACAGCCACCGCCCATCGGAGCAGAACATGATCAGCACCGCACTCGGAACCACCGGTCCCACCGTCAGCCGGCTCGGCCTCGGCGCCATGGGCATGTCCGGGATGTACGGCAAGACGGACGACGCGGAGTCCGTCGCCACGATCCACGCGGCGCTCGACGCCGGGATCGACCTCGTCGACACCGGGGACTTCTACGGATCGGGCCACAACGAGTCCCTGATCGGCAAGGCCCTCGCCGGCCGCCGACGCGAGGACGTGACCCTCAGCGTCAAGTTCGGCGGTCTGCGCGGCCCCGGCGGCACGTGGGCGGGGGTCGACACGCGACCCGAGTCGATCCGGAACTTCCTCGCGTACTCGCTGCAGCGTCTCGGCGTCGACTACATCGACATCTACCGCCCCGCCCGTCTCGACCGCGACGTGCCGATCGAGGACACCGTCGGCACGATCGGTGAACTCATCGAGGCCGGCTACGTGCGCCACATCGGCCTGTCCGAGGTGGGTCCCGAGACCCTTCGCCGAGCGGCGGCGGTGCACCCGATCGTGGACCTGCAGATCGAGTACTCGCTCGTCTCCCGGGGTATCGAGGCCGCGATCCTCCCGCTCTGCCGGGAACTCGGGATCCGCGTGACGGCCTACGGCGTACTCTCCCGGGGCCTGCTCAGCGACTCGCTGCGCACCGATCAGACCCTCGCGGCCGACGACTTCCGCGCACACAGCCCCCGGTTCCAAGGCGAGAACCTCCGGCAGAACCTCACCCTCGTCGACTCGCTCGCCGCCGTGGCCGCGCAGCACGGGGTGAGCGTCGCGCAGCTGGCGATCGCGTGGGTACTCGCCCAGGGCGACGACATCGTGCCCGTCGTCGGAGCGCGCACCGTCGCCCGGCTCGAGGAGACGCTCGGCGCACTCGACGTCCACCTCGGCGACGGTGACCTCGCGGCCATCGCGGCAGCGGTTCCCGACACCGCTGTCGCCGGGGAACGCTACGCGCCCGCGCAGATGGCCCAGCTCGACAGTGAACGCGCCGGCGTGGGGCGCTAGCGTCTAGCCATGGCCTCGCACAGCTCGTCGCGGAATCGCACCCTGATCCTGATGCGCCACGGCAAGTCGGCGTACCCGGAGGGGGTCGCGGATCACGAGCGGCCGTTGGCGCCGCGCGGCCGGAAACAGGCGGGTCTGGCCGGTGAGTGGCTGCGGTCGACTCAGCCGCCGATCGACGCCGTGCTGTGTTCGACCGCGCGCCGCACCCGGGAAACGCTGGAGGCGACCCGGGTCGGCGCTCCCGCCCGGTTCGCCGAGGAGCTGTACGGCGCGTACCCGTCCGAGGTGCTCATGGAGATCGTGCGGGTCGAACTGTCGGTGCGTACCCTGCTCGTGGTCGGGCACGTTCCCGGCATGCCGTCGACGGCACTGGATCTGGCGGGCAACCCCGATACCGGGGAGGCCAACCTGATGCGGGAGAAGTTCCCGACGTCCGCGCTCGCCGTCCTCACGGTGCCGTGCGACTGGGACGAACTCACGTCGAGCGCGGCGTCACTCGCCGCGTTCCACGTCCCGCGGTAGCGGTCTCAGAACAGCTTCCGGCCGACGACGGCGACGACACCCAGAATGAGGACCAGCACGAGGGCTGACCAGAATCCGAACAGCCACCACACCACCCCGAAGACGACCAGTGCCGGGGCCACGGTGATGAGTGCGATCGTGGGGCTCTCCCGCAGCACTTCGAGTGCCGACTCGGTCTTGACGCGATCGATCTTCTTCTCGGACATCTCGTCCCCGTTCAGCTAAACCACACATATCGGACAGGTGTGCTCGAGGATAGTCTTCACGGACGAGAACCAGCCTCCGAGCGAGGGCAGACGAGCGGCGAGGAGATGAGGAAAGCGCAGTGACCACCCGACAGGAGACGGCCGCCCAGACACGCCGGGACTTGCTCGACGCCGCCTAAGTGGTCTTCGAACGCAAGGGGTATCTGAACGCGACCATCACCGACATCACCACCGAGGCGGCAAGGCCGCGGGCTCGTTCTACAACCATTTCGACGGCAAGGAGGCGCTGCTCCTCGCGCTCGCGGGCGACATCGGCGACGACGCGGATGCACTCATCGCCACGTCCCCGGACGATCTGCGGGACCTCGGCCCGCATCTCGCCGTGTTCTGGTAACTCCAGTCGCGGCACCCCACCGTGATGGCCGCGCTCCGTGACGCAGCCCTCGTCGATCCCGCGTTCGCGCAGCGGATGCACCACTTCGGGATCGAACAGATGAAGCCGTGGGCCGAACTCCTCACGGCACTCACCACGGACGGCGCACACCTCCCCGCGAGCCCCGACGTCAGTGCCCAACTGATCGCCGCGGTGGCGACCGCCTTCGTCGGCCTGTGGGACGGCGGCGACGCCGAGGGCATCGCCGCACTCACCCGGTTCGTCGAGCGCGGCCTCCTCAGCTAACTGCCCGGGAACGTCACGACGTCGAGGTACAGCGGCATCTCGTCGGTGCGCGACCCGGTCTGCGTTCCCGTCGCGTCGACCACCGGGGCGCCGGCGGTCGCAGCGGCCTCGAAGCTCTCCCCCGTCACCCGCCCGTCGAGGTCGAAGTTCTCGAACTCGAACGGAATGCCGTTCGACGCCAGATAGTCCGGCCCGTCCATCAGATGGAAGTGCAGATGTGGTGCGTCGGTGTTTCCGCTGTTGCCCAGCAGCCCGAGTTGGTCGCCCGCCCGCAGGTCCTGGCCGACGCTGATGTCGTCGACGCTGCCGGGCTGCAGATGCGCGTAGAACGCGTACCGCCCGTTCCCGATGTCCAGTACGACGTGATTTCCGCCGTACTGGTCGAGGGGCAGTCCCTGCGGACTGGCACCCGGAACCTGTTCGGACAGATCGCCCACGACGGCGATCACCTTGCCGTCCGACACCGCGCGGACGGGTGCGCCGTAGTACTCGTAGCTCGACAGCTGAGTCTTGTCGCCGACGTAGATGCGTCCCTGCTCGTCGAGTTGGACGAAGTCGATCGCGAAGCGCTCGGCCGCGAGCATCCGTCCGTTGATCGGCAGCACGGCCGCGCGGTGGGACGTGACCGTGCAGCAGCCGGTGCCGTCGAGCCACCGCGGCCCGTCGAGGGGAGCGCGGATCCGGACGGCGTCGCGGGTGTCGACGTCGGTGTCCGCCACGTTCTCGGCCAGCTGGGACGGCACGAGCGACGTCGCCTGCGGGAAGTCGACGTTCACGACGTGGCCCAGGCTACGGGGCACGTCGTCGGGACTGTTCAGTGTCGCATCGATCCACACCAGCCCCTGCTGTCCGGGGGTGAGGACGGTGCCGGTCCTCGGTCCACCGCCGAGGGCCTGGAACCACGGTGTCAGCGCCTCGCCGCTCAGGTCCACCAGCGTGCGGCCGTCGCCCTTCACCTGCAGCGACGTGATCGTCGCCGGCTGCGAACCGGTGTTCGTCAGCCGCAGTTCGTAGGCGAGATGCACGCGACCGTCGCTGCCCGACACCGGGATAGGCGCGGCCACCACATCCGCGACCACCGGAGTGAGCACGGCGGGACCGGCGGACGTGGCCGGAGCCGCCGACGACGTCGCCTCGCTCTGCTGGGTGTCCGAGGCCATGCAGGAGGTCGCTGCCCCCATGACGACGGCGAGAAGAAGCGCGATGGCGAACCTCGACCGGGCCATCATCCGACGCTAGCAACGGCGAACACCCGGCGACAAGGCAAGGAAACAGATGAAGGCCCCACCCCCGAAGAGAGAGGGGTGGGGCCTTCGTCCTTGGTGAGTGCCCGGCGAGTCCTGGGACTCGTCAACCGCTCACGGGCGCGGAGCGCCTACCGGTAATCGTTGCTGAAACCGTAATCGTCCAGCGGCACCGCGGCACCGGTGTTCTGGCCGAAGCCGTCCGGGCTGTAGTACTGGTCGTCGTAGGACGGAACCGCGTACGCAGCAGCGCGGGCTTCTTCGGTCGGCTGAACCTGGATGTTGCGGTAACGGTTGATACCGGTACCGGCGGGGATCAGCTTTCCGATGATCACGTTTTCCTTCAGACCGATCAGCTTGTCCGAGCGGCAGTTGATCGCCGCATCGGTCAGCACGCGAGTGGTCTCCTGGAACGACGCCGCGGACAGCCACGAGTCGGTCGCCAGCGATGCCTTGGTGATACCCATCAGCACCGGACGTCCGGCTGCCGGCTCGCCACCCTCGGCGACGACACGGCGGTTGGCCGCTTCGAAGTCCGCACGCTCGGTCAGCGAACCGGGCAGGAACTCCGTGGCGCCCGAGTCGATGATCGTCACGCGACGCAGCATCTGGCGCACGATGACCTCGATGTGCTTGTCGTGGATCGACACACCCTGGCTCCGGTACACCTCCTGGACCTCGTTGACGAGGTGGATCTGCACCTGACGGGGGCCCATGACACGCAGCACCTCGTGCGGATCGGCAGCACCTTCCATCAGCTGCTGACCGACCTCGACGTGGTCACCGTCGGCCAGAAGGCGTTCGGTGCCGTCGTCGTGCTTGAAGACACGCAGACGCTGACGCTTCGAGAGCTTGTCGTAGACAACCTCTTCGCCACCGTCGTCCGGGACGATGGTGATCTTGTAGAAGCGGTCGCCGTCCTCGAGCTGCACGCGGCCACTGACGTCGGCGATCGGCGCCTTGCCCTTGGGGACGCGCGCCTCGAACAGCTCCTGAACACGCGGCAGACCACCGGTGATGTCGTCTCCGGCGACACCACCCTGGTGGAACGTACGCATGGTCAGCTGGGTACCGGGCTCACCGATGGACTGCGCGGCGACGATACCGACGGCCTCACCGATGTCGACGAGCTTGCCGGTGGCCATGGAGCGGCCGTAGCAGGTGGCGCAGACGCCGGTGCCGGTGGTGCAGGTGAGCACCGAGCGGACCTTGACCTGCGTGATGCCTGCCTCGAGCAGCGCGTCGATAGCCGGGTCGCCCAGGTCGTGTCCACGCTCGACGATGACGTTGCCGTTCTCGTCGACCGCGTCGGCGGCCAGGGTTCGGGCGTACGTGCTCGTCTCCACGTGAGCGTCGCGGATCAGCGTGCCGTCGGCCTGCTTCTCGGCGATCGTGGTGACGATGCCGCGCTCGGTTCCACAGTCGACCTCGCGGACGATGACGTCCTGAGAGACGTCCACCAGACGACGGGTCAGGTAACCCGAGTCGGCGGTGCGGAGCGCGGTGTCGGCCAGACCCTTACGGGCACCGTGCGTGTTGATGAAGTACTCGAGAACGGTCAGGCCTTCCTTGAAGGAAGACTTGATCGGACGCGGGATGAACTCACCCTTCGGGTTGGTCACCAGACCCTTCATACCGGCGAGCGAACGAACCTGGGTCATGTTGCCGGCGGCGCCGGACTTCACGATCATCGGGATCGGGTTGTCGTCGGGGAAGTGGGCCTCCATGGCCTTACCGACCTCGTCGGTGGCCTCGGACCAGATCTTGACCAGGGCGCTGTTGCGCTCGGTCTTGTTCAGAGCACCACGCTGGTACTTCTTCTCGATCTGGTCGGCCTGAGCCTCGAAGGACTCCATGATCTGAGCCTTCTCCGGCGGCACGAGGACGTCGGAGATCGAGACCGTGACACCCGAACGCGTGGCCCAGTAGAAGCCGGCGTCCTTCAGCTTGTCGACGGTCTGCGCGACCACGATCATGGGGTAGCGCTCGGCGAGATCGTTGATGATCGTCGCCTGACGCTTCTTCGGCATCTGCTCGTTGACGAACGGGTAGTCCGCGGGCAGCAGCTCGTTGAAGAGCACGCGACCCAGCGTCGTCTCCGCGGTCCAGCCGTCACCGTAGTTCCAGCCCTCGGGGAACAGCTCCGACTCGATGTCGCGGGGCGGGCGCTGCTGCGTGAGCCGCACCTTGATCTTCGCCTGCACGACGAGCGCGCCACGATCGACGGCCATCTGAGCCTCGGCAGGCGAGGAGTACACGCCCTGCTCCGCCTCGTCGCTGGTCGACGCCGCGAGCTCGCCGATCGCACCCTCGTCCAACCGGGTCAGGTGGTACAGACCGGTGACCATGTCCAGACGGGGCATGGCGAGCGGTCGACCCGACGCGGGCGACAGGATGTTGTTCGACGACAGCATCAGGATGCGAGCCTCGGCCTGCGCCTCCGCGGACAGCGGAAGGTGCACGGCCATCTGGTCACCGTCGAAGTCGGCGTTGAAGGCCTCACACACCAGCGGGTGGAGCTGAATGGCCTTACCCTCGACCAGCTGCGGCTCGAAGGCCTGGATGCCCAGGCGGTGCAGCGTCGGTGCACGGTTCAGCAGCACGGGGTGCTCGGCGATGACCTCTTCGAGGACGTCCCACACCTGTGCGCGCTGACGTTCCACCATGCGCTTGGCGGACTTGATGTTCTGCGCGTGGTTCAGGTCGACCAGGCGCTTCATCACGAACGGCTTGAACAGCTCGAGAGCCATCAGCTTCGGCAGACCACACTGGTGCAGCTTGAGCTGCGGGCCGACGACGATGACGGAACGACCCGAGTAGTCGACGCGCTTACCGAGCAGGTTCTGCCGGAAACGACCCTGCTTGCCCTTGAGCAGGTCGCTCAGGGACTTCAGCGGACGGTTACCGGGACCCGTGACGGGACGGCCACGACGGCCGTTGTCGAACAGCGCGTCCACGGACTCCTGCAGCATCCGCTTCTCGTTGTTGACGATGATCTCGGGGGCACCGAGGTCGATCAGTCGCTTGAGGCGGTTGTTGCGGTTGATCACGCGGCGGTACAGGTCGTTCAGGTCGGAGGTGGCGAAGCGGCCACCGTCGAGCTGAACCATCGGACGCAGCTCCGGCGGGATCACCGGGACGGCGTTCAGAACCATGCCCATGGGCGAGTTCTGGTTGACCTGGAAGGCTGCGACGACCTTGAGACGCTTCAGCGCGCGGAGCTTCTTCTGCCCCTTGCCGCTGCGGATGGTCTCGCGGAGGTTCTCGGCCTCGGCGTCGATGTCGAAGCTCTCCATGAGCTTCTGGATCGACTCCGCACCCATGGCGCCCGTGAAGTACTCGCCGTAGCGGTCGACGAGCTCGCGGTACAGCAGTTCGTCGACGATGAGCTGCTTGACACTCAGCTTGGTGAACGTGGTCCAGATCTCGTCGAGACGATCCAGCTCACGCTGCGCCCGGTCACGGAGCTGACGCATCTCGCGCTCGCCGCCGTCCTTGACCTTGCGGCGGACGTCGGACTTCGCGCCCTCTGCCTCCAGCTCGGCGATGTCGGCTTCGAGCTTCTGAGCGCGGGCCTCGAGGTCGGCGTCACGCTGATCCGCGACGGACTTCTTCTCGACCTGCATCTCGGCTTCGAGAGTGGACAGCTCGTTGTGACGCAGTTCCTCGTCGACACCGACGATGACGTACGCGGCGAAGTAGATGATCTTTTCGAGATCCTTCGGCGCCAGGTCGAGCAGGTAGCCGAGACGGCTGGGCACGCCCTTGAAGTACCAGATGTGCGTGACCGGGGCAGCCAGTTCGATGTGGCCCATGCGCTCACGCCGAACCTTGGCGCGGGTCACCTCGACACCGCAGCGCTCACAGATGATGCCCTTGAAGCGGACACGCTTGTACTTACCGCAGTAGCACTCCCAGTCCCGGGTGGGGCCGAAGATCTTCTCGCAGAAGAGGCCGTCCTTCTCGGGCTTGAGCGTGCGGTAGTTGATGGTCTCCGGCTTCTTGACCTCGCCGTAGGACCAATTGCGGATGTCCTCTGCACTGGCGAGGCCAATGCGGAGTTCATCGAAGAAGTTGACGTCGAGCACGTAACTTCCTTTCCCCAGAGGGATTGTGGATCAGCGGTGGCCGCCGATACCTGACTGCCAATTCAAATGTGAACTACGCCCCCGGACCCTGATTTCTCAGGACCCGGGGACCGAAACCTAGTTCGCGAGGTCGTCGACCGTCGCCGCTTCGTTCCGGGACAAGTTGATGCCCAGGTTCGCTGCGGCCCGCTCCAGGTCCTCGTCGTCACCGTCGGCCATCGCGATGGCCGCGCCGTCCGAGGACAGCACCTCCACGTTGAGGCAGAGCGACTGGAGCTCCTTCAGGAGCACCTTGAACGACTCGGGGATACCCGGCTCGGGGATGTTCTCGCCCTTGACGATGGCCTCGTACACCTTGACTCGACCCACCACGTCGTCCGACTTGATGGTGAGCAGCTCCTGCAGCGTGTATGCCGCGCCGTAGGCCTGCATCGCCCAGCACTCCATCTCACCGAAGCGCTGGCCACCGAACTGGGCCTTACCGCCGAGCGGCTGCTGGGTGATCATCGAGTACGGACCGGTCGAACGAGCGTGGATCTTGTCGTCGACCAGGTGGTGCAGCTTGATGATGTACATGTAGCCGACCGAGACCGGGTACGGGAACGGCTCGCCGGAACGGCCGTCGAACAACGTGGCCTTTCCGTCGGACGCGACCATGACCTCGCCGTCGCGGTTCGGCAGCGTCGAACCGAGGAGACCGGTGAGCTCGTCTTCCTTGGCGCCGTCGAACACCGGGGTGGCGATGTTGGAGTCGGCAGGTGCAGACAGCATCTCCTCCGGCAGCTGCTCCGCCCAATCGGGACGGGAGCCGTCGCCGGCGATCTGAACGTTCCAGCCGGTCTTGCCGATCCACCCGAGGTGGGTCTCCAAGATCTGACCGATGTTCATACGACGCGGAACACCGTGGGTGTTCAGAATGATGTCGACCGGAGTGCCGTCGGGCAGGAACGGCATGTCCTCCTGCGGGAGGATCTTGCCGATGACGCCCTTGTTGCCGTGGCGGCCGGCGAGCTTGTCGCCGTCCTGGATCTTGCGCTTCTGTGCCACGTAGACGCGGACCAGCTCGTTGACACCGGGGGGGAGATCGTCGTCGTCGTCGCGCGAGAACACGCGGATGCCGATGACCTTGCCGGTCTCACCGTGGGGAACCTTCAGCGACGTGTCGCGAACCTCGCGGGCCTTCTCACCGAAGATGGCGCGCAGCAGGCGCTCCTCGGGGGTCAGCTCGGTCTCACCCTTCGGCGTGACCTTTCCGACCAGCACGTCGCCGTCACGAACCTCGGCACCGATACGGATGATGCCGCGCTCGTCGAGGTCGGCGAGGACCTCGTCGGAGACGTTCGGGATGTCGCGAGTGATCTCCTCGGCACCGAGCTTGGTGTCGCGGGCATCGATCTCGTGCTCCTCGATGTGGATCGAGGTCAGGACGTCCTCTTCCACGAGGCGCTGCGACAGAATGATCGCGTCCTCGTAGTTGTGGCCTTCCCACGGCATGATCGCGACGAGCAGGTTCTTGCCGAGCGCCATCTCACCGTTCTCGGTGCAGGGGCCGTCGGCGAGGACCTGTCCGACCTCGACACGCTGCCCCTCGTCCACGATCGGACGCTGGTTGGCGCAGGTGCCTTGGTTCGAACGCGCGAACTTGCGCATCCGATAGGTCTTGCGGCTGCCGTCGTCGGCCATGACCGTGACGTAGTCGGCGGAGACCTCTTCCACGACACCGGTCTTCTCGGTGACGATGACGTCGCCCGCATCGACGGCGGCACGCAGTTCCATGCCCGTACCGACCAGCGGAGCCTCGCTGCGAACGAGGGGCACCGCCTGACGCTGCATGTTCGCACCCATCAGGGCACGGTTGGCGTCGTCGTGCTCGAGGAACGGAATCATCGCGGTCGCGACGGACACCATCTGCCGCGGCGAGACGTCCATGTAGTCGATCTCGGCGGACGAGACGAACTCGACCTCGCCACCCTTACGACGGACCAGAATGCGATCGTCCGTGAAGTGACCGTTCGCGTCGAGGGCCGAGTTGGCCTGGGCGACGACGTGGCGGTCCTCTTCGTCCGCGGTCAGGTAGTCGACCTGGTCGGTGACCTGGCCGTTCTCCACCTTGCGGTACGGCGTCTCGATGAAGCCGAACGGGTTGACCCGTGCGTACACCGACAGCGAACCGATAAGACCGATGTTCGGACCCTCAGGGGTCTCGATCGGGCACATGCGGCCGTAGTGCGACGGGTGAACGTCTCGCACCTCGAGGCCGGCGCGCTCACGGGACAGACCACCCGGGCCGAGGGCGGACAGACGACGCTTGTGCGTCAGCCCCGACAGCGGGTTGTTCTGGTCCATGAACTGCGACAGCTGGGAGGTTCCGAAGAACTCCTTGATCGCAGCCACGACGGGCCGGATGTTGATCAACGTCTGCGGCGTGATGGCCTCGACGTCCTGGGTCGTCATGCGCTCACGAACCACGCGCTCCATGCGGGACAGGCCCACGCGGATCTGGTTCTGGATGAGCTCGCCGACCGTGCGCAGACGACGGTTACCGAAGTGGTCGATGTCGTCGACCTCGACGGGCACCGCACTGCCGCCGGGGGCTGTCATCTCGGTGTCACCGGCGTGCAGGCGCACCAGGTACTCGATGGTGGCGACGATGTCTTCCTCGGTGAGGGTCGACGCGACGATCGGCTGTCCGAGATTCAGGCCCAGCTTCTTGTTGATCTTGTAGCGACCCACGCGAGCCAGGTCGTAGCGCTTGTCCTTGAAGAACAGGTTCTCCAGGAGCGTCTGCGCGCTCTCCTTGGTCGGCGGCTCGCCCGGACGCAGCTTGCGGTAGATGTCGAGCAGCGCCTCGTCGGTGCCGGCGGTGTTGTCCTTCTCGAGCGTCGCCATGAGGATCTCCGAGAAGCCGAAGCGCTCGGTGATCTGCTCGGTGGTCCAGCCGAGGGCCTTCAGCAGCACGGTGACGGGCTGGCGGCGCTTGCGGTCGATGCGGACGCCGACCGTGTCGCGCTTGTCCACGTCGAACTCGAGCCATGCACCACGGCCCGGGATGACCTTGACGCTGTGCAGGTCCTTCTCGGTGCCCTTGTCGACGGAGTGGTCGAAGTAGACGCCGGGGGAACGCACCAGCTGCGAGACCACGACACGCTCGGTGCCGTTGATGATGAACGTGCCCTTGTCGGTCATCATCGGGAAGTCGCCCATGAAGACCGTCTGGCTCTTGATCTCACCGGTGTTGTTGTTGATGAACTCCGCGGTGACGAACAACGGCGCCGCGTAGGTCATGTCTTTGTCTTTGCACTCGTCCGTCGAGGCCTTCACCTCGTCGAAACGCGGGTCCGAGAAGGACAGAGACATCGAGCCCGAGAAATCCTCGATCGGGGAAAGCTCCGCGAGAATGTCCTCGAGACCTCCGGAGATTGCGCTGTCGCCACGAGCGGCGGCGCGTTCGCGCCAGCTCTGCGCACCGATCAACCACTCGAACGAATCGGTTTGTACATCAAGAAGCCCGGGAACTTCGAGGGGTTCGCGAATCTTTGCGAACGAAACCCTCTTCGGGGCTCCGGGGATTCCGGAAACTGCCTTGGTCTGGCTAGAGACTGCCAAGATGCGTCCTTCCAGCACCTCACGCGGGCCGCTCTTGCTGTTGCGACCGCCGCTGTATCTGCTTCGAATTTCGCTGGTCACAACCCGAACGAAACTCGTCACAGTTGCTGAAGAGTGAATCACTTCGCAGCGGTGCGGACGAGGGGTGGACAGGAGGCAGCCAGCGCAACGTCCAAAAGTACACCCAAACTCAGTAGATGTCGAGTCGGGCACCCGAAACAGCACCCAGCCGGGCGCTTGGCCACGCGTCACTGCGCATGTTCACGCATCAGAGTGACGCGTGATCATCGCGGCGTCAAGAGTTAGGGGGCGTGTCGCGTCGTTTCGCGAGGCCCGGGCTGTTCCCGCCGCCCCTTCCCAGCCGCTGACGGGCGGTGAACAATATGCGCACGCGATCGCCGTCGATTTCGCGAGGGAAGCAGAGCCGTGACGCGCTGGAGTTCGTTCGTCGTCGCCCGTCCGAAGCTGGTCCTCGCCGCCACGGTGCTGCTGGTGCTGCTCGGCGGGGCGTGGGGATCGGGTGTGTTCGACCGGCTGAGCCTCGGCGGGTACACCGATCCGGGCAGCGAGTCCGCGGGCGTCGAGCGCCTGATCGAGGGGACGTTCGGACGGCAGACCCCCGATCTGGCGGTCACCTACCACGCACGTCCGGGTTCGACGATCGACGATCTCGGGCCCGAGGTGGCCGCGCACCTCGCTCAGATCGACCCCGGAATGCTCGCCAGCACTCCCCTGTCGTACTGGTCGGCGCCGCCGCAGGCGAAGGAATTCCTGCGGTCCACCGACGGCACCGAGGGACTGGTGGTGCTGTCGCTGAGCGGTGACGAGAACACTCGGATCGCCGCGTATCACGATCTCGAACCCCTGCTGGTCATCGACGGCACGGATGCGGAGTTCAGCGGCTTCAGCGCGGCCGCCAACGCCTTCAACGAGGTGTCCGAGAGTGATCTACTGCGCGCCGAGGCGGTGTCGTTCCCGCTTCTGCTGCTCCTTCTGCTCGTCATCTTCGGCGGCCTCGTCGGCGCGGCCGTCCCGCTGTGCGTCGGCGGTCTCGCGATCCTCGGCGCCCTCGGCGCCCTGCGCGTGATCTCCTACTTCACCGAAGTCAGCGCATTCTCGGTGAACATCGCGAGCCTCGTCGGGCTCGGCATGTCCATCGACTACGGATTGTTCGTCGTGACCCGGTTCCGCGAGGAGCTGCGGTCTGGCGCCCACACCGACGACGCCGTCCGCCGGACGCTCGCCACGGCCGGCCGGACCGTGGGGTTCTCCGCCCTCCTCCTGGTGTGCGGCTTCGTGGGCATGCTCGTGTTCCCCCAGGCCATCGTCCGGTCGTTCGCCTACGGCGGGATGGCGGCCATCGGGATCGCCGCCGTGTTGTCGCTGTCGGCGCTGCCCGCGGCACTCGCGCTGCTCGGGCCTCGCATCAACTCGCTCACCTGGCGACCGGGTGTGGTCGAACGCGGCGAAGACCGGGCGCACCGGTTCTGGGGCGGCGTCGCCGCCCGGGTCATGCGGCGGCCCGTCCCGATCGCGACGGCCATCGTCGCGGGGCTGCTCGTGCTCGCCGCGCCCCTCGCAGGCGCATCGTTGGGCGATCTCGATCACACCGGACTGCCCGCGACTCACCCGCTCCGGCTCGCCGTCGACGATCTCGCCACCGACTTCCCGCTCGCCAACAACGGGGCGACCCTGATCCTGCAGGGCAGCGACGGCAAGGCCCCGCCCCCGGCCGCCACGGCAGAGCTCTTCCGGGCGACGGCCGCGGTCGACGGCGTCCAGCGGGTCGTCCCGGTCGGCGCCACCGACACGTTCGTCGCCATCCGGGCCATCTTCGACGACGCCGACCGCACGACGGGGGCCATGGCGACGGCCGCCGCACTGCGCGACCTCCGGCCCCCGGATGGCACCGAGAAGATGCTGGGCGGGTTGAACGCCCTGACCGCCGACGGACTGGACGCGATGGCGGCGCGGCTGCCGTGGATGATCGGGATCATGGTGGCCGTCACCTTCGTGCTGATGCTGCTGGCGTTCCGGTCCGTGGTGCTGCCCCTGAAGGCGATCGCGATGGCCACCCTGAGCCTTGCCGCCTCGTTCGGCGTGCTCACGTGGATCTTCGAGGACGGCCACGGTGCCGAATTCCTCGGCGTGACGCCGGGGCCGCTGCCCGCGACGATGGTCGTCCTCATCATCGCGGTGGTGTTCGGGCTCTCCACCGACTACGAGATCTTCCTGATGTCGCGAATGGTCGAGGCCCACGACAAGGGTGCATCGACCGAAGAGGCCGTGCGGATCGGCACGGCACATACGGGGCGCATCGTGACTGCTGCCGCCGCGTTGCTGATCGTCGTCACCGGCGCGTTCACGCTCTCGGAGCTGACGATGATGCGATTCATCGGACTCGGCATGATCGTCGCGCTGCTCATCGACGCCACCGTGATCCGCATGATGCTGGTGCCCGCCCTGGTGAAGCTGATGGGTGAGGCCAATTGGTGGGCGCCGGGATTCCTGGCACGGCAGGCACCCACCCCCGGTTCCCCCGAGGATCCGAAACCGACACCGCAGCAACCGATTCCCATCCAATCGTGAAGACGATCGGATGGGAATCGGTTCGCGTTGCCGGAGAGGACAATCCGGCGAGCACCTGCGCAGCGTGCGCGGATCTCGTTCCGGCTCAATTCTTTCCGGGGGTCAGGATCAGCCCTCGCTGTCGGAGATGTCGGACAGCACCCACTTGCCGTCGATCTTCTCCATCTTGATCGACAACGGGGTCGCGGCACTGCCCTGAGCCACGGCATCACCGGTGGCGCTGACGTTCATGTGCGCGAGCAGCTCGGCGCGGTCGCCGTCGAGCACCGTGACGCCGATGTCGGTGACCGAGGCCTGGGTGGCCGTCTTGGTCTGGATGGCGGCCTCCTTGGTGGTGTCGGCGGTCGAGTCGAATTCGTCACGCTTGGCGTCGTTCAGGTAGCCGCGTGCCTTCTCGAAGTCCTGATCGATCGTTTCGTAGCTGTACGTGTACAGCGTCTCGATCGCCTCGGTCCCCGCCTTGGTCACCTCGGCAGTGGCACCTTCGTCGACCCAGGCGGTGTTCGTGATGTCTGCGCCGGGCTTGAATGCCGCGACGACCGCGAACACCCCGAGCACCACCGCCACGGCTCCGAGGATCCCGACGAGCTTCCAGGTGATCCTGCCGGAGGCGTTGTCATCGGCCGCGGTCTCGGCGGCGGTGGGGGCCTGCTGCTTGCTGATGCGCGGTTGAAGGTTGGGCACCTTCGTCTTTCCCGCGGACGCGGTCTTCGCGGTCGACACCGACTTGGCCAGCGACACGGTCGCGTTCGTGTCGGAGGTCTTCGACGCCCCGTCGGACGCGGCGGAGGAGGCCGCGGCGGCTGCTGCTGCGGTCGTTGCGGCCTCGGCCTTTGCCACCGGGGCCGACTTCTCGACCGGCTCTTGCTTCTTCGCCGGTTCCGGCTTCGTCACCGGCTCCGTTTTCGCCACAGCCTCCGCCTTCGCCGCAGGCTCCGTGGCCGGGGCTTCCGATCGGGGCGGCTTCGGCGTTGTCTGACGGGTCCCCGCCACGCGCGGACGCCTGCCCTTTGCAGCGCTGTCCGGCACGTTGTTTCGGCGCTTGGGGGGCATAGTTCACCACTTTCTCATTACACGACGAGCTATCGTCGACGTGGACACCGCAGCGACATGCCGCCGCGGCACATCAGCACTACTGACCGCCGCTGTCGCCTTCGGGCGCCTGTTCAGCCGGCGCCTGCTCGGCGGGAGCCGGTTCGGCGGGAGCCGGTTCGGTGGGGGCCGGGGCGGGAGCCGCGCCGTCGGCGGGCACCGGACCGCTCTCGAGCGGAATACGCCCGCCCACCGGTTCGACCGACGAGGCCTTCCAGACCCCGTCGACGTCCTGGACGTCCATCCGCATCGTCACCTTGGCCTTGTCGAAGCGGTCGGGCCACGTGGTGGTGACTGCCACGACGACCAGCGCCTTCGCGGTGCCGTCGTCGGTGTTCAGTTCCGTGAGTGTGCCCTGGATCAGCTCGGCCTTGCTCGCCGCACCCGACTGACGCATCTGGTCGGTGAACCCGTCCATCGTCGCCTGGAGGTCCTGGTTCATCTTGTCGCCCGTGATCGACGACTTCATGTTCTCGAACGATCCGTCGAGGTCTTTCGAATCGACCGAGTTGAGGTTGATCGCGGCCTGCTGGGCGCCCGTCAACGCGGAATCGCGTGCGTCGGCGATCGGCTTGTCCACGAAGAGAGCGCGCGCCCACCCGAAGCCAAACCATCCGGCTGCGACAACCGCGATCACCACCAGTGCGGTCACCGCAGCAAACGAGGCCTTCAGAGTTCTGTCCTTCCCCGGAGTCGATTGTCCCGACTCCGGGGGCGTGGTAATTCGCGTCACACCAATACCCTACTGATTGTTTTCTTCTACTCGCCCTCGGTCGGGACCGAATGCTACTTGGGAGTAACCCCGAGGAGCGGCGCGAGCTGCGTTGCGATGGGATTCAAGTTGAGAGTGTCAGGCATGACCTTCGGCTTGAAATCCCACGGCTGGATCGTGTCCGGATCGGCGAACACGATGCGGTCTGCACTTCGCACACCCGTCACGCTTCCCTGGGGAGCGTCGCAGTTGGCCTTCGTGTTGTACGGGAAGTCCTGCTGGGTGTCGTCGAAGTTCGGGTCCTGCCGCTTCATCTCGGCCAGGATTTCCTGTGTCCCTTCGTAACCGAGTGTGCACGACGGCGGATTGTTGGTTTCCAGGACGATGCCCTGATGCACCGTGCCGTCGCCGGGGGCCACCGTCGACGCGGACGCCGCGATGGCAGGCAGGAACATCAGGATCGGCCGCAGCGCGATCGCCTGCGGAGCCAGTTTGTCGCCGACAGCGGCGAGGTTCGTCAGGTCGGTGGTGAGACTCGGACCGATCTGGTTCACCAGCAGACCGACCTCGTCGCTCGCCGGAATTCCCTTGTCGATGATCGCGCGGAGATCGGGGTCGCTGGTCCGCAGCTGCGCCGCAACCGCGTCGAGGTCCGAACTGAACTGGGCGATCGCGGAGGACTGATCGGACTGCGTCGCCAGCACCGTCTGGCTGTCCCTGATGAGGGCCAGGGTCTGCGGGAGGACGTCGAGTCCGTCCTTCGTCAGCGTCGACAGCGAATCCGCGAGTGTCTGCAGATCCTCGCCCTTGCCGTTGAATGCCGTTCCCAGCTGGGTGACGACCGTGCGCAACGAGTCGACCGGAACCGACCGGACCAGACCGTCGGTGGCCATCAGCACCTGCTCGACCGGAACGGGTGTCGACGTGTCGGCCTCGGTGATCACCGAGCCCTGTTCGAGGAACGGCCCCTGGTCGCTGTCGGGCTGCAGGTCCACGTACTGCTCACCGATCGCGGAGCGGTTGGCGACGACGGCCTTGGCCGACGCCGGGATGTCGGGCCCACCCGAGGAGATCTTCAACTCGACGTTGATTCCGTCCGCGGTCAGGGACAGCTCGCCGACCCGGCCGACGGGAACTCCGCGGTACGTTACCTCGGCGTTGGTGAAGATGCCGCCGGAGTCCTTGAACTGCGCGTTCACGTCGAATTCACCGAACCCGAGCAGGTTGTCGAGGCGCACGTATTTCGCGCCGACGTAGACCAGCCCGAGCATCGCCACGATGGCGAACGCGACGAGCTGGATCCTGACCAGTCGTGACCTCACTGTCCACCCCCGATTCCGAACTGCTCCAGCAGTCCCCCGAGCGGGTTCTGCGGCGACGGCGCTGCGCCGTCCGTCGTGCCGTTCTCTGCACCGTTGCCGGCCGCAGGCGCGGTTCCGGGGAGACCCGGGATCCGCAGACCCGTCGGGGCGGGGATGATCGGCGGAATCGGCAGCAGCGACACCGTCGGCCATCCCGGCTTCGGTCCGTTGCCGTTGTAGTACGGGTTCGAGGGATCGACGATCGGCTTGGGCTCACCGAACTTCGGCGGCACGTACACCGGGTCGCCCTGACCGACGCCGAGCGCGCTGAGCGCATCGCCGATCTGCAGGTCGACCGTGAGGAACAGGTTGACCGATCCGCCGAGCGCGATCTTCTCGACACCGTCCGGGAACGGGACGGTCGGGATGAACGCGAGCGAATTGGGCAGGTCGTCGCCGGACTCGGCGAGCGCCTTCAGCGTCGGCCGCAGTGCGAGGAGATCCGCGATCAGATCGTTCTTCGACCTGTTGATCACGTCCGTGCCGACGGTACCGAGCCGGTCCAGCTGCGTCAGCATCTGGGTGAGCTGCGGACGCTGCTCGTTGAGCACTTCGGCGGCGATCGGGAGCTGATCGAGGATCAGCCCGATCTTCTCGTTCTGTTCGTTCACCCGTGTGGTCAAGGTGTCGAGTCCGTCCAGGGCGCGGGTGATGTCGTCGCGCTGCTGGTTGAGACCGTCGATGAGCGTGTTCGCCTGCTCGAGAAGTCCACGGACACGATCCTCACGCCCGTCGAGTGCGGTGGTCAGTTCGTGCACGATCGGCTGCAACTGGCCGACGCCGCCACCGTTGAGCAGCAGCGACAGCGCGCCGAGTACCTGCTCGATCTCGGTGGCGTGCCGGGTGCGATCGAGGGAGATCGTGTCGCCGTCCTCGAGCCGCGCGGGATCCTTGTCCTCCGGCGGTTCGGACAACTGGACGAACTTCTCGCCGAGCAGGTTCGTCTGCTCGATGGCGGCGACCGCGTTGGCCGCGAGATCGACGGACGAGTCGAGGACGACCTCCACATCCGCCGTCCAGCCGTCCGGCGCCACCTTGATCGTTTCGACCCGGCCCACCGGAACACCGTCGACCTTGACTGCGGACTGCGGGACGAGGTCGAGGACGTCGTCGAACTGGATCGTCAGGTGCATCGGGTGGTCACCGACATCCGGACCGCCCGGCAGCGGAACTCCGTAGATTCCCTCCGACGAGCAGGACGTCACTGCGATGGCGACGGCGCACGCACCGGCGCCGAGGATTACCGACCGCTTCATTCGCCCTCACCACCCGTTGCGCCTTCGAATCGCGGCGACACGACACCCGGCACCGTGCCGGGCGTGACCGTCCGCTGAATGTTGTCCGCACTCATGATCCCGAAGGGAAGCACGAGCGACGGCGTCTTCGCCGATTGCGTGATCTGCGACGTGATGTTGGCGCAGTTGTCGATCAGCGGCTGCATCTGACGCCCGAGTTGCTCGAAGCGCGGATCGCCGGGGACCAGCTTGCCGAGGTCGATCAACTTGCACGCGACGCCGGCCGGGTCCTGCAGATCCGGGAACGCCAGGCGCGAGGCCAGGTTGCCGGACTCCGCGTCGTAGGAGTTGGCCAGGTTGCTGATCGCCAGCGGAAGCAGGGTCAGCGAATTGACCAGCGACTCGCGGTTGTCCGCGAGGGTCTGCGTCACCGGAACCAGATCGTCCACGTTCTCGGCGAGGATCTCCCGGTTGTCGGCCACGAACTTCGAGACGTCACCCAGGGCGATCGCCAGTTGGTTCAGGGCGGCACCGAGGTTCTCCCGCTCCCCCGCAAGGAATCCCGACAGGTCGGACAGCTGGGAGTTGAAGTCGCGGACCTGCTGATCGTTGGCCGCCAATGCACCCACGAACACCTGGAGGTTCTTGACGGTGTCGAACAGATCGCCGCGGCTCTCGTTGAGCGTGCGGGCGGCGTCGGACAACTGATTGATGCTCTGCCCCAGCGCCTCTCCGTTGCCGTCGAGGTTGGCCGCGCCGGTCTCGACGAACTGTGACAGCGCGCCTTCCTTGTTCGCCCCGTCCGGGCCGAGAGCGGTGGACAGCTTCTCGATGCTCGCGTACAGCTCATCCACCTCGACGGGGGTGGCCGTGCGGTCACGCGAGATCACGGCGCCGCTCTGCATCTTGTCGCCGCCCGTGTAGGCAGGCGCGAGCTGGATGTAGCGGTCGGACACCACCGACGGCGTGACCTGCGCGGCCTTCGCGTCGGCGGGGATGTCGACGCCACGATCGACGCGCATGTCGACCTTCACCTGGTCGCCCTGCGGTTCGACACCGTCGACGGATCCGACCTTCACACCGAGGATCCGCACATCGGAACCCTCGTAGATGCCCACCGACTTGTCGAAGTACGCGGTGATTTTCGTGGTGCCTGCGCGGGTGAACACCCACCACAGGGCGCCGGCGATCACCAGCGCGACGATGACGATTCCCGCGATGAGGGCGATCGTGCCGCGTCCTCCGCGCTCGGCTCCATTATCGACGTCTGCCATCAGTTACCCCCCAACGTGCGGACGGGATCGCGCGGACCGGGAATGTCGGGCAGACCCGGCGGCAGGAGGTTCACCACGACCTGGTCGAACCAGCGACCGTTACCGACCACGTTCGTGTACAGGCGGACGAACGGCTCGTACAGTTTCATCGCCTTGTCCAGGTTCTCGTTATTGGCCTCGAGGATCTCGACGACACCGTCGAGTTGTTCGAGCGCGGGACCGATGGCGGCCTCGTTGTCGCGCACGAGTCCGGTCAACTGCTGCGACAGCCGCTGAGTTCCGGTGAGCAGCTGGGAAATCGACTGCTGACGGCTGTTGAGCTCACCGAGCAGCAGACCGGCGTCGCTGATCAACCGGTTGAATTCGGCGTTGCGGTCGGCGAGGACCTTGGTGGTCTTGCCCGTAGCGTCGAACAACTTCTGCAACTCCTGATCGCGGCTGGCGATGGTCTGAGACAGCCTGCTGACACCGTCGAGGGAGGCACGGATCTCCGTGGGAGTTCCCTCGAACGCCTGCGACAGCGTGACCATGCTCTGCGCGAGCTGATCGGAGTCGATGTCACCCACCGTCTGTGCGGCGGCCGAGAACGCCTCGATCACGTCGTACGGAGACGTGGTGCGGTCCAACGGGATCACGTCGCTCGGATTCAACGTGTCCGAGCCGCGGGGGTCGAGGGCCAGGTACTTCTGGCCCAGGATCGTCTTGATCTGGATGGACGCCGACGTCTCGTTGCCGACCCACGCGTCCGACACCTTGAAGGCGACGTCCACATGGTCCCCGTCGAGTTCGACGGACGTGACCTTGCCGACCTTCACGCCGGCGATCCGGACCTCGTTGGAGGGCTTGAGCCCTGCCGCCTCGGAGAATTCGGCGTGATAGGTCGATCCGGCGCCGATGAACGGCAGCGAATCGAGGAAGAAAGCCGACAGGGTGGCCAACAGCACCACGAGGATGCCGAGGGCACCAGCCACTGCCGGGCTGCGACGTCTGCTCATCGTGTCTGCAACTCCTGTAGGCCGTCCTGCGTGCACCGTTTCGCCGAGTTCGTATAGAGCGGCTGGTTGACGGTGGGCAAGCCCGTGGGCAGGTTCAGTTGGGGCGCGGTACCTGGTCCTGCAACGATGTCGACTCCACAGAGGTAGAACTGGAACCAGGATCCGTAACTGGCTGCCCGGCCGAGCTTCTCGAGCTTCACCGGAAGCGTCTGGAGAACGCTGTTGACCGTGTCGGAGTTACGGTTCAACGTCGTCGCCAGCGTGTTCAGCGACGTGATGGATTCCTGGATGGACGGTCGGGTGGGTTCGAGCAGGTCGGCCGTCGCGTCGGTCAGTCCCGCGAGGGACGTCACCGCCGAACCGACGGTTCCGCGCTCGTTCGCCAGGCCCGTGACGAGTTGCTGGGTGTTGACGATCAGCGAATCGAGTTGATCGTCACGCTGATTCACCGTGGCCAGCACGTCGTTGAGGTTGTTGATCACCGCACCGATCACCCGATCCTTGTCGGCGACGGTGTTGGTGAGGCTTGCCGTGTTCTCGACCAGTTCCGTGATGGTTCCCGACTCGCCCTGGAACACCTGGATGATCTGGTACGACAACTTGTTCACGTCGTCGGCGCTGAGGGTCTGGAACAGCGGACGGAACCCGTCGAACAGCGTGGTGAGGTTGACGGCTGGCTTCGTCCGCTCCATCGGAATGGTGTCGCCGCCGCTCATCTTCATTCCCTGCTGTCCCTCGCCCTGTTCGAGCGCGATGTAGCGCTGCCCCACGAGGTTCCGGAAGCGGATGGTCGCGGTGGTGCTGGCGGGCAGCCAGTCCCGTTCCGACACCGTGAACTGAACCTCGGCCTCGCGGTCGTCGTGGATCGCGATCTTCTCGACCTGACCCACACGCACACCGGCGATGCGGACCTCGTCGCCCTCGTTGAGCGAGGTGACGTCCGAGAAGATCGCGTTGAACTTGGTGCCACCGCCGCCACCGAGGTTGGCGATGGTGGCGGCCAGAAGACCGGTCGCGAGGATGGTGACCACGGCGAACACGATCAGCTTGACCAATGGTGCGGCCAGGCCCCTCACTTGAAGCTCACCTCAGTCCCCCTCATGGTCGGCGCGCCGACGAGTGTCGTCCAGCTCGGCACGTCCTCCGGCGCCATGCCCCCGGCCTCGCCGTAGACGACGTCCAACGTGTCCTGCTCCATCTTCGAACCCGCGTAACTCGCGGGCGTGACCTCGGCTCCGTACCCCGGGACCTGATCGGGGACTCCGGCGGGCGCCGGGAGGAAGTCGATGGTCGACGGGCCGGGATTCCGCGAAGGCACCTGGTAGGCACCGTCGTTGTAGGATGACCCGCCCGGGTACTGCGGGAACTTCCCACCCGGAGCGGTGACGTTGTCGTAGCAAGCCGGTCCGCGGTTGTCGAGCAGCCGCGGCTCGTCCTGGTTGGGCACGTAGCGACCCTTCGGATTGACGAACTGCACGCTGGCACGCACACCCGGGTACGGATCGTCCGGTGCCAGCAGTTCACGGGCGACGGGAGCGGACTTGGCGAAGCCCGCGAACGTGCAACCGAAGCTCGGCGAGTAACGGCCGAGGATCTGCAGTGCCTCACGCGAATCGGCGGCGATACTGACGATCGATTCGGCGTTGGTCTGCAGGAGATCCGCGGTGCTGGACGCGGTTCCGGTCAGCGACGCGAGCAACGTGGAGATCTCGCCCTGCTTCTCCACCACGGTATTTCCGGTGGTACGGAGATTGTCGAGGGCGTTGACCAGGTCGGGCGCCGCCTCGGAGTACGTCTGCGAGAAATCTGCCAGACCGCGCAGATCCTCCTGGATGGCAGGAAGTTCCGTGTTCAGCCCGCCGAAGATCTCCTCGAGACGGTCGAGCGTCAGTCCGAGTTCGGCACCGCGCCCGCTCAGTCCCTGAGACAGCGCGCCGAGCGTGTTCGCCAGGTCCTGCGGCGGAATCGCCTGCAGCAGCGGCAGCAGACCGTCCAGAACCTCGCCGACCTCGACGGCGTTGCCGCTCTTGTCCTGACGCAGCGTGTCGCCGGCCTGGATCGGCGGAGCGGTGTCGCCCTCGGGAACGATCAGCGACACATAGCGCTCACCGAACAGCGTCTTGGGCAGCAACCGCGCCGTCGCGTTGGACGGAATCAGCTGCGCCTTGTCGGGCTGGATCGCAAGATCCAGGGTGACCTCGCCCTCATGGGAGGACGCCGAGCGCACCTCGCCGACGATGAGGCCACGAACCTTCACGTCCGCATTGGGTGGCAGGGCATTTCCGGCGGTGTCCGTGAGGAGGTCGATCTTGACGACCTTGGTGAATGTCTTGTTGAACATGCCGATCGTGAAGACCAGGAACAACGCGAGGACGAGGAAGAACACCAGCCCCAGCACCCGTCGGCCCACAACAGATGTCGTGTTGCTCATCCGGCCACCCTCACTGTGGTCGTCGTGCCCCAGATGGCGAGGCTCAGGAAGAAGTCGAGAACGGCGATGGTGACGATCGCGGTGCGGACCGCCCGACCCACGGCCACACCCACACCGGCGGGACCACCCGACGCGTGATAGCCGTAGTAGCAATGGATCAGGATCAGCACGAACGCGAAGATCAGCACTTTCGCGAACGAGTACAGGACGTCCTGCGGTGGCAGGAACAAGTTGAAGTAGTGGTCGTAGGACCCGGTCGACTGGCCGTTGAACACGGTACTGATGACGCGGGAGGCGAGATAGGCCGCGAGCAGACCGACGATGTACAGCGGGATGACGGCGACGAATCCCGCGATCATGCGGGTGGTGACGAGGAACGGCACACTCGGTACCGCCATGACCTCCAGCGCGTCGATCTCCTCCGAGATGCGCATGGCGCCGAGCTGCGCGGTGAAACCACAACCGACGGTGGCCGAGAGCGCGAGTGCCGCAACGATCGGCGCGATCTCACGGGTGTTGACGTACGCGGACAGGAAGCCGGTGAGGACCGAGCTGCCCAGCTGTTCGAGCGCGGCGAAACCCTGCAGTCCGACGACGACGCCGGTGAAGCCGGACATCATCGCGATGACGCCGATGGTGCCGCCGATGACGGCGAGCGCACCGCTGCCGAATGTGACCTCGGCGAGCAGCCGGAGCACTTCCTTGCGGTAGTGCACGAGAGTGTGGGGCGACCAGGCGATTGCCCTGGCGTAGAACGACATCTGCTCGCCGGCCCGGTCGAGCACGTTGAGCGGCGCACGACCGACTCGGCGTGCCGCCATCAGCGTCCGGTCACCGCGTCCCTTGGCGATTGTCATCGGGTCACGATCCCTTCGCCGGAACGATTTGGAGGTACACCATGGTCAGGATCAGGTTCGCGAAGAACAGCAGCAGGAACGTGATCACCACAGACTGGTTCACCGCGTCACCGACGCCCTTGGGTCCGCCCTTCGGGTGGAGGCCCTTGTACGCGGCGATGACACCGGCGATGACACCGAAGACGGCCGCCTTGAGCTCGCCGACCCAGATGTCGGGAAGCTGCGCGAAGGCCGAGAACGATGCCAGGTACGCACCGGGATTACCCCCTTGGAGAATGACGTTGAAGAAGTACCCGCCCGCGATACCGACCACGGACACGAGGCCGTTGAGCAGGATCGCGACGAGAACCATGGCAAGCACCCGAGGCACGACGAGTCGCTGAATCGGGTTGATACCGAGAACCTCCATGGCGTCGATCTCTTCGCGGATCGTCCGCGCACCGAGATCCGCCGTGACGGCCGAGCCCGCAGCCCCGGCCACCAGAAGTGCCGTCACCAGCGGGGAACCCTGCTGGATGACGGCGAGCACGCTGGCCGCTCCCGTGAACGACTCCGCACCGAGCTGCTTGATGAGCGATCCGGTCTGCAGAGACACCACTGCGCCAAACGGAATCGCGACCATTGCCGTCGGCAGGATCGTGACGCTGGCGATGAACCAGGCCTGTTCGATGAACTCGCGGAACTGGAACGGCCGCTTGAACGTGTTTCGTGCGACGTCGACGAAGAGCTCGACGATATTCCCGGCCTGCGTCAGCGCACCGTTGACCGGCCGCAAGACCGAGCTGCGGGTAACCCCCATCCGATATGCCTACCCTTGCCCGTGAGTGGTGTTTTCGTATCCTTCGCCCCGGTATGCGGGGATGACCTGTGTGTCTTCCTGGCTGTATGCGTAGTCGTAGCCCCCGCCGCCGTTTCCGCCGGAAGTCTCGTCGAGGCTTTCCTGGATGGCGATCTGGGCATTCTCCGGCAGGGTGTGCATGATGTGTCGGACGCGTTCCTGACGGCGGGCCACGGCCTGCCGGAACGGCATCCCCGGCGTCGCCTTCATCTGCGGGACGATGCCCTCGACGTCGTCGACACCACCGGCATGGTGGCCGGCATCGACCATCGCCTGCTCCTGCGCCATGGTGGCCTCGTCCTTCTCCTCCGACATCCCGATCGGACCGATCATGGTGCCGTTGAGGAACTGCTTGACCACCGGCTCCTCACTGGTGAGCAGCACCTCCCGCGGACCGAACATCACCAGATGTCGGCGGAACAGCATGCCGATGTTGTCCGGCACCGTCCGCGCGAGATTGATGTTGTGCGAGACGATCAGGATCGTCGCGTCGATCTCGGCGTTGATGTCGATCAACGTCTGCGAGATGTAGGTGGTGCGCACCGGATCCAGACCGGAGTCCGGCTCGTCGACGAGGATGATCTGCGGGTCCAGCACCAGGGCCCGGGCCAGACCCGCGCGCTTGCGCATGCCGCCGGAGATCTCGCCGGGCAGCTTGTCCTCGGCCCCGAGCAGGCCGACGAGCTCCATCTTCTCCATCACGATCTTGCGGATCTCGGACTCGGACTTCTTGGTGTGCTCGCGCAGCGGAAACGCCACGTTGTCGAACAGGTTCATCGACCCGAACAGCGCGCCGTCCTGGAACAGCACCCCGAACAGCTTCCGGATCTCGTAGAGCTCCTTGGACGAGCACTCGAGAATGTTGGTGCCGTCGATCACGATCGAACCCTGCTCCGGGCGGAGCAGACCGATCAGCGACTTCAGGAACACCGACTTACCCGTACCCGACGGCCCGAGCAACGCACTGACCTCACCAGCAGGGAGGGTCAATGTGACGTCCTGCCAGATCCTCTGCGAGCCGAACGACTTGGTCAGTCCCTCGACGGATACCTCGACTCCCACCATTACCTCCGCGACCGTTCGATGCACTCACCCCGTGTGGGTTGGGTCACTCTATCGCATCGACGTGTTACCTGTGACAAGGGATGCTACTCATGAGTAAGGAAGCATGCCAACAGCGGGTCCCACTATGCAAAACAACGCGTCTGAACTGGGATAACGGTAGCGAAATTTCTGGTCGCGCGTCCAACTTTTGGCCGGGAATCTCGACACTCCGAAGCTGTCTGCGGACGCAAGAAGAGGGCCACTCCCCACGGATGGGGAGTGGCCCTCTTCGTCTGCTCGGCGAGCAGCGCGGGAGAGACCGTCTTACTTGACGGTGATCTTCGCGCCGGCAGCCTCGAGCTTCTCCTTGGCGGCGTCGGCCGCGTCCTTGGCAACCTTCTCCAGGATGGCCTTCGGAGCACCCTCGACGAGGTCCTTGGCTTCCTTCAGGCCGAGGCCGGAAACGACCTCACGGACGACCTTGATGACCTGGATCTTCTTGTCGCCGGCCGACTCGAGGACGACGTCGAACTCGTCCTGCTCCTCAGCAGCCTCGGCGGCAGCCGGTGCTCCGCCTGCAGCGGCAACGGCGACCGGGGCAGCGGCGGTGACCTCGAAGGTCTCCTCGAATGCCTTCACGAACTCCGAGAGCTCGAGGAGGGTGAGCTCCTTGAACTGGTCCAACAACTCTTCGGTGCTGAGCTTCGCCATTGTGGCGGTCCTTCCTGTAAGTCCCATGTCGCTGATCCGCGACCGGGCGGGGTTATAGCAGTGATGCGCGGGTGCGGATCAGCTTTCGGCTGCAGCCTCGGCGGGAGCTTCGGCAGCTCCGCCTTCTGCGGCCTTCTTTTCCTGCAGAGCAGCAGCCAGTCGGGCCACCTGCGAAGCAGGAGCGTTGAACAGGCCTGCGGCCTTTGCCAAGTTGCCCTTCATCGCGCCGGCAAGCTTGGCCAACAGGATCTCGCGGGACTCGAGGTCCGCGATCTTGTTGACCTCGTCCACGGACAGCGCAGCGCCGTCCATGTAGCCGCCCTTGATGATGAGCGCCTTGTTGTCCTTAGCGAAGTTCTTCAGAGCCTTCGCAGCATCGACGGGCTCGCCCTTGATGAATGCAATGGCGGTCGGACCGACGAAAAGGTCATCAAGGCCCTCGACGCCCGCCTCAGCAGCGGCACGCTTGACCAGGGTGTTCTTGGCGACGGAGTAGGTGGCACCTTCTCCGAGAGCGCGTCGCAGTGTCGTGATGTTGCCCACCGTCAGACCACGGTATTCCGTGATCACAGCAGCGGTCGAACCCTTGAACTGCTCGGTGATCTCCGCAACCGCGGAAACCTTCTCAGGCTTTGCCATACTTCGCCTCCTCTCATGACAGTCGTTATCCCACTTCGGAACCGCTGCGTACCGCCGGAATCCCGGAGCACACAATCCACGACATGCAAAACGCCCCGGTGCAGGGCACACGGGGCGTGAAAGGAAACGATACGGTCAGGGCGCGAGCCCACAACCGATACGCATCCCCCTACCTCGTCCTCCTGCGTGGGCCGCCGGACATTCCCGGACTTTCAATCACACCCTTGCGGGAGCGATCACCAACGGTCTTGGGTAGAACATGATTTGGGGTGAAGTTCAGATACTGCATTGAACTCCGCAGGACAGATTACGGCATGGCCTGCACAACCGCCAAATCGTGGCCGCGACCCGCCTCGCGGAAGTGATCGGCGTCACTCCATCGCTGCGGTGTGGTTCAACAGACTGAAGCTGCGTCCAATTACCTGTTACGCATCGTTACATATATGGGCTAACTTTTGGTCATGACAATCCTCGAAGCCCGGACCGTCGTGGCCGGGTCCCGGACGCGCCGCTTCCTCGCGCTTGCCGTGATCTGCCTGGCCGAACTGCTGGTCGTGCTCGACAACACCATCGTCAACGTCGCCCTCCCGTCGATCGGTGTCGAACTCCGCACCAGTGTCAGCGGCCTGCAGTGGGTCGTCGACGCCTACACGCTGACGTTCGCAGGCCTGCTCCTGGCGTTCGGCAACCTCGGCGACCGCTACGGTCGTCGCCGCGTCATGGTCATCGGCCTGACCGGCGTCGCCGTCATGTCGGTCGCCGGCGCCAACGCCGAGACTCTGGGGCAGGTCATCGCGGCCCGCGCGGCGATGGGGGTCTTCGCGGCCGCCGTCTTCCCCGCGACCCTCGCCCTCGTCATCAACATCTTCACCGACGTGCGGGAACGGGCGCTGGCCATCGCCGCCTGGACCGCGATGGCCGGATTCGCGATCGCCATCGGGCCGATGGCAGGCGGGTGGCTGCTCGAGCATTTCAGCTGGCACTCCGTCTTCTGGATCAACGTGCCAATCGCCGTGGTCGCGGCAGCAGCGACACTGCTCCTGGTGCCGGAATCGCGCGCCTCCGTCATCGGACGGATGGACCTCGTCGGAATCGCCGCCTCGATCACCGGAATCACCGTGCTCGTGTGGGCCATCATCGAAGCCCCTCATCACGGGTGGACGTCGTTCGTCACGTTGGGCGCCGTCGCCCTCTCGATCGCGGTCCTGATCGGATTCGTTCTCTGGGAGTTGCGCACCGAGCACCCGATCCTCGACCTGCGACTGTTCCGCAACCGCAGGTTCTCCCTGCCCGCCCTGGCGATCGCCATCGGCTACTTCTCGATGTTCGGCTTCCTGTTCCTCATCACGCAGTACTTCCAGGGCGTCCGGGAGTACACGCCGTTCGAGTTCGGTGTCGCGTCGCTGCCGTTCGCGGCGTCGGTGGCGGTCGGCGCTCCCGTCGCCACACTTCTGGCGCAGCGAATCGGGACGACCCCGGTCATCGTGTTCGGCCTCCTCCTCACCGGGGTCGGCCTGTACCTCGGCGGTCAGGTGGCCGTCGACAGCAGCTACCTGACGGACGTCCTCCCGTCGATGGTGTCGATGGCGCTCGGTTTGGCCGTCGTGCAGGGGCCCGCGACCGAATCGATCATGGCGTCGCTGCCCCTCGACGAGGCGGGAGCAGGCTCGGCCGTGAACGACACGACCAGGGAAATCGGCGGAACGCTCGGTGTCGCCGTGCTCGGATCGATCGTCGCGTCGTATTACGCGACGACGATGAGTCCACTGCTCGACCGGATTCCGGCCGCGTTGATGAACGACGACGAGAAGGGGTTCGCACGCGCGACGGTCCTGAGTGTGCTCGAGATCCGGAAACGGGAGATCCCGCCGTTCCTCGAACAGCAGCGTGAGAATCTCATCCTCACCATGAAGACGACGGTCCTGCAGGGCTCGCACACTGCGTCGCTCGTCGCGGCGGGCGCCGTGGTGGTCTGCGCGCTCGTCGTCGCGATCTTCATGCCCTGGGCGCCGGCTCGCACGGACTCCGTGATGCTGGCGTGGCGAAAGAAGTCCGAATCGGGAACCGCCGACGAAGACTGAACCCGGAAAAGCAGTTCGGCCGGTACGGAAGATTTCCGTACCGGCCGAACTGTGTGAAGCGTGACTTACGCGTCGGCATCCTCGAGAAGGTTGCGGGTGCGGTTCGGGTCCACCGGGATGCCCGGGCCGGTGGTGGTCGAAACGGTGACCTTCTTGACGTAGCGGCCCTTCGCGGAGGACGGCTTCGCACGCAGGATCTCGTCCAGCGCGGCGCCGTAGTTCTCCACCAGCTTGGCGTCGTCGAACGATGCCTTGCCGATCACGAAGTGCAGGTTGGCCTGCTTGTCGACGCGGAAGTTGATCTTTCCGCCCTTGATGTCCGCGACAGCCTTCGTGACGTCAGCCGTCACGGTGCCGGTCTTCGGGTTCGGCATCAGGCCACGCGGTCCGAGGACGCGGGCGATGCGGCCGACCTTGGCCATCTGATCGGGAGTCGCGATGGCGGCGTCGAAATCGAGCCATCCACCCTGGATCCGCTCGATAAGGTCCTCGGCACCGACGGCGTCGGCTCCAGCTGCCTCGGCCTCGGCGGCCTTCTCTCCGACTGCGAACACGATGACGCGGGCGGTCTTACCGGTGCCGTGCGGCAGGTTGACCGTGCCGCGGACCATCTGGTCCGCCTTGCGGGGGTCGACGCCCAGACGGACTGCAACCTCGACGGTCGCGTCCATCTTGCTCGACGACGTCTCCTTCGCCAGCTTCGCAGCCTGCAGCGGGCTGTACAGCTTGTCGAAGTCGATCTTCTCAGCGGCGGCGAGATACGCCTTGCTGCGCTTTGCCATTTCTTCTGTCCTAACTTCTCACCGCAGTGTGTGTCTCGTCTGCGATGGTGAATGGTTCAGTAGTGGTCTGGGCCTGGCCGGCCCTCCCACGCTTTCTTCGACGGCGGTGCCGTCAGTCGATCGCCGACGGTGACGCCGCCGATCGATCAGGGCTGACTCAGCCGTCGACCGTGATACCCATCGAGCGTGCGGTGCCGGCGATGATCTTCGCGGCCTGCTCGATGTCGTTCGCGTTGAGGTCTTCCTGCTTGGTCTTCGCGATTTCGCGCACCTGATCCATGGTCACGGAAGCGACCTTGGTCTTGTGCGGCTCGCCGGAGCCCTTCTGCACGCCTGCAGCCTTGAGCAGCAGCTTGGCAGCCGGAGGGGTCTTCAGCTTGAAATCGAAGGTCCGGTCTTCGTAGACCGAGATCTCGACCGGCACCACGTTGCCGCGCTGGGACTCAGTCGCCGCGTTGTAGGCCTTGCAGAACTCCATGATGTTCACGCCGTGCTGACCAAGCGCGGGACCCACGGGCGGTGCAGGGTTAGCCTGACCGGCCTGGATCTGAAGCTTGATGAGCCCTGCGAGCTTCTTCTTCTTGGGGGGCATCTCGATTTCCTATTTCTTGCTGGGTGTGTTTCTTGCTACTGCAGTGCAAGTATGTGGCGCTAGATCTTCGCGACCTGCGTGAAGGACAACTCGACCGGGGTCTCGCGACCGAAGATCGAGACCAGGACCTTGAGCTTCTGCTGCTCGGCGTTGACCTCGCTGATGCTGGCGGGCAGCGTGGCGAACGGGCCGTCCATGACGGTGACCGACTCGCCGACCTCGAAGTCGACCTCGATGAGCGGCTTCGCGAAACTCTCTCCGCCGGTCTCCCCCGCCGAGACGGTTGCCGCGGCAGCCTGCTTCTTCTGCTCCTGCTGCGGGAGCAGGAACTTGATGACCTCGTTGAGGGTCAGTGGAGACGGACGCGACGTCGCACCGACGAATCCGGTGACGCCGGGCGTGTTGCGCACGGCTCCCCAGGACTCGTCGTTGAGATCCATGCGGACCAGGATGTAGCCGGGCAGAACCTTGCGGTTGACCTGCTTGCGCTGACCGTTCTTGATCTCGGTGACCTCTTCGGTGGGAACTTCCACCTGGAAGATGTAGTCGCCGACGTCGAGGTTCTGGACACGGGTCTCGAGGTTGGCCTTGACCTTGTTCTCGTAGCCCGCGTAGGAGTGAATGACGTACCAGTCACCGGGTGCGCGGCGCAGAGCGGCCTTGAGTTCCGCAACGGGATCCTCGGGCTCTTCGGCGGCCACAGCCTCGTCGGTGGTTGCAGCCTCGTCGGTGGTCACAGCCTCGTCGACGGGCGCCTCGTCCGCGACGATCTCGTCAGCCGGGGCGTCCTCGGCAACGTCGTCACCGTCGATTTCCGCGGCTTCGGTGCCCTCCTCGGCAGCCTCGACATCCACTTCGGCTGCCGCCTCGGCAGAAACACGCTCTTCGGCCAAAGCCTCATTCGTGTCGTTCTCGGGGGTGCTCACTGGGGCACTCGCTTCCTCTCGTCACTCACATACTTCGGATCCACCGGAGCGGATTCCGTCAACCGAACAACCACGTGACGCCCTTGATGACCACCAGATCCAACACGCCGATGAACGTCACCATGAACACCACGAAGACCAGGACGACACTGGTGTAGGTGATCATCTGCTTGCGATTGGGCCAGATGACCTTGCGAAGCTCGGCGATGACCTCGCGGAGGAACCGGCGCAGGCGCTTGAAGATGTTTTCCTTGCGCGGCGTGTCGGCGCGATCCTTCTTCGCCGGCTTGACCTTGGTCGTCGTGTCCGACTTCGAGAGTTCCGGTGACTTCACAGAACTCGCGGCGACCTCGGTACCTGCCGGTGAACGACGGCCCTGGCGCTTACCGCTGGGCTTTCCCGAGGGAGTGGCGGAACGCGTGGTGGTGGCGTCGGCCGCGGTGTCGTCGGCACCGTCCGGGCGCGTCGACCCTGAAGTGTCGCCGTCGCGCTTGGCGCGCTCCTCGCTCACGTCGTTCCTCTCAGTCGCTGGCATCCGGGGGCAGGGGCGACAGGACTTGAACCTGCAACCTGCGGTTTTGGAGACCGCTGCTCTGCCAGTTGAGCTACGCCCCTTTGGTCGGGAGACCTGGTCCGAAACTAGCCTCGAACCATTTCTTGACCGACCTCTCTGTGATCACATGACACGCGCGCCACCCTTGCCGGCCGTACAGCACCGTAGGGCAGCGCGCAGCGCTGAGTAATCCCAGAAATCTCAGTGTACTTCAAAGCCCCGGAACAAACCCAATCCACCCGGCTGTCAGGCCAGACGGACCGTTGCGGTGGCGCGACCGAAGATCTTCTTTCCCTCGGAACGCGCCACGATCGCGACTACTGCTGTCTTGCTTTCCTCGTCGAGCGACTTCACCTTACCGGTGTACTCGACCTGCGCGGCCTCGTCCTCACGGACGTAGACCGAGCTCGTGAAACGAACGTTGTATTCCTTGACCGCACCCGGATCGCCGAGCCACGACGTGACGAATCCGCCGCCGAGACCCATGGTGAGCATTCCGTGCGCGATCACGTTGTCCAGACCGGCGAGCTTGACGACCTCGTCGCTCCAGTGGATCGGGTTGGGATCGCCGGACACGCCCGCGTAGTTGACCAGGTCGCCACGCGTGAGCTTCACGATGCGCTCGGGGAGTTCTTCACCCACCGAGACGTCCTCGAACTTACGAAGCGCCATGCATGATCACGTCCTTGACTGCGTGAGCGATGTTCTCGTCGACCTCGCCGCCGGTACGCGCGACGAGCGTCGTCCAAGTGGTCTGGACCAGTTCGTCGTGCTGATCGGTGACGATGTTCTTGGTGACGATGATGTCGCTGCCGCCCATCTGGCGGAACGACTCCAGGTACACGTCACAGACCAGACGGTCGCCGACCTTGATCGGCTTGTGAAACTCGAGCCGCTGGTCGGTCTGGAGAATCTGGCTCGGATCGTAACCGGTGACGATCTCCTTGAAGAGGCGCCCCTGAGCGATGATGCCGACAAGCGAGATGAACGTCAGAGGAGCGAGGAGACCGTCGTAACCGAGGCCCTTCGCGGCTTCTTCGTCGTGGTGAGCGGGGTGCCAGTCCTGCACGGCACGCGCGTACTCGCGCACCTTCTCGCGTCCGACCTCGTAGAAGTCGTCGACGCGGTAGTGGTGCCCGACCATCGCCAGTGCGTGCGCGGCAGGATCGGCAGGAACAGCCGCGGGCACGTATGCCTCTGTCTCTGTCACAGTGTCAGTCACGCGAAAGAACCTCTTCTACCCTTGACGTCAGCGCGTGAGGGCAGCCTAGAGGACTCCCTTCGCGAACGCAGTCCTAGTTCCGGACCGTGTTACTTGGACTCGCGATGCGACTGGTGAGTTCCGCAGTTCGGGCAGAACTTCTTGATCTCCAGGCGATCGGGGTCGTTGCGCCGATTCTTCTTGGTGATGTAGTTGCGGTGCTTGCATACCTCGCAGGCCAAAGTGATCTTGGGCCGAACGTCAGTCGAGGAGGCCACGGGATGCCTTCTTTCGGGTGAATCTGATTACGAACAATCAGGGTGGATCATGCATATTGTGTAGCGGTGACCGGACTTGAACCGGCGACGCAACGATTATGAGTCGTTTGCTCTACCAACTGAGCTACACCGCCTCGGTGTCGAGTGTCGCGCACTAGGCGCTCCACTTCAATCCAGCGAGCCCCCTAACGGAATCGAACCGTTGACCTTTTCCTTACCATGGAAACGCTCTGCCGACTGAGCTAAGGGGGCGTGCTTCGCTCGCACATCGCTGCGCGCTGAAGCCTTGACGAGATTACACAGAGTTCGCGTCCAGAACCAAATTGCCTGGTCAGCGGCTTTCACAAGTCGGTGCACCCGACAGTTCCGCTGGTGGCCGTGCTCGAGACCTGCGATCGAGCTCGGGGAGCACGCCGAAGTCCGTCCAGCCGAGCGGCCGTACCTTCGGCCGGTCCCAGCATTCGCGTCCGAAGAGGTGCATGCGACGCGTCGGGCCATGTTGCCGACGATCCGGTCGGCATCGCCGCATGCGCGGGCGCCCCGTTTCGGCCACGAACGACAGAACCCCGGTGAGCTGTCGCTCACCGGGGTTCTGTGTGTGGCAGATGTAGGATTCGAACCTACGTAGGCATAAGCCGACGGATTTACAGTCCGCTCCCATTGGCCGCTCGGGCAATCTGCCGGGTTGCACGAGGAGCGCGAAATCTATGCGAAATCGCTCTCCGCTGCGGAAAGAAGAATACAACGAACGGCCCCCCGTTTTGCAAACCGGGTGGATACGGGCGGTTGCGAACCGATAGCGTCGAATCTGCTCGTCGGCATTCGGCGAGCCCCCGGCCGGGTCGCGGCGGGGAGAACTAGACGAAACCGGGAGTGTGAAGTGGCTGATTCGTCCTTCGATGTGGTGAGCAAGGTGGAGCGTCAAGAGGTGGACAACGCCCTGCATCAGGCCGGCAAGGAGCTGTCGACCCGGTTCGACTTCCGGAACACGGGAGCATCGATCGAATGGTCCGGCGAGGAAACCATCACCCTGACGGCCGACACCGAGGAGCGACTGCTCGCCGCCCTGGACGTCTTCAAGGAGAAACTGATCCGGCGTGACATCTCCCTGAAGGCGTTCGACGCGGGCGAGCCGGCGCAGTCCGGAAAGATCTACAAGCTGTCCGGCAGCCTCGTCCAGGGCATCACCACCGAGAACGCCAAGAAGATCACCAAGAAGATCCGCGACGAGGGCCCCAAGGGCGTCAAGGCGCAGATTCAGGGTGAGGAACTGCGGGTGAGCAGCAAGAAGCGCGACGACCTGCAGGCCGTGATCTCCCTGCTGAAGGGTGAGGACTTCGGGATCGCGCTGCAGTTCGTGAACTACCGGTAGGCGCTCCGCACCCGTGCGCCTTTCTGGTTGTAGGAGCGACCAGAAAGGCGCACGGGCGGCGAAGCCGCCTACATGCCTGCCATGCGCTCGAGCCGCTCGATCCGGTCGGCCATCGGCGGGTGGGTGGAGAACATCCGGCTCATCTTCTCGCCGGTGCGGAATGGGTTGGCGATCATCAGGTGCGACTGCGCGGCGAGCTGAGGCTCCGGCGGCAGCGGTGCTGCCTGAGTGCCCTGCTCCAGCTTCCGCAGCGCGGACGCCAGCGCCAGGGGGTCGCCCGTGAGCTCTGCGCCCGACTGGTCGGCCTGGTACTCCCGGGACCGGGACACCGCGAGTTTGACGACGGTCGCGGCGATGGGCCCGAGCAGTGATACGAGGAGCAGCGCGATCGGGTTGGCGCCCTGTCCCCCGCCGCGCCCGCCGAACATGTTGGCGAACATGGCGAAGTTCGCGAGCCCCGACACGACGGCGGCCATGGCGCCGGCAACGGAGGAAATCAGGATGTCGCGGTTGTAGACGTGCGACAGCTCGTGTCCGAGCACGGCCCGCAACTCTCGTTCGTTGAGGATCTCCAGAATGCCGCTCGTCACGCACACCGCGGCGTGGCGCGGACTGCGCCCGGTTGCGAAAGCGTTGGGCGCGGACGTGGGGCTGATGTAGAGCCGCGGCATCGGCTGGTGCGCGGTCGTGGCCAGTTCCCGGACGATGCGGTAGATGACCGGGGCCTGCACCTCGGTGATCGGCTGGGCGTGCATGGCCTTGAGAGCCATCTTGTCGCTGTTGAAGTACACGTACGCGTTCATTCCGACCGCGAACACGATCGCCAGCAGCAGGATGGTGGGGTTGCGGAACAGCGCGCCGATGAACACGATCAGCGCCGACATGCCGACCAACAGAACCAGAGTCTTCGCCCCGTTTGCGTAGCGCACGTCACGCCTTCCTTGTCGTTGACACCCGATCACGTCGCCCGAGTTTCGGGATCTTGATCATTCAACGAAACACGGTGGCGGGACGGTTCCCGCACAGACGACGAGAAATCGGGTGAAGACGAGTTCAGATACTGACGATACGGCTCAGCCGACGCGCTCGATCGTGTAATCGACGAGCTTCACGAGGGCGTCGTTTGCGGGGCCCTGCGGCAGCTCGGCGAGCTGCGCGCGCGCCTGGACCGCGAACTCCTCCAGCTTCGCCTTGGCGGCGGCCATGCCGGGTGACCGTTCGAGGAGCGCGAGCGCCTCCGCGACGTCGTCGTCGTTGGTGACGGGGCCGTCGAGGAGCACCCGGAGGCGATCGGCATCGGGTCCCTCGTCGCGCAGCGCGTACAGGACGGGCAGCGTGTGGACGCCCTCACGCAGGTCGGTTCCGGGTGTCTTGCCGGACTGCGCGGACACCGAGGAGATGTCGATGATGTCGTCGGAGATCTGGAAGGCGGTGCCCACGGCGTCACCGAGGCGTTCGAGCCGCTTCACGTGGTCGGCGTCCGCTCCGGAGAAGGTGCCGCCGAAGCGTCCGCACGCCGCGATGAGCGAGCCCGTCTTCTCCCACACGACCTTGAGGTAGTGCTCGACCGGATCCTGTTCGCCGCGAAGCCCGATCGTCTCGCGCATCTGGCCGGTGACGAGTTCGGCGAACGTCTCGGCGATGATGCGCACCGCCTCCGGTCCCAGCGTCGAGACGAGACGGGACGCGTGCGCGAACAGATAGTCGCCGGCGAGGATCGCAACGCTGTTGCCCCACCGCGAGTTCGCGCTGGGTGCACCGCGGCGCATCGACGCCTCGTCCATCACGTCGTCGTGGTACAGCGTGGCGAGGTGGACCAGCTCGACGACGGTGGCCGCCGTGACCACCGACGGGTCGGAGGCCTTCGGCCCGAGCTGGGCGGTGAGCACCGTGAACAGCGGACGGAAACGCTTGCCTCCCGCCTTCGCGAGATGCAACGCCGCCTCCGTGAGGAAGTCCTCCCCGTCGGAGAGCTCACTGACCAGCAGTTCCTCGACTTGCTTCAGTCCTTCGCGGACCGTGGCAGCGAGCTGCGGGTCGCCGAGATCGATCCCGGCGACCGTAGTGCCCACTACAGCGTCGGCAGCGGTGTGTGCTGCGCCCTCGGTGCTCACGTTCTCAGTACCCATCCTGTCGTCAGTGACGGCTCGGTTCCCGCGCCGTCGGTGGCGGCTCGGCTACCACGGTAGTGAACCTAGCGGTTCCGCTGCCCGTCGGCCTCGCCGCGGTCGCATAGCGAAGCCTGACAGGATGTAGGTGTGGTCGCAGCAGAACAGTCGCCCGCGGGATCCCCGCTTCCCACCGCCACCGATGTCCTGGTCATCGGTGCTGGTCCGGCCGGTTCCTCGGCTGCCGCGTGGGCGGCCCGCGCGGGTCGTGACGTGGTGCTCGCCGACGCGGCGGTGTTTCCCCGCGACAAGACGTGTGGCGACGGACTCACTCCGCGTGCCGTCGCCGAGCTCGACCATCTCGGTCTCGGCGACTGGGTGCGGTCGAAAGGAACCAACCGCGGGCTGAGGCTCAGCGGGTTCGGTCAGGAGCTCGAACTGGAGTGGCCGGGCAGGTCGTTCCCGGCGGTCGGCAGCGCCGTCGCCCGCACTGAGCTAGACGACAGGATCCGTGCGACCGCCGTCGACGCCGGGGCCGTCATGGTTCAGGGTGCCAAGGCAATCGGCGTCGAACGGGACGGTGACCGGGTGACGGCGGTGACGCTGAAGACGTCCGGCGGAACCCACACCATCGGCTGCCGGACGCTGATCGTCGCCGACGGCGTCCGATCCACGCTGGGCAAGCAGCTCGGCCGTGAATGGCACCGGGACACTGCCTACGGTGTTGCCGCCCGCGCCTACATCGCCACCGACCGCAGCGCCGACCCGTGGATCACCTCGCACCTCGAGCTGCGGGACGGAGCGGGGACGCTGCAGTCGGGCTACGGCTGGGTATTCCCCCTCGGCACCGGTGAGGTGAACATCGGCGTCGGCACACTGGCCACCGCCAAACGTCCGGCCCCGGGTGCGCTGCGACCGCTGCTCGACCTGTACACGGCGCAGCGGCGCGACGAATGGAACTGGGACGGCGAGCTGCGCGCGGTGGCGTCGGCGTTGCTGCCGATGGGCGGTGCGGTGTCGCACATCGCGGGCCGGAACTGGGCGATCATCGGCGACGCGGCGGCGTGCGTGAATCCGCTGAACGGCGAGGGCATCGATTACGGGCTCGAAGGCGGTCGCCTGGTCGCGGAAATCCTCGACGCCGACGACCTGACGGAGCTGTGGCCCGCGATCCTCCGGGAGCGGTACGGCCGGGCGTTCTCCGTGGCTCGGCGACTCGCCGGGCTGCTGACCGTCCCCCGGGTTCTGCCCGCGTCCGGTCCGGTGGCCATGCGGTCCCGTGCGCTGATGACCATCGCGGTCCGGGTCATGGGCAACCTCGTCACCGAGGAGGACAGCGACCTCACCGCCCGCGCGTGGCGGGCGTCCGGTCTGCTGTCGACGAAGGTCGACTCGCGACCGCTGTTCGGCTGACGTTCAGCGGGTGGCGCGGTGCAGGGCAACCACGCCGCCGGTGAGGTTGCGCCACTGCACGTTCCGCCACCCGGCGGCCTCGATGCGCTGCGCGAGTTCCTGCTGGGTCGGCCAGGCGCGGATGGACTCCGCGAGGTACACGTAGGCGTCGGGGTTGCTGCTGACGGCGCGCGCGACCCGCGGCAGCGCCCTCATCAGGTACTCCATGTAGACCGTGCGGAACGGCCCGAACACCGGGGTCGAGAACTCGCTCACGACGAGGCGCCCGCCGGGTTTGGTGACGCGGGCGATCTCGCGGAGTCCGGCGTCGAAGTCGGAGACGTTGCGCAGCCCGAAGGAGATGGTCGCGGCGTCGAACACGGCGTCGGAGTAGGGCAGGTGCATCGCGTCGCCCGCGACCATCGGGACGTGGCGTCCACTGCCGGCCTGCAGCATCCCCTTGGAGAAGTCGGTGGCCACACACCAGGCACCCGACCGTCCGAGCTCGACGGTAGAGACCCCGGTCCCCGCCGCGAGGTCCAGAACGCGCTCCCCCGGCTTCAGTGCCAGGGCCGAGCGCGTCGCCTTGCGCCAACTGCGGTCCTGACCGAACGACAGGATCGTGTTGGTGAGGTCGTAGCGCTTCGCGACGCCGTCGAACATCGACGCGACCTCGTGCGGATCCTTTTCGAGCGACGCCCGCGAACCGTGTGTAGTTGCCACGCCCGAAACGCTACCAACCGCGCCCGGCGCCGATGTCGGCGCCGGGCGCGGTGGCGAGGCGGTCACTTCTTGGAGACCCGCACCAGCTTCTTGTTGACGAATTCGTCCATTCCCCACGGACCGAGTTCCCGCCCGACGCCGGAGCGCTTGACGCCGCCGAACGGCAACCCGGGAAGCGTGGTGCCGTGCTCGTTGACGAAGGCCATGCCGACGTCGAGCCGGTCGGCGACCTCCCGTGCCCCGTCGAGGTCGGTGCTCCACACCGAACCGCTGAGACCGTAGGAGGAGGAGTTGGCGAGTTCCACGGCTTCGTCGGCGGTGGCGACCTTGTAGACGACGCCGACCGGTCCGAACAGTTCCTCGCTGTACGCCCGCATCTCGGGGGTCACGTCGACGAGCAGGGTCGGTTCGACGTACGAGCCGGGGCCGTCGATCTTCTTCCCGCCGGCGAGGAGCGTCGCGCCCTTGGCGACGGCGTCCTCGATCTGCTCGATCAGCGAATCCGCGGCACTCTGCGAGGACAGCGGCCCGAGGACGGTCTTCGCGTCGAGCGGATCGCCGGTCGGGGTGGCCTTGAAGGACTCGGCGAGCTTCGCGACGAACTCGTCGTAGTTCGGCTCGGTCACGATGAAACGTTTGGGAGAGTTGCAGGCCTGGCCCGCGTTGGACAGGCGGGCACGGGTCGCGGTCTTGACCGTGGCGTCCATATCGTCGGTGTCGAGGACGACGAACACGTCGGACCCGCCGAGTTCGAGCACCACTTTCTTGAGGTTGCGGCCCGCCGTCTCGGCGACGCTGGTCCCGGCCCGCTCGCTGCCGGTGAGCGAGACACCCTGGACACGCGGATCCGCGATCATGTCGGCGATCTGCTCGTTGGTGGCGAACACGTTGATGTACGCGTCCTCCGGGAGACCGGCCTGCCGGAAGATCTCCTCCATCAGCAGTGCCGACTGCGGACAGTTCGGGGCGTGCTTGAGCAGCACGGTGTTGCCGAGCATGAGGTTCGGCGCCGCGAAGCGGGCGACCTGGTAGTACGGGTAGTTCCACGGCATCACGCCGACGAGCGCACCGATCGGCCTGCGGTAGACCACGGATTCGTCCGCACCCGGCACGTCGAGCCGTTCCGCCTCGAGCAGCGCGGGGCCGTTGTCCGCGTAGTAGCGGTAGATCGCCGACGAGAGCTGGACTTCGCCCTTGGCCTCCCGGACGGGTTTGCCCATCTCGAGGGCGATCATCCGCGCCAGTTCGTCTTCGCGCTCCGCGTAGAGATCGGCGGTTCGGCCCAGAATCCGGGCGCGTTCCTCGGCGGCGGTCGTCCGCCAGTCGAGATATCCGTTGTGGGCGCGGGAGAGCGCCGACTCCACTCCTGCATCGTCCAAGGTCGTGAATTCCCGGACGGTTTCACCGGTCGCGGGATTGACAGTCTTGTACTTCGCCATACTCCGGGCAACCACGAGACGGCCTCTCGAATTCCCCACCGGTTTCGATCCGCTGGTCAGGCCGCCCGGGACTCGCGAAAGTCCTGCCCGACCACAACCGCCGCGTAGTGACCCAGCAACTCGTCGCAGATCGCAGGCCACGTGCGGTGCAGCACCGACTGCCGGGCGGCCTCACCGAAGCGGGCGCGCATGCGGCGGTCGCGCAGTGCGTCGACGGCGCTCGGCAGCAGTTCGCCGAACCGGTCGACCGGAAGCAGGTAGCCGTTGCGGCAGTGCGCGACCAGATCCCGCGGTCCCCCGGCATCCGGTCCGATCACCGGCACCCCGCTGGACAGCGCCTCCTGCACCGCCTGGCAGAACGTCTCGTGCTCGCCGGGGTGGACGAAGACGTCCAGGCTCGCGTAGGCCTCCGCGAGCTCCACACCGCCGAGCTGTCCGGTGAACACCGCGTCGGGCATCAACCGGTGCAGGCGGGCCCGCTCCGGACCGTCGCCGACGATCACCAGCCGCACCCGCTGGTCGCCGGCGAGTGCGGCGAGCCGCTCGACGTGTTTCTCGGGCGCGAGCCTGCCAACGAATCCGACGACCAGCCGATCCGAGCCGCCCAGCCAGGAGTCCCGCAGACCGGTGCTGCGACGCGACGGTGCGAATCGAGTGGTCTCCACGCCGCGCGCCCAGCGATAGACCCTCGGAATCCGCTGCTCGGCGAGCGCCTCGACCGCCGACGTGGACGGCGCGAGAGTGCGCGTGCAGCCCCGGTGGATGCGACGCGTCCAGGCCCACGCCGCGCGACTGGTGATGCCGAGGCCGTAGCTCTCGGCGAATCCCGCCACGTCCGTCTGGTACACCGCGACCGTGGGGACGTCGAGCCGGTGCGCCGCACCCAGCCCGCCCGCACCGAGGAGGAACGGTGACGCCAGATGCACGACGTCGGGGTCGAACGCCCGCAGCGCGGAGGTGAGTCCGGGCTGCGGCAGACCCACCGGGAGCGAACTGACCTTCGGCACCATCACCGCAGGCACCCGGTAGACGGGTACGCCGCCGTGTTCGGTCGGCGCGGACGTCTGCGATCCGACCGTGTCCGGGGCGACGACCATCGCCTGGTGTCCGGTGCGCTGCAAATGGTCGAGAACCCGCAGCACCGAGTTGGTCACACCGTTCATGTTGGGCAGGAACGATTCCGCGACGATGGCTACTCTCACGCGCTCAGCGTGGCAGTGCTCGTGGTCACAGCAGCGAGATCGACGTGACCGTCGCGCGAAGTTCCGGGAAACTCAGGATGACACTGCCGGCTGGGCCTCCGCCGAACTCTCCCGCCGCCGCAGGTACCAGATCACCGGTCCCGCGATCAGCCAGGTCACGACGATCAGCGAACCGGCGGGGACGACGGCGACGCTGGCGTCGCGCCCGGACACCCGCACCAGGTCGGGGTCGCTGCGCGCGTACTCGACGTCGATGCGCTGCCCCACCGTGAGCTTCGTCGGGTACAGCACGCCCAGTTCGGGATTGTGCGTCACCCCGTCAGGGGTGACGAAGCTGATGGCCGACCGCAGCGAGCCCGCCGACAGCACCTCCGCCGTGGCCACGCCCCGGTCGGATTGGATGGTGTGGTCGTTGCGCCAGGCGGCCAGCACGAGGAGCACGGCCAGGACCGAGATGCCGATCGCCGCCACCAGCACCCCCCACCGGACGCGCCGCGACACCCGCGCATTCACAGTTGGGCCCGCACCGCGGCGTGCAGTTCGCGCAGCCCGGAACGTTCGGTGGTCACCTCGAGCACCCGGATTCCGCGGTCGCCGGGCGCGTCGGGCGCGCTCAGCCGCGTCGACAGCTCACCCAGACCCACCAGGTGATGCTCCACCCGGTAGGCGGCACAGAGTGCGGCGAGATCCATCCCGTGCGGAGTACCGAAGACCCGCTCGAACACCCCCGCGTACTGGGGGTCGCCCTGTTCGAGCAATTCGAAGATGCCGCCACCGTCGTCGTTGGCCACCACGATCGTCAGGTCGCGGGGCCGCGGTTCCCCGCTGCCGATGAGCAGCCCGGACGCGTCGTGCAGGAACGTGAGGTCGCCGAGCAGGGCGACCGTGCGCCCCTCCGCGTAGGCGAGCGCCGCTCCGACGGCCGCGGACACGGTGCCGTCGATGCCGGCGACGCCCCGATTGGACAGCACCCGGATCTTCGGCGCCGGATAGCTCACGAGCGCCGCATCGCGGACGGGGTTGGACGCCCCGAGCAGCAACTGGTCACCGTCGGACAGCGCGTCCATCACGGCGGCGGCGACGTGCAGTCCCGTCGCCTTCGGGTGGGCGGCCAGTTGGGCGCGGACCGCCTTGTCGGTGTGTTCGGACAGCGTGCGGCACCGGTTGATCCAGGCCCGGTCGGGTTCACCGGTCACCACCGCGCGGGTTCCGGTGGCCAGCACGTTGCCGGACACGTCGGGCCAGCGGGGGCCGGTGGTGAGCGCGTAGACGGCCACCGCCGGATCGGCGAGGACCTTCGACACGGACCGGTGGAGGGTGGGGCGTCCGGTGATGACGGCCTGCCGCGGTTTGAGCTGCGGCAACGCCATCGGATGCACCGGGATGCCGTGCAGCGGCGCGGTCGGCTCGGCGACCGTCGGCAGTCCGGCGAGTTCCGGCCGCAGCGCGGACCCGTGCCCGGAGATCACGATGGTGTCGGGGGTGAGGTCGAGGTCCATCGGCACGTCGAGCGTCGCGTGCTGGGTGGTGGTCCACGCCGCCCCACCCGGTCGTCCCTGCGGGACCGGGCCCTGCGCGTGGACGTCGGGGACGAGCGGTTCCCGGAGCGGGATGTCGAAGTGCACGGGACCGGCGTTCCCCGACCGGGTGCCGCGGGCCGCAGCGAGGACCCGGCACACAGCCGAACGCCACTGGCTGTTCTGCCCGGCATCGTCCTCGGCCAGGCCCAGGCTGATGGTCGCGCGCACCTGGCTGCCGAACAGACCGAGCTGCTCGATGGTCTGGTTGGCGCCCGTGCCGAGCATCTCGTACGGGCGGTTGGCGCTGAGCACCACGAGCGGCACCCGGGCGTAGTTCGCCTCGAGGACCGCGGGTCCGAGATTGGCGACGGCGGTGCCGGACGTCATGACGATCGGGACGGGACGCTTGCCGGCCACGGCCAGGCCGAGCGCGAGGAATCCCGCGGTGCGTTCGTCGATGCGCATGTGCAGACGGAGCCGGCCCTCGAGGTCGGCGGCCTGCAGGGCGAACGCCAGCGGCGCGTTGCGCGAACCCGGGCAGAGCACGACCTCGCGTACGCCCCCGCGGACCAGTTCGTCGACGACCGCGGTGGCTTGTGCAGTGGACGGGTTCACGACATCAAGAGTGTCAGATCCTCCGGCACCCCCGTCCGGCGACCTCGCCGGGTGAGTTCACGGCCACATCGCGGGCGCTGACACCATGAACGCATGCGCACAGTCTTCGATCCCGCCGAACTTCCCCCACACCGCATGTATCAGGTGCTGACCGCCTCGATCGTGCCCCGGCCGATCGCGTGGGTGTCCACCGTCTCGGCGGACGGGGTGGCCAACCTGGCCCCGTACAGCTTCTTCTCGGTGTCCAGCACCCACCCGCCGGTGGTGCAGTTCACGTCGGTGACCCGCAAGGACAGCCTCCGCAACATCGAGGCGACGGGAGAGTTCGTGATCAACGTGGCGACCGAGCCGCTGATTTCGACGGTCAACGCCAGTTCCGCCACGTTCGACAGCGAGGTCGACGAGTTCGCCGCGCTGGGCATCGACACCGAACTCAGTGAGCGGGTCCGTCCTGTGCGGGTCGCGGGTTCGCCGGTCGCCATCGAGTGCACCCTGCACCAGGTGATACCTGTCGGTGATTCGTTCGTGGTGATGGGCGACGTCGTGACGGTTGCGGTGCGGCCCGAGGCGCTCGCCGACGACGGACTTCCGGACTTCGCGGAACTCGCCCCGCTCAGCCGGCTCGGCCGCAACGAGTGGGGTCTGCCGCCGAAGGTCGTGAGGCTCGACCGACCGCATCGCCCCGCCTAAACGGATCGATTGGTTAGGCTTACCTGACAAATCGCACCGCTACCGGGGGAGTAACCGACGCCATGGCTAAACGCAGCAAGTTCGTCAAACCTCAGAGTCGCCGGATCGCGTCCGCACGCGTCGTCGCGGGCAAGCAGATAAGCCCGAACTTCGTCCGCGTCACCATCGCGGGCGAGGAACTCGACTCCGTCAGCCCGATGGGGTTCGACCAGTGGTTCCGGATGTTCATCCCCCAGCGGGGACAGAGCATGCTGCGGCTTCCGACCAGCGCGAGCAACCTCTGGTACGCGCAGTACAAGCTGATGCCCAAGGACACCCGGCCGGTCGTGCGCAACTACACGATCCGCGAGATCCGGGTGGCGGGATCGGGAACGTTCGGCGACAGCACCGAGATCGACATCGACTTCGCCTCGCACGGCGACCTCGGTCCCGCATCGGCGTGGGCCAATTCGGCCGCGGCCGGTGACGAGGTGGCGATCCTCGACGAGGGCCTGATCTACAACCCGACGCCGGACGCCGAGTGGCAGCTGCTGGTCGGTGACGAGAGCGCGCTTCCCGCCATCGTCGGGATCCTGCGATCGGCTCCGCGGGACCTGCGGGCCGAAGTCTTCGTCGAGATCCCCGATGTCGAAGACGCTCAGGAAGTTTCGGTGGGTGACGGCGTGAACGTGCACTGGCTGGTGCGCGAGGACGCCGATGCCCGTCCGGGAGTGCTCGCGCTCGACACCGTGAAACAGGCGGAGCTGCCGACCGGGCCGTCCTACACGTTCGTGGCCGGCGAGAGCGAGCTGACGACGGCGATGCGACGCCACCTCGTGAACGAGCGCCGCATCCCGAAGTCCGACATCTCGTTCACCGGTTACTGGCGCCACGGCCACGCTGCCAACTGACCACAGGTGAGTGGCCCAGCACGCCGGGGCGCGCCGGGCCACTCACCGGGGTTCTCAGTTGGCGTGCTTCTGAACGAGGGCGCCCAGACGCGGAAGTGCCTCGATCACATTCTTCTTCGCCGACGGACGCAGCGACGAGTACACCTTCTTGACAGCACCGCGGTCGCTGCCCTCGATGCGCTCGTCGGTCACACCGAGGAGCGAGTCCGCGACCTCGTCGCCACGCGCGACCAGGTACTCGGAGAATCCGGCCTCACCGCTGGCGGTGAATGCCTGCCAGTACGGCTCGAGCTTGGTGACGAATGCCGGCAGCAGGCCCTCGATGGCGTCCGGCACGATCGACGGTCCCACCTTCTTGACCGCGCCGTATCCACCCTTGAGTGCCAGTCCCGAGGCCCCCGACTTGTCCGAAACCTCCGCGTCGATGAGAGCCTGGACGTCTGCGATGACCGCAGGAACGCGCGACTCGTCGAGCAGGGTTTCGTTCAGAGCTGCAACCACTTTCAATGCCTCCGTATTGACTGAGCGATCAGGTCCGGCAGACACTATACGAAAAACCGGACTCCGCGTTGTTCGAGCAGGCCATGGCACCGGCGGGCCCGCTCGATCCACCAGCGTGAACGCTCCGCGGACGCGGCGAGAGCCGTGACGCGTTCGACGTCGGGTGCCACCGCGTCGACGGTGAGTTCGCCGCCGACGGGTTCGCGGGGGCGGGCCACGTCCGCCTCGAAGAGTCCCCCGGTACCCAGACCGCAGGCGAACCGCAATTCGGGGAGCGCGGCGGCAGCGGCGACACCGGCGGCGATACCGACAGCGGTGTCCAGGGCGCTCGACACGACCACCGGCACACCGTACGAAGACAACTCGTCCACGAGCGACAGCAGCCGCCGCATTCCCCCGAGCGGGGCGACCTTCACGACGGCCACGTCGGCACCGCCGGCCCGCACGACCTTCAGCGGATCCTCGGCGCGCCGGATGCTCTCGTCGGCGGCCACCCGGACGTCGGGCATCCGCCTGCGGACCTCCACCAGCTCGGGCACGCTCGCGCACGGCTGCTCGGCGTATTCGAGCGGACCGTCGACGGTCAGGGCCCGCAGCGCGGTCTCGGCCTCGTCGACCGACCACCCCCCGTTCGCGTCGACGCGCACGTTCGCAACGAGTGCGCGGACCGCCCGCACCCGCGCGACGTCGTCGTCAAGCGTCTGACCACGTTCGGCCACTTTCACTTTCGCGGTCCGGGCACCGGGGTAACGCTCGAGCACGGCGGGCACCCGGGCGGCGTCGACGGCGGGGACGGTGGCGTTGATCGGCACTCGCGTTCGTACCGCGGGCGGCGGCCCGAGCCAGGCGTCCTCGATCGCCGACTGCAACCAGTGCGCCGCCTCGTCGTCCGCGTACTCGGGGAACGGCGCGAACTCGCCCCACCCCGCGGGACCGCGCAGCAGTAACGCTTCTCGCGTCGTGATGCCGCGGAACCGCACGCGCATGGGCAGACTCACCACGACGGCATCGGCCAGGACCTCCTCCAGGGAGGGCAGGGACGTCACGACGTCAGGGCTGCCCGGGCAGCAACTGGAGCATGAGAGCCTCGCAGTCGGCGAGCAACGTGTCGTCCTGCATCAACCGTGCGGTGATGAACGTCTTGCGACCCTCCACGCGGTCGACGCTGCCCTCGACGGTCAGCCGCGTGTCGAGCGGAGTGATCGCGCGGTAGTTCACGTGCAGGTAGGCGGTGCGGCTGATGGGCCGCCCGTACGCGTGGACGATCATGCCCATCAGGTCGTCGAACAGCAGCGGCAGCGTGCCGCCGTGCGCGGCACCGTTGCCCCCGAGGTGATAGCGCCGGAACATGCCCGCACTGCGCACCCCCTCGGGTCCGAACTTCTCGATGTTCCACGGCGGCATGAGGAGACTCCCCCGGCCCGGCAACTCGATCGTGCGGCCCGCCGGCGACCGCCCCTCGGGAACGACGTGCGGTCCGAGCAGTTCGGCCAGCTTCTCCACCTGGTCCGCGGCCTGCGCGAGCACGTCGTCCGGGGCGTCGACCGACACCGCGAGGTCCTGCAAGGTGCGCATTCCCTCGACGAACCGCGGCCAGTCCGGACCGGGCGTCACCGGCTCGTACTTGGGGAACCCGCCGTGGTGCTCGTACTCGTCGTCGCCCTTGCCGTCGAGACGGGTGACGTCGGCAGCCTGTTCGCTCATACCTGCACGGTAAACCCGGGCAAACTCGTGCGCGCGCGGACACCCGCCAACCGCACCCGATAACCTCGGAGCCGTGACTTTCAACCCGCAGCACTGGCGACCGGTTCCCGGTTTCGAGAACCTGACCGACATCACCTACCACCGGCATGTCACCCAGGGAATCGTCCGGGTGGCGTTCGACCGTCCCGAAGTGCGCAACGCCTTCCGCCCGCACACCGTCGACGAGTTGTACCAGGCGCTCGACCACGCCCGGATGACGTCCGACGTGGGCGCCGTGTTGCTCACCGGCAACGGTCCGAGCCCCAAGGACGAGGGGTGGGCGTTCTGCTCCGGCGGCGACCAGCGCATCCGCGGACGCAGCGGATACCAGTATGCGGAAGGCGAAACCGCGGACACCGTCGACAAGGCCCGCGCCGGACGTCTCCACATCCTCGAGGTCCAGCGGCTGATCCGGTTCATGCCGAAGGTCGTCATCTGCCTCGTCAACGGCTGGGCCGCGGGCGGCGGTCACAGCCTGCACGTGGTCTGCGACCTGACCCTCGCCAGCCGCGAACACGCCCGTTTCAAGCAGACCGACGCCGACGTCGGCAGCTTCGACGGCGGGTACGGCAGCGCCTACCTCGCCAAGATGGTCGGCCAGAAGTTCGCCCGCGAGATCTTCTTCCTCGGTGAGACGTACACCGCGGAGGAGATGCACCAGATGGGCGCCGTCAACAAGGTCGTCGACCACGCCGAACTCGAGGACGTCGCGATCGACTGGGCCACCAAGATCAACGGCAAGTCCCCGCAGGCCCAGCGCATGCTCAAGTACGCGTTCAACCTGCAGGACGACGGCCTCGTCGGTCAGCAACTGTTCGCCGGCGAGGCAACCCGCATGGCGTACATGACCGACGAAGCCGTCGAGGGCCGCGACTCCTTCCTCGAAAAGCGCGAACCGGACTGGAAGCCGTACCCCTGGTACTTCTGAGATCCCCTACGTGTACTCGACCGCCATGCGGTCGATGGTGCCGTTGAACGGGAACGGCGCCCGGTCGTAGTAGTCCAGCGACACCGGGGAACCGAGGCAGGTGCCGACGTCGAGACAGTCGTTGGCGGTAAACAGCAACGGCACGCTCACCGGCACCTGCCCCTCCCCGACGACACTGCCGTCGACGCAGAGCTTCACGTTCAGCGGGCCACCGGGCCGCGTCTCGACGAACTCCGTGACCACCTGCACCGTGCGGGTGCCCGGCGCGATCGGCACGGTCGCGCGAATCTTGGTGCGCATCAGGATGAACAGGTTGTACTCGTAACAGAGGAAGCCGTCGTCGACGAAGCACGTGAGTCCGCCGGCGTTGCTCCCCAGCGCGTAGAGCACTCCGCTCGGGTTCTCCGGTGCCGTGAGTTCGAGGGTGACCCGGTTGTTCTTGTTGCCCAGCGCGGGAGCACAGAACTCGGGCATCCGGATCGTGTCGCCGGAGAACTCCCAGCTCGTGTACGGCGTCGTGATCCGCTGCTCGGGATGCAATGCGACGACCCACAGCCCGCCACCGACGGGAAGCACATTGTTCTTCGCGGCCTCGATCACGAACAGTTCCCGCAGTTGCGCCAGCTTCTTCGGATGCTGCGCCGCGAGATCCCGATTCTGGGTCCAGTCCTCGTCCAGGTTGTAAAGCTCCCAGACGTCGTCGTCGGGGCTCCAGTCGCGGATGCCACCCGGGAGGCCCGCCGCCCACGGTGCGCGTGGCCCGAACGCGGACGCCATCCAGCCGTCGTGGTAGATCGCCCGGCTGCCCATGATCTCGAAGTACTGGGTGGGCTTTCCCCCGGCCGCCCCGGGTTCGACGAGTGTCTGCGCGAAGCTGGCGCCGTCCACCGGATCCTGCGGAACACCGTTCACCGTCCGCGGTGGGGTGATCCCGATGATGTCGTACAGAGTCGGCACCACGTCGTTGCAGTGCAGGAATTGCGTGCGGGGTGCCGGGTCCGGTGTCACCTTCGCCGGCCACCGGGCCACCATCGGGTTGCGGGTGCCACCGAGGTGGGAGGCCAGCAGCTTCATCCCCTTGTACGGTGCGCTGCCCGCCCACGCCCAGCCCGCGTGGTACATGTTGTCGGTCTTCGGCGACCCCAGGACGTCCAGACCACCCAGTTGCTCGAGGGCCGCGATGTGCTGCGCCGGCGTGGTCGGAATGCCGTTCTGCGCCAGCAGTTCACTGATCGTGCCGTTCTGACCCTCGCCGGACGAGCCGTTGTCGCCCCAGATGTACAGGACCAGGGTGTCGTCCCGGTAGCCGAGACGGTCCAGTTCGTCGAACAGCCTGCCCACCTGGACGTCACAGTGCTCGGCGTACCCGGCCGCCACCTCCATCAGCCGGCGCTGGAACGGTTTCTCGTCGTCGGGAATGTCGTCCCACGCGGCCATCGTCGGGTCGCGGTCCGTCAGCTCCGCTTCGGGGGGAATCCAGCCCTTCTCCTTCGCCCTCGTGAAGACCCGCTCTCGGTAGGCATCCCAGCCGTCGTCGAACTTCCCGGCGTACTTGTCGGCCCACGGCTTCATGATGTGGTGCGGTCCGTGCAGACAGCCGCTGGCCCAGTACATGAAGAACGGCTTGTCGGCCTCGAACGCCTTGTGCCTGCGCAGCCAGCCGATGGCGTCGTCCGCGAGATCCTCACTGAGGTGGTAGCCCTGCTCCGGCGTCTTCGGAGGCAGCACCACCGTCGTGTTGCGCACCAGGTTCGGCTCGTACTGGGACGCCTCGCCGGCGAGGAAACCGTAGAAGTACTCGAACCCGAGACCCGTCGGCCAGTTGTCGAACGGACCGGCGGCGGTGGTCTCCTCGGCAGGGGTGTTGTGCCATTTCCCGAATGCGGCAGTGCTGTATCCGTAGTGGCGCAGCACCTCGGGCCCCGTCGCACTCGACCGCGGGATGTGGCCGGAGTAGCCGTCCCAGTCGTTGGCCAGCTCGGCGATCTGCCCGTTCCCGACGCGATGATGGTTGCGTCCGGTCAGCAGCGACGCGCGGGTCGGCGAACACATTGCGGTCGTATGGAATCGGTTGTACCCGATGCCGTCCTGCAACATCGCGTCGAGCGTCGGGGTGTTCACCTCACCGCCGAGGCCACTCGGCAGACCGGGCCCGGCGTCGTCGATGAGGACGATCAGAATGTTCGGGGCGTCGTCGGAAAGCCGCCGCTTCTTCGGAAGTGGGCTGTACACCGACTCCTGCATGGTCCGGCCGGCGATGCTCCCCGACGGCGTCGGCGGGAACGGTAACGATTCGCCACCCGGTATCGGCTCGCCTGTCACGCTCGAAGTCATGGTCCCGTCCCCTCGTCGTCGGAAGCTGTCGATCCAGTCCAGCACCGGGCGGTCGCGGGCGAGTACACCCGCGGAGGGTGAAATACGCGGACGGATTCGTCGCGTAGGCAGGAGAGGGCACGCGACGTCTCCGATTCGGGCACACTGACCCCCATGAGCATCGACCGCGAGCTCCCCGCACCGGAACACCGTCGTCCGCCCGGAGTCGGTGACGACACCGTCGCCGCGCTCGGGAAGTTGTCGGAGGCCCTCGAAACGGTCGAGCGTGCCCGCGGGCACCTCTACTCGTTCCATCAGCTGATCGGGCACGCCGACCTTCAGCTCGGCGAGGCCGTCGACGCGCTGCGGGACGCGGGTCACCCTGACGTCGCGGACCGCGTGGAGACCGAACTCGTGGGTCGCAACGTCGTCGAGGGCCGGTGGACGTTCCAGCTCGTCGAAGAGTTCGACGATCACTACTGGACGCCGCTGCGCGAGCACGAGCGGGGCGCACGTCACGAACTCGCCGACGGACGACGGCACCTGTTCGAGGCGGAGATGAAGGAAGATCGACGCACACACGGCCGGACGGGACACGAAGCCCGGCCCGGCGAAGGAGGGTGACGGGTGGAGATCCTCAGCAGCAGGACGATTCTGCGGCCGCGCGACTACACGACGACACTGGGCTTCTACCGTGACATCCTCGGGCTCGCCACCGCCCGCGAATACCCCGGGGGCACGGTGTTCTTCGCCGGTCAGGGTCTGATCGAGGTTGCCGCGCACGGCGGAACCGGTGAGTCGTCCTCCTTCGACGGCGCCCTGTGGCTGCAGGTTCGCGACCTCACCGCGGTCCAGACCGAGCTTGTTCTCGCCGGGGTGAAGATCGACCGCGAGGCCCGGCAGGAACCGTGGGGGCTGTTCGAGATGTGGATCGCGGACCCCGACGGAATCCCGATCGTTCTGGTGCAGATTCCGGAGGATCACCCCATCCGCCGCGACTCCCGTCCGAAGGGTGAGAACTGACGGGAAGCCATACGCAGGAGTGATCCTGGACACCGGACGTCAGCTGTACATTTTCGGTTGAAATCCGCACAATCTGGGTGTGACCGCAGAGCTCGTAGTTCTCCTGGTGGTGGTCGTCACCGCCCTCGCTTTCGATTTCACGAACGGCTTTCACGACACCGGCAATGCAATGGCCACCTCGATCGCGACGGGAGCTCTGCGACCCAAGGCGGCTGTCGCGCTCTCCGCATCGTTGAATCTGGTCGGCGCGTTCCTGTCCGTGGAGGTTGCGGCGACAGTTGCCAAGGGCGTGGTGAATCTGGGAGAAGTGGGCGGCGAGGATCTGCTGCTCATCGTGTTCGCCGGCCTGGTCGGCGGCATCATCTGGAATCTGGCGACGTGGCTGCTGGGCCTGCCGTCGAGTTCGTCCCACGCGCTGTTCGGCGGACTGATCGGTGCGGCCATCGCATCCATCGGCATGAGCGGTGTCGAGTGGGGCGGCGTGCTCAGCAAGGTCGTCGTGCCCGCCGTCCTCGCCCCCGTGGTCGCAGCACTGGTCGCCACCGCGGGCACCAAGCTGGTCTACCGGATCACCTCCGGCGTGCCGGAGGACACCAAGGAACACGGGTTCCGCATCGGTCAGATCGGTTCCGCGTCCCTGGTGTCGCTGGCCCACGGAACCAACGACGCCCAGAAGACGATGGGCGTGATCTTCCTCGCACTCGTCGCGCACGGGTCCCTGTCCGCCGAGGACGAGATGCCGTTCTGGGTGAAGCTCAGCTGTGCGATCGCCATCGCGCTCGGCACCTACCTCGGCGGCTGGCGCATCATCCGCACGCTCGGTAAGGGACTCGTCGAGATCGCCGCTCCCCAGGGCATGGCCGCGGAGTCTTCGTCCGCCGCCATCATCCTGACGTCCAGCCACCTCGGACTGCCGCTGTCCACCACGCACGTCGCGACCGGCTCCATCCTCGGCACCGGCCTCGGCCGCACGGGCGCCGAGGTCCGCTGGGGCATCGCCGGACGCATGGCCGTCGCGTGGCTGGTCACCCTGCCGTCCGCGGCGATCGTGGGAGCCGTGTGCTGGGTCATCGCCCACATGATCGGCGGTCTGCCCGGTGTTCTCGTCGTGTTCGCCGCCCTGATCGTGCTCGCCGGGTTCATGTATCTGCGCTCCCGGCTGCAGCCGGTGACGTCCGGCAACGTCAACGCCGAATGGGAGTCGGGCGAGACCGACGTTCCCGCCGAACCCATCGAACCGGGCGTGGCCGAGACCGCGGACTCCGCCGGTCCCGCCACGAACCGCTGAGGGGCCCGCCATGACACTGCTGACCACCACCATCCACTCGCTCTGGCAGGTCATCTTCGTCGGACTGCTGTTCGGCGCGGGCCTCCCCGCAATCTTCGCGCTCGGACTCCGGTCGCTCGGCGGCACGGACACCGGTGAGGGAGTCTCGCAGCCGACCTTCGCAGGCCGGATCGGCGCCTGGGCCTGCTTCGCCGTGGTGCTGATCGCGATCATCACTGGGATACTTCTCTTGATGCAGGGCTTTTTGGCCAGCAGCTTCGGTATCCACATCTTCTGAGCGGCGACCGCGAGTCCCGTTCCATCGACGAAAGAGGCCGAACGCGTGCCCAAGAATTCACTTCGCTCCGTGCTCGACTGGCTACGCGCCGGGTACCCCGAGGGAATCCCGGCGAAGGACCATTTCGCGTTGCTGGCCGTGCTGCGTCGCCGTCTCACCGACGAGGAGATCGAACAGGTCGTCGCGCTGTCCATCGAGACGGCCCACGAGACACCCGAACGCCACGTCGACTACGACAACATCCGCCGTCTCATCAGCGAGATCACCCACGAGGAACCGTCCGAGGAGGACGTTGCCCGGGTGACGGCGAACCTCGAGGCCGGAGGGTGGCCGGTCGGACCCGATGCCGAATGCGGCGACGGCTCCGGCGACACGGAAGAAACCCGCGACGCAGGCTAGCCATGAGCCTTCCACCGTTTCTCTCCTCCATCATCGGCTGGCTGCGAGCCGGCTACCCGAACGGCGTGCCCGAGCAGGACTACATTCCGTTGTTCGCGCTGCTCACCCGCCGTCTGTCGGAAGACGAGGTGGACGCCGTCGCCGACGCCCTCGTCGAGGAGGGCGACCTGCCCATCGAGAAGACCGACATCCAGGTGCTCATCACCAAGGTCACCGACGAGTTGCCGCTGGAGTCGGACGTAGACCGGGTGCGCAGCAACCTCGCCGCAGGCGGCTGGCCGCTGGCCGGGCCTGCCCAGTGAGCGAACTGCAGGTCCTGCCCGTCCCGTCGGGCGTCGGGGTTCTCGGCATCCTGCCGCAACTGTCGGCGATCCTCGACGGAACCGCCCCGGCCGCCCTCCCCGTCCCCGCCGCGGACGAGCGGGAGACCCGCCGACTGACGGACGCGTTGCGCCCCGGGGAGCCGATCGACGACGATGTCGCCCTCGTGGTCGCGACGTCCGGCACGACGGGAGTGCCGAAGGGGGCCATGCTGTCCGCGGCCGCCCTCCGCGCCAGCGGTGACGCGACGCACGCGCGGCTCGGCGGTCCGGGCTCCTGGCTGCTGGCCCTTCCCGCCCACCACATCGCGGGTATGCAGGTATTGCTGCGCAGTGTCCTCGCCGGCACCGAGCCGGTGGTGATCGACGTGACCGACGGCTTCGACCCCGGTGCGCTGCCTGCCGCTGTCGCGTCGATGAGCGGTCCCCGCCGCTACACCTCGCTCGTTCCGACCCAGCTGGTCAAGGCCCTCGACCATCCCGACGCCGTGGCCTCGCTCGCCGCACTCGACACCGTCCTCCTCGGCGGAGCCGCGACCCCCGCCCCCGTCCTGCGTCGCGCCGTCGACGCCGGCATCACCGTCGTCCGTACGTACGGAATGAGCGAGACGTGCGGTGGATGCGTGTACGACGGCGTTCCCCTCGACGGCACCCGGGTGCGGATCGACGGTGACGGCCGCGTCCTCCTCGGCGGGCCCATGCTCGCAGCCGGTTACCGCGGACTCCCGGACCATCCGGCGTTCGCCGAACCCGGCTGGTTCCGCACCGACGACGCCGGCGCCGTCACCGACGGCGTCCTCGGCATCTCCGGGAGACTCGACGAGGCCATCTCCACCGGCGGTCTCACCGTCGTCCCGCAAGTGGTCGAGGCGGCTCTCGTCGCGCACCCCGCCGTCCGGGAATGCGCGGTGATCGGCCTCCCCGACGAGCGACTGGGGCGCCGCGTCACCGCCGTCGTCGTCGCCGAGCGCGGCACCGAACCGACACTCGCCGAACTCCGCTCCTTCGTCGAACGCACCCTCGACCCCACCGCCGCCCCACGCGAACTGCACCTCGTCGACACCCTCCCCCTCAGAGGTCCGGGGAAGATCGACCGGCGCGCACTGGAATCGCGATTCGGCTAGCGAGTCCTCCCGTCTGCGAAGACATTGGCCAGATGCGCCCGCAATTTCCGCGCGTCTGGCCAAAATCCACGCGGATGCTGTTGTCCACAAGTCGAGCTCTATCCACAGGCTCCGCCGAAATCCCAGGTGAGCGAACCGATCACCACTGCGGGGTGGGGCACGATGTCGCCATGAGCGACGACGTGATCTTCCGACGCAGAGCCTTGGCCGACGGTTTCACCGACTCCGAGATCCGGCATGCACGCGATTCCGGGCGTCTCGTGCGAATCGCGGCGGGTGCGTACGTTTCCGACGAGCACTTCGCCGCACTCGATGCGCCTGCGCTGCATCGGGCCCGCATTGCGGCGGCCCTGCAGTCGCGCCCACCCGGCGTCGTGGTGAGCCACACCTCTGCGGCACTGCTGCACGGCATGGACCTCGGCGACCTTCCATTGGAACGGGTGCATCTGACGAGGAACCACGCCTCCGGTGGTGGCCGAACCACGGGAGTCCACGTCCACGCCACACCGTTGGACGCGTCCGACGTCGTCACCCTGGGCGGGCTGGCGGTCACCTCCCCCGCCCGGACTGTGGTCGACACCGCACGCATCTCGACGTTCGACCAAGCCGTCGTCATCGGCGATTCGGCGCTGCATCGTCGACTCGTCTCGCTCGACGAGATTCTGGACGAGGTCGGCCGGGCGGGACCTCGCAAGGGCATCGCGACGGCGCGGCGGGCAGCGAGTTTCCTCGACGGTCGCAGCGAGAGCCCTGGGGAATCGCTGAGCCGCATCCGGATCCGCCAGCACGACCTGCCGTCTCCCGAACTCCAGCACGTCCTCCACGACGGCACCGGTGTCTTCCTCGGCAGAGTCGATTTCTTCTGGAGAGAATTCGGCGTGGTCGGGGAGTTCGACGGTATGGGGAAATACGGCGTCGACGGTGGCCAGGCGGCAGTGGCGGTCCACCGCGAGAAGCTCCGGGAGGACGCGATCCGCGACGCCGGGTACGAGGTCGTCCGGTGGACATGGCGCGACCTGTTCGACTTCGCTGCCGTCAAGGCGCGCTTCGACAGGGCTTGCGCGCGTGCCGGGCACCGGCGCTGACAGACGTTTGCTGAGACATTCGCCGGATTCCGGCGCAATTGCCCCTGATTCCGACCGATGTCTGTGAATCCGCCCGACGACAGCGCCCGCAAGACCGTGCAAGAGGCGTGCAAGCCCGATGCAAGTGGTGGACTGCATCGTCTACGGCATGAACCTCACTGCAACTCCCCCAGCCATCGAGGCCGATGGGCTCGTGAAGCTCTTCGGCCGTCAGCGCGCCGTCGACGGCGTGAGCCTGTCCGTCCCGACCGGGTCGGTGTACGGAGTGCTCGGCCCGAACGGCGCCGGTAACACCACGACGGTGCGGATGCTTGCGACGCTGTTGCGTCCGGACGGCGGCGAGGCCCGCATCTTCGGCCACGACGTGGTGCGCGAACCGAATGCGGTGCGCTCGCTGGTCGGTGTCACGGGCCAGTACGCGTCCGTCGACGAGGACCTGTCGGCGGTCGAGAATTTGGTGCTCTTCGCCCGGTTGCTCGGCCTGAGCCGAGGTGATGCCCGCCGCAAGTGCACGGAACTGCTCGAGGAGTTCGACCTCACCGAGGCTGCGACGAAGCCGCTCAAGAATTTCTCGGGCGGCATGCGTCGACGTCTGGACTTGGCGGCCAGCCTGATCGCCCATCCTCCGCTGTTGTTCCTCGACGAGCCGACGACGGGTCTGGACCCTCGGACGCGCGCCCAGATGTGGGACACCATCCGCAGGCTGGTCGCGGACGGGTCGACGGTGCTGCTCACCACGCAGTACCTCGACGAGGCGGATCAGCTGGCCGATCGGATCGCCGTCATCGACCGCGGAAAGGTGATCGCGGACGGCACGGCCGACGAGTTGAAGGCGTCCGTGGGTATCTCCTCGCTGCAGGTGACGCTGGTCGATCGCGGACAGACCGACGACGCGCGTTCGGTGATCGCCCACACCCTCGGTGTGGAGGTCGCGATCACGCCGGAGATCGGCCGCCTCACCGCGCCGATGACCGATCCGTCGCTCACCGTCGAACTCCTGATCCGACTGCGAGACCACGGGATCGCCGTCGACGAGATCACCGTCCAGAAGCCGAGTCTCGACGAGGTCTTCCTCACCATCACCGGCCACGGGGCAGACGCCACCGAGGCCGACACCGAACGGAGCGTCGCATGACCACCACCCTCGAATCCCGCGCTCACGCGGGCCCCCAACCGATTCCGGAAGCCCGGAACCGGATCAGCCTCGAGCAGTCCGTCGCGAACACGCTGACCATGGCGTACCGGGGACTGCTCAAGATCAAGCACAATCCGGAGCAACTGTTCGACGTCGTCGTCCAGCCGATCATCTTCACGTTGATGTTCACGTACATCTTCGGTGGCGCCATCTCCGGCGACGTGGCGTCGTATCTGCCGATCATCATCCCGGGCATCCTGGTCCAGACGGTGATCACCACGTCGATCGTGACGGGCACCCAGTTGCGGGAAGACATGGACAAGGGCGTCTTCGACCGCTTCAAGTCCCTGCCGATCGCCCGCATCGCGCCGCTGTCCGGTGCGCTCCTCGCCGACGTCGTGCGGTACGGCATCGCCACGACCATCACGTTCGCCGTCGGTATCGCGATGGGGTACCGGCCCGGCGGCGGTGTCGTCGGAGTGGTGTCTGCCGGCGCGCTCGTCATCGTCTGCGCCTTCTCGATCAGCTGGATCTTCGCCCTGATGGGTGTTCTGATGAGCAAAGCGTCGTCGGTGCAGGGCATTTCGATGCTCATCCTGTTCCCGCTGACGTTCATGTCCAACGCGTTCGTGCCCGCCGACACGATGCCGGGCTGGATGCAGGCGTTCGTGAACGTCAACCCTGTGTCGCACGTCGTGACCGCGGTGCGTGAACTCGTCAACGACGGCCACTTCGGTGTCCACGTCGTGTGGTCGCTGCTCGGCGCCGCCGTGATCGTCGCGATCATGGCACCGCTGACGGTCCGGACGTACATGCGTAAGGCCTGACACCCGAAGAACGAAGCGAGCCGGTGGACGCGGGGTCCACCGGCTCGCTTCGCCTATTTCTCCAGTTCGGGGGCGTCCGCCTGTAACTCCCCCACCTCGGTCTTGAGGATCCGCATGGAACGTCCCAGGCCGCGGGCGGCGTCCGGTAGTTTCTTTGACCCGAACAGCACCACGAGCACGACCGCGATGATCGCCCAGTGGCTCGGGCTCAGCGCCCCCACTACTGGGGCTCCTCACCGTCGGGGTACACGGCGTCCACCTCGACCTCGACGAGCCAGCCGGCCGCGGGCAGACTCGCGACCTCGAGCGCGAACCGGCTGGGACGCGCGGAGTTCCGTTCCATCGGCGCGGCCGGCTCCGCGGTGCCGAGCGGGACCAGTTCGGTGTCACCGGTCTCGAGGTTGGTGTTCGCGAAGAACTGCCGGTAGGCGCGGTTCCAGCCGGCGTAGTCGGCGCGGTCGGTGCCGGGGGCGTTGTCGAGGAACACCCGCATGGTCACGACGTCCGCGAGCGTCAGTCCCTGTGCCTCGAGATTGTCGCGAATCCGCTTCAGCGCGTTGATGCCCTGCGCTTCGGTGAGCGTGACTCCGGCCGGGAGTGCGCCGCCCGTGAACACGTCGGTGTCGATGTACGACTCGGGGGTGCCCTCGGGTGCGGCCTGGTTGGAAGCGCCGGGACCGACGCCACTCGACTTGTAGACGGCGGTGCCGCCACCGATGGCCACACCCTGCGCGATCATCGGATTCGCCTCGCCGGCTTCGAGAACGGACTTCGAGACGAACGTGCTGCCGGGCGCTTCCGCTGCCGCCTCCTCGGAGGAGCACGACGTCGCCCCGGCGATCAGAGCGGATGCGGCGAGCGCGGCGGTCACGGCCTTGGTACGAAAAGACTTCACAGTTCACGACTCCTTGTTCGAGGGGAAGGTCAGGCTTCCTGGGCCACGCGCTCGTGGATGTGGGTGACGACGTCGCGGGCGGACGTCAGGGCGCCGTGCTGCCAGGCGATGGCGTTGGACAGGTGGTCGCCGGCGAAATAGATCTTGTCGACGGGTTCGAGCAGCTTCTCGTACTCGGGTGTGGCCGCCCCGCCGTGCGATCCGCCGCTGCCCGCCCAGTTGGCCCAGGCACTCTCGGAGTACTTGGTGCGCCGCCAGCTGCCCGAGAACGACGACGAGATGTCGCGGGTGTACTTCTCGCCGTGGATCTCCGAGCCCTCCGCGATCGCCTTGGCGAGCCGCTGGCGGTGGGTGAGCGACTCGAACGCCTCCTGCCGCTTGCCGCTGCTGTAGTAGGCGACGACCACACCGCGATCGGAGTTGTAGTGGTCGTACGGGAACATGATCTGCGAGATGTCCTTGTCGGTGTTCGACGCGCCGCCGTAGATGCGGTCCTCCGTCTCCCACCACCGGCGCGAGTACTCGATGCCGAGCTTGCCGGACGACGACGGCTTGGCCGCCTTCAGCGCGGTGAGCACGTCGCCGGGCAGATTGTTCTGCAGTCGTCCGACGAGGTGCGGCGGGATCGTGCAGATTGCGTAGTCGGCGGTGATCGACTTCTTCGAGCCGCCGGCGGTGTATTCGACGGTGACGCCCTCGGACACGTTCTTCATCGACGTCACCTCGGCGCCGAAGACGATGTTGTCGGTACCGATCCTGTCCTGGAACGCGTAGTAGATCCGGTCCATGCCGCCGACCGGGGTGAACATCATCATCGCCTGGTCGTAGCCGAAGTCGAAGCTGAAGTTGCGGCCGATGCCGCTGCGGATCACTTCCTGCATCGCGAACGGCTTCTTCTCGGTGCCGAAGTTCAGGCCGGCTCCGGGCTCGGAATCGTAACCACGACGCGAGGATCCGAGGTAGCGGCCGTCGTCGGACAGGTCACCGAAGTCGCTGAGGAACTCCGACAGCGCATCCTTGTCCTCCCGGCTCAGCACCTGGTCCAGGGCGCCCTGATCGGTGGCCTTCTTCAGCAGTTCCGACATGTAGCCGAACGTGTCGGCCTTCGCGGCCCGGTAGGTGACGGACTGGCCCGACAGCGACGTGTCGCTCTGGTAGTTCACGAACGTGTTGGCGTTCTGGTTTCCGAATCCCTGGATCTCGACGCCGAGTTCGCGGCAGTAGTCGAGCGTGATGTGGCTCTGCGGGATGCGGGTGGCGCCGACGTTGTAGAAGTGGCCCTCCGAGAACGTGCACTTCTGCGTCTCGCCGCTCAGGTCGGTCTCCTCGGTGCCGCCCCGTGCGGTCCAGACGCGGCCACCGGGCCGGGTGCGGGCCTCGAGGACCGTCACCTTGTACCCGGCCTTCTGCAGTTCGAACGCCGAACACAGACCGGCGGGGCCGCCGCCGAGCACGACCACGGAATGGCTGCCCTTCACCTTGCCGATCAGGTCGCCGGCCGCGAGCGGCTGGAAGGTGCGGGCGGGCGCAGCGGTCGACGGTGCGAGCCCGAGCGTCGACATCGCGCCGTACGCGAGGCCTGCGCCTCCGGTGGCCCCGAGGCCCTTCATGAAAGATCTACGTGTGAATGCCAATTCGCGCTCCCATTCTTGCGCCCGGCGACCCGGGTAACTTGTCCGGATTCATCCTGGGAGGGACGCGAGTCAAGAAGTTGTCGGCGGCGAAACAGTCTGAGGCCGGCGAGCGAGAACGGGCGCGGGCCGTTCTCACTCCCGAGTCGGAGTTCGACCCGAAACCGAAACTTTTCGGCAACACGACCCGGCTAGTTTCACGCGCATGTCAGCCCTTTCCGACGCCATCGCGCGTTCGTTCGCCACCGGCGAGCCCGAACGTCAGGCCCTGTCGCCGTTGCGTGCGCTGGGCCGGCGGCAGTTGTCGGGCTTCGAGGTTCTCGCCCAGTCGGTGGCCACGACGGCTCCTGCGGTGTCGATGGTGGTCCTGCCCGTCACCATGTTCACCCACCAGATGCTGCTGAGCGGTCTGATCACGATCGTCGTCGCGACGGTGGTGGTCTCCCTGATCGCGGTGTGCGTCTCGCAGTTCACGCGACGTATGGCGGCCGCGGGCGGCCTCTACAGTTTCGTGTTCCAGGGCCTCGGCACGCGTGCCGCGCTGACGGCGGGTGTCGCCATGCTGACCAAGTACGTGGGCAGTGCGGTGATGACGCTGTACCACGGTGGCCAGGCCGTGATCGCGACGCTCGGCTTCTTCGGGCTGGAACTGCGCGAACCCGCCGGGCGTCTCCTCGTCTACGCCGGGATCGCGATCGTGATCCTCGCCTGTCTGGTCCGCGGGGTGCGGTTCGCGGCCCTCGCCATCCTCGCCGTCGAATCGTGCTCGTTGCTGTTCATCGTCGGTCTGATGATCGTGACCGGCGCGGGCGGCCAGCACGCCGCGGTGCCGCCGTCCGATTCCGCGGACGGGCCGCTGCTCATGACGCTGGCCGCGGTGTTCGCCCTGGCCGGCTTCGAGAGCGCCACGTTCTTCGGCCCGGAGGCCAAGCGTCCGCTCGCCACCGTCACCCGCACCGTGATGCTCACGCCGATGATCTGCGGCGCTTTGTTCATCTTCTCGGCGTGGGCCGCCTGGTCCGGTCGCACGGACACCCTGGTCAACGCGTATCTGCACGGCACCTCCACCGGGGTCGACCCGGCCGTGGTGATCGCCCTGAACCTCGGGTTGGGCACGTCGTGGCTGGCGTCGGCGATGGCGTCGTCGAATGCCGCGTCGCGCCTGCTGTATTCGATGGGGATCGAACGAGTCGTGCCGCGTCTGTTCGCCCGGGTGCACCGCAGCTTCCGCACCCCGTACGCGGCGCTGGCGGTCATCGTGTGCGCCGTGTGCGTCGGTGCCGCGACATTCGGCATCGTCGGCAAGTCGACCGGATTCGGTCATGTGCAGTTGATTGCCAGGACTGCGGTGGTCGCGGCGTACGTGTTGGTGGCCGTGGCGTCGGTGCGGTTCCTCAGCCGGATCGGGGAGCACACCCCTCTGGTCCTGGTGGCGGGAGTCGCGGGCAGCGCCGCCGGCGGAATCGTCCTGGCCTACATGCTGTTCGTGAACGTGGCCCACGGCTTCGCTATGGTCCCCACCGTGGTGCTGACCCTGTTGCTGTCGGGTTCGGCGTGGCAGCTGTACCTGCGATGGCGCTACCCGGCGAGCCTGCGGTCGATGGGTGTGTTCGACACCGCGGAAACAGACGATGTGCTGCCGGGAGCCGGGGTCTTCGCCACGGACGCCGCCGGGAACCTCGCGTTGACGGCGGCTGGACGTACCCCCGGGTCCCGGTGATGGGCGCCCGAGCGGGGGAGATCGCGGGCCACGAACCACGCGCCGTGCAGAAGGCACTCGCCCTGCTCGAGGCCGTCGCTCAGCTCGGGTCCGGGGCGACCGCGCGAGACATCGCCGCACACGCGGGGATCCCCCAGGCCACGGCGTACCGGCTGCTCAATCTCCTGACCGCCGATGGCTATCTGGTGCGGATCGCCGACCTGTCCGGGTTCGCGCTGGGCCGGCGGACCAGGCAGCTGGCGGGGGCGGATGCGGCGCCGGACCCGGTCGACCACCACGCCGTGCTCGAAGAACTGCGCGAACAGGTGCGTTTCGGGATCCATCTGGCGTCGTTCGCGGGCGGCCGGGTGCGACTCGTCGACCGGGACCCCGACCACGAACTCAGCGGCGAGAACACGATCGCCGCGCACCTGCACGCGTCCGCCATCGGCAAGATCCTCCTCGCGTCCCGTCCGGACCTGGTGCCGCCGAGCCTGCGCCGGGTCACGTCGCGGACCGTCACCGACATCGCCGCGCTGCGGGGTGAACTCGACGCCGTCCGTCACACCGGTTCGGCCCGAGAGGTCGACGAGGTGCGGGTGGGCCGCAGCGCCGTCGCCGTCCCGGTGCACGATGCGCAGAACGCGGTGGTCGGATGCCTTGCGGCGATCGGCAAGACCGGACGCCTGGCCGTCGACGATCCGGAACTCACCGACCTCCTGCGATCGTGTGCGGCCCGGGTGAGCGGCCGGGTCCCCGCCTGAGGCCGGCACTCAGCTCGAACTGGCTAGCATGTCCAGGATTTCGGCGCGCACCGCGCGACGCGACCAGTTGCCGAACCGCTTCTGCGCCGACTCCCAGCGGTCCTCGCCCACGTGCTCGAGCGCGAACGCGACGTGCCGGGGGTGTCGCAGCGACGCGATGTCCTGCCGCGCCCGGGCCCGGGCCGACAACGCCAGCAACGCGAGGCCACGATCGGAATCACCGTGCGCGAGCTCGAAGCATCCCACCCCGGCCGCCACGGCCCCGGTGACCGGCAGATCCTGGTAGGCGCCCTGTCCCAGCCTCGACAGCGCTGCCGCCGCGAGCTTCGGCACGAACTCCACCATCATCTCGGACCGGCCGTGCAGCACGTGGGCGCACACCACCGACGCCGCCAGCATCATTCCGAACGGATCGGCGTACGGCTCGGACAGCATCCGGGGATACACCATGTCCAGCGCCTCACGGTAGCGGGCGAGCCCGCGTTCGACGTCGCCGTCCGCGAGATCGATTTCCGCGAGACTGCCGGTGGCGGCGGCCCGCCATTCGTCCGGCCGGTGGTCGTCGGTCCCCGTGCCCGCACCGCGATGCTCGAGAACCGTGTCGGCCAGCACTTTCCGGCCGGCCTCCACATCACCGTCGGCGATCAGCGCGGAGGCCTGGAAGCCCCATAACTGATCCGCCTCCTCCTGCGCACCCAGCTTCCGCATGCCCTCGACGGCGTCCTGATAGTGCCGCACCGCGTGCCGGTAGCGCCCGGACTGACTGTGCAGCGAACCGAGGAACTGCGACGCCATCGCCGTGCCCCACACATCACCGATCGCCCCGCACAGTTCGGACACCGTCGCGGCATCCCTCATCGCGCCGCGGAAGTCGCCGAGGTTCTCCCGCATGCTGGCCCGCGCGGACAACGCGGCCGCGCAGGTCTCCGGATCGTCCGACCGCACCCCGTCCGCGACGACCCTGGCCAGGCGCCGTCCCGAACCCAGCGACAGGATGAGCCGCACCGCGAACGAGGTGACCGACGGAAGATCGGGGCGGTCCCGGAGCAGGTGACGCAGCCGGATCCGGGCCCGGGCGAGCGTGCGCGTCTGGCCACCGAACACCAGGTGCATCGCCGCGAGCAGGAACGTGTACGCCACCAGTTCCGAACCGACGTCCGTCAGGTCCGCGTCCGCCGTCGACCCGAGAATCCGCGGCGTCCAGTTCATCACCTCCGAGTGCGCGCCCCGAATGGCCCACAGGCCGCCCAGCACCGGGAACACGGTCGCCACCGTCTCCGCGTCGTCGCGCTCGACCGCCCACCGCAGGACCGCGAGCAGGTTGTCGTGGTCGGCGTCGATGTCGTCCGCGAGCGCAACCTGGTCGGATCGGCACCGGCGGAGCGCCTCCGACGCGAACCGGCCGGCCCAGACCCCTTGGCGAGCAAACACTTCCGATTCCTCACCGGCCGACGCGAGCTGCTCCTCGCCGTACTCGCGCACCGTCTCGAGCATGTAGTAGCGCAGTGTGTCCGACGTCTCCGACACGGACAGTAACGATTGATTCACGAGGCCCTCGACGGCATCCACGACGTCGTCGACGCCGTCCCACTCCGCGATCGTCCGGGCGGCGTCGAGGTGAACCCCGCCGGGAACCGGCAGAGTCTGCGCAGCGCGATCTGCTGTTGCTCGCCCAGAAGCTGCCAGCTCCAGTCGATGACGGCGTGCAGGGTGCGGTGCCGCTCGGGCGACGTCGGGTCGTGTGACCGCAGCAGCGCGAACCGATGCTCGAGTCGTCGGCCGATGTCCTCGACGCTCATGCTGCGTACCCGCGCGGCGGCCAGTTCGATCGCGAGCGGGAGACCGTCGAGGGTGCGGCAGACGCTGCGCACCGTCTCCGGATCGAGACGCGCCGTGGGCCGCACCGCGCGGGCCCGCACCGTGAACAGTTGCACGGCGGGCGCGTCGTCTTCGTCGATCGCGAGCGGCGGCAGCGGGTACACGGCCTCGGACGCGAGCATGAGGGGTGCTCGGCTGGTCGTGAGGACGGTCAGCTGGTCGCCGGCCGCCACCAGGTCGGCCACGATCTCGGAGCACGCGCCGATGACGTGCTCACAGTTGTCGAGGATCAGGAGCATCGGCCCTGCCGACAACGCTTCCCGGAGCCGTTCCCGCGCCGAATGGACGCGGCTGACGGTGAGCCGGCCAGGCGCGATGTCGACCTCGCTGAGCCCGAGCGTGCTGCTGATCGCCGCCACGACGTCCTCGCTGCTGCGCAGCGACGCGAGTTCCACCAGAGCCACGGACGTCCCGGTGGCGGCCCGCGCACCCAGTTCGTGCGCGAGTCGCGTCTTGCCGGCGCCGCCGGGCCCGAGGATGGTCACCACTCGCGAGGACGTGAGCGACCGCTCGATCTCCGCAATGTCCGAGTCGCGTCCCAGGAGGGCGTTGGGTGCCGCGCGGAGCCCGATCGCCGTCCGATCCGGCGACACGAGGAGCGGAGCCGCCACGGCACCGGGACGTCCGCCCCGCAGGATCTCGGTGTGCAGAGCGACGAGCGCCGGCGACGGATCGGCACCCAACCGGGACACCATCCGTTTGCGGAAGGTCGCGAACACGTCCAGCGCCTCGTTGTCCCGCCCGAGCCCGGCGAGCGCCCGCATCAGGTGCGCGTGCCCCTGCTCGTCCAGCGGTTCGGCTGCGACGTGGGCCAGCGCCTTCGGGAGGGCGGCGTCCCAGTCTTCGACCACCACCAGCGCCGCCAGTTCCGCGACCTTTAGCTGCCCCCGGATCACTGCGGCATCGGCGGCGAGTTCTGTTGCGGCGGGACCCCCGGGACTCCTTTCAGACAATGGTCAAATGGTCGTTCTCCGACGGCACTCAGCTGACCGAGCATGCCCTGCTGCACTACACCTTTACTAACGGGGACTTCACAAACTTCCGAGTGACCTGCAACGGCATCCCATAATCCGCGCCACACGAAACGCAAACGTGGCAACAACTTGTCCGCCAGCGCCACCACAAGTACTCGCTGATACGTTCGGTATAAGCGCCACCACCGCGATGCAGCACGCGGAACGGGCCGGTGGGGACTGTTATTGGGTGTTAGCTGCAGCAGGCTTCCGTTTTGAGCATGGCCAAAACGGACCCTGGTGGACGCAGAACGGCGCTCAGCCCGTTTTGCCTCCTCGGTCGGGCTCGGTAACAGTTCACGCAGCGATGTCTGTGGCCGTCAGCTACTGCTCACTCTGGCAAAGGAGATAGACGCAGCACCGTGGTTGAAACGTACGGCATCGCCGGAAGCGTTAGGTTGTCCGCGTCGGAACCTAACGCTGTGATCAGGCTTGTCGTTGTCGTTCTCGGATGGCGTCGAAGACGGCGGGGTCGACGAGGGTGGAGGTGTCGCCGAGTTCGCGTCCTTCGGCGATGTCCTGGAGTAGGCGTCGCATGATCTTCCCGGAGCGGGGTCTTGGGCAGTTCGGCGACGATGGTGATCTGGCGGGGTTTGGCAATTGGGGGAGATTTCGGTCGCGACCTGTTCGCGTAGTTCCTCTTTCCCGGTGTTGGGGGTGCCTTCCCGCAGGATGACGAACGCGACGATGCCTTGGCTGGTGGTGGCGTCGGCGGCGCCGATGACGGCGGATTCGGCGACTGCGGGGTGCTCGGCGAGGGTGGATTCGACCTCGGAGGTGGAGATGCGGTGGCCGGAGACGTTCATGACGTCGTCGACGCGGCCGAGGATCCACAGGGCGCCGTCCTCGTCGTAGCGGGCGCCGTCGCCGGCGAAGTACCAGCCCTGTTCGGCGAACCGGGACCAGTAGGTTTCGCGGAAGCGGTCGTCGTCTTTCCAGATTCCGCGCAGCATGGCCGGCCAGGGTTGGTCGAGAACGAGGTAGCCCTGCTCACCGGTGGCCACCGGTTGTGCGTTGTCGTCGACGATCTGTGCGCCGAAACCGACTGCGGTTGAGCGTGGATATCCAGTGCTCTCACGTATTCCTGACAACGTGGCTATTGCGGTCTTCGCCTTGCATCGGACGGCAAATCGGGCGACTTGAGGGGGCCGGAGCCCTGGCTGTGGCCCTGGAAAGTAATTGACATCACATTCCCGCATGCCCTACTCTCAAACTGAGATCAGTTCAGTTATGCCCCTCTCGTCGAGTCGGGCCACGCGTAGGGCGTGAATTCGGGGGCCCCGAAAGGAAAACGAGTTTGTGAAAACCATCATGAGGTCTTTTGGGATGTTGACGGTAATCACTGCCGTCGCGTTCGCAGGAGTTGCATGCGGCCAGACCGACTCCTCTACAGGTCCCGTTCAAGGCAGTTGGGACGATGTCGTGGCTGCGGCAAAGAAGGAAGGGGCGGTTCAGCTCTATTCAAGTCAGCACCCGGCAAACCTCGAGGCGCTCAAAGAGGCCTGGAGTAAGGCGTATCCAGAAATCGATCTTGAGTTCGTCCGAGGGACAGACAAGGATATGATTCCCCGAGTCGAAGTAGAGAACCGAACCGGCCAGGCCGTTGCAGACGTGAATACGCTGACAGACGCCGCATGGATCAACAATGCCGCTGTATCCGGACAATTCTCGACGGACTTGGTAGGACCTGCGTTCGACAACCCCGATTATCGACCGCAAACCAACATCAAGAATAACCGATTCTTTCTCACTACTGCGGCAACATTTGGAATGGGATGGAATACGGACGCATATCCAGACGGATTCAAGACTCCTACCGACCTATTGAAGCCGGAACTCGAAGGCCGAATCGGAATCGTCAATCCCGTTGGAATTGCATCGTACATCGACCTTTACGACTTCTACGCTAAAACCTATGGTTCGGACTATCTCGAAAAACTAGCCGCCCTACATCCACGTATTTACCCAAGCGCGTTGGGGATCTCACAGGCCCTCAATTCCGGTGAAATTGTGGCTACACCGACGGTTCAGCCGCTGGTACGGGAGGTGGCGGTGGGCGCGCCGGTAGACTGGGTCTTGCCGCAGGTTCCATGGGGTACACCTTTCTACAGTCACGTCCTCTCCGTTGCGCCGCACCCGAACGCAGCACAGGTGCTCGCTAACTTCCTCGCAACTCCCGAAGGGCAAACCGCGTTAGCCACTGGTAATGCCACCGCTCTCCCGAGTATCCCCGGAGCAGTCGCCTACGCCGGCGATATCCACACCCCAGATGCCACGAAGCTGACACCGGAGGCGGTGGAGAAGGGATCAGTCCAGTGGGAGAAGCTGTTCCAGCAGTAGCGGAGATCACCACGGGAATGTTGCTACTGCGCAGCCCTTCTCGATTGACTCTGGAAGTTGTTCCTTCTCGCTAACGCGGCGCCGGGGGACGAAGGAGTGCACCGCGTCCGGCTCGCGGCACCGAAGAGGTCCAAGACTGGCAAATGTCACGTTGGTCACGGCCCTAGCTGTCGCAGGAGCTGGTGAGTAATTCGTCCCCCGGGGATGTCATCCAGGGTAAGGATTGGTCAGTGCTGGTTCACCGACCACGCTGAGACACCGCTGATGATTCAAGTCTAATTGCGGCCGACGATGAGTCGCATAATTCGGTCCAAATGGCGTCTTATAGCAGAGAATCGAATGTAGTTGATTTTTCCCGCCACCCTTCGCTACGGTGAAGAAACTCGCCAGCCCGAAGGGCTTTCTCTGTCACTATTGGATGTGTGAGCTTCCATGAACTCTCAGGAATATCGAAAACTCCGACAGAGGCGCCGCACCCTTCGGGCCCGCGTTAACCGCGAACGTTGCCATCCAGACATCGAAGCTGAGCGCCTCATCGAGTTCGCCACTGTGTGGGCCCCCTACGGGGGCGCCACCGAAGAGGAAATCCTTGTCAATTTCGGGATGACAAGACGTCGATTCATCGAGAGGTTGTGGCAGGTCATCCCTGAGTCGAACTGTATCCAAGACGAGATACGCAGGTTGGCGAGCGCATACCCTGACTGCGGGATCTCCTTGTAAGTCACCCGTTCCGGTCGGCCACTCTGGTGGAAGAGCTTGTTGCCGGACTCCGGTCTGCGGAGTCGAAGCGTTGGTTCTCGGATCGCTGCGTCGGCACGAGGGACGCCTGACGCCTGGCGCCTGGTGCCCTGGTGCCAGACGGAAGATGGCAGAACGTGCCAGACAAAAGTTGGTAGGACGACACCCTTCGCCCGCAGCGGCGCTGTTCCATCTCGGACGACCGTGACCCGATCAACCACGACCTGCTACATCGAGCGGCGCGGGGTGCCCGCGGCCGAGCAACGTCAATCGCGTCGAGCACGGTCAAGCGCAGCTCGGACTTTGGCTGGCCTACGCCCCATTCTGGTGGCATAATTGTTCGGCTGCACCGCGAACACTTTGAGTGCATTTCATGTGGTGGTTGTCGACCCGCCCGGCCGCGCAATCCGTTTGGTCGCGTCAGCGTCACGAGTGCGTTGATCAACCCTCACTGTCGGCGCCCCGGATCGCCCGGAGCGCCCGGAGCGCCGGCCCGGCCGCAACTGTTGTGTACTGGTCGCGGATCGCTGGATACCGCCCCGTAGCCCACATTCTGCACATCGAGTAGGCCCAATCGGCCTGGTAGGCGACGTTATAAGCGGGTGACGGCGGGCGGGACCCAGCGACCTTCCCTTGGTGAGTAGAGTCGCAGCATCAGCCGAAACGGGCCGGGGGGCGCCGGTAACCAATTGTCGGGTCCCTCGTCGGGTTCGCTACTTTGAATACGGATCACAGTCGACCCACCGCCGTGCTTGATCGAGGTCGTGCGATCCCCAATTGCATACCGGCCTAAAGCATTATCCACCAGGAGGCCGTGCTTGTGGTACATCGTGACCGACCAGAACGCGTCTGCCGGCGGTAGATTGTCGCGGTCGAAAACTAGTTGGTAGCGGTTCGACCTTCCATCGAGTTCCTCGCCTTCGGAGTCCAACTCGCACACCGGATAGATGGCTTCGGTTGAGGGATTGACGAATATTTGCGCGTGAGCGACCGTGGCACGGAGCAGATAGTCCGAGCCGAATTCTGAGCCATTGTCGTTGATGGCCCACCCATTCGCGACCCTTCCGAGGGATCGCACATGGTGTTCGATCATGTTGAACCCGTCTCGCAGTCCGGCACTCACTGCCGCCGTTTCATCCTCGGTCAGTGACACGGGCGTGCCATGCATCCCGAGCAGTTCTACGGCATGCCGTATATCCCCGGGCAAATCGTCGAGGTTCATATCTTTGAGCACATTCTCGAGCGACTTGATGAATCCTGTGGGGTCGAAGATTTCAGCATTGCGGTCAAGAACTACGAGATCCGGTGAGTCCGCTTCTGTCGTGCATGAGTCACATGCAGGCCCGCGGAGAATGATTTGGTTCTGGAGTTCGCGCACCAGATCGGTATCATCCGAGACGGTCGGCTCGACCAATATTCGCCCGACTATCATCACGTAGCGACTGTCGCAGGTCACCGTCGTGTAGCCGGGTGCTGACCTTTCGCCACCACCAGCTCGCCGGATGTGAACAGCCGGTGCGTGGGCACCCTCGGTTCGCTGACCAAACACAGCCGCTGTCCTGGTGTCCGACTCACAAATCTGGAAGCTGTAGTATCGCGGACCGAAGTCCGGAGTTTCCAGGTAAAAGTCGCCCGCGTCGAGATCGAGCCACGCCAGCGAGTAGAGAGTGTCTACATTCGGCGCGACTCCCACCGTCAGGCGATGGTCGGACAGCTGCGCCTGGTGACCCATGGAGTTCAGAGCCGCGCCAGCCGACGTCGGAAGACGCGGTGCGTCAGGAGATAGCGGCAGTGTGAACCGAAAGCGCATTCTCTGTGCGAATATCAACGGATACCCCCAGATTTGGAGCTCTTGCGCAGCGCTCCTCAGGGACCGCTCGTCCGCCGTGCCCCGGCTCGAAGTCACTCTCTCCCCTTCCCTGCCGGACAGTCGGATACGGTCGAAGGCAAACAAATTGAACTGAACTCAGGTTAACTGTATCATGGACGCATGATGGATCTTGCAGACCAGGACCGCCTAGTGGCGCTCCGCAGCTATGACGTGTCGGCGGTCACGCAACTTCACGGATCCGACTCGATGGATGTGCTACCGAACGTTCCCGAGGCTCGCGAATGTTACGTGCGTGCGGCGATGCAACAGGCGGTCCTGTACGGCCTTCCCGGCGTCTATCAATACGCGGTCATGTCCGCGCAGTGCGCGCCGGCGTCGCCGGGCGACAGGTGGGCCGTAAATCAGTTTGACCATGCCCGACTCATGGCTGACGCGAACTATCAGCAGTTCCGTGTCCCCAATGTCGATACGTTGTACTCGAACGCGTGGCTCGACCTCACCGCGGGCCCGGTCGAGCTGGAGCTACCACAGTTCGGGGATCGCTACTACACGTTCAACTTCCTCGATGCTCATAGCAACGCAAGTAACATCAGTTCCAGAACCTACCCGAATGGTCCAGCGAGGTTTCTCATCGTTCTGCCCGATTGGGACGGAACGGTCCCATCGGACGTGCGCGTGTTTCGAGTTTCTACCCCAATCATGTGGGTGTTGCTGCGAATTCAGGTCTTTGGCGATTCCGATCTGGAGAAGGTGCGAGCGCTACAGGACCACGTGCAGATCAGACCACTGGGGTCAAACGACTTCCGGCATGATTGGCCCGTAGTGACCTCAGCGGAGGTCGAGGAGTCCTGGGAAAAGTTTCTCGCGGCGTTCGATACGGTGCTGCGCGTCAACGGAGTGCCTTCACATGAGAGCGCGTATGTGAGGCAGTTCGGTGCTCTGCAAGTAGGAGTAGAGGTCCCATTCGCACCCGACCGGCTCGACGAGTTCAGTACGCGGGGCGCCAGTAGGGGCTTTTCTGATGCGATGGAGATTCTCGACAAATCGCGGCCCTTGCTGGGCAAGAAGACGGACAGTGGCTGGACACGGGTTCGAGACAAGGGCGCGCACGGGACGAACTATCTTGCGCGCGCAATCATGAATTTTGTTGGACTCGGCGCAAATGTGGTCGAAGAGAACACGTCGTACAACACCTATGTCGACGCGGAGCAGGTCCCGCTCGATGGAGCCAACGCTAACTACCGGATTCGCTTCGACCCGACGCCCCCGAGCAGGGCGTTCTGGAGTGTGACCCTCTACGTGGCGCGGACGGGGGCGCTGTACGATGCCCCCGAAGGTCGTCATTCCGTGGCGAGTTCCACTGCGGAACTTCGATACGATCAAGGCTCGCTGACGGTCGACATCAGCACTGTCCGCTCACCAACGATGGTCAACTGGTTGCCCTGTCCGGCAGGAGAATTCTTTCTGGTGATCCGGATGTATGTCCCGGAAGAGGCTGCGCTGACCGGTGAATGGACGCCACCGCCGATTCATCGAGTCGAAGATCCGGTTGCACCGGATGGCACCCTTCCATGATTCGAAGATTTCCTTCGGCGGTCTACAGAAAAGGCACAGAACCCGACGCACGGTTCAGTTTGGCAAACGAACGAACATTTCTCGCTTGGATTCGAACGTCGCTTGCGTTCGTTGCGGCAGGGGTTGCGATCGAGGCACTGAACGACGGTGATCATCGAGCATTCCGGTTTGCCGCCGCCATAGTTCTGGTGAGTACCGGCATCGTCGCCACGGTCCAGGCATGGGTTGGCTGGTTTTCCACCGAGCAAAGCTTGAGGGAGGGCAGACCGTTGCCGTCGACGCGAGTGGCGCTGCCGATGGGTGTCGCGGCCCTCATTTCGGGCCTCCTTGTCGCACTGGCCATGCTCTTGCCATGATCGCGATGTCGCCAGGCCAACACATATCGCGAGACCACCTGCAAAATCTGTTCGCTGATGGCGGACTACAGCCCGAGCGAACCGCCCTCGCCTGGAGACGCACATCAGGCTCATTCCTCGTCTTCGCGCTGGCAGATCTTCGGCTCGCCAAGGAAATGGCGAACACGTGGCTCGACATTCTGGGGGGGTTCCTCGCGGTTCTGGCGATCGCAATCCTCCTTCTTACGAGCGCACGAAGCCTGCCCCGCAGCGACCGCTGGAGAGGGTTGAGGAACGGGAGAATCATCCTGGTCTCGAGCGGAACGCTTGCGTTTCTCGTTGCGCTTGCGGCGCTAACACTCGGAACCACCGGATTTGTAATGGTTTTCAGTATGAGCATCCGGCACTGAGCTTGAGCGCGATGCGGGGGATCGTTCGGAAAACGCGGCGACATGACTTCGATTTCGATCAGATCCTGCATGACCAGAACCGATTCACAGGTTCCGACCACGCCTTCTTCAGCGCGGAATACATCGAGTAGCTAGGACAGGTCAGCCAGGAGGACCTGGCGGTGCAGCTCGACATGCGGCGTCGGCCCTGCTCCCGCTCCCTGTCGAACATCGCCATCGCGCCGGCCGACGGATTCGACGACATCTGGCTGAGGTGACCCCTATTCAGGCGATCCGCCAGAGAGCGAACTGAGTCGGTTTTACTCCACAAGTGATTGACACCACGCTACGGCGCCACTACGGTTAAACTGATATCAGTTCAGGTTATGGAGCGCTATGTTGCATGTGTGTGATTGCGTAGAGGTGAGGCGTTCCCTCTGGAAGGGTTCGCCCCTTTGCTCGATGGGGTACTGCGCGAGCATCCGCTCACGCGATTTCGCCCTTCACGTTCGAGGCGAGCGATCACTCCCTCTTGGATCCCCGCATCCGGAGCGACGATCCCGAAGTCGCTCGACTGGCGTCATTGCAACGGAAGGAAGGAAGCCGCTCTTCGGGGTAGCCCCTTCACAACTGGTTTAGCCGTATCAGGCAGTCGAGGAACCGGGACGCGTGGCCGCGACCGGGTGGGGCGCACCGATGATCCGCTGTCCGCGTTCCAGAGCTCTCACTCTGAAAGTCGAATGCCCTTTCCGAACAGCCATTCCTACCAAGCAGGTGCCAGGTGACATCGCATTTTCGGGTTTCGAATCTGACCAAGATCTTCGGGTCCAATACCATTGTCGACGAGCTCAACCTCGACATCGAGGACGGTGAATTCCTCGTCCTCCTCGGGCCCAGTGGGTGCGGCAAGACCACTACCCTCCGGTGTATAGCGGGACTAGAGACCCCCGAGAGCGGGTCGATCACCTTCAAGGACCGCACCGTCTTCGACGCCTCTAGTCGCGTCCACGTGCCGGCGTACAAACGCAATATCGGCATGGTTTTCCAGTCGTACGCGTTGTGGCCCAACATGACTGTGCGCGAGAATATTCGCTATCCGCTGAAGGTGCGGCGGATGAAGGAAGCCATCGCGAGCGGGCAGGTCGAAGCCGCCGCCGAGATGGTGGACTGCGGGGCGCTACTGGATCGGTATCCGTCCCAGCTCAGCGGCGGGCAACAGCAGCGCGTAGCCGTTGCCCGCGGCCTGGTCGCGCAACCGGATCTCGTGCTGTTCGACGAACCCCTCAGCAACCTCGACGCCCGGCTGCGCGATCAGGTGCGGTCCCAGATTCACCAGCTCCACCAGCGGCTGGGATTCACGGCGGTTTTCGTCACGCACGACCAGGCGGAGGCGTTCGCCCTCGGCGACCGCCTCGCAATCATGAAGGCCGGCAAGATCGAGCAGTACGACACACCCGAACGGGTGTACGAGACACCGGCCTCCGACTACGTCGCCGCCTTCATCGGAATGTCGAACCGACTCGAACTGGTGCGTGGCCACGACGGCTGGATGACGCGCTCGGGAGCACCCGTGGATCTCGACACAGCCATCGTCGACGGCCGCCACCTCCGCGGTGACGCTGCGGTTGCGCGGCTTCGGCCCGACGATCTGACACTGCACCGTTCTGTCGACGAGATCGGACGGGGACGGGTGGCATTCACCGGGGAGCTCGTGACATCGGAGTACGGCGGGCGCTATTTCGACGTGACCGTCACCGCGGGAGGCGAGCCGCTGTACCTGCGCGCCGAGGCGTTTCACCACGGATCGTGGCTGCGCACTGCGGCCGCCGGTGCGCCCCTTGCCGTGAGTTTCTCCCCGAGCGCGCTTCGGGTGTTCCCCTCCCCCGGCGGAAAGGTCGATGACCTGCCTGTTCCCGAACTCGTCCACACCACTGCCGGAGCGGAAGCATGATGACCGCCGCGACCCTGACACGCACTGCGCGTCCCCTCACACTGAGTTCGGCGTGGCGGACACGGCTCGGCTACGGCGCGCTCATGGCGGTTCTCGCCTATCTGGTCGTACTTCCACTCATCCGGCTCCAGTCGTTGGCCTTCGAGGATGGTGGGCGCGGATTTCGGGCTCAGTACGGCCGGTACGACATCGTGCAAACCATCCGCACCACCGTGTCCCTCGCCGTGGTATCGCTGGTCATCGCGATGGTGCTCGGCACAATCCTCGCGTTCGCCGCGACCCGGCTGCCTCACCGCCTGAGCTTCCTGCGCATCATCCCCATCCTCCCCGTCGTGATGCCTGCGGTCGCCAACGTGGTCGGCTGGGCGTTCCTGCTCTCGCCAGGACCCGGATACCTCAACGCCCTCCTCCGCATGCTCCCGTGGTGGAACGATCTCGAATCCGGTCCGGTCGACATCTACAGCACATCCTGGATCATCATCCTCACCGGTTTCGGCCTCACCTCGTTCGTCTACCTCTTCGTCAGCGCCGGCATGCAGAACATCAGCTCCGAACATCTCGAAGCGGCGCAGATCAGCGGGTCCTCGACCCTGGGAGTGTTCTTCCGCGTAGTCCTTCCGCTGCTCCGACCATCTCTGGTCTACGGCGGCGGAATCGCCCTGCTCCTCGGACTGGGCCAGTTCACCGGACCACTCCTGCTCGGCCAGAACGCCGGCGTGAAGGTACTGACGACCGAGATGTACCGCAGGGTGTCGGAGTCGCCTTCGGACTTCGCGGCCGCAGCAGCAGCCGGATCACCTCTCGTGCTGTTCGGTGTGGTTGTGGTGCTCGCGCAGAAGATGCTTCTCGGCAATCAGAAGCGCTTCGTCACCCATGGCGGAAAAGCGTTCGCCCCGAATACCGGCCGCTCGGCCTGGGCCGCCGTCTCGATCTCCGTGTACGCGATCGTCGCGCTTGTGATACCCCTGATCGGGTTGGTTCTCGTGGCCCTGTCGCCGTACTGGTCGGAAACTCTCACGTGGAACCTGTTCACCCTGGACAACTTCCGGGCGCTCTTCGAGACGGCGAGCATCGTCGATGCTGTCTGGACCAGCATTGGCACCTCACTGGTGGCGGTCGCGATCTGTGTGCCGATCGGCTTTCTCACTGCCACGCTGCTCGTGCGTGGTCGCCGGCATCGGGTCCTGGCGGTGATCGGTGACGTCATCACCGCTCTACCACTGGGTATTCCGGCGGTGATCTTCGGCGTCGGTTTCCTGCTGACCTACACCGAACCCCCGCTGATCCTGTACGGCACGAAGGCGGTGATCGTGCTCGTCTACATCGTGCTGATGGTGCCGTTCGCGACGCGCATGCTCATGACCGCGATGGTCTCCCTCGGCGAAACGTACGCCGAGGCGTCGGCAACGAGCGGGGCGAGCCCCTTCGTCACGAACGTCCGCGTGATTCTGCCCCTGATGCGGCCGGCCGTGCTCAGCGCCGTGTCGTTGATGTTCATCCTCCTGACCCACGAGTTCGCCGCGTCGCTGCTGGTGCGCGCCGCGACGACACAGGTGATGGGCACATTGCTGTTCGAACTGTGGGAGAACGGATCGTATCCCCTCGTGGCCGCGATGGCGCTGCTGATGACGGCGGTCACCAGCATTGGTGTCGTGATCGCCATGATCGTGGGCGGGCGGAATGTGCTGAGCAACCTGTAATTCGCAGTGTCGCCCCCAGAGCCGCGTTGAAACGAAGGAGAATAGATGGCTGTCGTTTCCGACCGGCTCCGTGACAAGGTGGTTCTGCTGACCGGCGGCACCGGCGGCCTCGGTGTCGAGATCGCCCACAGGCTCGCGGGTGAAGACGCGCGCGTCGTCGTGACTGATCTTGACGTGGCACGCTGCCGTGAGACCGTGCGGACGCTGGCGGTCCCCGATCGTCACGACGCCCATTCCCTCGACGTCACGTGCGAAGTGTCGTGGACGACGGTGATCAGCGCAATCGAAGATCGGTACGGCGCCCTGCACGCACTGGTCAACAACGCCGCGATCGGCAGCGTCGCCACGGTGGAGAACGAGTCAATGCAGACGTGGGACCGGGTAATCGGTGTCGGTCAAACCGGAACATGGTTGGGGATGAAGCACGCCGGACCGCTGATCGAACGGAGCGGGGGCGGTTCCATCGTCAACATGTGCTCAATCCTGGGGACCGTCGGCGGGATCGGCAACAGCGTCGCCTACGCGGCCGCCAAGGGCGCCGTCCGCACCATGACGAAGAACGCCGCCCTGCACTGGGCGAAGTCCGGCGTGCGAGTCAACTCGCTGCACCCGGGCTTCATCGGCACTCCGCAACTCCTGGAGCGGTGGGAAGGCAGCGAACGGCATCGTGAGATGCTGGCTGGCACACCAATGGGACGGCTCGGACGCGTCGAAGAGATCGCGGCGGCGGTCGCCTTCCTGGCCGGTGACGACTCGACCTTCGTCACCGGTTCGGAGATCTACGCCGACGGCGGGTGGACAGCGGCCTGAGAAACAACGCCCGCTCACCGAATATCAGGCGGGCTGGGAGAAGCGATTCATTCAGTGACGTTCCGCAACCCGGCGCCCGAGAGGGTCCGAGATGAGCAGTGGCACCTCATGATTGACCGGAACGCCTGCCCTGGTGACGGGCGCCGCCCGCAGCATCGGAGCAGCGACTGCGGGACTGTTGCACCGCCACGGCGCGCGAGAGCCGCCCTGCGACCGCCGCGCGTCACGCGCCGACGATGCGCAGAGTGGCGTCGCGAACGTACTGGTTGAGCTGGTCGAGACTCATGTCGCCGCCGGGGCGGTACCAGCGCCACACGCTGACGAGGAGCCCGAGGACCAGACGTGCCATCAACCGTGGATCGGCGTCGGCGAATATCCCGGCGCCTATCCCCTTCGCGATGAGGAGGGACCACGCCTCCTCGATCGAGTTCGCCAGCGCACGTGAGGTTTGCCGCTCGGCTTCTTCCTTCTCGGAGTGCCGGGGGGTGGCGAGCAGATCCATGTGACTGTGGAGGATGCGTCGCTGCAGAGCGTCCCGGGGTGTCGCCTCCAGGGCGCTGGTGCCGGCGGCACCGAGCGCCTCCACCGGGTCGTCGACGCCCTCGATGGCGGCCGTGAAGCGTTCGAGCGACTCCGCCAACTCCAGGCGCATGATGGTCAGCAGGCAGTGCGCCTTGGACTCGAAGTAGTGGTAGAGCGCCGTCTGGACGATGCCGACCTCGTCGGCGACCGACGCCCACTTCGTGTGCTCGACGCCCACTTCCCCGAAGCGTTCGATCGCGGCCGTGAGGATGAGCCCGCGCTTGGAACGCGGACCATCGCGGAGCGTCATGGCTTCTACGGACACGGGATCCCCATCCATCTGTTGTCGGGTCGGTACCGGTAAGGCTACCTGAACTGAGGTCGGGTCGAGTCCGTCGACTACGGTGAAGCGACCATGACAGCGGGACCTGGTCGAGGCGCAGGCCGCAGCAGCGTCGCCCTGTTTTCGCCGCGGGTGCGTTTCCGGAGCGTGGGGTCTCAGTGATCTCGACGCGTGCCTGGACTGGTTCGCCGAACTGACCATGACGGTGGACATCGACGACGCCGACGACGTGGTGGTTGGCTCACTAGACTTCACGTTGATCCCTCTCGGTACCGAGGATCGGCGCCGTGGGCGCTGGGCATGTCAACCGCCCTCGAGGCTCTTCCGGCGGCACGGTCGCGACTCGGTGGGGTCCGGAACACCACGGTGTCGCTCTCGCTCGATCAGCTCCGGTCCGCTTCCCCACCACCGGCACCGGCACCGGACGAGTAAGGGCCCGGTCGGCGACCGCGTTGGCGTCGGCGTCGGCGACGAGTTGGTCGCAGTACTGCAGGTCGGTGACATCACCGGCGAGGGCGGTTACCTCTCGATCGCCCGGGTGTGCCGGCGACTTCTTTCACAAAACTGGGATTCAGGACGTTTGTGATCGATAACCGTCAGCTCGTGGTGCGCCCCCGGATATCGGCGAGCTCGGCGCGCAGTTCCTCCACCCGTTCGCGGCTGGCCTCGGTCTGGGTGCGTGCGGCGGCTCACCCAACAAGGCGACCTGGATCGGTGCGCTTGCCGGTGCCACTCTCTCGTCCACGCTCATGTGCTGGTCCACCGCGTTCGATGGTATTGCACGGCGTGGGTGCGGGCGTCTTCTCGCACGGTGCAAAGATCGGTGCATGGCAACGGCTGCTCAATGGATCGAAGGCGCTCGTCCGCGCACCCTCCCGAACGCGATCGCCCCGGTGCTCGTGGGCACCGGCGCCGCGGCGTCGCTCGGCGGCGCGGTGTGGTGGAAGGCAGTACTGGCACTGGTGGTCTCTCTCGCGTTGATCGTGGGCGTCAATTTCGCCAACGACTACTCGGACGGGATCCGCGGCACCGACGACGAGCGGGTGGGCCCGCTGCGGCTCGTCGGGTCCAAGCTGGTGAAACCGTCGGCGGTGAAGGCTGCGGCCATCGCCTGCTTCGCCGTCGCCGCGGTGGCGGGTCTGGTCCTTGCCGCCACCACCGCGTGGTGGCTCGTGCTGATCGGCGCCCTGTGCATCGTGGGCGCCTGGTTCTACACCGGCGGCAAGAAGCCCTACGGGTACAGCGGCTTCGGCGAGGTCGCCGTCTTCGTGTTCTTCGGTCTCGTCGCCGTGCTGGGCACCCAGTACGTGCAGGCCGAGACGGTGGACTGCGCCGGTCTCGTGTCCGCGATCGCCGTCGGTTCGTTCTCGAGCGCGGTTCTCGTCGCCAACAATCTGCGGGACATTCCCACCGACACCGAGTCCGGCAAGCGCACGCTCGCCGTCCGGCTCGGCGACTCGCGTACCCGAATCCTGCATCTCGTCACGCTGACGGTCCCGTTCGTCGTGACGTTGGTCCTGGTGCTGCGCACCCCCTGGTCGCTCGTCGGACTGCTCGCGCTGCCACTAGCGGTCCGGGCGAACGCGCCGGTCCGCTCCGGAGGCCTGGGCCTCGCACTGATTCCGGCGCTTCGGGATTCGGGGCTGGCGATGCTGATCTGGGGCGCCGCCACCGCCGTGGCTCTCTCGGTCGCCTGAGCCTCGATGCACCGATTCGAATGAGCGCCTGAGAGTGTCATAACGTCGAAATACCCTGTCGTAGTGGAAGAATAAGACTTCTCTAGGGTCAGATTCAGCCACACCGAAGGGCATCTCGTAGATGGAATTATCTCACACCCGACCCGTCGCTGCGGCCAGGTTCGACGACCCCAATCTCGTGGCGACCGCGGGGCTGGTCCCGGTGATTGCGTTGGCGCAGGCCAGCGGCCTGCTCACCCTCGCCGACGAGCACCTGAGCGTGCCGACCGACAAAGGCGCCAACGCCGGCCGCAAGATCGGGTCCCTGGTCGGCGGGATGGTCGCGGGCGCCGACAGCATCGCCGACCTGGGCATCCTGCGGCACGGGGCGATGGGGACCGTCTTCGACCGCCCCTATGCCCCGTCGACGTTGGGCTCGTTTCTGAGGGAGTTCACGTTCGGGCACGTCCGCCAGCTCGATGCCGTGGCATCCCGCGTGCTGATCGGCCTTGCCGACCGGACACCGGTGGTGGCCGGGATCGACGCCGGGCGAGTGCTGGTCGATATCGACGACACGATCATCGAGGTCCACGGCCACGGCAAGCAAGGGTCCGGGTACGGCTACTCCGGGGTGCGCGGGCTGAACGCACTGCTCGCCACTGTCACCACGCAGACCGCTGCGCCGGTGATCCTCACCCAACGCCTACGCCGAGGAGCCTGCGGCTCCGCACGTGGCGCGGCCCGCATGGTCGCCGACGCCCTGACCACCGTCGACCGGCTGCGTTCCCAGGCCGGCGGGGCGGGTGGAGATGGGGCGCCGAAAGTCCTGATGCGGTGCGATTCGGCGTTCTACGGCCATCCCACCGTCGGTGCCGCGATCCGCGCGGGCGCGGACGTCTCGGTCACGGTGCGCCTGACCTCCACCATCAAACGGGCGATCGCCTCCATCGACGTGGACGAGTCCGCGTGGACGCCGATCGAGTACACCGACGCCGTCTACGACGAGGACACCGATACCTGGATCTCGCGGGCGGAGGTCGCCGAGGTACCGTTCACCGCGTTCGCCTCCCAAAGAAGGCCCACCAGATCCCCGGGCGGCTGGTCGTACGCCGCATCCCCGACCTGCGACCACCCAAGGACCAGGGCCAGGGCACGTTGTTCGACATCTGGCGGTTCCACGCCTTCTTCACCACAACCGACCCCACCGACCTCGACACCGTAGCCGCCGACAAAACCCACCGCGGGCATGCCGTCATCGAGCAGGTCCACGCGGACCTGAAGAACTCCGCCCTCGCGCATCTCCCGTCGAACTCGTTTCAGGCGAACGCCGCCTGGCTCGTCGCCGCGGTGATGGCCTTCAACCTCACCCGCGCCGCCGCCACCCTCACCGGCGATCCCAAGCTGACGAAGGCGACCACCGGCACCATCCGGCGCACCCTCGTCTCGGTCCCCGCACGCATCGCCTCCTCCGCCCGACGCCTGACGCTGCACCTACCAACCCACTGGCCCTGGGAAACAGCATGGATAACTCTGTTCGACAACACCTTCGGTCGCACGCAGCCGATCATCGCCTAACAGCCACCCCACCTGCCCAGCCTCGACGCGAAAGACCCAGTGGAACAACCCGACCCACAGGTCGGACGATCACCCACGCCCGTAACCTACTCGCTACCGCACAACGAAACTCAGCACCGGCACATCAGTCGATCGGTGAATTTGGGCTGAGCGGCCGCCGGGTCAGTCGCCGTCCGGGAGGACGATGCCGAGGATGAAGTTGACGATCGAGATGATCAGGCCTCCCCACACGGCGGTCCAGAAGCCGTCGACGGTCAGGCCGTAATCGGTCTGGGAGCTCAGCCATGCGGTGAGCAGCAGCATCAGGGCATTGATCACCAGGGTGAACAGGCCGAGCGTCAGGATCAGCAACGGCAGCGACAGCAGCTTCACCAGTGGTTTGACGAAGATGTTGACGAGGGTGAACACCGCCGCGATGCCGAGCAGCACCACGATGTCCCATCCGGTTCCGTTGCCCGAACTGGAGATGTCGATGCCCGACACCCAGGCTGCCGCCAGCCAGATCGCGATCGCGTTGATGACGAGGCGTACCAAGAAGGTCATGGGTGCATGCTGGCACATCGTTCGGACAAACGGGAACCGGATAACCCGGGACCGGGAGGGTCAGGCCGCGCGGTCGTCGAGTGCCGCGTGCACGCGACGGCGGAGTTCGCCGACACCGACCTGGACCTCGAGAATCTCCCGTGTCGTACCGTCGGCCACTCTCAGCACTCCGAGGAAGATGTGCTCGGCGCCGATGTGATCGTCCTTGCGCGCCAGTGCCTCCCGCAGTGACAGTTCGATCGCCTTCTTCGCGTCGCGGGTGAACCCGATGTGCCCCGACTTCCGGCCGAACCACCCGCGCTTCTCCGCCGGCTCTTCGGGATCGAGGACGCCCTTGCCGAAATTCTGCTCGAGGCTCTGCCGCACCGCGTCGAGGTCGATCCCGATCGATTCGAGCGCTTCCGCATCGGCGTCGCTCAAGGCCGTGCCGCGGGTCGCGACGGTCGATCGCGACTTCTCCTCCTCGATGCCGGCGTCGGCGAGGATGCCGTGGACGGGTTCGGTTTTCACGGACAGCAGCGCGAGTACGAGGTGTTCGGGGCCGATCTGGGGCGACTTCAGTGCGCGCGCTTCCTGTTGCGCGCCGATCACCACGGCCCGGGCGTCCGTCGAGAATCGTTCGAACATGCGCCGTTACCTCCCTCTCCGGTTGTGCTTCTGATGGACGGCCTGCCTGCTCACCTCGAGGGAATCGGCGATCGCCTGCCAGGACCAGCCCTGGGCGCGGGCGTTGGCGACCTGGATGGCCTCGAGCCGTTCGAGGAGACGCCGCAGCGCACGCACGGCCCGCAACCCCTCGGCGGGGTCTGGGCTGCCCGCCGCTGCGGCGAGCGTGGTTGCTTCGGTCATTCATGTCAATTTAGGTTGACACCGACCGGGTGTCAACCCTCCTTGACAGATCTCGCGGCGGCCGTCAGTACGCGGCGACCGCCCCGTCGACCGCGATCTGCAGTTCCTTCTGCACGACGTGGGCGATGTCCATCGGCTTCGCCGGGAGGTCGAACAGCGGTTCCCCGACGAAGACGCTGGCCGACTTCACGCTCTCGGGGTCGGGCCCGTGGGCGTCCGGCCCGTAACTGATGCCGATGGACAGCAGCACGGGTGAGACTCCGCGATCCGCCGCACGTTTCGCGATGTGACCGATGCCGCTGTTGATGTGCTGCAGGCGGGTCGGGTCGTCCTCGTTGCACGTGCCCTCGGGGAAGATCGCCAGGTTGTCACCGCGACAGAGCCGTTCGGCGGAGATGTCCATCATGAGGCGGCCCGCGTCGGCGACCGCCCGGAGACCGTAGTTCTTGCTGCGGAACACCGGGATGCCGCCCATCATGTCGACCTTCTGGTGCAGGTCGGGGTCGACGAACAATTCGTCCTTGGCGAGCACCCGGGTGCGTCCGATCGCGCGGCGCAGCGGCGTGTTCCAGGCCGTGGCCGCAAGCGTGTACTGGTCGCTGTGGGTGATGTGATTGGCGGCGACGATCAGCACCCTGCCGGACTTCACGAGCCCCGCCAGCTGCGCCTTCGCGTCGTCCGCGTACACGACCCGCGGCCGGTATTTCGCATACAGCGACGCGTACGCCAGCTTGGCGAGCATCCGATTCTGCTGATGGTCGCGGTAGTACGCGTACACCGCTTCGAAGTTCTCGAGAGTTACCTCGGGCTTGTCCATGCTCGTCCCCGCTCCGTCGTCCTATCGCCAGGGTACCAACCTACGGTTGCGTAGCCTACGGTGGAGTAAGTTTTGGGAAAGTGCAGGGAAACTGTGCGAACAGCACGATTTCGGGTACAAAAGACCTGTGATCCGCCCGGCCATTTCCACCGACCTGCCCGTCCTGCAAGACATCGAAATCGCGGCGGGTGCGCCGTTTCGTGACATCGGAATGGACGCTGTCGCCGACGATCCCCCGTTCACACTCGACGAGTTGACCGAATACCTCCAGCTGGAATGCATTTGGGTCGCGGTCGACGCAGACGATGCCCCGGTCGCATACGCACTCGTCGCCGTGGTCGACGGGGCCGCCCACATCGAGCAGGTGTCGGTCCACCCCGGCCACGCCCGCCAGGGCCTCGGCGCCCTGCTCCTCGACGAGATCTCGTCGTGGGCGGCGGTCCGCGGGCTGCCCGCCCTCACCCTCACCACGTTCGTCGACGTCCCGTGGAACGCGCCCTACTACGAGCGGCTGGGTTTCCGCCCCCTGCCGGAGGACGCCCTGACCCCGGGCCTGTCACGCATCCGCGCCGACGAGGCCCGGCACGGCCTCGCCGCGTGGCCGAGGGTCACGATGTCCCGCCCGGTGACGGCGCCGGTGCGCACCGGCGCGACCGCGCCTCAGCCGGGCTGACCGGGCCACTCCCCGGTCGCCGCGAAGCGGTCGAGCACCGCGGTCGGACCGGTGAGGTCGATACCCTCCCCGGCCACCCAGTCGTCGTCGAAGTAGGTGTCCGCGTAGCGTTCGCCGCCGTCGCACAGGATCGTGACCACACTGCCGGACCGTCCGGCCGCGAGCATCTCCGCGACGACGGTGAACGCACCCCACAGGTTCGTGCCCGTGGAACCGCCGACCCGGCGACCCAGCACCGAACTGGCATGGCGAGCCGTCGCGATGGACGCGGCGTCGGGCACCCGCATCATCCGGTCGATGACCTGCCCGACGAACGACGGCTCCACCCGCGGCCTGCCGATGCCCTCGATGCGCGAGGGCATCCCCGTCGCGTAGTCACAGGAGTTGGTGTCGTAGCCGCCGAAGAACGCCGAGTTCTCCGGATCCACCACGAGCAGCCGGGTCGCGTGCCTGCGGTAGCGGATGTACCGGCCCAGCGTCGCGCTGGTGCCGCCGGTGCCGGCGCTCATGACGAGCCACTCCGGCACCGGGTGCTCTTCACGAATCATCTGGTGGTAGATCGACTCGGCGATGTTGTTGTTGCCCCGCCAGTCGGTGGCCCGCTCCGCGTGCGTGAACTGGTCCATGAAGTGACCGCCCGTCTCCGCGGCGAGCCGTCGGGCCTCGCTGTAGATCTCCGGCGGCCGGTCGATGAAGTGGCAGCGACCGCCCTGCGCCTCGATGAGGGCGATCTTCGCGCCGCTCGTGCTGCGCGGCATGACGGCCACGAAGTCGAGGCCGAGCATCTTCGCGAAGTACGCCTCGCTGACGGCGGTGGACCCCGAGGACGCCTCGATGACCGTCGTCCCCTCGGTGATCCATCCGTTGCAGATCGCGTAGAGGAACAGCGATCGGGCCAGCCGATGCTTGAGGCTGCCCGTGATGTGGGTCGACTCGTCCTTCAGGTAGAGCTGCACTCCCCATTCGACGGGCAACGGGTACCGCAGCAGGTGCGTGTCGGCGCTCCGCTGCGCGTCGGCGTCGATGAGACGGACGGCGTTGTCCACCCAGTCACGCGGAAGGCTCCGGTCGATGACGACGCAGTCGCCGTCCGTCACCGGGACGTGCCCTCACCGCGGAGCCTGGCACGCAGGTCGGCCTGGTCGGCGCGACGCTGCGCGTCGAACGCGGCGATCCCCTCGTTGACCCGCCGGCGGAGTTTCGCGAACAGCAGCAGCGACAGCGGGAGTGCGATGAGGACCGCGAAGATGGCGGCGACGAGCAGCGGAACGGCGACTCCGACTAGTGCAGCCACCCCGAGGATGATGGCGCCGATGACGACGACCAGCAGCAGCCGGGCGATCGAATAGATCGCGACGTCGCGCGCCAGCTGCCCCTTGGTCACCCGCCCGTCCTGCTTCGCCGGTGCGCTCGAATCGGCTGCGACGGGGCGCTCGACCTGGTCTTCTGGCTTCTCGGATGACTCACTCACGCTCCCAGGTTACCCATCGCCGAGCCCGCCCCCCACACGTCCGACTTATCCGATTTGTCTATTACCTCCCCTTTACCAACATTAGATCGTTCGAGTACCCGGGGGGCCAGATGTCACGATGGCCGAGATCAGTCGCAACAGCGGCCGGCTTCAGCACAGACCAGTCGAAAGCAGTGGAGGACCGTCGATGAGCGCACCCACCTACAACGGACCCGGATTCAGCGGATCCAACGAAGCCCTCATGACCCCGGGCCAGGTGGCTGCCCTGTTCCATGTCGACCCGAAGACCGTGACGCGATGGGCGCACGCGGGCCGGCTCGGATCGCTGCGCACCCCCGGCGGGCACCGCCGCTTCCGCGAGGCCGAGGTCATGCAGCTGCTCCGCTCCCTGACGACGGAGGCGGGCCGACCCTGATATTGGGCGGGCAGCCGTAGAGCTGACCGCGACCGCACTACCCGGACGCCCTGCGACCGGGTAGGTGCCCTCTGCCGCCGACGCGGCTACGCTCAGGGATACCGGCTACCCTCGAGCGGTGTAAGGAGGTGTGCGGTGATCTATCTGTTGGCACTCATCGGGCTCGTGACAGTGGCGGTCCTGCTCTGGAAGGCGTTCGGCCCGAACACCAGGCCCGTGCTCAGCAATCGGGTGCAGGGACCCGACGACGATCCGGATTTCCTCTGGAAGGTCGATCGGGAGACCCGTCGGAAGAAGTCCGACGAACCCGATACCGGTCCGGCGGACCCCGCCGGGTGAGCCGAAGCCGGGGTGCCGGTCGATCCGGCACCCTCGATCTCATTGCCTCAGCGACGATCCTGTAGCGCGAAACTGGACGCCGGGAAGTCCGACGCCACCGCGGCGGCCAGTTCGAGAAGAGCGTTGCGCGTCTTGGGACGCAGCCGCTCGAGTTCGATCTCGGCGCCCTCTTCGAGGTGCGGATCGAACGGAATCAGCCGGACCAGGCGGCACCGCTGCTCGAAGTGCTCGACGACCTTCGGTAGATCCACCTTGCCCGACCGCGGGCGGACTGCGTTGACGACGGCCACCGACCGGGACACCAGTTCGCGGTATCCGTGGGCGTCGAGCCAGTCGAGGGTCGCGGAGGCGCTGCGGGCGCCGTCGACGGACCCCGAGCTGACCACCACGAGCGCGTCGGCCTCTTCGAGGATGGTCTGCATGGCGGAATGCATCAGTCCGGTGCCGCAGTCGGTGAGGACGATGCTGTAGAACTTCTCGAGCATCGTGATGGTCCGCGAGTAGTCGTCCGCGCTGAACGCCTCCGACACCGCCGGGTCGCTGTCGGACGCGAGCACCTCGAGCCGGTGCCGGCTCTGCGACGTGTAACTGCGGACGTCGCTGTATTTTTCGATGCTCTGCTCGTCGCGCAGGAGATTGCGCACCGTGGCCGGCGTCTCGAGGGGAATCTTCTGACTGAGCGTGCCCCGGTCGGGGTTGGCGTCGACGGCGATGACGCGGTCGCCGCGCAGTGACGCGAACGTGGAGCCGAGGGTCGCGGTGGTGGTGGTCTTGCCCACTCCGCCCTTGAGGCTCAGCAGCGCGATCTTGTAGCAGCCCTGCAGCGGCTGGTTGACCTGCTTGGTCAGCTCGATCCGGCGCTGTTCCTTCGCGCTGTTGCCGACGTTGATGTAGCGGCCGGACAGTTGGTACAGCGCCTTGCGAAATCCCGTGGTGGGGGCCGGCTTGACCTGCTTGAGGAGCAGCGACGTCGACAGGTCACGCGCCGACACCGCGTACTGCTGATCGGCATTCGTGTTGTGCGGGCGGAGTTGCTGGGGTGCGTTCTGGGCCGGTGCCCGCTGCGGCGGCGTGAACGTTCCCTGCGCGGGAGTCTGCTGCGGGGCCGGGGCCTGTTGCGGGGCCGGGGCCTGCTGCGGGACGGGTGCGGCGGCCGGGGCCTGGGTCTGCGGCCGCGTGGGTGCGGCGGAGGGCGCCTGGGCACCGGGCTGCGCGAACGGGTTGGGACCCTGCGGCTGAACGTACGGGGCCTGCCGCGCGGCGTTCCACGCGGCGGCCGATGCGTGGTCGTCCCCGGGCGGATTCGATGCAGGCCGTACCGGCTCCCACATGCCGGCGTTGTTTTCGGACATGGCTCAACATCCCCCTCGTGAAGTCTCCATCGTCCCCACCGGATCACACCGGTCGGAGACGTCGCGGCGGAAGGATATCAGTCGGTGACTACCGTCAGTTGAGGCCCGCGTACGAGTGCAATCCCGACACCACCATGTTGATGATGAACAGGTTGAACAGCATCGCGACGAAGCCCGCCACGTTGATCCATGCGGCCTTGGTGTCACGCCATCCCGACGTCGCACGGGCGTGGAGGTAGGCGGCGTAGATCACCCAGGCGATGAACGACACCGTCTCCTTGGGGTCCCAGCCCCAGAATCGGCCCCAGGCGGCCTCGGCCCAGATGGCGCCGAGGATGACGCCCGCGCCGAACAGCGGGAACCCGATGATGGTGGTCTTGTACGCCAGCCGGTCCAGGGTCTGCGCGTCGGGCAGCCGCTCCGCGATCCGCGCGAACACGCCCGTGCCCTCCTCGCCGCGCGGGTACCGCATGCGCAGCAGGAACAGCAGGCTCGCGATGCCCGACACCAGGAACACACCGGAACCGACGCTCACGATGGTGACGTGGATGGGCAGCCAGTACGACCGCAGTGCGGGCACCACGGGTGCCGCGTCCGCGTACAGCACGGTGGCGGCGAGGAACATCAGGATCAGGACGGGGACGAGCAGGAACACCCACATCGACCGGTACGCCGGCTTCGACAGGAGCGCGAGACCGACGACGAGTGCCGCCGCGCAGGCCATCGTGACGAACTCGTACATGTTGCCGAGCGGGAACCGCTCGGTCGCGAATCCGCGCAGCACGATCGACGCGAAGATCAGCACCGTGCCGACGACGAGCACGGCCGCGCCCATGCCGCCGAAGCGCTCGGACATGGGTTTCTTCGGCTGCTCGACCAGTCGACCGGGCACCGAGGGCGCGTCGGCCGAGCGTGCACCGGAGCCTGCCGACACGAGTTCCCGGTCCTGCACCGCCTGCGCCCGGGTGGACGCGTACTGCACGATGAGCAGCACGAGTGCCAGCACCAGGACGGTGAAGGCAGATCGGAAGGCCCAGTCGCTGTACTGCGCCAGTGTCTCGTTGGTCGTCATCGTTGGCTCTCCTGCGCGTCAGGCTTCGTGTCGTCCGTGAGCAGACGGGTGCAGAGTCGGCCGAACTCGTCGCCCCAGCCGGCCTGATCGGTCCGGGCGAGTCCACCAAGCTCTACTACAGTACGTCGTGGGTCAAGATCGGAAGCGTCCGCGGGGTAGATGCGGGCCCACACGCGGCGACGCTTGACCAGCAGCGAGACGAGCAGTCCGGCCATCATCGTCAGCGCCGACACCAGCACCCACTGCTGCGCCGGGTCGTGCGACACCTGCAGGTTCACGAAGTCCACGGCACCGTCGAACCGCACCTGGGTGCCGTCGGCCAGCGTCGAACTCTCCCCCGGTTTCAGATTCACCCGGTCCTGCTTCACGAGCCGGCCCTGGTTGATCAATTCGGTGTTGAGCGAGAACAGCGACTGCGGATTGCCCGTGTCGAGGCCGGTGTCGCCCTTGTAGATGTCGATGGCGACGGCCGGGTCGTTCATGGCCGGGTAGCTCGACGCCAGCAGATTGCCGTGCAACAGCGCGGTCGGGGCGAACAGTCCCTCGATCGCGATCTGATTCTTCCGGCGCTCGTCGGTGTCGGTGTACATGCCGCCGGGCGGGTCGAACCGCATCGCACCGCTGCTGAGGAACGTCGTCGCGTCGTCGGGACGCCACTGCAGTGTCTCGGTGCGGGTTTCCCCGTTCGGGAACGTGACGGTGAACGTCGGCGCGTACCCGTGCCCCTGCAGGTAGACGCGGTCGCCCTCGACGCGCAGCGGGTGGTTGACCTGCAACTGTCCGTCCCGCCACGTGTTCGTCTCGAGGTCGTCACCGGCCTGGTAGGCGATGTTGGACGTGAACATCTCGGCCTGACCGCTGTCGAGGTAGTCGGCGGCGAAGTCCTTGACCTTGACGCACAGCGGCGTCATGCCGGTGCCGTCCTGCGTGTTGCCCGCCTTGAACGAGTCGAAGACCGCGGGCGACGTGGTGCAGAAGCCGGGACCGTTGTTGGCGACCACGATGACGTTGCCCTCGTAGCCGAACAGCTTGCCGACGGCGATCGCGACGAGCAGCGCCACGAGCGACAGGTGGAAGACCAGGTTGCCGAGCTCGCGGAAGTAGCCCTTCTCCGCGGAGATGGTGATCTCGCCGTCGTGCGTTGTGCGTTCCCCTCCCGCGCGGGTCTCGACCCGCCACCCCTTCAGGTGGGTGCGGATGCGGGCGGCGAGTTCCTCCGGCGTCTCGCCGACGCGGTCCTCGTGGTGGTGCGGCAGTCGCGCGAGGTTCCGCGGGGCAGGCACCGGACGGGTGCGCAGCGCCTTGGCGTGGTCGACGCAACGCGGCAGGATGCAGCCGACGAGGGAGATGAAGAGCAGGACGTAGATCGCGGTGAACCAGAAGCTGCCGAACACGTCGAACAGCTCGAGCTTGTCCATCCACGGACCGAGGGTCGGCCGGTTCGAGATGTACTCGTCGACCTTGCCCGCGTTGAGGCTGCGCTGCGGGAGCAGCGCGCCGGGAATGGCCGCGAGGGCGAGCAGGAACAGCAGCACCAGCGCCGTGCGCATGGACGTGAGGCCACGCCAGGTGTTGCGGACGACCGCGAACGCGCGGCCCGGCAGCGATTGACGGGGCACCGGTGCGGCTTCCGGGGCCTCGGAAATCTGGGTGTCGCTCATATAGGGAGGGTCACTTCCGAGATAAAGGCGTCGCGAACCCAGCCGACGAACTGGTCCCACGCGCCGGTGACGAGGGCGACGCCCACGGCCACCAGCATGATTCCGCCGAAGATTTGAATGGTGCGCGCGTTGCGGCGCAGCCAGCCGACACCGCGCAGCGCCCGGGACGAGCCGAGCGCCAGGATCACGAACGGCAACCCGAGGCCGAGGCAGTACGCGACGATCAGGGCCACTCCGCGGGCGGCGGTGGCACCGTCGGTGCCTGCGGCCAGGGAGATGACACCCGCCAGGGTGGGGCCGAGGCACGGGGTCCAGCCCAGCGCGAACACGGCACCGAGCAGCGGGGCCCCGGCGAGGCTGGAGATGCGGCGCGGCTCGAGCCTCGTGTCGCGCTGCAGGGCCGGGATCAGGCCGATGAACACCAGGCCCATGGCGATGGTGACCACCCCGCCGACCCGCATCAGGATGTCGCGGTTGATCGCGAGCGCCGAGATGGCGCCGAACACGGACGCGGTGGCCAGCACGAACACCACGGTGAAACCGGCGACGAACAGGGCCGCGGCGCCCGCGACCCGCAGCCGACCGTCGGCGACCGTCTTCGTGCGGGTGGCCGCCTCCTCCGCGGTGACGGCCGGGGCGTCCGCGCCGACCACACCCGCGAGGTAGGACAGGTATCCGGGAACGAGGGGCACGACGCACGGCGACGCGAACGACACCAGACCGGCGAGGACGCACGCGCCGAGCGCGAGCAGCAGCGGTCCGGATGCCGCGGTGGACTGGAAGGCGTCGCCGACGCCGCCGGCGAGAAGGGTGGTGCTGGTGCTCACGATTCCTGCGCCGCCCGTTCGACCACCGGCTTCAGGTCCTCGGCGAGCAGTTCCTTCAGGAACACCGCGGCCACGCGGTGGTCCCGGTCGAGCACGATCGTGGTGGGGATGACGCTCGTGGGGTAGTTCTGTCCCAGCGCGATCATCGTCCGCATGGCGGGGTCGTAGATCGACGGATACGACACCTTGTTGTCGATCACGAAGTCCTGCGCCTTGTCCTGCTGGTTGTCCCGCACGTTGATCCCGAGGAACGACACTCCCTGATCCTTGGTCTCCTCGTACACCTGCTCGAGGTCGTTGGCCTCACCCCGGCACGGGCCGCACCACTGCCCCCACACGTTGAGGACCACGACCTGCCCCTCGAAATCGTCGAGCGAGGTGGTCTTGCCCTCGGTCATCAGATCGGGTCCGGACACCGTGCCGATGGTGCCGCGGTCGGCAGGCGGGTCGTAGAAGATCTCCGTCTGCCCGCCCGGCGACACGAAGTCGAACGTGCCGCCCTGGGCCACGGCGTCGTCGCCGGACGCACACGCCGACAGCGACACCGCGGCCGTACAGATCACCGCGAGAAGCCCGGCGAAGCGCCCCCGACTCATGCCCCGGTCACCCTCGGATCCGATGCGCCCGCGGGCTCCGAGTACACGATGTCGATGAGGGTGTCGCCCTCGTAGACGAGGGAGGTCAGCGACGCGAGACCGCACTGACGATGCCGCGGGTCGTGCCACAGCCGCTCACCCTGAAGGAATCGGCGGAGAGTCCAGACGGGGAGTTGGTGGCTGACGACGACGGCCTCGTGGCCCACCGCCGACACGCGGGCGCTGTTGACGGCGGCCAGCATGCGGTGCGCGATCTGCAGGTACGGCTCGCCCCACGACGGTGTGAACGGGTCGCGCAGTTTCCACCAGTGCCGGGGACGGGACAGCGCACCGTCGCCGACGGACACCTTGAGGCCCTCGAATTCGTTGCCCGCCTCGATGAGGTTCTCGTCGGTCGCAATCTCGACGCCGTGCGCGTCGGCGATCGGAACCGCCGTCTCCTGCGCCCGCTGCAGCGGCGAGGACACCACGTGCGTGATGTCGTGCTTGGCCAGCACCGACGCCACCGCGCGGGCCTGCGCCTCACCCGTCACCGACAGCCGGAACCCGGGGAGCCTGCCGTAGAGGATTCCTCGCGGGTTGTGCACCTCGCCGTGCCGGAGCACGTGCACGATGGTGCGGGTCTGTGTGTGGTCGGGATGATCGGCTTCGGTCACGTTGCGATTCCTCGGGTCGGGACGGGAGGGCGGGTGGGTGTCGGCGGCAAGGCTGCCGGCCGCGAGGGGGGAGGACACGTCAGGGCTGGACGGCCGCGGCGGCGGCCTTCGCGGCGTGCGGCAGGGCGTCGGCGATGATCGAGAAGGCTCTGTCGTCCATGGCGGCGGAGACGAACCATGCCTCGAACGCGCTCGGCGGCGGGTACACCCCGCGTGAGAGCAGTCCGTGGAAGAACGCGGGGAAACGCCAGGTCTGGGCGGCCTTGGCCTCGGCGTAGTTGGTCACCGGGTCTTCGCTGAAGAACACGCTGAGCATCGTTCCGGCGGTCTGCACCCGGTGCGGCACGCTCGCGGCGGTCAGCGCGTCGGACAGCAGGGTTCCGAGGGTGGCGCTGTTGCGCTCGAGGGCGTCGTACACGCCCTGGTCCGCGGCGCGGAGGCTGGCGAGCCCGGCCGCGACGGCGACGGGGTTCCCGGACAGGGTGCCTGCCTGGTAGACGGGACCGGCCGGCGCGAGATGGGCCATGACGTCGGCGCGACCACCGAATGCGGCGGCGGGCAGACCACCGCTCATCACCTTGCCGAACGTGTACAGGTCACCCGCGACGCCGTCGAGGCCGTACCAACCGGCGGAGCTGACCCGGAATCCGGTCATCACCTCGTCCATGATGAGCAGCGCGCCGTTGTCGCTGGTCAGCTTCCGCAGGCCCTCGTTGAATCCGGGCTGCGGCGCCACTGCGCCCATGTTGCCTGCGGCGGCTTCGGTGATGACGCACGCGATCTCGCCCTCGTTCGCGGCGAAGGCCTGGGCGACGGCGTCGAGGTCGTTGTAGGGAACGACGATGGTGTCCTCGGCCTGCGCGCCCGTCACGCCGGGCGACGTCGGGAGGCCGAACGTGGCGAGCCCCGAGCCGGCGTCGGCCAGCAGCGCGTCGACGTGTCCGTGGTAGCAGCCGGAGAACTTGAGGACCTTGGTTCGGCCGGTGAAACCGCGGGCGAGGCGGACGGCGCTCATGGTGGCTTCGGTGCCGGAGTTGACCAGGCGCACCTTCTCCACCGGCGCGACGCGGGCCACGATCTCCTCGGCCAGTTCGATCTCGCCCTCGGTGGGCGCGCCGAACGACAGGCCGGTGGCGGCCGCCTTCTGCACGGCCTCGACGACGGCGGGGTGCGCGTGCCCGAGGATCATCGGACCCCAGGAGCAGATGAGGTCGACGTAGTCGTTGCCGTCGACGTCGGTGAGTGTGTAGCCGGACGCTTCCCTGATGAACCGGGGGGTGCCGCCGACCGAGTGGAAGGCCCGCACCGGGGAGTTGACGCCGCCGGGAATGACCAGATCAGCCCTCTCGAAGAGCTGGGCGGAGCGGGATGCGTGCACGTCGGGGTCACCGGAGGAAACAGTCACGGCCTCCAGTGTCCCAGTTCTGTCGAATTTGCCAACGACAGGGTGTAGTGGGTGGCCAGGATCACTCCGCCCGATCCGTCGCGCCGGGCGCTTCCGGGACGAGCGAGGCGAACATCGCCCGCATCTCCTCGGACAGCTTCATCAGTTCCACGTAGCCGCCGAGCGGTCCGCCCTCGAGGTACGCGAACTCCATCCCGACGCCCTCGAACCGGCCGCGCTGCACCACCGACAGTCCCCGGCGTCCGGCCTCGGCGAGGGTGGCCTCGAAGTCGTCGGGAACCCAGGCCACGTGATGGACGCCGGGACCGCTGGTCTCCAGCTGTTCCGTGTAGAGGTTGCGTCCCGACACCGGTTGGATCAGTTCGAGCTGCTGTCCGCCCTCGTATCCGAGCGACACGTGGACCACGTAGTCGGCGGGCTGCCCGCGGTAGGTGCAGTGCTCGGGTCCGAAGTGCACGTCCGGGAGCCGCAGCCATCGCGCGACGCCCAGCTGTTCGGTGAAGTACCGCTCCGCCGACTCGATGTCGTCGACGACCCAGCAGATCTGGAAGATCGGGCCGTGGACGAGACTCATGCCATCTTCCCGTTGTCCACCGAGTACACGGCTCCGTGGATGGCGGAGGCGTCGTCGGATGCGAGGAAGGCCACCGTCTTCGCCACGTCCTCGGGTTCCATCAGCCCTCTCGGGGAGGCCGACTTCATGACGAGCTCGAAATCGACACCGTCGGGGAACGCGAAGTTCGTGACCTGCGGCGTCATCATCCCGCCCGGGCAGACGGCGTTTATCCGCAGCGGCGTGCCGGTGAATTCGAGTGCCATCGCGCGGGTGAGTCCCACCAGTCCGTGCTTGGCCGCGCAGTAGCCGGCCGAGTACGCCTGCCCCTGCAGTCCGGCGACGGATGCGACGTTGACGATGTTGCCTGCGCGTTCGAGCAGGTGCGGCAGCGCTGCCCGCGACAGGTAGAACGGCCCGTTCAGGTTCACGGCGAGGTCGCGCGCCCAGTCTTCGTCCGTGACGTCCGCGGTGTGCCGGAGGGTGTGCGAACCGGCGACGTTGATCAGGACGTCGACACCGCCGAGCCCGGCGACGCAGGCTGCCACGGCCGCAGTGCACGCTTCCGGCGAGGCGACGTCCGCCGGTGCACAGTGCCCCGCGGCCTCCCGTCCGGCGATCCCGATCATGGCCTGCCGCAGCGCATCCCCGTCCCGCGCGACCCCGAACACGCGGGCTCCCCGGTCGGTGAGGAGCCGGGCCACGGCGTGCCCGAGCCCCGAGGACGCCCCGGTGACGAGAGCGACCTTCCCTGCGAACGTTCCCCGATCCGTGTCCTCCATCAGTCGATGATGCACTGCGTGCCGATCGGAGGTTCACAGATTGCCGCGGGCCGCCTGCTCACGCTCGATGGATTCGAACAGGGCCTGGAAGTTGCCCGCCCCGAACCCGAGCGAACCGTGCCGTTCGATCAGCTCGAAGAAGATGGTCGGCCGGTCGCCGAGCGGTGTGGTGAAGATCTGCAGGAGGTATCCGTCCTCGTCGCGGTCGACGAGGATTCCGCGCTTCTGCAGTTCCTCCACCGGCACCCGCACCGTGCCGATCCGGGCACGCAGCTGCGGGTCCTCGTAATACGCGTCGGGTGTCTTCAGGAATTCGACGCCCTCGGCGCGCAGCGCGTCCACTGTCGCGAGGATGTCTCCGGTCGCGAGGGCCAGGTGCTGGCAGCCCGGCTCACCGTAGAACTCGAGATATTCGTCGATCTGCGACTTCTTCTTTCCCACCGCAGGTTCGTTGAGCGGGAACTTCACCCGGTGATTGCCGTTCGCCACGACCTTCGACATCAGCGCCGAATACTCCGTGGCGATGTCGTCGCCGACGAATTCGGCCATGTTCGTGAACCCCATGACCCGGTTGTAGAACCGCACCCAGTGATCCATCCGGCCCATTTCGACGTTGCCGACGGCGTGGTCGAGCGCCTGGAACAACCGCTCGGGCTTACCCGGTCGCGCCGCGAAACCGCTGGAGCGCGCGACGAATCCGGGCAGATACGGGCCGTCGTACCGGCTGCGGTCGACGATGGTGTGCCGGGTGCTGCCATACGTGGCGATCGCCGCGAGCCGCACGGTGCCGAACTGATCCGTGACGTCGCGCGGGTCCTCGAGAATGATCGCGCCCTGCGAGCGTGCGTGCGCGATGCAGCGGTCGACGTCGAGAACTTCCATGGCCAGGTCCACCACGCCGTCGCCGTGGGCCCGGTGATGGTCCGCGAGCGGGCTCGTCGGATCGACGGCGCCGTGCAGCACGAACCGTGCCGACCCGGACTCGAGGACGAACGACTTGTGCGAGCGCTGACCGGTCTCCGGCCCGGCGTAGGCGACGAGGGTCATGCCCCACGTGGAGACGAAGTACTGCATGCTCTGCGTCGCGTTGCCGCACGCGAACACCACGGCATCCATCGCGACCACGGGAAACGGATCCGACGCGTCGTCGTGTTCGACGAGACCGACCAACTGCCGGAGCTCGTCGGTCTCCAAATGTGCGGCCACCTCGCGGGGCGTCAGGCGAATGTCGGCGATAGTCATATCTCACTGTGATCCAGCACACATCACTGCGCAACGGTACCCCTTGACGCTGCTCAATCTGTACAGGATGCTGGATGAAAATACGGTTTGACCCTACATATTGACCAGGGACGCCATGAGTATCGATCGACTCGACGCGGCACTGCTCGACCTGCTCCACGCCGAGCCGAAGGTCGGGGTGCTCGAGGCGTCGAGACGCCTGGGAGTGGCGCGCGGCACCGTCCAGGCGCGACTCGACCGGCTCGAACGTACCGGTGTGATCACTAGTTCGGCACCGACCCTCGACCCGGAGGCCTTGGGGTTTCCGGTGGTCGCGTTCGCCACCCTCGAGATCGCCCAGGGCAACGGGCACGCCGGGGTCGTCGAGCACCTGACCGCCATCCCCGAAGTGCTCGAGGCGCACACGATCACCGGGGCCGGCGACGTCCTGGTCCGCGTGGTGGCGCGTACCCACGCGGACCTGCAGCGGGTGATCAACTCGATCGTCGACGGGCACAACGTATTACGCTCGTCGACCGTCATCGCGACACAAACCCAGATCGCCCTGCGCCACGACCAACTCGTCCGCGCCGCGGCCCCGCCGCCAACCGTCAGCGGTCCTCGGGACTCAACTCGTCCAGCAGAGAACTGAGCACGGAGCAGGCGTCGTCGAACCGGTCGTGGCCGACGATGCCGCCCCAATGGTGCTCGATCTCGGCGACCCGCACCGCGGCGTCCTGCAGCGCCTGCCGTCCCCGCGCGGTCGGGACGACCAGTTTCGCCCGCCGGTCCCGCGTGTCCGGAATCCGCTCGACGTACCCGAGGTCCTCGAGATCGTTGATCAGTTCGGACGCGGCGGACAGACTCAGTTCGGCACGGGAGGCGATCTCCGTCAATCGCCGGCCCTCCCAGCCGATGTTGCCGAAGATCTGTAGATGCGGCGGGCGGATGTCGCCGTAACCGCGTTCCGCCATGGGCTCGCTCAACTCCCGGCGGAACTCGTGCAGCAAACGAACCAGCAGCTGCCCCACCGCCGGCCGATCGGACGGCAGACCTCTTGACCGTTCCATGACACAGGAGAATACTACGGTTACCGAAGTTTCGGTTTCCGAATCAATACTCGACATCACGCACCTGGGGCATCCCATGGACACACAATCGATCACCCGAACCGTCCCGACGAGCGTCGGGAACCTCGCCGTCCACGTCACCGGCAGCGGGCCGCCGACCGTGCTGTGGCACAGCCTTTTCGTCGACTCGACGACGTGGGCGCCCCTGCGCAGCCATCTGGTCGCGCACCGGCAGTTGATCTCGATCGACGGACCCGGCCACGGGGCCAGCACAGCCGTACAGCGGCGGTTCACGATGGACGAGTGCGCTACGGCGGCAATCGCCGTCCTCGACGCGCTCGACGTCACCGAGCCCGCCGACTGGGTGGGAAACGCCTGGGGTGGACACATCGGACTCGTCGCGGCCGCCGACACTCCCGACCGGTGCCGCACCGTGGTCACCATCGGGACACCGACCCAGGCCCTCAGCCGCAGGGAACGCGCCAGGATCGTGCCGATGGTGTGGGCCTACCGCATCGCCGGACCGATTCCACCGCTCACCACCGCGGTGATGAACGTCCTTCTCGGCAAGGAGCTTTCACGAACGCACCCGCAACAGTTTCAGGCCGTCTCCCGCAGCTTCCGGCAGGCTCCGCGACGCGGCATGCACCAGGCGATGCAGTCGATCATGCTGCACCGCAAGGGCCTCGACCCTCTCCTCCCGCTGATCGGGGCGCCGACGCTGATGGTCGTCCCCCGCGCAGACACGATGATCTCCCTCCAGCAGGCACGGGCCGCCGCGGCGACGATGCCGCACGCCGCGGCCACCACGGTGGACGGCGCCGGCCACATCACACCCCTGATCGCCGACCCGGCCGCACTCGCCGACCTGATCACCGCCTTCTGGCGCGACCCCGTGGGATACCTCGCGATGATCAGCACCTCGGCATGACGAGCGGCCACCCGATCCCGGACCCCGTCGGTCCGGGACAGGAATCGGTGTGGGACTACCCGCGGCCACCCGTGGTCCAGCCGAGCGGCGAGTTGGTGGAGGTGCGGTTCGGCGGGCAACTCGTCGCACGCACGCGCAACCCGCTGCGTCTGCTCGAGACGAGCCACCCGCCGACGTACTACCTGCCGCGCACGTGTTTCGCCGAGGGGGTCTTGCATCCGGTTGCCGGGAGCACGGTGTGCGAGTGGAAGGGGCGAGCGGATTATTTCGACGTCGTCGCGGGCGGACACGTCGCCGAGCGTGCGGCGTGGCACTATCCCCGGCCGGTCGCCGGGTACGAATCTCTCGTCGGGCACGTTGCGGTCATGCCGGGATCGATGGACGGCTGTTTCGTCGACGGCGAGCGGGTTCGGCCCCAGACGGGGGGCTTCTACGGCGGGTGGATCACCGATCGAGTGGTGGGCCCGTTCAAGGGTGTGCCCGGGAGTCGCTTCTGGTGATCGTCCTGGTCAGACGCCTCACCCACTACCGTGGGACTCGTCCTTCTCCCACGGCGGCAGGTCGTCGACGATCAGGGCAACGATCCACGGCAAGGGAAGGGACGCACCGATGATCGCCACAGCCACCCACGGGTTGCCGGAGAGGCCGTAGACCACCGCCGACAGCACGAACGCGAGGATCCTCAACGACGACACGATCACGTACTTGCGCACCCGGACCCGATGCTGTTGCTCGAGTGACACCGATGCCGTGGTGATGCTGACCGGGTGGCGGGCGGTGCCACTCGGTGCGGAGGTCCACCGGAAGGTCGGACCCGTGACGGCGGACCGTAGTGCGCGGGAAAAGTTCACCATACCGGAATACCCCGGACAGTGCAGAGCACAACACCCATCGCCGGTGCCCCGGTCGGCCGGAAGAACGGGATCGTAGATGCGTAGAGCCGCGGCCACGATCCCCATCCGTTCCTCGACCTACATCACGCGCCTCACGGCGACGGCTACTGTCGAGTCATGGCCACCACAGCTGACCACCTGAGAAGCACACTCGACGGACGCTGGCGGGAGGTACGCGAGCATGTCAGGGCGGAACTGTCCGGCTCCCCCGACTTCGCACCGCACTACACCCCCGACCTCGACGAGGCCCGCGCCAAGACGCTGGCGCAGTTACGTCTGCTGGCGAGCAACGGCTACGCCGCCGACGGATTCGCGAAAGACCACGGCGGCACCGGTGACGCCGGAGCCGCAGTCACGAGCATCGAGATGCTCGCGATGTCGGACCTGTCCCTGATGGTCAAGGCCGGCGTGCAGTGGGGACTGTTCGGCGGCGCGATCGAGAACCTCGGCACCGCGCGCCACCACGAGGCGTACGTGAAGCGTCTCGTCGACCTGGATTTGCTGGGTTGTTTCGCGATGACCGAGACGGGTCACGGCAGCGACGTACAGGCGCTCGAGACGACCGCCACGTACGACGCGGCCGCGGGCGAATTCGTCATCCACTCCCCCACGCCGTCCTCACGCAAGGACTACATCGGCGGGGCGGCGCAGCACGCGACGATGGCGGCCGTGTTCGCGCAGTTGATCACGGGCGGCGAGTCGCAGGGCGTGCACTGCTTCGTGGTGCCGATCCGGGACGAGGACGGCAACGACCTCCCCGGCGTCCACACGTCGGACTGTGGCTACAAGGGTGGGCTTCCCGGTGTCGACAACGGCCGAATCACGTTCGACCAGGTCAGAATTCCGCGGGAGAACCTACTCAACAAGTACGCGGACGTGGAACCCGACGGCACGTACACCTCGCCGATCGACAACGCGAACCGCCGATTCTTCACCATGGTGGGCACTCTCGTGCGGGGACGTGTCACGGTGGGCGGTTCCGCCGGCGCCGCCGCCCGCGTCGCATTGTCGATCGCTACCCGATATGCGTTGCAGCGCAGACAGTTCAATGCGCCGCAGGCCGAGGACGAGGTGCTCCTCATGGACTACCTCGTCCACCAGCGCAGGCTGTTCCCGCTGATCGCACGCTCCTACGCGCTGCAATTCGCCCAGAACGAGCTCGTCGCCAAGATGCACGAGATCCAGAGCAGTGCCGACGCCGACCCCCAGGAACAACGTGAGCTCGAGGGCCGCGCCGCCGGGCTCAAGGTCGCGAACACCTGGCACGCCACCCGTGCGATCCAGGAAGCCCGTGAAGCGTGTGGCGGCGCCGGGTACATGGCCGAGAACCGTCTCACGGCGCTCAAGGCGGACACCGATGTGTTCACGACGTTCGAGGGCGACAACCACGTCCTGACGCAGCTGGTTGCCAAGGAACTGCTCACGTCCTACGCGGACGAGGTGCGCGGCATGAGCCCCGTCGAATGGATGCGCTTCGCGGCCACCACGGTTTCCGACGTCGTCAAGAAGCGCACCGCCGCGCAGCAGATCATCCAGACGATCCTCGACACGAGGCAGGACAACGAGGAAGACGGCAGCCTCTTCAACCGCGGCACCCAGCTGACGATGTTCGAGGACCGCGAGCAGTACCTGCTCTCGACCGCCGCCCGTCGCCTCCAGGGTGCGCAGAAGCGCGAGGAGAACCCGTTCGACGCCTTCAATTTCGTGCAGGATCACGTGCTGCACGCTGCGCAGGCGCACATCGACCGGGTCGTGCTCGAGGCGTTCGTCGCCGGCATCGACGAATGCGAGGACGACGACGCCCGCGACCTGCTGAGCGATGTCTGCGACCTCTACGCGCTGAGCGTGATCGAGGAGGACAAGGCGTGGTTCATGGAGCACCGGCAGCTGTCGGTGGAGCGGTCGAAGGCGGTGCAGCGGGGAATCAACGAACGTTGCCGGTCGCTGCGGCCGCACGCGCAGACGTTGATCGAGGGACTCGGGGTTCCCGAGGCGCTACTCGGCTCCGCGATGCTCGACGGTCCCGGGACCGACACCGTCCGCAAGACCCAGATCTTCCGGTGACGAGGACGGCTCGGCGGGTTCGCCCGCCGGGCCGGACCGGAACCGGCGCACCGAGTCGATCACCAGCAACCCCGCGACCGTCAGCAGTCCGGCGGCGACGGCGATCCACGACCCCGAATACTCGGTTCCCTCGAAGGAGGGTGCACCCGGCGCCACGGGACCGAACTCCGAGGTGACCTGGGCGTGGTTCCAACACCACACTGCGGCGACGACACCGGCTACGGCGCCGATCCACTCCGCTGCCACCACCACGGTCCGGCGGTTCATTCCGCCGACCCGCCCGCCGATTTCGCGAGCAGCGATTCGAGCTGCGCGCGCAGTGCCACGTCGTCTTTGGCCCACGCCTGCACCAGGGCACCGTCCCGCAGTCGCAGCCCGATGCCCGTCCGCCGGCGGGGAACTGCGGACAGCTCTCCCAGACTCCGGGCGGTTTCCCACGGCTGCTGCTCGTACGACTCCGGGTCGGCCGGGGGCATGATCTTCACGATCTCGGTGATCGGCAGGTCTTCGGTGCCCTGCCGCAACGACGACGTCGTGAGTTCGACGCTGGCATGCCTGCGCGCGGCCACCACCTGCACGTAGACGAACCCGCTGAGCAGCACCGCGAACAGCGGCAGCGCGAACCAGTGCACCACCGGGCCGGTGAGCAGTTCGATGATCAATGCGATCAGGCAGAACACCGGACCGAACGCCACCATCCGCCAGCGGGCGCCGGGCTCACTGAACAAGACGGCTGGTTCGCTCACACGCTCATCCTGCGACATCGTGGCCCGCGAGGAAAACGTGAGGCACGTCAGGAGAGGGCGCCCGGGATCACGACGAGCAACAGGGTCAGCAGTACGAAGGCCACGATGAGGGCGAACATCAGTGCTTCCTTGCGAGACCCGTGTGCTCGATCGTCAGCGCGCATGGAGAAAAGTCCTTCGGTCGAAATGAAGTCTGCGGTCTGCCCTTGTGACGTACTTCACGGTACATCTTTATATTTCACGAGCAAATCGAAGCTACTCGGCGGAGGGGGGCAACCTCAGGAAGTAGCTGTTGGAATCCTTGCGGTGCATCAGCACGACGGCGCCGACGGCCACCACGGCCTGGAGAATCTGCACGCCGCCCAGAGCGAGCGCGGTGCCGCTCCCGTCGGATCCGATGCCGAAGAGCACCGGGACGGTCCACACCACCATCATCACGCACGCGATGGTGAGCAGCATCCGGGCCCAGTTCCGGCCCTTACGCATGAAACGCACGAACAGGAGGAACAGCCCGGTGAGGATCAGGATGAGGACGACCGTGAATCCGATACCCACGTAGAACAGCGACTCCACGCTGTCGCGGCTCATGTCGACCTCGCCGGACGTAACGCTGGGGTTGTTCATCAGTTCGTCGACGAACGTCGACTTCTCCCCCACCACGAGAACCATCGCGGCCAGCGCCTGGATCAGACCGAGCCCGGCCACCGCCCACAGCAGCTGCGCCGCGGTGCCCACGTCGACCGGTGCCGGACGTTCCGGCTTCGGCTGCGGCACCGGCGGGGGGTACGGCAAATTGTGCGGAGACGGGCCCTGCTGGTGCGGTGCCTGATGCGGCGGTGTCGGTGGCCACTGCTGGGTCATGGCACTACCGTATCCGCCGACGAAACGATCACAACCAGCCGGCCGCTTCGGTCGCCCAGTACGTCAGCACGACGTCCGCGCCTGCGCGGCGGATACTGGTCAGCGATTCGAGGATCGCGGCGTCCCGGTCGATCCAGCCGTTCTGTGCGGCGGCCGTGATCATGGAGTACTCGCCCGAGATCTGATACGCCGCAACGGGGACGGGCGAGCGGTCCGCCGTCTCGCGCAGGACGTCCAGGTAGGACATCGCCGGCTTCACCATCACCATGTCGGCGCCCTCGTCGATGTCGAGGTCGACCTCGCGCAGCGATTCCCGGCGATTGGCCGAATCCTGTTGGTAGGTGCGGCGATCACCCTGCAACGACGAACCGACGGCCTCACGGAACGGGCCGTAGAACGCCGATGCGTACTTCGCCGAGTACGCGAGTTGACCGACGTCGGCGTAGCCCGCGTCGTCGAGTGCCTTGCGGATGGCGGCGACCTGGCCGTCCATCATTCCGCTCGGACCGAGCAGATGCGCGCCGGCCTCGGCCTGCGCGACCGCCATGTCGACGTACCGCTGCAGTGTGAGGTCGTTGTCCACCGCACCGCTCGCGTCGAGAACACCGCAGTGACCGTGGTCGGTGAACTCGTCCAGGCAGGTGTCAGCCATGACCACCGTCGCATCGCCGACTTCGTCTGCGAGCCAGCGCAATCCGCGGTTCAGGATGCCGTCCGGATCGGATGCACTGGAACCCTCGGCGTCCTTGTCGTCGGGACGCGGCACCCCGAAGAGCATGAGTCCACCGAGTCCCGCCTCGACCGCTTCCGTCGCCGCCCGCCGCAGCGAGTCGGGTGTGTGCTGGAAGACGCCGGGCATCGACGAGATCTCACGAGGCTCGTCGATACCGTCCGCGACGAACATCGGCAACACGAGATGCCGTGGCTCGAGCGAAGTCTCGGCGACGAGACGACGCAGGGCCGGTGTCCGGCGAAGCCGTCGCGGTCGGTGGGTCGGGAACAAGGACATGCCCTCCTTCGTCGGGCCCGTGCGCCTTTTTGGTAGTGGGAATAACCAAAAAGGCGCACAGGCGCGTAGCGCCTATCGCCGAGCGCGGGACTTCTTGCGCGGCGGGGGCAGTGCGCCCTCGGCACGCAGGCGCGCGGCGTGCTCGGCGAGAGCCTCCACCAGCGGGCCGACCTGAGCGGTCTCCGGCTGCACGTCCACGCGCAGGCCGAACTCGATGGCCGTCTCGGCGGTCTTCGGACCGATGCAGGCAACGAGGGTGCGCGCGTGCGGCTTTCCGGCGATGCCGACGAGGTTGCGCACCGTCGAGGACGAGGTGAAGCAGACGGCGTCGAACCCACCGGTCTTGATCATCTCGCGGGTCTCGGCCGGCGGCGGCGCAGCCCGGACGGTGCGGTAGGCGGTGACGTCGTCGATTTCCCAGCCTCGTTCGCGCAGGCCCTCGGCCAGCGTCTCGGTGGCGATGTCGGCGCGGGGCAGCAGAACCCGGTTGACCGGGTCGAACACGTCGTCGTACGGGGCGAATTCGGCCAGCAGGCCTTCGCTCGACTGCTCGCCGGAGGGCACGAGTTCGGGGTTGATTCCGAACGAGCGCACCTTGGCGGCCGTGGCCTCACCGATGCAGGCGATCTTGACGCCGGAGAACGCGCGGGCGTCGAGCCCGAACTCCTCGAACTTCTCCCACACCGCACGCACCGCGTTGGTGGACGTGAAGACCACCCACTGGTACCGGCCGTCGACGAGGCCCTTCACGGACCGTTCCATCTGCGCCGGGCTGCGGGGCGGCTCGACGGCGATGGTGGGCACCTCGATCGGAATGGCGCCGTGCGTGACGAGGCGGTCGCTCATTTCGCCTGCCTGATCCTTGGTGCGCGGCACCAGGACCTTCCAGCCGTACAGTGCGCGCGACTCCCACCAGGACATCTTGTTGCGCTGGGCGACGACCTTGCCGATCGTCACGACCAGCGAACCGACCAGTTCGGAACCGGCCTCGTTCAGCGTCGCGAGGGTTGCCTCCACGGTGCGCTGCTGGCGGGTGGTGCCGCGGACCGTGATGGCGGCCGGGGTCTGCGGAGCCAGGCCGTGCTCGACGAGGGCGCTCGCCGTCTCGGCGAGATGACCCGACGTGGCATGCAGGACCAGCGGTCCGGGTGCGGCGGCCAGGGCGGCCCAGTCGACCTCGCCGCGGACGTCGGCCTCGGTGTGTCCCGACCCCAGTGCCATACCGGCGTAGGACGGGACGGCGGACGCGGACGGCAGGCCCGGCAGGACCTCGAACTGCACCTGGGTGCGGGCGACGGCGGTGACCTCGGCGATCACGGAGTCGGTGGTCAGCGGGTCGCCGGACACCAGCCGCACGACGTCGTGGCCGTTCTTCGCCTCGTGGACGAGGGTCTTCGCGACCTCCGCCGGCTCACCCAGTGCGGGACGGACCTCAGCGAGCGGCTCACCGGTCTCGGCGTCGACGCCCAGGTCGGTGCCCACCAGGACCGTGACGCCCTTGTCGACGTCGGGGTCGGTGAAGGCGAGGGTCGCTGCGGCAAGGACGTCCCGTGCGTGCACGGTGAGCAGTGCCGGATCGCCCGGTCCGGATCCCACGAACAGGATTCGTCCGGGGGTGTTCTTACGGACTCGGCTCATCGGTAATTCTCCAGTGCGATCATGTGTCGAGATGGGTACAGGAAGCGGATCGGCCGATCAGTCGGCCTTCGCACATCAAACATCGGCATCACCGGCCTCGGTGACATTCATCAGCTCCCGCGCACCGAGCTCGAGAAGCTCACGCGCGACGGAGCGGCCGAGTTCTTCGGCGTTCTCCGGGGAGCCCACGGCCCCCGTGCGTATGACGTCGGAACCGTCGATGGCTGCGGCGCAGCCCCGGACGGACAGTTCGTCGAAGATGTGGCCGTCGTCGTCGAGTGATTCGACGACCTCGGCGATGGCGCCGACGGGCGCGGTGCAGCCGGCCTCGAGCTCGGCGAGCAGTGCGCGTTCCGCCGTGACGGCGGCGCGGCTGTTCGGGTCGTCGAGCTCCGACAGGATCGCGACGAGCGCGGTGTTCGCCGACAGGCATTCGACGGCGAGCGCGCCCTGCGCGGGTGCGGGCAGCATCTGGACCGGTTCGATGGACTCGGTGATCAGGTCCAGTCGTCCGATTCGCGCCAGGCCCGCTCGGGCGAGGACGACGGCGTCGAGTTCGCCGGACTCGACCTTGCCGAGGCGCCGCTGCAGGTTGCCGCGCAGCGGGCGGATGTCGAGGCCGAGGCCCAGCGCCCGGAGCTGCGACGTGCGCCGCGGTGCGGACGTGCCGACCTTCGAACCGGCGGGCAGTTCACCGAGTACCAGTCCGTCGCGGGCCACGAGCGCGTCGCGGGGATCCTCGCGCGGCGGGATGGCGGCGATGGTGAACCGTTCGTCGGGGGCGGTCGGCAGGTCCTTGTAGGAGTGGACGGCCACGTCGACGCGTCCGTCGGCGAGCGCTTCCCGGAGTTCGGCGGTGAAGACGCCGACCCCGATCTTCTCCACCGATTCCATGGACTGGTCGCCCTTGGTCTTGATGATGACGAGCTCGGCGTCGTGCCCGGCCGAGATCAGTGCGTCACGCACGGTTCCGGCCTGGGTGGTCGCGAGCTCACTCCCACGGGTTCCGATCCGCAGCGTACGGGTGCCGACGGCGCTCATGCCTGCGATTCCTTCCCATGGTTGTCGTCTGTGACGAAGCGGCGCAGGCGCGGGTCCTGGCCGGCGATGAAGCCATCCGTGATGTCGATGGCGCTCAGGTCGGTGGCGCCGCCGAGGTCGGTGGGCTTGGCGACGGCCTCGACGGACCCGGGGCTGAGTTCGAACAGCTCACGCAGGGCGGCGGCGTAGGAGTCGCCACCGGGTGCGGAGGCGAGCTGCTTCACCCTGACCGTGGGAGCGTGGAGGAGTTTGTCGACCACTCGCCGCACGGTGCGTGCGACCTCGTCGCGCTCGGGGTCGTCGAGTCCGGGCAGACGCGAATCCAGTCGCATCAGCTCCGCCTCGACCACGTCCGCGGCGCGCTGGCGCAGGGCGGTGACGGTCGGCGTGACCTCCGCCAGCCGCTGGCCGGCGAGGTAGTTGGCGAGTTCGGCGGCGACGATCGTCCGGGCGGCGTCGGCGTCGGATGCGGCGGCGCCTGCGGCGGGATCGCGCTGCAGCGATTCCATGTCGAGGACGGTGACCCCGGGCAGGCCCGACACGGCGGGCTCCACGTCGCGGGGCAGTCCGAGGTCGCAGATGACGAGGGGGCGTTCGGCGTCGCGGCCGGGCTGTGCCAGCGCCCGGTGGGTGTCCGCGAGCGTGACGACGGCGCCGACCGCGCCGGTACAGGTCACGAGGACGTCCGCCTGGGCCATCGCGGCCGGGAGTTCACTCAGCTCGAGGGCATCCGCCTCCACACCGTTGGACCGGGCGGTGTCAGCGAGGTGCTCCGCACGCTCCTTGGTGCGATTCACGACGACGATGCGGCCGATCCCGGCACGCGTGAGGTGCGCGACCGACAGGCCACCCATGGATCCGGCGCCGACCACGACGGCGGTGCGTCCGGCCAGTCCGCCGTCGCCGACGATGCCGGCAGCCCGGTCGAGGGCCACGGACACGACGGACGCGCCCGCCGAGTCGATGCCCGTCTCCGAGTGCACCCGCTTGCCGACGCGCAGCGCCTGCTGCGCGAGTTCGTGCAGCGTGCGGCCCGCGGCCTGCTGGGCGTCGGAAGACGCGTAGGCGGTCCGGATCTGCCCCAGGATCTGCTGCTCGCCGATCACCATCGAGTCGAGACCGCTGGCCACGGCGAACAGGTGCTCCGCCGCAGCCTCGCTGTAGCGGACGTACGCGTGCCGGTGCAGATCGGTGAGATCCAGCCCGGAGTGGTCGGCAAGCAATTCGCCGACCTCGGACAGCGCACCGTGGAACGCATCGACGACGGCGTAGATCTCCACCCGGTTGCAGGTGGAGACGATCATCGCCTCCGAGATGTGCGACGACGCCAGAAGCTTGTCCGTCAGCTTCGGGCGATCGGTGTCGGTGACAGCTACCCGCTCGAGAACCGGCACCGGGGCCGTCCTGTGCGAGACCCCGACAAGCAGAACACTCACGGCGCGATCACTGATCCGTTTCTTGGTGCGGTGGACGGGACAGCCGAATGTCCTATGCGGACGCGGGGAGCGGTGGGGACCGATTCCGTGTTGCGTGCGCTGTTGAACGAGAGGACCTGCATTTCGACCGCGAGGTCGACGCGGCGCATCTCGACGTGATCGGGGACGTCGAGCGAAGTCGGGGAGAAGCTGAGGATGCAGCGCAATCCGGCGCGCACCAGACGGTCGGCGACTTCCTGCGCCGCCTCGTCGGGCGTCGAAATGACACCGATGGTGGCCTCGAGTTCGGCGCAGGCCTGTTCGAGTTCGTCGACGTGCCGCACGGTGAGGTCGCCCACCGGCGCACCGACCCGCGCCGGGTCGCTGTCGAACAGTCCGACCATGGAGAACCCGCGACGGCCGAAGCCGCCGTAGCCGGCGAGCGCCTGGCCGAGGTTTCCGACGCCGACGAGCACCACCTTGTGTCCGCGGTCCAGGCCGAGTGCTCGCTCGATGCGGGCCCGCAGGCGCGTCACGTCGTAGCCGACGCCGCGCACACCGTTCGGCCCCAGGAAGGAAAGGTCCTTGCGGAGCTTCGCGGAACCGACACCGGAAGCGGCGGCGAGTTCTTCGCTCGAGACGATGATCGTGCCGCGTTCCGTCAGCACTCCGAGGACCCGCAGGTACGTCGCGAGGCGCGTCACCGTAGCCTGGGGGATGTCCCGCGATTCGGGGAGCGGAGCCGTGCCGGCGACCGAGGGGGCCGGAGACCCGACCACAGACTGCCCGACCGCCCCCGTGACGCCAGGGGCCACAGACCCATGCGTCTGGTGCGTTTCGGTCACGTCGTTGGCTCCTCGTCCGACCGGCATTCGATGCCGTTCTTCACGATGCTCCGGGGAATTGTTCACACCACGGTAACTGCTTGTGAACCCATGCACAAAGTCGCTGCGACTGCGCGACATGCGGTCCTACCTGCACGGCATCGGAAGATCCCACTTTTAGGGTTCCCTTACTTGCGTAAATCCGAGCGAAGGCGCTCTTCGTCGACCTCCCAGTAACTGTGCTCACGTCCGTCGAGCAATACCACCGGCAATCGGTCGCCGAATTCGGCCCGCAATTCGGGGTCCGTGGCCGCCGCCTCGTCGACGTCTATGCACGTCAGTTCCAGCCTGAACTCCTCGCACACCACCAGCAGCCGCTCGCGGGCCGGCGCGCACGCACCGCACCCCGCCCTCGTGAGAAGCGTCACCTCGTGTCCGTCGGTGATCATGTCTCGCCACTTCCTTTCGACGCCTCCGGTGGAGTCACTGTGCCGTTTCGGGGTCCACAGACGCCAATCGACTCGGAGATGAACGTCACACAGTCCCCCCTGCGCGGCCATCCACCCGCCCCGTCCCCGATTCGGGGGATAGGCTGCTCCCAGAGGCTTCTGCGATACGGGAGGTGCGAGTGCCTGCGCGATCACTACCGAACGGCACGGGTTTCGGTTCAGGTCTGGCGGGGATCATCCTCCCGGGCCGCCGCCAGTTCAGGAATCCGCTGGGACCCAGCGAAGCCGAGGTACGTGCCAACGTCGCAGGTGAGGCGAGTGCCGATGCGGCCCTCGCACTTCACGTCGCGTCCGGCGAGGAAACCGAGGTGGTGGAACACGACGTTCCCCTCGACCTCACGGCAGCCGCGTTCTTCGACGTCGACAACACGATGGTCCAGGGCGCTTCGATCATCCACTTCGCCCGCGGACTCGCGGCCCGCAAGTACCTGAAGACGTCCGATCTCGTCGACTTCGCGTGGAAGCAGATCAAGTTCCGCATCACCGGCAAGGAGAGCAGCGACGACGTCGCCTCCGGCCGGGAGAAGGCCCTCTCCTTCGTCTCCGGACGGTCGACGGCCGAGCTCGCCCGGCTCGGTGAGGAGATCTACGACGAGGTGATCGCCGACAAGATCTGGCCCGGCACCCGCGCACTGGCGCAGATGCACCTCGACGCCGGTCAGCAGGTGTGGCTCGTCACCGCGAGCCCGGTGGAGCTGGCCCAGGTCATCGCGAAACGCCTCGGTCTCACGGGTGCCCTCGGCACGGTGGCCGAGAGCGAGGACGGGATGTTCACGGGGCGTCTGGTCGGCGACATCCTGCACGGCCTCGGAAAGGCGCACGCCGTGCGCGCCCTGGCCGTCCGCGAGGGGCTCAACCTCAAGCGCTGCACCGCGTATTCGGACAGTCACAACGACGTACCGATGCTGTCGCTCGTCGGCACGGCCGTCGCGATCAACCCCGACACCGATCTGCGCGAGCTCGCCAAGAACCGGGGCTGGGAGATCCGCGACTTCCGGACCGGACGCAAGGCCGCCAAGATCGGCGTCCCCACGGCGCTGCTCCTCGGCGCTGCCGGCGGCGCGCTCGCCGCGATCGTCGCGCGCCGCCGCGAACAGGCGGCCTGAGCCGCCGGTTCAGCCGAGGAACACGTTGCGGCGCTTCGCGAGGAGCCGGTAGAGCGTCTGCTGGATGGTCTCCCGGACGTGGTCGGTGACCTCGAACAGTTCCATCGGATCGTCGGCCGCCGCCGCGTCGTAGGTGTCGGTGACGATCGGCTTGCCGAACTCGATGTACCACTTCGACGGCAGCGGAACGAGGCCGAGCGGTCCGAAGTGCGGGAACAGCGGGGTCACCGGGAAGTACGGCATCCCCAGCAGCCGGGCGAGCGTCCCCAGTTCGCCGATCTTCGGGTAGATCTCCTCGGACCCGACGATCGAGCACGGAATGATGGGCGCACCGGTCCGCATGGCGGCGGACACGAAACCGCCGCGGCCGAACCGCTGCAGCTTGTAGCGTTCGCTGAACGGTTTGCCGATGCCCTTGAAACCTTCGGGGAACACGGCCGCGACCTCCCCGTCCTGCAGGAGGCGCACGGCGTCCGGGTGGCAGGCGAGGGTGTGCCCGGCCTTGCGGGCGACACCGCCGACCAGCGGCATCTCGAAGGCCAGATCGGCGGCCAGCATCCGCAGCGGGCGATGCGCGGGGTGATGGTCGTGGACGGCAACGGACGTCATCAGACCGTCGATGGGCAGGACACCGGCATGGTTGGCGACCACCAGCGCGCCACCGGTCGACGGGATGTTCTCCAGACCGCTGACCTCGACGCGGAACCACTTGTCGAACAGCGGCCGCAGGATCGGGAGCCACACGTTCTCGGCGAAGTGCGGGTCGTAGCCGAAGTCGTCGACGTGATAGTCGCCCGACAGCCGGCGGCGCACGAACTCGGCGGTGTTGACGATCTGCTCGGCCAGGGCGTTGCGGACGGCGTCGACGGCCGAAGACTCGGTGACGGGCTCGGATGGGGTGATCACGGCGGGTGGAGGCATCGCGGACGGATGTCGGCTCTCGCTCTGCTCACGCCTCGAACGTCCGATAGCGGCCCCGCGCGCGGCTGTCGCACCGTGCAACGGAATGACCTTCGCCACTTCGTTCACCTCTCCCCTTTCGCCGTGCCGGTAAGAGCGAGTAGTGCATTTTCTGCTGCGTCGACCCATTCGTTCTTGATGATCGGCTTGACGCCTGCCGCGCGAGCGAAGTCGTCGAGCGCCTGCATCGAGGTCCACCGTGGCTCGAAGGATAGTTCGCTTCGCATGCGGGTGGTGTCGAGTCCGCAACCGAAGTGGAAGTATTCGAGTTGCTCGGTGGTGTACGACCGCATCACAGGACCCATCAGCGCACGTCCGACGTTGCGGAACAACCCGAACGGCATCGGGACCTCGATCCGCCCGGCACGGCGGATGGCCTGGGACATCATGACCACACCGTCGCCGGCGACGTTGAACGTGCCCGCCGGACCCGACACCGTGGCCCGTTCCAGTGCGGCGAGCGCGTCCTCCTCGTGCAGTACCTGCAGGCGTGCGTCGCGTCCGAGAATGGTCGGCACCACCGGTGAGGTGAGGTACTGCGCGACGGTCGCGTTGAGGCGGGGCCCGACCAGCGGTGCGAGGCGGAGAATCGACACGGCGATGTCGGGGCGCCTGCGCCCCATTCCGCGCAGATACCCTTCGATCTCGATGCAGTCCCGTGCGTAGGCGCCCGCGGGACGCCGCCGGGCACTCATCTCCTCGGTGAACTTGGCCGGGTCCTTGGCGCTGCAGCCATACACCACGGAGGCCGAGCGCAGCACGACCTTCCGGACCGTCGGCGCCTTCTGGCAGACGGCGAACAACTGCATCGCGCCGATGACGTTCATGTCCTTCATGGCCGCGCGACTGCCCGACTTCGGCGGGCGCGCCAGCGTCGACGCGTGCACGACAGTGTCGACCTCGGCGTTGCGAATAACCTTGCCGATCAAGGGATTCCGGATGTCGGCGCGCACGAACTCGGCGCGGCCCATGCGGCGCAGCATGTCCTTGCTCGGCGACACCGCGTCCACCGCGATGACCCGCTCGATGTCCGGATTCTGAGCGAGCCGGGTGACCAGGTACCCACCCAGAAACCTGCTTGCCCCGGTGACCAGCACGACGCGCGGCACCGCCGTTCGCGTAGTACTGTCTCCGTCACTCACAACCACTAGGACCCCCGATCACGTAGCGAGTGACGTCAACGATACGTGCAGGAGGGGGATGGCGCTCCGCACAACGACAATTGGTCGGCCGCCCGATACGCGGAGGGGTCGGCGAAACGACGGATGCCCGCCACCGGAGGTGACGGGCATCCAGACGCAACTCTTTACTTACCGAGTTTCCTGCGCTGCACTCGGGTGCGGCGAAGCAGCTTGCGGTGCTTCTTCTTCGACATGCGCTTGCGTCGCTTCTTGATCACTGAACCCATAGCGGGTGTCCCTCACGTTCTTCTCTAGCGTTCCTGCGCACGCCGGTCACGTACGCCTGCGCCGCTCTGGCGCCTGGGCCTCGTTTTAACTAGCTCAGCGCCTTACGACACCAGCTGGCTGGTACGACAGTCGCTAATCGTACCGGTGCGGGTCCTCTCTCTGAAAACTAGGTCGCACCGCTACCGGCGAAACCGAGGTGACCCTCTTCGTGCCGATCGGTCAACCGGCGTCGAAGTACGAGGTTTCGAGGTAGTCGTGCACTGCTTTCGCATGCACTCTGAACGAGCGGCCCACACGGACGGCGGGCAGTTCGCCGCTGTGCACCAACCGATACACAGTCATCTTGGACACTCTCATCAGCGTCGCTACCTCGGCGACGGTGAGAAATTGCGTTCCGGCCAGTGCCGGTTGTCCGTCCGGGGCCGAGCCCTTGGACGGCTTTTTTGCAGACGTCATCAACCACTTACCTCCGGCACGTCTCGCGCCGCCGGCTTCCCCTCCGGCGGAACAGACACGCACGTGCTACTTCGAGCTTAGCGGGACGGATGGGGTTACTGCGACGGGTGTGGGCAATCGAATATTCATTCGGTTGACGTGCCGAGTTCGGCGGAACGAATTTTCGCGGCTTCGAGAGCGTCGAAAAAAGCTGTTCGGAGCCCGTTTCCTTCCAGCCGGCGAATCGCCGCCGCGGTGGTTCCGCCGGGCGAAGTCACGGCGGCACGAAGTTCGGTTGCGCTCTCCCCCGACCTGTCGAGCATGGCTGCGGAGCCGACCATGGTCTGCACGACCAGTTCGGATGCGGTCGCCCGGGTCAGTCCGAGCCCGACGCCCGCGTCGATCATGGCCTCGGCGACCAGGAAGAAATAGGCCGGACCGGAGCCGGAGACGGCGGTGACGGCATCGATCTGCGATTCGGGGACGACGACGACCTTGCCGACCGACGACAGGACGCCGCGCACCAGTTCGAGGTGCTCCTTCTTCACGTGCCTGCCGGGTGCGAGCACGCTGACGCCCTCACCGACCAGCATGGGCGTGTTGGGCATGACCCGGACCACCGGGAACCCGGCGGGCAGTCTCGTCTCGTAGAAGGCGGTGGGGATACCGGCGGCGAGCGACACGAGCAGCTGCTCGCGCTCGCCGTCGAGTTCCACCTTGGACACCTCGGTGAGCGCGGCCTCGACGTCGCCCGGCTTGACGGCCATCACGATGACGTCGGCGCCTTCGGCGGCGTCGGAGGGGGTGGTGACGCGCACCGAGTACGCCGCGGCCAGCTCGTCGGCGCGCGCCGGATGCTGCTCGGCCACCACCAGATCCTTGACGGCGTGACCTGCCTGCAGAAGCCCCGAGATGAGGGCCTCGCCGATCTTGCCGCCTCCGATTACCGCAATTCTCGTCATGCCGAACAGCCTGCCACGACGCTCTGCGGCGCCTTCCTAGCGGGGGATCATCGCCAATTGCCGGCTCTGCACGACGATCGCCCCGGTGGAGTCGAGGACGGTGTGGTCCTCCTCGAACCACGCGCCGCCGAGCACCGTGCTGCTGGCCATCACGCGCAGCCACCCCGGTGCCGGCTGCCTGCGCAGGTAGGTGGTCAGCTGCACCGTGGGCGCCCAGCCGAACATGCCGCGGTTCATCGTCACGGGGGCGCTGATGTCTCCGGTCATGATTGCGAACAGGGCCGCCGTGTCGGGATCGTCCTCGTCGCCCGCGCGCGGTCGCACCCACATGCGCACCTCGGGTTCGCCCTGGTTGCCGGTCAGGAAGTGCGCTGACGTCCCGTCGACCCGCATGTCACAGCCTTGCGACACGTGGACGATCTGCCCCATCGGATGGTCGGCCGTGAGCACGACGGCATCGGCGGGCGGTTCCACGGGCAGCTGGGACAGGGCGTGGTCGCCGTTGTACTGCGGCTCCCCCACGTCGGGGACGCCGAGCGTGACCGACGCGTGCACGGCCACGCGGTCGCCCTGCATCAGCTCCACGTCGACGAACGACACCTGCTTGCCCTGCTTGCGCAGCGTCGTCGACAGTGTCACCTCGCCGGGATCGGGAGCGGACAGGTAGTTGGCACCGACCGCGAGGGGCTGCACCCGGGACAGCTCGGCGTCGCCGTTCTCGTCGAGCAGCCGCCTGCGGGCCGCGGCCGCGCAGAGCGACATCATCGAACCGCCGTGCACCTTGGGGCCGATCGTCCAGATCGGGTCGATCGACGCCAGATAGGTCCCGTCACCGGCAGCGGTGAGGACGTTGAGGTCGCGGAAGGGAGTTGAGCTCACTGCTGATCCTGTTCTTCGGGGTTCCGGAGACGCTTCTGCGCGACGTCCTGGTGTGCGAGGCGGCGCATCGCGGCGATCACCGGCTCGTAGATGGCCGTGCCGAGCACCGCGTAGCGGATCGCCTCCTCGGCCGATTCGGTGGGCATGAGTCCGATGTCGATCTCGGCGATTCCGCGCACGTGCCGCCCGTAGGCCTCGAGCCGCTCCGCGGTCATCGGGATGCCTGCTTCTTCGAGCCCCTCGAGCGCGCGTTCGAGCTGGCCGACCGCGACGTACCGCGGGTCGTACACCTGCCCGAGCCTGTCGAGGACGGCGCGTGCCCGCGGGAACTCGTCCGTGTCGTCGGCGGAGGCGTCGAGGTAGGGCGGGAGTTGCGCGATGGCCTCGCCGAGCACCTCGAACAGCGAGCCGTGGGGATGGTCGACGAGCCGGAGGATCTCCCGGATGCGCGGAATCGGGAGTCCGGCTCCGGCCAGCGCCTTGACGAGCCCCAGCCGCTCGACGTGCTTCTCGCCGTACCGGGCCTGGGTGGCGCTCGTCGCCTCGCCCGGCATCAGCAGACCTTCGCGCAGGTAGTACTTCACCGTCGCGAGCGGAACGCCGGTACGGGCGACCAACTCGGAAACGCGCACGGCCCCTCCTTCGGCTCGTCGACTCTCGACCTCGGATACCCCAGCACTAGATACTAAAACTATCCAATATGGCGACGAGCTTACCGCAGCAGGGACGCGGCAGATATCTCAGGTGTCGTCGTGATCGCCACCGGAGTGGCTGCGCGACGACCCCGAGGCGGCGCGACCCGGTTCGAGGTGCTCCCGGGCGAACGCCAGCGCCTGCGCGAGCATCGAGGACCGTTCCCGCTGCGTCCGGGCGTTCTGCGTGTTGATCTCGATCACCGCCTGCCCGTCGAATCCGGTGTCGACGAGATGACGGCACAACTGCGCGCACGGCTGGGCGCCGTGGCCGGGGATCAGGTGCTCGTCCATCGACGCGCCCCGACCGTCGGCGAGGTGAAGATGCGCGAGGCCCTCCCCCATACGCTCCGCCAGCTTCATCGCGTCCATTCCGGCCGTGGCCGTGTGGGACAGATCCAGGGTGTAGTGGGCGTGTCCCGAATCGGTGGGGTCGTAGGACGGGCTGAACGCCGACAGCGCCGCCCCCGGTCCGCCCCGCTTCCGGAGCCGCTGCGCGGACCTCTCTTTGCTGCCGAAGAAACCGTCCGCCCGCATCGGGAACATGTTCTCCACCGCGACGACCACATCGCTGCGCTGTTCCAGTTCGGCCACCTGATCGGCGAATCCCTCGGCGTACCGGCGCTGCCAGCGGAACGGGGGGTGCACCACGACACTCGTCGCCCCGAGCGACTCGGCGGTGCGGACGGAACGCTCCAGCTTCGCGACCGGGTCGGCACCCCACACCCGCTGCGAGATGAGCAGGCACGGCGCGTGGATCGCCTGGACCGGAATCGCATACCTGCGCACCAGCCCGGCAACGGCCCCGATGTCCTGGCTGACCGATTCGGCCCACACCATCAGTTCGACGCCGTCGTATCCCAGATCGGCCGCATACCGGAACGCAGCCTCCGTGTTCTCCGGGTACACCGAGGCCGTCGACAGGCCCACCAGTACCTTCCGCCCGCGCGGTGACGGTCGAACCTGCCCGTGCCCACTGTCCCCGACCATGAGCAACTCAGCCCGACGCAAGCATGAAGGCTAACGGCCCCAGAGTGACGATCATCCCGACCACGACGGCGATCACGAAGCTGGTGATGTCGTCGGTGCGACGCAGGATGCGGACCATCGCGACCAGTCCCACGATGACGAGCAGCGCCAGAATCAGCGCGACCCACGGAAAGACGTCCCACAGCTTCTCGAAACCCTTGAAGAGCAGGGCCCCGGCGATCACGGCTACGACGCCCTGACCGATGAGGACGGCCCACTCGCGGGTGGAGTTCTCGCCTGCCTCGTCCTGCTTGCCCGCCTTCTCCGCTTTCGCGGCTTCGGCCTTCTCTGCCTTCGCCTCCTTGCGGGAACGGCGAGGACTCTGGGGCTTCTGCGCGTCGCCCTCGCGCTTCTCGGTGTCCGCGTCGTCGGTGGCGGCCTCGATGAGGTCCGTCTCCTCGCCCGCGTTCGAGTCCCGGGACTGCCGCATCAGGTCACCGGCCAGAGTCGAGCCGGACAGCAGCGCGGGTTCCGGCTTCGCCTTGGCGGGAGCCTCGGGCTTCGGCGTCTCGACGAACTTCGACGCGCCGTTCGTCGGCGCTGCGGGACCGGCCTTCGCTGGGGTTCCGGTTTTCACCGGCGCCTCCGTTTTCGCCGGCACCTCGGGCTTGGCAGGCGCGGCGGACTTGGCAGGCGCGGCGGACTTGGCAGGCGCGGCGGACTTCGCCGCCGGTTCGGCCTCGGCCGGGGTGTCGGGCTTCGGCGCCGGCTTCACGCGGGGAGCGGCGACGGTCGGCGCGGGCTCCGGCTTCTTCACGACCGGGGCGGCCACGGTGGGCGCCGGTGCGGACGCGGCGACCTCGGGCGCCGGCCGTTCCCTCTGGACGGAGCGGCTGACCCAGCTTCCCTGGTGATCACGCGACGTCCCACCCGACACCACTCCGCGGCCACGACCGGCGGGGCGACTGGCGATGGGCTCGTCGTCATCGTCTTCGTCGTCGACGGGAGCCTTGAATGCCGCGGTGCGCCCGTCGGCACGCACGGACGGCGCCGCCGGTGCGGTGGTGCGCGGCGGCTCGGGCGCGGCAGATTCCGGTTCGGGTTCGGGTTCGGGTTCGAGTGCCCGCGAATCGGACGGATCCCGAACCACCGGAATTTCACCGGTCAGCTCGGCAACGGAGATTCCCCCCTTGACGCCGCGACGCCGCCGCCCGCCCCGGGACTCCACCTGCTGTCCGTTGCGTTTGAGCAGCTCTGAAACAGAGATCTGCTGACTGTCCTCGGTCATCGAGCACCCACCATCAATTCACCGCCCATTTCCGTATCGAGCTTGCGGAGGATCAAACCCTCACGCAGAGCCCAGGGGCAGATTTCCAGTTCTTCCACGCCCAGTGCTCTCATGCTGGCCTCCGCAACGAGTGCTCCGGCCACGATCTGCTGCGACCTGTCGGAGCTCACCCCTTCCAATTCTGCACGGTCCGAGGCCGTCATCCGCGAAATGAAAGCTATGAGTTGCCTGAGACCGCTGGCGGTGAGGGTGCGCTTGACCCGCGGGCCCGCGCCGGAGGGCGCCGCGCCCGTCAGCCGGGCCAGCGAGCGGAACGTCTTGGACGTGCCGACGGCCCGATCCCACTGCCCCGCCGCGCGCAGTTCCTTGGACGGGACGGTCAGTTCGGCGTCCAGCCAATCCCTCAGCACGGCCACCCGACGCTTGCCCGGCGGGTCGGCTTCGAGCCAGTCCCGGGTGAGCCGTCCCGCGCCGAGTTGCAGCGACAGCGCGACGTCCGGGTCCTCGTCACCACCCGCCGTCAGCTCGAGGGATCCGCCGCCGATGTCGAGGTTCAGGATGCGGCCCGCGCTCCACCCGAACCAGCGGCGCACGGCGAGGAACGTCAGCCGGGCCTCGTCGACACCCGACAGAACCTCGAGTGCCACCCCGGTCTCGGTGTGCACTCGCTCGAGCACGGCGTCCGAATTGTTGGCGTCGCGCACGGCGGAGGTGGCGAACGCCATGAGCTCACCGCACCCCGACGTCTTCGCGATGCTGGCGAAGTCTGACACCGTCGATACCAGGCGATCCGCACCCTGGGGGGTGATGTCACCCCGGTCGTCGGTGTTTTCGGCCAACCGCAGAGTCGACTTGGTCGAACTCATCGGTGTGGGGTGGCCGCCCCTGTGGGCGTCCACTACGAGAAGATGGACGGTGTTGCTTCCGACGTCGAGTACCCCTAGTCGCACATTGACACGGTACTGGGTCTACCGTCGGGCTTTGTGACAGCACGCAAAGCAGGGCGTTCACACAAGATGACGCCCAGCCCGGAAGTACCCCTCGACTTCGCTCGTGAATGGGTCGAGTTTCCCGATCCCGACAACGCCGAGCACATCATCGCCGCGGACATGACGTGGCTGCTCTCGCACTGGACCTGCGTGTTCGGCACCCCCGCCTGCCAGGGCATCATCGGCGACCGGCCCGACGACGGTTGCTGTTCGCACGGCGCGTTCCTCTCCGACGAGGAGGACCTGGAGAAGCTGAACCGGTCAGTGAAGATGCTCACACCCGCGGACTGGCAGTTCATGGAGAAGGGTCTCGGCAAGAAGGGTTACCTCGAGGAGGACGACCTCGAGGACGAGCCCGCGCTGCGCACCCGCCGGTATCAGGGCGCCTGCATCTTCCTGAACCGCCCCGGCTTCGAGGGCGGCGTCGGTTGCGCGCTCCACTCGATGGCACTCGAGCGCGGAATCGAACCACTCGAGGTCAAGCCCGACGTGTGCTGGCAGCTCCCGATCCGCCGCACTCAGGAGTGGGTCGAACGCCCGGACGGCGAGCAGATCCTCAAGACCACCATCAGCGAGTACGACCGGCGCGGCTGGGGCGAGGGCGGCTCGGACCTGGACTGGTACTGCTCGGGCTCCCCCGACGCCCACGTGGGCGCCAAGGCCGTCTGGCAGTCGTACGCACCCGAGCTGACGGAACTGCTCGGCAAGGCCGCGTACTCGGAGCTGGCGAAGATGTGCAAACGCAGGGCCGGCCTCGGCCTCGTCGCCGTCCATCCCGCCACCGCCGCGGCGCAGAAGAAGGCTGCCGAGTAACGCACCAGACCCACCGGTCGATTTACCCGTCACGGCCCCATTCCGGGCACAGCCATGACAGGAGAGATCATGTTCGCTCGAATTCTGACCGGTGCCCTGTTGACCGCCGCCGCGACGCTCGCCCTCGCGCCGACCGCGTCCGCCCAGCCGACCCCGGACTGGAACACCTTCTACGACAAGACGGCCAACTTCGTCGCACCGTTCGATCCGGGTGCCTTCGGCGACAAGGGTGACCGGGCACTCGTGCTGAGCCCGTACGGCACCGGCCGGGTCATCGAGTGCAAGGGCGACGGACACTACGTCGCGGTCTACTGCAGGCAGTTCGACGACCAGGGTCGCGAGCACGCCCTCACGCAGATCATCTCGGCGCCGTTTCGCGGCGTCTACGTGTACAACCCGTTCTGACACACGCCCACGAATTCGTCAGCCGCACAGGCAATTTCCTGCGCGGCTGACGAATTCGTGTGCAACTGTGGCGGATCGGCGTCCGCTCACGCCTCCAGTTTGTAGCCCAGGCCGCGGACGGTGACGAGATGCTCCGGCTTGGCCGGGTCGGTCTCGATCTTCGAGCGCAGACGCTTGACGTGCACGTCGAGGGTCTTGGTGTCGCCGACATAGTCCGCGCCCCACACCCGGTCGATCAGCTGCCCGCGGGTGAGTACCCGGCCCGAGTTCCGCAGCAGGTACTCGAGGAGGTCGAACTCCTTGAGCGGCAGCGTGACGGCCTCGCCGTTCACCTGGACCACGTGACGTTCGACGTCCATCCGGACCGGTCCCGCCTCGAGGACGGCCGAGTCCTGCGCGACGTCGAGTTCGCTGTCGACGCCGCGGCGCAGCACCGCGCGGATGCGGGCGATCAGTTCCCGCGCCGAGTACGGCTTGGTCACGTAGTCGTCGGCGCCGAGTTCGAGGCCCACCACCTTGTCGATCTCGCTGTCCCGTGCCGTCACCATGATGACGGGGACACCGGACCGGCTGCGGAGCTGCTTGCAGACGTCCGTGCCGCTCATGCCGGGCAGCATGAGGTCGAGGAGGACGATGTCGGCACCGGCCCGGTCGAACTCGGCGAGCGCGGACGGTCCGTCGCCCACGATCGTCGTCTCGAATCCTTCCTTGCGTAACAGGAATGCCAGTGGGTCGGCCAGCGACTCCTCGTCTTCCACGATCAGCACACTTGTCATCGCTTGGCCTCCATACCGGTTTCTCTCTTCCCGACGTTTCCGCCCTCGGCGTCCACTGTCTCGATGTGTGCAGGAATCTGCAGGGTAAACGTCGAACCTGTTCCGGGCTTGCTCCACAGGTCGATCGATCCGTTGTGGTTGGCGGCCACGTGTTTGACGATCGCGAGGCCGAGCCCCGTTCCGCCGGTCGCGCGGGCCCGCGCCTTGTCGACGCGGAAGAACCGTTCGAACACCCGCTCCTGGTCGGCCTTGGCGATGCCTTCGCCGCGGTCGGTCACCGAGATCGCCACGTTGTCGCCGCGGATCGACCGGCTGACCGAGACGGGGGTGCCCTTCGGCGAATAGGCGATGGCGTTCTGGACCAGGTTGGACAGCGCGGTGACGAGGAGGGCGCGGTCGCCGAGCACTTCGTAGCCGCTGTTGTGGTCCGTGGTGACGGCGATGCCGGCGGCTTCCGCGGAGATCTTGCAACGCTGCAGCGCCTCGTCCACCACCTCGTCGACCGAGACGGCCTCGAGGTCGGGCAGTTTCTCGGCGCCCTGCAGCCGCGACAGCGCGATCAGTTCGGTGACCATTTTGCCGAGCCGGACGGATTCACTGAGCACGCGTTCGCCGAAGTGCCGGACCGAATCGGGATCGTCGGCCGATTCGAGGAGTGCCTCCGCCAGCAGACCCATCGCGCCGACCGGGGTCTTGAGCTCGTGGCTGACGTTGGCGACGAAGTCGCGGCGGGTCGCCTCCATCCGCACCTGCTCGGAGTCGTCGTCGGCGAACAGGACCACGAAGTTGTGGTCTTGCTTGCTGAGCAGACGTGCGGTGCCGCGCACCGCGATCCGATCGCGTCCGCGCTGCGGGTTCTTGGTACTCAGGTCGACCTCGACGGGTTCGCCGGTCTCGAGGACCCGGAGCGCCGCCACCCACGCCCGGTCGTCGACGAGCCGGTTCCGCACCAGGCCCAGCTCCTCCGCGCGGGGGTTGAACAGGACGACGTCGTGGAACTGGTCGACCACGGCGATGCCGCTCTCGGATGCCAGCACGATCAGGTCGAGCACCTGCGACATCGTGAGCCCGGACTTCTCTTCCATGCGCTGCGCCTGCCGGGTGGACAGCATGGGGATCAGCACGCCACCGACGAGGTAACCGACGAAGCCGCCCACGATGGCAAGCAAGACGGCCTGAACAACACTCACGCCTGAATCGTACGTTCGCGAGGCGGGCCGGTTACGCCGGGACCGGGCATTTCCGCGCACGTCACACGCGGCAACCGGACTCTTCGTCCGCAGTTAACCTGCCGTTGGCCGGACGTCCCGCGAACGCGACGTCCGGCCGGTCGCACGGGTTACTTCCCGCCCTGGTTCGCGACCGCGGCGGCGCCCGCGGCAGCGGCCTCGGGGTCGAGGTACGTGCCACCGGGGTTGAGCGGCTTCAGGTTCTCGTCCAGGTCGTAGCGCAGCGGGATGCCCGTCGGGATGTTCAGGCCCGCGATGTCCTCGTCGGAGATTCCGTCGAGGTGCTTGACGAGGGCGCGCAGCGAGTTGCCGTGCGCGGTGATCAGCACGGTCTTGCCCGCCTTCAGGTCGGCGGAGATGGTGTCTTCCCAGTACGGGATCAGGCGGTCGACGACGTCCTTCAGGCACTCCGTCAGCGGGACCTCCTCGAGGTTCGCGTAGCGGGGATCGGTGTCCTGGCTGTACTCGCTGCCTGCCTCGATCGGCGGCGGCGGGGTGTCGTAGCTGCGGCGCCACAGCATGAACTGCTCGTCGCCGTACTTGTCCTTGACCTGCGCCTTGTTGCGTCCCTGCAGGGCACCGTAGTGGCGTTCGTTGAGCCGCCAGTCGCGGGTGACGGGAATCCAGTGCCGGTCGGCGGTGTCGAGCGCAATGTTGGCGGTGCTGATCGCGCGGCGCAGCAGCGACGTGTACAGCACGTCGGGGAGCAGGTTGTGCTCGAGCAGCAATTCGCCGGCGCGCTTGCCCTCGGCGATGCCCTTATCGGTCAGGTGGACGTCCACCCAGCCGGTGAACAAGTTGAGCGCATTCCATTCGCTCTCGCCGTGGCGGAGCAGCACAAGGGTTCCGGTACTCATGCCGTTCATCCTGGCATGCCTCCCGGAACCCTCGCGCCGTGAACCCCTGCCGTCAGCTCCGGCCGGCCTCGCTTGCCCGGAGATCCTTGCGGAGGATCTTGCCCGCGGCGGACTTCGGCACCAGGTCGATGAACTCGACCTTGCGGACCTTCTTGTGCGGCGACACCCGCTCGGCAACGAACGCGATGACCGCAGCCTCGTCCAGGTCGGCGCCCTGCTGGCGGACGACGAACGCCTTCGGCACCTCCTCACCCTCGTCGTCGAGAACCCCGATGACGGCGGCGTCGGCGATCTGCGGGTGCGTCAACAGCAACGCCTCCAACTCGGCGGGCGGCACCTGGTAACCCTTGTACTTGATGAGCTCCTTCATCCGATCCACAATCGTCACCACCCCCTCGGAGTCGACGGTCGCGATGTCCCCGGTGTGCAGGTACCCGTCCGCATCCAGGGTCTCCGCGGTCGCCTCGTCGTTGCCCAGGTACCCGGCCATGATGTTCGGGCCCTTGCACCACAACTCACCCGGCTCACTGACACCCTCCGCCGGGTAGGCGACCTCCTCCCCGGTGGCCGGGTCGACCAGCTTGCACTCCATGTTCGCGATCGACGGACCCACCGAATCCAGGGCGATGTCGTCACGGTCGAACGGAATCGCATGCGAGACCGGGCTCATCTCCGACATCCCGTAGCCCTGCCGCACCCGGCACCCGAGCCGGTTCGCGACGGCCTTGCCCAGCTCCTGATCGAGCGGGGCGGCACCGGAGAAGATCGAATGCACACTCGACAGGTCGTAATCGTCGACCAGCGGATGCTTGGCCAACGCCACCGCGACCGGCGGGGCGATGAACACATACGTGCACCTCTGCCCGGACACGATCTTCAGGAATTCGACCAGGTCGAACTTCGGCATCGTCACCAAGCTCGCCCGGTTGAACAGGGCCGCGTTCAGCAGCACCGTCATGCCGTAGATGTGGAAGAACGGCAGCACCGCGAGCAGTTTGTCGTCGGCGCCGATGCCCATCCTCGGGTTGATCTGACACACATTCGCCACCAGGTTGCGGTGCGTGAGCATCACCCCCTTGGGCCGGCCGGTGGTCCCGGACGAGTACGGCAGCACCGCCAGCTGGGTCGCCGGATCGAACGACACCTCCGGGGCGGGGCGCCCTCGGCCAGCAGATCTTTCAGCGACGGGTGCCCGTCGGCGCCGTCGAGGACGATCACGTTCTCCACCGGGATCCCGACGCGGGCCGCGGCATCCTTGGCCTGCGGCAGCAGTGGGGAGACGGTGAACAGGAACTTCGCCTTCGAGTCGGTGAGCTGCTTGGCGATATCCTCCGCGGTGTACAGGGCGTTGATGGTGGTCGCGACACCCCCGGCCCGCAGGATCCCGTGGAACACCGACGCGAACACCGGCACGTTCGGCGAATGCAGACCCACCACCTCGCCGACGGCGAGACCTCGCGCGGCCAACGCCCCCGCGACCCCGTTGATCTGGGCGATGAGCGACTGGTAGGTGGTGACCGCGCCGGAGGCACCGTCGATCAGCGCGGGCCGGTCCCCATCGGCCGGGTCGACCTGACCGAAAAGGAAATCGTAGACACTGAAGTTCGGAATCTCGACGTCCGGAAACGGGCTCTTGAAGCTCACTGGGGCCTCTCCCTCGAAGTGTTGCAGCATCAGTTGTCGGTACAAGTTTCTGTGAACATCGGACACATGTACCTAACCTGTGACAACAGTCACAAGCTCGTCGCAACTCTACCCGTGCGTATTTCGCGTCCGCGGGCGGTCGACCAGCACTCAGGGCTGCGAGTCCTCGATGAGATGTTCGAACGGTTTCAGGTTCGCCAGCGACTCCCCGCGTGAGACGCGCCACTCCCACTCGCGCTTGATGGAACCGGCGAAACCGAGTTCGAGGAGAGTGTTGAAGTCGCCGTCGGCCGCCTCGAGCACCTGCCCGAGAATCCGGTCCAGTTCGTCCGCGGTCACCGCGTGCTCGGCGATCTGGCCGACCAGGTAGATGTCGCCGATCTTGTCGATCGTGTACGCCACCGAGTACAGCCGGCGATTGCGCCGCAGCAGGTACTTGTAGACGCCTTCGAAGTTCTCGTCGGGCTTGCGGCAGACGAACGCTTCGACGCGCAGACCGTGCTTGCCGACGGTCAGGAGTGTGGTGGTCTTGAGCTTGCGCTCGCCGGGCAACTCGACGATGAAGTGCGTCGAGTCCTTCCTCGTGAAGTCCATCTCACGTTCGGTCAGGGCGGACTCGATCACGTCGGCCAGGTCGCTCATGCGCGCACTCCCCCGGCCCTGCGCAGCTTCCACAGTCCGCGTCCGCGACGCGGTGAGAATTCGCTGGGGCCGTGTCCGTAGTTGTAGTTGACGGTCGCCATCCGATAACTCTCGAGGAGTCCGTCGGCGGTGTGTTCCCAGGAGAAATTCTCCGCGTGACGCGGCGCCTCGGCGGCCAGCGCGGCGAGCCTGCCGGGCTCGGAGACCAGCGACTGCAACGCCGCCGCCCAGTCCTCGGTGCGGTGCCCGTCCACGAGAAGCCCGGTCTCGCCGTTCCGGACGGCGACGCCGAGACCGCCCACGTTCGCGGCGATCACCGGCGTGCCGCAGGCTTGCGCCTCAATGGCCACCAGCCCGAAAGACTCCGAATAACTCGGCACCGCAACGAGATCCGAGGCCCGGTACACGTCGACGAGCCGATCGGGCGCCTGCGGCGGGAGGAACGTCACCCACGCGGCGATGCCGAGCGAGGACGCGAGTTCGATCAACGCGTCCGGCCGGGCCAGCCCGGAACCGGACGGACCGCCGACCACGAGCACCCGCAGTGTCGAGTCGGGGTCTCGGGCGATCAGTTCGGCGGCGGCGCGGAGCAGGACGTCGGGCGCCTTGAGCGGCTGGATGCGTCCGACGAACGTCACGACGGTCTCGCGCGGGTCGAGTCCCAGCTTCGCCCGGGCGGCGGCCCGGTCACCCGGCCGGTACCGCGTCAGATCTGCGCCGGGCGCCACCACGTCGATCCGGTTCGGGTCGGCGCCGTAATGGCGGACCAGCTGATCGGATTCCTCGGTGGTGTTGGCCACGAGCCGGTCGGACTCGGCCACCACCTGCTGCTCGCCGATCTGGCGGGCGGCCGGTTCGGGAGTGTCACCGTCGGCGAGCGACAGATTCTTGACCGCGGCGAGCGTGTGCGCGGTGTGCACGAGCGGCACACCCCAGCGGTCGCGGGCGAGCCAGCCGACCTGCCCCGACAACCAGTAGTGCGAGTGCACCACGTTGTAGTAGCCCGGTTCGTGGCGGGCCTCCTCGCGGAGCACCCCGGCGACGAACGCGCAGAGCTGCGTGGGCAGATCCTGCTTGTCCAGCCCCTCGAACGGGCCCGCTACGACGTTCCGGACGAGGACCCCCGGCGCCGCTTCCTGTACCGGTGCGTCGGCTGACGACGTGGCCCGGGTGAAGATTTCCACCTCGACGCCGCGACGCGCCATTTGGATGGCGGACTGCAGCACGTAGACGTTCATGCCGCCCGCATCGCCGGTACCGGGCTGCGCCAGTGGTGAGGTGTGGACCGAGAGGACGGCCACCCTGCGGGGGCGCGAGTTGTGCATGGGCGTCACCACTCCATAGTGCTCCCTCACCGATCGGCCCCTTTAACCGAGGTTGTCGACGAACTCGCCGACCTCCTTCACGAACCTCTCGGGATCCTCCACGAACGGTCCGTGATCGCAGCCTTCCCAGAACGACGCCCGCGCCTGCGGGATCAGTTCTGCAGCGTGCCTACCAGCCGAGACATCGACGACGGAGTCCTCGGTGCCGTGCAGGACGAGCACCGGCACGTCGAGGGACCGGAGCAGGTCGTCGTGGCTCGCGGACCGGTTGAAGAGGGCGGCCCGCACCCGGGGCGGGGTGGTGAGGCTGGCCCCGAACAGCGCCTGCGACTGTGCGCCCTTGCCTTCCGGCGGTCCGGTGAGCGCGTTGCCGAATGCGCCCAGCGCGCGGATCGCCTCGCGCGGTTCCTCGGACATCGCGCCGGGGATCGCCGCGCGCATCGCGGCACCGACCTTGCCGCCTGCCTCCCCGCGACCGATGCTGGTGATGGCTCCGACGAGGACCACACCGTCGACGGCGGACGTGCCGTGCGACGCCAGGTAGTCGCAGATCACGAGGCCGCCGTAGGACCAGCCGAGAAGCACGGCGCCCGACGTGACACCTTCGGCCGTGAGTACCGCGTCGACGTCCCCGGCCCAGATCGCGGAGTCGGCGTAGCCGGTGTCGGGCGCACCCGAGTAGCCGTGTCCGCGAAGGTCGACGGCGATGACGCGATAGCGGGCCGCGAGTTCGCCGAGCACCCCGGGGCCCCAGCACTTCGAGGACTGCGCCCAACCGTGCAGAAGCACCAGGGCCCGCGCGTCGGGGTCACCGGTCACCGAGTAGACGAGGGGCGTTCCGTCGACGCCGACTGTTTCACGAATAGCCATGGGGTCACCATAGAGGCCAGCAGCGCGGCGACCGCCGCCACCGCGTAACCCGCCGTCGTGCCGAATTCGTCGATCATCCGGCCCGCGAGTGCCGACCCCACGGCGACGCCGACACCCAGCCCGGTGACGATCCAGGTGATGCCCTCGGTCAGCGCGGCCGCGGGCACGATCTGCTCGACGAGACCGGTCGTGACGATCATGATCGGCGCCACCGTCATCCCCGCTACCGCGTAGGCGACGGCGAGCGCCGGAATGCTGTCCGCCAGAAGGAGTGGAACCGTCAGCACTGCCACCGCGAGGACCGCGACCATCAGCTGTTTCCGGAGCGACGCCGACACCCGGATCGCGCCGAACACGATGCCCGCCACAGCGGAACCGGCCGCGAACAGGGCCAGCACCACGGTGGCGGAGGCGGGTGCGTCGTGGCTTCGGGTGAAGGCGATGGCACCGACGTCGATGACACCGAAGATCGTGCCCATCGACACCATCACCGCCACGAGGACCCACACGGCGGGCGTCCGGACGACGGACGGGCGGCCGTCGTGCGTTGCTGCATGCACGGGGGGCTCGGTGCCGCGCTGAGCGACGAGCGCGAGCGTGCCGACCACCAGCAGGACGAGACCCGCGAGCGGTCCCGCCTCGGGGAACACCGTGACGGACAATCCGACGGAGACCACCGGTCCCGCGATGAAGCACAGCTCGTCCACCACCGCCTCGAACGCGAACGCCGTCCGCAGCAGTGGCGTGCCGCGGTACAGCTCGGTCCAGCGGGCGCGCACCATCGCACCGATCGTGGGCATGCAGCCGGCGGGAACTGCCCACACGAACAGCACCCAGTCGGGCGTCCCGAACCGGACGCACAACAGCATCGCGGCGATGGACGTCGCGCTGATCCCCGACGCGACGGGAAGGACACGGGACTGCCCGTACCGGTCCACCGCCCGGGACACGACCGGGGTGATGAACGCGTAGGTCAGCGCGAACACCGCGGCGAGGGCACCGGCCATTGCGTAGTCGCCGCGCAGTTCGGACAGCATCGTGACGATGCCGATGCCGACCATGGCGATCGGTACCCGCGCAACGAATCCTGCGGCGGAGAACGCTGCGGATCCGGGGGCGGTGAAGATCTGACGATAGGTACCGAGCACGCGTCGAGCCTCACAGATCGTGGCCGCGACTTCCAGCACGTGCAAGTATTGCGCTCATGAGTGTCCTGGTGTGTTTCCACGCCCATCCCGACGACGAAGTGTTCACCACGGGCGGCGTGATGCGTCAGGCCGCCGACGCCGGTCATCGCGTCGTCGTCGTCACCGCGACGGACGGGGCGCTCGGCGAGGCCCCCGACGGGATCCTGACCGACGGCGAATCACTCGCCGAACGTCGGCGCCGCGAGCTGGAGGAGTCGACGTCGCTGCTCGGCGCCCAGCGTGTGGTATTGCTGCACTACGCGGATTCCGGGATGGCGGGAACGCCGGAGAACGAGAACCCCGCCGCGTTCTGCAACGTCGACGTCGAGGAGGCCGCTGCCCGGCTGGCCGCGATCCTCGTCGAGGAATCCGCCGACGTGGTCACCATCTACGACCCCAACGGTGGCTACGGTCATCCCGATCATGTCCAGGTGCATCACGTGGGCATCCGGGCCGCCGAACTGGCCGGTGTGCCGCACGTCTACGAGGCCGCCGTGAGCCGCGACCACATCCGGCGGCTCATGGCCGCGAATCCGGAGTGGTCCGAGAACGCCCAGCCACCGGACCTCGACACGTTCGGTCTGCCGGACTCCGAGATCACCACGGTCGTGGACGTCACCTCGGCCATGGACGCCAAACGGGCCGCGATGCACGCGCACGCCACCCAGATCGGGGATTTCGGCCCGTTCCTGCAGATGCCCGAGGAGCAGTTGCGGGCGGCGTTCGGTCAGGAGTGGTTCCGCCGGCGCGGGGCACCGGCCGGGCTCGCGGAGTCTTCGCTGCCCCTCTGATCGACCGGCCCGGGTATCCCCGCGAACCGCCTGCGCGGGTTCGGTTCCGCGCCTAGCATCCACGGGTATGGATCCCGCTGATCTCGTCGCGACCATGCCGTTCGCCGTACATACCGGGGTCCGCCTCACGAAGGCCGCGCCCGAAGAGGTCGTCGGGCACCTCGAGTGGGAACAGCACCGCACGACCGCGGGAAACGGCATGCACGGCGGGGCGCTGATGACGCTCGCCGACAGTGTCGGAGCGGTCTGCGCGTTTCTCAATCTTCCGGCGGGGGCATCCACGTCGACCACGAGTTCGAGCACGGTGTTCACCCGCGGCGTCCGCAAGGGCACCGTCACCGCGACGGCGCGGCCGCTGCACGCCGGACGAACCACGGTCGCCGTCGTCACCGAACTGCGGGACGACGAGGACCGGCTCGTGGCGCAGGTGACGCAGTCGCAGGCGGTGCTGCACCCCCAGCCGGGAAGCTGACCGATGCCGCGTCTGCTGCGGGCATACCGCGCCACGGGAGCGGATCTGCCGTTCGGCAACGTGCTCGCCGCACACGACGTCGCGATGGAAGGCTATTTCTGGCGGTTCACCCAGCCCGCGACGGGACAGGTCGTCATCGCGCTGGCGGGAATCAACCGGGCCGCGGACGGGCACTGGGCGACGCTCGGTCTCGCCGGCCACCCCACCCGGTTCCTGCGGACCGCCGCGCATCCGGAGGGCTACGCCAACCCTGCCGGACTCGGCGCCTTCGCGGGCGACGCGTTCCGCGGGTCCGTCGACCGTGTGCGGGTGGACCTCGGGCCGGACGCCCGCCTCGACGTCCGGGTCGGCGCTCAGGTCCCGTGGCCGCGGCGCAGGCTCGGCGGATCGAGTGTGTTCCAGACCGTGCCCGCGCTGAACCAGTACTGGCACCCGTGGCTGCTCGGCGGACGCGCCGAGGGAACGGCCGTGCTGGGCGGCACCGAGATAGACCTCGACGGCGCCCAGGTCTACGGCGAAAAGAATTGGGGCAAGGGCGGATTCCCCCACTCCTGGTGGTGGGGCCAGGCTCAGGGTTTCGCCGACCGGCAGGCGTGCGTCGCGTTCGCCGGCGGCGAAATCACCGCGGGCGGGCTGCACACCGAGGTCACGGCCGTCGTCGTCGCGCTGCCCGACGGCACGGTGTTCCGCCTCGGCAACCCGGTCACCTCCCCCGTCCGGGCGCATGTCACGGACGATCGGTGGTCGCTGCGGGGCCGCGGTCGCACGTGGAGCGTCGAGATCGAGGGCGGCTCCCCGCTGAGCGCGGCGCACGTGCTGCCGGTTCCGCTCCCCACCGAGCGTCGCAACATCCCCGGCGCCCTCGAGCACCTCGCGGGCTCGATGAGTGTCACGGTCCGCCGTCGCGGTGAGCTCGTCTGGGCCGACGAGTCACCACTCGCCGCGTTGGAGCACGGCGGCATCGAGCGGGCGCGCGCGGAGCTGCGCAGGCGGGGTGCGCCACCGGACGCGACCTCGGCGCCGCCGCTCAGCTGATCACCTCGAGCTCGGGTGGCTGCAACGCCTCGACGATCTCGTCGGTCTCCGCGTGGAGAACCCCTATTCGCCCGGCCTCCTCCAGGTGACGCGCGTCGACGCCCGAGATCGCATCGGCGGCGACGAGCACCTTGTAGTCGCGTTCGCTGGCGTCGAAGATCGTGGCGCGCGGGCAGTTGGGATAGTTGCATCCCGCGATCACCACGGTGTCGACCCTCCACTGGCGCAGGCGGCCGTCGAGTTCGGTGCGGTAGAACGAACTCCACCGGGGTTTGAACAGGATGTGCTCGGTGGGCGAGACGGACTGGAGGCCGCCGCCGAGGAGCGACTCGGGGTCGAGCGGTGGCACCCCCAGCTCCGGCGCCACCTGGGAGCCGGCGGTGCCCGGTCTGACGATGTCGAGTCCGGCCGCGATCACGCGGCGCCGGCACAGGTCGACGTCTTCGCCCTCGTACAACCGGACGACGTGCACGATCGGCGCCGAGGCCTCCCGGTAGGTGTCCACGAGACGCGCGATCGCGGGCAGCACCGCGGAGGTGCCGGGAATCGGGGCGGTCCCGCCGTCGACGAAGTCCACCTGTGTGTCGACGACGAGCAGCGCGGACCGGCCGAGATCGGGAGCGAGGAACGGATCCGAGTTCTGCCGCCAGTGGGTCACGCAGCAAATCTAACGCTCGCGCGCACCCTGTAGCCGGAATCACAGGGACCGGTGCATTCACCCGAAACGGGGGTTTGGGAGCATGGAGTGGGTGGGGTAGTGCGAGAAGGGTCCCAACCGATGACTGTGAGCGACGAGAACTGGCCGTCGATCGGCGCGACAGGGGCGCGCTTCGGATCAGCCGGCCGGCGCCGCAGCGCCAGAAAAGAGCAGGACCCGAGCCCGCCGCAGCCGGCCGAGTGGGTGGCGCCCGGCCGCGCCGAGGCCGCTCCCGAGCAGGTGGAACCCGTTTCCGAACCCGCCGATCAGACTCCCCAGGCGGTCGACAGTCCTGCCGCCGAGGCCACCGAGTGGGTGGCGCCCGAGGACACCGTCTCCATCGTCCGGCCGTTCATCCTCACGGGCGGGCGGACCGAGTCCGGGGTCGATCTGCCACTGGAGGCGCTCATCGTCGCCCGCCCGGACGGCGACACCGTGGTGGACGGGATGCTTGCACCGGACGAACTGCGCCGCGTCTTCGCGCTGTGCTCCGAACCGCGGTCGGTGGCCGAGATCGCGTCGCTCGCGTCGATCCCGCTCGGCGTCGCGCGCGTACTCGTCGGCGACCTCGCGGCAGCCGGGGCGGTCACCGTGAACGAGACCGCCGGGTCCACCGGGCCGGACCGGAAACTGATGGAGCGCGTCCTCGACGGGCTGCGCAAACTCTGAGACGCACCGGGGAGCAAGCACCCGGGGAAGAAGCATACGAATTCGTCAGCCGCACAGGCAATTGCCTATGCGGCTGACGAATCGCTGTGACGCTAGATCGACGTCCGGCGCATCGCTCCGACCGGATCGGAGTAGATAGTGCTCAGCGACACCACCGTCGAGGCGTACTCCTGCACCCGGTTGCCGAATCCGGAGATTCGAATGTCCCTGCGCTCCAGCGACGATGCCTGCGCGAAGGCCTCCGCGACGTGCGGGATCCCGGCCGGGTACTCGGTGAACGCCTGGCCTCCGAGGATCACCCGGTCCGGGTTGAACAGGTCCCGCAGCATGGCGACCGTCTTCCCGAGCACCTGAGCACGTTCCACCAGAAGCTCGTGCGCGGAAACGGAACCCGAGGACGCCGCCTTGTAGAGGGCACTCATCGTCGGCCGCTGGTTCGACGCCGGGAGGATGCCCACATCGAGGGCGGCGGAAATGACCGCGCGATCGCTGATCGTCGCCTCGAGGCACCCGCGTGAACCGCACGAGCACTGCGCCGACGAGCCGGTCGGCAAGTGCGCGATCGAACCGGGACCGCTCGACGGCGTGTGAACGCGCCCGTCGATGGTGATCGCGATGCCGGCCGTCTCACGGGCGTAGAAGTACAGGCCCGTTTCGCCTTGCGCGACACCGTCTTCGCTGTCCGGGCTCAGCAGCAGTTCGGACGCGGCCATCGCCTCGACGTGCGCCGCGACGGAGACGGGCAACCCGAGTCCGGTCGCGATGATGGCGCCGACCTGGGCGGACTTCCATCCCAGCCGGGGATGGTCGACGACACCGGTCTGCGGATCGACCCGACCGCCGAGTGCGACACCCGCCCACAGCGGGCGACGCCGGTGCCAGCGGGAGGCGAAGGCCCGCGCGCTGCGTGCAATGCCGGCGAGTGCGTCGGCGGACGCGCCCTGCGGGGTGGGCACCTCGACCGCGCCGAGGACCTTCCCGCGCAGATCACTGGCGATGATGCTGGTCACGACCGCGCCGATGTGAATGCCCACCGTCAGGTAGGGCTCGTGGTTGACCTCGAACGGAACCCGCGGACGACCGATCGCGCCGGACGGCGTGAGGTCGCCGCGCTCGCGCAGCAGCCCGAGGTCGAGGAGCGCCGACACCTGACGGTTGACGGTGGCGATGCTCAGGCCGGTTGCCTTCGCGGCGACGTCCCGCGACAACGGGCCGCGAGACCGGGCCACCCGCAGAACACCGGCGGCCGGGCCGTCGCTGATCCGCAGCTCGGGGGGAACGATGTGGAGACGGGGACGGGACACGGGCCGCTGGAATCGAGATGCGGAGCCGGTCCGGGTGGGGCTGGAAAGAGTGGGGGTAGACACGTGGCAGTCCTTGCATGCGGAGGCGGTGCGCACCTTCGTCCGACCGCTGCATCCGTCCCGGGCCGAGAGTGGGACGACCGAGGACGATCGATCAGGAGAAGACTGCGCGAATTAGCTGCAGATGCTGAGACAGCGACAACACAGTTCCCGCGCCAAGGGCAGCCGCGAGCCCAGCGCGGAAGTCACATAGGTGACCCGCGGAGCGGTCGACTGGCCTGGAGACATGACACGAAAGTAGCAGCTTCGGTCGGTTTCACCAATCGGAGGGCGCGTCGGCAGTTGCCTCCGCGCCGCGCCACTTCCCCAGTTCCCGCCATTGCGCGTGGCGCCTGTCGGCGCACATCGGAGGGCATCACCACTCTTGGCGGTAAGAGTGTTTCACGACGCACTACGCCGAAATACCAACCGAACGTACAGTTATAGGAGCGAGATGTATCGATGTGAGCACCTCCGAGATGTCGCTGATCAGACGGCCGAGATCGCCATCGTGACCGAACCTCCATTCGCACCCTCGAAGGAAATCGACGTGACCTCCACCCAGAACTCCGTGACACCCCGGGCGACCGTCCGGCCGCTGAAGGTGGCCGGGCGCCAGTCTCATCGGGACCGCCGTCGAGTGGTACGACTACTTCATCTACGGCATGGCCGCGGCAATCGTGTTCGGCCCGTTGTTCTTCCCGTCCTTCTCCTCGGTCGCGGGGACGCTGGCCGCGTTCGCGACGTTCTCCGTCAGCGAAGAAGTGTTCCTGTCCTGGGGCTGGCGGGTCCCGTTCCTGGCCAGTGCGGTGATGGTGCTGATGGGTCTCGTCATCCGGTTCACCATCACCGAGAGCCCCGACTTCGAGAAGGTCGAGGGCACGCACCGCGATCAACGACTGCCGATCGTCACCGTCCCTGCTGGCCGCGGGTGCGTGCATCGGCATCAACACGGTCGGTTACATCTTCATGGCGTACCTGCTGTCCTATTCGACGAAGGTCCTGGGCATGAGCAAGACGCTCGTGCTCCTCGTCACGGGCTCGGTGGGGCTGACCGTCTGGGCGGCCACGCCGTTCCCGCTGATCGACCTCCGGAACCCCGCGGTGATCGCGGCGCTGTTCACCGAACTGGTCAGTGCCGAGGTCCGGTACAGCGGTGCGTCGCTCGGCTATCAGATCGGATCGGTTCTCGGCGGCGGGCTCGCCCCGACAGTGGCCGCCGCGCTGTACGCGAACTGGGGTTCGTCGGCACCGATCTCCCTGTACCTCACCGCGGTCACGCTGCTCAGCCTGCTCTGCGTCGTCGCGATCACGCGGAAGGTCCGCGCCGCCGCGTAGCGCCCGCCCTTGCGATCAGGGTGACGCAAATCCTTCCTGCGACACACCCACCGGTGGTTCGGTTACGGGACTCCACACCGTCTCCGGTATCCGAAAGGCTCACCATGTCCATCGATTTCGCGCCCGAGCACGTGACAGACGCCGAGGGTTCCCAGAACGCGGCGAGCGTCGTCAAGCTCGGTGCCCACATCGGCGCCCGGATCGACGGCGTCCGGCTCGGCGGCAACCTCGACCCCGCCACCGTGTCGCTCATCCGCCAGGCCCTGCTCGAGCACAAGGTGATCTTCTTCCGTGGCCAGGAACATCTGACCGACGACTCGCAGTACGAATTCGCGGAGCTTCTCGGCTCCCCCACCACGGCGCATCCGACCGTCACGTCGCGCGGCACCAAGGTGCTGCCCATCGACTCCGACTACGGCAAGGCCAACAGCTGGCACACCGACGTCACGTTCGTCGATCGCATCCCGAAGGCGTCGATCCTGCGCGCCGTGCAACTCCCCACGTACGGCGGATCCACCACCTGGGCGTCGGGTGTCGCCGCGTACAACGCGCTGCCCGAGCCGCTGAAGGTCCTCGCCGACAACCTTTGGGCGACGCACACCAACGTCTACGACTACGCGGCGACCAGCGCGGAACGCGCGCAGGACGACAAGGCGAAGGAGTACCGCGCCGAGTTCCAGTCCACCTACTTCGAGACGGAGCACCCGGTGGTGCGGGTGCACCCCGAGACCGGCGAGCGCACACTGCTGCTCGGTCATTTCGTCAAGAGCCTGGTCGGCCTGAGCAGCACCCAGTCGCAGGCACTCTTCCGGGTTCTGCAGGATCATGCGATCTCGCTCGAGTTCACGACCCGGTGGAACTGGCAGTCGGGCGATGTCGCGATCTGGGACAACCGTGCCACTCAGCACTACGCCGTCGCCGACTACGACGATCAGTACCGGCGCCTCAACCGCATCACCCTGGCCGGTGACGTCCCCGTCGACATCCGGGGCGAGCGCAGCCGCAGCGTCGCCGGCGACGCGAGTGGCTACTCCGTCATCGACGAGCCCTAACATGTCGGCATGACCTTTTCACCTGACACCCGCATCGCCGTCGTCACCGGGGCGAGCTCCGGAATCGGAGAAGCCACCGCCCGCACCCTGGCCGAGCAGGGATTTCATGTGGTCATCGGGGCCCGGCGACTGGATCGTCTGGAGAAGATCGCCGAAGACATCGGCGGTACCGCGCTCGAACTCGACGTCACGGACCAGGATTCCGTGGACGCGTTCAGCGCGGTACTGCCGAGGGTCGACGTGCTCGTGAACAATGCGGGCGGCGCCAAGGGACTGGCCACCGTCGCCGACGCCGATCTCGACGACTGGCGGTGGATGTGGGAGACCAATGTCCTGGGCACCCTTCGGATCACCAAGGCGCTGTTGCCGAAGTTGGTCGAGTCGGGTGACGGTCTGATCGTCACCATCACATCGCTGGCCGCGCTCGAGGCGTACGACAACGGTTCCGGATACACGACCGCCAAGCACGCGGAGGGCGTCCTGCACCGCACGCTGCGCGGAGAACTGCTCGGCAAGCCGGTCCGTCTCACCGAGATCGCACCGGGCGCAGTGGAAACCGAGTTCTCCCTGGTGCGTTTCGAAGGCGACCAGGAGCGCGCCGACAAGGTCTACGCGGGCATCACCCCGCTCGTCGCCGCGGACGTCGCGGACGTCGTCGGATTCGTCGCCTCGAGGCCTTCCCATGTCAACATCGACCAGATCGTCGTCAAGCCACGAGATCAGGCTTCGTCCGGGCGTTTTCACCGGACGACGTAGGCGCGTTCGCGGCGGTCCGCCGGTCCTGGTGTTCGAGCACCAGGACCACGGTCCACAGTCCCGCCACGATCGTCACGACCCCCAGCAACATCCATCCCATCCCACAGCCCCCTGCCGATCAACGACTTTCGCCCGAAACGGACTGTCGGGGTCGTCCGTCGACCCCTCGACAGCGGACGACTCCCCACAGTTGTGCGACCCGAGAACACGGCGCCGTTGACGCGTCCTCATTCAGGTAGACGCAGGCGGCCCGGTTTCGGTTCCACCGGGTGTGAAGAAAGTTCGCTCGCCTATGCGAGCGCCGACATGGACTGCCATTCGGGCCAGCTGACGGCCCAGTCGTAGATGTCGCCGTCGGCGGCCGAGAGGTCGATGGACGTCCCGGTCACCTCGACGGGATCGCCGTACATCGCGGTGCCGAAGTACTGCTGCGCGTCCCCGAGGGACAGGTTGATGCAGCCGTTGGTGACGTTCGACGAACCCTGGACGCCGATGGTCTCGGGGTTCGCGTGGATGAACTCACCGTTGTTGGAGATACGGACCGCCCAGCGCTCGCGCACGTTCTCGTAGAACGGCGGGTTGGACATGAGGAAGTCCTCGTGCTTCTCGGTCACCATGTGGATACCGCTACGGGTGACGTTGCGGGCCTCGTTGCCTTCGCCGTAGCTGACGGGGATGTCCATGATGGTCTCGCCGCCGCGCACCACCTGCATGCGGTGGCTCGGCGCGTTCGCGATCACGATCTGGCTACGCCCGACGGTGAAGTTCAGCGACAAATCCTCCGCGCCGTACGCGCCGTCGCCGAAGTCGAGTCCGTACAGCCGGGCGTCGAGGCTCACGGTGGTGCCGGGCGCCCAGTAGTTCTGCGGACGCCAATGTGCGCGCGACCCGTTGTCGTCGGGCAGCCACGCCCACGAGCCCGGTGTCGGCGGGTTGGTCGTGACGGTCATCGCCTTCTCGACCGCCGCCTTGTCCTCGACGGACTCGTGGAACTGGACGATGATCGGGGCGGCGATCCCGACTTCCTGACCGTCGCCGATGTTGAGTGTGGCGCCGATCGTCTCGTCGGGCTCGACCGTGGTGAAGCTGCCGTCGACGGCGACGGACTTGCCGTCCGTGCCGAGCGCCGTGCCCTTCCACGTGTACGTGGCGCCGTAACCCAGCGCCTCCCCGACGGTGAACGTGGTCCGGTCGGGTGACAGCACACCCTGCACGGCACGCCCCTCGGCGTTGACGAGGGAGATGTCGGTGAACGTGCCCTGCGACGCGGTCGCGGAGATCGGCGCCACCGGATTGACGTCCTCGGTGCCCGACGCCGGATTCTGGGTGACCTCGACCGCCGGTTCGGGGGGCGCGGTGGCGGTTCCCGACTCGGAGCCGACCGTGCACCCGGTCAGCAAAACGAGAAACGCGATCAGCGCCGTCGCGATCAACGCGACGCGCGACCGACTTGTCCGAGAACCCAGTTCATGCACAGCTAACAGGTTACCTGCGCTACGGACCTGTCTCAGATCGCGCAGCCCACCGTCACGGGTTCGGGTTCGAGCCGGACACCGAACGCCGCCTGGACACCGTCCCGGACGTCGCGAGCCAATGCCAGCAGGTCCTCGCTCTTCGCGGCACCTCGATTGGTCAACGCGAGAGTGTGCTTGGTCGACAGCCGCGCGACGTCGTTCTCGCCGGGATACCCCTTCGAGAAGCCGGCCCGCTCGATCAGCCACCCCGCAGACAACTTGGTTCCGCCGTCGGCCGGGTACTGGGGAACAAGGACGTCGCCGAGGCGGGTCTCGATCGCGGCGAGGACGCCCGCCAACTCGCCGTCCGCAACGACGGGGTTGGTGAAGAAGGAGCCCGCGCTCCAGGTGTCGTAATCCTCGGGATCGAGCACCATACCCTTGCCCCGCCGCAGGTCCAGCACGGCGTCGCGGACCTGCGCCGACGGCAACCGGTCGCCCTCGGCAGCGTTCAGCGCGGAGACCAGTTCGCGGTAGCGCAGCGGCTCGCCGAGCCCGTCGGGATGCACGGTCAGTTCCACGGCCAGCACCAGGGCGGCATCGGAGTGTTTGAGGACGCTCGTGCGGTAACCGAGGCCGAGGGCGTCGGGTTCGACCCAGCGCGCCTCACCGGTGCGTCGATCGAGGAGGTGAACCCGCCGCAGCATCGACCCCACCTCGACGCCGTACGCGCCCACGTTCTGCACCGGGGTGGCCCCGGTCGATCCGGGAATCCCCGACAGGCATTCGAGCCCGCCCAGCTCGGCGGCGACGGTCTGCGCGACCACCTGATCCCACTCGGCGCCCGCCTCGGCAGTGACGAATCCCTCCTCCAGACCGACGGTGGTGTTGCACACACGCACGACCACACCGTCGAATCCGTCGTCGCCGACCACCAGATTGGAGCCGCCGGCGAGGATCAGAGTCGGGATGTGCGCGGCGTCGAGGAGACGCACCACGTCGACGAGGACCTGCGTGGTCGGACATTCCGCCACGATCCGCGCCGGCCCGCCCACGCGCAGCGTGGTCATCCCCGACAGTTCGAGGTTCTCGGACACGAATGCGCCCGAATCGACGAGTTGACTGACAATGCTCACGTCCCACACAACCGCAAACGGTAGCCTGCGGATCGTGAGTCGCCGCATCGAGCATTCGTCGTCCTATACGTTTCCCGTCGCCCAGGTCCATGCGGGCCTGATCACCGAGCAGTACTGGCGCGACCGTCTCGACCGGGTCGGAGGACCGGGGGCAACCCTGGACGAGGTCACGACCGGCCCGGGCACCATCTCGGTGGCCATGTCGCAGTCGATCCCCGCCGAGCACCTGCCCAGCATCGTCTCGAAGGTCCGGTCGGGCGATCTCGTGATCAAGCGCACGGAGACGTGGGGCACGCTCGACGGCGATCACGCCGCGGGCACGTTCACGGCCGAAGTCCAGGGTGCGCCGGCGACGATCTCGGGGACCCAGACCCTGACGGCTGCCGGTTCCGGGTCGAAGGTGCAGGTCGAAGGCAAGGCCGACGTGAGGATCCCGCTGATCGGCGGCAAGATCGAGAGCGCGATCGCGGACGAGGTCCTGCGCCTGATCGAGAAGGAGCAGGGCTTCACGGAGCAGTGGCTCGGGGCCTGACCTGGGGCGGGTGTCCCTTGTGTTCCGTCACAGCCGGTAACCTTGGCGATCATGGCTCGCCGCATCGACTACTCAGCCCGTTACAAGCACACCCCGAAAGAGGTGTACAACGCGTTCACCAACCGTGACTACTGGGATGCGCGCATCGAGGAGATGCGGAAGTACTCCGAGAACCACATCGAGCACTTCGACGTGAACGACGACGGGATCGACATCGTCCTGCACCACATCCTGCCGCGGTCGGAACTCCCCGAGATCGCGCAGACCGTGATGAAGAAGGACATGGTCATCACGCGCAAGGAGTCGTACACGCCCTTCGGTGAGCCGACCACGGGCACGTACGAAGCCTCGATCCCCGCGGGCCCGGGCAGCCTCACGGGCACCATGAAGCTGTTCGCCACCGAGACCGGCTGCACGTTCCGCACCTCGTCCGAGGCCAAGGTGTACCTGCCGTTCATCGGCGGGAAGCTCGAGCAGCTGATGCTCGTCAACCTGATCGACCTCTTCCGCGCCGAGGCCGAGATCACCGAAACGTGGTTGTCGCAGCACTAGCAACCACCGCACGGATTTCCCATGACTTCAGCGACGCTGAAGCGGCCTCACGGTGTCATCACCCGGGGTACGACAGGCATCAATCGGCTGCGACGCAGCGACCGCTGGCTCGTCCACGACGCGCTGGTGCGACGGACGCTGCACGCGTCCGTCGACCCGCTCGTCGTCGACCTCGGGTACGGCGCCCGGCCGCACACCACGTTCGAGCTCGCCGACCGGCTGACCGCCGTGCGCGGCGACCGCCGGGTGATCGGGCTCGAGATCGATCCCGAGCGTGTGGTCGAGAGCAGGAACGGAGTGAGTTTCGCCCGCGGCGGGTTCGAGCTCTCCGGCCTGCGACCCGTCCTGGTCCGCGCGTTCAACGTGCTGCGGCAGTATCCCGAGGATGCCGTCGGGCCGGCCTGGTCGCGGATGCAGTCCGGGCTCGCCCCGGGCGGGCTGATCGTCGACGGCACCTGTGACGAGCTGGGCCGCCGCTGCGCGTGGGTGCTGCTCGACGCCACCCGCCCGCTGTCGCTGACGCTGGCATGGGATCCGTTCGCCGTGGAGAAGCCGTCGGACATCGCCGAACGGCTACCCAAGGCGCTGATCCATCGCAACGTCCCCGGTGAGCCGGTCCACGCCCTCCTCGCGGCAGCGGACCGAGCGTGGGCCACTGCGGCGCCCCACGGCTCGTTCGGACCGCGGGTACGGTGGCGGGCCGCCCTCGAACTGCTGCGCGCGCAGGGACTTCCCGTGCAACCCCAGCGCCGCCGGCTCCGCGACAACATCCTCACCGTTCCGTGGGAAGTGGTCGCGCCCGGTTCCGGCACGAATTAATTCACGCGACATCCCCCGAAGCGCCCCGTAGAGTCACTTCACGAAACATGTTGTGCCGGTGCGCAGGCGAGGGCTACTTCGACTGTGGATCGCGTGGTCGCCGGTTCGAATCCGGTCAGGGACGCAGGTCCCTGTAGCTCAGCGGTAGAGCGCGTCCGTGCCTCCGCCGACTCCGAACTCGGCACGACATGCGTGCGCGCCACCCGGTGCGCAGACGACGGATACTTCTCAGGTGAAGTGCGCAAGCACGCGGTTCGACTCCGCACCCCGTCGTCGCTTCGACCTCTGGTGGCGCGCACCCCACGAGCACCGACACCTCCCGGAAGGAGGAACAACCCCATGAGCAAGTTCAACCTGAAGACGCTGCGCCGCACCAAGGTACAGAGCCCCATCACGTCGGAAACGCAACCGGCCGGCCGCACGTTCGAGGGCGGCAGCGGCTACGCCCGCGACGCGAAGAGCGAGCTGTTCCTCCTCGCGGTCACCAACATGGTGGGTGAGCACACGTTCTACGAGTCGGCTCCGGACCGCGACAACCGGTTCGTCGAACTCATCCACGAGGTCACGCTGTCGGACCCGGAGTGGACCGCCCGCCTGATCGGGTGGCTGCGCCGCGACGCGCATCTGCGTTCGGCGTCCGTGGTGGCCGCGGCCGAGTTCGTCCGGGCCCGGCTGGGCGCCGGTCTGCACGGCGGCAACCGCGCCGTCATCTCGTCGGCGCTGGAGCGGGCCGACGAGCCGGGTGAGGTCCTCGCCTACTGGATTGCGCGCCACGGTCGTTCGCTCCCGAAGCCGGTCAAGCGCGGGGTCGCCGATGCCGCCGTCCGCCTGTACTCGGAACGCTCACTACTGAAGTGGGATTCCGATGCCAGGGACGTCCGCTTCGGCGACGTCCTCGAGCTCACCCACGCGTCGCCGTCGGCGACGTGGCAGGGCGAGCTGTTCCGGCACGCGATCGATCGGCGACAGGGACGCGAGAACACGATCCCCACCGGCCTGCGGATGCTCACGGAACGAGCGGCGCTGGCGGCGCTCCCGCCGGAGGATCGGCGTGCCGTCCTCCGGACCCCGGAGCGGTTGTCGGCGGCCGGCATGACCTGGGAGTCGCTCGCCGGCTGGCTGCAGGGGCCGATGGACGCCGCAGCATGGCAGGCGGTGATCCCGTCCATGGGGTACATGGCGCTTCTGCGCAACCTGAGGAACTTCGACGAGGCCGGGCTTCCCGACCACGTCGCCGAACAGGTGGCGGCCCGGATCGCCGATCCGGGCGAGGTCGCAAAGTCGCGGCAGCTGCCGATGCGGTTCCTCGCGGCCTACCGGAACGCGCCGAGCCTGCAGTGGGGACATGCGCTCGAACGTGCGCTCGGGGCATCGCTGTCCGCGGTCCCGTCGCTGCCCGGCCGCACCCTGGTGCTCGTCGACCGGTCCGGATCGATGTTCTACAGCCGCGTCTCGGCGCGGTCGGAACTGACGCGGGCGGACGCGGCCGCGGTGTTCGGCACCGTTCTGGCGGCGCGCGCCGAACGGGCCAACCTGGTCGAGTTCGGCACGGACAGCCGGTACGTGCCGTTCAAGCACCAGCCTGTGCTGCGGGTCGTCGACAGTTTCGGCGACCTGGGCGGCACGGACACCGCGTCGGCGGTGCGGAAGCACTACCGCGACCACGATCGCGTCGTCATCGTCACCGACGAGCAGGCGGCGTGGGGCGATCCGACCCGGCACGTCCCGGCCGACGTCCCCGTGTACACGTGGAACGTGGCGGGCTACCGACACGGACACGGACCGACGGGGTCCGCGAACCGCCACACGTTCGGCGGACTGTCGGACGCGGGATTCTCGATGATCCCGCTCCTGGAGGGCATTCGGAACGGCGAGTGGCCGTTCTGATCCCGGGGCGGTGACCGGTCAGGTGCAGGTGGCCAGTGCGTGTTCGACGCGCTGCGCCACCTGCGCCGGCAGGGATCCGCACTCCCCGTGCAGTGCGCGCGCGTTCAGTCGCCCGATCGCGACGCCGTCGGCGACCACCTCGTCGAGCAGTTCCTGCGAGATGCCGCTGGCGGCGAGGTCTAGTGCCGTGCACAGCGGCGTGGTGATGCGCAGGGGGCCGACCTGCTCGCAGTCCTCCGGGCGGAGCGAACGCCGGTGCAGCGCCAACTGCTGCGTCGGCGAAGGCGGCGACAGCACCGTCGAGAGGTGGATGAACCGCGGGTACAGATGCCCGAGGCCGTGAAGTTCGGCGGCACTCTGGTGGGACACCGCGGCGGCGGCACCGAACCAGGTGCACCACTTCGCGAATTCCTCGAGATCGGAGTGCGGGCAATCCTTCAAGCGGAACAGATCTCGCTCGATCTTGACCCACGAGCCGTCGGCAACGCGCTCGCCGATCTCGTCGGAGGCGAAACCGAGGCGCAGCACTTGCGCAGTGGTGAAGAAACCCGCCTGAGCCGTCGCGACGCGTGTCAGTTCTTCACCGACACCTTCGCGCTCCGGGTCACCGGGACGTGGAGCCAACCATCCGGACATTCCCCTAGATTACTGGGCGATTGTGGCACGTATCACAATTTCTGCGGATCTCGGCGACCCGCCGCGGACGCATTCACAGAAATTGTTCAGAGTTGTCGGGAAGAATCCGTGTAATGGCAGCCCGAACGAACTCCGCACCCCGAAGTAACCGTGTGCTCGTCATCTCTCTTGTCGTCATCGCCGCGCTCGTGGTGGTCCTCGTCGGCGGCGAACTCTTCGTGCGCAACAGAGTGAAGACCTGCATGGCAGACCAGTTCGAGAGCCAACTCGGCTCGCAGGTGGACGTGGGCCTGAGCTGGAAGCCGGTCCTGCTCCAGTCGGTCGACAAGAACGTCCCGTACATCACCATCGACAGCGACGACACCAAGTTCGGCCCCGCCCAGGGAATGCACGTGCACGCCCAGGTCAACGACATCCGGATCGAGAACACCGCGGACAGCAGCGGCACCATCGGCAGTTCCGACGCGGACATCACCTGGTCCACCGCGGGCATCCTCGCGACGCTGCAGCAGCAGGCGTTCGGTTCGCTCATCAGCGGCGTCACCGCCGATTCGAACGCCGGGACGTTGAGGTTCTCCGTCGGCCCGGCCGGGCTCGCGGATCTGACCGTCAAACCGGAGGTCGTGAACGGGACCGTCAAGGTGGAGACGGTGGGTGCGGAGGTCCTCGGTTTCGGTCTTCCCACCGATCTCGTCGACGGGGTCGTCCAGATCCTCACGTCGAGTCTGCAGACCTACCCGCTGGGCATGCAGCCGACGTCGTTGAAGGTCACCGACGACGCCATCGAGATCACCCTCGAAGGCGGCGCCTACACGATGCCTGCCGCCGGCACCCAGCAACAGCAGCAAGAACAGCAGAGCAGCTGCGGCCTCCTGGTCTGACCGACCACCGGGTCAGTCGGGCAGCCCGTCCAGGACGGCACGGGTTCCCGACAGTCCCAGCCGCGTCGCACCGGCCGCGATCATGTCGAGGGCGGCCTGTGCGGTGCGGATCCCGCCGCTCGCCTTCACGCCGATCCGACCGCCGACGGTCTGCGCCATCAGCCGCACCGCCTCCACGGTCGCTCCCCCGGCCGGATGGAATCCGGTGGACGTCTTCACGAAGTTCGCCCCGGCCCGCTCGGCGGCCCGGCATGCTTCCACGATCGCCTCGTCGGTGAGCGCGGCGGTCTCGAGGATCACCTTGAGGACGGTGCGGTCGCCGACGGCCTCGCGGACGGTGAGGACGTCGGCCAGCACCGCGTTGAAGTCGCCGGCCACGGCGGCACCGATGTCGATCACCATGTCGATCTCCTGCGCACCCTGGTCCACGGCGAGCCGGGCCTCGGCCCCCTTGACCAGCGAGTGGTGCTTGCCCGAGGGAAACCCGACCACCGCGGCGGTCACCAGACCCGGCGCCTTGACCGGCAGCATCGACGGTGACACGCAGACGGCGAGCACGCCGAGCGAGCGCGCCTCGTCGATCAGCGCCTTCACGTCGTCGGTGGTGGCCTCGGGCTTGAGGAGCGTGTGGTCGACGAGGTCGGCCACCTGGGAGCGGGTCAGTGCAACGTCGGACATACCTGTGAGCTTCGCACAATGCCTTCCGGGGCTCGCGGCACGGCCTAGCATCGCCGTATGAGTGATCCGGGATCGATCTTCGACGAGGCGCGGCTGGAGTTCGACCGGCTGACGACGGCCGTGTGGACGCCTGCCGGGCAGTCACTCGTCTTCCAGCTCGGACTGCGTCCCAGCGACGCCGTCCTCGACGTGTGTTGCGGCGCAGGCTCTTCGGCGCTCCCCGCGGCCACCGCGGTCGGTCCGGCGGGCCTCGTCCACGGCGTCGATCTGGCCGACGAACTCCTCGAGCAGGGGCGCCTGAAGGCGTCGGAGCGAGGACTGCAGAACGTCGAATTCGTCTGCGCGGACGCCACCACCTGGGAACCGCCGAGCACCGTCCCGGAAGCGGGCTACGACGCGCTCGCCTGCTCGTACGGCGTGTTCTTCCTGCCCCACATGGACGCCGCGTTCACCCGGCTCGCGGGCCTCGTCCGGCCGGGCGGCAAGGTCGGGATCACGGTGTGGCGGCGGGGCGCGTTGCGCGACTTCGCGGCCGCGTTCCAGGACGCCGTCGCCCTGCACCGGGAACCCGAGCCCGATTCGGCCGGGTCGCCGTTCGATCCCCTCGAACGCATCGACACCCCGGACGCGCTCCACCAGTGGCTGGGCGAGCTGGGCGCGCACTCGACCGAGGTCCGGGAGCTGTCCAACATCATTCCCGCGACCCCCGAGTTCTCCTGGGACCTCGTCCTGGGTGGGAACTTCCGCCGCGCGCTCGCCCCGTTCGACGCCGGGACCGTCGAGCAGATTCGTCTCGATCTCCTGCAGCTGCTCACCGAACGCGCGATACACGACATCGACGCCGGCACCCTCGTCGGCACCGCCGTCGTGAACGGCCGGAGCGCGACCTGAAAGACTGTTGCCCATGAGCGCTGCTTCGACCGAGGACCACCGGTACGTTCTTTCTCTCGGCTGCCCCGACCGCACCGGCATCGTCGCCCGGATCTCGACGTTCCTCGCCGAGGTCGGCGGCTGGATCGTCGAGGCGGCGTACCACGCCGACGCCGACACCGGCTGGTTCTTCACCCGTCAGGCAGTGCGTGCGTCGTCCGTCGACATGTCCATCGAGGAACTCCGGGAACGCTTCGCGGCCGTCGCCGCCGAACTGGGCCCCGAGACCGAGTGGACCGTGTCCGACACCGGCGAGCGCAAACGGGTGGTGCTGCTCGTGAGCAAGGAGGCGCACTGCCTCCACGACCTGCTGGGCCGCGCGGCCGGAGGCGAGTTGCCCGCCGACATCTGCGCGGTGATCGGCAACCACCGCGACCTCGAGAACGTCACGCGGCAGCACGGCATCGACTTCCATCACGTGCCGTTCCCGAAGGATCCCGCCGAACGCGGGCCCGCGTTCGAGCAGGTGCGTGAACTGGTCGACGCCCACGACCCCGATGCCGTGGTGCTGGCACGTTTCATGCAGGTGCTGCCCTCGGCACTGTGCGAGCACTGGGCCGGCCGGGCGATCAACATCCATCACAGCTTCCTGCCGTCCTTCGTCGGCGCCCGCCCGTACCACCAGGCATTCGCCCGCGGTGTGAAGCTGATCGGCGCCACCTGCCACTACGTGACGGCCGAACTCGACGCGGGCCCCATCATCGAGCAGGACGTGATCCGCGTCGACCACGCCGACGAGGTCACGGACATGGTCCGGCAGGGTCGCGACATCGAGAAGCTCGTGCTGTCCCGCGGCCTGCGCTGGCATCTCGAGGACCGCGTCCTCGTGCACGGCCGTAAGACTGTGGTGTTCAGCTAGCCCCGGCGAACACAGATTCCGCGGGCAACTGTCGGATCAGAGATTGCGCAGCCGGACGATCTCCTTGTCGAACTCGTCGATGCTCTCGACGGAGCTCATGTGGCCGACGCCGGGCAGGACGATCAGCCGCTCGAGGTGACCCGCCTCGTCCAGGACGCGAGCGAGCTTGCGAGCGTGGACCGGTGGGGTCAGTCGGTCCATGGAGCCGACGAGCACCGTGGTCGGGACGTCGAGGTTGTCGAGAGCCTCGTGGATGTCGAGGCCGCTGAGCGCGGCACCCCAGCCGCCGCGGATGCGCGGCTTGCAGTCCCGGACAATGTTCTCGCAGAACTGGACTTCGGCGCGGGAGGCGTTCGGCGACATCGACACGTACTGGAGCGCGCGGGTCATCACCGGCGACGAGACCAACGGCACCGGTGTGCTCAGGACGGCGCGGCCGACCGGGACCGGCACTCGCGGAAAACGATTCGGCAGCGGGATGACGGTGGTCTCGGCGATGAGCCTGTCGCAGGCGGTGCTGGCGAGCAGAACCGCCGACGCGTACTTCTTCACCTCGTCGGGGTGCCGGCCTGCCCACGCCATGATGCTCATGCCACCCATGCTGTGACCCACGAGCACTGCCTTCTTGTCTTCGCGCACCGTCGCCTTCAGCACCTCCGACAGGTCGTCGGCGAGGACGTCGGGACCGAGCGGGAGCGAGCCGACCGAGCTGCGGCCGTGCCCTCGCTGGTCGTAGGTGATGACCCGGTACTCGCCCGCGAGCGCATTCACCTGCGGGTACCAGTACTCGGTCGAACAGGTCCAGCCATGGCTCAGCACAATGGGATCGCCGTCCACCGGACCGTAGGCGCGGACGTACAGCGACGCTCCGTCGTCGGTGAGGATCTCCGTCACGTCCGGGCGCATATCCGGGGTGCGCAGCAACTCGTTCGGGGCCACCTCGGTCGACAACGTCAACCCGCGGGTGGCCCGCTTGTGACGGATCGCCGCTGCCCCGGCGACGACGGCGCCGACCCCGGCTGCGCCTGCGAGCGCCCGGAAGGCGATGGTGCGCGAACTGCTGGTCATTACTACCCCTGTCCTGTCCAACTTGCTCTGTTGGTGTTCGTGTCCGACGCCGAACCCGGTGTCTCACCGAGTTGCCGGGCCGCCCGCTCGAGGGCCCGGGAGATCTCCTCCTCCATCGCCTCTTCGAACAGCGACTGGACGGCTTCGTGTGCGAGGGGACGCATCTGGTCGACGAGCCGCGCGATGTCCGAAACCTTCGCCTCGTCGAGTTCGAGCGGCTCACCCTCGGCGAGATAGCGGTCCGCGACGACGGCAACGAACCGTGCGGCGACATCCGAGAGGTCACGTCGCACCGCCGCGGTCTGCTCGAGGACGTCCTCGAGCGGGATGCCGGCGTCGACGAGGACCTGCGCCGCCTCGACGAGTCGCGGATTGTTCACCGAATAGTCCTCGCCCGCGGGCACGAGCACACCGAGTTCAGTACCGCGGGCGATGTTGGCCTCGGTGGTCTGCGCCCCGAACATGCGTTTCAGCTCGGCGATCGTGAGGCGTGCCGCCCGCCTGCGCTTCTTCCAGCGGCTGCCCGGGTCGTCGGTTTCCAGAACGTCCTTGACCTGGAGTCCGTAGTGCGCGGCGGTAAGCAGTTCGCTGATGGTCGCGAACGTGTAGCCGCGGTCGAGCATGCGCCCGATCAAATTCAGCCGCGCGAGGTGCGAGTCGTTGTACCACCCCGTGCGCCCCTGCTTCCGCGGCGGCGGGAGCAGTCCTCGGTCCTGGTAGACGCGAACGTTGCGCACACTCACCCGCGCCTCGCGTGCGAGGTCGTCGATCCGGTATTCCGTCATCGGGACGATGCGCTCCTCGGTAGCCTCATGACCACAATAGCATTGTCACAATGCCCATTGTCATTGTCAGGGCGCGAACGGTCCCCACTTCGCAGAAGCGTGCGGGAGGAGCGGTACCTGTCCGGCCGAATGCCTACCAGCGGGGTCCGCGCTGCACGTCGTCGACACGGGGACGCACGTCCACGAGATAGACGCACACCGCGACCACCGCGACGATGCCGAACAACTGCACGGCGGGGAACAGCAGGAGGACGAGGAACGCGACGGCGAGAATGCTCAGCCAGATCGGTTTGCTCAACTTGTCCACGGCGGTGAACGCGTCCTTGCGCTGGCGAGCCGCGTGGAACAGCGCGTATGCAGCACCGCCCAGGGCGACGATGCGAATCACCAACAAGATCACCGAGACGACGCCGTCAACTTGAATCACAGCCCCATCCTACGAGGTCGACACGCAAACGGCCCCCGCACCGAACGTGCGGGGGCCGAAAAGCGTGAAGGATCAAGCCTTCTTGGCCGGAGCAGCCTTCTTGGCCGGAGCGGCGGCCTTCTTGGCCGGAGCCGGGGCCGGAGTTGCCGCAGCCTTGGCCGGAGCAGCCTTCTTGGCGGGAGCGGCATGCTTGGCCGGGGCAGCCTTGTCGGCGCGAGCCTGGACGTCGGCCGCGGTGGCGGTGACGCGATCGGCAGCGTCCTTCGACGCTTCCTCGGCCTGGTCGCCCAGGTCGAGAACCTTCAGGGCAGCCTCGTCGCCGGCGTCGGCGATGGCCTCGCCGAGTCCCTCGGCGGTGTCGGAGATGCGACCCGACGCGCGGCCCGCGAGCTTCGCGGCCTGCTCGCCGACGGCGCGCGTCTGGCGTGCAACGGTGCCGAGAGCTTCCTCGGTCAGCTCGACGGCGTCGCCGAAGGCGGTCTCGGCGCGGCCGATGCCCTCCTCGACGACCGGCTGCTTGCGGATGCGCTCGACGGTGTCCTCGCCGCGCTCCGCGAGAGACGTGTACAGGTCGGATGCGACCTTCAGGTAGGCCTCGGCGACCTTGCGCAGCTCGTCGGCGGTGAACTTCTCCCGCAGCTCGGCAAGCTCCTCAGGCAGCTCGGACGGCAGTCCGGCGAGGCGGTCGCGAAGGTTCTCGACACCCTCGGTGACCTCTTCCTGGAGTCCGGCGATGCGCTCCTTGGCGCCGCCGACACGCTCCTCGACGTCACCCTGGGTGGACTCGGCGCGCGAGCGGACCTGGGCGACGACGTCGGCCACGGCCTGCACGACGACGTCTCCGGCGCCTACGGCCGCGTACAGCGAGGTCTTGACGCTGTCGATGGTCTTCTGGTCAGTCATCGGCTTTCTCCTGTTCAACGGTGGGGGGTTCTGGTTCCGGCGTCTGGGAATCAGAACGCTGGTGTTCTTCTGTCCGAAGCTCGGACGTCCGGGATTCGGCCGCTTCCGCCGATTCGTTCTCACGACAGAACGACTCGTAGATCTCGAGCAGCACTTGCTTCTGCCGCTCGGTAATGGCCGTATCCGCGAGCAAAGCGTCACGGAGGGGACCGTGTGGACGCTGCTCGAGGTAACCCGCCTGGACGTACAGGACCTCCGAAGACACCCGGAGACCCTTGGCTATCTGCCCAAGCACCTCGGCCGAGGGCTTGCGCAACCCACGCTCGATCTGACTCAGATACGGATTACTGACACCAGCCAGCTGCGCCAGCTGCCGCATCGACACCTGGGCCGCTTCGCGCTGGGCACGAATGAAACCTCCGATGTCGTGAGCGGCGTTGCTGACTACGCGAGCTGCCAGATCTCCTGCACCGGCTGCGTCGCGATCATCGCTTGCCATCAGTCCTCCGTGTTGCTGGGCAGAACCAAGCCTAAAGCAGGGTGCTAGCAATTGCAAGCACTCTGTTAGCACCCAGCTAGCGCACCCTCCGCCGAGGCAGATGTCAGCCGAACAGCAACGTCGAGAACGTGTAGATCAGCAAGCCCGCGATCGAACCGACAACCGTGCCGTTGATGCGGATGAACTGGAGATCCCGTCCCACCTGCAATTCGATCTTCTTGGACGCCTCCTCGGCGTCCCAGCGCTCGACGGTGTCGGAGATGATCGCGGTGATCTCGTCGGTGTAGTGAACGACGACGTAGCGCGTGCCGGCGAGCACCCACCCGTCGACCTTGGTTCTCAGCTCGTGGTCGTCGCGCAGCCGCTCACCGAATCGCACAACGTTCTCCGCGACCTTCGTGCGCAGCGTGCTGTTCGGGTCGTCGACGGATTCCATGATCAGGCGCTTGGCGACCGTCCACGTCGCGGCGGCGAGGCCGGTCACCTCCTCGCGCCCCATGATCTCGGCCTTGATCTTCTCGGCCTTCTCCATGGTCGCGGGATCGTTCTGCAGGTCGTCGGCGAAGTCGACGAGGAAGCGGTTGGCCGCCTGCCGCACCTCGTGCTCCGGGTTGGATCGCACCTTCCACGTGAATTCGACGAGCTCCCGGTGGATCTTCTCGCCGAGCATGGCGTCGACGAACTTGGGAGACCAGGCGGGCGAATCGCGGCTGACGATCCGGTCGATGGTCTCCTGACTCCCGAGCGCCCACTGGTGCGCCCGCTCGGCGAGCAGATCCAGGATCGGCAGCTGCCGGTTCTCGCGCAGGAGTTCGCCGAGTACCCGCCCGATCGGCGGCCCCCACTGGGGCTCGGCCAGCCTGCGCACCAGGGTGCTGTCGATGATCTGCTGCACGTCCTCGTCGCGCAGGATCTCGACGAAGCCGCGCAGGATGGTGGCCGTCTCGGCAGCGACGCGCGCGGCATGCTTGGGCTGCGCCATCCACGTGCCCAGCCGCAGCGGGATCTCCGCGGCCTCCACCTTGGCGGACACCACCTCGGGGGCGAGGAAGTTCTGGCCGACGAAGTTGCCGAGGCTCGCCCCCAGCTGGTCCTTCTTGCGCTTGATGATCGCGGTGTGCGGGATCGGCAATCCGAGCGGATGCCGGAACAGGGCCGTCACCGCGAACCAGTCGGCCAGCGCACCGACCATTCCTGCCTCGGCCGCGGCCCGCACGTAGCCGACCCAGGCCCCGGCGCCCCGCGATTCCTGCCACCTGCACACGAGGTAGACCACGGTGGCGAACACGAGGAAGCCCGTCGCGACAGCCTTCATCTTGCGGAGATCGCGGCGCTTCGCGTCGTCGTCGAAGGCGGAAAGGCTCAGTTGATCCACAGACGCCATTGTGCCCAAGGACGGCGCGGAGGCGGCAGCCCAGCCGCTGGACGCGTGCCCGCACAGACGGCGTTGTGCCGTGCGACAAGACCGGAGCACTAAGCTGACAGGAGATCGCGACACGAAACGGATGTGAAGAGACTCAGTGGCGAACGACGACGTGAAGGATCCTGAGCAGGTGACCGAGTCGATGACGAAGCTGGACAAGGCGGCAAAGCCCGATGGGCGCAAGCGCCGCTGGCGTGAGCACAAGATCGCGCGCCGAGAAGAACTCGTCGACGGAACGATCGCCGCCATCCGCTTGCGTGGACGCGACATCGGCATGGACGAGATCGCATCCGAGATCGGTGTCTCCAAGACGGTGCTGTACCGCTATTTCGCGGACAAGAGCGATCTGACGAACGCGACCATGGCGCGGTACGTGGAGACCACACTCGCCCCGCGGATCTACGAGGCCATCGGCGGCGACCTCGACGACTTCGAGCTGACCCGCGCCACCATCACGGCGTACGTCGAGACGGTGGCGTCGGATCCCGACGTCTACCTGTACATCATGGCCAACGGCTCCGGCCCCGGCCGCGAGACGGTCGCCGACTCGGAACGGATGATCGCGGAGGTGCTCTCCACCGTTCTCGGCGAGCGGCTGCGGCAGATGGAGATGGACTCCGGCGGCGCCGTCCCCTGGGCGTACGGAATCGTCGGTGGTGTGCAGTTGGCGACGCACTGGTGGATCTCCAACCGGTCCATGTCGGTCGAGGATCTGATCAACTACCTCACGATGATGACCTGGGGTGGCGTCACCGGTATCGCTGCGGTCAACGGCTCGCCCGCGCGATTCAACGCGATCCCGCACCCGTTGCTGCCGCCTGCGGCCGAGGCCGACTAGGCACCCGACCGTTTCTTGTGTAACTAGCAGTTACAGGTAAACTTGCCTGTGTGAACGAACACGAGGAAGAAGAAGAGGGCTACCGCGGCCCCGCCGACGTCGTCGTCGGCGACCGTCCCGCCGTGACCGTGCAGGTCCAGTTGGCGGGAAACTTCGAACCCATCAGCGGTCGGTACGTGTGGCACGGCCGCGTCCGCACCCTGACGGACGCCCTCGGCCCGGATGCAGACCTGTCCGCGGGCACGGAACTGCAGATCACCAGCCCGGCAGGCACGGCCACCGCCCGGATCACCGGGGTGGACCTCTGGGGAAGCCATCTCGTCGACGGAGTGACGCCCCCGCCGTTCAGCCGGGTGTGAACTCGAAGTCCGCCGGTTCGACCGACCGCGTCCGGCGCCAGTAGCGCACGGTCGAACCCGGCCAGATGGTGCGGTTGACGCCGTGCGAGTCCAGGTACCAGCTCACGCACCCGCCGGTGGACCACACCCCCTTCGCCAGTTTCCGTTGGATGTCGGTGTTGAAGCGGCTCTGCACCGCGGGCCGGACGGCCGCGGAATCGGCGCCGCGCCGGTCGACGAGATCCATCAGTTCCAGTGCATAACGAATCTGCGACTCGATCATGAAGACCACCGAATTGTGACCGAGCCCGGTGTTGGGTCCGAAGAGGAAGAACGCGTTGGGGTAACCCGCGACGGTGATACCGAGGTAGGTGCGGATCCCGTGCTCCTCCCATTCGTCGGCGAGGCGCCGGCCCTCGACCCCGGTGAGCTCGACATTGTCGAAGCCGTCGGTGACATGGAATCCAGTGGCGTAGATGATCGCGTCCACCACCCGCTCCGCCCCGTCGCCCGCGACGATGCTGTGCGGGCGCACCTCCGCGATGCCCTCGGTGAGCACGACCGTCTTCGGTGAGATCAACGCCGGGTAGTACACGTCCGACCCCAGGATCCGCTTGCAACCGATGCGATAGGACGGGGTCAGCTTCCGGCGCAGTTCGAGATCGGTGACGGTCCTGTTCAGGTTCTTCCGTGCCGCGCTCTCGATCGGCCGCATCAGGCGGGAGTGCCCGTTGAACCCGAGCGCGAGCGATTCATAGGTCCAGTAGACCGCGGCACGCACCATTCGACGGGCCAACGGGACCCGGCCGAACAGGCGCCGCGCCTGCGGCGGAATGCCGAAGTTCAAGCCCGGTATCACCCAGGGCGGCGTCCGCTGATACAACTGCAACTCGGCGACGTCGCCCACGATCTCGGGAACGAACTGGACGGCGCTGGCGCCCGTGCCGATCACCGCGACCTTCTTGCCCCGCAGGTCGTAGTCGTGGTTCCACTCCGCCGAGTGGAACGCCGTGCCCTCGAACGTGTCGGCGCCGGGCAGATCCGGGACGTTCGGGATGTGGAGGGCGCCGATCCCGGACACGACGAACTGGGCGACGTACTCGTCGCCCGACTCGGTGTGGACGTGCCACCGTTGCCGTTCGGCGTCCCAGTACCCGCCTGTCATCGTGCGGCCGAAATGAATGTTGCGCCGCAGCTCGTACTTGTCGGCCAGACCGCGCAGATAGTCGAAGATCTCCTCCTGACCCGACCACATCCGGGTCCAGTCCGAGTTCGGCTCGAACGAGAACGAGTACAAATGCGAGGGCACGTCACACGCGCAACCGGGGTACGTGTTCTCCCGCCAGGTGCCACCGACCTCCCGCGCCTTCTCCAGCAGAATGAAGTCGTCGCGCCCCCGCTTACGCAGCTGAATGGCCGTGCCCAGACCGGAAAAACCCGTCCCGATCACCAGGACGCGACACCGATGCACCTCGCCGCCCACAACTCCATGTAACGCTCCTGTGGCACTGTTTGCACATGGCAGAAAAGGCACGCGGATTGTGGAAAATGTCGGCGATCGAGGCCCTGCGGTCGCGCCCGGGTCAGCCGATCGCCGAACTCGATTGCGGGAGCACACCCGGATTCGTCGGCGACAAGTCGGACGGGGTCGCGCTGCTGGAGGAACGCGGGGCAGTGCTGTCGTCGCTGCAGGAGAAGCTCTACGCCAACGGACGATCCGGCGACCACCGGTCGGTGCTGCTCGTGCTGCAGGGCATGGACACCGCGGGTAAAGGCGGAATGGTCCGCCACGTCATCGGGCACGTGGATCCGCAGGGCGTGGATCACGCGTCGTTCGGCGTGCCCACTCCCGAGGAGAAGCGCCACCACTTTCTGTGGCGGATCGACACGGCCCTGCCCCGCGGCGGACAACTCGGTGTTTTCGACCGGTCGCACTACGAGGACGTGCTGGTGGTCCGGGTTCACGATCTCGTGCCCGAGGAAGTCTGGAGCGGCCGCTACGACGAGATCAACCAATTCGAGAAAGAACTCGTCGCCGGCGGCACGACGCTGGTGAAGGTCGCGATGTTCGTGTCATTCGACGAGCAGAAGTCGCGGCTGCTCGAACGGGTGGAACGCCGGGACAAGTACTGGAAGTACAACCCGTCGGACGTCGACGAGCGCAGGCTGTGGCCCGCATACCAGGACGCGTATCAGGCGATGCTCGACGAGACGTCGACCGATTACGCGCCGTGGTACGTGGTTCCGTGCGACCGCAAGTGGTACAGCCGGATCGCGGTCACCGAGCTGCTGATCGGCGCCCTGGAGAAGCTCGACCTCGACTGGCCGGCCGCGACTTTCGACATCGAAGCGGAGAAGCGGAGGCTCGCGGAATCCTGAGGCCTCCCGAACATGCCGCCGTCAGAAGAGGTGCGGCGTTTCGTGGTGCAGCCTGTGATCGTGACGCACGGTTCCGCCGTACAGCGCCATCGCTCCGGCCAGCGCGACGACGCACAGAGATCCGGAGATCACCGCCCAGCCGCCCTGCCCCGAGCCGGCGGCGACGAGGAACCCGCCGAGACAGACCACCGAGAACAACACGAGAGCGAAGCTGACCCAAGCAGCGAAGAGATTGAGTTTCACGGCACTCACCTCACCTTCGAGAACGTGGTCCCGACGCTACGCCCGACCTGCATCGACGACAAGGTGGGCCGGTTTTCTTCGCGCCGCCCTGGGTAACCGCAAGGCATGAACCTCGAGAGCCTGTTCCGGAAGGCGGAATCCGCCGGGTTCCTCGACGGCGGCAGCCGGTTCCTGCAACAGCGGATCCAGGGGGTGCTCGGTGCGTCCGGCGCGGGCCCGGTGTTGCGCGGATCCTGGCTCGGGCACCCCGTGCATCCCGTTCTCGTCAGCCTTCCCATCGGGGCGTGGGTCGGCGCGACCGTCTTCGATCTGGCATTCCGCGATCACGTCGGCGCACGCAGACTGATCGGCCTCGGACTGCTCGCCACTCCCCCGACGTTGGTGACCGGCTGGGCGGACTGGGCCGAACGCGATACGCGTCAGCGCCGCGTCGGCCTGATCCACGCCGAGGCCAACGCCATCGGCATCACGGCCATGTGCGCGTCCTACCTTCGCCGCAGGCACGGAACGGACGCACGCGCTGTCGTCACGAGCACCGCGGGACTTCTCGCGATCGGCATCGGCGGCGCGCTCGGCGGGCATCTGACCTACGCAATGGGCGCAGGAGTCGACGGGGTGCGGGAGGGTCCGGGACCGGACACTCTCATCACCCCGGTGGGATGAAGAATCGAGGAACGCCATGATCGTGCTCGGACTGATCTTGCTCCTGATCGGATGGCTCACCGGCCTCACCTGGTTGTGGACCATCGGCATCATCCTCCTGGTGATCGGCGCGATCCTGTGGATTCTCGGCGCCACCGGACGTGCGGTCGGCGGCAGGCGGCGTTGGTATTAGAACGCAATACCGGCCGGCTGGTGCAACCTGTCCTGTGACAGAGTGCTAGCCGGTCGGTTTACAAACCCGAAGTTCGGGAATCCCCGTGGCATGACGGCCATTCATCGCGAACCCAGACCTCCCGTGTGCGGCGGGCAACCGATGAGAACGGCAGCCGTCGGCACCTCGAGACGATTGAGGATTTCGATGGTCTCGGCCAACGCCAGTCCTCTCGACGTCTCGGACGGCGCCGACGTCGGGGGGCAGAGCATTCACCTCGCCGAACTGTCGGCAGCCCTCACACGAGAGGGTCACGACGTCACCGTCTATACCCGGGCGGACAGCGAGGACGCCCCGGAGCGGGTCACCACCCCGGGCGGGTACACCGTCGTGCACGTGCCGGTCGGGCCGGCGCGGCGGATGGCCGAGGCCGAGATCCTGCCGCTGATGGGGGCATTCGGCAGCTTCCTCAAGACCGAATGGGAATCCGAACGGCCCGACATCGTCCACGCCCACTACTGGATGTCCGGGATCGCGACGCAACTCGCCGCCCGCACGCTCGGCATTCCGGTGGTCCAGACATTCCATGCGCTCGGGGTGGTCGAGCAGAGGTTCGAGCGCGCGGATTCGTCGAGCACTCACAACCGAATTCACTTGGAACAGTTGATCGCCCGCGGCGCCACCCGGGTGGTGGCGACGTGTACGGACGAGGTCTTCGAACTCTCCCACCTCGGCCTGCCGCGCTCGCGTACGTCCGTGGTTCCGTCCGGCGTCGACGTCGCCGAGTTCACGCCCGACGGCCGGGCCGACGAGAAGGGTAAACGGCATCGCCTCGTCATGGTCGGCCGGCTGGCGCCGAGCAAGGGCTTCGACACCGCGATCGAGGCACTCTCCCACTTCCCCGACACCGAACTCGTCATCGCGGGCGGTCCGGCCGCCGACGACGTCGCCGACGACCCGGAAGCGTCGCGACTGTTGACACTGGCCCGTGAGGCGAAGGTGCGCAACCGGGTACGGATCGTCGGGCGCGTGCCGAGAAACGCCATGCCCTCGCTGCTGCGCTCGGCGGATGCCGTCGTGTGCACCCCGTGGTACGAGCCGTTCGGCATGGTTCCGCTCGAGGCGATGGCCTGCGGCACCCCGGTGGTGGCGTCCGCCGTCGGCGGGATGCGGGACACGGTGGTCGACGGCATCACCGGACGGCTCATCTCACCGCGCAACCCGGTCCGCCTGGCCGAGGCCCTGCGACAGATCTTCGACGACGACGCCCTGCGCACGGGATACGGCATGGCGGGCTGCGATCGCGCCCGCGCCCGCTACTCGTGGGACCGGGTCGCCACCGACACTCTCCGCGCCTACGGCCGCTGCGTGTCGGCCCCTCCGCGCACGAGTCGAACCGGCGCCCACTGAAAGTCGGGCGCCGGTTCGGACGGTCAGGCCGTTCGGCCGTGCCAGGCCCCGAGGGCACTGTCCACGGAAGCGAAGCAGGGGTAGCTCGACTCCTGGCCCGCCGCTCTGAGCAGCCGATATACGGGACGGCCGCAGATCATCGCCCACGTCCGCCCGTCCCGGACGTTCGTCGTGTGGACGGTGTCGAGCACCGACAAACCCGCGGTTCCGATGAAATCCACCTGCGACATGTCGAGGATGAACTGCCCCTCCGGCGAGATCCGCGTGCACACGTAGTCGCGGAACCCCGGTGCACTGAACAGGTCGATCTCGCCTCGTACCCCTACCAACATCACCCCGGACCCGAGTCGCTCGGAAGTGAATTCCGCGCTCGCACAGCGTGTCGGAGCGGAACCGACAGCCGAGAGCGTTACCCTCGGCTTGTACGTGGTACCGAACTCCGTGCCCGAACACGCCATTTCAGGTTCTGGGACCCCTGGACCAACAGACATGGCTCACCCCATCTCGAACATTGAGAGGGGAAGCGGAGCACCTGCAGACAGACCCGACCTCGGACACATGACACCGTCTGCTACCGCAGCGCTTCCCGACATCGGCTGTGTGTTCAACCTCGGTTCGAGACTACTCCCGCCTGTGATGTGTCACAAGGAAATAACAGATACTCGAGCTCTCATTTGCCCTGGTGAGCGATTACAAACCGTTATGCACGGTTGTACGCGCCGAAACAGCCGCGACGACACGTTCTGCGACCACGCGCAGTTTGACGTTCTCCCGCTGCGAACGCGTGACGAGGACGTCGAACGCGGTCTCGGCGTCGAGACCCCGCAACGCCATCACGATTCCCTTCGCCTGATCGATGACGGCGCGGGACCGGAGGGCGATACGAAGTTGCTCGATCAGGTTTCTCGCCTCGCTGTACCGCCGGGCATTGCGCACCGCGACCGCAGCCGCCTCGACGTACAACTCCAGCGCCGACTCGTCCATCCGGTGGAAGGCGTGCGGCAGCAGTCCGTACAGATTCAGCGCGGCGGACTGCTCCGCGACGGGCAGGGGTACGGACAGATAGCTGTGGACGCCGGCCGGTTCGGAACTCGCGGCATACGCCGGCCACCTCTCGTGCGCGGCGGCACGGTCGGCCCGCACGGTCTCGCCGGAGCGTACGGCGTCGAGCGCAGGACCCTCACCGAGGCGGTACTGCAACTCCTCGAGTGCCGCGAGCTCGTCCGAGGTCGCGGCCACCGTGACGGGACCCGTCGCCCGGACAACGGTGATCCCGGCCATCGCCGCACCCGGGAACGTCTGGACTACCCGACGGCACAGCGTGTGCAGCGCGACGACGGTCTCGTCCTCCGGCTCGAGCAACTCGAGCACCGAGTCGAGCGACACGGCGACCGCGTCGGCGTGCACAGCCGCGACAGCACTCGTCAACGTGTGCAGGTGAATCTCGTCAGGCATCCCACTCGTCTCCCGTGACCACCATGACCCTGCCGAGGGCCTCAGGAACGCTGATCGTGCCGCCAACAGTACTCGGGCAAACGTACTGATCGGACTGGTTTGATCGGTCCTGTTCTGCGGTATTCCACCTGCGGTGTCGCCGGATCGCTACCCTGACTTCTCAGCAGCGCGAGCCGACCCACCGCCCGCCGACAGCACGGTACGCCCGACCCGGAGGTCTCATGGCCATCGCCAAGACAATCGAACCCGACCAGGATCACACACATCCCGTCGTCGAACTGCGCGTTCGAGCAACGCCCGATCAGCTCTCCGTACTGCGCGCCCTGGCAGCAACCGTTGCCATCCACGAAGATTTCGACCTCGACTCCATCGCCGACATCAAACTGGCCATGGACGAGATCTGTACCCAGCTGATCGTCCGCGCGACACCGGACGCGCTCCTGGTGTGCCGGCTGCAATATCTCGACAACACCCTGCGAGTCGACGTATCGAGCACCACCACGTCGGTCGGCTCCCTCGGCGAGCGTTCGTTCGCCTGGCACGTACTCAACGCCCTCACCGATTCGGTCGATCTGAAACAGGAACCCGACCCCGCTACCGCGGGCTTCGTGACCACCATGGAATTCACCAAGGTGAAGAACGGCCTGAGTCTGTGACGTCCCATACTCACAGTGGGGGGCACACGGCCCGTTGGCCGGACGAGTATCAGGACGTCACAGCACTCTTCGAACAGATGGCAGCCCTCGACGAGGACGATCCCCGGCGCCGCAGACTGCGGGACGCCGTCGTGACGCGCTGTCTCCCACTCGCCGAACACATCGCGCGACGCTTCGACGGCCGCGGCGAGGCGCACGACGATCTGGTTCAGGTCGCGCGCCTCGGACTGGTCAACTCGGTCGACCGGTTCGACGTGGAGCGGGGATCCGACTTCGTGTCGTTCGCCGTCCCCACCATCATGGGCGAGGTACGACGGCACTTCCGCGACACCGGGTGGGCCGTGCGAGTACCCCGCCGGATGAAGGAACTGCACCTCGCGCTCAGCCAGGCCGTCGCCGAACTGTCCCAGAGCCTCGGTCACGCCCCCACCGTCAGCGAACTCGCCGAACACCTGGACCTCGAACAGGAGGAGGTGGCGCAGGGGCTCCTCGCCGGCAACGCGTATCAGACCGTCTCCGTCGACAACACGTCGTCGGACCGGACCGGCGAGCTGTCGATGGTGGAGACACTCGGCGACTACGACGCCGCGATGGACGACGTCGAGAACCACGAAACCCTGCGCCCCCTGCTCCAATCTCTCCCCGAACGAGAGCGGACCGTCCTCATGCTGCGGTTCTTCGGCAACATGACACAGACCCAGATCGCCGACCGAGTCGGCATCTCGCAGATGCACGTGTCCCGGTTGCTGGCGAAGACACTGGCGTCACTGCGAGATCAACTCGGTGATGCGTAGGTCAGATCGTTGCCGTGTCGATCACGAATCGGTACCGCACGTGCTGCCGACCACGCGGTCGTAGGCGCCGTCGCGTGCTGGCCCACACTCGTGGCGGCCTACACGTCAACATATTTGCGCGGCGAAAGGAACGTTCGGGGCCACCGCTGAGGCGGTGACCCCGAACACGCCTGCGAAATCAGGCCTCGGATTCTTCCTTCTCGGCCCGTCTGCGGAGACGCTTCGCGGCCGCCACCATATTGCGCAGCGAGGGCTCGAGCTGCCAGTAGTGCCGCGTCTTCAGTCCGCCGTCCGGGTTGGCCCACAACCGCTCGAGTGAGATCGACTCGCTCGCCTCCGTGAGCAGTTCGTCCAACTCGTCGATGTCCGGGATCCGGGCCGATCGGCTCTCGTACACACCCGGACCGACACCGTGGGTCAGCGCGCGCTCCTTGATGGCATCGAGCACCCACGTGATGGAGCGCGTCGCCACGATCGCGGTCACGTCCGCATCGAGCCGTTCGATGGCGTCGACCACCGACGCCCGGCTCGTGTACGTGATATGCGTGTGGATCTGCGTCTCCGGCTTCGCCCCGCCCGTCGCGAGACGGAATGCGTCGACCGCCCACTCGAGATACGCCTCGCGGCCGTTCTCGCGCAACGGCAGCAGTTCCCGGATCGCCGGCTCGTCGACCTGGATGATCGCGATACCCGCCGCCTCGAGGTCGGCGATCTCGTCACGGATCACCAGCGCCAACTGGTCTGCCGTCTCGTACAGCGGCTGATCCTGGCGGACGAACGACCGCGCGATCATCGTCACCGGACCCGTGAGCATGCCCTTGACCGGCTTGTCCGTCAGCGACTGCGCGTACGAAATCCACTCGACGGTCATCGGCTTCGGCCGCGACACGTCCCCGTAGAGGATCGGCGGACGTGTACACCGCGAGCCGTAAGCCTGCACCCACCCGTTGTGGGTGAAGGCATACCCTTCGAGAAGCTCCGCAAAGTACTGCACCATGTCGTTGCGTTCGTGCTCACCGTGCACGAAGACGTCGAGACCGATGTCTTCCTGCAACCGGATCGTGCTTTCGATCTCGGCCTGGATCCGCTTGTAGTACTCCTCCCACTCGAGGCGTCCCTCACCCAGCTCGTACCGGGCCTGGCGGATCGCGTCCGTCTGCGGAAACGAGCCCAGCGTCGTCGCCGGGACCAGCGGCAGGTTCAGTCGCTCCTGCTGGGCGACCCGCCGCTCCTCGTACGGAACCCGGAAGCGGTCGCCCGGCTTGATCGCATTGACCCGTGCTCGCACCGCGTGCTTGAGCTTGAAGTGCACCGACGTGGGACGCTTGCGCCACTTGTCGGACGGCCCCTCGGTGAGCGCCTTCGCCAGCGAGACCACCTCGCCGACCTTCTGCTTCGCGAACGCGAGCCGGTCCGCGACATCACCCGGGATGTCGTACTCGGACAACACGTCGTACGGCACGTGCAGCAACGACGTCGACGTCGACACCACGAGATCCGGCACGACGTCCTTCAGCGTGTTCAGGTACGTCAGCGTGTTGTACCGGTCGACGCGCCACACGTTGCGGCCGTCGACCACACCGGCGTAGATGCGCTTACGCTTCATGCCCGGGATCTTCGCCAGCTCGTCGGCGCTGAGCCGGTGACTGACGAGATCGAGGCCCAGAGCCTCCACCTTGGTGGAGGCGAGGATGGCGAGCGCCTCCCCGAGATGCCCGTACGGACCGGTGACGAGGATGCGGGGCCGCAGCGGTGCGTGCGACAGCTTCTCGTACGCCTTGGCCAGCGCGGCCAGTTCTTCCGGTGTGCGGTCTTCGGTGAACGACGGCTCGTCCAGCTGGACGCAGGTGGCGCCCGCCTTCGCGAGCTGCTCGAACAGCCGCTCGTACTCCGGCAGCACCTTGTCCAGCAGGTCGAGGGTCGAGAAGCCGTGCCGCTTCGACGTCGGACCGACCTTCGACAACAGGAGCAGCGACACCGGGCCGAGGATGACGGGACGTAATTCGATCCCGCGCGCCTTCGCCCGCTCGAACTCGTCCATCACGGTCTCGGACCGCAGCGAGAACTCGGTGTTCTCGTCCAGTTCGGGCTGACGGTAGTGGTAGTTGGTGCCGAAGAACCGCACCAGCTCGAGCGGCGGGAAGTCCGGCCGGCCACGGGCCAGCGTGAAGTAGAAGTCCAGCGGATCGAGCTGACTCTCGAGCGGCTCGAACCGCTCGGGCACGGCACCGAACAGCAGCGCGTTGTCGAGTACGTGGTCGTAGTAGGAGAACGTGTTGCCCGGGACCTGGGTCAGACCGGTCGCGGCGAGTTCGCTCCACGTCTCCTCCTGAAGGTCCCGGGCGACGGCGACGAGTTCTTCCTTCGTGCTCGTGCCGTGCCAGTAGGACTCGAGGGCACGCTTGAGTTCGCGGCGAGGTCCGATGCGGGGATACCCCAGGATGCTGGATCCGTATGCTGCGGTGCTGGACATGCGGTCGACCTTTCTGGACTCAGTCCAGTGGCTGAGTATGCCTCTGGGCTCGATGCACCTGTGCGCCTCTCACAACCGCCAGTGGTCGTGAAAGGCGCACAGGTGTAGTCGCCTACCTACCTACTAGCTGGCCTTCTTGCTGGCACGACCGTTGTCGCCGTACTCGTAGAAGCCCGCTCCGGACTTCTTGCCGACCAACCCGGCCTCGACCATGCGAAGCAGCAGCGGCGGCGCCGAGTACAGGGGCTCCTTGAACTCTTCGTACATGGAGTCGGCGATGGACTTGACCGTGTCCAGGCCCACCAGGTCGGTCAGCGCGAGCGGACCCATCGGGTGTGCGAGGCCGAGAACCGTTGCCTTGTCGATGTCTTCCTTGGTGGCGAACCCGGACTCCACCATGCGGATCGCGGAGAGCAGGTAGGGCACCAGGAGGGCGTTGACGACGAATCCGGAACGGTCCGCGGAACGGACGACCTGCTTGCCCAGCACATCGCTGGCGAAGGCCTCGGCCCGCTCGGACACCGATTTGCTCGTCTTGAGCGTGGTCACCAGCTCGACGAGGGGAAGCACCGGAACGGGGTTGAAGAAGTGCATCCCGATGACCCGTTCCGGGGACTTCGTGGCGATGCCCAGCTTCATGATCGGGATCGACGACGTGTTGGACGCCAGTACGGCGTTCGGATCCGTCACGACCTGGTCGAGTTCGGTGAAGATCTCGCTCTTCACCTTCTCGTCCTCGACGACGGCCTCCACGACGAGCTGTCGGTCCGCGAAATCACCGAGATCGGAGGTGAACCGCAGCCGCCAGGCGGCCTGCTCACGTTCCCGCTCGGTGATCTTGCCGCTGCTCACTCCGCGGTCGAGCGACCGGAGGATGCGCGAACGCCCCGCCGCCGCAAGCTCGCGGGTCTGCTCGAACACCAGAACGTCGACGTGCGCGCGAGCACACACCTCAGCGATTCCGGCACCCATGATCCCGGCGCCGATCACGCCGACGCGCTGAATCTTTTCGCTGGTCACGTCAGCTCCTTTTTCGTCTAGTGGAGTCGTCGCCCGGGGAGGGGCCCGGTTACAGGCCCCTCCCCGGGGTCGGGTTGATCAGGTGAAACCGTGATCGGTCGAAGCCTTGGAGGACAAGGCTCAGTGGAACTGACCCTCTTCGGTGGATCCCTTCAGAGCAGCCGTCGAGGTGTTGGGGTCGACCGTGGTGGCGATGCTGTCGAAGTAGCCGGCACCGACCTCACGCTGGTGCTTGATGGCGGTGAAGCCACGCTCCTCGGCTGCCTTGAACTCGCGCTCCTGCAGGTCGACGAAGGCGGTCATGCCCTCGCGGGCGTAGCCGTGGGCCAAGTCGAACATGCCGTAGTTGAGCGAGTGGAAGCCGGCCAGGGTGATGAACTGGAACTTGAAGCCCATCGCGCCGAGCTCCTTCTGGAACTTCGCGATGGTCGAGTCGTCCAGGTGCGCCTTCCAGTTGAAGGACGGCGAGCAGTTGTAGGCGAGCAGCTGGTCCGGGAACTCGCTGCGAACGGACTCGGCGAACTTCTTGGCGACCTCGAGGTCCGGCACGCCGGTCTCCATCCAGATGAGGTCGGCGTACGGGGCGTAGGCCTTGGCGCGAGCGATGCAGGGCTCGATGCCGTTCTTGACACCGAAGAAGCCCTCGGCGGTGCGGGTGCCGTCCAGGAACTGCTGGTCGCGCTCGTCGACGTCGGACGTGATGAGGGTCGCGGCCTCGGCATCGGTGCGGGCGATGACCACGGTGGGAACGTCCGCGACGTCGGCCGCGAGGCGAGCCGAGGTCAGGGTGCGGATGTGCTGCTGCGTGGGGATGAGGACCTTGCCACCGAGGTGGCCGCACTTCTTCTCCGACGCGAGCTGGTCTTCCCAGTGCGAACCGGCGACGCCGGCCGCGATCATGGCCTTCTGCAGCTCGTAGACGTTGAGCGCGCCACCGAAGCCTGCTTCGCCGTCGGCGACGATCGGGGCGAGCCAGTTGTCGACGGAGGTGTCGCCCTCGACCTTGGCGATCTCGTCGGCGCGCAGCAGGGCGTTATTGATGCGGCGCACGACCTGCGGGACCGAGTTGGCCGGGTAGAGGCTCTGGTCGGGGTAGGTGTGTCCGGACAGGTTCGCGTCACCGGCGACCTGCCAGCCGGACAGGTAGATGGCCTTGAGGCCTGCACGGACCTGCTGAACGGCCTGGTTACCGGTCAGCGCGCCCAGCGAGTTGATGTAGTCCTCGTTGTTCACGAGGTCCCAGAGGATCTCGGAACCACGGCGTGCGAGGGTCTGCTCTTCGACAACGGTGCCCTGGAGCTTGGCGACCTGCTCCGCCGTGTAGTTGCGGGTTACTCCCTTCCAGCGCGGGTTGGTGTCCCAATCCTGCTGGATTTCAGCTGCGGTCTTCGGGGTGCCGGTGGTCGACATCAAGACTCCACTCTCTTCGATCTGCTGGTCCGGTACGGATGTACTGCTTCACATCCTTGCCAGGCCCTTCGTATGTACTTACCCAGAGTGACACAAGCAAAAAGTGCCGTCTACCTGTTGCTACTGCCAATCTTGGCTAGCTTTTCACATCTCCTTGCAAAGACTGTTAAGAAAGTTCGGCGCCATACCTGCCCGATCGGAGAGGAAAAATACTCGCCAGTAGCAAAAAGCCGCAGGTGGTGAACCAAATGCACGCAACTCGTCGTACACAGATAGTTCCGCCCCTGCGCCCCTCGCCTTCCCGCCGCCGCATACCCCTCGACGCGCCCGTTGTGACTGCAATCACCAATCAGGTCGGTTACCGTGACGTCGAATGGTCTCCTCCGGCGAAGGGCACCAGATGCCGCTGTACGAATTCCGATGCGCCGCCGACTGCGGCTCGTTCGAGCGGTCGTTCCCCATGGCCGACGCACCCGGCACCACCCGCTGCCCCCGATGCGACCGCGACGCCGTCCGGCGCGTGTCCTCGCCGCGGCTCGGACACGGGTCGTCGTCCGCGATGAACCTCCTCGACAGCACGAAGAGGTCGGCTCACGAACCGGACGTCGTCACCGGTCCGCCGCCTGGGACCACGGCCGGGCGTTCACCCGTCACGAACAACCCGCTGCACCGCCGACTTCCTCGTCCCTGACCGGTCACCGAAGGAGCGCACATGCCCGAACTGCTGTTTCCGCTCGATTCCTCGAAGAAGTTCACCGATCAGGCGATCGTCGGCCACAACCGCTGGCACCCGGACATCCCGGCCGCAGTCACGGTGAAACCGGGCGACTCCTTCCGCGTGCACTGCCGCGAATGGTTCGACGGCGCCATCCACAACGACGACTCCGCCGACGACATCCTGAACGCGCCCCTCACCACGGTTCACACACTGTCCGGACCGTTCGCCGTGGAGGGCGCGAAGCCCGGCGACCTGCTGATCGTCGACATCCTGGACGTCGGACCGATCCCCCAGGAGGATTCCGGCCCGCTGGCAGGCCAGGGATGGGGGTACACCGGGATCTTCTCCCGCCACAACGGCGGCGGATTCCTCACCGAGCAGTTCCCCGACGCCTACAAGGCCGTCTGGGATTTTTCCGGTCAGACCGCCACGTCGCGGCACGTCCCGCACGTCTCGTTCACCGGCATCGTCCACCCCGGACTGATGGGCACCGCGCCGTCGGCCGCCCTCCTGTCGAAGTGGAACGCGAGGGAGGGCGCGCTCATCGCCACCGACCCGGGCCGGGTTCCCCCACTCGCCCTGCCGCCCGAACCGCAGGACGCCGTCCTCGGGTCTCTGTCGGGCGCCGACTTCGACCGCGTCGCCGGCGAGGCCGCCCGCACCGCGCCCCCACGCGAGAACGGCGGCAACCAGGACATCAAGAACCTCACCAAGGGCAGCCGCGTCTTCTACCCGGTGTTCGTCGACGGCGCGAACCTGTCCGTCGGCGATCTGCACTTCTCCCAGGGCGACGGCGAGATCACGTTCTGCGGCGCCATCGAGATGGGTGGCTTCATCGACCTGCGCGTCGACATCATCAAGGGCGGCATGGACACGTACGGCGTGTCCGAGAACGCGATCTTCATGCCCGGCAACACGGACCCGCAGTACTCGGAGTGGCTCGCGTTCTCCGGAACGTCCGTCACCCTCGACGGGGAACAGAAGTACCTCGACTCGCACCTGTCGTATCAGCGAGCCTGTCTCCACGCGATCGACTACCTCACCAAGTTCGGGTACAGCCCCGAGCAGGCCTACCTCCTGCTCGGCGCCGCACCGATCGAGGGCCGGCTGTCGGGGGTGGTGGACATCCCGAACTCCTGCTCGACGGTGTACCTGCCAACGGCGATGTTCGACTTCCCCGTCGCACCGTCCGCGTCGGGTCCGTTCCAGATCGACCCGGGCGTCGGCGCGCCGCGCTCGGAGAACAAGGCCTGAGCACGGGCGAATGTACCTTTCAGCGCCTCCAGTGCGCCCAGAGGTACGTTCGCCCCGCGTCATCGCGTCCCGACCCGCGCGAGTGAATCTTGCGAAGGTTCCGTTCGCACATCTGACCTGCACCGGTACCATTGCCGTATGTCCAAGACCTTCGTCGGCACCCGGTTGCGTCAGCTCCGAACCGAGCGTGGACTGAGCCAGGCGGCGCTGGCGAAGACGCTGGAGATCTCCGCCAGCTACCTCAATCAGATCGAGCACGATGTCCGGCCGCTGACGGTGCCGGTGCTGCTGCGGATCAGCGAGGTGTTCGGCGTCGACACCACGTTCTTCTCGTCCCAGGACGACACACGCCTGATCGCGGAGATGCGCGAGGTGGCGCTGGACCAGGAGATGGGCATCGACGCGGACGCCCAGGAGATCGCGGAGATGGTGGCGTCGCATCCGGGTCTGGCGAAGGCGATGGTCAACATGCACCGCCGCTTCCGCAACACCACCGCGCAGCTGGCTCTCGCCACGGAGGACCGCTACAGCGACGGCAGCGGCAGCGGCTCGATCACGATGCCGCACGAAGAGGTCCGCGACTACTTCTATCAGCGGCAGAACTATCTGCACGAACTGGACACGGCGGCGGAGGAACTGACCGCGCGCATGCGATTCCACCGCGGCGACGTCGGCGGTGAGATCGCCCGCAGGTTGCAGACCGTGCACGACGTGCAGATCGTCAGGCGCATCGACCTCGGCGAGAACGTCCTGCACCGGTACGACCCCGAATCCCGGCTGCTGGAGATCTCGCCGCATTTGTCGGGCGGCCAGCAGGTGTTCAAGTTCGCGACCGAGCTCGCGTTCCTCGAATACGGCGACCTGCTCGACAAGCTGGTGGCGGAGGGCGGCTTCACGAGCGACGAGTCCGTTGCGCTCGCCCGGCTCGGGCTGGCCAATTACTTCGCTGCGGCCACGGTGCTTCCCTACGGCCAGTTCCACGACGTGGCCGAGGACTTCCGGTACGACATCGAGCGGCTCTCCGCGTTCTACTCGGTGAGCTACGAGACGATCTGTCACCGTCTCTCGACGCTGCAGCGCCCGAAGCTGCGCGGTGTCCCGTTCATGTTCGTCCGCGTCGACCGGGCCGGGAACATGTCGAAGCGGCAGTCCGCCACCGGGTTCCACTTCTCCACCAGCGGTGGCACGTGCCCGCTGTGGAACGTGTACGAGACGTTCGCGTACCCCGGCAAGATCATGAACCAGATCGCGCAGATGCCGGACGGCCGCCGGTACCTGTGGATCGCCCGCACCGTCGAACGTCGCGCCCAGCGCTACGGCCAGCCCGCCAAGATCTTCGCGATCGGGCTCGGCTGCGAGATCCGGCACGCCCACCGCCTCGTCTACGGCGACGGTCTCGACCTCGACGATTCCAACCCGGGCACCCCCATCGGCGCCGGCTGCCGGGTGTGCGAGCGCGTCAACTGCCCGCAGCGCGCGTTCCCGCCGCTCGGCAAGCAACTCGACATCAGCGAGCACCAGAGTTCGGTCTCCCCGTACCTGATCCGCTGACTCGTCCTTTGTCACATCGGTTCAATCCGACTGAACCGGTGTGACATTGGCCGCAGCGGCAGCAGCATCCGGCCACGCCGGGGGCTCTGTGAGCGCTTGTTCACGTAACCGTAATTCGCGTCACGAACACGTCACCGACAGACATTCAGACGCAACAACGGCCGCTTAATGTTCGCCCCACGAATACACCTCTGTATACGTGGGGCGGATACATGTCCCGGGTTGCGGAGGTCCCCAAGTCCTCCGACGGAAAGGCCCGTACATGCGCACCTTCTCCAAGCGCGCCCTCGCTGCACCGACCGCGCTCGCCGCCATCGGGCTCGTGCTGACCGGTTGTGGCAGCAAGGCGTCCGACACGGCCGGCGAGTCCACCGCGGCGTCCTGTGTGGACACCTCCGGGGACACGATCAAGGTCGGGTCACTGAACTCGCTGTCCGGCACGATGGCCATCAGCGAGGTGACCGTCCGGGATTCGATCGCGCTCGCGGTCGACGAGATCAACAACTCGGGCGGCGTGCTCGGCAAGAAGATCCAGATCGTCGCGGAGGACGGGGCCTCAGAGCCCACCGTATTCGCCGAGAAGGCGGAGAAGCTGATCAGCAGTGACTGCGTCGCAGCCGTGTTCGGCGGTTGGACGTCGTCGAGCCGCAAGGCGATGCTGCCGGTGTTCGAGGACAACAACTCGCTGCTCTACTACCCCGTGCAGTACGAGGGGCTCGAGGATTCGAAGAACATCTTCTACACCGGGGCCACGACCAACCAGCAGATCGTGCCCGCCCTCGACTACCTGAAGGAGAAGGGCGTCAAGTCGCTGTACCTGGTGGGCAGCGACTACGTGTTCCCGCAGACCGCCAACCGCATCATCAAGGCGTACGCGGAGGCCAACGGTATCGAGATCAAGGGCGAGGACTACACCCCGCTCGGCTCCACCGACTTCTCGACCATCGTCAACAAGGTCCGCTCCGCCGATGCGGACGCCGTCTTCAACACCCTGAACGGCGATTCCAACGTCGCATTCTTCCGCGAGTACGCGAACGTCGGCCTGAAGCCCGCCGACATGCCCGTCGTGTCCGTGTCGATCGCCGAGGAGGAGGTCGGCGGTATCGGCGTCCAGAACATCGAGGGACAGCTGACCGCCTGGAACTACTACCAGACCATCGACACGCCGGAGAACAAGAAGTTCGTCGACGCGTACAAGGCCCGGTACGGCGCGAACAAGCCGACGTCCGACCCGATGGAGGCCGCCTACACGTCCGTGTACCTGTGGAAGAACACCGTCGAGAAAGCGAACTCCTTCGCCACCAAGGACATCCAGGACAACGCGGACGGCGTCACGTTCGCCGCACCGGAGGGACTGGTCACCATCGACGGGTCCAACCACCACATCACCAAGACCGCGCGCATCGGTGAGATCCGGAACGACGGCCTGATCTACACGGTCTGGGATTCGGGCACCCCGATTCAGCCGGACCCGTACCTGAAGTCCTACCCGTGGGCCGAGTCGCTGGGTAGCTAGGACACGGTCCGACGAGCACAGGGAAGAGAGGACATACATCGATGGATGTAGTGATCGGACAGCTGTTCACCGGGTTGAGTATCGGATCGATCCTGTTGCTGGCGGCGTTGGGGCTGTCGTTGACGTTCGGCCAGATGGGCGTCATCAACATGGCCCACGGCGAATTCATCATGGCCGGCTCGTACACGGCTTACGTGGTGCAGCAGGTGGTGTCGAGCGCCACCGGTTCTCTGTTCATCTCTCTGCTCGTCGGCTTCGTGGTCGGTGGCGCGATGGGCGTCCTCCTCGAGGTCACCCTCGTCAAGCGGATGTACCACCGGCCGCTGGACACGCTGCTGGTGACGTTCGGGGTGGGACTGATCCTGCAGCAGCTGGCGCGGGACGTCTTCGGTGCACCCGCCGTCAACGTCGCCGCACCGGAGTGGCTCTCCGGCGGTGTGGAGATCCTCGGCGCGGTGGTGCCGAAGACGCGCCTGTTCATCCTGGTGCTGGCCGTCGCGGCCGTGGTCGCGCTGTCGCTGGCGATGCAGAAGTCCCCGATGGGACGCCGCATCCGCGCCGTGGTGCAAAACCGCGACCTCGCGGAGACGAGCGGGATCTCCAGTCGCCGAACCGATGTGACGACGTTCTTCATCGGTTCCGGTCTGGCGGGTGTCGCGGGTGTGGCGCTCACCCTGATCGGCTCGACGAGCCCGACCATCGGGCAGAGCTACCTCATCGACGCCTTCCTGGTGGTCGTGGTCGGCGGCCTTGGCCAGATGAAGGGAGCGGTGATCGCCGCGTTCGCGCTCGGCATCCTCAATTCGTTCGTCGAGTACTCGACCACGGCGTCGATCGCCAAGGTCATCGTGTTCGTGGTCATCGTGGTGTTCCTCCAGGTTCGGCCGCAGGGCCTGTTCGCCGTCAAGACGAGGAGTCTCGTATGAGCATCCTGACGAGTGCCCGCTACCGCGCGTGGGCGGGATTCGCGCTGGCCGCACTGCTTCTGTTCGTCGTCGCCCCCGCGGTTCTCAGCGACTTCCGGCTGAGCCTGCTCGGCAAGTTCCTGTGCTTCGCGATCGTCGCGGTCGGTATCGGCCTGGCGTGGGGCCGCGGCGGCATGCTCACCCTCGGCCAGGGTGTGTTCTTCGGATTGGGCGCCTACATGATGGCGATGCACCTGAAGATCGCCGACGCCGAACTCCGCGGCGACACCGTGCCCGACTTCATGCAGATCGCGGGCATCCGCGAACTGCCGGGCTACTGGGTGCCGTTCACGTCGCCGATCGTGACGATCCTGGGAATCCTGCTGATCCCGGCGCTGGTGGCGTTCGTCCTCGGGCTCGGCGTGTTCAAGCGCCGCGTCAAGGGCGCCTACTTCGCGATCCTCAGCCAGGCGCTCGCCGCCGCGTTCGCCATCCTGCTGGTGGGCCAGCAGAGCACCGGAGGAAGCAACGGCCTCAACCGGTTCCGCACGTTCTTCGGTTTCAACCTGAACGATCCGGCCAACAAGCAGATGCTGTTCTTCATCGCCGCAGGTGTGCTGCTGGCAGTGGTCGCGATCACCCGGCAGCTGATGAACAGCCGTTACGGCGAACTGCTCGTCGCCGTCCGGGATCAGGAGGAGCGCGTCCGCTTCCTCGGGTACGACCCGGCGAACATCAAACTCGTCGCCTACGTGACGGCCGCGTTCTTCGCGGGCCTCGCCGGCGCGCTGTTCGTGCCCATCGTCGGCATCATCTCCCCCGCCGACGTCGGGATCGTCCCGTCGATCGCGTTCCTGATCGGGGTGGCCATCGGCGGACGTTCCACACTCCTCGGCCCGGTCCTCGGCGCCATCGGGGTGGCGTGGGCGCAGAGCGCGTTCTCGGAGTCGTTCCCCTCCGGCTGGACGTACGCGCAGGGTCTGCTGTTCATCGTGGTCGTCGGCTTCTTCCCGGCCGGTGTTGCGGGACTGTTCGCGCTGCTGAAGCGGAAGAAGAAGGCCTCCTCCGACAAACCTGCCCCGCCCGGACCGGAAGACGAGACCGAGCCGACGGAACGAATGGAGATGGCGCGATGACGATTCCTGCCACGGCCAAGGAACCCGTGCTCGGCGGCAACGCCGGAATGTCCAGCGAGTACCTCGAGGTCCGGGACCTTCGGGTCAGCTTCGACGGCTTCAAGGCGGTCGACGGCGTCGACCTCACCCTCATGCAGGGCGACCTGCGGTTCCTCATCGGCCCCAACGGCGCCGGCAAGACCACTCTCGTCGACGCCGTCACCGGGCTCGTCCCCGCGACGGGATCGGTCACGAAATCCGGTGTCGAGTTGATCGGCAAGAAGGTGCACCGCATCGCCCGGCTCGGCGTGGGCCGCACGTTCCAGACCGCCAGCGTGTTCGAGGAGTTGACGGTTCTCCAGAACCTCGACATCGCGGCGGGCGCCGGCCGTTCGGCACTCACACTGTTGCGCCGACGCAAGACGGTGCTCCCCGCCATCGAGGAGGCGCTCGACGTCACGGGTCTCGGCAAGCTCCGCGACACCCCGGCGGGAACCCTCGCGCACGGGCAGAAGCAGTGGCTCGAGATCGGGATGCTGCTGGTGCAGAACTGCTCCGTCCTGCTCCTCGACGAGCCGGTGGCCGGCATGAGCCACGAGGAACGCGACGAGACGGGAAACCTGCTGCGCCGCATCGGCGGTGAGCGGACCGTCGTGGTGGTCGAGCACGACATGGACTTCATGCGCGCGTTCGCGACGTCGGTGACCGTGCTGCACGCCGGGAAGGTGCTGAGCGAGGGAACCGTGGAGCAGGTGCAGGCCGACCCGCGTGTGCAGGAGGTGTACCTCGGGACCGCCGCGGCCGGCGCCGCCCCCGAGTTGCAGCCCGAGGTTTCTAAGGAGGACAGCGATGCTCGAGCTTGACGACATCCGGGCCGGGTACGGCCGAACCGAAGTGATCCACGGAGTCGCGCTGACGGTCCCGTCGGACGGTGTGGCCGCGGTGATGGGACACAACGGCGCGGGCAAGACCACGCTTCTCCGGGCCGCGGTCGGACTGATCAAGGTCGACACCGGGCGGGTGTTGTTCGACGGCCAGGATGTCACGACGCTGCGGCCGAGCGCCCGCGTGGCGCGCGGCCTCGCCTACGTGCCGCAGGGCCAGCAGTCGTTCGGTCAGCTGACCACCGCGGAGAATCTGCAGGTGGTGGCCGACGGCCGCAAGCGCGGAAGGGAACTCGTCGGCGAGGTGCTGGATCTGTTCCCGGCTTTGCGCGGCCTGCTCGACCGGCGTGCCGGTCTCCTCTCCGGCGGGCAGCGTCAGCAACTCGCCATCGCGCGGGCCCTGATCACGGAACCGAAGATGCTGATCCTCGACGAACCGACGGAGGGCATTCAGCCGTCCGTCGTGGCCGAGATCGAGCGCACCATCGTGGAACTCACCCGCCGCGGCGGGCTCGGAGTCCTGTTGGTGGAACAGCACATCGGGTTCGCGCTCGAATCCGCCGAGAGCTACTACGTCCTCGAGTCGGGGCGGGTCACGTCCTCCGGCGCGGGTGGCGCCGCACCCGATACCGACGTCCGTACCGCGGTCTCCGACGTCCGCGCGGCAATGGCCATCTGATGGCGCGCCGAGAACCGGCCGGCTCCCTCAGCGATCACGTGTATCTGTCGCTGCGCACCGACCTGATGAGCGGCCGGATCCCACCGGGACAGCGTCTCGGCGAGGAGCGTCTCGCCGACACCTACGGGGTGTCCCGGACGCCGGTGCGGGAGGCCCTGGCCCGGCTTCTCGCCGACGGACTCGTCCAGCGCGACGTGGGCGGGTTGTTTCCGTACCGCCCCCGCATCGACGAGCTCGCCGGCCTGTACGAACTGCGCATCACGCTCGAACTCCAGGGAATCGCCCGGGTCCGCGCCGACGAGTCGCTGTCGCACGACCCGGACGTTCTGGGACCCGAGCTCGACCGGTGGTACGCGTTGCGGAAGGAGAATCCCGAGCCGGACGCCGGGTTCGTGGCGCTCGACGAGCAGTTCCACACCGTTCTGCTGCGGTCGGCCGGCAACCGGGCGCTGTCCGATGCGCTCGTCAACGTGAATGCGAAGGTGCGGCCGGTCCGGATGTTCGACTACCTCACCCCCGACCGCATGAGCGCGACCATCGACGAGCACATCTCGGTGGCCGAGTTCGCTCTCGACGGCAAGCTGGATACGGCGTACGACACGCTGCTTGCGCATATCAGCGAGTCGCGTGAAGTGGTCATCGAGCGTGCTGAACAGGCACTTTCCCTCGCACGGATGGCGTGGGCGATCCGGGATTGAGACAGTTGTCCAACTCGGTTGGACATTTTTCCCACCAACGAACCGAGCGGGTGCTAGCGTCTTGCTACCGCTCGGTAACACAGGTTGGGAACTCGCTTCATGTCACGCACTCTCGAAGAGAATCTGGTCGGACGCCGCGTCCTGATCACCGGTGCAGCCCGGGGTATCGGCGCCGGACTCGCCAGACGACTTCACGAGCGGGGCGCCCGCGTCGGGCTGCTCGGTCTCGAACCCGAACTCCTCGAACAGACCGCCACCACGTGCGGCCGGGCACCGTGGCGTCGATGTGACATCCGCGACCGGCGAGCCGTCGAGGACTCGTTCGACTACCTCGCCGACCGACTCGGCGGCCTCGACGTCGTCGTCGCCAACGCGGGTGTGACGCCCCCGGCCCACATCGTCGAGGGCGATCCGGAGGTGATGCGGTATGCCATCGAGGTGAACGTGATGGGGACGTATCACACGCTGCGGGCCGCGGGACCGTACATCGGCCACCGCAACGGGTACGCGCTCGTGGTGGCGTCGTCGACGACGTTCAGCCCCCTGCGCGGCGTCCACGGCGCCACGAGAGGCGGTGCCGAGGAGCTCGGCTGGGCCCTGCGAGACGAGATGAAACCGCTGGGGACCCGGGTCGGTATCGCTCGGCTCGGCGAGATCGACACGGACCGGACCCTGATCGACTTCGACGGCCTCGCGGTTCCCCCACCCCGCGGCAGTGCACTGACCCGGACCTCCTCGATCACGGTGGCGGTCGATGCACTCGAACGGGGAATCGCGGGGAGGAAGAATCGGATATACGCGCCGTCCCGGGTACCCGGGTCGGATTCTGTGCGTATGCTCGCACTTCGGGCCACGGAGATGACCCGTTCGATCGAACTACGCGCGCACGCAGCCGTTCCCGCGAGGGGACGAGTAGAAGGAGAGGGGGCGGCGTGACCGCACGCATTCCACCCGGACGTCTGAAGGAACTCGGCCCCGTCAACTGGGTGCTGTGGCGAATCATCTCCCGTGTCGCCGGTGTGCCGGACGCACATCTGTTCAGCACGGTGGGCCGCACGGGGGGCCTCTTCCGTGCGTGGCTGCAGTACTCCGGCAAGCTGATGCCGGGCGGTCAGATCTCCCGGTACGAGACCGAACTGATCATCCTTCGGGTGGCACACCTGCGACAGTGCAGCTACGAGATGGACCACCACGTGCGCCTCGGACGCCGGGCGGGCGTCACCCCGGCGCTCCTCGAACAGGTGCGGGAAGGCCCCGATGCGGAGGGCTGGGACGCGCGCCGCCGCGCCATCCTCACTGCCGTCGACCAACTCGTCGCCACCGACAACCTGGACGATGCCACGTGGTCGGCGCTGAGCACCCACTTCGACGACCGCCGGATGATCGAATTCTGCTTTCTGGTGACCCAGTACGAGGCCCTGGCCACCACCATCGGGACTCTGAGGATCGAACGCGACTATTCGTAGCTTCCGCATCGCGTAGAGAAGAGGAACGGCCGCATGACATCTGCCACCGACGAGGTCCGTTCCGAGAAGGGACTGGCGCGGGTCGCGCAGTCACTGGCCGGCTGGACGGAGAAATGGTTTCCGGACGCCTACGTCTTCGCGCTCGTCGGAGTCTTCGTCGTCTCGGTGGCCGCGCTCGCCAATGGTTCCTCGCCGCAGATGGTCGTGGACGCGTTCGGTGACGGTTTCTGGGATCTGACGGCGTTCACCCTGCAGATGGCGATGGTGGTGCTGACCGGATACGTCGTCGCCACGTCCCCGCCGGTCGCCCGGCTGATCGATCGTCTGGCCCTGGTGCCTCAGTCGGGGCGCACCGCAGTCAGTTTCGTCGCGTTCCTGTCCATGTCGGTCTCCTTCCTGAACTGGGGGCTCAGTCTGGTGTTCGGCGGGCTGCTCGCCCGGGCGATCGCCCGCCGATCCGACCTGCGAGTGGATTACCGTGCGCTCGGTGCAGCGGCCTTCATGGGTCTGGGCGCAGTGTGGGCGCTCGGCATGTCCTCGTCCGCCGCGCAATTGCAGGCCACCGCCGCGTCCCTGCCGCCGGCGCTGCTGGAGATCACCGGTGTCCTCGACTTCGGGACCACGATCTTCACCTGGCAGTCGCTGCTGATGTGCGTGATCATCATCGCCCTGACCGTGGTGATCGCCCACTTCTCCGCGCCGAGGGGTGCGGCCGTCACCACCGCCCAGGATCTGGACGTCGACCTCGACGACCGGCCGAAGGAGGTGGCACCCCGAACGCGACCGGGAGAATGGCTCGAATACAGCCGGATCCTGCCGGCGCTGGCCGGTCTGATGACGCTGGGGTGGCTGATCTCCCAGCTGGTGACCAAACCCGTGCTCACCGTCGTCAGTAGCCTGAACGCCTATCTGCTGGTCTTCCTCATGCTGGGCCTGGTGCTGCACGGGACGCCGCGCAAGTTCCTGCAGGCCGTCGCGCTGGCCGTCCCCGCCACGGCAGGCATCCTGGTCCAGTTCCCGCTGTACGCCGCGATGGCCGCGATCCTCACGAAGGCCGAGGGCAGAAACGGCCTCACCATCTCCGAGCACCTGGCCGACTTCTTCACGAACATCGGCAGCGGCGGCGGCTTCACCGTCGTCATCGCCCTCTACACGGTCGTGCTGGGCCTCTTCGTGCCGTCCGGAGGCGGAAAATGGCTGGTCGAGGCGCCCTACGTCATGCAGTCGGCCACCGATGTCGGGATGAACCTGGGCTGGACGGTCCAGGTGTACAACGTCGCCGAGGCGCTGCCGAACCTGATCAACCCGTTCTTCATGCTGCCCCTGCTCGCAGTACTGGGGCTCAAGGCGCGCGATCTGGTGGGATTCACGTTCCTGCAGTTCATGTTCCACCTGCCGGTGGTCCTGCTCCTGGTGTGGCTGCTCGGAACGACATTCGAGTTCGTACCCCCGGTGCAGCCGTCCTCACCGTGATCCCGATTCGCGCCGGCCCTGAGAGGTCTTACTAACCCACGCTTTACCTCGAGAAATCTCGGTGAAACACCCCGTCCTTAGCGTATACAACCATGTCCACAGGGATGAATACGCCGCCGATCGAGTACTCCTTCGACACTCTGCTCGTTGCGAACCGGGGCGAAATCGCCTGCCGCATCATGCGATCGGCGCACCTCCTCGGACTGAAGACGGTTGCGGTCCACTCGGACGCCGATTCGGCGGCCGCGCACGTCGAGATGGCCGACGTCGCCGTCCGGCTGGGGCCGGCTCCCGCCCACGAGTCGTATCTGCGGGCCGACGCCGTCGTGGACGCCGCCCTGGCGACGGGCGCGGGCGCGATTCATCCCGGATACGGCTTCCTGTCGGAGAACGACGCGTTCGCCGCGGCGGCGGAATCCGCCGGGATCGCGTTCGTCGGCCCCACCCCCGAACAGCTCCGCACGTTCGGGAACAAGCACACGGCACGCGAGGCCGCCCGCGCCGTCGGCGTCCCGCTCGTCGCGGGCAGCGGGCTCCTCGACTCCGTCGACGATGCCCTGTCCGCGGCCTCCGACATCGGCTATCCGGTGATGATCAAGGCGGTCGGTGGCGGCGGGGGCATCGGCATGCAGGCATGCTTCGACGCCGCCGAACTCCGCGAAGCCTACGACCGCGTCCAGCGCCTCGCCCAGGCCAACTTCTCCTCGTCCGGGGTATTCCTGGAACGCTTCGTCGCCCGCGCCCGGCACATCGAGGTGCAGGTGTTCGGCGACGGACTCGGCCGCACGCTGAGCCTCGGCACCCGCGACTGCTCGCTTCAGCGCCGCAACCAGAAAGTGATCGAGGAGGCCCCGGCGCCCGGGCTCTCCGATGACGTGGTGGAACAACTGCTCAGCTCGTCCCGCAGTCTCGCATCGTCGGTGAACTACCGGTCCGCGGGAACCGTCGAGTTCGTCTACGACGTGGACCGCGGCGAGGCGTCGTTCCTCGAGATGAACACGCGACTGCAGGTCGAGCACCCGGTGACCGAGGAGGTCACCGGGGTGGACCTCGTCGAGTGGATGCTGAGACTCGCCCGCGGAGACGGTTCCATGCTCGACGGGCTGCCCGACTCCGGACCCGAGATCAGGGGAACCGCCGTCGAGGCCCGCATCTACGCCGAGGACCCCGGCCACGACTATCGTCCCAGCGCCGGACGACTCACCGGGGTCGAGTTCCCGGCTCACACGCGGGTCGAGACGTGGGTCGACACGGGCACCGAGGTGAGTGCCTACTACGACCCGATGCTGGCAAAGGTGATCAACCGCGGGCACCGGCGCACGGCGGCGTTCGCCGCCCTCGCGGAAGCGCTCGCCGACACGCACATCTATGGTGTCCAGACGAACCTGCCCCAGCTGCGGCGGATCTGCGTCGCCGACACTGTTCTCGGCGCCGAACACACCACGCAGTCGCTGGCCGATCTGCGGCCGACCGGCCGACGCGTCGACGTACTCCGCGCCGGGACGATGACCACCGTGCAGGACCACCCCGGCCGAATCGGACTGTGGGAGGTCGGAATTCCGCCATCGGGACCGATGGACGACCTGTCGTTCCAGTTGGTCAACACCGCGGTCGGCAATCCGGTCGGCGCACCGGGACTCGAATGCACCCTGCAGGGGCCGCGCCTCGTGTTCTCGGACGCCACCGTGATCTGCGTCGGCGGCGCCGACACCCCGGTCACGCTCGACGGCGAACCGATCGCCCTCTGGGAACCGGTGGAAGCGCCGGCTGGGTCCGTCCTCGACGTCGGCACCCCGGCGGACACGGGCCTGCGCACGTACCTCGCGTTCCGGGGCGGCATCGACGCTCCGCTGTACCACGGCAGCGCGTCCACGTTCACGCTCGGCGGGTTCGGCGGCATCACCGGCAGGGCCGTCACCACCGGTGACGTGCTGGGACTGTTCGACGACTCGCTGTTCGAGAACACCACGGGTCTCGGCGCGCCGCACCCCGTCCCGGACGACTCGCGCCCCGAGTTCACGCACCTGTGGCATCTCGCCGTCACCGAGGGACCGCAGCCGGCGCCCGACTACTTCATCGAGGCCGACATGGCGCAGTTCTACGACACCACCTGGAGGGTCCAGACCCACGCCAACCGGACCGGCCTCCGGCTCGACGGCCCCAAGCCGATCTGGTCGAGGACCGACGGCGGCGACGCCGGGCTGCATCCGTCGAACCTGCACGACAACCCGTACAGCGTGGGAGCGCTCAACGTCTCCGGCGACACTCCGATCCTGCTCGGCCCCGATGGCCCTAGCCTCGGCGGCTTCGCGTGCCCCCTCACAGTGGTGAAGGCGCACCGGTGGAAACTCGGGCAGATCAGGCCCGGCGACGATGTGCGGTTCGTCGCCGTCTCCGACGACGGTGCGCACGTGTTGCGGGCTTCGGATTCGTCTCGCAGACTGGACCTTCCGCCCACGGCAACCCGCTCGACGAACAGCGACGGCGGGGTCCTCCGCCGCATCGCGCCCGTACTGGACCGTCCGGAGGTCGCGTACCTCCGCGGCGGGGACGACAACATCCTCGTCGAGTACGGGGACCGGGAACTCGACCTCGGACTCCGCATGCGCGTCCACGCGCTGTCGGAAGCGCTGGTCCGGCGTTGCGTTCCGGGCATCATCGATATCACTCCGGGTGTGCGCTCCCTGCACCTGCATTTCGACGCCGACGAACTTTCGGCCGGCCGGTTGCTGGACATCCTCCAGGACATCGAGGAACTGCTGCCGGCGACGCACGATCTGGTGGTGCCGAGTCGCACGGTCCGGTTACCGCTGTCGTTCGACGACCCGTCCATCGCGGAGGCCATCGACCGGTACCGCAACGGTGTCCGCGACGAGGCGCCGTGGCTGCCGTCGAATACCGAGTTCATCCGGCGCATCAACGGTTTGGACAGCGTCGACGACGTCCGCGACGCCGTGTTCGACGCCGAGTACCTGGTCCTCGGGCTCGGCGACGTCTACCTCGGCGCGCCCCTGGCCGTCCCGCTCGACCCGCGGCACCGCCTGGTCACCACCAAGTACAACCCGGCGCGCACGTGGACGCCGTCCGACGCGGTCGGGATCGGCGGCAAGTACCTGTGCGTCTACGGCATGGAGTCGCCGGGCGGCTACCAGCTGATCGGCCGCACCGTCCCGATCTGGTCGGGCTACCGGCAGCACCGCCCCTTCGACGAGGGCAAACCCTGGATGTTCCGGTTCTTCGACCGCATCGTGTGGGAACCCGCCACCCCGGATCAGCTGCGCGAGTACCGCGAGCAGGCGGTCGCGGGGCGGTTCGACGCGGAGATCTCCGACGGCACGTTCGCGTTCGCCGACCATCTGAAGTTTTTGCGGGATAATGCCGAATCCATCGCCGAGTTCGACTCCCGGCAGTCCGCGGCGTTCGAGGCGGAGAAGTCCGCGTGGCGCGCGTCGGGCGAATTCGACCGCGTCGAACAGGCTCCCGCACCCGAACCGTCCGCACGGGTCGACCTTCCGCCCGGGGCGACGGTCGTCGAGGCTCCCATGGTCGGCAGCGTGTGGCGTGTCGAAGTCGAAGCCGGGCAACGCATCGAACCGGGCCAGAACGCCGTGGTACTCGAGGCGATGAAACTCGAGATGCCGGTTGCATTCACCACGTCCGGAACAGTCCTCGAAGTCCTCGTGTCACCGGGCGCGATCGTCGAACCGGGCACCCCTCTCGTCGTGATTGGAGCAGAAAACTGATGACTGTCGATGCCGTGAACCGCGGACAGACCACTCTTTCCCCCGCCGCCCGTGTCGAGGACGCCTTCCGGCGGGTCGCCGAGGTGGACCGTCCTGAGGTGTGGATCACCCTCCGGCCGGCTGAGGACGTGCACGCGGATGCCCTTGCCGTGCAGGCCCGCCTCGACGCCGGCGAGCACCTCCCTCTGGCCGGGAAGGTCGTGGCGGTCAAGGACAACATCGACGTCGCGGGACTGCCGACGTCGGCCGCATGCCCCGAGTTCGCCTACCTCCCCGACGTCACCGCGAGCGCTGTGCGCCGACTGGTCGAGCAGGGCGCGGTCGTGCTGGGGAAGACGAACCTCGACCAGTTCGCGACCGGACTGGTCGGGACACGCAGTCCGTACGGCGCCGTCCGGTGCTCGTGGGATCCCGAACGAGTGTCGGGCGGATCCAGTTCGGGTTCCGCCGTCGCCGTCGCCCTCGGCATCGCCGACATCGGAATCGGCACCGACACAGCGGGATCCGGGCGGGTCCCGGCGGCGTTCAACGGTCTCGTCGGCATCAAGGCGACACTCGGCGTCATCCCCGCCGACGGAGTGGTTCCCGCCTGCGTCGACTACGACTGCGTCACCGTCTTCGCCACCGAACTCGACACGGCCGTGACCGCCGCCCGCATCATGTCGGGCCCGGCGAGTGCGGACCCGCGGAGCCGAGCGTGGCCGTCCGACGTCCCCCTCGCGGCGCCCGCGCAGCCGAGGGTCGCGATTCCCGCGGAAGAGAATCTCGCGCTGCTGACACCGGAGTACCGTGCGGCATTCGTCGCCACGGTGGCGTCGTTGACGGACCGAGGCTTCTCTTTCGAGACGGTCGACATCTCCCCGCTCCTCGACGCCGCCCGCCTGCTGTACGACGGCGCCGTCGTCGCCGAGCGGTACACCGCTGTCGGGAAATTCCTCGACACCGCACCGGCGGGCGCCGACCCGGTGGTCGCCGCCATCGTCGAGTCGGCGAGGAAGCCGGCGGGCCACGAGTTCGCCGCCGACCTCGACACACTCACCCACGTCAAGGCGCAGACGCGGGAACTGCTGGCCGGTTTCGACGGCCTCCTGCTGCCCACCACCACCGAACACCCCACCATCGCTGCCGTACAAGCCGATCCGATCGACATCAACCGGCGGATGGGCACGTACACGAACTTCTGCAACCTGCTCGACATGGCGGCCGTCGCGGTCCCGGGCGCCCCGACCGCCGCCGGCGCACCGTTCGGAGTCATGTTCGTGGTGCCGGCGTTCGCCGATCAGGTGGCCGTGGACCTCGCGGCCCGGCTCGTCGCCGTACCGGCGCCCGCCCTCGTCGAGGACGGCGTCGAACTGGCCGTGTTCGGCGCCCACCTGCGCGGGCAGCCCCTGCACTTCCAGCTCGAGGACATCGGCGCACGGTTCGTCGACACCGTCACCACCACCGACGCCTACCGGCTCACCGCACTCGCCACGACACCGCCCAAGCCCGGCCTCGTCCGCCGCGGTCCCGGCGCGGGAGCGGCGATCGTCGGGGAACTGTTCCGGGTGTCGCCCGCCGGGCTGGGCAACTTCCTCGCCGCCCTGCCCGCCCCGATGGCGCTGACGAGCGTCGAATTGTCCGACGGCCGGGCCGTGGTCGGCTTCAGCTGCACCCACGACGCGGTCGACGGGGCCACGGACATCACCGAATTCGGCAGTTGGGTTGCCTACGCCCGTGAGTACTTATCAACCACGGGCGGTTAATAAGTACTCACGGCAAGGACGGTGGCGGCGGGGGTCGAGTTGCGGCCGATCAGTTTCTGCAGGTCGCCGCTCTCGGTGTCGAGGGCGCCGGCGGCGACTCCCGCATCAGAGTCGGCGAGCATGCTCGCGATCGGTGCGGGCAGTCCGGCGCCCTCGAGCACCGCGGCGTACTCGGCCTGCGGAAGATCCTTGTACGACACCGGCTTTCCGAGGACGGAGGAGATGACCTCCGCCAATTCGCTGTACGTCAGGCGCTCGTCGCCACCGAGCTCGTATACCTTGCCTGCCTGCCCGTCGGCGAGTAGGACCGCGGCGGCGGCCTCGGCGTAGTCCTTGCGGGCGGCCGCGGCGACGACACCCGTTCCGGCACTGCCGAACAGCGCACCGGTCTCCGCCGCAGCGGGAATGCTGCCGAGGTAGTTCTCCCAGTACCAGCCGTTGCGGAGCAGCGCGAAGTCGATTCCGGACTGCGTCAGCCGGTCCTCCGTGGCGCGGTGTTCCACGGCCAGTCCGATCGGGCTGTTCTGTGCGTCGAGGACGCTGGTGTAGGCGACGAAGCCGACGCCGGCGGTCTTCGCGGCGTCGATCACGTTGGTGTGCTGGGCAACCCGCTGACCGACCTCGCTGCCGGAGACGAGCAGCAGCTTGTCGACGCCGGCGAAGGCGGTCTCGAGCGCGGCGCGATCGCTGTAGTCCGCCTGCCTGATCTCTACGCCCCTGTCGGCAAGGTCCGCGGCCTTGGCGGCGGTACGGACCACGGCGACGATGTCGCCGGCGGGTACGCCCTTGTCGAGCAGTGCCTCGACGACGAGTCGTCCGAGGTGTCCGGTTGCTCCTGTGACGGCGATGGTCATGACGAACTCCTAGCGCGTAGTGGTGCGAGTTGACTGTTCAAGCTCACCTTCCATCATGCACTAATTTTTCGTAAGTGCAAATGTTTCCGTAAGCACTTCCTGCATGTGGGGTAGACTGGACGTATGTCCGAGCCCGCGCACCCAGCACAGGAAAGTGAAGACCGCACCCTCGAAGCCGACGTCTTCGCACGCGACTGCGCGTCGCGCGAAACGCTGCAGACCGTCACCGGCCGATGGGGTGTGCTCGCGCTCGCGGCGCTGACCGAGGGCAGCTACCGGTTCAGCGCGCTCCGTCGACGCGTCGACGGCGTCAGCGAGCGCATGCTGTCCCAGACATTGCAAGCCCTCGAACGAGACGGCCTCGTGGTCCGCGAAGTGCTCGAAGCCATTCCGCCGAAGGTCGAATACAGCCTCACGCCGCTCGGCGCCGAGGTCGGCTCACGCCTTATCGGCCTGATCGAGCTCGTCGAAGCGCGCGTACCCGACGTCCGGGCAGCGCAGGAGAAATACGACGCCGCTCGCGGCGTCAGCTGAGTTCGTCGAAGTCGGTGTCCTCGTCGACGATGTGGACCGCGGCCTCCTCGGCCGACGCCGCTCCCCCGTCGATGCCGATGTCGGACGCCACGAGGTCCTTCTCCTCGTCCTCGCCCATACCCTCGTCCTCCGCGACGAGCCGGCCCGACCGCAGCCGCCCGACCTCGTTGTCGTCGAGGATCTCCGCGTTGTCGTCTTCCAGAGCCGGGTCCGGCTCCTCCTCCGCGAGCCGCTGATCGAGGGTCTCGCCCTCGCGCTGCTCGGCGGCCGTCGTCCCGTACGCGTCCAGCCCGAGCGGCCTCTCCGGAGGCGAATAGCCCTCATCGAGAACGTCGTCCACACCTCGGTCGACCAACGTGTCCTCCGGCTGCAACTGGTCCTCTTCGTCCAGGCTGTACTCGCCCTCGGATCCTTCTGGCGTGCTGTCCGGCATGGTCATCCTCCCCACGATGCCACCGCAGCGGGCAGTTCGCCATCGGATCGCGGAAGCAACTCGGGGAGAAACGCGAAGGGCCCGCACAGAGACTGTGCGGGCCCTCTCGGTGTTCGGGTCAGAAGTTGATCATGTGCCCGGCGAGACCGTGGATGGCCTCCTGCAGGGCTTCGCTGAGCGTCGGGTGCGTGTGCACGTTGCGGGCCAGCTCGTTGACCGTGAGGTCCCACTTCTGCGCGAGGGTCAGCTCGGGCAGCAGCTCGGACACGTCCGGGCCGATCAGGTGCCCGCCGAGCAGTTCGCCGTACTTCTTGTCGGCGATCAGCTTGACGAAACCGGTCGGGTCACCGAGGCCATGTGCCTTGCCGTTGGCGGTGAACGGGAACGTCGCGACCTTCACGTCGTACCCCTCGTCCTTGGCCTGCTGCTCGGTCAGACCGAAGCTCGCGACCTGCGGCTGGCAGAACGTGGCCCGCGGCATCATCCGGTAGTCCTCGATCGGCAACGTCTCGGCGCCGGCGATCGTCTCGGCGGCCACGACGCCCTGCGCCTCGGCGACGTGCGCCAGCTGCAGCTTCATCGTCACGTCACCGATGGCGTAGATGTGCGGCACCGACGTCTGCATCGTGTCGGTGATGCCGATCGCACCACGATCGAGCTGGACGCCGGTCTTCTCGAGGCCGAAGCCCTCGACGCGGGGCGCGAATCCGACCGACTGCATCACCTTGTCGACCACGACGGTCTCGATGTCGCCGGACTTGTTGTTCTTGATCGAGACGGTGACCTTGCTGCCGTCGTCGTCGATGCTCTGGACGGCGGCACCGGTCTTGATCGTGACGCCGAGCTTCTTGTACTGCTTCTCGATCTCCTTGGACACGTCCGCGTCCTCGTTGGGCAGCGCACGGTCGAGGAACTCGACGATCGTGACGTCCACTCCGTAGTTCTTCAGGACGTACCCGAACTCCATGCCGATCGCGCCGGCACCGACGATGAGGATCGACTCCGGGAGATCGCGGGTGAGGATCTGCTCCTCGTAGGTGACCACGTTCTCGCTGAGCGAGGTGCCCGGCAGCAGCTTGGTGGTGGAACCGGTGGCGATGATGGCGTTGTCGAACGTCACCGTCTCCGTCCCGCCCTTGGACAGCTCGACCGAGATGGTGTTGGCGTCGGTGAACGACCCCTTGCCGTCGTACTCGGTGATCTTGTTCTTCTTCATCAAGAAGTGAACGCCCTTGACACGCCCGTCCGCGACCTTGCGGCTGCGGTCGTAGGCGGCGCCGAAATCGAAGGACGCCTCTCCCGAGATGCCGAACGTCTTGGCCTCTTTTGTGAAGAGATGCGCAAGCTCGGCATTGCGGAGAAGTGCCTTGGAGGGGATGCAGCCGACGTTCAGGCACACACCGCCCCAGTACTTCTGCTCGATGATGGCGGTGCTCAATCCCAGCTGTGCCGCGCGGATAGCAGCGACGTACCCACCGGGACCGGCTCCGAGGACAACGACGTCATAGTGTGAGGTCACGGTTGTTCAGGGTAGTCCCGTCCGGAATCGCTGTCTCCACGCGGTCGTATTACCCGCGAGTAGCCTCATCCGTCACACCTTTGCCGCCGCGACCAGGCACGACACCGCCTGCAAGAATGGCGCCATGACGGATCCCTTCCTCTGGCTCGAAGATGTCACCGCGGAACGGTCACTCGACTGGGTGCGCGAGCGCAACGCCCGCACGCTCGCCGAGTACACCGAGAACGCCGAGTTCTCCGCGCTCGAGAGCCGGATCCTGGACGTGCTCGACACGGACGACCGGATCCCGTACGCCGGCATGCGCGGCGAGTACCTGTACAACTTCTGGCGCGACGGCGACCACAAACGCGGCATCTGGCGGCGCACCACGCTCGAGCAGTACCGCACGGAGAACCCCGAGTGGGACGTCCTGCTCGACGTCGACGCCCTCGCCGAACAGGAGGGCGAGAACTGGGTGTGGGCCGGGGCCAGCGTGCTGCGACCCGAGCAGTCACGCGCCCTGCTGTCGTTCTCGCGTGGTGGCGCCGACGCGTCCGTGGTGCGCGAATTCGACATCGAGAAGCGCGAATTCGTCGGCGGTGACCACGCATTCGACGTCCCCGAGGCGAAGACCAGCATCAGCTGGATCGACACGGACACCGTGTATGTCGGGACCGATTTCGGCGAAGGCTCGATGACCGACTCCGGCTACCCGAGAATCGCGAAACGCTGGCATCGCGGCACCCCGCTCACCGAGGCGGTCACCGTCTTCGAGGGTGAGACCACCGACGTGTCCGTCGGCGCCTCGTACGACGACACCCCCGGATACGAGCGGCACTTCGTCGGCCGGTCCATGGACTTCTACAATTCCGAGCGCTACCAGCTGCTCCCGGACGGGTCGAAGGTCCGGATCGACACCCCCGACGACGCGGGCTCGTCCGTGTACCGCGACTGGTTGACCATCCGTCCGCGCACCGACTGGGACGTGGACGGCACCGTTTACCCGGCCGGGTCGCTGCTCGCCGCGAACTACGCCGACTTCCTCGCCGGGTCACGCGAGCTGACGCCACTGTTCACCCCGGACGAGCACACGTCCCTCGAGCAGGGAACGTGGACCCGGAACCACCTTCTCCTCGTGCGACTGTCGGATGTGCAGACCAAGCTGTCGGTGCTCACCCCGAACGACACCGGGTGGGAGGAGAAGCCCCTCGACGGCGTACCGGAACTCACGGCGAGCGGAATCATCAGCACCGATCCCCGCACCAGCGACAGCTTCTTCGTCAACTCCAGCGGATTCACGACGCCGGCGACGCTGCTGTACGGCACGGTCGGCGGACCACTCGAACCCGTCAAGCAGGCGCCGTCGTTCTTCGACGCGGACGGCATGTCCGTGGCGCAGCACTTCGCGGTGTCCGACGACGGAACCGAGATCCCCTACTTCGTGGTGCGCCGCGACGACGTCACCGGCCCCTGCCCCACCATGCTGTACGGATACGGCGGCTTCGAGAACTCGATGGTCCCGGGGTACAGCGGTTCGGTCGGGTTCGCGTGGCTCGAACGCGGCGGCGCGTACGTGGTGGCGAACATCCGCGGCGGCGGCGAGTACGGCCCGTCGTGGCACACCCAAGCGGTGCGGGAGGGTCGCCACAAGGCGTTCGAGGACTTCGCCGCGGTCGCTCGCGACCTGGTGGCCCGCGGCATCACGACGCCGAAGCAGCTCGGGATCCAGGGCGGCAGCAACGGCGGACTCCTCATGGGCGTCATGCTCACCCGCTACCCGGAACTGTTCGGGGCGATCGTGTGCCAGGTTCCGCTCCTCGACATGAAGCGGTACCACCTGCTGCTCGCCGGGGCGTCGTGGATGGCCGAGTACGGCGATCCGGACAACCCGGACGACTGGAAGTTCATCAGCGAGTACTCGCCGTATCAGAACACCGACGCGACCGCGGACTACCCGCCGATCCTCGTCACCACGTCCACCCGCGACGACCGCGTCCACCCCGGCCACGCCCGCAAGATGACGGCACTGCTCGAGGAGCAGGGCCACGAGGTCTGGTACTACGAGAACATCGAGGGCGGGCACGGCGGGGCCGCGGACAACGCGCAGGCCGCCTTCAAATCGGCGCTCACGTTCACGTTCCTGTGGGAGATGCTCACCCGCCCGTGAGTACTTATTAACCGCCCGCGGTTGATAAGTACTCACGGGTCAGGTGTGGTCGTGGATCCACTCGACGATCCGGTCGACGGTGCCGGCTGGGTCGCGGATCCACCCGTTGTGGCCCAGCGGCTGCGGCTGGTGCCACAGCGTGACATCGGCGTTCGGGAGCTTCGCGAGGAGGTTCTTCGCCGAGGATTCCGGCGCCAGATCGTCTCCTTCGACGGTCACGGCCAGCACCGGCAGTTTCAGCCGGGCGATGCGTTCCTCGTAGTCGATGTCGGCGCCGTCGGGTTCGATCCTGCCGGTGCGGGCGAATCGCGACCAATCGGTGATCAGCGCCTTCGACTGCCGCCCGAACCCTCCGATGTCGAGTTTGTCGCCGGGCCAGAACCCCGCCAGGTTGGCCGTCATCGACATCGCCGCGGCGCCGACCAGCATCCGCGGGGCATGGATGCCGGGGAACCCCCGGTGATACGGCGACCCGGACGCGACGAGCACGATCCCGCCGAGCCGGCCGCGGATCCGGGCCGCGTACATCACGCCGAGCTGACCCCCCATGCTGTGTCCGAGGAGGAAGGGCGTGGCGGCGGGAAATCGCTCCCGCACCACTTCGAAGATTGCGGGAAAGTCGAGGGCCACCAGTTCGTGGTAGCCGTACGTGCTGGCGCTGCTCGGGCGGGGACGACTGTCGCCTTGGCCGCGGAGCTCGCCGATTGCCGCGTTGAACCCCCGGGACACGAGTTCCTCGGCGAAGAGTTCGTAGTAGCCGGCGGGAATTCCCAGGCCGGGAAACACGACGATGACGGGGGCCTCGTCCGGGCCGGGAAACAGGCGAACCGGAGTGGTGGTTCCGTCGGGCATCTGGATCGGTACTGTCTCCACTTCGTCAGACTAGACGGCTCGACCCCCGCAGATCCGGGATCTGCGGGGGTCGAGTCTCATCCGAGACCGGTGATTACAGGCCGATCGACGCAGCGAGCATCGGCCACGACTTGTGCAGGTCTTCCTGCCAGTACGACCACGAATGCGTGCCGACGGGCCGGAAGTCGAACGTTGCGGGAATCTGCAGTTCGTTCAGTTTGTCCGCGAGCGCGTGGGTGCACTGGTTGGTGGCCGCCTCGATGGCGCCGCCGAGGAGGATCTGGTTGGCGAGCGTTCCGACGTCGCCGTTGATCCCCGGCCCGTTCAGCTGGTCGCCGGGCCCGGGCAGTCCGGATCCGTTGCTGACGTAGATGTCGAGTCCGCGCAGCTTCTCCGCGTTGATGTACGGGTCGTTGGCCGTCCAGCCGGGGCCGTCTTCCGGTCCCCACATGTTGGAGGTGTCGCCGCCGCCGCGGCCCTCGACGACCAGCCGCACGTACGTACGGCCGGGGTCCGTGCTGGTCATCGCACAACCGCTGTAGGCGCCGACGCTCTCGTACAGGCCGGGAGCCGACTGCGCCAGGCTGAGCACCGAACTACCCGCCATCGAGATACCGGCGATCGAGTTGACGCCGTTGGTGCCGAGCGCGGAGTCCACGATGGGCGGAAGTTCCTGCGTGAGGAACGTCGTCCATTTGTTGTTGCCCAGTTCCGGGTCGGACTGCTCCCAGTCCGTGTAGTAACTGAACGCGCCCTCCATGGGCGTGACGACGTTGACGTTCTTGTCTGCGAAGAAATCGACGACATCGGTCCTGGCCTGCCACGTGGCGGAGTCCTCGCCGCCGCCCGCCCCGTTGAGCAGGTACAGCGTGGGCCTCGGTGCGCTCGTGTCCGCGGGAGTGATGACCCGCAGCGGAATCTCCCGGTCCATGGAGGCCGAGTACACCTGCAGGGTCAACTGCCGGTCGTCGATCTCGTCGGTGCTCACCAGGTGGGAGCCACCGGCCGCGACACTGGTGTCTCCGGTCGGATCGGCGGAAGCGGACGCCTGGACTCCGAGGCACGGAATCGCCGCCGTCAGGGCGACCGCGAGCGCAAGCCGCACCCCGTACCTACCCGCTGCAGTGCGGTTGACCATCGTTCTCCTTCGCTGCGACGTCACCTGCCCGACTCCGAAGAGGCGAGAGCTGGAGCCCACATGATGTCATGTGGACTCCAGCTCTCGTCGAGAAGTGGGGTCGAAACGGGGGTTTCCCTATTCCGCGACGGACCCGATGAAGTCGATCAGTGTGGTGAGCGCTTCGAGCAGAGTCAGAAAGCTGTCGGACATAGTATTACTCCTTTTCGACGCAGTGGATTTCGAACTTCCCCCCGCGATCAGGGGCTCCGTCATTTGTACCCGAGTTTTCTCTTCGAATAAGCACAAAGTGGTAAACATTTGCGATCGTTGACTTAACGACGAACTCACGAATGAGTACTGGCTACTTCTCAATTATCGCCTGAACATGCGCATCTAGCAGGGCATATAGCGTCACCACGACCTCCGGATCCACGTTCTCGTAATCGAAGAGCGACAGAACATACCTGATTGCATTGTTTCCGGACTTTTTCTTGTCATTGCCCTTGAATCACCCGCCCGAGAATGAGCGTCGGCGAATTCGAACGTCTCTTCTTTTGCCGCGGTGAGCGCATCCGATTTGTCTCTCATTCAAAATTAATCGGCAAAATTTTCTATCGTTACACCGAATCGCCGTGAAGTGTGGGATATCGAGTTCATCGGCGCGGCGCAGACACGAGAACGATCGACCCCGAGGCACGAACATCGAGCGGTATGGAGCGGGCACTCAGGGTGAAAGACCAGGGTCGGGATCGGGGGACATCCCGATGTGCCGGCAGGTCTCGCCCAACAGAATGGGAGCATGACATTCGAGAGCAACAATCCCCGCCAGTTCACCCGTTCCGACAACCAGAAGATGCTCGCAGGCGTCTGCGGCGGCATCGCCGAATACTTCTCGGTGGACGTCAACCTCGTCCGGCTGCTCACCGTGGTCGCCACGCTGGTCACCGGCGGCACCGCGGCCCTCGTCTACCTCGCCGCCTGGATGCTGATGCCGGCCGGACACTGACCTGGGCGACACCGAAAAGCACTGTGGCCGTATAACGAATCCACGGCCACTGCCGACAGGAGATCTGCCGACGCGCACACGGGAAGGGCGGGTCACCGACACGAAAGAGCCCGGGACACCAGATGGTGTCCCGGGCTCTTCGAGCACTTCGTGCCCGTGAGTGGTAGGCGAGTCCGAGGACTCCTCAACCACTCACAGGAGGCGTAGCCGCCTTTAGAAGTCCATACCGCCCATGCCGCCGGTCGGGTCGCCCACGGGCGCTCCGGCCTTCTCCGGCTTGTCGGCGACGACGGCCTCGGTGGTCAGGAACAGAGCCGCGATGGACGCTGCGTTCTGCAGCGCGGAGCGGGTGACCTTGACCGGGTCGTTGATGCCGGCTTCGAGCAGGTCACCGTACTCGTTGGTCGAGGCGTTGAGGCCGTGACCTGCGGGCAGGTTGCGAACCTTCTCGGCAACGACGCCGGGCTCGAGGCCCGCGTTGAAGGCGATCTGCTTCAGCGGTGCTTCGAGGGCGACGCGAACGATGTTCGCACCGGTGGCCTCGTCACCTTCGAGCTTCAGGTCGTCGAGGGCGGGAGCCGACTGCAGCAGAGCCACGCCACCACCGGCGACGATGCCCTCTTCGACGGCAGCCTTGGCGTTACGCACGGCATCTTCGATGCGGTGCTTGCGCTCCTTGAGCTCCACCTCGGTGGCAGCGCCGGCCTTGATGACTGCAACGCCACCGGCCAGCTTGGCCAGGCGCTCCTGCAGCTTCTCGCGGTCGTAGTCGGAGTCGCTGTTCTCGATCTCGGCGCGGATCTGCGCCACGCGACCGGCGATGGCCTCGGGGTCTCCCGCGCCTTCGACGATGGTGGTCTCGTCCTTGGTGATGACGACCTTGCGTGCCTGGCCGAGCAGCTCGAGTCCGGCGGTCTCCAGGGAGAGGCCGACCTCTTCGCTGATGACCTCGCCACCGGTGAGGATGGCGATGTCGGCGAGCTGAGCCTTGCGACGGTCACCGAAGCCGGGAGCCTTGACGGCCACGGACTTGAAGGTGCCACGGATCTTGTTGACCACCAGGGTGGACAGGGCTTCGCCCTCGACGTCCTCGGCGATGATGACCAACGGCTTGCCGGACTGGATGACCTTCTCCAGCAGCGGCAGCAGGTCCTTGACCGTGGAGATCTTGGAGCTCACGAGCAGGATGTACGCGTCCTCGAGGACGGCTTCCTGACGCTCCGGGTCGGTGGCGAAGTACGCCGAGATGTAGCCCTTGTCGAAGCGCATGCCCTCGGTGAGCTCGAGCTGCAGGCCGAAGGTGTTGGACTCCTCGACCGTGATGACGCCTTCCTTGCCGACCTTGTCCATGGCCTCGGCGATGAGCTCGCCGATGGACGGGTCGCCTGCGGAGATACCAGCGGTAGCAGCGATCTGCTCCTTGGTGTCGATCTCCTTGGCGGTCTCGAGCAGACGCACGGTGACGGCCTCGACGGCCTTCTCGATGCCGCGCTTCAGACCCAGCGGGTTGGCGCCGGCAGCGACGTTGCGGAGACCCTCACGGACGAGAGCCTGGGCGAGAACGGTAGCGGTGGTGGTTCCGTCGCCGGCGACGTCGTCAGTCTTCTTGGCGACCTCCTTGACCAGCTCGGCACCGATCTTCTCGTAGGGGTCCTCGAGCTCGATCTCCTTGGCGATGGAAACACCATCGTTGGTGATCGTGGGGGCGCCCCACTTCTTCTCGAGCACGACGTTGCGACCCTTGGGGCCCAACGTCACCTTGACTGCGTCGGCGAGGGCGTTGAGTCCCCGCTCGAGGCCGCGACGGGCCTCTTCGTCGAACGCGATGATCTTGGCCATTGCGAAGTGATCCTCCGGATTGGGGGTGACACACAAGGCGACCGCTAGTCGGGTCGCCTCATTTACGCCTTCGGCCGAGTTCGGTGCCCGCGACGGACGACCAGGGGTGTCTTTGGTTCCCGGTCTCACCGTCCCGACCTGGCACTCACGCGTCGTGAGTGCCAAGTGCATTTTTAGCACTCGGACAGGGTGAGTGCAAGGTCGGGACGGAACCGGTGCGCCGGGCGATCAGCGCATCGCGCAGACCTGACCGGTGTTCACGTTGAACGCGAGGGACAGGGCACCGACGCAGTCGACGCCATTCGCGTCGGCAGTCGCACCCGAACCCCACCCGGCGATCGCGACGGTGGTGGTGCCGTCGGCCGCACCGGAACGGGCGATGCCGCCGCCGAGCGCGAGCGCGTACGCCTGCCCCGAGCCGGTCGACGCACCGAGCGACGTTCCGTATCCGTTGGCGTACGTGGTGGCGCCGCTGTGTCCGTTGGCGACGCTCACCGCGGTGCCGCTGTCCGCGGCCATCGCGTGGGCGACGCCGGCGTCGGTCGCCTTGGCGCCGCAGCTCGCGGTGTCCGACACCTGGACGTCGTTCGCCGACGGCGGGGAGACGCAGTTGACGGGGGCGGCACCGGCGACGCCTGCGCCGGCCACCGAGATTCCTGCCGCGACGCCCAGACCCACAGCCATCGCCGCTCCCACACGTGCCAGCCGTCGGCCGAACAGAGACGAGATACGAGTACGAGATGCCGAGGCGGTCGAGGTGACGGGTGTGGAGACAGCGAGCATGGAAGCTCCTTCTGGGAACGTCGAATTGGAGGATTCGCCGCGAGAGTACCCCCTCGCGGGCGGTTAGTCCCGGACCGCGGTCAGGCGAGTTCGTCGAGGAGCTTCGGCAGCTGCGCGACCGAGTCGACGACGTGGTCCGGACGCTGCGGGGCGAGGTCCAGAATCGACTGGCGGAACTTGCCCGTCCGCACCAGCACGCCGATCAGTCCCACCCGCTGCGCGGCCAGGACGTCACCCGTCAGATCGTCACCGACCATCACCGTCACATCCGGTTCCGTGCCCATCAGATCGGTGGCGGTGAGGAACGCCGCGAGCGACGGTTTGCCCACCGAGACGACGTTCGTTCCCGCGACCTCCTCCATACCGGGGAGGTAGGTGCCCGTGTCGATGCGCAGCCCGTCGTGGGTGGCCCAGGTGGTGCCCCGGTGCATCGCGACGACGGGGACGCCGTCGAGCATCAGCTCCACCACGCGGCTGAGTGCGTCGTGGGTGAATTCCGGCCCGGCCCCACCGAGGATCACCACCTCGGGGTCGTCGTCGTCCAGTTCGATCCCGGACAGATCGGCCGTGATGTCGCCGCTGTTGAGGACCCAGGCCCGCGCCCCGGGGTAGGTCGACCGGACGTACTCCGCGGTGAGCCGGGCCGCCGTGACGATCTCGCCGGCGTCGGCCTCGATGCCCGCCGACCGCAGGGCGTCGGCGATTTCGTCGCACGTCCGGGACGTCGTGTTGGTGAGGTAGGCGCACGCGAGTCCGCGCTCGCGCACCTCCCGCACCGCGGCGGCGGCACCGTCGATCGGATGCCACGAAGTAACCAGCACCCCGTCGATATCGAGCAGGACACCCTCGACCCCAGCCATGACAGGAGCCTATCCGCGCGGCTCGGACGGTGTCACTGCCGAGCCCGGCTCGGACGGTGTCACTGCCGAGCCCGGCTCGGACGGTGTCACTGCCGAGCCCGGCAGACGAGGACGGGACAGGGTGCGTGGTGCACCAGATTCTGGCTGACGGATCCGAGCAGGGCACCCAGCACCTTGCCGCGGCCGTGGCTTCCGACCACCAGCAGTTGCGCCCGCGTCGCGTGCCGCAGCAGGACGTCGGCGGACACCCCCTGCGTTGTCACCGCGTTCACCGGCACGTCCGGGTACTCGTCCCGGATGCCGGCGAGGCATTCGGACACGATGGCCTTCTCCCCTTCCTCGTAGGCGGTCCAGTCCACGTACTTCGACGCATGGGCGAGCCCGTGCTGCTTCTCGCCGCTCCACGCGTGCACCACGTCCAGACCGACGCCGAACGCGGACGCGAGTGCGAACGCCTCCTCGACGGCCTTCTCGCTGACCTGGCTGCCGTCCACGCCGACGACGATCGGGCGCGTGTCCGGTGCCGCCGTAGCGGGCTCTCCCCGGACGACCGCGACGGGGCTGTGCGCGTGATTGACCGTGCGGAGCACGGTGGACCCGAGGAGGTAGTCGGTGACCGCGCCCGCACCCTGCGCACCGAGCGCCACGATCCGCGCCGCCCTCGACAACTCGATCAGGTGGGACGCCGCCGCGCCCGATCGGACGTCGCGCTCGACGGCGAGTCCGGGATGGTCCTGCAAGACGGCTGCGGTGGTGGCGTCGAGCATCGAGTTGCCGTCCTCGCGCAGTTCCTGGATGAACTGGGCGTCGATCATCATCGCGGTGCCGTTGTAGAACGTGGCCTCGTCCGGGTACGTGTGGGCGAGCAGGAGTGGGGCGTCGAGCCGGACCGCCGTGCCCGCGGCCCAGCGCGCCGCGTCGAGCGCGGCGCGGGAACCATCGACACCGACGACCACGGGCGCCCCTGCATGTTCGCTCATATCTCTCTCCCTCTACGGCTCGAGAACTGCTGCACCGCTGAACTTTCCGCCGGCCAGGTCACGCAGGGCCCGGTCGGCGCGGTCGAGTGGGTACGGGTGGGTGTCGATACTCAGCCGGTGTTTCGCTGCGATGCGCAGGAATTCGACGGAATCCGAACGGGTATTGGCGGTGACGCTGCGGATCTGCCGTTCCCGGAACAGATGCCTCTGATACTCGAGCGCGGGAATGTCGGAGAGGTGGATCCCCGCGACGGCGAGGGTGCCGCCGTCGGCGAGCGCCTCCATCGTGACGGGCACCAGATCGCCCACCGGGGCGAACAGAATCGCGGAGTCGAGGGGTTCCGGCGGCACGTCGCGCACTCCCTGCACGGACGCCGCCCCGAGTCGCTGCGCCAGCGCACGGGCCTCCGCCCCACGCGTCATGACGTGCACCCGGGCGCCGCGGATCGACGCGACCTGGGCGGTGAGGTGCGCGCTGCCGCCGAACCCGTAGAGGCCCAGTACACCGCCGTCGGGGACCGCGGCACGTTCGAGTGCGCGGTAGCCGATGATCCCGGCGCACAGCAGTGGTGCGAGTTCGGTATCCGTGTAGCCGTCCGGCAGGTGCAGCGCGTAGTCGGCCGGGACCGTCGCGAATTCGGCGTATCCGCCGTCCGCATCCCAACCCGTGTATTGCGACTGCCTGCACAGGTTCTCCGAACCGCGCAGGCAGGCCGCGCAGTGTCCGCAGGTGTGACGCAGCCAGGCGATACCCACCCGGTCGCCGACAGCGAAGGTCCCCGACACCGAATCACCCAGTGCGGCAACCTCCCCCACCACCTCGTGGCCGGGAATCACCCGGGACCGGTGCACGGGCAGGTCCCCTTCGGTCACGTGCAGGTCGGTGCGGCACACTCCGCACGCCAGCACCTTCACGAGAAGTTCGCCCGGTCCCGGCTCGGGAACGGCCTCACGTCCGAGTTCCAGGGGGTGGCCCGCGACGGGGCCGGGCGCGACCACGCGCCACGCGGCCATCGTTCCGGGTCCGCCCTGCGCCGCCGCCATACCCCCACAATGCCCGTGCGGGGTGGCCACCGCCAGGACCCGGAGGCTCGTGTCTCGAGGACACGGTGTCGCAGCGAAGACCGGGCCGGACCGTCCCCGGCAACTAGGCTCCCAGACATGGACCTGCGCGGTGAAGACCTGTTCACGGTTGCGGGGTCGCTGGCCGAGCTGATCGGCGCGCCGATCACGATCGAGGACGAGAACTCGACGGTTCTGGCCTATTCGAGCGGCGAGCAGGCCGTGGACCAAGCCCGCATCGAGACCATCCTGGGACGGCAGGTGCCCGGGAAGTACCGGCAGCTCCTCGCGGACGCCGGTGTCTTCGAACGCCTGCATCGCGACACCGACGTCTTCTACGTGGACATGCGGATGCCGAACATGACTCCCCGCGCGGTGATCGCGGTGCGGGACGCGGGACGCTCGGTCGGGTCCATCTGGGCGGCGATGACGTCCGCCCCCACCCCGGAACAGGAATCGATCCTGCGGTCCGCGGTCCCCGTCGTCGCCGAACACATCGCGGCGGAGCGGGAACGGGTGGACGTGACGCGCCGGATGCAGGTGGATCGGGTGCGCGCACTGATCAACGGGGGCGAGCCCGCCTTCCGCGCCGCCGACGACCTCCGGCTGGAGGGAAGGCTGACCGTCGCCGCGGCCGCCCCGGTCGCGATCGGGCGCCCACTGCCGTCCGGCCTGCTCGCCTCCCTCGGCCTGTACCTCGACACGTTGGCGGTCGATTCGGTCGCCGCCCAGCTCGACGACGTCATCTATGTGGTCATCGCCGCATCGGAGAAGGACGTCCGGCGTCTCGCCGAGAATTTCCTCGGTCGCGCCCGCAGCGGGGCCGCGTTCGTGGTCGCCGTCGGACGCGAAGTGACGACGGCGAGCCAGGCTCACCTGTCGCGGGGGGACGCCGACCGGGTCCTCACCGTCCTGCAGCACGCCCGGTCAGGCGGTGTCGTCGGTTCGATGCGGGACAGTCTCGCGTCGGTGCTGGCGTTACGCGTCGCGGACATCTTCGACGGACTGGGCGAGCTCACCCCGCTCGCAGCGCTGACCCGGCACGACGAGCAGCACGGGACCGATCTCGTGGCCACGGCCCGTGCCTTCCTGGCCCATGGCGGCGATGTCGCCGATGCGGCGGCCGCACTGCACGTGCACCCCAACACCCTGAGGAACCGGCTGCGACGCTGCGTCGATTCGTGCGATGTGGACCTGACCGACGCGGACACCCGGCTCATCCTGATGTTGCATCTGAAGCTGACGGGACTGCGGGATATGTGACCCCTGGCCGATTGCACAGGGGTCACTGTCCGGGACTGGCCGAACGGCTACTCCCCCGGCGCCGTCGCCGACCGATGATGGAGTCATGAGCACAGTGCAGCGCCCTGACCATGTCGCGATCGTCGGAGCAGGCGTCGTCGGATTGTCCACGGCGTGGTTCCTTCAGGAGCGTGGCGTGCGCGTCACGGTCGTCGACCGGGACGGTGTCGCGTCGGACGCGTCCTGGGGCAATGCGGGTTGGCTCGCACCGGCATTGACGTTGCCACTGCCCGAGCCCGCGGTGTTGAAGTACGGGCTGCGCGCGATGCTGAATCCGTCGTCGCCGGTCTACGTTCCGTTCACGACCGATCTGCGCCTGGTGCGTTTCCTCGTCGGCTTCGTACGGCACTGCACGCCCTCCCGGTGGGCGGACGCGATGACGGTATTCGCCGAGGTCAACCGGATCTCCCTGGGCGCCTACGACGAACTCGCGGACGGCGGCGTGCGGGAGCACACCCATCTCGCCGACCCGTTCCTCACCGCATTCAAGTCGGACGAGGACCGCGAAGCGCTCGTCGACGAATTCCGTCACGTCGAAGCCGCCGGCGGGGAGGTCGAGTACGACCGCGTCGACAGGGACGAGATCCACTCTCTCGAGCCGAGTCTCGGTAACGGTGTGCACTCCGGTCTGAGGCTGCGCAACCAGCGCTTCATCGACCCGCCGCGCTTCGTGCACTCACTCGCCGACGCCGTCCGGGCCCGTGGCGGCGAGATCAGGTCCGGCTTCGACGTGACGGCTGTGCAGGATCGGGGACAGTCAGGGGTCCGGCTGGTCTCGGCCACCGGCGACGCGGTAGCCGCCGATGCCGTCGTCATCGCCAGCGGCGCACGCCTCAATGCACTCGCCCGCCCGTTCGGTGTCCGCGCCCTCGTGCAGGCCGGCCGCGGCTACAGCTTCAGCGTCCAGCCCCAGCAGATGCCGAAGAACCCGATCTACTTCCCCACCCAGCGAGTGGCGTGCACGCCCTTGCAGGACCGTTTCCGCGTCGCCGGAATGATGGAATTCCGTAGTCCCGACGCACCGCTCGACCCGCGCCGGGTCCAGGCCATCATCGAGGCCGCGACGCCCATGTTCACCGGCATCGACTGGGAATCGCGTCGGGAGGAGTGGGTCGGGTCCCGGCCCTGCACCACCGACGGACTTCCGCTCGTCGGCGCCACCCGCTCCCCCCGCGTGCACGTGGCGGGCGGTCACGGAATGTGGGGCATCGCGCTGGGGCCGCTCACCGGACGCATGCTGGCCGACTCCATGACCGGCGGTGAGGTTCCCGGCGTCATGCGGCATTTCGACCCGCTGCGCTGAGCGCGGCTCAGGAACGGGCTGCCCAGAATCTGCGCACTTCGACGACCAGTTCGCGCGACCGCTCGTCGGGGAAGAACAACTTGCCACCCTGGATCTCCACGACTTCCCGCGCTCCCGGGATGAGGTCGCGCAGCCAGTAGGCCCACTTCGTCCGGAAGAACACGTCCCCGGTGCCCCACACGACGAGTGTGGGCACCTCGAGTGCCGCGAGGTCCGACTCGACCGCGAGCAGGTCGCGTGGATGGAGGGACGCGATCCAGCGCTGGAAAAGTAGTGCTCGGTCGTGGGTGCCGAGCAGCGGCTCGACGTACGACGCCACGACTTCCTCCGGCAGTGATCGCACGTTCTGATACCCACTGCCGTACAACAACTTGCGAGCCCTCGACACGTTCCTCGCCAGCGGTCGCGCAATCCGGGCGAGCAGTCCCGCCCGGGCGAGCAGCACGGCGGGAAGGAACGCCTTCGGCGGCACGTTGTCATGGGTTTCGCAGTTCGTCAACGTCAGCGACGACAACCTGTCGGGGTGCCGGGCCGCGAAGATCTGCGCGACCGCCCCACCGGTGTCGTTGGCGACGACGTCGACCTTCGACAGCCCCAGCGCGTCGCACGTGGCCGCGACCACGTCGGCGAGTGCGCCGAGGGTGAAGTCCTGATCGGGCGCAGCGGGGGTGTGACCGTGCAGCGGGAGGTCGAGGGCGACGCACCGCCGTTCTTCCTCGAGTTGACGGATCACGTTGCGCCAGAGGTAGCCGGAGGTCCCGACACCGTGAATGAAGAAGGCCACCGGGCCGGTGCCGGAATCGAGGCAGCTCACCGGACCACGGTCCGTGTCGACGGCCTTCCTTCGTGTGTCGAACTCCGCGAGAGTCATGAGGACCATCTCCTGCATTCCACGGTAGTTCGCAAAGCTCGAGGCATCAACGGGCCGCGGGGCACGCCGCTCAGTCCAGCTTTCCCACCACCGTCTCCGCGCTCGCGACCAGCGCGCCGGAGGCGGCGAGGGTGACCGCGGCCTCGATTTCCGGCGCGAGGTGACGGTCGGTTCCCGGTCCGGGAACGTGCTCGCGGATCGTGTCCCGCACCGCACCCGTCGCGGGCGCCGGCGCCAGCGGGGCACGCAGGTCCAGCGCACGAGCGGCCGTCAACGCCTCGATCGCCAGGACCCGGGTCAGTCCGTCGACCGCCCGGCGCAGCTTCCGGGCGGCGGACCACCCCATCGACACGTGGTCCTCCTGCATCGCCGACGACGGAATCGAGTCCACACTCGCCGGCGCCGCCAGCCGCTTCAGCTCCGAGACGATCGCCGCCTGGGTGTACTGGGCGATCATGTGGCCGCTGTCCACCCCCGGATCGTCGGCCAGAAACGGGGGCAGCCCGTGATTGCGGGCGACGTCGAGGAAGCGGTCGGTACGGCGCTCGCTCATGCTCGCCACGTCCGCGACGACGATGGCCAGGAAGTCCAGCACGTATCCGACCGGCGCCCCGTGGAAATTGCCGTTCGACTCCACCCGCCCGTCCAGCGTGACCACCGGATTGTCGATTGCGCTCGCCAGTTCCCACGACGCCACCCGCTCGGCGTGCGCGAGTGTGTCCCGCGCCGCCCCGGCGACCTGCGGCGCGCACCGCAACGAGTAGGCGTCCTGGACCACGGTGCAGCTGGGATTGGCGTGGCTCTGCACGATCTCCGAGCCGGCGAGCAACCGGACCATGTTCGCGGCGGCGCGGGCCTGTCCGGGATGCGGCCGGAGCACCTGTAGATCGGGAGCGAACACCTTGTCGGTGCCGAGCAGCCCCTCCACACTCATCGCCGCTGTGACGTCGGCCAGACGCAGCAGCCCGTGCAGGTCCTCGCACGCCAGCAGCAGCATGCCGAGCATGCCGTCGGTGCCGTTGATGAGGGCCAGCCCCTCCTTCTCCTCGAGGACTACCGGTGCGATACCGGCAGCGGACAGCGCCTTCGCAGCCGGCATCGATTCGCCGTCCGCATCCCGCACCGTGCCCTCACCGATCACCGCGAGCGCTACATGGGCCAGCGGCGCCAGATCGCCGGAGCACCCGAGGCTGCCGTATTCGTGGACCACCGGAGTGATCCCCGCCGACAGGAGCGACGCGTAGACCTGCGCGACTTCCGGCCGCGCGCCGGTCCTGCCGGTGGCCAGGGTCGACAACCGCAGCAGCATGAGGGCACGCACGACCTCACGTTCCACCTCGGGGCCGTTTCCGGCGGCATGCGAGCGCACCAGACTGCGCTGCAGCTGCGTCCGCAGCGCAGAGGGTATGTGCCGGGTGGCGAGGGCCCCGAAACCCGTCGAGATCCCATACACGGGCTTCGGATCCTCGGCCAGCGCCTCGATGCGCTTCCGGGTTTCCGCCATGGCCGACATCGCGTCCCGCGAGATCCGCACCGGCGCGCCGAGACGTGCCACCCGGATCACTTCTTCGGCGGAGACCGCTTCGGTTCCGACAACGACAGACTCTTCGGCTCCCACAACCCCAGTCTCCCCCGGGGTCGGGCGGAGAGTGACGGGATTGCGGGAGCGACGACGGCGTCTACAACCGGCCGCGGAGAGCTTCCTCGATTTCGCGTGGCGTCATCAGACGTTCGAGTTTTTCACTCGGCCACGAGGACGGACGTCCTTGCAATCGGGCTGATTCGAGTAGAGGGAGAGGGCTGCGGTCCCACCGCAGGATCGAATGAACATTCACTACCGATCACTTCCGAACACCGACTCGACAACTTTCCATTCTGCGCCATTGCACCGGCGACATTTCGTCGCGCTCTTGACTCATCGCCCATCGTGCCCCTTTGGTTACACGATCTCGATGAGGCGCGCGGAAGTGCTGGAAAACTGCAGTCGGGACGAGAATTCAGTGACCTACCGCACACCTCTCTGGCACGAGCGCCTATCATGACGCCAAAGTAATTGTTACCTTACGTACCACCTTCCCTGACTGGAGACAACCGATGGCAAACACCCTCGAAGCAAGCATCGACATCGACGCGCCCCCGCAAGACGTGTGGGCCGTCGTGTCGGATCTGACGCGAATGGGCGAATGGAGCCCCCAGTGCCGCACGATGCGCGTCCTCGGTGGCGTCGTCGAAGAGGGCACCAAAACCGTCAACATCAACCGCAAGGGCTTCCTCGTGTGGCCGACCACGTCGAAGGTCGTGAAGTTCCAGCCGAACAAGACCATCGCGTTCCGGATCCTCGAGAACCGCACCATCTGGTCGTACGAACTCGAGCCGACGGCAGGCGGAACCAAGGTCACCGAGCGCCGCGAAGCCCCGACCGGAACGTCGAAGGTGTCGCAGTTCCTGGTCAAGACCGTCCTCGGCGGCAACGAGGACTTCGAGGTCGACCTCGTCAAGGGCATGAACACCACCCTCGCCCGCATCAAGTCGGCGGCCGAACGCACGTAGTCCGGTTGACCCTCGACCTGGTCGAGGCCTCAGCGTGGTCCGCGTGGACACACCGGACGCCGTCATGGCGAGGATCGCGCAGGGACAGGAACTGGCAGTAGCGGGTGACCGGGAGGGCGCCCGACGCATCTTCGAGGAGGTGTGGGACGCCCTCGCCGGTCTCGGCGACGCCACACCGGACCCGTTGCACGTCGTCACGCTGGCCCACTACCTGGCGGACGTCCAGACCGACCCCGCCGAGGAGCTGCGCTGGGATCTGCGGGCCCTCGCCGCCGCCGACTCGCTGACCGACGACCGAGCTCGGCAGCACCACTCCTCGCTCCGGGTCGCGGGGTTCTACCCGTCGCTGCACCTCAACGTGGCGGCCGCTCATCACGCACTCGGCCAGTCGTCCGAGGCACGCCACCATCTCGATCGGGCCGCGCAGAGCTGCGAACACCTCCCCGAAAACGGATATGGTCGGACGATCCGCGGGGCCGTCGAGCGACTCCGCGCAGAACTCGACGCCGACGCTGTCGGACCGCAGGGGCAGAGTGAGCACCGTGCTCAGCATCGGTGAACTCGCCCGGTCGTCCGGTCTGTCGGTCAGCGCGCTGAGGTTCTACGACAAGGCAGGCGTTCTCACCCCGCACGTGGTGGACCCGCGCACGGGCTACCGCTGGTACGCCGACAAGCACGTGGACGCAGCGGTCCTCGTCGCCGCGATGCGCCGGGTGGGGATGCCCGTGAAGGAGATGGCGGTCGTGCTGAGCGGCACGGACGCCCACGGACTTCTCGACCGGCATCTCGGCCGGCTCGAGAAGGGGCTGGACGACGCCCGGCACGAACTGACGAGAATTCACCGCCTGCTCGACGCGCGAGCGGCGCGGGAGTGCACGATCGTCCTCCGCACCACCGACCTCCTCACCGCGTTCGGCTCGGTGCGGTTCGCCGCCGACGCCGACTCGCAGTTCCCGGTGTTACGCGGCTGCCTTCTGGAAACCGACCACAACGTGCTGAGGCTCGTCACCACCGACCGCTACCGGCTGGCGGTCGGCACGGTGGCCGTCCTCGAACCGCCGGACGAACCGATCTCCGCCGTCGTCCCGTGCACGTTCGTGGACGACGCGGCCGGACTGCTGGGCCGCCACGACACGGTGACCGTCGTCGTCGGCGCCGACGGCGTCACCCTCCGCTGCGGCGCCGAGCAGCTCACCACCCGCCTCGTCGACGGCGCGTTCCCCGACCATCGCAGTCTGTCGCCCCTCGACCGCGGAATCGAACACACCTTCTCCTCGGCGGACTTGCGCGCACTCCTGGCGGACGCCGGCGACCGGGTGGATCTCGGTGTTCTCGAGTCGGGCGAGATCGTCGTCGGCAGCCCGGCGACGGAGCAGCCCGCGCGCTTCCATGTGCAGGTGAACGCCGGTTTTCTCCTCGAAGCCGTCGATGCGCTGCCGGGTGAGCAGTTAACGTTCCAGGTGGGTGGACCCATCACACCGCTCGCCATCCGGCCACGATCCGTTCACACATCGGACCCCGCGAGTGCGTACTCTCTCCTGATGCCGTTGCAGCCGGTAGCGCTCACGTAATCTGTGAGTGCGGCGCGATGGCGCGCAGGCAGCACGTCCGTCCGACACAGTTAGAGGAGCCCGTGGCACGCAAGCCCACACCCCCCGGAACCCCGCAAGCCACGAGCGTCGGGCATATCGTCGACCTCGTCCGCGGAGCAGTTCCGCCCCTACATCCGGCCGGGCTGCCCTTCGTCCTCGCGCCACTCGGTGTGGCCGTCCTCGGTCGCAAGCGCAAGTGGGTCCGGCGCGGAGCGCTGACCTCCGCCGCGGCCTGCGCCGCGTTCTTCCGGCATCCGCACCGCGTACCGCCGAACCGTGTCGGCGTCGTGGTCGCGCCCGCCGACGGCGAGGTCGCGCTCGTCGACTCCGCGGTCCCGCCGTCCGAACTCGACATGGGCACCGAGCCGCTCCCCCGGGTCAGCATCTTCCTGTCCGTGCTCGATGTGCACGTCCAGCGCAGTCCTGTCGGCGGTGAGGTCACGAAGGTCGTCCACCGGCCGGGCCAGTTCCTCTCCGCCGACCTCGCCGACGCCAGCGAGGTCAACGAACGCAACAGCATGCTGCTGCACACCCCGGAGGGCCACGATGTCGCCGTCGTGCAGATCGCCGGTCTGCTCGCCCGCCGAATCGTCTGCGACGCCAAGGTCGGCGATACCCTCCCGATCGGTGACACGTACGGCCTGATCCGGTTCGGCTCCCGCGTCGACACGTACTTCCCGGTGGGCACCACGCTGCTCGCCGAGCGAGGGCAACGGACGATCGGTGCCGAGACCGTCATCGCTCAACTGCCGTGATCGCCAACGCGAAGCGACAGCGGAGGGGTCGACCCCAGCAGGCGGTCCGGCTCCTGCCGAGCGTGGTCACGATCCTCGCGCTGTGCGCGGGGCTGTCCGCCGTCAAGTTCGCGCTCGACGGCGACCTCGGAACGGCGTTGGCCATGATCGGTGCGGCCGCGGTCCTCGACTCGCTCGACGGCCGGATCGCACGGATGCTCGACGCCACCAGCAAGATGGGCGCGGAGCTGGATTCGCTTGCCGATTCCATCTCGTTCGGCGTCGCACCGGCCCTCGTCCTCTACGTCACGCTGCTGGACGGCCAGAGTTTCGGCTGGATCATCGCCCTGATCTACGCGGTGAGCATCGTGCTGCGGCTGGCCCGGTTCAACACGCTCCTCGACGAGGACGACATGCCGGGCTACGCCAACGAGTACTTCACGGGGGTCCCGGCGCCCGCGGGTGCGCTGGTCGCGCTGACCCCGCTGGCTGCCGCGGCGCAGTGGGGCGACGGCTGGTGGTCGTCGTATCCCGTCGTCGTGGCGTGGACCGTGATCTCCGCGGCGCTGATCGTCAGCCGGATCCCCACGCTGGCGCTGAAGACGGTGTCGGTGCCGCCGCACATGGCCGCCGGTCTGCTCGTCCTCGTGGCGCTCGCGGCGGCGGCTCTGGTCACCTACCCGTACATCCTGCTGATCGCGCTCGTCGCGGTGTACCTCGGGCACATTCCGTTCGCGGTCCATTCGAAGCGGTGGGTGGCCGCGCGGCCCGAGACGTGGGACATCAAGCCCTCCGAGCGGCGGGCCATCCGGCGTCAGCCGGACGCCCGCGGCAGGCGATCCGCCGCACGGCTCGGACTGCGCCGGCCGGCCCGATAGTTCGCTCCCGCACGTAGGCTCGACGACGTGACCTCACCGGAACTCGCGCTCACAGTCCGACTGAACACCTCGGCCGCCGACACCCGGCGCGGTGTGGTCCGGCTGCATCCGGAAGCATTGGCCGCGCTCGGCCTCCGCGAGTGGGACGCTATCGCCCTCGTCGGCGCGCGCCGCACCGCCGCGGTGGCAGGTCGCGCGCCGTCCGGAACCCCCACCGGGACTGCACTCCTCGATGACGTGACCCTGTCCAACGCCGGGCTGACCGAGAACAGCACGGTCGTCGTGACACCGGTGACGGTGTACGGCGGGAAGACGGTGACGGTCAGCGGCTCGAACCTGGCCGTCAACTCCGTCTCCGACGTCACGCTGCGTCACGCCCTGCTCGGCAAGGTCCTCACCGTCGGCGACACGGTGTCGCTGCTCCCCCGCGATCTGGGCCCCGGAACCAGCACCGCCCCCGCGACGCAGGCACTGTCCCGGACGTTCGGGGTCGCGTGGACATCCGAGTTGCTCACCGTCACCGGGGTCGACCCGGCCGGTGGTCCGGTGAGCGTGCAGCCCAACACCGCGGTCGGATGGGGCGAGGGTGTGCGCGCGACGGTGTCCGCGGCTCCGTCCCGGTTGCCCGCGCCGCCTGTCCGGCCCGCCGAGGAAGTTCCCCCGGTCCCGGTCGAGGACCTGGTCGGCTCCCACACCCAGGCAGCCAAACTCACCGAATGGCTCGGACTGGCGCTCGACGAACCCGAACTGCTCCGCAAACTCGGGGCCTCACCGCATCTGGGCGTCCTGGTGACCGGGCCCGCAGGCGTCGGGAAGGCGACGCTCGCCCGAGCGGTGCTCGCCTCCCGCCGAGTCGTCGAACTCGACGGGCCGAGTGCCGGCGCGCTGGAAGCCGACTCACGGTTGCAGCGGGTCACCGCGGCGGTCGACGCGATCCGCAGCGGCGGCGTCCTGCTGATCACCGACATCGATGCCCTGCTGCCCGCCACGCCGGAGCCGGTGTCGGCGCTGATCGTCGAACAGCTCCGCCGCGCGGTCGACACCGTCGGGGTCGCGTTCGTAGCGACGTCGGCGCACCCGGAGTCGGTCGACGCCAGGTTGCGCGGACAGGACCTGTGCGACCGCGAACTCACCCTGACCCTGCCCGACGGCTCCACCCGCCGGGCGCTGCTGGAACTGCTTCTGCGGAAGGTCCCCACCGACGGCATCGCCCTCGACGCGATCGCGGCCCGCACACCGGGATTCGTCGTCGCCGACCTCGCCGCGCTGTGCCGGGAAGCGGCCCTGCGTGCCGCCTCACGCGCGGCCAGGAAACCCGTCGACCCGGCGCTCACCCAGGACGACCTGCTCGGCGCGCTCGACGTGATCCGCCCGCTGTCGCGGTCGGGCAGCGAGGAACTAGCGATCGGCAGTGTCACCCTCGACGACGTCGGGGACATGGTGGAGACCAAGCAGGCGCTGACCGAGGCGGTGCTGTGGCCGTTGCAGCACCCGGATTCGTTCGCCCGGCTGGGGGTCGATCCCCCGCGCGGAGTACTGCTGTACGGCCCGCCCGGTTGCGGCAAGACCTATCTCGTTCGGGCGCTGGCAAGTTCGGGACATCTGAGCGTGCACGCCGTCAAGGGCGCCGAACTGATGGACAAGTGGGTGGGTGCGTCCGAGAAGGCGGTCCGCGAACTGTTCCAGCGGGCGCGGGATTCGGCCCCGTCGCTGATCTTCCTCGACGAGGTGGACGCCCTCGCGCCGCGCCGCGGTCAGAGTTCCGACTCGGGGGTGTCCGATCGGGTGGTGGCGTCACTGCTCACCGAACTCGACGGCGTCGAACCGCTGCGCGACGTGGTGGTCGTCGGCGCCACCAACCGGCCCGACCTCATCGACCCGGCGTTGCTGCGGCCCGGCCGCCTGGAGCGGTTGGTGTTCGTGCCGCCGCCGGACGGTGCTGCCCGCCGCGCGATTTTGCGGACGTCCGGGAAGTCGGTGCCGCTCGCCGCAAACGTCGACCTCGACGCCCTGGCGGACGACCTCGACGGCTACTCGGCCGCCGACTGCTCGGCGCTGCTGCGGGAAGCCGCGCTGGCCGCCATGCGCCGGAACATCGACGCAGCCGACGTCTCCGCCGCCGACGTGGCGGAGGCACGCGAAAAGGTGCGCCCCTCACTCGATCCCGAGCAAGTGGCGCACCTCGAGTCCTATGCGCTGACGCGCCCGTGAGTACTTGTTAACCGCCCGCGGTTAACAAGTACTCACGGGTCAGGACCAGCGGCCGAGCAGCGTGGCCGCGTGTGCGGCGAGGGCGGCCTGGAAGAACGGGCCGAAGCTCACCCGCGCGACGCCGAGCGGCCCGAAGCTCGCCGGATCGTCCTGATCGGGCAGACCGATGGCGTTGACGGGCAGCGGCAGCTCCGACGTGAGCCGCTTCTGGGTGGCGTCGTCGTGACGGCCCACGGGGTACAGCACGTCGGCGCCGGCCTCTGCGGCGAGCTTCAGCCGAGCGATCGCGCGGTCGACACGGTCGGACTCGTCGCCCACCTGCTTGACGAACAGGTCGGTGCGCGCGTTCACGACCACGTGGACCCCGGCAGCGTCGGCCGCCTGCCGCAACCCTCCGACGAAGTCGGCGTGCTCCTGCGGTTCGCGGAGACGCCCGCCCTCGCTGTGGACCGTGTCCTCGATGTTCAGGCCGACGGCTCCCGCACCGATCAGACCTTCGATCAGACGGGCGGGCTCGAGCCCGTATCCCGATTCGATGTCGACCGACAGCGGCAGATCCACCGCTGCGGTGATCTGCGAGATGCGGTGCAGCAGCTCGTCGAACGTGATCCCCTCGTTGTCGGGCTTGCCGATCGAGTCGGATACCGGGTGGCTTCCGACTGTCAGCGCCTGAAAGCCAGCGGACACAGCCAGATTCGCGGACCAGGCATCCCACACGGTGGGCAGGATGACGGGGTTGCCGGGCTGGTGCAGTCCCAGCAGGGTGGTGGCCTTCTCGTTGATCGACGTCATAGGTGGGCTCCTCGCCTCGGTGGTATTCGATCGGAGTCGTTCTCGGGCACGCCTTCGGTGCCAACGCCGGGTTCGCCATTTCCATTCCTACCCGCTCGAGTACCGTGAGCGAATGGACTTCCGGGAACCCCTGTCGGCCGCGGCTGCTCTCGCGTCCGGTGCACTGGCCGGTTTCGTCCTCACCAATCCCCGCAACCGGGCCTGGACGATCAATGCGTCCGACCGGGAGATCGACCGGTGGCTCAGCAGCCAGCCGACGGGTGTGGTGGTGGCTCTCGTTCTCGCCGTCATCGCGGTCGCCGGTCTGCAACGGTCCGGCTCCCGGCGGGTGTCGTGGCTCCTGGCGGCGGCGTGCGCGCTCGCCCTGATCGGCGCGCGCTGGGTGGTGCCGGACGTCGGCGGGGTCGACACGCTGATCGCCCTGCACTTCGCGAAGACCGCGACTGCCGGGTTCCTGCTGGGCGCGGCGGTCGCCGCGGTGTGGGGTCGCTGGGTTTCGCAGCTGGCGTCGACTCTCGGTGTGGCGAGCGCGTTCCTCCTCGCGAGTGTGCAGCGACTACCGCGCGGCGACACCGCGTATGTCGAGCCCGCGAGTATGAGCACCTCCGCGATCGGCGAACCCCCGCAGTGGCTGCTGATCGGAGTTCTCGTGCTCGCGCTCGCATCGGCGGTGGTGGCGCGGTCGCAGTTCCGGGTGCAGCGTCCCGACCGGAAGACCCTGCTGACCGCGCTGGTCGGCGCCTTGGCTCTCGCCCTGCTCAACCGGTTGCTCGGGGCATGGATCGACGATCAGGAATTCGGCGAACCCCTGACGGTCTGGCTGATCGTCGCGTTCTCGCTTGCCGTGATTCTGACGGTCACCGTGCTGATCGCACGCCGGTTCCCGGGGATCGACGGACGCTTCCTGCTCGCCGCGACCGGTGTCACCGCCGCGGCCGTGCTCGTCCTCGACGACCTCCGGACTCCGCGGGTGACGACGCCCGCGGCGGCATTGCTGGCGGTGGGCGTCGTCGCGCTTGCCGCGGGCATCGCGGTGGCGGTCAGGGTCCCGCCGAAGTGGCGACGCCCGCAGTGGGGACTGAGCCTGGCCGCCGTCGTTCCGCTGCTCGCCGCAATCTGGCCCGACTTCGGCGACGACGGCGTCGCGTTGTTGATCCGGCTGGCCGTGCTGGGCTGCGGCACGGGTTTCGCGCTCGCCGCCGCTCTGCCGGGGTCGGCGCCCGTCGCGGTGCTCGGTTTCGCATTGCCGTTCGCGTCGCTGGTGTTCGTGGCGGCGACCACCGTTCCCCGCAGCCGGGTGGTCTACCCGGGCTCGAGCAGCGAACACCGTCTGCCGTCGTCGCCTGCCTCGACCGCCGCGTCCGACCATCTCGTCGGCTTCGTGATGCTGCTCGTCGTCGCGTTCTGCGTCTACTCGGTCCACGAGCGGCGCAGTACCCCGGAAGGCAGCTAGTCGAGGAGGCCGAGCGACTGCAGCCGACGGAACACGAGCATCGAGCCGGGCGCGACGTCGGGCATGGCCGCGTATTCGTCGACGGTGAAGTACCGCAGTTCGGCGATCTCGCTCGTCGGCCGCGGCTCGGCGCTCAGTTCGGCGAGGAAGCAGGTCATGTGCAGGTCGGTACCCTCGGGGTGTCCGTACGCGGGCGCCTCGAAGACCCCCAAATGTTCGAGCGTCCCGTCGACGATTCCGGCGTCGAGTTCCTCCCGGATCTCGCGGTGCAGAGCCTGTTCGGCGTTCTCGCCCGGATCGATCTTTCCACCTGCCATGTAGAACGCGGTCTTCCCCACCGATCGGGTCTGGAGGAGTTTCCGGTCGCGGATGTGGGCGAGCGCGGCGGTTCGGATCTCGGCAGGCACCGTCACAAGATAGAACAGTCGGGCCTGCCGCCCATAACACATTGCGCCCCATTAGTCCGATTTGCCGCGATTGTGAGTCCGAATAACCGACCCAGTAGGATGTACCCGTAGCCCAGTTCGCTAGCTAAGCGAACGGTCTACACGACTCGGTTCGTTTCGTTCCGACACCCCGCCGCCCGCTGACCCCCGACGGAGTGCCTTTTGCTTGCTGTTCTGCTCGCCCATGCCGTTGCCGCCGTTCTGGCTCCGCTTGTGGTGCGCAAGTTCGGCCGCAATGGTTTCTACCCTCTCTCCCTCGTCCCGCTGGCGTCGCTCGGATGGGTGATCGCGAACTGGGGCACGGAGCAGACCGTGTCCATCGAGTGGGCTCCGGGCCTGTCGATGGACCTCGACTTCTGGTTCGATCCGCTCGCCGCGATCATGTCGGTGCTCGTGCTGGGCATCGGCACGCTCATCCTGGTCTACTGCGCGCGCTACTTCACCGACGACGAACCCCGCCTCGGCATCTTCGCCGCCGAGATGGTGGCCTTCGCCGGGGCCATGTTCGGCCTCGTCGCCAGCGACAACATGTTGCTGCTGTACATATTCTGGGAACTGACGACGGTCCTGTCCTTCCTGCTGGTCGGGCATTACGCCGAACGCGCGTCGAGTCGCCGGGCGGCGACGCAGGCGCTGCTCGTCACCACCGCGGGTGGTCTGGCCATGCTGGTCGGCATCATCATCCTCGGCCAGGTGAGTGGCACGTACAACCTGTCCGAACTGATCGAGATCGCACCTCGCGGCTGGCTCGCTGGTGTCGCCGTCGTGCTTGTCCTGATCGGTGCCCTGTCGAAATCCGCGATCGTGCCGCTGCATTTCTGGCTGCCCGGAGCGATGGCCGCCCCGACCCCGGTCAGCGGCTACCTACACGCCGCGGCCATGGTGAAGGCCGGCATCTATCTCGTCGCCAGACTGTCGCCCGGTTTCGCCGACTCGGCGCCCTGGCGGTTCACGATCATCACGCTCGGTCTGCTGACGATGGTCCTCGCCGGGTGGCGGGCGATGCGTGCCTTCGACCTCAAACTGGTGCTCGCGTTCGGCACCGTCAGCCAGCTCGGTTTCATGATGGTCCTCGTCGGCCTCGGCACCCGCGACGCCGCGCTCGCCGGCATGACGATGGTCGTCGCCCACGCGATGTTCAAGGCCGCGCTGTTCATGGTGGTCGGGATCATCGACCACACGACGGGCACCCGCGACATCCGCAAACTTGCGCACCTCGGTGACCGTGCTCCCGCTCTGATGGTCGTCGCCGCGCTGGCCGCGGCGAGCATGGCCGGGCTTCCCCCGTTTCTCGGGTTCATCGGGAAAGAAGCCGCATTCGACTCCCTGTTGAGCACGACCGTCCTCGCCGACCCGGCGCGGATCGTCACCGTCGGCGTCGTGGTGTTCGGTTCGATCCTGACGCTCGCCTACAGCGTGCGGTTCATGTGGGGCGCCTTCGGTCGCAAGCGGCTCGCGCGGCCGAGCCCGGCCGTGCAGGGCATGCACGCACCGGGACCGTTGTTTCTCGCCGCGCCCGCCGTTCTGTCCGTACTGAGCCTGGCGGCGGGACTCGTGGCGCCGCAGCTCGAGAAGCTTCTGACGCCGTACTCGCAGACCCTGCCCGCCGAGGGCGTCTCCGACTACCACCTCGCACTGTGGCACGGCGTGAACACCGCCCTGCTGCTCACCCTGCTGGTGTTCGCCGTCGGCACCGCGCTCTTCGTGGCGCAGCGCTGGGTCAACCGGTTGCGGTTCGAGCATCCGCCGCTCGGCAACGCCGACCGCATCTACGACGCGACGCTGCGCGGCATGGACGCCTTGTCGATGCGGCTGACCGGCGCCACCCAGCGCGGTTCGCTCCCGCTGACCCAGGCGACCATCCTCGGCACCCTCGTGGTGGTGCCGCTGGTGCTGCTCGTCGTCGGCACGAATACGGGCGCCGACGTCCGGTTGTGGGATTCGCCGGTGCAGTTCGTGATCGGGCTGATGATGGTCGCGGCCGCGCTCGCCGCGACGGTGATGCGCAACCGTCTGGCCAGCGTGATCCTCGTCGGTCTCAGCGGCTACGGCTGCGGTGTGCTGTTCGCCCTCCACGGTGCCCCCGACCTCGCGCTCACCCAGTTCCTGGTGGAGACGCTGACCCTCGTCATCTTCGTTCTCGTGTTCCGAAAACTGCCCGCCGAGGTGGACGAGCGCCGGGCGATCGGATTCAAGATTCCGCGGGCGCTGCTGGCGGTCGCGGTCGGTGCCACCATCACCACGATCGGCGCGTACGCCATCAACGCGCGGAACTCGGTGCCGATCTACGAGCGACTCCCCGACGCGGCGTACTACCTCGGCAACGGCAAGAACGTCGTCAACGTCCTGCTCGTGGACATCCGTGCCTGGGATACGCTCGGTGAGATCTCGGTGCTGCTGGTGGCGGCCACGGGTGTCGCGAGCCTGGTGTTCCGCAACCGCCGCTTCGGCAGCGCACCCCGGGTGTCCGACGCCCCCGCGGTCACGGCCGATTCGTCTGCGTCGCATTCCGAGACGACGTGGCTGCTCGGCGGCGACCTCATCGATCCGAAACACCGGTCGCTGGTCCTCGAGGTGACGACCCGGCTGATCTTCCCGACCATCATGGTGTTGTCGGTCTACTTCTTCTTCGCCGGTCACAACGCACCAGGTGGCGGGTTCGCCGGCGGCCTCACCGCCGGTCTCGCGCTGGTCCTGCGGTACCTCGCGGGTGGACGGTACGAACTCGGCGAAACCGTCCCGATCGACGCGGGCAAGATCCTGGGCCTCGGACTCACACTTGCGGCGGGCACCGCGCTGGCGTCGCTGTTCCTCGGCGCCCCGGCTCTCTCCTCCGCGGTGTTCGAGGTGACGCTGCCGCTGGTCGGCCACGTCAAGATGGTCACCGCCCTGTTCTTCGACCTGGGTGTGTATCTCATCGTGGTCGGGCTCGTACTCGACGTGCTCCGCAGTCTCGGAGCACGTCTCGACGCACAGATCGAGGTGAACCAGCGATGAGCGCGAACATCGGATTTCTCGTCATCATCGGCGTCCTGGTGTCGGCGGGCGTCTACCTGCTCATCGAGCGCAGCATCACCCGCATGTTGCTGGGACTGCTGCTGTTCGGCAACGGCATCAACCTCCTGATCCTCACGTCCGGCGGTTCGGACGGCAATCCGCCCATCGTCGGCCGTGAGTCCATCCACGAGTCGATGGCCGACCCGCTGGCTCAGGCGATGATCCTGACCGCGATCGTCATCACGATGGGCATCGCCGGGTTCGTGCTCGCGCTCGCGTACCGGTCGTTCAAGATCACCACGCAGGACGCCGTCGAGAACGACCCCGAGGACACCAGGGTGCTGCGGCGCCGGTCGCCCGCCGAGGCACCCGACCGGGACCGCTCCGACGACCCGGTCACCGGCGAGCCGAGTTTCAGCGGCGACGCATTCGACAAGGACGGAAACCCTATTCCCCTGGAAGAGCTGAAGAACCTCGAGGACCTCGAATGCTACGAGGACCTGCACGAGGGTGACTTCGACGACGACGAGGACGCCGACAAGGCCGGGATCGGGGAGAGGTCGTGACCATTTCCCCGCACATCATCACGGCCCTCGCGCCGCTGCCCGTCCTCGTCCCGATGCTCGCCGCCGCGGCCACGCTGGTGCTCGGCCGGCGTCCGCGTGCCCAGCGGATCATCACGCTCGTCGCGTTGATCGGTGTTCTCGTCGTGTCGGGCCTGCTGCTGTTCCTGGCCGACCGCGATGGGACGACAGCCATTCAGGTGGGTGGCTGGGATTCACCGATCGGCATCACGCTGGTGGTCGACCGGCTGTCCGCGATGATGCTGGTGGTCTCGTCGATCGTGCTGCTCGCCGTCATGGCGTACGCCGTGGGTCAGGGTATCCGCGACGGCAGTGAGGACCAGCCCGTCTCGATCTTCCTGCCGACGTATCTGGCGCTGACGGCGGGCATCTCCAACGCGTTCCTGGCGGGCGACCTGTTCAATCTGTACGTCGGCTTCGAGGTGCTCCTCGCCGCCAGCTTCGTCCTGCTGACGCTCGGTGCGAGCGCAGACCGTGTCCGTGCGGGCGTGTCGTATGTGATGGTGTCGATGGTGTCGTCGCTGATCTTCCTGGCGGGCATCGCGTTCGCCTACGCGGCCACCGGAACGCTCAACCTCGCCGACATGGCTACCCGCCTCGACGGCATCCCGTCCGGCACGCGCACCGCCATCTTCGGTGTGCTGCTCGTGGCGTTCGGCATCAAGGCGGCGGTGTTCCCGCTGTCGACGTGGCTGCCCGACTCCTACCCCACCGCGCCGGCGCCCGTCACCGCGGTGTTCGCCGGCCTGCTCACCAAGGTGGGTGTGTACGCGATCATCCGCGCGCACACGCTGCTCTTCCCGGAGGGCGAACTCGACAACGTGCTGATGGTGTGCGGCCTCCTGACGATGCTCGTCGGCATCCTCGGTGCGATCGCGCAGAGCGACATCAAACGTCTGCTGTCGTTCACCCTGGTCAGCCACATCGGGTACATGGTGTTCGGTGTCGCGCTGTCCACCCAGTCGGGGCTGTCGGGTGCCATCTACTACGTGGCCCACCACATTCTGGTGCAGACCACGCTGTTCCTGGTGGTCGGTCTGATCGAACGCCAGGCCGGATCGTCGTCGCTGCGACGTCTCGGCGGGCTCGCCGCGGCGAGCCCCGTCCTGGCCATCGTCTTCCTCGTCCCGGCCCTCAACCTCGGTGGTATTCCCCCGTTCTCCGGGTTCATCGGCAAGGTCGCGCTGTTGCAGGCCGGCTCGGCGGATGCGAGCGTGCTGGCGTGGATCCTCGTCGCGGGCGGCACCCTCACCAGCCTCCTCACGCTGTACGTCGTCGCACGTGTGTGGACCAAGGCGTTCTGGCGGGCGCGCGCCGACGCCCCCGAGGGTGACCTCGCGGACGTCAGCCCGTCGGCCCTCCTCGACGAGTCCGAGGCCGACATCTCGTTCGACGACCGCGCCGACGTGGGCCGTATCCCCGCGATGATGCTCATCCCCACCGTCGCCCTCGTCGCCGTGGGGCTGGCGATGACGGTGTTCGCCGGCCAGATCATCCAGATCAGCGACCGCGCGGCGAGCGATCTGCAGAACCGGTCCATCTACATCGACGCCGTCCTCGGCGGTCACCCCGGCGGCGAAGCGCAGGAGGCACCGCGATGAAACGCGAGAGACTTCTCCAGTTCGGCGCGCTGCTGTGGCTGATGGCGGTGTGGATCCTGTTGTGGGGCAACGTCAGCTGGGCCAACATTCTCGGCGGGCTCGCCGTCGGCGCGCTCATCATGGTGCTCATGCCGCTGCCGCGGGTGCCCGTGGAGGGCCGGGTGCACGTCCTGCCACTGCTCCGGCTGGCAGTCATGTTCGTGTACTACTCGCTCCAGTCGAGCCTCCAGATCGCCTACCTCGCACTCCGGCCCGGGCCGCCGCCTGTCACCGGGGTCCTGCGCTACCAGCTGGGGATCAAATCCGACCTCGTCCTGACCCTGTGCATCGACGTACTGAACCTCATTCCGGGCACCATGGTCCTCGAAATCGACCAGGTACGGCGGATCGTCTACGTGCACGTCCTGGACATAGGTTCGCAGAAGGCGGTCAGCCAGTTCTACCGCACGGTCGCGCAGCTGGAACGGTTGTTCATCGAGGCGTTCGAACGCGACTCCGACTGGAAACCGAGCCCCTGGCACAACCGCGACCTGCACTACGACGACCCCACTCAGGAGGGCAGCTCATGACAGTCGTATCGGTCATCTCCGGAATCGTCCTGGTCGTCGCCGGGGTTCTGACGACGTTCCGGCTGCTCGACGGGCCCAACTCGCTGGATCGCCTCGTCGCCCTCGACACCCTGATCGCGCTCGCGATGTGCGGGCTCGCCGTGTGGGCCGCGTACACCGGCGACACGACGATCGTGCCCGCCATCGTCGCGCTGTCGTTGGTGGGGTTCATCGGTTCGGTGTCGGTGGCCCGGTTCCGGGTGAGTGACAAGTCGTGACCACCGTGCTGAACGTCATCGGGGCCACGCTCATGCTGTGCGGCTCGCTGCTCGCGCTGACGGCCGCCATCGCCATCGTCCGATTCCCGGACACCCTGCGCCGCATGCACGCCGCCACCAAACCGCAGGTGGTCGGTCTCATCATGGTTCTCGCGGGCGCCGTCCTCGAACTGCGTGGCAACGTCGACATCTGGATGCTGATCCTCGTCGGCATCTTCACCCTGTTCACCGCGCCGGTCATCGCGCACAGCGTCGGCCGGGTGGCGTACCGGGAGCAGCGAGATCAGGACGGGCTGTTGATGATCAACGAGTTGGAGCCGCCAGAACGTCCGTGACCGCTGCCTTGGCGCCGCTGCCCCACCGTGCGAGTGCGGTGTCGGGCCGGGCGAAGAACGTCGCGTAGAACCCGAGGCTCATCGCGGCGAGGGCACCGAGGACGAGTGGTCCGGACACCTCGGGGAATCGGCCCATCGGCACTGCGAGGTAGCGGTAGCTGAGCAGCAGTCCGGCCAGCACCAGCGCGCCGCCTCCGACGAGGCGAACCCGGAACCAGCCCCACCCCCGTTCGGGGTCGCGCAACGCGGATTCGATGGTCAGGCACAGGACGGCTCCGGCGACCAGGTCGACGCCGTAGTGGTAGCCGAACCCGAGGGTCGCCGTCAGCGTGCACACCAGCCAGAACGTGCCACCGAGCCGCAGCCACCAGGCGCCCTGCCGGGAGTGGATGAACAGGGCGAGAGCCCACGCCGTGTGCAGGCTCGGCATGCAGTTGCGGGGGGTCGCCGAGTCGAACGACATCGGTTCGGGCGCAAAGTCGGGTGTCGGGACGAGGTTGGGCCAGTAGTCGCTGACCTGGAACCCCTGCCCCTCGGTGCCGAACGCGAAGATCGGACCGACCACCGGGAACAGCACGTAGAAGACGGGACCGATGAGACCGATCAACAGGAACGTGCGGACCAGGTAGTGCGACGGCCAGCCGTTCCGCAGTTGGTAGACCGCTACCGCGATGGCTGCGACCGGCAGTTCGATGTAGACCCAGTGGAGGATGCCGTAGCCGACGGGTCCGAGGGCGTCGACGAACTGCCCCAGGTGCCACGAGGGGCTGCCCAGCGCGTGATCGGCCAGTTGCGCGTATTCGTCGAGGATCATCGGCCCGGCCATGATCGTGACCTGGAGCCAGGCGTCGCCGAATTTGGTCGCGAGAATCAGCAGCGCACCAAGTCCGACACCCTTGAGGGCGCTGCGCCGCTGGTCGCCGGTCCATCGGACCGCCGCATACACGCCCACCGCCGTGAGTACCCAGGTCGCGCCGTTGCCGACGGTCAGCGGGCCACCGGACAGATAGCGCACCGCGGCGACCACGACATCGATACCCGCCGCGGCGGAGAGTGCCACGACGCGCTGGCGATTGGTGAGCCCGACCATCGCGAGCGCAAGGCCGGCCCACGGGACGGACGCCGACTTGGGGGTCAGGACATAGTCGTGGAACAGGCTTTCGAGGGGGCCTTGGAAACCCTGTGTGGACGCGACCAATTGGACGACCACCAGCAGGATCGCCACCCCGAGCGCCCCGCCCGCCGCGAACATGCGGGATCGATCGACGGGCCCACCCGGCCGTACAACGGCAACATCGTCGATCGACACCCGCCAAGTGTAAACAACACGTGAACGGGAAGTGGACGAGTGTCCTGCCCGAGACCGTCCTTCAGGTCCCGAGCTCTTTCACCAGCGCATCGACCACGGCCACCAGGTCACCGCCGGTCGCCTCCGCGACCTGACGTTGCCGCTGGTAGGAAGCGCCACGACGGGGAATCTCGGCCACGGCGGCCAGTTCGTCCGCGCAGCCGAGACGCGCAGCGGTCGGAGCCAGCTTCTCGAGCAGGTCGTTCAGGTCGTCGGTGACGAGGCGCTCGTTGCTGTCCTCGTCGAGGATGATCTCGGCGTCGAGCCCGTACCGCGCGGCCCGCCACTTGTTCTCCTTCACGTGCCACGGCTGCAGGTTGGGCAGATTCTCACCTGCCTCGAAACGCCGGTCCAGGTCGACGATCAGGCAGTGCACGAGCGCGACGAGCGAACTGAGTTCGGCGCGGGTGGAGATGCCGTCGAAGACGCGGACCTCGATGGTGCCCCACCGTGGCGCCGGCCGGATGTCCCAGTGCATCCCACCGATCTTGGTGATCACACCGGTCTTCATCTGGTCGCTGATGAAATCCTCGTACTGCCCCCAGTTCGCGAACTGGTACGGCAGCCCCGCGGTGGGGAGCTGCTGGAACATCAGCGCACGATTACTCGCGTACCCCGTGTTGACGCCGGCCCACATCGGTGAGGACGCGGACAGCGCGAGCAGGTGCGGGTACCGCTGCAGCAGCGCATTGAGGATCGGGAACACCTTCTGCGGCGAGGACACACCGACGTGGACGTGCACACCCCAGATGAGCATCTGACGGCCCCACCACTGGGTGCGTTCGATCAGCTCGTCGTAATCCGGTGTGCGCGTGACCAACTGGGTCGACCACTGCGCGAACGGATGCGTTCCCGCGCAGATGAGATCGACGCCGAGCGGGTTCGCCGCCCGCCGCAACAGGTCGAGCGACTCGTCGAGGTCGTCCATCGCCTCACCGACGGTGGAGTGGATACCGGTGACGAGTTCGACGGTGTTGCGCAGTAACTCCTTGGTGATCCGCGGATCCTCGGGCCCGGCGAGATTCGCCACCGCGTCGAATACCTCCGCGGCCGTGTTGGAGAGATCCCGCGTGACCCTGTCGACCAGCGCGATCTCCCACTCGACGCCCAGAGTCGGCCGCGGCGAACCGGGAAAAGGAACTACCACGGTTTCGATCCAACCACAGGCCGCAGTGCGCGGCAGCGCACCGGCATCCCGGCCGAGGCCGGGATGTCACGCGACTCAGCTGGCGCCGATGACACCACAGGCCACCCGGGAACCCGCGTCCCCGGTGTTCAGGGTTTCCTGATCGGGGGCGGGTGCGTAACGGGTGGGGATGTTGGCGAAATTGTCGGAACCCGAGTGGATCATGACCGCGGTGCCGCTGTCGCCGTTCTTCAGGTCCTCGACCGTGAAGGCGTCGGTGGTGGTGACCAACTCGGCCGTGCCGTCGGCCAGAACCTGCAGCGAGGTGAGGTCACCGCTCGCGGGGTGCCCCGAGTGGCCCTCGGCCTGGAAGTGCCCGCCGGCGGACAGGAAGTTTCCGGGCGCACCCCCGGTCGGTGCCACGGAGTTCGTCTCGCACTTGCCGACGGAGTGCACGTGGAAACCGTGGAAGCCGGGCGTCTGATCCTTGACGGAAACGGTGACCTCGACGTGGCTGCCCGCCTGCTTGAACGTGGCGGTGCCCACGTCTTCGCCCTCGGCGTTCTTCAGCGTCGCGCTGACCGCGCCGCTCTCCGCGGACTCACCGGAACCGCTCTCGGCGTCGCCGGGAACGCCTGCAGCACTGGGATCGGCGGCGCCGGTCCAGACGGGAGGAGTGGTGCCGGGAACGTCGGTCGGCTCCTCGTTGTTACTGCAGGCGGTCAGTCCGAGTGCTGCAATGGCCACCACCGGGGTGACAATGCGCCAGGACATCCGACGGGTAGAACTCGAGGCCATCAAACCGCTCCTTTGAGGTGGCGAAGAAGTGCATCTGATCATAACCGCGGCGATGGTGCACCGACCGTCCGGTCTACTGCGCGGACGTGACGATGACGATCACGCCGGCGGACGAATTGGCGATACCCGGGAACCGCGGCTGGGCCGACACCCCGAGTTGCGCGGCGATCTCCGTCGCCGCTTCCTTCTCGGCGGCGGAAGTCCCGTAGTACACAGTGGTTTCGGAGATGGTGCCGTCGCTGTAGTTGCCGGTTTCCGACACCGTCCACCCCGAGGACATCAGTTCGGTGGCCGTCTGGCTCGCGAGACCGGTGACATTGCTGTTGTTGAGCACCCGCACCGGGACCGACGCCGCGTCGGCGGACTTCGAGGTACTCGAGGCACCGGACGTGGTGCTCGCCGCGGACGTCGAGGAGGCGCCCGCCGCTCCCGCAGCCGTCGTCGGACGCACGGCGGCGGTGGTCGTGGCAGCCGCCGTGGTGGTGACGGTGGCGGCGGTCTCCTCCGAGTCCGAACCTCCGAGGGAGGCGAACCCGAGACCCGCGAACAGAATCGCGAGGGCGATCAGCACCATCGCGAGGGCACGTAACGGCGGGCCGGACGATTCGGGTTTCGGAGTACTCACGATGTCGACCTTAGCGACCGGGTGCTACGTGACGTCGAACCCGAGGCGGCGGGCGGCGCGGGCCTTCTGCCTGCTCGCGCGCAGCCGTCGCAGCCGCTTCACGAGCATCGGGTCGGCTGCGAGTGCCTCCGGCCGGTCCACCAGCGCGTTGAGAACCTGGTAATACCGGGTGGCAGACATGTCGAACAGTTCTTTGATCGCTTCTTCCTTCGCGCCGGCGTACTTCCACCATTGGCGTTCGAAGGACAGGATGTCGTGCTCCCGACGCGAGAGGCCGTCGTCGCCGACGTCCTTGACCCCCGCCGAGTTGTCGCCGTCGATGCGCTCGGACTGGGTCCGACTACGCGCTGTTGCGCCGTCCATCTCACTCCTCGACTACTAGCTCTCGCTCGACCTCAGCGAAACCACGTTCCCCCGGCTCCTCGATCGCGTGGCCGACCGAGCAACGAATTACACCGCTGTTCTTCAGCGACTATTCAACCATGACGAACGCCGCGGGCAGTGCGAACGGCTCGGGCGCGCCGCACTATCCTTGACGACCATGGCCATCCTCCCCATCCGGATCGTGGGCGACCCGGTATTGCACGAACCGACCGAGGCAGTGTCCCAGTCACCTGCGGAACTCGCTGAGATCATCGCCGACATGTACGACACGATGGACGCCGCCAACGGCGTCGGGCTCGCCGCCAACCAGGTCGGCCTGCCGCTGCGGTTGTTCGTCTACGACTGCCCGGACGTCGACGGAGACGGCAAGGCGCTGCGCCGCCGGGGTTGCGTCGTCAACCCGGTCCTCGAAACGTCGGAACGACCCGAGACCATGCCGGATCCGGACGACGACGTCGAGGGCTGCCTGTCGGTGCCGGGCGAGCAGTTCCCCACCGGGCGGGCCGAGTGGGCGAAGGTTACGGGTACCGACGCCGACGGCAACGCCGTCGAGATCGAGGGGCACGGCTTCTTCGCACGCATGCTGCAGCACGAGGTCGGTCACCTCGACGGCTTCCTCTACGTCGACATGCTGGTCGGCCGCAACGCGCGCGCCGCCAAGAAGACCATCAAGCGCGCCGGCTGGGGCGTTCCCGGCCTCAGCTGGGTGCCGGGAACGGTCGAAGACCCGTTCGGGCATGACGACTGACATTCCGCTCGGAAGCCGGGTGGTGCTGCGATACCAGCTGCCACCCGGCCACAGCCATCCGATGACCGATGTCATCGGGGTGCTGGAGAGCGTCGACCCGGTGGTGATCGTCCGCGCCGCGGACGGCTCGGTCGTCGAGGTGGATCCGGAGCGGGTGGTCGCGCTGAAGGCCGTCCCCGCACGACCGGTGCGCGCGAGCGAGATCCGATCCCTCGAACTGGCCTCCGCCGACGGCTGGCCGGGTGTCGAGCACACGTGGATCGACGGGTGGCTCGCCCGCTACGGTCACGGCTTCACCGGACGCGCCAACTCGGCGGCCCCGCTCGGCGACCGTGGGTCGGTGGGCAGCCTGGACGACGCCTCCCCCGGCGGCACGCTCGACCGTCTGCGCGAGTGGTACGCCGAGCGCGACCGCCCGCTGCGGTTGCTGATTCCCGACCGGCTGGGCGAGGTACCGCTCGGCTGGAACGTCAGCGACGAAGTGGTCGTGATGGCGGCCGACATCGACAACCTGGCGTTGCCCGAGGGCCCACGCACCACCACGGTCACCGATCACCCCGATCCGGACTGGCTCGCCCTCTATCGCTACCGCGGGTCCGCGCTCCCCGACTTCGCGGTCGACGTGCTGGACTCGGTTCGCGGCGGCACTCTCGGGTTCGGCCGGATCGGCGCCGCCGACTCGACGCTGCTGGCCGTCGCCCGCGGATCCGTCACCTCCGCGCCCGACGACCGCCGGTGGGTCGGGCTCACCGCGGTTGAGGTCGCGGAGGCTCACCGCCGCCACGGAATCGGCAGCCTCATCTGCGGCGACATGATCAACTGGGGACGCGAACACGGCGCGACCCACGCGTGTCTGCAGGTCGCCGTCGAGAACGAGGGCGCCCAGGCGATGTACCGCAACCTCGGCTTCGTGGCCCACCACCGGTACCGCTACGCCACCGAACCTGTCGGCTGACGACCTGTCGGAGAGTGCCGCTAGGGTGGCTGCCGTGCGCATCGCAACCTGGAACGTGAACTCTGTTCGTGCCCGTACCGACCGGATCCTGGACTGGCTCCAGCGGTCCGACGTCGACGTGCTGGCGATGCAGGAAACCAAGTGCAAGGACGAGCAGTTCCCGTACGAGCGTTTCCGCGAACTGGGCTACGAGGTCGCGCATGTGGGCCTCAGCCAGTGGAACGGCGTCGCGATCGCGTCCCGCGTGGGTCTCGACGACGTGCAGATCGGGTTCGAGGATCAGCCCGGTTTCCACAAGGACCCGGAGGTCGCGCCCGCGCAGGAAGCCCGCGCCATCGGCGCCACGTGCAACGGCGTCCGCATCTGGAGCCTGTACGTCCCCAACGGCCGTGAGCTGGCCGATCCGCACTACACGTACAAGCTCGACTGGCTGGCGAAGTTGCACACCGACGCGGTCGGGTGGATGGGGCAGAACCCGGATGCGCAGATCGCATTGGTCGGCGACTGGAACGTGGCCCCCACCGACGAGGACGTCTGGGATCCGGCGCTGTTCGAGGGCAAGACGCACACGTCCGTCCCCGAGCGTGAGGCCTTCCAGGCATTCGTCGAATCCGGATTCGCCGACGTCGTCCGGCCGCACACCCCCGGCCCCGGCGTCTACACCTACTGGGATTACACCCAGTTGCGGTTCCCGAAGAAGCAGGGAATGCGCATCGACTTCGTGCTGGGATCGCCTGCCCTCGCCGGCCGTGTCGACAAGGCCGAGATCGACCGCAACGAACGCAAGGGCAAGGGCGCCAGCGATCATGCGCCGGTCATCGTCGACCTCGGCGACTGAGAACGCAGCACACCGAGCGCCACGACCGCGCACCCGAACCCGATGAGCACACCGTGCCCGATGCGCAATGGGGCGTCGACGTAGAACTGCGGGATGAACAGTGCGAACCCCACCGCCATCGGGATCCCCGCCCAGCCCGCGAGCAGCCGGGATCGGGCGATCGCCACGGCGGCCGCCGACGCGCCGACCGCGACGAGTAGCAGTCCTGCGGCGAACAGCGTCGCCTGCGCCGCCCCCATCCGCACGCTCTCGGCGAGGGTCGTGACGGCCCCCTCGTCCAGGCCGCTGCCGCCCAGGGCGTGCAGCGCGAACGTTTCGGCACCGTAGTAGGGCAGCGTCAGCCCTGTCCCGATCCACGACGCCGCCACTGCGACCACCGCCGCTCGTTCGCCACCCGTCCCATTCAGCAGTCCGCTGAGCGCGACGAGCGCAAGCCCGAACGCGATGAACCCGCCGACGGCGGCGAGGTGAGCGACGAGCCACCACGGTGAGGCGAACTCGGCCCGTCCGTCCGGCGCCCCACCTGCCGCGTAGGGACGCACCACGGGGTAGACGACGAACAGGACACCGGCGAGGGCGAACAGCGCCGCGGCGCAGATCCGTGCGACCCCGGTAGGACTCTCGATCCGATCCGACACGGCCATGACGACTCCTTCGAACGTGAGCACCGCTCTCTATACAGAGCAGTATTCACAGCGGAGTCGCAGATGGCAAGAGCAGTGCTCTCGAAAGTAGGGCTACTCGGCAACCAGAACGTCGAGATGCTCCGGGTGCAGCGCCAGGTAGCGCTGGACATACGTGCAGATGGGGCGCACTTTCCAGCCACGCCGACGCGCCGAGCTCAACGCCTCGCGCACGAGGATTGCGGCCAGCCCTCGCCCACCGAACTCTTCCTTGACGACCGTGTGCATGAACGCGACCACCTCGCCCGGCTTCGCAGTGAATCCGGGAATGTCGTCCTCGTCCCGATAGCCGAGGATGCCGACCAACTCGTCCCCGAGCCACAGATCGAATCGTTCGTGGGCAGGGTTGTCGAGCACGCGAGCCTCAGCGGCCGTGATGTTCCCGGACGACCCGGAACTGTTCGAAGTGTGATCCATGCCACTCATGGAATCAGCAAGGCGGCATCCTCGCGAGCGGAATCGCCACCCCCGGAACCGTTTCGTTGCCGACGAGTGCCCGATTCGTGCCCCGACCGTCGTCAGCCCTGCACCGGGACGACGAGGTCGCGGTACTCGGGGTGCGCCGAGACGAAGCGCTGCACGTACGTGCACACGGGCCGGACCTTCCAGCCGTAACCGCGGGCGAGGTCGAGGGAGCGACCCACCATGAGGGCGGCGAGTCCGCGGTGGCCGAAGTCCTCCACGATCACCGTGTGCATGAACGAGACCACCGGCGCCTGCCGCCCCCGACCCTTCGGACCCGGCGGCCGGGCGGCCACCACACCCACGCCGGCACCGGCGCCGGGCGGCGCGTCTGCAAGGGCGAAATACCCGAGGATGCCGACCAGGTCACCACTCAGGCGTAGCTCGAATCGGTTCTGATCGGCGTTGTCGATCACGTCCACAACCTGCGCGTCTGTCAGCATGGTTATCTCCTGGGGTGTGTGTCGTAACCGAAATGTGATGTTCATCACCCTTTATACCGATGCCGGGAACCGCTGTCCAAGTTTCCCCCGAATGATTGCTCACAGAGATCTCGGTTACAGTTTGTGGGACAACTACACATCCACGGGGGCTCGCACCAGCGGGCTGAGAGGACGGCTAGGGCCGTCGACCGTCGAACCTGTCCGGGTAATGCCGGCGTAGGGAGCATCATCGATGAGCACAAACGTATCTACAGCCACGTCCGTCACCACGGGGCCGATCGAGGGCAGCACCAAGCAGTACCTGCTGTCGGGCGACGACGTCCGGGTGCCGGTCCGGCGCGTACACCTCACCAACGGTGAGCACCTCGACGTGTACGACACGTCGGGTCCGTACACCGACGCGGACGCCGCGATCGACCTGGAAGCGGGACTGCCGCATCTGCGTGCACCGTGGATCGCCGATCGGGAGGGCACCCAACTCGACGCCGCCCGCGTCGGCGTCGTCACCCCCGAGATGCAGTATTGCGCTGCACGCGAGGGTGTTTCACCCGAGGCGGTGCGCGCCGAGGTCGCGGCGGGACGCGCCGTGATCCCGGCCAACCGCTGCCATCCCGAACTCGAGCCGATGATCATCGGCAAGGCGTTCGCGGTCAAGATCAACGCGAACATCGGCAACAGCGCGGTCACGTCGTCGATCGCGGAAGAGGTCGAGAAGATGGTGTGGGCGACGCGATGGGGCGCCGACACCATCATGGACCTGTCCACCGGCAAGAACATCCACGAGACCCGGGAATGGATCCTGCGCAATTCGCCCGTGCCCGTGGGAACCGTGCCGATCTACCAGGCGCTCGAGAAGGTCAACGGAGACCCGACGGCACTTACGTGGGAGATCTACCGCGACACCGTGATCGAGCAGTGCGAGCAGGGCGTCGACTACATGACAGTCCACGCCGGGGTGTTGCTCCGCTACATCCCGCTGACCGCGAAACGCGTCACCGGCATCGTCTCCCGCGGCGGTTCGATCATGGCGGCCTGGTGCCTGGCCCACCATCGGGAGTCGTTCCTGTACACCCACTTCGACGAACTGTGCGAGATCCTTCACCGCTACGACGTCACGTTCTCGCTCGGTGACGGCCTGCGCCCAGGCTCCATTGCGGACGCCAACGACGAGGCCCAGTTCGCGGAACTGCGCACCCTCGGCGAGCTCACGCGGATCGCGAAATCCCATGGGGTGCAAGTGATGATCGAAGGTCCCGGGCACGTCCCGATGCACAAGATCGTGGAGAACGTGCGCCTCGAGGAAGAGTTGTGCGAGGAGGCACCGTTCTACACGCTCGGGCCGCTCGCCACCGACATCGCGCCGGCGTACGACCACATCACGTCCGCGATCGGCGCGGCGATGATCGCGCAGGCCGGCACCGCGATGCTCTGCTACGTGACACCCAAGGAACACCTGGGACTGCCGAATCGGGACGACGTCAAGACCGGGGTCATCACGTACAAGATCGCGGCGCACGCGGCGGACCTCGCGAAGCAGCATCCGCGGGCGCAGGAGCGGGACGACGCGCTGTCGAAGGCCCGGTTCGAATTCCGCTGGCACGACCAGTTCGCGCTGTCCCTCGACCCGGATACCGCGCGGGAGTTTCACGACGAGACGCTGCCCGCCGAGCCGGCGAAGACGGCCCATTTCTGCTCGATGTGCGGCCCGAAGTTCTGTTCGATGCGGATCTCCGCCGACGTGCGCGAATACGCGCAGCGACACGGACTCGATTCGGTCGAAGCCATCGAGGCGGGCATGGCCGAGAAGTCGAGTGAGTTCGTCGACGCAGGTGGTCGCGTGTATCTGCCCGTCGAATCCGTCACCTCAGAGAATCGGTAAGGTCCCCTTCGTGAAGCTGCTGCCCCTGACCCCCGACGGCCAGACCCCCGTCCGCGTCCTCACCATCGCCGGCACCGATTCCGGCGGCGGCGCCGGGATCCAGGCCGACTCGCGGACGATGGCGCTGTGCGGCGTCCACGCCTGCGTCGCTGTTGCCGCGGTGACGGTGCAGAACTCGGTGGGCGTCAGCGGTTTCCACGAGATTCCGCCGGAGACGGTGGCCGCGCAGGTGCGGTGCGTCGTCGACGACATCGGGGTCGGGGCAGCGAAGACGGGCATGCTGGCGTCGACGGCCATCATCGAGGCCGTCGCCGCCGTGTGCACCGAGGTCGGGATCGGCCGCGACCAACCGGTCCCGCTGGTCGTCGACCCGGTGTGCGCGTCGATGCACGGAGATCCGCTCCTGCACGCCGAGGCGCTGGACGCCGTGCGGAACACGCTGATCCCGATCGCCACGGTGGTCACCCCGAACCTCGACGAGATCCGGCTGATCACCGGCATCGAGGTGGTGGACGACGCGACCGCGCGCCGGGCCGCCGAGGCGCTGCACGCACTCGGGGCGAAGTGGTCGATCGTGAAGGGCGGCCATCTCCGGACGTCGGCGTCGAGCACCGATCTGCTGTTCGACGGCGACAGGTTCCTCGAGTTCAGCAGTCCCCGCATCGACACCGGCAACGATCACGGCGGCGGCGACACCCTCGCGGCCGCCATCGCGAGCGCTCTAGCCCACGGGTGGTCCGTGCCCGATGCGGTGGCCTTCGGCAAGGAATGGGTCACCAAGTGTCTGGAGGCGTCGTACGACCTGGGCGCCGGTCACGGCCCCGTCTCTCCCCTGTGGCGACTCCGTCACTCGTGAGTACTTGTTAACGTCCGGCGGTTAAGAAGTACTCACGGGCGGCGGAGCCGCAACCGCCAGATGCCGAGGTCGGAAGGCACCCCGCTGGGCGCGGGGGCGAAGAAGGCGCGTCGCCACGGTTTGACGCCGACACCCAGTTCGTCGAGGGTGCCCGGCTGCAGACTCTCCAGCGTGGCGGACGACGCCATCACGTTGCCGTCGCCGCCCAGTTCCATCATGCGTGCCGCGATCGTCACGTCCACGCCGAGCCAGTCGCTGCCGATCTGCCGGGGCACGCCGGTGTGGATGCCGACACGCATGCGGGGGCGGTAGCCGTCCACCTCCACCTCCGCGAGCGCTTCCTGTGCGGCGAAGACGGCGTCGATCGCGCGGTCCGGGCTGGGGAAGACGGCCATCACGCCGTCCCCCAGGCGCTTTACCACGTGCCCGCCGCGGTCGACGATGGGGGTCTCGACGGCTCGGGCGACGTCACGCAGCAGGGCGAGGGTGGCGCTGTCACCGGCGGGCAGCGACCAACTGGAGAACCCCACCAGGTCGGTGAACACGATGGTCACCTCCTGCGCTCCCCGACCGCGCCCGGTGCGCTCGAGCAGCGCCTGCCACACCTGCAACGCACCGAGGCTCATCTCTCGGGACGCGCCCGGCTGGTGGTCGAGGAAGCGATCGGCGACGCGGGCGATGGCCCGTGCGCTGCCGGGGCCTGCCGTCGACAGTGGATCGCCGAACGCCGGATCGCCGGGCAGCGCGCGACGAACCCTCCGCAGCCCTTCGATCAGCTGTGGCTGCCGGTTCACCGATCTCATCCAGCCCAGAACCTTGTCGCCTCGTTTCGGTGTCTGCGCAGCGTCGAGTTCGGCACGGTTCTCTTCGGCCGGGTCGTCGCTCACGAGAGTAAGGGTAACCCAGCGTCACATGCACAAACCCGTGCCGACTCGGACATCACTCCGCCGCCCGCGCCTTCTCCCGGTCCGCGCCCGTGGGGACACCGTTCGGCCCGGTGAGCGACTCCGCGTACACCCCCACGGCGTACGCGACCGCGGCGGCATTCTTGGCGAGCGCGGCCCGGTTCACGTTCTCGAGGGTGTCGGTCGCGCTGTGGTAGTTCTCGTCGTACACCACATCCGGGGTGCCACCCCACTTCTGTGACTGCTCGGGGGTCTTCGTCTCGTCGGCGCCGCTGAACACGCCGCCCGAGGGGATGCCGTGCTCGATGAACGGACCGTAATCGGAGCGACCGTCGAAGTCCGTGCCGTCCGCGGCGACACCGTTGTTCTGGAGGAATTCGGTGAACGTGCGCTCGATGCCCGCGGAACCCTCGGGTCCGGGGCCCTCGCCGACGTTGTCGGAGTTGTCGCCGTCGTACGCCAGGTAGCCCGCGTTCTCGGAACCGAGCATGTCGAAGTTCAGATACAGCGCGATGTCGTTCCGCTGGTCCTCGCTGAGGCTGTTCACGTAGGCCTCCGAACCGAGCAGACCCAACTCCTCGGCGCCCCAGAACGCGAAGCGCACCGCGTTGTCGACGTCGGGCGAACCGCCGAGTTGCACGGCCGTTTCGAGGGTCGCGGCGACGCCGGTGCCGTTGTCGTTGATCCCGGGACCGTCCGGGACGCTGTCCAGGTGGGCGCCGACCATCACGACGTCCTCGGTCGAACCGGTCTTCGTCTGGGCGATGACGTTGCGAGCGGTGCTCGACTCGGTGGTGGTGTCGAGTGTGAGGGTGACGTCACCCCCGGCCTGCTCGAGCGCGGCGCCGTCCGCCTTGCTCACTCCGCCCGTGGGTACCTTGCCCACGTCCGGATCGCCGAGAGTTCCGCCGTTCATCGGCCCGTCCTCGTTGTTGACGACGATCACGCCCGCGGCGCCGCGCTCGGACGCGAGCTGCTGCTTGGCCGCGAACGGGCACACCCCGCGGTTGACGAGGACGATCGCCCCGGTCACGTCGAGGCCGTCGTAATCGGTGACCTCGCATCCCGGACTCTCGTCCTTGGGGGCAGGCACCAGGCGGGCGGTTATCCCGTCCGGACCGGTGGACGGCGAATACGCCAGTGCACGCACCTCGAAGTCACGGTCGCCGGACCTGAGCGCCTCCGTCCGGACGTCGAAGTTGTGGAACTCGAACTCTGGGGTCTCGACGTCGAAGCCCTTGTCTTCCAGCACCTGTGCGACGTAGTCGACGCTGGCGTCGTAGCCGGAGGTTCCGGCCGCGCGGTTGCCGTTGTTGTTCTCGGCGATCGTCTGCAGTTGCTCCAGGTGCCCCACCACGCCGCCCTCGGTGACCGAGGCCGCGAGAGCGCTCGCATCGACCGGCGGCGAATCGGGTTCGCTCGTCGACGAGCACCCGGCCAAGACCATCGCACCGGCCACTCCGACTGTGAAGGCTCCCCGTAGTCGCATGTCGGGAGCCTAACGCAGAAGCACCCGTGGGCCGGCGCGAATGGATCTCGCACCGGCCCACGGGCTCCCGCCCCGCCGTCACCCTCAGCCAGGTCTCCCGACGATCACCTGGCGGAGGAGCGGGGCGAAAGTACTGTATCGGGTGTCAGGCGTCGCGCTTGTTGACGACCACCAGGCCGGCCCCGAAGATCACGAAGACGAACACGGCGAAGTAGACCAGGCTGCCCCAGTGGCCCCAGTGGAAGTCGACCCCCTGCGGCGCCCCCAAAAAGTTGTTGGCGTTGAGGAACGGCAGGAAGGGCATGATCTTCTGGCCGAACGACCCGAACAGGTTGAACAGGCTCTCGATCAGCAGCGGCCACAGCAGCAGCAGGGCGATCGCGCCCGCCGACTGGCGCAGCAGCGTGCCGACGCCGACGGCGAGAACCACGCACAGGAACGCGTAGATCGGGACGCCGTAGATCGACCGCCAGGCGTCGTCACCCGACAGCGTGAGCGCCGCTCCCGCCTCGTCACCCGCGGTCGCCTTCGCGATGGCATACGCGCCGAACGTGAGCACGAACGTCAGCACCGCGCCGAACGCACCGATCAGGCCTGCCTTCGCGATGAGGACGGACGCCCGGTTCGGGATGGCCTGGAACGTGGTGCGGATGACGCCGAACCGGTATTCGCTGGTCACGGCGAGTGCCGCGAGGATCATCAGGACCAGCACGCCGAATCCGGAGACACCGCCGACCGCGTCCGACATCTGCGGCAGGAACGGATCGAAATCCGGTTGCTTACCGTCCGCGATCTGGTTGTTGAAGGAGTTGATGCTGGCCTTCGCGCTCAGCCCGATGACTGCGGCGAGGCCGAGGCCCAGCACGATGATGATGACCGTGCACCACCACGGCGACCTCGTCGACGTGATCTTGATCCGTTCGGCATTGAGAACAGCCATTACAGTGCACCCCTCATCACATCTTCGACGCCCTCTGCGTGGTACTGCACGTCGTCTCCGGTCAACTTCATGAAGGCGTCCTCCAGCGATCCGCGCTGAGATGCCAACTCGTGCAGGACGATGCCCTGCGAACCGGCGATCCCGCCGACGACGTCCGTCGACGAATCCACCACCACGAGCGCCTGCTGCCCGTCGGATCCGTCCTCGCGCACAGTGAGGCCGTTGGACGTGAGCGCGCTACGCAACGCGTCCAGCTGGGGGCTTCGCACCCGCACCGTCGATTCCGAGGACTTGCTGACGAACTCGGACACGGTGGTGTCGGCAATCAGACGCCCCCGGCCGATGACCACCAGATGTTCTGCGGTGAGCGCCATCTCGGACAGCAGGTGGCTCGACACCAGCACGGTGCGACCCTCCGCCGCGAGGCGCTGCATGAACTTCCGGATCCAGACGATACCCTCCGGGTCGAGCCCGTTCACCGGCTCGTCGAACAGCAGCACCTTCGGGTCGCCGAGGAGCGTGGCGGCCAGGCCCAGGCGCTGCGACATGCCGAGCGAGAACCCGCCTGCCTTCTTCCCGGCCACCTCGGTGAGCCCGACGAGGTGTAGCACCTCGTCGACCCGGCTCTTCGGCAGCGAGTTGGACGCCGCCATCCACTGCAGGTGGGCGCGGGCCGAGCGGTTGGGGTGCACCCACTTCGCGTCGAGCAGTGCCCCCACCGTCCGCAGCGGCTGCACCAGGTCGCTGTACGGTTTGCCGTCGATCAACGCGCTGCCCGCCGTGGGGCGGTCCAACCCGAGGATCATGCGCATCGTCGTCGATTTGCCTGCACCGTTCGGGCCGAGGAAGCCGGTGACCATACCCGGCTTCACGTTGAACGTCAGGTTGTCCACCGCCTTCGTCGCACCGAAGGTCTTTGTCAGTCCCCTCACTTCAATCATGATGAGAAGGATGCCCGAACCTGCGGCCGGCGCGCATCGGCCGCAGGTCTACTCCCGGCTCGTCCCCTGGTACCGGTCGGACCCTGAGCCGGACCCCGACGCGACCCCGAGGACTACGACGACGCCTGCGCCCAGAACCGCTTGGGAATCCGGCCCGCGTGACGTGCCTCGTACCCCGCCACCACGGCCCCGCGCATCGCCGACGCCATGAGCGCCGGATCCTTCGCCCTGGTCACAGCCGTGGCCAGCAACACCGCATCGCAGCCGAGTTCCATCGCGAGGGTGGCGTCGCTTGCGGTCCCGATGCCGGCGTCGAGGATGACGGGCACCCCCGCACCGTCCACGATCATCTCGATGTTGTGCGGGTTCGCGATACCGAGCCCGGTGCCGATCGGCGAACCCAGCGGCATCACGGCCACGCAGCCCACGTCCTCGAGTCTGCGGGCCAGAACCGGGTCGTCGGTGGTGTAGGGCAGGACGACGAATCCGTCGTCGACCAGTTGCTCTGCAGCGCTGACCAACTCGATGGCGTCGGGCATCAGGGTGCGCTCGTCGGCGATGACCTCGAGCTTCACCCAGTCGGTCTCGAGCGCTTCACGGGCGAGTTGCGCCGTCAACACAGCCTCGGCCGCACCGCGACACCCCGCGGTGTTGGGCAGCGGGGCGATGTCGAGCCGGCGCAGCAGGTCCAGCACACCGGTGCCGCCTGCGGCGTCGACGCGGCGCATCGCGACCGTGGTCAGCTCGGTGCCGGACGCGACGAGCGCCTCTTCGAGCACCGTGAGGTTGGCGGCGCCGCCGGTGCCCATGATCAACCGTGAACCGAACGTGCGTCCCGCGATCGTGAGGCCCTTCTGCACGCCGGGCGTCGCGTCAGCCACCCTGCACCGCCGTGAGGATCTCGATCTCCCAGCCCCGGACCACGAGCTCGTCCCACCGGGCTCGCGGGAACACGGCGCCGTTCACTGCCACCGCGATGCCCTTGGTGGGCAGGTTCAGCACCTCCAGCAGCCCGGTGACGGTCAACGGTTCCGTGAACTCGTGGTCCTCGCCGTTGACGCTGATGCCGATCGGCACCACTACTTGCTGCTCACTCATCTCTACCTCGCTACTTTCTCGAAACGTTCGGGGTCGGCGGCTTTCGCCTCGACCAATGCCGAGCCCTCCAACAATGCCATCGTCGCGTCGGCGGTCACCGGGGTGAGCAGGATGCCGTTACGGCCGTGTCCCGTCGCCACCACGACCCGATCGGACACCCGGCCGATCAGCGGCAGGTTGTCCGGGGTCATCGGACGCAGACCCGCCGAGGTCTCGTGCAGTTCGTACTCGCCGATGGCGGGCATCAGGGCCTCGGCGTCCGCGATCAGGTCGCGCACACCGGCCACCGTGACCTGCGTGTCGTTGCCCGACTCGTACTGGGTGGCACCGACGACGATGCCGTCGGCACGCGGCACCAGGTAGGCGGGCCTGCCGTGCACGCTGCCGCGGATGGTCCGGCCCGGCGCGGGAGTCACCCCGGGACGCGAGCGCAACCGCAGGATCTCGCCCTTCACCGGGCGTACCGGAAGCCCGGGCCACAGGGCCGGTGACGCGATGCCCGCGGTGACGACGATCTGGTCGGTGTCGAGCCGGTCGAGGCTGTGCACGGCCTCCCCGATCAGCTCCACTCCGGCGTCGGCGGCGCACCGCTGCAGCGCCTGCAACAGCAGCCTGTTGTCCACGGCCAGTTCGTCGACGGCCAAGAGTCCCAATCGGACTCCGCGACCCAGCATCGGCTCGAGGGCCCGGACTTCGGCGCGGCCCAGGATCTGCAGTTCCCGCCCCTGGGCGCCCACCCATTCGGCGATGGTCCGCAGGTCCTCCGCGTCGGCGCCGTCCAGCGCGACGGTGAGCGAACTTTCCGACGTGAACAACTCGACGCCGGCTCCGGCCTCGAGTTCCTTCCCGAATTCGGGCCACCGGTCGAGCGATGCACTCCCCAGTTCGAGGACGCTCTCCTCGCCTGGCCAGCCCTCGGACAACGGGGCGAGCATGCCGCCCGCCACCCAGGACGCTCCCGAACCTATCGACGGGTCGTACAGCCGTACCGACCAGCCGTTGCGGGCTGCTCGCCACGCAATGGACAGGCCGATCACTCCGCCTCCGACGACGGATACCGATCTCGCCATTGAACTCCACCTCACTTCCTGCGCCGGCATGATCCGGGTCAGGTATGACGGTCGGGCTCGGCGTGAGCCCCTCTCAGCCCCACGTTCCCCGGGACTCCCGTGTTGCACTTTCACCGTAGAGGCTACCGTCATGCCGTGACCACCTCGCATCACAGCAACCTCACGGACCGTCGGCGCCGCCTCGGAACAGCACGTTTGTACCTGTGCACCGATGCTCGGCGCGAGAAGGGCGACCTGGCGCAGTTCGCCGAGGCCGCACTGTCCGGCGGCGTCGACATCATCCAGCTCCGCGACAAGGGCTCGGCCGGAGAGAAGAAGTTCGGCACGATGGACGCCCGGGACGAACTGGCGGCGCTGTCGGTGCTCGCGGCCGCTGCCAGGCGGCACGGAGCGCTGCTCGCGGTCAACGACCGCGCCGACATGGCGCTGGCGGCCGGAGCCGACGTGCTGCACCTCGGCCAGGGCGACCTGCCCGTCCCGTACGCACGGACCGTGGTGGGTTCCGACGTCCTGATCGGCCGCTCCACCCACAGCCGCGCCCAGGCCAGCCTGGCGGCGATCGAGGACGGCGTCGACTACTTCTGCACCGGTCCGGTGTGGGCCACCCCCACCAAGCCGGGGCGGACCGCGTCGGGCATCGATCTGGTGCGATCGACCGCCGATTCGGAGCCGAACCGCCCGTGGTTCGCGATCGGCGGCATCGACGAGTCCCGGGTTCCGGAGATCCTCGCCGCGGGGGCCTCCCGCATCGTCGTCGTCCGGGCCGTCACCGAGGCCCGCGACCCGCAGGCCGCCGCACGCTCGCTGTCCGCCCTGCTGCAGCAGAACGCGTAGTTACGGCTGATCCAGCCAGTCCAGCACGGTGGCGGGCGGTAGGACCACGATGGTGGTCGGCAACTGTTCGATCAGGTCGGGGTCGGTGGTGACGACCGCCGTCACCGTTCCCAGCGTGGTGCCGTGGCCGGCCGGTTCGGCGAGGCGGCCGACGGCGTCCAGGGCCTCGAGCACCTCGACGCGCGGCAGCCACCCGTAAGTGCGGTCGGGCAGGTGCACCGTGCGGGGCAGGGCCTTCGACAACTGTGCCAGCGCGCCGCGTTCACCCAGCACGTCGTGCCGATCGAGCAGCAATCGCACCTCGGTGGTACGCAGTTGCGGCCACCCGGCTTCGAATCCCGGGTGCAGCGGCAACCCGGCGACGTCAGTTTCCCGCACCCAGCGCAGTTCGGTGCTCTCGCCGTTCGCGACGGTGGGCAGTGGGCGCTCGGCGTCGGCGATCACCGTCGTGTAACTCCAGCCGCTCGCGGCCTTCATCGTGACGACCTCGGTGCGGACGCGGATGGCCGCGCTCTCGATGCCTGCTTCCTCGTGGGCCTCGCGCACCGCGGCGTGGGTGGTGGACTCGTGGCTGTCCCGGGCACCGCCGGGCAACGCCCACGTACCGCCCTGGTGACTCCAGACCGCACGGTGCTGTAGCAGCACGGCCGGCGTCTCGTCGGGGAGCGGCGCACGCAGCAACAACCCGGCGGCACCGTGCTTGCCCCAATGACGACTGCCGTCCGGCCCGGTTGCCCAACCGTCACCGTCACCACGCATCGACTACCCCTGTCCGACCTGATGGGTCTCCCTGCAGTTCCCTCACACTAACGGTTTCTTCCGGAACTGCCCGTCGGCAGTCGTGAACCGACCGCTGCTTATATGCTCCCCACAAGGTGCGGCCATGACACGGGAGGGGTGCGAGGTGGTTCTGCGTGAGGCGCCGTCGATCGAACCCCACGGCAGCCGCGCATTGTCCGCCGCCGCGGACGACGACGTCGACCCCGCGGTGGCACGCCGCAAGGAACTGCGCGCGTTCCTGGAGTCGACTCCCGCCAAACTCACGGCCCTCGGGGCCCTCCTGGTCCTGCTCACCCTCACCGCCGGGTTCGTGGCCGCCTCGACGGTGAACAACAGGGAAGCCACTCTCGACAGCGTCCTCGCGGAGACGGAACCGCTGTCGTTCTCGGCGCAGAACCTCTACAGCGCCCTGTCCGTGGCGGATGCCGCGGCCACGACGGCGTTCATCTCCGGCGGTCTCGAACCGCCCGAACTCCGGGACACCTATGCGCAGGCGATCGGCACCGCCTCCGCCGACCTCGTGTACGCGTCCGGCGGACTCGCGGCGAGCGACGTGGACAGCCGCCGACTGCTTGCCTCCATCTCCACCGATCTCAGCGTCTACTCCGGTCTCGTCGAGACCGCGCGGGCCAACAATCGCACCGGTCATCCGGTCGGCGCGGCCTACCTCAGCGAGGCGTCCACGCTGATGCAGACGAGCATGCTGCCGATGGCGCAGCAGTTGCACGCCCAACAGGAAGCCGACGTCGCGGACACGCAGCGGGACTACTCCCGTCCGCCCTGGCTGGCGCTGATCCTGATCCTCGTCGCACTCGTCGCGTTGCTCCTCGCCCAGATCGTCATTGCGAGGCGCAGTCGGCGCACGTTCAATCTCGGGCTGATCGCGGCGTCGTCGTGCACGGCGATCCTCCTGACGTGGATGCTGGTCGCCGGGTTGGTCTCCTCCCTCGACACCAAGCGGGCACTGACCGAGGGCGCCCGCCCGATGCACGAGTTGACCGCGGCCCGCATCCTGGCCCAGCAGGCGCGCACCGAGGAGACCCTCAAACTGGTCCGCCGCGACTCGAACGGTGACTACGACGCCGTCTTCGAAGACAAGTCCGGTCAGCTCGACACCCTGCTGTCGAATTACCCCCACGACGGCGACCGCGCGGTCGGCCACGACGAGGTGGCGAGGGCGCAGGAGGCGTGGACGCGCTGGTCCTCGGCACACGACCGCATGAACGAGATCCTCGCCAGGGGCGACTTCGTCTCGGCGGCAATGGTCGCCATCGGACCGGGACCTTCGGATTCCGCGGCTCAGTTCACCGCCGTCGACGACGCGCTCACCGACGGAATCGGCAGCGCACGCGACCGTCTGCGGTCGAATGTCGAATCCGCGGCCGGGGTGCTGACCGCGCTCGGTTCCGGCGCCATTGTCCTGACGCTGATCGCGGTCGGCGGAATTATCATCGGGTTGTGGCCTCGATTGAGGGAATATCAGTGAGGCGGCGCCGGATCGCGCTCGTGCTCGTGCTCGTGGCGGCCACCTTACTGATCGGCGGGTGCGCCGAGTCGAGTCCCGAGCACGTCGGATCGCCGAACGTGTCGTACACCGAGCCCCCGCTTCCCGCGGCCGCGACGCCGGCGCCCGAGACCACCGCTGCGCCGCCGACTCCCGAGAAGGACTGCGGCGATCCCACGGCGAGCCTGCGCCCGTTCCCCGATACCGACGCCGCACCGCCGATGCCGACGGTCGACGCCATCCGCGCGCGGGGGCGTCTCGTCGTCGGCCTCGACACGGGCAGCAATCTGATGAGTTTCCGCGATCCGGCGACCGGTGCCATCCAGGGCTTCGACGTCGACGTGGCCCGGGAGATCGCGCGGGATCTGTTCGGCGATCCGGACCGGCTCGAGTACCGCATCCTCACGTCGGCGAATCGTGAGAAGGCGCTGCAGGAGTCGATGGTCGACATCGTGGCCAAGACGATGACCATCACCTGCGACCGAAAGGAACGGGTGGCGTTCTCCTCCGAGTACTTCGAGGCGCAGCAGCGGGTTCTCGTCGTGAAGGGCTCCCCGATCCGCAGCGCCGCCGACCTGGACGGGAAACGGGTCTGCGTCGTCCGCGGCACGACGTCGCTGACACGGTTGCAGCAGGTGGCGCCCACCGCGAACATTCTGACGGTCCCCATGTGGTCGGATTGCCTGGTGGTCCTGCAGCAGCGGCAGGTCGATGCGGTGAGCACCGACGACACGATCCTCGCCGGTCTGGCGTCCCAGGACCCGTATCTCGAGATCGTCGGAGACAGCATGGGCGCCGAGCCGTACGGCGTCGGCATCACCAAGTCGAACGAGGACCTGGTGCGGTTCGTCAACGGCACGCTCGAACGCATCCGCCGCGACGGTACCTGGACCAGGATGTACGACCAGTGGCTGTCGATGCTGGGGCCGTCCCCCGCCCCGCCGTCCGCCGTGTACCAGGACTGAGGGGACGCATGCCGCAGCATTCGCAAAATCCGGAGTCCACCGACCCGGACATCGCCACCCAGGCCGCCGTCCGGGAGCCGGAAGAGGACGCCACGCAGGCCGCGGTCCGGGAAGAACCGGACGAGGGTCCGGCCACCCAGGCGGCGCCGACGTCCCGGCCGTCCGGCGCGTCCGGCACCGGCCGCTCGACGCGCTCACCGCGCACCCGGTCCGGGGAGCGCCTGCGTCTCGGCGGCGGTCTCGTCGAGGTTCCCGTCGTGAAGACACTCGACCCGGCATCCGCCGTGATGACCGACCCGAAAGTCCCCGAGAGCAAGCGCTTCTGCTGGAAGTGCAACAAGCCGGTGGGCCGCACCGGCGCCACGTCCGAGGGCTCCGAGTTCGGTCTGTGCCCCCAGTGCGGAGCCACGTACGACTTCCGGCCGCTTCTCGGTCCGAACGAGCTGATCGGCGGCCAGTACGAGGTGCAGGGCTGCATCGCGCACGGCGGCCTCGGCTGGATCTATCTGGCCATCGATCGCAACGTCAGTGACCGCTGGGTGGTTCTCAAGGGCCTGTTGCACTTCGGCGACGCCGAGGCTCAGGCCGTCGCGGTGGCCGAACGCCAGTTCCTCGCCGAGGTGGCCCACCCGAGCATCGTGAAGATCTTCAACTTCGTGGAGCATCCCCGGTCGAACGGGACCCCGATGGGGTACATCGTGATGGAGTATGTGGGCGGTCACTCGCTTCGGGACGTCCTGTCGACGCACGCGAAGCCCGAACGCATGCCGGTCGAGCAGGCCATCGCCTACGTGCTCGAAATCCTTCCCGCACTGGCGTATCTGCACTCCACCGGTTTGGTGTACAACGACCTCAAACCCGACAACGTGATGGTTACCGAGGATGCCCTCAAGCTGATCGACCTCGGTGCCGTCGCGGGCATCGAGGACTACGGCTACCTGTACGGCACACCCGGGTATCAGGCGCCGGAGATCGTCACGACCGGCCCGACCGTGGCGTCCGACATCTACACGGTGGGGCGCACCCTCGCCGTCCTGACGCTCGACATGCCGTCCGACAAGGGCCGGTACCTCGACGGGATCCCGTCCCCCGAGCAGGCGCCGCTCCTCGCGGAATACGAGTTCTTCCACCGACTCCTGTTGCGCGCCACCGACCCCGACCCGAGCCGGCGTTTCGCGTCGGCCGAGGAGATGGCGGGTCAGCTCACGGCGGTGCTGCGAGAGGTGCTCGCGCAGCAGACCGGCGAGGAGCATCCCGGACTGTCGACCGTGTTCAGCAAGCAGAGAACGACGTTCGGCACGAACGAGGCCGTCGAGCAGACCGACGTGTACGTCGACGGCGTCGAACGGGACGAGAATCTCGATCCGCAGTCCGTGGCGCAGGCGTTGGCGGTGCCCCTGATCGACCCGACCGATCCCAATGCCCCACTCCTGGCCGCCGCGGTGCACAGCGAACCGCAGCAGACACTGGAGTCCATTCGGCACGCGCGCGAGAACGGTATCGAACGAGTCGTCGGCGACCTCGACGTGTCGTTCTCCCGGGAACTCACGCTCGCCGAGATCAAGGCGCACCTCGATCTCGGTGACGCCGCCACCGCCACCGAGCTCCTACGCGACGTGGAGGGAGAGATGGGTGGGAACTGGCGCGTCGACTGGTATGCCGGACTCTCGACGCTCATCGACGGCGACTACGAGACGGCGTTCTCCCGTTTCGAATCCGTACTGCAGGCGATGCCCGGGGAGACGGCTCCCAAACTTGCGCTGGCCGCCACCGCCGAACTGATTCTGCAGCACTGGGAGAGCTCCGACTCCCACCAGTGGCGAACGTTCGCCGAGAAGTACTACCGGACGGTGTGGCGGACCGACCACAGCATGGTGAGTGCGGCGTTCGGGCTGGCGCGGCAACTCACCGAACGCGGCGATCTGCCCGGTGCCATCGCCGCCCTCGATCAGGTTCCCCCGACGTCCCGGCACTTCACCATGGCCCGGATGACGAGCGTGCTGATGCTGTTGTCCGGCAAACCGATCGAGGAACTCGACGAATCGGCTCTCCGGGAGGCCGCACTCCGTGTCGCCGCGCTCGCACCCGAGGAGAGCCGGGCACTGCAGATGCGCACGCTCGTCCTGGGTACCGCATTGGACTGGATGCGTGCCGGTCACACGTCGGCGACGGAACTCGAGCAGATCCTCGGTGTGCCGTTCACCGAACGGGGCCTACGCAAGGGCGCCGAGGCCGGCCTGCGGGCGCTGGCCCGCAACGCCCCCGAGCGCACTCACCGGTACACGCTGGTGGATCTGGCCAACACCATCCGGCCCAAGAGCCTGCTGTAACGCTCAGGCCCCGATCAGCTCCACCGCCGCACAGGCGATCGCGAATTCCTCGTTGGTGGGCACGACCAGCACCTGAACGTCGGACTCGTCCACCGAGATACGGCGTGCGTCCCGGGAACTCGCGCGGTTGCGGTCGTCGTCGACGACGATGCCGAGGCGTCCCAGCCCGGCCAGGCTGTCGCGGCGGACGTCGACGTTGTTCTCGCCGACTCCCCCGGTGAACGTGATGACGTCGACGCCGCCGAGTTCCACCAGGTAGGCGCCGATGTACTTGCGGAGTCGGTGCACGTACACGTCGTAGGCCAGCGCCGCAGCCTGATCGCCCTCGCCGACCAGCGTCAGGAGCGCCCGGAAGTCGTTGACCCCCGACAAGCCCTCGAGGCCGGAATGCCGGTTCAGGAGGTCGTCGATCTGATCGACACCCATCCCGCTGCGGTGCAGGTGCAGGATGACGCCGGGATCGACGTCCCCGGACCGCGTGCCCATGACGAGTCCCTCGAGCGGGGTCAGCCCCATGCTGGTGTCGACGGCGAGTCCCCCGCGGATCGCGGACGCCGAGGCACCGTTCCCCAGGTGCAGGACGATCTGGTTCAGCTCGGACAGGTCCCTGCCGAGGAACTCGGCCGTGCGCGCCGACACGTACTGGTGCGACGTGCCGTGGAAGCCGTACCGCCGGATGGAGTGCTCCTTCGCGACCTGCCGGTCGATCGCATACGTCGACGCCTCCGCGGGCAGGGTATGGAAGAACGCGGTGTCGAACACCGCGACGTGCGGGATGTCCGGCAGCTCCTCCCGCGCCACCTCGATCCCGATCACGTTCGCCGGATTGTGCAGCGGTGCAAGGGTCGAAAGGTCCGAGATGGACTGCACCACTGCGTCGTCGATGATCGTGGGTTCGAAGAATACGTCGCCGCCGTGGACGATGCGATGGCCGACCGCGACGATCCCCGCCTCCCTCAGAGGTCGACCCACCTCGGCAACGATGTCCGACAACATCTTCAGTCCGGCGCGGTGGTCGGCGATGTGAACGTGGCGCTCCGCCAATCCGGTGCGGTGGTGATAGACGATGCGCCCCTCGGGTTCCCCGATCCTCTCGATGAGACCGGACGCCGAGGACTTACCGGTGTCCGGGTGGATCAGCTGGAACTTGATCGACGACGAACCGGAATTGACTACCAGTACGGACCCCTCGGTCACTGCTCTGCTCCTTGCGCCTGGATCGCGGTGATGGCCACGGTGTTCACGATGTCCTCGACCAGCGCCCCTCGCGAGAGGTCGTTGACCGGTTTGTTGAGGCCCTGCAACACCGGCCCGACGGCGATGGCGCCGGCGCTGCGCTGCACGGCCTTGTACGTGTTGTTCCCGGTGTTGAGGTCGGGGAAGATGAAGACCGTCGCCTTCCCAGCCACCGCCGAATCGGGCATCTTCTTGTCGGCCACGCTCTGCTCGATGGCAGCGTCGTACTGAATGGGGCCTTCCACCAACAGGTCCGGGCGACGCTCGCGGACGAGTTTCGTCGCAGAGCGCACCTTGTCGACGTCCGCGCCGCTGCCGGAGTCGCCGGTCGAGTACGACAGCATCGCGATACGCGGATCGATACCGAACTGGGACGCCGTCTGCGCCGACGAGATCGCGATGTCGGCCAGCTGTTCGGCCGTGGGGTCGGGCACCACCGCGCAGTCCCCGTACGCGAGCACCCGATCGGACAGACACATCAGGAACACACTCGACACCGTGGACACTCCCGGTTGTGTCTTGATGATCTCGAACGACGGCCGGATGGTGTGCGCCGTGGTGTGCGCGGCACCGGAGACCATACCGTCCGCGATTCCCAAGTGCACCATCATGGTTCCGAAGTACGAGATGTCGGTCATCACCTCGCGGGCACGGTCCACGGTCATGCCCTTGTGGGCGCGGAGCCGCGCGTACTCCTCGGCGAACGGACCGGCGTGTTCGGACGTCCGGGGGTCGAGCACCTGCGCGTCACCGAGGTCCACGCCGAGTTCCGCCGCGCGGCGACGCACCTGCACCTCGTCGCCGAGAATCGTCAGCTCCGCCACCTGCCGTTGCAGCAGTCTCCCCGCCGCTCGGAGGATGCGGTCGTCGTCGCCTTCCGGGAGCACGATGTGCTTGTGGTCGCGGCGGGCGCGGTCGATCAGCTGGTATTCGAACATCTGCGGAGTCACCACCGACGGGATCGGCAGCTTCAACCGCTCCAGCAGTGTGGGTGCGTCCACCCGGAGTTCCATGACACTCAGGGCGGTGTCGATCTTGCGCTGCGAACCGACCGCCACCCGGCCACGGGTCTGCGCTGCCGCGCTGGCCGTGTCGAACGTGCCCAGTCCGGTGGTGAGGATCGGCAACCGCGGCTTGAGGCCGGCCATCAACTTCGCGATTGCCGGGTGCGGCATCAGCCCGCCGTTCATGATGATGCCCGCCAGCGACGGGAAACCTTCGGCCTCATGCGCATTCACCATCGCCAGCAGCACGTCGGAACGGTCGGCCGGGGCGATCACCACCGTGCCCTCCGTCAACCGTTCGAGGATGTGCTCGGCCGTCATTCCACCCACCATCACCCGCAGCGCCTCCCGGTGGAGGAGCTCCGGGTCGCCGCTGAACAGGCTGCCGTCGATCGACTCGAGGAGTTCGGCCATGGTCGGTGCGACCAGCAAGGGGATCTCGGGCAGGCTCCACGCGGGTACACCAGTGACTGCCAACGCGTCGGTGACCGCATCGAGCTGGTCGGGGTCGCACCGATTGGCGACCACGGCCAGCAGGTGCGCGTGGTGAGCGGTCAGTTCACCGATGGCGAGCTGCGCGAGTTGGGCGATCTCCTCGGGGGTGCGCCGTGCTCCCCTCACGGCGAGCAACACCGGGGCGCCGAGGTTCACGGCGATCCTGGCGTTGTAGCCGAGCTCGCTGGGGCTGGCCACGTCGGTGTAGTCGCTGCCGATCACCACGACGGCATCGCACTGCGCCGCCACCTGGTGATACCGGGAGACGATCTCGCTGAGCGCGCCGTCGGGATCGGCGTGGACCTGCTCGTACGTGACCCCCAGGGACTCCTCGTACCCGATGTCGGCCGTGGTGTGTTCGAGGAGCAACTCGAGGATGTAGTCGGTTTCCTGCGTCGATCGGGCGATGGGACGGAAGACGCCCACCCTCGCCGCGGACGCGCACAGCATCTGCAGGACACCCAGCGCGATGGTGGACTTGCCGGTATCCCCCTCCGGTGAGGCGATGTAGACGCTCGACGGCTGGAGACGTGCGGGCGGATTCACGGGTGAGGGTGTCGCTGGCGCAGCCATGGCCATAGCGTATCCGGCCACCGGTTCTGGGCGATTGACACCGCACCCGCCCGGCGGTCAGATGACGTATGGCCGAATCACCCTTCCCCGACGTCCGATGGGGCAGCGAGAACAGCTTCCTCCGCGAACCCGCAGCCAAATTTGCCGCCACCCGACCCGGATCGTGGGTGATCCGGAAACTCGCCGGAGTCGACCGCCGGCTCCTCCAGAAGACCAGGGGGCGCTTCACGATCCTCGGTCCGATCGCCGCTCCGGTCGTGCTGCTGACCACGACGGGTCGCAAGTCTGGCGCACCACGGACGAGCCCGCTCCTCTACTACCGTGAGGGTGAGCAGATCTTCGTCGTGGGCAGCAACTTCGGGCAGGATCACCACCCGGCGTGGTCGGGGAACCTTCTCGCCCAGCCGAACGCGAAGGTCACGATCGGCGGGAAGGACATCCCCGTCACCGCGACTCTCCTCGCCGAACCGGAGCGAACACGGATCTATCGCGAATTCGACGAGATGGTGCGCGTCTACGGCGTCTACGAGCACCGAACGAACCGCACGATGCGGGTGTTCGCTCTCACCGCCTCGTGAGCCGAGCGCCGTGCCGGGGCCGGAAGCGGCGGTGCCGCCGACCGGGAGTGGTGCCCGGTCGGGGTGCCGACGTCGGTGAGGTGGGTGCGGCAGGGGTTATGGACTGCGCGGGCGGACCATCCATCGCCCTCCTTCGCATAGTTGCAGGCCTCGCACAGTCCGGACCCATTGTCCGCCGACGTGGCACCGGATTCTCGGCGGGAGCGGATGTGGTCGTGATGCCGGATCGGCGCATCGCACCACGGCGTACGACACGTCCGATCCCGCAGGTCGATCAGCTGTCGCAGACTCTTCGCGAACGTGCGCGACTGTGATTCCACCGCCGTCAACACCCCCGACTGCGGGCACGAATACACCCGCCGCAACGACGTCTCGGTGTCACGATCGACGGCGTCGGCAACGAGCTGCCGGGCGAAGCCGATGCCCCTGAAAAGCACATGCAGCGCAGGGCAGTACGGCGCTATACAGGAGATCGCGCACGCCCGCCTGCGCCGAGGAATGGAGAAGTAGTTGCCCACGAATGCCGCACCGGATCCGATGACCCTGCATCCCGTTTCAGGTCAGCCTCGGGTGGTCCTGCTGAAACCTCTGATCGAGAATCCACTGATCGAGGTCGGGGAGTACAGCTACTACGATGATCCCGAGTTCGCGGACGAGTTCGAAACGCGCAATGTCCTGCACCATTACGGGCCGGACCGGCTGATCATCGGCAAGTTCTGCGCGTTCGCGACCGGGACGACGTTCATCATGAACGGCGCAAATCATCGGATGAGCGGAGTCTCGACGTTCCCGTTTCCGATCATGGGCGGGTCGTGGGCCCGGCACGCCGATCTGCTCGCGGATCTACCGTCGCGGGGCGACACCGTCGTCGGCAACGATGTGTGGATCGGAGGCAACGCGACGATCATGCCTGGCGTCCGCATCGGGCACGGCGCGATCGTGTCGACCGGTTCGGTGGTGACGCGGGACGTGCCGGACTATGCGGTCGTGGGCGGGAATCCGGCCGTCCACATCAAGGACCGCTATTCGGAATCCGAGATCGCCGCACTGATGCGGATCGCGTGGTGGGACTGGCCGATTTCCGTCGTCACCGAACATGTGCGAACCATCGCCGGAGGCACTGTCGAGCAACTTCAGGATGTCGCCGACAGACTCGGCTGAATCAGCCGCGCGCCGCCTGCGGTGCTTCGGCGTCGAGGTCGAGTTCGCCGTCGTCGGCGAACACGAGGCGTCCGTCGTCGAGAGCGACGGCCCAGCGGTGCACGGGCGCCCAATCACGTCCGAGGAGTCCCTCCGACTGGGACAGGTCCGCGAAATCCTCGATCACGACACCGGGCGCGGGAGCGTCGGAGTCGCGGCGGACCCGAACGCGAGCGCCGACGACGACGTCGGGGCTGTGGGGCTGGGCGGCACTCTTCTGATCAGACATGGGTTCATTCCGCTTTCTGCAGGTGATGCCGGGGCAAGGGATCATCCGGGCCCTCTGCCGAGAACTCACTACAGACGATTGGCAAATTTTGAGCAAGCCTTGGGTCGCAGTTGTGGGGATCATCACCGAGGCCTTGACGCCCGAAGAACTACCCGGAAGTTGTCCACTATTTGTACACAACAGCCATTGACGTCAAGGGGCTTTTTCGACATCATTAGGTGTGACTGCTGGTAACATTGACATGGAGGATTTCATGGCACGCTCGACGCTCGCTCTCCGCAATCCGAAGATCACGGATCGCCAGGACACCGGCGCCCGGCTTCTCCGGTCCTCCGCACGCATGTCGTACGACCCGACCGTCGAGGTGGACTGGGACGCGCCGGTCCCCGACGACCTGTACGGCCTCACCCCAGAGTGGTCCTCGCTGTACGGAACGCCGATGTGGGACGAGATGACGTTCGAACAGCAGATCACGCTGACGAAGCACGAGGTGTCCTCGATCATGGGCACCGGAATCTGGTTCGAGATGATCCTTCAGCAGATGGTCATCCGGGACATGTACGCCAAGGACGCATCGCAGGCCCACTTCCAGTTCGCGCTGACCGAGGTGGCCGACGAGTGCAGGCACTCGGTGATGTTCGCTCGCACCGCAGAGAAGTTCGGCTGCCCCTCCTACGTTCCGCGCAAGTCGGTGGTCACACTGGGCCGCGGGTTCAAGGCGCTCGCCTCGGGCGAGGTCGCGTACGCCGGCATTCTTGTCGCCGAAGAGATCCTCGACGTCATGCAGCGCGACTGGATGAAGGACACACGCGTCCAGCCGATCGTCCGCGTCACCAGCAAGATTCACGTGGTCGAAGAAGCCCGGCACATGCGCTTCGCCCGGGAGGAGACCCTGCGACGGGCCCAGGGCATGAGCAAGGCGCACCGTGCTGCGAGCCGCGCCTGCATCGCTATCGCGTCCAATCTGATCGTCTCCAGCATGATCAATCCCGCCGTCTACGCGGCAGCAGGACTGGACACCGAACGCGCGCTCCGCGAGGCGAAAAACAACCGATTCCGGGCCGAGAAGATTCGCGAGAGTTCGCAGCCGCTCATGCGGTTCCTGGACGACGCCGATCTGCTGGGCGGTCCTTCCCGGCACCTCTACAAGCGCGTGAACATGCTCTGAGGCGCTCCGCACCCGTGCGCCTTTCTGGTAGCACCCACTACCAAAAAGGGGCTCTACTGCTGTGATCGTGGGTGGTAGCTGGGCATCGTAGGGGCGCACGCCGTTGTCCCAGTAGCGTTCTGGCTTGTCTAGGGTCAGTCGGCTACATGTGTGGGAGAACGGCGTGCGCGAAGCCAGGATATGGCGTCAGGTGTTGGGTGTCGAAAAGACGGTGATCGAGCACGTTGATTTCGATGCCACGGCCGTGGCGGTGATCGTCGCGGTCCGGCCGCAGGCCCGGGCCCGGTCCCGGTGCGGGCTGTGCGGTCGCCGTAGCCCCGGCTACGACGGCGGCACCGGGCGGCGGCGATGGCGCGGCCCGGACTGCGGCCTGGTCCGCACCTTTATCGAGGCCGACGCCCCACGGGTGTCCTGCCGCGAACACGGGGTCACGGTGGCCGCTGTGCCCTGGGCCCGGCACCGCGCCGGGCACACCCACGCGTTCGACCAGACGGTGGCGTGGCTGGCCACGCACACCTCGAAGGCCGCGACCTGCGAGGTGACGCGCACCGCCTGGCGCACGGTCGGGGCGATCGTGGACCGGGTGTGGGCCGACACCGCACCCGCCCGGGACCCGCTGGCCGGGCTGCGTCGGATCGGGATCGACGAGATCTCCTACAAGAAGGGCCACAAGTATCTGACGGTCGTCGTCGACCACGACTCCGGCCGGCTGGTGTGGGCCGCCCCCGGCCGCGACGCGGCCACCCTGTCCGGGTTCTTCGACCGGCTCGGGCCCGAACGCTGCGCGAAAATCACCCACGTCACCTCGGACGCGGCCGGGTGGATCGGATCGGTGGTGGCCCGGTACTGCCCGGATGCGATCCGCTGCGCGGACCCGTTCCACGTGGTCGCCTGGGCCACCGAAGCCCTCGACGCGGTCCGCCGGGCCGCGTGGAACCGCCCGGGCCACCGAGAACGCCTCCCGCGGCGGCGGCTGGAAACCACGCCGCCGCCCGAAGGCCGGACCAGCTCAAACGGTGAAACGCAGCCGGTGGGCGTTGCTGAAGAACCCGGACACCCTCACCACCGGGCAGCAGGCGACGCTACGGTGGATCGAACTGCACGACCCGGTGCTGCACCGCGCCTACCTACTCAAGGAAACCTTGCGGTTGATCTTCCAACTCCCGGCCGAGAACGCCGCCACCGAACTCGATCGATGGATCGGCTGGGCGAGACGGTCCCGGATCCCGGCCTTTGTCGCGTTGCAGAAAAGCATCCGCGCCCACAAACCCGCCATCCTCGCCGCCATCGAACACGGCCTGTCCAACGGGCGCATCGAATCGGTCAACACCAAAATCCGCCTCATCACCCGACGCGGATTCGGGTTCCACACCCCCGAGGCCGTCATCGCACTCGCGATGCTCAGCCTCGGGGGCGCTCGACCACAACTACCCGGCCGAACCCACCCACGAATGAGTCAGTAGAGCCCAAAAAGGCGCACGGGCGGCGAAGCCGCCTATCCCCGCAACCGCGGCGTCAGATCCCGCTCGAAGAGTTCCAGGAACCGCTTCTGATCGTGGCCGGGAGCGTGGAACACCAGGTGGTTCAATCCCGCATCGAGATACGGGCGGATCTGCGCCACCGCCTCATCCGGATCCGACGCCACGATCCACCGCTTCGCCACCTGCTCGATCGGCAACGCATCCGCCGCCTTCTCCATCTCGATCGGATCGTCGATGCTGTGCTTCTGCTCCGGAGTCAACGACAACGGCGCCCAGAACCGCGTGTTCTCCAGCGCCAACTCCGGATCCGTGTCGTACGAAATCTTGATCTCGATCATCTTGTCGATCTCCGCCACATCACGGTCGGCCTTCTCCGCCCCCTCCGCGACGGCAGGCATCAACTTCTCCGTGTACAGCTCCATGCCTTTACCGGACGTGCAGATGAACCCGTCACCGCTACGACCGGCGTACCGGGCCACCACCGGACCACCGGCGGCGATGTACACCGGAATCCCACCCTCGGGCACGTCGTAGATCGACGCCCCCTTCGTGGTGAAGTACTCCCCCTCGAAGTCGACACGGTCGCCGAGCCACAGCTCACGCATCAACCGGACCGCCTCCCGCAGCCGCGCGAACCGCTCCTTGAACTCCGGCCACTGACCCGCGAAGCCTGTCGCGATCTCGTTGAGCGCCTCCCCGGTGCCCACCCCGAGCATGATCCGCCCCGGATACAGACACCCCATCGTCGCGAACGCCTGCGCCACCACCGCCGGGTTGTACCGGAACGTCGGCGTCATCACCGACGTCCCCAACTGCAACCGCTCCGTCCGCTCCCCCACCGCCGTCATCCACGCCAACGAGAACGGCGCATGACCACCCTCGTGCCGCCACGGCTGGAAATGATCCGACACCGTCGCCGAATCCATGCCATGCTGCTCCGCCAGAACACCCAGCTCCACCAACTCCCGCGGACCGAACTGCTCCGCGGACGCCTTGTAACCGAGCTTGAGTTCGTGGGCCACCGTGTACTCCTTCGTCTTCGCGTCCGGTTCGCGAGATGCAAACCTCTTCTGCAGGTTAGAGCGCGGCCACCAGGCTGGCGAGCGCCGCTCCCAGTGCCACCACCGTCAGTGTCACCGCGAACAGCCACAACTCGTGGGGCGGTGGCATCGGTGCTCCGTCGCGCAGGGCCTTCTCGACCTGCGACCACCGCCGCATGCCGACGAGGGCCGCGGCCGCGGCGAGACCGATCAGGATCAGGCCGAGGGTCGTCCGCACCCATCCCGTGCTGAATTCGGGGACCAGGTGGATCATCGCGATGCCACCGGCCAGGAGTGCGAGCGAACTCCGCATCCAGGCGAGGAACGTCCGCTCGCTTGCGAGGGTGAAACGTTCGTCGGGCCGGTCGTTGTCGGTCACCGAATCATCTTTACACCGGTTCGCTGGAACCGCACCAAGCAGGTACCCCGCAGTCCTAGATTGGAAGGGCAGGCCACAGCCAGGGGGCGTCCATGCGACCGTTCGAAGCTCTGCGATCCGCGATCTCTCTTCGTGTACTGGCGGTGATGCTGCTGGTCGTATCCGTGTGGGCGGTGCTCGGCCCGCAGGCGGCGGCCGAGCCCCGCATCACCAGGGTGGACGTGTATTCGGAGTCGATGGGCCGGTGGGTGGCCAACGACGTCATCTCTCCCGCATCGGGTGCGCCGGTGCCCACCTTCTACCTGCTCACCGGAATCGGCGGCGGGTCGGACGGGATCTCCTGGTTCAACAACACCGGTGTGCGGGACTTCTTCGCCGACAAGCACGTCAACGTGGTAATGCCGATCGGCGGCCAGTACAGCATGTACACCGACTGGGATGCCGACGACCCGGTTCTCGGCCGGAACAAGTGGCAGACGTACCTGACGACCGAACTCCCCGCCGCCATCGACAGCCGCTTCGCGACCACGGGGGCGAACGCCATCGGCGGGGTGTCGATGGCAGGCGGCGCGGTACTCGACCTCGCCATTCAGGCTCCGGGTTTCTATCGTGCCGTCGGCTCGTACAGCGGGTGTGCCGCGACGAGCGGACTGCTGGGCCAGGCGATGGTGCGGTCGATGGTGGAACTGCGGGGCGGCGGCAATGCGGCCAACATGTGGGGCTCCGCCATGGATCCGCGGTGGCGGGTACACGACCCGATGCTGAATGCCGAACGACTGCGCGGCACAGAATTGTTCGTCTCGAGCGGCAACGGGCTTCCCGGCAGCATCGACAACCACGACCCCGTGCTGGTGGTGCCCCAGACGATCGGCGGCAGCGTGGTCGAGATGGTGACCAACGTGTGCGCGACCGCGTTCCAGTCGCGGCTGCACTCGCTGGGGATTTCCGCCACGTTCGCCTATCTGTCGCAGGGCACGCATTCGTGGGGGCTGTTCGAGACCGAGTTACGGGAGTCCTGGCCCGTCATCGGCAGTGCGATCGGGGCGTGACCCCAGGGAGCGCTCGAGGATCGGTCCGATCACCGCGAGGGCTTCCGGTGTGGTCATCCGCAGGTGGTCGCACTCCACCTTGTGTTCGACGATCACCCCGGTGATCGCGGGTTGCCAGACGCTCGGCGACGGCCGTTCGCCTTCCTCCCCGTCGGCGGACTGCGCGGCGCTGAAGAACACCAGGTCGCCGTCGAACACCCGCGGCCGGTATCCGGTGGAGATCTGCTTCGAGTTCTCCAGGCCGGTGCTGATGCGACCGAGGAGGGTCGACGCGAACGCGGGGTCGCGGCCGAAGGATCGTCCGAGCATCTCGACCAGTTGCTCGCGGTACGACGTGCCGGTGTCGCCCTCGCCCTCGAACTCGACACCCAGCCCGTGCAGCCACTCCTCGGCGTTCACCTCGAGGTCACCGAAGTTTTCGCCCTCCGCGACGTAGCTGTCCATCATCGCGAGTGTGCCGACCTCGGCGCCGGACTCACGGAGTTCGACGGCGACGGCCTGGGCGATGACACCGCCGAGGGACCAGCCCAGCAGGTGGTAGGGCCCCTGCGGTTGCACCGCGCGCATCTCGACGACGTACCGGTGGGCGAGCTGTGCCATCGACTCGAACGTCGTTCCGCCGCTGAGGATCGGCAGCTGCAGCCCGTACACCGGACGGTCGGGTGAGACGTACTTCATCAGTCCGGCGTATCCCAATGCGAGTCCGCCCGCCGGGTGCACGCAGAACAGCGCGGGTTGCGCACCGGACGCCCGGAACGGAACGACGACGTTCAGCACGTCGTCGGCGGGCATGCCTCCGAGGGCCGACGGGTCGACGATGCGGCGAGCCAGGCCCTCCGGGGTGGGGTTGCGGAAGATCCACTGCAGGACGACGTCGGTGCCGAGCCGGTCTCGGAGCGCGGACGCCACCCGGGTCGCGACGAGCGAGTTCCCGCCCAGTTCGAAGAAGTCGTCGTCGGCTCCGACGCGTTCGATGCCGAGGACGTCGGCGAAGACCTCCGCCACCGCCTCCTCGACCGGGGTGGCGGGTGCCCGGAATTCTCTGGGCGCGAGCACCGGTGCGGGTAGCGCTCGCCGGTCGAGCTTGCCGGTGCGGCCGACGGGCAGCCGCTCGAGCACCACCAGCTGGGCGGGCACCATGTACGGGGCGAGGTGGGATCCGGCGTACCGGAGTACCTCGGCGGTGTCGATGCTCGCCCCGGCTTCGGCGGTCACGTATCCCACCAGCCGGTCGCCGGTGCCGCTGTGCACGGTGACCGCCGCGCGGCCGACGCCGTCGCAGCGGGCCAGCACCGATTCGATTTCACCGAGTTCCACCCGCTGGCCCCGGATCTTCACCTGGAAGTCGTTGCGTCCCACGTACTCCAGTCTGCCGACCTCGCTCCACCGCACGAGGTCGCCGGTCCGGTACATGCGGGAGCCGGGTTCGCCGAACGGGTTCGCCACGAAGGACGCGGCCGTCAGCGCCGACCGCCGGTGGTAGCCGCGCGCGAGCCCCGGCCCCGCGACGTACAGTTCCCCGATCACCCCCACCGGAACGGGCTGCAACCACGTGTTCACCACGATCACATCGACGCCCCGCCCCGGGCCTCCCACGTTCACCGGTTCGTCCGGCGACAGCACCTCGCTGATCGTGGTCTGCACCGTCGCCTCGGTGGGTCCGTATCCGTTGAAGACGAATCGTCCCGGGGTCCAGCGGTCGGCCAGTTCGGGTGGGAACCGCTCGCCCGCGACGGCGAGAATCCGCAGGGACGGAACGTCCTCGGGGCGGAGGGTGTCCAGGATCGTGGGTGTGAAGAATGCGTGCGAGACGTGTTCGCTCGCGAGGAGTTCGGCCAGTTCCCGCCCCCCGAGGACCGTCGGTGGCACGACGACCAGTGTCGCGCCGACGGCGAACGCCATCAGCAGTTCGAACAACGACGCGTCGAAGCTCGGCGACGCCAGATGCGACACCCGCGCACCGTGCATGGATGCGAACCGTTCCCGTTCCTCGACTGCGAGATTCGCGAGTCCGCCGTGCGTGAGCACGACCCCCTTCGGTGTTCCCGTCGACCCCGACGTATAGAGCAGGAACGCGGCGTGGTCGACTCTCAGCGGACGCGGACGGTCGGCGTCGGTCACCGGGTCGCTGGAGTACCCGTTCGCCACCTCGGGATCGTCGAGCAGCAGCCACGGCACCCCGCCGGGCAACCGGTCACGGTGCGCCGTCACCGTCAACCCGAGCACCGCGCCCGAATCCTCGAGCATGCCGCCGGTGCGCGCGGGCGGCAGGGCGGGATCGACCGGCACGTACGCCGCCCCCGATTTCGCGACCGCCCACACCGACAGCACCCATTCGAGCGATCGCGGCACGCCGATCGCGACGAAGGCGTCCGGTCCGGCACCCCGACGGATCAGCGCCCTGGCCAGTCGGTTCGACCGCTCGTCGAGTTCCCGGTACGACACGGTGACGCCTTCGCACGACACTGCGGTCGCCCCCGGTGCGAGCGCAGCGCCCGCGGTGAGGACGTCCGGGAGCGTGCGTTCCGCGGCTGCGGGAAAGCCGCGCATGGGCACGAGTTCGTCCCGTTCGAGGGCGTCGAGGATCTCGAGGTCGCCGACCCTGATCGACGGGTCGGTGACGGCGGTGTCGAGCATCCGGACGAACCGGTCGGCCAGGCCGGCGACGGTTTCGGCGTCGAAAAGGTCCGTGGCGTAGGTGAAACCGGCCGTGATGCCGGCCGGTGTTCCGTCGTCCGTGTACTCCTCGGACAACGTCAGCTGCAGGTCGAACCTGGCGATCGTCGCACCGAGGTCGATGCCCTCGACCTCGACGCCGGGCAGCGAAAGGTCGGGGCGCTCGACATTCTGGAACTCGAGCAGCACCTGGAACAGCGGTGAGTGTGCCGTCGAGCGGGGCGGATCGAGCGCTTCCACGACCTTCTCGAACGGCACCTCCGCGTGGGCGTACGCACCGAGATCGACGTCGCGCACCTGCTCGAGCAGTTCGGAGAACCGGCTCGCGTCGGAGACGACGGTCCGAAGCACCACGGTGTTGACGAACATCCCGACCACGTCGTCGAGGGCGGCCTCGCCGCGGCCGGCGACCGGGGTGCCGACGGCGATGTCCTCGGTACCGGACATCCGCGCGAGGAAGGCGGCCAGGGCGGCGTGCGCGACCATGAACACGGTCGACTGGTGCGTGGACGCCGTCGCCAGCAGCCGGCGGTGCAGAACGGCGTCGATCTCGAATCCGACCCTGCTCCCGTCGGGTGTGCGTTGCATCGACCGCGGGCGGTCGGCGGGCAGGTCCAGGGCGGCGGGGAGGCCGGCCAGCGTGGTGCGCCAGTAGTCCAGTTGCTGCGACACCATCGACTGCGGATCGTCCTCCGATCCGAGGAGCTGACGCTGCCAGAGCGTGAAGTCGGCGTACTGGACCGTGGTCGGGTGCCACTCCGGGGTGTATCCGGCCGCCCGCGCGGTGTACGCCACCATCATGTCGCGGGCGAGCGGAACCATCGACACTCCGTCCGCAACGATGTGGTGGACCACGACCAGCAGCACGCGATCGGTGCCGGAGATCTCGAACACGGCGGCCCGCAACGGGATCTGCGCAGTGACGTCGAATCCCTCCGAGAGCGCCGCCGACAGCCGTTCCCTCAACTCCTCGTCGCTCGGCACCGGTGTGACGGGCAGGTCCGGCACCGAATCAGCAGCCGAGAGGATCACCTGCACCGGTTCTTCGCCGGACATCGGGAATCGGGTGCGGAGCGATTCGTGGCGCTCCACCACATCGGATACCGCGGCCCGCAGTGCGTCGAGGTCGAGTGCGCCGGTGAGCCGGAACGCCATCGCGATGTTGTAGGCGGGCGAAGAGGTGTCGAACTGGTTGAGGAACCACATGCGGGTCTGGGCCAGCGACAGGGGAATGCGCTCGGGGCGCGGCGACGCCCGCAACTCCGGCCGGCGCGTCAGCACACCCGCTTTCGCCGTGCGCTCCGCGAACCCCGCCACTGTCGGTGCCTCGAACAGGGCGTGCACGCCGACGTCGACGCCGAGAGCGGCGTCGACCCGTGCGACGACCCGGGTGGCCGACAGCGAGTCTCCACCCAACCGGAAGAAGTCGTCGTCGGCACCGACGCGGTCGACACCGAGGACGTCGCCGTACACCTCGGCGACAACGGACTCGAACGGGGTTGCCGGAGCGCGGAATCGACGCGCCGGAGCTTCCGGTGCGGGGAGTGCGGCACGATCCAACTTCCCACTCGCCGTCACCGGCAACTCCCCCAACACCACCACCACCGACGGCACCACACCCCCCGGCAACACCGACCCCGCAAACTCCACCACCACACCCGGATCCACCCGCACCCCCACCTCCGGCACCACATACCCCACCAACCCACCACCCTCACCCACCACCACCGCAGCAGCCACCACCCCCGGACACCGCACCAACACCGACTCCACCTCCCCCAACTCCACCCGCTGACCCCGCACCTTCACCTGAAAATCAGCACGCCCCACAAACACCAACGACCCCAACCCATCCCACCGCACCAAATCCCCCGTCCGATACAACCGCGACCCCACCACCCCGAACGGATTCGCCACAAAGACCCCGCCGTCAACCCCGCCCGCCCCAAATACCCCCGCGCCAACCCCGCACCCCCACATACAACTCCCCACCACACCCACCGGCACCGGCCGCAACCACCCATCCAGCACCACCACCTCCACACCCACCGCCGGACCCCCCACCGTCACCACACCCCCCGCCACCAACGCACCACTGACCGTCGCCTGCACCGTCACCTCCGTCGGCCCATACGCATCGAACAACTCCCGCCCCGGCGCCCACCGCGCCACCAACTCCGGCCCCAACACCTCCCCCGCCACCACCAACACCCGCACCGACCCCAACGACCCCGACTCCACCGTCGCCAACACCGACGGCGTCACAAAACAATGCGTCACCCCCTCCACCGCCAACCACTCCCCCAACGCCGCACCCCCGAACACCCCCGGCGGCGCCACCACCAACCGCGCCCCCACCGAAAACGCCATCAACCACTCGTACACCGACGCATCAAAACTCGGCGACGCCACATGCGACACCCGACACCCCGACCACAAACCAAACCGAACCCGCACCTCCTCAACCAAATTCGCCAACCCCCCATGCGTCACCACCACCCCCTTCGGACGCCCCGACGACCCCGACGTATACATCACATACGCCGCATCCCCCACCACCAACCCCCGCACCCGATCCCCATCCGACACCCCCACCCCCGACACCCCCACCACCACACCCGGATCATCAACCCGCAACCACTCCACCACCGACGGCAACACCACCCCCGACACCGACAACCCCACCACCGCACCCGAATCCACCAACAACTCCCGCACCCGCACCTCCGGCAACCCCGGATCCACCGGCACAAACGCCGCCCCCGACTTCACCACCGCCCACACCGCCACCACCAACTCCACCGACCGCGACACCCCCACCCCCACCACCACACCCGGACCCACACCCCGCCCGATCAACACCCGCGCCCACCGATTCGACCACTCATCCAACTCCCCATACGACAACTCCACACCCCCACACGACACCGCCACACCACCCCCACCCAACCCCACACCCCCCGCCAAAATCTCCGGCAACAACCGCACCCCCACACCAGCCCTACCCCGCACCGGCACCAACAACCCCCGCTCCACCACACCCAACACACCCACACGAGCCAACGGCCTATCCGGATCGGAGGCCATCACCTCGAGCACTCGGGTGACCCGGCCGGCCATCGCGTCGACGGTGGCCCGGTCGACGAGGTCGGGTCGGTAGTGAAACGTCATGCGCAGCTGCGTGTCCACCGAGAAGGCGACGCTCAGCGGATAGTGCGTGGCGTCGACGCCGCTCACGTCGACCACCCGGATGCCGGCGAGGTCGGTGTCTTCGGTCAGGCCTCCCCGGTCGATCGGGTACGACTCGAAGACGGTTGCCGTGTCGAACCCGATGTCGGGGCCGGCTGCTCGCTGGATGTCGGCGAGACCGAGGTGGTGGTGGTCGAGGAGGGCTGCCTGTTCCGCTTGTGTCCGGTCGAGCAGCCGGCCGAGCGTTTCCCGGGGGTTCAGCGTGATGCGTGTGGGCACGGTGTTGACGAACAACCCGATCATCGATTCGACACCGGACAGGTGCGGCGACCGTCCGGACACGGTGCTCCCGAACGTCACGTCGTGGCGGGACGTCGCTGCGCCGAGCACGATGCCCCACGCCACCTGCGTCACTGTGTTCAGTGTCGTGTTCCGGGTACGCGCGAGGGTGGTGAGGTCGGCGGTCAGTTCCTCGGACACGGTGAACCGAGCACTCTCGGGAGGAGCCGACAGCGGCCGTCCCCGTGCGTCGGGAAGGAGCAGCGTCGGACCGTCGACGCCGGCGAGCGCGGTCGCCCACGCCACTCGCGAGTCCGCAGGGTCCCGGCGATGCAGCCACGACAGGAAGTCTCGGTAGGGCCGGGGTCGCGGCAACGCCGAAACATCGTCGTCTCCGGCCACATAGAGGGCGAGCAACTCGCGGATCGCCAACGGCATCGACCATCCGTCGAGGAGGGTGTGATGATTGGTCCACACGAGCCGGGATTCGTGGCTGCCGGTCGTCACGAGCACGAACCGCACCAGTGGTGCCCGGGACGTGTCGAACGGCGTGGCCCGGTCGGCGATCAGGACCCGGTCCAGTTCGGCGGACCGCGCGGCCTCGGGCAGATCCGTGAGGTCGATCTCACGGAACGGGAGGTCGACGTCCGCGGGTACCACCTGGACGAATGTTCCGTCTCGGGCGGGAACGAACGCCACCCGCAGGTTCGCGTGCCGATCCAGCAATGCGGTGGCGGCCCGGCGCATCCGGGCCGGGTCGACGGCACCCTTCAGGTGCAGTGCCACCTGGACGGTGTACGCGTCGATCGACGGTTTCGCGAGCAGGGCGTGGAACAGCAACCCGGCCTGCAGGGGTGCGGGCGGCCACACGTCGGTGAGCGCGCCGAAGCGCTCCTCCCATGTGTCGAGGTCGCCCTGGGTCACGTCGACGAGGGGAACGTCCGACGGTGTGAGTCCCCCTGCGTCCCCACTGCGCGCGTGGGACACCAACGCGGACACACACTCCCGCCACCGTGCTGCCAGCCGCTCCACGTCGGCGTGCGCGAGCAGAGTGTCCGGGAAACCGAACCCGACCCGGAGTCGTCCGCCGATCACGATCGCGTTGACCTCGACGGCGGCGGACGCCGGCATGTCGGGGTCCGGCACGTACCGCAGGTCGCCGAACCCGTCGGCGGGACTCCAGCCGACCGCGGTGTCACCGTCCGCCGAATCCGGAACCTGACCGAGATAGTTGAAACTGATCTGCCCCGGTTCCGTTCCCGGCAGGCTGCCCGCGGTGTCCGGGTTCAGGTAGCGGAGCAGTCCGTAACCGATGCCCATGTCGGGGACTTCCCGGAGCTGTTCTTTCACGCGCTTCACGGCGCTGCCGATGTGATGGCCGCCGACGAGTGCGTTGTCGATGTCGATGCCGCGGAGATCGACGCGCACGGGGAAGACCGTCGTGAACCAGCCGACCGTGCGGGACAGGTCGGCACCGGGCACCACCTGCTGCTCCCGGCCGTGCCCTTCCAGCCGGATCAGCATCGACGTTCCCGGGATCCCCCGCTCTGCTCGCCACCTCGACGCCGCCACCACCAGCGCCGTCAGCAGGACGTCGAGGACACCCCCGTGATACAGCTCCGGAAGGCGTGTGAGCAGAACTGACGTGTCGTCACGGGAGGTTTCGACACTCACGTCCTGCAACGCGGTCGCGAAATCCAAGCCCGGATCGAGGGGGCGTTCGGTGATCAGCGGGTCGGGTCCGGCGACGACGTTCTGCCACCACCCCAGCTCGGCGGCCCTGTCGCTGCGGACGGCTTCTTCGGCCAGCGCGTGCGCCCACCGGCGCATCGACGTCGCCGGTTCCGGGAGGGCCGGTACGCTCCCGGAACTGATCTGATACCAGGCAGCTGCGAAGTCGGGCAGCAGAATCCGCCACGACACCCCGTCGACCGCGAGGTGGTGTGCCACCACGATCAATCGCCCGGTCCGTGCCGGGTGCCCGGCGGCGGACTCCGGGTCGAGCCAGACGAACTGGACGACCACCCCGTCGGACGGGCGCAATCGCTCCACGGCCGCTTGGTGCTCGGCCGCGATCAGGTCTGCCAGCGTGCCGGGATCGGACCCCGGGTCGACGACGATGCGGCGGACCAGTGAGTCGGTGTCGATCTCGGTCGCGGCACGCGTCTCCATCTGCCACTGCCCGTTTGCGTCCTGGTGGAGCCGTGACCGCAGCATGTCGTGTCGCGCGAGCACCGCGGTGACGGTCGCGAGGAGCCGGCCCGAGTCGATGCCGCCCGGGAGGTCGAGCAGCACGCTCTGGCTGAACCGCTCGAAGTGCCCACCGCGCTCGATCAGGTACCGGACCACCGGGGTCGGCGGAAACGTGCCGATGCCGCCGCCCGCGAGTTCGGCGAGCGCAACTGTGGTCTCACCGTCCGCGATCTCCGATTCCGCCGCGAGCGCGGCCACGGTCCGGTGCTCGAACACCTGCTGCGGCGTGAACACGAATCCGCGAGCCTTGGCACGGGACACGAGCCGGATCGACAGGATGCTGTCGCCGCCCAGCGCAAAGAACGACTCGTCCAGCCCGACCTGGTCGAGCCCGAGCACTTCGGCGAACACCGACGCCAGTGTGTGTTCCGCCGCTGTTCGCGGCGCGCGCTGGGGTCCGCGCGCCACGACGGGTGCGGGGAGTGCGGCACGATCCAACTTCCCACTCGCCGTCACCGGCAACTCCCCCAACACCACCACCACCGACGGCACCACACCCCCCGGCAACACCGACCCCGCAAACTCCACCACCACACCCGGATCCACCCGCACCCCCACCTCCGGCACCACATACCCCACCAACCCACCACCCTCACCCACCACCACCGCAGCAGCCACCACCCCCGGACACCGCACCAACACCGACTCCACCTCCCCCAACTCCACCCGCTGACCCCGCACCTTCACCTGAAAATCAGCACGCCCCACAAACACCAACGACCCCAACCCATCCCACCGCACCAAATCCCCCGTCCGATACAACCGCGACCCCACCACCCCGAACGGATTCGCCACAAACGACCCCGCCGTCAACCCCGCCCGCCCCAAATACCCCCGCGCCAACCCCGCACCCCCCACATACAACTCCCCCACCACACCCACCGGCACCGGCCGCAACCACCCATCCAGCACCACCACCTCCACACCCACCGCCGGACCCCCACCGTCACCACACCCCCGCCACCAACGCACCACTGACCGTCGCCTGCACCGTCACCTCCGTCGGCCCATACGCATCGAACAACTCCCGCCCCGGCGCCCACCGCGCCACCAACTCCGGCCCCAACACCTCCCCCGCCACCACCAACACCCGCACCGACCCCAACGACCCCGACTCCACCGTCGCCAACACCGACGGCGTCACAAAACAATGCGTCACCCTCCACCGCCAACCACTCCCCAACGCCGCACCCCGAACACCCCCGGCGGCGCCACCACCAACCGCGCCCCCACCGAAAACGCCATCAACCACTCGTACACCGACGCATCAAAACTCGGCGACGCCACATGCGACACCCGACACCCCGACCACAAACCAAACCGAACCCGCACCTCCTCAACCAAATTCGCCAACCCCCCATGCGTCACCACCACCCCCTTCGGACGCCCCGACGACCCCGACGTATACATCACATACGCCGCATCCCCCACCACCAACCCCGCACCCGATCCCCATCCGACACCCCCACCCCCGACACCCCCACCACCACACCCGGATCATCAACCCGCAACCACTCCACCACCGACGGCAACACCACCCCCGACACCGACAACCCCACCACCGCACCCGAATCCACCAACAACTCCCGCACCCGCACCTCCGGCAACCCCGGATCCACCGGCACAAACGCCGCCCCCGACTTCACCACCGCCCACACCGCCACCACCAACTCCACCGACCGCGACACCCCCACCCCCACCACCACACCCGGACCCACACCCCGCCCGATCAACACCCGCGCCCACCGATTCGACCACTCATCCAACTCCCCATACGACAACTCCACACCCCCACACGACACCGCCACACCACCCCCACCCAACCCCACACCCCCCGCCAAAATCTCCGGCAACAACCGCACCCCCACACCAGCCCTACCCCGCACCGGCACCAACAACCCCCGCTCCACCACACCCAACACACCCACACGAGCCAACGGCCTATCCGGTGCCCCGACCGCGGTTTCGAGAATGCGGGAGAGACGCTGCGCGTCGCCGGGGCCGTGCACGTCGACGGTCCAGGAACCGTCCCGGTCGTCGACGTCGACGAACACCCCGTTACCGTCGGAGTCCCACCGCTTCACGACGGTGACGGCACCCGCACCGATGCGCTCGACGCCGAGCGGTTCGCGCATTCCGCCTGCCACAGGCCACGAGTCCACCGGACCATCTGCGGAAGCGAGGAACCGGTGTCTCCGGGATCTCCGGAGTTGCAGTCCCACGTGCCGTGTCAGCGCATCGAATGTGAGTTGCGGTGTGAGGGAGAGCCTCACGGGTGTGGTGGACCCGTGCGACCGGTGCCCGACCACCACGTCGTCGACGGCGGTGCGGCTGTGCCAGTACACCGCCAGCGCGGCGAGCAGGACGGCGGCGGTCCCGCCGCCGCTGCGGCGTGCGAGCCGCACGAGCGCGCCGTCGGCGGGAACGGTGAACGGGCCGAGGTCCTCCTCCTCGGAGCCCGGACCGGGCGGGGTCTCGTGTCGCGGCGCTCCGGCGAGCAGGTGCTCCCAGTAGCGGCGGTCGTCCGCCCACGAGTCGCTCTCGCGGTACCGCGCATCGGAGGTCAGCGGGACGGAGGGCGACACGAACGGCCGGGAATCCGGCGGCGGGGTGGGAACGGATTCCCCCGACTCGTAGGCCTCGGCGGTGCGGTGGACGATCGCCGTCATGCCCGGTTCGTCGTTCACCAATCGGTGGTAGCGCTGGAACCACCCGTATCGGCCGTGCGGCAGCCGGAACAGGACGTGCACGTACAGCGGTCCGGTGGCGGGGTCCATCGGGCGGTTCAGCTCGTGGTCGATCCACATCGTCACGAGTCGGCCGGGGTCGTCGGACGCGGCGGCGTCGAGGACGTCCGGACCGGTCGCCGGGGCGCCGGTGACCTGCCCGGGTTCCGGGCCGTCGAGCACGAAAGTGCAGTGCAGTCCGGTGCATTCGGCCAGTGTCTGCTGCAGCACCCGGCAGAACCGGTCTTCGTCGAGCGGGCCGTCGAGTTCGAGATACTGGCCGAAGGACGCGTCGGGAACACCGGCGCGGAGCACCGCGAGCTGGTCGTAGGTGAGGGACAGCACCTCACCGGTACTCATGGAATCCTCGCCCGGTCTTACGCCCGAGATGACCGGCCTCGACCAGGGCGACGAGCGACTCGGGCGGGCTGTAGTGGTCGTCGCCGGTCAACTCGCGGAGCGCGGTCATCGTGTCGTGGACGTTGTCCAGGCCGATCAGGTCGGCGGTCCGCAGTGGGCCCATCGGGTGGCCGAGGCAGCCTTCGAACAGCGCATCGGTGGTGTCCGCGTCGGCGATACCGTCGTCGAGCGCGGTCGCCGCCTCCGCGATACACAGCATGAGGACACGGTTCAGCAGGAATCCGGGTCCGTCGCCGACGACGATGCCGGTCCTGTCCAGTGTGGCGAGGAGCGCCAGCGCACGGTCCAGCGACTGCGGCGACGTCCGCGGCCCCCGCACCACCTCGACGGTGTCCTTGAGTGGGGCGGGGTTCATGAAGTGCAGTCCGACAACCTGTTCCGGTCTCGTGGTACTCGCCGCGAGTCTGTCGACGGGGATGCCGGAGGTGCACGACGCGAGGAGCGCGTCGGGTGCGCAGACCCGGTCCAGTTCGGCGAAGACCTTCTCCTTGAGGTCGATTCGCTCGGGGACGCATTCGATGACGACGGTGGCGTCGCGCAGGTCGCTCATCTGCCCGGTCCAGTGCACCCGCGCGGTGACCTCGGCGGGTTTCGGACCACCGGCCCGGCCGAGGAGTATCGCGAGCCGCAGCGAGTCGCGCATCCGAGACCGGGCCTGTTCGACGGCCTGCGGGTCGGGGTCGACGACGATCACGTCGTGGCCGGCCTGCGCGAGACATTCGGCCACCCCGGCGCCCATGGTCCCCGCCCCCACCACACCGACGCTCATCGCACTGCCTTCACTCATCGCGCCGCCTCCGTCGAAAGGCCGGTGTCGTCCTGATGCACGTACTCCATCGCCACCTCCTGAGTGGGCAGGTCGGGATGGGCCACGAGTCCGGCCAGCAGCCGCCGGAGGTCGGTGAGCATCGCGGTAGCCGTGCTCCGGTCGAAGAGGTCGGTGGCGTAGTCCAGTTCGAGGGTGAGCGCGGTCGGACCGCGCGTCCACGACAGCCCGAGTTCGACGGGCGACAGGTCTGCCCGTTCGGCACTGTCGTCGCGCTCCCCGTCGCAGCGCACCGGGAAGTGCTGCGCCGCCGTGGCGGCCGCGCGAGGATCCGAGGACAACTCCCGGCGTACGGTCTCCACCAGCTCCGGGTAGGTCGGATCTCCCGACAGGTCCACGACCACGAGCCGAGGCGATGCCCCCGGTCCCGGGGCGGCGCCGACGGCCACCTCGTCCTGCGCCGTGTACCAGGCGAGGAGGGTGAGCCAGGCGGCGAGCAGTTCCGGGTGGCCCGGCCGGCCGTCGAGCGTCGCCGTCACCCGTGCGGTCGAGTAGCTCGGCGGTTCCGCGCCGGTCGAGGGCTGCCGGGGCCGATCCGCCGGGACCAGGGGCGGCGCCACCAGTCGCGACACCGGCGCTGGGGCCGCGTCGGTCAGGAACACGGAAACAGGCTGTGTGCGGGGAGACTCCGCGACACCTTCGAGGATGCGGACGTACTCGGCGCACAGCGCGGCGGCGGTCTGCTCGGTGAACAGTTCCGTGCTGAACTCGAGCCCGGCCGCCATGCCGTCCTCGCCGCCTCGCTCCGTGGTGACGAGGGTGAGATCGAACTTGGCCGTGCCGGACGGCACCCCGCCGAACGCGATGGCCGTGGGATCCTCCTGGTCGAACAGCGTCTCGGTCAGTCCTTGCTGCGACTGCAGCGCCGGCAGCTCCTGGTGGACGTGGCAGACGTCGAACAGTGGTGTCCGGCTCAGGTCCCGGTCGCCGGTGAGTGCGGTGACGACGCGGTCGAACGGGATCTCCTGATGCTCGAGGGCGCCGAGCACGACATCACGCACGCGTGCGCACAGCTCCGCGATGTTCGGGTCCCCGGACAGGTCGGCGCGCAGCGCCACCGTGCTGTTGAAGTACCCGATCATGCCGGACAGTTCCGGCCGGTTACGTCCGGTCGTCGGTGTCCCGACCACGAGGTCGCGCTGGCGGCTGCGGCTCGCCATGAGGAGGTAGAACGTGGAGAGCAGCACCACGAACAGCGACACGGACTCCCTCCGCGCCACGGCCCGCAGGCTCCGGGTCAGGTCCTCGGAGACGGTGAACGTGTGGAACGCGCCGGTGAAGTTCTTCCGCTCCGGACGCGGGAAGTCGGTGGGCAGCCGGAGCAGCGGTACGTCCTTCAGAACGGTTCTCCAGTATTCGAGTTCGGAGTCGAGCGCGGCACTCGCGATGAGTTCCCGCTGCCACAGGGCGTAGTCCCAGTACTCGATGGGGAGCGGTGTGAGGTCGGCGCGGCGGCCGGCGCGGCGTGCCGCGTACAGGGCGGGCAGTTCCTGCTCGAAGATCCTCGGCGACCCCCCGTCGTTGACGGAATGGTGGGTGGTGACCTGCAGGACGTGCTCGTCGGGACCGATCCTGATGAGCAGTGCCCGCACGAGCGGGTCGGTGGCCAGGTCGAACGGTGCCACCGCGGCGTCGTGCACGAGGGCCCGGGCCGCGGCCACCGGATCCGGTTCGCCCGACACGTCGGCGGTGCGGAAGAAGTCGCCGAGGGTTTCGCGGATCCGCAGTTCCGGCTCCCCGTCGACCTCGACGTAGTTGGACAACAGCACCCGATGCCGTGCGGCGAGATCGTCCCACATTCCCCGGACGGCGGATTCGTCGATCGGCCCGTGCAATTCGCTGACCATCGGCAGGTTGTAGACGGTCGTCGCGGCGTCGAGTTGGTGATGGAACCACATGCGTACCTGACCGAACGACATCACGTGCCGCCCCCGCGGCATGATCGGGGGCAGCCCACCGGACGCGGACGTGCCGACCGCGAGGAGTGCGGCGAAATCTGCGACCTTCGGCCGCTCGTAGAGGTCGATGAGTTTGGGCCGGACCCCGTATCGGTCCGACACCCGGTCGACGAGTTGCATGCCGATGAGCGAGTTCCCACCGAGGTCGAAATAGTCGTCGTCGGCGCCGACGTCCCTCTCGCTGTGGAGCAACTCGCGCAGTGTCGTCTGCAACCAGTCGAGGCTGTCTTCCGGCGCGGCCGTCGCCGATCGGGGGCTCGGTTCCGCCGACGGATTGTCCGGTGCGTCGTCCCAGTCGGGTTGGCCTGGGAGGTCGAACCAGCACCGCGAACCGCGCATCGGGTGGCCGGGTAGTCGCACTCGCCAGGCGGAGTTCTCACCGCGGTCGATGGCCGCCCAGTCGAGGTCGACTCCGCGCTCGTACAGCCCGGCGAGGAGGTGTGTGATCGCGTCGGATGTGTCCGTCGCGCGGAGCATGTCGGCGTCCGCCGTGTCGCGGAGAGCGTCGGCGAGCAGTGCGCCGAGGCGTCCCTCCGGGCTCGGCTCCACGAAGACGACGGGTCCGTCCGCGAGCATTCCCTTCGCGACGGCGACGAGCCGGTCGGTGTCGATCGAGGGGTCCGCGGCCGCGGCGGCGATGTCGGCAGCCTCCACCGCCGACAGTGTGTCCCGCAGATACCGGGCCGCGTACCGGGACACGCCGCCGCTGAGGACGGCGTCGACGGTGACTCCCGCGGCCCGGAGTTCCCGGTGGACGGCGATCTGGCCGGCGAGGAGGTCCGCCTCGTCGCCGGTGGCCGGAAGCTCCGACGGCAGGGTGCGGCCGCGCAGTGCGGGCGGCATCCGGTCGGGCGACAGCAGCAACGCCACGGCGGGGCGTTGCCGGGTGGGCGGTGCGGAGTCCTCGCCGCGGGCGTCGAGTTCGGCGGCGCGGGCAGCGAGCGACTGCGCGAGTTCGGCGATGCTGCGTGCGTGCACCGCCACCCGGTGGTCGTGGTGCGGGCGGCCGCGATTGAGGGTGAAGACCACATCGTCGAGGTCGTGCCCGCGCACGGCCGTCGCCAGTTCGGTACACAGCGTGGCGAGGGCGCCCACGCTCTTCGCCGACACCCCGACCAGTCGACTCGTGGTGCCGCCGCGCGATCCGGTGGCACGCGCGGGCGGTTGTTCCACCACGCAGTGCGCGTTGATGCCGCCGAGGCTGAACGAACTCACCCCCGCCCGCCGGGGTCCGGTCTCGTCGCTCCACGTCCGGGCCTCGGTGACCACCTCGATCCCGTTGCCCGCGAGGTCGACTCCACCGGTGGGTCGTTCGAAGTGCAGCGACGGGTACAACTCGCCGTGCTCGACGGCCAGGATCGCCTTCACGAGGCCGGACACCCCGGCGGCGTGGTCGAGGTGACCGATGTTGGTCTTCACCGAACCGATCGGCAGGACGCCGGCACGGCCCCGGAACGCGGACGTGATCCCTTCGAGTTCGACCGCGTCGCCCAGCAGAGTTCCCGATCCGTGGGCCTCGAGGTACCCGGCAGCGTCCGGGGTGAGACCCGCCTTCTGCCAGGCCCGGGAGATGACGGCCACCTGCGCCCGGGCGCTCGGGGAGCTGATCGTCGCGGACGAATGACCGCTGGACACCGTTGCGGTGCCACGGATCACGGCGTGGACCGGCACGCGGTCGGCGCGGGCGCGGGCCATCGTGGTGAGGAGAAGCGCCGCCCCACCCTCCCCGACCGCGGTGCCGTCCGCGTTCGCGTCGAACGCGCGGCAACGCCCGCCGGGTGACATCAGTTCCGCGGATCCCTCCGCCATGTCGGCGCGGAGACCGTTCACCCGCAGACTGACTCCGCCTGCCAGGGCGAAGTCGGCGTCACCCGACCGCAGCTCCCGGCAGGCGTGGTGCACCGCGATCAGCGACCCGTTGCAACCCGAATCGACGGCGTAGCAGGGGCCGGTGAGGCCGAGCTGGTACGCGATCCGGGCCGGCACGGCGAACGGAACGTTGCCCAGTGTGCTCAGCACACCCGGTTCCGCCCACATCGCCGGATACGTCGAGGTGGCGGCGCTGAACACCACCGCCGTCGCGCTGTCACGGAACTCCGCCACCGAGTATCCGGCGTCCTCGACCGCCTGATACGCGAGGACCAGTGCGAGCCGCTGCTGCGGGTCGATCAGCGACGCTTCCCGTTTCGACAGGGTGAAGAAGGCGTAGTCGAACGTGGAGATGTCCTCGACGAAACCCATCGCGTGGTAGCGGGAGGGAGGTCCCAGCCCGGTCGCCTTCGTCCGTGACCGCGACAGCGGGCGCACCGAATCCCGGCCCGCCGCAAGATTGGCGCGGAACGCCGCCAGGTTCGCGGCCTCGGGGTAGCGCGCGGCGATGCCGACCACGGCGATGTCGTCGTCGCCCGGTGTGGGATGTCGCACAGTCACGGTTGCCTCCTCCCTGCTGGTCAGAACTCGTAGGTGGCGGGCGCGGACGCCTCGCTCGTGTCGGTGGACTGCGAAATCGCCTCGGCCTGCGCCGCCACGGTGACGAGGTCGAACAGCTGGCCCACCCGCAGAGCCCCGGGCCAGCGTTCGTCGAGACGACGCTGCAGTTCCACGACGCGATGCGAGTTGCCGCCGACGTCGAAGAACCCGTCTTCGGGACCGAAGTCGTCGTGCCCCAGCACCGCCGTCCAATGCTCGGCGACCGACCGTTGCAGCGTCGTCCAGCGTTGCCGCGACTCGCCGGGCGCAGGCGCTGCCTCGGAGACGAGTGCGCGCAGCGCGTTCTCGTCCACCTCGCCGTCCGCCGTCCGCGGGACCGCACCGAGTGCGACGAACCGCGTGGGAACCGATCGGGCGTCGAGCCGCCCGGCGCTGAACTCGCGCAGGTCGTCCGCCATCGGTAGCACGGCCGCCGCGGCTGCCGGCACCCAGAAGGCGGTGACACCGGTCGCGGTCGTGAGGACCACCGCTTCGCGGACCGCCGGGTGACTCGCCACGACGTCCGTGACCGACCGCGACGGAGACCCGGTGGCGCCCACGCTCAGCAGTCGTCCGGACCGGTTCCACCGTGCGAGGGCGCCAGTCCGGACCATCCGGGAGCCCGGGACGCCGAACGGATTCGCCACGAACGTCGCGGCCGCCGCCCGCGCCGAGGTGTGGTGCTCCCGCGTATCGGCCACGTACACCGCACCGGTCACGCCTTCGGGGGTGAGCTGCAGCCAGGGATCGAGCACGACGGTCTCGGCCGCCGCACTCCATTCGCGAATCCGGGTGCGCTCGTCCGGGGCCAGCACATCGACGTCTCCGACGGCGACTGTCGGATCCGCGACGAACGCGGCGAGGATCCTGGTGAACCGATCGGCCAGGGCCTGCACGGTCGCCGCATCGAAGAGGTCGGTGGCGTAGGTGAATCCCGCCGCCATTCCTTCCGGTGTTCCGGACTCGTCGTACCGCTCGCGCACCGTCAGCTGCAGGTCGAAGAGCGACACCTCGACGTCGGGTTCGAGAACTTCGGCCTCCAGGTGCGGGAGGGCGAGATCGGGATGTTCGGTGTTCCGGAACTCGAGCAACACCTGGAACAGCGGTGAATGCGACTGGGACCGAGGCGGGTTCAGCGCCTCCACCACCCGTTCGAACGGCACGTCCGCGTGGGCGTAGGCCGCGAGGTCGGTCTCGCGCACCCGGGCGAGCAGATCGTCGAAAGTCCCCGACACGTCGGTCCGCAGCACCAGCGTGTTGACGAACATTCCCACCACGTCGTCGAGGACGGCCTCGCCGCGGCCGGCGACCGGCGACCCGATCACCACGTCGTCGGTGCCGCCCGAGCGGGCCAGCAACACGGCGAGGGCCGCGTGCACGACCATGAACACGGTGCACCGTCGGGTCCGCGCCAATGCCACTGCGCCCCGGTGCAGGTCGGCGCCGATCCCGAACGTCACCCGGTCGCCGGTGGCCGATCGCCACCGCGGGCGGTCACGGTCCGTGGGCAACGCGGTCACCGCCGGCGCGTCGGCGAGAGCGGATCGCCAGTAGTCCAGTTGCCGCGACAGCAGGGAGTCCGCGTCGTCCTCCGAGCCGAGGAGTTCCCGCTGCCACACTGTGTAGTCGGGGTACTGCACCGGCAGCGGCTCCCACCCCGGCGCGCAGCCCTCGGACCGCGCGGTGTACGCCGTCATCACGTCGCGGGCGAGCGGAACCATCGAGAACCCGTCGGCAGCGATGTGGTGCACCACGACGACGAGGACGTGCTCCCGGTCGCCGAGTTCGAACAGCCTGGCCCGCATCGGGACTTCGGTGGCGACGTCGAAACCCGCCGACACGAGTTCCGAGATCTGTTCGCGTACCGGATCGTCGGACGTCGACACGGTGAGCTGCGCGACGTGGCCCGCACCGACGATCACCTGGGTGGGTCCCGAATCGCCGTACGGGTACCGGGTGCGGAGCGATTCGTGCCGGTCCACCACGTCGGCGAGGGCGGCGGTCAGCGCGTCGACGTCGAGGTCACCCGACAGCCGGACGATCATCGCGACGTTGTACGCGGGCGAGGACGGGTCGAACTGATTGAGGAGCCACATCCGGTGCTGCGCCCAGGACAGCGGCACCGCGTCGGGGCGCCGGGGCCCCGCGATCGCAGGCCGAGCTTCGCCGCCCGCGGTCTCGCGCGCGATCCGTGCCGCGAGCGCCCGAACGGTCGGGGTCTCGAACACGTCCCGAACACCGACGTCCGTGCCGAGCGCGGAGTTGATCCGCGCGACCACCTGCGTCGCGGTCAGCGAGTTGCCTCCGGACGCGAAGAAGTCGTCATCGGCTCCGACGACGCCGGTCCCGAGTACCTCGGCGAACACGTCGGCCACCGTGGATTCGAAGGGGGTGCCGGGCGCCCGGAAGATGCGGGGCGCGAATTCGGGCTCCGGCAGCGCGTGCCGGTCGACCTTGCCGTTGGCGCCCAGCGGCAGTCGATCGAGGATCGTCACCGAGGCAGGCACCATGAACGGCGCGAGGACGGGCCCGGCGAACTGCATCACCTCGCTCGTGTCGAGGTCCGCGCCGTCCTCCGCCGTGACGTATCCGGCGAGGACCGCCTCGGCAGCGGGTGTGTGGCGGACCACGACCACCGCCTGCGCGACGCCGGGGCAACGGGTGAGCGCCGCCTCCACCTCCCCCGGCTCGACCCGCTGGCCGCGCAATTTGACCTGGAAATCGTTGCGGCCCAGATATTCCAGCCGACCGTCCTTCGTCCAGCGCAACAGGTCGCCGGTGCGGTACATGCGTGATCCCGGGTGGTCGAACGGGTTCGCCACGAACGAGGCGGCGCTCACCCCCGCCCGCCGGTGGTAGCCGCGCGCCAGACCGTCTCCCAGCACGTACAGCTCACCCACCACACCGACCGGCACGGGACGCAACCACTCGTCGAGGACGAGTTCGCGGACACCGCGCATCGGGTGGCCGATCCGCACGGGGTCGCCGGGTGTCATCGGGTCGCCGATGTTCGACATCACCGTCGTCTCGGTCGGACCGTAGCCGACGAGCAGGGTGCGCCCGGACGCCCAGCGGGCCAGCAACTCCGGCGGGCAGCGTTCGCCGCCGACGACAAGCGTGCGGAGCAGGCGCAGACCACGCGGGTCGATCGTGGCCAGGACCGCGGGGGTGGCGAACGCGTGCGTGATCCTCTCCGCCGCCAGCAGTTCCGTCAGTGCGGCGCCGCCGTAGACGTGCGGCGCCGCGATGACCAGTCGCGCACCGGCGCCGAACGCCGCGAGGTATTCGAGCATCGTCGCGTCGAACCCGGGCGACGCGAGATTCAGGACGCGCGAGGCATTCGTCGTCGCGTACCGGGTGCGCTGATCGATCGTGAAGTTCTGCAACCCGGCATGGGGGATCACGACGCCCTTCGGTGCCCCCGTCGATCCGGACGTGTACATCAGATACGCCGGATGGCCCGGTCTCAGCGGCACGACCCGGTCGTCGTCGGTGATCGGACGGGACTCCCAACGCCGCGTCGGACCCGGATAATCGAGGAGCAGCCACTCCACGCCGTCCGGCATCCGATCACGCTGTTCGGCGACCGTGAGTCCCGCCACCGCCCCGCAGTCGGCGAGGATGTCGGCGATCCTCCCCGGCGGCAGACTCGGATCCACCGGGACGAACGACGCACCCGACTTCGCCACCGCCCACACCGACACCACCAGTTCCACGGATCGGACGAGCCCGATCGCCACGTGATCCTCCGGTCCGATTCCGCGGCGGATCAGCACCCAGGCCAGGCGGTTCGACCAGTCGTCGAGTTCGCGATACGACATCACCGCGTTGCCGTACGACAGCGCCACGGCGTGCGGGTCCCGGGCGGCCGCGGCGGAGAGGATCTCCGGCAGCAACCGGGTCGTGCCGGTGGGCCGCCCGCGCACCGGGACGAGTGCCTCGCGTTCGCCGGGGGACAGCAGATCGAATCGGGCCAGCGGAATGTCCGGATCGGCGACCACCGCGTCGAGGAACCGCACGTATCGTTCGGCGAACTTGCGGACGGTCGCGGCGTCGAAGATATCGGTGGCATAGGTGAATCCCGCGCTGATCCCGGCCGGCGACCCGTCCTCTGCGAATCGTTCGGCCAGGGTCAGCTGCAGGTCGAAGGTGGAGACGGAGACGCCGAGGTCGATCTCCTCCACCTCCAGTTCCGGCAGGCTCGGGGTGGGCCGCACGACGTCCTGGAATTCGAACAGCACCTGGAACAACGGCGCGTGGGCCGTGGTGCGCGGGAGAGCGAGCGCCTCGACCACCCGCTCGAACGGCACCTCCGCGTGCGCGAACGCCTCCAGGTCGCGGTCCCGCACGGCGGCGAGCAGCGCGGTGAACGAGTCGGCGCCGTGGACGGGGGTGCGCAGTGCCAGAGTGTTGACGAACATCCCCACCACGTCGTCGAGGACGGCCTCACCGCGTCCCGCCACCGCGGATCCGATCACCACGTCGGTGGCGCTTCCCAAGCGGGACACCAGGACCGCGAATGCCGCGTGCGTCACCATGAACACGGTCGCATCGTGTTCGCGCGCAAGGGCGACCACCGTCCGGTGCAGGCGGTCCCCGATGTCGAACGACTCCCGCGCGCCGGCGAGCGACCGGTGTTCGGGACGTGCGCGATCCATCGGCAGGTCCGTCACGACCGGCGCGTCGGCGAGCGCGGAACGCCAGTACCCGAGCTGGCGGGACATCAGGGAGCCGGGATCGTCCTCCGATCCGAGCAGTGCCCGCTGCCAGATGCTGTAGTCGGCGTACTGCACCGGAAGCGGCACCCAGGCCGGCGCATGTCCCCGCGCCCGGGCGGTGTACGCGGACGTGATGTCCCGGGCCAGCGGGCCCAGCGACAGCGCGTCCGCAGCGATGTGATGGACCACCAGGGCGAGGGCGTGATCGCGCGGACCGACCTCGAACAGGTGCGCCCGCAACGGAACCTGCGCGGTCACCTCGAAGCCCGCGGACAGGGCCGCCGCGAGCCGGCCCCGGAGGTCGCTCTCCCCCGACACCGTGACCGCGCGGAGACCGGGCACCGCCTCCGCCGCCGGGATCACCGACTGCACGGGCATGTCGCCCCGCATCGGGAAGATCGTCCGCAACGCCTCGTGCCGGTCCACGACGTCCGTCAGCGCCGTGTGCAGCGCCGCGACGTCGAGGTGGCCGCGCAATCGGAACGCCGCCGCGATGTTGTAGGCGGGCGACGTCGTGTCGAACTGGTCGAGGAACCACATCCGCGTCTGCGCCAGGGACACCGGGGCCGCCGCGGACCGGTCCGTCGCCACCAGCGGCGGCCGGTCCGCCGATGCCGCTCGGCTCACCCGAGCCGCCAGCGACCGCACCGTCCGCGCCTCGAAGACGTCGCGCACACCCACGCCCGCACCGAGCACACCGTGAATCCGCGCCACGACCTTCGCCGCGATCAGCGAGTTGCCGCCGAGCGCGAAGAAGTCGTCGTCGACCCCGACCGCGGGCACGCCGAGCAGCGCGGCGAAGATGACGGTGAGCGACTCCTCGGCGGGAGTCCCCGGTGCCACGAATTCGGCGCGGGAAGCCGTGACGGGCGCCGGAAGTGCCGCCCGGTCCAGTTTCCCGTTGACGGTGAGCGGGAGCCGCTCGAGGACCGTCACCGAGGCCGGGACCATGTACGACGGCAACGCGGTTCCGGCGAATTCCAGCACGGCCTCCGTGTCGACGATCGCACCCGCCTCGGGCACCACGTACGCCGCCGGAGCGGGGCCCCTCACCGGGTCGTCGTGCAGGGTCACCACTGCCTGCGCGACCCCGTCGCACCGGCCGAGCACCCATTCCACTTCGCCGAGTTCCACCCGGAATCCGCGGATCTCGACCTGGAGATCGTCGCGTCCGAGGTAGTCGAGACTCCCGTCACGTCGCCACCGGACGATGTCCCCGGTCCGGTACATCCGGGCGCCCGACGCATCCGCGACGAAGCGGGACGCCGTGAGCCCGGCGCGGCCCAGGTAGCCGCGCGCGACCTGCGGTCCCGCCACGTACAGTTCGCCGGCCACACCGACCGGCACCGGATGCAGCCGCGCGTCCAGCACCGACACCCGAAACCCGGGAATCGGCCGCCCTACCTTGCTCGTCCACGCGGCGGCGGCGAGCCCGCGACCGAGCGGGAGGTGCGTGACGTGCACCGTCGTCTCGGTGATGCCGTACATGTTCACCAGCACGGGCGCGTCCTCGTCGTGGCGGGAGTACCAGCGTTCGAGTTGCCCGAAGTCGAGCGCCTCGCCGCCGAGCACGACGTAGCGCAGCAGCGGCGGGCCCGCGCAGGCCTCCGCGTCGGTGGCCTCGATCAGCTGCGAGAACGCCGTCGGCGTCTGACTCAGCACCGTCACCCGCTCGCGGCGCAGCAGCGCGAGGAACGCGGCGGGCGACCGGGTGGTGTCGAAGTCGACGACGACCAGGGTCCCGCCGTGCAGCAGCGCGCCCCACAGCTCCCAGACCGAGAAGTCGAATGCCGGGGAGTGGAACATCGTCCACACGTCGGTGTCCGCGAACCGGAACAGGTCCCGGGTGCTCGTGAAGAGCGAGACCACGTTGCGGTGCGACACCGCGACGCCCTTCGGCCGTCCCGTCGATCCCGACGTGTAGACGACGTAGGCCAACGAGTCCGGATCGACCGGTGCCCGGTCGGCGCCGGTCAGCGGGTCCGCGGAGCTGCCGCCCAGATCCGTGTCCGTCGAATCGAGGAGCAGGACAGGAATGTCCGACGCCGGCAGTGCGACCGCGGTGTCCCGGGTGGCCAGAATGCACACCGGGTGGGCGTCGTCGAGGACGCGCGACGAGCGCTCCCCGGGATGGTCCGCGTCGATGGGGAGATAGGCGGCCCCGGCCTTGACGATCGCCACGAGTGCGACGACGAGCGCCGCCGATCGCGGCATCGCCACCGCGACCGACGCCTCCGGGCCCACACCCAGGGAGAGCAGGTGCCGTGCAAGGCGGTTCGACCGGGCATCGAGGTCGCCGTAACTCGTGCGCTCGCTACCCGACACTACGGCGGTGGCGTCGGGGCTCCGCGACGCCCGGGCTGCGAACAACTCACCGAGTGTCGTCTCGTCGGCGGCATCCCCTGGACGGATCGACCAGTCCTGCTGCACAGCGCGTTCGGCCTGTTCAACCAGGTCGAGGTCGCCGATGACGACAGACGGATCCGCGGCGGCGGCCTCGGCGGTCCGCACGAACCGCCGAGCGATTCCCTCCACGGTGGCGGCGTCGAACAGGTCTGTCGCGTAGGTGAATCGGGCCGTCGTGTCCGACACTGTCACGCGCAGGTCGAGGTCGCCGAGTTCCCCTGCCTGGTCCGTGAATTCGAGCAGTACCTGGAAGAGCGATGCGTGGGACGTGGACCGCGGCGGGTCGAGGATGTCCAGAATTCGCCGCGCGGGCACACCGCGGTGCGCGAACGCCTCCGCGGCGGCGTCCCGCACCGTGCCGACGTACTCGCCGAAGCGGTCCGAACCGCACACATGGGTCCGCAACACCACCGGGTCGGTGTCCGTCCCCGCGCCGAGGACGACGTCGTCGGTCCGAGCCGACCGTGCCAGCACCAGCGCCAGCACCGCATGGATCACGGTGGCGGCGACCGTGCGGTGTTCGGCGGCGAACGCTTCCAGGCTGCGCCGCAGATCCGGGTCGAGTGCGACGTCGACGGCGGCGCTGCGGTGGGACGGCCGCGCGGGCCGCGGACGGTCGGTGGGCAGATCCAGCACCGGGGGCGCGTCAGCCAATGTGCGCGTCCAGAAGTCGAGCCGGGCCGTCTCCTCGTGGACGTTGGTGAGCGCGGCGTTCGCGGCGGCCGTGACGAAGTCGCCCAGCAGTTCCAGGAATTGCCGGTGATGCGCGCCGACCTCGTCGGCGTCGTACCGGTTGGGGTTGGCCAGGAAGTGGACGAAGGTCCTTACCGGTGTGCCGCTCCGGTACACGTTGACGAGCAGGTCCTCGACCGGCCCGGACGTGACGATGTGATACTCCCCGACGAGCGGCCCCAGAGCGAGTTCCTGGTGGAAGAGCATCACGTTGACCATCGGACCCGACAGTGACTCCGTGGCACCGGCGCCCGCGTCGCGCCGGATGTCGCCGAGCCCGAAACGCTGGTGTCGCAGCGCCCCCATCAGGTCGAGTTGCACCCGCTCCACCAGCTGCCCCACCGTGTCCTCGGGGCGGATCTGCACGGGAAGCGGCACGACGCCCGCCACCATTCCGCCGGACCGTCGCAGGGTCGCGGTGGTGCGCGCCGACACCGGGATCTTCACGAGCACGTCCCGGCGTCCCGTCGTCCTCGACAGGTAGCAGGCGAACGCGGCGATGATCTTCGCGGTCCCGTGGGCCCCGGCGTCGCCGAGCGCACGCTCCGCCGAGTCCGGCAGGGGCGCGGTGACGTCGGTGCTCGTGGCAACCGCGGGCCCGGTCCGCCGGGCCAGGGTCGACCCGGGTCCGAGGCCGCCGACCCGTTCGGCCCAGAACTGCCGGTCCGCGGCGAAGCGGCTCGACGACCGGTACTGCTGATCGGCCTCGTACAGATGCCGGGGGTCCACGGCCTCGTTGGGTGGCAGTTCCCGGTCGAGCACCTCCGCGGTGTACCGGGACGCGATGCGGTTGAGCATCGTCATCGCACCGTAACCGTCCAGGGCGACGTGGTGAATCTTGCTGTACCACAAGTAGTGCGTCTCACCGACGCGAAGAATCGACGATTCGACGAGGCGGTCGCGAGTCGGATCCAGTGGGGTCTCGCAGTCGGCGCGGATCCATCGACGGGCGGCCTCCACCGGTTCGGCGTCCCCGCGGAAGTCCATCAGGCCGATCGACCGGTCCGCCGACGGATCGACCAGTTGGAACGGCTGACCGCCCCTGTCGATCAACCGGAGAAAGGGCGACCCGAATTCGTCGGCGGTCGCGACGGTGGCCTCGCGCAGCAGGTCGACGTCCAGGTCGCCGTGTACCTCGACGTACTGGGCGATGCACAACGGCACGTCGGGGGCCAGTTGCTGGGCCAGCCACGCCTCGTATTGGGCCGACGACAGCGGGAACGGTGCGTCCGCGCGGCCTGCGGCCTCGGTATGGTGCTCACGCAACGCCACCACCTCCGCTGGGCAGCAGCCGGCGCAACGCCGCCTCGTCCACCTTGCTGCTCGGTGCGAGCGGAAGGGCACCGAGCGCGAGGAAGCGGTCGGGCACCGCCTGCGCGACGAGCCGCTCGGCGCAGTGCGCGATCAGGTCGCGCGGTGTGGGCAGTACGGTCGCCGCGGCCGCGGGCACCCAGAACGCGGTCAATACCGTCTCCCCGTGTTCGTCGGCGGTCGCGAGAACCACGGCCTGGTGTATCGCGGGGTGACTCTCCAGGACGGCCTCCACCGCGTGTCTCTCGACCCGGGCGCCGCGCACTTTCACCTGTCCGTCGAACCGGCCGCGGAATTCGATGTCGCCGTGCGGATCGACGCGCGCGAGGTCACCCGTGTGATACATCCGGGCACCCGGCCGCGCCGCGAAGGGGTCGGCGACGAAGCGGGCCGCGGTGGCGGCCGGGCGGGACGCGTACCCCTCGGAGATCTGCGGACCGCCGATGTACAGGTCCCCGACCGTTCCGTACGGCACCTCGACCAGTTTCGCGTCGAGGACGTACGCCGTGCTCGCCCCGAGTGGTCTGCCGATCGGCGCGATCGAGGCGGGCACGTCGCGCACCGGATGAGCCAGGCAGCTGACGGTCGTCTCGGTCGGACCGTACTCGTTGCTCAGCGGGACCCCGGGCAGCACCGCTCGATGCTGTTCGACGAGCGTGCCCGGAAGGGCTTCTCCCGCAAGCGTCACCAACCGGAGACGTTCGCGCAGCGGGGTGAGATGCGGCAGCAGCAGCCGGTAGAAGGAGGGGGTCGCGACCAGGTGGGTGGTCTGCCACGTGCGGGCGAGCGCGGCGACGGCCTCGGCGTCCATCAGTTCGCGGGCGTCCGGGAGCACACTGGTGCCGCCGGTGCACAACGCCCACAGGGTTTTCAGCAGGGAGCCGTCCCACGTGAGGCGGAACGCGGAGAACGTGACGAGGTCGCCGTCGTCGAAGTCGTAATTGCGACCGTCGACCATGCTCGCGAGGTTGGCGCGGCTCGCGACGACGGCCTTGGGGACGCCGGTCGACCCGGACGTGGTGATCACGTAGGCGGCGGTGCCCGCGGGCACGTCCTCGGGAAGATCGGCGCGTTCGGCGACGGGCGGGTGGTCGGCGTCCCGGTCGTGCAGTGCGGGAACACGTCCGCCCGCACTCCGGGCGAGTTCCCGGACCGACTCCGGCGACGTCTTCGGATCCGCGGACCCGAAGACGATGGCACCGCAGTCGACGTCGCCGAGGAGCGCGCGGAGCTGACCCACCGGATGGCCGGGCTCGATGACGCACCACGCCGCACCCAGCCGCAGCGCGGCGATCATCCCCACCACCGTCTCGACGCTCTGCCGCTGGTGGATCAGCACCACCCGGCCCGGCCGCACGCCCAGGGCCGCGAGTTGCCGCGCCAGTGCCTCGCTCGCCGAATCGAGTTCGCGATACGTCAGCGTCCGGTCGCCCACCACGATCGCGATCCGGTCGGGAACCCGCGCGCACTGGCGGAGGATCCCGGACATCACCCCACCGTTCGCGACCACGTCCGTCATGGCGCCACGTCTCCCGAGAGGACCGCGACGTGATCGGCGTTCGGTGCGCCGGCACTGCGAACGTCACTGCACAGCAGCAGCATCCGATCAGGGTTCGGGTCGACCACGTCGAAGCCCGCGAATCGCAGGGTCACCAGCATCACCCGGTTGACGTCCGTCGGCACGAACTCGGCGAGCGCCCGCCTGCCGTGGGCGCGTGCCCGCTCGACGACGTGCCGGATCAGCGCGGTCCCGACCCCGCGGGACATCACCCGGCACGACATCAGCAGCAGTTGCAGGACGGAATCGTCGCCGCGGATCTCCGAGACCGCGAGACCGATCGTGCCGTACCCGCCGAATCGGTCGCCGAGCGACGCGACGAGCACCTCGTGGTCGTCCGAGGCGCACAGCAGGCGCAGTTCGTCGATGCCGAAAGTCCGGCCCGTCGTGTTGAGTTGATGAGACCGCACGGTCAGTTCGTGGGCGCGTTCGAGGTCGTCCTCGGTCGCCCGGCGGACCGTCATGACCAGTTCGAGCGAGGCCAGGAACTCGGAGTTGGACCCGTGAAATTCCTGTTCGCTCACCTGACGGATCCGTTCGGCGTGGTACAGCGACCTCCGCTGCCTCGCCTCCTCGGTGACGGCGGGCGGCGTCAACTCGGGAAGGTCGGGGAACGACGCGATCTGCTCGGCCGGATAGCAACGCACCGGGGGAAGCGCCTCGGACACCTCGGCCCGTTCGACGGGATCGTTGTCGACGAACGCGATGGTGTCCAGACCCAGATTCAGTGTCTCCGCGATGCGGCGCACGGCCTCCGACTTCGGGCCCCAGCCGACGTCGACGGCGCAGAACAGTTCCTCGATGCCGTGCATGCGCAGGTGCGCGGCGGCGGGTTCGTATTCGCCGCGGCTCGCCACGGCGTGCAGGATGCCGCGGCGGTCGAGCACGTCCAGGGCGCGAAGGGCGTCCGCTTTCGGCACGGGGGCGTCCTGTTCGAGGACGACGCCGTCCCAGATGGTGTCGTCGAGATCCCAGACCACGCACTTCACCGTCTGCTCCATCGCGATCACTTCCCGTGCCCGGGTCGATCCGGCAGGCGTCGGAGCAGCGCGCTGCTCCACGCCGCGACCGGGCTGCTGTTCATGATCACGCAGTAGTCGCCGGGCGCCTGTGCGGACGCAGCGTGCTCGAGGTTCGCCGCGACGTCGACGGATCCGAGGTGGCCGAACCGGGCCAGGTTGTCGCGGCAGACGGGATCGATGGCGACGTCGAGTGCCTCCTGCCAGAACGTGAACGCACCGAGCGACAGGTTCTGCATGAGGAACACGCCGATCGCGTCCTGCTGCAGCCCGTTCCGGGCCAGCAGGTCCGCGTTGATCTCCGTGAACCGCTTCCGGCTCTCGACCGCGAGACGGAACGAGTATGTGGGTTCGTCGGCGCATTCCTCGACCCAGTCGGCTTCGCGGACGTCGCGGTAGTCGATGTGGAACAGGTCGGCGTATTTTCCGTCGCTGCGGATCATCTGGTCGACGAGTTCGTACCGGCCGGTCCCCGACGTCGTCAGCAGGACCGCGGCGGCGCCGTCACCCAGGAGCGTCATCGGCGACCGGTACCGCGACCGGGTAGGTGTCTTCGCCGCCGCGACGACGAGGACGTTCTGGCAACGGGGGTCGCCGCGGAGCAACGCCGACGCGAGCGCGAACGCCGCCGAGACGGACACGCACCCGAGGTCACCCACACCGGTGGTGAATGCCTGGGTCGCACCGAGCAGGTGCTGCAGCCTGGTCGCCTCGGACGCGAGCAGGTACTGCGGAACCCGGCCCTGGACGAGCAGCAGCGCGTCGAGTTCGGTGGCGTCGAGGCCCGCCTTCCGGAGCGCCTCGTCGGCCGCGGCGTGCGCCAGATCCACCTCGGAGAGCCCGATTCCGATCCGCACCGTGTCGATGCCCAGTGACAATGCGTGCTCGCGCTGAGCGATCGGCAGTTCGTCGAGCTCGGGCAGGCCGGCCACGGTCACCTCGTCGTCCGGGAACCAGAGCGCGACCGAGTCGATCGTGACCGGTCGGTCAGCGGTCATGGCGCACCTCCCCCGAGCACGTAGTCACCGATCTGGAGTTCGGCGACCTCCGTCGCGCCCTCGATGATCTGCATGACCTTGGCGTCGCGGAAGAAGCGCCCCACCCTGCTGCCGGGGGCGCATCCCGCGGCCCCGAGCACCTGGACCGCCTGCTGGCTCACCGACGCGGCGACCCGGGCAGCGGCGTATTTCGCGGCGATCGTCGTGAAGAGCGCGCTGGGCTCGTGGGCGTCGCGTTGTTCGGCGGCCCGTTCACACAGCGCGCGAGCCCCGGCGGCATCGACCCAGCTGCGACCGACGATCGCGCGGACCGAGTCGTGCTCGGACAGCACGGCGCTGCCCTGCACGCGGGTGGACGCGTGCGCGGCGGCGTCGGCGAGACACCCGCGCGCCATCCCGGCGCACCCCCAGGCGATGGTGTACCGGCCGTGGTCCAGGGCGGTGCCGACGACGTGGGACAGCCCGAATCCCGGCGGTGCGATCAGGTGGTCGGCGGGGACGACGACGCCGTCCAACGCGATGTGCGCGATCCGGGCGCCGCGCATGCCCAGCTGCCCGTGGATCGGTTCGACGGACACTCCGGGTGCGTCCGTTTCGACCAGCGCGGTCGTCAGCCCGGCCGGCGACCGGCCGAGGACGAGCAGTACGTCCGCGACCTCGCCGAACGTGACCCACAGTTTCCGTCCGGAGATCCGGTGATCGGAGCCGTGCGCCTCGAAACTGGTAGTCACAGAGGAGAGGTCGCTGCCGGCGCCGGATTCGGTGGCGGCGAATCCGGCGAGGAGTTCGCCGGTCGCCAGGGCCGGCACCCACTGTGCCCGCTGTTCGGCGGTGCCCCACCGATCGAGGGCGGCGTTCACCATCCCCTGCACGGTCAGCAGCGAGCGCAACGACGTGCAGACCGCCCCGAGTCTTTCTGCGACCGAGCCGAGTTCGGCCGCGTTCAGGCCGAGTCCCCGGCAGTCCGTCGTCCGATCCAGCCCGAGGACTCCCGCCCGCGCGGCGGCCTCGATGACGTCGACCGGCAGTCCGGTCTCGTCCCAGGTGGCGGCGTCCGTCTCGGCGGAGGTGACAAGTGTGTCGATTCCGATCACGGCGACGCCCCGTCCGTCGCACGAAGCTGCTCGCCCCGCTTTCTCCGAATGAAGCCCGCCACCCGCGTTGCGGTACGGAAGTTGTCGAGATCGAGATCCTCCACCTCGACCACGACGTCGTGGGAGCCCTCGATGTACGTGACGATCTCCAGGGCCCGCAACGAACTCACCAATCCCAGGGTGAAGTAGTCGTCGTCGGGACCGAGTTCCGTCGACGTGATCGAGCTCAGGTACTTCCGTAACTGCTCGACCAGCTCGTCATGGGACCCGGGCACAGGGGCATTTGCTGTGTCCATGCGCCTGGGATTCCCATTTGGACCAGCGTTCAATCATCGTGCTCTCAGGCGGCCAGCAGACCCGGCAGTCCCCACTCCGCCGCGAGCAACTCGTAGGAGCGCAACCGGTCGCCGTGATCGTGGGTGACGCTGGTGATCACCAGTTCGTCGGCGTCGGTGAGCCTTCGCAGACTGTCGAGTCGGTCCGCAACGGTGGCTGGTGCCCCCACGAACTGGGTGATCAGCCGGTCCTCGACCGCCGCGCGTTCCGTCTCGCCGATCGGTGCCGTGTGCGCCGGGTCGGGATACGGGATCGCACCGTGCCCGCTGCGGATGCTGTGCGTCCAGTGTGCGAACGTCGACGCTAGTTCCTTCGCGGTCGCGTCGTCCTCCGCCACGACCGCGTCGGCGGAGACGACGACGTACGGCTTCTGCAGGTTCGACGACGGGCGGAACGCGGCGCGGTAGGCCTCGACCGCCTCGAGGGTCGTCGACGGACTCACGTGGTAGTTCGCCCCGAAGGGCAACCCCAGCCGGCCGGCCAGTTCGGCGCTGGGCCCCGCACTGCTGCCGAACACCCACACCTCGACGTCGGCGCCTTCGCCGGGGCTGGCGTGGAGCTCGATCCCGTCCGGGGTGCGGTACGTGCCGCCGAGCAGTGCCAGGATGTCGTCGACCTGCTGGTCGAATGCGGGCGACAGCGCGCCCGGTTGCTGGAGTACCGACTGGGCCGCCGAGAGCCGCGGAGACAGCAGGAGCCCGGACGGATCGAACGGTGCCGGGATCACGACGCCGTCGCGGATCTCCGTCTCCCGGCGGCGCGGGGCCGGCTGGTTGTTGCGCTCCGCAACGGCTTTCAGCGCCTCTGCCCGCCGCTGACCCGACCTCCCGAGCCCGAGGTCCAGGCGACCCGGATACAGCGCGTCGACGGTGCCGAACGCCTCGACCACGGCCGCTGCGGTGGTGTGGCCCAACTGCACCGCGGCGGCGCCGACCCGGAGCGTGCTGGTCGCCGCGGCCAGGATCCCGACGAGCACGGCCGGCGACGAACTGGCGACGCCCACGAAGTGGTGTTCGGCAACCCAGTACCGCTTGTATCCCCACGCTTCGGCGTGCCGGGCCAGGTCGACGGTGTTCCGCAGCGCGGTGCGGGCGGTGGCGCCCTCGCTGACGGGCGACAGATCGAGGACGGACAACGGAGTGGTCATGAGGGCACCTTCTGGAGAGAGCGGGGATTGACAGCGCGATGGCTGCGCGGGGCACCGAGTCCGAGGTGCTGCCGCAGCGTGGCGGTGGTGTATTCGGTGCGCAGAACGCCGCGGTCCCGGAGCAACGGCACCACCGTGTCGACGAACAGGCCGAGTTCGCCCGGGGTGAGGTGGGAGGGCAGGACGAACCCGTCCGCTGCGTCCTCGCGGACCCACCGGACGATCCGGTCCGCGACGGACGTGGCGGTGCCTGCGAACGTCGCGGCGGACAGAACCTTCACCGCACCGGCGGGCCTGCCGGCTTCGACCGTGCGGCGCGCGAGGTCGTCGTAGAACGCGCGACCGGCCTCGAACGTGCCGAGCGGCGCGAGGATCACGTCGCCGTGCCGGGCGGCGAGATCCCGGGCCTGCGGGCCGTCGCCCGACACGATCACCACCGGTTGTGCCTGCGGGCTCCGCGGGACGGTGAAGCGTCCACCGATGTCGAAGTGCCTGCCCCGGTGGTAGAACGCCCCGGCGGTGGGGTCCGAGACGAATCGCCCCGCGCCGCGGTCGACCGTCACGACCCCCTCGGCCCAGGAATCCCACAGCGTGCGGGCGGTGTCGACGAACTCCGCGGCCCGCTCGCCGCCGGGAGCCGGCGTGTTCCACGCCGCACGGCCGCCGGACAGGTGATCGAGTGAGGCCAGCCGGCGGGCCACGTCGTACGGTTCGGCGGAGGTCGTGTCCAGCGTCGCCGCGAGCCCGATCGCGTCGGTGAACCCGGCCAGTGCGTTCGCCGCGGTGACGCCGTCGGCGAGGAAGAAGTCGAATCTCCCCCGCTCCGCGGTGCGGGCGGCATGCGCGAGGACGGCGAAGTCCGTCCGGCCCGCGGGTGCCGCCGCCCCGAGCACGACCTGCTTCTCGGCCATGCCTACCGCGGGTTCTTCTCGCCGGCCTCGACCGCGAGCGTCAGCCGGTTCTCGGCGGGCGCGACCGGGCAGGTGGCGTAGTCGGTGAATGCGCACGGCAGGTTGGCCGCCCGGTTGAAATCGAGGATCACCCGGCCGTCGGCGGCGGGGGCGACCACGGCCAGTGACCGCGCCGCGGGGTACGTGCTGACCCCGCTGGTGGCATCGGTGAACAAAACGTGCAGGCCACCGTCCTTGCCGGCGAACGCGACGAGTTCGTGTGCGGCGCCGTCGTACTCGAATGCCAGCGTCCCCAGCGCCGTGTGGTGGTGCTCGAGTCCCTCGACGACCGCACCCGTCGTCACGACGCGGGACTGCGGGAACGGGGTGAACGTTCCCGGCACGGCCCACTGCCGCGCAGGCAGGAACGTCAGGATTCCGGTGAACGCGGCGAGGGTGCCTGCCTCGGGGTCGTGGATCCGCAGGGCGACGTCACCGGTTCTGCGGATCACCTCGATGTTGCGGCTCCCGTGCCGGACGAGCAGACCGGGTGCACCCTCCAGCGGTGCGAGGGTCTCGGTGCCGTCGACCGCGTCGCCGTCGACCTCGAGACCGGCGTCGGCGGTGGCCGTGATCACCACCCCGTCCGCATCGGCCCGCCACTTCCCGGGCAGGTCGGGGAACGTCGTGTCCGTCTCGACGAGCCAGTGCAGGGCCGTGAGACTCAGCCATCCCAGCGGGTCGCGGAACGACTCCTCCCGCGCCGAATGCCAGTCCTGCCAGTCCTGCTCGAATGTCGCGCCTGCGGTGACTGCGGTCATGATGCCCGAACTCCTTCTGTCTGGTGATGCGGATGGCGCAGTCCGAGATGGCTGCGCAGGGTCGTCCCCGAGTACTCGGAGCGGAAACTGCCGCGGTTCTGCAACTCCGGGACCACCGTCTCGACGAACTCGTCGAGCCCGGCCGGAGTGAGGTGCGGTACCAGGATGAAGCCGTCGCACGCGTCCGCCTGCACGTAGCGGTCGATCTCCTCGGCCACCTGCGCGGCGGTGCCGACGAACTGCTGGCGGGTGGTGACCGCGATGATCAGTTCACGGATGCTGAGCTTCTCGGCTTCCGCCTTCGCCCGCCACGCGGCAGCGATCTCGCGTGGGTCCTTCGCGTGCCGGACCCGGCCGCGGGTGATGTTCGTGTCGTCGGCCGGTTCGACGTCCGGTAGCGGACCGTCCGGGTCGTACGCGGAAAGGTCACGGCCCCAAACCTGTTCGAGCAACGCGATCGCCGTCTGTGGGCCCACCTGCTGGTGCCGGATGTGATCGGCGCGCTCGGCCGCGTCCGCCGCGGAGTCGCCCAGCACGAAGGTCGCCGCGGGCAGCACCTTGAGGTCGCCGTGGCTGCGCCCGTACTTCGCCAGCCTGCCCTTGACGTCCGTATAGAACTTCTGGCCGTCCTCGAGCGATCCGTGAATGGTGAAGATCGCATCCGCTTGGGCGGCGCCGAATTCGCGGCCCTCATCGGAGTCACCGGCCTGCAGCAGCACCGGATGCCCCTGCGGGCTCCGGGGAATCGTGAACCGTCCCCGGATGTCGAACTGGGAGCCGGAGTGGGTGACGTCGCGAATCGAGTGGTCCGCGGCGAACACTCCCCGGGCGCGGTCGATCTGCAGCGCATCCTGAATCCAGCTGTCCCAGAACTTGCGGGCGCCCTCGATCAGTTCGCCTGCGCGGACGTACCGGTCGGCCTTGTCGAGGTATCCCCCGCGCCGGAAGTTCTCCCCCGTGAACGCGTCCGAGGACGTCACCATGTTCCACGCGGCCCGTCCGTCGGACAGGTGGTCGAGCGAGGCGAATTGCCGTGCCAGCTCGTATGGTTCGTTGAACGTGGTGTTGATCGTCCCCGCCAGGCCCAGATGTGTGGTGACTCCGGCGAGCGCGCCGAGCACCGTCAACGTGTCGGGCCGGCCCACCACGTCGAGGTCGTGGATCTGTCCTCGGTGCTCACGCAGGCGCAGGCCCTCAGCGAGGAAGAAGAAGTCGAACAATCCGCGTTCGGCGGTCTCCGCGAGGTGCACGAACGAGTCGAAGTCGATCTGACTCTTCGACTCGGGGTCGCTCCACACGGTGGTGTTGTTGACGCCGGGAAAGTGCGCGGCGAGATGAATCCGCTTGCGCTGGTTGCTCATGATGTCAGTCCTGCCCGGCGAAGTGATTGACGGGACGGGTGAAGCCGAGCCGCTCCCGGAGCACTCCGCTGTCGGGCGCTCGGTCGCCCGGGCGCAGCAACGGCAGGACGCGCTCGGTGATCTCGTTCAGGCCCGACGTCAGCGCCAGCGGCCGGAGGGTCACGCCGTCGACGCCCCCGGTGCCCACCACGTCGGTGATCAGGCGGGAGAGTCCCGGCGCGTCGCCGCGGTGGAGAATCGACGCCGGCTCGTATCGGCTGCCGGACCAGTTCTCGAGCTGGGCGAGGTCGCGTTCCGCCGCGTCGGCGGTCTCGGCGATCACCACCTCGACGTCCAGCAGGATTCGCAGCGAGGCGGAGTCCCGGCCCGCCTCGGCGGCGGCACGTCGCACCCGGTCTGCTGCGTCACGTGCTGCGTCCACGGTGGGCGCGCCGATGCGGATCACGTCGGCGCGCGCCGCGGCGACCCGGGTGGAGTGCTCGTCCCGCGCACCGATCACGATCAGCGACTGCCCCTGCGGCGATCGCGGCGTGATCGAGGGACCCTTCGCGGAGAAGTGCGTGCCCTCGAAATCGATGTAGTGCAGCTTGTCCCGGTCGATGAAGCGGCCGGTGGGCACGTCGCGGATCTCGGCGTCGTCCTCCCAGCTGTCCCACAGCAGGCTGACGACCTCGATCGCGTCGGCCGCCTCCGCCCACAGGCTCTCGGCATCCTGTGCGCCCTTGCGCCCGAACAGATTCGCCTGCGCCTGACCGGCCGACACGTCCACCTGCCATCCGGCGCGGCCGAGCGACGCGTGGTCGAGGCTCGCGATGGCCTTGGACACGTGGAACGGTTCGGTGTGGGTGACGGTCACCGTCGGAACCAGGCCGATGCGCTCGGTGGCCGCGACGGCCCGTGCGGCGATCGCCACGGCGTCCAGTTGTCCACGCTGATCGGAGTGTCCCGTCGTGGCGATCGCGAAGGTATCGCCGACGAACGCGAGGTCCACTCCGGCGGAGTCGGCCTGCCCGAGCAGGCCGGTCCAGTAGCCGGCGGTGAAGAGGTCCTCGGCGCGCGAGTCCTGACGACGCCAGGACTGCGGATGAATTCCCGTGCCGTACAGATCGACGGCGACGAGCGGGTCGTGTGGCTCAGGCATGAATCGATTCCTCCAGCTGTGCAGAACGTGGACGCACGACGGATCGTCCCGGGATGGCGTCGAGCAACTGCCGGGTGTAGTCGTGGCGGGGATTGTCGAATATTTCTGCCGCGGTGCCCGATTCGACGATACGGCCGGACCGCATCACCGCGACCGTGTCGCTGATCTGCCGGACCACGGCGAGGTCGTGTGAGATGAACAGGTAGCTGAGCCCGAGGTCCCGCTGCAGGCGCTCGAGCAACCCGAGGATCTGCGACTGCACCGAGACGTCCAGCGCCGACACCGGTTCGTCGAGCACGACGAGTTCGGGGTGCAGCGCGAGCGCCCGGGCGATGGCGACCCGCTGCCGTTGGCCGCCGGACAGCTCGGCCGGTCGGCGTTCGAGGTAGGTGCGCGGCAACGCGACCTGCTCGAGCAGTTCGGCGACTCGTGCCTCCCGTTCCGCCCGGGTGCCGACACCGAACGCACCGAGCGGTTCCGCCACGATATCCGCAACGGCCAGCTTCGGATCGAGGGACGCATAGGGGTTCTGGTACACGATCTGCACTCGGCGGCGCAGGGCGCGCAGCGCGCCGCCGCGCAGGGTGGTGATGTCCCGGCCGTCGAACTCGACGCGGCCTCCGGTGGGAGACTCCAACCGGATCGCGATCCGGGCCACCGTGGACTTGCCGGACCCCGACTCCCCCACCAGCGACAGAGTGCGCCCGCGGGGGACCTCGAACGACACGTCCTGGACGGCGTCGATGGCCGTGCGCCGATCGATCCGGAACGTCTTGGACACCCCGGACACCCGCAACAGGACATCGGGTTCGGCTCCGCCCGCCTCCGCGGCGCGGCTGGGCCCCCGCCCCACCGAGAGACTCGGCGCCGCGGCCAGCAGGGTGCGGGTGTACTCGTGCTGGGGGTTCTCGAGGATCTCGCGGGTGGGACCCGCTTCCACCACCTCACCCTGGCTCATCACCACGATCCGGTCGGCGCGGTCGGCTGCGACACCCAGATCGTGCGTGATCAGCAGGACCGCGGTGCCGGATTCGGCGATCCGCGCGTCGAGGTGATCGAGAATCCGGCGCTGCACCGTGACGTCGAGTGCGCTGGTCGGCTCGTCCGCGATCACGAGTTCGGGGCTGCACGCCAGCGCGGTCCCGATCAGGACGCGCTGCCGTTGCCCGCCCGAGAGGTCCTGCGGGTACTGTCTCGCCCGCACCTCGGGCTTGTCGATCCCGGCTTCGGATAGAATGCGCACCGCCTCGACGGCGGCCGTCCGCCGGTCGGCGAGACCGTGGATCCGGAGCACCTCGGCCACCTGGGCGCCGACCCGCAGGACGGGGTTGAGCGACGTCGTCGGGTCCTGGGGAACCAGGCCGATCCGGGCGCCGCGGACCCGTCCGAGTGCGCGCTCCGACTTGGTGTCGAGACGCTCACCGTCGAATGTGACGGTGCCGGCGACGGCCCGCCCGGATCCGCTGAGCAGCCCGAGGATGGCGTGCGCGGTGGTGGATTTTCCGGAGCCGGACTCGCCGACCACGGCCACCACTTCGCCGCGCGAGACCGTGAGGTCGACGCCCTTCACAGCCACGACGGGATCGCTCACGCTCCCGTACGCCACCCGCAGTCCGGAGACCTGGAGGAGCGGCGCCGTGGTGCCTGCCGCAGCAGTAGTAGTCGAACTCATCGCACTTCCCTCTGTTCGAGTGCATGTCCGAGTCGGTGCGCCGACAGCACGACGGCCACGATCACCAGTCCGGGCAGGGTAGTCATCCACCACGCGGTGGCGAGGTAGTTCCGGCCCTCGGAGATCAGCGAGCCCCACTCCGGGGTGGGCGGCACCGCGCCGAACCCGAGGAAGCTCAGCGACGACACCGCGAGGACCGCCATCCCGAACTCGACGGCGGCGAGTGCCACGACGGGCGCGTACGAATTCCGCAGAACGTGGCGGCGCAGCACCGTGTGCCAGCGGACACCCGACGCGAACGCCGCCTCGACGTACAGCGACCGGCGCACGCGCAGCACCTCCGAACGCATCACGCGGGCGAAGTTCGCGATCAGCGACACGCCCACCGCGATGGCCACGTTGACCGTGCCGAATCCCAGCGCGGTCACCAGAGCGAGCGAGAGCAGCAGGGCGGGGATCGACAGGAGGACGTCGACGACGCGCATCAGGAAGGCGTCCAGCGCACCTCCGACGGCACCGGACAGCAGGCCGATCAGCGAACCGACGACCAGTGCGATGCCCACGGCCAACAACGTTGCGGTCAGCGACAATCCGGCGCCGTGGACCACGCGGGTATACACGTCGCGGCCGATGTTGTCGGTGCCGAACCAGTGCGCGGCGCTCGGCGCCTGCAGTTTCTCGGCGGGCACCCCGACCAGCGGGTCGCCGCTCGCGAACACCGACGGCGCCACCGCGAATCCGACCGCGACGAGGAGCACCGCGGCCGAGGCCACGAGCACGAGATTGCGACGCAACCACGTCACCACGCGGCGTCCGCGGCTGTCCGACTCGGACGCGATCACGGGCGGCGGTTCGACCGGCGGAGTGCCGAAACCCTCGGCCTCGTCGATCAGTTCCCTGGTGAGGATGTCAGACATGAACCTTCTCCTCCACATCCGCGCCGCCGCTGCGGTCCGAACTGCGCCTGCCCTCGACGATCCGGGGATCGATCAGCGGGTAGAGCAGATCGACGGCGAGATTGACGAGTACGTAGACGACGGAGCTCAGCACCACGATTCCCTGGACCACCGGAATGTCCTGCGCCATCACGGACGTCTGGGTGAGCCGCCCGACTCCGGCGCGCGAGAACACCGTCTCGACGACGACCGATCCGGCCAGCAGATTCCCCACAAGCACACCGGCGATGGTGAACGCGGGAATGCTCGACAGGCGCAGCGCGTGCCGCGTCTGGATCTGCCAGCGGGACGCGCCCTTCGCCCGCGCGGCTTCGATGAACGGCTGCCGCCACGTGGTCTGCAGACTCGCCGCGAGCACCTGGGCGATCACCGCGCCGGTCGGCAGCGCGAGCGTCACCGCGGGGAGCACCAGCGTCGCGAACCCCTGGTCGCCGAACGCCGGAAAGGCCTTCAACCGGAACGAGAACAGCTGCAGCAGAATCAGTCCCACCCAGAACGTCGGCACCGCGACACCGAGCGGAGGCAGCGAGAACAGCAGATTCCGCAACCAGTGGACCCTGGTGTAGGTGGCGAGGAACGCGACCGCTGCCCCGAACACGACCGCGAGGAGCAGCGCCGCGGACGCCAGCGCGAGCGTGCTGGGGACCGCGTTCCCGATCGCCTCGGTCACCGATTGCCCGGTGGCGATCGAGTACCCGAAGTCACCGCGGACGGCGTGGCTCAGCGAATTCCAGTACTGCACCCACACCGGCTGGTCGAGGCCGTACCGCGCCTGGAGCTCCGCGACGGCGGCCGCGTCGACCGTCGTTCCGGCGGTCGCCGAGTCGACGGCGATGCTCACCGGGTCGGACGGCAACAGGAACAGCACGGCGAACGACACGGTGAACGTCGCCCACAGGACGGCGATCGCCTGCAGCACGCGTAGTCCGAGGTAGCGAATCATGGCTCAGCGTCCGCTGATCCAGGTGTCGAAGAACTGGAGCCGGGCCGAGGCCTCGAACTTCAGGTCCTGCACGTTCGGGCCGGCGCCGATCGCCTGCGACAACTCCACCGTGGGGATCCACAGGCCGTTGTCGAGCACCTGCTGCTGGGCGTCGGCGACGAGCGCGCTCCGCTCGGTGGTGTCGGTGGTGGCGAGCTGCTTCGCGAGCACGGCGTCGAGCGCGGGAATCGGTCCGCGGTTGTTCAGGTTGCGGCCCTCGAGTCCGAACTGGGTGCGGAGGATGTCACCGTCGGCGCGGGTGCTGTTGTAATAGGTGGCGTCGAAGTCCTTGGCATTCTGGCGAGCGGTGGCCTCCGGGGTGGACACGAGATTCAGCTGCAGATCCACTCCCACCTCTTTGAGCTGCTGCTGCACCAGTTCGAGGATGGCCTGGTTGCCGGCGAACACGGAGCTGAACAGAACGGGGAAGCTCAGCTTCTGACCGCCCTTCTCCCGGATGCCGTCGGCACCGGGAACCCAGCCCGCCTGGTCGAGGATCGACTTCGCCTTCTCCGGGTCGAATGTCACGTCCGGCAGCGCCACGTAGCCGGGGGTGCGGCTGGCCAGCGTGCTGGTGGCGGGCGTGAAGTTGGGCCCGAGCACGGTGTCGACCAGTTCCTGCCGGTTGATCGCCGGGACCAGCGCACTGCGCACGACCGGATCGACGAGCGGTCCGCGAGTCACGTTGGGCTGGAAACCGAACGGCGTCCCGGGGTTCGACGTGGTGAGCACCTGCCCGCCTGCGCCTTCGATCTGCGGGGCATCCTGCGGCAACGCGTCACTGATCGCATCCAGCTGTCCCGAGGACAGGCTGCCCGTGCGGACACCGGATTCGGGCACGACACTGAACTCGATGGTGTCGAGGTAGGCCTCGCCGTCGTGGCCGAACACGTCCGAACCCCAGTCGTATCCGGCGCGCTTGGCGAGGGTCACCGACTTGTCCTGCTGGTAGTCGGCGTACGTGAACGGTCCGGTGCCCGAGATGTTGCCGGTGCACCGCTCTTCGGCGGACTTCGCGACGGACGCATCGGACAGGATGCCCAGCTGCGGGGTGGACGACGCCTGCAGGAACTGCGCGTTGGGTGCGGCGAAGTCGACCTGCGCGGTCAGCGGGTCGATCACGGTGGTTCCGGTGTACCCGGCGAGGTAGCTGGCACCGAGCGGGGCCTTGGCGCCGGAGAGGGTGTTCACGATGGCGTCGAGATTCTTCTTCACCGACTCCGCGGTGAAAGGCGTTCCGTCACTGAACGTCACCCCCTCCTTCAGGTGGAACGTGAAGGAGGATGCGTCGGCGTCGGTTTCCCAGCTCTCGGCGAGCCACGGCTTCAGTTCGCCCGTCTCCGGGTCCTGGTCGGTGAGCGAGTCCACCACCTGACGAGCCACGTAGATCGTCTGATTCGTGCCCGACTGCGCGGGGTCGGCGCACGTGGGTGCCTGGGAGAGGCCGTAGCGGAGTGTGCCGCCCGGCTGTGCGGGGCCCGCATCCGCGGAGGAACTGCTGGAACCGCCACCGCAGGCGGTGAGCGCCGTGGCCAGCACGGCGGCGGCGCCGATACCTGCTGCGATGCGGGCACCGCGGTGGGGCGAGGACAAAAGCACTGATGGCACCGAGAACTCCGTGATCTCGAAGAAGTGCCGTGCGCGCTGCCCGTCGTATCGGCAGCGCTCACGCGCACAGGAAGGTGAGGGACACCGGATCCGACGCGGATGCGGTGTGAAGAGCCGGAACCCCGAGAGATCGGGGTGTCAGGTCAGCTGTGACAGATCGAGGTGGACAGCCGGCAGAGATCGACGTGCAGGCGCCCCCAGGCGCTCACGAAACCTTCGGTCAACATCGTTCCTCCATCGATCCCGGCGGTAGCACCCGCACCCGCAGGGCGGGGGGTTGCTGCGACGTCAACGAGCCAGGTCTCTCGGTCGCTCTGGATGGTCGTTACCGAGTGTAAGAGATCGCCGGTCGCGGCGCCACACGGACCCCGCTACCCGACCGCCTGCTGGGACTCGACCTCCCGCCGCGACAGGGCGGGCCGGAGCCCGAGGTGCTCACGCAGGGTGGAGCCTTCGTATTCCGTTCGGTACGAACCTCGCTCCTGCAATTCGGGCACCAGCAGGTCGACGATCTCGTCGAGTCCGGTGGGCACCAGATACGGCGAGATGTTGAATCCGTCCGTCGCCCCACTGCGAACCCACCGGGTGAGTTCGTCGGCGACCTGCCCGGGGGTGCCCGCGAAACCGGAGCGCTGGGTGGTCGCGATCGCCACCTGACGCAGCGACAGGTTCTGCGCCTCCGCCAGTGCCCGCCATTCCCGGGCGATGGCGAGCGGATCCTTTCCGTCACGCGCCGCCCCGCGGGTGACGGAGATCGGCGCGGGCACCGGATCGAATTCGGGCAGTGGACCGTCCGGGTCGCGATCGGACAGATCGCGGCCCCACACCTGACCGACCAGAGACAACGCCGTCTGCCCGGTGTACTGGCCCTCGAGAACCCAGCGCACCTTCTCCTCCACCTCGGACGCGTTCTCCGCGAGCACGATCTGCGTGCCCGGCAGAATCTTGACGTCGTCCTCGGGGCGCCCCGCACGACGCACTCTCGCCCTGATGTCCTCGGCGAAGGCGAGCGCCGCGTCGAAATGCGTTCCGTGCCGGGAGAAGATCACGTCGGTGTGCGCGGCCGCGAAGTCCCGGCCCGCCGGTGAGTCACCGGCCTGGAAGATGACGGGGTGTCCCTGGGCGCTGCGCGGCAGCGTGGGGGTGATCGTGACGTCGAACTGCGACGTGCGCCGGGACACCTCCCGCACCCCGTCCGGGGTTGCCCACGACGGCGCGTCGGTCCTCGTCGCGACCGCGCCGTCGGCCCACGCATCCCAGATCGCCCGGGCGGTGTCGAGGAACTGCCCGGCCCGCTCGTACCTGTCCGCGTGATCGAGGAAGCCGCCGCGCCGGAAGTTCTCACCGGTCCAGGCATTGTCCGTGGTGACCGCGTTCCAGCCGGCACGGCCACCGGACAGCAGGTCCAGCCCGGACAGCCGCCTGGCGAGGTCGGCGGGCTCGTTGTAGGTGGTGTTCTGGGTGGCCACCAACCCGATGTGCCGGGTGATGCCGGCGAGCGCCGCGAGCTGGGTGATCGCGTCCGGGCGGCCCACGATGTCGAGATCGAGGATCTTGCCCTCCTGTTCCCGCAGGCGCAGGCCCTCACCGAGGAAGAAGGCGTCGAACAGGCCGCGCTCGGCGGTCAGTGCCACCCGCCGGAACGTCTCGAAGTCGATCTGCGATCCGCTCGACGGATCCGACCAGATCGTCGTGTGGTTGACGCCCTGGAAGAAGACACCGAAGTGCACCTGGGCGCCGGGTCGGGCGTACGAGTTGTCGGTCATGTTCTCCACAACCTTTCAGCGAGAAGAGTGTTCGAGGCGCTCGGCCTGGAATCGGGTGACGGGACGGTCGAGGCCCAGCGTGCCGCGCAGGGTCGAACCGGGAACGGGACGGTGGGCGATGCCGGCACGGAGAAGCGCCGGAACCACGAACCGGGCCAGCACCGGAAGGTCCTCGTCGACGACGGCGGGATGCACGCGCACGCCGTCGACGTGCGCATCCAGGGTCCGCAACAGGTCCACCAGCCCGGTGGCATCGCCGGCGAACGACACCCGTCCGCTCGGCGGGGCAGGCGTGGACGCGCCCAGCGCGACGTCCAGTTCCGCGAACACCAGCACCGCCCCGCCTGCCTTTGCGCGCCCGGCGGCCTCGACGGTGTCCTCGACGGTCGGTCCGGACACCAGCACCACGTCGACCAGCGACGGATCGGTGTCCCCCGCGCGGCCGAACACCACCAGTTGCCCCTGCGGTGGTCGCGGCACGATGGCCGGACCCTTCACCGAGTACGTCTCGCCCTGGAAGTCGAGGTAGTGCACTCGGTCGCGGTCGAGGAAACGCCCGGTCGCATAGTCGCGGATCACCGCGTCGTCCTCCCACGAATCCCACAGGTCCCGGACCACGGTGATCGCGTCCCGTTCCTCCTGCGCAAGGTCGGCGGGTGCGGTGACCTCGGCCCGGCCCAGTGCGCTCGCGACCCGCGGGTCGGTGTCGCGTGCTGCGATCCAGCCACCGCGACCGCGCGACGCGTAGTCGAGCGTCGCGAGCTGGGAGGACGTGTGAAACGGCTCGGCATACGTGGTGCCGACGACCGGTACGAGTCCGATCGTGCTGGTGGTCGCGGCGACGAACGCCGCGCGGTTCACCGCGTCGATCCGGCCGACGGGTCCCCCGCCGGCGCCGGGAGGCAGGAGCGAATCATCGAAGGAGGCGAACGTGAAACCCGCGTTCTCGGCCGCCGCGACCCGGTCCGCCACCGTTCGCCCGGTCAGCAACCGGTCGGGTGTGTGCGCGGCTCGGCGCCAGGCTTCGGGATGCGCACCCTCGCCGTCGAGTTCGATGCCCAGAACCAGGCTCATGCGTCTTCCTCCTCGGTGCGGGCCGCGAGGGGGCGGCTCGGAATGGTCTCGCGCAGCGCGGGTGCCACCTCGGCCTGGAACAGCTCCAGGCTCTCGCGGTGCTGCTTGTCGGTGCCGACGCGGTCGGCGCTCAGGTGGATCACCTCGTGGCCGAACTGCTCGTGGTAGCGCTGCACCTTGTCGATCACCTGCTGCGGGCTGCCGATCAGTGCGGAACTGCGTTCGACGAAGTCCTCGACGGTCTCGAACACGACCGGAAGTCCTGCCCTGCGGGCGAAGTCGAGGCGAGCGGCGTGAATGGGACGCCACACGTCGAGCGCGTCCTGCGAGTTCGGAGTCACGTAGAACCCGGCGGTTCCGGCGCCGACGAGGGCGTCGGCGGGATCGTGACCGTAGTGCGTCCACCGTTCGCGGTAGTGCCGGACGAGTTCGGCGTACGAGTCGATGGGATACGTGACGTTCGCCGAGAAGATCGGATCACCGTAGCGGGCCGCGAGATCCACCGATTCCTTGCTCGTCGCGCTGCCGTGCCAGATCCGGATCCGTCGCTGCAGCGGGCGCGGCAGTGCGACAGCGTGCGCGAGCGACGGCCGGAACGCGCCCTCCCAGGTGACGTCCTCGCTCTCCCACAACTGCCGGAACAGTTCGTAGCCCTCGCGGTTGCGGTCCCACTGATCGTCCGGGGTGACGTGGAACAGCTCCGCTTGCGCGGTGCCGTTGCCCTTCCCGATGATGAGCTGCAGCCGGCCGCCCGACAGGTTGTCCAGCGTCGAGTAGTCCTCGAACGCACGGACGGGGTCGAGCAGGCTCAGCGTGGTCACCGCCGTCCACAACTGCAGCGTGCTGGTGCGCGCCGCGATGGCGCTGAGCACCACGGGTGGGGACGAGGACAGGAAGGGATGTTCGTGGCGCTCGCCCACCGCGAACCCGTCGTACCCGAGTTGCTCGGCGAGGACGGCGGACTCCACGACCTCCTGCAGCCTGGCTGTGGTGCCGATCTTCTCCCCTGTCACCGGATCCGGTTGGTGAGTGATCAGGCTCATCAGCAGAAATTTCATACGGACTCGTACTCCTTTGCGGCACAGGCGGAAGGCAGAGCGATAGCGGTGTGCAGGATCTTCTCGAAACCGTGGAATCCGACGTCCTGCGGTGGGAGGGAGCGGTCGAACAGTGCCGTGTACCCCGCCGCCAGATACAGGGCCACCGCCTCGGGCTGCCGCGGCCCCGTGGTGAGGAAGATGCGGGAATAGCCGGCCCGGACGATCTCGGCCTCGAGCTCCCGCAGCACGATTCGTCCGAGGCCGCGGCGGCGGTGCGCCGACGAGGTCCAGATCCGTTTGAGTTCGGCAGTCGTGTCGTCGTAGCGCCGGAAGGCCCCGCCCGCCACGGACGTCCCGTCCACGACCACGACGAGCAACGCGCCACCCGGTGCGGCGAACTCCTCCGCCGGATACGTGCTGAGATTTTCGTAGATCTCGTCGCGGGTGCGCTCGTACCGAGTGCTGTACTCGATCGCCAGTTCTTCGAGCAGCGGCGCGGCCAGTGGATCCGTCTGGTCGACGAACACGGTCTGCACGGATTCGGTCCTCTCGGTCACTGGTCCTCCTGTCAGCTGGTCTTCGGGAGTCCGGGCGGGTTGACGACCGACGTGCCGACGGCCTCGCTCGCGATGTTCCAGCGATCGAGAACCTGTGCGTACGTTCCGTTCTCGATGATGTGGTTGATGGCCTCGTTGACGGCGGTGATCAGCCCGTTGTCCTTCTTGGTGAGCACGGCGATCTCACCTTGGAGTGCATCGCCCGCACCGGAGAAAGTTCCGGCGATCTCGGTCTCCCCGGCCTGCGCAACGTGGAACGACGAGGACGGGTTGGGCCCGAAGTAGGCGTCGATCCGGCCCGACGCGAGGGGCAGGTAGTAGTCGGTGGTGTTCTGGTAGTAGGTGATGTCGGTGGGTTCGAGCCCTGTCGCGACGTTCTGCTCGCTCCACTTCACCAGCAGTGCTTCCTGATTGGTGCCGGATGAGACCGCGATCTTCAGGCCCGCGACGTCCTTGGGTTCCTTGATCTGGATGCCACTGCCCTTCTTCGTCTCGAACGCGACCGTGTCGAGGCGGTACGTCGAGAAGTCGTACTTCTCCTTCCGTTCCTCGGTGACGGTGACGTTCGAGATGAAGGCGTCGGCCTCCCCGGAGTCGATGCGGACGAAATTCTGCGCCCAGTCGGCGGCCTGGAGATCGACCTTCAATCCGAGGACGTCACCGATCAGGTGCGCGAAGTCGGTCTCCGTGCCGATGAGTGTATTGTCGTCGTCGGCGTAGAACCGCAGGGGCGGGGCGGAACCGGCGCTGCCCGTCACGACTAGCGTCCCGCGGTCGCGGATCTGCTGGGGAACCTTCGCGGCGATGGATTCGACCTCGTCGGTGGTGATGCGATTCTGGTCTGCGGTGAGGTTGTAGCCGGCGGCCGAGGTCGGCCCCGATCCCTCGTCCTCGACGTCGCCGCCCCCGCACGCGGCGGCGAGCAGCGCGAGGGTGGTGAGGGCCGAGGCCAGGATCTTCGTACGGAACCGTGCGGTGGACATGTGTGCCTTTCGGGATCCACACCGAGGTGTGGAGAATCAGAGAACTCGGGAGAGGAATGCTGTGGTGCGGACGTGCTGCGGGTTGTCGATGACCTGCGAGGGCGGGCCCTGTTCCACGACGACGCCGGCGTCCATGAAGACCGCCGTGTCGGCGACCTCCCGCGCGAATCCCATCTCGTGGGTGACGATCACGAGGGTTGCGCCGTCCCGTGCCAGTTGTTTGATCACGGCGAGGACCTCACCGACCAGTTCGGGGTCGAGGGCCGACGTGGGCTCGTCGAACAGGATCACCGCCGGACGCAGCGTGAGAGCCCGGGCGATCGCGACCCGTTGCTGCTGTCCGCCGGACAGTTGTCGCGGGTACTCGTGGGCCTTGTCGCCCACCCCGACCCGCTCGAGGAGTGCCTTCGCCTCCACCTCGACCTCGGCCCGGTCACGGCCCTGCGCCGACACCGGCGCCTCGATCACGTTCTCCAGCACCGTGAGATGCGGGAACAGGTTGAAGTTCTGGAACACGAATCCGATCCGGGACCGCTGCTTCAGGATCTCGCGCTCACGCAGTTCGTGCAGTTTGCCGCCCTTGCGCCGGTATCCGATCAGGTCACCGTCGATGCGGATGGTGCCCCGGTCGACCTTCTCCAGGTGATTCAGGGTGCGCAGCAGCGTGGACTTGCCGGAGCCCGACGGGCCCAGGATCACCGTCACCTCGCCCTTGCGGACCAGCAGGTCCACACCCTGCAGGACGTCGAGTGCGCCGAAGGACTTGTGCACTCCGCGCACCTCCACGGCGAACTCCGCCGGCTGGGCGTCGATCGTCATTTCGCGGCACCTCTCGGTACGGAGACACCGGCATCGAGGATCTCGGCGAACTTCCGGGCGAGCTTCTGCCACGGGGTCGGCGGCAGTGCCCGAGCCGATCCGCGTGCATAGTGTCGCTCGACGTAGTACTGGCCGATCGACAACAGCGTGGTCAGGATGATGTACCAGATCGTCGCGACCATCAGCAGTGGCACGACGCGGCCGTTCCTACCGAAGATCACCTGCACCTGGTAGAACAGTTCGGCGATCGCCATCGTCGACACGATCGAGGTGCCCTTGAACAGACTGATCACCTCGTTCGCTGCGTTCGGCAGGATGCCGCGCATAGCCTGGGGCAGAACGATCTTGAAGAACTGGCGTCGGCGCGGGATGCCCAGCGACTGCGCCGCCTCGATCTGCCCGTGGTCCACCGAGATGATGCCGGAGCGGATGATCTCGGCGGCGTACGCGGCCTGGTGCAGAGCAAGCCCGATGACGGCGGCGGTGAAGCCGCTGATGACGCCGTTGACCTCGAATGTGAAGAACCCCGGTCCGAACGGAAGGCCCAGCGACAGAGTCTGATACAGGTACGTGATGTTGAACCAGAACAGGAGTTGCACGATCAGCGGAATCGCCCGGAACGCCCAGATGTACACCCAGGCGATCACCTGCAGCACCGGGTTGTGCGACAAGCGGCTGACCGCCAGCACCACGCCGAGTGCGAATCCGAGGACCGTCCCCCACAGCGTCAGCTTCACCGTTATCCACAGCGCCTGCAGCACGGAGCCGGCGGTGAAGTACTTGGCGAACGTCGCCCAGTCCCATCCCGGGTTGGTGGCGAGGCCGTGGACGAACTGGGCGAGCAGTACCAGCACGGCGGCGCTGACGATCCACCGCCACGGATGCCATCTCCGCGCCACTTCCAGCGCGGCGTCCGCGTCGCCGGAGGGCACTGAATCGAGGGGCGCGGCCGAACGCGGCCGAACGGGGGCGCTCACGCTCCCTCACCACTTACGACAGACATCACTGAGGCGGCCTTTCACCTGGAACGGGACGGGAGGACGGCGCGTCTTCCGCGGGATGCGGGCGCGCGTCAGGCGCTCACCGGGCGAAATGCCCGGTGAGCGTGCTGTGAGACCTCGTCAACAGTGGCAGGAGGTGGTCCGGCACAGGTCGATGTGCCGTCTGCGCCACGCAGGGCGCGCAAAGTAGTTCATGTGCTGCCTTCCATCGATCCCGGCGGTAGCACCCGCACCCGAAGAATTCGGAAGGGTTGCTGCGACGTCAACGAGCCAGGTCTCTCGGTCGCTCTGGATGGTTGAAGCGAACACTAGCCGCATTCCCGAAGCCCGTCAACACGAGGTATTTCCCTGCAACACAGGGGAAATGGCGTCGGACGGACGCCAGAATCACCGTGCGCAGAAGTACTGACAGACGGAGATCCATGCGGTTGGATGATGCGTGCAACCCTGCATTTCCGCGGTCCTACGACCCGGCTGCCGGGGCTTCCGACGCCCTTGTAACGTCGCCTCGGTGACACCACTCGAAGCCATCGCGATCCTGGTAGCCGGCGTAGGCGCGGGCGCGATCAACGCCATCGTCGGCAGCGGCACGCTCATCACTTTCCCCACCCTGGTGGCATTCGGGTTCCCTCCGGTGACCGCCACGATGTCGAACGCGATCGGCCTGGTCGCCGGTGGCGTATCCGGAACGTGGGGTTACCGGCGGGAACTGGCCGGGCAGGGACCGCGACTGCGGTGGCAGATACCGGCGTCACTGTGCGGTGCAATTCTCGGCTCGTGGCTACTGCTGCACCTGCCCGAAACCGTGTTCGAACTCGTCGTCCCGGTGCTGCTGATCCTCGCCCTGATCCTGGTGGTGCTGCAGCCGAAGATCCAGGCCTGGGCAAAGCAGCGCGGCAGCCACGAGGCCGGCCTGAGCCCGGCGCGCCTCACCCTGCTGACCGTCGGGACGTTCGCCGTGGGCGTGTACGGCGGATACTTCACCGCGGCGCAGGGCATCCTGCTGATGGGTGTGATGGGCGCGATCCTGCCGGAGAGCCTGCAACGGATGAACGGCGCGAAGAACCTGCTCTCGCTGATCGTCAACGTCGTCGCCGCGACCGCGTACACGCTCGTGGCCTTCGAGCGGATCAGCTGGGCAGCCGCCGGCCTCATCGCGGTGGGTTCGCTGCTAGGAGGCGTCCTCGGGGCCCGCTACGGCCGCAGGCTGTCGCCCACCGCGTTGCGGGGAACCATCGTCGTCGTCGGCCTCATCGGTCTGTTCCGGCTGCTCGCATAGTCGCACATGCACCCTCCCGCTCCCTCATACTGAGTCGGTGAGCAACGACGTAGAGCACCCGGGCTGGACCTATCTCATGGACATGGACGGCGTTCTCGTCCACGAAGAGCACCTGGTCCCCGGGGCCGACCTGTTCCTGGCAGAACTCCGGGAATCCGGTACCCCGTTCATCGTTCTGACCAACAATTCGATCAGGACTCCGCGTGACCTCCGTGCCCGTCTGCTCCGCACCGGCCTGGACATTCCCGAGGAATCGATCTGGACGTCCGCCCTGGCCACCGCCACGTTCCTGGCGAACCAGCGACCCGGCGGCAGCGCGTACGTCGTCGGCGAATCCGGGCTCACCACCGCACTGCACGACATCGGGTACGTTCTCACCGAGAACGACCCCGACTACGTGGTCCTCGGCGAGACCCGCACCTACTCCTTCGAAGCGATCACCACCGCAATTCGTCTGGTGGAGAGGGGCGCTCGCTTCATCGCCACCAACCCCGACCCCACCGGCCCGTCCCGGGAGGGTTCCCTTCCGGCCACGGGATCCGTTGCGGCACTGATCAGCAGGGCCACGGGTCGCGACCCGTACTACGTGGGCAAGCCGAATGCGCTGATGATGCGCTCGGCGCTGCGGGCCATCGGCGCGCACTCCGCGAACACACTGATGATCGGCGACCGCATGGACACCGACATCGTCTGCGGGCTGGAGGCCGGGCTGCAGACCATCCTCGTCCTCACCGGAATTTCGACGCGGGATTCGGTGGAACTGTTCCCCTACCGCCCCACCGCGGTGCTCAAATCGGTCGCCGATCTGGTCGGCCGCACGTCGGATCCGTTCGGCGATGCGGCTCCGCCACCCGTGAGTACTTCCTAACCGCGGGACGTTGACAAGTACTCACGGGTGGCGGCAGCCGGTGACGCCCCTGATGGTCGCTGCCCTGTACGTCCCGAACGTGATCCGGTTCCCGTCTCCACCGGCGAACGTCACGTCGTGGCGTCCGGGTCGGTCGGCGTGCACGTCGAGCCGGTCCATTCCGGCGTCGGTGGCGATCGCACGGGCCGCGGCCAGCACGGCGGGCCAGTCCGCGTCGCCGATCGGGGTGTCGGACAGCAATACCTGCGTGGTGGCGGATTGCCCCTCCGCGTACGCATACGGTCCCGGGCATCCGCCGCCCTGGCTGCGTTCGCGATGCCACCGCCACCGGACATCCGGTGCAATCGCAGCGACGGCCTCGCTGATCCGCACCAGTGCATCGGTGACCTGCCGCTCGGTGACCGCGAGTGTCGGCCGGTCGCTCAGGCTCTCCGCCGCCGCCGCGATCTCCTCGTCGCTGAAGTTGTACGGGTTGTCCATCACGCCACCACATCCGCTCGTCAGAATCGCCGCGCCGATCGCGGCGACCGCCTTCACTGCCCACCCGCCGCGGTCCGTCACCGGATCGCGAGTTCCGGCAACCCCGCGACGATCACCGCCATGTTGTAGCCGGACGTCCGCAGCTCTCCGTTGCCACTCGGCCGTGGATACTCGCTGTGCCCGTTGGCATCTTCGCGCTGCACACCGTCCGGGGTCGCCGCCTCGCACACCGACAGTTGCTCGAGGTGCGTCTGCACCGGATCGGGCCCGAGCCTGCCGAACCCGTCTGCCACGGTGATGGGGTCGTCGTGCGCGCGCATCACGAACCCGTGCCGGGGTGCCAAACCGAGATCCGATTCGTCGTTCGCGTCGAACCCGGGCGACCCGTAGAACACGGCGTCGTCGACCGGTTGCCGCGGTCCCGCGTCCTGCAGGGCCAGTCCCTGGGTGTACGAACCATACGAATGGCCGAGCGCGGTGATATGCGAATCGGGCGTCCGGGAAGCAATGTCGAGACCCTCGTAGAACGAGGCGAGTTTCGGGGCACCCGCGGTCGCGCGGTCGGACTGCCAGGAATCGACGAGCCATCCGCGCCCGAGATTCTGGTCGATGAACGGCACGTCGTAATTGCCCGGACCGGTGGTGGTCGGAGGCTGATAGCCCAGCCACGCGATCGTCGACACCGTGTCGCCGGTGCGGCCGGCCAGGTCCAATTGCCGTTCGGTCTCGGCCTTCAGCGCCGCCGCCTCGTCGGTCATCCCGCGCAGCGAGGCGACGGTCGTGTCGATGCCCGGTGTGGTGACGGAGATGTGGTCGGCGGTGTCCGGGTCGCCGAGTGCGAACGCGGCCATCGTCCGTTCCCCCGACTGCAGGTCGAGCAGCATCAACCTGCTGTCCGGATGATCGCGCACGAGTTTCTCGAGGTCGTCGAGGTCCCGCAACTTCTGCTCGGCGTACCACAGCCGGGCGTCGTCTTCGGTGAAGACTCCACCGAACTTGTTGCGGTCCAGCCTTTCCCGGAGCCGGACCCGTTCCGCCTCCCATCGCGACCGCTCGTCGTCGAACCGGCTCACGTTCGCCTCGTGCCGCACCGCGGACGGGATGCCGTCGCGATTACCCACCCACTCGGGATGCTGCTCGATCACCTCGCGGCGCTGGGCTGCCGGCAGGGCGTCCCAGTACTCGCGGTTGTCGAGCGGGGAGCCGTCCGGCGGCGGCGCAGGGGCGGACAGTCCGGTGCCCGGGCGATCCGTCTCACCGGGTTCGGCCGCGCCGTCCGCGGCCCGCGCCAGGACAGCGGCCGCGTCGGCGACGAGGTCCTCCATCTGCAGGATCAACGCCCGGGCGGCGGCACGAAGTTCGTCCCGCCGTGTTGCCGCAGCGTCGACCGGCGGTCCGGGCGCATCGATGATGTCCCCGTTGTCCGACAGGGCCATCCCGTGGGCGGCAGCCGCTTCCCGGAGGCCGTCGACCTCGGCTTTCAGGTGCGTGACCGCGTCGACCAGGTCGCGGGCCAGCCTCTCGACGACGGCGATCGCCGTCGCCTCACCGCTCAGATCATCCGCGACGACCCGGAACCGCCGACGTGCGGCGTCCGCGGCGTCGTCCTGCCACGCCGGCAACCGGCCGATGTCGGCGAGACCGTCCTGCACGAAACGGATCGTCGCCGCCCGCACCGACAGCGACCGGTGCACCGCCTGCAGCGCGCGGGTGTCCCACTGGACTATGTCCCTCAGATTCACGATCCCCCCCAGGATGCATAATGCCCGTACCCTAACGGATCGATCGCGTCCGCGGGAGTCCGATCTCGTCTCGACCGACACGAAGGATCGAAAATGAGCGGTTCCATCCACGTCGACACGGCGGCCCTACGCGCGGCGGCCGGTCAGCTCGACGTCCTGTTCGACGACGCGTCCTCACAACTGAACACCATCGACGCGGCCCTCGCCGACTCGGGTGCGGCGTGGCCGGAGGCGGCCGAAGCTGCGTTCGGCCGGTTCACGTCCTATCTGGACAATCGCCGGGAGTTGTTGCAGCGGACTGTGGCCGAGATGTCGACGAATCTCGTCGAGTGCGCGCGCCGATACGACGCTCAGGACGGGGCCACCGCCGGGCACCTCGACGCGGTCGCGTCGGCCACGAGCCTCGACCTGTAGGCGCTTCGCGCCCGTGCGCCTTTGTGGTTGCCGGAACAACCAGAAAGGCGCACGGGCGGCGGAGCCGCCTATGCCAGCGCCTGCTCCAGGTCCGTCAGCAGGTCGGCGGTGTCTTCGAGTCCCACGGACAGCCGGACGACGCCGTCGGTGATGCCCACGGCTGCACGACCTTCCGGGCCCATCGCCCGGTGGGTGGTGGTGGCCGGGTGGGTGATGAGCGACTTGGAGTCGCCGAGGTTGTTGGAGATGTTGACCAGCCGCAGGGCGTCGAGGAGTTCGAATGCCCGCTTCTTCGCTTCGCCCTCGGATGCGTTCAGCGCGAAGGTGACGACGGTGCCGCCGCCGCTCATCTGCCGCTTGGCGAGTTCGTGCTGGGGATGCGATGCGAGGAACGGGTACTTGACCCAGTCGACCGCGGAGTGGTCCTCGAGGAACTGTGCGATCTCCAGTGCGGAGCCCACGGAGTGGCGCACCCGGATCGGCATCGTCTCGAGCCCCTTGAGGAGCGTCCACGCGTTGAACGGGCTGAGCGCCGGCCCGGTGTGGCGCATGAGGTTCTGGACGGGACCCTCGATGTAGTCCTTCGGCCCGAGGATTGCCCCGCCGAGCACGCGGCCCTGGCCGTCGATGTGCTTGGTGCCGGAGTAGACGACGATGTCGGCACCCAGCTCCAGGCTGTGCTGCAGCAGCGGCGTCGCGAACACGTTGTCCAGCACGACCTTTGCGCCGGCGGCATGCGCGAGCTCCGCCACCCGGGGCACGTCGACGAGCGTCTGCATCGGGTTCGACGGCGTCTCGAAGAACACCGCGGTGGTCGGCTCGGACAGAGCCTTCTCCCACTGGTCGAGGTCTTCACCGTCGACGAACACCGTCTCCACACCCCAGCGGGGCAGGATCTCGTTGCACACCACGAAGCAGGAACCGAACAGGCTACGTGCCGCGACCAGTCGGTCGCCGGCCTTCAGCAGCGCGCCCAGTGCGGTGAACACCGCGGACATGCCGCTGGCGGTGCCGAAGCACGCCTCTGCGCCCTCGATCAGGCGCAGCCGCTCCTCGAACATCTTCACGGTCGGGTTACCGTACCGGGAGTAGACGAAGTGATCGATCTCGCCGGTGAACGACGCCTCGGCCGCTCCCGCGCTCTCGAACACGAAACCGGAGTTCAGGAAGATCGCTTCGGACGTCTCTTCGAACCCGGAACGGAGGGTTCCTCCGCGCACGCTGATCGTGCCCTGGCCGATGTCGTCCGGCAGCGCCTTGTCAAACGCGCCGCCTCGAGGAATTGCACTCACCACTGCCTCCACGGCAGGCCCAGCGCCCGCCAGCCGACCGCCCCACGGTGACCTTCGGCGTCCAAGCCGCCTTCGAAACCGTCGAGCACGTTGTACGACGGGCCGATGCCCGCCGCTGTCGCGGCCTCCGCCGCACCGATGGACCGCTGGCCGGAGCGACACAGGAAGATCACCGGGGCGTTCTCGCCACCCGCGATCCCGGCCTCCTTCAGCTGGTCCACGAAGTTGTCGTTACGAGTGCCCGTCGGGTAGCTGACCCATTCGATCAGCACGGTCTTCCGCCCGAGCGAGGTGGTGTCGGGGACTCCGACGTACTTCCACTCGGCGTCCGTCCGCACATCCACGAGCACAGCGTCGGGATTCTCGCGGAGCAGCTCCCAGGCATGCTCCGGCGTTATGTCGCCTGCGTAACTCACCATGTCAGCTTTTCACAACCCTGTTCGGTATGCCCTTCCGGGCAACGGTCAGTTGCAGACGACCCATGTCTCGCCGTCCCGCGTCAATTGCCAGGTATCCGTCGTCTCGCCCTTGCCGTCGTCGGCGCTGACCCGGACCTCCGCCCGGGCACGATCCCCGTTGACCTCGGACGACTCGACGCCCTGCAGCGTCACCTCACCTTCCCGGTCCCGGAGCACCGACCTGTCGTCGGACCACGACGGGCAGACCAACGTCTTCTGCAGATCGGCGTCGTCGTGGTTGTGGGCCTGGATGAAGTCGGCGACCGAACGGTTGATGCGGTCCGCTTCCGTGACGTTCTCGTCGGCGGGCGAGAGCCTGCTGGACACGACGATGGCCACGAGGATGACGACGATCACGGTGACGGCGGCGATGAACGGCACCGCCGTGGTGCGCCGGGGATCCACCGGATCTTCGGTGCCTCCCGCGTCGCGCTGGGGCGATTCGCTCGAACCGGACATGACTTCCCTTCGATCTCGGCGTGGCCACGAGTGTATAGAGCAGCCCCTACAAATCGTGTTTGTGACCCCCCAACGCGAAGGCGACTACCCTCTACAGGCGTGCGTGCCGAGAATGGGCGCTGCCCTGTCGCCGCACCTCGGCCACCCGATTAGGCTGGGCTTAATTTAAGCTGAGGTTTCGTTGTCCGCCCATCAGAAGGTAGTTCGCTCCAGATGACTGATCAGACACGTCCGTTGCGCGTTGCGATCGTGGGTGCCGGCCCCGCCGGTATCTACGCAGCCGACGCTCTCATGAAATCCGATGCCGCGTCTGACGGCGGGATCAGCATCGACCTCTTCGAGCGGATGCCTGCCCCCTTCGGTCTGATCCGGTACGGCGTCGCACCTGACCACCCGCGCATCAAGGGCATCATCACCGCCCTGCACAAGGTGCTCGACAAGCCGTCGGTGCGCCTGCTGGGCAACATCGACTACGGCAGCGACATCACCCTCGAAGACCTGCACAACTTCTACGACGCGGTGATCTTCTCCACCGGCGCCAACGCCGACCGCGCCCTCAACATCCCGGGCATCGAACTCGACGGCAGCTACGGCGCCGCCGACTTCGTCTCCTGGTACGACGGCCACCCCGACGTCCCGCGCACCTGGCCCCTCGAGGCCGAGAAGGTCGCCGTCCTCGGTGTCGGCAACGTCGCCCTCGACATCGCCCGCGTCCTCGCCAAGACCGGCGACGAACTGCTGCCGACGGAGATCCCCGCCAACGTCTACGAGGGACTCAAGGCCAACAAGGCCGTCGAGGTCCACGTATTCGGTCGCCGCGGACCCGCGCAGGCCAAGTTCACCCCCCTCGAGCTGCGTGAACTCGACCACTCGCCGACGATCGAGGTCATCGTCGATCCCGAGGACATCGACTACGACGAGGGCTCCGAGCAGGCGCGCCGCAATTCCAAGCAGGTCGACATGGTCGCCAACACCCTGCAGGACTGGGCCATCCGCGACGTGGGTAACCGTCCGCACAAGCTGTTCCTGCACTTCTTCGAATCACCCACCGAGGTGCTCGGCGAGGACGGCAAGGTCGTCGGTCTGCGCACCGAGCGCACCCAGCTCGACGGCACCGGCAACGTCAAGGGCACCGGCAAGTTCAACGACTGGGACGTGCAGGCCGTGTACCGCGCGGTGGGCTACCTGTCGCAGAACATCGCGAAGCTCCCGTTCGACGAGCAGGCAGGCACCGTCCCGAACGAGGCCGGACGCGTCATCGCCGACGACTCCGCCGAGGGCAACGACCGGTTCATGCCCGCCACCTACGTCACCGGCTGGATCAAGCGCGGCCCGGTCGGCCTGATCGGCCACACCAAGGGCGACGCGAACGAGACCGTCGCGAACCTCCTCGAGGACCGGGCCGGTTTCGCCGAGCCCGCCAACCCGCGCGAGGACGCGATCATCGAGTTCCTCGAGAGCAAGCAGGTCCCGTACACCACCTGGCAGGGCTGGTACCGCCTCGACGCGCACGAGCGCAGCCTGGGCGAGCCCGAGGGCCGTGAGCGGATCAAGGTCGTCGAGCGCGAGGACATGCTCAAGGCAAGCGAGCCCGACAAGGCCTGATCTTCCGAACCGGTGTGAAGGGAACCTCCTGCGGGAGGTTCCCTTCCGTCGTCTCAGGCCAGGTGTGACGACAGCGCCCGCAACGCCGTGAGCAGTTCCTCGGCGGACATCGCGTGGTCGGGATCCACCAGCCACTGCTCCGCGACGCCGAGCAGCAGCGCCTGGTAGAGAGCGCCCAGCGTGTGTGCCCGGCCCGGCTCGATGCCCGCGTCACCGAACAGTTCGACCAGCCCTTCGCGGGCATCGGCGGTCGACGCCACCAGGTTCTTTCTCAATTCCGGCAGGGAATCCAGGTGCCCGAGCAGTTCGAACTGCAGCATCCACAACCGACGATGGGCGGTGAACGACTCGATGACACCGGTCCAGATGGCTTCGAACCGTTCCGTCGGACTCATGCCGGGTTCGATCTTCCTCCCGGCGGCCGTCGCGAGGTCGTCCCCCCAGCGCTCCATCTCCCGGTACAGCGCGGCGTGGAGCAGCGCCTCCTTGGTGCCGAAGTGATAGCCGATCGCCGCGAGGCTCACCCCGGAGGCCGACGCGATGTCCCGGGCCGTCGTCCGCGAGTATCCCTTTTCGTACAGGCTGCGCGTGGCGCCGTCGATCAGGTCTTCGCGATTTCCCATGACCTCACCCTAATGAGCCTGAGACGTATGTGTAGGACACTTGTACCAACGCTCGCGGACGGCTCCGCCACGAAGCGTGTCCCCGCACAAGGCAGGATATAAATCGTGTTTGACGCCCACGTTCACATCATCGACCCCCGGTTCCCGGTGGTCGAGAACCACGGCTACCTCCCGGAGCCGTTCACCATCGCCGACTACCGGGCGCGCACGGCAGGCTTCGGTGTGGACGGCGGCGCCGTCGTCACGGCCTCGTACCAGGGAACCGATCAGAACTACCTGAAGGCGGCGCTCGAGGAACTCGGCCCCAGCTGGGTGGGCGTCACCCAGCTGGAGCCCGACGCCACCGACGAGAGCATCCTCGAACTCGACCGCGCCGGGGTCCGGGCCGTCCGATTCAACCTCCGGCGCAGCGCGACCGACGTGAAACTCCTCACCAAGCAGGCCCTCCGCGCGTACGAGCTGGCCGGCTGGCACGCCGAGTTCTACGTGGACGCCACGCTGCTGCTGTCGCTCGAGCCGGTGTTCGCCAAGCTCCCCGCCGTGTGCATCGACCACCTGGGGATGTCGACACGGGGCCTGCCGTACCTTCTCGATCTCGTCGACCGCGGAGTCCGGGTGAAGGCCACCGGGTTCGGGCGGACCACCATCGAGAACGTCGGCGACGTGCTGCGCAAGATCCACGCCGTCAACCCCGAGGCACTGATGTTCGGCACCGACCTACCGGGCAGCCGTTCCCGAAGAGTGTTCCAGGACAGCGACATCGACATCGTCGCGGACGCGGTGGGTGACGACTTCGACGCCGTCATGGGCGGCAACGCACGCGCCTGGTACCGCTGCGACGCTCCCGGAGGAACCTGCTAGCACGCAGGACCCTTCACGCAGGACCCTTGTCAACAGCCTTCCATCTGCGCGCTGTTCATCGACACCATCTCGGCCACCGGCGGCGTCTGCGGCTGCGCCACCAGCCACATGTTGTAGTTGTTCATTTCCTCGCAGTCCAGCTGTTCCCGGCGTTCCTGCCGCCGCTCACGCTGCCGGTCGTCCATCTGGTCGTCGTTCCGGTCGACGGCGATGGCACCGGTGCTCGATCCGTTGGCCTGCCGTTCGAGCCCCCGGACGCCGTCGGCGGTCATGATCCAGCCGAGTGTGTAATCGGCCCCGTCGTGGTTGGTGGTTGCGCGGAACATGCCCTCGTCGGCAGCGGCCGGGTGCGCCACGAACGCCTTGTCGGGCATACCCGGCGCGCTGACCTGCCCCGTCACGGTGCCGTCACTCATCGACGCGGTGAGTGTCGCTCCGTCCGGCGAAGACAGCGACGCCTTGTCGCCGTCCATGGTGCCGGTCATCCATTTCCACATCTGGTCTCCGTCGCACAGGAAGGCGATCATCTCGTCGCCGGACCTGGCCAGCGCGACGTACGCGTCGGTTCCGTCGACCGAACCGACGTAGGTCGGCTCCATCTGTGGGGTCATCACGAAGGGGGATGGAACCTTCTCCATCATGTTCGACACGGGCGCCGCTTCGCCGCTGCTCGTGGCGGCTGTGCTGGTGGTGCTCGGCGCCGCCGAGTCGGACGAGTCGTCGCCGCAGCCGCTCAGGGAGAGGGCCACGGCAGCCAGGGGCGCCAGGATCCAGGTCATCTTCTTGTTCACGGCGTATTCCTCCGCTAGCCGGGAAGATCAACATCCGCGTTTCATCATCGCAGGTGGAGGACGCTTCTGGATACCCCTCGGCGACGATTTCGACCGACCTACGTCGCGACCACCGCAGCCAGCCACACACCCGAAGCGATCAGGGCGCCGAGCAGTTCGATCAGCATCGACAGTCCGACGGCCTTGCAGGCGTGCCACGTCGACGCCCACGCCCGGTTGTGCGCACGCAACCGGTAGAGCTCCGCCACATACGTTCCCGCGATGAAACCGAGGAACAATCCCACCACGGGAACGACGAAGAACCCCACGATCCCGGCCAGTCCGCCGACGATCAGCGACATATTGGGCACCCCGGCCGTGCGCATCCGTTTACCGGGCCAGGTGTATTTGACGACGCCGCTGATCACGAGGAACACCGTTGCGACCGCGAACACCGTCCACGCCGTCGCGCCGCCGGTCATGATGGCCCACACCAGGATTGCGGCGAAAATGAGGATCGTGCCGGGCAGGATCGGGATGACGATTCCGACGAGCCCGACGGCGATGGCCAGGCCGACGAGGAGTTCGGCGCCCGGACTCACGCGACAGGCTCGACGCGGGACGCTGCCTCCCGCGCGCGGCTGCGCGCGGTCTCGACGTCCGGCCCCGTGGACACGGCGACGCCCATTCGCCTGCGCACGAAACTCTCGGGCTTGCCGAACAGCCGCAGGTCCGTCTCGGGGACCGCCATCGCGTCGGCGACGCCCTCGAAGCCGATACCGGCGGCGTCGACGCCGCCGTAGATCACCGCGGACGCACCGGGTGTCGTCAGGGTGGTGTCGACGGGCAGGCCGAGGATGGCGCGGGCATGCAGTTCGAACTCCGAGAGTCGTTGTGTCCGAAGGGTGACCAACCCCGTGTCGTGCGGGCGCGGACTGACCTCCGAGAAGTAGACGTCGTCACCCTTCACGAACAGTTCCACACCGAAGATCCCGCGGCCGCCCAGCGCCGTGGTCACCTTCTCGGCCACCTCCCGCGACCGGGCGAGTGCCGCGTCGCTCATCGGTTGCGGCTGCCACGACTCCACGTAATCGCCCGAGTCCTGCAGGTGCCCGATGGGCTCGCAGAAGAAGGTGCCCACCTCGCCGTCGGCATCGATCGCCCGGACGGTGAGCTGGGTGATCTCGTAGTCGAAGTCGACGAACCCTTCCACGATGACGCGGCCGTGATTGATGCGGCCGCCCGCGAGCGCGTACTCCCAGGCCGTCTCGACGTCGCCGGCGTCGCGCACCGTGGACTGCCCCTTGCCGGACGACGACATCACCGGCTTGATCACGCAGGGAAAACCGATGCGTTCGGTGGCCGCCCGGACCTCCTCGAGCGATTCGGCGAACTCGTAGGGCGACGTCGGCAACCCCAGCTCCTCCGCCGCGAGGCGCCGGATCCCCTCGCGGTTCATGGTCAGCTGCGTCGCCCGTGCGGTGGGGATGACCACCGCGGTGCCGCGCTCCTCGACGGTGGCCAGCGCGTCCGTGGCGATCGCCTCGATCTCGGGGACCACGAAGTGGGGTCGTTCCTCCTCGACGAGACGCAACAGCGCCTCCGGGTCGCTCATGTCGATCGTGTGCGCGCGGTGCGCCACCTGGTGGCCCGGCGCGTTGTCGTAGCGGTCGACGGCGATCACCTCGACCCCCAGCCGCTGCAGGGCGATGATCACTTCCTTGCCCAGCTCACCCGACCCGAGCAGCATCACGCGCGTCGCGCCTGCCGTCAGAGGTGTACCGAACCGTACGGGTGCCTGTTCACGCATGGTCACAACTATATGCGGGCATGCTTTCGCGCCGACGCCTACTTCAGCAGCCGCGACATCCGGCGGTCGGCGAGCACCTTGCCTCCGGTCTGACACGTCGCGCAGTACTGAAAAGACTTCTCCGCGAACGACACTTCCCGGACGGTGTCGCCGCAGACGGGACAGGGGAGGCCGGTCCGGGCGTGCACTCGCATCCCGGATCGCTTCTCCCCCTTCAGCCGCGCCGCGTCCTGGCCGAGCGACCTCTGGACGGCGTCGCTGAGCACCGACCGCATCGCGTCGTACAGCACGTGCACCTGGTCCTCCGGCAGGGTGCGGGACGTGGCGAACGGGGAAATCTTTGCGGTGTGCAGGATTTCGTCGGAGTACGCGTTGCCGACCCCGGCGAGCAGCGACTGGTCGACGAGTGCATTCTTGATACGCGCCGACGTCGTGGACAGCAGCGCCGCGAACTCGGGTTCGGTGACGGCGAGGGCGTCGGGTCCGAGCCGGGCGATCCCCTCCACCTCCTGAGGGTCGTGCACCACCCACACCGCGAGCCGTTTCTTCGTGCCCGCCTCGGTGAGGTCGAACGCCGGCGTCGCGCCCTCCGGGGTGAAGAAGTGCACCCGCAGCGCCAGCGGACCCTTCCCCGGTTTCGGCGGCGCCGCCGACGGGTTGTCGGTCCAGCGCAACCAGCCCCCACGCGAGAGGTGGGTGACGAGCCACAATCCGGAGCAGTCGAGTGCGAGGTGCTTGCCGAACCGGGCCGCGCCCGTCACGTCGCGACCCTGCAGGTCGGTGATGGGGGGATCGAACGTCTTCAGCACGCTCAGGGCCGCCACGTCCACTCGGCCGACGACCGCTCCCACGGCGTGTTCACGCAGGAACTCGGCTAACGCCTCCACCTCGGGCAGCTCGGGCATGGTCCCAGGCTAACGGTAGGTGAGCGCCGAAGTGTGCTCCTCAGCGCTTTCTCACTCACCTGCGGAGGAGATAGGTGTCCATGATCCAGCCCTTGCGTTCGCGCAATTCGGCGCGCACCCGCTGGATCTCGTCCTCGACGTCGCGCAGGCGACCGGAGATCAGCACCTCGTCGGGTGTGCCGAGGTAGGCGCCCCACCAGATCTGGACGTCGTCGCCGGGGACCTGGGTGAACGTGCAGTGGGCGTCGAGCATGACCACCGCGTTGTCGACACCGTCGGGCAGACCCTCGGCCAGTCGCCTGCCGGTCGTGATGTGCACGGGTTCGCCGATCCGGTTGAGCACGATCCGGTGCTGCGCGGCCAGCGACTGCACACTGGTGACGCCGGGGATCACCGAGTAGTCGAACGACACGTTGCCGCGGGCGAGCACCCGCTCGACGATCCGCAGCGTGCTGTCGTAGAGAGAAGGGTCACCCCACACGAGGATCGCGCCGACCCCCGGCTCGGACGCGAACTCGGCCTCGAACAGTGCCGCCCGGCGCTCGTGCCAGTCGTCGACCACGCCCTCGTAGTCGGACGGCGTGCGGTCGCGGGGCGGATCGACGATGTCCACGACGCGGTACGGGCCGGTGACGTGCTCCTCGAGGATCGCGGTTCGGAGATCGACGAGGTCCTGCTTCTCGTCGCCCTTGCCGATGACGAAGAACACATCGGCCTTGTTCATCGCCTTGATCGCCTGGACCGTCACCTGGTCGGGGTCGCCGGCGCCGATGCCGATCACGAAGAGTTCACGCATGGGCGCAGGCTATCGCTCGTGCGCCTTTCCGGTTGTTCCAGCTACCGAAAAGGCGCACGGGCGCGAAGCGCCTAAACTGGACGCCGTGACTGTGCCGACCCCGTACGAAGACCTGCTCCGACTCGTCATGGACACGGGCACCCCGAAGGCAGACCGCACCGGGACCGGCACGAAGAGCGTCTTCGGTCATCAGATGCGCTGGAACCTCGCGGACGGGTTTCCGCTGATCACCACGAAGAAGGTGCACCTCAAGTCGATCGTGTACGAACTGTTGTGGTTCCTGCGCGGCGATTCCAACGTGAAGTGGCTTCAGGACAACGGCGTCACGATTTGGGACGAGTGGGCGGACGCGGACGGCGAGCTGGGCCCCGTCTACGGCGTGCAGTGGCGCAGCTGGCCGACCCCGTCGGGCGAGCACATCGACCAGATCAGTCAGACGATCGAGACGCTGAAGTCGAACCCGGACTCACGTCGCATCATCGTGTCGGCGTGGAATGTGAGTGACATTCCGCAGATGGCCCTGGCGCCGTGCCACGCGTTCTTCCAGTTCTACGTCGCGGACGGCAAGCTGTCGTGCCAGCTGTACCAGCGCAGCGCCGACCTGTTCCTGGGCGTGCCGTTCAACATCGCGAGTTACGCGCTCCTCACCCACATGGTGGCGCAGCAGGCCGGGCTCGAAGCGGGCGACTTCATCTGGACGGGCGGCGACTGCCACATCTACGACAATCACGTCGACCAGGTCACCGAGCAGTTGAGCCGGAAGCCGTTGCCGTATCCCACGCTGAAACTGCACAAGCGGGATTCGATCTTCGACTACACCTTCGAGGACGTGGAGATCGTCGACTACCGGCATCACCCCGCCATCAAGGCGCCGGTGGCCATCTAGTGGCGGCGCGGCAGGTCAAGCTGGTCTGGGCCCAGGGCGTCGGCGGCGTCATCGGTCGCGACAACACGATCCCGTGGCACGTCCCCGAGGACATGGCGTACTTCAAGAAGGTGACGCAGGGGCACCCGGTGATCATGGGCCGCAGGACGTGGGACTCGCTGCCCCCGAGGTTCCGGCCCCTGCCCGGGCGGCGCAACATCGTGATCAGCCGTCAGCCCGACTGGACCGCGGAGGGTGCCGAGTCCGCCGACGGGCTCGACTCCGCACTCGCGCTCACCGACGAGGACGTCTGCGTCATCGGCGGCGCGCAGATCTACACGGCGGCAATGCCGTTCGCCACGCAGCTACTGGTCTCCGAGATCGACGTCACGATCGACGGCGACGCCTGGGCACCCCCGATCGACGACTCCTGGCACGCGCAGGACACCGGTGAGTGGCTCACGTCGGCGAAGAACGGCACCCGGTACCGGTGGATCACCTACACCCGGGCATTACCTGCGAGGTAATTGAGAGCATTCGGCTTCGGCGCGAGTCTGAGTGACGTACCCGTTCACTCGTCTCATGTGAGGACCGCCGACATGATCGCCGCACTCGAAACCCGCACCGCCCTCTCCCCACTGCGCCTCGCCCTCCGCGTCGACGCCGTCGTCACCGGCGCCAACGGCGTCGCCTACCTCGCCGCCGCCACCGTGCTCGACGACGTCCTCGGCCCGACAGCCGGCTTCCTGCGTGCCATCGGCATCTTCCTGCTCGTCTTCACCGCCGGGGTGTGGGCGGTGAGCGTGCCGGACCGTCCCGCGCCGGCCGCGGTGGACGCCGTCGTCCTCGCGAACGTCGTCTGGGTGGGCGCGAGCGTGGCCCTGGTGCTCATGCAATCGCAGCACCTCACCAACGTCGGCGTCGTCTGGGTGCTGCTGCAGGCCGTGGTGGTCGGCGCGTTCGCCGCGGCCCAGGGCTGGGCCCTCACCCGGCGCTGACCGACGCCCCCTTTGCCGCCGCACCGTTACCCCATTCGACGGGTGACGGTGCGCGCAGTGGTTCATACTCACCTCATGGACAAGAAGTCACTGACCGCCCTTGCCCGTCAGCAACTGAAGTTGGCAGGCGGGACGTCCAGCGGCCGCAGTTCGCAGACCGTGTACGGCGGACATCGGCGCAGCCTCCGACAGACCGTCATCGCCTTGGCCGCGGGTCAGAAGATGGCAGAGCACGAGAGCCCGGGCGAGGCCACCCTGTTCATTCTCAGCGGCAAACTGAACCTCGTGTCCGGCGAGGACTCGTGGAAGGGTTCCACCGGCGATCTGCTGGTCCTTCCGACCGATCGGCACAGCGTCGAGGCGATCGAGGACGTCGCGTTCCTGCTCACCGTCGCCATGTGACGGCCGCTTCGCGGACACCGCGGGCCACCACCGCTCGCCGGTATCGTCGGTACCGGCACGCACAGCAGTGGAGACGCAGGAGAACGCATGACCGAATCCCAGCCGGTGATCGAGGTGGCCGTCGCCGCGGCGCCCTCGGTGGTGTGGCAGGCCCTGCGCGACCCGGAGTTGATCCGACGCTGGCACGGCTGGGACTACGCCGGCCTGGCCGACGAGATCAGGGAAATCTATTTCGACGACGTGACCGAGGACGCCGCCGCCTTCACCCTCGCCCTGAACGGCGCCGACAAGTTCAGCCTCCACGAGCACGAGGGCACCACACTGGTGCGGATCACCCGCCCGCCCCGCAGCGGCGACCCCGCCGCGGACGACTGGTACGACGACGTCACCGAGGGCTGGACCACGTTCCTGCAGTTCCTCAAATTCGGCATCGAGCGGCACGGACTCGACGAGCGTCGCACGCTGTTCCTCGAAGGCCCGGTCGCGGAGGGTGATTCGGCGCGGCACCTGCTCGGCCTCGACAAGCTCGAGGGCATGACGGTCGGCGATCATTTCACCGTGGTCGCCGAGACGGGCGATCTGATGCACGGGGTGGTGTGTTTCGTGGGCGAACACCAGACCGCGGTGAGTGTCGACGACCTCGGCCCGGGACTGTTGCAGTTCGGCGAGCAGCCCGTCAACGCGGCACGTCCCCACGGCGGTGCGCAGATCCTGCTGGCGGCCTACGACCTGGACGACGAGGAGTGGGCCGAACTCGACGAGCGCTGGAGAGAGTGGTGGCAGGCCCGGCCGGGGGCCGAACCTGCCACCTGAGTTCTCGAACGGTCAAGCGAGCACGGTGCCCAGCGTGGGCCACCAGATCGTGCTCTTGACGACGTTCGGTCCCACCTGGTGGTTCAGCGAGCCGTACACGGCCGCCACGACCAGACCGCTGCCGAGCCCGGCCACCGGTGGCGAGGAGACGACCGTGGGAACCGCGACGTTGTTCTGGTCCAGCTTCACGATGCCGCTGGCACCGGTGGCGAAGCTGTAGTAGACGACGTCGAGTTCGGCGCCGGTCTGGTCGTTCGCGATGACGCCCGGTCCGCCGAAGAATCCGAAGCGGAACTGGTTGCTCATGTTGGTCGCCACGCCCGCTCCGTACAGCTGTCCGAGGACCGGACCGCCCTGCCCGGTGTCGGAGTACGCGGGGATCTGGAAGATCTGGCCCGGAAGGGCGATGTTCGTCGCCGCGGTGTCGGTCGGCGACGCGGCGAGTCGCTCGATGGCGGCCTCGGCCTCGGGGTTACCGGCGGCGACGGTGCGCAGCTTCGCGATCGCGGTGGCCGGGTCGACGACGGGAGCGGAATCTGCGGGCTGCGCCGACACGACGCCGGTGAACATCATCGTCGCTGCCACTGCAGCGGTCAGACCTGCCGCGACCCGTCGTCCGAAGTGCCGTCGATTCATTCTTCTTCTCCCTCGTCACGTCAGTGGGTAAACATTAGTTCGAATGAGTAAACACTCGAGCCCTTATCGACGCCGCGGTTCGCGGCGTTACTCCGCCTCCGGACCTATGCTGCAGACATGGGACCGGACGGTGGGCACGAGGCGAGGATCAGTGAGTTCCGGGAGGGGCTCGCCGCCGTGGTCCCCACCCGCCGAAGTCTGCAGCGCCTGTTCGAGGCGGTCCTCGTGGTCGGTTCGGGCCTCGAGCTGGATTCCACCCTGCAGCGCATCGTCACGTCGGCCACCTCCCTGCTCGACGCCCGGTACGGCGCGCTCGGTGTCCACGCCCCCGACGGCGGCCTGTCGGAGTTCGTCTACGAGGGCATCACGCCGGAAGAGCGTGCGCACATGGGTCACCTGCCCGAAGGCCGTGGGCTGCTGGGACTGCTGATCCACGACCCCCGCCCGGTGCGCCTCGCCAACCTGGCCGATCACCCGGGGTCGATCGGCTTCCCGCCCAATCATCCACCGATGAAGAGCTTTCTGGGTATGCCGATCATGATGCGGGGCAAGGTTTTCGGAAGCATCTATCTCACCGAGAAACTGAGCGGTCCCGAGTTCACCGACGAGGACGAGGTGATCCTGCGCGCGCTCGCGACCTCGGCAGGAGTGGCGGTCGAGAATTCGCGGCTGTTCGAGGAATCGCGGACGCGGGAGCGGTGGTTGACGGCCGTCGCGGCGATCACGTCCCGGCTGATGGTCGGCGGATCACTCGACGAAACACTCCACACACTCGCCGCCGAGGTACGCGAACTGTCCAGCGGCGACGAGGTCTACATCGTCGTCACGCTCGGCGAGGGCGCAGCGGTCGGGGCGGACAGCACGGTGCGGCCGCTGCGCGACAGCTTCCGCATCGCCACCCAGGCCGAGCCGTTCGCCGAAGTGCTGCGTTCCCGCACTCCCGCACTGCTGACGGGGCTCGACGGTCTGGCACCGTTCTCCGCCGAGGCGGGCCGGGCGGCGGTGCTGCCGTTGTCGACGGCGTCGGGGGTCGGCGGGGTCTTGGTGGTCACGGCGCGCGGCAACACTGCGTGGGATCCGGACGAGGTCGCCCGGCTCGAATCGGTGGCCGACCTGGCTGCCGTCGCGGTGGAATTCTCCGATCAGCAGAGCAAACAACGGCTGCTGTCGGTGCTCGCCGACCGTGACCGGATCGCGCGTGACCTGCACGACAACGTCATTCAGCGATTGTTCGCCACCGGCATGAGCCTGCAGAGCACGCACGCGGTCGGAGACGTCCCGGACGGCGTGCGCTCCATTGTGGCCACCGCGGTCGAACAACTCGATCGCACGGTGCGCGAGATCCGCACCACCATCTTCGATCTGCAGGCCACCGGCATCGCATCCGCGACGAGTCTGCGCCGTCGCCTCCTCGACGTGATCGGCGACCTCACCTCCCAGTCACCGATCGCGCCGAACGTACAGTTCTCCGGCGCCATCGACACTCTCGTACCCAGCCGCATCCACCAGCACGCGGAGGCGGTGCTGCGGGAAACGCTGAGTAATGCGCTGCGGCACGCGCGGGCCACCACCATCGACATCTCGGTGGCCGCCGGGGACGACCTCACCGTTACGGTCGCGGACGACGGCATCGGGATCGCCGACGGCGCCCGGCGCAGCGGACTGGACAACCTCGATCGGCGCGCCGAGCACTGCGGCGGCGCCTGCACCGTCGACGCCGAGGGCGGCGGAACCGTCGTCACCTGGCGTGTTCCGTTGACGTGATGAAGAATTCAGCGCTGGTTGCGTAGTTCGGTGGCCAGCACGGCCGCCTGCGTGCGTCGTTGCATCCCGAGTTTGGACAACAGCCGCGACACGTAGTTCTTGATCGTCTTCTCGGCGAGGAAGAGCCGCTCGGCGATCTCCCGGTTGGTGAGCCCCTCGCCGATCAACTCGAACACGGCGCGTTCCTGCTCGGACAGTTCCGCCAGAGGGTCTTCCCGGCGCGCGGACCTGATCCGGTTCATCAGCGCCGACGTCGCCCTGCTGTCGAGCAACGAACCGCCCTCCCCCACCGTTCGCACGGCGGCGACCAGGTCGGTGCCGAGGATCTGTTTGAGGACGAATCCGGACGCTCCGGCCATGATGGCGTCGAACAGCGCCTCGTCGTCCGAGTACGACGTGAGCATCAGGCACCGCAGTTCGGGCAGGGCCGCGCGGAGGTCCCGGCACAGTTCGACACCGTTGCCGTCGGGCAACCGGACGTCGAGCACGGCGACGTCGGCGCCGCAACCCGGGATGCGCGCCATCGCCTCGCCGACGGACGCGGCCTCCCCGACCACCTCGAGGTCGGGCACGCTGCCGAGTAGATCGACCAGGCCTCGTCGCACGATCTCGTGGTCGTCGACCAGGAACACCCGCGTGGTCATGTCTGCACCTCCACCGTCTTCTCCTCGAACCGTACCGCGCCGGCGACCGGAGCCCACCCCTCCGGGACCTCTCCCCCCCGCATTGGGGACCTTCGACCCAAGCGCAGGCGCCGTGGTGCGCGGAAAGCTGAGGTTGCGGGGGAACACCCGGACACCACAAGTGGAGGTCGCGATGAACAGCTGGTCGCTCAGTGACATCGAGGTGGTCTCCCGCGCCATCGTCTCGGCCCCGTCGATCCACGACACCCAGCCGTGGGATCTGCGGCTCGACGGCAGCTGCGCCGAGATCAGCGAGCGTCGCGGCTTCACGGACACGCCGCGCGCCGACCGCGTGATCTCGTGCGGCGCGGGCGTCGCGAACGTGGAGCTCGCGTTGCGGGCGCTCGGCAGGAAGATCGAGACCGACCTGATGCCCGATCCGCGCAGGCCCGACCTCGTCGCGTCCGTCCGGGCCGTGGGCACGGCCTCGCCGTCGAGTACCGAGCTGAGGCTGTTCTCCGCCATGGCTCGCCGCCGGAGTCATCGAGAAGCGTTCGTCGACATACCGGTTCCCGCAGCAACCATTGACGACATCATCCGCGCGGCGGCGACGGAGGGCGTCCGCGCCCGGCTGCTCGCCGCGGACGAGGCGCCCGCGCTCGCCGACGTGCTCCTCTCTTCCGCTGACCGGGTTCGGCAGGATCCCGGTCACCAGCGCGACCTCTTCCCGTGGACGTCGCACTGGCTGCCGCAGAGCGGTCACGAGTCGGTCGACACGATCCGCACCGTCGTCACCCGCGGCGTCCCCGACTCGGCACGCCTCGCCGCGGCGATCGAGGGCGAGACCGTCCTCGTGTTCGTCTCGGACACGCAGGAGTCGATCGACCTGGTCCGCACCGGAATCGCGGTCGAACGAGCGTGGCTGACCGCAGTCGACGCCCGGCTGGGCGCCTCCATCCTCTCCCACCCGCTGCGCGTCGACGATTCGGCGCGTCGCCTCGCACATCGACTCGACGTGCCGGGCCATCCACAGCTGATCCTGCGAATCGGTTACTGACAGACCAGAAACGGAGTGCCCTTGTGAGCCGCGTACTCACGGACCGCGAACTGCTGCACGAACTCGAGGACGTCGCCGAGGACAACGTCAACCGCCACCTGGCCATGGCGAAGGACTGGCATCCCCACGACTACGTTCCGTGGGACGACGGCCGCAACTTCGCGGCGCTGGGCGGGGAGGACTGGGATCCGGAGCAGTCCCAGCTCAGCGACACCGCGCGGGCGGCGATGATCACCAATCTGCTGACCGAGGACAACCTGCCGTCCTACCACCGCGAGATCGCCCAGCACTTCTCACTCGACGGCGCCTGGGGCACGTGGGTGGGCCGGTGGACCGCGGAGGAGAACAAGCACTCCATCGTGATGCGGGACTATCTGGTCGTGACGCGAGGGGTCGACCCGGTAGCGCTCGAGCAGGCTCGAATGGACCACATGACACAGGGCTTCGATCCCGGTGGCGGGTCCATGCTGGATTCGGTGTCGTACGTGACGTTCCAGGAACTGGCCACCCGGGTGTCGCACCGGAACACGGGTAAGGCGTGCGGTGATCCGATCGCGGACCGGATGCTCGCCCGGGTGGCGGCCGACGAGAACTTGCACATGATGTTCTACCGCAACATCGTCGGTGCCGCCCTGGACGTCGCACCCGATCAGGCGATTGCCGCGATCCACAAGGTGGTGACCAACTTCCAGATGCCCGGTGCGGGCATGCACAATTTCCGCCGTAACGCGGTCCTGATCGCGAAGGGCGGCATCTACGACCTGCGCCAGCATCTCGACGACGTCGTCCTACCGGTGCTCCGGAAGTGGAACATGTTCGAGCGTAACGATTTCGGACCGGACGGTGAACGCTGCCGCGAGGAACTGGCGGTGTTCCTGCAGAGCCTGGAAGCCAAGGCCGCCCGGTTCGAGGAGTCGCGGGATCGCGCGCTCGCCCGCGAAGCCCGGCGCGGCGGGCGCGTCGCGGCCCGCTAACGCACCTCGAAGACCAGCGGGAACCGCGACGCGGCGTCGTCGAGTTCGGGTGCGGGAGCCCCCTTCAGGAAGCGGTCGAACATCCCTGCCACGAGGTCGTTGGTGGTGTCGACCACCTCCTGGCGGGGAGCCGTGCCGAGGCTGAAACCTCGACATTGAACCCGGCGTCCACCCGCGGATCGTCGAGGAGGACCTGCGTGGTGGTGGCTCCGCCGTTCGAATGACCGAACATCCCGATCCGGTCGGGATCGACGGCCTCGGGGAGACCGTCCGGCAACAGCCGGCCGATCCCGTCGGGGTCGTCACCGCGGGAGAGGGATTCGACGGTGTCGACGACGAAACTCGCATCCTCCACCCGGGTGTCGAGCGCCTTCTTCTGGGTTCGGCGGCGTACGGGTCGGTGATCTGTGACGTGACGACGCGGCCGTTCGGGAACACCGTCGCGAGGGCCTCACCCGTGTGGTCCATGCTGATCACCACGTAGCCGCGGCTCGCGAGATCCTCGGCGGCGATCGTGTACAGCGTCCGCGGCGCATGGAAGCCCGGCGAGAAGAGGACGACGGGAAGCGAGCGGGGAAACCACTGAGCCGGCGACCAGTCCCCGGAGTGTGAGGGTTGCCTTCACTCGAGCCTCCTCTGCGAAGTCGAGCGAAGGCTACCGCACCATCGTCGCGATCGGGGGTGCTAGCTTTCCGGCCTGACGATCATCACCGGGCAATCCGCGGTGTGGAGCAACGCATTGCTGGTGGAGCCCAACAGCATTCCCGTGAAGCCACCCCGGCCGCGGCTGCCCACGACGATCAGCTGCGCCTTCTCGGCGAACTCGCTGAGCACCCGCACCGGGCGGTCCCGCGCGACGACGCGTTCGACCGTCACATCGGGGTACCGCTCCTGGTACCCGGCCAGGCGCTCCGACAGCACCACTTCTTCGCCCGTCTGGATGCTGCTCCACAGCGGGTCCTCCGGGCTGGCGCCGAGTGACGGCTGCACACTGACATCGCTCCACACGTTGACCGCGACCAGGCTCGCTCCGCGGGCGGCGGCCTGCTCGAATGCCACTTCCACCGCCGCCTTGCTGCTTTCCGAGCCGTCGATGCCGACCACGATCGGCCCCTCTGTCGGTGGCTGCCCGTCCATGGTCCGCCCCCGCACGACCACCAGCGGGCAATGACCGTGCGCCGCGACCGCGGAGGTGGTGGAACCGACCAGCAGACCGGTGAACTCACCGTGCCCGCGCGAACCGAGCACCACCATGTGCGCGTTCGCGGAGAGCTCGATGAGTGTCTGGCTCACCTTGCCCTCGTGCTGTTCGGTGGTGATGTCGAGCGGCTCGTCCACCGTCTGCTTGGCGTGCACCCGCGCGCTGCCGAGCCGGGCCTTCGCCGTGTCCTCGAGTTCTTCCTTGAAGCTCTCGGCCAGGTACGGCTCGGTGTAGTAGAAGGCAGGAATGTGCACCACTGTCACGATGTGCAGCGGGAGCGACAGTGCGGCGGCGGCGCGAGCGGCCCACGCCACGGCGGCCGAGGCCGCCTCGGATCCGTCCACACCCACAACGATCGGCTTGGTTCCGGTCATGGTCACCTTTCCTGATTCTTCCGGCTGGGCCCTGCTGGGGTTCGCGGGGCTACCCGCAGATCTTGCGGAGCTTCTCGACCAACGCGACGCGTCCCGCACGATCCGCGGCGAGCGGGGTGACGGTGAGCGTGGTGACCCCGGATTCGGCGAAGGCGGCCACCCGCTCCGCGACGTAGCTCTCCGGACCGATCAGCGACACGGCCCGCACCAGATCGTCCGGCACCGCGGCGGCGGCCTCGTCCTTCTTGCCCGACAGGTAGAGGTCCTGGATGGTCTCGGCTTCCTTCTCGTAGCCGTACCGGACCGCGAGGTCGTTGTAGAAATTCTTGCCCTTCGCGCCCATGCCGCCGATGTACAGCGCGAGCCCGGGGCGGACCCAGTCGAGCATGTGCTCGACGTCGTCGCCGATGGCGAGGGCGGGCGACGCGAAGACCTGCAGCTCACCGAGGCTGGGGTCGCGCTTCGCCTTGCCCTTGGCCAGGGGCTCGCCCCACACGCTCGCCGCCTTCTCCGGGTGGTAGAAGATGGGTTCCCAGCCTTCGGCGATCTCGGCGGTCAGCTCCACGTTCTTCGGCCCGAGTGAGGCGATGACGATCGGGATGCGATCACGCACAGGGTGGTTGATGATCTTCAGCGGCTTGCCCAGCCCGGTGCCCTTCTCGGCGGGCAGCGGAATCTGGTAGTACTTGCCCTGGAACTCGACCTTCTCGCGGCGCCACACCTTGCGACAGATCTCGACGACCTCGCGGGTGCGCCCGAGCGGGGCGTCGTACTTGACGCCGTGAAAGCCCTCGATCACCTGTGGTCCGGAGGCGCCGAGGCCCATCACGAAGCGTCCGTCCGACACGAAGTCGAGGCCGGCGGCCGTCATGGCGGTCAGGCTGGGCGTGCGGGTGTAGATCTGGAAGATCCCGGACGCGAGTTCGAGTGTCGTGGTCTTGGCGGCGAGGTAGCCGATCTGGCTCACCGCGTCGAACGAGTAGGCCTCGGGCACGAACGCGATGTCGAGTCCGGCTTTCTCCAGGTCGGCGACCTCCTCGACCGTCTCGGCGAAACCGCCGCTGTAGTTCAAGCCCATACCTATGCGCACGTCGTTCCCCAATCCTGGCGTTATCTGCAACCTGTTCCTGCTTCAACTCAGACACTACTGCGAGCAATGGCGTCAGGGGCGTGCAGGCCTCACGACGACTACCGGGCAATGTGCCCCACCGACCAGGCTGTTGCTGGTCGATCCGAGCAGCATCCCCTTGAAACCTCCGCGCCCCCGGCTGCCGACCACCAGCAGTTGCGCCTTCTTCGACCACTCGAGCAATCGCGCCCGCGGATTGTCGATGTACACCTCCCGGGTGACCCGCACATCGGGGTACTTCTCCTGCCAGCCGGCGAGGCTCTCGGCGAGAACGGCGTGTTCGTCCTCCTCGAGCCCCTGCGGCACCAGCGCCGCGGCCCGCGGGTCCTCGAACGCTGCCGGTCCGAGGTCGCTCCAGACGTGGACGGCCACCAACGGCGCGTTCCGCAGCGACGCCTCCTGGAAGGCCACCGCGATCGCCCGCTCACTGGTGGGGCTGCCGTCGACGCCGACCACGACGGGTCCGTCGGCGTGGGCGTCGCCGCGGACCACGACGACCGGGCAGTGGGCGTGACTGGTGACGTTGATCGCCGTGTTCCCGAGCAGTGCGGTGGCGGCCGCTCCGGACCCGGACGCGCCGACCACCACGATCCGGGCGTTCTCGGACAGGTCGACGAGCCACTGGGCACTGCTGCCGATCGACAGTTCGGTGTGGACGTCGATGATGGGATTGACCGCGAACGCCTGCTCCTGCGCCTCGGCGAGAATCGCCTTGCCACTCGCTTCGACCCACTCGTACACGCCGCCCGAATCCATGTAGGGACCGCCGAACCCGTACGGAGCGAAGTCGAGTGCGTGGATGATCTTCAGGTTCAGTCCACGTTCGGTGGCCAGTTCGGCGGCCACCCGAACAGCGGACTTCGAGGTGTCCGATCCGTCGACACCGACGACGACGCTGTTGCGGTCCCGTGTGCTCATGACTTCACACTATCCCCGGCCTCCGCTTCGCGTCTGCCGCCCTTCGCCTTTCGACGAGGGACTTAAGTCCCCACCATCTCGGGCTCTCCGCCCGTAGCCGTGACGGCCGACTTCGGCGATGATGAAGAGATGGAGTGGTCTGTCCAGCTCGAAAATGACTGGGCCACTGCATTTTCCGCTCAGATTCCGTCGGTAGCGACGTCGGTCACAAATTTGGTATCCGAGATGAGAATTAAAGTACGTTCGGGTTATGCAACTCACACAGTTCACCGACCTCGGACTGCGGGTCGTCATGCGACTGGCCGTCGCCGGGGACGGCGAACGACCGGGGAGCCGGGCGATCGCCGAGGAACTGTCGGTCTCGTACACCCACGCCGCCAAGGTGATTACCCGGCTGGGTGAGCTCGGCATCGTCGACGCACGCCGGGGACGCGCGGGCGGTCTGGCCATCACCGAACTCGGGCGCACCGCCTCCGTCGGATGGCTCGCCCGCCGACTCGAAGGCGATTCGGAGGTCGTCGACTGCGACGGCGCCCAACCGTGCCCGCTGCGATCGGGGTGCCTGCTGCGGTCGGCGCTGCGACGCGCACAGAATGCGTTCTTCGAGTCGCTGGACGCCCTCACGATCGAAGACCTCACCCGGTCCCCCACCGGAACCGTGCTGCTCGCCCTCCCGCGAGCAACCGCCGCCACAACTTCCCAGATTTCTCGAACGATCGGAGAATGACATGCTCTCGCCCACCTCGACGGACGTCATCCGCGCCACCCTGCCCGTGGTCGGCGCCGCGATCTCGGACATCACGACGCTGTTCTACCGCAAGCTGTTCGACGCGCACCCCGAACTCGAACGAGACCTGTTCAACCGCGGAAATCAGAAGCAGGGCGAACAGCAGAAAGCGCTGGCCGGAGCCATCGCCGCGTTCGCGGCCCTCCAACTCGAGCCCGATCAGGCGCGCGTCGACCTCATCCTCTCGAGGATCGCGAACAAGCACGCCTCACTGGGGATCGAGCCCGCGGAGTACGCGATCGTGCACACACACCTGTTCGCGGCCATCGTCGAGGTCCTCGGCGACGCCGTCACTCCCGAGGTCGCTGCGGCCTGGGACGAGGTGTACTGGCTGATGGCGGAGACCCTGATCGCGATGGAGGCCGGGCTCTACGCCTCGGCGGGAGTGACGGTCGGCGACGTGTGGCGGGACGTGCGGGTCCGCGAGCGCCGCCACGAGTCCGCCGACACGGTCTCGTTCGTGCTCACTTCCCTCGACGGCTCGCAGCTTCCGTCGTTCGCTCCAGGGCAGTACCTGTCCGTGGCGGTTCACCTGCCGGACGGTGCGCGCCAGATCCGCCAGTACAGCCTGTCGTCGGCCCCGTCGCGCGGCGACTGGAGGATCTCGGTGAAACGAGCGGGCGAGGTGTCGAACTTCCTCTACCAGAACGTCTTCGAAGATGACGTCCTCGCGGTGTCGACGCCGTTCGGCGATCTCGTCCTGCAGGACGACGACGCTCCGCTGCTGCTCGTGTCCGCGGGCATCGGGTGCACGCCGATGATCGGGATGCTCAGCCACCTCGCGGACACCGAGGACAGCCGACCGATCTCGGTACTCCACGCCGACCGGTCGGCCAGCAGTCACGCGCACCGCGCGGAGCTGACCGAACTGGTGGAACGTCTGCCGTTCGCGGTGATGCACCGCTGGTACGAAGACCTGGGCGCCCGGCGGCCCGAGGGCAGCCTGCGCGAGGGACGGGCCGACCTCGGTGAGGTCACGATCGCGCCCGGTACTCGCGCCTACCTGTGCGGTCCGTTGCCGTTCATGCTCGGAATGCGGGAGGCGCTCCTCGCGAAGGACGTGCCCGCCGAGAACATCCACTACGAGGTGTTCGGTCCGGACAGCTGGTCGGCCACCGTGTGAGAGCCACGGCGGCGCCGTTCACACCGGCCAGGTGTGAACGGGGCTGCCCTCACGCATGTTCTCCACGTACTGACGCAGCATGGCGGCCAGGGCTTCCGCCCGGCTCAGACCGGCGTTCTCGTGCCGGACCACCTGTGCACGCTGCCACGACGCCCCCGTCTGCCGGGTGACGCACCGGCCCTCGATGACGCTCAGGTAGCGGTCGCGGGCCTTCGCGGACAGTCCGAACGCGGCGAGCCCCTCGTCGGCGATCGGCAGCAGCCGCCGCAGGACGAGCTCGTCGGCGCCCGCGAACCCGACACCGGGCCAGTACAACTCGGCGTCCATGCCGTGCTTCGCGCCGGCGTGCAGGTTCTCCTCGGCCGCATTGAACGACATTTGCGACCAGACGGGCCGATCCGATTCGACGAGCCCGCGCAGCGCGCCGTAGTAGAACGCGGCGTTCGCCATCGTGTCGAGCACGGTCGGGCCCGCGGGCAGCACCCGGTTCTCGATCCGCAGGTGCGGCTTGCCGTCGTCGCTGTCGTATACCGGGCGGTTCCACCGGTAGATGGTGCCGTTGTGCATCTGCAGTTCGCTCAGGTCCGGCACCCGGCCCGCGTCGAGTTCGGCCGCCGGGTCGACGTCGGAGACCTCCGGCAGCAGTGCCGGGAAGTATCGGGAGTTCTCCTCGAACAGGTCGAAGACCGACGTGATCCATCGCTCCCCGAACCACACGCGGGGCCGCACGCCCTGGTTCTTGAGCTCCAGTGGACGCGTGTCGGTGGCCTGCTCGAAGATCGGGATGCGGGATTCGTGCCACAGCGCCTTGCCCGCCATGAACGGCGCGTTCGCGGCGAGGGCCACCTGGGCACCGGCCAGGCACTGCGCGGCGTTCCAGTGTGCGGCGAATTCGTCGGGCGCGACGCGCAGGTGCAGCTGCAGCGACGTGCATGCGGCTTCCGGGAGCACCGAATTGGCGTCCACCTTCAGCTGTTCGGCGAGCCGGCCCTCGAGCGGCACACCCTCGAGGTCGAGTTCGATGTCCTCCCCCCGCGCGGCGAAGATCTGATCGTTGAGCTGCTCGTAGCGGGGATTCGCGGTGATCCACTCCCTGCCGAGGTGCTCGAGCTGCAGCGTCGGCAGCATGCCCACCATCACCAGCTGGGCGTCGTGCCCGTGGATCCGCGCGTCGGCGACGTGCAGCGACGCGCGCAGGGTGCGTTCGAGCTCGAACGTCCCCTCACCGATCAGGGGACCCGGCCGGACGTTCATCTCGACGTTGAACTGACCGAGTTCGGTCTGGAACACGGCGTCGTCGTCGATCGACTCGAGAACGGCGAGATTGGACATCGCGGGCGTCATGTCGGCGTGGACGAGATTGAACTCGATCTCCATGCCCAGCATGGGCCTGGGCGGGTCGACCTCGTCGACGAACGCTCCCTCCCGCAGCATTCTCTCGAGCGCGTCGACGCACATGAGCACCTTCTGCCGGAACAGACGCCGGTCTTCTCGGGTGAATGTCCGAGACGTCACTTCGCGACCCATACCACTCCCCAACTGCGCGTCGAACTGCGCTCACGGGGGAGCATATCCGTTCATCCCGCGCGAATGCGGGATGGCGGGCTAACCTCGAACCAGACGCTGGTGAGCGGAAGGACTTGAGATGACGCCTGATACCGACTCCAAGAAGAAACCAGAGTTCTCCGTGGGCACGCGCGTGAAAACGCGGCATTCGGCCGATCACGAACTGGCCGAGAAGAAGTGGCCCCTGGAGGCCGGCGTCATCGTCGACGATTTCGCCGGCGTCCAGGACATCAGCAACGATTCGTACGGCCGCGACTGGGCCGTCTCACGACGCTGGGCGATCGCCCTCGACAGCGGACCACTCGTGTTCCGCAACGACGAAGACCTCGAGCCGGAATAGGCCCTTACGCGTTGGCGCCTGCGTCGCCCCAGGTGACGGCCACGCCGCGGTCCTGTAGCCAGCGCCCCGGATCGACCTTGTTTCCGCTCGCGTCGTGTACCTCGAAGTGCAGGTGCGGTCCGGTGGACTGGCCGCGGTTACCGACGTGGGCAATCTCCTGCCCGGCGGTGACGCGCTGCCCGACACTCACGGTGTAGTCGTTGACGTGTCCGTAGACGGTGACGGTGCCGTCGTCGTGCAGCAGACGCACCCACAGTCCGAAACCGGACGCCGCGCCGGCATCGATGACCTGGCCGTCGGCCGCCGCGAGCACCGAGGTGCCGATGGGGGCCGCGATGTCGATGCCGCCGTGGTGTGCTCCCCAGCGGGAACCGAAGTTGGAGGTCAGCTTGCCCGACACCGGCTGAACCGCGTGCGGCTTGACCGGGTTGACGTTGGACAGCCACTGCTGCGCCTGAGCGCCGAGGTCCGGGCCGCCGAGGTTCTGGGCGGCGGCACCGAGGTCTGCGGGCAGCTCGAAGCCGGCGGGAAGGACACCGGCCGGGATCTCGAACGGCACACCCGGCAGCGTCTGCGCGCCGCTCGTCTCGTGGGAGTCGACGGGGGCGGCAGCGGCGTTTCCGGCGCCCAGCTGGGCTGCGCCGACCACGATGGCCCCGGTGGCGGCCGCAACAGTCGCGGCCTTGATGCCCAAACCCGCTCCGGTCTGCTGGTTGCGATGGCGTCCGCGCGCCGCGTCCGGATCGATCTCGAAGCGAACGGAAGACCCGTTCGCCCGGTGGTGGGAACCCACAGTAAATACCTCGTCAGTCGTCGGATTGCAGCTCTCCCCGTCCGGGGTGGGCTCCTCTGTCTGGCGACGAATGTAACAAAACGATATAGATCCGCGCCACCGTTACCGAACGTTTATGTTCGGCGCTCCTCGAGTTCTGCCTTGAACGCGGCGTAGCGAGCGCGGTGCGGGGCACGCCGGCGGATCACCGCCCACGCGATCCCGAGCACGACGAACCATACCGGGGTGACGAGGAGAGCCTCGAGGGTGTCCGCCTCCTGGGTCAGCGCCCAGATGAGAAACACGAAGAACGCCAGGACGACCCAGCACATCACCACACCGCCGGGCATCTTGAACTTCGACGCCTCGTGCAGTTCGGGTCGACGCTTCCGGTACACGATGTAGCTCGCCAGGATCATCGTCCACACGAACATGAACAGCACCGATGAGATTGTCGTCACAGTTGTGAACGCCTCGATGACGGAGTCGCCGGAGAACAGCAGTGCGATCGCCGACAGCAGGAAGGCGCACGAGAACATCAGCGCATTGGCCGGGACCTTGCGGGAGGAGAGCCGGCCGAGCCGGGCCGGCGCGTCCCCCTCCTGCGCGAGGCCGTAGATCATCCGCGAGGTCGAATAGATGCCCGAGTTCGCCGAGGACGCCGCGGACGTCAGCACCACGAACTGGATGACCCCGGCCGCGATCCCCAGGCCGGCGAGGGTGAACATCGCCGTGAACGGGCTCTCCCCGGGGACGACCTCACGCCACGGCGTGACCGAGATGATCACGATCAGCGAGACCACATAGAACAGCAGGATGCGGATCGGGATCGAGTTGATGGCCTTCGGCAGGTTCTTCTCCGGGTCCTTCGCCTCGGCCGCCGTGGTGCCGACGAGCTCGATACCGACGAACGCGAAGACCGCGATCTGGAATCCGGCCACGAAGCCCATCGCCCCGGTCGGGAACATGCCGCCGTCGTTCCACAGGTTGTCGAAGCCGGCCTCGGACCCGTTGGGCGACGTGAAGTGCGTGAACACCATCACGAGCCCGACCACGATGAGGCTGACGATGGCGATGATCTTGATCAGCGCGAACCAGAACTCGGTCTCACCGAACGCCCGCACGGTCGGCAGGTTCAGCAGCAGCAGCGCCGCGATGGCGATCAGTGCCGGGATCCACAGCTGGAGGTCGGGCCACCAGTACTGCACGTAACCGGAGATCGCGACGATGTCGGCGATGCCGGTGACGATCCAGCAGAACCAGTACGTCCACCCCGTGAAGAACCCGGCCCAGGGGCCGAGCAGGTCGGCGGTGAAGTCGGAGAACGACTTGTAATGCAGGTTGGAGAGAAGCAGCTCACCCATCGCCCGCATCACGAAGAACAGCATGAAACCGATGATCATGTAGACGAAGATCACCGACGGCCCGGCCAGCGAGATCGTCTTCCCGGACCCCATGAACAGGCCCGTGCCGATTGCTCCGCCGATCGCGATCAGCTGGATATGCCGGTTGGCGAGCTGCCTGGAGAGATGCGGCTCGCCGGCCGGCCCCGTCCCTGAGCCATCACCCGGTTCCGATCCGATCGAGCCCGTCGAGGAAGTGCGGTCAGCCATGGAACACCTGCAACCCTTCTCAGTCCTTGCTGTCACCGTCCGAAAGCGTGGGTCACGTTACGCCGGGACCACTTGCGGACCACGGCCGAGGACGGCATTCCGCATCGAGGGACTTGACAGAAGCCGAGTAGCTAAGGCTAACCTCAGTTCGTTACTTCGAGCGAGGAGCCTGCACATGATCGAGGACCTGATCGAGATCGCGTACGCCCAGGGCGCAATCACCTGCGTGGCTCAGGCCGCCGACGGCGTCGACGAGTACGAACTCGCCCGGGTCGATTCGGTCGCGTCCAGCGTCACGGTCACGGTGCGGGCCGACGGCAAATTCGCGAAGGCCACGAGCGTCGAGGGCTACCTCAGTCTCGGGCAGGTCGTCCGGGCGTGCGGACTCGACTACCGGCACGCCACCTCGAGCGCCCGCCAATACATCCACTGATCAACCCAGGTGCTCCCCGAAGAAACCGTCGATCCTCCGCCACGCGTCGGCGGCGGCTTCCGGGTCGGGCACCATCCCCGTGACCTTCGCCAGGGGACGCAGCACCTTCGGTCCGGCCAGCTCGTCGTTCAAGAACGTATGACCGGCAGTGGGGTACTCCTTCACATCGTGAGCCACGCCGGCCTTCGTCAGCGCCGCCTCCAACTTGGCCGCCGCGTTCCGCAGCGCGAAGTCCTTCCCGCCGTAACTGGCGACCACCGGGCACGCACCCGCCACCGCCCCCTCGAGGTCGCGCGGCAGGACCCCGTAGTTCGGGGCCGCCGCATCGAAACCCGTGCGCAGGGTCATCAGGGCGAACCCGCCGCCCATGCAGAACCCGATGACCCCGATCTTCCCCGTGCAGTCCGACGAGCCGGACAACCACTGACGGGCAGCCTCGATGTCGCCGTACGCCCGGCCCTTCCCCGACAGCATCGCCCGCATCGTCGCCACCAGGCAGCGTCGCGCACCGCCCGCACTGAACAAATCCGGCGCCAGAGTCAGGAACCCCGCCGACGCCAGCCGGTCCGCCTGCCGACGCATCACATCGTCCAAGCCGAACGCCTCGTGCACCATCACCACACCCGGCCACGGACCCTCACCGGACGGCCGCGCCAGATAACCGTGCAGGTTCAGCGAACCGTCGTGCCGCGCAGCGAGGTCGGTCAAGTCGATCTCGGACATGTGCGTCTCCCGTTCCGTCGTCACTTCCAGAACATCTGCGACAACCATGCCCTCCCCATCGCGAGCGCACCACCATTCCCGCTACACTCACCTCGGTGTGCGCCCCGCGCGTGCACCGCGCCTTCGTAGCTCAGGGGATAGAGCAACCCTCTCCTAAAGGGTAGGTCGCAGGTTCGAATCCTGCCGAGGGCACTCTCCTGCCCGCGGTAGTCCTCACTGCATCCGCTCCCGCATCTTGGACGAGGTAACGCAGGTCACGCCGCAGGCGATACGCCAGGCAGGTCGGGACGACCCGAGGAGAGTCTCATGAACTGGGTGGACATCGATATCTTCCCGCCGCTGATTGCCAACCTGCTGCACCTGTTGGCCGCCCTGACGAACAACGGGACGGGATCATGATCGGCATACTGCCCGACCTGCCGTACATGGGTTTGGATTGGGAGTTCTTCTTCCCGACCAACCTCTATATCGCGTTCATCAACTGGTGGAATCCTTTCTAGCGCACGGTAGCTCGGTCAGCGGGGTCCGCGCCCGCGCCGACATTCCGGGGATACGGATATTGCGGACCGTGGCTGACCTCGATCGTTCGTATCGTCGCCCCATGACCACTACCGAGAACCGCCCGGCAGCCCTGCACTCCTACTTCGCCTACCGTGACGCCCCGGCCGCTCTGCGCTGGCTCGAGCGCGCGTTCGGGTTCGAGACCACCCTCGAGTTCCCGGACGACCACGGCGGGATCATGCATTCCGAATTGCGGAGAGGCGACGCCGCCATCATGCTCTTCAGCGACGACGGCAACTACGACCGGCCGGCGCTCCGGGGCGAGACCGTCGGGCACGGCACGTATCTCAGCGTCGGCACCGACAGCGAAGTCGACGAGGTCTACGCCACCGCCGTCGAGGCCGGTGCCACCTCGGTCTGGGAACCCGCGAACACCCAATGGGGCAACTATCGCTGCCGGGTCCTCGACCTCGAGGGCTTCGAGTGGACGTTCGGCACCCTACGCCCGGGCGAGAGCAGCGGTGACTGGCCGGACGGCGAATGACGGTGACACGGAACCGGATCGACGCGGCACCACACCGGGTCGTCAGTCGATCGCGAAGAGCCGCGCCGCGTTGTCGTGGCACACCGCTCGCAGCCACGGCTCGCCGAGGTCGAATCGAGTGAGTCCCTCGAGTGCGTCGAGGTAGGGATACGGGATGTTGGGGAAGTCGCTGCCGAACACGATGCGTTCCTGCAGATCCGCCAGCCGGTGCACCTGGTCGCGTGGAAACGGTGTGGCCGCTTCGGTGTAGTCGGTGAACGTCATCGTGGTGTCGAGATACACGTTGCCGTACTGGTCGGCCAAGTCCAGGAATTCCCGGTACTCCGGCAGACCCATGTGGGCGATGATCAGGTGCAGCCTCGGGTACCGCGACAGCAACTCGGCGATCGGGCCGGGGCCCGTGTAGGTGCCGGGCGCCGGCCCCGACCCGCAATGGATGACCACCGGGACACCCGACTCCTGCAGCACACCCCACACGGCGTCGAGGAGCGGATCGTTCGGCGAATAGTCGCCCACCTGGATGTGGGACTTGAAGACGCGCGTGCCCGATTCGACCGCCTCCGCGACATACGTGGCCGCGGATTCCTCCGGGTAAAACGTGGACGTCCGCAGACAGTCGGGGGTCTGTTCGGCGAATTCGACCGACCACTGGTTCAGCCACGCGGCCATCTCCGGTTTGTGCGGGTAGATCATCGACGTGAACCGCCGGACACCGAACCCACGGAGGTGTTCGACGCGGACATCCTCTTCGTGCCGGTAGTGGATGGGCCACTCACGTCCGGTGAGGGGACCGACCGCGTCGAAGTAACCCCACACCTTCTCCATCACGTTCGCGGGCATGAAGTGGGTGTGGACGTCGATGATGCCGGGCAGCCCCAGCGCACGCCAGAACTCCTGCACCCTCAGATCCTCGGACAACAGTCTTCTCCTCGACGCAGTGTGCCGGACGCAGAACCCCGGCAGGTCAAAACGGGGGCCGCCTCAGAACAGCGTGAACGCGTCCTCCGCCTCGGGGGTGGATTGCGCGACTGCTGCCGGTGCAGGCGCGGGGGCAGGGACCGGCGCCGGTGCGAGCGCACCGGAGGCGACGGCACGAGCCGCTTCGCCGGCGAGGACGTCGGCCATCTCGTTGTAGTGGTTGCCGACGTGGCCACGAACCCAGCGGAAACGCACGGGCCCGGGGCGTTCGCTGATGGCCCAGTCGATGGACTGCACCAGCGCGAGGTTCTTGACGGGAGCGCCACCCGCCGTCTTCCAGCCCTTGCGCTTCCACCCGGGCAGCCACTCCGACGCGCACTTGATGGCGTACTGGGAATCGGACTCGATCAGCAGCGGATCTTCCCCGGGATGCGCGGTGATCGCTTCGAGCAGAGCCCGCAGCTCGGCGATCTGATTTGTCCCGGAGGGTTCGCCACCCGATTGGCTGGGACCCTCGTGATTGACCCATGCCCAGCCGATCGCCCCACCGGGGTTGCGGAGGCAGGATCCGTCGGTACTCACGATGATCATGGCTGGGACTTTACGTGCGCGCTCCGACATCCGCCGGTGGCGGTCGCGTTCGGAGTGGATACGCTGCATTCGATGACGGTTTCGCTGGAGGTGGTCGAGACCACCGTGACCGCGCGGCGCCCCCTGGACGTCGCCATGTCGTTGCAGCCTCTACAACGCGGCAAGGGCGACCCCTGCCACCGCCGGACGGCCGACGGCTCGATCTGGCGGACGTCGGTGCAGAAGTCGGGCCCGGTCACCTATCGCATCACCCAGATCGACCGCCACTCGGTGCGCTGTCAGGCGTGGGGTCCGGGCGCCCACGAGTTGTCCACCGGACTGGGCCGCCTCGTCGGCGACCACGACGACTGCGCGGACTTCGCCCCCGACCATCCGATCCTCGTCGAGGCCCACCGCCGATTCCCGCACCTGCGCCTCGGCCGCACCGACCGGGTGATGGAGGCCCTCGTGCCCGCGATCCTCGAGCAACGTGTGCACGGCGTCGCCGCGTTCGCGTCGTGGCGGCGCCTCGTGCGGAAGTTCGGTGGGCCCGCTCCCGGACCCGCTCCGGACGGGATGAGGCTGCCCCCGACCGCGGACGTGTGGCGGCGGGTTCCGTCCTGGGAATTCCACCGGGCCAACGTCGACCCCAGCCGGTCCCGGACGATCGTCCGCTGCGCGCAGGTCGCCGACCGGCTCGAGAAGATCGTCGACCTCCCTCGCGAGGAAGCGAATCGCCGGCTGATGTCCATTCCCGGCGTCGGGATCTGGACGGCGGCCGAGGTGTCGCAGCGTGCGCTGGGCGACCCCGACGCCCTGTCGGTCGGCGACTATCACCTTGCCGCGGTGGTGGGGTGGTCGCTGCTCGGCAAGCCCCTCGACGACGCCGAGATGGTGGAGTACCTGGCCCCGCTTCAACCGCACCGCCATCGGGCCGTGCGACTGCTGGAGGTGAGCGGACAGGCCGTCAAACCCAAGTTCGGGCCCCGCACGGCGCTCGTCGACCACACCTGGCACTGACCCCGCATTCGCGGAGACCCCACACGCGTTTCCCATACCCATGAACACCTGTTCAAGTGTTCATACGAGAAACTAGACTTCGAAGGATCAGCTGCCGGCCGGAGGAGTCGCCCGTGGAACCTGTGGCAATGCACATGAGCGACGGCCTGATCAATGCGCCGACCTCACTGCTGTTCGTCGTCGTCGCGGTGGCGGGACTGTCGATCGCCGCGTGGCGCGCGCGCTCGGAACTCGACGAACGCACCGCACCGATGGCCGGTCTCGTGGCGGCCTTCATCTTCGCGGTCCAGATGGTCAACTTCCCGATCCTTCCCGGTGTGAGCGGACACCTCCTCGGCGGCGCGCTCGCCGCCGTCCTCGTCGGCCCCTATACCGGGATGCTCTGCGTCTCGATCGTGCTGATCGTGCAGGCCCTGCTGTTCGCCGACGGTGGGCTGACGGCGCTGGGAGCGAACATCACCAACATGGCGATCATCGGGGTGGTGGTCGGCTACGGCGTCGCGGTGGCCCTGCGTCCGCTCGTGGTGCGCCAGCAGCGACTGCGCCTCCGCGTCCTCGGCGGGCTCGCGTTCGCCGCGGCACTGTGCGGAACGGTGGCGGCGTCGATGGGCTTCGTCCTCGAGTACGCCATCGGCGGTCATGCGACGTCCGGAGATTCGACGTCGCTGGGCGCGGTGGCGGCGTACATGCTCGGGGCGCACGTGCTGATCGGCATCGGTGAAGGCCTCATCACCGCCGTCACGGTGACGGCCGTCGCGAAGGCGCGCCCCGACCTCGTGTACCTGCTGCGGACGGCACCCCGACGAGTCGAGGTGCGGGCATGAGCACGTCGTCGCCGGTCTCGCTGCGCCGATTCCTCCTCGGTTTCGCGCTGGTGGCGCTGCTCGTCGCCGGCGCGGTCTCGTATCTCGCCAGCACGAGTCCGGACGGTCTGGATGCCGCGACCACTCGCGGGTGCGAAACCGTGGAAACCGATGCCGGGGAGACGCTCGTGGGTGACTGCATCGCCCAGAACGCGTCCGCCCATCCGTTGTCGGACTCGCCGCTCGCCGACTACACGGTGGGCGGCCGGTCGCATCTCACGGGGGTCGCGGGCGTGATCGGCGCCACCGCGACGTTCGTCGTCGCGGGTGGCCTGTTCTGGCTGCTCGCCCGCGCGCGGCGGAACCGAACGAGCCCCTGACCGTGGGAGCCGGTCACGCCCATCCGCTCTACCTCGACGGCACGTCACCCCTGCACCGGTTGCCGGCCGAGGTCGAGATCGTCTGCGCCGTCGTCTTCGTCTTCGCGGTGGTCGCGACGCCACGCGAGACGTTCTGGACGTTCGCCGGGTATCTCGCGATCCTGCTCGTGATCTGGCGGATCGCCGGCATTCCGATCAGATGGATCGGACCGCGGATGCTGATCGAATTGCCGTTCGTGACGCTCGCACTTCTCCTGCCGTTCGCCGAGGGCGGTGCACGCGTCACCGTCCTCGGACTGTCGCTGTCGGTCGCGGGCCTCTACGCGGCCTGGGGCATTCTCGTGAAGGGCACGCTCGGCGTCCTGGTCTCACTGACACTCGCCGCGACCACGCCGGCCCGGGACCTGCCGTTGGGTCTGGCGCGGCTGCGCGTGCCCGCGATGCTCACCACGATCGTGGTGCTGATGCTGCGCTACCTCGACCTACTCACCGCCGAGGTCGAGCGGATGCGCACCGCCCGGCTCTCCCGCGGCGACGACCCCCGGACGTTCCGGCAGATCGGTGCCACCGCCCGTGGCGTCGGCGGATTGTTCGTGCGTTCCTACGAGCGCGGCGAGCGCGTCCACCTGGCCATGCTGTCGCGGGGTTTCACGGGTTCGGTTCCCACTGTCGGGGTGCCACCTGCGACCGCTGCACTGTGGCGGGTGGGGCTCGCGCCTGCCGTGTGCGCGGTGGGGATCTGTGTCACGGCGTGGGTGCTCCGATGACCGCGGCCGTGCATCTCGAGGGCGTCTCGTTCGCGTATCCGGACGGCAGGGCCGCGCTGCACCGGATCGATCTCACGGTGCAACCGGGTGAGAGGGTGGCCGTCCTCGGCCCGAACGGGGCCGGGAAGACCACACTGATGTTGCACCTCAACGGCATTCTGACGGCCACCGAGGGCAGCGTCACCGTGGGCGGGCTGGAGCTGTCGCGGGCGGCGTCCCGGGACACGGTGCGGGAGGTCCGGCGCCGCGTCGGCATCGTGTTCCAGGACCCCGACGACCAGTTGTTCATGCCGACCGTCGCGCAGGACGTCGCGTTCGGTCCGGTCAATTTCGGGATCACCGGGACCGCGCTCGACGAGCGGGTGCACGACGCGCTGGCGGCCGTCGACATGACGGCACATTCCGATCGCAATCCCGCGCACCTGTCGGTGGGGCAGCGCCGCCGCGTCGCGCTGGCGACCGTTCTCGCATGCGCCCCGGACGTCCTCGTGCTGGACGAGCCGTCGAGCAATCTCGACCCCGTCGCCCGACGCGAACTGGCCGACGTCCTCCTGGGTATCGACACCACGCACCTGCTCGTCACGCACGACCTGCCGTACGCCGCCCAGTTGTGCACGCGCGCCGTGATCCTCGACGAGGGACACCTGGTGGCCGACGGTCCGATCCTGGAACTGCTCGGCGACCCCGCGCTGCTCGCCGAGCATCGCCTCGAGTTGCCCTGGGGCTTCCGGCTTCCTACGACCGACCCTCATTCGCCCGGCGAACGATCCGTGACACCGCCGATCGGGTAGCCCACGATGGGGAGACGAAGCTTCGCCCCGCACTCCTACCGGAGGTCCGCGATGTCCATACCCGAAGCCGACGCCGGGGCCGTGTCCCAGCGCATTTTCGACGCATCGCTCGGGGCGATCGACCTCCTCGCCGTCCATCTGGGTGACCGGCTCGGCTGGTACCGCAGTCTCGCGTCGGAAGGTCCGGCAACCGCGGACCAACTGGCGGAACGCACCTCCACCCACCCGCGGTACGCGCGGGAGTGGCTCGAACAGCAGGCCGTGTCGGGACTTCTCACGGTCGACGACTCGGAGCCGCGGACGTTCACGCTTCCGGCCGGCGCCGCCGAAGTGCTCACCGACGAGCAGAGTCTCAACTATCTTGCACCGCTGGCGCGGATCTTCGTCGCCGCGACCACGCAGATGCCCGCGTTACTGGAGGCGTACCGCACGGGCGGCGGTGTGGGATGGGCGCAGTACGGCACGGATGCCCGTGAGTCGCAGGCCGACATGAATCGGCCGTGGTACGAGCAGGTTCTTCCCGGTGCGCTGGCATCGGTTCCCGAGGTCGACGCATTACTGCGGACGCCCGGCGCCGCCATCGCCGACATCGGATGCGGCGGCGCGTGGTCCACGATCGCACTCGCGCGCGCCTACCCGGACGCCAGACTCCACGGCTACGACATCGACACCGCGACCGTCGAACTCGCGAGGTCCAACGTGCGCGAGCGGCCGGATGTCGCCGATCGGATCACGATCACCGAATCGGATGCGGCGGGAATTCCCGAAAGCACCTATACCGCGGCGTTCGCGTTCGAATGCATCCACGACATGCCGGCGCCCGTCGATGTACTGTCCGCGGTTCGGAAGGCCCTGGTTCCCGGTGGCGCGATGATCGTGATGGACGAGGCGGTGGACGACGAGTTCTCCGCGCCGGGAAGCGACGTCGAGCGGCTGATGTACGGATTCAGCCTCACCGTGTGTCTTCCCGACGGCATGAACCACACACCCAGCGCGGGCACCGGAACGGTCATGCGCCCGAGCACATTGCGCAGCTACGCCGAGGCGGCCGGTTTCGGCACCATGGACATCCTTCCCATCGAGGATTTCGGGTTCTTCCGGTTCTACCGGCTCACGGTGTAATCCCTGCACCGCCACCCCGATACGCACGTATTTTGCGGAAAGGCCGAAAACTGAGGCATCCGAAGGGGGAAGATGTCTGCAGTAGGCAGGTTACGGACGCTTTCGCCGGTCGGGGCAAGTGAAGCGCCAGGTCGAACCAGATTTGTCGTTTGTCATCCGCTACTACGCATGGGAAACACCATGAAACTGCATAGAGTGACAGCACCGGCAGCGCTGCTGATCGCCACCCTGTGTGTCGGAATGGGTACCGCGTATGCCGCCCCCACTCCCGCCGACCAGGCCGTCATCTCGCACACCAGCCTGAGCGCCGACGGCCGATCGGTCGGTACGGCACTCGACGCCGGGCACTTCACCCTGTCGCGGACGGCCGCCGCCGTCGACATCGTCAACGATTCGGGCACCCCGGTGGGCACGATCCCCCTGCGCTATTCGATCGCCGGTGTGCAGTTCGCGATCGATCCGCTCATCACCGACGCCGGCCGGTTCCTGAACCTGACACCCACGACGACCCCTGTCGCGGGAACCCTCGCCCTCACCCCGGTCGACAGGGATTCGGCGTACAACAACATGGTCGAGCAGCTGCAGATCGGTTGGAACAACGGCGGCGGGACCGCGACCGCGATCGGCGCAGGCATCGGATTCGTCGTCGGGTGCATCTTCCTCATCCTCGGCGGGTGCCTCCCCGGTGCCGCGGTAGGCGCAGCGATCGGCGCCGTCACCGGTATCAGCAACGCGAACCCCGCTGCGCCACCAGCGGTTTACGAATTCCTCGGAACCCCGTAGCGGGGCTTCCGTCCGACTCCGAAGACGATTTCGGGAGGGCTATGGGTTTAGTTCGCACACGGGGAGCATCACCGCGCACCCACATATGCATGTAGCCGTTCCGGTTTTCCAGCGAATATGGTCCACGCACAACGATGTTCGGTGCACTCAGGTGGGGGCCGTGTTCGTCCTACGACATGGTGGGAATTTCCATGAAACTCTTGAAAACTCTGGCATTGTCCATATTCGTCGTCTCCGCGATGGCCGTCGGGGCGGGCACTGCGTATGCCGATCCCGCACCTCAGGGAATCGACTGGTCACAGCCGCTGATGACTCCTGCGGCCGACGGCGGCAGCAGCCAGGTGGCCGAACAGTTCTTCCCGGAGAACGAAGTGAAACAGGACGCCTTCGACAAGATGACCAACGAGATCAATACCGGTTGGAACAACGCGGGCCTGCAGGGCATGGCGATCGGTTCCAACGTGGGCATGGCCATCGGGTGCGTGTCGATCTTCCCCAACTTCATCGCCGGCTGCATCGTCGGCGCAGTGGTCGGCACCATCGCCGGCGCCGTCATCGGCATCGGTGTGGGTAATCCCAACGCACAGCCGGCCGTAGAGCAGTTCTTCGCCACACCCTGAGCGAAGAGCGAGCTGCAGCCCCGGCCTCACTCGGGCCGGGGCTGCGGCGCGTCGTCAGCCGACGACGCCCTGGTCGCGCATCGTCGCGATATCTTCCGCCGACCAGCCCAGTTCACCGAGGATCCGATCGGTGTGCGCGCCGAGCGCGGGCACGTCGCCCATCCGCATCTCCACGTCGGAAAACGTCATCGGGGGCAGCATCGCCCTGATCGGCCCGGCCTCGGTTCCGATGTCACGCCAGCGGTCGCGCTGATCCAGCTGCGGATGGTCGATCAACCCGCCCATGTCGTTGAGCTCCGCCGCCGGGATCCCGGAGTCCGCGAGCGCCTGGTCGAGAGCCGTGCTCGTGAACCGTTGAGTCTCCTCGGCGACGAGGGCGTCCACCTCGGCCCGGTGCTGCACACGCAGCATATTGGTCGCGAACCGGGGATGGTCGGCGAGTTCTGGTCGCTTGAACACGTCGGTCACCAGTTGCCGCCACCCGCGGTCGTTCTGGACACCGATGAGGATCTGTCCGTCGAGGGTCGGGTACGAGTCGTACGGGACGATCGCCGCATGACCGAGCCCGACGCGCGGGATCTGCTTGTCGGCGTACATCTTCATGTACATCGGGTGGCCCAGCCACTCCGCGGTCGCGTCGAACATCGACACGTCGATCCGCGCCCCCACTCCGGTGCGCGACCGCCGGAACAGGGCGCCGAGGACGGACGTCATCGCATACATTCCCGCCGCGATGTCGGACACCGGGACACCAGTCTTGGTCGCGGTGTCGGGGGTGCCGGTCACCGAGATCATCCCCGTTTCGGCCTGGACCAGCATGTCGTACGCCTTGCGTTCGCGCCGCGGCCCCGCCGACCCGTAGCCGGACATGTTCACGACGATCAGTTCCTCGTGCTCGGCGCGCAACTCGTCGGCGCCGAACCCCAGCCGGTCGGCGGCATCGGGGGCGAGATTCTGGATGAAGACGTCGGCCTTCGCGATCAGCTTCGCGACGGTGTCCCGGCCCACCTCGGACTTCAGGTCGACGCCGAGCGACTCCTTCGACCGATTCAGCCACACGAAATGCGACGCCTGCCCGAACACCGCGTCGTCGTAGTTGCGGGCGAAGTCGCCCTCGCCGACGCGCTCGATCTTGATGACCCGCGCGCCCATGTCCGCGAGATGGCGGGTGGCGAGCGGAGCGGCCACGGCCTGCTCGAGTGCCACGACGGTGATGCCGTCGAGCGGCAGCAGTCCGGGGTCGTTCTCCATGTCGGGATTCACCTTTTCTCTTCGGCCCCCGTGTGATTGTGGTAGTGCGTGGCCCCGATCGTGTGCAGCAGTTCGTGCACGGTGTCGTCGGTGAGCCGGTACCGCATCGAGCGACCGTCCCGCGTCGCCGACACCCACCCCTGGTTGCGGAGCAGTCGCAGAGCGTGCGAAACGGCAGTCCCGGTCATGTCGAGTGCCGCGGCCAGGTCGCCGACGCAGATGTCGGGGGCGTGGTGCAGACACAGCAGCAGTCGGAGGCGGTTGCCGTCCGACAGCAGTTCGAACCGGTTGGCCCAGCCGTCGATGTCGGGGGTGTGCAGTGCCGCCGCAGCACGCTGAACATCCTCGGGGTTCAGGGCGGGGGTGGCGGCCATCACGCCAGTCTACAAACGCCGCGAGGCCGCTCGGCGGGGCATCCATAGGCGATTCCTCACTGTCCGTTCGGCTCTGTGACTTTGTTTCCGCACTCACGCGGGTGGTCGACTGGCAGCACGCGTCACCCGGTTCCCGGCGGCGTCGACGAGTCATCGAGGAGCGTGATGTGAGCGGTCTGCATCTACCCCAGCGTGTGCGGCACCATGCCGCAGAGCGGCCCGGAGCACCGGCAGTGACGTGTGGTGACACCACGCTGACGTACGCGGAGCTCGACTGGCGGACCAATCGGATCGCAACCGCGCTGTCGGCGTTGACCTCCGACGGCGGCCGGGTCGGGGCACTGCTCCGGATGTGCGCCGAGGGTGTCGAGGCGTTCGTGGCCGCCGCCAAGTCGGGGCTGGTGTTCGTCCCGCTCAACTGGCGACTCCCGGCGGCCGAGGCCGCCGCGATCGCGGTCGATGCCGAACTCCAGGTGCTGATCGTCGAATCCGAATTCGCTGCCGCCGCGGACGCCGTTCGCGGCGCGCTCCCGAGCGTGGTCGTGGTGGTCGTCGACGCGGCCGACGGCGACGTTCTTCCGCCCGGCACCTGGACGTGGGACCGGCTGGTCACATCGGGTACCGCCACCGATCCGGGTCTCGGGGACGACCCCGACGCCGAGGTGCTGCAGCTCTACACATCGGGCACGACGGGTTTCCCGAAGGGCGTGGTGGCGACGCATCGCAACCTGCACAACGAGCCGGAGTGCCTGCTGATCTACCGCTGGAAGCCCGGCTCGGTGGCACTCGACGCCATGCCGCTGTTCCACATCGCGGGTGCCGGCTGGTTGAGCACCTGTCTGTCGGCGGGCGTCCACGTGGTGCTGCTCGGCGCGTTCGACGCCCGGCGGGTCGCCGAACTCGTCGAACGGCATCGGATCACCCACGCCTTCCTGGTTCCGTCGACCATTCAGATGCTCCTCGACGTTCCCGACCTCGACCGCTACGACGTGTCGAGCCTCGAACTGGTCGCCTACGGTTCGGCGCCGATCACCACCACTCTGCTCCGGCGAGCGATCGATCGCCTCGGCTGTGGATTCGTGCAGCGCTACGGCATGACCGAGACGACAGGCTCGGTCACCGCCCTCGCTGTCGAGGACCACGACCCGTCCGGGCTCCGTGCGCACCTGCTGCGTTCCGCCGGCAAGCCCATGCCCGGTGTCGAGGTCGAGATCCGGGACGTGGTGACCGGCAACCGGCTTCCGGTGGGCGTGTCCGGGGAGATCGTGTGCCGCTCACGCAACAACGTCGCGGGCTACTGGCGGCGGCCGGACGAGACCGCTCAACTGCTCACCCCCGACGGTTTCCTGCGCACCGGTGACGCCGGGCACATCGACGGGGAGGGCTACCTGTTCGTCACCGACCGGGTGAAGGACATGATCATCACGGGAGGCGAGAACGTGTACCCGATCGAGGTCGAATCGGTGCTCGCCGAGCATCCGGCGGTGGCCGAGGTGGCGGTGGTCGGCGTGCCGCACCGGACGTGGGGTGAGTCCGTGACGGCGGTCGTCCGGCTCGTCGATCCGTCGAACCAACCGGACGAGCAGGACCTGATCGCGTTCACCGCCGCCCGGCTCGCGTCGTACAAGAAGCCGCGGGAGATCGTCTACGTCGCCGAACTTCCGCGAGGAGCGAGCGGCAAGATCCTCAAACGCACCCTGCGCGAGGGGCTCCGCGCCACGGAGGTGACGTCGTGATCGTCACCGAAGACGTCGGTACCGTCCAGCGCGAGGCGTGGGCCCTCGGCGTCCTGCCGCCGGTCGAGCAGGTACGCCCCGGATTGTGGTCGATCCCGGTGCCGATGCCGCGAAACCCGTTGCGCTACGTCCTGATCTACGCGCTCGCGCTGCCCGACGGCCTGGCCCTGATCGATGTGGGCTGGGATTCCGAGGAGTCGTGGCGAGCCCTCGTAGACGGCATCACCGAGACAGGGCACCACGTCACCGACGTCCGGTACGCCGCCGTCACCCACCTGCATCCCGACCACTTCGGTCTTGCGCCCCGGCTGCGGGAGGTCAGCGGGGCCGCGCTCGCGATGCACAGCGCGGACGCCGCACTGCTCGGCCACCATTCGCCGGAGGACACCACCGCCGACGAACAACTGTGGAACACCCAGCTCGCCCAACTCGGGGCGCCCACCGACATCCTCGCGGCCGCCCGCGTCGACCTCGTTCGGCTGGGGGCCGGCGAATCCATGGACGTCGTGCTCGGTGACGGGACTCCCCTGGACCTGCCCGGCTGGGATCTGCGGGCGGTCTGGACCCCGGGGCACACTCCCGGTCATCTGACCTTCGTCGACGACACCCATGGACTGATGTTCAGCGGCGACCACATGTTGCCCCGCATCAGTCCCAACATCTCGACGGTGCCCGGCGAGCTGGAGAACCCGCTGCACCGTTACCTGCTGTCGCTGCACGCCACCACCTCCATGCCCGACGGCGAGGTGCTGCCGGCCCACGAGTACCGCTTCCGGGGGATCGCCGACCGTGCCCGGCAACTGATGGGTCATCACGAGGAACGCTTCGCCGAGATCGTCCAGACTCTGGGCGTACATCCCGAATCGACGGCGTGGGAGATCTCGCACCACATCTCGTGGTCGCGGCCGTTCGAATCCATGTCCGACCGCCTGCTCCGCCTCGCGGTCCGCGAAACCCATGCCCACCTGCTCGTTCTGGCCGACCGCGGGAGCATCCGCTCACTCGGCGGGCACCCCGAACGCTGGACCCCGACACCGTAAGGAACACACCCCATGAGCGTGGTTCTCACCGAATTCTCCGACGGCGTCGCCGTCATCACCCTGAACCGGCCGGAGGCGAAGAACGCCGTCGACCTCGAGGTCGCCAAGGCGCTTGCCGCCGCGATCGACGAGTTCGAGGCGCGGCCCGACCTGACGATCGCGATCCTCACCGGTGCCGGGGGAACGTTCTGCGCGGGCATGGATCTGAAGGCGTTCACCCGCGGGGAGCGGCCGTCGCTGCCCGGCCGTGGCTTCGGCGGCATCACGGAGGCCCCGCCGACCAAGCCGCTGATCGCCGCGGTGGAGGGCTGGGCGCTGGCCGGCGGCTGCGAATTGGCGCTGTCGGCCGATCTGATCGTGGCCGCCCGCGACGCCAAGTTCGGCATCCCCGAGGTCAAGCGCGGGCTCGCCGCCGCCGCAGGCGGTCTGCTGCGACTGCCGAAGGTGCTGCCGTACCCGATCGCGATGGAGATGGCGATCACCGGCGATCCCCTCACCGCCGACGTGGCGCACGCGCACGGACTGGTCAACCGGCTCACCGAGCCTGGGCAGGCCCTCGGCACCGCCCGCGAACTGGCGGCACGGGTCGCCGCCAACGGTCCCCTCGCGGTGCGCGCCACCAAGCAGGTCGTCGCGATGTCCGCCAACTACACCGATCCCGACTCGTTCATAGGGCAACGCCGCTTTCTCGATCCGGTGTTCGCTTCCGAGGACGCCCAGGAGGGTGCGCGCGCCTTCGCGGAGAAGCGCCCGCCGGTGTGGCGTGGCCGCTAGCCTCATGATCGGCGCAGCCCGCACCACGGCTTCCGTACGATGACCGCGTGGACCTGCATCTCGTCACCTACTTCGTCGCGGTAGTCGATCACGGCGGGATCACCAGGGCCGCACAGTCCCTCTACATCTCGCAACCGTCGCTTTCACAGGCGATCCGCACACTCGAACGCCGCCTCGGTGTCACCCTGTTCGACCGCACCGGGCGGCGTCTCGAGCTGACCGAGGACGGCCGCACCCTCGACGTCGCCGCCCGGCGCATCCTCGCCGACGTCGAGCGGGCCAAGGCCAAGGTCGCAGCCGTGCGCGAACTCGTGTCCGGCCGCGTCGACGTCGTCACCTACGCGGCGTTCTCGATCGATCCGATAGTCGACCTGGTGCGCCGGTTCCGTGAGCAGTACCCCCGCGTGACGGTCCGCATCATCGACGCCGACGGCCCCACCGGCGTCCTCGGCGCCTTGCGCCGCGGCGAGGCCGAGCTCGGGGTGATCGACCTGTCCGTCGACCACAGTGCGCTGCGCTCGGTCCCCATCGGCGACCAGGAGCTGGTACTCGCCCTGCCCGGCGCCCTCGCCGAGACCCTTCCCGATCCGGTGCCCCGCTCGGCCGTCCGCGACATTCCGCTCGTTCAGGATCTCGGGGACAAGAGCGACGCGGCGCTGATCTCCGATCTCGTCGGCGAGCCCGCGAACGTCGTCATCGACTGCACACACCCGGGCGCCACGTGGGAGCTGGTGATGCGCGGCGCGGGAGCCACCGTCCTCCCCCGCCTGGTCGCCGAGGAACAGTTGCGCGGGGTCTCGATCCGGTCGATGACGCCGAAGCTCACCCGGCCCGTCGGCCTCGTGCAGCGGTCCGGGCCGGGATCACCCGCGGCCTCGGCGTTCGTCGCGATCGCGCAGTCCACCCGAACACCGGCACCCGAGTGAGGAACTGAGCACATGGAGTTGCGCCAGGTCGAGTACTTTCTCGCCGTCGTGGAACACGAAGGCATCAACGGGGCCGCCGCGTCGCTCGGCGTCGCACAGCCCACCATCTCGCAGGCGCTGCGCGGGCTCGAGCGGGAACTGGGTGTGCAACTGTTCCACCGAATCGGCCGGGGCATGGTGCTCAGCGCCGCAGGGCGCAGCATGGTCGGTCCGAGCAGGCAGATCCTGCGCGACGTCACCGCCGTCGAGGACCTCCTCGCCACCTCCGGCGGCGAACTCGCCGGCCGACTGGACATCATGGCGTTTCCGGCGTTGGCGATCGGGCCCCTCGTCGACCTCGTCACCGAATTCCGGCGGACCCACCCGAAGGTGATGGTCCGGTTGGGTGAATTGAAAGACGAGGCACAGGCCGGGTCGCTGATCGAGGACGGCCACTGCGAATTCGTGGTGGCGCACCTCCCGCTCGACGACGCCCGCCTGGACGTCGTCGAACTCGGCGAACAGGAGTACTGGCTCGTGTACCCGCCGGGCACCGACGTGCCGGAAGGTCCCGTTCCGCTCGCCGCACTCCCCGACATCCCGATGGTCTTCGTCCCCCGCGGCCACTCCGTCGCCAACGAGATCGAGGAATCGATCCGTCACGCCGGGGCACGCCCGACCCTCGCGGCGCTGTCCGATCACCGCGAAGCGCGACTTCCCCTGGTGCTCGCGGGAATCGGCGGAACCCTGCTGGAACGGTCGATCGCGGAGGCGGCCCAGGACCGTGCGGTGGTCCGCCGCGCGGAGCCGACGATCGCCCGCACCTTCGGGCTCGCATTCGATCCCGACATGCTCTCCCCGGTCGGGCACGCGTTCGTCGAACTCGTGCGGGCGGAAGGTTACAGCGCGAGCAGGTAGCTTTTTGCCGCGGCGTACTCGGAGACGAGCCGGTCGACGAGGTCCGCAGTCGGTTGCACGGAGCGCACGGTGCCGATCCCCTGTCCGGACCCCCAGATGTCGCGCCATGCCTTCGTTTTGGCGGTTCCGCCGCGGAAGCTCATGGCGGACGGGTCGGAGTGGGCGAGGTCGTTCGGGTCGAGGCCGGCGGCCTCGATGCTGCCGCGCAGGTAGTTGCCGTGCACGCCGGTGAACAGGTTGGAGTAGACGATGTCGGACGCGGTGGAGTCGACGATCATCTGCTTGTAGCCCTGGTCCGCGTTGGCCTCTGCGGTGGCGATGAACGCGGAGCCGATGTAGGCGAGGTCGGCGCCTGCGGCCTGCGCGGCGAGGACCGAGCGGCCGTGGGCGATCGAGCCCGACAGCAGGACCGGCCCGTCGAACCACTCGCGGATCTCCTGGATCAACGCGAACGGCGACAGGGTGCCCGCGTGTCCGCCGGCACCGGCCGCGACGGCGATGAGGCCGTCGGCGCCCTTCTCCACCGCCTTCTTCGCGAACGTGTTGTTGATGACGTCGTGGAGGACGATGCCGCCGTAGCTGTGGATGGCCTCGTTCACGTCGGCGCGGGCGCCGAGGGACGTGATGACGATCGGGACCTCGAACTCGACGATGGTCGCGAGGTCCTCGTCGAGGCGGTCGTTGCTCTTGTGGACGATCAGGTTGACCGCGTACGGCGCGGACGGCGTCTCCGGGTTGTTGGCGTCGTGCTTGGCGAGGGCTTCGGTGATGCGGGTGAGCCATTCCCGCAACACCGGCTGCGGGCGGGCGTTCAGGGAGGGGAACGATCCGACGATTCCCGACGTGCACTGGGCGATCACCAGGTCGGGACCCGAGACGATGAACATCGGGGAGGCCACAGCCGGCAGGCGCAGGCGATCGGACAGCACGGAGGGTAGAGACATCGGTTCTCCTGATGAGGGGGAGTCTTCTGATGCAAGCACTTTCAGGTACCGACCAGTTCAGCACGCAGTCCGGGCGTGAACAAAGACACATCGCTGATGGTCCGGTTAATCGGAACCTATGACGCTCGGCGGTAACCATAGGTTTGACCTCATCCGGTGTATCCCAGAACGACATTGCGGCGGAACGTCCCCGGTGATCGACTGGCTGGGCGGCACGGCGTCGACCACTCCGGCGTGCGCCGAGAACCGCGCCGACGTCTGGAGCCGCGTATGAGCATCGAAACCGTCACCTCGAACACGGGCACCGAATCCGCCGAACGCGACGTTCTGATCAGCCGGGACGGCGCGGTCGCGACGATCACCCTGAACCGGCCCGCACGGCGCAACGCCATGACCCTCGACTCGTGGATCGCGTTGCGCGAGGCGCTCGGCGAACTCGCCCTCGACGACGCCATCCGCGTCGTGGTCCTCACCGGCGCAGGCAGCGACTTCTGCACCGGCGCAGACCTCGACAAGCGCACCCCCATGCACCCGCTGAACCGCATGCGTCAGATCAATGCGACGGCACTGGCAGTCGCCGAGTTCCCCAAGCCACTGATTGCGAAGGTTCGCGGCTACGCCGTGGGAGCCGGCTGGAACCTGGCGCTGCTGTGCGACCTGCTCGTCGCCTCGCGCGACGCGCAGTTCAGCCAAATCTTCGCCAAGCGCGGCCTGTCGGTGGATTTCGGCGGCTCGTGGCTCCTGCCGCGCATGGTGGGACTACACCGCGCGAAACGTCTGGTCATGCTCGCCGAGATGATCGACGCCGAGCAGGCGGATGCGCTGGGACTGGTCAGCGAGCTCGTCGAGCCGGACGAATTGGACGCCACGGTCACCCGGCTCGCGACCCGTCTCGCGGCGGCACCGACGGTGGCCGTCATGCAGTCGACGCGACTGATCGAGGGCAGCACGACGTCGTCGCTGCGGGACGCACTCGAGAACGAGGCGCGTTCGCAAGCGGTCAATTTTGCCACCGATGCTCCGGCCGCGCTTCGCGCATTCATCGAGAAGCGTCCCCCTGCGTTCAGCGGGGAGTGGCAGGTGCAGCAACCGTGATGGTCGGGCCGTCGATCGCACAGAAGCTGTGGCACAGCCGAGTGACGATCCGCGGCCCGCGTTCGGGATCGAACCACCGATCTATGTGCGCCCAGTGATAGGGGTGTGTCATATACGGCCCGAGCAGCCCGTCCAGGTTCGAATACTCCTGCTCCCAGACGTGGGTCCACCGCGCGGAACCGGCCGATTCGTGCACCCGGCTCAGCTGCGAGGTCCCGATCGTGCGGATATGGTTCGGCATCGCCCGTGTCTCGGATTCGAACCGCTCCACCACCGCCGGATCGACCGAATCATCCACTGAGACAAACAGCGTCCGGTAGACGGTCGGTTCGAAACGACCTGGGGCGGGAGTGGGCACGCCCGTGTAGCCGACGCTGTCGATGTGCCGGATCTCGGGCGCGCACAGCTGTGCCGTGATGTCTGGTTCGGCAGCCCGCCAGTGGGATTCGTCGTCGAAGTGGAGGTGCGCGATCACGTCTCCCCCGTTGATTCCGCCTGGCAGGGCCGGTTCCACGAGAACGCGCCGAGCCCGGGGAGCAGCGGCCTCGCGCAATCGGCCGACCAACACCGCACCGGTGGAGGCATCTGCGTCGGCGACGAGGTGAACGAGCTTGGTCACCTTAAACATCGGTCATCGCCTCCACATCCGCGGGCGAGCAGGAGACGGTGCGTCGGCGGGTGGTGAGGAACTCGTCGGCGTCGGCCCACCAGTTGAGCACCTCTGCATCGTGACGTGCGAGAAGGCTCTGCTGCCACCACGCGCGCGCACCCCGCAGAGTCCAGCTGACGATCAGCGTATTCGACTGGTCGTCCAGCCATACCGGCGGGGAGACGAGCACGCGGTCCAGCGTCAGGCCACGCGCAATCGCGCCGGGCACATAGCGCTCCAGGTAGTCGGCGAGAAACGCGCGAGCCCGCCCGGGCTCGACTACCATCTCGTCGACGATGTACACGATCGACTCGGCCGATGCCATCGGCGCTCCTTTCTTCCCCCGACCAGGACGGTAGGGGGAAGAAGGGAGCGCCCCACAGAGTTGCGTCCACCCAGCGGGAGGAAGACGTCAGGTCGTCGCGGCGGCGAGTTGCTCGCGCAGCTTCGTCTTGAGGATCTTCCCGGCCGCCGACGTCGGCAGCTGCTCGACCACCACGACGTCGCGTACCTTCTTGTACGGCAGCACCCGCTCGGCGACGAACGCGGACACCGCATCCGGATCGATCGTCACGTCCGGCATCGGCACCACGAACGCCACCGGCTCCTGCCCGACGCTGCCGGCCTCCCTGCCGACGACGGCAGCCGAGGATACGTCCGGGTGCGAGACCAGGATCTCCTCGAGCTCACGCGGATACACGTTGTAGCCCTTGTAGATCAGCATGTCCTTGGTGCGGTCGCAGATGAACAGGTACCCGTCCTCGTCCAGGTAGGCGATGTCGCCGGTGTCGAGCCAGCCGTCGACGTACTGCTGCGCCGTGATCTCGGGATGGTTCAGGTAGCCGTCCGTGACCTGGGGGCCGCGGACCCACAACTTGCCGCGGGTGCCGGCCGCCAGCACGGCACCGGAGTCGTCCTGGGCACGAATCTGCACCTGCGTGTCGAACACCGGCAGCCCCACGCTGCCGAGCTTGTACGCGACGGAGCCGGTCAACGGTGCGGAGGCGACCAGGCAGGTGCCCTCGGTCAGCCCGTACCCCTCGACGACGCTCGCCGACGGGAACGCCCGGCCCAGCGCCTCGAGCGTCACGTGATCGATCGGCGCCGCACCCGACGACACGACCCGCACCGAGTCGGTGTCCCGAACGGCGGCGTCGGGGTGGGTGGCGACGGCATGCCACATCGCCGGGCTGCCGGTGATGTACGTGGCGCGGTGCGTCTCGATCAACTCCAGCATGCGGCCCGGCTCGAACCGTCCGGCGAACACCTGCGTCGCCCCGCACAGCAGCAGGAACGACATGTTGATCAGCGCGTGCGCGTGGAACAACGGCGAGACCACGACGGTGGCTCCGGCACCGGGCACGACACCGCGGCCCTCGAGACCGGCGATGGGCCGCAACTCGATTCCGCCGTCTTCGCCGGCGCGGACCTCGTGGCCTGCCCGCCAGGCGATCATCTGCGTCACGTTGGCGACGACGTTGCGGTGCAGCACCCGCACACCCTTCGACACCCCCGTGGTCCCGCCCGTGTAGGCGAGGTGGGCGACGTCGTCCCCGGACACGTCCGGAGTGAAGGGCACGGCGGCGTATCCGTCGACGAACTCGTCGAACCCGAACTGGCCGCGTCCCCCGCCCGCGGCGAGTCCGGCCACCACGACCGTACGGACGGTGGTGCCCTCTGCCGCCTCGACGAGGGTGCCCAGCTGCGCGGGTTGCGTGACGGCCGCGACCGCGGCCGTGTCCACGATCTGCGACCGCAGACCGGGGGCGGGTTGCAGCGGATTGACCAGGGTGACGGTCGCTCCGGCACGCAGCGCGCCGTAGTAGGCCACGACGAATTCGATGCAATTGCCCAGATGCAGGAGCACCACGTCGCGCTCGGTCACACCCGCGTCCCGCAGCGCCGCGGCGAAGGCACCCGACCGCTCGTCGAGCTCGCGATAGGTGCACACCGTGTCGCCGTCGACCACCGCGGCCCGGTCTCCGTACAGGCGCGCCATGCCGGGCGGGAACGCCGCCAGCGTCAGATCCGGGTAGTGCAGTGCCGGTGCAGGGTTGTTCACGTTCGGTCCTCTGTTCGTCAGCGAGGTGCCATGCGGATGGCACCGTCGAGGCGGATGGTCTCGCCGTTGAGGTAGCCGTTCTCGAGGATCTGGCAGGCGAGCTGCCCGAACTCGCTGGGCTTGCCCAGACGCGACGGATTGGGCACCGACTTCTCCAGCGACGCGCGCACGTCGTCGCGGAGCCGGGCGAGAAGCGGGGTGTCCATGATGCCGGGCGCGATGGTGCACACCCGGATGTTGCGGCTGGCGAGGTCCCGGGCGGCGGTGACGGTCATGCCGACGATGCCGGCCTTGGACGCGGTGTAATTGATCTGCCCGATCTGGCCTTCGAACGCGGCGACGGACGCCGTGAGCACCACCGCGCCGCGCTCGCCGTCGATCTCCTCCTGGCGCGCGATCCGTTCCGCTCCGAGGCGCAGGGCGTTGAACGAGCCGACGAGGTTGAGGCGGATCACGAACTCGAAGTCCTCGACGGAGCCTGCCTTGCCATCGGAGTCGAGGATGCGCATCCGGCGGCCGGCCCCGGCGCAGTGCACGATGCCGCGCAGGCCGCCGCGGTCGTCGGCGACGTCGAGGGCGGCCGCGAACTGCTCGGAATCGGTGACGTCGGCGGGAGCGAACTGGGCGGCGCTGCCCAATTCCTTCGCCGCCGCCTCACCGTCGGAGTTCGGGAGGTCGATGAGCGTGACCTGAGCACCTGCGTCGACGAGGCGGCGTGCCGTCGCGAGTCCGAGACCGGATGCGCCGCCGGTGACCGCGGTCGAGATTCCCTTGAGTTCCATCGTGCGGGGGTTCCCTTCGAAAAGTGTTGTCGGGTCAGAGAAGTTCGAGAATGGTGGCGTTGGCGAGGCCGCCCGCCTCGCACATGGTCTGCAGTCCGTACCGAATGCCGTTGTCCCGCATGTGGTGGACGAGTCGGGTCATGAGGATCGCGCCGGAACCGCCGAGCGGGTGACCGACTGCGATGGCGCCGCCGAGCGGGTTCAGCCGCTCCGTCGCGGCGCCGGTCTCCGCCTGCCACGCCAGCGGGACGGGGGCGAAGGCCTCGTTCACCTCGAACGCGCCGATGTCGTCGATCTTCAGTCCGGACCGGGTCAGTGCCTTCTCCGTCGCGGCGATGGGTCCGGTCAGCATGATCACCGGGTCGTCGCCGGCGACGGCGCAGGTGTGGATGCGGGCCATCGGGGTCAGACCGAGTTGCGCGGCCTTCTCGCTCGTCGTGACGAGCAGCGCACCGGCGCCGTCGGAGATCTGCGAGGAGTTGCCGGCGTGGATCACGCCGTCCTCCTTGAACACGGTCTTCAGCTTGCCGAGAGATTCGAGCGTGCCGCCGCGGCGGATCCCCTCGTCCCCGGCGAGGACGTCGGAGAGCGGTGCGAGTTGCCCGTCGAATGCGCCCCGGTCCGCGGCGTGCGCGGCGAGTTCGTGGGATCGCAGCGCGTATTCGTCGAGCACCTGACGGGAGAGCCCCCACTTCGCGGCCATCATCTCGGCGCCGGTGCCCTGGCTGAATCCGTCGACGCCGTACCGGTCGAGGACGGCCGCCGGGAAGTGCTCGCCGTTCTTGCTCGCGCTGCCCATGGGAACCCGGCTCATGGACTCCACCCCACCGGCGACGACGACGTCCTCGTGGCCGGCGATCACGGCGGCGGCGGCGAAGCTCACGGCCTGCTGGCTCGATCCGCACGCCCGGGTGAGCGTGGTGCCCGGAACCGTCTCCGGCCAGCCGGCGGCGAGGACGGCGGTGCGGGCGACGTTGCCTGCCTGCTCCCCCACCTGGCTGACACAGCCCCAGACGACGTCGCCGATCCCCTCCGGGGAGAGACCGGTGCGCGCCACAAGAGCCTCGAGGACGTGCGCCGACAGATTGGCGGGGTGAATTCCGGACAGGGAACCGCCACGCCGCCCGATGGGCGTGCGGACGGCGTCGACGATCACTGCATCGCGCATGGTGTGTTCCTTCGATCTGAGGGGGTCACTCGAATCAATCACGGGCGATGTCGTCAGCACAACGACTTTCGGCCGATCACAGGGTTAGTTCGTGCCTATGTCCGCGGCGTCGCCCCGGACGAGTTTCTTGTCGCGCTCGGGGTTCGCGAAGACCAGGGCGCCGACTGCGCAGACGGCGGCGACGAGGCCTAGCGACTGGAACGCGGTGGCGTAACCCTCGGCGGGCGAGGCAGCCGCGTCGACGATCAGACCCGTCGCGTAGGGGGCGACGAGGCCGCCGATCGCCATGACGGCGAGGAAGACGCCCAGGGTGCCCGCGGTCTGACGGGGCGGGCAGATCTCCGAGATCGCCGCGTTGAGCAGCGGGAACACCGACGCGGCGAAGCCGTAGCCGACGGAGACGACGAGGACGGCGACAGCGGGTGCGGTGATGGACGGGAGCGCCAGCAGGATCGCGCCGCAGATCAGCACCCCGACGGCGGGGACGATGACGCGGACGACGCGGGACGTCGAACCGCGTGCGAGCAGACGGTCGCCGATCACGGACGAGAGCAGCATGAGGATCAGCCCGGCGATGCTCGGGAACGCGAACATGGAGCCGGCCTGGAGGCGGCTGTATCCGAGGCCCACCTCGAAGTACGAGGGCAGCCACGTCAGAACCACGGCAACCAGTGCATACACGCTCATGACGAGAAACGCGCCGCTGATGAACGTCCGGGTCCGGAAGATGCGACCCCACGGTACCGCCGGTTCGCCCGCGTCACCGGGGGCCGCGGAATCGGCACCCTTGCCGCTGCGAATGTACGGGCCCTCGCTCCAGACGGTCAGCCACACGACGCACCACAGGACCCCGATGACCGCCAGCGCGACCAGTGCGTAGCGCCACCCGAACGTGACGGTCACGAACGCGAGGGCAGGCGCGACGGCGATCTTGGCGATGGACGCGGCACCGGCGAGCAGGGCGCTCGGCAGTCCGCGCTTGGCGGGTGCGTGCCACGAGTACGCCGCCGTGTGAAGCAGAGCCGAACTCGGCCCCTCCGCGAGCCCGAGTAGCAGGCGGCTGACCAGCAGCACCGCGAAAGACGCGACGACCACGAGCGGGAGTATCGCGACGGACCAGGCGATCGCGAGCAGCAGCAGCGCCCACCGCAGCGACATCCAGCGGTTCAGCGCGCCGGCGAAGAACCCGCCGACGGTGAAGGTCAGGAAGAAGAGGCTTCCCACCAGCCCGATCTGCGAGGCGCTCAGTCCCAGCTCGTGGGCGAGGGGTTGGGCGATGATGCCGAGGACGGCCTTGTCTGCGTAGTTGACGACGTAGAGCAGCACGAGGAGCCCGGTCAGGCCCCAAGCGCGGCTGCGGGACTCGGAACCGATGGCGACGGTCCGGTCGAGGATGGCAGTGGAGCGGGTCACGTGGTGATCCCTTCGGAAGGCGTGGTGGCGTGGGTCACAGTGTCACGGTTCATTGAACGTACCGGGGTGCCCGCGATCAATACGCACTCGGCGAAGGCACCGGCTACGTCTGCCTATGAGTCGGCGGATTCGAGGAGCCTGGTGTGCATTGGAGTGCGCTATCCGACCGATAGCCGAACGCCCCTAGCCGGGCCCCCGCGGATCGGGCATTCTCATCCCATGAGCCGCCTCGCCCGGACGTTCGATCCGACGAACAGTCCGAGGTTCGGAAGATGATCATCGGCAAGGGCGTACCAGGCAGTTACGCACTGTAATTCGAAGGAGAAAACCCGTGCAGCGTACGGTGTTCAACGAAGATCACGACGCGTTCCGGAAGACGATCCGCGACTTCATCGCCAAGGAAGTCGCACCCGTCCACCACGAGTGGGAGGGTGAAGGGCATCCCCCGCGCGACTTCTACCGTCGTCTCGGGGAGCTCGGGGTGCTCGGCATCCAGGTGCCGGAGGAGTTCGGCGGCGGCGGTGAGAAGAGTTTCAAGTTCGCCGCGGTGGTCGGCGAGGAGACGGCGGCCGCCGGAGTCACGTTCGGCAGCTATTCCGTCCACACCAACCTGATCCTGCCGTACCTGCTCGAGTACGCGAATGAGGAGCAGAAGCAGCGGTGGCTCCCCGGATTCGCGTCCGGCGACATCATGTTCGCCATCGCGATGACCGAGCCGGGCACCGGTTCCGACCTCGCGAACATCGCGACGTCGGCCAAGCTGTCCGAGGACGGGTCGCACTACGTCCTGAACGGCGCGAAGACGTTCATCACCGGTGGCGCGCTCGCCGACCGGATCCTCGTGGTGTGCCGCACCGCGCCCAGCACCCCCGAGGACCGCCGGGCGGGTCTGACCATCCTGGTCGTCGACACGACGTCCGAGGGTTTCGCGGTGGGTCGCAAGATCGAGAAGATCGGCCTCAAGGCCTCGGACACCGCCGAACTGTCGTTCACCGACGTGAAGGTGCCCGTGGCGGACCGCCTCGGCGAGGAGGGGGCCGGTTTCAGCTACCTCACCCACAACCTCGCCCAGGAACGCCTCTCCATCGCGCTCGGCGGGTCGGCCACCGCGGCCGCCGCGCTGCAGCACGCGATCGCGTACGTCAAGGAGCGCAAGGTGTTCGGCAAGCCCGTCGCGGCGTTCCAGAACACCAAGTTCGTGCTCGCCGAGTGCGCCACCGAGGTCGAGGCGATCCAGCTGATGGCCGACCGCGCGCTCGAACTGCACGATGCCGGCGAACTCACGGTCGCGGATGCCGCGAAGGCGAAGCTGTTCTGCACCGAGGCCGCGGGCCGGGTCATCGACAAGTGCCTGCAACTGCACGGCGGGTACGGGTACATCCTCGAGTACCCCATCGCGCGCCTGTACGCGGACACCCGCGTCTCCCGCATCTACGGCGGCACGAGCGAGGTCATGAAGACGATCATCGCCAAGGATCTCGGCCTCTGACCCCACACACCAGCAGTATGGGCGTACTGTTTCGGGCGAGGAGGACTACATGTGGGATCCGAACAAATACCTCGACTTCGCGGACCATCGCGGGCGCCCGTTCTACGAGTTGCTGTCGCGAGTCGACGCGCGGTCCCCGCGCCGCGTCGTCGACCTCGGCTGCGGTCCGGGAAACCTGACCGTCAGCCTCGCCGAACGATGGCCGGACGCCGTCCTCGAGGCCTCCGACAGCTCACCCGAGATGGTCGAGGCCGCGCGTGAACGCGGCCTCGACGCCAGCAGGCAGGACGTGCGCGACTGGACGCCGAAGCCCGACACCGACGTCGTCGTCTCCAACGCCGCCCTGCAGTGGGTGCCCGAACACCGGGAGCTGTTGCGTCGCTGGCCGACCCAACTGCCGTCGGGGGCGTGGATCGCGGTGCAGGTTCCCGGCAACTTCGACGCGCCGTCGCACACGATCGTCCGGGCCCTCGCCTCGAGCGACCGGTGGTCCCGGTTGCTGCCGGACGTGCCGTTCCGCGAGAGCAAGGTCGTCGACGATCCCACCGACTACGCCGGTCTACTCGCCGACGCCGGGTGTGCCGTCGACGCGTGGGAGACCACGTACGTGCAACAGCTGACCGGGGAAAACCCGGTTCTGGAGTGGATCACCGGCACCGCGCTCCGCCCGGTCAAGGACGCCCTCGCGGCGCCGGAGTGGGACCGCTTCCGCGACGAGCTCGTCCCACTCCTCGACGAGGCGTACCCCCGGCGACCGGACGGCCGCACGTTCTTCCCGTTCCGGCGCATCTTCGTCGTCGCCCAGGTGCAGTGATCGACCAGGTGCAGTGATCGACCGGCTCAGCCGTGATGTCTCCGGTACGCCGCGGCCGCGCCGGGATGCAGCGGAACCCCCGCGGTGACGATCAGCGACTGCCGGTCCAGGAACTGGCTGCCGGTCGCCTGAGCAGGCACCAGTTCCGCCGCGTGGTCGATGAGCACCTCGACGATGGCCCCGGCGGCACTGTCGGACACGGCCGGGTCGGCGAGCAGCAGGTTCGCGAGACCGATCGTTGCGACCGACGCTTGCTGACCGTACGTGCCGGGCGGAATCAGCACCGGCTCGTAGCGCGGGCCGAACCGCTCCCGCAGCAATTCCAGTTCGGCGGACAGGTCGAGTAGGCGCAGCGGGATTCCGAGATTCGCGAACGACGGGGTGGGCACTCCACCGGCCCACAGAACCGCGTCGACGGTGCCGTCACGCAGCGCCCTCCCCGCGTCGGTCATCGACAGGTGCAGACGCGTCACGTCGCCCGCACCCGCCAGGCCCAGCACCTCGAGGATCCGCTCGCCCGTCAGTTCCGCGCCGGAGCCTGTGGCACCCAGGCTGATTCGGGCTCCTCTCAGCTGCGAGGTGTCCGCGATCCCGGAATCGGCGCGCACCGCGAGTTGCATGTAGTTCTCGTAGACCTTGCCGATGGCGGTGAATCCGGCGCCGGCCTCGAGAGCCGATACGGCGGCGTCGGCGAGGCTCAGAGCCAGTTCCGCGTCTCCTGATGCCAGCGCCGCCAGATTGTCCATCGACCCCGCGGTGCGGACGGGGACGATGCTCACCGGCAGTGCGGCACGCTCCGCGGCCTGGGCCGTCAATTGGGCGAACTCCCAGAAGAATCCGCCCTCCTCACCGGCGGCGAGCCGCAGCGGATCGCGGCCGCCGTCCGAGCACGCGGCGAGCACCGAACCCGTGGCCGCGGTGGCTCCCACGGCGACGACGCCGCGCAGAAGTGCGCGTCGCGTGATCACGGCGCCACCTCCGGAAGGGTCAGCGTCACCCGGAGCCCGTGTGGCTGCTCCGCAGCGATGGTCAGCGCCCCACCGCCGCCTTCGACGAGCGCGGTCGCGATGGACAGCCCGAGCCCGGTGCCCTGCTGCCCCGCCCCGGACCCGCGGAAGAAGCGTGACGACAGTTTGCCGATCTCGTCCTCGCCGACCCCGACCCCGTCGTCGCTCACCCGGATCTCGATTCCCGAGGCGGACCGTCCCGTGTCGATCCGGACCGTCGAACCTCGACCGGCGTACTTGTGTGCGTTGCTGAGCAGGACGTCCAGGACCTGCGCCAGCTGGCTGGATCGGAATTCGGCGACCAGCGGTTCGGCCGGTTCCCGGAGCACGAGGTCCATCGCCGATTCCCCGAGAGCCTCCGTCCAGGCGTCGGCACGGTCCGAGAGGACGGCACCGACGTCGCATCCGCCGTGCGCGGTCTCGTCGTCGGCGGATTCCGCGGGCGATTCGGCGACGGCGAGTGCCAGCAGTCCGTCGAGGATTCCGCCGAGCCGATCGACCTCCATCCCGGTCCGGCGGTAGGTCTCGGCCCCGGACTCCGAGACGTGCGGGCCGAGGGAGTCCAACCGGATGTGCAGGGCCGCGAGGGGGTTTCGAAGCTGATGGGCGGTGTCGGCGATCAGCTGCCGCTGCGCCTGACCGGACGCCTGGACGGCACCCGACATGGTGTCGAACGCCTTCGCGAGTTCCTGGACCTCGGGCGGTCCGCTGTACCGGCCGGTCGGCCGACCGGTGCTGCGGCGCACCCGCGGACGCGGCGACGGGACCGCGTCGGTGAGGGCGCCGACCCTGGCGGTGAGCACCCCGAGCGGACGAACGGTCCACCGGGACAGCGCGATCGCGACCGCGGTGACCGCCGCCAGCGCGACGAGCGCCCCCGCGACGATCACCAGCCACGACGTCCGGATGGATTCACGTGCGGCGCGGGTCGACACGTCCAGGACCACGGCACCGTCCACCTGCGCTCCGGTGCCGACGGGCACGGCCGACAGGACCCGGTCCGCCGACCACGGGGTCAGCGAACCGCTGATCCCCTGCTTCTGGTTGCGCAGTCCCGCCGTGACCGCCGCGGCGACGTCGGAGTCGTCCGGCGACAGTCCAGCTCCCGCGCGAAGGTTGCCTCTCGCGTCGACGATGAGGACGCCCTCGCCGTACAACTCGTGGTAGCGGACCACCTCCTCCCGCAGCAGCGTGGTACTCCCGGGCGCCTGGGTCTGTCCGGCGAGGCTGGCGAAATGCGTCGCGTCCGCCTCCCGGCTCAGCCGCAGAGCCTGGGTTCTCCCGGCGCTGGTGGCCAGCGCGAGCGGGACGGCGAAGGCCACCACCGCGACGGCCGCGAACACCAGTAGAACGGCGAGTACACGGCGGCGCACGTCAGGTGCCCCAGCGGTAGCCGTACCCGCGGATGGTCGAGATGAGCCCGGGCCGGCCCAGTTTCGCGCGCAGCCCGGTCATGTGCACGTCGAGGGTGCGTGAGATGGCCACGTACGCGTCGCCCCACACCGCATCCATCAGTTGCTGGCGGCTCACGGCCGCACCGGGACGGGTGACGAGCACCTCGAGAAGCTCGAACTCCTTGGCCGTCAACGCCACCGGAGCGCCGCCGACCTCCACCTCACGTGCCGCCAGATCGACCACCACGTCACCCTCGGTGACCGTCTGCTCGGCCGAGGCCGCGGTCGCGCGGCGACGCTGGGTCACGACGTCGAGCCGGGCCAGCAATTCCGCGAGCCGCGCCGGCTTGACGAGGTAGTCGTCCGCACCGCCCCGAAGTCCCCGCACCACCGACCGTTCGTCGTCGCGGGCGGTGAGGATCACCACCGGAACGTCGCTGACGGCCCGCAGCTGCCGGAGCACCTGCAGGCCGTCCGCATCGGGGAGACCGAGGTCGAGGATCACCGCGTCCATACCGCGATGGCCGAGAAGGAGATCGGAGCCGCGTCGCATGCGCACCGCCTCGTGGCCGTGGGTGGCCAGTGCTTCCACGAGTGCGTCGCCGACTCCGTCGTCGTCCTCGACCACCGCGATCTGCACTTCTCTTCCCTTCGATCAGCTCCGCGAGTCGACCAGCTCGACGTCGTCGCCCGGGGTGTCCTCCCGGCTGGTCGCCCGGTCGAGCGGCGAACCGTCCGAAGTCTCACGCATGAAGAAGTAGACGACGAGCGAGATCGCGATACACCCGGTCACGTAGTAGAAGAATAGCGATTCGTGGCCGGCCCGCTTCAGGGCGAGGGCGACGGTCTCGACCGTTCCGCCGAAGATCGCCAGTGTGAGAGCGTACGGCAGCCCGACCCCGAGCGCGCGGACCTTGGTCGGGAACAGCTCGGTCTTCACGATCGCGTTCACCGACGTGTATCCGGTGACGACGATCAGTCCCAGCATCATCAGGCCGAACGCGACCAGGGGGTTCGTTGTCTTCCCGAGCGCGGTCATCAGCGGCACGGTCAGGACGGTTCCGCCGATCCCGAAGAAGATGAGCAGCTTCCGGCGACCGATGCGGTCGGACAATGCGCCGCCGATCGGCTGCAACACGATGAACACCAGCAGGGCCGCGAAGTTGATCCACGCCACCGTGTCCTTGGAGATGCCGGACGTGTTGATCATGTACTTCTGCATGTACGTGGTGTACGTGTAGAACGCCACGCAACCACCGAGCGTCAGTGCGCACACCAGCAGGCACTCGCGGGGGTACTGCAGCAGCATCCGGAGGGAACCTTCCTTCGGCCCACCGTCCGAGATGTCTGCGTCACGCTTCGCCTCCACCTCGTCGGTGAACGCCTCCGATTCGTCCATCGTGCGACGGAGCCACATCACCGCGACGGCACCGGCGGCGCCGATCAGGAACGGAATCCGCCAGCCCCACGACTGCATGGCCTCCGCAGGCAGCGTCAGCTGCAGGATGATCTGCACACCCAGTGCGATCAGCTGCCCGGCGACGAGCGTGACGTACTGGAAGCTCGAGTAGAACCCGCGCCGGCCGGGCGACGCGACCTCGGCCAGGTACGTGGCGCTGGTGGCGTACTCGCCGCCGACCGACAGTCCCTGCAGCATCCGGGCGATCACCAGCAGCACCGGTGCCACGAGCCCGATGCTCGCGTAGGACGGCGTGACGGCGATGACGAGGGAACCCGCCGCCATCACGGTCACCGACAGGGTGAGCGCCGATCGGCGTCCGTGCCGGTCGGCGTACCGTCCCATGATCCAGCCGCCGATCGGCCGCATCAGGAACCCGACCGCGAAAACGGCTGCCGTGGAAAGCAGCTGCGCGGTGGTGTCGCCCTCCGGGAAGAACTCCTTCGCGAAGTACACACTGAACGCCGCGTAGACGTACCAGTCGTACCATTCGATCAGGTTGCCGACCGAACCTTTCAAAACATTGCCGATGACTCGGCGCTCACCCGTCGATGTGGTGCTCACGCGGGACTCCTCTCGATGCCCTGGATCTCTGCGTTCACACCACAGTGGGTCACGTCACATCGATACGGAAGGGCCGCGGAGCCTTCCTAACACTCCCTTAGGGAAGAGCCCCCGTGAGTACTTGTTAACCGCGGGACGTTAACAAGTACTCACGGCTGGGGTGTCCTCGCCGAGCCGCGGCGGCGCGCTGCGATAGCTCGCCGGGGTGGCGCTGAGCCGGATCGGGTTCGCCACCTGACGCACGGGCCGGTCCCTGCGGGGGTCGTCGATCTCGACCACCGGATTCAGCCCGAGCCGCTCGGCCAGCGCCACGGCGTCGGCGATGTCGTTGAGCGGGCCGCACGGGACACCCTGCGCGGTCAGCTTCTCGAACCACTCGTCGGCCGAGCCCGCGGACAGCGCCGCGGTGATGTCCCGGACCAGTTGCTCGCGGTGCGCCACCCGTTGCGTGTTGGTCGCGTACCGCTCGTCGTCGGCGAGTTCGGGCACACCGAGAACCTCGACGAGAGAGGCGAACTGACGGTTGTTCCCCACCGCCAGCACCAGCGGACGGTCGCCGGTCCGGAAGACCTCGTACGGCGCGATGCTGGGGTGCCGGTTGCCCATCGCCTGCGGGACGACACCGGCGCCCACATACCCCGACGTCTGGTTCGCGAGGGCGGATAGCAGCGACGACAGCAGATTCACCTCGACCCGCTGCCCCTCCCCGGTCCGATCACGGTGACGCAGCGCCGAAAGGATCCCGACCGCGGCGTGCAGTCCGGTGATGATGTCGACGACGGCCACCCCGACCTTCGTCGGAACGCCGGGTTCGGGACCGGTGATGCTCATCAGCCCGCCGACGGCCTGGATGAGCAGGTCGTATCCGGGCAGGTCGTTCTGGCCGCCGAACCCGGTCACCGAGCAGTAGACGACGTCGGGATTGATCTCCCTCACGGCGTCGTAGCCGAGCCCGAGCCGGTCCATCGTGCCGGGAAGGAAGTTCTCCACCACCACGTCGGCCCGGGCGGTCAGTTCCCGCGCCTGCTGCAGGTCGGCGGGGTCGCGCAGATCCCAGGCGAAGGACCGCTTGTTGCGGTTGACGGACTGGAAGTAGGTGGATTCGTCGCCCACCCACGGCGGCCCCCACTGCCGGGTGTCGTCCCCGACGCCGGCACGCTCGATCTTGACGACGTCGGCGCCGAGATCGGCGAGCAGCATCGTGGCGTACGGCCCGGCGAGCACCCGTCCGAAGTCGGCGATCAGCAGGCCGTCCAGGGACGCGCTCCCAGCCGACTCGAGCGACCTGCTCACCGGAACGCTGCCTCGCCCGTCAGCGCCTTGCCGATCACGAGCTGGTGCACCTCGGACGTTCCCTCGTAGGTGAGCACGGACTCGAGGTTGTTGGCGTGACGGATCACGGGGTATTCCAGCGTGATTCCGTTGGCGCCGAGGATGGTCCGGCACTCGCGGGCGATGGCGATGGCCTCGCGGACGTTGTTCAGCTTGCCCGTGCTGACCTGCTCGGGACGCGCCTCGCCGCGATCCTTCAGACGTCCGAGGTGGTACGCGAGCAGGTGGCCTTTACCGACCTCGAGGGCCATGTCGGCGATCTTGACCTGCGTGATCTGGTAAGCGGCGAGCGACTTGTCGAAGACCTGACGGTCCTGCGCGTAGGAGATGGCCGATTCGAGGCAGTCGCGGGCGGCGCCCATCGCGCCGAAGATGATGCCGAACCGGGCCTCGTTGAGGCAGCCCAGCGGACCGGACAGTCCCTTGGCCTCCGGCAGCATCGCGGATCCGGGCAGCCGGACGTCCTCGAGCACGAGTTCCGAGGTGACGGACGCCCGCAGCGACATCTTGTGCTTGATCTCGGGCGCCGAGAAGCCAGGCGTGTCGGTGGGCACGACGAATCCGCGGATGCCGTCGTCGGTGCGTGCCCACACGACGGCGACGTCGGCGACGGACCCGTTGGTGATCCACATCTTGGTGCCGTTGAGGATCCAGTCGTCACCGTCCCGCTTGGCGCCCGTGCGCATGCCGGCGGGGTTGGAGCCGAAGTCGGGCTCGGTCAGTCCGAAGCAGCCGATCGCCGTGCCCGCGGCCATGCGGGGCAGCCATTCCTGCTTCTGGTCTTCGCTGCCGTAGTGGTGGATCGCGTACATGGCCAGCGAGCCCTGGACGGACACGAGGCTGCGGATTCCCGAGTCGACGGCCTCGAGTTCCAGGCAGGCAAGGCCGTAGGCGGTGGCGCTCATACCGGCGCAGCCGTATCCCTCGAGGTGCATGCCGAGCACGCCGAGTTCGCCCAGCCCTTCCGCCAGTTCACGCACGGGCAGTGCCGCCGCTTCGAACCAGTCGCCGATGTGCGGCCGGATCTTCTCGTCCGCGAATCGGCGCACGGTGTCGCGGATCGCGATCTCCTCGGTGTCGAGCAGCGAGTCGAGGGCGAACAGCTGGGACAGGGACTGCGGGTCGGACATTGTTCCTCCACGGGGCCGGTGGGGCTGATGTGCAAACGTTCGCGAGAACGATTGCACGAACGATTTCGTCACGTAGACTAAGGCGCGTTCCGGCGGCCGTCAACCACGACGCCCACCGGCCCCCGTCCCCGAGCGCGAGGATTGCCCGTGAACCAGCCGGACCGCCCGACACGCACCTCCGGGCGTCCGCCTACCCTCCGCGAGATCGCCGAACGCGCCGGCGTCCACGTGTCGACGGCGTCCCGGGTGCTCCGACAGCCCGAGCCTGCCGACGGCTGGTCCGAGGCCGCGCTGCGGGTGCGCGAAGTGGCGGTGGAACTCGGCTACCAGCCCAACCTGTGGGCCGCGAGCCTGCGGACCCGGAAGACCACCACCCTCGGCGTCGTCATGCCGCGACTCACCGACGGCGTGGTCGCGACCATGTTCCAGGGCATCGAGGAGACGGCAACGCAGGCCGGCTACTCCGTGCTGCTATCGAGCCCACCCGACGACCTCGACGCCCAGCGCCGCGCCATCGAGTTCCTCGTCAGCAGGCAGGTGGACGGTCTGCTGCTCAGCAGCCTGCACAGTCCCGGCCGCGAATTCGTCGACTCGCTGTCGGTGGGGGCACTGCCGATGCTGCAGCTCAACCGGCACGCCGACGTCGGTCTGCCGTTCGTGTCCGGCGACGACCACCGCGGCGGCTACCTCGCCGGACGCCATCTCCTCGACCGCGGCTTCACCGAGGTCGCCGTCATCGCAGGCCCCGACCATGCGAGCACCTCCCGCGACCGCCTCGCCGGGTTCCGCGACGCGCTGGCCGAGAACGGCATCGAACTCCGCCCGGATCGCGTCGTCCGCTCCGACTTCGACGTGTCCGGCGGTGTCGCCGCGGCCACCGTCCTCCTCGAGTCGGATTCGCGTCCCGAGGCGATCTTCACCGTCAGCGACACCATCGCGATCGGCGTACTCGGCGTCGCCCGGGACCTCGGGCTGCGGATCCCCGAAGACCTCGCGCTCGTCGGATACAACGACATTCCGGTGGTCGCCCAGCTGCCGGTGCCGCTGACGACCGTCCGGTCACCCGCGCGCCTGATCGGCGCGACGGGTGTGCGTCATCTCCTGTCGATCATCGCGGGCAACGACGTGGAATCGGTGAAACTCCCGGTCGAGCTGATCGAGCGGGCGTCGACCAGGAAGTAGTCAGAGCGTCGCCCGCAGTTCGCGTTTGAGAAGCTTCCCGCTCTGGTTGCGGGGCAGCTCGTCCACGAACACCACCTGCTTGGGCACCTTGAACGGCGCGATGCGCTCCTTGACGTGGGCGATCAACCCGTCCGGCGTCACACCGGCCGCGTTCGCCCGCAGCACCACCACCGCGGTGATCGCCTCGATCCACTTGTCGTCCGGCGTCCCGATGACGGCCACCTCGGCCACGTCCGGATGCGTGTAGACGGCGTCCTCGACCTCGCGCGACGCCACCAGGATGCCGCCGGTGTTGATGACGTCCTTGATGCGGTCGACGACGGTGATGTACCCCTCCGGGTCCCGCGTCACCAGATCGCCCGAGCGGAACCAGCCGTCGCGGAACGCCTCCGCGGTGGCGTCGGGGTTGTCCCAGTACCCCAGGCACAGCTGGGGTGAACGGTAGAGCACCTCACCGGGCGTGCCGTCCGGAACGTCGTTGCCGTCCGGATCCACCACCCGCGTTTCGACGAAGAACACGGCCTTGCCGCACGACGACGGCCGCTCCTCGTGCTCCTCGGGCTGCAGCACCGTGGCGAGCGGACCGATCTCGGACTGTCCGAAGCAGTTGTAGAACCCGAGGTCGGGGTAGCGTTCACGCAGCCTGTTCAGCACCGTCACCGGCATGATCGACGCGCCGTACTGCGCCTTCTTCAGCGACGACAGGTCGCGGGTCTCGAGATCCGGATGTCCGGCGAGCGGCACCCACACCGTCGGCGCCAGGAACAGCGAGCCGATGCGATCCGCCTCGATGCGCCGCAGGATCTCCGAGATGTCCGGGGTCTGCATCAGATTCACGGTGGCGCCCACCGACAGGTACGGCATCATGAAGACGTGCATGCCCGCCGAGTGGTACAGCGGCATGCAGATCAGCGGAGTGTCGCCGTCGCTCAGCGCGAGGGCGATCACCGAGGACACGTACTCGTGCACGAGACCGCCGTGAGTCATCATGGCGCCCTTCGGCTTCGACGTCGTCCCGGACGTGTACAGCAACTGTGCCAGATCGGTGGATGCGACCGGCACCGCGAGCACGGGAACGTCGCCGGAGCCGCTGTGGGCGAGAAGCGAGTCTTCGGCGTCGCGCAGGGGAACGATGTGCCGCAGTTCGAGCGCGTCCCGGACCGAGTCGAGCGTGCCCCTCAGCGCCGGATCGACCAGCACGGCGGCGCTCCCGGACTGCGACACCAGATAGGTCAGCTCCTCGCCCTCGAGCGCATAGTTGACGGGGACGTGCACGAGACCCGCACGCGCGCAGGCCAGGAACCCGATCGTGTACGCGTCCGAGTTGGTGCCGTACGCGGCCACCCGCTCACCGGCCGACAGTCCGAGCGACTGCAGGTAGGCGGCCGCTCGGCTGACCGCGTCGTCGAGTTCACGGTACGTCCACGTGCGGTCCTCGAACGTCAGTGCCCTGCGGTCGGGGAACTTGGCGGCCGAGCGCCGCAGCACTCCGTCGACGGTATCGGTACGCGCATCCAGACTCATGCACGAAGGTTATAGGACGTCCAAGTACCTTGCCGGAGGTTTCGGCTACCGCCCTGCAGGCACCAACATCGGCTCGTGCATGTCGTAGTACGACACGTCGCCCATCAACCGCCCCTCTTCCTCGAACAACGACCGCAGGTCGTCCGGGATCTCGACCTTCTCGTGTTCGCGGGCCTCCGATTCCGAGGTGAAGTACACCGCCTCGACATACCCGCCGTCGCCGTACGTGCACAACGTTCCGCCGAGGATCTCCGGGCGCAGCTGATGAACCTGGGGTTCGGCCTGTTCCAGCAGCTCCCGCATCCGACTCGCGTCGGAGGTATGCCCCTCCATGACCTGAACGAATGTCGCGTCGTCCGAGCCACCACCCATCCACTCCATCACGTCCGGGCAGTCCATGAACGACACGGCACCCTCGAAGCACCTCTCGGTCTCCGCCCACCACGCACCCTGCTCGGGACGCTCGCTGTTACGCCGGGCGGCTTCGGCCGATTCGAACCGCGCGAGGGCGATGAACGTTCCGTCGTCGCACAATCCCTGGGTGCAGCCCAGGAAGCCCGTCGCTCCCGGTCGCACGTCCTCCGTCCAGCGGTCCATGCACCGGCGCAGGCCGGCCTCGTCGGACACCTTTCCTTGAATAACCTGGATGAACATCGATAGTCACCTCCCGCGGGGGTCGCCCCGCAGTGAGAACGATCTCGGTGACCGACCCGTCGCGGTCCACCGTCAGCGGGCACCGACGGCCCGCGGCCGCAGCCACTGCACACTTGATCCTTCGCCGGTTCGCTGGACCGCGCAATGCAGACAGCGCGCGCTATTTTCCCTGCCACTGCGGTGTGCGCTTCTCGACGAACGCCTGCATGCCCTCCTGGGCGTCGCACGTGATCGCGTTGGTGGCCATCGTCTCCGCCATCGCCGCGTAGGCCTCGCCCTGAGGGAGCTCGATCTGCCGGTAGAACGCCTGCTTGCCGATCTTCACCGTGAGCGGGCTGGCCTTCGTGATCTTCGCGGCGAGAGCCCGGGTCTGCGCGTCGAGTTCCTCGGGTGCCACGACCAGGTTCACCAGCCCCCAGTCCGCGGCGGTCTCCGCCCCGATCGTCTCCCCCGTGAGCAGCATCTGCAGGGCACGCTTACGTCCGATCGCGCGGCTGAGGGCCACCATCGGGGTGGAGCAGAACAGGCCGATCTTCACCCCCGGCGTCCCGAACACGGCGTTCGACGACGCGACGACCAGGTCGCACGACGCCGCGAGCTGACAGCCCGCCGCGACGGCCGCGCCCTGGACGGACGCGATGACCGGTTGGGGAATGTCCTGCACGGTCTGCATCATCTCGACGCAGGTGTCGAAGATGGCCTGCTCGTCCTCGAGTGTGCGGCCGATCATCTCCTTCAGGTCGTGGCCTGCGGAGAACACCGGTCCTGCAGCCCTGATGACGACGACGCGGGTGGTGTCGTCGTCGCCCAGCTTCCGGAGCGCCGCGGTGACGTCCCGCATGGCCTCGGACGACAGCGGATTGCGCTGCTCGGGGCGGTTCAGGGTGAGGAACGCGACGCCGGTGTCCGGCTCGGCAGTGGTCTCGACGAAGTTCTCGGTCATGACTACTGCCTACCACCCGTGAGTACTTGTCAACCGCCCGCGGTTAACAAGTACTCACGGGTGGAGCGATGCGGGCCCGCACCTCGCCGAAGCCGATGCGGGTGCCGTTCGGGCCCGGTGCGGTGGCGGAGATGGCGATCTCGTCGCCGTCCTCGAGGAACGTTCGCTTCTCGTCCCCCACGACAACGGGTTCCTGTCCACCCCAGGTCAGTTCGATGAACGCGCCGCGCTGATCCTTCTCGGGTCCGGAGATGGTGCCCGACGCGAACAGGTCGCCCGTGCTGGCTGCGGCGCCGTTGATCGTGGTGTGCGCGAGCATCTGCGCCGGCGACCAGTACATCTGCGCGTACGGCGGCCGCGACACGACGTGTCCGTTCCATTCGACGGCCAGGTCGATGTCCAGGCCCCACTTCTCCTCGCCGCGCAGGTACGGCAGCGGCTGCGGATCCTGCGTCGGGGTGTCGATGCGGGCCGCCTCGAGCGCGTCGAGGGGAACCACCCACGGGGAGATGGACGTCGCGAAGCTCTTCCCGAGGAACGGACCGAGTGGCACGTACTCCCAGGCCTGGATGTCGCGGGCGGACCAGTCGTTCACGACGACCGCACCGAACACATACTCCGCGAACTGATCCGGGGTGATCGTCTCCCCCAGTTTCGTCGGGACGCCGACGAGGAAGCCCATCTCGGCCTCGATGTCGAGGCGGCGGGACGGACCGAAGTCGGGGGCGTCCTGAGCCGGGGTCTTGCGCTGCCCGCAGGGCCGGATGACGTCGGTGCCCGACACGATGACGGTGCTCGACCGCCCGTGGTACCCGACCGGCAGGTGCTTCCAGTTGGGCATCAGCGGCTCGGAGTCGGGGCGGAACAGTCGGCCGAGGTTGGTGGCGTGATTCTCGGAGGCGTAGAAGTCGACGTAGTCGGCGACGGCCACCGGCAGGTGCATGGTCACGTCGGAAACCGCGAACACCGCGGTGTCGGCGACGTCGCCCTGCACGAGTTCGGTGATCTGCCTGCGGACCTCGGTCCAGCGGGCCCGGCCCTGCGCCATGAAGGCGTTGAGGGTGGGCTGCGCGAAGACGTCGTCACCCAGGGCGGCGGCGAGATCCACGACGGAATCTCCCACCCGCACTCCGACCCGTGGGGCCGAGTCAGCGGTCGAGAACACACCGTACGGCAGGTTCTCGATCCCGAAAAGGGAATCGGCGGGGATGTCGAGGACGGTCATGCGTGGGCTCCTTGATCTGCGGAGGCGAGGGCGGAAGACGGCACGAGGTGCAGTGCGACGAGATCCTCGAGGGGTTCGAGGATGCTGCACGTGCCGAAGGATCGGAAGGCGGTGCGAACGGCGCCGACGACGTCGGCAGGGAGGTCGCGCAATTCGCGGGCGAGCAGTGCGCCGTCGCGTTCGGCGAGGGTGGCGGCCACCTCGTCGACACCGGCGCCGCCGAGTGCGTGCCGGGTGGCGAGCAGCACGTTGAGGAAACCGTGCTGTTCGAACCCCGTGTGCGGATCGGTGTTGCGGACGGCGTGGTGCAGCCCGGCCGTGGCCTTGAACGGAACGCCCGACGCGATGACGGTGGCGAGGGCGGACGCGAGTTCGTCCTCGTCCGGGTAGGCCTCGGCGACCACGCCTCCCGTGCGGAACTTCGCGGCGAACGGGCTACCGGTCAGCGCGGCGAGGAAATCGGCGCGACGCTCGCCGCGCGGAACCTCAACGAACACGTCGAGTCCGGCGGTCAGCGTCTCGACGGCGTCCATCGCGGCGAAGAACTCCGCGGCCGTCTGCTCCGCCGGCGCCGCGATCTCGAGTGCCACCGCGGTGGCACCGCCGATCTGCGCGAGGCGGTCCAGTGCGGGTTCGAGCGTGGCCGGGCCATCGGGCAGTGTCAGGCTCAGATCGAGCGGACCAGGTGTCAGTTCGTCGAGCCGGGCGACCGGAAAGACGAAGGGGCCGACCAGGTCCGCGTACGCCGCCGACAAATGTCCGGCGTGCGCGGGCACGGCGTCGGGCAGGGGTGCGTTACCGGGGGGGAAGAGGGCGGCGTCGTCGCAGAGCCGGGCGAAGAGGGCGGAGATCACTGCTTGGGCCCCCGTCCTGCCCACGTCCACGCGTAGCCCGAGTCCTCGCAGGCCACTGCACCCTCGCCGAGTTCGAGCGGGCGGAACGTGTCGACCATGACGGCGAGTTCGTCGAAGAACTCGGCCCCGATGCTGCGTTCGTACGCGCCCGGCTGCGGACCGTGCGCATGCCCGCCGGGGTGAATCGAGATCGAACCCTGGCCGATGCCGGAACCCTTGCGCGCCTCGTAGTCTCCGCCGACGTAGAACATGATCTCGTCGGAGTCGACGTTCGAGTGGTAGTACGGCACCGGAATCGACAGCGGGTGGTAGTCGACCTTGCGGGGCACGAAGTTGCAGATGACGAAGTTGTTGCCTTCGAACGCCTGATGCGCCGGCGGCGGCTGGTGCACGCGACCGGTGATGGGCTCGTAGTCGGAGATGTTGAACGTGTAGGGGTAGAGGCACCCGTCCCAGCCCACGACGTCGAAGGGATGCTGCGGGTACACCATTCGCGTGCCGACGATCCCGTGCGACGTCCGGTGCTTGACGAGCACCTCCACGTCGGCGCCCTCGACCTGCAACGTGTCGGACGGCCCGTGCAGGTCGCGCTCGCAGTAGGGTGCGTTCTCGAGCAACTGGCCGAACCGGGACAGATAACGCTTCGGCGGGACGATGTGACTGTTGGCCTCCATCGCGTAGGCGCGCAACGGTTCCGGGCCGCGCGGGATCCAGCGGTGGGTGGTCGACATCGGAATGAGAACGTAGTCGCCCTGCTTCGCCTCGAGCGCGCCGAACACGGTTTCGACGGTGGCGGCGCCGGATTCGACGTAGACCATCTCGTCGCCGATCGCGTTGCGGTACAGCGGCGACTCCTCGCCGGCAACCACGTAGGAGATGCGGACGTCCGCGTTGCCGAGGATCAACCGGCGTCCGGTGACCACATCGGTGTCGGCCCAGACCGTCTCCGGGAACAGGTCGTGCAACTTCAGGTGACGCGGCTTGAGCGGATGATTGGGAGTCGTGCTCTGGTCGGGCAGCTCCCACACGGTGGCATCGACGATCGCCGACGGGATGTGGCGGTGGTAGAGCAGTGAGGAATCCGAGGAGAAGCCCTCTTCTCCCATCAATTCCTCGAAGTAGAGCTGACCGTTGTCGTCACGGTGCTGGGTGTGCCGCTTGGGCGGGATGTTGCCCACGTGCCGATAGAACGCCATGACCGGCCTCCCTAGAAGTGCGTGTTCCGTAGTAGTAAATACATTAACTAAATTGCGGGCGTGATGGCAAGCACAGATTTTCCGGGAGGCACAGCAGGCTCAGTTACGGCCGCGGACGTCGAACTGGCTGCGATTGGTGATCAGCTTGTCCAGCAGCATGACGAGAATGCGCTGCTCCGGTTCGGTGAGAACACTCGCCCAGGCATGTTCCCGCTCGTTCTGCTCACGGTAGATCTCACCGATCTCGCTCCGGCCCTTCTCGGTGAGCGACAGCTGGACGGACCGGCCGTCCCGCTCGTCCGGAGTCCGCTCCATCAGACCGCCACCGACCAGCGTCTTCGTCAGATTCGAGACCGCAGCCCTGCTCATGCCGGTGAGTTTGGCCGCCGTCTTCGACTCGACGGGGCCGGCCAGCCACGTCACGAACATCAGCCGGAACGCCGACCACGACAGCCCGCGCGGACGGTGAATCGACGACTCCAGGTCGTACGTCACCACGTTCGACGCGCGGTTCAACGTCAGAAGCACCTGGGTGGCGAGTTCGTGCGTCGAGCCGTATTCCGTGCTCAGGCGCTTGTTCGCCAGTTCGATGAACGACCAGAAGTCGAGGCCGTCGGGCACCTCGACGGGCACCGGCGCTGCGTCATCGGTCATGGGGGAACCCTATCGCGAGCGGGTGGCGGGCCCGGTGCCCGCCACCTCCGCATTTAGTATATGCATGAACTATACGCCTTCGGCCTGTGAGTACTTATTAACGTCCGGCGGTTAATAAGTACTCACGGGCGCGTCAGCGCTCGTAGCCCTTCCGCATGTCGTCGACGATCCGCGGGCGGTCGAGGGTGGAGGGCTCGAGTTCGCGGCGGGGCCGGTCGCGCGGGAAGATCGCGGACGCGGCGAGGGTCGGCTCGTCGAGGAAGCGCAGTTCGGGGACGTCGCGGGGCAGGCGCAGGGCCGGCGGTTCGGGTCCGCGCCGGGCGAGGACGTAACCCCAGTCCCCGAAACTCGGCACCAGCACGTGATACGGCGTGACGGCCAGACCCGCGGACGCGACCGTCGACGTGGTGCGCCAGTACGCGTCCGGCGTCGAATAGGGGCTTCCCGACTGCACCACCATCAGTCCGCCGGGGTTCAGGGCGGCGGCGGCGAGACCGTAGAACTCGGTGGAGTACAGGCGTCCGAGCGCCGGGGTGTCCGGATCGGGGAGGTCCACGATGACGGCGTCGAAACCCGAATCGGGTGCGTCCCGTAGCCACCGGAACGCGTCGTCGAGGACGACGTGCACCCGCGGGTCCTGCAGTGCTCCCTGATTCAGCCCGGACAGCCGGGTGTTCGCGAGTTCGATGACCGCCGGGTCGAGTTCCACCTGCACGATCTCCTCGACCCCGGGCAGTCGCAGGACCTCTCGGGCGGCGAGGCCGTCGCCCCCGCCGAGGATCAGTACCCGTTTCGGGTCGTCCGCCATCGCGGGGTACACCAGCGATTCGGTGTACCGATGTTCGTCGACGCTGGAGAACTGGAGGTCGCCGTCGAGGAACAGCCGCACGTCTCCCCCGCGCTCGGTGACGACGATCTCCTGGTACTGCGACCTTTCCGCGGCGACCACCGGATCGGTGTAGAGCCGTTGCCGCGACGTGGTCTCGATGCCGTCGGCGCGCACCAGCAGTACCGCGATGCACGCGGCGGCGACGAGCATTGCCACGACGGCGAGCAACCGGGTGCGCAGGCTCAGCTGCCACCGCAGCAGGATCAGCGCCACCACCGCGGCGGCAACGAGATTGATGATGCCGGTGATGGCGGCGCCGCGGATCATCCCTGCTGCCGGCAGCAGGACGAACGGCCAGAGCAGGCCACCGACCAGGGCGCCTGCGTAGTCGGCGGCGTTGAGGTTTGCCAGCACTTTTCCGGTGCTCTCGGCGTCGGTGTCGCTTCGTCCGGACTGCAGCAGCGTCATCAGCAGCGGCACCTCGGCGCCCACCAGCACACCGATCAGTGCGGTGGCGAGCACCAGAACGATTGCGCTGGAACCGAAGAACGTAAAGGTGACGTACAGGGTCACCGCGCTGAACCCGCCGACGAGTCCGAGGACGATCTCGACGACCACGAACGACGCGGCCGCGGTGGAGAGCAGCGGCTTGGCGGCGAGGGCGCCCACCCCGAGTGCGGCCACGAAACCCGCGACGATCAGCGACGTCTGGGTGATCCCGCCTCCGGTCAGACTGACCGACAGTGTCAGCAGAGCCAGTTCGTAGATCAGCCCGCACGCCGCACAGGCTGCCACCGCGGCGAGCAGGAACCCCCTGGCCCGCCCGCCGAGTGCGCGGGTGGTGGAGGAATTCGGCTCTGCCGCTGTGGTCGTCACGAGATCAGGTGAGTGCGGCGGCGTTCACGAGGCCGATGGCGAAGAGGCTCGCACCGACCGCCCAGGCGGCACCGCACATCTGCGGGTTCCCGACCAGACCGATGAGTTGCCCCGGCAGCAGCAGATTCATCAGGCGCAGCGCGATGACCTGCAGCAGCACACCGAAGAGGCCGTAGACCGCGGAGTCGGCGAGACCCTGCGCGAATCCGTCGGAGCTGGTGAGGATCGCCGTGACCACGACGACGGCGAGGGCGAGATGGTTCGACGCCAGCAGGATTGCCGCGTTGGGGTTCTTGTCGACGTACACCTGGTGCCGGAGATTGCCGGGGGTGGCGAGGTCGAGTACCGCGAAGCCGACTCCGAGGACGGCGATGCCGATGACGAAGTACGCCAGGGTGCCGAGCATGCCGACGGCGAGCAGTCCGACGTCGACGCTGCCGATTTCCGTTGCTGCCGCCGTGTAGGTGGTGTTCACGCGCTTCTCCCCAGTCGAGTGTTCTCTGTCATTTCGCGCTTCCGGATCCGCCGCTGCCGCTGGCACCGCCCGCCGGTGAACCGGGGTTGAAACCGGGCCCCAGATAGGCGAACCCGCCACTCCGGTACCGTCCGTCGATGTCTTCGACGCGGACGAGGCTGCCGCCACCCGGCCCGGCGCTGACCGTGACGATGTCGTCGTCGTAGCGCAGGTATTCGCTGCCGCCGTCCGCCTTACGCGCTGCCGGTTCCTCCTCGGCGACGATGTTCGACACGGTCGTCCCCACCGGGTCGTTCGACGTGTACGTCTTCGCGTCGCCCGCGGTGTTCTGCAGGGCGTAGGTGTCGGCAATGTAGTCGCGGACGCCGCCGCCGCACGCGGTCGCGGCCAATACCAGGAGCAGCATCGGGGCGAGTCGCACGCGCGCACCGAACCGGCTCACGGCTGCCACCTGCTTCGAGTCTTCACGATCACCCCACCCTTGTCTCCTGGGTACAGATGCCAGGTCCGCCAGGCCCATCCGTCCGGATCTTTCGCCGCCGTGAGTGCGGTCAGTGCGGTGTGGTCGCCGGGGAACGCCCCGCAGATCCACCCGTCCACCTCGGTGGCCTGGCGCCGCAGCCAGTCGGCGGTCTGCTCGAGGTGGGTGCGGTCGACGGTGTCGGTGGTCGAGTCGAACCGATACCCGCTCGCGCTGTCGGATACCGGCAGCGGCCTGCCGCCGGCCCGGATCGCGTCGCACGACACCTGTTCGGTGATCCGCCTGCCCGCGGCGGACGCGGTCACCGCGTGCGACGCCCCGAGAACTGCGAGCGTCACTCGGTCCGCACCGTGGGTGATGGTGAGTTCGGCCAGCGGAAGCGGTGTTTCGGCGTTCACGACGAGACCGAGTGCCTCGGCCGTCACATCACGCGACTCGATGTCGAGGACGTGCAGTGTCACTGCGGCGGACCGGAATGGATCACGGTGAGTTCACCCCGCGTGACGGCGCGGCCCGTGGAGACCTCCCACGATTGCGTCCGCGCCCAGCGCTCGAAGGACAGCAGGCCGGTCTTGTCGGCCGTCTCGTAGTCGGCGTAGTCGACGATGCCCTGGGGTGCGGTTCCGGTGGTGCCTTCCGCGGTGAACGAGGCGGTGCCGCGCTCGATCTGCCGGTGCACCCGGTCGTCGAGGATCACGTCACCGTTCGGTTCGAGTCCCGTGCCCTCGCGGCGCATCCACAGCGTCATCTCGAGGTTGCCCTCGTCGTTCTCGACGGTCAGCCAGCGCTGACCGGTCGACCCGTCGAGGAGGTGTTCGTGCCAGATGTATCCCTCTTCGTCGAGGGTGATGGTGCCGCGCACGACGTGATCGATTCCGGCGTACGTGATGATGTCGCCGACTCCGATCTTGTACGGGTCGTAGACCTCCGGGTAGTCGGCGAGCGGATCGACCCTGGCAGCAGGAGTGGACTTCTTCCCGGCCCGATTCCGCAGGATCAGCACGATGCCCACGATCACGACGACGATCAGCAGCAGTAACAGCAGCGTGGTCAACAGTCTCTCCTGGTCAGCGGCTCCGGCACGGGAGACCGGCGCCCGGCCCCCACCGCTCAGTCACCTTACTGTGCGCCGCGCACCCACACACCTGGCGATTGCAGAGCCCGATAGCAAAGGCTAGCCTAACCGAACGCGCGAGCGGTGGAGCGGAGCGCTGTCGTTCACCGAGATTCGCGCGGCATACGCCCAGACGTCGACAAGACCGACTGTGAGGAACCATATGGCCATCCCGCCCATCTCGACCTACACGATCCCGGAGATCCACGAGGTCCCCGAATCGAAGGTGTCCTGGCGCCTCGACCCCCGGCGTTCCGCACTGCTGGTCCACGACATGCAGAACTACTTCATCGACGCGTACGACGTGCGGTCGGAGCCGATGTCGACCGCGCTGGCGAACATGGTCCGGATTCGCGAACTGTGCTCGGAAGCCGGGATTCCCGTGATCTACACGATGCAGCCGGGCGACCAGCACCCGTCGCGCCGCGGCATCCTCGCCGACTTCTGGGGCCCGGGACTGACGTCGGGTCGCGATACCGAGGTGGTCGAGCCGCTCGCCCCCCGCGAGGGTGACATCCAGGTGACCAAATGGCGGTACTCGGCCTTCCAGCGCACCGACCTCCGGCAGTTGCTCGGCCACCACGGCCGCGACCAGCTGATCGTGACGGGCGTCTACGCGCACATGGGCTGCATGCTGAGTGCCGCCGAGGCGTTCATGTCGGACGTGCAGCCGTTCCTGGTCTCCGACGCGACCGCGGATTTCAGCCGTGCCGAGCACCTCATGGCGCTCACCTATGCGGCGAAGCGCTGCGGTTCGGTGACCACCACGGATGCGCTGGTCGCCGCGTTCTCCCCGCTACAAGTCGGCTGAGTCGACCCGAAGCCCACACTCCGGCACAGCGCTTCGTTCCGAAGCCTGCGCCGGTGTGTTCGGCAGTCGGATCACCACAATCGATGTGGTTAGGCTAACCTGACACGCTGAGTAGCTGAAAGCCCGGAATCCCCACGCCCGAAAGCCGAAAGCATCAGGAGTGCCTGTTCGATGTCCCTTTCGATCTCGTCGCCGTCCACCCCGCAGACCGGGGAGGACACGGCCGACGTCTGCTTGACCGCCGCCCAGCGCGAGCTGTGGGCCGGGCACCTTCTCGACCCGACCCGATCGGCGTTCACCACGGCCGAATACGTGGAGGTCGCCGCCCCCGTCGACATCGACGCTCTCGCCGCGGCGGTACGCACGGTGATCGAGGAGGCCGAGGTGCTCTCGGTCCGATTCGAGGCCGAACCCGGTGCCGATTCGGCCGACGTCGTCCAGGTGCACGATCGTCGCCACGCCCCCGAACTCGAACGTCTCCAACGCGACCGGGCCGCAGCCCTGGAGTGGATGCGCGAGGACGTGCGCCGACCGCTCGACTTCGACTCCGCTCCCCTCGTGCGCACGGCACTGATCACGACCGAATCCGGTGTGCTCTGGTACCTCCGCGCCCCGCACGCGTTGCTCGATGCCTACGGGTATTCGCTGCTCACCCGCCGCGTCGCGGCACTGTACGCGGCCCGGCTCGCGGGCACGGAACCCCGGCCGGCGAAGTTCCCTTCGTTGCGGGCGCACGTCCAGGCGGCACAGGAATTCGATGCCGCGACCCCCGACATCGACGCGCCCCACGACGCTTCCCGTCCGGCCGGATTCAGCGACACCGTGCGCCGGCCCGTCCCCGACCCGCATCGCTGCACCCTCGCGATCGAGCCCGCGGTGGCGAAGACCCTGAGTGACGCGGCCACCGCACAGGCGACGACGTGGGCCGAGGCGGTCTATGCGGCCGCGGCCGCCTACCTCGGCGCCCACACGGGAGCGGAAGAAGTCCGGCTCCGCGTGCCGGTTTTGGCCCGGCAGGGCATCGAGCTGGCGTCGCCTGTGACGGCCACGAACATTGTGCCGCTCCGCATTCCGCTCGACGCGCGACCGACGTTCGCCGGCGTGATCGACAGAGTGGCCGCCGCACTGTCCGAGACGCGACCGTTCCAGCGCGTCCGGGGCGCCGGGAGCCGGGCCACCGGCGGGACGGTGGTGAACGTCAAACCGTTCGCCGCCAGAATCGCTTTCGGTCCCACGTTCGGGGCGGTGCATCAGCTCGCCACCGGTCCGGTCGAGGACGTGGTCATCTCCGTCTCGGGTGCCGGCGACGAACTCACCCTCGAATGGGCCGGAAATCCCGACGTCTACACGGACGACGAGATCCGGGACCACGCACACCGATTCGCGCACTACCTCCGAACCATCTCCGTGACAGCTGAACCCGTCTCCGTGGTCGACGTCTGCGCTCCGGACGAACTGGACCTGTGGCGGTCGGCGGCCGGCCTCGACCGGACCACCGGCACCGCAGCGGCGCTTCCGGACAGCATCGTCTCCGCCTTCCTCGCGCAGGTGCGCACCCACCCGGACCGCGTCGCGGTGAACGATCTGTCGTACCGGGAACTCTCGAATCGCAGCGCCGCCCTGGCCCGGCAGCTGAAGTCGGCCGGCGCCGGCCGCGGCACGGTCGTGGCCGTCAGCCTCCCCCGCGGCACCGACCTGATCGTCGCCGTCCTCGCGATTCTCCGCAGCGGCGCGACCTACCTGCCGATCGATCCGTCCTCCCCGGCCGACCGCGCCCGGTTCATCCTGCGGGACGCGCAGCCGTCGCTGGGAATCGGATCCGCCGATCTGCTCGGCGACCTCCCCCGAATCGAGGAGGGCGCGGCGCAGTCCGAGCTGGGCGAACTCGAGGACGCGGTGCGCGCGGACGACATCGCGTACATCATCTACACCTCCGGATCCACCGGTGTCCCCAAGGGCGTTCCGATTCCGCACCGTAACGTGCTGCGGCTGTTCGACGTGTCCCGTGACTGGTTCACGTTCACCGAGGACGACTGCTGGCCCCTGCTGCACTCGTACGCGTTCGACTTCTCCGTCTGGGAGATCTGGGGTGCGTTGCTGCATGGCGGCCGCCTCGTCACGGTCGACGAGGCCACCCTGACGTCACCGGCCGACCTCGCCGCGCTCCTCGTCGCCGAGGGTGTCACGGTGCTGAACCAGACGCCGTCCGCGTTCGGGCATCTCGTCGACGCTCTCGTCCGCGCGGACTCGTTCGACCGGCTGCGACTGCGGTACGTCGTGTTCGGCGGTGAGGCTCTCGATCCCGCCGTCCTGCGCGCCTGGTTCGCCGCGACCGGCCCGGATGCGGGAACCGAACTGGTCAACATGTACGGAATCACCGAGACCACCGTGCACGTCACCGCCACGAAGGTCACCGCCGCCGACGTCGTCGACATCGGGGTTCCGCTCGGCGACCTGCGCACGTACGTTCTCGGCTCGGGGCTGCGTCCGGTGCCGCCCGGCGTCACCGGCGAGATCTACGTGTCCGGCCCCGGACTGTCCCCGGGCTACCTCGGGCGCCCCGCCCTGACGTCGGGACGGTTCGTCGCCGACCCGTTCGCCCCCGACGGGGCGCGCATGTACCGGACCGGAGACCTCGCACGGTACGACGCGGCCGGCGCGCTCCACTACCACGGCCGGATCGACGACCAGATCCAATTGCGCGGTTACCGTGTCGAACTCGGCGAGATCGGCGCCGCGATGACTGCGGTGCCCGACGTGCAGGCGGCGGTGGCCACGGTGCACGAGCGGACCGGCGGCGACCAGCGGATCGTCGGGTACGTCGTTCCCCGGCCGGGCAGCGAGCACGACGCCGTCGAGGAGGAAGTACGGGCGCACCTGGTCCGCTCCCTCCCCGGGTACATGACGCCGTCCGCACTGGTGATTCTCGACCGCTTGCCGTTGACCCACAACGGCAAGGTCGACAAGGACGCGCTGCCCGCCCCCCGTTGGCTCGGACAGCCCGGCGACAGACCGCGGACCGACACCGAAGCCCGGATCCTCCCGCTGTTCACCTCGGTGCTCGGCTCCGAGGAGGTCGGCGTCCACGACGACTTCTTCGCACTCGGCGGAAACTCCCTCCTCGCCGCTGCTCTCGTGTCCGCGATCACTGCCGAACTGGGTGTTCCGCTGCGAGTTGCGACGGTCTTCGAGAATCCCACCGTGGCTGCCGTGGCCGCGCAGCTCGAGGATGCCGGCGAGCCGGTGTCGGCGAGCAGGCCGTCCCCGCGGGACCTCCCCGAGGGCACGCCGGCGCCGCTGTCGCCCGCGCAGGAACGCCTGTGGTTCCTCGACAGCGCGGCCGGCGGCGGAACGTACCTGCTGGCGCTGGCCGTCGATTTCGGGGAAGGCCTCGAACCCGACGCCCTGTCCGCGGCGCTCGCGGACGTCGTGACCCGGCACCAGTCGTTGCGGACGGTGTTCCCCCTCGTCGACTCGGTGCCCCACCAGGTCGTCCTTCCCGCCGGAGACGCGAAGGTCCGGCTCGAACGAGTCGACAACGTCGGCAACGTCGAGGGACACATCGCGGCGATGACGACGGTGGGTCTCGGGCTCACCGACCAGCCGCCGCTGCGCGCGGTACTGTACGAACCGCAGCGCACACTGGTCCTGTTGATGCACCACATCATCGGCGACGAGTGGTCGCAGTCGAAACTCCTCGACGATCTCGCCCTCGCGTACAACGCCCGCCGCGCCGAACGGGCACCGGAGTTCACGCCGCTGCCGTTGCAGTACCCGGACGTCGCGGTGTGGCAACGCGAACGCATCGGCGCCGGCGACGACGACGCGCCCACGCTGCTGACCGGCCAACTCGACTACTGGCGTGAGCAACTCGCCGGTCTGCCACTCGAACTGGACTGGCGCACCGACCGCCCCCGACCCGCCCTGCCCACCAACCGCGGCGCGAGCGTCCACCGCACGCTGTCGCCGTCGCTACACGCGGCCGTCGAGTCGCTCGCCGCCGAGCGCCGCGCGAGCTTCTTCATGATCGTGCACGCCGCCGTGGCCGTGCTGCTCGAAAGGCTTGGCGCCGGCGAGGACATCGCCCTCGGCGTGCCCGTCGCGGGTCGTAGTCACCCCGACCTCGACGCCATGGTGGGCTGCTTCGTCAACACGGTGGTCCTGCGGACCGACGTCTCGGGCGACCCGACGTTCGACGAACTGCTGGACCGGGTCAGGGCCGTCGACCTCGACGCCGTCGACCACGCCGACGTGCCGTTCAACCGGATCGTCGAACTCGTCAATCCCCCACGGTCGTCGGCCCGCCATCCCCTGTTCCAGGTGATGCTGTCGCACTGGAAACAGGAAGGTGCGGCGGAGCGATTCGCCGGGACCACCGCCTCGGTACGGATGCTCGACGCGACGTCCGCGAAATTCGATCTGGCGCTGCGCTTCCAGGAACGTCCGGACAGCGGCGGGGCCGACGTGACGTTCGAGTACTCCACCGAACTCTTCGATGCCGCGACCGTCGAATCCTTCGCGGACCGCCTCGCCGTGGTGATCGAGCGGCTCGTCGCGAACCACGAGCAGCGGATCGCCCGGCTCGACATCCTGACCCCGCAGGAGCGGGGCCGGGTGCTCGGCGAATGGTCCCACGCGGAGCACTCCATCCCGGCCCGTACGTTCGACGAGTACTTCTCCGCGCAGGTGGCGCAGACACCCGACGCCGAGGCCCTCGCCGTCGGTGCGAGCGTGCGGCCCGCGGTCTCCCTCACCTACCGGCAGCTCGACGAACGGGCGAACCGGATAGCTCACCTGCTGATCTCGCGTGGTGCCGGCCCCGGTGACGTGGTCGCGCTCGCACTCGACCGCTCCGCCGAGCTGATCGTCAGCGTTCTCGCCGTGCTGAAGAGCGGTGCCGCGTACCTTCCCGTCGATCCCACCTACCCGGCCGACCGGATCGCGCACATGCTCGCCGACGGCGCACCGGTCGCGATCCTCACGTCCTCCGTCGGTGTACCCGACCGCACCCCGCTGGGCACCGACGTGCCCACTCTCGATTTGGACGATCCGGACCTGCAGGCCCTGATCGACGCCCAGCCGGTCACCGGCCCCACGGACGCCGATCGGAGCAGGCCGCTGCAACTCGACGACGCCGCGTATCTCATCTACACGTCCGGATCGACGGGGGTGCCGAAGGGCGTCGTCGTTCCCCACCGGGGCATCGCGGATCTGCTGTCGCTGCAGTCGGACGTGATCGGCATGGACCACACCACTCGTGCGCTCCACTTCTCGTCCATCAGCTTCGACCTCGCGTTCTGGCAGATCATGTGGGGCGTGCTCTCGGGCGGAACGCTGGTGGTCGCGACGGACGCCGATCGCATCCCCGGTGAGCCGCTCGCCCGCGTCATCAACGAACACGACGTGAACTTCGTCGGCGTGCCACCGTCTTTCGCCGCCGCGTTCCCGCCCGAGCATCCCATCCCGGACGGCGTCGACCTGATGCTCGGTGCCGAGAAGCTCACACCCCAGCTGATCGAGCGGTACGCACCCGGACGCCGGCTGTTCAACGCGTACGGACCGACCGAGTGCACGGTCAACGCCACCCTGGCCCTCGTCGAACCGGGACACGAAGGTCCGGTCCCCATCGGCGTCGTCGATCCCGGCAAGCACGCGTACGTCCTGGACCACGCGCTGCGGCCGGTGCCTCCGGGCGTGTCCGGCGAGCTGTATCTCGCGGGCGACAGCATCACCCGGGGATACCGCAACCAGAGCCCCAAGACGGCGGAACGTTTCATCGCCGACCCGTTCGCGGAGCCGGGCACTCGCATGTACCGGACGTCGGATGTGGTGTGGTGGGGCCGGGACGGTCAGATCTATTTCGCCGGCCGCGCCGACTCCCAGGTCAAGGTGCGCGGATTCCGCATCGAACTCAACGAGATCGAGGCCGTGCTGTCCGGTGCCCCGGACGTCGAGCACATCGTCGTCGTGGTCCGCGAGGACCGCCCGGGCGATCAGCGGCTGGTCGCGTACGCCACGTCGGTGCCGGGCGGCCGGATCGACCCCGACCAGTTGCACCGCCGCGCCGCCAGCCGGCTGCCGGATTACATGATCCCGGCCGCGTTCATCGCCGTCGACGAGTTCCCCACCCTTCCCAACGGCAAGCTCGACCAGTCGTCTCTTCCCGTTCCGCACCTGTCACTGCAGGTGTCCGAGCGGGGTCCGCGCACGGCGCGCGAAGAGGTGCTGTGCCAGTTGTTCGCCGAGGCTCTCGGTATCGAGCGGGTCGGCATCGACGACAGCTTCTTCGACCTCGGCGGCCACTCGCTGATGGCGGCCGGATTGATGAGCGCGATCTCGAAGCGGCTGTCCGTCACCGCGACGGTGGCCTCGCTGTTCGCCGCGCCGACGGTGGCCCAGCTGGCCGGCCGTCTCGACGACGATCACGACGCCGACGCGCTGGCCGTCCTGCTGCCGTTCCGCACCGAGGGGTCCGAGCCGCCGGTGTTCTGCTTCCACCCCGCCGGCGGGATCAGCTGGGGCTACTCGGGCCTGCTGCGGCACATCGACGACGACTACCCGCTGTACGGCGTGCAGGCCTCCAACCTGTCGACGTCCAGGCGACCGCCGGACACGCTCGAGGACATGGCCGCCGAATACATCGAGCACATGCGGACCGTGCAGCCGAAGGGCCCCTACCACCTACTCGGATGGTCGCTGGGCGGCGTCGTCGCGCACGCCATCGCCGGCGCACTGCAGAACCAGGGGGAGGAACTCGGCATGCTCGTCATGCTCGACTCCTTCCCGTCGGACGCGTGGGCCTCGATGCCGACGGAGCAGGACGCGCTCGCCGCGCTGCTCTACATGGTCGGCTACGACCCGGAACCGCTCCTCGCGGATGGACTCGACCGGCAGCAGGTGATCGACATCCTGCGCGGCGAGGGCAGTGCGCTCGCCGGGATCAACGAACACACACCGGCTGCGATGATCGACAACTTCGCGAACGCCGTGCGCCTCGAATCCGAACCCTCACAGATCGTCGTGGACTCCGACATGCTCTTCTTCACTGCGGCCAGGAATCCTGCGACCGCGGCGACGTACGACTTGTGGCGGCCCTACCTGACCGGCACCATCGTCAACCACGACCTCGACTGCGAGCACAAGGACATGACTCAGCCCCGTTGGATCGGCGAAGTCGGCTCCGTCGTGAACGAGGCCCTCGCCTCGTTCGGCTCGCGCATGAACCCCATCAACACAGAACAGGGAGATCGATGAAAACGTCCGGAAGATACTGGCGTAGAGCCGGAATCGTGATGATGGCGGCAACCGCGCTGTTCGCGGGTGCCTGCAGCGAGTCGAATTCCGACTCGACCGACGCGGCGGGATCCGCCACCGGACAGGCCGACGCGTCGGCCTTCCCCGTGTCGATTCCGTCGGCGCTCGGCACCGCCGAGATCACGGAGGCACCGGAACGTGTCGTCACGATCGGCTGGGGCAGCGAGGACGCGGCACTGTCGCTCGGCGTCGTTCCTGTCGCCGTGCAGAACATGAAGTCGGACACGGGAACCGACGACGGCCTGCTGCCGTGGTCGCGGGCGAAGCTCGAACAGCTCGACCCGAACGCGGAACCCACATTGCTGACGGCGTCGAGCAAGGAGATGCCGTACGAGCAGATCGCGGCACTCGACCCCGACGTGATCCTGGCCGTGCACTCGGGCGTGAACCAGGAACAGTACGACAAGCTCTCGGCCATCGCCCCCACCGTGGCGTACCCGGAGCGTCGCTGGGCCACCAGCTGGGAAGACCAGATCACCACCGTCGGCAAGGCCCTCGGCCGGTCGGCACAGGCCGAGGCACTGGTGACCCAGACGCAGGACACCCTCGCGCAGGCGAAGTCGCAGCACCCCGAGTTCACCGGGAAGACGGTGGCATTCGGTAGCGGCACCGAGCCGGGGTCGTACAACTTCTACTTCGACACCGATCCTCGCCTGAAGATGCTGGCCAGCCTCGGTTTCACGGTCGATCCGCTCGCCCAGCAGTTACGCGAGAGCAGTGACCAGACCAAGTTCGCGGCTCCCGTCAGCCTGGAACTGCTGCCGACGTACAACCCGGACGTGCTGCTCGCCTGGTACCTGTCGCCGGAGCTGCAGAACGAGGTCCAGTCGAATCCGCTGTTCGCCGGGATGAAGGCCGTGCGCGACAACGCCTACGTGGGTCTGACCGACCCGCCGCTGGTGTTCGCGTCGAGCTCACCGAACGTGCTCAGCATGCCGTGGCTGCTGGACAAGCTGCTCCCGCAGCTGTCGCAGGCCGCGAACAACGCTCAGGCCAGCTAGTTTCCACCTGACAGCGTCACTGTGCCGCTGCCGAGAGGTCGTCCTCCTCGGCAGCGGCACTGCTGTAGGTGCGCAACCCCTTCAAGGTCAGTGCGAGAACCGCCAGCACCACGATGCCGCCCGCCCCGTAGAGGAGGAACGCCTCCCGCGGACCCACTGCGGCGCCGACGGCGCCGGCGACGAGCGCTCCGGCGGCCGAGCCCGTGGAGATCTGGGCGCCCCACACACCGGCGACGCGTCCGCGGTACTCCTCGGGGGTCTCGGTCTGGATGACCGCGTACCGGAGGATGTCACCGAGGACGCGGCCGAATCCGTGCGCGGCGAGCCCGAGGAACGTGACCGCGATCATCGGGACGGCGCCGACGCCGATCAGCCCGGCCGACGCGATCATGGCCGCGAGGAACACGATCAGGCCACCGCGACGCGCAGTCCCCGTCCAGCCACTCGTGAGTGATCCGGTGAGGGCGCCGACGGCGGGGGCGCTGTAGAGCAGTCCGGTGGCCGCCGGTCCGGCGTGCAGGACCTGGCTGGCGTAGGCCGGCAGCAGCACGTTCCAGCCGGTCAGCATCATGGCGCAGAAGCCGACCAGAAGCGTCCCACCGACCACGGAGTCCTTGGCGGCATAGGTGAAGCCGCTGGCGATCGACCGCAGCGGACTCTCGGTGTTCTTGACCGGCGGCGGCAGCGACGGCAGCCTGGCGATGCAGTACGCGGTGATTCCCGAGGACACCGCGGCCAGAACGTAGTTGGTGCCCACGGATGTCACCGCGATGATCACACCGCCGATGGCAGGTGACGCGACCGTGCCGAGGTCGGCCATCACGGTCATCAGGGCACCCGCGGCGGCCATCTTGTCCTTGGGGAGCAGCGACGGGATCACCGCCATCAGCGCGGTCGCGGAGATGCCGCCGGCGAGGCCCTCGATCACGCCACACAGGTAGATGATCCACAACTGGGGTGTGGGGAGGAACGCGTTGACCGCGAGGATCGCGAAGGCCAGACCCGCTGCGGCACGGGCGAGCGAGATGACCGGTCGGCGGTCGTACCGGTCGGCGATCACGCCGCCGAACAGGGTGCCGATGAACACCGAGGAGCCCACGACGATGCTCGCCACGCCCACTGCCAGTGTCGAATTCGTCATGTCGTACACCTGCAGCGGCACCGCCACCAGGAGCAGACCCAGACCGAAGATGGAGATCGTGCGGGCAATGAAGATGTATCGGAACTCGCGACTCGTCCGTAGAGGCGTCAAGTCGATTGCGTATCGCGATAATCCAGCCATTGTCATCCATTCACATTCGGTTGCAACAGCTCTCCGTTTCGCCGTTCGCGCGGAGAGCAACTATGCTTAGGCTTCACTAACCCAGCAACTTACCCCATGTCGTCGAATCGGCTCAACGGGCCGTGGTTCGACCGACGCACCGGAGGATGACAGTGAGTTCCGCTCCCAGCACAGTTCCGACCCGCGACCGAATCCGCGCCGACGTAGCCGACGTGCTCGACGTCCCGGTCGCCGAGATCGACGATTCCGCGAACCTCCTCGACGAGGGAATGGATTCCGTGCGCGTGATGGCGCTGGTCGAACGATGGCGGGCGGACGGCGTCCAGGTGGATCTCGTGGACCTCGTCGGTGAGCCGACACTCGACGCCTGGTTCGAGGTGACGGCAGCACGCTGAGCGGTCCCACCGCCTACTCTTGATCCGGCTGGTCGATCCCAGGGTCGGCACGGACACGGGAGGATGCGAGGGGACATGGCTCACGAAACCAGCGGTGCAGGCAGGATGAGCGTGCTCCGGACCCCACGGTTCTGGATAGCTCCCCTGCTCCTCGTCTCCGTCGTCATGTCCCTGCTGGCCGCGCTGTACATGGGTGGAATGCTCAACCCCACCACACACCTCAACCACTTCCCCATCGCGCTCGTCAATCAGGACGAGGGCGACACCACGCCCAATTCCAACCCGCCGCAGCAGCAGAATTTCGGCGACCAGATCACCGCCGGGCTCGTCGAGGGTGTCGATCCGAACAAGGTCGAACTTCGGCGGATCGGGATCGCGCAGGCCCAGTCCGCACTGGACAACGGGGAAATCTACGGTGCGATCGTCATACCGAGCGACTTCACGAAGCGCACGTTCATCCTCGCCCAGGCCGGTGTGATTCCCGGAGACGTCGAACGTCCGGTGATCACCATCTACACGAACCCCCGCGCGGGCACGATCAGTGCGAACCTCGTCCAGAACATCGGGGAAATGGCGTTGGACAAGGCCAATCAGACGATGGGCGAGCAGCTCACCACCCAGGTGACGCAGCAACTCCAGGCGACGGCCCCCGACCTCCAACTGTCGGGGGCCAGCCGGCTCGTGCTCGACGACCCCATCGACGTGCGGGTCGTGGCCCACAACCCGCTGCCCGACGGCACCGGCTTCGGCTTGGCGGCGTTCTACTACGCGCTCCTCATCGTCCTGGCCGGTTTCACCGGTGCGACCATCGCGAGCACCCTCATCGACGGCATGCTCGGATTCACTCCGACCGAGGTGGGGCCGCTGTACCTCCACAACGAGGCGGTCCCGATCTCACGTTTCAACACCCTGCTCATCAAGTGGGCGGTGATGGTTGTGCTGGCGATGATCGTGTCGGGTCTGTACCTGTGGATCAGCTCGGCCCTCGGCCTGCCGATCACCGATCCGCTCGCCCTGTGGGAATACGGCGCCTTCGCGATCGCCGCGGTCGGGATCACGGCGATGTCCGTGATGGCGGCGTTCGGCAACCTCGGCCTGCTCATCAACCTGCTGGTCTTCGTGGTCCTGGCGCTGCCCTCGTCGGGCGGCACGATCCCGCTCGAGGCCGCGCCGCGCCTGTACACCTGGCTCGGCGAGTTCGAACCGATGCACCAGATCTACATCGGGGTGCGCGCCATCATGTTCTTCGGCGCAGCGGGCGACGCAGGGCTCATCCACGCCGTGTGGATGACCCTCGCCGGCCTTCTCATCGGCCTCGTCTTCGGTGCAGTCATCACCCGGTTCTACGACCGCAAGGGCTTGCATCGCCGCCACAATGCGCAGACCGAACCCGAACCGGTGGACGCAGCCGGGGCGTGAGTCACGCGGGCGCGGACGACCAGGCCGTGCCGAACTGTTCGTACCAGGGATGCGGGGCGGGCACCGCCGCCAGGATCCGTTCGACGAACCGATCGGGGTCGCCGAGTTCGGCGAGTCCGACTCCGCGGCGCTCGTAGTCGGCGAATTTGGCGTGCAGTCCGGCGACCACCTTGTCGGTCACCGTCTGCTCGAACTCTTCGATGGTTGCCATCGGATGCCCCTCCTTCCGGCGAGAAGCGTCTGCGTTCAGTGTAGTGCCGACCTGCGGATTTACCCTCGCCCGGCGGCGGATTATCGACTGTCGGTAACGCAGAGCAGACTGTGCCCGTGAGAGTGCTCCTGGTTCCCGACGCCGACGGTGGCGCGACGACCGTTCGCACCGATCCCGCGGGCGTTCCGATCGAGTCGCCACGTCGTCACCCCGACGCCGTGGCCGCGGTCCGCGACATCGAGGCCACCGAACACCCCCGCTGGGTCTGGACGAGTACCGCGGCCGTCTATCCGGCACTGCTGCGAGCCGGGGTGCGGGTGCGGCGCTGCCAGGACCTCGCGCTCACCCACGCCATCCTCAGCATGCGCGACGGTGTACCCGCGCCACCGCCGGACGAACCCGTCGACGAACGGCCCGGCCTGTTCGAGACCGCACCCACCACGGATCCGGCGCAGGTGGTGGCGGACTTCGCGGAACAGCGGAAGACGATCGGTGACGACGCCCGGCTCGACCTGCTGGTGGCCGCCGAGTCCGCGGGAGCGCTGGCCGCCGCGGAGATGAGCTTCGACGGACTGCCGTTCTCCACCGTTGCCCATCGCGCGTTCCTCGAGGCGGCGCTCGGTCCGCGGCCGGCCGGGTACGACCTGCCGCAGCGCATCCAGGACGTGACTGTGGAGATAGGGGCGGCGTTCGGCCGTCGCATCAACCCGGCGTCCCACGTGGAGGTCGTCGACGCGTTTCGCCGTGAGGGCATCGAACTCGCGTCGACCCGCAAGCACCTGCTGCGGGAGGTCGATCACCCTGCCGTGCCGCTGCTCCTGCGCCACCGGGATCTGTCCAAGCTGTTCAGCACGAACGGCTGGCAGTGGCTGGACAGTTGGGTCCGCGACGACCGGTTCCGGCCCGTGTACGTTCCCGGCGGCGTGGTGTCGGGCCGCTGGGCGAGCCGCGGCGGCGGCGCACTGCAGATTCCGAAACCGCTGCGGTCGAGCGTGCTCGCCGATCCGGGTCACACGTTCGTCATCGCCGACGCCGGCCAACTCGAACCCCGCATCCTGGCCGCCATGTCGGGGGACGCCCGCATGGTTGCCGCCGCGGGCGCCGACGACCTGTACGCACCGGTCGCGGCGGAGACGTTCGACGGCGATCGAGGCAAGGCCAAGGTGGCGATCCTCGGTGTCCTGTACGGCGCCACCGCGGGCGAGGCCCGTTCCCTGCTCACGCTGCTGCGCACCCGCTTTCCCGTCGCCGTCGAATATGTGGAAAGGGCGGCCCGTGCCGGTGAACGCGGCGAGGTCGTGCACTCGTGGCTCGGCCGGGCGTGCCCGCCGCCGTCCCCCGACTTCTGGTCGCACGGCGACGCGCATTCCCGCGGCCGGTTCACCCGAAACTTCGTGGTGCAGGCCACGGCATCCGAGTGGGCACTGTGCGTGCTCGCGGATCTGCGGCGCCGGCTGGCGGACGACCCGGACAGCGAACTCGTCTTCTTCCAGCACGACGAGGTGATGGTGCATACCCGGGATCCGGACTCGGCGACGCGGCACGTTCTGGGCGCGGTCGAGGTAGCCACCCGGTTGCTGTTCGGCGAGACGCGGGTGCGGTTCCCGATGGATGTGGCGGTGCGGGACTGCTACGCCGAAACCTCCGACGAGGCCTGACGCGCGCGGATTTCCGGTGTCGCCGGTGCGCTCGACATGGTGTACTGGGACGCACTGCTGGCGGGGGCGGCGAAGGAGAACCCATGACGAAGCTGGATTCGACGGACTCGAGCACCAGCGGCGAGACGCCGCGCAGATTCCGCTGGCCTGCGTTCACCATCGTGGCAATCGCGATCATCGCGTTCTTCGCGGGCGGATTCGGGGGTTCCTTCCAGGGCAAGCTCACCGAGGTCCAGAAGAACGACAACGCCGCCTACCTGTCGAGTTCCGCCGAATCGACGATCGTCACCAACGAATCGTCCAAGTTCCTCACCGTCGAAACGATCCCCGGTTTCGTGCTGTTCCACAGCGACGCCCCGCTCACCGAGCAGGACAAGACCGCGATCGCCCAGGCACGTGACGCCATCGCGGCAGTCGACGGGGTCGACGCCGAAGGCATGTCCCAGACACAGTTCTCCCAAGACGGCACCACGGCATCGATCTTCGTTCCCCTCGTCGCGAAGGAGGACGGCACGGCGGTCGCCGGCGATGTGCTCGCCGCCACCGAGGAGAACGTCCTCACCGCCGCGAAGAACGCGGCCGCCGGGCTCGAGGTGCTCCCTGCCGGTCCCGGTGGTCTGCTGGTGGCGTTCATCGACGCGTTCGCTGGGCTCGACGGTGCACTACTGGGCGCCGCCCTGCTCGTGGTGGTCCTGATCCTGCTGGTGGTCTACCGCTCCCCGGTGTTGTGGTTCTTCCCGCTCTTCTCGGCACTGCTCGCGCTCGGCCTGGCGTCGATGGTCATCTACTTCCTCGCCAAGGCCGAGGTGCTCACGCTCACCGGACAGAGTCAGGGCATCCTGTTCGTCCTCGTGATCGGTGCGGGCACCGACTATGCGCTACTCCTGATCTCCCGATATCGAGAAGAACTTCACTTCTATCCCAGCCGGTTCGACGCCATGGTCAAGGCGTGGAAGGAATCCGCCCCCGCCATCACGGCGTCGGCAGTCACCGTCATCCTCGGTCTGCTGTGCCTGACGTTCTCCGAACTGAACTCCAACAAGAGCCTCGGGCCGGTCGCCGCGATCGGCATCGCGTGCACGTACCTCGTGATGATGACGTTCCTGCCCGTCGCGCTGTCCGCGGCGGGACGGTGGGTGTTCTGGCCGCGGAAACCCAAGGTGGACGAGGCCGCCGACCTCACCACGCACGGCCTGTGGGGCAAGATCGCCGCCCAGGTCGGAAGCAAGGACCGCCCACTCTGGATCGGTACGACGGTGCTCCTTGCCGTGCTGTTCCTGGTCGGCATCGGCAGTCTGAAGACAGACGGGCTGTCGTCGTCGGAGAACTTCACCAACCGCCCCGACGCCGTCGTCGGTCAGGAGTTGTACGACTCGAAATTCGATCCGGGCGCCGGCGCGCCCGCCGTCATCGTCACCAATGCCGATCAGACGGACGCGGTCATCGCGGCCGTGAGCGGTGTGGACGGGGTGTCGACGGATCCCGGCGCGGTGTGCCCGCAGGTCGACGTCGAGAAGCTGTCCGCACTCGTCAAGTCCAACCCGGCCGCGGTGGCTTCGGCGGCCGGGCAGGGGTGCGCACCCGACTTCCTCACGGCCGCACCGATCGACGGGCGCATGGTCGTCAACGCGACACTCGCCGACTCGTACGATTCCCCGGAAGCCCTCGAGACGGTGAAGCGACTGCGCGACGCGGCGCACGCCGTACCCGGTGCCGATGCGCTCGTCGGTGGCAGCACGGCAACCACTCTCGACGTGCAGACGGCGTCGGTGCACGACCGGAACCTGATCATCCCGATCGTTCTCGTCGTCATCTTCGTCGTGCTGGCCCTCCTGCTCCGCGCCCTGCTCACACCCATCATCCTCATCGCCACCGTGGTCCTGTCGTTCGCGGCCACCCTCGGGGTGTGCGGACTCTTCTTCACCCACGTCTTCCATTTCGCGAACGCAGATCCGGCGTTCCCGCTGTTCGCGTTCGTGTTCCTCGTGGCGCTCGGCATCGACTACAACATCTTCCTGATGACCCGGGTCCGCGAGGAAACCGAGGAACACGGCACCAAATCCGGTGTGCTGCGGGGACTGGCGGTGACCGGTGGCGTCATCACGTCGGCCGGTGTCGTACTCGCCGCGACGTTCGCGGTATTGGGCGTGCTGCCCCTGGTGTTCCTCGCCGAGGTCGGTTTCGCGGTCGCGTTCGGTGTGCTTCTCGACACGATCATCGTGCGCAGCATCCTCGTCCCGGCGCTCTCTCACGACGTCGGCAAGAAGATCTGGTGGCCGTCGGCGCTGGCGAAGGCCAAGGACTAATACGCTTCGTCCGTCCACAGGTGGAACAGCGCGTAGGCCCGCCACGGTCGCCACGACTCGGCGAGTTCCGCTGCCTGCCTGCCGGTCCTGACCTCCAGCGCGCGTTTGAGGACGAGGTCGTCGGGTGTGAACGCGTCCGGGTCGGCCAGCACCCGCACCGTCAGATAGTCCGCCGTCCACGGGCCGATGCCGGGCAGTGCGAGCAGACCGGCCCGGAACTCGGCCGGGTCGGTGTCCGCGTCGAGGCGCAGACCGTCGGACGCGGCCTCGGCCAGCGCGAGCACCGTCCTGGCCCGGGCGCCGGTGAGACCGAGGGTGGAGCGCAACTGTTCGGGTGCGAGCGCCGCGAGCGTCTCCGGTTCGGGAAACGCGAAGAATCCGTCGTGGACCGGCCGACCGTACGCGGACACGAGCCGGCTGCCGAACGTCCGGGCCGCCGCCAGCGAAACCTGTTGTCCGAGAACGGTCAGAACCGCCGTTTCGAACCCGTCCACGCTCCCCAGGCGCCGCAGACCCGGTCGTAGTGCCACCAGCGGAGCCAGTTGCGGGTGACGGCTCAACGCGGCGTCGATCGGCAGCGGATTCGCGTCGAGGTCGAGCCAGCGCCGGACCGCGACGGTCAGCGCTTCGACGTCTCCCGGATCCGCCGGTGTCAGGTGCGCCTCGACGTACCCGCCGGCGGGACGAACGACCACGGACACCAGCGCGGGCCCGTGCGGACCGTTCACCACCCGGGTGTGGGTTCCGTCGGGGTCGTGTCGCTCGAGCCCGGACACGGTGTGGGCGCGGAGCGCGCCCCACAACGGCGCATGGGTGAACGGACCCCGGTACGGCAGCTGCACTCTCATGCGTCCTCGAGTCCCGTCACCCGCAGCGTGATGTTCAGTCGGCCCGTTGTCAGTCCGCAGTCCGGATCGCTCGTGCCGGGAAGCACTTTCGGCACTCCGTGATACGCGAACCGGGACTCACCACCGAACACGAAGAGGTCGCCCGACAGCAACTCGACATCGGTGTACGGCTTCGTGCGGGTGGCAGTGTTGCCGAAGCGGAACGTGCATGTGTCGCCGATGCTCAACGACACGACGGGCGCATCGGACCGCTCCTCCTTGTCCTGGTGCATGCCCATCTTCGCGGTGTCGTCGTAGAAGTTGATCAGCGCGGCATCGGGTGTGTACCCGTCGGCGGGCTGCCCGTACGCCTCACTCACCGCTCGCCGGCCGAGTTCGACCAGCCAGCCGGGCACCGGCGCGACACGGCCGCCGCCCGCGTCCTCGGCGGTGCGCGAGTAGGAATACGGCTTCCAGTGCCAGCCGAGGCACACCGTCTGCACCGACATGCGATGCCCCGTCGGCAGTTGCGCGGCCCGCATCGGGACCGGTGCGGTGGCCCAGCGCCGGCATTCGGCCACCAGGTGGCGCTGCTCCTCCGGCGTGAGCCAGTCGGGGACGTGGACGGCGCCGGGCGCCACCACAGTTCGGGGCCGGGGTATCAACGCGGACATCACGGTCACTCGGCGTCGTGCAGGACCAGGCCGAGGGTCCGGCGGGTGCCGCGCCGAACGGTGCTGACACCGTGCCGTACCGGTCCCGTCGACCAACCGCGGGTCGAGCGTACGGGCCTGTCCCTGGTGGTGAATATCAGCGCATGACCCTGCCGCAGCGTCGTCACCGTGCCCCGGGACTGGGCGCGGGGTCGCTGCTCGACGAGCATGAATTCCCCGCCCTCGTGGTCCACTCCCGGGCGGTCGAGGCCGATCACTACCTGCAACGGGAACACCAGGTCACCGTAGAGGTCGCGGTGCAGAGCGTTCCAGTCGTTCGCGCGGTAGCTGAGCAGGATGGGTGTCGCCCGTTTCTGGCCGGCGTCGTGGCACATGTCCAGCCATTCGTCGAGGGTGTCCGGCCACGGCGCGGGCTTCCTCAGCTTGGTCGCCCAGTCCCGTGCCACGGGAAGCAGTTTCGGGTAGAAGGCCGCACGGAGTTCGGCCACGACGTCCGGTAGCGGGTAGTCGAAGTACCGGTACTGTCCCGAGCCGAAACGGTGCCGGGCCATGTCGACGGTGGACCGGAAACGCTCGACCTCCTCGTCCATGTCCGAGATCTGCCCGCACTCCTCGGCCGTCAGGATCTGCTCGGATTGCGCGCATCCCGCGGCGTCGGTCTCGCCGCGGAGACCCTGCCAATCGAGGTCGTTCACGCGTTGCGTCAAGGTAGTCATGCCGCTGCCTCCAATGTCAGCAGAATCGACTTGGCTTCCGGCCCACCCGCGTACTGGCCCATGCTGCCGTCGCTGCGGACCACCCGGTGGCAGGGAACCACGACGGGGAGCGGGTTGAGGGCGCAGGCGGTTCCGACCGCGCGCACTGCCTTCGGGCTGCCCGCGGCCGCCGCGACCGCGGCGTAACTCGCGGTGTGCCCGTATTCGATCTCGGGAAGATGGTGAAGTACCTCGAGCCGAAACCCCTTGGACAGCCTGAAATCCAGCGGGACGTCGAAGCTCGTGCGCTTGCTGAGGAAGTACTCGTCGATCTCGTGGGCCACCCGGTCGAGCCGGGCCGGTGCGCGCAGGATCCGGGGGCTGATCTGCTCGGCGAGGGTCTGCAGCACGGCGTCGTGATCCTGGCGGGGGAAGGCGACCCGTACCAGCCCGCGATCGGTGGCGGCGAGGAGAAGCGAACCGACGGGGGTGTCGAGGGTCCGGTACGCGACGTCGAGGAGCCCTGCTTCGGCGGCGAGGGCCGCGAGCCTCTCGCGCAGATTCTGCTCCACCGCGGAGTCCGACGTGGACAGGGCGTAGACGATGTCGGGGATGTTCATGTGATGTCTCCACTCACAGAGATCGAGAGGGTCTTGCGTAGCGCCGCAATCCCGTCGGCGGCGGCCCGCCGCGACGCGTCCGGGGAGTTGCCCAGGATCACCGCGATCTCGGCGTACGGCAACCCGGCCAGGTAGTGATACGCCACCGCCGCCCGCTGCTTCATCGGCAGGGCGCCGACCGCATTCCACAACTCGGGATCGTGACCGCCGGGAAGTCCGCGGTCGGTGGTCTGCTCAGGAAGCGCGTCGGTGGGGACGGGCCGCCGGTCGCGCGCACGTATGTGGTCGAGCGCTTTCCGGTGCGCGATCGTCACCAGCCACGCCTCGACGTTGCTCCCGGGACGCAAGTCGGGGTACGCCCGCATCGCGGCGATGAACGTCTCCGACCACGCGTCCTCGGCGTCCACCGGACCGACCACGGCCCGGCAGACCCGCAGCACCGTCGGCCCGTGCTCGACCACGATGTCTTCGAACGGCTTCAGGGTCATCGGCTCAGCCGGAGTCGCGTCCGTTCCGCTTCGCGTTCGAGCAGGAACCGTTTGCGGTCGAGCCCGCCCGCATACCCCGTCAGGTTGCCGTTGCTCCCGATGACGCGGTGGCACGGGACGATGATGCTGATCGGATTTCTGCCGTTCGCCGCCGCCACCGCGCGAATCGCGGTCGGGGTGCCGAGGGAGTCGGCCAGCTGACCGTACGTCCACGTCTCGCCGTACGGGATGGTGCGCAGGGCGTCCCACACCCGTTGCTGGAACGGGGTGCCTCGCGCGGCGAGCGGGACGGTGAACTCGGTGCGCCTGCCGTCGAAGTATTCGGTGAGCTGGGTGACGGCCTCGTCGAAACCTGCGGTGTCGCGCTCCCCGAACGTCGCGGGATTCGGCTGATGCCGGTGTTCGACCATGTAGATGCCGCTCAGCACGCCGTCGACGCTCACCAGCGTCAGGGGGCCGATCGGTGAATCGATGACTGTGTGTGCTGCTCGGTCGGCATTCACGGTGCCAATCCTTCCAGGTGTGCGGGCCTCTGAAAGGTAGACGTCTGCCACGACCGAAACGTGAGGTCCGGAATGCATCAGGCAGGATGGGCCGATGGCTCTCGTACAACTCGGCACCCGCGACCTGGTGCGTACCGTCACCGGGATCGCCCGGTGGTCGGCGGACACCGCTGAACTCGTCGTCTCCCTTCCCGGCCGGATCGGCACCCTCCTGGACCAGGTCGAGGTGCTGATTTCCCGCATCGAGGCGATCAGCGACGGCGCCGAGATCGCGGTGGCGAGGGCGAACGCGGTTGCGGAATCGGCGGCAACTGTGGTCGCCACGGCAGGGCACACATCCGCGTCGGCGCAGACCCTGATCGGTCTGTACGAGCCGCTGGCGACGAAGGCCGCCCCACTGGCGCAGCGGTTCGTCGACGACCTCACCGAGGAGGAGATTCACGCCGCAATCGGGTTGGTGGACCACCTGCCTGAGCTGACCCTGCGCATGGAGGGGCTGATGCCGATCCTGGCGACCCTGGACACCGTGTCGCCGGAGATCCACCAACTCCTCGAGGAGGTCCAGGGCGTGCGTCAGGCGATCCAGGGCGTCCCCGGTTTCAAGTTCTTCCGCAAGCGTGGCGAGGCCCAGGAGGACGACGACTACGCGCGGTAGCCGTCCGTTCCGGCGCGTCCGACGACGATCTTCGGGACCACCGCGCGCGACGACAGCCGCAGCAGGGCGTCGACGAGTTCGACGATGTCGTTGACCTCGATCATCGCCTCAGGCGGGATCGTGTCGTGGATCCACGCGGACATGTCGGTGTCGACGTACGCCGGCGCGAGCGCGGTCGCGGAGACTCCGTTGCACGACTCCTCCACGTTCAACGTCTCGGCCAGGGAGATCAGCGCGGCCTTGGTCGCCCCGTAGACGGCGAGCCCTGCCTCGGCGTACACGCCGGTGATCGATGCCAGGGCCACGACCTTGGACCCGCCTCCCGGGTTCTCCGCCGCACCGGCCCGGAGCAGCGGCAGCGACTGCTGCAGCAGGCTGAACGGCGCCCGCAGGTTGACTCCGAGGCTCTTGTCGAATCGGCGCATGGGGAACTCGCCGATGGGGCCCGCGGTTCCCACCCCGGCGTTGAGCACCAGCGCGTTCAGCGAACCGTAGGCGTCGGTGTGCGCCTCGACGACGCGTCCGGCAGAGTCCTCGTCGGCGAGGTCACCGGCGACCGCGACGACGTCCTTCGCGCCCGCGGTCCGCAGGTCGGCGGCCACGGACTCGAGCCGATCACGATCGCGGGCGGTGATCGTCAGCCCGTATCCCTGTTCGGAGAGACGGGTGGCGATGCCGAGTCCGATGCCACGTGAGGCGCCGGTGATCAGTGCGGTGCGACTCATACGGTCTGTCCTTTCAGGGCGCGCAGGCCGGCCGCGACGAATTCGGGCACCGCGTCGCCTGCCTTGTCGAAACCTTCTCCGACGGTGGCGCCGACACGGTAGCGGTGGTTGATGCCCTCGGCGATGACGGCGAGTTTGAAGTTCGCGAGCGCCAGGTAGAAGTTCCAGTAGGCCAGGTCGCGCCCCGACGCCACGGTGTAGCGCTGCGCGAGATCGTCCGCCGACGGCAGTCGCGGGCTCGTCCAGGCCGCCGGTTCGCCGAGCACCAGGTCGAGAGCCGGATGCCGGTAGACGCACATCAGGGCGACGTCGGTGAGCGGGTCGCCGAGGGTTGACAGTTCCCAGTCGACGACCGCCGCAACGGTGCTCACGTCGCCGGCCGCGAGGATGGTGTTGTCGATGCGGTAGTCGCCGTGCACGATCGACGACTCCGACTGCTGCGGAATCGATTCGACCAGCGCGGCATGCAGGCGGTCGACGTCCGCGGAGTCCGTCGTCTTCACTCGCCCCCACTGGCTCGCCCACAACGTGACCTGCCGGGCCACGTACCCGTCCGGGCGGCCGAGCTCGCCCAGGCCGACGGCGTCGTAGTCGACGTTGTGCAAAGCGCCGAGCACGCGGACCAGTTCGTCGGTGCACGAGTCGATGTCGTCGTCGGACAGTGCCTCGAGATCCGACTTGGTCCGGATCACCTGGCCCGTCACGTGTTCCACCACGGTGAACGGCGCGCCCATTACACTGTCGTCCTCGCACAACGCGACGGTGGCGGCCACCGGGACATCGGTGCCCTGCAGCGCCGAGGTGATGCGGAATTCGCGGGCCACGTCGTGCGCCGACGGTGTGAGCCCCGCGGTGGGCGGCCTTCGCAGCACCCACCGCGAGGAGTCGTCGAAGATGGCGTACGTGAGGTTGGACTTGCCGCCCGAGATCAGGTCGGCCCGCAACTCACCGGCGAGAGGAACGTCCGACTCGGACAGGAACTTCCGCAGCGCAACGAGATCGAGTCCCCGATGTTCGGTCATGCGCCCGCCTCCCGCGCGGCCTTCTTCGCGGCACCGACGACACGCTTGGCGATGGCCCAGCGGTGCACCTCGGACGGTCCGTCGTAGACACGGAACGGTCGCACCTCGCGGGACAGCCGGGCGAGGGGCAGGTCACCGGACACGCCGAGACCGCCGCACATCTGGATGGAGCGGTCGACGATGCGGAAGATGGCCTCGGAGGCGTAGGTCTTGGCGATGGACGTGGAGTTGCTCGCGTGGCCGCCCTGATCGAGTTCCCAGCACGCCCGCGTCAACAGTGCGCGGGTGGCGGCGATGTCGATCTCGTTGTCCGCGATCATCTTCTGGACCATGCCGAGATCGCCCAGCTTGCCCCCGAAACCCTCACGCTGCGCGACGTGTGCCACGGCGACGTCGTGGCCGCGCCGAGCCGCACCGAGCCACCGCATGACGTGCGTCATCCGGGCGGGCCCGAGCCGGACCTGGGCGTAGGCGAATCCCTGGTCTACCTCGCCGAGAACCCCGCTGTCGGGGACGAACAGGTCCTCGAAGAACACTTCGCAGTGCCCACCGATCATCGCCCGGTCCAGGGTGTCGATGTGACGACCCACCCTCAGCCCCTCGGCGTCGGCCGGCGTGAGGAACATCGTCGCACCACCGCGGTCGCCGGGCACGCCGGACGTGCGCGCGAAGATGATGAAGAATCCCGCGCCGTCGGCTCCGGTGATGAAGTACTTGTGGCCGTTGATCTTCCACCCGCCCGGCGCCTTCTCGGCGCGCGTGGTCAGCGCCGAGGGGTCGGAGCCGGCTCCGGGCGACGGCTCGGTCATGGCGAACGCCGACCGCATGTCGCCGTGCGCCAACGGGGCGAGGAACCGCTCCTTCTGCTCCGGGCTGGCGATGTGCGCGAGCATGTGGACGTTGCCCTCGTCGGGGGCCCCGATGTTCAGGGCGGTCGGGCCGAACAGCGAGTAACCCGCTGCCTCGAAGACGGGCGCGCGATCGGTCATGTTCAGACCGTGTCCGCCGTACTCGACGGGTGCGTGCGGGGCGAAGACTCCGGCGTCCTTGGCCGCCTTCTGCAGCTCCACGCGCAGGGTGTCGCCACCGGCCGCGGTGATGTCGCCGCCGTGCTCGTCCTCGATGGGCAGCACGACTTCGCGGGTGAACGCCTCGGTCTTCTCGACGAGCGCGGTCACCTCGGGTGCGTAGGACAGATCGATCGCCACAACTACCTCCAGTCAATACGGCGACTCCAGTACCGACCGATCACTCGCTCGGTCGAAGTCGTCCCCGACAATTCCACACCTTCGAAATCCGGTCAAGACTCAGTCGGACGCGCCGACCGTGCTCCTCGCGATCGCCAGGTACCGCTCGACCAGTTCGTCGGGCGACAGCGGCCCGTCCTCCCGGTACCAGGTGGACACCGCGACGCACATCGTGACGACGGCACGACTCGCGTCCTCCGGGAACGGCGTCCGGAACAGCCCCGCCGCCACCCCCTCGCGGACGATGTCGTCCAGCATCTCCTGCTGCTCGTCGCGCAGCGCGATGTACGCCTTCCGGCTCTCCGGTTCCATGCTCCGCGTTTCCCGGGACGCGACGAAGGCCTGTTCACGCCGGTACATGTGGAACCGCAGGAGCGACTCGATGACCGCGTCGAACCGCTCGCCCGGTGTCGGGCCCGCCTCGGCCACCGCCGCGTGGCTGCGATCGAGGAGTTCGCGCATCACCGCGTTCGTCAGCCCCACCAGCAGCGCCTGCTTGGAGGGGTAGTGGTGATAGAGACCGGGGACCGACAGACCGGCGCGTGACGCGATCTCACGGATCGACGCCCCGTCGTACCCCTTCTCGACGAACGCCGCCAGCGCCGCGGCCAGAACCTTGGACAAGCCCTGGTCGGTGTACTCACGCCAGGAACTGCCGCGCTGGGTGCCCTCTATCGTCATGGGTCCTACGGTAGAACAGATACCCGCCGCTCCCCTGCTGTGGTCGCGGGAGTTGACTAGAGTCGAACGAGGTCGCCCAGATCGACAGCCTTCTCCGACAGAGAGCCAGGGACCACCTGATGATCCACGTCCGTCACTCCGCGATCGCAGCCGTCCCCATCCACGTGGCGTTCGCGTACATCGACGATTACCGGACGGTCCCCGACTGGATGTTCGGGGTCTCGGAGTTCCGTCCGATCGGGGAATTCGACCAGGGGATGGAGTCGACCTTCGACGCCGCGATCCACATCGGCCCCAGCACCCTGCGGTCGCGGCTCGAGGTCACCGAGTGGGAGCAGGACCGGGTCATCACCCTGGCGTCGCTCGACGGCGCCGCGAACTCCTCGAGCTGGGAGTTCACCGCTCACGGTGAGGACAAGACCGAGATCAGCGTGGACTTCGCGTACAAGCTCCCCGGCGGTCTCGCCGGCAAGGCACTCGGTCTCATCGTCGAACCGTTCGTCGAAACGGCCGTGAAGAACACCGAGGTGACCTTGCGGCACAACCTCGAGGAGCTGTACGCGAAGCGCAACCGCTAGCGTCCGGGCAGGAAAGCTAGCCGTCCGACTGTCGTCCCCTCACCGAGCCGTGCGATGCCGTCCGCGACGTCGGTGAGCCCGAGCCGCTCGCTGATCATCGGCTTGATCTCGCCGGCCGCGGCCATCCTCGTCAGCTCTTCGTGACACTCCCGGATCGCAGCGGGGTTGTAGGCGTTGTACAACCCCCAGTGGAGCCCGATGATCGAGTAGTTCTTGATCAGCGCGTGGTTCAGCCCGGGCGACGGGATGGTGCCGCTCGCGAACCCGATCACGATGATGCGACCCTCGAACGCGATGCACTTGGTCGACTTCGTGTAGGAGTCGCCACCCACCGGATCGAACACGACGTCGGCACCGCGGCCGTCCGTGAAGTCCTTCACGGCCTGCACGAAGTCCTCGCTGTGCCGGTCGATCACGAGGTCGGCACCGAGTTCCCGCGTGTAGGCCGCCTTCTCGGGACCGCCGACGACGCCGATCACCTTCGCACCCGCCGCCTTACCCAGTTGCACGGCCGCGCTGCCCACACCACCTGCCGCAGCATGCACGAGCAGAGTTTCACCGGGCTGGATCTGCGTCCTGCGGTGCAGCGCAAACCATCCCGTCTGGTATCCGATCGACAGTGCCGACGCCTCGGCGTCGTCGAGGGCCTCCGGAGCGGGGAACGCTGTGGCCGAGGACATGACGGCCAGCTCGGCGAACCCGCCGTTCGGAAGACTCGGCATGCCGATCACCCGGTCACCGACGGAGAACTCGGTGACACCCTCGCCCAGCCCCACCACCTCGCCGCACAGCTCCACACCGGGAGTGAACGGAAGCGGCGGCTTGATCTGGTACTCGCCGCGGCACAACAGGACATCCGGGAAGTTGGCGGCGGCCGAAAGCACCTTGACCAGCAACTCCCCGGGCTTCGGTTCGAGGTCGGGAACGTCCTCGAACGTCAGAACGTCCCTCGGCTGCCCCAATTCGTGTACACGCCACGCCTTCATCGATCAGTCCTTCGGTCCACCGGCGACGTAGACGACCTGCCCCGAGACGAATCCGGCGCCCTCGCTGACGAAGAACGACGCGGTGTGCGCGATGTCCTCGGGCTGCCCGACGCGGTTCACCGGGATCTGCGACGCCGCCGCCTTCTTGAAATCCTCGAAGCCCACACCCACCCGCTCGGCGGTGGCGGCGGTCATCTCGGTCTCGATGAAACCGGGCGCGATCGCGTTCGCGGTGACACCGAACTTGCCGAGCTCGAATGCCAGCGTCTTGGTGAAGCCCTGCATGCCCGCCTTGGCGGCGGAGTAGTTGACCTGCCCGCGGTTACCGAGCGCAGAGGTGCTCGACAGGTTCACGATGCGCCCGAACTTGGCGTCCACCATGTACTTCTGCACGGCCCGCGACATCAGGAACGCACCGCGCAGGTGCACGTTCATGACCGCGTCCCAGTCGTCGACGGTCATCTTGAACAACAGGTTGTCGCGGGTGATCCCGGCGTTGTTGATCAGGATCGTCGGGGCACCGAGTTCGGCCGCCACCCGCTCGACCGCCGCGGCGACCGAGGCCTCGTCGGCGACGTTCGCGCCCACGCCCAGCGCTTCGCCGCCGGCGGACGTGATCGCGTCGACGGTGCCGGCACACGCGGACTCGTCGAGGTCGAGGACGGCGACCGCGTAGCCGTCGTCGGCCAGCCGCTTCGCGACGGCAGCGCCGATTCCCCGGGCCGATCCGGTGACGATGGCGGTTCTACGTTCCTGGCTCACTTGTTTCCTCCATGCTGGTTGTTCTCGGTCTTCGTACGGTATTTGCGGAGTTCTCTTCTCGCGATGGACATCTTGTGGACCTCGTCCGGTCCGTCCGCGAGACGCAATGTCCTCAGATGGGCGTACATCATGGCAAGGGGGAAGTCGTCGGTGACACCGGCCCCACCGTGCACCTGAATCGCCCGATCCACAATCTTCAACGCAATATTCGGAGCCGCCACCTTGATCGCCGCGATCTCCGTCCGCGCCTCCTTGTTCCCCACCGTATCCATCAGATACGCCGCCTTCAGCGTCAACAACCGGATCATCTCGATCTCGATCCGCGCCTCCGCAATCCAATCCTGAATATTCGCATTCTCACTGACCGGCTTCCCGAACGTCACCCGCGACGACGCCCGACGACACATCAACTCCAACGCCCGCTCCGCCATCCCGATCGCCCGCATGCAATGGTGAATCCGACCCGGACCCAACCGCGCCTGCGAAATCGCGAAACCCTCCCCCTCGCCCTTCAACACATCCTTGACCGGCACCCGAACATCCGCGAAGTCGATCTCCGCATGCCCCTCACGATCCTGATACCCGAACACCGGCAACCCCCGCATCACCGTCACCCCCGGCGCATCGATCGGCACCACCATCATCGACTGCTGCCGATGCGGCGCCGCCGACGGATCCGTCTTCCCCATCACGATCAACACCCGGCAATTCCGATGCAACGCATTCGACGCGAACCACTTCCGCCCGTTCAGCACATACTCGTCACCGTCCCGGACCATCGACAACTCCACATTCGTCGCATCCGAACTCGCCACCGCCGGCTCTGTCATCGCGAACGCCGACGCCATCGTCCCCTCCAGCAACGGCGTCAGATACTTCTCCTTGTGCTCGGCCGTACCGAACAACTCGAGCACCTCCATATTGCCCGTATCCGGCGCATTACAATTACACGCCTCCGACGCGATATGACTGCGCCCCATGATCTCCGCCAACGGCGCATACTCGAGATTCGTCAACCCCGCACCCGTCCCCGGATGCGGATGAAACAGATTCCACAACCCCCGACGCCGCGCCTCAACCTTCAACTCCTCCAACACCGGCGGCTGGAAATGCGGATCCCCAGACTCCCGCATCTGCTCCTCATACACCGCCTCCGCCGGATACACATGCGAATCCATGAACTCCAGCAGATCGATCTGGTATTGCCGGGCGCGATCGGATAACTCGAACAGCGACATGCGGACTCCTCGTGCGGTCGGGTCAGGACGACTGGGCGAGGAGCGAGGCCTGGTAGCGGCGCATTCCCCGGATCCATCGGTCGTAGTCGGCGCCCTTGTGCCGGTACATCTCCAGCACTTCGGGGTGCGGAAGGATCAGGAACTGTTCGGCTTCCATTGCGGCGAGGACGCATTCGGCCACCTCGGATGGTTCGAGCACCGAACCCGCGGTGGTGACGGCGCGTGCGGCGGTGGCCGACAGGGCGGCGTCGTCGGTGAGCAGCTTGGTGTTGACGCCCATCGGGCACAGGCAGCTGACGCGGACGCCCTTGTCGCCGTATGTGACGGACAGCCATTCGGCGAATCCGACTGCGGCATGTTTGGTCACCGAGTAGGGGGCGGACCCGATCTGGGTGAGCAGCCCGGCGGCGGAGGCCGTGCTGACGAAGTACCCCTCGCCGCGCTCGATCCAGCCAGGGACCAGACGGCGTGCCGCGCGGATATGCGCACGGACATTCACGTCGAGGGCGAGGTCCCACACCGCATCGTCGGGTTCGAGCCCCTCCCCGGCCGCGACACCCGCATTGGCGAAGTAGAGGTCGACGGGGCCGAACGCCTCCTCCGCGGCGTCGATGACCGACGCGATCTGTGCGTCCTCGGACGCGTCGGCACCGCGGGCGATCGAGGCCCCCGGACGTGTCGCGTTGATCCGGTCCGACACCGCCTGGGCCGATGTGGCATCGAGATCGGTGACGACGACCCGGGCGCCCTCTGCGGCGAGCCGCTCCGCGAGTGCACCGCCGATTCCACCTCCGCCACCGGTGACGATGGCGACCTTCTGCGCAACCTGCACGAGATTCCTCCTCGAGGGGACACGGACGTGCCCCAGTCTTTCACAGAAAACACCTGAACCCGGTGTCGGATTCAGTTTCGTCGATCTGGGTGTCCCACGCGCTGACGCCGTCGGAGAGAGCTCAGCTCCGCTCGGGGAACCTCAGTCCATTTGCCCAGATGCGCGTCGTGGTGAACACGACGTCGTCGAAGTCGACGGGAGTGCCGTCGGTCCCGTTCACGCTGGCCACGAACACGTTGTACGCCAACCGGCTGACCATCCCCGACAGCGCCCGCGACGCCAGCATCGGGTCGAGTTCTTTGTCGGCGATGCCCCGCGCCTGCAGTTCCGCGATGCCCCGCGCGTTGCGCGCGATGAACGCGTCGGCCCGCTGACGCCGCAGGTCCGCGAACGCCGGGTCGATGTGCGCGACCTGTTCGAGCAGCCCCATCAGCTTGGCGTTACGCCGATAGGCCTCCAGGTAGGCGCGGTTACTCGCCTCCAGGACGGCGTACGGATCGTCGGTGTCCTGCACCCGTTTCATGCCCGGGTGCATCATGTCTTCCTGCGCGACCTCGAGCACGGCGGCGAACACCTGTTCCTTGTTGTCGAAGTAGGTGTAGAACGACCCCGTCGAGCAGTTGGCTTCCTTCGTGATGTCGGTGAGCCTGGCATCGAGGTACCCGGACCGCTCGAATACCGTCCGCGCGGCCGCCACCAACGCCGCGCGTGTACGTGCACCACGCGGGGTCGCCGGAGGCTCCCGCAACAGATCGGTGGCCGCCATCGACGGGGCGGGCTTGTCGTCCCACTCTTCATGGACGGTGCGCGTGGTCATTTCCTACTTATACGCCAGCACGGCAGCCCCGCCCAACCCGACGCTCAGGTGATGGTGATGCCGCCGTCCACCGCGATCGTCTGACCGGTGACGTACGCGGCGGCGTCCGACGCGAGCCACACCACGGTCGCGGCCAGCTCCTCCGGATCGCCGAGGCGACCGAGAACCAGCCGCGATTTCATCGATTCGAGGTACCCGTCCTGGTACTGATCCGTCATCTCCGTCTCGAAGAAACCGGGAGCGATCGCATTCACTCGAATGCCCTTGCGGGCCCCCCACTGCTGCGCCAGGTCGCGGGTGAGACCGATGACCCCGGCCTTGCTCGCGGCGTACGCGGCCTGCGGAAGTCCCGCGGTGGTGAGACCCAGCACGCTCGCGATGTTCACGATCGCGCTGCCCGGCTTCATGACCTTGCCCGCCGCCTGCGCCGCCCAGTAGGAACCGTTCAGGTTGATGTCGACGACCTGCCGGAACTGCTCCGGCGTCTCCCGCGTCGCGGGGACAGCCGTACCGACGCCGGCGTTGTTGACGAGCACGTCCACGCGGCCGAACTTCTCCATGGCCGCGTCGATCATATTCTGCGCCTGAGCCGGGTCGGCGATGTCCGTCGCAACGCACAGCGCCTGCCGTCCCGCGGCCCGCACCAGCTCGGCGGTCTTCTCGAGACGGTCGGTGCGGCGTGCTGCCAGCACCACGTCGGCGCCGGCCTCCGCCGCGGCCTGCGCGAACGCCACCCCGAGGCCCGACGACGCACCGGTCACGACGACCACCCGATCGGTCAAGCTGAACTTGTCGAGAACGGACATACGAAGCGACTCCTTTGTCGTCGGGCTACGGGGTACGGGTTCAGAGGCCGAGGTCGCGGCCGATCAGTTCCTTCATGATCTCGTTGGAACCGGCCCAGATCTTGGTGACACGGGCATCCATCCACGCACGGGCGGCACGGTACTCGGTCATGAATCCGTAGCCACCGTGCAGCTGCACGCAGTGGTCGAGGACCTCGTTCTGCACCTGAGCAGTCCACCACTTGGCCTTGGCGGCGTCCACTGCCGTGAGCTCACCGTCGGCGTGTGCGGCGACGCAGTTGTCGACGTAGGCCTGGGTGACCTCGACCCGGGTGACGAGGTCCGCGAGGAGGAACTTGTTCCACTGCAGCGAGCCGATGGGCTGGCCGAATGCCTTGCGGTCCTTGGCGTACTGGATCGTCTCCTCGAGGATCGGCGCGGCGTGCGCGATGTTCGAGACGGCGGCGCCGACCCGCTCCTGCGGCAGCATCTCCATCATGTGGATGAATCCGCGGTCGATCTCACCGATGATGTTCGTCGACGGGACACGCACGTTCTCGAAGAACAGCTCGGCGGTGTCCGACTCGTGCTGGCCGACCTTGTCGAGCTTGCGTCCGCGCTCGAAGCCCTCCATGCCCGTCTCGACGGCGAACAGGGTGATGCCCTTGGACTTCTTCTCGGGGCTGGTGCGCGCCGCGACGATCACCAGGTCGGCGTTGTAGCCGTTGGTGATGAACGTCTTGGAACCGTTGATGATCCAGTCGTCGCCGTCCTTGACCGCGGTGGTCTTGAGCGACGCGAGGTCGGAACCGCCGGAAGGCTCGGTCATGCCGATCGCGGTGAGCAGCTCACCGGTGCAGAACCTGGGCAGCCAGCGCTGCTTCTGCTCCTCGGTCGTGAGCTGCACGAGATACGGCGCGACGACGTCGGCGTGAATACCGAAGCTCGACGACACGGCGGCGCTCGCCCGCGAAAGCTCCTCGGCGAGAACCGCGTTGAACCGGTAGTCACCGGCCTCGCTTCCGCCGTACGCCTCGGGGACCTCGAGGCCGAGGAATCCGTTGCGGCCGGCTTCGAGCCAGATCTCGCGGTCGATGAAGCGCTGCTCGATGAGCTTGTCGGCCACCGGCAGGAGGTTGCGGTTCACGAACTCCCGGGCCGATTCGCGGAATGCCTCGTGATCGGGGCCGTACAGGGTGCGTCGCATGACCGCTCCTTTTTCGAAATCCAGCTGTGGTGTGTCCACGCTTGTAAGCGTGTGCTTATTTTCTAAGCGCTTGCTTATACTGATGGTGCAGCGCGGTATTGTCAACAGCCGCGCAGCCGAGGATGGAGAAAGACATGAGCGAATCACCGAACCAGGTGATCAGCCCTTCCAAGGCTGCCGCCCGCATCCGAGCCGCAGCCGTCGACGCGTTCGCGACCAGCGGTTACGGGGGCACCACCACCCGTGAGATCGCCGCCCGCCTCGACATGAGCCCCGCCGCGATGTACCCGCACTACCGATCCAAGGAAGAGCTGCTCTTCGCGATCAGTTACGAAGGCCACACCGCGGCGCTCGACGTTGTCGTGAGTGCAGACCTCCCCGACGAGGCGCCCTCGACGAGACTGCAGGCGATGATCGGCGCGTTCGCGAGCTGGCAGGCCACGCACCACGCACAGGCTCGCGTCGTGCAGTACGAACTCAACGCCCTCACACCCGAGCACTATCGCGACGTGGTCAAACTGCGCCGCGACATCACCCACATCGTTCGTGCCGTCGTCGACGCCGGGGCCGCATCCGGCGAATTCACGGTGCCCGACGGCGAAGGCGTCACCCTCGCCCTCATGTCTCTGTGCGTCGACATCTGCCGCTGGTTCCCGGCCGGCGCCTACACCGAGCCGGAGGCCGTCGCGGACCTGTACGCCGACCTCGCCATGCGCATGGTGGGTGCCGGTTAGGCATTGCCAAGGTCCCGCGGGTCGGCTAGGCTAGAACATACGTTCGATTCGGGGGAGTCGACGACAGCCGGGGGGTCGGGGTGGATGCAGCAGCGGTAACCGCATTTCTGGCCGAGTTACCGAAACTCGACCGGGATATCGACGATGCGACGCGCATCGACGTACTCCGCACACTCGAAGAGGTGAAGGCCGCCTGTGCGGGCGTGCAAGCCCGGGTGACCGCAGACCTCGACGCCTCCATCCGCACCGCACGAGCAGACCGCCAAGTGCCGGCCGCACAGCGAGGGCGAGGCATCGCCAACCAGGTGGCGTTGGCACGAAGGGACTCACCGTTTCGAGGTGGCCGTCATCTCGGCATGGCCACCGCTCTCGTCCACGAGATGCCCCGCACCTTGGCGCTGCTCGAACGAGGGTTGCTGAGCGAGTGGCGGGCAACGATTCTCGTCCGCGAAACTGCATGCCTCACCCGAGAAGATCGCACCGCACTCGATTACCTGCTGTGCGCCGACCCGGCGACATTGGACGGGCTCGGCGATCAGGCGGTGTGCGCGAAAGTTCGCGCGGCCGCTGCGGAAGTCGACGCCGAGGCCGTGGTGCGGCGGGCCCGCAAGGCGGTATCGGATCGGCGGGTCACCTCCCGTCCCGCACCGGACACCATGGCTTACGTCAGCGCTTTACTGCCGGTGGCACAGGGGGTCGCGGTGCACGCGACTCTTGCCCGTGACGCCGATTCGATCCTCGCCGCCGGTGACGAGCGCACGCGGTCGCAGATCATGGCCGACCTCCTCGTCTCCCGAGTAACCGGCGCGCCCCACACCGCGACTGCACCTCCGATCACCGTGAACCTCGTCATCTCCGACCGTGCGCTCCTCCACCGGGGGTCCGAACCCGCCTACATGCAGGGGTACGGGCCCGTCCCCGCGGCACTGGCGGGGCATTGGATCAAGGAGGCAGTCGAGGCCGCGATCGATCCGGAAACCGGGGACGAGGCGCGGGTGACCCTGCGCCGCCTGTACGCGAACCCGCACTCGGGAGCCCTGACCGCAACCGAGTCCCAAGCCCGCTGCTTCCCCGCCGGGTTGGCGAGGATGATCGATCTCCGCGATCGAACGTGCCGGACACCGTGGTGCGATGCGCCGATCCGGCATCACGACCACATCCAACCCCGCGAGTACGAGGGCCCGACCACCGCACACAACGGAGCCGGCCTGTGCGCGGCCTGCAACTATGCCAAACAAGGTGCAGGGTGGAACGCCAAGCCCCACCAGGTGCCCGGCGGACTGCACAAGATCGAGATCCACACCCCCACCGGACACCGGTACCGATCAACCTCACCACCACTACCGAAACCGTTGCCGTTCCGTGAGGTTCAGATCAGCTCACCAGTGGAACGCATCCTCATCGAATACCTCCACGCAGCCTGAACATCGTGTCGCCGCACACTAGACCGCGTGACACGCCCGTGCGGTAGCATCTCCGCACGCGGCCGTGGGGGTCCTGTCGAGTACTGGGGGGATGGGAATGAGCAAAACACTGCGTCTGGAAGATGACGCAATCGAGAAGTGTGTCGGCGTGTGCGACGAGATGCTCGAGCAGCTTGACGATGCACTCAAGAAGGCAAGGGCCTTGAAGAATGTCTCAGGGTTCGGCGGCTTCGGCTCCGCGCAAGAACTGCAAACCGGGTATGAAGCAAAATTCAATGGCGGCGGAGGATCAGGTTCTATGATCGAGCGCCTTAACCAGTTTCGGTATGCAATCGAAGCGATGCGGGAGGCGTTCGCAGCTGGTGAACAAGCTTTCGCGGAAACTGACAGTGCAGTCGGACAGGCTCTGGCCACCGTTCAGGCGGGGATCGACAAATGAACTCAAAATGGGCGCGCGTCGGTGTTATCGCGATAACTCTGCTCATCGCTGGTTGCAGCACTCAATCGACGAATGAGCCAGAACCTGGCACGTCTGCGGCCGTGGTTTCACCGGCACGCTTGCCCCGACATGTCGACAAGTCCGACCGACCGCACGTATCGTTCGACCCGTGTTTAGATCTTCCCGATGCCACACTGATCGAAGCTGGATACGATCCAGGCAGCGAAGAGAATGCAGACTTCACACCTGACGAATACACATTCCTCGGATGCAGCTATGACACACCCAGCCGTCTCTATGGGCTGAATATCCTCTCGGGCAACATCAGCTTCGCTGAAGAACAAGAGAAGACCAAGGCGTACGCCACACAAATCGACATCAACGGTCGGCGGGCGCTACTAAAGTTCCAAGCCGACGAACCCGATGCGTGTGCAATCTCGATCGAGACGACCTACGGGGTGCTCATCGTCGATCGCAGCCTATTCAAAGGCACCGGAGAGCCCGCTCCCGAATCTGAATGGTGCGCTGGCCTCGAAGACACCGCCCGCATCTTCGAGCGCTACATTCGTAAGGAGGGCTGAGCCATGCCGCCCAACGATACTGTGTCCGCGATCCTCGGCTCACTGAGTCCGAATGGCGCAGGCGAGCAACGCCGTACAGGCCTCCAGACCTCGGCGGACAGGCTAGCTGCGGGCTCGGGAACAGATGACCCGTACATCCGCACCATGGAGAGCTTCCACGGTATGGGTCACGAAGAAATGTACGCGATGGTGCAGACCATGGTTCCCGACGCCATCGGTCAACTCGCCCAGGCCTGCCACGGCATCTCGAACTCGCTCCCTCTAGCATTCGGGTTTGCGATTCTCCGCAATACGATTTCTGAACGTTGGGAGGGTGCGGCGGCGGACGCGGCGGCACAAGCGACCGAGAAACTCGCTGAAACCAGCGGTCAGCTGACATCGAGTATCGCGGCAATCGCGGTGAAGCTCGATATCTTGAGCAGCGCGGCTGCGGACGTGAAAGCGTCTGTGCCTCAGCCAGCTAGTGCCGATGGCGTCCTGTCCCAACTCCCGCTGAGTCCGCTTGCGGCGGAATCGTCCGAGACTGCGAGGGAAGCCGCACGACTCGAGGCGGTTCGGAGGCTGGAAGCGATCTACGTGCCGAACTACCGCGATGTCGGCACGAATGTTCCGCAACTCCCGGAGCCTTACGCCCCTTCTGGAGATGGTGCCGGCTCCGACGGTGTCCTGACTGCTCATGGAACGTTCCCCCACGGTTCGAACCCTTGGGGCACAACCGACAGCCATACCTCCTCCGCGTCGGGCGAGGCCGATTTGTCGGCGGATAGCGAGAACTCCGCGGACGGTAATTCCGCGGGGGATGATGCCGCGGCTACGTCCGCAGCGAATGCCGAATCTGCTGCCAACCAGGGCGCCGGGGCGGGATCCGGATCGGCCGCGCAGACTGCCGCAGCGAATGCGCAGAATGCGGCCGGTGCCGGTTCGCAGTCGGGCAGCGGCGCGGGTGCCGCGGGTTACGGCGGCGGAATCGGCGGAGGTTCGGGGTCCGGTGCCGGAGGTTCGGGCCTCGGGGGTTCGGCGTCGGGCGCGCGCCGGAAGAACGACAAGCGCGACTCCGAGTCCAGCTCGAGTGGTGTGGTTCCGGGTGGCCCGATCCCGTCCGGTGGCGCCGCGGCCGGCGCAGGGGCGGCTGCCGCTGCTGCAGCGGCGACCCCGGTGAAACCGAGCATGAGTCGTCCCGGAATGGGAATGGCACCCGGGATGATGGGTGCACCCGGCCGAGCGGGCGGCAACGGCGATGGCGACACGGAGCATCAGACGCCGAGCTATCTCATCACCGTCGACAACGGCAACGAACTGATCGGCAAACTCGACCCCGTCGCGCCCCCGGTGATCGGCGCATGAACTGGCGGCTGACGTCAGCCCAGTTCATGTTCCTTTGGGAGGCAACCGATCTCGACCGGATGCCGTACCCGCTGCAATACCGGTCCGCGGCTGCGACGGCAGATCGGTACGCCGTCCAGCAACGCGAGTTGGCGCAGTGGCGAACCGCGCTCGACGAGCCGAAACTGCTCGCCGCGATCCAGGCGCTCCGGGATCCGCAACTGTCCGTCACGGTGCTCGCCCCCTCCCCCGAACTCGACTCGGGGCTTCGCCGGAGGGGCAGCATCCGTGGCCGGGTCGCCGTCGTCGCCGAACAACTGCGCGGAGAACCGGGCCGCGGCGACATCCGGATCGACGCCGGCACCGAGGGCGTCGACTGGCTGACCACTCAACTCCTGAAAGGCCTGCCCGACTGCGCGCCCGGACGGACCCCGTCCCTGACCGCGCACCCCGACGACCTCGAGAACCGAAGCAGCGGTACTTCCGTCCTGCAGAATGCTCGCGCCTCCGACGGCACTCTTCTGCGAGGGATCGTCGGCCGGCCACGGACCGGAATCGGATACATCTGCATCCGGGGTCCGCGCAGCGGGCTCGACGAGCCCGTTCTGGGTGAACTGACCTGGATCGACGTGGAAGCGGACGGCCGGTACCTCTATCACCAGGACAACCGTGTTCACCTGCGGTCCGCGACAGTCCGGTTGGTTCGCGACGAGCTGTCGAAACGCGTGTCGGCGGCCCTCGCCAACCCTTCGCCGACCCGCGACTGAGCGTTACCCTTGTCCCATGACCGATCGGGACAGGGACGGGACGGGGAAACCCCTCAACGCACGCCCCCGCGACGAACTCGGCCGACCCCTGCCCCACGACGCCGAGGGTGTACCCCGCATCCCCGACAACCTGCGGTTACCACCCGACGAGGCGATCACCGAGGCTCAGCGGCTACTCGACCACGGCATGCCGTTCCACGCCCACGAGGTCCTCGAGGGTACGTGGAAGATCGCCCCCGAGGACGAGCGGGAACTGTGGCAGGGGCTCGCCCAGCTCGCGGTGGGTCTCACCCATCTGATGCGGGGCAACAAGACCGGCGCGCGGTCACTGCTGCGCCAAGGCCACGACCGGATCCGGCATTACGAGGTGGAGGCGCCGCACGGCCTCGACATCGCCGGCCTCCTGACATGGTCAGAACACCTCACGGACGAGATCGATCGCGTCGACCCGCTGCCGGCGACGCCCGTACCCCGATTGAGAATCCCCTGATGACTCTGCTCCCCATGTTCCCGCTGGGCTCGACGATGCTGCCCGGTCAGCAGCTTCCCCTCCACGTCTTCGAACCCCGCTACCAGGAACTGGTTCGCGACTGCCTGGACGCACCGGACGGTCCCCGTTTCGGGGTCGTTCTCATTGCCCGTGGCAACGAGGTGGGCGGCGGCGATGTCCGCCACGATGTCGGCACCATCGCGAGGATCGAATCCCACGCGTCGATCGGCGACGGGCGGTACGAGCTGTTCTGCCGCACCGAGGAACGGATCAAGGTGTCGAAGTGGTTGCCCGACAACCCGTATCCGATCGCCGAGGTCGATGTGTGGCCGGACGAGAACACCGGCACCCAGACGGCGGACTACGAATTCCCGTCCCTCATCGAGAGACTCGAATTCCTGTACGGTCTCCTTCGCCGTCTCGCGACGGAGACCGGCAATGTCCCGCCCGACGTTCCCGTCATCGGCGCTTTCCGCGGGTCGCTCGGCACGCGGCTCTACGAGATCGCCACTTACATTCCGATGGGGGACGCCGACCGCCTGCAGATCCTCGCTGCGGCGGGCGCGGACGAACGCTTGCGGGAGGTCTCCGAGGCGATCGAGAACGCCATCGAAATGGTCCAGTTCCGGCTGATGTGACCTAGCCCTCCCCGGGGTTGGTCAAGAGCACTCCGGGAAGGGTGTAGTGTTGTCAATGCAACGCGGGGTGGAGCAGCTCGGTAGCTCGCTGGGCTCATAACCCAGAGGTCGCAGGTTCAAATCCTGTCCCCGCTACCACTGGAAACGGCTCCGGAGATTCAATTCTCCGGAGCCGTTTTTCGTTGTTCCACATCCTCCAGGACTAGAACGTATTCTCGTACGTGAGGCCTCAGGAGGGACAGTGCAGCTCGCCGACGTCGATCTCTACAACCCGGACACCTTCGCGAAGGGCGTGCCCCACGAGATGTTCGCCGTGTTGCGGCGGGAGGCACCGGTCTACCGGCACCTCGACGAGCGGGGCGACCCGTTCTGGTGCGTCACCCGGCATGCCGACATCGTGACGGTGAACCGGGACGCCGAGACGTACTCGTCGTGGCGGGGCGCCACCTACATCGACGACCTGAGCCCCGACGACCTGGCGGGCCAGCAGCTGATGATGCTGAACATGGACCCGCCCGACCACACGGCGCTGCGGAAGATCGTGAGCAAGGGTTTCACGCCCCGCCGCATCGGCCAGTTGCACGAGATTCTCGCGAGGCGGGCCACGACCATCGTCGACGCGGTGATCGAGCGCGGCGAGTGCGACTTCGTCGTCGATGTCGCGTCCGAACTCCCGCTTCAGGCGATCGCCGATTTCCTGGGGGTGCCCCAGGAAGATCGCAAGCTGATCTTCGATCTGACGAATCAGATGATCGGCTCGTCCGATCCGGAATTCCATCTCGAGGAAGGGCAGGAACGGGCGGCGGCGGCCCAGATGTTCGCGTACAGCCTGGAGATGTTCGAGGACCGCAAGAAGCACCCGCGCGACGACATCGCAACAGCTCTCATCCAGGCCGATGTACACGGCGAGAAGCTGGGCGAACTGGATTTCAACATGTTCTTCATGCTCCTTGCGGTCGCGGGTAACGAGACCACCCGCAACGCCATCTCACACACCCAGCTGGCGCTGATGGAGCATCCCGAGGAGCGCAGGAAGGTGCTCGAGGATCCGTCCAAGCTCGACGCTCTGATCGAGGAGGGGTTGCGCTGGGCCACCCCGGTCATGCAGTTCCGCCGGACCGCGACCACGGACACCGTGCTGCACGACGTCGAGATCTCCGAGGGCGACCGCGTGGTCATCTGGCACATGTCGGGAAACCGCGACGAGGCGGTGTTCGACGACCCCTACACGTTCGACATCGACCGCCCTACGGGCCACTACTCCCAGCACATTGCGTTCGGCGGCGGCGGTCACCATTTCTGCCTCGGCGCCAACCTCGCTCGCGCCGAGATGAAGGTGATGCTGGGCGAGATTCTGCGTCGCATGCCGGACATGGAACAGACGGCACCGGCACAGCGCCTGCGCTCCAACTTCATCAACGGGCTCAAGCACATGCCGGTGACGTTCACGCCCTCGTCCATCTGAGCGGAGCGCCGCCTTTTCTGACAGCCTGGTCGAGTGAACAACGTCGACGCAGTGGTCATCGGGTCCGGTCCCAACGGACTCGTCGCGTCCGCGACCCTGGCAGATGCGGGCTGGGACGTCGCGGTCGTGGAGGCGCAGCCGACGCCCGGCGGTGCGGTGAGGTCGGCGGAACTCGTCCCCGGCTTCACGTCGGACCTGTTCAGTGCATTCTATCCCCTGTCCACCGTGTCGCCGGCGCTCCGCGGTCTCGACCTCGAGTCGCTCGGACTGCGGTGGAGTCACGCGCCCAGCGCGCTCGGGCACGCCCGCTCGGCTGCCGACGAGGACGCGCCGGTGATCCACCCGAACCCCGCGGATACGGCCGCCGACCTCGAACGCCGCCAACCCGGTGACGGCGTCGCGTGGACGGCGCTCGTCGAGCAGTGGCACGACATCAAGGAACCGCTGCTGAACACCCTGTTCAGCCCGTTCCCGCCCGTGCGTGGTCCAGGCCGACTGCTGCGACAGCTGGGGACCGCCGAGTCGCTGCGGCTGGCCCGATTCCTCCTCCTGCCCGCACGGCGGATGGCGCATGAACTGTTTCGCAGCGAGGCTGCACGACTTCTGTTGCTGGGTAACGCCATGCACGCCGACACCCCGCCGGACGCACCAGGCAGCGGCGTCATGGGTTACATCCTGACGATGCTCGCCCAGGACGGCGGTTACCCCGTTCCGGTGGGCGGCGCGGGCGAATTGTCGGCCGCGATGGTGCGCCGGGCCGAGCACGCGGGTGCGCACTTCCACTACGGCGACGCCGTGACCGGGATCGACGTCCGGTCGGGTCGCGCCGTGGGGGTACGGACGGCGTCGGGTGTCCGCTACACGGCACGTCGGGCGGTGATCGCCGACGTCTCTGCGCCCGCACTGTACGGGGCGCTGCTTCCCGACCACGCCGTCCCCGCCCGCGTGCGGGCCGACCTCGAGCACTTCGAGTGGGACACGCCCGTCCTGAAGGTCAATTACGCCTTGTCGCAGAAGATTCCGTGGCGTTCCCCCAGTCTGAGCGGAGCGGGCACCGTACACCTGGGTGCCGACGACAACGGACTCGTCCGCTGGATGGCCGACCTGACCACCGGCACCATTCCGTCCAGCCCGTTCCTGTTGTTCGGGCAGATGACGACCGCGGATCCCACCAGGTCACCGGCAGGTACCGAAAGCGCCTGGGCGTACACGCATCTACCGCGCGACGTCACCGACGACGCGTCCGCCGATCTGCTGGCCGCGCGGGTCGACGACGTCCTCGAGGCGCACGCACCGGGTTTCTCGGAGCGGGTCGTCGGACGGGTCGTCCAGCGCCCGTCGGATCTCGAAGCGGCCGACGCGAATCTCGTGGGTGGCGCCGTCAACGGCGGGACGGCGCAACTCCATCAGCAGCTGATCTTCCGGCCGGGGCCGGGCACGTCCCGTTCGGAAACGCCGGTCCAGGGCCTGTACCTGGGAAGCGCCTCCGCGCACCCGGGTGGCGGCGTACACGGGGTGTCGGGCCTGAACGCCGCCCGCGCCGCGCTCGGCGAGGACGGACCGCGGGGGTGGCTGCGGCGGCGCACGTCGCGCGCCGTCATCGACCTGTTGTCGAAGGGACCGATACCCTAATTTGTCCCGTGCCGAGGTACCTCACCGTGCAATGATCTGAGTCGTCGAATTCGGACCACGAAGGGGCATCATGCAGCATCGAGAATCGTCCTTCGCCGGCGTCGGCGGAATTCCCATCGTCTACGACGTGTGGCTCCCCGAGCGGCGCCCGCGCGGCGTGCTGGTTCTGTGCCACGGCTTCGGGGAGCATGCCCGGCGCTACGACCATGTGATCGAACGACTCGGGGAGCTTGACCTTGCTGTCTACGCGCCCGACCACCGCGGGCACGGGCGGTCGGGCGGCAAACGGGTCCACCTGAAGGACTGGAGCGAGTTCACCGACGACCTGCACCAGTTGTTCGGCATCGCGTCGACGGACTGGCCCGGCACCGACCGCTTCCTCCTCGGGCACAGCATGGGCGGTTCCATCGCGCTGACCTATGCGCTCGACCACCAGCAGGACCTGAAGGCACTCATGCTGTCCGGGCCTGCGGTCGACGTGACGAGCGGCACGCCGCGCATCGTGGTCGAGATCGGCAAACTGGTGGGTCGCTTCCTCCCCGGAGTGCCCGTCGAGTCGCTCGACGCGAAGCTGGTCTCCCGCGATCCTGCGGTCGTATCGGCCTACGAGGAGGATCCTCTCGTCCACCACGGAAAGGTGCCTGCCGGGATTGCGCGCGGAATGATCCTCGCCGCCGAACGGTTGCCGGAACGTCTGCCGTCGTTGACGGTTCCCCTGCTGCTCCAGCACGGCCAGGACGACGGACTCGCGAGTGTGCACGGCACGGAGCTGATCGCGGAGTACGTCGGTTCGGAGGATCTCACGGTGGAGATCTACGAAAACCTGTTCCACGAGGTGTTCAACGAACCGGAGAACGAGGAGGTACTCGACGACCTCGTCGCGTGGTTGCGGCCGCGCGTGCAGGCCTGACTTCGGCGGGGGTGTTCTGCACCCCTGGACGATGGATGCCAGGATGGGCTGATGAAACGTCACGTCAGCGCCACTCTCGACATCGAGGTCACCGACGCCACCAGTCTCGAATTCAAGATCGCGGTGGCCCGGACCCCCGGTTCGGAGTTGTCGGAATCGCTGACGTTCACCCTCGACGGGAATCGTGTGGAGGCACGAGAGATGGTGGCGGAGCACGGCACTCGCGTCCACCTCCTGGACAGCGAACCCGGCTCGCTGCACGTCGAGTACTCGGCTTCGGTTGCAGGTAAGGCCGATTCGCCTCCGGTCACCGACTACGACCTGTCGAAGTATCTGCGCCCGAGCCGATATGCGGAGGCGGACAAGTTCTTCGGTTTCACCGGCGGCGAGTTCAATCTGTCCAAGCCACACCCGGAACTACTGCAGGACATCACGTCGTGGGTGGGGTCGCGATTGCTGTACCAGGCGGGTTCGAGCAGATCCACCGACAGCGCCGTCGACACGATGCTGTCCGGGGCGGGCGTGTGCCGTGACTTCGCCCACCTCACGGTGGCGCTTCTGCGGGCCGTCACCATTCCGGCGCGGCTGGTGGCCGTGTACGCGCCGGGGTGCGATCCGATGGACTTCCATGCTGTCGTCGAGGCGTTCGTCGATCACGAATGGCGTGTGGTCGACGCGACCCGATTGGCTCCGCGTTCGGCACTCCTGCGGATCGCGACGGGTCGCGACGCCGCGGACACGGCATTCCTGGACAATCACGGAGGGGCGATCACGCTCGAGAACACCGTGGTGACAGCCGTCGTCGACGGCGAATTCCCGTCCGACGACTATGCGACGCCCACCTCACTGACCTGACGGGTCAGGTTGCGTCCGAAAGCCTTTCGGTGAGCACGCCCACCTGAATCTTCTTGGCGTCGGCGTGCACCTCGCGGCCGGCGTCGGTGACGTCGACGAACACGCCTCGCCGGTCCGCCTCGCACAGCGACCGCGCGACCAGGCCCGCCTTCTCCAGCCGGGCCACGCTCCGGGACAGGGCGCTGGGGCTGAGGTACATCTCGGCCGCCAGGTCCTGCATCCGAGGTCGCTCGCAAGTGGCGTCCATCAGTCGGTCGAGCGTCTCGAAATCACTCATGCTCAGGCCGTGAGCGTGTTGCATCTCACGATCCAACTCGCAGGCGATCTCGTTGTATCTGCTCGCGAGCAGCCGCCACGTGCCGCGCAGGTCCGCTTCAGAGCTCATGCCCCGCACCCTAGCGCGCGTACGCAAAAGGTGCAAGCGAATTAAATGCAAAAGAAATTAGTGCTTGCGCATTGATTGCACGTGCATCTACATTCTTCCTGTGACTATCAGCGACGCCACCCCGGACCTCGCCACCTCGTCGGGTGCCACCACGACCCCGTCGACCGACCAGGCCTGGACCCCCCGCCTCTGGGGCGTCCTGGCCGTGCTGTGCCTCGTCATGTTCCTCGACGGTCTCGACGTCTCGATGGTGGGTGTTGCGTTGCCCTCCATCGGAACCGAGTTGGGGCTGTCCACCACCTCGCTCCAATGGATCATCAACGGATACGTACTCGGATTCGGCGGTCTGCTGCTGCTGGGCGGACGCACTGCCGACCTCCTCGGACGCCGCCGCGTCTTCTTGATCGCACTCACCGTGTTCGCGATCGCGTCCCTGGTCGGCGGACTCGTCGACAACGGCACGCTGCTCATCGCGAGCCGCTTCGTGAAGGGACTCGCCGCAGCGTTCACCGCGCCGACCGCGATGTCCATCCTCACCACCACGTTCAAGGAGGGGCCCGCCCGCAACCGGGCCCTGTCGATCTTCTCCGTCTTCGGAGCCAGCGGCTACTCGTCCGGCCTGATCCTGGGCGGACTGCTGACCAGCGCCGGGTGGCGCTGGACCTTCCTGATGCCGGTGCCGTTCGCGGTTCTCGCCCTGGTCGCGGGCGCCGTCCTGATCCCCCGCGACCGCGCCGCCGACAACGGCGGACACGACATCGTGGGAGCCGCCACGCTGGTGTCGGGGATGCTGCTCGCCGTCTACACCGTGGTGTCGGCACCGGCCCGCGGCTGGGCCGATCCGCTCACGCTGGGCTCGTTCGCACTGGCCGCAGCCCTGTTGGCGTCGTTCTTCGTCGTGGAGAACCGGGTGGCGCACCCGCTGGTGCGTCTGAGCATCCTCCGGGTCGGCTCGATCGTGCGGGCGAACCTCAGCATCGTCGCGCTGTTCGGCTCCTATCTGAGCTTCCAGTTCATGATGACCATCTTCCTGCAGTCGGTGCTCGGATGGTCGCCGCTGGAGATGGCGCTGGGTCTCCTGCCCGCCGGCATCATCGTGGCCTTCGGATCGCCGTTCGTCGGACGTCTGATCGACGCGTTCGGCACGGCACGCATGATCATCGCGGCACTGACCTCGTTGAGCCTCGGCTACCTGTGGTTCCTCTTCGCGGGGAGCGACCAGCCCCACTACGCGGTCGCGATCCTGCCGAGCGTGCTGCTGCTGGGCGTCGGTTTCGCGCTGGGCTTCACGTCGATCATGGCCCAGGCCACGTCGGGCGTCGACGACTCCGAGCAGGGGTTGGCGTCGGGCCTCGTGCAGACGTCCGCACAGGTCGGTGCAGCACTCGTGCTGGCACTCACCACCGCGCTCGTCACCGCCGGCTCGCACACGGCCACCGGTATCGGCGGCGCCGGGTTCCACCAGTTCCACTCCGGCCTCGTGCTCGTCACGGGAGTCGCGTTGCTGGGATTGCTGATCACGGTGTCACCGCTGCTTCGCAGGGTGCTCAACCCCGCATAGAACCCGGACGGGGGAACGGGTGGGCACAGGCCCACCCGTTCTGGTCGTTCAGGCCGAGTGCCGCTTCGACTCCGTGAGCGCGCGGGACGCGAAGTCGACGGTGAGTCCGATGATCATGCGACTCTCCCGCAGCACCTTGCCGATCACGGGGAACGCGTGGATCTGCCCACTCCAGATGTGGGTCTCGATCTGCCGTCCCTCGCGATCGAACCTGTCCGTGATGATCTCGACGTCGGGCCGCATGATCTCGTATTCGGCGGCGGTGAGGAAGACGGGCGGGAACAGTGCCGGATCCGCGTTCACCGGAGACTGGGCGCCCGGAATCTGATCGGGACCGGCCAGCCAGCGATCCTTGAGCTTGGCCACCTGCGACATCGGCAGGTACGCGTCGCGTTTCATGAAATCGGGGTCGTGATCCTCGAGGTCGAGGTTGAGCAGCGGGGAGTACCCGATGACGGCCGCCGGGCGGGTGAGGCCCCGCAAAGCGGCAACTTCCGCGACCTTCATCGCGAGGTATCCGCCCGCCGAGTCCCCCGCGACGATCACCCTGCTGGGGTCGTCGCAGACCTTCAGCACCTCGGCATACGCGGTCATGGCGTCCACCAGGGACGCCCCGATCGCACCCTTGGGAAGCTGCCGGTACTCGACCGAGACGACGGGCGCACCCGAACGTGCGGCGAGCAGTCCGCAAAGCGCCCGGTGGGTGGCGAGCCCGCAGAACACGAATCCGCCGCCGTGGAAGTAGAGGATGGTGGCGCCGTCCATCGACGTGATCGTGGGTCGCGGATGGGTGATCTTCTCGCACGGCACCCCGCCGAGCGAGATCGCCTCGATGTCGAGGCCCTTCGGCTTGGGAAGGCGGTCGATCAGCTCGTCGAGGGTCGCCAGCAGTTCGATGCCGCGGTCCGTCGTCGGCCATATCGTGAACAGCGGTTTGACGAAAGCCCTGGCAAACCAGAACGTCATGCGCGCCCGCCGACTGACATCCCAGTGCCACACGATCGATTCACGCATTCGCATACTGCCCTCCGTTGTATCGGACGCTTGTCCAGCCAAGTGGACACCCTAGGGCGATCCGGAGAGAAACGCACCCGAAACTGTCACGTTCGCTCCCCGAGACCTCCCGTCACGGTAAGTCGAAGTCGCCCGTTGCCGAGCGACTTCGACTGATTTTCGTCCGATTGCCGGAGGTTCACCGAGCCAGTCGCTCCTCCAGCCGAGCGATGATCTCGGTCGCCACCTGGGTGGGCGATCCGCCTACGTCCACCACGATCGCGTCCTCGTCCGGCTCGATCGGTTCGAGCGTCGAGATCTGTGTGTCCAGCAACGACGGGGGCATGAAGTGGTCGAGCCGGGCGGTCAGTCGTTCTCCGATCTGCGCCCGCGACCCGGCGAGATGCACGAAGACGACGTTGTCGCCCCGCAACACATCGCGGTAGCTGCGCTTCAGCGCCGAGCAGGTGATGACCCCGGGAAGACCGTTCTCGGTGTGTTCCCGAATCCACCCCGCGACGACATCGAGCCATGGCCAGCGGTCCTCGTCGGTCAACGGCTGCCCCGACGCCATCTTCGCGACATTTGCGGGTGGGTGCAGGGCGTCTCCCTCCTGCAGGTCCCAGCCCATGGCGCCGGCGATGATCCCCGCGACCGTCGACTTCCCGGACCCCGACACCCCCATCAGCACCAGGACCGGATCCGCGGTCTGCGGCGTGCGTCCTGCAGATTCGCGCGTACTCACGTGCATCTCACCAACCTCACTCGACATTTCTCAGCCCCTCTAGATGACTACGCTCAGTGCGAGGACACCGGCCAGACCGGTGACGGAGATGATGCATTCCATCACCGTCCACGTCTTCAGGTTCTGTACCACCGTGACGCCGAGGTATTCCTTCACCAGCCAGAATCCCGCGTCGTTGACGTGCGACAGGAACAGCGAGCCGGACCCGATCGCCAGCACCATCAGCGACACGTGCGTGGAGGTCAGTTCGGCGGCGACGGGTGCGAGGATTCCGGACGCGGTGACGGTCGCGACGGTGGCCGATCCGGTGGCGACGCGGATGAGCACGGCCACGAGCCAGGCGAGGAACAGCACGGGAAGGGCGCTGTCCTTGATCGCGTCGGCGATCACGTCGGCGATGCCGGTGTCGATCAGGACCTGCTTGAATCCACCGCCGGCACCGACGATGAGGAGGATCCCGGCGATCGGGGGCAGTGAACTCTCCAGCGAGACGGCAATGGCCTTGCGGTCCATGCCGCCGCCCCGGCCGAGGAGCGCCATCCCGGCGAGCACCGCGAGTCCGAGGGCCACGACCGGCGTTCCGAGGAAGTCGAGCAGCGCCTTCGCGGGCGACTCCGAGTCGGCGGCGATGACGTCGGCGATCGCCTTGCCCAGCATCAGGACGACAGGCAGCAGGATCGCGGACAGGGTTGCCGCGAAGCTGGGCCGGCGACGCTCGGCGGCGGCTTCCGCGCCTTCCCGGTCCTCGACGGTCACGTAGAGCTCGGGGACGGGGACGTCCACCCAGCGTGCCGCCAGCTTGCTGAACAGCGGCCCGGCGATGACGACGGTGGGAATCGCGACGAGGACGCCGAGCGCGAGGGTGAGTCCGAGGTTGGCGTTCAGGGCCGCCACCGCGACCAGTGGCCCGGGGTGCGGCGGAACGAGACCGTGCATGGCCGACAGACCTGCCAGCGTGGGAATCGCGATCCGCATCAGTGACAGCCCCGAACGACGCGCGACCAGAATGATGACGGGCATCAACAGCACGAGGCCGATCTCGAAGAACATCGGCAGGCCGATCACGGCGCCGACCAGCGCCATCATCCACGGCAGCGTCCGCGGGCCCGCCCGTCCGACGAGGGTGTCGACGACGCGGTCGGCGCCACCGGAATCGGCGAGCAACTTGCCGAACATGGCACCGAATCCGATCAGGATTCCGACGCTGCCCATCGTGGCCCCGAAGCCCTCGACGAACGACTTCACCGAGTCTTGCCCACCCAGACCTGCGGCGATGCCGACGCCGACGGCGCCGATCGACAGCGCGAGGAACGGATGGAGTTTGAGCCAGGTGATCAGCGCGATGATGACGGCGACGCCGACGACGGCGGCCGTGATCAGCCGCGCGTCGTGGCCGGCACTGTCGGCCGCTGCGAGTAGTGACGCGGTACTCATTCTGTTGCTCCAGGGAGATCGGTGATGGAATGACCCTTGTTCGTGACTCAGGTCACTCTGCCTCATAAACCATATGATTTCAAGGCACAACCAGATTAAGTACTACTTAGAGTCTGAATCGCGCGCCAACGTGTGTTCAATGGGGGCAACCGTGGGAACATCGGCGGATGACCAACGCAGACGGCGGCGAGTACCGGCAATTGCACGAAACGGTGCTCGATCGGCTGGGTAGCGACATCGTGGCCGGAGTCGTCGCACCCGGCACCCGGATCTCCGCCGACGACGTGGTCACCCAGTACTCGGTCTCCCGCACCGTCGTCCGCGAGGTGGTCCGCGTCCTCGAATCACTCGGATTGCTGGCCGTCCGACGTCGCGTCGGGATCACCGTCCTGGGTGAGGAGCACTGGAATTCACTGGATCCGAGCGTGATTCGGTGGAAACTTGCCGGCCCGCAGCGGTTCGAACAACTGTCGAGCCTGAGCGAACTGCGGTCGGGTATCGAACCGCTCGCCGCGCGTCTCGCGGCAACGCGGGCGACACCGGAACAGTGCGGGGCGCTGACGGCGGCCGTCATCGGCATGTCGTCGACGTCCCGCGCGGCGGACACGGACGCCTATTTGGCCCACGACTCCGATTTTCACCGCACGCTGCTGACCGCGTCGGGGAATCCCCTGTTGCGCGCGATGTCGCAGATCGTCGTGGAGGTGCTCGAGGGCCGCACCCGGCACTCACTGATGCCGCACGTCGCCGAGACGGAAGCAATCCGCCTGCACGGCGTGGTGGCGTCGTCCATTCAGATGGGCGACGCCGACGCGGCGGAGGCGGCCATGCGCGCGATCGTGAGCGAATCCGCGACGGCAGTCGAGCAGATGAAGGACGAAGAAGACACCCACGAGTGAGGTACTCGCGGGTGCCTTCCTCGTAGCTCGGTGAATCTTATGCGACCGAATCCGATTGCATGGCTTCGAGTTCCACGCCCTTCGTCTCCTTGACCCAGCGCAAAACGAAGACGAGTGACAGCACGGCGCACACGGCGTAGAAGCCGTAGGAGACTCCCAGCGAGAAGTCCTTCATGGACGGGAATGTCACGGTGATGAGCCAGTTCGCGGCCCACTGGGCGCCCGCCGCGAGGGAGAGGGCGGCGGCGCGGATGCGGTTGGGGAACGCCTCACCGAGCAGGACCCACACCACGGGACCCCAGGACATTCCGAAGGCCACCACGAAGAGGTTGGCGGCGACGAGGGCGATCGGGCCCTGCAGTCCGGTCAGGTGCGGCGTCGTGACGCCGTCCACGACGGTGGTGGACGCGGTTCCGAAGATGAACGCCATGGTCGCGAGCGTCACGGCCATACCGGCGGAGCCGATGATCAGCAACGGTCGCCGGCCCACACGGTCGATGTACGCGATGGCGATGAGGGTGGTGGCGATGTTGACCACCGACGTGATGACCGTGATCTGCAGCGAGCTGCCCTCGTCGAAACCGACGGCCTGCCACAGGACGCTGGAGTAGTAGAAGATCACGTTGATACCGACGAACTGCTGGAAGACGGAGAGTCCGATGCCGATCCACACGATCGGCATCAGGCCGAACGCGGAGCCCTTCAGATCACGGATCGACGGTTGCGTCTCACGGGCCAGCGTCGAGCGGATGCTCTCGATCTTGAGGTCCAGGCCCTTCTCGCCGAGCAGGACCGCGAGGATGCCGCGGGCCTCGCCGAGGCGGCCCTGGGCGATCAGATAGCGGGGGGATTCGGGAATCGTCAGCGACAGCAGTCCGTAGGCCAGTGCGGGCACGCACATCGCGAGAAACATCCAGCGCCAGGCCTCGAGCCCGAACCAGAGTTCTTCCTGCGACCCGCCGGCGAGGGCAGCGAGTGCGTAGTCGACCAGGAGCGAGACGAAGATGCCCGTGACGATCGCAAGTTGCTGCAGCGACCCGAGACGTCCGCGCACCCGGGCGGGCGAGATCTCGGCGATGTAGGCGGGAGCGATGACCGAGGCCAGACCCACACCGATGCCGCCGACGATCCGGAACGTCACCAGCATCTCGACGTTGGCCGCGAATCCGGTGCCGATGGCGCTCAGCAGGAACATCACGGCAGCGGCCCGCATGGTGACGAGGCGTCCGTACCGGTCGGCGATCCGGCCGGCCAGCATCGCTCCCGCCGCGGCCCCCAGCAGTGCCGAGGCGATCGCGAATCCGAGGAGAGCGGAATCGACCTGGAACTTGCCCTCGATCGCCGACACCGCGCCGTTGATCACCGCACTGTCGTAGCCGAACAGCAACCCGCCGAGTGCGGCGACGACCGCGATACGGACGGGAACCGAAGTGCCCTCTGCTGTGTCGCCGGGCGATTCCGCGCCGGGCAACAGGACGTTTTCAGTCATGGGACTCCTCGTGAGCAAGGGGGTGATCGAGTCTCGGATCGAGCCGAGGCCTGCGCGAGAGCGCATTCGTTGTGGTGTGGAACACAGTAGGCAACGAACACAGGAATCGTCAAGACATGAACATGGATAGGCGGCTACGTCCGGTTTATGTTCACTGATGAACACTAAAGGCGGCAGAGCCGTGTCCGCGAGAGGAGCGAATTCAGCGGCGAACAGTCAGGCCGGAAGCGCGGATCGCAAACCCAGCGCGACGGCGCCGAGCACCTGCGCTCGCGGGCCGAGTTCGGCCACGCGGATGTCCAGGGAACGGACCGCACTGGGCACCGCGTAGCGGCCCACCACCTCGCGCATCGGCCCGAGCAGAAGTTCGCCGGCCAGCGCGAGTTCGCCCCCGATGACGAGTCGTTCGGGATTGACGAGGTTGCACAGGCTCGCTACCGCGACGCCGACGTGCCGCCCCGTGTCGGCGAGCACCCGGATGCAGGCGGCGTCGCCGCCCTCGGCCATCGCGACGATGTCGGCGATGGTGAGATCGGGACCGCGACTCGGGGCCAGCAACCCGGTCACGACGTGCGAGGCGACGAGGGTCTCGAGGCAGCCGCGGTTGCCGCAGCGGCATACCTGACCGAACTCGTCGAGTGTCAGGTGGCCGATTTCGCCTGCGGTGCCGCCTCTTCCGCGGTACAGCCGGCCGTCGAGGACGAGGCCGGCACCGACTCCGTCGGACAGTTTGATGTAGGCGAGATCGGTGGTTCCGCGGCCCGCTCCCCACATGTGCTCGGCGAGCACGCCGAGGTTCGCGTCGTTGTCGACCTGCACTGCGGTGCCGAGATACTCCGACGCGATGGCGGCCGCATCGACACCGACCCACCCCGGGAGGATCGACGGGCCACCGACCTCGCCGGTGTCGGTCTCGAGCGGAGCGGGCAGACCCATCCCGACCGCGAGGACGGACGTACGGTCGCAGCCGAGGCGATCGAGCGCCGCGTCGAGAAGAGCGCCCGCCTGCACCACGCCGTCCGCGGCGCGGTGCCCTGCACCGAGTTCGACGCGCTCCTCGGCGAGCACCTCGTGTGCCATGTCGGCGACGGCCACGGTGAGATGGCGATGCCCGAAGTCGATCCCGACGGCGAGCCCCATCTTGCGGGTCAGCTTCACCGCACGGCCCCGCTGGCCCGGGTGGTCGCCGCCCGGCACGGCAACCATCCCGGCCGCGGTCAATTCCTTGACCATATTGGACACGGTGGCGGGCGCCAACCCGGTGCGGCGCGCGATCTCCGCCTGGGTGAGCTCACCCGACGTCTGGAGCGCGCGGACCACACGGTGCTGGTTGGCGGACTTCAGCGAGGACTGAGAACCCGGCCTCGGGGAGTCACCGTTGTCACTGTCGCGCACGACATCACCGTACCGCGCCGCTTCTCGCTCTACCGGGCGAGTGCAGCCGCCTCACGCGCGAGGCCGCTGATCCGGTCCCAGTCCTTCTGCTTCACAGCGCCGGCGGGTGTGAGCCAGGATCCACCGACGCAGCCTACGTTGGGCAGCGACAGGTAGTCCCCGACATTCGACGTCGAGATACCGCCGGTGGGGCAGAACCGTGCCGCCGGAACGGGTGAGTGGATCGAGCCGAGGAACTTCGCGCCACCCGACGCCTCGGCGGGGAAGAACTTGAGTTCGCGATAGCCGCGCTCGAGCAGGAAGAGCACCTCGGAGACCGTCGCCGCGCCCGGGAGGTGTGGCAGTCCGGTGTCCGTCATCGCCTTCAGCAGAGTTTCGGTGCTACCCGGCGAGACCAGGAACTGCGCTCCCGCTTCGGCCGCCTGCGCGGCCTGCACCGGTTCCACGATCGTGCCCGCGCCGACGCAGATCTCCGGCACCTCGTTCGCGATCGCCTTGATGGCGTCGAGAGCACACGGCGTGCGCAGGGTCAGTTCGATCATCGGGATGCCGCCGGCCACCAGGGCGCGGGCCACCGGCACTGCGTCGCCGAGGTCGTCCACGACGACGACAGGGATGACCGGGACGCGGTCGAAGAGGGAGGGGCTGTTCGTCACTGAGATACTCCTTAGACGGGTTGGGGGTGGAAAACGCTGGCGCCCTGGGTGGCCGGTCCGACAGCGGCACGCAGGCCGGCGAAGAGTTCGCGCCCCGTGCCGACCCATTCGTCGGCACCGAGCGCACGACCGGTCGCCGGGCGGGCGGCCAGTTCCTCGACGTCGAGATGCACGTTCACGGAGCCGGTCACAGCGTCGACGGTCAGGACGTCGCCGTCACGCACACGCGCGAGCGGTCCGTCCGCGGCCGCCTCGGGGGTGAGGTGGATGGCCGCGGGAACCTTCCCGGAGGCGCCGGACATCCGGCCGTCGGTGACCAGCGCGACCTTCCGGCCCTGGTCCTGCAGAACGCCGAGTACCGGTGTGAGCTTGTGCAATTCGGGCATCCCGTTGGCGCGCGGGCCCTGGTACCGGAGTACGGCCACGAAATCGCCGGTCAACGTGCCCGCCTCGAACGCGGCGAGGAAGTCGAGCTGATCGTCGAAGACCCTGGCCGGAGCGGTCACAACGCGGTGGTCCGGGTGGACGGCCGACGTCTTCATCACGCACGAACCCAGGTTTCCGGTGAGCATCTTGAGCCCGCCGTTGACGTCGAACGGATCTTCCGGTCCGCGCAACACGCTGGTGTCGAGGCTGATTCGCGTGCCCGGCTGCCATTCGACGCCCTCACCCGACAGCTTCGGTTCCTCGGTGTACCGGCGCAGCCCGGGGCCGACGACGGTCTTCACGTCCTCGTGCAGCAGTCCCGCGTCCAGCATCGACGACACGACGTAGCCGAGTCCGCCGGCCGCGTGGAAGTGGTTCACGTCGGCCGAGCCGTTGGGGTAGATCCGGGCGAGCAGCGGCACCACCGCGGATAGTTCCGACAGGTCGTCCCACGTGAGGATGATTCCGGCGGCGCGGGCGATCGCCACGAGGTGCATCGTGTGGTTGGTCGAACCGCCGGTGGCGAGCAACGCCACGCAACCGTTGACCACGGCCTTCTCGTCCACGACCTCACCGACCGGCGTGTAGTCGTCGCCGAGTGCGGTGAGACCGGTGACGCGCCTACCCGCCTCCGACGTGAGGGCCTCACGCAGCGGGGTGCCGGGGTTCACGAAGCTCGATCCGGGCAGGTGCAGGCCCATGACCTCCATGAGGAGCTGGTTGGAGTTGGCAGTGCCGAAGAACGTGCACGTGCCTGCGCCGTGGTAGCTCGCTGCCTCCGCGTCGAGCAGTTCCTCGCGCTCGGCCTTGCCCTCCGCGTACAACTGCCGCACGCGCGACTTCTCGTTGTTGGGCAGACCGGACGTCATCGGCCCGGCCGGGACGAAGATCGTCGGCAGGTGACCGAACCCCAGGGCGCCGATGAGCATCCCCGGCACGATCTTGTCGCACACACCGAGCATGAGGGCGCCGTCGAACATGTCGTGGGACAGTCCGATCGCCGTCGCCATCGCGATGACGTCGCGGCTGAACAGCGACAGCTGCATGCCGTCGCGGCCCTGGGTGATGCCGTCGCACATCGCGGGGACACCACCGGCGAACTGGGCGATGCCACCGGCCTCCATGACCGCGGCCTTCAGCTGCCGCGGGAAGTGCTCGAACGGCTGGTGCGCCGACAGCATGTCGTTGTACGACGAGACGATCGCGATGTTGGGCTTGACGAAGCTGCGCAGCGCCTTCTTGTCGGCCGGGCCGGACGCGGCGAAGCCGTGCGCGAGGTTCGCGCAGGCCAACTTGCCGCGCGCCGGGCCGCGGTCCCCCGCCGCCCGGATACGGTCGAGGTAGATCGTGCGCTCGGGTTTGCTGCGCTCGATGATGCGTTCGGTGACGGCCGCGAGGACGGGGTGCACGTCGGCCGTCGGTGTGGGTGCGTCGGTCATGCGGTGACTCCTTCGTGCCAGGCGCGGCCGTCGCGCTCGATCAGGGTGGTCGCGTCGGTGGGCCCGTTGGTGCCGGCCGGGTAGCGGCGCGGGGCGCGGTCGGACTTCTTCCAGCCGACGAGGATCTGCTCGACCCACTCCCAGGCGGCCTCGACCTCGTCACGGCGCATGAACAGGGTCGGGTTGCCCCGGACCACGTCCATCAGCAGCCGCTCGTAGGCGTCGGGCGACGGTCGCTTGAACGTTTCGATGTAGTTGAGGTCCAACGACACCGGCTTGAGCCGGATACCGCCGGGTCCGGGTTCCTTCGCCGTCATGTGCAGCCGCATGCCTTCGTGGGGCTGCAACTGGATGACTAGTCGGTTGGGTTCGCTGTGGCCCTCGCTGCCGGGGAACATGGGGTGCGGGACGGGCTTGAACTGCACCACGATCTCCGAGCAGCGTCGGTCCATGCGCTTGCCGGTGCGCAGGTAGAACGGCACGCCGGCCCAACGCCAGTTCTGGATCTCGGCCTTGACGGCGATGAACGTCTCGGTGGCGCTCTCCGGGTTCTCGACGTCCTCCTGGTAGCCGGGGACGGCGATCCCGTCGGCCAGTCCGGGGCCGTACTGGCCTGCGACCGTGCAGCGTTCGACGTCCTGTGGGCTCATCGGCTTGAGGGCCTGGAGGACCTTGAGCTTCTCGTCTCGCACGGTCTCGCGGTCGACGTAGGTGGGCGGTTCCATCGCAACGAGGCAGAGCATCTGCAGGAGGTGGTTCTGCAGCATGTCGCGCAGGGCACCCGCCGACTCGTAGTAACCGCCGCGACTGCCGACTCCGAGCGACTCGGCGACGTTGATCTGCACGTGGTCGATGGACGAGGAGTTCCACAGCGGCTCGAGGAACGTGTTGGCGAATCGCGTGACCAGAAGGTTCTGGACGCTTTCCTTGCCGAGGTAGTGGTCGATGCGGAAGATCTGCGATTCCTCGAACACGGCGCCGACCGCGTCGTTGACGGCGCGGGCCGAGGCGAGGTCGTGTCCGATCGGCTTCTCCAGCACGACGCGGGACTGCGCGTCGGCGAGACCGTTCAGGGCGAGGTTCTCACAGATCGGCCCGAACAGACCGGGAGCGCAGGCCAGGTAGAAGACCCGGATCGCCCCTTCCCGCGCCGCGAGGCACTCCGTCAGGCCCGCCCAGTTCGCCGGATCCGCGGCGTCGACGGAGACGTACTCGAGGCGATTGAGAAATCGCTCACAGGTGTCCGAATCCAGCTGATCGCTGGAGACGAACCGCGCGAGTTCTCCCCGCACCTTGTCGCGGTAGCCGTCGGTGTCGAGACCGGCTCGCGAGGCACCGATCACGCGGGTTTCGGCGGGCAGCTGGCCGTCCCGATCGCGCAGGTAGAGCGCGGGAAGCAGCTTACGAACCGCCAGGTCGCCGGTTCCGCCGAACACGACGAAATCGCACGGTTCCACGGTGGTCGCTGGTGACATGTCATCTCCCTCTGAAAGCCGGATGTGTGGGCCGTCACAGACGACAGTAGGCGACCTTTGGCTTTCGATCAATACAAACTTAGGTATTTCTACGAACAAAGATCACGGCCTTACGTTGTCAGACGCCTGTCCGGTTGGTTGAATGGCCTGCATGCGGACGCCTCGCTCGACGACCTCCCCGGCGACGGGTGGCGACGTCTTCGCCCTCATTCGCGCAGGGCAAGCAACGACTCGCACCGAGATCGGCACCCTCACCGGCCTCTCCCGCACCGCTGTCGCGGCCCGGGTGTCTTCGCTGCAGGCGTCGGGGCTCGTCGTCGAACGCGAGGAGGGCGTCTCCACCGGCGGTCGACCGCCGGTGAAGCTCTCGTTTCACGTTCAGGCCGGTGTCGTGCTGTCGGCGGCCATCGGCCGGAGCCGCACCCAGCTGGCCATCTGCGACCTCGCCGGCGACGTCATCGTCGCCGAGGACGTGGAGCAGGAGATCGGCACCAGCCCGGCCGAGCTGATGCCCGTCATCGCACAACGCCTCATCGCGCTGCGCGAGAGTCTGGGCGAGACCGCGGGACGGACGGTCGGGATCGGGATCAGCCTCCCCGGGACCGTCGACACCGAACGCGGGTGCAGCCTGAACTCCCCCATGATGTCGGGCTGGGACGGCGTCCCTCTCCAGCCGTTCCTCGCCGACGTCACCGACGCGCCCGTCTTCGTCGACAACGACGCCAACGTCATGGTGCTGGCGGAGCGGCGCGGAGAACGCCGCGACTTCGCCGACATGCTGCTCATCAAGGCGTCGACCGGACTGGGTGCCGGACTGGTGTCCGGTGGCGTGCTCCAGCGGGGCGCCCTCGGCGCGGCGGGCGAAATCGGGCACACGAAAACCGCAGCGGCACAAGGTGTGGTGTGCCGCTGCGGTGATGTGGGTTGTATCGAGGCCGTGGCCGGCGGGTGGGCACTGGTCCGCAATCTGCAGGAGCAGGGACGCGAAGTCACCCACATCCGCGACGTGATCACGCTCGCCCTGGCCGGGGACGCCGAGGCGCGGCGGATGATCCGTGAGAGCGGGCGGCAGATCGGCGAGGTCCTGTCGGGCGCGATCAACCTCCTCAACCCGGAGGTCGTGATCGTCGGCGGCGACATGGCGCAGGCCTACGACACGTTCGTCGCGGGGCTACGCGAAACCCTCTACGGCAACGCCATCGCCGTTGCCACCCAACAGCTTCAGATCCTCCCCTGGACGCACGGGGAACTGTCGGGCGTCGTCGGCAGCGCCACCATGGCACTCGACCACGTCCTCAGCGTGCGCGCGGTGGACCGGTTGCTGGCGCAACAGAAATAGGCGCGGGCCTATTTGACGTCGGAACCATGCTTGGTGAGCGGCATGATCTCGATGTTCATGTACGGGAACAGTGGAAGGTTCCACAGGATCTCGTGCAGTTCGTCGGCCGACTCGACGTCGAAGATGCTGATGTTGCTGTACTGCCCGACGATCCGCCAGATCTGGGGCCACTTGCCGGAGCGTTGGAGCTCCTGCGAGTACGCCTTCTCCTTGGCGATGGTCTCGTCCCGGACCGTCGGGTCGAGGTCACGGGGAATGGCGACGTCCATGCGGACGTGAAAGAGTGCCATCGGGTGGTGTGCTCCTTAGTTCCTGGTCCAGGTCTTGACTGCGTCCATGTTGAGCTCGACTCCGAGTCCGGGCCCCTCGGGCAGGAACACCTGGCCGTCGGCGTAGCGGATCGGTTCCTGCAGCAACTCCTCGCTGAACAGCAGCGGTCCGAACAGTTCGGTGCCGAAGTCGATGCCGGGTTCCGCGCACGCGAAGTGGATGGACGCCGCGGTCCCGATCGGGCCTTCGATGGATGTCGCTCCGTGGCAGGCGATTCCGGCTGCCTTGGCGATTGCGACCACCTCGCGGCTCTTCTGCAGGCCGCCGCATTTGGTGGTCTTGAGGGCGATGACGTCCGCGGCGCCGCGGCGTGCGACCTCGAGGGCGTCGTGCGGAGTCTGCACGCTCTCGTCCGCCATCACCGGGACGGGGACGAGGCGGTTGAGCTCGGCGAGGACCTCGAGTTGCTCACCGGGTGTGGGCTGCTCGATCAGTTCGACGCCGCCTTCGACGAGGCGGGGCACGTACTTCAGCGCGGTGAGCCTGTCCCAGCGGGCGTTGACGTCGATGCGGACACCGGCCTTGCCCTGCAGAGCCTGCGCGATCTGGACCACCCGGGCAGTGTCGACGGCGGGATCGAGCGCACCCATCTTCAGTTTGAAACTGAAGTGCCGCTTCGACTCGACGAGACCGAGGGCCTCTTCGATGATCTCCTCGGCGGGTGCGGCGCCGAGGGCCCACGTGACGTCGACACTCTTTCGGAAGGCGCCGCCGAGCAGCGTGTGCACGGGCACACCCAGGCTGCGGGCCCAGGCGTCGTGCAACGCGACGTCGACGGCGGCCTTCGCGAAACGTGCATTGGCGACAACTCGTTCGATGTCCGGCATGATGCCGGTGATCTCGTCGACACCACGCCCCAGCAGGACCGGGACGATGTACCGCTCGACGATCGCCTGCATCGTCTCCACCGATTCGCCGCCCCACCACGGGCCGCCGGGGACGACGCCCTCGCCGTAACCGGTCACGCCGCCCGCGGTCGTGACGGCGACGAGCAGCAGCGGCTGCGCCGTCATCGACGTGGTGGCGAACTTGTGGGGACGCACCAACGGCACATCGAGGATCGTCGTTTCGACGGAAACGATCGACAGGTCGGTCATCGGATCACTTTCTCTACGGGCGGAACGGGTCACGCGGGGTCGAGCACAAAGTTGTAGGTGACGTAGTTCTTGCCGTCGTCACCGGTCTTCGGATCGAGGATGAGTTCCGGCTTGGTAGCCGACGCGACGTCGCTGTCGATCCACTCGCCACCCTTGAAGTACAGCTGCGTGGTCACCGACTCCTTGCCCGGCGCCGACACGATGAGGTGCAGGTGCGCGGGACGCCACGGGTGACCGTTCTGCGCCTCGATGAACTGACCGGTCGGGCCGTCGGTCGGGATCTGGTAGGGCGCCGGCTGGATCGTGGTGATCTCGTAGCGGCCCTCCTCGTCGGCGATGATGGTGCCGCGCAGGTTCCACTCGGGCAGGTGCGGGGCGAACTGCGAGTAGTAGCCGTCGTTGTCGGCGTGCCACAGTTCGACCTTCGCGCCGGCGAGGCCGTTGCCGTCGAGATCGGTGACCTGGCCGGAGAAGACGAGCGGGGTGATCTTCTCGTCCTCTTCCCGCATCGGCAGGGTGCACTTCGACGGCAGCTCGGGCGAGTTCTCGATGTAGTACGGGCCCTCGATGCTGCCCTTGGTGCCCTTGCGGCTGCGAGCGAGGACTTCTTCGACCGAGTGCTCGATGAACACATCGAGGAACAGCGGCCATTCGCCGCCCTCGCCCACGTCGATGAGCCACTGCTTGAACACGCGGTACTCGGGGTAGGTGACGCCGTGCTTCAGGATCACGTCGTTGAGTGCGCCGAGTGCGTCCTTGGCGATGGCCGCGAGCCGCTCCGGCGAGGTGTCGGCTGTGACGCGTTCGGCCTTGAACTTGTCGGTGGCGGCGGAGCCGGATCCGGCGGCGGTGGGGCTCTCGGTGGTGGTCATCTGTTTCTCCTTGGGCTGGGAGGGGAGCGGATTGGGCTGATATCGAGTTTTGGGCGACGCGGTGGGTGTTCACGCGCCGAGGGTCTTGCCTTCTGTACGCTGTGCGTACTAGCATCACGCTGTGCGTACACCACTACTGTGCGCGCAGTCACATTGAAATGTCAACCCCAAGTCCGAATACGCACCCGAATCGCTGGTGGAGGCCGCAATGACCGAGAGCGATCGCGATTACATCCAGAGCATCGAGCGCGGGTTCGCAGTGCTCCTCGCGTTCGACGCGCAGCGTCCGAACCCGACGCTCGCCGAACTCGCCACAGAAGCGGGACTGTCGCGCCCCGCCGTCCGCCGGATCCTGCTCACCCTGCAGAAGCTGGGGTACGTCGCCGGCTCGGGTGGCCGATGGTCGCTCACCCCCCGCGTGCTGAGCATCGGACAGCACTACTCGGAGTCGCACGCACTGATCGAGGCCGCGATGCCCCGACTGCTGGAGGTGGCCGAGAAGACCCAGGAGTCCGCGTCGCTCGGCGTGCTCGACGGCGCCGACGTGGTCTACGCGGCGCGCGTTCCCGTCCGGCGGATCATGAGCATCAACGTCTCCGTCGGCACCCGCGTCCCCGCGTACGCCACGTCCATGGGTCGCGCGCTCCTGGCCTGGGCCCCCGCCGACATGGTCGAGCAGGTGGTCGCCGAGTCCACGTTCGAGAAACTCGGGCCCGAAACCATCAGCACTGCAGCCGAACTCGACAAGGAACTCACCAAGGTCCGCGAGCAGGGGTTCGCCCTGACGTCCGAGGAGCTGGAGAAGGGCCTGATCTCGCTGGCCGCCCCCGTCCGCGACGCCGGCGGCACAGTGGTCGGCGTGGTCGCCTGCTCCACGTCGTCCGCGCGGAATACTCCGGCACAGTTCCGGGAACAGGCCGTTCCGTGCGTCCTCGCCGCCGCGGCCGCCCTGAGCACGGACATGGGCTTCGCCGGCTGACGGCATCACTCGGTCAGATCGGGTCGAGCACGAAGTCGCAGGAGACCTCTCCGCCGACCAGGCCGACGAGCGACTCGACGGCGGACGCGTCCACTTCTCGCGATGCGCCCGGTGTCGGCACCAGGCGCGTCTCGAGCGGTCGGAAGCCCCGCGCATGCACGACGACGTTGACGTGCCCGACATCGGCTTCGCCTCGGGCGCTCGAGAATTCGCACGGCGCCGGCTGCACGGTCGAGATGTCGAAGCGGCCACCGGCGCATGTGACGACGATGCCGCGCAGGTTGTTGCGCAGAATCTCGACGGAGTACCCGGAGTAGCAGCCGTCGGCGTCCGCGTGCCAGATCTCGAGTTCCGCCCCCGACAAAGGGGCGCCGTCGCGTGAGCGCACGACCCCCGCGATGCGGAGCGGAGGCCCCGGTTCGCCGGGGAGTGCCGCAAGGTTCGCCTTCCACGGCAGCACTCGCTGCGCGGGGAGGTAGAACTCGCGGTCGACGTGGTCGAGGCAAGCCTGGTCCACGTGAGGTGCGGTCGTCGTCGACGTCGAGGTCATCACCTGATCCCATCACTCTCGTACGCTGTGCGTACGTTGAGAACGCTATGCGGTCGTTGTTGAGTGTGCGCGTGGTCACACGCGTTCGTCAACCTCCGGTCCGTTCACATCGCGGACCGGTCGGTCCGGTGCATCTGTGGGATAATTTCACCGCCACCGGCGGACAACGACGTTTCGCCGTCCCCGGTTCGCGCCCTCGTGCCGGCCACGTCGAATCCCCGAGGATCACATCGATGACCACGCCTCCCCGCAGCATCACCCTCCGCTTCCTGGCCGCACCCACCGAAGTGGCGACGCTCGGAGGAGCCGTCCAGGGCGGCCGGATCCTCGAATGGATCGACAAGGCCGCCTACGCCTGCGCGGTCGGCTGGAGCGGGAGCTATTGCGTCACCGCCTACGTGGGAAACATCAAGTTCACCCGGTCCATCGAGTCGGGTCACCTCGTCGAGGTCGAAGCCCGGCTCGTCCACACCGGGCGCTCGAGCATGCACATCCAGTGCACCGTGTCGTCGGCCGACCCGCGCACCGGACAGTTCACCGAGGCCAGCAACTGCCTGATCATCTTCGTCGCCGTCGACGACTCCGGTAAGCCGACGAGCGTGCCGCCGTGGCAGCCCGTCACCGCCACCGACCGCGCCGAGTCGGAGGAGGCGCTCATGCGCATCGGCCTGCGGGCCGACATCGAAGAGGCGATGAGCAAGCAGAACTACACCGACGCGGGCACCGCACCGGAATCGCTCACCCGCTTCCTCGCCGCGCCCACCGACGTCAACTGGGGCGGCAAGACGCACGGTGGAACCGTAATGCGCTGGATCGACGAGGCCGCCTACCTGTGCGGCACGTCGTGGAACGGCACGCCGTGCGTGTCCGTGTACGCCGGCGGGGTGCGCTTCTACCGCCCGATCCAGATCGGTCACGTCGTCGAGGTCGACGCCCGCCTGCTGCACACCGGCGCGCAGACCATGCACATCTCGGTGCACGTGCGATCCGGCGACCCGCGCACCCGGGAAATGAACCTCACCACCCACTGCCTCACCGTCGTCGCCGCCGTCGACGAGGACGGCGCCGCAACGGCAGTGCGGCAGTGGGTGCCGCAGTCCGACGAGGACCGCAAGCTGGAGGCGCACGCCCGCGAACTCATCGCCCTCCGCGACCGGGCTCGAATCGGCGCCCTGGCGTAATCCGCCCGAGTAGCGTCACGGGAAACGGTCTACCCGCGGAAGGAGCGGGATGCCTGGGAACCGTCCACTCGACGTGCAGTTGTCCCGGCGGCGCGTGCTGCAGTGGGGAGCCGGAGCTGCACTCCTCGGGCTCACCGGGGCCTGCGCCCGCACCGACGACACCGAGGCCCCGATCGGACCCGGCTCTCCTGAGGTGCGCGCGTTCGCCGAGGCCGAGTCCCGGCGATTTCCCGGTGGGAGGCCGGTCGCCTACGAGCTCTCCGCGACGCAGTCCGACGTCGACATCGCAGGTAAACGCACTGCTGCGTGGCTGTACAACGCGCAGCTGCCGGGCCCGATCCTGCGGGCGAACGTCGGGGACAGGGTCCAGGTGCGGTTTCGCAACCAGCTGCCGGATTCCACCACCGTGCACTGGCACGGGCTGGCCATCCGCAACGACATGGACGGGGTCCCAGATGTCACGCAGGCTCCGATACCGGCGGACACAGAGTTCGTCTACGACTTCATCCCGCCCGACCCGGGCACGTACTGGTACCACACGCACGGCGATCTCCAGCGCGGCCGAGGGCTGTACGGGGCTCTGATCATCGACGATCCCGGGGCTCCCGCGAACTACGACGCCGAGTTCGTCGTCGTGCTCTCCGACTGGTTGACCGACCGCACGCCCTCGCAGGTCTTCGACGAACTCCACGGCGGGCGGATGACGTCCATGCCCGAGATGACGTCGCGCGTGCTCGGCGGTGACTCCGGCGACGTCCGGTACCCGGTGTACCTGCTGAACGGGAAACCACCCGGCGATCCGACCGTCTTCACCGCACGGCCGGGGCAGCGAGCCCGCATCCGGCTGATCAACGCGGGCGACGACACCGCGTTCCGGGTCGCGCTGGGTGGCCACCGGCTGACCGTGACGGACACGGACGGTTTCCCCGTCGAACCGGTCGACACCGACTCGGTGCTGATCGGCATGGGCGAGCGGTACGACGCCGTCGTCACCCTTCAGGACGGGGTGTTCCCGCTGGTCGCGGTCGCCGAGGGGAAGGGCGCGCAGGCATTCGCGGTGGTGCGCACCGGCGGCGGTACGGCCCCCGACCCCGCCGTGGCGCCCCGTGAGCTGGGCCCTCCCCCACTCACCATGGTCGGCCTGCGGGCCGCCGACGCCGTCCGGTTACCCGTCGTCGACGCGGGTGTCACCCTGGAGGCGTCGCTCGGCGGCCACATGATGCAGTACGTGTGGACGGTGAACGGCAAGGCCTACCCCGACCACACCCCGCTGACCGTCCACCGGGACCAGCGAGTGCGGCTGGTCTATACGAACCCCACGATGATGTTCCACCCCATGCACCTGCACGGGCACACGTTCGCCGTCGCCCGGTCGGACGGTTCGGGACCGCGGAAGGACACCGTGATCGTGCTCCCCGGGCAGACCGTCGCCGCCGACATCGACACGACCAACCCTGGCCAGTGGATTACGCACTGCCACAACGACTATCACCTTGCCGCCGGTATGGCGACGATCTTCTCCTATGTGAGCTGACGCCGGCCGTCAGCCCCGGAGCGCTTCCGAGGGCGCCACGCCGTACTTCCGGCGGTACGCCGCTGCGAACCGGCCCGTGTGGGTGAAACCCCAGCGCATCGCGACCTCGGCGACCGTCGACGAACCGTCCGCGCGCAGCAGGTCGTCGTGGACACGTTCGAGCCGGACGTCCAGCAGGTAGTCGCGGGGGCTCACCCCGACGTACTCCTGGAATCCCTCCTGCAGGCGACGGATCCCGACGCCCGCGATCCCGGCCATCTCGGCCGCCGTCCACGCCCGCGCAGGGTCGGCGTGGATCTCGTCGATGACACGCTTGACGATGCGGGGCCGGGTACCGGCACCGGCCGTCTCGTCATCCGGGATCGCTGCCAGGACCAGCGCCGTGGTGACCGCCCCCGACAGTTGCTCGGCGACGAGGGGGTTCGTGTAGATGCCGTCCGACCGCAGCATCTGGTCGAGCAGCGACCGCACCAGCGCCAGCCAGCTGGCACCGTTCTCACTGGTCAGGTCCAGTTGTGGGGGCAGACGCAGTCCCGGCCGCGCCAGGATCCGCGCCATCTCGCGGTGCAGGTGGTCGCGGTCGACGCGCACGCCGATGATGGAGCAGTCCTTGCTCCAGTCGGTGATGAGCGTCGTCGTGTCGGGCGGGCAGATCGTTCCCGCCCCGGGCACGGACGACACCTCGTGCTTGCCGGTCACCGATTCCAGATGCCCCGACAGCGGCACGTTGATCGCATACGCGCCGGGGTGGTCGGACTGAATCGACACGTCGGCGCCCCAGCCGATATGAGTGATCTTCACGGGCCCGAGTTCGACCGCCTCCGCGATTGTGTTGCCCGCGTTCGAGCTGTTCAGCGGGGTCAGCCGGTGCGGGAAGTACACGTCCGACACCACGTGCGACGCTTCGTCCCAATCTTCGGGGCGAATCAGCTTGGACGCGGGCTGCATGGCACCAGTGTGACTACGGACACCTTCGATTGCAATTTCCGGCGTGATCCAAGTCACCGCGCAAAGCGGATTACCTCCGCGCTCAGCGGATCGACGCACCGTGCCCACGGTCGTACTTTCGTCCGTACCTCATCAGCGCCCCGGACAGGAAGGGAGGCTCCGACCATGGAGCAACGCGAACTCCGGAACATTTTCGGGCAGTTTGCCAGCGGAGTCACGGTCATCACGTGCGCCAACTCCGAGGGCCTGCCGCACGGAGCGACGGTCACCGCCTTCACCGCCGTCTCGATCGAGCCGAGACTGTGCCAGATCACCCTGACCCGAAAGTCCAAGGCCTGCAACTACTTGAGCAAGGCACCGTTCGCCGTCAACATTCTCGCCGCCGACCAGGTGGACACCGCGATGCATTTCGCCGGGCGCCCGCAGAACCCCGAACCCGTATGGGCCGACGGGCCGACCGCCCCCATCATCTGCGGTGCCGCCGCCACGTTGTCGTGCCGGCCGTGGGCCGAGTACGACGGCGGCGATCACATCATCTTCATCGGTGAGATCGTCGCGGCCGAATCCAGCGGCAAGGACCCGCTGCTGTTCTACCGGAGCACTTTCCACGACCTCGGCTCACCGTCCGCGTCGGCCGCGTGGAACGGATCGATGGACGATCCGAACAACGGCTGGTTCGACTCCACCACCTCCTTCACCCCGTTCCATCTTCAGCCCGTCAACTGACCGCCGAATCCGAAAGGACATTCCATGACCACCACCGAAAGCGCTCCCGAGACCGCGCTCGACCCGACGAAGGTCAACCCGGCCGCAGACTGCGAAGCCAACCGCACCGCGAACTTCGCGTCGCGGCCGATGACCGGTGACGAGTACATCGAGTCGTTGCGCGACGACCGCGAGATCTGGTTGCACGGCGAGCGCGTCGAGGACGTCACCACGCATCCGGCGTTCCGCAACCCCATCCGGATGACCGCACGCCTCTACGACTCGATGCACACCGGCGAACACGTCGACAAGGTCACCACCCCCACCGACACCGGCAACGGCGGCGTCACGATGCCGTTCTTCAAGGCACCCACCTCCTCGGACGACCTGCTGAAGGAACGCGACGCCATCGCCACCTGGGCGCGCATGACGTACGGCTGGATGGGCCGGTCCCCCGACTACAAGGCGTCCTTCCTCGGCACCCTGCATGCCAACAAGGAGCTGTACTCCCCGTTCCAGGACAACGCCGAGCGCTGGTACAAGGAATCGCAGGAAAAGGTTCTCTACTGGAACCACGCGATCATCAACCCGCCTGTCGACCGCCAGCTCCCGCCCGACGAGGTCGGCGACGTGTTCATGAAGGTGGAGAAGGAGACCGACGCCGGCCTCATCGTTTCCGGCGCCAAGGTCGTGGCCACCGGCTCGGCCATCACCAACTACAACTTCATCGCGCACTACGGCCTGCCGATCAAGAAGAAGGAATTCGCCCTCATCTGCACCGTCCCGATGGACGCACCGGGCGTGAAGCTGATCTGCCGGTCCTCGTTCACCCAGAACGCGGCCGTGATGGGCACCCCGTTCGACTACCCGCTGTCGAGCCGCATGGACGAGAACGACACCATCTTCATCTTCGACAAGGTGCTCGTGCCGTGGGAGAACGTCTTCATGTACGGCGACGTCGACAAGATCAACGGCTTCTTCCCGCAATCCGGATTCCTGCCCCGCTTCACCTTCCAGGGCTGCACCCGTCTCGCCGTGAAACTCGACTTCATCGCCGGCATGCTGATGAAGGCACTCGACGCCACCGGCGCAGGCGGTTTCCGTGGCGTGCAGACCCGCGTCGGTGAGGTCATCGGCTGGCGAAACCTGTTCTGGTCACTCACCGAATCGATGGCACGCAACCCCGAGCCGTGGATCGGCGACACCGTCATCCCGAAGCTCGAGTACGGCCTCACGTACCGCATGTTCATGATCCAGGGCTACCCGCGGATCAAAGAGATCATCGAACAGGACGTCGCGTCCGGTCTGATCTACCTGCCCTCGAGCGCCCGCGACTTCAAGAGCCCCGACGTCCGCCCGTACCTCGACAAGTACGTCCGCGGCTCCGACGGCATGACCGCCGTCGAACGCGTCAAGATCATGAAGGCACTGTGGGATTCGATCGGCAGTGAGTTCGGCGGCCGGCACGAACTCTACGAGCGCAACTACTCCGGCAACCACGAAAACGTCAAGGCGGAACTGCTGTTCGCCGCCGAGAACCGTGGCGACGTCGCCTCCATGAAGGGCTTCGCCGAGCAGTGCCTGTCCGAATACGACCTCGACGGCTGGACGGTCCCCGACCTCATCGGCAACGACGACGTCTCGTACTTCGGCAACAAGTAACCGCACACCCACGCAATCCCCGTCAGAAGCGCATCAGCTCTGACGGGGATTTGCCGTACCGCCGGCGGTACGCGGCGGAGAACCGGCCCGCATGGGTGAACCCCCACCGGGCAGCGACCTCGGAGACCGTGACACCGGGTTCCAGTGCCCTCAGGTCGGCGTCGGCGCGACTCAGGCGGATGTCGAGGAGGCATTCCGACGGACTGCGCCCGACGTACTCGCGAAACCCTTCCTGCAACCGGCGGACGCTGGTACCCGCCAATTCGGCCATGTCGGCTGCCGTCCAGGCGCGGGCTGGGTCGTCGTTGAGTCCGTCGAGCACTCGCTTGACGATTCGCGGTCGGGGTGCGCCCCCGCGCACCTCCTCGTCGGGCGTGACGGCCAGGACGAACGCCGAGGTGATCGCGCCGGCGAGCTGTGGGCCGACCACCGGGTTAGCCAGGAGGTCGGCCGGCTCCCGCAGTTGCGCGGTCAATGAGCGCACCAGACGAAACCAGCTGTGTCCCGGGGCCTCGGTGAGATCGATCTGCGAGGGCAGGTGCAGCCCGGGCCGCAGGTCGGAGCCGAGGATCCGGTCAGCCTCCTGCTCGAGGTAGGCGCTGTCGAATTTGACGCCGAGCACAGAGCAGTCGCCGCTCCACCGGGTGATCAGGGTCGGCTCGTCCGCCCGGAAGACCGTGGCCTGACCGGGCCGAGACAGCACCGTGTCGCCCTGCGAACAGGACTCCAGCGAACCGGACAGCGGAATGTTGATCTCGTACGCATCCGGATAGTCGCACTCGATCGACACGTCGGCACCCCAGCCCAGCCTCCCGAGAGTGACGGGGCCGAGGTCAACGGTCCGCATCGACAGCTTCATCGCTCCGTTCGGCGACAAGTCGGTCAACGTGTGGGGAAAGTACGCACCGGCCACCGCCCTCGACGCCGCATCCCAGTCCTGGGTTTCGGTGATCGTCGATGCCATCGTCATGCACCTGCCTCACTGAAGAATCGTTCCGACCTCATTGAAACCGTGTCGTCACGCCCAGTCGAGGATAACTGAGACCGCAATCACAAGTAGTCGCGCAGATGGTCCAGAGACCGCGCAGAGTGGCTAGACCACCCTCCTGCGACGGCCTACCTTCTTCCTCACCCCGCTCACACAACGAAAGTTGTTTCCGAGCAGTTGCTTTGAATGAGGAGATTCAGATGACCGCCACCCTCTCTTGGATCGACGAGATCACGATGACGGAACTCGAGCGCAACCCGTACCCCGTCTACGAGCGGCTGCGCGCCGAGGCGCCGCTGGCCTACGTCCCAGTCCTCGGCTCGTTCGTCGCGACCACCGCCGACCTGTGCCGCACCATCGCCAACAGCCCCGACTTCGAGGGGATCATCACCAAGGCCGGCGGCCGCACGTTCGGTCACCCTGCGGTGATCGGCGTCAACGGCGAGATCCACCGCGACCTCCGCTCGATGGTCGACCCCGCACTGCAACCGTCGGAGGTGGACCGTTGGGTCGACGGACTCGTCCGCCCCATCGCGCGGCGCTACGTGGAGCAGTTCGAGAACGACGGCAAGGCCGATCTGGTCTCGCAGTACTGCGAACCCGTCAGCGTGCGCGCACTCGGTGACCTGCTGGGGTTGAACGACGTCAGCTCGGACACGTTGCGTGACTGGTTCCACCGGCTGTCGAACTCCTTCACCAATGCCGGGGTGGACGCGGACGGCGAGTTCACGAACCCGGAGGGATTCGTGCAGGGCGACGAGGCCAAGGCAGAGATCCGGGCCGTCGTCGATCCGCTCATCGACAAGTGGACCGTCGAACCGGACGACAGCGCCATCTCGCACTGGCTGCACGACGGCATGCCCGAAGGACAAGTCCGCGACCGCGAGTACATCTACCCCACGCTCTTCGTCTACCTGTTGGGCGCGATGCAGGAACCCGGGCACGGAATGGCATCGACACTCGTGGGCCTGTTCACCCGCCCCGAGCAACTGGAGGCCGTCATCGACGAGCCCGCGCTGATTCCGCGGGCAATTTCCGAGGGAATGCGCTGGACCTCGCCGATCTGGTCGGCCACGGCCCGCATCAGCACCAAGGACGTCACGCTCGGGGACGTGTTCCTTCCCGAGGGATCCGTGGTCCTGTTGTCCTACGGTTCGGCCAACCACGACACCGCTGTCTACGACGCCCCCTCCGACTACGACATGACGCGCCCCCCGCTCCCCCACCTGGCGTTCGGTTCCGGCAACCACGCGTGCGCGGGTATCTACTTCGCGAACCACGTCTGCCGCATCGGCCTCGAGGAGTTGTTCGAGGCGATCCCGAACCTCGAACGTGACTCCGGCGCGGACGTGGAGTTCTGGGGCTGGGGTTTCCGCGGCCCGACCGCCCTCCGGACCACGTGGGAGGTGTAGCCGTGACCTTCACCGTCTCGGTCGCCGCGGACAGGGTGGAATGCCGCCCCGACCAGCCGCTTCTGGACGCCTTCCTCCGAGGCAGCGTGTGGATGCCGAACTCTTGCAACCAGGGCACGTGCGGAACGTGCAAGCTGCGGGTCGTATCGGGGTCGGTCGACCACGGGCGCTCGCCCGAGAACACGCTGACCCGGGCCGAGCGTGAGCAGGGATTCGCCCTGGCCTGCCAGGCCACTCCGCTCGGTGACACCGTGGTGGAGCGCCTCGACGCGGCGCCCGCAGGCACCGTCCACGCACTGCGAGACGTCGTCGGCACCGTGAGCGCGATCGAGGACGTCGCCCGTGACACGCGGCGGGTTCTCGTCACGCTCGACAGCCCGCTCGAATTCTCCGCGGGGCAGTACGTCGAACTGCGAATACCCGGCACCGACCACCGCCGCCAGTACTCGATGGCGAACACGCCGGGCGAGTCGAAACAACTCGAGTTCCACATCCGCAGGCAGCTGGGCGGAGTCGCGACGGACGGTTGGGTCTTCGGCACGCTGTCCGTCGGCGAGCGCGTCGACATGGTGGGGCCGCTCGGGGACTTCCGTCTCGATCCGGAGGACGAGGGTCCGATGATCCTGCTGGGCGGCGGAACGGGCCTCGCCCCGCTGAAATCGATCGTCCACCAAGCACTCACCGTCGCACCGGGGCGCGCAATCCACCTGTACCACGGCGTGCGGGAAGCAGCCGACCTGTACGAAGCGGACCTGTTTCGGGAGTGGGAACGCGCGCACCCGGGGTTCCGATACGTTCCGTGTCTGAGCAATGCGACGTGGTCCGGCCGGACCGGCTACGTCACCGACGCGTTCGTGGAGGACTTCGACACCTGTCGCGGCTACTCCGGGTACCTGTGCGGGCCGCCGGCGATGGTCGACGCCGGCGTCAAGGCGTTCAAGCGCCGGCGCATGGCTCCGCGACGCATCTTCCGGGAGAAGTTCACGCCCGCCGCGTGATTACGGCACCCCGATGCGTACGCCGAGGCCCTCCGAGCCTCGGCGTACGCATGCCGAACACGTCCTAGTCAGTACTCGGTAAATGCCTAGTGTGATGCAGCGCACAGGCTGCAAGAGTGGAATCCATTGCCGGACCCGGGCGCCCTCGCAGGGCGCAAGCCCCCCGGAGATCTTGGAGGATCCCATGACTGAAACCCTGTACACAGCGCCGTCCGACGACGTGCGCGCCAAGCTGGCCGACGCGCTCATCGAGGACGCGGAAACCGGCCGCTACCAGGTGCGACGTAGCGTTTTCACCGACGAGGACCTGTTCGAACTCGAGATGAAGCACATCTTCGAGGGCAACTGGATCTATCTGGCCCACGAAAGCCAGATCCCGAATGTCGGCGACTACTTCACCACGTACATGGGCCGCCAGCCGATCGTGATCTCCCGCAACAAGGAGGGCGAACTCAACGCCCTGGTGAACGCGTGCAGCCACCGCGGCGCCATGTTGTGCAGGCGCAAGACGGACAACCGGACCACGTTCACCTGCCCGTTCCACGGCTGGACGTTCAACAATTCGGGCAAGCTCCTCAAGGTCAAGGACCCGCGTGAGGCCGGCTACCCGGAACAGTTCAACAAGGACGGCTCTCACGACCTCACCAAGGTCGCGCGGTTCGAGAACTACCGCGGTTTCCTGTTCGGCAGCCTCAACGCCGACGTCCCGCCGCTCGAGGAGCACCTCGGTGACACCACGAAGATCATCGACATGATCGTCGACCAGTCGCCCGACGGCCTCGAGGTCCTGCGCGGTGCGTCCACCTACACGTACGACGGCAACTGGAAGCTGCAGACCGAGAACGGTGCCGACGGCTACCACGTGTCCGCTACCCACTGGAACTACGCCGCGACCACGTCGCGCCGGGAGTCGGGCGAGTCCACCAACGCCACGAAGGCGATGGACGCCGGCAAGTGGTCGAAGCAGCAGGGCGGCTACTACTCGTTCGACAACGGTCATCTGCTGCTGTGGACGAAGTGGGCCGACCCCGCCAACCGTCCGCTGAACGAGCGTCGCGACGAACTGGTCGCCGAGTACGGGGAGGATCGCGCCGACTGGATGATCGGTGTGTCCCGCAACCTGTGCCTGTACCCGAACGTGTACCTGATGGACCAGTTCGGTTCGCAGATCCGGCATTTCCGTCCGATCTCCGTCGACAAGACCGAGGTCACCATCTACTGCATCGCCCCCAAGGGTGAGAGCCGCACGGCACGTGCCGCCCGCATCCGCCAGTACGAGGACTTCTTCAACGCCACCGGCATGGCCACCCCGGACGATCTCGAGGAGTTCCGCTCCTGCCAGAAGACGTACCAGGCCGGAGCCGCACCGTTCAACGACCTCAGCCGCGGTGTCACCCACCAACTCCAGGGCCCCGACGAGGGTGCGAAGAAGATCGGCATCAATCCCATCTCCAGTGGTGTGAAGACCGAGGACGAGGGCCTTTACCCGATCCAGCACGGCTACTGGGTACAAGCGCTCACCAAGGCGCTCGACGCCGACGTTGCCGCGAACAACCGCTGAGGGAGACGACGAACATGACTGCAGTAGCCGAAAGCACTGTCACCCAGCACGCCATCGAGCAGTTCCTCTACCGTGAGGCCCGCTACCTCGACGACCGCGAGTTCGAGAAGTGGATCGAGTGCTATCACCCCGACTCCGAGTTCTGGATGCCGGCGTGGGCCGACGACGGTGAACTGACCACCGACCCGATGACCGAGATCTCCCTGATCTACTACGCCAACCGTGGTGGCATCGAGGACCGGGTGTTCCGCATCAAGACCGACCGGTCGAGCGCGACGAGCCTTCCGGAACCCCGCACCGGTCACAACATCTCGAACGTCGAGGTCACCGACCGTCGCGGCGACGTCGTGGACGTCCGGTTCAACTGGTTCACGCTCTACTTCCGGTACAACACGGTCGACACGTACTTCGGGAATTCGTTCTACACCATCGACTTCTCTGGTGAGCAGCCTCTGATCCTGAAGAAGAAGGTCGTGCTCAAGAACGACTACATCCACCACGTGGTCGACATCTACCACATCTGATTTCTTCCCCATTCTTCGCGAATCGAGCTGTTTTCCATGACTTTCCAAGTTGCACTGAGTTTCGAGGACGGGATCACCCGCTTCATCAAGTGTGACGGCGACGAGACGGTCGCCGACGCGTCCTACCGCGCGCGCATCAACATTCCCCTCGACTGTCGAGACGGGGCGTGCGGCACCTGCAAGTCGCTCTGCGAATCCGGCACGTACGACGGCGGCGACTACATCGAGGAAGCGCTCACCGACGAAGAGGCGGAACAGGGCTACTGCCTTCCGTGCCAGATGATGCCGGAAAGTGATCTGGTGCTGCAGATCCCGACGACGTCCGACGTCGCGAAGACCGCCGCAGGCACGTTCTCGTCGACGGTCACGGAGATCCGTAAGTTCTCCGACACCACTATCGGGTTCACGATCGAGATCGCGAACCGGGACGACCTGGTTTTCCTCCCCGGCCAGTACGTGAACATCACCGTTCCCGGGACCGAAGCGACGCGCTCGTACTCGTTCAGCACCGGACCCACGTCGAAGGAACTGTCGTTCCTGGTCAAGATCACCGACGGCGGCCTGATGTCGGAGTACCTGCGTAGCCGCGCACAGGTCGGCGACACGCTCGAGTTCACCGGCCCGATGGGAAGCTTCTTCCTGCGTGAGCAGAAGCGTCGCGCCCTGCTGCTGGCCGGCGGCACCGGGCTGGCCCCGCTGTTGTCGATCCTCGACAAGATGCGCACCGACGCCGCCGACCACCCCGTGCACCTGGTCTACGGAGTCTCGTCCGACGCGGACCTGGTGGAACTGGACAAGCTCGAGGAGTACACGAAGTCGCTGCCCCAGTTCACGTTCGACTACTGCGTGTCCGACCCGGCGAGCAGTGCACCGAACAAGGGATACGTCACCGGCCTGTTCGAGCCCGCACACCTGAACGACGGCGACGTGGACGTGTACCTGTGCGGTCCGCCTCCCATGGTCGAGGCGGTGCGCGACCACCTGAAGTCGGAGGGCATCACGCCGGCGAACTTCTACTTCGAGAAGTTCAACAACGCCGCGACACCGAGTGGGTCCGAGGCGTCCGCACCGCCGGCGGCCGACGCCCTCGAGGCGGCCCCCGAGTACGAGATCGGCGAGGAACACCAGCCGCTGTCCGAGTCGGACGCACAGTTCGACGCCCGCATGGCGCTCGAACTCGGGGCGATGGAACTGACCATCGGCCGGATGACGAAGGAACAGCTGTCCGAGTACCGGATCCTCGCCGAGACCTCGTGCGAATCGATCGAGAACGACCACTTCACGGACGCCGGCGCCTTTACCGACACCAACGCCGCATTCCACGAATTCCTGTTCCGGTGCACCGCCAACGACGTGCTCCTCGAGGCGTACAACCGCCTGGAGGTCACGCAGCTCATGACAAAGGTGCTCCGCACCGCGGACTGGGTGGACGAGCACATCCAGCACGACCACCTCGACATCGTCGCCGCCTTCGAGAAGGGTGACCGGGCCGCCGCCCACGACCTGATCGTCAGCCACAGCGCGCACGCCAAGGCCACCATGTGCCGCGCCATCGAGAGGAGTGCCGTCGCATGAGTGGACTCGTCACTCCGCACCGCTTCGACGGCAAGGTCGTCGCGGTCACCGGCGCAGCACAGGGCATCGGCCTGACGGTCGCGACCCGACTCGCGGCCGAGGGTGCGTCGCTGATCCTGATCGACCGCGCCGAACTCGTCCACGACGTCGCGAAGGGGTTGCGCGAGAACGGCACCGACGCGCACAGCATCACCGCCGATCTGGAACAGTTCGCCGACGCCGAGGCGGCGATCGACGAGGCGCGGCAGCAGCACGGCCGGCTCGACGTGCTGATCAACAACGTCGGCGGCACCATCTGGGCCAAGCCGTACGAGCACTACACCGCCGAGCAGATCCAGGCGGAGGTGCAGCGGTCGTTGTTCCCGACCCTGTGGACGTGCCGCGCCGTCCTCCCCCACCTCATCGCGCAGGAGTCGGGCACCATCGTCAACGTGTCCTCGGTGGCCACGCGGGGTGTCAACCGCGTGCCCTACGCGGCGTCGAAGGGCGGGGTCAACGCCCTGACCGCGTCACTCGCTCTCGAAGCCGCACAGTACGGAATCCGCGTGGTGGCCACCGCACCCGGCGGCACCGAGGCGCCCGCTCGCCGCGTTCCCCGCGGCCCCGGCGCGGAGACCGATCAGGAGAAGGCCTGGTACCAGCAGATCGTCGACCAGACCGTCGACTCCTCCCTGCTGAAGCGGTACGGAACGCTGGACGAGCAGGCCTCGGCCATCGTCTTCCTGGCCTCCGACGAGGCCACCTACATCACCGGGACGGTACTGCCCGTCGCCGGTGGCGACCTCGGCTAGCTGCCCACAGATCTCGACCGCCTCATCGGCGGGGCGCATTGCATCGTCTCGCCGATGGGGCATTTCTTTAGCCGAATTCGATTGTGACGCAGCACACTTACGAGTTCGGCCCGGTTCCCCGTCACACCCACCGAGCGGAGATCACCATGAACCCATCCACCACCCCCGATACCTGGGCGAGTCCGAGACACCGCAGTGCCGTCACGTGGGTCGTCGCGATCGCCACGATCGCGATCATCTTCGACGGCTACGACCTCGTCGTGTACGGCACCATCCTCCCGACGTTGATGAACGATCCCGGCCAGCTCGGCGAGATCTCCGCGCAGCAGGCCGGTGCACTGGGCTCGTACGCGCTCATCGGTGTCATGGTGGGCGCACTCACCGCCGGCGCCGTGGGCGACTACCTGGGCCGGCGGCGGATGATGCTCGTCAACATCGCGTGGTTCTCCATCGGAATGGGGCTCGCCGCGTTGGCCACCAACGTCACCATGTTCGGCCTGCTGCGATTCTTCACCGGTATCGGGGTCGGTGGCCTCGTCGCCACTGCCGGTGCGATGGTGGCGGAGTTCGCCCCTCCCGGAAAGCGGAACCTGTACAACGCCATCGTCTACAGCGGCGTCCCCGCCGGCGGGGTGCTCGCATCCCTCCTCGCGATCGTCCTGCGCGACACGATCGGCTGGCGCGGCCTCTTCTGGATCGGCGCACTGCCCATCGTGATCCTGCTGCCGCTGGCGCTCGTGAAACTGCCCGAGTCGCCGAAGTGGCTCGTCGCCCGCGGCCACGAGGACAAGGCCCGCCGCATCTCCGAACGCACGGGCATCCCGATGCCCGGCGCCGACGAGATCGCCGCGGAACGGGCCTCGGCCGAGAAGGTCGGCTTCGCCGCACTCGCGACGCGCCGTTACGTCTGGGGCACTGCACTTCTCGGAATGATGAGCTTCTCCGGCCTGCTGCTCACGTACGGACTCAACACGTGGCTTCCGAAGATCATGGAGGACGCCGGTTTCAACGCGAAGGGTTCGTTGTCGTTCCTGCTCGTCCTCAACGGCGGCGCGATCCTCGGCGGCCTGATCGCCTCCAAGGTCGCCGACGGCATCGGACCGCAACGCGTCGTCGCCACGACATTCGGTCTCGCCGCACTCGCCCTGATCCTCCTGACGCTCGGCTTCCCGCTGCCGGTGCTGCTCGCGTCCGTCGCGGTCGCCGGAGTCGGCACCATCGGCACCCAGGTCCTGATCTACGGCTTCGTCTCCAACTACTACTCGACGTCCGCGCGCGGCGCCGGGGTGGCGTGGTGCGCCGGATTCGGCCGGCTGGGCGGCATCTTCGGCCCACTGATCGGCGGAGCACTGATCAGCGCGGGCATCAGCAGCCAGGTGGCGTTCTACGTCTTCGCGGGCATCGCCGTCCTGGGCGGGATCGTGACGTTCTTCGTTCCGCGTGCACGGGTCACCCGCGCCGAGGTGGCGGGCACCGGCGAAGCCGCCTACTCCACCGTCCAGGTGTCGTGACCGGTCAGCAGGCGCTGCAGCGAGCCGTCGTCGACGGGGTCCTTCTCCCGCGCGATCTCGTTCTGCAGGCGCACCATGTCGTCGTACGTGTCCCGCACGACACTGCGGAACACACCGGTCACGGTGTGGGTGAGGTCCTGGTCCGAGAGCCTCGACAGTGCGTACGCGTAGTCGGGGTCGTCGGTGTGGGCGTCGTGCACGACGATGTCGTCCCGGTCGACGTCTGCGGTCGCGACCACCTTCAGACCGAAACCCGATCGGACGACGCAGTATTCGCCCGCTCCGCCGAAGACGATCGGCTCGCCGTGGGTCAGCGGGATGAGGCGCTGCTCCGAACCGTCCTTGCGTAGGACGTCGAACGAGCCGTCGTTGAAGATCGGGCAGTCCTGGTAGATCTCCACGAACGACGTGCCGCGGTGCGCAGCCGCCTGCCGCAGCACCTCCGTCAGCCCCTTGCGGTCCGAGTCCATGGCTCGGGCCGCGAAGGTCGCCTCGGCTCCCAGCACGAGGGACAGCGTGTTGAACGGGTGGTCCACCGACCCCAGCGGCGTCGACTTGGTGACCTTGCCGACCTCCGAGGTCGGCGAGTACTGCCCCTTGGTCAGCCCGTAGATCCTGTTGTTGAACAGCAGGATCGTCATGTTGACGTTTCTCCGCAGGGCGTGGATGAGATGGTTGCCCCCGATCGACAGTGCGTCGCCGTCGCCGGTCACCACCCACACCGACAGGTCGGGGCGCGTCACCGCGAGACCCGTCGCGATGGCGGGCGCACGACCGTGGATCGAGTGCAGGCCGTACGTGTCCAGGTAGTACGGGAACCGGCTCGAGCAACCGATACCGGAGACGAACATCAGGTTCTCGCGTCGGAGTCCCAACTCCGGCAGGAAACTTCGGATCGTGGCGAGGATGACGTAATCGCCGCACCCCGGACACCACCGGACCTCCTGGTCCGACGCGAAGTCCTTGGCCTTTTGCGGTTCGTCGGTCCTGGGCACGTGCGCGGTGGCGCTCAGGCCCAGATCCGCACCGACACGACTGATCATCCGTGTCACGCCGATTCCTCCTGCCGGGGTCCGGTCGATCGGTAAGTCGCCGACGCGAGCGCGTCGGACGTCTTCGCGAGCTCGTGCTCACGCAACGTTCCGGCCAGCGCGGAGTCGATCACGTCGTGCAGCTCGTCGCCGAGGAAGGCGAGCCCCCGCACCTTGGTCACCGATTGCACGTCGACGAGGAACCTCGAACGGAGGATCATCGCGAGCTGGCCCAGATTCATCTCCGGTGCGACGACGGTCCCGTAGCTACGCAGCACCGCACCGAGATTGGCGGGCAGTGGGTTGATGTTGCGTACGTGCACGTGGGCCACCTTCTTGCCCTCACGGCGAGCACGCCGACAGGCCTCACCGATAGGTCCGTACGAGCTGCCCCACCCGACGAGCAGCAGGTCGGCCTCACCCGAGGGGTCGTCGACGACCGCGTCGGGAACGGCGATTCCGTCGATCTTGGCCTGGCGCAACCGCACCATGAGGTCGTGGTTGGCGGGATCGTAGGAGATGTCGCCGCTGCCGTCGGCCTTCTCGAGTCCGCCGATGCGGTGTTCGAGCCCCGGCGTTCCCGGTATCGCCATTGCACGCGCGAGCGTCTCCCGGTCGCGGGCGTACGGCGCGAATTCGCCGTCCAACGGTGGCGCCGTGTCGCAACCGGGGTCGATCCGGTCCAGTTCGGAAACGTCCGGGATGGCCCACGGTTCGCTGCCGTTCGCGATGGCGCCGTCCGACAGCAACAGCACCGGTGTGCGGTATGTGAACGCGATCCGGGCGGCATCGACGGCGGCATCGAAGCAGTCCGCGGGTGAGCGCGGCGCGATCACCGCGACCGGCGACTCGCCGTTGCGTCCGTACATCGCCTGCAACAGATCCGACTGCTCGGTCTTCGTCGGGAGCCCGGTGGACGGTCCACCGCGCTGGACGTCGATGACGAGCAGCGGGACCTCCGTCATCACCGCCAGCCCGATGGCTTCGCTCTTCAGCGCCAGTCCGGGTCCGGACGTGCTCGTCACGCCGAGCGCACCCCCGATCGACGCGCCCAGCGCCGCGCCGATTCCGGCGATCTCGTCCTCGGCCTGGAACGTGGTGACGCCGAGATTCCGGTGCTTGCTCAGCTCGTGCAGGATGTCCGACGCCGGCGTGATCGGATAGGTGCCGAGGAAGACGTCCCGCGACGCCAGCCGTCCCGCGGTCACCACCCCGTAGGCCAGGGCCGTGTTCCCGGTGACCTGGCGATAGGTGGCCGGTGGGAGCGTCGCCGCGGACACCTCGTAGGTGGTCGCGAAACTCTCCGTCGTCTCCCCGTAATTCCACCCGGCCTTGAACGCGAGCAGGTTGCCCTCCGCGATCTGCGGCTTCGCTGCGAACTTGGTCTGCAGGAACCGCTCGATGCTGTGCGTGGGGCGGTTGTACATCCACGACAGCAGTCCGAGCGCGAACATGTTCTTCGCCCGCTCGCCGTCCTTCCGGCTCAGTCCGGCGGGTTCGACCGCGCCGACCGTCAACGTCGACATCGCCACCGGATGCACCACGTAGTCCTCGAGGGAGTCGTCGTCGAGGGGGCTCGTGGCGTATCCGACCTTCGCGAGATTCCGCTTGGTGAACTCGTCCGTGTTCACGATGATCATGCCGCCGCGCGGCAGATCGGCCAGGTTCGCCTTCAACGCCGCCGGGTTCATCGCGACCAGGACGTCCGGGCGGTCGCCGGCCGTGAGGATGTCGTAGTCCGCGATCTGGATCTGGAACGACGACACACCGGGGAGCGTGCCCTGGGGCGCCCGGATCTCGGCAGGAAAGTTGGGCTGGGTGGCGAGGTCGTTGCCGAACGCCGCCGCCTCCGACGTGAACCGGTCGCCGGTCAACTGCATGCCGTCGCCGGAGTCTCCGGCAAAGCGGATCGCCACTCGCTCCAACTTCGTGGAGCTCGCCTCCGTCGTCATGGATGCACCGAATCCCTCGACTCGTAGTCGTTCTGACCAGCAGCTTCTAACCTCACGGTACAAGCGTTCCCAGTTTTCGCCAGGAACACGCCGAAATCAGGCGCCGCGATACGGTGAGTGGTGTGAGGGATCCAGGGAACATCGAGCTCGTCGGGCGTTCCCGCGAACTCGCCGAACTAGAGTCGATCCTGCGTGAGGCGGGCGAGAACGCGCCCGTCGTCGTGGTCGTCGAAGGCGTGCCGGGCATCGGCAAGACCACCTTGGTGGAACACTTCCTCGCGGCGCATCCCGACCTGCCCGCGTTCTTCGCGGTCTGCGCCCCGTGGGCGTCGGGCCATCCCTTCGGCGTCGCCGAACAGCTCCTCGGGGAGGCCGTGACGTCGGAGGACCCCGTCGACGTCGCCCGCGAACTCGTCGCTGCAGTGGATCCGCCTGCCGGTGACGTTCCGTTCGTCTTCGTGCTCGACGATGCGCAGTGGGCAGACCTCGCCTCATTGCAGGCGCTGACCTCCGCTGTGCATCTGCTGGACCGACCGGCAATGATCGTCCTCATCACGAACTCGGAACCTCCTGAGGGTGTTCCCGCGGACGTCCTCGACCTCCTCGACCGGCATTGCCGGCATCCGATCCACGTCCGTCCGCTCGATGCGTCCGACACCCGCAGACTTGCGAATACCCTTGCGCATCTCGACCTTCCGGCCCCGGTGGCGCACCAGCTCGTTCAGCACACGGCGGGGAATCCACGACACCTCACGCAACTTCTGCAGGAAGTCGACCCGAGCGCGTGGAGCCAGTGGCAGCCAGTGCTCCCGGTGCCCCGCACGTTCGCCGCGAAAGTGCAGTCACAACTGTCGGCGTGCTCAGCGCCTGCCCGGGCACTCGTCGAATCGGCGGCCGTACTCGCCGGGGATCCCCGATTCGCCGACGCCGCCGCGCTCGCGGGCATCGAGCACCCAGTGGAAGCGCTCGACGAAATCCATCGGGCGGGCCTCCTCACCGTCGGTGAGCATCGCGGCGTGACCGTGCTGACCTTCCCGTCGCCACTGACCCGGGCCGCCGTCTACCGCAGCCTCGGACCCATCCGGCTCCGTGACCTGCATGATCATGCCGCACAGATCGTCGAGGACGAAGGCAGGCGGCTGGACCATCGCGCCGCGGCCGCGCCGTTCGCCGACCCCGCGCTCGCGGACGAACTGGACACCTACTCTGCGCAGCGGGCGACCGTCGGGGCGTGGTCGGCCGTCGCGGACGCATTGATCAAGTCGAGCCGCCTCACCGTGGACCGCGGCGAACGCGAACAACGCCTCATCCGGGCCGTCGACGCTCTCGTCGGTGCCAGCAACCTTCCCCAGGCGCTGGCTTTCGCGCCGGAGATCGAGAGCTTCCCCGAAAGTCCGTTACGCGATGCCGTACTCGGCTACCTCGCAATCCTCCGGGGACGACCCGCGGAGGCCGATCTGCTGCTCACCCAGTCGTGGACCGCATGCGACCCGGACACCGATCCGGCGACCGCCGCGCTGATCTGCCAGCGCCGCGTCCTGGACTCACTCGTGCGCTGGCACGGACCGGACCTCGTCGAATGGGCCAGCCGGGCCGTGGCTCTCGTCGATCCGGGGGATCCGTCGGCCGTCGAATCCGCGGCGATCATGGGACTCGGACTCGCTGCCACGGGTCAGATCGTGGAGGCACGGGCCGCCTACGACACGCTGTCCGCGAAGATCGCCCTCGGTGCCCAGTCCCAGCGCTTCGACATGGCCAGGGGTTGGCTCGACTTGGCACTGGACGATCCCGAATCGGCGCGCCAGGAACTGGAGAGCGCCGTCCCCACGGCCTTCCGGATGGGCTCGACCCGCATCTCGCTGTGGGCGCAGGCCTGGCTGGCGCGAACGCAATTCGCCCTCGGCGACTGGAGCGGCGCCATCGCCACTGTCGACCGTGCGGCACACCAACTCGAGGACGCCGCACTCGACCTCGTCCGGCCCCTGGTGCACTGGACCGGCGCGCAGACACACGCGCTGCGCGGAAACTGGCCCGCTGCGCACGAGCACCTCCGTCTCGCGGCGGCGAGTTCGCACGACTACCCGATGATGTTCATTCCGTCCTCACTGGCACGCGCCCAATGCGCCGAGGTGCAGGCCGACTACGCCGCAGTGATCAGGGCGCTCGAGCCTCTCACCCGCCTCCAGCCCCGCGAGGGCATCGACGAGCCGGGCTTCTGGCAGTGGCCCGACGTCTACGCGAACGCGCTCGTGATGGCCGGTCGCGTCGACGACGCGGACACCTTCCTCACCCCGCACGAGGAACGCGCCGCCGAGCGCGGGCACCGATCGGCGATGGCTCGTCTCGGTTACGCCCGCGGTCGCGTCGCAGGCGCGCGTGGCGACATCGATGCCGCCCGGGACGTGTTCGAGACGGCGTTGACGCACCTCGACACCCTTCCCCTCCCCTACGACCGCGCCCGCGTGAACTTCGCGTACGGCCAGACCCTGCGCCGGGCAGGCAAGCGGCGCGAAGCGGACGCCGTCATGCAGGCCGCCCGGGAGGGATATTTCGCGCTCGGAGCCACCTCCTACGTGCAGCGGTGCGACCGCGAACTCAAGGCCGGCGGCCTCAACCTCAAACGCAGCCGGTTCACGCTCGAGGAACTGACTCCGCAGGAACGTGCCGTGACCGAACTCGTCGCCGGCGGAGCCAGCAACAAGGAGGCGGCCGGCGAGCTGTTCCTGTCCGTCAAGACCGTGCAGTACCACCTGACCCGGGTCTACGCGAAGCTCGGCATCCGCTCGCGCAGCGAACTCGCGGCGCAGTTCCGCGACCAGGAGTGACGTTCGAGGTGGCGGGAACCTACCCCGAGGGTGCCTGTTCCGGGCAGCACCATCCGGCCAGGCTGGATCTCGACCGATGCAGCCGACCCACCGGAGTACCGAGATGGATGACACGATCGACGCAGTGCGAGCCGACCGCGACCTGAAGAACAAACACCGCGCCATGTGGGCTCTCGGCGACTACCCCACCCTGGCCACCGACATCATCGCCGGCCTCGGCCCCGCCCTGGTCCGGGCGAGCCGGGTCAGGCCCGGTGACCGTGTTCTCGACGTCGCGGCAGGCTCCGGCAACGCCGCCATCCCTGCGGCGCTGTCCGGTGCGAGCGTCGTGGCCGGTGACCTCACCCCCGAACTGTTCGACGCCGGCCGCCGCCGGGCCGCCGAACTCGGGGCCGAGGTGGAATGGCGCGAGGCCGACGCCGAGGCGATGCCGTTCACCGACAACGAGTTCGACACCGTGATGTCCTGCGTCGGTGTCATGTTCGCCCCGCACCATCAGGCCAGCGCCGACGAACTCGTCCGCGTCTGCCGGCCGGGAGGGACGATCGGTCTACTCAGCTGGACCCCCGAAGGTTTCATCGGCCAGATGTTCGCAACGATGAAACCGTATGCACCCCCGCCCCCTCCGGGCGCGCAGCCCCCGCCGCTGTGGGGTCGCGAGGAACACGTCCGGGCGCTGTTCGGCCACCGCATCACCGACATCGTGGCAACCCGACACACCGTGCGCATCGATCAATTCCGGTCGCCGGAGGACTTCCGTGACTACTTCAAGACCCGCTACGGTCCAACCATCGCGGTGTACCGGAACATCGCCGACGACCCCGCCCGGGTCGCCGCACTGGATCACGAACTCGCCGATCTCGCACGTCGTTTCGACCACGGCACCGGCAGCACCGTGATGAACTGGGAATACCTCCTACTCACCGCGCGGAAGTGGTAATTGCGGACGGAGGTCGCAACAGCCACCGGGATCAGTCGTGGCCGTTCTTGTTCCAGAACTGGTGGGTAAGCCCACTGGGGGAGGTAACGGTCTCGATGGTGAAGCGGTCTTCGATGCCGGCCAAACCCTCCCAGAGGAATACACCGCGCCCGAGGGCGATGGGCACGATCACCAGGTGCATGAAGTCGATCAAGTCGGCCTGCAGAAACTGCCGCACGGTCGAGGGTCCTCCGCCTATCCGGACGTCCCGCCCGCCGGCAGCTTCCTGGGCCATGCGCAGAACCTCATGGGGTGGCGCGTCCACGAAGTGGAAGCTGGTTCCGTTGGGAAAGTCGATGCTGGGGTGTGGGTAGTGGCTCATGACGAACACCGGTGTGTGAAATGGCGGTTCGTCGCCCCACCAGCCCCGCCACCCGTCGTCGGGCCACTCGCCGGTTTGGGGGCCGAACTTGCGACGGCCCATGATCTCCGCGCCGATGCCCTGGCTCCACAGGCTGGTCACGGCGCGGTCCAGGGTAATTGGGGCGTCTACCCGGTCGACCCCGTGGATGACGCGTCCGTCGAACCAATCGAATAGCCGTTCGGCACCGCCGATCGGGGCGTCGAACGTCACGTGCTCGCCGGCGGCGTAGCCGTCGAGGGAGATATTCATATTGTGGATCCGGGTGCGGGGCATGGGCGATTCCTCCAATAACCGGGTGCGGGATACAAATAGACAGACCTGAAGAGATGGCCGAACTCATCGCGGAACGTTGGAAATCGTATTCCCTCGAGCCGTACTCTGAGGCTGCAACCTGACAGCGCCGCGACCCGCACGCCATCCTCGGGGAATCACCCTTGCCGATGGACGGGTGGTCACCGCCACGGAGACGGGGGCCGAGATGGTGGGGTCGATCGGTGGGCCCATAGCGGAGCCGGTGGACATCGAGTCGTCCAAGGTCACTCGGCTGCTGGCACCTGTCGGTCGTCAACCGCTGACGTGGCGCGCAGGCCCGGGTGACGAGGTGCTGGCCGAGGACCTGCTCGCGTGTCCGCCGCGAGCCGCTGACGGGGCGGGTGGTGCCGGTCGACCTCGGGATGATGGTCGGGGAGGACGCCGCCGTCGACGTGGAGGCCGAGCCCGACCGTTGGCTCCGGTTCGACTGCACCGGCCCGCGGGGACGGCTGGCGGGACATGTCGGCCTTCGCTGAGCGGCACCGGTACCCAGCCTGCGATTCGGGCATTGCCCGGTCGGGACTTCGCTGCTAGAGTCGAACATGTATTCGAACGACCTTGGGGGAGGTTGGTTGTGGGGGCAGTACTTCTCGAGGAATTGCGCACATTCACGGCGCGACTGCAATGCGCCGAGGCGGCAAGTGGAGATCCGGGACTGGGCATAGATCTGCTCGATGCGATCGAGACTTTGAAATCGGTCGGGTGTGCGGTGCAGGCGGTGATCACCGACGACGTCGCGACGAGTATCCGCGCGGACCGCAGGGCTCGAGCGTTGCCGCAGGCGGAGTGGGACCGCGGTATTGTCTCGCAGATTGCGTTGGCGCGCAGAGAATCTCCGAACCGCGGTGGCCGACATCTGGGTTTCGCGCAGGCTCTGGTGCACGAGATGCCGCACACCCTGGCCATGTTGCGGTCGGGCCGGTTGAACGAATGGCGTGCGACGTTGTTGGTGCGGGAGACGGTGTGCCTGTCGGCCACGGATCGTTGAATCGTGGACCGCCGGTTATGCTCGGACCCGGCCATTCTCGACGGGGTCGGCGATCGTGGTCTGATCGCGCGGGCGAAGGCGTTGGCGGTGGAACTCGACGCCGCAGCGGTCGTGGCCCGGCACCGCAAGGCTGTGTCCGAACGACGGGTCACAACACGCCCCGCGCCGGACTCGATGGCCTACCTGAGCGTGCTGATGCCGGTCGAGCAGGCCGTGTGTCTGCAGGCGACCCTGGGTCGGGATGCGGACAGCCTGATCGCCACCGGCAACAGCGGTGGCCGCACCCGCAATCAGCCGATGGTGGACCTGTTGTTCGACCGCGGCACCGGAGCATCAGTGGCGTCGGGTGTCCCAGTGGCGGTGAATCTGGTCCTCTCGGACGAGACCCTGCTCTCCGGCGGGCACGAGGCCGCGCAGCTGCACGGGTTCGGGCCGGTGCCGGCCGGGATTGCCCGGCAGCTGGTGGCCGACGCCGTCGACAATGACACCGAGACGTCGCTACAGCGGGTGTATTCCTGCCCGCAGTCGGGGGCGCTGACCGCGATGGAATCGCAGTCCCGCACCTTCCCGAAGAGCCTGCGACAGCTGATCGACCTCCGCGACCACACGTGTCGTACGCCGTGGTGCGATGCACCGATCCGGCATCACGACCACATCCGCTCACGCAGGAAATTGGGAAAGACCACCGCGCGAAACGGGTCCGGGCTGTGCGAGGCCTGCAATTACGCGAAGGAAGCACCAGGGTGGACGGCCCGACCGATACAGCGGCCCGGCCACACCCATCTCGTCGACGTCGGCACCCCGACCGGACACCACTACCGGTCGGCGGCCCCATCGCTCCCGGTCCCGGCACACCTCCGAGCGTCATGACAGCGCGATCAAGCCTGGACGACGCCGACCACCGGGGCGTAATCACACGGCGGCAATGCTCGGCTGGTGTTGTCGAGGATGCTCCCGAAGACGACGAACACGATTGTGCCCCTGCCTGTCTCGAGGGTGTTGGACAGCGTGACGATGTAATCGGCCGGTCGCTCCTGATACAGCGGCGCTCGCCCCGACTGCATGGTGGTGAGGTTCAGCCAGGCGACCTCGACGAGGTCGCCCTGCAGCGGCGACGACATTGCCGTGTTCATCCCGCTGAAGAAGACGTTGACCTTCCCCGGCGGAATGACAGGGACAGGCAGGTTCTCGTCGACGGCGGGGCCGGCTATCGCTCGCGCGATACCGACCGAATCGTTTTGCTCTCCGAAACCGGCAGGGAGGCAGTCCGCAGCGGTGGTGTCGTACAGGAACGGCTGAGCTGTGCCCTCGACGAGATGAACCGATCGGGGGAAGTAGTTGTATCGCGGTGTACCGGCGGCGATGCGCTCGATGGTGGTCGTGATCGACTGCGCGGTGCGGGTGCTGATCGGCATGGCGGCCGACTGGAGGGCGGCTCGCACTGCCGCCACGTCGTCGAGCGGCGGGGGCGCAGCGTGCGCTTCACCGGCTGCCATGGAGACGAGCACACCGACACACGCTGCAAGTCCCGCAATTCGTCCACGCATGAATGGATGCTAGCGGCCGCAGGGACTTGCCGAATCAGCTTCGTGAACGCCCGGCAAGTGCCAGGCTTGAGGTCATGGACAGCATCAACACGATGGGTGATCGGTAATGGCCCGCCCGGTACGCGTCGTCGTGCTCGGCGCCGGGTCGTGGGGAACGACGGTGGCAGGTCTCGCCGCCCACAACACACCGACCCTGCTGTGGGCGCGGAACTCGGACACGGCCGACGAGATCAACAACGAGCACCGCAACTCTCGGTATCTCGGCGACCGCCCACTCCCCGACTCCATGCGCTCCACAGCCGACCTGGTGGAGGCGGCGCAGGAAGCCGACGTTCTCGTGGTCGGGGTGCCGTCGCACGCGGTCCGCAGCACTCTCGCTCAGATCGCCAACGAGGTGCGGGCGTGGGTGCCGGTGTTGTCGCTGGCGAAGGGGCTGGAGCCGGGAACGCGGCTACGACCCACCGAGGTGATCGCCGAGTGCCTGCCCGGGCATCCGGTCGGGCTTCTGGCGGGCCCGAACATTGCGCGGGAGATCGTCGACGGGCTCGCCGCGGCGTCGGTCGTCGCCACTCAGGACGTCCGGGTGGCCACGGCGTTGCAGCCGTTGTTCGCGTCCGCCGTGTTCCGTGTGTACCGGAACACCGATGTGCTGGGCTGCGAACTCGGCGGGGTGCTGAAGAACATCGTGGCCATCGCCTCGGGCATGGCCGACGGACTGGACGTCGGCGACAACACGCGCGCGATGGTCCTGGCGCGCGGGTTGGCCGAGATGACCCGGCTGGGTGAGGCGATGGGCGCGAACCCGCGGACGTTCGCGGGGCTGACCGGGGTCGGAGACCTGATCGCCACCTGTATGAGCCCGAGTTCGCGCAACCGGCGGGTGGGCGAGTTCATTGCCCGCGGCATGACGGTCGACGAGGCCGTCGCCAAGCTGGGGCAGGTGGCCGAGGGTGTGAAGACCGCTCCCACCGTGATGGAACTGGCCCGCGACTACAACGTGGACATGCCCATCGCCGCCGAGGTCGAGGCAGTGGTCGCGGGGCGGCAGACGCCGGAGGGCGCCTACCGGGGCCTGCGGAAAGTCGCTGCCGGCGGAGAGGATGAGGTGGCGTGACCGCACAACTGCAACCGGCGGTAGCACTATCTAGACGTTTCTAAGCAATCTCCTAGAAAACTGGGGCAGACTCCTGAATGGAGGCACCCCAGCAAGCAGCGTCGTGCGGGGACGTATGCGTGAGAGAAGTCAGCGATGAGTTCACCGACCTCGGTTGGTCCCGGAGACTCGTCGGCGCGCGCGTTCCCCCTGTCACCCGCGCAAACGGGGATGTGGCTCGCGCAGCACGTCGACCCCACGGTTCCGGTGTCGGTCGCCCAGTACGTCGACATCCACGGCGATCTCGACCGAAGCGTGCTGACTTCTGCGTGTGTCCGAGCGGCCGCCGAGTTCGAGTCGTTCTTCCTGCAGATCTCCGAGGTCGACGGGCAACCGCTGCAATGGGTGGAACCGAGCCTGGACGCTCCCGTCGGCTACCTCGACTTCCGTGACACGCCGGATCCGGAGGCGGCGGCGCACGCGTGGATGCGCACCGAAACCGCCAATCCGATCGACGTCCAGCGTGACCGCCTGACCGTCTCGTTCCTTCTCCACGTCGGACACGACCACTACTTCTGGTATTCGCGCGCCCACCACATCGCGATGGACGGTTTCGGGTCCGTCACGATGCTCTACCGGATCGCCGCGCTCTACACCGCCGCGGTGCATGGACTGCCGCCACCCGCGAGCAGGCCCGTCGGTCTTCGGCGCATCCACGAACTCGAGACCGACTACCGCAACTCCGCCCGCCGGGAGTCCGACCGGGAGTACTGGACCGAGACGATGCGCGGTGTCACCCGCGCGAGCACCCTCGTGCGCGGCTCCGCCCCTGCGACCGCCGGTTCCCGGGACGTTGGAGGAACGTTGACCACCGAGGTCGTCGACCAGCTCGAGAAGTGCGCGGCAGCGCACGGAGTCAATCCTGCGACGCTTACCGTCTGCGCGGTCGCGGGCTATCTGGCGCGAATGACCGGTGAGGACGACGTCACTCTCAGTCTCCCGGTGTCGGCCCGCACGACGGCGGCGCTGCGCCGGTCCGGCGGCATGGTGTCCAACGTGGTGCCGCTGCGCATCACGTCCGCGGGGACGGCGACCATCGGCGATCTGGTGTCCCGCACGCGCCTCGTGATGTCGGGTGCCCTGCGGCATCAGCGGTACCGGCACGAGGACATCCGCGCAGACCTGGGAAGCGCCCTGTCCGGGCCGCGACTGTTCGGCCCCGCCGTCAACATCATGCTGTTCCCCGAGGAGTTGGAACTCGGTTCGCTGCGGAGCCAATTGCATGTGCTGTCGTCGGGTCCGATCGAAGACCTCCTGGTGAACCTGTACCGGTACGGTCCCCGCGGACGTGTGCACCTCGATTTCAAGGCGAACCCGCGACTGTATTCGCAGGACGAGCTCGAGGGACACCACACGAGATTCCTGCGGTACTTCCGGCACTTCCTCGACGCCGATGCCGCCCACCCGATCGGGGAACTCCCGGTCCTCACGGAGAACGAAACCGCGGCGTTGGTCCCCTTCCCCGGACCGCCCGACAGCGTCCCGGTCACGCTCGCCGACGTGTTCCGCACCGCCGCACAGCATCCGGACGCGACCGCCGTCGTCGGCGCCGGCCGCACGATCAGCTACCGCGAACTCGACGGGCGATCGGATCGGATCGCTGCGACGCTGGCACGGTCCGGCGTCGGGTCCGGCGACATCGTCGCGGTGGCTCTGCCCCGGTCCTCCGACTACGTTTGCGCGGTCTGGGCCGTCGCCAAAACGGGGGCCGCCTTCCTTCCGGTGGATCCGAACTACCCGGTCCCCCGTGTTCGGCACATGCTCGACGACTCCCACGCGGCAGTCGGGTTGACCTCCGCGGAGTACGCAACCACATTGCCGGGCAGCATCGAGTGGCTACTGCTCGACGAGGCAGGCAACTCGAACGTCCACGATTTCCCCACGCCGGCAATACGACTCGACGACGCCGCCTACCTCGTCTACACGTCCGGATCGACCGGCGTCCCCAAGGGAGTCGTGGTCACGCACCGCGGGCTCGCCAATCTGGTCTCCGCGCAACGCACCCGACTCGACCTCGACAGTGCGGCGAGGGTTCTGCATGTCGCGTCGCCGAGCTTCGACGCCTCCGTCTTCGAGATGCTGATGGCGTTCGGCTCCGGCGCTGCTCTCGTCATCGCCCCGCCCGCGGTGTTCGGTGGATCCCTACTGGCGCAGCTGATGACCACCGAACACGTCACCCACGCGGTGATCACCCCGTCGGTCCTGGCGTCGATGAAACCCGGCGAGGTCGGAGGTCTGCTGCTGCGCACACTCGTCGTCGCCGGTGAGACGTGTCCACCGGAACTGTTGTCTCGGTGGGCGTCCCGATGCCGGATGATCGACGCGTACGGTCCGGCCGAGACCACCGTCATGGCGACCGTCAGCGAGCCTCTCGCCGAGTCCGGACCGGTCACCATCGGCCGGCCGATCCACGGAACGAGGGCCGTGGTCCTCGACCACCGGCTCCGTCCGGTCCCCGTCGGTGTGGTCGGCGAACTGTACGTCGCGGGGACCGCCCTGGCCCGCGGGTACCACCGCAACGCCCGGCAGACGTCGGAACGGTTCGTCGCCGACCCGTACGGACCACCGGGCACCCGCGTGTACCGCACCGGCGACACGGTCCGCTGGACCCGCGACCACGAACTCGAATACCTCGGACGCAGCGACGAACAGGTGAACATCCGGGGCCTGCGCGTCGAGCCGGGCGAGATCGACGTGACGCTCCGCCGGCATCCGGCGGTGCGATTCGCCGTCACCGTGATTCGCTCGCAGGCGGCCGGTGATCAGCTCGTGTCGTATGTGGTGGGCGCCGACACCGCGACCGAGCAGGAGCTGCTGTCGTTCCTCACCGCCGCACTGCCCCCGCATCTCGTGCCGGCCGCCGTCGTCGTGCTCTCCCACATTCCGCTGACCCCGTCTGGCAAGCTGGACCGCTTTGCTCTCCCCGGCCACGGCCTCCGGTCCCGTTCCCGGACCGCCCCCGGCAGTGAGCGCGAACGCACACTCCACACCCTCTACGCCGACATCCTCGGGACGTCCGATTTCGGTGTGGACGAGTCGTTCTTCGCGCTCGGCGGCGACAGCATCATGGCGATCCAGTTGGCCTCCCGGGCACGGAGTGCGGGAATCTCGTTCACTCCGCGTGACGTGTTCGAGCAGCGAACGATCGCCCGTCTCGGCCAAGTCGCCGGAAACGACATCGACAGATCGGTGCTCGAAGAACTCCCCGGCGGCGGGGTCGGCGACATGCCGCTCACCCCGGCCGCCCGATTCCTGTTCGACCGGGCCGGCGTCGTCGACCGGTACGCACAGGCCGTGGTGGTGGAACTGCCACGGGGCATGGATGCGGAGAGATTGCACACGGTGATCGCCGCCGTCATCGAGCGGCACGACGCACTGCGAACGCACCTCGTGCGCGGCTCGGACGGGACGGCGTTTCTCACCGTAAGACCGGCAGGCGCACCGCTGCCGGAGGACACGATCCTGCGGGTTCCGCTGCCCGCCGACGCCGACCCGGCGCCGCGAACGAGGGACGAACACGGAGCCGCGATCCGCCGGTTGAATCCTACTGCGGGCGTGATGATGCAATGCGTGTGGCTCGATCCCGGACCAGGCGACACCACCCGCCGCGGGCGGCTCCTCCTCGTCGCCCATCACCTGGTGATCGACGGGGTCTCGTGGCGAATCCTGATCGGTGATCTCGCCGCAGCGTGGGCGCAGGTAACGGCGGGGGTACCGCCCACTCTCGCACCGATCGGCACCTCCCTGCGCCGGTGGTCGCACGGCCTGATCGAGGAGGCGCAGCGGCCGGGCCGGCTGTCCGAGCTGTCGTTCTGGCGCACCATGACTGCCGGCGAGGATCCGCCGCTCGGCACCCGCCCACTCGACGCGCGGCGTGACGTGAATTCCACCGTGGATCGGGTCCACACGGAAGTGCCTGCAGCCGTCACGCACTCGTTGCTGACCGACCTCACAGCCGCCTTCCGGTGCGAGGTCAACGACGCACTGCTCACCGCCCTCTCCCTCGCCCTCGCCCAGTGGCAGCGCCGGCGGGGACGACCGGCCATCGCGCCGGTGATCCGGCTCGAGGGGCACGGCCGCGAGGAAGCGGTGCTCCACGGCGCCGATCTCTCCCGCACAGTCGGGTGGTTCACCAGCATCTTCCCGATCCGCCTCGACCTCGGGGACGTCGATCTGGACGAGGCGTTCGCGGGCGGGCGCTCCGCGAGCACTGCGATCAAGTCCGTCAAGGAACAATTGCGTGCGGTGCCCGACAAGGGCATCGGCTACGGGCTGCTGCGGCTTCCGGGAGACGGCATCGGCCAGGTCGCCTTCAACTACCTCGGTCGTCTCGATACCGCGGATACCGAACGCGAGTGGCGCCCGGTGCGGGAGGGCACCGCCGTGTTCTCGTCGGCGGAACCGTCGATGCCGGTCACCGCGCTGATCGACATCACCGCGTTCACCACCCACGGCGTCCTCGACGCCACCTTCGCATACCCGACGGGTGCGATCGCGTCCGAGGACGTGCGGGCGCTGGCCGATTTGTGGGAGCAGGCACTGACAGCCCTCGCCACGGTGGCCCGTTCTCCGCACGCCGGTGGGCTCACCCCCTCCGATCTGCCGCTCGTCGCCGTGGACCCGAACGACATCGTCGAGTGGGAGCGGGACCGGCCGGGTCTACTCGACGTGTGGCCGCTGACGCCGTTGCAGTCGGGCCTGCTGTTCCACGCGGCACTCGCGGGCGCGGACGCCGACCCGTATGCGATGCAGGTGGTCCTGACCCTGTCCGGACACCTCGATCAGGATCGACTCCGGCGCGCATGCATCGCCGTCCTCGCGGGGCACGCGAACCTGCGCACCGCGTTCGTGCGCGACAGTCGCGGCGTCCCGGTGCAACTCGTGCTCGACGACGTGCCGTTGCGGTGGCGGCAGGTCGAGCTCACAGACGGCGACACGGGCGAGGTTGCCGAGGAGATCCTGCAGGGCGACCGCACCGCCCGCTTCGACATGTCCGCCCCGCCGCTGATTCGGTTCACCCTGCTGTCGCGAGGGCCGAACCGCGCCGAACTGGCGATCACCGCTCACCACATCGTGCTGGACGGCTGGTCGATGCCGTTGCTGGTGCGCGAAATCTTCACCGCCTACCAACGCGACGACGTCCGCACCGAGCCGCCGGATTCGAGCCCGTACCGCGACTTCCTGAAATGGCTGGCGGAGCGGGACATCGAAACCTCGGCGCGGGCGTGGGCCTCGGCACTCGACGGCATCACCGAGCCCGCCGCGCCGGCCGAACCCACCCCCACCACGTCGGAGACGGTGCTGGAGCTGAGCGAGGAGGACACCCGAAAGCTGACGGCCCGCGCGACCGAGCTCGGCGTCACGCTGAGCACGATCGTTCAGGCGGCCTGGGGAATGGTCCTCGGGCAGGCGACCGCCCGGGACGACGTCGTGATCGGCGCGACCGTGTCCGGCAGGCCCGCGGACGTCGCCGGGGTGGAGAGTGCGGTGGGATTGTTCGTCAACACCGTGCCCGTGCGGATCCCGCTGGATCCCGGCATCGATACCGCCACACTGCTCGGCTGCCTGCACGCCGATCACATCCGTCTCCTGGAACATCACCATCTGGGCCTCGCAGACATCCAGCGGGCAGTCGGCGTGACGCCGCTGTTCGACACGCTGGTCGCGTTCGAGTCGTACCCCGTGGACCGCAGCGCGCTGCCGGAACCCGTCGACGGACTCACCCTGGACGGGGTCCGCGCACACGATGCCTCGCACTACGCCGTGACGCTGGCGGCGACGGTGTCCCGGACCCTGCGGCTGACAGTGAAGTGCCGGTCACGCCGGTACGACGGGGCGGCCCTGCTCGCGCGGGCCGGCCGCGTCCTCGAGTGCATCGGCAGGGATCCGCACGTCGTCCTCGGCAGGCTCGATCTTCTCGGCGAGCAGGAGCGCGAGCGGGTTCTGCGCACCTGGAACGCGACGGACGCCCCGGTGCCCTCGCAGACCCTGGTGGACGTGTTCGACGCACAGGTCGAGCGCTCCCCCGGCGCCGTGGCGGTGGTCTTCGGCCCGGATCGACTGACGTACGCGGAGTTCGACGCACGGGCGAACCGGCTCGCCCGGTATCTCGTAGCGAAGGGAGTCGGACCGGAAACCGTCGTCGGTGTCGCGGCTCCCCGCTCGATCGAGCTTCTCGTCGCGCTGCACGCGGTGCTGAAGGCCGGCGGCGCCTACGTGCCCGTCGACCCCGAGCAGCCGCCCGAACGCACTGCACTCGTCATCGACTCGGCCGCACCAACACTGGTCCTCACGTCCGGTTGCCGGAATCGCACGGTCCCCGACGGAGTCGCCGTCGTGGATCTCGACGTGCTCGACGCCACCGGGTACAGCCCCCGACCGATCACGGATTCCGAGCGACGCGCAGCACTGCATCCGGCGAACGCCGCATACGTCGTCTACACGTCCGGTTCCACCGGACGGCCCAAGGGCGTGACGGTGACCCACGAGATGATGGTGAACCAGTTCCGCTGGGCGCAGACACTGACGCCGCTCGACGGTTCCGATGCGGTACTGCACAAGACCCCGCTCACCTTCGACATCTCCGCGTGGGAACTGCTGTGGCCCTTGCACACCGGTGCACGGGTGGTGATCGCCGCACCCGACGGACACCGCGACCCCCGCTACCTCGCGCGGATCGTCGCGCAGGAGTCGATCACCACTCTCCACGTCGTACCGTCGATGCTCGATGCCTTCCTGGAGCAGTGCGGGCCGCGGGCACTCTCGACGCTGCGCCGCGTGTACTCGGCCGGAGAGCCCCTGTCCGCGGCGACGGCATCGCGATTCAGGGAACGCGGCAGCGCCGCGCTGTACAACTGGTACGGCCCGTGCGAGGCGGCTGCGGCCACCTCGGAGTCGGTCGACGGCAACGAGTTCGGCACCGCGGTCGCCATCGGCCGCCCCATTCACAACATACGTACGTATGTACTCGACAGCCGGCTCCGACCGGTGCCGGTCGGGACGAGGGGCGAGTTGTACCTTGCCGGTGGGCACTTGGCGCGGGGGTATGCCGGACGCCCCGATCTGACCGCCGAACGCTTCGTCGCCGATCCCGTCGGCGGAACGGGCGGCCGGATGTACCGCACCGGCGACGTGGTGCGGTGGAACGAATCGGGCCGGCTCGAGTATCTCGGCCGCAGCGACTTCCAGATCAAACTCCGCGGCCAACGCATCGAACCCGGCGAGATCGAGTCCGCACTCACGTCCGACCCGGCGGTGACACACGCGGCGGTCACGGTGCACCGCGACCCGGAAGCGGGAGACCGGCTGATCGCCTACGTCGTGCCCGCGGACGGTGTGCCGCCGGACGAAGGCCGGATCGTCGACCGTCTCACCGGTCTGCTCCCGGCCTACATGATTCCCTCCGCCGTCGTCCCGCTCCCGGCGCTGCCCCTCACCACCAGCGGGAAGCTGGATCGCGCCGCCCTACCGGAACCGGTGCCCGCGCAGTCTGCGTCCGATCCGCCCGCCACCCCCATCGAGGACGTGGTCGCGTTCGTGTTCGCGGAGGTCACCGGCACCGGCCGGGTGGGCCGGAACGACAACTTCTTTGCGGCGGGCGGAAACTCGCTGACCGCGGCGCAGGCCGTCTCCCGCGTCGGAGCGGCGCTGGGAACCTCCGTCGACATCCGCGAACTGTTCGACCACCCGACGGTCGCGGAACTGTCGGAGTATCTCGCGAAACGAACGCACGAGATCGAGCGGGCGCTCCTGGTCCGCCGCGCCCCGACCGCGCACGTGCCGCTGTCCCTGGCGCAGCAGCGTGTGTGGTTCCTGAACCGGCTCGACGGACGCTCGGCCACCGACAGCATTCCCGTCGTGCTCCGCCTCACCGGCACGCTCGACGAATCGGCTCTGTGTGCGGCGGTGGGTGACGTGATCGAACGACACGAACCCCTGCGCACCGTGTATCCCGAACACGACGGGATCCCCTGCCAGCACGTTCTCCCCGCCTCCGCCGTGCCGGCGTGCACGGTCCGGAGGACGACGGACCCGATCGCCCGGGTCCGCGACCTGCTGTCGGCGGGGTTCGACCTCACCGCTGAACCCCCGGTTCGCACCGAGCTTCTCGCGGTGAACGCCGACGAGTGGGTGCTGACTCTCGTCGTCCATCACATCAGTGCGGACGGGTTCTCGCTGGGACCACTCGCCCGGGATGTGATGGCGGCGTATCGCGCCCGGGCGGAGGGCGACTCCCCGGGCTGGACGCCACTGCCCGTCCGCTACGCCGACTACGCCATCTGGCAGCGTGAACTGCAGGACGGGCAGCGGGGCCTGACGTATTGGACGCAGACGCTGTCCGGGTTGCCCGAGTTACTCCCCCTGCCGTTCGACCGTGCCCGCCCGCCCGTCGCGACGCACCGCGGCGCGAACGCCGAGTTCACCATCGACGCCGAGATTCATCGGCGGATTCGTGCTCTCGCGCGGACGCACGACGCCACTCCGTTCATGGTGGTGCACGCGGCGCTGGCCGTCCTCGCGGCCAGGCTCGGCGACACGTCGGACATCGTCGTCGGCGCGCCGATCGCGGGACGCGGGCCCCGCGTACTCGACGACCTCGTCGGGATGTTCGTCAACACACTGGTGCTACGGACAGATGTCTCGCTGCACACCACGTTCGCCGACACACTCACCCACGTGCGGAACGTCGATCTCGCCGCGTACGCCCACGCGGACGTCTCGTTCGAGGAGGTCGTGGAGGCGGTCGCGCCCGCTCGGTCCCGCAGTCGCAATCCGCTGTTCCAGCTTGCGCTCGCCTATCACAACACGGTGCCGGTCGTGATCGACCTGTCGCAGGTGTCCGCCGAGATCGTCGAGATCAAGACGCACACAGCGAAATTCGACCTCCAGCTCACCGTCACCGAATCGGTCGACGACGCAGGCGGCCCGGGGCCACTGTCGTGCGTCTTCACGTACGCCACCGATCTGTTCGACGACGCCACGGTCGCGGGATTCGCGGACCGGTTCCGGCGCATTCTGCGGGCGGCGCTCGCACACCCGTCCGTCGTGGTCGGCGACATCGACATGCGGGACCCCGCGGAGCAGCAGGCGCGGCACGACGGACCGCCGTCGTTGCTGCAATGCACACTGCCCGACCTGATGTCCGCCGCCGTCCGGCGGAATCCGGGAGGGTCGGCGCTGACGGCGGACGGCCGGTCGATGACGTATCGCGAACTCGACGCCGAGTCGAATCGGCTTGCCCGCGCCCTGATGCGGCGCGGGGTGGGACCCGAGGCACTCGTGGCGCTCGGTCTGCCGCGGTCCGTCCTGTCCGTCGTCTCCGTGTGGGCCGTCGCGAAGACGGGTGCCGCGTTCGTGCCCGTCGACCCGCACTACCCCGCCGCGCGGGTCCGGTATCTGATGGACGACTCCGGCGCCGCCCTCGGGCTGACCACCGTCGCGGACCGCGAGGCCCTGCCGGACGGTACGAACTGGTTGGTGCTCGACGACCCGGACTTCCGAACCGAATGTCGCGGTTGGTCTTCGGCTCCGGTCACCTATGCCGACCGCTCTCGGCCGCTGGATGCGCGCCATCCGGCGTACGTGGTCTACACGTCCGGTTCGACGGGAAACCCCAAGGGAGTGGTGGTCACCCACACCGGTCTCGCCGACTTCACGGCGGAACAGCGGGATCGGTATTCGGTGACGGCGTCGTCGCGCACGCTGCACGCTTCGTCTCCCAGCTTCGACGGCGCGGTGCTGGAGATACTGCTCGCGCTCGGTGCGGGCGCCTGCATGGTGCTCGCACCACCGATGGTCCAGGGTGAGAACCAACTCACGGACCTGCTGGCCCGCGAGCGGGTCAGCCACGTGTTCACCACACCGACGGTTCTGGCGACGGTCGACCCGCGCGGCCTGCACGACCTGCGGGTCGTCGTGGTGGGCGGCGAACCCTGCCCGCCGGAACTCGCGGCGGTGTGGGCCGAGCAGGCGCAGATGTTCAACGGATACGGTCCGACCGAGACGACGGTCATGACGAGTATCAGTGATCCCTTGGCGGCCGGCGGGCCGGTCACCATCGGCCGCCCGGTCCGCGGCGCCGCCGTACTCCTGCTGGATTTGCGGCTGCACCCGGTTCCGACGGGAGTGGCCGGCGAACTCTACATCTGCGGGCCGGGTGTCGCCCGCGGCTACCATCGCAGGCCCGCGCTGACCGCCGCGCGCTTCGTCGCCTCCCCGTTCGGCACAGCCGGGGAGCGGATGTACCGGACGGGCGATGTGGGTCGTCGGCGTCGCGACGGGTCGATCGAGTATCTGTACCGCAACGACTCGCAGATCGAACTGCGCGGCGTCCGAATCGAACTCGGCGAGGTCGACGCCACACTCCTCACCCATCCGGCCGTGAGATTCGCGGCGACGGATGTGCGTGAACTCCGGGACGGCGTCGAGGTTCTCGTGTCGTACGTGCTGCCTGCTCGGAACGAGACGGTCGATCCGGATCAGCTGATCCGCTACGCGGCGACGCGCCTGCCGACCCCGCTGGTGCCCGCGATCGTGGTCGTGGTGGACGCCGTCCCGCTCACCGCCAACGGGAAACTGGACCGCTCGGCGCTGCCCGACCCCGCTCCTGCGGCAACCGAGTTCGAGGCCCCGCACACGCCCGCCGAACGGGTGGTGGCGACAGCGTTCGCCGAGGTGCTCGGACTCGACCTCGTGGGGCGGGACGAGAACTTCTTCGCCCTGGGCGGCAGTTCCCTGTCCGCCACGCGCGTTGCGTCCCGGATCGGTGCCGCGCTGGAGACGACGGTGCCGGTACGTGCAGTGTTCGACTCGCCGACCGTCTCCGCGCTCGCTGCGGCCGTCACCGAGCAGACCGACGGCGCGACGCACGTCGCCCTGACCGTGCGTCCGCGCCCGGCCCGCGTGCCGCTGTCGCCGGCGCAACAACGATTGTGGTTCCTCGCCCGCCTCGCACCCGGATCCCCCGAATACAACATCCCGATGGCGTTGCGGCTCAACGGAACACTCGACGTCGCCGCCCTCACCGCGGCCGTCGCGGACGTGGTGGGCCGTCACGAACCGCTGCGCACCCTCTACCCCGACAGTGACGGTGTGGCGTACCAGCAGTTGGTCCCGGTGTCGCGGGCCGCTCCCACTCTCAGTCCGACACCCGTGTCCCGCGGCGACGTCGCCGCGCGGGTTGCGACGTTCGCGTCGAAGGGTTTCGCCCTGGGCGCCGAACCGCCGATCCGTGCCCGGCTGTTCGCCCTCGCCCCCGACGAGTGGGTGCTCGCCGTCATGGTCCATCACATCAGCGCGGACGGGTTCTCGGTGCCGCTGCTCGTCCGCGACGTGATGACCGCCTACGAGGCGCGGGTTTCGGGCCAGGCGCCCCGGTGGGCCGAACTTCCCGTCCAGTACACGGACTACACCCTGTGGCATCACGAACTGCTGGGCGACCGCGACGATCCACAATCCGTTGCCGCGCAGCAACTGTCGTATTGGAAGGAGACGTTGTCGGATGCGCCGGAACAGCTGTCCCTCCCCGCCGACCGGCCACATCCCGCGGTCGCGTCGCACCGCGGCGGCACAGTCGAGTTCGCGCTCGACGACGTGCTCTACCGTGCGGTCGAGCACACCGCTACGGCCCTTGCCGTCACCCCGTTCATGGTCGTGCACGCGGTATTCGCGGTGCTCCTCGCGAGGCTCGGCGGATCCACCGACATCGTGATCGGCACCCCCGTCGCGGGACGCGGGGACCAGGCCCTCGACGACCTGGTGGGCATGTTCGTCAACAACCTGGTCCTGCGCACCGAGGTGATTCCCGCGGAAAGCTTCGCGGAACTGCTCGGCCGCGTGCGGGAGGACGACCTGGACGCGTTCGCGCACTCCACCGTTCCGTTCGAGACCGTGGTCGAGGTCCTCGATCCCGCCCGGTCACGCGCACGCAATCCGCTGTTCCAGGTGGCCCTGTCGTTCCAGAACCTCGACCACACCGCGCTCATCCTGCCCGGACTGCGGGTGTCGGCGATGACTCCCCCTACCCGGTCGGCCCGATTCGACCTGCAACTCACCGTGACCGCCGATCCGGACCCGTCGACGGACCGCACCCGGCGTGCGGCGGTGTTCACGTACGCCACCGATCTGTTCGACCACCACACCGTCGTGACCATCGGCGAACGTTTCATCCGGACGTTGAGCGAGGCCGTCGCACAACCGGATACGGCCGTCGGCGACCTCGCCCTTCTCGATCCGGACCCGGATGTCCCCACTGCGGTGCCGTCCTCCGGGGAGACCCTCGTCGATCTGTTCGCGCGGCAGGTCGCCGGTTCGCCGGACGCGACCGCCGTCGTCTCCGGAGATCGTGCGCTCACCTACCGTGAACTCGACGAGCACGTGAATCGACTGGCCCGCCACCTGATCGGCGCCGGCGTCGGCCCGGAGTCCATGGTGGGACTGGCGATTCGTCGCTCGGTCGACCTCCTCGTCGGAATGTATGCCGTATCGAAAACAGGAGGGGCGTACGTGCCGATCGACCCCGATCAGCCCGCGCAGCGCAATGCCCAGATCATCCGGTCCTCGGACACACGCGTCGTCCTCACCACCGAGCGCGACCGGTTCGACCTCTCCGACGTCCTGCCCACGGAGACACAACTCGTCGTCGTCGACCGACTGGACCTCTCCGGTATCGATCCGTCGCCGATCTCCGATCTGGACCGGATCGCGCCCCTGCGGGCGCAGAACCCCGCGTACGTGATCCACACGTCGGGATCGACGGGTACCCCCAAGGGGGTCGTCGTGACCCATGCGGCCGTCGTGAGCTTCCTGAGTTGGCGTCAGGACACCGACCCGCTCGGCGCGGACGACACGGTGATGCTCAAGTTGCAGTACACGTTCGACGCCTCGGTCCGCGAATTCTGGTGGCCGCTGATCGCCGGTGCGCGGCTGGTGATCGCTCGACCGGACGGTCACCGCGACCCGCGGCATCTCGCCGAGCTGGTCGGACGGCACCGGGTGACCGCAGCATACTTCCTTCCCCTCATGCTGGCCGAGATCCTGGCGATCCCCGACGCGGACCTGACGTCACTGCGGCAGGTGTCGTGTGGTGGCGAGGTCCTGCCGCCCGGCACGGCACACAGTTTCCACGCGCGGTGCCCGGACGCGACGCTGTACAACGAGTACGGCCCGACCGAGACGGCGGTCGCGGTGACCCGCACGGTCGTCGGCACGGTGGACGCGACCGTCCCGATCGGCGTGCCGCAGAACGGCGTCGGCGTGCTCGTGCTGGATTCGCGGCTGCATCCGGTGCCCGTCGGCGTTCCGGGTGAGCTCTACCTGGCGGGTGCCCAGTTGGCGCGCGGCTATCTCGGACAACCGGGGGTGACGGCCTCCCGATTCCCGGCCAATCCGTGGGGACCGCCCGGTCAACGGATGTACCGCACCGGCGACGTGGTGAGTCGTCGCCGAGACGGCACGATCGACTACCTCGGCCGGCGCGATCTCCAGGTGAAGATCCGCGGTCAGCGCGTCGAACTCGAAGAGATCGAGACGGCACTGCGACGCGATGCCGCCGTCGCGCACTCCGCGGCGGCCGTGTACGAATCAGCCGCCACCGGCGTCCGGCTGGTCGGCTACGTCGTGCCGCGGCCGGACATGGTGGTGGATACCCGTGCTGTGTCGGCGGAACTGGCGCAGCGACTGCCCCGGTACATGGTGCCCAACCAGATCGTGGTGCTGGGGGCGCTGCCGTCCACACCCCACGGCAAGCTGGATCGACGGGCGCTTCCGGATCCGGGTGTGCCACGGGCGCAGCGGTTCCGTCCCCCGACGACCCGCACCGAGAAACTGGTCACCGCGGTGTTCGCGGACACTCTCGGCACAGGTCTGGTGGGGCTGGACGACAATTTCTTCGAACTGGGCGGCAACTCACTGTCCGCGACCAGGGCTGCGTCCCGACTGCACGCCACGACTCGGGTCGAGGTCCGGCTCGAATGGTTCTTCGCGGACGCGACCGCGGAGAGCATCGCCGGGCGAATCTCGTCGAGTTTCGCCGCGGCCTCCGACACCTCCGCCGGACTCGGGGTGCTGCTGCCGCTGCATCCTGACGGCGGACGCGAGCCGCTGTTCTGCATTCATCCGGCCGTCGGGTTGGCCTGGTGCTACGCGGGATTGAGTACGCATCTCGGCCCCGACCGCCCCGTCTGGGGTGTGCAGTCCCCCGCCGTGACCGTGCCCGGCGAACGGTTTTCGTCGATCACACAGCGGGCCCATCGATACGTGGAGGAGATCCGCCGTGTGCAACCGCGGGGGCCGTACCACCTGCTCGGGTACTCGGTGGGTGGCGTGATCGCGCACGCGATGGCCGTCGAGCTGCGGTCGCTCGGCGAGGAGGTGCGTGTGCTCGCGATGATCGACAGCTACGCGTCGGCGGAGCGGGACAGCCCGGCACCGACACTGCCGGAACTGCTCACAGAATTCGGCGGCGGGGCGTCGGAGCAGCTCGGGCCCGAGCAGCTGACCCGGTTGTACGAGGACTACGTCGACGTCGTCGACGCTGCCGCCGACTTCGTTCCGGGACACTTCGACGGCAACCTTGTGTTCTTCGGCGCGGCCGGGGACGGATCCCAGCCCGTGCCGGCGAGTACGACGTGGCGGCCGTGGATCGACGGGGACGTCATCGCGCACACAGTCGACCGCCCTCACGCGCGGATGACCGACCCGGACGCGCTGGCCGTCATCGGACCGATCCTGGCCGAATACCTCGCGGGCGCGTCAGCCACTGACGGGACGAAGAATCCACCAGCCACCCAGCGCGAGACAGCCCAGCGTCACGAGTAGGGACAGACCCACCCAGACGATGCCGGGCACGCGGGTGAGTCGCGCCAGCTGATCCGCATCCGACTCCGGGGCCGCGCCGCGGGCCCGTTGCCGCTGCAGTTCGAGGACCGGGCGCGGCGCGGCGACGAGCATGAACAGGGTGATCAGATACGCCGCGGCCACCTGCTGGTCCTGCGTCCCGAACCACACGATTCCGAACAGCAGCGCCCCGACCACCGTGAGGGAGAACAACCCGTACAGGTTTCGGACGAGGATCAGCATGGCTGCGAGAGCGACGACACCGATCCACAGCACCGCGACCGCGTGCTGGGTACCCAGCACGCGGGCCGCGCCGAGCCCCAGAACGGCAGGACCCACGTAGCCGGCGAACGTCATGAGGACCACACCGAGCCCGGTCGGTTTACCGGACGAGATGGCCACACCCGATGTGTCCGAGTGCAGCCGCACCCCCTTCAGCGTTCGACCGAACAGCAGGGCGACCACCAGATGCGCGCCCTCGTGCACGATGGTCACCACGTTGCGGGTGACTCGCCAGGCGTGCGGTTCGAGGACGAGTATCACCGCCACCACCGCCGTGACCTGAACGATCCAAGGAGCCGGCGCGGGGCTGACGGCGCTCATGCGCTCCCACAGCGATTCAATTCCATTCATCGGCGCCGAGTGTACGGCGACCGGCTGATCACTCCCTGCGTGCCAGCTGTGGAATCAATCCGCCCGCGAGCACGTCGTCGACCTGACGTGGGGACAGCCGGTGACGCACTGGGATCTCCACGTCACGGGTCGAGTCGAACAGGGTCAGGTGGGGGCCGGAACGAATGGCGTCCCGGACCCCGTCGAGCACGAGTACGTCGTCCTGCCGGATCGTGTCGTAGTCGTCCGGGTTCTCGAATTCGAGCGCGAGTACACCGAAGTTGGCGAGGTTCTGCCAGTGGATACGAGCGAACGAGGTGGCGATCACCGCGTGCAACCCGAGGTAGCGCGGGGTGATCGCGGCGTGCTCACGCGAGGACCCCTGCCCGTAGTTGTCACCGCCGACGATGAAATGCCCGGTGGTCTTCGCCGTCTCCTCCGCGCGCGCCGGATAGGTCTCGTCCACCTGGGTGAACGTGAACCGGGACAGCTTGGGAATGTTGGAACGGAACGGCAGGGCCCGCGCCCCGGCCGGAGAGATCTCGTCGGTGGAGATGTTGTCACCGACCTTGAGAAGAACCGGTGCCTCGATGCGGTCGGGCAGGGGCGGAAACTCGGGCAGGGACGAGATGTTGGGCCCCTTCACGAGTTCGACGTGCCGCGCTTCCTCTTCCGGCAGCGGAGCCACCAGCATGGCCGTGTTGACGGTGGCCTCGTCCGGAAGGGTGATCTCCGGGTACGGCATCCCCGCTTTCTCCGCCCAGTCCCGCGGGTCGGTGATCACCCCGGTGAGAGCCGACGCGGCCGCCGTCTCGGGTGAACACAGCCACACGGAATCGTCACGGGTGCCCGAACGACCCGGGAAATTGCGGGGCATCGTCCGGAGGGAATTCCGGCCGGTCGCCGGCGCCTGGCCCATGCCGATGCAGCCCATGCACCCGGATTGATGAATTCGCGCGCCTGCCACGACGAGTGCGAGCGTGGCGCCCATCTTGGTCAGATCGGAAAGGATCTCCCGCGAACTCGGATTGACGTCGAAGCTCACGCTCGGGTCGGTCTGCCTCCCCGACACCATGGCCGCAGCGATCGCGAAGTCGCGCAGCCCGGGGTTGGCGGACGACCCGATCACCACCTGGCTGACGTCCTCACCCGCGACCTCCCGGACCGGCACCACGTTTCCCGGCGAAGACGGTTTCGCGATCAGCGGCTCGATCGTCGACAGGTCGAGGTGTTCGTGCACGTCGTATTCCGCGCCCGCATCGGCGAGCAGTTCCACGAAGTCGCCTTCCCTGCCCTCGGCGCGCAGGAAATCGCGGACGGCGTCGTCGGCGGGAAAGATGGACGTCGTGGCGCCCAGTTCGGCGCCCATGTTCGCGATCACGTGACGATCCATCGCCGTCAACGTCGCGAGCCCCTCACCGTGATATTCGATGATTCTGTTGAGCCCGCCCTTGACCCCGTGGCGGCGGAGCATCTCGAGGATGACGTCCTTCGCCGAACTCCAGTCGGGGAGCCGGCCGGTCAACTCCACGCCCCAGATCTGAGGCATCCGCAGGTGCAGGGGCTGACCCGCGATCGCCATGGCGACCTCGAGCCCACCGACGCCGATCGCGAGCATGCCCAGCGAGCCCGCCGCCGGTGTGTGCGAGTCGGACCCGACCATGGTCTTGCCCGGGACGCCGAAGCGCTGCATGTGGGTGGGATGAGAGACCCCGTTGCCCGGCTTCGAGAACCACAACCCGTACCGCAGGGCGGCGGTGCGGAGGAACTCGTGGTCCTCGGCGTTCTTCTCGTCGGCCTGCAGCAGATTGTGGTCGACGTATTGCGCGCTCAACTCGGTCTTGATGCGATCGAGGTGGAGCGCCTCGAGTTCCTGCATCACCAGGGTTCCGGTGGCGTCCTGGGTGAGCGTCTGGTCGATCCGGATCGAGATCTCCTCGCCCGGTTCCATCCGGCCGTCGAGGAGGTGTGCACCGATGACCTTTCGGGCGACAGTGTCCGACATCGCTGATCCCTTCGTCGTACCTCCAGGATGCGCCGGAGCCACGGCGAGGGCCAGCGCCCGGAACACGTCCGGCACTCGACAGGACAATCTTCGGCTTTCTACGCAAATTCGTAGAGAGAGCTAGATTCCGCTAGTCGTGCTGCGCCCGCAGGTACTTGCCGAAGTGCGGCACGGTGAATCCGATCGACCCGCGCTCGGCCGAATAAATCAGGCCCTTCTTGATCAGCCCGTCCCGCGCCGGTGACAGCGACGCGGGTTTGCGGCCGAGCTCGGAGGCGATCGCCGACGTGGCGACCGGCCCGTCGTCCCCGGAGAGGTCGGCCATCGCCCGCATGTACTCCCGCTCGGCAGGTGTCGCGCGCTCGTACCGCGACCCGAAGAACCCGACCGCGAGTTCCTCCTCCGCGGTCGGCGCGGCCACCCGCACGTCCTCCTCGGTGATCGGGCTGGCCGCGGCCACGTCCCACGTCGCCTTGCCGTAGGCCTGGACGAAATAGGGGTAGCCGTCGGCCGCGGCGTACAACGCGTCGAGCGCCTCGTCCGTGAACTTCACATCCTCCCGCTCGGCGGGCGCGATCAACGCCCGGTCGGCCGACACCCGGTCCAGCCGGTCGATGCGGTGGTAGCTGAACAGCCGCTCCGAGTAACTCTTGGACGCCGACAGCACCGCGGGCAGGTGCGGCAATCCGGCCCCGACCACGATCAGCGGCGCCGCGTCCTGGCTGAGCTCGTGGCAGGCCCCGCACACCGCCGAGACGTCCGCGGCGCCGAGGTCCTGCATCTCGTCGATGAACAATGCGATCCCGACCCCGACGTCGCGGGCCAGGGACGACGCGTCGAGCAGCAGTTCGACCAGGTCGATCTCGATGTCCCCGGAATCGGCGCGCCCCTTCACCGCGGGGGCGTCGATGCCCGGCTGCCACCGCTCCCGCATGCCCTTGTCGGCCGTCGCCCGCAGGGCGAACGACTTCAGGACGCCGAGGAACTCCTCCACCCGGTCGGGGTCGCGGTGCGAGCCCGCGATCTCCCGAACCGCCATGTGCAACGCCGACGACAGCGGCCGCCGCAGATCCTGATCCGGTCGGGCCTCGATCTTCCCCGTTCCCCACCGCCGCGAGATGGCGGCCGACCGCAGGTGGTTCAGCAGGACCGTCTTCCCGACGCCACGCAGACCCGTGAGCATCACACTGCGTTCCGGGCGACCGCGCGCGATCCGCTCGAGCACCACGTCGAACGCGTCGAGCTGCCTGGTTCGGCCCGCGAGCTCCGGCGGGCGCTGTCCCGCGCCGGGCGCATAAGGGTTACGGACAGGGTCCATGGCCACGAAGGTAACAACCTCTGTTGCCGAATCTGCGCTCATCTAGCGCGTGTCCTAGATCCCGCTATGGAGTCCTAGCCGGGGTGGGGACTTCCGCACCCTTCGGTGCCTATCGACTATCGCGCGTTCCCCCGAGGCTGGATGCAGCACCAGGAACAGGGAGAACACCATGATCGAGTTGGACGCCAGAGCCGAGTTGGAACGCCTCGCGCCGCACGCAGCGAAGGGCGACGAGGACGCCGTCGAAGAGGTTCTCCGCATTGCGCACCCCCTCGTGCACCGCTACTGCACGAGCCGGCTCGAGTCGGTGGATCACCCGCACACCACCGCCGACGACGTCACCCAGGACGTGTGCCTCGCGTTGATGAGCGCCCTGCGGACGTACGAGAACCAGGGAAAATCGTTGCTGTCGTTCATCTTCGGCATCGCCGCGCACAAGGTGTCCGACGCGCGGCGCCGCGCCACCCGGTTGTCCGTGCCGCAGACCGCGCGCGCCGCCGCCGCACACCACGTGGCGGACGTCGAGGATGGCCCCGAGCATCACATCCTGCGCGGTGAACTGCGCGGCGAGATGGGCCAGCTCGTCGAGACCCTTCCGGTCCGGCACCAGCAGATCCTCTTCATGCGCGTCATCGTGGGAATGTCGGCCGAGCAGACCGCACGGGTCCTGGACACCACACCGGGCGCCGTCCGCGTCGCCCAGCACCGGGCACTGAGCCACCTGCGGGCGCGGATCGGGCACGGGCCCGCCCGCTGAGAGTTCCCGCTCCGTCGTTGCCAACTGCTGGGCCGAGTGGTCCGATGGATTCATGAGCGCACCCGACACCGTCCTGGTCGCGATCGGAACGAAGAAGGGCCTGTGGCTGGCCACCAGCCGCGACCGCGCCACCTGGGCGTTGTCCGGCCCGCACTTCCTGATGAACGAGATTCCGAGTATCGGGATCGACACGCGGGCCGGCCGCACCCGCATTCTGGTCGGGGTCCGGTCCGAGCACTGGGGTCCCACCGTCGCGCACTCCGACGACCTGGGTGCCACCTGGACCGAACCGGATCACGGCGCCATCCGCTTCGGCGACGGTGACGGCGCCGCGCTCGAGCGGGTGTGGCAGCTCCGGCCCGACACGGACGACCGTCCGGGCGTCGTGTGGGCGGGGTGCGAACCCATCTCGGTGTGGCGGTCGGTCGACGGCGGCGAGCATTTCGACCTCGAACGCGGGCTGTGGGACCATCCGCACCGCCCGGAGTGGGGAGCCGGATACGGCGGCGCCGCAGCGCATTCCGTCGTACCACATCCACAGGATGCGAACACGGTGCATGTCGCGATGAGCACCGGAGGGGTCTACCGCACCACGGACGGGGGAGCGTCCTGGGAGCCGCGCAACACCGGGATCACGGCCTACTTCCTGCCGGACCCGAACCCGGAGTTCGGTCAGTGCGTCCACAAGATCGCCCGCGACGCCGTCGCCCCCGACCGGCTGTACGCCCAGAACCATCACGGCGTCTACCGCACCGACGATAGCGGTGACACGTGGAAGTCGATCGCGGACGGGCTGCCGACGGACTTCGGATTCGTGATGCTCACCCACCCGCGCCGCGAGGGAACCATCTGGGTCGTTCCGATCGAGGCGGACCGTGAACGAATCCCACCCGACGGCCGGCCGGCCGTCTACCGGAGCGAGGACGCCGGGAACAGCTGGACCCGCCTCGACAGCGGACTACCGGAACGCGACTACAACGTGGTGCTCCGGGACGCCGCCGCAGTGGACACCGGCGACCCGGTCGGCGTGTATTTCGGCACGCGCGGCGGCGAGGTGTACGGGAGCGCCGACGAGGGCGCCTCGTTCGGCACGGTCGCGGCGCATCTGCCCGACGTCCTGTGCGTGCGGGCCGCAGTGATCGCGTCATGAGTGAGGGCGTCACCGTGCGGGTTCCGCGGGCGCTGGCGTCGATCGTCGGCGGTGAACGGTCCGTACACGTGCCCCTCGACACCGCCTCGCCGCTGTCCCACGTGCTCGACGTTCTCGCGGGCGAGTTCCCGATTCTCGGCCGCCGGATTCGCGACGAGACCGGCGCCCTGCGGCGGTACGTCAACGTCTACGTGGACGGCGAGGACGTCCGGCTCCTCGGCGGGGTCGGCACCGAGGTGGCGCCCGGGCAGGAACTGCAGATCCTGCAGTCCGTGGCCGGCGGCTGAGCGCGACTAGTCGGCCAGCTCGATCGCCACTGCCCGGGTGGGGGCTCCGTCGCCGGCCTCCAAGGCGATCGGCAGGAGGCTGAGGAGCGGGTCGGGGAAGTCGATCCGGTCGAGCCGGCACAGATTCTCGCCGATCACTCCGCCTGCGTCGGCGATCAGGTGGTGAACCGGGTATCCGGCGTCGGCGTGCGCCCCGTCCGGCGTCTCGTCGATGCTCGGGGCATCGAGGCAGAACGTCCGCACTCCCCGGTCGAGCAGCAGCGCGCACGCCGCGGGGTCGAGGAACGGATGTGTGTAGTAGGCATCCGTTCCGTAGTGGCGAGACCACCCGGTATGGAACACGGCGATGTCGCCCGGCCCGGCGTCCTCCGCCCGGGACACGATGAGGTCGCGGGTAATTCGCTGCCGCGCAACGAGCCCGCGCAGGTCGAACACGACGCCACGTCCGACGAACAGCTCCGGCGCCAGCCGGTCGACGGTCGCGGCCCCCGCCTTCAGATGCGCCGGGGCGTCGACGTGCGTCCCGGACTGCGAACCGATCCTGACGTCCAGCACGTTGTAGCCGTCGCGTTCGAGGGTGCAGTGCCGGATCAGCGTCGGCACCGGGTCGCCGGGATACACCTGCATCCCCGGACCGATGGTGTGTGACAGATCCACGATTCTCCGCACGTGTGGCATCGCTCGATTGTCCGGCCTCGGGGTCACGCGTACCGCGATATGCTCGATGACGAGCGAAGAGGTGGTGGAATGACCGATTTTGACCCGCTCGCCACCCAGCGTGAGTCGGTGTCGAAAACACTCGCAACCGAGCTGTCCGCGGTCGGTCTCGAGGATGCCAGGGAGATCGGGCACGGTGGGTTCGGGGTGGTCTACCGGTGTGCCCAACCGGAACTCGATCGAACCGTGGCGGTCAAGGTCCTCACCGCGGCGCTCGATGCCGAGAACCTCGAACGGTTCCTGCGGGAGCAGCGCGCCATGGGCCGGCTGAGCGGCCACCCGCACATCGTCAACATCATGCAGGTCGGGACGACCGACACCGGCCGGCCGTACATCGTGATGCAGTTCCATCCCCACGACTCGCTGGACGCGCAGATCCGCAGGCGCGGGCCCATCCCCTGGAGCGACGCCCTGCGTATCGGGGTGAAACTTGCCGGTGCACTCGAAACCGCGCACCGGGTGGGCATCCTGCACCGAGACGTCAAACCGGGAAACATCCTGCTGACGGAGTACGGCGAACCGCAGCTCACCGATTTCGGGATCGCGCGGATGTCGGGGGCGTTCGAGACGACTGCGGGCACCGTCACCGGCTCCCCAGCTTTTACCGCTCCCGAGGTTCTGTCGGGGCGGACCCCGACCGCCGCCTCCGACGTGTACAGCCTCGGTGCGACCCTGTTCAGCGCGATCACCGGGCACGCGGCCTTCGAACGGCACAACGGCGAGGAGGTGATCGCGCAGTTCCTGCGGATCACCACCCAGCCTGTCCCGGACCTGCGGACGGAGGGTTTCCCCGAGGACCTCAGCGCCGTGATCCAGCGGGCGATGTCCGGTAAACCGCAGGATCGCCCCGCGTCCGCCGCCGCGTTCGGGGACGAACTGCGGGAGGTAGAACGCCACCACGGACTGGCCGTGGACGAGATGGCGATGCCCGTCGACGCCGGGGTCCACCACGTCGAGGACGCCTCGCCCGGGGCGGTCTCGACCATCTCCGGTCCGTTCCGGACCTCCACGACGGGACGGGCGCGATATGCGTCGACGCCGCCGCCCGCGCCGGCCACCCGGTTCCGGCCGCCCGCCGCGACCCGTCAGCTCGTCGAGCGGAACCGGCTGATCGACCTGCTGCGGGCCGGACGCCGACGCCTGCTGACCGTGATCCACGGCCCCACTGGATTCGGCAAGAGCACCCTCGCCGCCCAGTGGCGGAACGTCCTCGCCGACGAGGGCGTGGCCGTCGCGTGGCTCACCGTCGACAGCGACGACGACAACGTGGTCTGGTTCGTCGCCCACCTCATCGAGGCGATCCGCCGCGTGCGCCCCAACCTGGCCAAGGAACTCGGCCAGGTCCTCGAAGAGCACGACGACGAGGCCGAACGCTACGTGCTCACCTCGCTCGTCAACCAGATCCACGAGAGCGGCGAACGGATCGCCCTGATCATCGACGACTGGCAGCGGGTGTCCGAGCCCGCGACGATCGCCGCACTGGAGTTCCTCCTCGACAACGGGTGTCACCACCTGCAGGTCGTGGTGACGAGCCGGACCAGGGCCGGGCTGCCGATGAGCCGCATGCGCGTCAAGGACGAACTCGTCGAAATCGACTACTCCGAACTGCGTTTCGACGATTCCGAAGCCCGGTCGTTCCTCGTCGACCTCGGTGGCCTGCCCCTCGACACCGAGGACGTCACCGAGCTCCGCGACTCCACCGACGGGTGGGTGGCGGCGCTCCAACTGGCGTCGTTGTCGCTGCGCGGGCGAGCGGATCCCTCCGAGCTGATCGCCGGACTGTCCGGCCGCCACCACGCGATCGGCGAATTCCTCGCCGAGAACGTCCTCGACACCCTCGAACCCGAGATGCTCGATTTCCTGCTGGCCACCTCGATCACCGAACGCACGTGCGGCAGTCTCGCAGGCGCCCTCGCACACACCGCGCGTGGGCAGGCGATGCTCGAGGCCGCCGAGGACCGGGACCTGTTCCTGCGCCACATCGACGACGAGCGAACGTGGTTCCGCTACCACACCCTGTTCGCCGAGTTCCTGCGCCGCCGGCTCGAACGCGACCAACCCGACCGCGTCCGGGAACTGCACCGCGTCGCGTCCCGCTGGTTCTGCGACCACAGTCTGCTCCGCGAGGCCGTCGACCACGCCATCGCCGGCGGCGAAGAGCAACGCGCGGTGGAACTCGTCGAAGCGGACGGACTGATACTGCTCGAGCAGTCCCAGGCGGCGACGTTGTCGGCGGTGGTCGACAAGCTGCCACCGGCGCTCGTCGCCGCGAGCGCCCGGTTGCAGGTCACGACCGCGTGGGCGCACGCGATGGCGAACCGGACCATGGCCGCCGAACGCGCGCTCGAGCGAGCCGAATGGGCACTCGACCACAGCGGCGCGAGCGCGAGCGACACGGCGGATCTGCGGGCGGAGGCGGGCGTCGTCCGTGCGGTGGCCGAACTACGCAACGACCGCAGCGGCCGGATCGACGAACTCGCCGCCGACTGCCTGGCGCGGCCGGAGACAATGTCCCCGTGGGTGGTGTGCGCCGCGTTCAACGTCACCACATTCGCCGCCGTGTACCGCTTCGACTTCGCGGAGGTGCGCAGGATCCAGGAAGTGGCCCGGCCCTACTACGAGCGGAACACGGGACCGCACAACGTCGTTCACGGTCAGAGCTATCTGGGTGTCGCGTCCTACGAGCAGCTCGACGTCGACGACGCCGTCGACCGCTTCCGGCGGGCCCGGCGAGCCGGACGGAAACTGGGCGGGCCGCGAGCCCCGTCCGCCCGGCTCGCGGGGTCGCTGCTCGGTGAGGTGCTCTACGAACGTGGGGACGTCGAAGAAGCCGAACGTCTCCTCGACGACGGATACACCCTCGCCGTCGAGACCGGTGGGGTGGACTTCAAGGTCGCCCGCTTCGTGACCGGCGCTCACGTCAAGGCGCTGCGGGGTGACCGCGAGGAGGCGACGACACGCCTGCACGCCGGACTCGAGGTGGCCGAGACCTACTCCCTCGCCCGCCTGCGGGCCCGCATCGAGAACGAACGCCGGCGGCTCGGCATCACCCCGCATCCCGCCCTGGGGGCACCGAACCCGATCTCACACGAAGACAGGCGGCGCCCGGTGTCGGGCATCGACGAGATTGTCGCGCAGGTCGAGGAGACCACCGCGATCCGGATGCTGCTCGCCACCGGGGCGCGCGAGAACATCGAGCTGGCGTGCACCTGGGCGCAGGAGTGGACCGATCGACTGGCCGGCACCGGCCGCAACCGCGCCTACCTGCTGGCCGAGCGCCTCCGGGTGGCGTGCCTCGCCGCCGCGGGCCGCGACGACGAGGCGAAGCAGACCCTCGCCTCCATCGCCTCGATCTGCGCGGCACGCGGACTCCACCGCGTGCTTCCCGACGGTGGCCCCCTCGTAGTCGCCCTGGTCGCGGATCTCCGGGCAGATCAGCTGGCCGGCAACTGGCGGCCGGAGTGGCCGACGGTGCCCTCCGACTTTCTCGAGGAGCTACAGAACGCAACCGCTCCGTACACGATGTGACCGGCGGTCAGGACGGAGTGGGCGCCTCCTCCAGGATCAGTCCCGCGGCGCGCAGGTCATCCCAGAATTCGGCCGGGATCGGGTGTTCGAGCCAGGCCGCGTTCTGCCGCAACTGCTCGCAGTTCCGTGCGCCCAGCAGAAGTTCCCGCACCGCCGGATGCGCGGCCGCGAACTGAATCGAGGCGGCCGCCAACGGAACCCGATGACGCTCGCAGTGCTTCTCGATGTCGCGCACCCGGCTCAGCACCTCTTCGGGTGCGGGCTGATAGTTGAACTTGGCGCCGGGCACCGCGCCGGTGGCCAGGATGCCCGAATTGAACACACCGCCGAGCACGATCGCGACGTCGCGCTCCACTGCGAGCGGCAACAGGTCCTTCACCGGATCCTGCTCGAGCAGGGTGTATCTTCCCGCGAGGAGGACGCAGTCGAGATCGACGCGTTCGAGGGCGTCGACGACGACGTCGGCCTCGTTGACCCCGACGCCGATCGCCCGGACCACGCCCTCCTCCCGCAACCGGATCAGCGCGGGGAACGCACCCTCGAGCGCTTCCGCGAACCGCGCGGGCTGGGCGTCGCCGTGCGTGTACCGGTCGACGTCGTGCACGTAGAGGATGTCGAATCTGTCCTGGCACATGCGCTGCAGGCTGTCGTCCACCTGCCGCAGGACCGCGTCGTACGAGTAGTCGAAGTCGGCCCGGAACGGCGGGGTGTCCACCCAGATTCCGGTGTCGAACGACCCACGGCGCGCGGGCGTCAACGTGCGCCCCACCTTCGTGGACAACACGTAGTCGTCGCGGTCCCTCGTCAGCAGTGCATGGCCCACCCGGTGCTCGGACAGCCCGTGCCCGTACATGGGTGCGGTGTCGAACGAACGCACCCCCATGTCCCACGCCTCGGCGATCTGCGCCTGCGCCTCCGCCTCGGGGACCGGTCGGAAGATGTTGCCGATGGGCGCACCGCCGTAGCCGAGCAGCGTCACGTCGAACCCTGCGCGCCCGAACGTCCGAGTGTCGTTCACCTTCATGGATTCTCGCTTCCGTTGCCGAGGAACAGGGTGCTCGGGTCGCGCATCACGGAGTCCATCTCGCGAAGGCACACGACCTTGATCGCCGCCACGACCAACTCCGAATAGAACTGGTCGTGGAACCACTTGTCGCCGCTGTACGCCACGACCAGCCCGCCCTCGCCCACCGCGCTGCCACCCCACTTGGTCCAACCGTGCTGGTACAGATAGGGATGCAGCTGCTGAACGGCGTGCGACGGCAGTCCGGTGGTCCAGCTGATCCGAGCCTTCGACTCGGCAATCACGTCGTACGGCCCGGTCCAGTCCGTCTGCTCACCCCAGCTACAGCGGAAGACGACGGGCAACTCCGCGTCGTCGGTGGGGGCGACGCCTGGCCGGAGCATGACGAGATGCCCCGGAGATCCGTGGGAGAGGTTCTCGATCGACGGGCGAGCCAACTCGACGGCCTCCCGAGCCACGTCCTCGGTCAGTCCGGAAAAATTGGTCATCCGGTCATCCTTCCCCACGGATCAGATCGATCGCCTTCTCGGCGATCATCACCGTGGGAGCCTGGGTGTTGGAACTGACGATGCGCGGCATGACGGACGAGTCGACCACCCGCAGACCCTCGATGCCCATCACCTTCAGTTCCGGCGAGACGACGGCGTCGTCGCCGACACCCATCGCGCACGTGCCGACCGGGTGGTACGAGGTGCGGCCGTACGCGCGAACGAACTTCACGTAGTCGTCCTTCGTGTTCACCGACAGACCACCGGCCAGATGTTCCGCCTTGATGTGCCGCGCCATCGACGACTGCGCCATGATCTCGCGGCTCTGCCGGAGCCCCTCGATGCTCGACTCCAGGTCGAAGTCGGTGGCGAGGAAGTTCGGGTCGATCAGCGGCTGGGCGGTGGGATCGTTCGACCTGATCTTCACCGAGCCGCGGCTCTCCGGCCTCAGTGAGTACGAGTTCAGGGTGCAGCCGTAGCCGGGACGGACCGCGGCGACACCGGCCTCGACGCCGGCGGCGGGCAGGAAGTGGAACTGCAGATCCGGAATCGACTCCGCCGCGTGCCCGAAATTGAACCCACCGGCCTCGACGACGGTCGACGCAAGCGGGCCGCGCCGGAAGGCCGCGTACTCGAGTCCCGCCTTCGCCGTGGCCGGACGCATCAGGTTCAGTCGGTCGAGGCTCTGGTATTCACGGAGTTCGTAGATGACGTCGAGATCGCAGTGGTCGTGCAGGTTCCGGCCGACACCGGGAAGCGCATGGGCCACCTCGACATTCGCGTCCCGGAGATCGTCGGGATGACCGATCCCCGACAGCTGCAGGATCTTGGGCGAACCGAACGCGCCCGCCGCGACCAGCACCTCGCGGGACGCACGGAACGTCTCCACACCGTGCGGGGTGAGCACCTCGATCCCGGTGGCGCGTCCGCCGTCGAGCAGCACCCGCGACACGACGACGTTCTCCCGGACCGTCAGGTTGGGCCGCTTCCTGGCGGGTGCGAGGTACGCGACCGCGGCGCTGCACCGGCGGGCGTTCTTCGTGGTCGTCTGATAGAGGCCGACACCGTACTGGTGCTCGCCGTTGAAGTCGCCGTTGAACGGCAACCCGAATTCCTGACCCGCCTGGACGAACGACTTCGACAGCGGATGAGGGTTGACGGGATCGGAGACGCCGAGCGGCCCGTCGGTGCCATGGTACGGCGCCGACAGCCGTTCGTTGTCCTCGGACCGGAGGAAGTACTTCTGGATCTCCGCGAACGACCATCCCGCGCAGCCGTATTTCAGCGCCCACTCGTCGTAGTCCTCGTGCGCGCCACGCGTGAACACCTGAGCGTTGATCGAGCCGCCACCGCCGATGACCTTGCCCTGGGCGAGGGGGATGACCCGGTCGTTGCAGTGTTTCTGCGGGACGCTCGAGAATCCCCAGTCGTACTTGCTCGCAGTGAGTTTCGCGAATCCCGCCGGCACGTGGATGAACGGATGCCGGTCGTTGCCGCCGGCCTCGAGCAGGAGGACCCGGACCATCGGATCCTCGGTCAGCCGTCCGGCCAGCACGCAGCCCGCAGTGCCGCCGCCCGCGATGACGTAGTCGTAGGTGGCACTCATCGGTTGCCTCCGGTCCAGTTCGGGAACACGCGCTGACGTGGTCCGGTGCGGATCTGAATGGTCTTGACGTCGGTGAACTCGTCGAAGCCTGCCTGCCCCATCTCGCGGCCGAACCCGCTCTGCTTCATGCCGCCGGCAGGCAGCTGCGGGGCGCCGTCGATGGTGGTGTTCACCCACACGCGGCCGCTGCGCATCTCCTTCGCCACCCGCAGCGCCTTGTCGATGTTCTTGGTCCAGATCGAGCCGGCGAGTCCGTATTCCGTGGCGTTGGCGAGCCGGATGGCGTGGTCGACGTCGCTGAACCGGGTGACGGTGAGCACGGGTCCGAAGATCTCCTCCTGGAAGGCGGCGGACTCCTCGGCCACGCCGTCGAGAATCGTGGGAGCGACGAAATGCCCGCTCCCCCAGCTCTCTCCGCACAGCCGGTCACCACCGGTCAGGACGGTCGCACCGTCCCGCCGCGCCGCGTCGATGTGCCCGAGCACCTTCTCGAGGTGGCCGACGTCGATCATCGGACCCAGTTCGCTGGCGTCGTCGAGCGGTCCGCCCACCCTGATGCGGCCGGCGGCCTCGACGAGGCGGGCGAGGAAGGCGTCCGCGATCGAGTCCTGGACCAGGAGCCGGGCACCCGACACGCAGCACTCACCCTGATTGAAGAACACACCGAACAGGACTCCGTCGAGTGCGTCGTCGAGGTCGGCGTCGTCGAACACGACGCTGGCGGCCTTGCCACCCAGTTCCATCGACAGTCGCTTGACGCTGCCCGCCGAGGCCTCCACGATGCGCTTACCGGTGGCGGTGCTCCCGGTGAACGACAGGATGTCGACCAGGCTGCTCTCCGCGAGCGGGGCACCGACCTCGGTCCCCGCGCCCGTCACCACGTTCACCACCCCGTCGGGGATCCCGGCCTCGGTGAGCAACCGGGCCAGCTCGACGGCGGTGCCGGACGTGAACTCGGATGGCTTCACCACCGCCGTGCAGCCCGCGCCGAGCGCGAACGGCAACTTCTGCGCGAGCAGGAGCAGCGGGAAGTTCCACGGGATGATCATGCCGACCACGCCGGCGGGCTCCCGGACCACCATGGCGGTGCAGTCGTCGCCGAGCGCCGTGTGTGCCTCACCGTGCATCGTCATGGCCAGCGCAGCGGCGTACTCGAACAACTCGATGCTCGCCCCAACGTCGCCGCGGGCCAGAGTGATCGGTTTGCCCGACTCCTCCGCGTCGATCCGGGCGAGTCGTTCCTCGTGCTCGCGCATCAGCCCCGCGCACCGCAGCAGTGCCCGGCCGCGGTCCATCGCGGTCCAGTGCGGCCACTCGCCCTCGTCGAAGGCCTCCCGCGCGACCGCAACGGCCAGGGCCGCGTCGGCGCGGGTCCCCGCGGTGAACGTGGCGACGACGCGACCATCGGCCGGGCTGACCCGTTCGATGATGTTCTCGGACGGGGGCACGCTGCGCCCGCCGATGAAGTGTCCGTAGCTGCGGATCTGTGTTGCTTCGACTGTCGACATCTTTGGCAGTTCCTCGTCAGTGTTCGTGGATCAGGACACCACGCAGGTTGAGCCCCGCGTGCATGTCCACGTATGCGTCGTTGACCTGGTCCAGGCTGTAGCGCCGGGTGATCAGTTCGTCCAGCTTCAGTCGTCCCGACTTGTAGTAGTCCAGCAGGGCCGGGATGTCCCGGGTGGGGTTGCAGTTGCCGAACAGCACCCCCCGCAGATGCTTGGCGTAGACCACCAGTTCGAGCGGACTGATCGGGATCCCGGGTTCGTTCTGGCCGATCGACACGACGGCGACGGTTCCCTCCTTGCGGACGGCGCCGAACGCGTCGGCGATCAGCTGTCCGTCCACCACGCCGACGGTGACGACGGCGCTGTCGGCGCCCTGCCCGTTGGTGACCGAGCGGACGAACGGCATGGCCTCGTCGATCGACGCGTACGCGTGGGTGGCGCCGAGTTCGAGCGCTCGTTCGCGTTTGAACGGGACCGGGTCGACCGCGACGACGTGCGTGGCACCCGCGTGGTGGGCGCCCTGCACCGCGTTGATCCCCACACCGCCGACCCCGACGACCAGCGTCGTGTCCCGGGGACGGACGCCCGCGCCGTTCACGGCGGAGCCCCACCCGGTGGCGACCCCGCACGAGACGAGGCAGGCCACGTCGAACGGGATGCCGTCGTCGATCTTGACGGCCTGTGCCTGCGAGGTGACGAGGTAGTTCGCGAACGTGCCGAGGCGCTGCATGGCGCCGATCGGCCGCCCTGACTGCGTGGCGAACCGCGCCGTTCCGTCGAGCATGAAACCAGCCTCCATACCGGCCCCCGTGTCGCAGACATATTGCATCCCCTGCGCGCACCAGGCGCAAGTTCCGCAAGCCGGGAGGTAGGCGGTGGCGACGTGATCGCCGACGGCGAGCCGGGTGACACCGGGCCCGACCGCGTCGATCACACCGGCACCCTCGTGTCCGCCGACCAGCGGCAGCGTATTGGGAATGTCACCGGTGACGAGGTGATCGTCGGAGTGACACAGTCCGGACGCCATCACCTTGATCCGCACCTCGCCGGGACCGGGTTCCGCGAGGACGAGGTCGTCGACCTCCCACTTGCCGCCCACTTCGTGAATCACCGCACCGCGTGCCGTCGTACTCATCGTTCTCCTTCGAATCTCACACTGACACAGAGTCTTACTTGATGATCGAGAGCCGGCTGCGGTCGAGGGTCACGGCGACCGCGACGATGACGACCGCGCCGTACACGATCTGCTGGAAACTGGGGTCGATGCCGGCCACCGAGCCGCCGACCCGGAGAACGGTGACCACCAGGGCGCCGACGAGCACCCGCCACGCTCCACCGATTCCACCGGTGATGGCGCAGCCGCCGACCAGCACGGCCGCGATGGCAGGCAGGAGCAGCGAATCCGCGAGTTGCGGTGCGGCGCTCTGCTGCTGGGCCGACAATACGATACCCGCCGCGCCCGCGAAGAATCCGGACAGGGCGAATGCGCTGATCCGGACGATCCGGGTTCGGACGCCGCTCATCATCGCCGCCTTCTCCCCCAGTCCGACGAGGTGGAAGACGTTGCCCCGCGGGGAGAACCGCATCGCGCAGAACACCGCGGCCACTGCGGCGACACCGGCCCACACCGCCATGGGGAGACCGAGCACCGTCCACGAACTGAGCCAGAAGATCGCGTCGTAGCCTTCGCTGATGTAGATGGTGGTCGACCCGGACGCCACGAGCGCGACCGCACCCCAGAACCCCAGCGCCCCGAGCGAGACGACGAACGACGGGACCTGACCGAACACGATCAGGAGACCGGTCAGCGCACCGATCAGAGTGAGCGCCACGAGGGTGACGACGACGGCGAGGGGACCGAGGGAGCCGATCACCGTCGCCAGGATCACCGTGGCGAGCGACGCCAGCGCCGCCACCGACAGGTCGATGCCGCCGGTGAGGATGACGAACATCTGGCCCAGCCCGAGCAGCAGAATCGGGACCGCCTGCGCCGAGACCACCGCGAGGGCGTTCATCGACAGGAAATTCGGTTCGGCGAGCGCGACGAGCAGGACGAGCGCGACCAACACGACCGACGGGCCTGCCAGCCGCAACCGGTCCCGCGTCGTCCGGGACACCACCGGCGCCGCACCCTCGGGTGCGCGCATCTCGGTGGAAGTCCTCTCGGCGGAAGTTCTTGTTGCCACGGCGATCACATCATCTTCTCGAGGAGTTGGAGTTTGCTGGGCGGGTTTCCGGGCGGCGAGTCGAACGCGCCGGTGATCTCGCCGTCCCGCATCACGATCACACGGTGGCCGAGGCCGATCGCCTCGTCCAGGGTGTCGGCGAGCACCAGAATCGCCACTCCCCTGTCGGAGAGGTCGCGGAAGACGGCGTAGAGGTCTTCTTTCGCGCCGATGTCGAGGCCGCGGGTGGGGTGGTCGAGAACCAGCACCTTCAGTCCGTCGCCCAGGATCCACTTGGCCACCACGGCCTTCTGCTGGTTGCCGCCCGACAGTCGCGCGATGTCGGCGTCGGGGTCCGCGGGCCGGATGCCGAGTTTCTCGATCCAGCCGCGGGCGGTCTCCTCCACCCGGGCTCCCGAGGAGATCCGGCCACCGCCTGCCTTCACCGGATGCACCGTCGCGATGTTCTGCGCCACGGTCGCGCCCGCGATCATGCCTTCGACGCGACGCTCGGCGGGAACGTATGCGACACCGGACCGCACGGCGTCCGCCGGTGATCCGGGGGCCGACCGCTGTCCGTCGATCTCGACGGTTCCGGAGTGGATGGGGACGGCGCCGAAGACGGCGCGGGCCACCTCCTCGCGGCCGGAGTCGACCACGCCCACCACCGACACGATCTCGCCGGCGTGGACGTCCAGCGACACGTCCTTCGCCTTGCCGCCGCAGGTGAGGTTGCGGACCGACAGAGTCGGCGTGCCGGTCCGGGGAACGGCCCGCTTGCGCTCCGACGAGTAGATCTCCTCGGCCGCGCCCTTGCCGATCATCAGCTGGTACAGCTCGGATTCGGTTGCCGCCGCGGCGATCCGCTCACCGACCACCTTGCCGTCGCGCAGCACGTACACGCGGTCGGAGAAGCGGAGGACCTCGTCGAGACGGTGGGAGACGAAGATGACGGAACCGCGCTCCTTGAGGGCGGTGACCCGGCGATGGAGCACCTCGACGTCCTCGGGTTCGAGCACCGACGTCGGCTCGTCGAGGATGAGCAGCGGCGGGTGTTCCACCTGCCTGCCGCCGACGGCCCGAGCCACCTCCACCATCTGGCGCTGGGCGAACCCGAGCGTCTCGGTCAGGGCGCGCGGGTCGACCGTCGACTCCACCACCGACAACATTTCCTGGGCGCGGGCCCTGATCTTCCGTCGGCGGAGGAACCCGGCTCGGGTGGTGTCGCCCTCGTGTCCGAGGATCAGGTTCTGGCCGACGGTGAGGTTCGGCAGCAGCGACTGCTCCTGGTGCACCACCCCGATCCCGTGGTCGGCGGCGTCGGCGGGGCTTCCGAAGCTCACGTCGCGCCCGCCCAGCACCATCCGGCCGCCGTCCTGGCGGTGGACTCCCGCGAGGATCTTGAGCAGCGTCGACTTTCCGGCGCCGTTCTCGCCGATCAGCCCCACGACCTCGTTCGGAGCGATGGACACGCTCACGTCGTCGAGGACGGTGTTGGGTCCGAATTTCTTCGTGACATTGCGGAGTTCCAGGAGAGATGTCATTTCACGACCCTCAATCGACTGCGGGCGGGCCACCCGGTGGCGATCACCGCGACCACGATGATGAGACCTTGCGCGCCCTGCTGGATGTACGGGCTGGCGCCCGACAGGAGAAGTCCGTTGCCGAGGACCACGAGGAGCAGCACACCCACGAGAGAATGCAGGGGTCCGCCGCGACCGCCGCTCAGCAGGGTGCCTCCGACGACCACCGCGGACAGGGTGAGGAAGAGGCTTCCCGATCCGACGCTCACGTCGCCGACACCGAGCCGGATGGTGGCCAGCACTCCGCCGAGCCCGGACAGCAGTCCGGCCACGGCGAACAGGATGATCTTGGTGCGCCCGACCGGGACGCCCGCCAGGCGGCTGGTCGCCTCGTCGCCGCCGATCGCGTAGGTGTGCATGCCGAGCCGGGTTCTCTTGCACAGCAGCACTGTCACGGCCACGGCGGCGAGCGCGAACACCACGACGACGGGAAGCCCGAGCCAGTGGCCGCCGGCCCAGGCCGCGAGCGACGGGTCGGCGAGCTGAGGGGTGGCGGTGCCGAAGAGCACGGTGGCGACACCGAGACCGACGAACCACGTACCCAGTGTGACGAGGAAGGACGGCACCCGGACGACGACGTGCAGCACGCCGTTGACCACTCCGAAGAGCAAACCGACCCCCAGCGCCAGCAGGACCGCGAGGAGTCCCAGGTCGTTGCCGTTGACGCTGTTCGCTGCAAGTAGGACGAACGTCAGCCCGCTGGCCGCCATCACGCCCTCGATCGACAGGTCCACGCCGCCCACCAGGACCACCAGCGTCGCGCCCATCGCGAGGACGACGGGTATCGCGGCCTGCTCCACGATCGCTATCGCGTTGCTCGCCGTCGCGAAGCCGGGAGCCAGCGCGGCGAAGACGGCGCACAGTCCCAGCAGGGCGGCGAGCGGGCCGGCGGTGGAGAGCAGCCGGCGAACTCGTAGTCGTGTGCTGCGCACGGGCGCAACGGGTTCTGCGGGGGTCGTCACCTCCCCGGTCACTTCAGTCGTCGACATCGTTACTCCTTCGGAAGTTCGGTGGTGTTCGGAGGGTTATCGGGCGACGGGCCCGGTGATGCGGGAGAACGGATCCTGCACGGACCGCACGATCTCCTCGTCAGTCGGAACGGCGAGGAACTGGTCGACGTTGTTCGCGGTGATCAGAGACTGATCGACGAAGAATTCGCGGTTCTCCCGGGGCAGCGACTCGACGTCGAGTGCGCCGGTCATGGCCTGGTAGCAGATGGCGAGTCCCATCGCGCCGTTGAAGTAGGGGTGGGTCGTGTAGGTGGAGAGCAGCTCCCCGTTCGCGATGGCGCCCAGGCCTTCCGGGGTGGCGTCCGCGGCGCTGGCGATCTTGATCTCCCCCGCGCGGCCCGCCTCACGCACCGCCTGCAGAGCGCCCAGTGCCATGGAATCCGTTGCGGCCCAAATACCGTTCACCTGGTCGCCGTACTTGTTGAGCAGGGTCTGCGTGGTGGTGTAGGCCTTGTTGCGGTCGAAGTCGGCGGGCTGGTCGTCGAGCAGGGTGACGCCGGACTGTCCGTCCATCGCCTGCTGGAAGCCCTGGAACCGGGTCTGGCTGATCTCGTTGGCGAGCAAACCCTGCAGCGCGATCACGCCGCCGGTGCCGCCGAGCGAATCGACGAGGGCCTTCCCCGTGTCGGCTCCCTGCTGGACGCCGTCGTAGGCGACGTACGACGCCCATCCGTTCCCGACGTCCTGGGGATGCAGGTCGGCAGGCTTGCTCCACTGGGTGACCGCGCACCCGCCGCTGTTCTGCACGGCGCGCACGATCGCGGGGGTGTCGGCGCTCGTGTTCGGGTTGATGTTGAGCAGCACGGTCTTGCCTGCGGCGAGCACCGACTGCAACTGCGACAGCGCGTTCTGCGAGTCGCCGCCGTAGACGATCACCTTCAGTTCGATCCCCAGCGATTCGGCGTACGCGCGGCTGCCCTGCACCCACGCGGCTTCATACGGGTTGGTGAGCGACCGCACCTCGGAGACCATCACCATGTCGCCCCGGTCGACGGCTGCCCCGTCCCGCTCGATCTGTTCCGATCCCGTCGAGCAAGCGATGGCGGAGCTCGCCATGACGGAGACTGCCGCGGCAACGCCGACGGCCCGGGCTGCCGCCCTGATTGATCGTTGCGTCCGTGTCATCGTTCGTCCACTTCCTGAAAAATGAATGTAAACGCTTTCTTACCGTGATCGGCGTCACAAGTCAAGCGCTGCATGGTGTGGTCAAGTGCCATCCGGATCGACCGGACAAATTAGAAATCGATTACAGAGTGCTGGTGAGCCGGGCTGCGGCGACCGCTCCGGCCACCCGGCACCACATCGCGGGTGCGGCGAGTGCCGGTTCGGAGCTCCCCGCCAGGTCGGACAGTGAGATCCCGATGCCGGGTGGCGCCGCCGCGAGGCGGCCTGCGACGACGACCGATCGGGTCGCGGTCTCCGCGCACCGTTCCAGCACGGAACCGACGAGTTTGCCGGACAGCGACGTCGCGTCGAATTGGCCTTCACCGGTGACCACGACGTCGGCGCGGCCGAACTCGGCGCTCAGCCCGGTGAGCTCCGCGATGCGGGCGGCACCCGGCATCAACCGGCCGCCCCAGGCCGACAGTCCGAATCCAGTGCCTCCCGCCGCTCCCGTGCCGGGTTCGTCGGGACTGCACGGCAGTCGTGCGCCGAGGCAGGCGGCGAACGTCGCGAGCGCACGATCGAGGCGGTCGCGCTCCGCGGGGTCGGCACCCTTCTGCGGCCCGAAGACGTGTGCTGCCCCGTTCGGGCCGCACAGAACGGCCGTCGTGTCCGTCAGCAGTTCGACGCCACCGGGTGGGGGCTCGGTCAGCGAGCCCACGTCGATCGAGGCGAGAGCGGCCAGGCCGGCGCCCCCGTCGGGGATCTCCCGGCCGTCGCGGTCCAGGAGCTTCGCGCCGAGCGCCCGCAGGGCGCCCGCACCGCCGTCGGTGGAGGCGGAACCGCCGAGTCCGACCAGCAGTGCCTTCGCGCCGTCCGCCAGTGCGGCGGCGATCACCTGTCCCAGGCCGGTCGTCGACGCTCCCCCCGGATCCGGCGAGTCCATCAGCGGCAGCCCACTCATGTGGGCCAGCTCGACCACCGCCGTGCCGTCCCGGAGCAGCAGCCAGCGTCCGTTCGTCGGACGTCCGTCGGGGCCTCGAACCCCCGGCACCTCACGCCACACGCCGGTGCCGTGGCAGGACGCGACGGCGTCCACCGTGCCTTCGCCGCCGTCCGCCTGCGGGAGCAGGATCAGCTCGTCGGTCGCCCGGACCGTCGACCAGCCGGCTGCCAGAGCCGCCGCCACCTCCGTCGCGGTCAGTGAGCCCTTGAACGAATCCGGGGCCAGCACCACCCGCATCGAGCCGGCGTCAGTCGACGTCATCGGGGTGGGGTCCCGTGCGCTGATCCCGATTCAGGGCCGAGATCGCGTCCATCTCCGCGGCGGACAACCGGAAGTCGAACACATTCGCGTTCTGCCGCATCCTGTGCACCGCAGAAGATTTGGGCAGTGGAATCGTCCCGATCTGCAGATGCCAGCGGAGCACGATCTGCGCGACCGACACACGGTGCCGGGCGGCGAGCGCCGCCAGGAGTGCGTGGTCGTTCAGGTGCCCCCTCGCCAGCGGCGCCCACGCCTGGGTGCGGATGCCCATCGACCGGTGCAGATCCGTCAGCGCGGACTGCGTGAGCAGCGGGTGCAGTTCGATCTGATTGACCGCCGGGGTGATCGTCGCGATCTCCGCGAGCCGCTCGAGCTGTTCGGGCTGGAAGTTCGACACGCCGATCGCCCGCACCCGTCCGTCGTAGTACAGCTTTTCGAGTGCCCGCCACGTCTCCAGGTACAGTCCGCGGCTCGGTGCCGGCCAGTGGATCAGGCACAGGTCGATGCGGCCGAGTTTCGCCGCACTCGCCTCGAACGCGTCCAGTGTCTGCTGGTAGCCCTGGTCCTCGTTGGAGATCTTGGTGGTCACGAAGATCTCGTCCCGATCGACGTCCGCCCGGGCCAGCGCCGCGCCGAGAGAGGCCTCGTTGCCGTACATCGGGGCCGTGTCGAATGCGCGGTAGCCGGCGGACAGGGCGTGCGACACCGTGGCGTCCATGTCCTCGTCGGGGATCGTGAAGAGGCCGAACCCGAGCGCGGGCATCGTGACGTCGTTGTTCAACGTGACCGAGGGAACGGTCGCCAGGTTCGTCATGTGATCGAGTACCCGCCGTCGACGGGCAGGACCACCCCGGTGACGTACCGCGCGGCGTCGGAGACCAGGAACAGCACGACGTCGGCGACGTCGTCGCCGTCGGCGAACCGTTGCAACGGGATGCGGCTCAACTTCTGGGCGCGGAAGTCTTCCTGCCCCAGCACGTCCGCCGTCATCGGCGTTTCGATGTAGCCCGGCGAGACGGTGTTGACGCGCACGCCGTGGGGGCCGAGTTCCACGGCCAGTCCCTTGCCGAGCTGAGTCAGTGCGGCCTTCGTCGCGCCGTAGGGAACGATCCCCGGGACAGCGCGATCCGCGGACAGCGACGCAATGTTCACGATGCTGCCGCGGGCGTCGACCAGCGACTTGGCCGCCTGCCGCGTCAACCGGTAGGCCGCCGACAGGTTGACGTCCAGGAGACGTTCCCATCCGTCCTCGTCCACGTCCATAGCGGTGGTCCGCAACTGGATCCCGGCCGCGTTGATCAGGATGTCGAGGCGCCCCGACAGCTGCTGGGCGAGGTCGACGGCGCGCGCACCGAACTCGGGGTCGGTGAGGTCGCCGCAGAGACCGTGTCCGCCGAACTCCGCGGCGACGTCGGTGACCTTCGGGTCGGCGTCGACCGCCACCACGAGTGCCCCGTTCCGGGTGAGGGCCCGGGCGATCGCCGAACCGATCCCGCCGGCCGCACCGGTCACGATGGCGGTCTTCCCCGACAGATCGACCGAGTTGGTGGGTTGTGCAACGCCGCTCATGCCGCGGCTCCCTTCAGTACTGCCCGGCTGATGATGAGCCGCTGCATTTCGCTGGTGCCTTCGTAGATCTTCGTGATGCGGGCGTCGCGGTAGAGGCGCTCGACCTCGTATCCGCGGATGAAGCCGTTGCCGCCGAACACCTGCACGGCGGCGTCGGCGTGGCGCACGCATCCCTCGGACGCGTAGAGCTTGGCCATCGAGCACAGCGTCTCGGCGTCCGCTGCCCCCGTGTCGAGTGCCCGCGCCGCCTCGACCGACAGCGCGGTGCCTGCCCGCAGTTCGGTGGCGACGGTGGCGAGGGAGAAGGAGATGCCCTGGTTGGCGGAGATCGGCTTGCCGAACTGGCTGCGGTCGAGGGACTGCCGGGTGGCGGCGTCCAGTGCGGCGCGGCTGATGCCGAGGCTCAGGCCCGAGATGCCGAGACGGCCCTTGGCCAGCACCTTCATCATGTAACCGAACGCCTTGCCTTCCTCGCCGAGGAGGGCGTCGGCCGGCAGTTGGACGGAGTCGAACACCAGCCCGCCGACCTGCGAGGCCCGCTGGCCCATCTTGTGTTCGTGGTACGCGCGGCTGACACCGGGCTGGTCGACGTCCACCAGGAAGACGGAGATGCCGCCGCGCTTACCCAGTTCGGGGTCGGTGACGGCAAGGACGACCGCGAAGTCCGCGACGGGGGCGTTGTGGATGTAGATCTTCTCACCGGTGAGCACCCAGCCGGCGCCGTCCCGCACCGCCCGTGTGGTGATCGATCCGAGGTCGGATCCGGATCCCGGCTCGGTGAGCGCGTAGGCGCAGCGCTTCTCGGCGGTGAGCATCGGGCGCAGGTACTGCTCCTGCTGCTCGGGTGTGCCGTAGTTGCCGAGCAGGCTGCCGAGGATCTCGACGAGGCCGCACTGGTCGGCCACCGACGCGTACCCGTAGGACAGCGACTCCATGACGAACAGGTAGTCGAGGGCGGTGCCGCCGAAGCCGCCGAACTTCTCGGGCACCGTGATGCCGAAGAGCCCGATCTTGCCCATCTCCCGGTAGATCTCTTCGGGGAATCGTTCGGTCTCGTCGAGCTCGGTGGCGACCGGACGGATCCGTTCGTCGACGAATTCGGCGACGAGTTTGCGTTCGTCGGCGCCGAGCACCGACGAGGGAATGACGCTGTTTCCGGTTGACATGTAGTTCTCCTCAGATGTGTACGGCGACGGGGGCGAACAACCCCGCGTCCATCACGCGGGGGTTATTGATGATCGGACGGAATCCCATGTGCGGCAGAATGTCCCGATCGATGTCGATGCCGGGTGCGATCTCGGCGAGTTCGAGGCCGTCCCGGGTGAGGACGAAGACGGCGCGTTCGGTGACGTACACCGCCTCACGTCCCTCACGGACGGCGAGAGCGCCGGAGTAGGTGACCTGATCGACGCGGTCGACGAACTTGGGCACCGAGCCTTCGCGCCGGATCACCAGTTCTCCCCCGACGATCGCGACGTCCAGGCAGCGAGCGGTGAACGTTCCGCAGAACACGGCACGCGGCGAGTTCTGGGAGATGTCGATGAACCCGCCCGGTCCGACGATTCCGCCGCCGATCTTGCTGACGTTGACGGCGCCCGTGGAGTCGACCTCGGCCATGCCCAGGCAGCTGACGTCGAGCATGCCGCCCGAGAACAGATCGAACTGGGTGGTCGACGAGTGCACGACCTTCGGTCCTCGCGCGGCCCCGAACAGGTCGCCGGAGACGGGGATGCCGTCGATCAGCCCCTGCTCGATGGCAAGTGTGATGTCGTCCAGGCGATCCTGTTCGGCGAGCGCGTCCACGACCAGCGCGGACACCCCGAAGCCGACGTTCAGGACGTCGCCGTCCCGGACCTCGGCGGCGGCCCGCCGGGCGATCAGCATGCGGATCGGGTCGTGGTTCGTGGCGCCGAAGCCGGAGTTCGCCGCGTCGCCGGAGAGTTCCGGGTCGAATTCGCCCGCGTACGTCTGCCATTGGGCCGGTGCGTGGACGACGTCGTCCACGAGGACCGCCGGAATGTGCACGAGCCGCGGATCGATCGGCCGGTCCAGCAGGTTCTTCACCTGCACGATGACCCGGCCGCCGCTCGCCTTCGCCGCCTGAGCGACGGCCAGCGCGTCGAGCTGGGCCGCCTCGCCCGAGCACGTGACGTTGCCGGACGGGTCGATGGAATCGCCGCGGACGATGGCTACGTCGACGGGAAACGGCTTGTAGCGCAGGTACTCGCGGCCGTCGAGAGTCAGGAGTTCGACGAGGTCCTCGGTGGCGGACGGCGTGAACTTGCCCCCGCCGTGCCGCGGGTCGACGAACGTGTCGAGACCGGTCGCTGTGATGAGGCCCGGCCGACGTGCGCCGATCTCCCGCAGCAGCTGACTGATCGCGCCGCCGGGCCACGCGTACGCCTCGATCTCGTCGTTGCGGACGAGGTCGATCATGGTCGGCGACCACGTCCAGTGCCCGCCGACGACCCGCTTGACCATGCCCTTGTGCGCGAGGTGGTTGGTTCCGCGCCTCACCCGGTCGCCGATGCCGAGGGCGTGCACGATCGTGAGTTCCCTCGGCGATCCGGTCGCGAGGAAGCACTCCTCCAGCGCCTTCAGGACGGTGTCCGGTTCGAGGATCCCGCCGCCCGAACCGGTGAGGGCGATCGTCGATCCTGGCGCGATGTCGCTCACGGCTCGGGTCGCGGTGGTCAGTGTCCAGCGCCTCGAGGCGGCACCCGTTCCGGGCTGTGTCATATCCGCTCCTGTAAATGCTTACATTCTGCCAATCGGCCCATGAACGCTATGGACCTCGGTGATTGACACAGTATATTGTGAGCTGCACAACATCAAGAAAACGATTACAGGAGATTTCATGGCCTCGATCCTGCTGCCCGATCGCCACGGTTCGCCCACGACTCTCGCGTTGAACGCACCGGCACGGCTGGGCACCCGGTCCACCCCGCCGACCAGCAGGGCGGTGTACGCGGCCGCGCATGTGGTCGCCGATCCGCTGCGGGCGTCGGCGGAGAATGCCGCGGACCAGATCGACTGGGACGCGACCCTGCAACTACGCCGCGACCTGTGGTCGCTGGGACTCGGGGTGGCCGAGTCGATGGACACCGCCCAGCGCGGCATGGGACTGGATTGGGCCGCGGCGAAGGAACTCGCCGTCCGCACGCTCACCGACGCGAAGTCGGTCGGCGGGAAGGTGGTCGTCGGGGTGGCCACCGATCAACTGAAAACCGACACCCCCTCGCTCGACGAGATCCGCGACGCCTACCTCGAACAGGTCGAGGAGATCGAATCCGCGGGCGGTGAGGTGGTGCTGATGGCGAGCAGGCACCTCGCCCGCGCCGCGACCGGCCCCGACGACTACCTCGCCGTGTACGACGCGGTGCTGTCGGCGGCCACCCGCCCGGTGGTCCTGCATTGGCTGGGTTCGGTGTTCGATCCCGCCCTCGGCGGCTACTGGGGCTTCGCGGAGCCGGACGCGGCCATGGACACCGTGCTGCAGATCATCGACGCGCACCGGGACACCGTGCGCGGCATCAAGGTGTCCCTGCTCGACCCGGCGCTCGAGATCGCCCTGCGTGAGCGGATGCCCGCCGGGGTGCGGGTGTTCACCGGCGACGACTACAACTACGTCGGCCTGATCGCCGGCGACGGCACCCACACCAGCGACGCCCTCCTCGGCGCGTTCGCCGCACTCGGACCGTTCGCCTCCGCCGCGTTCGCGCGGTTGGACGACGGCGACGAGCAGGGCTTCCGGAACATCCTGGGCCCCACCGAAACCCTGAGCCGGTTGCTGTTCGCCGCCCCGACGCAGTTCTACAAGGTCGGCGTCGCCTGGTTGGCGTACCTGAACGGCAAGCAGGAGCACTTCCGGATGATCGGCGGCTTCGAGACCGGCCGCAGCCTCACCCACCTGGCCGAACTGGTTCGCGCCGCCGACGCGATCGGGCTGTTCACCGATCCCGACTTCACCGCCACCCGCGCCGCCGCCTACTTCGCCGTGCACGGAATCCACTGACATGGACCTGGCGCACTGCAGTCTCAACTCCGTCACCGTCAAGGGTGCCGGCCTCACCGAGGTCGCCGACCTCGCCGCGCAGTGGGGATTCGGCGGCGTCGGCCTGTGGCGGGACGTCCTCGACGGCGTGGATCTGGTGGCCGCGCCGGCCCGGCTCCGGCAGTCGGGTCTGCGCGTCACCAGCGTCTGCCGGGGCGGAATGTTCCCGCAACCGACCGCCCGGCTGCGGCGAGAAACCATGGCCGACAACCGAGTGGCGGTCGATCAGGCGCACGCCCTCGGCGCCGACTGCCTCGTGCTGGTCTGCGGCGCCGCTCACGGCGACCTCGCCGACGCGCGGCGGCAGGTCCGGGACGGCATCGCCGAACTCGAGCCGTACGCCCGCCAGTCGGGGGTGCGGCTCGCGGTCGAGCCGATGCACCCGATGATGGCGTCGAGTCGTTCGGTGATCACCTCACTGAGCGAGGCCAACGACCTGGTCGAGGCGATCGGATCCGACATCGTCGGGATCGCCCTCGATTCGTATCACGTGTGGTGGGACGCAGCGCTGCCGCAGCAGATCACCCGGGCAGGCGAACGCCTGTTCTCGGTGCAGTTGGCCGATTGGGTCACCCCGATCCACGGCGAACTCAGCAGCCGCGGCATGCCCGGCGAAGGGTGCATCGACCTGACCGGCTTCGTCGCCGACTGCCGGAACGCCGGCTACCGGGGTCTGGTGGAGGTCGAGATCCTCAGCGACCGCTGGTGGGCCGCAGACCCGAAAGACGCGGTCCACGCCGCGGCGAACGGCCTTGCCGCCGTCTGAAATTCCGGCTCAGCTCGAGGCGGGCCCCGTCGACTCGCGAATGACGACGTCGGCGGGGATCAGCGGCGGAGACGTGGTGGCCTCGTTGTTCAGGGCCGCGCGCATCAGCGACCACGCCTGGTCGCCCAGGTCGGTTTTCGGGCTGACCACCGTGGTCAGGCGCGGTGCCAGGTGGCGCGCCATGTCGATGTCGTCGAAGCCGGTGACCGAAATGTCCTCGGGGACGCGGAGTCCACGCTCACGCAGTTTCGAGATGACGCCCAGCGCGGTCAGGTCGTTGAAGCAGACGAGAGCGGTCGGTTCGTGCGTGAGTGCTTCTTCCACCACGTCGTAGCCACCCTCGATGGTGCCGTCCGACGGCACCGCCGTCGCCTCGATCCCGAGCACCTTCGCCATTTCGATGGCCCGCCACCGCTCGCGGTTCTGCCAGGCCAGATCCGAGCCCTTCACGTAGACGATCCGGCGATGGCCGAGCTTCGCGAGATGCCCGCACAGCTGCATCATGGGGGTGAAGTTGTCGACGGCCACCATGGGGAGATCGACTTCCAACTCGACCCGGTTGACGAGCAGGACGGGAGTCGACTGCTTCGCGAGTTCCTTCAGGCCACTCGTCGGAATCCTCGACGAGAGCAGCACGAGGCCGTCGACCTGGCCGAGCAGGTCGAGTGCGGTGGCGAGTTCGTCGGCCGCGTCACCCGAGTAGTCGGCGACGAGCATGCGGTACCCGTCGGCGGTGGCGCCGTGGTGCATCTGCTTGACGACGTCGAAGAAGTACGCGTTAGCCAGGTCCGGCAGGATCACGCCCATGTTCCTCAGCGACCCGAGGACGAGTCCGCGGGCGGCGGTGCTGGGCCGGTAGGACAGCTCGTCGGCGACCTTGTGGACCCGGGCCGCGAGGTCCGGGGTCACCGACGAGCTGCCGCTCATGACACGGGAGACGGTGGCGATCGAGACCCCGGCTGCCTTCGCTACGGTATTGATCGTGACGCGACGGCTCGCGGGCACTCGGGTCTGATCAGCCATAGCTGCCTCTGCATCTCTCGTCGCCATTGCTACCGTCTACCACCTCGGTGGGTGGAAACGCTTACAGCGTATCGCGAAGACGGCCCCGGATCACGCGGACGCTCACTCCGTGCGCAACAAGGCGCGCGTTCCGAGCAGTTTCCGCGACGTCAGCAGCACCTTGACGTGCTTGCTGCCGTTCGATTCGAGTTCCTCGACCGCGCGGCCGAACTCGTCCAGCGGGAACGTCGCGGTGTGCAGCGGTGACGCGTCCACCTTCCCCGATTCGAGTAGTTCGGCCGCCTCGACGAAATCCTGACGGACGTAGTTCCGGCAGGCCACGACGGACAGTTCGCGGGCGTAGAGCGTGCTGTAGTCGAGGGTCAGTTCGTGCCCGGGTTTCGCGGACGCGATCGCGACGTACCGGCCGCCCGGAGCGAGGACCCGCAGCGCCAGCCGAGAGGACTCGTCGGTGCACACCGTGTCGTAGACCAGGTCGACCGCGTCAGTCCGGTCCCGGAGCCAGCCCTCGAGCGCGGCCCCCGAGTCCGTCGTGAAGTCGCTCATCCCGCACGCCAGGGCGGGCTGCTCACGTTCGGTGTAGCGATCGACACCGAACACCCGGACGCCCCGGCTCCTGGCCACCAGCGTGGTCGCAAGACCGATCGCACCGGTCCCGATGACCAGCGCGGTGTCCCCCTCCGACGCGCCGCCGCGCCGGACCACGTGAACTCCGACGGCGAGCGGTTCGACGAGCGCCCCGAAACGGTCCAGCACCGAGTCGCTCACGGGCACGCATTGCGTCTCGGGAACGACGAACTCCTCGCTGAAACACCCGCGTGGGTCGGACAGGCCGAACACGCGGATGCTCGGGCAGTTGTTGATCCGGCCGTCGCGGCACGCGCGGCATCGGCCGCAGCCCGTGGTCGGGTAGACCATCACCGGCTGACCGACCGTGAGACTCGTGCCCGGACCCACCCGCGACACACGTCCCGCGCATTCGTGGCCGAGCACCGTCGGATATGCGGCGACGGCGTTCCGGCCGCGCAGATGCGACAGGTCACCGCCGCAGATCCCGGCCGAGTCGAGTGCGACGAGCACCTCCCCCTCGCCGGGCGCCGCGACGTCACCGTGAACGAGGCGATACTCGTTCGGACCGTCGACCCGAATACTCAAGACTGACATGCACTTTCCCTTTCCTCGGAGACAGTGTCACGCGTCTCCTCGGAGACAGTGACCGGCATCGTGCCGGCCGCGGCGGACCGGTAGGCGGTGTCGATCACCGCTTGCACGGGCAGCCCGGACCGGGCGTCGGACAGCGGTGCCGCACCTGCCGCCCAACTGGTGAAGACGTCGTCGTACAGCGACCGGAACCACGCCGTCATCGACAATGGGTCCGGGCCGGACGCGTCGACGGAACCGTCGACGACCCGGCGGACCCCGTCGCCGATCTGGACGAGCGAATCCCCCACCAGCCGCAGCTGTCCCGCGTCGCCGTAGAGGTGAATCGTCTCGGCACCGCCCGGCCACGCGGCCGTGCTCGCCGTCACCGACGCCGCATGCGTGCCGTGGTCGATCAGGAGGTGAATCGTGTCCTCGGCCTCGAGCCGGCCTCGGCTGGTGGAAGCCGCGGCCACGACACTGCGCGCCCGGCCGGCCAGCGACAGGTACAGGTCGAGGGTGTGGATGGCCTGGGTGATCAGCACTCCGCCGCCGTCGCGGTCCCAGGTCCCGCGTCCGGCCTCGGTGTAGTAGGAGTCGGGGCGCCACAGCGGGACAGTGACGGTCGCCGAGCGGAGGGCGCCGATCGCTCCGTCCGACAGAAGCTGCCGTGCGCGACGCGCCGCCTCCTTGTAGCGGTGCTGGAGCGTGACCGCCGCCCGCACGCCGGACCGCTCGGCGACGTCGACGATCGCCTGCGCATCGTGCAACGACGCGGCCAGCGGTTTGTCGATCACCAGGTCCAGGCCGCGCTCGGCCAGTGCCGACGCGACGGCCAGGTGACTCGACGGCGGCGTGACCACCACCGCCGTGTCGGCGTCCAGGTCCGCTGCCGCGTCGACGTTCGGGAGTATCCGTGCCTCCGGTGCCAGCCGGCGTGCGGCCGCCGCCCTCGTCTCGTCGCGCGTCACCACACCGACCACGTCGGCGCCGACAGCCCGGAGCGCCGTGAGGTGTGCGGCGCTCGCGAGCCCGGCGCCGACCACCACGACGCGACGGGTCACGGTGCGACCTCGACGGACGTGCGCGAACCCACGCTCCGGCCGAGGGTCTCGGGAAGCAGGGCGATGCCGATCAGCCCGACCACGCTCAAGCCCATGAGGTAGCTCGCGACGAGCCAGGGCGTCCCGCCCGCGACGGCGACGAGGGCGGTGGCGACCAGCGGGATCGTGCCGCCGACCACGGCGGCCGGGATCTCCCGGGAGATCGCGATGCCGCTCCACCGGATCTTGGTGGGAAACAGTTCGGAGAGCAGCGCACCGCCCGGACCGGACGTCGTGCCCTGGACGAGGCAGATGCCGAGGATCAGTGCCAGTCCGACCATCCACGGGGACCGCGTGTCGAGCATCATGAACATCGGGAACGGGAAGATGATGCCGAAGATCGCGCCGGACAACAGGACCGGCTTGCGGCCCACTTTGTCGGCCAGTCGGCCGAATCCGATGATGACGGGGATGGCGCAGAACTCGGCGACGATCAATCCGATCAGGGCCTGGGTGGAATCGACGCCGAGGGTCTTGGTCACGAACGAGAGCGCGAAGACCTGCATGACGTAGGCCCACGGAATCACGAAACTGAACAGGGCAAGTCCGCACAGGATCTGCCGCCAGTGGTTGCGGACCGCCTCGACCAGCGGCGCGCGGTCGACCTCGCCGTGCTGCGCGGCCTCCTCGAACACGGCGGTCTCGTTCACCTTCAACCGCAGATAGCCGGCGACGAGAACGATGACGGCGCTGGCCAGGAACGGAATACGCCAGCCCCAGGACAGGAACTGGTCGTCGGGCATCAGCGTGAGCAGCGCGAAGATCATGGTGGCGCCGCCGGTCCCGACGTAGATCGCGGCTCCCGGATAGGCGCTGGAGAGAGCGCGGCGGGAGCTGTCCGTGGATTCGGTGACCATCGTGATCGCCCCGGCGAACTCGGCGCCCGCGCCGGCGCCCTGGAACAGGCGAAGGACGATGAGGAGGATCGGCGCCCAGATCCCGATCGCGTCCGCGGTGGGCAGCGCACCGATCAGCGTCGTCGATGCGCCCATGACGAGCAGGGTCATGAGGAGCATCGGCTTGCGACCGAGCCGGTCGCCGAAGTGCGCGAACACCAGCCCACCGATCGGGCGGGCGCCGAGCCCGACGGCGAACGTCCCGAAGGCGGCCATCGTGCCGGCGAGGGATCCCGCCCCGGGGAAGTAGAGCGGCCCGAAGACGAGGGCAGCGGCGAGGCCGTAGAGCGTGAAGTCGTACCACTCGATCACGGTTCCCGCCGCGCTCGCCTTGATCACCCGGCGGCGCTGCTGCCCTGCCGACCCGTGTGGCACCGCGGTCGACCGCTCGGTGCCGAGTTCGGTCATGCCCATCGAGAACTCCTGACTGTGAAGGGAATCTGCCGGAACCCGACTACTATGACCCACGTCACCAAATTTGTAAACGCTTTCTCGACTACGCGGACGGATTCCCGTTTCCACAGTTCACAGCAAAATACTCGACGTTTCCCGACCAGTGCCAGTCAGATACCGCTTTCATGTTGGACACCGGGCCGTGACCGGCCCCGCGGTCAGGCGTGACCCATGTCTGCCGATCGCCAGTGCTCGGGGCGGAGATAGATCGCGACCTGCTCGCCGAGTTCGGCCCGGGCGAAGTCGAGGTAGCCGTCGACCTTTTCCGGTGCGAGGTAGCGCTCGGTGATCTCCCGCAGCTGGGCGTCGGTTCCCGTGACGGTGCGCGTCACCGCACCCTCGACGGAGACGTATCGGACGGTGGGGGCGACGCGTTCGACCATCATCGTGAATCGCCCGGCCGCCTCGATCAGGCGCGCCTTCTCCGAACCGGCGCCGGTCAGTACCCACAGATCACCGCCCGGGGCGTACTGATACCAGATCGGGACCGTCAGAGGTCCGCGGCTCTCACCGGCGGAGACCGACAGCGCCGCGATGTGCGGCTCGGACAGGAACTGTTCGCGCTCGGACACAGACAATGGCATGACCTCGACGATAGGAGCCCCCACCGACAGATTCCGGAGCCCCGCGGCGGCGCGGCGAACCGATGGAATGGAACCTGGCGGTGCGAAACGGTTAGATGGACCTAGGTTCCGGACAGTGCAGCGTCGTACGTCGAAGTGAACGGAGACACAGATGCCAGGCCCAGTCGCGAGATTGGCACCCCAAGCAGTCCTCACTCCGCCCAGCCCTGCCTCGCTGTTCCTGGTGCTCGTCGCCGGGGACTCCGACGACGACCGCGCGACGGTGTGCGACGTGATCTCCGGGATCGACGGACCGCTCAAGGCGGTGGGATTCCGCGAACTCGCCGGCTCACTGTCGTGCGTGGTCGGTGTCGGTGCGCAGTTCTGGGACCGCGTGAGCCCGTCGTCGACACCGGCGCACCTGCATCCGTTCGTCCCGCTGTCCGGACCGGTCCACAGCGCGCCCTCCACGCCGGGTGACGTCCTCTTCCACATCAAGGCCGCCCGCAAAGACCTGTGCTTCGAACTGGGCCGCCAGATCGTCTCCGCGCTGGGCTCCGCCGCCACCGTGGTCGACGAGGTGCACGGGTTCCGCTACTTCGACTCCCGCGACCTCCTCGGATTCGTCGACGGCACCGAGAATCCCACCGACGACGACGCCGCGGACGCCGCACTGATCGGCGACGAGGATCCCGACTTCCGCGGCGGCAGTTACGTGATCGTGCAGAAGTACCTGCACGACATGAGCGGGTGGAGCACACTGAGCACCGAGGAACAGGAACGGATCATCGGGCGCACCAAGCTCGAGAACGTCGAACTCGACGACGACGTCCAGCCCAGCAATTCGCACGTCACCCTCAACACCATCGTCGACGACGACGGCGTCGAACACGACATCCTGCGCGACAACATGGCATTCGGCAGCCTCGGCGAGGCCGAATACGGCACCTACTTCATCGGGTACGCCAAGGATCCCGCCGTCACCGAACTGATGTTGCGGCGCATGTTTCTCGGCGAGCCGCCCGGCAACTACGACCGCATCCTCGACTTCTCCACGGCGGCCACCGGCACGCTGTTCTTCGTCCCGAGCCGGGACGTGCTCGAAACTCTCGGCGACGGGCCGGCCGCCGCAGAGTCGGCACCCGAAGACCCGGTCGAGCCCGCCGCGGCCGGCCCGTACGACCTGTCCCTGAAAATCGGTGGTCTCAAAGGAGTATCGCAATGAGTGATTCGAGCAATCTGCACCGCAACCTGGCGCCCGTCACCGAGGTTGCCTGGCAGCAGATCGGCGAAGAGGCCGCCCGCACGTTCAAACGGCATGTCGCGGGGCGGCGTGTCGTCGACGTCGCGGGACCGTTCGGATACTCCTACTCGGCCCACAACCTCGGCCGCGTCACTCCGATCAAGACGTCGGACAGCAGGATCCGGGCGCAGCAACGGCAGGTGAACCCGCTCGTCGAACTCCGATTCCCGTTCACCCTCAGCCGCGCCGAGGTCGACGACGTCGCCCGGGGTTCCCTCGACTCCGACTGGCAACCCGTCAAGGACGCCGCGAAGGCCGTCGCGTTCGCCGAAGACCAGTCGATCTTCCAGGGATTCGACGAGGCGGGCATCCGCGGACTCGGACCGTCCAGCGACAACCCGGTTCTCAGCCTGCCGGAGGATCCGCTGCTCATCCCCGACGCCGTCGCCTCCGCACTGTCGGCGCTGCGACTCGCCGGTGTCGAGGGACCGTATTCGGTGGTGCTCGACGCCGACGCGTACACCGCGGTCAGCGAGACCCGCGACGAGGGACACCCCGTGTTCCACCACCTGCGCGACCTGGTCACCGGCGACATCATCTGGGCACCCGCCATCAGCGGCGGGTACGTGCTGTCCACCCGCGGCGGCGACAACCAGCTGACCCTCGGCACGGACCTGTCGATCGGCTACGACAGCCACACCGCCACCGATGTCACGCTCTACCTCGAAGAGACGTTCACGTTCGCCTCGCTCACCGCGGAGGCGGCAGTCGTCCTCGCACGCTGACACACGCCGGGGTCGTCAGCCGCCGAACAGCAGGTACAGCCCACCGAAGGTGTACGTGACCATCGTGAACAGCAGTGCCAGCTGCCCGGTCAGCTGATGACCCCGCGGCAGGACCCGCACGGATTTGTCGTGTGCCGCAATCACTCCGAGGACGTGACCGGCGAGGACGCACAGCACCTTGATCGATGCCGTCGCGGCCGGATGCTCGGACAGCACGTACCAGACGTCGGCGTCGCCGAGCCCCAGCGGGTCCCATCCCCGCCCCATCGGGTCGGCCAGCAGGATCACCGTCGCCTGCCCCTTCTCCACCAGATACGTCAGATAGTGGGCGAAGACGTAGCCGATGATGATCGGGATCAGCGAATGCGACAGCAGCCCCGGGAGAGCGGAGCGCTGCTCCGACCGTAGTCCGCCCGCGGCCCGCGAGGCCACCCAGAACGACACCCCGACGAAGCCGATGAACACCAGCAGCCCCGCCGTGAGCACGAGAGTGGCGCCGATCGGCGAACCGAGTCCGTCCACCAGCCGTGACCACCACGGGAACGCCGAGAAACTGTCGAAGGCCGTGGATCCCAGCAGCGTTGCCATCAGCGCGACCGAGCCGGCACGGACGGGCATCGATCCCAGGTGGTCCAGCGGATTGCGCAGCACGATCCGGCCGTCGTGCCGATCCCGGCTCAGCGGAGACAACCGCGACGCCAGCGTGCTGTACACCTCGAACGGATCACCCCGCTCACACCAGCGTTCGCCGCACGCGAAGGCCCCGGCCGTCGTGACCACGACGTAGACCAGCAGCCAGGTGCGCACGGCGGCAACGGAACCCGGGTCGCCAGCGGCGAGCTCGAGCCAGACGAAGGCGAACAGTCCCGCGACCGCGGGCCAGTAGCCCCACGAGTTGTGGTACCGCGCATTGCCTTCTGCCGGCGATCGCCCGATCGCCGCGCACACCGATCGGTGTACCGTGCGGACCGGGGAGAGCACCCGCCACACCGGGCCGAACGCCAGCGACACCGCGACCAGTCCCACCCAGAGCAGCACGTAGAACACGCCCGGCAGTGCATTCTTCGACGATGCCGCGGGTCCGAAGAACGCCGCGAGGGCCACCCACACCGCGAGCACCACGCCGAACGCCGCCAGCACGTTCCGCGTGATCGACGCGTCGGCGAACCGCGTCACCCAGCCCGGCAACCTCCGCCCGGGACTGTCCGGATCCAGTTTCGGGGTGCGCCACGCGAAGGCCAGGACCACGAAAGACACGGTGAGCGCCCAACTCGCCCCGATCAGCGCATACGTGAACGGAATCGGAAGGTCGGTGGATCCACCGAGGCCGTGCGCGAGAACAACCGTCATGGACGCACGAGCAGGGTGGCCACCGTCTTACCCGTGTCGTGCAACTCCACCGCCACCTGGCCCGGAACGTCCACGGAGAACTGGGTTTCCTGCGTTCCGGGGTGAATCTCGAACGAATGTTCCGGCACGGCGTGCACGTGCAGTTCGTCGGCGGCGTCGCTCTCGATCCGCACGGTGACGGTCTCCCCCACCGTGGCCTCGATGCGCTCGTTGCTCGGTGTGACCGAGCCGCTGTCGATCACGACGTCGATCACGACACCGTCCTCCGTTGCCGGAGTGTCGTTGTCGCCTCCACAGCCCGACACCAGGGTGACGACGACAGCAGGTACCACGACAACTCCGGCCAACCGCCTGATCACCTAATTCTCCTCGTCTTTCTCACTCGGGCCGTGTTTCGCACTCTCGGCATTCTCGGCGGCTTCCGCCTTGCGGTCCCGGACCGCCAGGTAGATGACCAGGCCGGCCACCAGGAACGCAGGGACGAACGCGGGAATCGCCAGCAGCACCGAGTGATCGGCGAGGAAGACGATGTCCGGGTCGTTCACCGGATTCATGTCACCGTCACGTCCTCACGGGTGCCGGTGGCCGCCTGACCCTGCGTGTACTTGCTGATCCGGCCCGCCCCCCAGGCCAGCGCGGTGATCAGCGCGAGAGTGCACGCGAGTACGACGAGCGACGCGGCACCGAACAGCCAGGACGGGTGATCGAAGTTCCGCTCCCGCTGCAGGATCGTGATTTCCGGGACGAAGTCGCGGGTCGAGGACGCGACGGCGGGGAGTTCCTCGGCGCCGATGCCCGGGTCGCTGGGCAGGTAGATCGGGACGGCCGTCATCGTGCGCCCGTCCTGCACGCGCAGCAACGTCTTCCACGTTCCGTGTACCGGCACCGGTTCGTGAGTTCGGTAGGTGCCGGGCCCGATGCGTTCGAGTCGGTCGACCGTGAATCCGTTGCCCAGTCCGGGGCCACCCTGCCACGACAGAATGGACACCCAGGCGGGATCGTCGCCGGCGAGATCGGGTGGGTCGATGCGCACCACCGCGTCGACCATCCGGCCGCCGTCCGGTGCGGCCTCCGTGAGAGCGATTGTCGCCGTGGCGTTCTCCGGGACTGTCGCGACGAGTCCGTTGGCGGTGGCACCGGCGATCACCACGACCGTGGCGACGACGATGGTGCGGCTGATCGCGGGACGCGGAAGCCCCTCGGATCGGAGCACCCGCCCGAGCAGGGCGCCGCACGCCCCGGCCGCGATGCCCACCGGTACGGCCATGGCCAGCGCCTCCGGCCACATGCTGGTGGGCCAGGGGTAGATGTACACGGCGTCGATCCACAGCGACTCGAGCCACAGCCCGACCGTCGCGACGAGGAGTCCGCCGACGGCACCGAAGGCCACCCGATTCTTGATCAGCGGTGTCAGGGCGAGCAGTTCGATCAGCACCGCGGCGCCGAGGCACAGTTCGAACACGTTCGTGGGGGCGCCGAGAACCGGTCCCACCATCAGTGCCGTGATCGCACGCACGACGCCGGCCACCGCCACGGCCACGATCGCCGCGAAGGGTCCGAGAACGATGCGCGCCGCCACCAGGGTGAACGCGGCCGCGCCGGCGATCATCATCGGTTGCAGGACGAGGCGAAACTGTTCGACGCCGAAGTCGTATTCGATCTGGAAGACGGACAGGCCGATGAGCAGGCCACCGAACGTGCCGCACCGCAGGAACCAGATCAGCCTGCTGTCCTGCTTCGTGTCACCGGGGGTGGCCATCCGGCCCTCGTAGTCCAGGAGCAGGACGCCGATCAGCGACAGTCCCGCACCGCCGATCAGCATCAGGTGCGTCGGCCCCCACAGCGTGACGTCCTGACCGAAGATGCGATGCCAGACGTCGTCGAGCGGAAACCCGATGAGGGCGTACAGCCCCGCCCCGGCCACCAGGACCCCGCCGACCGGGACATACCAGGTGCGGGTGATCTTGATCGCCGCCGGACCGGGTTTCTCGTCGCGCGGCAGGATCATCGCCAGCATTCCCGTGATGAACAGCAGGAAGAGTCCGACGAGGATGAAGTAGTGCGCAGGGTTCGCGAGCGGCCCGTCGTCGCGGCCTCGCCCGATGTGCAGGCTGACGTCCCAGATGAAGCCGAAGAACGCCGTGAGGATGGTCCCGACGAACGTCACCAGGGGCAGTGCCACCCACGGGGGCCGGTCGAGCGCGCGCGCCGCCGTGTCGGCGATCGTCTGCAGCCACGTGATCTTGCGTGTGCGGTGCAGGTACGCGATCCACAGCAGACCCACGGTGATGATCGCCGTCGCCACCGAGATTCCGATGATCTGATCGAACGCCGCACCGCCACCCTCTCCGCCTGATTGGGCAAGAATGGGTGAACTCGGAGTAACAGTAACTTGGCTCACGTGGTGATTATGTGCTCCTCGGACCGAAAACGCCAGACCTCGACCCACCAGACGGCGGTTCGTAGACAAATCTATCCAGATCTGCGATCAGACGTAGATATGGCTAGATTCCCCTACCGACGCCTCGAACAGCGACAACTGCCACCGCCCGCAGGAACAGCCGAGGTACGTGACGACTCCCGTACTCGTCCGGTGCCGAGAGACTTCCTGCCAGTCGTGTTCGTGATGTCCACTCATGCACCCAGCGTGATGTAATGGCATTGTGCATCTCAACCCTTACGGCGAATACGCGGTCACACTCGCCGCCGACCTCGCGAATCACCCGCCCGACTCGACCGGCGAACTCGTCGACCGATGCGTCGACGCCGGCATCGTCGTCGACTTCCCCGTCACCGACGACGACCTCGCCGACGTGCTCGCGATGCTCGACCGGTGGTCGTCGATCGCGGACACCACCAGCGACGAAGCCCGGGCCGAACAGGTGAACCTCATGCTCACGAAGGCGTCCGCCTACCCGCGACTGACCAACCACGCCGGCGACGGCTGGCACCTCCACTACCGCGACGACCAGCAGTCGCTGGCGGGCGTGCTCGAGGCGCTCTTCTCGGTCGGCACCGCACTACACCTCGTCGGCCGCGGCATGCACCGACTCGGCCGCTGCGCACTCGACGAGTGCACCGCCATCTACGCCGACACGTCCCGCAACGGCCGTCAGCGGTACTGCTCACCGAAGTGCGCGAACCGGGACGCCGTGCGACGTCACCGGGCGCGCTGACACTTGGTCAGTATGCAATCGACGGCTCGCCGTCAGTGAGCGAAATCTTCCCCCGTGTACTCCCGCTTCTCCACCAGAAGCCGGAATTGTCCCGCTTGACGTCCTCTCGGCCGTGAACGACCGAGATTCCCCTCGGGACTCGCGTCCCGAGGTTCCTGTTTCACCGACAGTTGCCTCCCCACACGTTATGTGTGAGGTGGTCTCACACCGTCTCCGCAGGCTGTCACCGTCAGTCCGACGGCCAAAATGTTCTTCGCCGCGTTCACATCCCGGTCGTGGACGGCGCCGCATCGGCACGTCCACACCCGCACGTCCAGCGGCATCGCCGACGCGACCTCCCCGCACACCGAGCAGGTCTTCGACGACGGATAGAACCGGTCGATCACCACCACCCGCCGCCCGTACCAGTCGGCCTTGTACTCGAGCATCGACCGGAACTCGGACCAACTCGCATCGGAGATCGCCCGAGACAACGACCGATTCTTGACCATGTTCCGCACACTCAGATCCTCGATGGCGATCACTTGATTTTCGCGCACCAGCCGAGTGGAAAGTTTGTGCAGATAATCGCGACGCCGATCGGCGATCCGGCCATGAATCTTCGCGACCTTCAGTCGGGCCTTGGCCCGGTTCCGGGATCCCTTCTGCTTCTTGGCCAGCACCCGCTGCGCCTGCGCCAGCCGCGCACGGTCCCTGCGCTCATGACGCGGGTTGGTGACCTTCTCCCCCGGTCGAGAGCGTGTAGAGGCTCGTGATCCCAGCGTCGAGCCCGACCACCCGATCCGTCGACGGGGCCTCGGCGATCGTGTCCTCGACGAGGATCGAGATGTGGTACTGACCGCGAGCATTGCGCGACACCGTCACCTGCGACGGCGTAGCCCCCTCCGGTAGCGGCCTCGACCACCGGATATCGAGGGGTTCGGACTGCTTGGCCTACCGGATCTGCCCGCCGCGGTAGGTGAAGCAGTTCGAGTAGTAGGTTGCCGACTCCTTCGACTGGGCCTTCCTCTTGAATTGCGGGTGGCGGGCCTGCTTGCGCCAGAACCTGTCGAACGCGCCCTGCAACTGCCGCAGCGCCTCCTGCAGCGGCCCCTTCGACGGCTCCGACAACCACTCCGTCTCGGCATCCCGCTTCCATCCGGTGAGCATCTTCGAGGTATCCGCATAGGTCACCCGACGCCGCTCCTGCGACCACGCACGCGAGCGCTCCGCCAACGCCCGATTGTAGACATACCGAGTGCACCCGAACGTCCGAGCAAGCTGATCCGCCTGCACCACAGTAGGATAGAAACGGTACTTGAACGCCCGCTTCACCACCCTCCCCGCCATAACCCAGACACTAGCCACACAGTCCGACAAAACCAGATCGGCTATCCCGGACCTGAAGGACCGGGTTTGCGCCGAAAGATTCACGAATCACCGCCTCGATGCCGTAAGGCCCTCGGCCGGCGGCTGCGTGAACTCGACGACCCTGGCGACCAAATCCCGGTACGTCTCGTGACAGTCGGTGGTGGTCAACCCGAATCTGCCCATCGTCCCGCTCTCGAGCGACCGGCGGACCGCGTCTGCCATGTCGGCGTCGAGGGGGCGGCTCTTCTCCGAAATTGCGGCGGTCACCGGCGGTCGCTCAGCCGTGCATGAACACGTGGCACCCGGGATGCGCGGCGCCCCGTGCTCGGCGAACTTCGCCTGATACACCGACGGCGACGCGCCGACCAGCTGGCGGAATTTGGACACTGAACGACCCGAGGCTGGTGTACCGACGAGGCGGCAGATCTCGGTGACCGTCAGGTTCGCGCTCACCCGACCGCTGCCATGCCCCCAGTCTGGCAGTGGCTACCGACTCGAGGACAGGAACGCCGTCGACCCGGACAGGTCGCCGGGGCGGTGACTGCGCGACTGCACGAGCCCCCGGCGCTCGAGAATCGGCCGGACCCCTTCGCCGAAGTTGAAGGCCTCTTCAAGGTGCGGGTAGCCGGAGAGGACGAAGTGATCGAGCCCGAGCGCCGCGTACTCGGCGATGCGATCGGCGACCTCCTCGTGGGAGCCGACCAGCGCGGTGCCTGCGCCGCCGCGGACCAACCCGACACCGGACCACAGATTGGGGGCCACCTCGAGGGCGCGTGCTCCGGCGTCCTTCGAGTAGGCACTTCCCCCGCCGTGCAGTTCCCGCATACGACGCTGACCTTCGGAACCCGACCGGGCGAGGCTCTGCTGCGCCTGCTCGACCGTCGCCGGGTCGAGGGCGGAGAACAGGCGGTCGGCCTCGGCCCACGCCTCCTCGGACGTGTCGCGGCTGATCACGTGCAGCCGGATGCCGTAATCGAGCGTGCGGCCCTGGACGTCGGCGAGGTCGCGGATCCAGGCGATCTTCCCGGCGACGGCGCTCGGCGGTTCACCCCAGGTGAGGTAGGTGTCGGCGAACTGGGAGGCCACGGTGCCCGCGGCCGGCGACGACCCGCCGAAGAAGATCGGCGGCACCGGGTCGGGGATGCGCTGCAACTGGGCGTTCTCGACCCGGATGTATTCGCCGGCGTAGTCGACCGGTCCGGTTCCCGCCCACAGCTGACGGATGACGTCGAGGAACTCGCCGCAGCGGGCGTAGCGCTGGTTCTTGTCGAGGTAGTCGCCGTAGGTGCGCTGCTCGTGGTCCTCGCCGCCGGTGACGACGTTGAGCAACAGCCGCCCCTGCGACTGCCACTGGAACGTCGCCGCCATCTGTGCGGCCAGCGTGGGGCTGAGCAGGCCCGGCCGCAGTGCGACCAGGAACTTCAACGTCTCGGTGGTCTCCAGCATCATGGCCGTGGTGAGCCAGGCGTCTTCGCACCACGCGCCGGTGGGCGTCAGGACCGATTCGAAGCCGTTCGACTCCGCCGCCGCGCCGATCTGATTGAGGTACCGCAGCGTGGCGGGACGGTCTCCTGCCATGGAACTCCCGTGACCACCCGCCATCAGGTTGCGGGAATCACCGTAGGTGGGAAGGAACCAGTGGAAATGCAGAGACACGCGCGATCCTCTTGTCGACGACAGATGGGCAGCGCAGGTCAGTTCATCAACGACGACGCCGTGGCGCGAGGGTTTCGATCACCGTGATTCGGAATCGTGCCCGACCGCAGCGAGCAGGGTTACGGTCGCCGCGCTATGACTACGCTGTCCGACGCCCCGTACACATCCTCGACCGAATCCGACCTCGAGCGGCGCAAGCGGCTCCGCACCGTCGTCGCCGCCAGCCTCCTGGGGACGACAGTCGAGTGGTACGACTTCTTCCTCTACGCGACGGCTGCCAGCCTGGTGTTCAACCAGCTGTTCTTCCCCGATCAGAGTTCGTTCGTCGGCACCATGCTGGCGTTCGCCACGTTCGCGGTCGGTTTCGTGGTCCGGCCGATCGGCGGAGTCGTCTTCGGCCACATCGGCGACCGCATCGGACGCAAGAAGACGCTCGCGCTCACCATGTTCATCATGGGCATCGCCACCGCTCTGATGGGTGTGCTGCCCACGGCTGCGCAGGTCGGGGTGATCGCGCCGATCCTGCTGCTCCTCCTGCGCATACTGCAGGGGTTCGCACTGGGCGGTGAATGGGCGGGTGCCGTGCTGCTCGCCGTCGAACACAGTCCCGCGAAGAAGCGCGGCATCTTCGGCAGCATCCCCCAGATCGGTCTGGCGCTGGGCCTGGCCCTGGGCACCGGCGTCTTCGCCGCGTTGCAGGTGATCTTCGACGACGCCCAGTTCCTCTCCTACGGGTGGCGGATCGCCTTCCTGCTGAGCCTGATTCTCGTGTTCGTCGGATTCATGGTGCGGCTGAAGGTCGAGGAGACTCCGGCGTTCCAGGAGGTGCACGACCTCTCGAAGCGCTCCTCCGCTCCACTGAAGGACGTGTTTCGCGGCCGGGTGCGCCGGGGCACCGTCCTCGGCCTGCTCTCTCGCTGGGGTGAGGGCGCCGCGTTCAACACCTGGGGCGTCTTCGCGATCACGTACGCCACCAAGAATCTGGAGTTGGCGAAGATTCCCGTGCTCCTGGTCGTCACGATCGCCGCGACGGTCATGGCCGTGCTCCTGCCGTTCTCCGGGCTGCTGGTCGACCGATACGGTGCCAAGAGGATCTACCTCGTCGGGATCGGGGCCTACGGGCTCGCGGTCTTCCCCGCATTCGGGTTGTTCGGCACGGAGAATCTCATCCTGTTCGGTGTGGCGATGGTGCTCGTGTTCGGCGTCGTCCATGCGCTGTTCTACGGGGCGCAGGGGACGCTGTACGCAAGCCTGTATCCCACCGAGATCCGCTACACCGGCCTGTCCGTGGTGTACCAGTTCTCCGGGATCTACGCCTCCGGCGTCACGCCGATGATCCTCACGGCCCTGATCGCGGCTGGCGGCGGAACTCCCTGGCTGGCCTGCGGATACCTCGTCGCCACCTCGGTCGTCAGCGTGGTGGCGACGGCCCTGATCCGAAAGCAGGACCTCTACCTCTGAGACCGCAGAACTCTCCGAACGGGCTCTGACAGCCGAGTTCGATACACTGGTGTATCCGATACGCTAGTGTATCGGCGGCTGCTGTCGACCCGATCGGAGGAGTGCCCATGCCGACGTCACCGGCGCGCTCCTCCGAGCCTGCCACCGACACACCCCGCCGGGTCACGAAACGGCGAGGGCAGACTCGTCGGCGTCTGCTCGACGCCGCGGTCGAGGTGTTCGCGGAGAACGGCTTCGGACGGTCGACGGTCGAGCAGATCTGCGAACGCGGTGGTTACACCCGCGGCGCCTTCTACTCCAACTTCGCATCGCTGGACGAGATGTTCTTCGCCATGTGGGAACAGCGCTCGAGCGCGATGCTCGCACAGATCCGGCTGGCCGCCGACTCGTCCAGCATCGACCTCTCGGGGCTCACGCCTGCCGAAAAACTGCGCGCCGGTACCGAACTGGTGCTCGGAGTCGTCCCCGTCGACGACCAGTGGTATCGGATCAACGCGGAATTCACCGTCCACGCCCTGCGCAACCCGTCGCTGAAGAAGGCCCTCGCAGCACGTGAGGACACGATTCTGGAGACCATCGTGCCGATCCTCGAGAAGGCGCTGCACCGGCTCGGGCGCCGCGTCGTCGGCGATCCCCGGGTGCTCGGCCGCGCGCTCGTCGCCCTGCACGACGGCACGAGCGTCCAGTGCCTCATCGAAGACGACGACGCGTCCGCCCGGGAACTGCGTCTCGAACTGTTCACCCACGTCGTGGCCGCGTACACCGAACCCGACACCACCCACACCCACACACACCGGAAAGAGGGGTCCTCGTGACCGAACAGGCTGATGTGATCGTCGTCGGCGCCGGATTGGCCGGACTCGTCGCCACCTACGAGATGGTCAAGGCCGGCCGGAAGGTGCTCGTCGTCGACCAGGAGAGTTCGGCGAATCTCGGCGGGCAGGCCTTCTGGTCGCTCGGCGGCCTGTTCCTCGTCGACAGCCCCGAACAGCGGCGCCTCGGCATCAAGGACTCGTACGAACTGGCGATCCAGGACTGGATGGGCACCGCGGCATTCGATCGCGCCCGCGAAGATCAGTGGCCGCGGCTGTGGGCCCAGGCGTACGTCGAGTTCGCGGCAGGCGAGAAGCGGCACTACCTCCACGACCTCGGGCTGCGGTTGATGCCGAACGTCGGGTGGGCCGAACGCGGACGCGGATCCGCACTCGGACAGGGCAATTCCGTCCCGCGCTTCCACATCACCTGGGGCACCGGACCGGGGGTCGTCGAAGTCTTCCTCACGCGCGTGATGGCCGCCTCGAAGCGGGGCCTCGTCACGTTCAAGCATCGTCACCAGGTCGACGAGATCATCGTCACCGACGGCGCCGCCACCGGCGTGCGCGGCACAATCCTGGAACCGTCCACCGAAGCACGCGGGGTGAAGAGTTCGCGGACCGCGGTCGGGGAGTTCGAATTCGCCGCGCAGGCGGTCGTCGTCACATCCGGCGGCATCGGCGGCAATCCCGAACTGGTCAAGAAGAACTGGCCCGCGCGCCTCGGCAAGGCTCCCGAGAGCATGCTCGCCGGCGTCCCCGCGCACGTCGACGGCCGCATGCTCGAGATCACCGAGAACGCCGGCGGCAACATCGTGAACCGCGACCGGATGTGGCACTACACCGAGGGCATCCAGAACTGGGACCCGATCTGGCCGAACCACGGCATCCGCATCATCCCCGGACCGTCGTCGATGTGGTTCGACGGCAACGGCAAACGCCTGCCCAGCCCGAACTTCCCCGGTTTCGACACCATGGGAACCCTCGACCACATCATGAACAGCGGCCACCACCACACGTGGTTCGTCCTCGACCAGAAGATCATCGAGAAGGAGTTCGCGCTGTCGGGCTCCGAGCAGAACCCCGACATCACCGGCCGCGATTTCAAACTGCTCGCCGAACGCCTGAAGAAGGGCGCGCCAGGTCCAGTCGAGGCGTTCAAACAGCACGGTGCGGACTTCGTCGTCCGCGACAATCTCCGTGACCTCGTCGACGGCATGAACGCCCTCACCCCGGAGGCACCGCTGAAATACGAGGACCTTGAACGCGAAATCGTGGCCCGCGACCGCGAGGTGAAGAACAGCTACACCAAGGATTTCCAGGTCATGGCGATCCGCAACGCACGGAACCTGCTGGCCGACAAGATCACCCGTGTCGTGAGCCCTCACGAGTTGCTCGATCCCAAGAACGGTCCGCTGATCGCGGTCCGGTTGCACCTGCTCACCCGCAAGACCCTCGGCGGGCTCGAGACCAACCTCGACTCGCAGGTGATCAGGCCCGACGGCACACCGTTCGAGGGTCTCTACGCCGCCGGTGAGGTCGCCGGATTCGGTGGTGGCGGCGTCCACGGTTACAGCGCGCTCGAGGGCACCTTCCTCGGCGGCTGCATCTTCTCCGGCCGGGCCGCGGGTCGCGCGCTGGCCCGGCACCTGTAGGCGGCTCCGCCGCCCGTGCGTGGTTGACGAGTCCCTGGACTCGCTAACCGCTCACGGGCGCGAGCCTCTCGGAAGCCTCGAGTTCGCGGACCAGCGGCAGGACGTTGGTGCCGAAGTACTCGATCTCCTCCTGGAAGTGCAGGAAGCCGCCCAGGATGAGGTCGACTCCGCGGCGGCGGTATTCGACGATGCGCTCGGCGATCTGCTCCGGCGTCCCGATCAGCTGGGAGCGGAATCCGTCGTTGTACTGGACGAGATCCTCGAACGTGGAGTCGGCCCACATCCCCGACTTGTCGGCGGTGGACGCGCCGGCCTGCTGGACGGCGGACCTGAATCCCTCGACCGCGGGCTTGTTCGCCTTCTCGATGATTTCACGGAGGGTGTCACGTGCTTCCTTCTCGGTGTCGCGGGCGATGATGAATCCGTTGAGCCCGAACTTCACTTCCCGGTTGTGCTCGCGGGCCACCTGTCGCACGTCGACGATCTGCTCGGTGACGCCGTCGTAGTCCTTGCCGTTGCTGAAGTACCAGTCGGAGTACCGGCCCGCGTTCTGCCGTGCGGCGGCGGAGTTGCCACCCTGGAACAGTTCGGGGTTCGGACGGTCGGGCGTGTTCAGCGGCTTCGGCTCGAGGGTGAAGTCGTGGATGCGGTAGAAGTCGCCACGGAAGTCGACGTCGTCCTCGGTCCAGATCTTGCGGAGCACCTGCAGGAACTCGGCGCTGCGCCGATACCGCTCGTCGTGCTCGAGCCACGGCTCCCCGAGGTGGGTGAACTCGTCCTTGAACCAGCCGCTCACGACGTTGACGGCGAACCGGCCGTTCGACAGGTGGTCGGCGGTGGCCCCCAGCTTCGCCAGGACCGCGGGCTGCCACAGACCCGGGTGGACGGCAGCGATGACCTTCAACCGTTCGGTGGCCAGCAGCAGTGCGAGGCTGAAGCTGGTCGACTCGTGCTGGAACTCGGCCCCGTAGCTGGCCTCGTACCGGACCTGGCTGAGCGCGTACTCGAAACCGTTGTTCTCGGCGGTCTGGGCGAGCTTCTTGTTGTACTCGTAATCCCAGCTGGTCCGCTGTTCGATGTCGGACGTGACGAGCCCGCCACTGACGTTGGGCACCCAGTAGGCGAACTTGATCTGCTCAGCGATGCGTTCGGTTGACATACCCAGCATGCAACCCGCCCGTGCAGCCCACGCCCACCCTTCCAATCACTGCGCGCACAACCCTTCACCCGGCTCGCGGGTCCGTGTGAGGTTCGACGCCATGACCGCCGTACCGGGAGATCAGGCATGACCGCCGTCCAGAACGCCCACCGCATCAGTGACGAGGCCGAAGCCCTCGCCGTCGCCGCCGATCTCGCGGCACAATTCGCCGAGGCGGCGGCAGCTCGCGATGCCGGTCGGCAACTTCCCTACGAACAGGTAGGCGCTCTCGCCGCGTCCGGACTGCTCGCACTCGGTGTTCCCCGCGAGCACGGTGGCGTCGACGCGCGGACCGAAACCCTCGCCGAAGTCTTCCGTCTCCTGGCCGAGGGCGATCCGAGCATCGCGCAGATCCCGCACAGCCACTACACGTTCCTCGAGGTGCTGCGTCACCAGGGCACGCCGGCGCAGCAGGAATTCTTCTATTCCGAGGTGCTCGCGGGGCGCCGGTTCGCCAACGCCCAGAGCGAGCGCGGAACGAAGACGATCGACATCGACGCCACGACGCTCACCGAGCAGGGTGGTGACTTCGTCGTCGACGGTCGCAAGTTCTACAGCACGGGCGCACTGTTCGCCGACTGGATCGCGGTCCGGGCCACCCTTCCGGGGACGACGACGCCGGAAGGGAAACCCGCCAAGGCCGTCGCCTACCTGCCGAGCACCGCTGCCGGGCTGTCGATCGTCGACGACTGGGACGGCATGGGGCAGAAGACAACGGCGAGCGGAACCGTCACGCTGGACGCAGTCCGGGTGCCCGCGTTCCACGTCGTGCCGTTCTCTCCCATCTTCGACGCACCCACCACGTACGGGTCGCAGGCCCAGATCCTGCACGCCGCGATCGACGCCGGGATCGCCGCGGCAGCCCTGCACGAGGGCGTGCGATCTGCACGTCAGGCAAGGCCCTATTTCGAGGCGGGCGTCACCGACGCCGTCGACGATCCCCTGCTGATCCAACTGGCCGGTGAGGCGTCGGTCAGCGTCCGGTCCGCGACGGCACTCCTCCGGGAGGGTGCGCGCAGCATCGACGCAGCCCGGCGCGACCTGAACGAGCAGGCTGCCGCGGTCGCCTCGATCGACGCCGCCGCAGCCAAGGTCGCCGCCGCCCGTGCGTCACTCGAGGCGTCGAGCGTGCTGTTCGAACTGGGCGGCACCCGCTGTGCGTCGGAAACGTCCAATCTGTCCCGGTACTGGCGCGATGCCCGCACCCACACCCTGCACGACCCCACTCGGTGGAAGATCCAGCACATCGGCCGGTGGACACTGTCGGGCACCGTCCCGCCCCGTCACGGCCTGCTGTAGGCCCTCCGGGCCTGTGCGCCTTTCTGGTTGCGGGAGCTACCAAAAAGGCGCACGGGCGCTAGCCGCCTAAATCCGCCTTCATGAGGAAGACGTTGTAGTCGGACCACGTCGACATGGTGAAGTACAGATCGTCGCCGCTCGACCACGGGTGGATGAAGCCGCCGTACAGCTCCGGGTACTCGACGGCGCTGACCATCGGCGCCCCGTCGGACCAGACGCCCTGCGGCGAGTCGGACTCGCGGAGAACGATGGCCGCCTTGGACGTGTCGAGGTACGCCATCTGCCACTTGCCGGTGGCCTCCTCGTAGCGCACGGACAGTTCGGCGGCAGGGGCGTCCACGATCGGCGTCGCCTCCGTGTAGCCACCGACGGGCGTCCAGTTGCCGTTCTGCCAGTACTGGTACGCGGACGTGTTCAGCACATCGGCGGCGGGGACGCGGGCCAGGCCGATGGCGCCGAGCCTCGTGTTGGGGGTGCCGAACATGTACACGAAGTCGCCGGCCGGGACCATCGACGCGACCTGGAACTTGGTGACCCCGAAGATGTTGTCCCACTTCGCGTACGGGTCCTTGGTCCACGTCGATCCACCGTCGTCCGAGTAGGCGATGCCGCCGTAGTTCGTCCACCACGTGGCGGGGATGCTGTTCCAGGTGCGGATCGACATGTAGCTCATGTACTGCCGGTTCCCGACGGCGAAACCCGAGGTCGGGATAGTGGTGATCTCGATGTTGTCGAGCTTGCGGCTGTCGAGCAGTTCCGCCGCGTGGCACCGGCTGTCCTGGACCATGCTGTCGAGGCTCATGCCGTCGGACAGGTTGCGGTCGGAGCTGAACCCGAGGACGTTGCTGCGCCAGTCGCCGCCCTGGCCACCGGGCGGCTGGAATCCCTTGCCGACCGTGTCACCGAACGCGACGGCGATCTGGTCGGGGGCGCTCTCCCACATGATGCCGAGGTCGGTGCCGTTGACCTGGTAGCGCTTGTCGGTGCGGCTGACCGAACCGGACCCGGTCACCTTGGCCACGCGGGTCACGTCGCCGATCTTCGGGGTTGCCGGGGCCGCGCTGCGCGGCGCCTCCTCGGTCGCGGGGTGCACGAGGGGCGGCGGCGGGGGCAACCGGATGTCGGCGCCCGGGACTGGAATACCGAAGTGGAAGGGTGTGAACTTCACGCTGACGTCCGGGATGTTCAGCACGCTCGACAGGTTTCCCGGGGCCTGGTCGGTATCGTCCGTGAGGTCGGGGCACGGATCGGTGCACGTGTCGGCGGGCAGCGCCTGCGAGACGCGGACGGGCTCCGTGACGGGAGCGGGATACGGCACCGTCGTGATCTTCGGGTACGGGATCGGGATCTCGAGCTTCTCCGGTATCAGCGAGTGCGTCTCGTTCGACACCTCGCTGGCGCAGGGACCGCTGCCGGGTATGCCGTTGGATACCGGTTCGGGTTCCGCGACGGCAGCGTTCTGGTTCGAATAGGCGATCATGCCCGAGCCGATCGCCACTGCCGCGACCGACGCGACCCACCTCTTCGACATCCCCGACCCCTCCATCAACTCCGGCCACTCCCGGCGAGGGGAACATAGCATCGGCCTTCTACGCTCGCCGGTTACCACACGCCATACCTGGCGGTAACATTTCCGTCCCGATCCGGAACCGGGGCTGTGACTCCTGCCACGCGACAGCGGAGTTACTCGTACGCGGAGTCACCGATACCGCAGGTCAACGACTTTCGACAGACGCGTTCGCCTGCCGAACATCGTCACGGGATCGGTGAACACCGGATTACATCTGTTGACGCTCCGGATCGCCCGGTATTCACTGATCGTGCGCATCCACCGGGATCGCCGGCCCGCGACGAGACCCCGAGCTCCTCGCCCTCTGCGCTGCGGGCTCGCCCGCGTTCTTCCGATCCAGCGCGAACCACCGTTCTGCACGGGTCCCGCATTCCACTGATCACCGCCGTCGTCGTCCGGCGGCGTCGACCCGTGCGAATTCCGCTGTCAACGAAAGGAATCGACATGACCGCCGTCCTGGAGCCGACCCTGTCCTATTCGTCGTCCATCCCCCGCGCGCACGTGCACCGCGCCGCGATCTGCGAGGTCTTCCTCACCGACATCATCTGCGAGAGCTACCCACAATTCCGTCTCGGCGTGCAGCTCCCCAGGGTCCACAGCTACTACAGCGATCACAATATCGTTGTACGACAGTATGATCCGCTGCTTCTGCTCGAAACGTTCCGGCAGGCGTCCATCCTGATCTCGCATCGGCACGTCGACGCTCCACTCGACGCCAAGTTCGTGTTCAACGCCGGAGCGCTCGAGGTCGTCGACCTCGACGCCGTGAGAGTGGGCCCCGCACCCGCCGCGGGGGTTCTGGATGCCACGATCACCGCCGACAAGAGGCGGGGCGCCGACATCGTCGGAACCACGCTCGCGATGACACTCGCGCTGGACGGGTCTGCCGCGGCCACCATGAGCATGACCATCCAGTGGATGCCCGGCGACGCGTGGGACCGCCTCCGGCAGAAGGGTCGAGCACCGCTGCAGCTCGATCCTGCCCGTCCGCATCCGTTGCACGAGCGGGTCGAGCCTCGGGAGGTGGCTCGACATTCGTTCGACAACGTGGTGCTGAGCCGGATCGGGGTCGACGGCGACACCGTGCGCAGCCAGGTGCTGGTCGATCAGGCCCACCCGGGCCTGTTCGATCACCCGCTCGACCACGTACCGGGCGCACTGATCTTCGAGGCGATGCGTCAGACCGCCCTCGTCGCCGCACACGAATTGTTCGGCCTGTCGCCACGAATGCTCGTGCTCGTGGGATGCGACGCCGTCTTCGAGAGCTTCGGTGAGCTGGAGTTGCCGACTGATTGCGCGGCCGTCGCGGAGGCGGAAATCTGCGCCCGCCAGGTCGTCCTGTCCGTCACTCTCGCGCAGGAGGGCCGGCAGATCGCACACGGCCGGGTCACCCTGCAACGAGTGAGCGCCTCGACCGCCGCCCTCGATCGGATCGTCCGATGACGACGCGGGACGACACCATGGTCTGGTTCGACTTCGGTGGTGTGCTCTCGCCCCCGCTCGCCGACCTCTTCACGGCGTACGAAACGAAGACGGGCATCGCCCCAGCAGCCCTGCAGGCGGCGATGCGGGCCGTCGGCGACGACCTCGGGGCGCCTCCTCTCGCCCCGATCGAATTGGCCCAGATCACCGAGCGTGATTGGGGTACGAGGCTGAGGGAGCACCTCGCCACCGCCGACCCCGGCCTGGACCTCACCCGGGCGCGGCTGGAGACGTTCGGCGAGCAGTGGTTCGACGGGATCACCGTCAACACGGCGATGGCCGCGGCGCTGCGCGGCCTGAAGGCTCACGGTCTGCGCGTCGGGGTCCTGTCGAACAACGTAGTCGAGTGGGAGCGATTCTGGAGACCGATCATCGAACCCGCCGGCCCGCTCGATGCTCTCGTCGACTCGTGCCTGGTCGGCGCGCGCAAACCGGACCCCCAGATCTTCGCGATCGCGGAGAAGACGGCGGGCGTCGACGCCGGCCAGTGCATCCTGATCGACGACCTCGAGCAGAACGTGCTTGCGGCACGCAAGAGCGGTTGGCGTGCCGTCCATTTCCGCACCAACGCCCAGGCGTCGAGTGAACTGTCCCGGCTGACCGGCGTCGCCGCCGTCCTGTGAATCCCACCAACAGAAGGAGTACGACGTGACGACCCAGATTTCGACACTCGCTCCACCCAGCCGTCGGCGCGGTGTCGCGGTGTCCATCGGCGACATTCCCCACCTCGACCCACCGGTCGCGTACACGGCGGTGACCGCGGAGGGGCCCACCGGACTACCGGAGATCACCCTGCCGAGCGGGCACACCGCCCTGCACGTCACACGATATGACGACGTCCTGAAGGTGCTGACGGATCCGACCTTCGGCCGGAAGGACACCAACGTCGAAGGCGGACCGAGTTTTCAGCCCACCACGATGCCCCCGGACCTTCTGCTGAATCTGGACACCCCGGATCACGCGCGGATGAAGAGTTTCGTCAACGCCGACTACAGTCCCGCCGGCGTCGAGAAGCTGAAGGATTCGGTCCATCGCATCCTCGACCGACGGATCGCGTTGCTGCGCAGTGAGGAAACCCCCGACCTGTTCGCCACGGTGCTCGACCGCGTGCCGGTCGAGGTGAATGCCGGCTTCCTCGGGATACCGGAATCGGACATCGACTACTTCCGCCCGTCGTCGCGGGTGGTGCAGTTGTCGCATGACACGGACATTCCCGGCCTGTTGGAGAACTTCTGGCTCGTCTACCACTACGTGACCGATCTCGTGCACGGGACGCGGCCCGTCGAACCGGGCGGGCTGATCGACCGCTTCCTCGCGGCGCGGGACGAGGCGGAACCGCCGCTGAGCGACGACGAACTCGTCGCGATCCTGCTCGGCTCCGTGCTCGGCGCCGACCAGAACGTGCTGTCCGTGCTCGCGAAGGCCGTGTACGTGCTGTTGCAGGCACCTTCGCTGTGGACGCTGATGGTGGAGGAACCGGCCGCTGCGCCGCAATTGGTCGAGGAACTGCTGCGGGTGCTTCCGCTGGGAAACATTTCGATGTTTCCCCGGATCGCCACCCGTGAAGTTCGGCTGCGGGACTCCGTGATCCCCGCGGGCGCCCTCGTCTACGCCGACGCGTTCGCCGCGAACCGGGACGCCGACACGTTTCCACACCCGGAACTCGTCGACCCGTTCCGGGACGGGAAACGCCATCTGCAGTTCGGGTACGGCATGCATCACTGCATGGGCGCGTCGCTGGCCCGGATGGAGATCACCACGACACTGGTCCGGCTGGCAGAGGAGTTCCCGACCCTCGTTCTCGCCACTGCACCGGCTGCGGTGCCGTGGGATTCGGGAGTGCTCCTTCGTCGTCCGACGTCCCTACCCGTCCGCTGGTAGGCGCTTCGCGCCCGTGCGCGGTTGACGAGTCCCTGCACTCGTCAACCGCGCACGGGCGGCGGAGCCGCCGAACGTCTCCGCGAGCCGGGTGACGAGTTCGCCGCCGTCTCCCAGCTCCCCCGACCAGGCCACTTCACCGTCCGGGCGCACGAGCACGGTGGTGGCCCCGAGGTTCCGCGCCCGAATCACCCGCACCCGTTCGGCCCAGAAGGGTTCGACGAGTGCCCGGACGGACTCCGATGCGTCCCCGCACAGGAGGAGGCCCCGGTTCCCCGCCGCGACGTGCAACCGGATCAGGTCGGAGACTCCGGTGTCCGTCTCGATCACGGTGTTCGCGGCGAAGTCGCCGCGCGCCGCGTCCTGGAGAGCGCTGGGCGCCGGCTGGCTCTGCACACTGATCGCCGAACCCAGCGCCCGGTTGCGGTCGCGATCCTCCAGCAGGACACCGAGTTCGTGTCGCAGGCGGTCCCCGTCGACGCCGATTCGCATACGTTCACGCTGATCCGCGACGTTGGCGATCACCCCGGCGGCACACGCGTGCCGCTCCCGCGAGTACACGTCCAACACCGACGGGTCGGCCTGTCCCCGCGCGACGAGGGCGAGGCGCCAGCCGAGGCCGATCGCATCGCCGATACCGAGGTTCAGACCCTGCCCGCCGAGCGGAAAGTGCACGTGCGCAGCGTCACCGACGAGAAGGACCCGGCCGAGCCGGTAGTCGTCGACCAGCCGCGAATAGTCGCTGAACCGGGACAACGACCGCGCGTTGCGGAACGGGACGGGACGGCCCGCGAATCTGTCGACCGTCACCTGCAGTTCCTCCGCAGTGAGGGGCCGGCGATGATCCTCGTGCGGACCACCGAGGTCGAACGTGATGATGCGACTGAAGCCGGTGTGATCGACGTTGAGGACGGTCCAGCCCCGTTCGGTGCGCACCCACCCCCTGGGGGCGTTCGCGGGGTCGTCGAGGACGGCGAAGCCCAGGAGTGCCGCGGCGGTCGGGGCAGTCTCCGTCGCCGTGAAACCGGCGCTGCGCCGCACGATGCTGCGGGCGCCGTCCGCGCCGACCACCCAGTCGGCCGTCACCACCCGGGTGCGTCCCTCGTGGGTGAAGGTCACCGTCGCCCCGCCGTCGTCCTGGTGGACCTCCGTGACCACCGCGGCCTTCAGCACCGGGGTGCCGAGGCCGATCAGCCGTGCGGTGAAGAGCCTTTCGAGATCGCTCTGCCCGATACCGGCGATGGCCGGTCCCTCGCCTGGTGGTGCCGTGATCTCCAGACCCCAGACCCCGGCGTAGTGAAAGGTGGTCGACGCCGCTTCGGCGTCGACGTCCGGCGCCGCGAAATACCCTCGACGAGTGAGCAGCTGAATACTGCGCGCGTGGATCGTCCCCGCCTTCGGAACGTCCGTGGTGTGCGGAGCCGCCTCGAGGACGAGGACGTCGATTCCGCCGCGCGCCAGCTCGAGTGCCGTCAGCGATCCCACCGGGCCGCCGCCGACCACCACGACCTGATGGTGCTGTCGCAGGTCGCCCGCCTCCGTCATCGCGCGCCCGCCCCGCGTCGCAACAGCACCGCGATGACACCCGACAATCCGGCGACGACAACCGCCAGAACGACCAGCGTCGTGTGGAACGCACTGTCGTAGGCATCGATCACGAGCGGCGCCACCTGGTCCCGGACGCCAGGTCCGGCCGCCGCCAGGGCCTGCTCGAGGTCACCGCTCGCGGCCCTGCCGATGACGTCCGCCGCATTGCCCACGCCGTCGACGCCGGCCAGCGCTTCCTCGCCCCTGCGGGTGACGAGACCGGTGAGCAGCGCCGCGTACACCGCGACCGCGATGGCCTCGCTGCCCAGTCGCATCGTGTTCACCACTCCCGCAGCCATACCCGCCTTCTCCTCGGGGACGAGGGCGAGCGCCTGACCGTCGACGAGACCGGCGGACAGTCCCATTCCGCAGCCCGCAAGGAGCAGCGGCACCGCGATGACCGCGACCACCGTGTCGGGGCCCGCCAGCAGAAGTCCCCAGGTCACCGGCGATCAACGCTCCCAGGCTGATCCAGATGACCACGAGCGGATTCACCCCGGCGCCGACGGCGCGGCCTGCGGCGAGCGGTCCCACCACGACCGGAATCGTGAGGAGCACGATCACCAGGCCCGCCTTCGCCGAAGACTGGCCGGCCACGAACTGGAGAAACGTCGGGAAGTAGGTGAGCAACGTGACGAAGCCGAACGACGCCGCCACCGGAACGAGGCACAGGGCCATGAACCGTGCGTGCGTGAGCAGTTCGAGGTCCAGCAGCGGAGCCGGACGTCGCGATTCGACGCGGGCGAACGCGACCAGCAGCGCGACCGCGAGGACGAAGGACGCCACGACCGCCGGGCTCCCCCAGCCCCAGGGTTCGCCCTGAACGATGCCGACCATCGCCGCGAGCAGACCCAGAACCAGGAGGACGGTGCCGAGGAGGTCGAACTTCGCGGCCGCGTCGCCCGCCGGTCGTCCCAGTCCGATCGCCGGGGTCGCCGCGAGCACCACGAGCAGCACGGCGGCCTGGACCGCGAAGATGGGTCGCCAGCCGGCGGTGTCGACGAGGAGCCCGGACAGCGTCGGTCCGAGCGCCACACCGATGCCCGCGGTCGTCCCGAACAGGGCGAACGCGCGCAATCGGGCGGGCCCGTCGAAGGCGGAGGACAGGATCGCTGCGCCGCACGAGAAGATGGCGGCGCCACCGAGACCGGCGACTCCGCGGGCGACGTCGAGGACCACGATGTTCGGGGCCAGCGTGCTGGCGACGCTCCCGACCGTGAACGTGGCGGCTCCGGCGGCGAACAGGCGGCCGCGGCCGAAACGGTCGGACAGGGACCCCCAGACCAGGGTGAAGCACGCGAACGACAGATTGAACGCGTTCACCACCCACTGCTGACCCGATGCGCCGCCGCCGATGTCGGAGGAGATGGCGGGCAGCGCCACCGCGGTTCCGGAGATCGACATCGGGACGACGAGAACGGCCAGCAGTACGGCGGCGAGAGTGAGGTTCCCGCGTCGCGGGTCGGACGGTGTTGCTTCGGGTGGTGACGTCGGTGTCGCGGCTTCCGACGTGCTCAGCTCCGAGGTCATGTCGATCCTTCCTGAAGAGTGCGGCCCCCGTGCACCAGAGGTTCGATACAATACGAACCATGCACCAGAGTTAGGTTCGATGCAAGACGAACCTTCACTCTCTGGTAGTCGACGACCCGAACCTGGAGGTGTGCCGTGCCCGACGCCGAGGGACATCCCGCGGTCGACGAGATCGAATTGGTCTCCGTCCTGGCCGCACTCGCCGATCCCCTGCGACTGGAGGTCGTGCAGAAGCTCATGGTCGAGGCGGACGGCGCGGAACGTCACTGCACGTCGTTCGGGCTGCCGGTGTCCAAATCGACCCGCAGCCACCACTTCAAGGTCCTGCGCGAAGCCGGGCTGATCACACAGGTCGACCGCGGCAATTCGCGGATGGCTCAGCTGCGCAGATCCGACATCGACTCCCGCTTCCCAGGACTCCTGGACGCCGTCGCGACCGCACCGGCCTGAACGCCGTCGCGGCGACCGTCTCGCCGAGCATCCGGATCACCGCCGTGCGATGATCGGGCGCCATGAGGGGGGGCAGTACCAGTGGAACAACGGGGAAGCGGCGACGGCTGGATTCTGGTCGAAATCCTGGGGGACGCACCGACGGTGATCGCCGAGGGCATCGAGCAACGGCAGTGCCGGCCACTCGGCAACGTCTACCGCGGCAGAATGCTGACGCTGGTGGCGGGCGCCATCGACACGGTGAAGTCGTCGGGACAACCGGTGCAGGTGACACTCGGCGAGCCGGTCGGCGATATCGATTTCGTCGTGGCGAAATCGGTACTCGGTCCGGGTGGGGACGTCCTCGCGGTGCAGATCTTCACCGGTCGTGCGGACTGTCCGGTGCCACCGCCGCACCGGGTAGCGGGATGGGAATGGAACCTGTCCGTGTCGGCGGGTCCGCGACGCACTCGATGGACCCGTGAGTTCCGGAATCTGTACGGAGTCGCGGACACCCGGCCGGAACACGGCTATTTCGGTCTCGCCGACCTGTATCGGAGGGTGCCGCGGATCTCCGACATCGCGGTGCTGATGGAACGCGTCGACAACGCGCGGGACGGCGAGTTCCTGTCCGGCGAACTCATCGCCCGCCACGACGACGGAACGCTGCGCCTCGTCCGGTTCGTGCGCCGCGCCGTCGAGACACCCGAGGGGGTGGTGCTGCGGGGCGTCGATCACGACGTCACGCACAAGACCGACGTCGGCGAACTGGCGATCCGGGTGATGGATTCGGACATCGCGTCGACCATGCACGCGGTCGCCGGGGTTCATGCGGCACTGGTCGATTCACAGCACGGGTACGCCATCAAATGGATCACGGCACCGCTGGCGGGTCTGTCTGCGGCGGCGGAGGGCGGGCAGATCGGGCTGCTGCACGGCGACGACCTCGCGGCGGTGCGGCAACGGATCCCGGCGCGTCTTCCCGGAGTCGCCCGCGTCGCCCTGTCGGACGGGTCCTGGTCCCGGCACACGGTGCGCACGTTTGCCGTCCCCGGCTACGGTTCCACACCCGTGGTGATGATGACGTTCTCAGGCGCCTGTCCCGAACAGCATGCCCAGCAGGTAGGTGGCGGCGGCTGCGCCGTACCCGATTGCCAGCTGGCGTAACGCGCGCTTTACCGGGGGTCCACCCGACAGCAACCCCACCACCAGACCGGTCCCGAGCAACGCGACGCCGACCAGCGCAGCAGCGACCACGAGCGCGGCGGTGCCTTCCATACCGAAGAGATACGGCAGCACCGGGATCACCGCACCGGACGCGAAGAAGCAGAAACTCGCGGCAGCCGCACCGAGCCCGGTGCCGATGGCCTCGTGCTCGTCGGCGTCCTCCGTACCCGAAACAGGCTCGGGCTGAACGGCTCTCCGCAGCACGTCGGCCGCACGTTTCTCGGCGTCCTCCGCGGGCATGCCCCGCGCCCGGTACACGAGTGCGAGTTCGTTCGCGTCGACGTCGAGGAGCGGCACCGCCTCACGGGCGCCCTGCCCCGGCGCCGATGCCTCGAGCAGTTCACGCTGCGACCGCACGGACACATACTCGCCCGCACCCATCGACAACGCGCCCGCGAGCAAACCGGCGAGACCGGTCAGCAGGACGATGTGATTGTCGACGCCGCTGCCACTGATGCCGAGCACGAGGGCGAGGTTGCTGACCAGGCCGTCGTTGGCACCGAACACGGCGGCACGAAACGTGCCGGACAGCCGATTTCGCCCGCGCGCCGCCAGCGCCCGCACCACCTCTTCGTGGATCCGCTCGTCCGCGCTCATGGCGTCGGTGGCGTCGACGTCGGTCGGGTACGGCGACCGGGTCTCCGCGCGCTGCGCGAGGGCGAGCACGAACACCGATCCGAACCGCCGGGCCAGCACACCGAGGATGCGTGTGCGGAGATCACCGCGCACGGGCTTGCCGACGTGTTCGCCGAGCAGCCCGCGCCAGTGCGCCTCGTGCCGCCCCTCGGCGTCGGCGAGTGCCAGCAGAATCTCGCGTTCCTCACCGGTCCGGCGTTTGGCGAGGTCGCGGTAGACGGCCGCCTCGGCGCGTTCGTCGGCGAGGTAGCGACGCCATTTCCGGATTTCACGCGGACCGGGATCCGGTCGTGCACCAACCATCGTCAGCCTCCCGATCGTCGACGGGAGAAGCGTACCGACCAGCCACTCCCCGCGCGGCGGTTCGAGGTCAGCCCTCGGCGGCGAGCGCCTTCCCGAGTGAGTCTTCAGGTTCGGAGACCACCACAGGATCGCGCCCGGACAGCAGGTCGAGGACGGCCTTCGGCCGGGCCAGCGATTCGCGCACGGTGTTCCTGGCCATCGTGATCGGGCGGCATTCGCATCCGGCGTTGACACCGGCGACGTCGATCCCGGCACCGCGGCACAGCGCGACCGCGCGGGGAACGTGGAAACCCTGCGTGACGATCAGAGCTTTGGTCACACCGTACGTCTGGACGGCGCGAGCGCACGTGTCGTAGGTGTCGAGCCCGTAGCGATCGCCGACGATCTTGCTGGGGTCGATGCCCCTCTCGACCAGGTAGTCCGTCATCGCCGCGATCTCGTCGCCGGATCTGCCCGCGCCGTCGCCGGAGACGAGGACCGCCCGAGCGCGGCCGTCCTGCACGAGACGGACGGCGACGTCGAGGCGTCCGGCCAGGTACTCCCGGGGTTTGCCGTCGCGCACCTGCGCACCGAGGACGATGACCACCGGTGCTTCGGGTGCGTCGTCGACGTCGTAGACGTGGCCGGAGGCCTCGCGCGATATCCACACCGTCGAGGCCGCGACCACGAGGACCGCGAGCGCGCCGAGGCCCGCGCCGATGCCGACCAGTCGGCGGACGATCCGTCGTTCCCCCATGCCGCCATCAAACCACAGCCTCAGGCGACGGCCGGTTCTTCCCCGGCGCGCCGCTCACGCAGTCCGGATACCAGGCACAGGCCGAGCGCGAACAGAATCCAGCAGGTCAGCACGAGCACTGCCGCACCGGCTCCGTGTCCGTCGAAGAACGCCGTCGACCGCACCATGGTTCCCGCCGCTCCGGGTGGCAGCAGCTGACCGAATGCGCCCCACCCCGACGGCAGCCACGCCGCGGACGTCGCCAGGCCGGACAGCGGATTGGCGAAGAAGATCATCGTCACCGCGCCGAGCGCGAACCCGCTGTGCCCAGCACTGATTCGAGCCCGAGAACGGTCAGCGAGATGGCGGCGATGCCGAGCACGACGGCGCCGGTGGTCGTCCAGTAGTCGCCGTCGACGCTTCCGAGACCGAACTGCAGGATTGCCGTCAGCACCACCCCGGCGCTCACGGCGAACAGCACCGCCCCGGCCACCCGCCGACCGACACTGCGCGGAAACAGCCGCACGAGCGCGAGCGCGGGGATCATGCCGCCGAAGACCAGGGGAAGCGCCAAGGCGCCGAGACCGACGCCGGCGGGGTCGTCGGCCGTCAGCGGAACGACGTCCTCGACCGGAACGGTGTGTCCCGCAGTCTTGCTCATGCCCGCCGCGATACCGTTCATCGTCTGCGCGATGGGTGCCCCGCCGGCGCCCGCGGACAGGACCTTCATGCCGTCCGGTGTCGCGACGATTCCGCCGACCACCTCCCGGTGTTCGATCGCCGTCCGGACCGCACCGGCGTCGGGAAAGCGCTCGGTGACGAACGCGCCGGGGTGCCCCGCAGCGAGCGCGGAGTCGATCCGGGTGACGGCTGCGTCGGGTCCGGCGACGCCCAGCCGGAGGTCGTGCGGGCCGCTGTTGACGGCGGGCAACGCGAACGCCAGCAGCATCAGCGCGATCACCGCGGTGAGTCCCAGCACCACAGCGGCCAATTTCACGGGATCGGACGGACCGTGTGCCGACCGCGCGGTCGGCTTCGTGCGCGCCGCGAGTGTCCCGGTATCCGAAGTGCTCATCGGACTCCCCTTCCACTAAGTGGAGGAAATCCCTCCGTTACTTGTGGATAATATTCCTCCGGTTATGCTGGGTTGTCAACGGAAGAGGTGGAACGTGCGGGCAGACGCGCTGGAACGACGCAGCACGCTGATCAAGGCTGCCCGCGCGGTGTTCGCCGACCGCGGGCACGACGCACCGCTCGACGCCATCGCCGCGAAGGCCGGCGTCGGGATCGCCACCCTCTACCGGAATTTTCCGAGTCGGGACGAACTCGCCCATGCCGTTGCCCGGACGACGCTCGCCGAAGTCCGCGAACTCGCTGTCCGGGGACTGGACGAATGCTCGGACGACCCGGAGGGAGCGTGGCGGCGGTTCGTCGACGCCGTGGTCGAACTGCGCATGGGAGCATTGGTTCCCGCGCTGGTCAACAGCCTCGACGAGCTGCCACCCGACGTCCGCGAGTCGAGGGAGCTCACGAAGTCGACGGTCACCGACTTCATTCGCCGGCTCCAGGACGGCGGGCTGGTCCGCGAGGACGTCGTGCCGCTCGAGATCATCATGGGGATCGCCATGCTCACCCGGCCCCACGTGCTGATGTTCGACGGCGCGACGGCCAATCTCGTTCCGCGGCTGATCACGGTGTTCCTCGCCGGGTTGCGCCCGGACGGGGCTCCGCTGCCGCCGCCGATCCTCCCGGATACCGCTGTACTGTGACGAGAATGCAGCCAGGGGGGCCTCTGCCACAGCCATGTAATCACCCGCGTGCGGGTGACGATCAGCCGCCGCTGAACGGCTGGGACGTGGCGGTGTCGGCGGCCGCGCTCGTCGTCGCGGTTGCCGTCGCCAGCATCTCCGCGGTCGCGGGGCTGTTCTGGCTGCTGTTCCTGGACTACTGCCCGCCCGAGACGTGCAGCGCCGAGAACGCGTGGATCGCGGTGTGTGTGGCGCTCGCGGTCGCCGCACTCGCGACCGTGATCGGCGGCCTGGTCACGATCGCACGCATCGCGCGGCGCACGATCGCGTGGCCGGTGGCGTGCGGAACCCTGATCCTCTGCGCGGGCGCGTGCGCCATCGGATTCGCCGGTTACGTCTCCGCGACGGGGATCTGAGCAGCCTCAGTCCACGTGGTGGTGGTCGGTCCGGCTGATCGCGACAGCCGAGACGATCACCCCGACCACCACACCGATGAGCGTGTCGACGATGCGGCTCACCGCGATGTCCGGGGCGACCGCCGAGCCGAGGCCCGTGAGCAGCAGAGCCATGGGTGTGATGGCGACGGACGCGAACGCGTAGTTCTTGATGACCACCAGTTCGGTCACGGTCTGCAGCACCACGATGACCACGACGGTCTGCCAGTACCCCATCGCTGCGGCGATCAGCCCGGCGGCGAGGACGGCGCCTGCCACGTTTCCGACGAGGCGTTGAATTCCCCGCTGCACGGTCTGACTGAAGTTGAAACCCTGCATCGCGGCCATCGCACCCATCGACGCCCACAGCGGGTGCTCCAATCCCAGTGCCACACAGATCCATCCGGCCAGCGCGGCCGCAGCGGCGATACGGGCCGCGTTGACGATCCCCTCTCGCGACCGCGACGCCTGGAGACCGTCCGCGAAGAAGCCGCCTGGCTTCGGGAGTACCGCGATCTCGGCTCCGAACGCCGAAAGGTCGCTGCGGCGCTTCACCTTACGCAGTTCGGACTCGTGATCGACGAGCGCGCGCAGGGTGTCGCGGTCACGTTCGTGCGCCCACCGATCGACGACCGTGTCCGCTTCGGCGAGAAGCGCGAACAATTGGTGGGAGTGCCCGTCCCGGCCCCGCCCGCTGTGTGCGATCACGTCACGCGCGTTGTCGATGGCCTTGCGTGCGGCCGCGATCGCGGAGACGTCGTGTGCATGCTCCAGTTCCGCGGTCGCGGCGAGTGCCCGCGCCACCGCCAGCCGGGCGGGACCGAGGGGAACGAACAGGCAGGGCGTCATGGCGGCGAGCCAGCCCACGACGACACCGATCGCCACGGCCACGACGGCCGGTCCGAGATCGGAGAGCCGGGTCGCGTACCCGACCGCCGCGGTCGCCGCGAAGACCAGGATGACCGGTCCGGGACCGGCGATGCGGAACGCCGCCAGCAGCCACGCGGCGACCCCCGACGCCACGGACATGACCGCTATCTGCAGCCAGAGTGACAGTCCCGCTGCACCGAGGAGCGCTCCGCCGGCGACGAAGGCGATGAGCGCGACACCGACGAGACCCGCCTTGCGGGCGAGCCGCGGGTACGGCTCGTATCGGCCGAACGCGGCGGTCAGCGCACCGAGTGCCGCGAAACCCGCGAGGTTGCCGTGCCCGAGCAGGCCACCGATGACCAGCACCAGGGCCGTCGCCGCACCCACCCGCAGTGCAGGAGCGATGGTGGCATCGGCGTTCCGGACCTCGAACGCACGACGCCACGTCGACGGCGCCACCGAATAGGCCAAAGCCCCACGGGAGTGATGGAGCCGGCTGAGGTCGGGTGCGTATCGAGGGGAAGCCTGCATGACCTCAGCGTACCGTATACTTCACTAGTAAAATAGTTCTGAATTAATGTGAAGTTGGTCGCTACGATGGATTTCATGAGCACTGCCCCACGTCCGGATGAGGATTTCACCGATCGCGTTCGACGCGAATGGGCCGAGACCCATCCCGAAGTGGACACGTCACCGATCGAAGTGATGGGTCGCATCACCCGGATCGGATCCCAGGCCCTGCAGCAACTCGACCGCGCCCTGGACGCGAGCGGGGTCTCGCGCGCCGAGTTCGACGTCCTGTGTGTACTCGCCCGCAGCGATCGGCCACTGCGAGCCAGCGAGGTCACCGCCGTGACGATGCTCAGCGGCGCATCCACCACCAAACACGTCGACCGCCTGGCCCGGCTGGGACTCGTGGAACGGCTACCGTTCGAACGCGACGGGCGCGTCGTATTGCTTCATCTGACCGAGTCCGGGCGGAAACTCGTCGACACCGAGTTCCCGCAGCGTGTCGAACGGGACCGGCAATTCCTCGCCGGACTCGACGAGGACGAATGCGCCGTCCTGGCCGGGCTGCTCCGGCGGATCGCCGCCAACGTCGAATCCGGGATTCGCCGGTAGCCCCCTCCCCCTCAGGGGATGATCTTCCGGGCTCGAAGGTCGCGGAAGATGTCGAGGAACATCCGCTCGGTCTCGACGTGACGGTGGAAACCCAGCCGGCGCGCCTTGGAACCGTCGGCGATGACGTCGTAGTCCCAGCCGAAGACGAAATCGCCGAACGCCCACGACGAGACGTCCGAGTACGGCGTGGTCTCCAGTCCGTGTTTCGCGACGAGGTCGTTCCACACCGGCTCCTTGTCGGCCATGACGACCTCCATCGACATCGGCAGCGGTGGTGCGACATCCAGCTCGAAGAAATTCGCGATCTTCGGCAGCATCTCGTCCCAGCGGAACAGATCCCCGTTGTTGATGTTGAACGCCTGATTCGCGCACTCGGGGGTGGTCGCGGCCCAGACGGTCGCCTCCGCCAGCAGTCCGGCGTCGGTCATCTCGATCAGACTCGTGTACGCGCCCGGCTTACCCGGAAACCGCAGCGGCACTCCGAGTTCCTTCGACATCGTGGCGTAGACGGCAATCACCAGTGCGAGATTCATCGGATTGCCGAGAGCGAATCCGCACACGACCGAGGGGCGGATCGCGGACCACGTCCAGCGCTTGCCGCGCTGACGGTCTTCGAGGAACCGCTGCTGGTCCACGTTGAACTCGGGCGGCATGTGGGGCGGGTCGCTCTCGCGCGCCGGCGTCTTGAACGGTCCGAGGTGGGCGCCGTAGACCTTGTAGCCCTGCATCAGACTGATGTGCTCGAGCCCGGCAGCCACGGGTTCGAGCGCGTTCACCGTGTTGACGAGCATCGCGACGTTGGGCGCGACGAGCTCCGCCCACGACGGACGGTCCTGGTAGGCGGCGTAGAAGATGTGAGTCACGTCGTGCAGTTCACCCAGCTTGTCGGCGGCGTCGCGCTCGTCGAGCAGATCGACCGCGATGTGCCGCACCCTGCCGGTGTCGGGTCCGCCCCGTCGCGACAGCCCGATGACCTCCCACTCCCCGGTCGCCTCGAGGTGGTCGATCAGATTGCCGCCGATCACCCCGCGCGCACCGACGACCACTGCCACTCTGCGTTTCGCCATCACTCACCCCTATCGACATATCGCGAAGTTGCGATATACCGAGTCAAGCACACATATCGTAAAATCGCGATATAGCGGTACGATGAGTCTGTGAGTGAGCTTCCGGACGCGACCGACCTGGCCCTGGTCTTCAAAGCGCTGTCGAACCCGACCCGCGTGCGCATCCTGCAGTGGCTGAAGGACCCCGACAGCTTTCCTCCGCAGCTCGAACCCGCCGACGAGGTGGGCGTGTGCCTGAAGCACATTCAGGCGAGGGCCGAGGTCTCCCAGTCGACGGCCTCGCAGTACATGGCCGCGCTACAGAGCGCCGGACTGGTCACCAGCCATCGGATCGGCCAGTGGACCCACTACCGCCGCAACGAGGACCGGATCACCCGGCTGGCCGATCACATCCGCACCGAACTCTGAACGAATCAGGGCATCTCGACGGTTTCGGCGCGCGCGATCTCGTCGAGAGCCCGGCGGACGTAACCGTCGGCGGGAACCTCCGCCGCACTCAGCAGATCGGCGATGACCAGGATCGCGGCCTCCACGGCACGCTCCGGTCTGCGCGGGTTCTCCTCGACATCGGCCACGCCGAGTGCACCGGTCAGCACGGTCACCAGCGAATCGACATCGACGACCGGAAACCAGAGTGCCGCCGCCCGCGCGCAGCGGGTGAGAACGTCCTGCACGTCCTCGCCCGTCAGACCGTCCGGGTGCAGCGTCTCGAGCAATTCCCGGACCACCCCCGCCAGCACCGCACCGACCTGCTCCGCGGGCAGGGCCGCCAGTTCCTCCGTCGCCTCGGTCAGCGCCGCCGAATCCGACGCACGCGCCGCGACGATGGCGGCGTCGAGCGCTTCGGCGATGTCACGCGCGACAGCAGGCCAGTGAGTGGGCCACATCCGTAGATCCTCTTCTCGTCTTCGTCGAACCGACGCTCACTGTGCCATGGGACACCGACAGTCAACGCAGCCGCTCGATCAGCCGCAGCGCGTCGAACGGCGCGTACCCCTTCATGTCGTTGTCGAAGTACGCGAAGCAGTCGAGGCCCTCCCCGAGCCACCGGTCCAGCTTGCGGGCCCACTCGTCCAGCGCCTCGTCCGTGTAGCCGCTGGCATAGAGCTCCTTGTCGCCGTGCAACCGGGCGTAGACGAAATCGCTCGTCGCCGCCTCGACGTACGGGTACCGGCCTGCCGTGTCGGCGACGACGAACGCGACGTCGTGTGCGCGGAGCAACTTCCTCGCCTCCTCCGTATCGAAACTGGGGTGCCGGACCTCGAGGGCGTGGCGGACGGGCCGATCGGCGTCCGTCTCCGTCCACGCCCTATCGTCGGTGAGCTTGTCGTCGTGTCGAGACGCGAGGGCCGCGGCGTCGGTGGTCGTCCTCGGCAGCTGGTCGAAGAATGCTGCGAGACTCGTCGAATCGAACGCGAGTGTCGGGGGCAGTTGCCACAGCAGCGGTCCGAGTTTGGGGCCCAACGCGAGCACCCCGGATGCGAAGAAGTTCGCCAGCGCCGTCTCCGCGCCGACCAGCCTCTTCATGTGCGTGATGTAGCGACCGCCCTTCACGGCGAACACGAAACCCTCCGGTGTTTCGTCACGCCACTTCGCGTAACTCGTCGGTCGCTGCAACGAATAGAAGGACCCGTTGATCTCGATCGACGTCAATCGCCCCGCGGCGTAGGCCAACTCCTTGCGATGGGCCAGACCGTCCGGGTAGAAGTCACCGCGCCAACCGGGATACGTCCAGCCGGAGATACCTACGCGGGCCTCAGCCATCTCACGACCCTAGCGCCGGAACCTATTGCATGTGGCCCGTCCCGGGAGAACCATGAGAGGACCCCACAATCGAGGAGGCACTGATGCCGAGATATCTCTGGCAGGTCACGTACTCACCCGAAGGCGCGAAGGGACTACTCGCCGAAGGCGGCACCGCACGACGCGACGCGATCACCCAGATGGTCGAAAGCGTCGGGGGCACAGTCGAATCCTGCTACTTCGCACTGGGTGGCCGGGATCTGTTCGTGATCGGTGAGGTGCCGGACGACGTCGCGGCCGCCGCGCTCGGCATCCGCACCACCGCCTCCGGTGCGGCGCGGTCCGAATCGGTGGCGCTGCTGACGCCGGAGCAGGTGGACGACGCGGTTCGCCGGGACGCCGAGTACCGGGCGCCCGGCAGTTGATCGACTACCCCTGCGGTAGCGAATATCGTTCTGCAGGATGATGTGCGGCGGCGGAGTCGGTCGATAGCGTCGAGCCATGTCAACTGACCAGGCCGACTCGACGTCGGTGAACCCGTTCACCACCGAGTCCGCTCGCCGTGCCCTGTTCGCGCTGAGGGCGTTTCCCGCCGGCCTCGTCTCGCTCGGCGCCGCGATGACCGGACGGCACCGCTGGGCCGGGCGGTGGCAACTCGCTGCCGCCGACTCGAGCGCGTCGGAGCGGATCGACGTGCGTTCGCCGTCGTGGCCGAGCGTTTTCGCCCACTCGGTGCTGTCGCTGCTGATCGGGATGGTGGCCTGGTTTTTCGCGTTCCTCAGCGGGATCGCCGCGTTCCGGGGCCTGTTCTACGGGCTGATCACCGACGGTTCCTACGAGTACAGCTGGGGTGGTCCGACGCTCGCCGGCGCCTGGCTGGTGCATCTCGTCCTCGGACTCCTGCTCGTGCCGGTCGCCGTGTGGATCCTGAAGGCCATCGCCTCTCTGCTGGCCGGACTCACTCGGCGTCTACTCGGCGACGGTGGTCCGGCGTGGGTCGTTCACGTCGCGCTCGTGCTCGCCGCCGCGGGCGCGCTACTGTTCCGCTCCTGGCTGCACCAGGCCTGAGACCACGTAGTCGAGAACACCGGAATGAATGACAACGACGGAAGGTTGCACGCCACATGACGGAGACCACAGCACCAACCCCGCAGCTCGGACAGTTCGGCGTCTGGCGTCACGCCGGCGGATTGGCGCCCGAGGTGGGTGCGGCGATCGAATCGGCAGGCTACGGCGCGATCTGGATCGGCGGCTCCCCGCCTGCCGACCTCGAGATCGCCGAACGCCTGCTCGACGCGACGTCCACGATCACCGTCGCGACCGGAATCGTGAATATCTGGACCGCGCCCGCCGACGAGATCGCGACCTCGTTCCATCGGCTCGAAGCTCGTCATCCGGGGCGCTTCCTCCTCGGCATCGGTGTCGGCCATCCCGAACAGCCCGGGCTGAACTACAGCAAGCCGTACGCCGCGCTCGTGGAGTATCTCGACGCCCTCGATGCTGCCGGTGTCCCAGCGGGACGACGCGTCCTCGCCGCACTCGGTCCGAAGGTTCTGGAATTGTCCGCAGCCCGCGCCGCCGGCGCCCATCCGTACCTGACCACTCCGCAGCACACCCGTGAAGCGCGTGAGCTGCTGGGCCCGGGTCCGGTGATCGCGCCGGAGCAGAAGGTCGTGCTGGACACCGATCCGGAACGCGCCCGCCCCATCGGACGTTCGGCTGTCGAGAATCCGTACCTGCACCTGCGCAATTACGTCAACAACCTGAAACGGCTCGGGTACACCGACGAGCAGATCGAGAACGGCGGCAGCGACGACCTGATCGACGCGCTCGTCGCCCACGGCGACACGCAGTACGTCGCCGGCCGCCTCCGGGAACACCTGGACGCGGGCGCCGATCACGTGGCCATCCAGGTACTCCCCGCCGGCGACGATCCGGTGCCTGCCCTGCGGGAACTCGCAGGCGCGCTGGGACTCTGAGTTCTGCTAACGAAATGGTGTGATGGCGGGTACCGCATACTGAAAGGGGTTCGCCGAAACGGTCGGGGTATGGTCCCCTTCTGAACGGCAGGCAGCACTGAACGCAAGGTAGGAACTGTGCAAGAGCCAACGGCACGTCCGGTCGGCCCGTACGCTTCGGGGCCGCCACCTGCAGCCCTGACCGTGCACTCCGCGAGCCTCGATCATTTCCGCGCCGCGGAGCTGTGGCGGGCGCTGGTCATCGGCGTGGTCGTCGTCGCCTACACCCTGTTCGCGCTGGTCACCTGGCCTGTCCGACGTCGCGGCCGCACCCTTGCGGACGCGGCGTCGGAGGGCCTGGTCAACGGTTTCGAGGTGCTGGGCCCGACGTTCGTCAAGGTCGGGCAGCTGATGGCGTCGTCTTCCGGCGTGTTCCCCGCCCCGTTGGCCAACGCCTGTCTGCGCTGTCTCGACGACGTGCCGCCGGTGCCCGCCGAGGAGGCCCGCCGGGTCATCGAAGCCGACCTGGGGCATCCCGTCGACGCGCTGTTCGCGTCCTTCGACGACGTCCCCCTCGCAGCCGCCTCCGTCGCGCAGGTACACGGCTGCGTTCTCCCCGACGGCAGGGAAGCCGTCATCAAGGTCCAACGCCCCGACATCTTCCGCCGCATGGTGGTGGACCTGCGCACCGCGTACTGGGGCGCGCGGATCCTCGAGAAACTGTTCGAGTTCTTCCGCATCGCCAACGCCACCGCCATCATCCGCGACCTCCACGCCGCCACGATGACCGAACTCAACAGTGCGGTCGAGGCCGACCGCCAGGCCCGGTTCCGGACGAACATCGGGGCGTTCGGCGACAACAAGGGCGTCACCACCCCCGAGGTGTACTGGGACTACTGCGGTCCGCACGTCATCTGTATGGAACGCATGTACGGGCTGCCGCTCGACCGGTTCCCCGACCTCGTCCACATGGACACCCGGATGCTGATCCGCCGCGGCGTCAAGGTGTGGATCGAGTCCGTCATCCTGCACGGCCCGTTCCACGGCGATGTGCACGCCGGGAACCTGTGGGTCCTCGACGACGGACGCATCGCGATGCTCGACTTCGGCATCGTCGGTGAGCTCCCCGAGTCGTGGCGGCAGATCCTGCGCGACATGTTCTACGCGACTCTGATCGACGGCGACTTCTCCCGGATGGCCCGCGGAATCCGGAGCCTCGGCTATGCGACCGACAACGACGCCACCGACGACGAGATCGGACTCCAGGTGGCCGCCGCGCTCGCACCCCTACTGGGCCGGGACCTCGGCGAGCTGCGGCTCAGCGAACTCATCATGGCGCTGATCGGCATCGGCAAGAAATGGGGCGTCGCCAGCCCTGAGGAACTTGTCCTGTTCGGAAAGCAACTCGGCTACTTCGAGCGCTACGCCACGGAACTCGCCCCCGGCTGGGTGATCGGGCAGGACCTGTTCCTGTTCCGCAACGTCTTCCCGGACGCCGTCGCCACGAAGGCCCTCGAACTCGGGGTCGAACTGCCCGACGAGTGACGCCAGCTCGCGGCGAGGGTTTTATCGCCCGGTCAGTGAATCCAGCACCGAGGCTCGGTGGAGGGTGTGGTCCGGGAGCCGGTCGGGTGTCAGGATCCAGTCGTTGCCCGTCCACGGGTCGGAGACGGTGAGGACCCCGGACGTCGGAACCTGCTGCGCGATGCGTTCGAGCACCGCGACTCCCGGATCCGAATCGGCGGAGGCGCTGTCGCCGACGATGATCAGCGACGTCCCGACCGCGGGACCGTGATCGGCGAGGTGCACGATCCGGGCGGCGTCCTCGGCGCCGTACCCGTGCGGGAAGTCGCCCAGGATCACCAGCCGCGGCTCCGGCAGGCTGTCGCGGATTCCGCTGCGGGCCGCCATTTCTGCGAGGTCGACGCTCTCGGACAGCGCGGTGAGGCGGGCGGTGATGTCGGAAGCGGACGACACGACGGGCGAAGCCAGCAGAGCACCGAGGGGTTGGGTGAACGTGCGCAACGAGCCGCTGAGGTCGACCACCTCCAACCGCTGTGCCGCCGCAGGGGACGCCACCAGCATGCGCGCCGCCAGCGCCGCGACCACCGGTGCGGCCTCGGCCGGATCGCCGACGATCCAGAGCGGACGCCCCAACGGGTAATGAACGCAGAACGGCACCCGCAGCTCACCGAGGTCGGGTGCGGACAACTCGCCGAGCCTCAGCCCGTCCGTCACGGCGCTGCCGGTGATCGGGCTCGTCCACGCGGCGGACTCGAAGGTGGCCAGCGACCGCGGCAGCAGCGGGTCGATGGCGCGGAGTTCGTCGGCCAATTGCGAAGTCTCGCCGTCGAATTTGCGCTGCGCCTCGGCGACAAGGGCATCACACCGATCCTGCGCCCTGGCCTGCGATTGCACGACCGCCGGACTGTTGCGTGTGGACGGGTCGGCCACCGACTCGGACAGTTCGTCGTCCAGCCGGGCCTGCGCGTAGTCGCGGGAGGATCGGAACGAGGCCGCGGACCGAGCGGCGTCCTCGAAGATCATCCACGCCCTCTCGAACGAGTGCGCCGGGTCGAGCGGGATGCCCGCAGGACCGGGTGTCGCCGGAACCTCCTCGGCGACAGGGTGCGTGGGTTCGTCCACCTCGACCCCGTGCCGGGTGACGAGCTCGGCGAGGCCGCCGTCGTATCCCTGCCCGACGGCCCGCACCTTCCACTCGGTGCCGCGGCGATAGATTTCGAGGCAGATCGCGGCCACCTCGGAACCGACCAGCGGCACGTCGAAAACGACCAGGGGAAAACCATTTTCGTCGGCGAGCGTGGCCGACAGCCCCTCGCGGGCCAGCGTCGCCGGACCGTTCGGGGACGCCGGATCGACACTGACCACGCAGAGCACGGCCACCGCAGCGGCGTCCACCGCGTCCAGCTGCAGCCGGACCGTTCCGTCCGCGTCGAGTTCCACCCCGGCGGCGCGGCGCTGGTTGTAGAACACGAAATGGTCCGAGGACAGCACGCGGAGATCGCCGTCCACGATCAGCGCGGAGACGTCGATCGGCGTCGCATCGACCGCGCGGAAACGCAGTTCGCGCGACGGCAGCGGGGCGTTCTGCCCCGGAACGAGGTGGACCGTCACCGCCGCCCCTACACGCCGAGGAAGCGGCCGAGTTGAGGCGCGGCCTCACCGGCATGCTTGGCCTGAATGCCCTCACCGATGGCCTGCAGCTTCCACTCGCCGCCCACCCGGTACACCTTGGCCATCACCATTCCCGTGAACGGCATCCCGCCCTGCAGCGTGAACCGGGCGAGTTCGGCCGACGACGTGGTGTCCACCAGGCGGCAGAAGGCGTTCTTCACCTGCTCGAACGTGTGCCCGCGGTACGACGTCACGATGAACACGATGGTCGAGATGTGCGGCGGAATGCGGGTGAGATCCACGAGGATCACCTCGTCGTCTCCGGCGCCCTCGCCGGTGAGGTTGTCGCCCTGATGCCGGATCGACCCGTCCTTCGACGTCAGCTGCCCGTAGTAGGCGACGTCGACCATGTTGTTGTCCGCGAACAGGACCGCCGACGCGTCGAGGTCGACGTTGGCGGAACGGTTCCCGAACATGCCGCGCTTCTCGATCGGATCCCAGCCGAGCCCCATCTGGATGTACGTCAGTGCGACGCCACCGTCCTTGCGGAGCGTCACCTTCTGGCCCTTGGAGAGGCTGACCGGTCGCGACTTGGTGAGACTGACCTCGGCCGGGGCGGACGGGGCGGCGGGCGCGGGGGGTGCAGCGGGAGCCGGGGTCGCAACCGGTGCGACCGGCGGCGGGTAGGCGGCTTGCGGTGCCGGTGCCGGTGCCGGTGCGGGCGGTTGCTGGACGGGGGCGGCGGCGGGTGCGGGAGCGTCGTCGACGGACACGCCGTGATCGGTGACGAGTGCGGCGAACCCGCCGGCGTATCCCTGCCCGACGGCCCGCACCTTCCAGGCGCCCTGGCGTCGGTACAGCTCGAGCGCGATAACGATCGACTCGGAGTTCAGTCCCTCGATCTTGTACTCGTACAGCGAGTTTCCGGTGCCGTCCGAGACCCGGGCGGTCGGCGGCGCCGAGCGGCCGAAGTTACTGGTGGCGTCGTCGAGGGTGATGACCGCGCGCACCTGGGCGATGTCGGCAGGCACCGCGCCGAGAGACACCTTCAGCGAGGCCGCCTGTCCGGTGGCTCCGGGGACGAGTTGCACGCCGGGACCGGCCGGCTGGTTGAAGAAGACGAAGTCGGCGTCCGAGCGGACCTTCCCCGAGTCCGTGACGAGCAGCGCGGACAGGTCGGCGGCGGCCGTCAGTTCGAGGGAGACGATGACGTCGTCGACGCTCAGCGGGCCGTTCTGACCCTTGGCTAGCGGAGTGGACACTGCGGTGGTTCCTTCACTGTGGGAGCGTCGGGTTTGTCCCGTTTGGTCTGTTTGCCTACAACCTACAAAAGAGAGCCGACGGCCGTCGTCCCCGCACCCCGCGCGACCCGGTCCGCGAACCAGCGCAGGATCTCCTCACCAGCGGCGATACCGCTGCTTCCGGTGACCGACAGGGTCGGGTGCTGCCAGTCGAGGGTTTCGAGTTCGCCGTGCCGGGGGCGGATGGCGGCGTCGGCCGCACTGAGCATGCTGGCGTCGAGAGCCCCGTCCCCGGCCGCCAGCACGGGCGCTTCCGGCTCGAGCACTCCGTCGTCGACGAGCCTTGCACGGACCTCCGCGACCGCGCGGCTCTTGCACACCGCGTCGGGCATCGTGTAGATCTTGCGGCCCTGCCGGGACACTCCCCATCCCCGATCCGCGCACCAGTCGTTCCACTCCTCGACGAAGCCGGCCGGCATCGCGTCGAGGTCCACGACCAGGTAGGAGAACAACTCGTCGGCCACCCGGGACGAACGCACCCAGCCGTCGTCGATCCGTCGGCTCAGCTCGGCGCCGACCTCCACCAGCGAGGCTCCACCGTCGGCCATCGCGATGTCGACACCCGACCGCCACCGCGCATCGGGCACCCCGTCGACGAGGATATTGCCGCCGTTGGTCGTGATCGCGTACCGCCACGGCGCCCCCGGCAGGTCGATGCGCTGGAACTGGGCGACGGTGCGCGTCGTGGTGGGCACGACCACGGCGGACGCGGTGAGCCGGCGCAGCATGGCCTCGGCGGCCGAGGTGACGTAGGACAGCGGTTTGCCGTCGTACACCTCGACGCACAGCAGGTCCTCGTCGCCAGGCCGCTCGGCCACGTCGCTCTCGGTGACGGCGAGTTCCATGGCCCCGCGCGAGTAGATCATGGTCCGGTCGAGGTCGGTCGCGATCAGCGCGGTCATGTCACATCCTTGATCAGGCCCATGCACGAATAGGCCAGGCCGGGAACCTCTTCGACGGGGACCGCACGCGCGGCGGCGAGGAGCCGGATGTGCGCGTGCTCCGGGGCGTCGAGGTCGCGGACGAGCACCCGCCACGGCACCCGGCGCAGCAGCACCCGGGTGGTCTCTCCGACACCCGGCTTCACGAAGTTCACACTCGAGATTCCGTACTGCTCCCGAACCGCCTCGACGGACTTCCAGCCGTCCCAGGTGGGGGTGCGGTCCGACCGCAGCAAGTCCTCGACGTCGCTGGGAACGTGCTCACGCACATCCCCGAAGGAGGCGCTGACGGAATCGAGGAGGTGATTGGACACGTCCTCGTCCGCCAGGTGCGCGTAGAACTTGGCGCCGTGGAAGTCGCCGGGGCCGATCAGCGTGTCGTTGAGGACGGTCCGCGACACCAGGCCCGACACAGTCGAGTTCAGACACGCCGAGGCGATCAGGAAGTCGTCGCGGGTGCCGAACGTGCGAACGCAGTGCCCGGGATCGGCGAGGACGGCGAGGTCGTCGTCGAACTCGGCGCCCCCGGCTTCGCGGTACTCGACCAGTGCCTGCGACAACTCGCGGGCGATGGCACCCTTGCCCGTCCAGCCGTCGACGAACACCACGTTCCCCGGGTCGTGATGCTGTGCAAGGTAGTCGAGCGCGACGGCGTCGATCCCCCGGTCCCGGACGATGGAGACGGCGTAGTGCGGCAGCGTCAACCCGTGGACGTCGCGCGCCCAGCGGCGCATGAGCACACCCACCGGGGTTCCCGCCCGCGCCAGGGACACGAGGGTGACGTCGCGGCCGCGCTCGGCGAGCACGAGGTCGGTGACCGTCCCCACGGCACGCGCCAGCCGGATGGAACTGTCCTGCAGCACCTTCTCGAACAGCTCGCGGTACTCCGCATCGGGCTGGTATTCGATGGGCAGCGTTTCCGCGTAGTGGGCTTCACCCGACTGGATGCGGCGCTCCCGCTCGGCGACATCGGCTTCGAGGTCGAGGTGCGACAGGTCTTTGAGCAGCCAGCCCACCTCGTCGGCGGCGTACGAACCGAACGCCGGGCCGGTCAGCGGCGCGGTCACGTCGACGCTCCCGCACGCGCGGCGCGCAGCGACCGCGGGTCGGCGCCGGACACGACGGCCAGGAGCACATCCGTTCCCGACGCGGTGAGGACGTCGAGGAGTCCGCCGGCTTCCGTGAGCCGGTCGGTGTCGGCCGCGGCGTCGATCACCGCGACCACGACGGCGTCCTCGTCCGGCCACTGCGCGTTGTAGACGAAACGCGGCTGCTCTTCCCCGATCTCGGGGGCCGTGAAGCGGAATCCGCGGCGCAGCGGGTACCCCGGCTGGTCGAGCACGTAGGCGGGCGACCGCGTGGTCGTCTGGAAACGAACCCGGACACCGGACGTGGCGAGCGCGTCCGCGATTCGCAGAGGGAGGTACATCAGCTCCTCGTGTCCGACGACGATCACCGGGCGCTGCGGGTCGAGCCGGTCACGGAGCACCGCGGCCGCCGACGCGACGGCCGCATCGAACTCCTTGGTGTCTTCCTGCAGGAACCCGTGACGCCCGCCCTCCGGAACTGTTGCGGGCCAAGGTATGTCGGCGCGCTCGACGGTCCCGGTTCGCTCACCGACGGGGTTGAGCACCGGATCAGGGAGGGCACCGACGGAGTCGATCAGTCCGTCGGGAAGCTCGGTGCGTCCCACCGCCAGACTGACGCTGTCGATCTGGACCCCCAATTCGGCGGCGGCGGCGTCGACAGCGTCCCGGTGGTCCTGCTCGCGCATGTCGACGAGCGACGCCACGACGTAACGGCTGCGCGGGTTCTGCCGGTGCAGCGCTCGGATCGCGTCGACCGCGGTGGCGCCGGTGGAGATCTCGTCGTCCACGAGGACGAGTGGACGATCGCCCGTGAACAACTCGACGGATGTCGGCTGCAGCTGGTGACTGGTCGCGTGCGAGTGCCCCTCCTCGAACCCGGCGGACGTCCCGATCTCGGGGACGCCCCGGCGCGTGGAGTGCAGGTAACACCGGGCGCGCAGCCGGGCCGCGACGCAATGCCCCAGACCTGTTGCGGTCTCGGCGAATCCGAGCACGACGGGATCTGCATCGGGGGCGAGGACGTCGGCGACCAGATCGCCGAGCCGGTCGCCTGCGCCGATCACGGCAGCCGGGTCGGTGGGCACGTGCTTGCCGAGGACCGTCGAGACGAGCAGATGGGCACGCCGCGGGTTGCGCCGCAGGCCGGGCTCGACGAGTTCGGGGATGGTCAGCCCCGTGTCCGAACCCACGTGGGCGAGCGTCAGCCCCAGGTGTTCCGTGGCCCAGGGCACCGCGCGCACGGCGGTGGGTGAGCTCATCGGACGGCCAATGCGGTCAGTAGATCCACGAACGTGATTCCCTCGTTTGTCACGCCGAACACCTTCGCCCGGACGAGTGTCTTCTCGGCCCAGCTGCGGTGCGGGCGCATTTCGTTCATCTTGTTGCGATACCCCGACGCCTGGACGCCGCCGACATTCTCGGCGCCGAGAATGTCGAGCGCATCGTGGTACTCCTCGTGCGTCACCGCGGACAGCGCGTGCACGGCCGCGACGTGCGTCGGATGGATGACGGTTTTGCCCTGGATACCGTTGGCGCGGTCGAGGGCGATCTCCCGCAGCAGGCCGTCCAGATCCCGGCTGACCAGCTGCTGGCGGAACCGCACCTCGTTGTGCTCCTCGAACGGCGTGGCGCGCAGGGTCGGCCGGAACATCCGCTCGTGGTCGGCGAAGTACTCCCACACGGGACCGGTGATGACGTGTCCGGTGTCGTCGGCGCGGCCCAGGAAGTTGACGATGCCGGCAATCGCGTCCGCGACCACCCGCACGTCGTAGATCGTCAGGTCGCGGTCGCGGCGGATGCCGAACGTGGCACACATGTCGGTGGCGCCGATGCGCACGGCGAGGATCCGCTCGCGGTGTTCGACGAGCAGTGCGCCGATCTTCGCCAGTTCGTCGTCGCGGGTCTCGCGGTGCACCAGTGCGGGCGATTCGAGCACCGGCATCGCATACAGGTGCTTGCCGAGCCGCTCCGATGCCGCGGCCAGCTCGTCGAGGAACGCTTGTCCCGTCGCACCACCGAACTTCGGAATCACGAATCCGGACAACACCTCGACGCCGGTGGTCAGCAGATCGGCGATCCGCCGAAGGTCCTCGGCCGCCCGCACCCGGACGAACAACTGCATCCGCGCACCACCGTGGACCGCGAGCCGATCGAGCGCGTCGACGGCGTTGAGCAGCGCCGCCTCCACCTGGTCGTCGGCCACCGCGTCCTCGAGGTCCAGGACCATCGAGCAGACACCGTCACCGGACCGGCGAAGGATGGTGTCCGCGAGGTCGGACCTCGTCGCAGGCACGTACAGCGTCGCGCCCAGCGCGACGGCCAGCACCGTACGATCCTCGTCCGGCCCGAGCGCCTGCGGAGCGTGCAGGAACAGCCGGCCGTGCGTCTCGGGATCGAGGTGGTGGAAGTGCCGAACGTGCTTTACTGCAGCCGGCATCATCTCTTCGCTAATGCTCATCGTCCCCCCGTGTCATCGCTGTCCTGTGTGTCCTCTCATCTTCTGAACCACCTCGGCTATGAACGCCGACACGGCATCGAGCTGGGCGACGTATGCCCAGTAGTCGGGATGCCTCCCGGTCAGTGTCCCTGCAATTCGGTCTATCCGCTCGAGCTGAGCGTCGAGGACCGACCCCCATTCCCGCACGAGCCCACGATTGACAGCCAACATCTGGGCGTCGCGGAGACGAAATCTGATCTCGTTTTCCTTGGCCCGCGGGTTTTCGCGGACCGCGCGCAGCAACCGCAGGCGATCGGTGACGCCGTCGACGTTCGCCTCGGCGTCGACCAGATGGGTCCGCGCCGCGGCGGTCAGTTCGAGCGCCCCCTCGGGATTACCCGCGGTCAGAGCCTTCTGCGCCTGCTGCAGATCGGTCTGCGCCTGCTCGATGTGCCTGTGGCTCTCGCGGTCGTTGTGGACGAGATCCGCCGAACTGTCCGCGTTGAACTCGCGCAGCAGCGCGGAGTAGGCGGGCGAGAGGCGTTCCGCCCGAGTCTGCACGGCGGCGATCCTCGTCGTCACCGACGACACCGCGTGAGCGGCGTCCTGCTCTCTGGACGGGGCCGCGGCCAGTGCCTTCTCCAGCGCCGCCGACTCCTCCCGCACGCGCGCCGCCGCTTCGCGGATCGGATTGGCGCCACGGGCGCCCTGCAGCGCCACGACCGCGGCGTCGAGTGCCGCTCCCCGGTCGCGCACCGACGGGTAGCCGGCGTACGCGGCGCCCTCGGTCTGCACCCGCTGCTGCGCGGCGGAGGCGACCTGAAGCGCCTGCTGGGCAACCTGGGGAACGGCCGCCAGCATTGCGGTCGACTCCTCGAGATGGCCGCGATGTGTGCGATAGAACTCGTCGAGGGTCTGGGTTGCCGCGACCAACTGCCGCGTCACCTGCTCGTACGCGGCGGTGGCGGCGGGTGACTGCACGTTCTCGAACTGGTCTTCGGCCGCCAGATACGCCGTCGCGGCCTGGTAGCACCCGTCGCGAACCGGTTCCCAGGCCCGCCGGATTCCGCGTTCCGGAGTCAGCTGTTCCGAGGCGTCCACGGCCGCGGCGGCGATGCTCTGCCGGTTGTCCATATCGAGAAACGCTGCGACCATCGTGTCGTGGGCGCGACGAGCCGAGTCGTCGCCCCGGGCTCTTCCTCGGAAGCGTCCCGCCCATCCGCTCGTCACGTCCTGAATCGTACTGGTCGGGCCGACACCCCCGAGTGGTCCGGAATTGCCTGTGCACAAACCTGTGGACAGTTCGCGGGATGGGACAAGTCGGACAAATTCATTATCGTGGTGTTGCACGACGAACCCGGAACTTCGACAGCTGTCGAGGGTCCACCCACCTCCTCTCGAAAGGACCCCTGAATGGGCGTCAGCTTGACCAAGGGCGGCAATGTTTCTCTCACGAAGGAGGCGCCGAACCTGACCGCGGTGGCTGTCGGACTCGGATGGGATGCCCGCTCGACCACCGGCACCGACTTCGACCTCGACGCCAGCGCCATCGGTGCGGGCGCCGACAAGAAGGTCGTGTCGGATCAGCACTTCGTGTTCTTCAACAACTTGCGCTCCCCCGACGGCTCGATCGAGCACATCGGTGACAACACCACCGGTGCGGGCGAGGGCGACGACGAGGTGATCAACGTCAACCTGGCGGCGGTCCCCGCGAACATCGAGAGCATCCTGTTCCCCGTCTCGATCTACGATGCGGAGACCCGTTCGCAGTCGTTCGGTCAGGTGCGCAACGCCTACATTCGCGTCGTCGACCAGGCCAACGGCACCGAGCTCGCCCGCTACGACCTGTCCGAGGACGCGTCGACCGAGACCGCTATGGTTTTCGGCGAGCTGTACCGCAACGGTGCGGAGTGGAAGTTCCGCGCCATCGGCCAGGGCTACGCGTCCGGGCTGGCCGGTATCGCCCGCGACTACGGCGTCAACGTCTGACAGTCGTTTCGTTCTCCAGCCGGGGGAGGGTTTCACGGCCCTGACGTGAAACCCTCCCCCGGTGTTCGTCCACCTGCAGTAGCCACCCTGCATGCCCACTAGAGAAAGGCCACGCTTCGTGGTTCTGCGAATATTCGGTCTCTCCTTCGCCGTGACGGTGATTTCCATCATCATCGCGGCGCTCTACGGAGGCCCCCAGGCCGTCCTCCTCGTGGTGATCCTGTCGATCCTCGAGATCTCGCTGTCGTTCGACAACGCCGTCATCAACGCCACCGTGCTGCGCCGGATGAGCGAGTTCTGGCAGAAGATCTTCCTCACCGTCGGCATCGTCATCGCGGTGTTCGGTATGCGTCTGGTCTTCCCGCTCGTCATCGTGTGGCTCGCGTCCGGTCTCGGCCCCGTCGCCGCCCTCGACCTGGCCCTCAACCCGCCCGCCGACGGCGCCGCGTACTTCCCCGACGGCAGCGCCAGCTACGAAACCCTGCTCACCGACGCGCACCCGCAGATCGCGGCGTTCGGCGGCATGTTCCTGCTGATGCTGTTCCTCGGCTTCATCCTCGAAGAGCGTGAGATCACCTGGCTGTCCTGGCTGGAGAAGCCCCTCGCCCGCGCGGGCAAGCTCGACCAGCTGGCCGTCATCATCGCCGGCGCCCTGCTGCTGATCACCGCCGCGTACATCGCCCCCGCGGACACGGTGTCCACGGTGATGATCGCCGGCGTCCTCGGCATGGTCACCTACATCGCCGTCAACGGTCTCGGTGAGCTGTTCAACACGCCCGAGGAAGACGAAGACGGTGAACTGGTCGAAGGGTCCAAGGGCGGACCGACCGAGCTGGCCAAGGCCACCGGTAAGGCCGGGTTCTTCCTGTTCCTCTACCTCGAGGTCCTCGACGCGTCGTTCTCCTTCGACGGTGTGATCGGCGCGTTCGCGATCACGTCCGACCCGATCATCATCGCCCTCGGCCTCGGCTTCGTCGGCGCGATGTTCGTCCGTTCCATCACCGTGTTCCTGGTCCGCAAGGGCACCCTGTCGGACTACGTGTACCTCGAGCACGGCGCCCACTGGGCCATCGGCGCACTGGCCGTGATCCTGCTGGTGTCCATCGGCTACCACGTCAACGAGAACGTCACCGGACTCGTCGGCGTCGCCCTCATCGGTGCCGCCTTCATCTCCAGCATCGTCCGCAACCGCAAGGCCGTTGCAGCGGCCGGCGCAGTGGAAGACGACGTAGACGAGCAGGACCCGGTGTCCGTCGGCTAGGTTCTGCCTGTACTCACATCCAGCGGCAGTGCTCGTGACTCGGTCACGGGCACTGCCGCTCGACACTGGAAAGGGCACCCATGGGGCGGCTGCTCGACAAGTCGAAGAAGGTGGTGGAGGCGCAGCTCGCCGGAACCACCATCCGGGCGATACAGGGTTCGATGATCGCCTACGAGGGCAATGTCAGTTTCAAGTCGGCAGGTTTCGGTGGCGGTGACGGGGTGCTCGCCGGGATGAAGCGGCGTGCCACGGGCGAGGCGCTGTCGCTGATGGAATGCTCCGGCCACGGTGTCGTGTACCTCGCGGTGGGCGGTCAGTACGTCTCCGTCGTCGACTTGGCGAACGAGACCCTGCAGGTCGAGTCGCAGCAGCTTCTCGCATTGAGCGGCAACCTGAACACCAACGTCACGTTCACCGGACTGCGCGGCGGGGTCGGCGGTCAGGGCCTGTTCACCACGACCGTCTCCGGCCAGGGACAGGTGGCACTGCTGTCGGCCGGCGGGCCGCTCATCCACCTCGAGGTGTCGCCGCAGTACCCGCTTGTGGTCGATCCCGACGCGTTCGTCTCGGCTCGCGGACAGGTGACGCAGTCGTTCGTGACCGACGTGTCGTGGCGCAACGCCGTCGGCCAGGGCAACGGTGAGGCCTTCTCCCTCAGGTGGGACGGTCACGGCGTCGTCTCCATTCAACCGGCAGAGCGATGAGCCCCATGGTCTTCTCGAAAGTGAACTCGAAGGTCGTCAAGGTCGACGTCGGCGCCGCCGGCGGTGTCGTGGCCCGCACGGGCGCGATGCTGTTCTACACGGGTCAGGTCCAGTTCTCGCCGCATCAGGTGCCGGGTTCCCAGTCGATGGCGGGCATGGGTGGATTCACCCGGATGGCCGGACGCATGATGCAGGGCGAGCACGAACGCACGATGCTCGCGCAGGGGCAGGGCGAGGTGCACTACGGCCACGCCGGGCTCGAGGTGCACGTCGTCGACATGTCGCAGGGCGGTGCGCTGTGTGTCGAGGCGTCCCGGCTGCTCGCTCACAATGCGGGACTGCAGAGTTCGGTGATCTCCGTGACGAGTCAGGGCGGCGGCGGACGCGGCATGCTCGACGCCCTGCGTGGCGCTGCGGCAGGCGCCCTCGCCGGTACCGGGATGTTCACGACGCAGCTGTCCGGGTACGGGTCGGCGGTCCTCCTCGCGCACGGCGGCTTCATCGAACTCCCTGTGGGTGGACCGAATCCGGTGTTCGTCGACCCCGACGCATTCGTCGGCACGTACGGGAGCGTCCAGGTGGAACTGAAATCCGCCGTCGGCTGGCGCGAGGCCATGGGCCGCGGCGTCGGGGAAGCGATGCAATTGCAGTGCACCGGTCAGGGCATCGTCTACGTTCAGGCTTCGGAGGAGAAACTGTGACCGCCATCCACAATCCGTCCACTCTCGGCGCCAGCGACAACATTCCCGACAACAGTTACGCGTTCTGCATCGACCTCACAGCGCCCTGGTTCATCCGCAAGGGTGCGATGATCGCCTACTACGGGCAGATGCAGTTCCAGGCACTGACCCACGGATTGCACGGCGCCGCACTGCACATGGTCGCCAACCAGTTCTCCGCGCCGCTGTACATGGGCGACTACGCGGTGGCCGAAGGATTCGGGAAGCTGATCATCGGCGACCGCGGTTACGACATCAACTCGTACGACCTCGACGACGGCAACCTCACGATCCGGGTGTCGAATCTCCTTGCGTTCGAGCCGGGTCTGGCCCTGAACCAGTCCATCGTGCCGGGCTTCCTGACGCTCATCGGGACCGGCAAGTTCCTGGCGTCGTCCAACGGCCCGGTGATGTTCGCCGAGCCGCCGCTCCGGATCGACCCCGAGGCGCTCGTCGGGTGGGCCGACTGCCCGTCCCCGAGCCACCATTACGACCAGGGGTGGATCAGCAACTTCCTCGCGGCGGGCGCCCACATGATGGGAATCAACTCCGGGGAGGAACGGCAGTTCGACTTCACCGGCGCCGGAACGGTTCTGATCCAGTCGAGCGAGAAGGTCCTCAGCGACACGCATGTCGTGCGCAGCATCGAGGGCCAGATCCACGGCCTCACCCCGAGCGGTCTGCAACGGCTCAACGGCGTGATCGCCGCCAAGCTAGCGGAGCAGCCGCGCTGACACCGAGGAGATTGACAGGCTGAGCGAAGAGTTTCAGCAGGGACGGGCAGCAATCTGGTCTGTGTCAGGAAGTTCTGACACCGCATCCGATACGTTCCAGGAGGAACCGCATGAAGTCCGTCGTGACCAAGGCCGTCGCAACCGGTGGTATCGCCCTCGCAGCCCTCGGCATCGGAGCCGGCGTCGCCAGCGCCGACCCGGTGGGCCACAACCCCGTCCCCGCCCAGCAGCAGGCTCCGCAGCCTCAGCCGCAGCAGCAGCACGCTCCGCAGCAGCAGGCACCCGCGCCGAGCCCGCACGGATTCTGGTTCTTCGGCACCTGGGTTCCCCTGCCCTGATCTGCGTTCCCCTCGCAGGACGAACGTGCCCTTCGACGCTCCCACGGCGCCGAAGGGCACGTTCGTATGTCTACCGGGTGGGTCGCATACTCGGATTCGGGCCGAGAGTGATCGTCCGCGTTCTCGGCAGGAGTCCGATTTCCTTCCACCCCGCGGTCAGCGTGATCGTTCCCGACTCCGGGTAGTCGCTGATCCAGTAATGCGGCGCGGAATGATACTCGGACGCGTCAGCGGCATCGGACTTCGACGTCGAATGCGGGTGGCGTGGATCAGCGACACCCTCCATATCGTCGACCTGCACGTTCACCGCGAGATACGACCACCGAGCCGACGGGTCGTCGGGATCGTCCAGTGGACGCGTCTCGTGGCGCGCCAGATCAGCGGATCTGCCTCTCGCCGCCAGCTCGATGCGCAGCAGCATGCCCGTCGGGTGCGCGACGACCTCCGCCAGGCGCAAGCTCAGGTCGCGGCTCGTCACGAGCTCCACCGGCCCGTGCACCACGATTCCCTCCGTGGCAGGCGGCGGTGCCGCCGGCCACCGTCTCCTGCGCATGACTCAATCGTCCCACCGGCTCGGACCGGCTGCCACAGCTACGTTCTGCACACTCAGGGCAACTGGGCCATGCCGTACACCTTCGCCGCGCGGACCCGGAGTACCTGCCGGTGCTCGGACACCATCGCGCGGCGGAACTCCTCCCAGTCGTCGTGCTCTTTTCCGGACGCGAGCCGGAACACGTCGACGAGCTCGTCCGCCACCGCGTCGTGCGGATCCGCCGCGACCGCGCTCAGTTCCGCGTCTCCCTCCACGACCGCGTAGCTCCAGAAGTCGGTCGCGCTGATGTGCAGCGACACCCGCGGGTCGCGGGCGGCGTTCCGGGTCTTGGCCCGATCCGCCGTCACCGACACCCTCGCGGTCTGCGTGCCGGGGTCCCAGGCGTAGATCACGTTGGACAATTGCGGGCGCCCGTCGCGTTTGATCGTCGCGAGGACCGCACGGTTGTGTGCGGCGACGAGGTCGAGAAGTGGGCGCCGGTCGTCATTCGCATCGAGACTCATGACTCACCCAACCACGGTCACCGCGGAGGTGTTCCCGGCACTGCGGCGATGATCTTCGACCTCCATCGTCGCGTGGCGGACGGGAGAGCGCTACCACGTTGACCGCCGCTCCGAACGGCCTGGTCTGGATCGCCGTGATCGGACTCGTCCTGGCGATACAGGGCGCCGCTCCTACCGACGAGTAGGCTGACGGTTTCGCAAAAATCATTGGCCGATAACGTGTTCCAGGACATTGCCGGCTACTCACCGGTAGGCATTCTCGTGTGGGATCTGCGGTTCTACTCGGGTACGCTCTCGTGATCCCGAGCCGGAAGGACCACACGTGAACGACTCATATCTCGTCATCGGCGAAACCACCGTGGCCCGACGGGTCTGTGCGTCCCTCCGCGAAAGGGACTTTCACGTACGCCATCTCGTCGCCCCCGACGACGACGAGCTCCGCCTGGCGATGGCGGACGAACCTTGCGGGATGGCCGTACTGGTGCGCGACGACGTCGTCGCACTGCGTTACGCGCTGGCCGCGGCGCACATCTCGGCGTCGATCCCGTTGGTGGTGACGATCTTCGACCGCACGGTCGCGGACCAGCTGTCGCAGCTCCTTCCGCAGTGCGAGGTGACGTCACCGGCAGACCTGGCCGCCCCGACGCTCGCCGGTCCGTGCCTGGAACCCGAACTCGTCGCGGCCCGGCATGCGGGCGAGCACATGCTGACGGTCCGCATGATCGACGGCCACCCCGAGGGCGCCCACGTCGACCTGCCCCGGCGGAGCTGGTGGCGCACCGCGACGACCGGCGCGACCGGACTGTTGCGCTCGCACGACATCGGCACGCGCATCCTGCTCGGTGGGCTCGCCGGGCTCCTCGCAGTGTTATTCGCCGACTGGCTGTGGCTGATGCTCGGCCAGCACGTGGCACCGCTCGACGCGTTCAACGAGGCGGTGCGCGTGGTGACCACCGTGGGTCCGGGAACCGACACCCACGGCAGCCCCGCCTACGCGGTGTTCGCCTCGGTGGCGATGCTGTTCACCGTCGTCTTCACGGCCATGTTCACCGCCGGAATCATCGAGCGCCTGCTCGGCCCCCGGCTGGTCGGCCTGGTGGGCAGCCGCGTCCTGCCCCGCTCCGGCCACGTCATCGTCGTCGGCCTCGGCCAGGTCGGGCTCCGGCTCTGCCGGGAACTACAGGCTCTCGGTGTCGCGGTGGTGGGCGTCGAACGCGACCCCCACGCCAAGAACCTGCGGCTCGTGCGGTCGATGAACATCCCGACCGTCGTGGGGCACGGTGGTGACCGTGAACTCCTCGAGCGACTGGGTGTGAGCCGAGCTCTCGCGCTGGCCGCCGTCGGCTCCGACGACCTGGACAACATCGCGGTGTCCGTGGCGGCGCAGGCCGTGTCACCCGGACTGCGGCTGGTCCTGCGGGCCGGCGAGCAGGAGGCGATCGCGGAGACGCGGTCGTTGCTGCGGCTCGGGATCATCCGCGACGTCACCAGCCTGAGCGCCACGTACGTGGTGGCCAAGCTGATCGGCCTGCAACCGCAGGGGGTCGTCGCGGACGGCAGCCACCTCTACCTGGAGGTGCCGACGGCGGACACGTCCGAGCCCGTCTTCACCGAGCTGCCCATGTCGCCGCGGATGAGCTGCCGGCACCTCGTCACCGCGTAGCGACCTAGCCGGTCACTGCCAGCGCGTCGATCTCGACGAGCATGACCTCGTGCGGGAGGTCGACGAAAACCGTGGTCCGGCACGGCAGCTGTCCGCTCGGCACGTTCTCCGCGATGAATTCTCCGTACACGTCGTTCATCGCGGCGAAGTCGTCGCGGGTGGTGAGGTAGACGCGGAACATCAGCACATCCTCCACGCTCGCGCCGCCGGCTTCGAGGATCGCCTTGACGTTCTCGAGCGTGCGACGGGTCTGCTCGCGCACGTCGCCCTCCGCGATGTACTTGTTGGTGACGGGGTCCATCGGACCCTGCCCCGACACCTGGAGCATGTTGCCCTTCTTGATGCCCTGGCTGAACGTGTGCGCGGGGGCGGGGGCGCCTTCGGTGCGGATGACGGTGGTGTCGGACATATCGATTCTCCTGTGTGTCGTTACTTTTCGGGTGGACGGGGGACGGTCAGGGCTGGGCGCGGTATCCGCAGTCGCGGGAGATCCGCGCCCCCACTGCCTGAAGGGGTTCGAGCAGGTCGAGGACGCGTTCGTAGCTGAGCACGACGTCGGGCACCGAGACGGAGACGGCGGCGACGACGCGGCCGGACGCGCCGCGGATGGGCACCCCGATGCAATTGACGGACGGCTCGTTCTCCTCCTGATCGTGCGCCCAGCCCTGCTCCCGGACCAGACGGATCTCGTCGAGGTAGCGTTCGGGCGTCGTGATCGTGTTGGCGGTGCGGGCGGAGAAGTCCATCGAGTCGACGATCGGCCGCAGTTCCGAATCCGGCAGGTCGGCGAGAATCACCTTCGCGACGGCGGTGGAATTGAGGTTGGCGCGCAGTCCGATTCGCGAGTACATCCTGATCTGATCGTGCGATTCGAGTTTGTCGATGTACACCACGTCACCTCCTTCCATCGCCGCGAGGTGTGTGGTGCGCCCGTATTCGCGGTTGAACGCGACGAGGTGCGGCGACGCGATGCGCCGCACTTCCCGTTGATCGGTGGCCTGCGCGGCGAGCTCGAAGATGCGGGACCCGAGGTGATACTGGTTGCTGTTGTCGCGAAACGTGAACCGCTCGTCGGACAGCGTTCGCAGCAACCGGAGCACGGTGGTCTTGTGGACCCCGGTGGATTCGGCCAGCTGGTCGAGATTGGCGGGACCGTTGCCGAGTTGCACCAGCAGGTGCAGGGCACGGGAGACACTCTGACTCATCCGTTCACTCCACTTCCTCGGGGGGAGAAGCCGTCGGCGGTGACGCTCGTTGCCGCCCAGTCCGATTCGGAGCACCGGAGCAGCTCGTCCAGCAGTTCGGCGGGCGGCGGGGGTGCCGAGTCCGCTGCCACCGTCAGAGTGGCGGCGGCACCGATGTGCCCGCGGCGCAGGCACCGCGCCTGATCCTCGCCGCGCACCACCCCGCTGAGATATCCGGCGGCGAAGGCATCGCCCGCTCCGACGGGTTCGACGACGTCGACGCGCAGCGCGGGAACCGCCACGCTGCGGCCACTTCGGTCGACGGCCAGCGCCCGGTGCGCTCCGTCCTTGACGACGACGGTGGCCGGGGCGGGCAGGATGAGCCGCAACTCGTGCGGATCCGCGGTGCCGAGAACGCGCAGGGCCTCGTCCGCGCCGACGAGAACCAGATCGGCGAGATTCGCCAGTTCCACGACCATCCGCGGGTCACCGTCCGGCCACAGTTGTTCACGCCAGTTGACGTCGAAGCTGACCACACCGGAGATTCCCGGCCGGTCGCGGAGCAGTCGCCGCATCAGCGCGAGGCACGAATCGGACAGGGCCGGTGTGATTCCGCTGCAGTGGACCACGGCGGCGCGGCCGAACAGGTCCGCGACGGCCGGTGTGTCGAGGAATCCGGGATCCATGGCCGACGCCGCCGAACCGGCCCGGGAATACAGGCTGTCGGTTCGCGGCTCGCCATGCTCGTCGAGGGCGGTGGATTTCGAGTAGTGCCCGGTGGGCCTGTCGGGATCGACGTCGATCGCGCGGACGTCGACACCCCGCGCCTGCAGTTCGGTGCGGATGAGGGTGCCGAACTCGTCGTCGCCGAGCCGTCCGACCCAGGCGGCGGGAACGCCCAGCGCGGCGAGTCCGGCGGCGACGTTCGCCTCGGCGCCGGCCAGGTGGAGTGTCGAGTCCGGGGCCACCAGGACCATCGCCTCACCGAGGCACGCGACACCGGACTCGGGGGTGGGGGTCGATTCCTGCACTTGTTACCTCTACGACTGCTCGGACCGGCACTGGGGTTGCGTTTCGAGAGCCCTCGCCCCGGCGATGCATGCCACACCGGACCGTTGACGATGACCCAGGCCAATGCTAGACATAGGTGACTCAAAAACGCAATCTACGTTGCATATAGCGCAACGTTGCACTTCACGGCCCTCCCGCCGATTGAAGGCCTGCCCCCCAGAACCCGAACGACAGGATCGACGATGACGATCAGCGGACCGGACACACTCGATTCCGGCGCCTTGGCGGAGCTCGACGAGCTGCGCCTGTCCGACGTGGACAAAGCCCTCCCCTCCGCGGCGAACGGCCTCACCAAGACCGAGTTCCTCGGAACGCAGCCGAGGCTGTCCGCCTTCAGCACGCCCGTCATGGTCCTCGACGAGACGGCCATCGCCGGCAATCTCGACACGATGGCGGCCTGGTGCGAGGCGCATGGGGTCGACCTCGCGCCGCACGGGAAGACGACGATGTCTCCGGTGCTGTGGGACCGGCAGATCCGCAGCGGCGCATGGGGCATCACGCTCGCGAACTTCGGTCAGCTCCGGGTGGCGGTGCGCTTCGGCGCGCGCCGGGTGCAGATCGCGAACTCGCTCGTCGACCCGACCGCGCTGCGGTGGCTGGCCGAGCAGATGGACGCGAACCCGGAACTCGAAGTCCTGATGTGGGCCGACTCCCCGCAGACGGTCGACGCGATGACCGCGGCGCTTGCGCACGTCACGGTGGTCCGTCCGCTGCCCGTGCTCGTCGAACTCGGCGGAGAGGGAGGACGCACCGGCGCACGAACCGTGGCCGAGGCAGTGGAGGTGGCCGAACGTATCGGTGAAAGCCCCGCACTGCGGTTGGCCGGTGTCTCCGGTTACGAGGGCGCCCTCGCACACGACGCGTCCGAGGAGTCCCTCACCCGGGTCCGCACGTATCTCCGGTCGATGGCCGAACTGCATCGCCGACTGGAGGCCGAGGGTCGCTACCCCGAGGGTCAGGACGTGTACGTGACCGCGGGCGGCAGCGCCTACTTCGACGTGGTCGCCGAGGTGCTCGCCGAACTTGCCGGTGGCAGAGCCAAAGTGGTGGTCCGCGCCGGCGCATACATCATCCACGACGACGGCTTCTACACCGGGATCTCACCGTTCAGCCGCAGCGAAGACAGGCAGGAACGTCGACTCACGTCGGCGATGCACACGTGGGCCCGGGTGGTGTCCCGCCCCGAGCCGGGCCTCGCCCTGCTCGACGCCGGCAAGCGCGACGTCCCGTTCGACGAAGGACTCCCCACCGCGCAGACCGTCGCCGACCAACTCGGGGCGACGCCGCGGCCCCTCGTCGGCACCGAAGTGACCGCCGTCAACGACCAGCACGCGTTCCTCCGGCTCGATCCCGCACGGCCCGAACACGATCTGCGTGTCGGGGACGTCGTCCGGCTCGGTCTCTCGCACCCGTGCACCGCGTTCGACAAGTGGCGCTGGATTCCCGTCGTCGGCGACGACTCCGACGATCCGGTCGTCGTCGACCTGATCCGCACCTTCTTCTGATCCCCGGCCGAGGACTCACATCATGACCACACTGATCCGCTCCGCCACCGTCGTCGACGGTTCGGAGGCGCCGAGGTACCGCGCAGACGTGCTCGTCGACGGAGACCGGATCGCCGAAATCTGGCCCGCGGCAGTTCACTCCGAGACCGGACGCCCTCGCGCGGATCGAGTGATCGACGCCGACGGCCTGGTGCTCGCGCCCGGTTTCATCGACATGCACGCCCACTCGGATCTGCAGATCCTGCTGAACCCCGAGCACCCGTCGCGGATCACCCAGGGCGTCACCACCGAGGTACTCGGGCAGGACGGGCTGTCCTACGCACCCGTCACCGACGACGTGCTCGCGGTGGTCCGGCGCAAGATCGCGGGGTGGAACACCGATCCCTCGGATTTCGACTTCTCCTGGCGGAGCGTCGGCGAATACCTCGACCGCCTCGACCGCGGTGTCGCCACCAACGTCGCGTATCTCGTCCCGCACGGAGTGGTCCGGGCCCTGGTGGTCGGCTGGGACGACCGGCCGGCGACACCGTCGGAGATCGAGGAGATGCAGCGGATCGTCGCGCAGTCCATGGCGGAGGGTGCCGTCGGATTGTCCGCGGGACTGACCTACACGCCGGGGATGTACGCGGACAACGAGGAGCTGCTGGCACTGTGCCGGACCGTCGCCGAGTACGACGGCTACTTCTCCCCGCACCACCGGTCCTACGGCGCCGGCGCCATGGAGGCCTACGCCGAGATGGTCGACCTGACGTCGCGGGCGGGGTGCGCACTGCATCTGGCTCACGCCACGCTGAACTTCGGACCCAACAAGGGCCGCGCCCCGGAACTGCTGACCCTACTCGACACGGCCGAATCCGCCGGCGCGGACATCAGCCTCGACACCTACCCATACCTTCCCGGCGCCACCACGCTGTCGGCGATCCTGCCCAGCTGGGCGTCGGCGGGCAGCATGGAACAGACGCTCGATCGGCTCCGGGATCCAGTTGCCCTCGAACACATCCGGGAGCATCTCGAGGTCACCGGCTCCGACGGCTGCCACGGGGTGATCGCCGAGTGGCACACGCTCGAGATCAGCGGCGTGCAGAACGCGGAACTCGACGACTACGTCGGGAAAACCGTCGCGGACATCGCCGTCGCCGAGAACCGCGACCCCTTCGACGTGTGCATCGACATCCTGATCCGCGACCAACTCGGCAGCGGAATCCTGCAACACGTCGGCCACGAGGAGAACGTGCGCGCAATCATGCAGCACCCCCGGCACACCGGCGGCAGCGACGGACTGCTGGTCGGCGCGAAACCGCACCCGCGCGGGTGGGGAACGTTCGCACGCTACCTCGGGCACTACAGCCGCGACCTCGGCCTGATGTCCCTCGAGGAGTGTGTCGGTCACCTCAGCGGCCGCGCCGCGACGCGGTTGCGGCTCGTGGATCGCGGATTCGTCCGCCGCGGATACGCCGCTGACCTCGTACTCTTCGATCCGGACACGGTCAGCGACACCGCGACCTACGCGCAGCCGCGCCAGGCGGCGGCCGGTATTTCCCACGTATTCGTCCGCGGCCGCCTCGCCCTCGAGGACGGCCGCCTCACCGGCGCGACCGCCGGAAGATCGTTGCGTCGCGAAGAAGGAGGAGCAGTTCGATGACCGAGATCGACATTTTGCGTGCCGACCGGGTGCTGACGGTGGTGCGAGCGGAAACCATCCCCGACGCCGCAGACCTGTGCCACGCACTCGCCGAGGGCGGAATCCGGACGGTCGAGCTGACGTTCACCACGCCCGACGTGCTCCATCACCTCGGTCGCGCCGCCGACGCCGCAGCCGCGGCAGGCAGCATCCTCGGCGTCGGAACCGTGCTGACCGGCGATCAGGCCGCCGCCGCGATCGACGCCGGCGCCCGTTTCCTCGTCACCCCCGGCATCCGACCCGACGTCGCGAAAGTCGCGACGGGGCGGTCGATTCCCGTCTTCCTCGGTGCGTTCACCCCCACCGAGGTGGCCATGGCCGTCGATCTCGGCTCGGCCGCGGTCAAGATCTTCCCCGCCAAGCGGCTCGGCCCCGACTACCTGTCGGACCTGCACGGCCCGTATCCCGGCGTGGAACTCCTGCCGTCGGGTGGGATCAACGATTCCAACGCCCGCCAGTTCCTCGACGCCGGCGCGCTGGCCGTGTGCGCGGGCACCAGCGTCGTCCCACCGTCCAGCGTCGCGGCAGGCAACTGGTCCGACATCACCGACCGCGCACGATCGTTCGTCGCCACGCTCTCGAACTAGTCCCACTCTCGCCCGACCCCACCACCTCCCCTGGAGACGCAATGACGTCGTTCGTCGACTGGCTGCAGCACGACACAGCCGGACTACTCACTCTCGCGGCGATATCCATCGCCGTGCTGTTGATCCTCATCATCAAGCTGAAGCTCGAGCCGTTCATCGCGCTGATCGTCGTCGGCGTCGGCGTCGCGCTCATCGCGGGAGTGTCGGTGGTCGAACTGGTCGGCACACCGACGTCGGCGGCCGACTCGATTCTGGAGAAGGGGTTCGGCGGCATCCTGGGGCACATCACGCCGATCATCGGCCTGGGCACCGTCCTCGGCGCGATGATGGAACGCTCCGGCGGTGCCGACGTCCTGACCGAACGGCTACTGAAGTTGTTCGGGCCCAAAGGCGCTCCGCTCGCGATGGGTGTCACCGGCCTCGTCCTCGGTATCCCGGTCTTCTTCGACATCGGCATCTTCATCCTCGCCCCGCTCGTGTACGTGGCGGCGAAGCGCGGCGGCAAGTCGCTGGTGATGTACGCGATGCCGATGCTCGCCGGCCTGTCCATGACCCACGCGTTCCTGCCCCCGCACCCGGGACCCGTCGCCGCGGCCGGTCTGCTGCACGTCGACATGGGCTGGATCATCATCATGGGCCTCGCCTGCGGTATCCCCGCCTGGTTCGTCAGTGGCGTCGTCTGGGGTAGCTGGATCGGCAAGCGCGTGATCATCGAGGTCCCGGACGAGTTCATCCCGGAGGAGAAGGAAGCCGACAAGAACCCGCCGCCACTATGGCTGATCTCGTTCATCATCCTCGTGCCGATGGTGCTGATCCTCGGTGCGACGGTCGGCAACGTGGTCCTCGAAGAAGGCTCGACACTACTGTCCGTCCTCATCTTCCTCGGCACACCCACGATCGCACTGACCATCGCCGTCCTGCTGGCGCTGTACCTGCTCGGGACCCGGCGCGGAATCACGGCGCAGGAGATCGGTGCGATGTCCGCGGCGGCGTTGAAGCCGGTCGGCATGATCCTGCTGGTCGTCGGTGCCGGTGCGTTCTTCGGCGCGGTGCTGCGGGCCACCGGAGTCGGGCAGGCCCTGGCCGACTCGATGGACGCACTCGGCCTCCCGGTCATCCTGTCCGCGTACCTGATCAGCTGCGCCCTCCGCATCGCCCAGGGTTCTGCGACTGTCGCCATCGTCACCACCGCAGGCGTCATCGAGCCGTCGATCGCAGCCGGAAATTATTCGTCCCCACAGATCGCCCTGATCGTGATCGCCGTGTCGGCCGGATCCATCATCGCCAGCCACGTCAACGACGGCGGATTCTGGATCGTGTCACGGTATTTCAACATGTCGGTGAAGGACACCCTGAAGACGTGGACGGTGCTCGAAACCATCCTGTCCGTGGTGGGCTTCGCGATGGCCTCGCTGATCTGGGTGCTGGTCTAGCTCCCGGAGTCCGCGTCGCGCAGCACCCGCGCCGCACCGGCGAACGTCCGCACCTGCCGGTCGTCCCAGACATGGGCAGGCACACCACCACCCAGCAGTGTGCGGACGAGTGCGGGGTCGTCGCCGATCGGCACGTCGCTGCCCGCGATCACGATGTTGCCGTAGCGGCGGCCCTTGAGCATGGCGGGATCGGCGATGACCGTGGTGTGCGGAAACACGCTGCCGATGGTCGCCGCCTCCCGGCGCGCCAGGACGAGGTCGCGGGTGTCGCCGCAATTGACCGCGTAGATCCCGCCGGGCGCCAGCACCCGGCGCACGTGCCCGGTGAACTCCGTCGTCGTCAGCGGCGTCGGAGTCGTGTTGCCGGCGAACACGTCGCGCACGATCAGGTCGCGGCTGGACTCCGTCAGCGTCTCGGTGACCGCCCGCGCCTCACCCACCCGCAGTCGCAGCAGTGGTGCCCGCGGCAGGTCGAACCATTCGCGCACCAACTCGGCGAGCCTGCCGTCGAGTTCGACCACCACCTGCCGGGCGTCCGGATACCGGGCGGCGAGATGCCGCGCGAGTGAGCAGGCACCGCCACCGAGGTGCAGGGACCGCACCCGCTGGTCCGTTCCCCAGTGCGAAGCGACCAGTTCGGCGATCCACCGCATGTACTCGAAATCGAGGTGCGTGGGATCCGACAGGTCGATGTGGGAACTCTCGACCCCGTTCACCTTCAGCACCCAGCCGTGCGGGTTGAGGTGGTCTTCGGTGAGTTCGCACGTGCCCGTGTCGATCGGGTACACGCCTGCGACGGGACCCCCGTCGGTTGTCCGGGCAGCCCGACCGCCGCGCTGCCTGCCCATCGTCCGTCTTCCCTACTGCTCGCGCCGTCCGCTCGCGTCTGCTGCGAGAATCGTCCTCCCACGATACCGGGACGAGACACGGGTGACCTACCGTGGTGACGCGCACGAGAAGGGAAGACGATGGAACCTCAGGAAGTCGACTTCGCGCACACCGAAGGCGCTGCGAAGCGACGTCGCGAGAAGGCGATGGGACTCGCGCGGTATGTCTGGGATCGCGGAATCAGCGGTCAGGAACTCCTCGACCTCACCGACGGCACGCTGCGGAAACTCGCCCGGGCGGCCGGGTCGAACCCGCCGAGCACCATGGAGACGTGGCTGACCGTGGTCGAGTTGCTCGACCAGAAGTCGGCGTGGGCGGAGCGCCACCCCGACCATCCCGCCGCCACCCCGGCGCACCGGGACGAGAAGATCATGTGGGTGAAGCCGCCGATCGTCCCCTGGACCGACTGACCTGTGAGTACTTCTTAACCGCCCGCGGTTAACAAGTACTCACGGGCGGAGCATGAGAATGCGGTCGTCGCCCTCCGCCGGATCGCCGCGCCCGTCACGGTTGCTGGTGCTGAACCAGACTGCTCCGTCCGGTGTCGCGACGACGGTGCGCAGTCGGCCGTACTCACCTTCGAACAGCGACTGCGGTTCGCCAAGCGAGCCGTCACCGCCCACGGGAATCCGCCACAGTCGTTCGCCGCGCAGCGCGGCGACCCACAGCGCGCCGTCCTGGAACGCGAGCCCGGACGGGGACGCCTCGCCGGTGGACCATTGGACCACCGGATCGACGAAGCCCGCCTCGCCCGACCGCCCCTCGACCTCCGGCCATCCGTAGTTGCCGCCGGGTTCGATCAGGTTCACCTCGTCCCAGGTGTTCGCCCCGAATTCGGTGGCCCACAGCCGGCCGTCGTCGTCCCACGCGAGGCCCTGCACGTTGCGGTGCCCGAGCGACCACACGGGTGATCCCTGCGTGGGGTTGTCGGCCGGGATCGACCCGTCGGGGTTGATCCGCAGGATCTTGCCGCCGAGCGAGGACGGGTCCTGGGCGCGTGGCCGGTCGCCGGCTTCACCGGTGGCGACGTGCAGCGTGCCGTCCGGGCCGAACGCGATCCGGCCGCCGTCGTGGATCGATCCGGCGGGGATGCCCGTCAGGATCGGGGCCGGCTCGCCGAGGCTGCGACCGTCGAACCGCAGGGCGACCACCCGGTTGTCGTCGTCGGTGGTCAGGTACCCGTAGATGGTCTGGTCCGTCGCGTAGGCCGGTGAGACGGCGAGGCCCAGCAGTCCCGATTCGCCCCGCGCCGCCACGCCGGGCACCTCGCCGATCACGGTCGTGTCGCCGTTCGCCTGCAGGTGCCGGATCGCGCCGCTGTCCCGTTCCGCGATCAGTGCCGTCCCATCCGGCAGGAGCGCGATCCCCCACGGCACGTCGAGGTCGGCGGCGATCACCGTGGGCTCGCTGCCTGCCGGTGCGGCGACCGCGGTGGTCGTCGACGGCTGCGCCGGACTCCCCTCGGACTGGCATGCCGCGCACGTGACGACCACCAGCAACGCTGCAACCGAGAAACGTCGCCGTCCCATGGGTGTCCTCCCGTCACGCGACCGCACCCTGTCCATCCTCCCCCAGTGACGGCCCCTGATCGGTCATTCGCCGCGCTTACACTGTGCTCCATGGCCACTGCGGGCGATCTGAACCTCGAGCGGTACTTCGACCGGATCGGGTACGACGGCGACCGATCCGCGACGACGGCGACGCTGAACCAGCTTGCCGCACATCACGCCTGGTCGATCCCGTTCGAGAACCTCGACCCGTTCCTCGGCACACCGAACCGGCTCGACCTGCCGTCACTGCAACAGAAATTGGTCGAATCCCGAAGGGGCGGTTACTGCTTCGAGCAGAATCTCCTGCTGCGGGCCGTCCTGCTCGAGCTCGGGTTCGACGTGACGCCACTCGCCGCCCGCGTTCTGTGGGGATCTCCGATCGATGCGGTCACTCCGCGCTCGCACATGCTGTTGCTCGTCGACGTCGCCGGCGAGCGAAGGCTCATCGACGTCGGGTTCGGCGGCATGACCCTCACCACCACCTTGCGCCTCGAACTGGACACCGTGCAGGACACTCCGCTGGAACCGTTCCGGCTGGTCGACGTCGCGGGCGACTACGCGATGCAGGCACTCGTCGGTGACGAGTGGCGGACCATCTACCGGTTCGACCTCACCAGGCAGTTCCCCGTCGACTACGAGGCCCCCAACTGGTACCTGTCGACCTGGCCCGGATCGCATTTCGTGACCGGACTCATGGCGGCGCGGGCCACGGAAGACCGCCGCTACGCCCTGGCCGGTACGCGGCTGACGGTGCACCACCTCGGCGGGACGTCCGAGCGGCGCGAACTGGCGACCGTCGACGAACTCCGCGACACTCTCGAAACCGATTTCCTCATCGACGCGAGCGGACTCGCCACACTGGACGCGGCGTTCAGCCGGCTCCGACACACCTAGTCGCCCGGTAACATGACGGCGTGTGCGAAACAGGTGGCTGCTGAGGTGGCCGAGCAGCCGGCGTCGGGGGAACGGTATTTTCTCGAGTCCCTGGACCGTGGCCTGACCGTTCTCGAATGCTTCGACGAACAGCACCGGGAACGCACGTTGAGCGAGGTGGCGCAGGCTGTCGGGATCACCCGGTCCACGGCGCGCCGTATTCTGCTCACCCTGGTGGACAAGGGTTTCCTGCGTCTCGACGGACGCAACTTCTCGCTCACACCCCGGGTGCTGCGGTTCGGCTTCTCGTACCTCGCCGCGCTGCGACTGCCGCAGGTCGCCGACCCGCACATCGAGGCTCTCGCGAAGGAACTGGGCGAGACCATCTCCGTCACCATTCTCGACGGTCCCGACGTGGTATATGTGGCGCGGGTCCGCTCGCCCCGGATCATTCGCATCTCGATCACGGTGGGCATGCGGTTCCCCGCGTACGCGACGTCCACGGGACGGGTTCTGCTGGCCGGACTTTCGGCCGACGCGCTCGACGACTACCTGAAGACCACCGAGTTCCAGGCCTTCACACCCCACACGATCTCCGACGTCGAACACCTGCGCGCAGACGTCCGGAAGGTCGCCGCCGACGGCTGGTCGATGTCGGAGAACGAGCTCGAGATCGGCATCCGCGGCGCGGCCGTTCCCATCCGGGATCGGACGGGCGCCGTGGTCGCCGCCCTCAACTCCTCGCTGCAGGGCACGCAGTACACGCGGGACGACGTCGCGGCGTCGGTGGTGCCGAAACTCGTCGCGACCGCGGAGCGGATCGGTTCCGACCTGTCCCTCGGCTGACCGCCTGAGGCGACGGCGACTCCGGCACCACCGGCCCCGATCTGCACGACGCGGTCGAGGCTCGCACCCGGCAACTCCCGGCACCGACCGCGCCGCCATGTTCAGTGCGAGTTCTCGAGCTCGGCTCGAGTGGCGGCGTCCGACGCGTCGGCACTCGCATCGGGCTGCAGTCGCCACGCGATCAGGGCGCTGACGATGCAGCCGCCGGCGAGGTACACGGCCACGAGGTGCCAGGACCCGCCGCTGGCGGTGACCAGGGCTGCCGCGATGAACGGGGTGAAGCCGCCGCCGATCGCGCTGGCCACCTGGTAGCCGACGCCCGCGCCGCTGTACCGGTACTCGGCCCCGAACATCTCGGTGAACAGGGGCTGCTGCACGCTGACGACCATGTCGTGCGAGATGTTGACGAGGAGCACGGCGAGGATGACGGTGCCGATCATCGACCCGTTCTCGAGGAAGATGAAGAACGGGAACGCGCACACCGCGCCGATCAGTGCGCCGAGGATGTAGACGCGCCGCCGGCCGTGCTTGTCGGACAGCCAGGCGAACAGCGGGATGGTGCCGATACCCACTGCACCGACGAGCAGACCGACGTTGAGCATGAAGTTGCGCTCCATCCCCAGTTCCTGGGTGGAGTAGCTCAACGCGAACGTGGTCACGATGTACATGGAGAACAGTTCGGCGAAACGCAGGCCGATGATCTGGAGGAAGGCCTTCGGGTGGTTGCGCAGTGCTTCGACCAGGGGAATCCGCTTCTTGTCCTGCGCGGTCTGCTCCTCCTCGAACTTCTCGACCTTCTCGACGAACTCGGGGCTCTCCTGCACTCCGGCGCGGATCCACAGGCCGATTCCGACCAGGACGACGCTGGCGACGAACGGAACACGCCAACCCCACTGGCTGAACGCGTCGTCGGTGGTCAGGTTGCTCATGAGCATGACGAATCCGGTGGCGAGGATGAGCCCGACCGAGTAGCCGACCTGCACTCCGCTGCTGTAGAACGCCTTCTTCTTCGGCGGGGCGCTCTCGACGGCCATCAACGCGGCCCCACCCCACTCGCCGCCGACGGCGAAGCCCTGGATGGCGCGCAGCGTGACGAGCAGGACCGGAGCCCACCAGCCGATCGACCCGAACGACGGCAGCAGTCCGATCAGGGCGGTGCTCGTTCCCATGATCAGCACGGTGAGGATCAGCATCCGTTTGCGTCCGATGCGGTCGCCGTAGTGGCCGAACACCACACCGCCGAGCGGCCGGAACAGGAATCCGACGCCGAACGTCGCGAACGCGGCGAGCGTTCCGATCGCCGGGCTGACATTCGGGAAGAACTCCGAGTTGAAGACCAGTGCGGCGACCAACCCGTAGAGCAGGAAGTCGTACCAGTCGATGACTGCGCCGACGAAACTGCTCAGCGCTGCTCTTCGCGCCTGCTTCTCGGCTGCCGGGGTGAAGGCGTGATCGCTCATTCCGATGTCCCGTCTAGGTTGGTGCCGGACAGATCCTGTTCGCATACCGAACTAATGTCCGCTGGTTGAATAGTGTGACGGTAGCCATAGCGTTTCCGCGTTGTCAAGAAGGCGCAGATGCGTGGTACTGCCGTTTCGTCCATCTCAGCCGCACCAATTTCACCGAATCGGCGATTCCGGAGCCCCCACGCCTCGTACACACTTTTCCGAATCAGCGACGCACATCACACCCGGAGTAGCGCCGAAGGGATTTCTCCATGTCAGGAACCACCGATCCGCAGCTTCAGCACACATTGAAGAAGCGGCACCTCTCGATGATCGCTATCGCGGGGGTGATCGGCGCAGGCCTCTTCGTGGGCTCCGGGGTCGCGATCCGCGAGACGGGCCCCGGCGTACTCGTGGCCTACGCACTCGCGGGCATCGTCGTCATCCTGGTGATGCGCATGCTCGGCGAAATGTCGACCGCCAACCCCGAGACGGGATCGTTCTCGGCGTACGCCGACCGCGCGATCGGCCGATGGGCCGGCTTCAGCATCGGCTGGCTCTACGCGTGGTTCTGGATCATCGTCCTCGGCATCGAGGCGACGGCAGGCGCCGTCATCATGAACCGCTGGATCCCCGACGTCCCGCAGTGGAGTTGGGCGCTGATCCTGATGGTGTTGCTCACGCTGACGAACATCGCGTCCGTGAAGTCGTTCGGCGAGTTCGAGTTCTGGTTCGCGTCGATCAAAGTCGCGGCCATCGTCATCTTCCTGGTGCTCGGCGTCCTCGCGATCTGCGGAGCCCTGCCCGGAGTCGACGCCCCCGGCCTCAGCAACCTCACCGGTCACGGCGGGTTCTTCCCCAACGGGGCAGGTGCCGTGTTCGCGGCGGTCCTAGTCGTCGTCTTCTCCTTCTTCGGCGCCGAGATCGCCACCATCGCCGCCGGTGAATCCGCCAACCCCGTGGCGGCAGTGCGCAACGCCGTGCGTTCCGTCGTGTGGCGCATCCTCATCTTCTACATCGGCTCCATCGCCGTCGTCGTGACGCTGCTCCCCTGGGACGACGCCTCCGTCGCGCTGAGCCCGTACGTCGCCGTCATCGACTCCTTCGGCATCCCGGCAGCCGGCAACATCATGGACGTCGTCGTGCTCACATCGGTGCTGTCCTGCCTGAACTCCGGCCTGTACACGGCGAGCCGCATGATCTTCTCGCTCTCCCGCCGCGGCGACGCCCCGGCCTCGTTGTCGAAGATCGGCTCGTCAGGTGTTCCCCGCCAGGCCGTGCTCGTCTCGACGGTCGTGGGATTCCTGACCGTGGGCCTCAACTACCTGTACCCGGACACCGTGTTCCTGTTCCTCGTCAACTCCTCGGGAGCGATCGCCCTGTTCGTGTGGCTCGCCATCTCGGTGTCGCAGCTGCGCATGCGGCGCAGCCTCGAGGCGGAGGGCAAGGACCTGTCGCTGAAGATGTGGCTGTTCCCGTACCTGACGTGGTGCACCATCGCCGCCATCATCGCGCTCTGCGTCGGCATGCTCGTGTTGCCGGAGACCAGGAGCCAGATGTACGTCTCGATGGGACTCGCCGTGGTCGTGGTCGGAATCGGGATCTACCGTCAGCGCACGAGCGGGCCCACCGACGAGACGCCGGATCCCTCGACCTCCGGCGAAGAGGTCGACGCCCTCCGCCCCTGAGCTCGGATCGACCGCCGCCGTTCGATCGTCGAGCAGGAGTCAGGAGTCAGGAGTCAGAGAGTCCGCTACATGATCAGCCCGCTGGGGCGACGCCGCAGCGGCGACTGTTCCTGCACGGGCATCGAATTCGGCGGGACGGGGTAGGGCGCACCGGCGTTGAGCGTCCCCGCGGCCACGTTCGGCCCGCACTGCGCGATCGCCGCCTGCAGGCGTGGCCCGGGGTCCGTCATCAGGGGAACGCCGGCGTTCGGCGCCGACGAGAAGTCGAACGCGGACGTCATGTCGCCGACGGCGCCGCGGCGCCAGTCGGTGAGATTGGGGACGGGCACGCCGAATCGCTTCTCCAGCAACCGGAGCTGCGACGTGTGGTCGAACGTGTCGGAGGCGACGAGGCCGCCGCGACTGTACGGCGAGACGATCAGCGACGGCACCCGGAAACCGAGGCCGATCGGTCCCGGATTGTTCTCGCTCTCCGACACGGTGTTCAGCGGAACCGTCAGATATTCGCCCGGGGTGCCCGGCGGCGGCGTGGGCGGGGTGACGTGGTCGAAGAAACCGCCGTTCTCGTCGTAACTGATGATCAGCGCGGTCTTCTCCCAGATCGCCGGGTTCGACGTGAGGATGTCGAGTACCTCGACGATCCCGACCGCGCCCGCGGCCGGGGGCAGCGCCGGATGCTCGCACGTGAAGATGTTGGGCACGATCCAGGACACCGCGGGCAGCGTGCCGTTCGCGACGTCGGCCCGGAAGTCGTTCGGATACGTCGGATCGAGACCACGGCGAGCGAGTTCCGAATTCGGGTCGCTGTACTGCGTGAAGCAGCCGAGCATCCCGTCGAGTGCGACACTCGACACGGGACCGAGATCCTTGTTGGCGTACACCTTCCAGCTGACGCCGGCCTCCTGCAGGTTCTCCGGATAGGTGCGCCAGGAGTAGACGAACCTGGGAATCACCGTCGGCGTCTCGACCAGCGGCCCACCGGCCAGCCCGTCCGGGTCGATCGTGCCGGTCATCCAGTACAGCCGGTTCGGGTCCGTCGGTCCCAACACCGAGCAGAAGTAGTGGTCGCAGATCGTGAAGGCGTCGGCGAGGTCGTAGTGCACCGGGATGTCGGCTCGCGTGTAGTAGCCCATCGTCGCGGGACCGTTGAGCGGCCCCTCGTGCGCGATGTGCACCGGCATCCACCGGTCCATCGCGCCACCGTTCCACGCGTCGTGCTGCGGACCCCACGAATGGGTGGGGTCGTTGATGCATTCGCCGTCGAGGTGTGTGCCCTGCGTGGTGTCGAGCCGGAACGGGTTGAGAAACCCGGTCGGGGTGGGCCCGGCACCCGGAGTCCAGCCGTACTGCTGCCACGCCGGTGACGGGTCGTCGAACCCGCGCACCCCCGACAGGGTGCCGTAATAGTGGTCGAACGAGCGGTTCTCCTGCATGAGGTAGACGAAGTGCTCAATGTCGTTCAGCGACCCACTGCCGCCCGGGTCCTGCGCGTAGGCGCGGTCGATGACCGGACCCGCCCACGAGCTGAGGAAAGCGGCGCCACCGGCCGCCGCGGCGGAGGCGAGGAACTTGCGTCGTGAGATGTCCGATGCCGGGGTCACGGATCGTGACGGTAGTCGCTGCGGACGCCGCGCGCCCGGCGAATGCGCAGGTTGCTCTATTGCGGGCCGAACGGCACGTCACCTTCCAGCGTGATGCGGTGCATGACGCGGTGCTGGGTTCCGTAGTCGCGGTTGGCGTAGTGCGCGGTGCTGCGGTTGTCCCACAGCACGAGGTCGCCGAGGCGCCAGCGGTGCCGCACGATGTGCTCGGGTTTGGTCAGGTGGGCGTAGAGGAAGTCGAGGATTCCCCGGCTCTCCTCCTCGGACACTCCGGCGATGTGGGACGTGAAGCCCGGGTTCACGAAGATGCCCTTGCGTCCCGTCTCCGGGTGCACCCGCACGACGGGATGCTCGACGGGCACGAGCGCGGTGACTTCCTCACCGTCCCAGACGTTTCCCTTGCCGCCCCGCTTCTGCGCGAGGTAGTACCCGAACTCGCGGTTGCCGTCGTGCACCGCGGTCAGCTGATCGATCATCTGCCGGATCGGCAGCGACAGCGACTCGTACGCGAGTTGACTGTCAGCCCAGTTGGTGTCGCCGCCGTGCGGTGGGAGGACGACGGGGCGGAGAATCGACCCCAGCGGCGGTCGCTTCATGAACGTCACGTCGGTGTGCCACACGTCGGCGAAACCGTTGTCCTGGCTGTCGAGTGCGTACACCTCCTGCGCGACGTTGCCGCTGTCGTGGACGGGGTGCCCCGCGGTCAGCCGGCCGAGCCGGCGACCGAACTCGATGTGACTCGTGTCTTCGAGTGACTGACCCCGCAGGACCAGCACCTTGTGCTCGGTCAACGCCGAACGGATCGCGGCGACCTCGTCGTCGGTGGCGGACGCGACGTCCAGGCCGATGATCTCGGCCCCGAAGTGGGGGCCGAACTTGTCGAGCGTCAACGACGCTGTTCTGGTTTCGAATGCAGTACTCATGGTGTCTTTCCGCGAAGGTGCTGGTGCCTGGGTACGGGCGCAACGGCCCGGACCTGCGAACGCGGAGAATGCGTGAGGAATGACCGGATGCCGGAGGCTACCGAGGAGTGGACAGCACGCGGTACGCGCGCCGGACCATCAGCAACAACAGATGTTGGCGCACGTACGGCACAGGTCGACGGTGAGGCGTCGCACCAGGTGAGTCGTATGCACGAAGCAATTCCTACCGGATGGGAGGGAAATGAGCAAGCTCGGGGCAATCGGCGGCGATCAGCTCCAGCGCGCCTGACCACCGTCGAGCGGGATGGTGGCACCCGACAGGTAGCCGGCGTCGGGACCGACAAGGAAGACGACGGCACGTCCGATGTCCTGCTCGCAGTCGCCGATCCGGCCGAGCGGGATCGACTTCACGAACTCGGCGGCCTCCTCGGGGTTGTTCTCCGTCCACCATTTCAGGCCCGGCGACAGTGCGTGCGGCGCAATCGCGTTGACGCGGATTCCGTCGGGTCCCCATTCGCTGGCCGCGGTCCGGGTGAGCGAGCGCATCGCTTCCTTGGTGGCCGCGTAGAGGCCGTAACCGCTGGTGTCCCACCGCACCGCCGAGGAGCTGACGAGGTTGATGATCGAGCCGCCGCCGCGCGCCTTCAGGTGCGGGTAGCACAGCTGCATGAGGAACAGGGTGGCCACCGGACCGACGGCCATGGCACGGTCCAATAGTTTCGGAGTGATGTCCAGGAGCGGTCCGAGCGTGCTCGCGTTGGCGTTGTTGACGAGGATGTCGATGCCACCGAATGCGTCCACGACTCGGTCGACCATCGGGCCCAGTTGATCGCGTTTGCTGACGTCGCAGACGATCGGCTCGGCGACGCCGCCGAAGTCGGCGATGGCGGCGCACGTGTCGACGAGTTTCGACTCTGTTCGCCCGACCACCGCGATCCGGGCGCCTTCCTTGGCCAGCGCGAACGCCATGCCGGCGCCCACCCCCTGACCGGCGCCGGTGATCAGTGCGACCTTGCCGTCCAGTGTCCCCATCACGAGTCTCCTTTGCCGGGTTCCGTGTCGGCTGCCCACCGGTTGGACGTCAGCCGGAAGCTGGGAATGTCGGCCAGCGACATCACCGCCTCGTATGTGCGCTCGTATCCGGTGTGGGCGATCCGCCATCGGCCGTCCGGTCCGCGGACGTAGCGGTCGGAGTAGAACGCCGCCCCGCGCAGCACCATGTCGTGCTCCGGGATCAGCACGATGTCGGAGAGGTACCAGCGTCCGGTCGCCGTGTCGCCGTCGACGTCGATCTCCGGGTGACCGCAGTGGTGTTCGGTGATGGTCTGCGGCCCCAGATTCGACTTCATGAATTCGACGAGCGCGTCCCGCGACTCGAACGCGAGATGCTCGCCGTAGTTCGCCGTTGCGTCGGGAAGAAGCGTGTCGGCGAACTCGTCCCAGCATTTCGTGTCCAGGGCCCGCAGATACGCGTACTTGAGCCTGCTGATCGCGGCGACGGCCTCGAGATCCACGGAATTCACCCTTCGTCCGCCCCCAAAACTGACACCTGTTCTACCACGGATCGTCAGGGGTGGAGGCGGACTCGGGGATTACCGGCCAACGCCGCCCGCGGCGGTCATCGGCTGACGCTGCCCGCGTCGACCGGCAGGGCGACGGACGTGATGTACCGCGCCTCGTCCGAGGCCAGGAACAGCGCGGCATTGGCCACGTCGACCGGCTCGATCCACGGAATCGACAGCATGTTCATCGTCACGGCCGCCGCCGCGAACTCTTCGCGGGTGGGGTGCTCGAGGTCGGGCCGGAACGCCCGCCGCACCATGTCGTTCTGGATCATGTCCGTGTCCACGTTCGTGGGATGCACGCTGTTGACCCGCACCCGGTGCGGCGCGAGCTCCTTGGCCAGCGACCGCATCAGGCCCACCACCCCGTGCTTGGCCGCGGTGTAGTGGGCGACGCCGACGAGCCCGCGCAGCCCGGCGATGGAACTCGTCAGGATCATCGCCCCGCCGCCCCGCTCGATCAGGTGCGGCGCCGCCGCCTTGCACGTCTGCCACACCCCCGTCAGATTGACGTCGAGCATCGTCTGCCACGTCTCGGAGTCGAGCTCCAACGCGGCACCCGAGGACGTGATGCCTGCCGTGGCGCACACGAAGTCCAGCCCGCCCAGTTCGCCGGCCGCCGCGGTGACCGCCTCGGCGAGCGCCGTGCCGTCGCGCACGTCCACCTGCGCGGTCACGATCCGGCGGCCGGTGTCCCGGACCAGTTTCGCGGTCTCCTCGAGATCCTCCGGGCTCGCCGGTGGCGTCACCACCGTGCCGACCGGGCCACACAGGTCGACGGCCACGACGTTCGCGCCCTCCTGTGCGAACCGCAACGCCTGCGCCCGGCCGATCCCGCGTGCGGCACCGGTGACCAGGACGACTCTTCCGTCCACTCGACCTGTCATCTCTACACCTTCTGGGTCAGTCCGGCGTCGACCACGAGTTGTGTGCCGGTGATGTATCGCGATTCGTCCGAGGCCAGGAACAGCAGCGCATTGCTGACATCCCGCGAGTCCAGCCACGGAACGGGCAGCATGTGGTTCGCCGCGAGGACGGGGACGACGTCGTCCCGGGTCGGATTCTCGAGGTCCGGCCGCAGCCGTGCCATCGTCGCGGGGTTCAAGGTCATGCGGGTGCCGACGGCGCCGGGGTGCAGCACGTTCACCCGGATGAACTGCGGTCCGAGTTCATTCGCGAGGGTCCGGGCCAACCCGACCACGGCGGTCTTGGACGCCGAATAGTGGGCGGCCCCGGCCACCGCCTTGATGCCGGCGGTCGAACTGACGATCACGACGGAACCGCCACCGTCCCGCATCGCCGGGACCGCGGCCTTCGCCGTGTTCCAGACGCCGGTGAGGTTGACGTCGAGCGATCGGTGCCAGTCCGCGTCGTCGATCGACCACGCCGGGCCGGGGTTGTCGCAGACACCCGCGTTCGCGACGACGACGTCGAGGGGCCCCAATTCCGCGACTCCGGCGTCGACGGCCGCCCGCAACGCGGACGGGTCACGCACATCGGCGTGGGCGACGACTGCGCGCCGGCCGAGTTCGCCGACCAGCCTTCCGGTTTCGGCGAGATCCGCTTCGGCCGACGGCAGATCGACGACGACGACGTCGGCGCCCTCCTCCGCGAGCCGGACCGCGTGACTGCGTCCCATGCCGTTCCCGGCACCGGTGATGAAGGCGACCTTGCCCGCCATCCGTGACATCGGTTGTCCTCTCTAGTCCAGGCGGCCGGGAGTCGGGTAGCTGCGCAGGGAGAGCCCCACCCGCCCGTTCTCCACCGCGTCGTCGATCGATCCGCGCAGCGCGCCGCAGGTGGGGACGAACATCGAGTGCTCCCCCTCCTGCGCACGCAGTGCGAACTCCGGACAGGTCTGCTCGGCGTCGCCCAGCCACTGCACGCTCGTGTGCGCCTCGCTGTATTTCTCCACGAGCACCGCGTTGCCGCAGCGTCGGCATTCGACGGGAAGCACTCAGCCCACCGCCCCGGCTGCTGCATGCCGGGCGCCGACCCAGCCGAATACCATCGCGGGACCGATCGTCGCGCCGGCACCGGCGTAGTCGTTGCCCATCACGGACGCCGACGTGTTGCCGGTGGCGTAGAGCCCGGGGATCGGTTCGCCGCTGCTGCGGCACACCTGGCTGTGCTCGTTGCACACGAGCCCGCCCTTGGTGCCGAGGTCGCCGGCTTCCATCCGCACCGCGTAGTACGGAGCCCGGTCCACCTCGTCCATGGTCGGGTTGGGCAGTCGCGGGTCGCCGTAGTACCGGTCGTAGGCGCTGTCGCCGCGGCCGAAGTCGGCGTCGACCCCCGCACGGGCGAAACCGTTGAACCGGGCGATCTCCGCGGACAGCGACTCCGCGGGAACGCCGATCTTCTGCGCGAGCTCGCCGACGGATGCTGCGCGTTGCATCAGCCCCGTCTCGAACCATTCCGCGGGGAACTTCTGCCCGGGCATCACCCCACCGAACTGGTAGCGGCTCTTGGCCTTCGAGTCGAACACGAACCACACGGGGTCGTGACCACCGGCGATCTGGTCGTGTACGAACGACACGTACGGGGACGCCTCGTTGGTGAACCTCTTGCCGTTCTGGTCGACGATCAGCGACGGCGGGATCGACCGCTCCGACACCAGGACGTGCATGATGCCGTCCGGCCGCCGGAACGACGGCATCCACCAGGCGTCGTCCATCAGATCGACGGCGGCGCCGACCTGCTCGCCCGCGACGATTCCGTCTCCGGTGTTGTCGGGTGAGCCGGCGCTGTAGTTGTCCTTGCCGCCTTCCCGGAGGTACTGCTTCCGCATCTCCTCGCTCTGCTCGAATCCGCCGGTGGCCATCATCACGCCGCGGCGGGCGCGGATGCGCAGTTCCTGTCCCCCGGACTCGACGACCGCACCCGTGACAGCTCCCGACTCGTCCGTGACCAGACCCTTCAGTGGGGAGTTCAGCCACAGCGGAACCCCCGCCTCCCGGAGCGTGAGCCGCAGCCGGCCGACGAGGGCCTGCCCCAGAGTCTCCATCCGCCTGCGCCGCAGCATCGCCACGACCGACCGCCAGCCGACACCCAGCGCTGTCCTGCGTCCGGCCCAGGTGCGGAAGAACATGTTGAGGTGGCGGAACTCGGTGGATGTCATGTACAGCCCACCGGGCATCGCGAGGGAGTTCGGCCGCTGCAGGTCGCCGTCGGCGCCGAGCTGGTTCATGTCGAACGGCAGCGGTTCGACCGTCCGCCCCTTCGGCCGTCCGCCCACGTTCTCGGGGTGGTAGTCGGAATAGTCCTCGCACCAGGAGAACCGGAGGTGCGGGCAGTTCTGTTCGAAGAACCGCATCATGGCCGGCCCCTGCTCGATGTACGCGTCGAGGCGTTCGGCCGGCACGCTGTCGCCGACGATCGACTCCAGGTACTTCCGGACGTCGTCGGGGTCGTCGGCGCGGCCTTCACGGACGAGGATCGGCGAGTTGGGAATCCACAGGGCGCCACCCGACAGTGCCGTCGAACCGCCGTACACCCCGGACTTTTCGACGACGAGGGTGTCGAGTCCTCGCTCGGCCCCGGCGAGGGCAGCGGTCATGCCACCTGCACCGCTGCCGATCACCAGGAGATCTACCTCCCGGTCCCAGTTCTGCTCGTCTACGCTCATCGTGCACACCTTCCGAAGTGGTCTCGATCACACCCTGCCGGTGTCAATTGCTGTTTCCCACAGCATTTCCCGCGGAGCGGGAGAAAGCGGCACCGCCGCGCGGGAGAAAGCGGCACCGCCGCCGCGCGGGAGACAGCGGCACCGCCGCCGCGCGGGGGAAGCGCGGCTAGGTGGCCGCGCGGGAGAAAGCGCGGCTAGGTGGCCGCGGTGAAGATGCCGAGCCCGCCGCGGTACACCAGGAGCGGCGGCGCATCCCTGAGCACGTCCAGACCGGTGACGCGCGCGACGACGATGGTGTGGTCGCCGGCGTCGTGCTCGAATTCGACGGTGGCCTGCACCTGGGCCAGCACACCGTCCAGCGCCGGGGCACCGTTGCGGGCGTGCGACCACCCGACGTCGGCGAACTTGTCGGCGCCGCTGATTGCGAACGTCCCGCACACGTCGCGCTGGTCGTGAGCGAGAACGTTGACGCAGATGTGTTCGCTCGCCCGCAGCCGCGGCCAGCTGGTCGACGTCCGTGCGGGGCTGAACGACACGTACGGCGGGTCCAGCGACAGCGACACGAAGGACTGGCATGTGAAGCCGTGTGGGCTCTCGCCGTCGTGTGCGGTGATCACCGTGACTCCGGTGCAGAAGTGCCCGAGCACCGACTTGAGCTCGGCGGGGTCGATGCGTCGTGCCACCGGCACGGGTTCTTCGGTTCGGGTCATCGTGTCTCCTCGGATCGACGGGTTGCGTTCAGCCTGGCCGCGGCGCCTTCCGGCGGGGAATGCCTCGTCCCGCCCAGCGGCAGGGTTTCGCGCTGTCCGGCCGGCGGCGCACGGTTGATAGGCTCGGGAAATGCCATCGTCCGACCCCACACAGAGTTCCGGGTTCGCCGGCCTCCGCTCCACGAGCTGGCCGGTACTCGGCATCCTGTCGTTCGGCGAGGAGCTGTCCGGCTACGACCTGAAGAAGTGGGCGTCGTACAGTGTGCGGTTCTTCTACTGGAGCCCGTCCTTCAGCCAGGTGTACTCGGAGCTGAAGAAGCTCGAGGACCTGGGATACGTGACGTCGCGGACCGTCGTGGACGACGAGGCACGGGTGAAACCCAAGCGCCTGTACAAGATCACGGACGCGGGCATGGCCGTCATGCGCAGCTGGGCGCGGGAGGCGCCGATCGATCCGCCCGTTCTCAAGCACGGTGTGATGCTGCGCATGTGGCTCGGTCACCTCACCGAGCCGGAGCAGCTCAAAGATGCCCTGAAGGAGCACATCTCGTATGTGGAGGGGATGAGCAGGCAGGCAGCGCTCGACGCCCGCGATTCCGACGTCGAACCCACGTGGGCGTTCGCGCACATGGTCAACAAATGGTCCGAGCGCTACTACGCGGCCGAGAGCGAGCTCGCGAAGCAGATGCTCGCCGACATCGACGAGGCCGTCGAGCGGATGCACGGCGCAGGGACGCCGGAGCATCCCGGTGTGCCGAAACCGACCGCATCACATTCGATCCGGCGTTCCCGCGCAGCGCAGCAGGAGTACCAGGCCGCGATGAAGGCGGCACGGGACGCGGACGACGAGGCGGAGCGCGAAGACTAGTCGGACGGAGTCCGCACCGGTTCGGCCACCAGATTCCGGAGCCGAGGCCACAGCTCCCGCCGCGCGGTCTGCGCCGCGGCCAGCGCGTCGATCGTCAAGAATCCGTGGAACATTCCCTCCACCCGCCTGCCCTGCACGGGAACACCGGCGTCGGCGAGCGCCGCAGCGTACTTCTCCCCCTCGCACCTGAGGGGATCGCGTTCGGCGGTGAGCACGATCGCGGGTGGGAGCCCGCCGAGATCCTCCGCCCGGACCGGGGCGGCGTAGGCGGGTACGGTCTCGCGGTGCGTCGGCAGGTACTGATCCCAATACCATTGCATCGCAGAGCGGGTGAGGAAGTGATCCTCCGCGAATTCCTCGTAGGACTCGGTGTCGAAGACCGGTTCGATGACGGGGTAGATCAGTAGCTGTCCGGCAACCGCGGGGGCCTCCCGGTCCCGGGCGATCAGCGCCGCGACGGCCGCGAGGTTGCCCCCGCTGCTGTCGCCGGCGACGAGGAGCCGGTCCGGATCTCCGCCCAAAGCGCGGGCGTGCTGCGCGACCCAGCACGTCGCGGCGTAGGCGTCGTCCGCTGCGGCGGGCCACTGCGATTCCGGGGCGAGTCGGTAGTCGACGGAGACGACGACGGCCCCGATCCCGTTGCACATCGCGCGGCAGAAGCCGTCGTGACTGTCGAGGTCGCAGATCACGAACCCGCCGCCGTGGAAGAAGACGACGACGGGCAGGGACTCCGCGGGATCCTTCGCCGGCGAATAGATGCGTGCCGCAATCGGTCCGGCCCCGCCGGGGATCTCCCGATCGCGCACACTGCCGACCGGCTCGGGGTCGGCGACGGCCTTGCGTCCCGCCTTCGTCGCCGCCCGCGCCTGGGCGCCGGTCATGGTCTCCACCCGGGGAAAGTTCTCGTTCAGTCCCCGGAGGATGGTCTCGGCCTGCTCGTCGAGCGGCATTCGTGCTCCTTCACCCGCCTCAGGCGGTGTATCGGTCGGCGCGTCCGGCGGCCGGCGTCGCGGTCGACATGTAGTTGCGCCAGGTGCCCTTGGCGGACATGCGAATCGGTGCGGTCAGACGGTGATCGAGTTTGATCTGACTGCTGGGACCGCACACGGAGATGGCCGCGACCACGTTGTCCTCGGTGCCCACCGGCACGGCGACGCAGCTGACGCCGACGAGATCCTCTTCCCGGTCGTAGGCCGCTCCGCGTTCGCGGGTCTTCTGCAACTCGGTGCGGAACGCCGCGGGTGAGTCGATGCTGAAACGTGTGCTGCGGGGCAGACCCGCTTCGACGACGCGGTCGACCACGGACTCGGGCGAATGGGCCAGCAGTACCTTGCCGACACTCGTACAGTGCGCGGGCTGGCGGCCGCCGACGCGGGACGGCAACCCGACGCCGAACCGTCCGGCGATCTTCTCCAGATAGACGACGTCGATTCCCTCGAGTACCGCGAGGTGCACGGCGTGCCCGGTGAGCCGGTGGAGTTCGTGCAGGAACGGCAGGGCGGCCCGGTGCAGACGGTCCTGGTGCACGGCCAGCGACCCGAGTTCGAACAGTCGCATCCCGAGTTCGTAGTCCCGGCCTTCCCGGCGGAGCCACCGCAGCTGGACGAGACGTTCGAGCATCCGGTGCGCGGAGGAGCGCGGAAGCCCCGTGCGGCGCACGATCTGCGCGAGCGTGAGCCTGCCCGGGCCGTCGAACGCGTCGAGGAGAAGGGCGGCGCGATCGAGGCCGGCGGTGGGGGTGGGGCTGAGTGTCGTCGTCATGGGGACCTCCGTAGCGGCGCTGCTCGGTGCGGCGACGCGGTGTGTGACTGGCGACACTTACTATAAATAGGCATATACCTATTTGCAATAGTGCTGGTCGAACGGCCCCGAACAGCCCAAAGGCCCGGCACATGCATCGAGTGGATGCGTGCACCGGGCCCGGACACCCGTCACATGGCCGCCAGCGGCTCGCTTCCGGACCAGTCGTGGCCCCAGTAGCTGTCGGCGGTGATCTCCTCCGCGGAGTAGTACTTCTCGTCCACCTTCATCCCCTCGGTGCCGAACTCGATGTCCCAGCCGCCGGGGGCACGCACGTAGAACGACACCATCTTGTCGTTGGTGTGGCGGCCGAGGGTCGAGGAGACCGAGAACCCGTCCTTGACGACGCGGTCGAGAGCCTGGCCGACGGCGTCGAGCGTGTCGACCTCCACCATGATGTGCACCAGTCCCGGTGCACCGCCGTGCGGTGCCGGGCACAGCGCCAGGCTGTGGTGCCGCTCGTTGACACCCAGGAAGCGCACCCGCATCGGACCGAACTCCGGCGGTGCCGGGATGCGGAAGGCGCCGCGGGGCAGGAAGCCGAGCACCTCGGTGTAGAAGTCGAACGCGCCGCCGAAATCCATCACCGGCAGCACCACGTGGCCGAGACCCTGCGCCCCCGTGACGAACTTCGCGCCGAACGGGGTCACCACCGGGCTGTGGTCGAGGACGGCGCCGTGGAAGATCTCGATCGTCGCACCGGTCGGATCCTGGAACGTGACGACCTCTTCGACGCGGCGGGCGTCGGCCTCTTCCACCGACAGCGGTTTGACGGCGATCCCGGCACCCTCGACCGCCTCCTGGACGCGGACCAGACCTGCATGGTCGCGGACCTCCCACCCGATGGTGACGACCTCGTCCGTCTCGCCCGGCACGATCACGATGCGGGCCGCGCGCTCGTCCATCCGGAGGTACAGGGCGTCCTCGTCCGGGCCCGTGCCCTGGGCGAATCCGAGCACGTCGAAAGCGAACGTGCGCCACCGCTCCAGGTCGGTGGTCTGGATCTTGACGTAGCCAAGCCCCTTGATGTCTGTCATGTGTTGTCCTTCTGCTGTTTTCGAGGTCCGACGGCGGTCAGATCATCGACTTGAGGTTGTCGGCCGGGTCGAGGCCGAGCGAGCTGAGCGCGGAGGCGTGGTAGACGGTGCTCGGCACGTGGATGGCGTGCGCCAGGCCGGCGTGCGCGTCCCGCCAGTACCGCTGCAGCGGCTTGTCCATGCGCAGCGCGTTGCCGCCGGAGCGGGCGAAGATCTGGTCGACGGCGGTGACCGCACGCCACGCGGCACGCACCTGCGTCCGGCGCCCGGCCGCACGGTCCTCGAACGTGACCTCCCTGCCCGACTCGACGAGGTCCCAGAACCTGTCGACGTTCGTGAGGAGTTCCTGGCGGGCGGCATTGATGTCGGCCGCGGCCTCGCCGACCGCGAAGAGCACGTAGGGGTCGTCCTTGATCGCGGTGCCCTGCGCGCCGACGCGGTCGCGCTGGTAGTCGAGGTGAGCGGCCAGAGCGCCCTCGGCGATTCCCACCACGGCGGAGGAGATTCCGAGCGGGAACATCGTCGACCACGGCATGTTGTACAGCGTCTCGGTGCGCCCGAACTTCCGCACCGCGGTGCCGTTCATGACCTCGTCGGCATCCATCACCCGGTAGTCCGGGACGAAGGCGTTCCGGACGACGATGTCCTTGGAACCGGTGCCCTTGAGCCCGACGACGTTCCACGAGTCCTCGACGATCTCGTAGTCGCTGCGCGGCAGGATCATGTGCAGCATCTTCGGCGGCAGGGCCATCGCGCCGTCCTTGTCGCCGAGCATCGCGCCGAGGAAGATCCAGTCGCAGTGATCGGTTCCCGACGAGAACTGCCAGCGACCGCTGAAGAGGTAGCCGCCGTCGACGGGCATCGCGATCCCGGTCGGGGCGTACGGCGAAGCCATCCAGGTGTCGGAGTCGGCCGCCCACACCTCGTCCTGCACCTTCGGGTCGGCGAACGCCAGCTGCCAGGGGTGCACGCCGACGATGCCGCACACCCAGCCCGTGGCCGGGTCGAGGGACGCCGCGGCCATCACCGTCTCCGCGAACTCGCGCGGATGAGCCTCGTAGCCGCCGTACTTGCCGGGCTGGAGAAGCTTGATCGGCCCGGCCTCACGGAGCTTCTTCGCCGTGTCGTCGGGCAGCCGTCCGATCCGCTCGGCCTCGGGCGCCTGATCGCGGAGCTGATCCGCGATCGCCATGATGTTGTCGAGAACCTCGTGGGTCATCTGTCGTGTCCTTCTTTTCGGAGCCGGGCTCAGGCGTTGGTGTCGAGCGGCACGACGCCGTTGGCGAGGTTGTCGGCAACCTCCGCCTCCCAGCTCTGCACCGCCCTGGTGGTGTCGATCTCGAATTCGAAGCGCTTGGTCATGTCGTCGGTGATGTCCTCGACGTCCACATAGAACTGCTGGTACCAGCGACGCAGCTGGTACACCGGCCCGTCCTCCTCCGACAGCAGCGGGTTGTCGATGCGCGACTTGTTCAGCCAGATGTCGACGTCCTGCTTGAACCCGAGTTCCACGCCCTCGGCGAACTGCGCCGCCATTCCGTTCGCCACCTCGTCGGACAGCCCCTCGGGCTTCTTCACCATGGCGCCCCACTGCAGGACGAACGAATTCGCGGTGACCGGGTAGTGACAGTTGATCAGCACCGTCTCGATCATCATGCCGTTCGCTTCGCTCCACAGCTTGTCGATCATGTAGGACGGGCCGAAGTACGAGGCGTCCGAGCGCAGCGTCGAATTGGGGTCGTCGTAGCTGGTGCCCACCGAGATGTCGTGGCGGGGTGTCGACTGCATGTACTGGGTGGCCACGTGCCCTTCGAAGACGTTCTTGAAGTAGCGCGGGAACGAGAAGTGGACGTAGTAGAAGTGCGCCATGTCGACCACGTTGTCGACAATCTCGCGGCAGTGCGAGCCCTCGACGAGCAGCGAATTCCAGGTCCATTCGCTCCATTCCGAGGAGCCGAATCCCTCGATCTCGGGAATCGTCACGTCGGCGGGCGGCGGGTTGCCCTGCGGGTCGTTCCAGACGTAGAGCTGCCCGTTGCGCTCGATGGTCGTCCAGGCCCGAGTCCGCGCCAGCGGCGGGACACGTCGCGCGTACGGGATCCCCGTGCACTTGCCGTTGCCGCCCCAGCGCCAGTCGTGGAACGGGCACGCGATGGAATCACCCTTCACGGTGCCGTGCGCCAGGTTGCCACCCATGTGACGGCAGTAGGCGTCGAGCACACTGAGGGTCCCGTCGGACGTCTCGAACACCACCAGCGACGTGCCGAACGCATCGATCTGATGCGGGGCGCCGTCCCTGAAGGTCTTCGCCAGACCCAGGCAATGCCACCCCCGCGCGAAACGCGTTGGTGCCGATCCCACTTCGATCATCCGGACTTCGTCGCCGTCAACGGCACTGTTGCGCGCCATGTCTACCTCCGCCTCGCTGTACGTCAAGAACACCCTCGGGGTGTGGTGTAGCTCATAGTCGGCGCGACGGGTCCGCAGCGGTACCCGACTCTCCCACTCAGCGAGAGGCTTTCGCATCCACCCACTTCGGCGGAACGTCGGCGTCCCGATCACAGGGACCACACCCCCCGTTCACAAGCCGCGGCGACTACCGTGCGGATCACATACCCGTGAATTGGGAGGAACGATGGCCGCACTCATCTCTTCGCAGCCGTGCACAGCGGAGGTTCGCCGGCTCTGCGCCGACGCCGTCCCGAGCGGGGTGGTCGTCGCACCCGAGCCGGGGGCGGCCGTCGAACAGGACTTCCTCCTGCTGCGACCGCACCGGACGTCGGACGACGCCCTGTCCGCGCAGGTCCGGAGGGTGGGCGACCACGACCTGCTCGTCCGGTTCCGCAACCGCGACGAGCAGCTGGTCTTCGAGTTCTGGACGAACAGCTTCACCGGGACCGTCACGCCCGACGACCAGACGGTGGACCTGCTGGAGCGCTACTGCGCCGAGCAGTTCCCCGGTGCCCTCCGCAGGTTCCGCACCCGCATCCGGCAGGCCGTGCCGTCCGGTGCGGACTTCACGTCGTCGCTTCGGCAGACGTACGTCCAGGACGGCACACGCATGGCGGACGTCGCCGTCACGTGCACGCGGGACGGTGACGTGCTCGCGCAGGCGTGGGCCACGTACGCACTCCCCGACTGAACTCGCCCTGTTCTCCCACGAAATGGTCAGCCGCGCAGGCAATTACCTGCGCGGCTGATCAATGTCCGGGAAATTATCCCACCGGGTCGGCCAGCCTCGTCCTGGATCGGCTGAACTCGAAACCGCGGAACCCCTCCTCCGCGACGTCCGCGCAGATCCGCCCGTACGCGCCGAAGCCCCCGAGGTACGGCATGAACACGCGGGGCTTGCCCGGAATGTTGGCGCCCATGTACCAGGAGTTCGCCAACGGGAACAGGGTCTGCGCTGCGAGCTCACGGCAGTGCTCCACCCACTGCTCGGTGGCGGGGACGGACGCCTCGATCGCGTCGTGGCCCTTCTCCCACAGGTGCTCGATGCAGTCCGCGATCCAGTCGACGTGCTGTTCGGCGCCGAGCACCATGTTCGCCAGCACGGACGGGCTGCCCGGTCCCGTCACGACGAACAGGTTCGGGAACCCCGGAACACCCAGACCGAGATAGGTTTTCGGTCCCTCACTCCAGTACTCGGAAAGCGACACACCGCCGCGCCCGACGATCCGCATGCGGTCGAGGGCGCCGGTCATGGCGTCGAATCCGGTGGCGAACACCAGCGTGTCCAAGGCGTAGTCGGCGTCGGCGGTGGTGATCCCCGACGGGCTGATCGATTCGATCGGCGCCGCCCTCAGATCCACCAGGGTGACGTTCGGCCGGTTGTACGTTTCGAAGTAGTGGGTGTCGGTGACGATCCGCTTGGTCCCGATCGGGTGATCGTTCGGGATCAGCTTGTCCGCGACGGCGGGGTCGTCGACGAGCAGGCGGATCTTCTCCTCGGCGAACTGGCGTGCCGTCGCGTTCGCGGCCTCGGTCTTCGTCTGGTCCGGAAAGGTTTTCGCGAACAGCACCCCGCCGAGCTTCCATCGCGTCTCATAGGCCTCGCGACGTTCCTCGTCGGAGACCTCCAGCGCGGACTTCGGATGCGCGTTGTACGGGGAACCGCCACCGCTCTCCCGGGACAGCCGTCGGCGCTCGTCGTATCCCGCCTTGATCGCGCGCCGCATCTCGTCGTCCCACGTCTGGTTGCCCGCCGGGACGCTGTAGTTGGCGCTGCGCTGGAACACGTACAGGTGCTCGGCCTGCTCGGCGATGAGGGGAATCGACTGAATTCCCGAGGAACCGGTGCCGATGATCCCGACCCGTCTGCCGGTGAAGTCGACACCCTCGTGCGGCCACTGACCGGTGTGATGGGTGTCGCCGGTGAACGATTCGCGGCCCGGGATGTTCGGCGTGTTCGCGGTGGACAGCGCACCGGTCGCGAAGATGCAGTACCGGGCGGACAGGACGTCGCCGCGGTCGGTGCGCACCTCCCACCGGAGCGTCTCCTCGTCCAGTTCCGCGGAGGTCACCCGGGTACCGAACAGGAATCGGTCACGCAGGTCGAACCGGTCCGCGACGTGATTGATGTATGCCAGGATCTCGGGCTGGGTGGCGTACTTCTCGCTCCAATCCCACTCCTGCTCGAGTTCCCGCGAGAACGAGTACGAGTAGTCGACGCTTTCCACGTCGCACCGGGCGCCGGGATAGCGGTTCCAGAACCACGTTCCGCCGACGCCTCCCGCCGCCTCCACACCCTGGACGGTCAGACCCAGGCTCCGCAACTTGTGGACGGCATACAGACCAGCGAATCCCGCGCCGACGACAACCGCGTCCACGTCGCCGATCCGATTCGCACGAGCATCAACTTCGGTGCGTGCACTCACGGGCGCGCTCCTCTCCCATTCGACAGACACATTCGGCAGCAAAGGCCTGTCTGGGACGGTAGGTCGCGGCACCGGGACAGCCACAGGTTCGTTCCCGGTGAGCGGTCGGGCAGCGCCTAACTCGACACGACGGGAGCGAGATCGGGGTCGATCACGTCGGCCAGGGCGTCCCACGGCACGGTGACGGTGACGAGTCCGATGGCGTGCGGTCCCACCTGGTAATCGTTGAAATGGATCTCCATGCCTGCCGGGGTGGCCAGCCAGTTGGCGAAGTTCGCCTCGGTCGGTTCGATGCCGCTGCGCTCGAAATCCGGTCCCGCGACCGTCGCGGGGAGCAGACGCGCGGATTCGTCCGACAGCGCCTGCAAGCCCGCCGGCAGGTCGGGGAAGAGATCGGCGAGCGTGATCGGCGCGGCTGTATCGGCATTCACCACCACCGTCGCGACGATCGGGGTGGGATGCGCACCGGGCGGATCGGCATTCCACGACGTCACCAGCAGACCGCTGATCACATGCTCGCCGATGTGCGCGACGCTGTGCTCCTGGCTGCTCAGCGTGAAGGCGTCGGTGCCCGAGCCGTCGATCTGGTCCTGGAGTGCGGCCCGCATCGATTCGTTGAACTCGGCGGTGACCGCCGGATTTCCACCCTCGATCTGCGGGATGAGGACGTCGTAGCCGACACGGCCGGTGAAACCCGTGACCTGCAACTCCGTCTCCGTGTACGGCAGGCTCGCGGGTGTGGTCGCCTCGGCGCTGGACGTATCCGCGGCGGACACGGTCGTCGTTGTCGACGGCTCGCTCACTGCGGTGCCGGCTTGGTCGGAGCAGGCGGCCAGTGCGAGGACGACCGCGACGAGCGCCGCTGCCCGACCAGATCTCCGGATGCCGCTCATGAGCTATCTCTACCACGTCGATTCCGCGGGGTCACCTACCGATCGGGTCGACGATGGTGTGCAGCGTGTCGACGAAACCCTGTGCGGTGGATGCGTCGTAGAGGTCGGCGGAATACACCAGTTCGGCATCGATACCGTCGGGCCGCCCGTCGACGTCGTGACGTTCGGTGAAGTGGAAATGCAGATCGCACTTGGCGATGTCGAGTGGACGGGGTGCGACCTCGAAGTCGAGCCCGGACACGTTCAGGGCTGCGGGAGCGAAGTTGTTCAGCGACAGCGCGACCTGGAACAGCGGGTGCAGGGACGGTGACCTCGGCGGATCGAGCACCTGGACGAGTCGCTCGAACTGCACGTCGGCGTTTGCCAGAGCGCGAAGCTCGACGCCGCGGGACCGATCGACGATGTCGCACAGCGTCATCGTCGGGTCCACCCGGGTGCGCAGAACCAGCGTGTTGACGAACATCCCCACCACGTCGTCGAGCGCCGGGTCTCCTCGGCCCGCGATCGGAGTTCCGATCGCGATGTCGGGGTCGCCGCTGACGCGGGCGAGCAGGACCGCCACTGCCGACCTGAGCGCCGTGAACAGGCTGGCGTGGTGCTCGTGCGCGGTGGCCAGCAGGCCTCGGTGCGCACGCTCGTCGAGCGAGAACGGAAGTCGTCCCGCTCGATAGGTCCACCGGTGCGGTCTGGGGCGATCGGTGGGCAGCGCAAGCTCCCCCCGAAGTCCCGACAGTTCCTTCGTCCAGTGGGCGATCTGCCGGGACGCGACACTGTCCGGGTCGTTCTCGTCGCCGAGCAAGGCCCGACGCCACACCGTGTAGTCGGCGTAGTGCACGACCGGGGGCTCCCACTCGGGCTCACTGCCGGTCGACCGGGCACGGTAGGAGTCGGCGAGATCTCGTGCCAAGGGTGCGAGCGACCAGCCGTCGGCCGCGATGTGGTGGACGACGCAGGCCAGAAGGTGGTCGCCGTCGCCGAGCCGGAACAGCCGGGCACGCAGAGGAGGCTCGCGCCGCACGTCGAATCCCGCGGACAACAGTTCCGACGTCTGTGCTTCCACGTCCGCGGCGCCGGTCTCGACCGGAGTCAGGTCGGGCAGCGCATCGGCCACGTCGAGCACATGCTGGTACGGGCCCGACGGCGAGTCGGGAAACACCGTCCGCAGCGAACGATGCCGGCCCAGCACATCCGCCATCGCCGAGCGCAGCGCGTCGACGTCGAATCCGCCGCGCACTCGTACCGTGAACGGGATGTTGTGGAGAGCGGGTTCCACGACGGTGCGGTCGATGAAGTACTGCGACGGGGACAGCGGCACCAGGTCCGGCAGTGGTGCGGCGCCCAACGTCGGCCCGTGGGGGCGCCCCGCGTTCTGCGGGTGTGCGCCGGCCTCCGCGATCGTCCGTGCGAGTGCCGCGACCGTCGGTGCGTCGAAGAGTTCGCGCACGCCCAGCGTGGTGCCCAACTCGGCGTTGATCGTCGCGACCACCCGGATGGCCGACAGTGAATCGCCGCTGAGATCGAAGAAGGAATCGTCGGCGCCGACCGAATCCACGCCGAGCACCTGGGCGAATACCCGCGCGACGCGGCGCTCGGCCGGGGTCTCGGGGTCACGATGAAGCACCGAATCCGAGCCGAACTCCGGCAGCGGGAGCGCCGCCCGGTCGAGCTTTCCCGTCGGAGTCAACGGGATCGAGTTCACGAGCATGATCGATTTCGGAACCATGTATTCCGGCAGGAACCGTGCCAGGTGCGCCTTCAACGCTTCGCGATCGATCGACGCGTCCCCGTCGGCCATGATGTAGGACACCAGGTTCGGGTCGCCGGCCGGATTCCGTTGCACCACCGTCGCGGCGAAGGCGACGCCCGGATGCGTGTTCAGCGTGGCGTTGATCTCGCCCAGCTCCACACGGAACCCTCGGATCTTGATCTGGTCGTCCGCTCGGTCCAGGAACTCGAGCGTTCCTGCCGCCGTCCACCGCACCACGTCCCCGGTGCGGAACATCCGGGAGCCGCTGCGGCCGAACGGGTCGGCGACGAACCGGGCAGCGGTCAGCCCGTGCCGCCGATGGTAGCCGCGGGCGAGTGCCGGGGTGGCGAGGTACAGCTCACCGACAGCGCCCGGCGGAAGCGGACGTAGACGGCGATCCAGAACCACCGCGTCCACACCGCGCATCAGAGCGCCGATCGTCATCCGCTCGTCCGGTGACACCGGATCCGTGAGAGTGACGCTGCACGTCGTCTCCGTCGGACCGTACGCGTTCCGCATGGTCCGGCCGCCGGCCCACCGCCGCGCCAGCTCCTGCGGACACACCTCCCCTCCGACCAGCACCAACTCCAGTTCGTCCATCGCGCAGGGATCGATGGCGGCCAGGGCGGACGGCGTCATCAGGAGGTGAGTGACGTGTTCGTCGCGCAACAGTCGTGACAGTTCCTCACCGCCGAACACCCCGGGCGGGGTCACGACGAGCGTCGCGCCGCCGACACAGGCCGCGAGTACTTCGACGAGCGCGGTGTCGAAGCTCGGTGAGGCGAAATGCAGGACACGAGAACGCGCGGACAACGCGTACTTGTCCCGAATCTCCTGCACGAGGTTGGCGAGACCGCGATGGGTGACGACGACGCCCTTCGGCGCTCCCGTCGACCCGGACGTATAGATCAGATACGCGGGATGGTCCACGAGTAGCGGACGGGTCCGTTCCGCACCGGGGAGGGTTTCTTCACAGAGGTTTTCGAGGTCGTCGATATCCGTGGTCAGCCATGCGACGGTGCCGGGCAGTCGGGCGCGCTCCGTGCGGACGGTCAGCCCGACCGTCGCCCCGCAGTCGTCCAGGGTGTACGCGATGCGAGCGCTCGGGTGTGAGGGATCGATCGGAACGTAGGCCGCGCCGGCCTTCGCGACGGCCCACAACGCCAGCACCGACTCGAGCGACCGCGGGATGGAGACCGCGACGATGCTCTCGGGGCCGATGCCCCGGCCGGTCAGGACGCGGGCGAGCAGGCCGGCGAGCCGGTCCAGGTCGCCGTAGGACAGTTCCCGCCCGCGGTCGCGGATCGCGATCGCCCCCGGGGCGTCCGCGACGGTCCCCGCGAGGAGGCGGTCGAGTGTGATCGGGTCGGCATCCGGAAGTCCCTGCGCGGGAGCGAAATTTTCGCGCTCGCCGGCGAAGAAGACGTCGAGGTCGGCGACCGGTCGTTCCGACTCGAGCGATGCGGTGAACCGGTCGAGGTAGGCGAGGAAACGCGCGTGATGTCCGGTCAGTTCGGCGTGGTCGTACAGTGCCGGATTTCCCTCGAAGTCGATGCGGGCGGCACTGCCCTCGGCCCCGGGATAGATGTTGACGGCGAGGTCGGCGACGGGACCGGTGGTGAGCACCCGGACCGTCCCGTTCACGGCGCCGAGCGTGATCTCCTTCGTGAACATCATGACGTTGACCACCGGACCGAAATGCATGAGTTCGACACCACCCGTGGCGAGGTCCCGGCCGATGTCCTCGCGGCGGTAGCGTTGATGGCGTAGTGCCGCCGTCAACGCCGCCTCGGCGGTTCCGACCGCACGACGGACTGTGGCGGAACCGATCCCCCTCAACCGCAATGGGATCACATTGGACACCGAACCGCCCGAATACCTGAGGCGGGCCGTCGTTCTCGCCGACACCGGCAACGAGAGGACGACGTCGTCGACGCCGGTCATCCTGGCGAGGTAGGCGGCGAAGGCGGCGACCGTCACGGCCGTCGAATTCCGTGGGTTCCCGCTCGGGCTCGTGTGCCCGGTCGCCGTCCGGGCGTCGGTGCCGGGTCGCGCCGTGCGGCCGCTGAGGCTGAGGACCGAAGCCGGGTCGCCGCCGGTTTCGCGCCAGTAGTCGCGGTCGCGGGCGAACCGGGTGGAGGCACGGTAGGTCGCGTCTTCCCGCACGAGAGGTTCCGGTCCCACGATTCGGCTGTCCGGCGGTTCCCTGCCCTCGATGGCAGCGACATACAGTTCGGCCGTACGGCTCATCAGCATCATCGCGGCGTACCCGTCCGACACGATGTGGTGTGCGCGGGAGTACCAGTAATAATGATCGTCGCCCAGTTGCAGAATGTGCGAGACGAGGAGCGGTCCGTCGTACATGTCGGTGCGAGCGCTCCGATCGTTCCGCATCCAGCGGTGAGCAGCGTCGACCGGATCGTCCTCGCCGCGAAGGTCGGTGGTCGGCACCCGGTCGTCGACGGTCGGGTCCACGACCTGATGCGGCTGCCCGTCGATGTCCACCAGGCGCACCGACCCCCAGCCGAATTCGCGATTCGCGCGACGGGTGGCGTCACGCAGAACGGCGAGTTCGGCCGGACCGCGCAGATCTACGTAGTGGGCGATGACGTACGGGATCTCCGGTGTGAGCTGTTGCGCGAACCAGATGGACCGCTGCGCCGCGGTCAGCGGGAAGGCGCCCACCGTCGATCGCGTCGGGTGCCCGAGCGGGCGTTCCACGATGGCGACATCGGGCCGGACAAGCGTGGGCCTTTCCGGGCAGGCGCACGCCGTGCCACCGGATTGCTGCGAATCGAAATCGAAGTTCATCTTTCCCCCTCGGGCTGCTGCGCTCTGCACTCCATCACCCCACTGCGCAGAGTCGTCGCGGATGTCGGATCGGCGACTGCTGTGGCACCAATCAACAGCTTGCTCGACCCGCACCGCCTCCGCCAGGCACCCCAGGGTGCGCACCTACCCACCCTCGAATTCGGGGAGGTGCCCACGCCGACATCCGAGTAGCGTCGAACGGGTGACTATTCGCCTTGGATATCAGATGCCGAATTTCAGTTACTCCACCCCCGTCGCGGACCTGTTCCCGACCGTCGTCGCGCAGGCCCGCGAGGCCGAATCCGCGGGCTTCGACACCGCATTCGTGATGGACCACTTCTACCAACTGCCGGGTATCGGTGCGCCCGACGAACCGATGCTCGAGGCGTACACCGCCCTCGGCGCCCTCGCCACGGCCACCGACACCATCCAGCTGTCCGCCCTGGTCACCGGCAACACCTACCGGAACCCTCCCATGCTCGCCAAGGCGGTGACCACCCTGGACGTCGCCAGCGGCGGACGGGCCGTCCTCGGAATCGGCGCCGGCTGGTTCGAACTCGAGCACAAGCAGTACGGCTACGAGTTCGGCACGTTCACCGACCGATTCGAACGACTCGACGAGGCACTGCAGATCATCGCGCCGATGCTGCACGGCGAACGTCCGACGTTCGACGGCAAGTGGTATCACGTCGAGAACGCGATCAACGAGCCACGGATCCGCGACAACCTGCCGATCATGCTCGGAGGTGGCGGTGAGAAGAAGACGTTCGGTCTCGCCGCCCGGTTCGCGGACCACCTGAACATCATCTGCAACGCCCGCGAACTGCCGCGCAAGCTCGAGGCCCTCGATGCCCGGTGCTCGGAGATCGGTCGCGACCGGTCCACGCTGGAGACCAGCTACCTCGCCTTCGTCATCATCGACGAGGACGGCGACCGCGCCCGGCAGCTCCAGCACGACTTCCTGCTCACGCAGGGTGTCGACCTGTCGAAGGCGTCGGACGAGGAACGCGCCGCCGCCACCGACCGGCAGTTCTGCGGCGCCCCCGACGAGGTGGCCGAACAGCTGAAGGCCCGTGTCCTCGACGCAGGAATCGACGGCATCGTCCTCAATCTCGTCGCCAACGGGCACGAACCCGGCATCGTCGAACTCACCGGGCGCACGTTGCGTCCCCTCGTCGACGCCTGACCGTTCCGGTCGCCCGGAATACGCGCACTACCTCTGCGGTTGCACCCAGAGGTAGTGCGCGAGGCCAACCTCTCGCGCCTGTTCTTGGTGACGAAAGGTGACGAATCCCGTGAGCGCTGTTCTGTCGATTCTCGATCTGGCCTACATCCGCGAGGGCGACACGGCGCGGGACAGTTTCGATGCGAGCGTGAAGCTCGCGCAACTCGCGGAGACCCGCGGGTACCGCCGCATCTGGTACGCGGAGCACCACAACATGCCGTCGATCGGCTCATCCGCGACGAGCGTCCTCATCGCGCACGTCGCCGCGCACACCGAGAGCATCCGGCTCGGCGCCGGCGGCATCATGCTGCCGAACCACGCGCCGCTGACGATTGCGGAGCAGTTCGGCACCCTCGAGACACTGCACCCCGGTCGCATCGACCTCGGACTCGGACGCGCCCCCGGCAGTGATCAGAAGACGATGTATGCGCTGCGCCGCGACCCGGCGTCCGCGGACCGCTTCCCGCAGGACGTGCTGGAACTCCAGGCATACCTCCGCGGTGTGTCACGGGTTCCCGGCGTCGACGCGATCCCCGGCAAGGGTACGAACGTTCCCCTCTACATCCTCGGGTCCTCGACGTTCGGCGCACAGCTCGCCGCGAAGCTCGGACTCCCCTACGCCAACGCGTCCCACTTCTCCCCCGACTCGCTCGTCGACGCCGTCACGCTGTACCGGGAGCGGTTCGAGCCGTCCGAGGATCTGTCCGAGCCGTACGTCATCGCCGGCGTCAACGCCATCGCCGCGGACACCACCGAGGACGCGCACCGGCAGTTCGAAGCGTCCCTGCGGCGGCGGGTGGTGCAGATGGTCGGTCGCGGGCAGAAGTTCACCCCCGAGGAGGTCGACCTCATCATGACGTCCCCGGCGGGTCAGCAGGTCGCGCAGATGGTGCGCTACTCGGCCGTCGGCACCCCCACCGAGGTCAAGACGTACCTCGACGAATTCGCCGAGCACGCGCAGGCCGACGAGCTGATCGTCGCCTCCCATGCCGAGAACACCGAGTCCTGGCTGAAGACGTACGACCTGCTCGCCGACGTGTGGCGCGGAGCGCCCGTGCGCCTTTCTGGTAGCTAGCACAACCAGAAAGGCGCACGGGCGGCGAAGCCGCCTACTGCTGGTGGACGATTACGCCACGCAGGTTCTTTCCGTCCCGCAGATCCTGGTAGCCCTCGTTCACCTGCTCGAGCGTGTACTTGGTGGTGATCAGCTCGTCGAGCTTGAGCTGACCCGCGTCGTACAGGCGTAGCAGTCGGACGATGTCGTACTGCGGGTTGGCCGAGCCGAACAGCGAACCCTTGATCGTCTTTTGGTTCAGGGTCAGGTCGGTTCCCGAGATGTGCACGGTGAGCTTGGCGGGGTCGGCGAGGCCGGTGATGACGACGGTGCCGCCCTTGCCGATGACGGCGGTCGCGTTCTGCACCACCTCTTCGTCGACGGTGCCCACCAGGATGAGGGCCTGATCGGCGCCCTGTCCCCAGGTCAGTTCGTTGACCTTCTCCGCCGCGGTCGCGGCGTCCGCGAACGCGTGGGTGGCGCCGAACTTCAGCGCGGCCTCCCGCTTCATGGCCACCGGATCCACCACCACGACGTACTTGGCGCCGGCGCTGACCGCGCCCTGCACCGCGTTGATGCCGAGTCCGCCGATGCCGTAGATGACGACGGTGTCACCGGCGCGAACTCCGCCGGCGTACACCGCGGTGCCCCAACCGGACGGCACACCGCAGCCGACGAGGACGGCGGTCTCGAGCGGGAGCCAGTCGTCCACCTTCACCACCGAGTGCTGCGAGATGGTGGCGCGCTCCGCGAACGTGCCGAGCATGCACATGGCACCGAAATCCTGCTTGCCCGAGTGGAACCGGAACGATCCGTCGGGCATCGACCCCTCGAGGATCGTGGCGCCCATGTCACACAGGTTCTGGCGGCCGGTGGCACAGTACCGACACGTGCCGCAGTTCGGGATGAAGCTGCAGACCACGTGGTCGCCGGGCTTCACCTTGGTGACACCGGGGCCGACTTCCTCGATGATGCCGGAACCCTCGTGCCCGCCGACGATGGGGAAACGCGGCGGCAGATCGCCGTCGGTGAGGTGCAGGTCCGAGTGGCACAGGCCTGCCGCGACGTACTTGATGAGCACTTCTCCGGGACCCGGACCGTCCAGATCGAGTTCGATGATCTCGAACGGCTTGTGCGTCTCGAACAGAACCGCTGCTTTGGTCTTCATGTCTTCTCTCCTCGTTGAGTGACGGTCAGAGTGCGATGTTGACGGCTTTGGTCTGGGTGTAGAGATCGATGGCGGTCGCCCCGAGCTCACGTCCCCAACCGGACTGCTTGTACCCGCCGAACGGCATGGCGGTGTCGAACCCGTTGTACTGGTTGATCCACACCGAACCGGCCTTGAGCTGACGGGCCGTGAGGTGGGCCTTGGACAGGTCCTTGGTCCAGATTCCGGCGGCGAGGCCGTAGATGCTGCTGTTCGCCGCCTTTGCGACTCCCTCCTCTGCGTTGAACGGGAGCGCTGCGACGACGGGGCCGAAGATCTCCTCCTCGACGATGCTGAACTCGGGCTTCACGTCCACGAACACCGTCGGCTCGACGTAGAAGCCGGTGTCGCCCCAGCGCTTTCCGCCGGTGAGGGCGCGGGCGCCGTCGGCGAGTCCGGCGGCCAGGTAGCCGGTGACCTTGTCGAACTGTTCCTGCGACACCAGCGGTCCGAGTTGGGTGGTGGGGTCGAGTCCGGGGCCGATCTTGACCTGGCCGGCGGCCTCGGCGACCGCTGCGGTGAAGTCGTCGAAGATGCTGTCCTCGACGAACATCCGGGTGCCGGCGACGCAGCACTGGCCGTGGTTGAACAGCCAGGCGTTGAGCGATCCGGTGACGGCGGCGTCGAAGTCCGCATCCGCGAACACGACGTTGGCGCTCTTGCCGCCGAGTTCGAGCGACACCTTCTTCAGGTTGCCCCTGGCGGCGTCGACGATCTTCTTCCCGACCTCGGTGGAGCCGGTGAACGCGATCTTGTCGACGTCGTCGTGGGCCGACAGTGCCGCGCCCGCGTCTCCGTAGCCGGTGACGATGTTGACGACGCCGGGCGGGAAGCCGGCTTCCTCGAACACCTCGCCGAGCAGGATCGCGGTGAGCGGGGTCTGCTCCGCGGGCTTGAGGATCACCGTGTTGCCTGCGGCGAGCGCGGGGGCCAGCTTGAATGCGGCCATCAGCAACGGGAAGTTCCAGGGAACGATCAGACCGCAGACGCCGACGGGTTCGCGCAGCGTGTACGCATGGAACTGGCCACCGGGGACGAACGGCATGCTCACGTTGACCGTGCTGCCCTCGATCTTGGTGGCCCAGCCCGCGAAGTAGCGGAAGATGTCGGCCGACCAGGCGACGTCGACAGCCGCGGCGATGCCCGCCGACTTGCCGTTGTCCAGGGCCTCGAGCTGGCCGAATTCCTCGGCGCGCTCCGAGAGGATGTCGCCGACCCGCCAGATCAGCCGTTCCCGCTCGTTGGGCTTCATGGTCGCCCACGGGCCCTCGTCGAATGCCGTGCGAGCGGCCCGGACCGCGCGGTCGACGTCTTCGGCGCCACCGCGCGCGACGGTGGTCAGCACCTGCCCGGTGGCCGGGTCGATCGTCTCGAACGTCTCGCCGCTCGCCGATTCCACCCACTGCCCTCCGACGAGGAATCGCTTGGTGCCGGACAGAAAGTTCCGTACCGACGGCAGGAGTTCCGCTTGGCTGGGTTCGATCGTCGCTGTCATCAAAACCTCCGAAGTTGTGAATGTGACGTGGCTCATAGTGCACTGGTTGCCATATCACTAACTGTCCTGACTTCGGACACCTCCGGACGGTCGCGGAACGGTGGATGAAACTGCAGCTAGACGGTGATATCGAGGGCTCGGATCCGGACGTAGAGCGTGCTGCGGCTGATGCCGAGCGCGGCCGCGGCGTGTACCTTGTTGCCGCCGCATTCCTGCAGTGCGTCGACGATGGCCTGGCGTTCGGCGCGCTCGCGGCCGGCCAGCCGGGACACCCGCGTCGGCGTCCGATACTGGTCGGGCAGATCCGCGACAGCGATGTTCGCGCTGCTGCGTCTGCCCGCGGCGGCCTGCAGCACCACGGACAGTTCCGCGATGTTGCCCGGCCAGTCGCGGGCGATCAGAGCGTCGAGCGCGCTCGCCGTGAGCCGGAGACCGGGACGGACCGAATCGAGGATCCCCTGCGCTATGTCCGCGAATTCGCGGCTGCGTTGCCGCAGCGGCGGAAGCACTACCTGTCCGGGGCAGCGGCCCACCAGACCCGCCACGCCCGGCGGCAGGTCACCCAGAGGAGAACTCGTCATCACGATGCGTGGCCCCGCGTCGGCCGCCAGCATCTTCACGACCAGCGGCAGCATCGACTCGGGCAACAGTTGCACTTCCTCGATCACCAGGACCGCAGAGGGTCCCGCCGACAGCGAGAGAAGTCGATCGATCCAGGCCTCGGCGCCGTCGAGAGCGATGGCGGTGGCGTCCATACATACGAGCGACCGGTCGCCGGCCAGGTCGCGGACCGCCGTCGTCCTGCCGGTTCCCGGTTCGCCGCTGATCACCACCGGATCCCGGGTCCCGCGCAGCCGCGACAACTCCGACCTGCTGCGTTCGACGACGGAACTCGACGGGGACTTGCCGCGCCGGATGGGGGTGCTGGTCCGGCGGTCCGGCCGGACGACGAACACGGCCCCGCCGTCCGTGCCTGCCACGCGGTCGGCGCGGACCAACGCCGGTTCGCCCGAGGACAGTTGGATGCGCACCGTCTTCGACTGCTCCGGACGCAGGTCCGCGGCGAGCCCCCGCAGCGTCGCGTGATCGGACACCTGGAGCAGGTCGAGCGCCACCCGATTGCTGAGCAGGATGTCCTCGCCGATCGCGGTGACCGCCATCTGATTCTGCGGCGAGACCCGCTGAAACGCGTCCACGAGCCGCTGCTGAGACACCCGGGACCCTTCGAGCAGCCGTCGTTCGATGTCCCCCGCCGCGCGGGCCAGGAACGGGGCGAACAGCGGGTTGGCACGCGACGCGACGCCCGTCATGTCGAGGATGCCCTCGACGCGGCGCGTCACCGGATGCACGATCGGGTGTCCGTAACAGCTGAGGTCCTTGAACCGCTCGAGGTAATGCTCCTCGCCGTGGATCACGACTCCACGCCGGACCTCCATCGGAGTCCCCAGCGCGGTGGTCCCGACGCAGTCCTCGCCGAACCTCGACCCCAGCACCGCCCCGGCGCCGTCGATCAGACGCTCGAGTCGGGGGCCGTCGAAGAGCCGGGCGACGATGCGGCAGTCGCGGTCGGCGAGCAGAACACAGAATCCGGTGCCCCGGATCTGCTGGTTCATCTCGTCGAGGACGGGCCGGGCCGCCTGCAACAGCCGGCTGGACTTGTCCAGGTCGGAGCAGGAGTCACCGGTCGGCGTCGAACTCGGTTCCAGGCCGCTGAGCGCCGAACGCTTCCAGGACAACGCGATCTCCGGCCGCATCGCCGCGTGCCCGGTCATGCCGCCAAACTCCAACCTCGACTCCTTGCCGCGCGCGGGTCAGGTCGTGCACCGGTGCACGACTCACACCCGAACGTACCCACCCAGTGTGACCCACGCCATAGTGCCTGCGGGCGCGGCGAGCAACTGTCCGGAATCTGGACAGTGCCGCGTTCACTCAGTCGAACAGCCCCCGCACGAACGGGATGGTGTCGGCCTGCGAATCGACGAGCGTGCCGCTGTGGTCGGTGGGATAGGTCTTGAACGTGACCGGCTCACCGTTGGCGGTGAGCGCTGCGACCAGCGAGAACGCCGAGGGCGCGGGCACGTCGATGTCGGTGAGCCCCTGCCCGATGAACAGGGGACGGTCGTGCCCGCTCGTGGGGACGCCCATGTAGTCCACGAGCAGTCCGTGGAAGTTCGGGATCTGGTTCAGCGGCTTGCTGAACAGGTCGCCGACCACCACACCCTCCGCGGCGTCGTGGAGGTCGTTGACGCACAGCTGCTCCGCGGCGTTCACGTAGTGGGCGCCGAGCGGGGTGAGATACGAGTCGAGGTCGATCTCGGGGTGCGCCGACCGCAGTCCCGCGAGGATGTAGAACAGGTACGACGTGAGGCCGGCGGGGATCGCCGTGGGCGGCACTCCCGGGCCGAGCGGCAGCAGTGTCAGCTCGATGTTCGCGGGCACACCCGTTCCCACGGCCCCGCGGTAGTCGAGCGTCTCGCCGCCGTACTCGGTGGCGTAGCGGGCGGTGGTGATCGCGGCGCCGCCGCCCTGCGACTGGCCGACCACGACCCACTTGTTCGACAGGGACTCGTCGACGGCGCGGGCGGCCTTCACCGAGTCGACGACGCTGTGCGCCTCGACCTTTCCGTCGAGGTACGGCATCACACCGGGTGTGCCGAGGCCGACGTAGTCGGTGGAGACGACGGCGTACCCCTGGTCGAGCCAGCGTCCGAGGTACGGGTAGTCCCGCTCGGGGAGCGCGGGCCCGACGAGCGAGGGCGCACAGTCGTCCGCGAGACCGGACGTGCCGTGCGCCCACGCGACCACCGGCCATCCCCCGTCGGGCGCCTCCCCCGGCGGCACGTACATGGCGCCGCTGCTGAGTGCGGGGCTCCCCTCGGACCCGATCGACCAGTAGGTGATTCGCTGCGCGTCGGCGGCGCCGGGGATCCAGAGGTCGACTGGCAGAGGCTCGACCTCCACGACGCTCCCCGGCGCGCGTTCGGCCTCGTCCGCGAACGCGGCCGGGGAGGCGAGGCAGGTGCCGCCCACCGTCAGCGATGCGATCGCGACGCTTGCCGCGGCTCGCGCCATGCGTACCGAGTGTGTCTTCACCGCTTCAAGATAGAGCCTCCCCCGCACGTGAGTGGCAAAGCGTACGGGAGCACGCTTTGCCACTCACGTGCGCTACGTCTGGGACGCGAGATCCCGTCCCCGGGTCTCGGGGATCGTAAACAGTGCGGCGATCGAGACCGCGACCAGCGCGAGCGCATACCACTCGAAGAGGTCCGGCGTACCGCGGTCGGCGAAGAACGTCTGGACATACGCGGCGGTCCCGCCGAACGCCGCCACACCGATCGAGTACGGCACCCCGACACCGGCGGCACGCAACCCGGTCGGGAACAGTTCGGCCATCATCGCCGGCATGACGGACAGGATCGCGCCCATCACGAACAGGGCGATCGCCATCGCGAAGAACAGCGTGACCGCGCTGTGCCCGATCATGGCGTTGAGCGGGAACAGCAGGGCAGCGATACCGACGTTGCCGATGTACAGCACCGGCTTGCGTCCGATCCGGTCCGACAACGCACCCCACAACGGCAGGGACGCAATCAATACGAGGTTCGCGCCGACCCCCGCCCACAGTGCGCCGGACGGATCGATGCCCCGGACGGCGATCGCGTAGGCCGGCGCCGACACGGCCCACACGTAGTAGACGACGGTGCCGCCGACGGTGAAGAACAGGATCTGGAACACCTGCCGCCGGTGCGCCAGGAACAGCTGCCACATCGACTGCTTCGCGGACTCGTCACCCGACTCCTCGTAGACTTCGGTCTCCTTCATCCGGGACCGCATCCACAACACGAACAGCCCGAGCACGCCGCCCAGCAGGAACGGCACCCGCCAACCCCAGGCGGCCATCTGCTCCGAACTCAGCGTCGTCGTGAGCGATGCGCCGAGAAGCGTGCCGACGACGACCCCGGTGGTGTTGGAAATGTAGATGAGACTCGACCACAGTCCACGCCGGGCCGTCGGCGCGAATTCGACGATGTAGGTCTGCGCGGACGGCAACTCGCCGCCGTGCGCGACACCCTGCGCGAGACGCGCCACGACGAGGACCACCGCCGCCGCGACGCCGATCGTCTGATGGGTCGGCGTCAGACCGATGACGAGACTGCCGACGGCCGCCAGCCCGACGGCGAGCGTCATCGACAGTTTGCGTCCCCGCCGATCCGACAGCCAGCCGAACAGCAGACCGCCGAACGGCCTGGCGACGAATCCGACAGCGAAGACTCCGAACGACGCGAGCAGGTCGGAGACCGCGGAGCCGGTGTGGAAGAACTGCGGGGCGAAGAACGCGGCGAACGTCGCGTAGACGGTCCAGTCGAAGTACTCGATCCCGTTGCCCGTGCCCACGCCGACGATCGCGCGCGCCTTCTCCCAGCGCTCGGATCTCTGCTGGACGGTGTTCACGGTCCCGCTCTCGGTGGCGATCTCGGTCATCGTGCGTCGCTCCCCGCTGCCGCAGCAGCATTGTCGGATCGGGCCTTGTCCAGCCGCCGAACGGCCAGTCCGGCGTAGATGGTGGCGGCGTCGGCGAGCACCGCGTCGTCGAATTGCGCTCGGGGCGAATGGTTCATGGGAGCGGCCGCGGGATCGGCACCGGGCATGCACGCGCCCAGTCCGATGAACGCACCGGGCACTTCCTGCAGGACGTAGGAGAAGTCCTCGGACCCTGCCATCGGATGGGTGACCGTCTCGTATCGGTCCTCGCCCATGAGGTCGCTGACCACTTCGGCACCGAACGCGACCTCGTCCACGTCGTTGATTGTCATCGGGAACTCGGGGGCCACGGTGACGTCGACCTCGACGCGTTGCGCGGACGCCACCCCCTCCAGCACCCGGCGCAGCGCCGCCGGGACCTTCTCGTACGTGGTAGGCGAATAGCACCGCACCGTCGCCTCGAACCGCGCATCGTCGGGAATGATGTTGTGCCGCGACCCGGCCTGCACGTTCGCGACCGTCACCACCACGGGGTCGAACACGTCGAACGTCCGGGTGACCATCGTCTGCAACGACGTGATCATCTCGGCCATCGCGGTGATCGGATCCCGGGCAGTCGACGGGGACGATCCGTGGCCGCCCGCCCCGCGCACCGTGACGGTCAGCTTGTACGACGCCGCGAGCAGCGTGCCCGCCTTGGAGAAGAACCGCCCCTGCGGCTTCTGGCAGGAGAAGACGTGCATGCCGTACGCGGTGTCAGCGCGGCGCCCGGCGGCGTCGAGCACACCCTCGTCCACCATGACCTTGGCGCCGTCCCATCCCTCCTCCCCGGGCTGGAACATCAGGACGACGTCACCCGCCAAGTGGTCGCGATGACGGCTGAGCAGGTGCGCCGCGCCGACCAGCGCAGCGGTGTGCAGATCATGTCCGCATCCGTGCATGGCGCCGTTCTGCGCAGCGAAGTCGAGTCCTGTCTGTTCGGTGACCGGGAGTCCGTCCATGTCGGCGCGCAGCAGCACCGTCTGCGCGGCGTCGATCGGGCGCCTGCCGCCGCGGAGCACCGCGGTCACCGACGTCGTGTTCGTTCCCGTCGAGATCTCGAGCGGAAGGCCGTCCAACGCCTCGAGGACACGTTCCTGCGTGCGCGGCAGGTCCAGTCCGACCTCCGGTTCGCGGTGCAGTACGCGACGCAATTGCACGAGGTCACCCTGGAGGGCGCGGGCGTCGTCCACGAGATTCATTGCTCTCCCTTATGTCGGTGGTCACTTTCTCGACCGAATGCGTCGGTGGTCATATGCTGTGATCCGCGCAGCGACGGACTGCCGAGATCGTCGAAAACGATCATCTGTGCCGATTCAGGGAAGGTTTTATGAGCGAATTGCTGACTGAATCGGAGCTTTCGCTCATTCACGCACTGCAGATCCGTCCACGCGCGACGTGGTCCGAGCTCGCCCCGATCCTGCGGACGACGTCCGCGACGCTGGCAAGGCGGTGGGAGTCGATCACCGAGCGCGGACTGGCCTGGATCACCGCGTACCCCGCGCCGATGACGGGCGCCGGTGCATTCACCGCCATGATCGAGGTGACGTGCGATCTCAGCGGCACGAAGGCGCTGGTCGAGGCCCTCACTCGCGACCCACGGGTGGCGTCCATCGAGCATGCCGCGCGCGGGCGGGACCTCATTCTGACCGTGCAGACGGGGTCCCTGCACGAGTTGTCGGACCTGGTGCTCGAGGAACTGCCCGGCCATCCGAGCGTCAATTCGACCCGGACCCACACGTGCACCGCACTCCACGCGGAGGGCAGTCGCTGGCGCCTCGATTCCCTGGACACGGCACAGTCCGCCGCGATCGCCGCGCTGGAAAGCACCCCTCCGCAGTCCGGATCGGCTCGGCCGGAAAGCCTGACGGACGAGGTCGCCCGCGCGCTCGTCCGCGAACTCACCCGGAACGGCCGGGCGTCCGCGCGCGAGATCGCCTCGGTCATCGACCGGCCGGCATCGTCGGTTCGCAGGCAGCTCGCGGGGTTGCTGCGCTCCCGTGCGGTGGTGCTGCGCTGCGACGTGGCCCAGGACGCGACGCGGTGGCCCATCACCGTCACGTGGTGGTGCCGCCTGCCCGTGCGCGCACACCGGGAAGTCGTGGAGATCGTCAACACCCGGCCCGAACTGAGGTTGTGCATGTCGCTCACCGGGCCCGCGAACTTCCTCGTCAGCATGTGGGTGCCCTCGCTGCCCGACCTGTTGCGGGTTCAGGAGTGGCTGGAGAGCCGAGCCCCCAGCCTCGAGATCATCGACTCGTCGGTCACGCTCCGGTCCCGGAAGCGGATGGGGTGGGAACTCGACACTCACGGCCGCGCGACCGGTTATGTCACCGCGCACGGCGGCTGACCGCTACGGTCGAATACGCATCATCGGACCGGCTGGAGCAGGTGATCACCGTGACCTCTACCGCGAAAACGTCGACGACCGGCGAGCGTGCCGATTTGCTGGAGTCGCTGGCGAAGCACCGCTACTTCCTCCGCTACACCGTCCGGGACCTCACCGATGAGCAGGCGGTCCAGCGCACGACGGCGAGCGAACTGTGCCTGGGCGGACTCGTCAAACACGTGTCGGACGTCGAACGGGTGTGGGCCGACTTCATCGTGCGCGGCACCGACGCCGTGCGGGGCGGTCCCGCGGACGGCACCGGCACCGACAATCGCGAGAAGGAGTTCACACTCCGCGACGACGAGACGCTGGCCGACGTCCTCGACCGGTACGCGAAGGTGGGGCACCGGACCGACGAGATCGTGGCGTCGCTGCCCGACCTCGACATCTCGCATCCGCTGCCGAAAGCGCCGTGGTTCGAACCGGGATCACGCTGGTCCGCCCGCCGTGTCCTGCTCCACATCATCGGCGAGACCGCCCAGCACGCCGGGCACGCCGACATCATCCGGGAGGCTCTCGACGGGTCGAAGTCGATGGGCTGAGTCAGCCGCGGGTGCGAGCCTCGATGAGGAAGCGGGTCGAGTGCGCCACGAACGGCCCCTCCGCCTCGATCAGCTCATGGAGCTCCCGCAGCCGCTCGAGGTACTGCTGGACGGTGAAGCCGGGCACCATCCAGATCACTTTGCGCAGGAAGTAGATGACGGCGCCGATGTCGAAGAACTCGATCCGCAGGGATTCGAAGCGGAGATCGACGACGTCGAGACCGGCGGCCTGCGCGTCCACACACTCGTCCTCGTGGTGGCGGCCGCGCCGCACCTTCTTCGGTTGCGGCCCCAGGAAGTACTCGACGAGTTCGAAGACACTCGCATGCCCGACGTGCTGCGAGAAGTACGTGCCTCCGGGTTGCAGGACGCGGGCGATGTCGTCCCACCACACCGTGGCGGGGTGCCTGCTCGTCACCAGGTCGAAGGCGCCGTCGGCGAAGGGCAGCGGCGGCTCGTCCGCGTCGGCCACCACCACCGCACCGAGCGGGTGCAGCAGCGCCGTGGCCTTCGCGACATTGGGCGGCCACGATTCCGTCGCCACCATCACGGGAGGCATCTTCGCCGTACCGGCGAGGACCTCCCCGCCCCCGGTCTGGATGTCCAGGGCGGCATTCGCGCGCGCGAGCCGTTCACCCATCAGGCGTTGGTATCCCCACGACGGCCGCTGTTCGGTGGCCCGGCCGTCCAGCCAGGAGAAATCCCAGCCGTCCACCGACACGGATTCCGCCTCGGCCACCAGTTCCTCGAATGTGCGTCCCATGCCGGAAGCCTGACAGAAGATTCCGGGTCGATCGAGCGGATTACGTGGGGAAGCACCGGGCCGCCGGCGATGTTGACCCAGACATGACCGTCCCGGAACACCACACCCGAATCGCCGAGGAACGCGCCGACACCGAACGCCGGATCGCATCGCTGACCGGCCGTTTCACCGCGATCGTGGAGGGTTCGGAATTCACCACGGACGACGACGAACACGACCCCGAGGGTTCGACCATCGCGTTCGAGCGGGCCCAGGTGTCGGCGCTACTGGCCGACGCGCGGCGCGAGTTGGAGGATCTGGCGGCGGCGCAGCAGCGGCTCGACGACGGGACGTACGGCCTCTGCACTCGGTGCGGCCTGCCGATCGCCGACGTCCGGCTCGACGCGCTACCTGCCGCGCAGACGTGTATCGACTGCGCCGGTTAGCCGGTGTTACCGGACAGGAGGGCTCCCCATTCCCGGGTGGCCACGTCCCGTGCCCGTCGATGGTCATCGGCGTCGGGGTGGATGCCGTCGGCGAGGTCGGCGAGGGCTTCCGCCAGATCTCCGACATCGACCTGATGCCGCATGGAGGAGTCGAGTAGTTCGTCGAAGGCCTGGTCCGCGCTGTACGAGCTTCCGCGCGCGGTGGTCAGGATCTGAATTGCAGCGTCCAAAGCGGACAGGTGCCGTGTCGCGCGGGTGTCGCGGTGAGCTTCGATCGTCAATCTTCCGCCTCTGAGGTGTCGCCACTGGGCGTTGCCGGTCTCTTGTCACCACATCACATCACGATCTGGGCGTCCGTGTTGCCGAATCGAGACCGTGTCCGAAAGTTGTTTCTCGCCAGCAGGATACGAACGCCGGCAAGATACTTGTAACTCTCGTTACTACTTCAGGGTACTACCCGTCGGTAGGGGCGGACGGCGCCACATTTCTGAATGGCTCCAGAACAGCGGATCCAAACCGAACAGTTCAGCCATTCCGGAATACTGGTTTCCGGGTGGAGGTCTCCGCCCGACGCGATCGGACGGCCGTGCGCCGCGCAGTCCCTGTGGACCCGTGTGACCAGAACTGTTCAGAATCGGGATGATTGACGTGAAACTCGTCGTCGACCTCAATCGGTGCCAGGGTTACGCGCAGTGCGTGTTCCTCGCACCCGGCGTCTTCACCCTGCACGGAGAAGAGGCACTTCTCTACGACGCGGGCCCCACCGACGACGAACGCGACCATGTGGCGCAAGCCGCCGCCGCGTGCCCGGTGCATGCCATCACCACGGACATCCCCGCCCGACACGATGGGCAGTGACGTGCGGATCGTCATCGTCGGCGCGTCGCTCGCGGGCCTACACGCCGCGGAGGCACTGCGGGGGCAGGGCTTCGACGGTTCCCTCACCCTGATCGGCGACGAACCCTACGAGCCGTACGACAGGCCCCCGCTGTCGAAGGCCGTGCTCCTCGGAATCATGCCGCCCGACCACGCGGCGCTGCCCTTCCGCCCGGACCTCGACGCGCAGTGGCGGCTCGGTGTGCGGGCCACCCGGCTCGATCTGGAGAACAACCGGGTTGTTCTCAGCGACGGCGACACCGTCGAGTTCGACAAGGTGCTGATCTCGACCGGCGTCCGCGCCAGGCCGTGGTCGAACTCGTCCGAGGCCGCACTCGACGGCGTCTTCACCATCCGAACCTGCGACGACTCACGCCGGCTGAACGAGCGACTGTCCGCCGGACCACGTCATGTCCTGGTGATCGGGGCCGGGTTCACCGGATCGGAGATCGCGTCGGTGTGCCGGGAGCGCGGGCTGTCCGTGACGGTCACCGAACGCGGCCCGGCACCGCTGGTCGGCGCGCTCGGCGGAGTGGTGGCGGCGGTCGCGGCCGACATGCAACGCGACCACGGCGTCGACCTGCGCACCGGGGTCACGGTGACCGGGCTCGACGGGGACGGCAACGGGCAGCTGTGCCGTGCGCACCTGTCGGACGGGACCACACTCGACGTCGACGTGGCGATCGTCGCGCAGGGCAGTATCCGCAACACCGACTGGCTGTTCGGCTCCGGTCTCGCCGCGGGACCCCGCGGAGTCACGTGCGACGCCGGTTGCCGGGCATTCGACATCAACGGCATCGTCACCGACAACGTATTCGTCGCCGGTGACGTTGCGCGGCAACCACATCCGCTCTACGACTACCAGTTGCTGGCACTGGAGCACTGGGGCAACGCGATCGGTCAGGCCGAGGTGGCGGCGCACAACATGATCCACGACGGTCTCCGCCGGCGGCCGCACCTCGAGATTCCGGCGTTCTGGTCCAGCCAGTTCGGCGTCAACATCAAGTCCGTGGGTATCCCCACCTACTCCGATCAGGTGGTAATCACGCAGGGTTCCGTCGCCGACCGGCGATTCGTGGCGGCGTACGGCTTCCGCGGACGCGTCACGGCGGCTGTGGCATTCAACCAGGGTAAGTGGCTCGACTTCTACCGAGGACTGATCGAGTCGGCGGCCGCATTCCCCCCGGACTTCGACGTCATGGACCGGGCGGAGCCGTTCGAGGTGCGTGCGTCGGAGTTGCCGGACCCGGCCGTTCTCAGCCACGGACCCACCGTCGCGGTGACCGGCCATCTGCCCACCGAACGTCGCGTCGAGTTCGTCTCGCTACCGAAGTAACAGGGAGAGTGTCCATGTCGCGTGCGCAGCTGTTCCAGCGGATCACCGACCAGGCGAGCCGGCCGAATCCGTATCCGCTGTACGAGGAACTTCGCGAGACCCGGGTGGCGCCGCAGGACAACGGCTCCTACCTCGTCGGACGGTACTACGACGTCATGGCGCTCCTGCACGACCCGCGGATCAGCTCCGACCTGCACAACCGTGGTCCGGGACTTCCCGGATCGGATCGTGCCGGCGACGGGCCGGAGTCGTTCCTCAAACTCGATCCGCCCGAGCACGATCGGTTACGGAGACTGACGACGCGACAGTTCGGCCCGCCGCACAGCCCCGGCCGAATCGACTCCATGCGTGGCGAACTCGCCACACTCGTCACGAAACTGGTCGACGGGCTGGACGGTAAGGAGCGCATCGACATCGTCGACGACTTCGCCTACCCCTTCCCCGTCACCGTGATCTGCCGACTGCTCGGGGTACCCCACGAGGAGGAACCCAGGTTCCACGCCTGGGCCGACGCGTTGGTGGCAGCCATCGACCCGCGTCGCACCAGCGCCGACAACGATCAGGTAAAGGTGGCGCAGAAGGCCCAGATGGAGATGGCCATGTTCATGGCCGGTCTCATCGAGGACCGTCGCCGCGATCCCGGTGACGACATGCTGTCGGGGCTGGCCAACGATTCGGGGCCCGACGGTCAGTTGAACATCGTCGAGTTGGTCACCAATTCCATCCTGCTGTTCATCGCCGGGCACGAGACCACCGTCAACCTCATCACCAACGGCATGCTGACCTTGCTGCGCAATCCCGACGTTCTCGAACGTCTTCGCGCCGAACCGAAGTTGATGCCGCAGGCTGTGGAGGAACTGCTCCGCTTCGAACCGCCCGTGCATCTCCTGGGCCAGCGAACGCCGATCGTGGACATCGAAATCGACGGTGTCACGGTCCCGAAGGGTTCGCCCCTCGTCCTCGCGTTGGCATCGGCGAACCGCGACCCCGAACGCTTCGTCGACGCCGACAAGTTCGTCCCCGACCGCGCGGACAACCAGCACGTGGGTCTGGGCAGCGGCATCCACAGTTGCTTCGGCGCTCCCCTCGCCCGCCTCGAGGGGCAGATGGCGCTCGCCGAGCTCATCCGCCGCCTCCACAATCCGCGCCTCGTCGAGGACCCGCCGCCCTACCGGCCCAACCCGGTGCTGCGAGGCCCGCGGCACCTGCTGGTGGACTGTGGGTGACGGGGCTTACCGAGAACTACGCGAGAATTCCGTCGATAAGGATGCTCGCGCCGAGCACAGTTCCGAACACGTGCTGTAGCGCGACTACCGGTCATCGATGGCTGGGCGGCGGTGAGCTGACGGGTTTCCTCGAGGATCCGAGGCATTTCGAATTGATGCCTCGGACCGTCGAGGAAAAGCCGGGCCGACACCGTCGCATTGGGGGCGGGATAGCCGACAGCGTGTTGTCACGGCGCCCGGGCCTCTCCTCGCGCATGGTCGATCAACTCACCAGGGTGATGTCGGTGGTTGATGCGGGGTCTTCGGGTGGGGTCGATGTGTGGTGGCGGGATCCATTCGGTTCGGCCCGCGTATGCGGAGTGATGGGGCGCGGACCTCGTCGCCCACCCGGCCGGACCGCCGTTGACCTGAGCGTGGCAGGCGTCGCAGACCAGGGTGAGACCCTCGATGTCGGTGTGTCCGCCCTTGTGCCAGTCGGTGACATGGTGCACCGCACACAGACTCGCCGGCGCCGAACACCCCGGCCGGGTGCAACCCCCGTCCGAGGAGATCAGGGCGAGCCGCTGATCGGCGCTGGCCAGACGACGCCGCCGCCCCAGGTGCAGTGGACGACCCGCATGGTCGAACAGCGCGAGCACCGGATGCGCCTCCTCGGCCAGCGCCAATGCGTCCGCGATGGGGAGCACCCCACCTGTGGCTGTCGTGGCCAGGCCCCCGACCGCCTGCTCCAACTGCTCGAGTGTCATCGTGACGATCACTGTGGCCGGTAGACCCCGGTGCCGGCCGAGCACCCCCGACTCGAGCAGCGCCCGGAACACTGCGCTGAAGGCGTCGTGATTGCGCTGCGCTGCGGTGCGGGTATCGCGGGCGGCCGCCGCCGCCAACAGGTCACGATCGATCGACGGGTCTTCGCCGTCACCGGCCGGTGAGTCGGGATCGTCCGGATTGTTCATTCCGGGCCGCGCCCATTTTGCGAGGATCGGATCGAGCATCGCCCGCGCGACAGGGTCGAGTTCACCGGAGATTCTCGACATCAGTTCGGTGTCCTGACGGCCGATCGAAATGCCCCGCCGGCGTTTCCGGTCGCGGTCGTCGCCGAGGTTCCCGTCCGGATTCAGGTATGCCAGCAGCCGATGCCCCGCCTGCTCCACATCCTCCGGGGTTCCGCTCCTCGCCAACGTGGCCAGTACGGCCTCGGCGTCGGCCACCGCGTCGTTGTCGACGGCGTGGGGAATCTTGCGCATCACCTTCGCGATCGCCCGCACATGATCCGTGCCGATGTCGCCGTCGGCCTGTGCCGCAGCGGTTTCCGGTAAGACGGGAGGCATCGGTTCGCCGGCCAGCGTGTGCCACACCCCGAGCTCACGGGCTGCGGTGACCCGAGCGGACGCGTCCGCGCCCGAGATCCGCAGCACGTCGATCAGGAGTTTCTTCGGCGACGTATACCCCAGATTCGCCGGGACCGAGCGTTCCACGCTCTCCACGACCAATCGGTGTGAGGCCGACTCCGCACGGCGAAGGGACTGTTCCATTCCGCGCATCACCTCGACGAGCTCAGTGTCCGACAACTCGGCCAGGTCGGCATCGAGCAGCCCGTCGACCGCGGCAGCGAGCATCGACAGATGCTCCGCCACCCGGCTACCCACCGACCCCCCAGTCGAACTCATGTGCGAATACTATCGCGGGGGTCCGACAAGTTTCGGACGCGAACTCCGACGGCCTTACCGCTTCGACACCGCGACATACACGAGCCGCTCAGAGCCGGCAGGCGCGTGGACATGCACCCCCGCCGGAGGACAAACAAAATTCAGTACGCCAGAACCGTTGCAAGCAAGACTCATAAAGAGATACCTGACGCTGGAAGCCAAGCCCACGATGCAACGTAGCTGTCGCCAGCGATCCTTTGGACACGCTTCCGACCGAGCCTCCCCACCGGACCGATCAGACCCCGCGATCGCGCAGTGACTCGGACGGCGTCACGCCGTACTTGCGGCGGTAGGCGGCGGCGAATCTTCCGGTGTGCATGATTCCCCAGCGTGTCGCGACTTCCGAAACCGTCGCGCAGGAACCGATTCCGGTGAGGTCGGCGTGGACACGCTCGAGGCGCACGTCGACGAGGTACTCCATCGGAGTCATACCCACGTATTCGCGGAACCCCTGCTGCATGCGCCGGACGCTCACTCCGACGAGTTCGGCCATCTCCCCCGCGCTCCACGGGCGGGCCGGGTCCTGTTGGATCGCGTCGATGACCCGTTTGACGATGCGCGGCCGGATTCCCGCGGCACCTGCGTCGTCGTCCGGCATCGCGGTGAGCACGAGCGCAGTGGTCAACGCTCCGCACAGTTGTTGCGACACCTGATCGCTGTGTAGGAGAACGCTGTCGCGCAAAGCCTGGTCGGCGATGGAGCGGACGAACCTCAGCCAGTCGGCGCCTGCGCCGGTGCGCAGGTCGAGTTGCCGCGGCAACTTCTGGCCGGGCCGTGCGAGCACGCGGTCCATTTCGCGCTGCAGGTAGTCCCGGTCCACCTTGAACCCGATGATCTCGCAGGAACTGCTCCAGTTGGTGATGACGGTGCGGGTGTCGGGCGGGCAGATGGTGGCCAGCCCAGGCGTCGAGGTCACTTCCGTCCCGCCGGTGACGGAGACGATGCGGCCGGCCAGGGGGATGTTGATGCCGTACGCACCGGGATGGTCGGACTCGATCGACACGGGCGCGCCGAAACCGATCCGGGCGAGCCTGGACGGCCCCATCTGCGAGGACTCCAGGGAAGATCGCGCAGCGGTGTCCCGTGACAGCGGACGCAGCTCGTGAGGGAAGTACGCGTCCGCGACCACCTCGTGAACCTCGTCCCAGTCGGTGAACCCGGGACCTTCCAGCTGTCCTCGCATGCGTACGTCCAGACCTCTCACCTCGCGCCACGACCGCGCATGGGCAACTCCCGACCTTAGCATCGCCTGTGACTCACGTCACTGCAAGCGTCGGCGACCCACGTCCGGCAAACCCGTTTCGCGTTCCGGATCGCGCCTTCGCAATGCGGATCGACGGACTGTGACGCTCGTCATACGTTGTGCAGGTCCCCAATCGCAGGGGTAATCGCACGAATCGTGCAGAAAGGCGGTCAGGAGAAATGGACCAGCGCACTCTGCGTAACATTTTCGGCCAGTTCGCCAGTGGCGTCACCGTGATCACGTGCGCCAATGCCGCCGGTGAGCCGCACGGCGCGACCGTCACCGCCTTCACCGCCGTCTCGATGGAGCCGCGGCTGTGCCAGGTGACGTTGACCCGGAAGTCGAAGGCATGCAGCTACCTCGGTGATGCGCCGTTCGCGGTGAACATTCTGGCCGCCGATCAGCTCGACACGGCCATGCACTTCGCGGGCAAACCACAACGGACGGAACCGGTGTGGGACTCCGCGGGCATCGCTCCCGCGCTGTCCGGCAACGCGGCCACGCTCACGTGCTCACCCTGGGCTTCCTACGACGGCGGTGACCACATCATCTTCATCGGCGAGATCGTCGACGCGTCCGTCGACGCGACCAAGGACCCACTGCTGTTCTACCGCAGCACCTTCCACGACCTCGGTGCCACCTCGGGCACCACGGCGTGGAACGGCTGCCTCGACGACCCCCACAGCGGATGGTTCGACGCCGCCGCGTCGTTCACTCCGCTCCACCTGCAGCTCGCCCAGGCTGCCTCGTAATTCTGACCGAAAGGAACACCATGACCACCGCCGAAGCTGCCCCCGAGAGCGCCGTCGACCGCACGAAGGTCAATGTCGCCGCAGACTGTGAAGCGAACCGGACCGCGAACTTCGCCACCCGTCCGATGACCGGTGACGAGTACATCGAGTCGCTGCGCGACGACCGCGAGATCTACCTGCACGGCGAGCGTGTCAAGGATGTCACGACGCATCCGGCGTTCCGTAACCCGATCCGGATGACCGCCCGCCTCTACGACGCGATGCACACCGGCGAGCACGTCGACACCCTGACCACACCGACGGACACCGGCAGCGGGGGTGTGACGATGCCGTTCTTCCGGGCGCCGAAGAACTCCGACGATCTGCTGAAGGATCGTGACGCGATCGCCACCTGGGCGCGGATGACGTACGGCTGGATGGGCCGTAGCCCCGATTACAAGGCGTCGTTCCTCGGCACCCTGCACGCGAACAAGGAACTGTATTCACCGTTCCAGGACAACGCCGAACGCTGGTACAAGGAGTCGCAGGAGAAGGTCCTGTACTGGAACCACGCGATCATCAACCCGCCGGTGGACCGGCAACTCCCGCCCGACGAGGTCGGTGACGTGTTCATGAAGGTGGAGAAGGAGACCGACGCCGGCCTGATCGTCTCCGGCGCGAAGGTGGTGGCCACCGGATCGGCGATCACCAACTACAACTTCATCGCCCACTACGGTCTGCCGATCAAGAAGAAGCAATTCGCGCTGATCTGCACCGTCCCGATGGACGCGCCGGGCGTGAAGCTGATCTGCCGCACCTCCTACACCCAGCAGGCCGCGGTGATGGGCTCCCCGTTCGACTACCCCCTGTCGTCGCGGATGGACGAGAACGACACGATCTTCGTCTTCGACAAGGTGCTCGTGCCGTGGGAAAACGTGTTCATGTACGGCGACGTGGACAAGATCAACGCGTTCTTCCCGCAATCCGGATTCCTGCCGCGTTTCACCCTGCAGGGCTGCACCCGCCTGGCCGTGAAGCTGGACTTCATCGCCGGCATGTTGATGAAGGCACTCGACGCCACCGGAGCCGGCGGGTTCCGTGGGGTGCAGACCCGCGTCGGTGAGGTGATCGGCTGGCGGAACCTGTTCTGGTCGTTGACCGAATCGATGGTCCGCGACCCGGAACCGTGGGTGGGCGACACCGTCATCCCGAAGCTCGAGTACGGGCTGACGTACCGGATGTTCATGCAGCAGGGCTACCCGCGGATCAAGGAGATCATCGAACAGGACGTCGCGTCCGGGCTGATCTACCTGCCGTCCTCGTCCGCCGACTTCAAGAGCCCCGACGTCCGCCCGTACCTGGACAAGTATGTCCGCGGTTCGGAGGGGATGACCGCGGTCGAACGCGTCAAGATCATGAAGGCGCTGTGGGATTCGATCGGCAGCGAGTTCGGTGGCCGCCACGAGTTGTACGAACGGAACTACGCCGGCAACCACGAGGGCGTGAAGGCGGAACTGCTGATGTTCGCCGAGAACCGGGGCACGGTCAGCTCGATGAAGGGTCTGGCCGAGCAGTGCCTGGCCGAGTACGACCTCGACGGGTGGACCGTGCCCGACCTGATCGGCAACGACGACGTGTCCTACTTCGGCCGCAGCTAATCGCGCAGACCAGGAGAAACATGACCACCATCGACAGCCCTACCGCGGTCGGCTCCGGCAACGCCGCCACCGACAAGTTCAAGGGCGCAAGGTTCACCGCCGACACGTCCCCGGAACGCCTGTCCGCGATCGCCACCGAGGCGCTCGCCGGGCTGAGCGCCCTGATCCACAAGCACGCCGTCACCTACCCGGAGTACCGGGTCCTCAAGCAGTGGCTCATCGATGTCGGTGAGGGCGGCGAGTGGCCGCTGCTGCTCGACGTGTTCGTCGAGCACGACATCGAGGAGGTGAACTCCACCAGGTTCCGGGGCACCAAGGGCAGCATCGAGGGACCGTACTACGTGCCCGGGGCACCGGAACTGCCCGCGCGGTGCACCCTGCCGATGCGCGACGAGGACCGGGCCCACCCCGCGCTTGTCCTCCGCGGCCGGGTGACCGACCTCGACGGGGCCGGCCTCGGCGGCGCCACCATCGAGTTGTGGCACGCCGACGACGAGGGCTACTACTCGCAGTTCGCGCCGCACCTACCGGAATGGAACCTGCGCGGCACCATCGTCACCGACCCAGAGGGGCGGTACGAGATCACCACCATCGAGCCTGCCCCGTACCAGATCCCGACCGACGGCCCGACCGGTCAGTTCATCGAGGGGGCCGGCTGGCACCCGTGGCGGCCGGCGCACCTGCACCTGCGGGTGACGTCCCCGGGCAAGCAACCGATCATCACCCAACTGTACTTCGCCGGCGGAGACTGGATCGACGACGACGTCGCCACCGCAACGAAACCCGAACTCCTCCTCGATCCGCAACTCGACGACGCCGGGCGTAAGGTTGTCACATACGACTTCGCGCTCGATCCCGCCGCGGACTGAGACACCCACCATCCCCCCGGGCGACGCGGAAGATCGTGTCGCCCGGGGGATCGACGTTTGTGGAGGAATCATCATGCCGAGCACATCACCGGCGCGGACAACGGAATTCGTGCACACCGCGACGGCCGTGATCGAGGTCGTCGTCGAGGGCAGCGGTCCGTCGGTGATCCTGCTGCCTTCGCTCGGGCGCGAGTCGTACGACTACGACGACGTCGCGAGTGGACTCGCGCAGAACGGGTTCCGGGTCTCCCGGCCCCAACCGCGTGGCATCGGCCGGAGCACGGGACCATTGGAGAACATCACGTTGCGCGACCTGGCCGCAGATATCGGAGCGGTGATCGAGGGCCAGGACAACGGTGCGGCCGTCGTTCTCGGTCATGCCTTCGGGCACTACGTCGCCCGGATGCTCGCCGCCGACCGGCCCGACCTGGTGCGCGGCGTCGTCGTGGCTGCGGCGGGTGCCCGCAACTACCCGGCCGCGCTGACGGTGCTGGCGGTCAAATGCTCCGATTCGTCACTGCCCGACGAAGAGCGGATCGGCTACCTGCAGGCCGGATTCTTCGCCCCCGGCAACGATCCGAGGGAGTGGCTCACCGGTTGGTATCCGGAGGTGTCGAAGCGGCAGCTCGCTGCCTCGTCCGCCACACCCAAGGAGGAGTGGTGGGATGTCGCGCACCAGCCGATCCTGGATCTGCAGTCCGCTCTCGATCCGTTCCGTCCGCGTGAGACGGAGAACGAATTGCGGGATCGGTTCGGCGAATTGGTTACCGTGACCATCGTGCCGAACGCGAGCCATGCGTTGATGCCGGAAGCGCCCGCACAGGTTGTGCGGGCGCTCACCGACTGGATTCGGGCTCTCGACAGCTGAGCTGTCAGACCCTTTCGAAGATGGCGGTCAGCCCCTGGCCACCGCCGATGCACATCGTCTCCAGGCCGTAACGGACTCCGCGACGGTCCATCTCGCGCAGCAGTGTGGTGAGGATCCGCACTCCCGTCGCGCCGACGGGGTGCCCGAGCGAGATTCCCGAGCCGTTGACATTGGTGCGGTCGAAATCCTGTGCACCGAAGTTCCATTCGCGCGTGACGGCCAGCGCCTGCGCGGCAAAGGCCTCGTTCAGTTCGATGAGGTCGATGTCGGCGAGGGTCAGCCCGGCGCGTTTCAGGGCCCGTTCGGTGGACGGCACCGGTCCGATGCCCATCTCGGACGGCTCCACCCCCGCAACCGCCCAGGTGACCAGGCGTGCGAGGGGCCGGAGCCCCAGACGCTCCGCCTCCGCCCGGGTGGTGACGAGGCATGCTGCCGCACCGTCGTTCTGCCCGCTGGCGTTGCCGGCGGTGACGGTCGCCTCGGGGTCGGTGGCGCCCATGATGGGCCGCAACCGAGCGAGCGACTCGATTGTCGTGTCGGCACGGGGGTGCTCGTCCCGATCGACGACCTGCGGATCGCCCTTCCGGACGGGAACTTCCACCGGCACGATCTCCTCGGCGAACTTTCCCGAGTCGATCGCGGCGACCGCCCGCCGGTGGGAACTCACCGCGAGCTCGTCCTGCTCTCGACGGCTGATGTCGTACTTGCGGCGCAGGTTCTCCGCCGTCTCGAGCATGCCGCCCGGCACCGGATAGTTGCGTCCGCCTGCGGTGACACGACCGCGGGCGAGCCTGTCGAGGAGCGCTGCCGGCGCACCTTTGGCTCCCCAGCGCATCGACTCCGTGTAGTATTCGGCGCGGCTCATCGATTCCACGCCGCCGGCGATCACCAGCTCGGCGATCCCTGTCTGCACCCGCATCGCCGCGTCGAGCACCGCCTGCAGACCGGATCCGCAACGACGGTCGAGTTGCTGACCGGGAACCGTCACCGGCATTCCCCCGTCCAGGGCCACGACCCGGCCGATGGCAGGCGCCTCCCCGTTCGGGTAGCACTGACCGAAGATCACGTCGTCGACTCGGCCCGGATCCACCTTCGTCCGCGCGAGCAGTTCGGACACCACCCGAGCGCCGAGATCGGCGGCAGGCACGTCCTTGAACTGCCCGCCGTATCGGCCCACGGGGGTGCGCAGGGGCTCGCAGACGACGACGTCGTCCGCCCGGGCATTCGTATTTTCAGGCACTGCGGAAATCCCTTTCGTGATCGGTCCAGCGCTGCGCCCATTCACGCAGTTCGACCGCTCGGATCTTGGCTCCGTTGCCGCCCACGGTGGTCGGCATTTCCTCGATCACGTGCACCGCGGCGGGAACCTTGAACGCCGCCAGCGACTCTGCGCACCAGGCCCTGAGCTCGGCGGCGCCGGCCTCCGTGCCTTCGGTGGGGACGACGAACGCCACCGCCTCGGTGTATCCGCCGGTGCCGGTGATGCCCACGACCTTCGTCAGGTGGACGGCGTCGTGTTCGGCCAGCCGGTGCTCGATCTCGGCGGGGTCCACCAGGAACCCGCGTAGCCGGAGCACGTCCCCCATTCGGCATACATACGTATAGCCTCCGTCGCCGGTCGCGACGGCGAGGTCGCCGCTGCGGAACCACCCGTCCCTCGTGAACGCCCGTGCGGCCGCATCCGGATTGCCGAGGTAGGCGTCGACGACGTTCGGTCCGCGCACCTGAAGCTCACCCTGCTCACCGTCCGGAAGCACCGAGTCGTCGAGCGGATCGACGATGCGAACCTCGATGCCGGGTTCGACCGGGCGCCCACCGCCGTTCCAGCGCAGGGATTCCGGGTCCGCGGCATCCCACAGCAGCATCAGGGCGAACACCTCGGACGACCCGAAGACACCCGTGGTCACGGCACCGAACTCGTCACGCACCCACGCGGCCACCTCGTGCGAGCGGCCGAGGAAGTCGGCGATGCCGAGGCGCTTCAACGACGACAGGTCGGCACGGTTACCCGCGTGCCACGTGTCGTGGAGCCGGGTGAAGAGATCGTCGCCGCCGACGACGTGCGTGACCTTCAGCGACTCCATCCGGGCCAGCGTGACCGCGGCGTCGAAGACGGGCTCCATCAGCAGCGTGCCGCCGCCTGCGAGAGTGGCCAGGGCGGTGCTGTATCCGAACACCCCCGACACCGGCAGCACGCACAGGGTGACGTCTCCCGGTTCGACGGCAAGGACGACGGCGTCGGCTCGCGCGTGCCGGACCACCGCCGATTCGCGATGGGCTGCGAGTTTGGGAACACCCGTGGATCCGGATGTCGTGAACGCGACCGCGAGCACGTCGTCCGGGGCAGCCCGCTCGCCCGCAGCGGTGATGGTCGCCATGTCGGGTGTCACCGGCACCTGGACGGTGCCGGTATCCGCGCTGCCCGCTGTCCAGGCGCCACCGCCGAGGTCGAATCGCGCCGGGTCGGGGGCGTCGCCCGTCGTTCCGGGACCGCGCACGACGGCGACTGCCGGCGCCGGGAGGTCGAGGGAGTGCTGTGCCTCTCCGAGTCGTCCGAACAGGTCGAGACCGTGGAAGTGATCGGCCACGGCGACCACCGCGGGGCGCGCCGAGGTGAGGATGTGTGCGATCTCGTGGGTGTTGTAGCGGGTGTTGACGCCGATGACGTGTGCACCCACGGCGGACGCGGCGAGTTGCCAGACGATCGCGTCCGACCAGTTCGGCAGCAGGACGGCCACACACTGGCCGCGCCGGACGCCGACGCGCAGGAGTTCCGACTTCAGGCCGTCGACGCGGGCTCGGAGTTCGCTGCGGCTGGTGACGATCGGCTCGCCGTCGACGACGTCGAGGGCGGCAGCGGCACCCGGGTCGGCGGTCACGAGTTCGTCGAGCAGCGAGGCGAGTGTGTCACGACGCGTCGCCGTGTCGTGCGCCGTCACGAGAGCACCACCGCCGCACGCAGATCGGTCAACCACTCGTCCGCCATCGAGGCGAAATCGTCGATCTCCTCCATGGGGTAGTGGCCGATGCCCTCGAGCAGAGTGAACGACGCAAGTCCGGGACGGGCGGCGTCGAGCGCCGACACGGTTTGCTCGACGCGTCCGGCGTCGATCCACGGATCCTGCGCTCCGGCGACGAGCCTGAGAGGACAGGTGATCTCGGCGATCCGGTCGCGCACGTCGTGCGTGCCCCAGCCGATCAGGTCGGAGGACGAGATCTCCGGGTCCTCACGCTTGTGCATCGTGGCGATCAGGTCCGCCTTCGCCTCGGGCACGGTATGTCCGACGGAGGCGAGCGTGCCCAGGTACGTGCGGTCGGCGCGGCTGGGCCCGGCGACATCCTCGAGTTCGCGGCGCAGCCCACCCACGTTGACGCGGCCGGGACCGGCCTCCGCTGCCATCGCAATCGCTCCGGCCAGCGGCCTCGACGACCGCGTGGCGAGCTCGAGTGTCAGCTTGCCACCGATGGAACACCCGACGACGAAGGGCCGTTCGACGGCGAGCGCATCGAGGACCTTCCCGAGCCAGTCTCCGAACGTGACGATGCTGGTGACGGGACCGTCGACCGCGGGCTCGGAACGTCCGTGCCCCGGAAGGTCGGGGACGATCACCCGGTAGCCCCGGCCTGCCAGTTCGGACGCGACGCGCCGCCACTGGACTCCGCTCTGGCCTGCGGTGTGCAGGCACAGAACTATGGGCGCCTCGGTGTCCGGCTGATTGTCGGGGGTGATGATCTCGACGAAGCCGAGCGCTCCGTCGATCTCCAGGTATCGGGCCTCGATCATGGCCGGGCCTCCCTTCCGCACGTGAGTGGCAAAGAGTGCCCCGACACGCTTTGCCACTCACGTGCGGCGCTGCGGGCGTGGGCGATGATGATGTCGAGTGGTTTGGTCAGGCGCAGGTACTCGTACCCGTTACCGCTGGAGGAGAATTCACCACTGATGGCGCGGCGCATGAAATCGTTCCGTTCGGCGAACACGAGGTCGACCCAGGTGACAGCCGGGGCAATGAGCGTGAACGTGGCCCCACCCGGGACGCGGCGGGCGACGTCGATGATCGTTCCGCGGTAGATCCGCAGCTGCAGTTCGCGGGCCCGGCCCGAGGAGTCGGTGCAACGCAGACCCACGGTGCCGTCCCACGTCGACAGTGAGGACGCGAAGGCTGGATCGGTGGAGAGAGATTCGCGGAGACGCTCTCCCCAGGCCGGTGTGCAGAAGTCGACACCGGGATCGAATCGCACCTCGGACGGTTCGGGCGAACGCCACGTCTCGATTCCCTCCTCGCGAATCGACCCGGCCTCGTCGACGAGCCGCACGTGGCGATCGAACTCGGCTCCGGTCTCGGACTGTTCGACGCGCGTGACGACGGACTCGACGTGGACGACGTCGTCGCCCGCCACCGCGTACTGCGAATTCCATTGCAGTCCGGTGCGTGTGGCACCGGACGTCGTCGCCGGAGCGAGTACTCCCGCCACGACGATTCCCGTCAACGACGCCTCCGGCCATGACAGTCCGAGTTCGGAGACTCGCCGGGCGTCGCTCACAGTGCGATCGCCGACGGCGATGCTCGTGGTGAGTGTGCTCATTCGCCCGCCCTTCCCAGGAGTTCGTCGGAGATGATCCGCATCTGGATCTCGCTGGTGCCCTCGAAGATCTTCGTCAACCGCGCATCGCGCCAATGCCGTTCGACCTGGAAGTCGGTGGTGTACCCGGCGCCGCCGTGAATCTGCACCGCCTCACTCGTGACCCGCTCGGCCATCTCCGTCGCCACCAATTTGCACATCGACGCCTCCAGCGAACACCGCCGGCCGGTGTCGATATCGGTGGCCACCGAGTACATCAATTGCCGGGCGGCCTCGATGTCGGCGGCCATCGTCGCGACCTTGAACCGCAGGTGCTGAAAATCGGCCAACTCGTGCCCGAACTGCCTGCGGGTGTGCAGATACGCGATCGAATCCTCCAACGCGCCCCGCGCCAGACCGATCGCGCGGGCCGCGGTATGCGCCCGCCCCACCTCGAGACCGGACACCGCCAGGTAGAAGCCCTTGCCCTCCTCACCGAGCATGGCCGTGGCGGGAACCCGGAAATTGTCGAACGAGAGCTCCCACGTGCTCCACCCGAAATATCCGATCTTGCGGATCTTCGTCCCGCTGATCCCTTCGGGGAACCCGCCGCGCTGCTTCTCGATCAGGAACGCGCTGATCCCGCGGTGCGGTTTCGCCGGATCTTTGTTCGGATCGGTGCGCGCGAACAGCACCAGGTAGTCGGCCTCGTCGGCGTACGTGCACCACATCTTGGTACCGCTGATCACCCAGTCGTCGCCGTCGCGGGTCGCGCGGCAAGAAATGTTCGCCACATCTGATCCGGCCTCGGCCTCCGACAGTGCGTACGCGCCGAGGTACTCGCCGCGGGCGACCTTCGGCAGCAACGCCGCCTCCTGCTCCGGGGTGAATCCGCCGCCCATCCCGTTACCGCGGGCCAACAGCCCCGACACGCTCATCCACGCGCGGGACAACTCCTCCGCGACCAGGCAGTACTCGAACACTCCGAGACCGAGGCCGCCATGTTCCTCGGGGATCATGATCCCGAAGAACCCGACCTCGGCCATCGCCTTCTTCAACGTGTCGGGGATGGTGCCCTGCACCGGGTCGAGTTCGTTCGCGACCGGGAGCACCTGCTTCATCGCGAAATCGCGAGCCAGGTCGCGGATCGCCACCCGGTCCTCGGTCAGATACCGCGGTGAGTCGGTACGCGGCTGTGACGGCCGGTGAGTCATGGACACTCCTCATCCACTCGAACTACGGGGCGCGTGACTCGGGAGAACTCGCGGTTCCACACTCGGATCACATTAACGCTTGTTCACCCAGTACAGCACGGACGGGAACGCACCGTCAATGCCGAATCTCCCCGATTCAGGCGGGACGGTATCCGACCAGGTTGAGCGCATAGACGCCGTACGAGTCCGCGACCGCCTGCGCGGACAACGGTCCGTCCGGGCGGTACCAGAGCGCGATTCCCGCGCACATGGTGAGCACCGCGGTCACCGCCTGGTGAACGTGGGGGACGTCGAAGTCGCCGCCGGCCACACCCGCCTCCGCGATGGTGACGAACAAATGCTCCTGCGCGTCGCGCGAGCCCACGACCCGTTTGCGGTCCACCTCGTCGAGGTACCGCAATTCGGTGTTCGCCACCAGGCAGGCTTGCTGGTTGCGGGCGGTGTACAGCGAATGCGCGACCACCGCAGCCGTCCACTGCTCCGCCGGTGCGGACCCTGCCCTCCGCAGGGCGGTCCGGGTGGCGGTGAACTGCTCGTCACTGGCCGACCGCAGAATCTCGACCAGGAGCTCGTCCTTGTTCTCGAAATGGTTGTACACGTTGGCGGCGCTGCAGCCAGCACGTTTGGCGATGGTGCGCATGGTCGCCGCGTGAAAGCCGGCGGTATAGAACTCCTCCAGCGCCGCGTCCAGGATCCGCTGCCGGACGGAGGGAATCACTGCACCGCTTGACCGAGTGTTCATCCCTCGGAGGGTAGGTGCCACCCGAGGCGCGGGCAATACACCCTGAAGAAAATGCAGCTCACCACGCATCACGCACGGCGGACAGGGTGAGCGGCGCACGGTGTTGACCGATGGTAGCGCGTCCGTTATGGTCCAGATCACGTGAACGATTGTTAATTACCGGTTCGCGCATTCCGCTCCTCACACCGTGGAGGTATGCCACCTTGAGCACCCTCGAAGAACGAATCCGCCGCCTCGAAGACCTGGAGGCCATCCGGTACCTCGACGCGCAGTACTGCCGCCATCTCGACGACGGCAACTGGGACGCCCTGATGGATCTGTTCACCGACGACGGCGAATTCGACGGGCTGTCCAACCCGAAGGGCAAGAGCGAGATGCGGGCGTTCTTCGCCGGCCTCGCACCCGGCGGGCTCACCGCGTTCTGGCACTTCATCACCAACCTGGAGATCGACCTCGACGGCGATCGCGCCACCGTCCGCTCGTTCCTCTGGCAGCCCTGCGTATCCGACGGCAACGCCTCGATCGCCGCCGGCCGCTACACGGACGAGGCCGTCAAGGTCGACGGCCGCTGGCTGTACCGCGTCAAGCAGGTGCGCTTCCACTACTTCGGTCCGCTCACGGAGGGCTGGGACGAGAACCAGTTCGCGCTCGACTCGGCGCGACGTGCGGCGGTGAACGCGTGACCACCGAGTCCCCCGCCACCGCGGCGAGCGCAGCCGTCTGGTCACCGATCCTCGCGTTGCCGGAGTTCGTCGAACTGCGGCGACGACGCCGGGCCGTCACCACCGGACTCGGCCTGATCGCGATCGCACTGTTCTCGGGGTTTCTCGTCGGATTCGCCTTCTTCCCCGAACTCCTCGGCGACAACACGGCATTCGGCATTCCACTGTCGCTGTGGGTGGTGTTCTCCCAGTTCGCCGGCACCTGGGTGCTCGTGTACGCGTACTTCCGCCTCTCCCGTACCTTCATCCAACCCGCCGCCGATGCCGCCGTCCGGGCCATCGCGCAACGTGATCAGGAGCGTGCCTCATGACCGGCGACGCCGATTTCCTCGCCATCGGCATCTGTGCCGCCGTCATCTCGCTCACGCTGTGGGTGACGTTCGCCGCATCGCGCCGAAGCCGTAGCGCCACCGGATTCTTCGCTGCGGGACGCTCGATCACCGGCTGGCAGAACGGTTTCGCGATCGCCGGTGAATTCATCTCCGCGGGCAGTTTCCTGGGCACCACGGGCTTGATCTTCTACAAGGGCGTCGACGGCGCCGTCATTCTGTGCACGTCGGTGGTCTCCTTCCTCCCCGTCCTCTTCCTCCTCGCCGAGAAGATGCGGAACGTCGGAAAGTTCACGCTCGCCGATGTTCTGGTGTTCCGGACCGGCGCACGTCGCGTCCGGGTGGTGGTTGCACTCAGCACCATCGTCACCGGCACGTTCGTGCTGCTCGCCCAACTCGTGGCGGCCGGCGTACTGCTCGAGTCCGTCTCGGGGATCCCGTTCGGCCTGTCCGTCGTGGTCGCCGGATCACTCATGGGCATCTACGTCTTCGTCGGCGGAATGCTGGCGACCACGTGGGTTCAAGTGATCAAGTCGTCCATTCTGTCGATCCTGGCGATCGTGGTGTGCCTCGGGATCCTCGCGAAGTTCGGCTTCAGCGTCCCCGGCATGCTCGGGGCGGCAACCTCGAACGCCGCGGCCGGAGATGCCATCCTCTCGCCGGGCCTGATCTTCGGGCAGACCGGTGCGATCAACCTGATCTCGTACTCCCTGGCGTTCGCGCTCGGCACGGCCGGTATGGCGCACATCCTGATTCGCTTCTTCACCGTCCCCGAGGCCGCGACGGCCCGGAAGTCACTGGGCTGGACCGTCGCGCTGTGCAGCATCTTCTACCTGATCGTCATCGTCATGGGCTTCGGCACCGCCGCGCTTCTCGGTCCCGACGGGGCGGATCGCGTCGGCGCCGGCGGCAATCTCGCGGCACCCACGCTGGTCACGGAACTCGGCGGAGGCGTCGGCACCATCGGTGGTTCGATCGCGCTGGCCATGGTGGCAGCCGTCGCATTCGCGAGTATCGTCGCGGTCGTCGCGGGCGTCGTGATCTCGGCTGCGGGAACGTTCGCCCACGACGTGTGGCCCACCCTCACCCGCCGGAAATCCGCCGACGCCGGCACGGAGACTGCGGATGCCCGCGAGGCGAAGATCGCCCGGTATGCGGCGGTCGCGTTCAGCGTCGTCGCGATCGGACTGACGATGGCGATCGGCGACACCACCAACATCACCTACTTCATGGGTATGGCCTTCATGGTCGCAGGCAGTGCGCACCTGCCCAGCCTGCTGCTCAGCCTCAACTGGCGGCGGTTCAACAGCACAGGCGCCGTGTGGGGCATCTCGGTGGGATTAGGATCCACCGTGGTCAGTCTGATGTTCACGGAGGCGCTCTGGCTCGGGAGTGGTCCGGCGCCGCTGACCATTCAGTTGCCGGTGATCATCACGATGCCGCTCGGGCTGGCCGCCGCCGTGATCGGCTCCCTCGCCGGCGAACGCCTTCACGGACGTTCGGCGGATCGAGACGAGAAGTTCGCCGAGATGCTGGTGCGCGCAGAGACCGGTATCGGCGCGGAACTCGCCGAAACGCACTAGGTTTCACGCTCGGCCGATGCCCTCGCCGTCACGGCGGGGGCTTCGCCCGTGCCGCGTGTCCGCCGCAACCCTGGACAGTACAGACTGTACCAATTGGTACAGTCTGTACTGATAGGTACAACACCTCCCGGAGGAGCGCTCACCATGTCCGTTCGCCCACCCGTACCCCCGTTCACGCTCGACACCGCGATCGCGAAGGTTCGCGCCGCCGAGGACGGCTGGAATTCCCGTGATCCCGAGAAGGTCGCGCAGGCTTACACCGAGGACAGTCGGTGGCGCAATCGGTCCACCTTTCTGCAGGGGCGCCGCGAGATCGTCGACTTCCTCGCCGGGAAGTGGGACCGCGAACTGGAATACCGTCTGATCAAGGAACTGTGGGCGCACGACGGGAATCGGATCGCGGTCCGGTTCGCGTACGAGTTCCACGACACCGACGGGCAGTGGTTCCGCGCGTACGGCAACGAGAACTGGCAGTTCGACGACAACGGTCTGATGCGGTGGCGTCACGCCAGCATCAACGACGTGCCGATCGACGAATCCGACCGCAAGTTCTTCTGGGACATGTCCGGCGTGCGACCGTCGGATCATCCCGGGCTGAGCGATCTCGGCCTCTGACCGGCACACGAGGAGTAGTCATGCCCCGAGCAGTAGCCGAGCGCGGCGACGTCGTCCCCGTGCTGGCGGAGGTGTTCCGATCCCACGGGTTCGACGGCGCGAGCCTGGCCGTCATCACCGAGCACACCGGACTCGGCAAAGGCAGCCTGTACAACTTCTTCCCCCGCGGCAAGGACGAGATGGCCGAGGCCGTCCTCGACGAGGTCGACGCCTGGTTCCAGACCGCCGTGCACCTGCCGCTGCGCGGGTCCGAGCCCGCCGCCGCCCGTCTGGAGCGGATGTTCGACGAGGTCGAAACGTACTTCCGGCCGGGACGCCGAATCTGCCTGTTCGGCGCGTTCGCGCTCGGCCTCGAACGTGACCGCTTCGCCGACCGGGTCCGTGCCTACTTCACCGACTGGGTCGATTCGCTCGCCGGCGCCCTCGCCGACGCCGGCCACGGCAGGCAGTCGCGGCCGCTCGCCGAGGAGGTCGTCGCGGGAATCCAGGGCGCGCTCGTCCTCGCGCGTGCCCTGGACGACCCCGACAGTTTCACCCGCATCCTCACCCGGCTACGCCGCTCGGTCGGGGATCCGAACGAATCGCGCGCGTAGGATTCGAATCGTCGACTCGAGAAGTGAGGCAGCCGTGATTTTCATCGTCGTCAACTTCACCGTGAAACCGGACCACGCGGACGGCTGGCTCGACCTGGTGCAGCCGTTCACCGACGCGACCCGGAACGAACCGGGCAACCTGTGGTTCTACTGGTCGCGGGCGGTGGAGGATCCGAACTTGTACGTCCTCGTCGAGGCATTCCGTGACGACGACGCCGCCGTCGCCCACGTGCAGAGCGAGCATTTCCAAGCCGCCATGCGCGAGTTGAAACCCGCCCTCGCACAGACACCGCGGATCATCAACACCACGATCGACGGCACCGAGTGGTCGCTGATGGGTGAACTCGAAGTCGACTGACCCCGTCCGGCTTCACCCTGAAGTCGAGCGCACCGCGCGTTAGCCTGGAAAACGTGGCTTCCGATCTCACCGACTTCGACGCAGTGATCTTCGACTTCTCCGGCACGCTGTTCCGGCTGGAGGAGGACGACAGCTGGATGGCCGACCTCACCGACCACGACGGTGAACCGTTCGAGCTCCACCAGCAGGCCGAATTGATGCGGCGCATGACGGCGCCGGTCGGTCAGACCGTCGAGATGGACGCGGCCGAGCACCACGCGTGGACCAACCGCGACCTCGACCCTCGGTTCCACCGGCAGGCGTACCTCGACGTCTTGCGCAAGTCCGGGGTCGCGCACGAGGACCAGGCGGTCGGGCTGTACGAGCGGGTGATCGACCCGGGGTGCTGGAGCGCATATCCCGACACCGCGGAAGTGCTTGCGTCACTGAAGGACCGTGGAATCAAGATCGCGGTGCTGAGCAACATCGCGTTCGACATCCGGCCCGCGTTCGCGGATCTGGGAGTCGAGCATCTCGTCGACGCGTTCGTGCTGTCGTTCGAGGTGGGTGCGATCAAACCGGACCCGAAGATCTTCGAGCACGCCCTTACCGCACTCGGCTCCGAGCCCGAACGCACTCTCATGATCGGCGACAGCGAGGAAGCCGACGGCGCCGCACGCAAGGTGGGCTGCGCGTTCGCACTCGTCGAACCCGTTCCCCTCGCGGAGCGCCCCGACGGTCTCCGAAATGCGCTCAGTGCCTTCGGCCTGTGAGTACTTATTAACCACGGGCGGTTAACAAGTACTCACAAGCGCGAAGCGCATAATCCGCGGCCGGTGACGAGAGGCAGGTCGAGTGCGGTCACCAGCCCGGGCTTCGCCTCGACCACCGCGTGCACCGAATTCACCAGCCGCATCGCGGTGACGATCATCCCCGACACGTTGTGGTCGCCGTTTTCGCCGTGGTGGTTGAACTCGACGGTCATCATCGGCTCGCCCATGATGTCGATGCGGTAGCACCCGTCGCCGCGGGTGGGTTTCGGCCAGTCCGGTTTCTGTTCGGGGTGGGTGCGAGTGACGTGCTCGAGGACCACGCGCGGCACCCCGTCGACCGTGCCGACGACTTCGAACCGCACTGCCGCCACCGTTCCCTTCGCGATGTGGCACGACAGAATGTCCAGATCCTTCTCGGCGGGGATGCGTTCGAACTTCTCCAGCAGCGGCCCGTCGAGCGTGAGGTCCAGTCCCACGGCGATCTGGCGGACGACACTCCCCCACGCAAGCGACAGCACGCCCGGCTGGAACAGCATCGGCGTCTCCTCGACAGGTTTGCCGAAACCGAAGATCTCACTCATCACCACCGGCTGGTAATAAGTTGAGTAGTCGGCGATCTCGGCGCAGCGCACCTCGTCGATCCGCTGCGACAGGCTCGTCATGGCCAGCGGGAGAACATCGTTCGCGAACCCGGGGTCGATACCGTTCACGTGGAGGCTCGCGTCTCCCTGCTCGCCGGCGCGGTGGATGCGGTCGACGAGTTCGTCCGGGACCACACCGATCGGGTACTGCAACAGAACGGGTCCGGAGGACACGACGTTGATGCCGGCCTCGAGGAACGAGATCAGCTCCTCGATGGCGTCGAAGATGCGGTCGTCCGTCATCGCGGTGTGCACGATGCAGTCCGGCTTCAGAGCGAGAAGCGCCGCCTTGTCGTCGGTCGCCGCCACGCCGAGTTCTCTTCCGAGACCGGCCAGCTCCCCGGCGTCCTTCCCGACCTTCTCCGGGTTGGACACCCACACGCCGACCAGTTCGAGGTCGTCGCGGGCGTCGATCCCTGCGATGGCGTGACGCCCGACCGTACCGGTGGACCATTCGACGACGCGGTATGTCATGAGTTCTCTCCGAGTTCCAGAAGTAGCACCCCTCCCGCGAATGTAACAGGTTCTAGTTTACCCGGGTGGACGATTGCCGAAGAGTGCTGTCGCGGTTCGGCGTCAGGGAGAATCCATACGTATGACACCCACCGACGTCTACCGCGCACCGATGCGTTCCCGTCGCGACGACGTGGACCCAGGGCTCGCGGTGCAGCGCGCGCTCGCCATGAACGTGTGTGGAATCGGCGGGTTGCTGGCCTCACCTCCCGTCGATCTGAGTGAGGCGCTCGACGCGACCGAGCGCACCTACGGTGATCCGGCCGCACGCCGGCTCGAACGCTTCACGCAGGTGCTGGACGGATCGTTCGTCTGGTCGCGTGACGCCGACGGGCTCTACCTCCTCGGCCGGATCGACGGTCCGTGGCGCTACGACTCGAGTCCGGAGGCCGCGGCTGTGGATCTGGTACACCTCCGAGACTGCGAGTGGCTCGACGCACCCGTCGCCGAGCTCGACGTACCGCCCGCGACCGTGCACACCTTCGCCCGCGGTGGACGCAACTTCCAGCAGACCCACCACTCTGACATCGCCGAGCAGACGCAGCGCGTGTGGGACCGCGGAAGGCGGTGAAATGCTTCGCCCGTGAGTACTTATCAACCACCGGTGGTTGACAAGTACTCACGGGCGGAGCTACCAGCGGTACCCGAGCAGGCCCAGGACGAATTCGAGCCAGTCGGGAAGTCCGGGGTCACGGAACATCGAGGGCCTCCTCAGCACGGTGCAACGGTGTCGACCTCTCTATCGGCAGCGGAGACCCCCGCGTTAGAACTGCACCTCGCCAGATTTACAAATCCATGGTTTTGTCTAGACGCTGGATCCAAGTCCGTGTACTGTCCAAATGAGAGTGAGCTGGTTCATACCGGCACGGCTACTGGACGAGGAGGTTCGCATCGTGACGACGTCGAATATCAGCAGGATGGCAGGAGAGGCACCACCGGAAGCGTGGCGTGACCGCAAGCGCTACCTGTGGTTGATGGGATTGATTCCCCCGACCTCACTGTTCCTCGCTGCGGGGCTCGTGTGGGCCTTCAACCAACTGGGATGGTCGGCGGCAGCACCGGTGTGGTGGTGGATCGGCGCACTGCTGTTGTTCGGACTGCTCCCCCTCCTCGACCGGTTCTTCGGGCCCGACGGCCAAAACCCTCCCGAGGAAGTGATGGAACAGCTCGAGAACGACAGGTACTACCGGTACTGCACGTTCGTGTTCATCCCGTTCCAGCTGGCGAGCCTCGTCTTCGCGTGCTACCTCTGGTCGGCAGACAACCTCTCCTGGCTCGGCATCGGCGGCGGCCTCGGACTGGTGTCGAAGATCGGCGTCGCGTTCAGCGTCGCCGTCATGGGCGGCATCGGCATCAACACCGCACACGAGATGGGTCACAAGAAAACCGAGCTCGAACGGTGGCTGGCCAAGATCACTCTCGCGCAGACGTTCTACGGCCACTTCTACATCGAGCACAACCGGGGCCACCACGTTCGGGTCGCCACGCCGGAGGACCCGGCGAGTTCACGCTTCGGAGAAAGCTTCTGGACGTTCCTGCCCCGCAGTGTCTGGGGAAGCCTGAAGTCGTCCTGGGAGCTCGAGAAGACGCGGATGCAGCGACTCGGCAAGAGCACGTGGAGCATTCACAACGACGTGCTCAATGCCTGGCTCATGTCGGTGGTGCTGTTCGGTGCGCTCATCGCCATATTCGGTCCGGTCGTCATCCCGTTCCTGATCATTCAGGCCGTCTACGGATTTTCTCTCCTCGAGACGGTCAACTACCTCGAGCACTACGGCTTGATGCGTCAGAAGACCGCCAGCGGCCGCTACGAGCGCTGCGCTCCCGCACACAGCTGGAACTCCGACCACATCGTCACCAACATCTTCCTGTACCACCTGCAGCGCCACAGCGACCATCACGCGAACCCGACCAGGCGCTACCAGACGCTCCGGAGCATGGACGGCGCCCCCAACCTGCCGAGTGGCTACGCCAGCATGATCACGCTCGCGTACTTCCCGCCGCTCTGGCGCAAGGTGATGGATCACCGCGTGCTCGACCACTACGACGGCGACATCACCCGTGTGAACATCCAACCCGGCAAGCGCGAGAAGGTGCTGGCCAAGTACAGCGGCGGAGTTCGGTGATGGCCGCCTACCAATGCCCGGTCTGCGACTACGTCTACGACGAGGCGTCCGGCGCACCGCGTGAGGGATTCCCCGCCGGCACCGCGTGGGCCGACGTGCCCGACGACTGGTGCTGCCCCGACTGCGGGGTCCGCGAGAAGATCGATTTCGACCCGAGGGTGGCGTGACATGAGCACCGATTTCAAGCTTTACCGCTGCGTCCAATGCGGATTCGAGTACGACGAGGCCGAGGGCTGGCCGGAGGACGGCATCGAGCCCGGCACCAGGTGGGACGACATTCCCGAGGACTGGTCGTGCCCCGACTGCGGGGCCGCCAAGGCGGACTTCGACATGGTCGAGGTCAGCCGGGCGTGAGCGCAATGTCGAATCACTCCACGGAACTGTCGACGGTGGTCATCGTCGGGTCCGGTATCGCGGGGGCGAGCGCCGCGCAGACGCTCCGGTCGGAAGGCTTCAGCGGACGCGTCGTCATGATCGGAGACGAACCCGCGCCGCCCTATCGGCGTCCGACGGTGTCGAAAGACTTCCTGTCGGGTGCCACGGCGGCGGAGAAGACCGCACTCAAGCCGGGCTCTTTCTGGAAGGAAAGAGATATCGAATTAATCACCGGTGCAACGGCAGTCGAACTCGACACCCGGCGGAAGTTGCTGACGCTCTCGTCCGGAGTAACACTGTCATTCAGTGCTCTGCTGCTCGCGACCGGTGGCCGGGCCCGGAAACTCGAGGGTGTCTCCGGTGCGCACGTGTTCACTCTGCGGTCGATGGCCGATGCCGATTCCCTCCGCGAATCGATTCGGTGCACCAGTTCCCTGCTCGTGATCGGCGGGGGTCTCATCGGATGTGAGGTCGCGGCCACGGCGCGGTCGCTCGGCGCGGAGGTCACCGTCCTCGAACGAGACCGGTCGCTCCTCAGTCGAATTGTGCCCCCAGAAATCTCGACGATGATCGCGTCGCTGCACTCCGAGAACGGCGTGGACGTGTGTACGGATGTCGCACTGTCGTCGCTCGACGTGAGCGACGACGGCTCCGCCCGCGCCACCGCGGACGACGGTCGCAGCTGGAGTGCCGGCACCGTCCTCGTGTCGGTCGGCACCGTCCCCGAGGTGACGCTCGCGGTCGCGGCGGGACTGCGCGTCCACAACGGCATCACCGTCGATGGGCAGTTTCGCACGTCGGCCGACGGCGTCTACGCGGCCGGCGACGCGGCCGACATCCCCGGTGTGCGTGACTCGGAGCGTTACCGTTCCGAACATTGGAACGGCGCTCAGGCGCAGGGGATTGCCGCCGCGCACTCCATCCTCGGAAAGCCCGCGCCGTTCACCGACGTTCCGTGGGGGTGGTCCACGCAGTACGGCCACACCGTGCAGTTCGCCGGCGCGACCCGTTTCGACGACGACTACGTGATCCGCGGTTCGATCGACGATCGCGATTTCACAGCGGTCGCGGTCCGTGGGAGCACGCCGGTCGGGGTCATCGCCGTGGGCCGCCCGAAAGACCTCCGAACCGTGCGCACGATGATCGCCCGGGGCGACACAGTCGACCGCGCCGCGCTGGCGGACGAGTCGGTTGCTCTGACCGACGTGCTCACCGGCGAGCGGGAAGGTCGGGTTCCGGTCGCCCGCTAGCATCGAGGTCATGTCCGCAGACGACCGCACCGAGCGACAGAGTCGATACCGGCTGGCCGCGACGTCGCTGATGCGGGAGACCACCCTCGATGCGCTTCGGGAACTGCTGACTGAACGTCCCTGGCCGACAATCACCATGACCGACGTCGCGGTCGCCGCGGGGCTGAGCAGGCAGACGATCTACAAAGAGTTCCGATCGCGGCGCGGCCTGGCGGAGGGCTACGCACTTCGGCTGACCGACAGCCTCGTCACCGTCATCGAATCCGCTCTGTACGAGAACCCCGGCGACGCGACAACGGCGCTGCGGCACGGGTATGCGACGTTCTTCGAACTCAGCGGAGCCGATCCCCTGGTGATGTCTCTGCACCAGGGGAAGGCACCCGAAGATCTGCTGCGCCTGATCACGACGGACAGCAACATCATCATCCGACCCGCGGCCGAACGGCTCGCACAAACGCTGCAACGGTCGTGGGTGAACTCCTCCCCGGACGACGCGGACGTCATCGCGCACGCCATCGTCCGGCTCGCCCTGAGCTTCATCGCCAACCCACCCGCCGACACCGCGGCGGCGTCGGCGAACACCGCCCGGCTCTTCGCCCCGTTTGTTGCGGCTCCGCCACCCGTGAGTACTTGTTAACCGCCGCACGTTAACAAGTACTCACGGGTGCCCTTCCTACGCTGCGATCGTCGGAGCGAGAACTTCCATCTGCTCGAGGACCAGCTTGATCGCCTCGGGCTGCTTGTCCGGCGGATACTTGTGCTTGATGAGAAGACGCTTGATTTGTGAACGCAGCTTGGCCTTGACATCCTCGCGCAGAGTCCAGTCGGTCCGGACGTCGCGGCGCATTACCGCGACCAAATCGCGGGCGATGTCGGCGAGCTTGCCCGCGCCCTGTTCTTCGACCGCGGACTCGTTCTGGGCGACCGCGTCGTAGAACGCGAGTTCGTTCTCGTCCAGAGGGGGCGTGAACTTCTTCCCTCGGTCCGATTCCGCCACCACTTCCTTCGCGACCTCGACCAGCGCCGCGATCACTTCGGCGGAAGTGAGCTGGCTGTTGGTGTACTTCACCATAAGATCCTGCAACTTCTCGGAGAACGCACGCTGGCGGACGACGTTGTGTTTGGCCGCCTTGCGCGACTCCTCGTCGATGAGGCGCCTCAAGGCCTCGATCGCAAGGTTCGGGTTCTTCGCCTGCTTGGTCTTGTTGATGAAATCCACGTTGATGTCGGCAAGCTGCGGCTTCGGCATGCCGGCGGCGTCGTAGATGTCCAGAACCTCACCGGATTCGACGGAGGCAGCCATCAGCTGGCGCAGTGCCCGCCGGACGTCCTCCGGTACCGCCTCGCCGCGGGCGTGGCGCGCCTCGGCATCCCATTTGGCCATGTACACGCGCACTTCTTCGAAGAAGGCGGCGGTGGGTGCCTGCTCCCGCAGTTCCTCACGATTGCCGCAGATTGCCCACACACGGGACAGCTGGGACGAGAACTTGCGGAACCGAGCCGCGAGAGTTTCCTCCCCCTCTCCTACTTGGTTCTCGGGATTGCGAGGGTCGCGCAGGTGGTTGACCGTCGCGTTGGCGGCGTCGAAGTAGGCCCTGGGTCCCTTCACCGCCAACTTCGCGCGCCAGTCGAAACCGTGCAGCAGATTCTCGATCACGGTGATCAGGTCTTTGGCGGTGTCGATTGCCGCATCGATGTCGCGACCCAGCGGCTTCGATTTCTGATCCGACTCCGTGTACTCGGCGAGAGCAGCCGCGAGATTATCCGCGATCGGAGCGTACGCGACCAGTAATCCGTCTTCTTTTCCCCGGAAGGTTCGGTTGACGCGAGCAAGCGCCTGCATCAGGAGGGCACCCCTGAGCGGGCGGTCCAGGTACATGGTGTGCAGCGGAGGAGAGTCGTACCCGGTGAGCATCATGTCCTTGACGATGACGATCTCGAGTTCGTCGTCGACATCCTTGAGCCGCTTCTTGATCGTGGCGTTGGCGGAGTCCCGCCGTACGTGTGCACTGATCGGTGCAGTATCGGTCGCGTTACCTGAGTAGACCACTTTGATTCGGCCGGTCGCGAGGTCGTCGGAATGCCACTCGGGACGGAGCTTCACGATCTCGCTGTAGAGGTTGGCGCAGATCTCGCGGGTTGCACCGACGATCATCGCTTTGCCGGGTGCGGTCGGGTTGTCGTCGGAGGCGATGAAACCGCTCATGGCTTTCCGTCGAGTCTCCCAGTGCTCGACGATGTCCGCAGCGAGCTTCCGCACTCGGGCGGGCGCCCCGTAGACGGCGTTGACGACGGCGACGCTTTTCTCGATGCGATCACGGTCGGTGTCATCGAGGCCCTCGGTGGCGGCGTCGGCAGCAGCGTCGAGTTGTTCCTCGGTCAGCCCGTCGGTGAACGACACCTTGACGAGCCGGCTCTCGAAGTAGACCGGAACGGTGGCTCCGTCGGCCACAGCGCGCGTGAGGTCGTAGATGTCGATGTAGTCGCCGAACACCGCACGGGTATCTCGTTCTTCGAAGGAGATCGGCGTTCCGGTGAACGCGATAAGCGTTGCGTGCGGGAGTGCGTCCCGGAGGTGTCGGGCATAGCCGTCGAGGTTGTCGTAGTGGCTGCGGTGTGCCTCATCGACCACTACCACGATGTTCCTGCGCGACGACAGCAGTGGGTGGCTCTCGCCGGCGTCCTTTTCCTCCTTGGTCTTTCCGAACTTCTGGAGTGTGGTGAAGTAGATCCCGCCGGTGGTTCGTCCGGACAACTCCTGCCGGAGTTCTTCACGTTTCCGGATCTGCTGCGGCTGCTCGGGCAACAGCTGCGATCGCGCGAACGTCTCGTACAGCTGGCCGTCGAGTTCGTTTCGGTCGGTGATGACGACGATGGTCGGGTTCGCCAGTCGGGGGTGCCGGATCACCTGATTGGCGTACAGCTCCATTTCCATGGACTTGCCCGAACCCTGAGTGTGCCAGACGACGCCGGCCTTGCCGTTGCTCTCGACCGCGTGGACGGTCGATCCGATCGCCTTCGCGACCGCGAAGTACTGGTGCGGCTTCGCGATTCGTTTGACCAGACCGCCTTCGCCCTTGTCGAACGCGGTGAAGCCGCGCAGCAGCGCCAAAAAACGCCCCTGCGTGTACAAACCGTGCAGCGCGACGTCGAGTGGCGTCGAGTCGGGTGAGAGATCCTCGCGCTCGACCGGTTTTCCGTCGTCGTCCACGTTCCACGGCGCGAAGTGGTTGAACGCAGTGAACGGTGTTCCGTAGCGGGCAGTGATTCCATCGGAAACGAGACTGAAGACGGCGAACCGGAAAGCGAGGGGGAACTCGCGCACATAGGTTTCGAGCTGCGCATGCGCCTCGACGAGCCCGGCGTGCTCCCTGCCCGCTCGTTTCAATTCGATGATGCTGACCGGCATTCCGTTGAGGTAGAGCACGATGTCGAAGCGACGTCGGAAGTCGCCCTGGACGACGGTCACCTGGTTCACGGCCAGCCAGTCGTTGTCGTCGGCGTCGGCGGACAGCAGGCGGATGGTCGGCGTTACCTCGACACCCGAATCATCGACATAGCTGACCTTACGGAGCCCTCCGGTCAGGTACCCGTGAATCACCTCGTTCTCGGCGATTGCGTGGGTAGATCCTGCGGTGACGACGTGCGTCACGGCCTCGTCGACCACGTGAGGCGGCAGGTCGGGGTTGAACTTGGCGATCGCCGACCGCAGTCGCGGCACGATCAGCAACTCGTCCCAGGAGGCGCGCTCGCCTGTCCCGGGAGCGATCGCCGCGCCGTTTACCGGCTTCCAAGCGAGCTCGCCGAGAGTGTCGAGAGCCATGTGCTCCCAGGCGTCTTCGGACAGGCGGTGCGTGTCACTCATGCCGTGTACCTTTCCACGATCACAATTTAGGAGGTGGGAGGTCGACCCCCGACTTCGCCCCTCTGTAACGCGAATGTCTTCCATTTGATCGCCCATCGGCTGTTCCATCCCACTGTCTCCTCCTACTGGCAGTTGCGCGACGGCCTTCGACGTCCGACCGCACCCCTCGAGCAATCGGATCGATCCGTCTGCGACGTCATTGCCAGAAGGTAATCCGCGCGGAAGCGATACTTCTCTTCCAGTCTTGATATCCCCCCTTATCGACCACCCGCTGTGCCCGAGCAGGGTGCATGGTCAAGATTGGTTCCAACATCCCGAGGAGCCAGGAGATCGCCATGACCCACCCCACCGAGAGTGACCAGATACCGCTGTTCCCGAGTCCCGCCCCTGCGGAACAGACGCCGGCAACCCCTCCGAAGAAGAGGTTCTGGACCGGGTTCGTGGCAGGTGCAGGTTCCGCCGCACTCGTCGCCGGAATGGTGGGCGCGTCCGTCGCAATCGCGAATACCGCCGGCGAGCCCGACGTCTTCGACATCACAGGAATCATGACGGTGAACGGCGATATCAGCTATTCCAGCCTCACGGGCTTCGAGTGTGAGGGCGACGGCGGGTACTCCGACATGTCACCCACGGCCGCTGTGTCCGTCTCCGACGAGTCCGGAAAACTGCTCGCCAAGGGCAGCCTGACGGGAAGCACAAAGCTGTCCGACTCGTGCATGTTCGACTTCACCGTCACCGACGTGCCGCGCGGAAGCACGTTCTACGAAGTCGAGATCTCTCACCGCGGTGGGCTGTCCTACACAGAGGAAGAGGCCGAATCGGGTCTTTCTCTTTCACTTGGCGACTGACTGCCGCCGCCTCCATCTCTCAGTCAACCAATTCAAACATTCCCAGGAGAACTCATGAAGCGCACCCTTGCTGTTGTCGCAACCACCGCTGCGATCGTCTCCGGCCTCGGTGCCGGCCTCGCCACTGCCGCGCCTGCCACCTCGTTCGGGGACGGGCAGTACCGCGTCGGCGTCGATATCTACCCCGGGATCTATCACACCAACGGCAGCCGCTCCTGCTACTGGGAGCGCCAGTCCGGGCTCAGCGGCGATTTCGACGACATTATCGCCAACGACTTCGGCAGCGGTCCCCAGACCATCCAGATCATGCCCGGGGACGTGGCATTCAAGTCGAGCCGTTGCGGCACCTGGGTGATGCAGCCGCCGCCGGCGGCCGGGCCGTCGATCTTCGGTTCCTGACCCGGCGTCTGACGCCACCAACTGCCTCTCAGAAGGAGAGAATGCCATGACCCAGCCCCACGGGGGATTCCCCCAGCAGCCGATCCCACCGGCACAGGGATGGCAGCCGCCTCCCGGCCCACCGACCAAGAAGAAGTCGAAGAAGTGGCCGTTCGTCGTCGGCGCCGCAGTTGCGGTCTTCGCGATCATCGGAGTGAGCGGAGGCGGAGGTGACGACGACACGACCGCCACTTCCGCCGTGCCGACGTCCGTCGCGACGCCGGTCAGTGAGATCGCCGCTGCCGCGCCCGTCGCACCGGCCGAGAAGACTGCAGCCGCACCGGCACCCAAGGCCCTGCCCGGGATGAACGTGCCTGTTCGCGACGGAAAGTTCGAGTTCGTCGTCACCGACGTCGAGACTGGTCTGACGAGCATCGGCGACAATCCCTACCTCATGAAGCAGGCCCAGGGTCAGTTCGTGGTGGTGACGATGAGCGTGTTGAACACCTCGGGCGAGCCGAAGGGGCTCAGCCCCGACAACCAGGAGATGTACGACGCGCAGGGACGCAAGTTCACGTCCGATACGTCGGCTGCATTGAACCTCGACTCCGATGTGGCGATCTGGGACGAGATCAACCCCGGCAATACCGTCACGATCAAGGTGGTTTACGACATGCCCGCAGGCGCACAGCCGGCGGAGATGGAGTTGCACGACTCGATGTTCTCCGGTGGCGTCCGCGTCAAGCTGACCTAGTGAAGAGCGGTGCGTCCGATACGATTCGGACGCACCGCACTCGCACATGCGGAAAGGGAGGGGTGGGGCGATGACACGCGTACGGCTTCACACAGGAAATCCGACCCGCGACACCACGCCGCCGTGGGGTGCACGCGATGTCCTCGGTTCGAACCCGGAGTTCGTTCGAGGGAAGCCGCGCCCCAAGGTGGGACCGAAATGCGGATGGTGTGGAGCCGGCGTAAAGGCCGGACGAACAGACACGCCGGAGTACTGTGCGCGCTGCCGCGCGCTTCATCAAACGATTCAAAGAGCCAAGGACTACCTGGACCGACACGCCCTTCGTCCGCTGAGAGGTTCGGACGCCTCAGAGTCGGCCGAAGAACTCGACCATCGGCGCGCCGCACTGGGCGCTCAGAAGGCGTTGAACTCGATCAAGAAGCCATCCAAGAGTACGCCCGGGAATTCGGCGAGGAAGGCACCCAGGAAGGCCACATCGAAGCAGACGAAGGCGAAGAAGAACGGAAAGGCTGCGGAAACTTCGGGGGCCCGCGAAGCTCGCCTGGCCGCCGAGGTCGTCAGGCTCACCGACACCATTGCTGCAGAACTGTCGTCGCCCACACCTCTCACGCCCGAGCGAGCGCTCCGCATCGAGCGGCTGAAGACCCAAAAGCACAATCTCCTGCGCGGGATCGCGCAACGTCGGGCGCAAGCCCGCAAGACGCGATAGGACGATGCTCACGTGAGCCCATCAAAAAAGAACGCTTCCCCGGACGGTGTCGCTGAATTCATCGCCTTCATCGTCTTTGTCGGGTTCATCATCATCTCGATCGTCACGTCGTGCTCGTGAACTCGGCGGCTCAGACGCGGCCAGCACGCCGAAGCGACCCGCGGTGTTGCACACTCTGACCCATGCCGCATGGACGCAACACCGATCCCGAGGTCGTCGCCGAGACGAGGTCACGGATTCGCGAGCCACACGTGGCTCTGTTCAATGCGCCTTCGGACCGGAGTGCCGACACATCCGACGGGCGACGGGATAAAGCCTACAACCCCTGTCAGCGAGGGACCGCACGAGCGGACGTGGCAGCAGGCTCGCCGCAGATTCAATTGTCAAGTCTGTCGCGGATTCGCTCGACTGCCTCGCGCAGATGAGGCAAGTAATTGCTGACGATGCCTTCGACAATCGACTGATTCACCCGGAAGTACTCGTGGATCGCGAGGTTTCGAAATCCGGAGATCTTGTGCCATTCGATCTCCGGCGCCTCCGCCTTCGTTTCCGGATCCAGTCGATTGGCGGCCTCCCCGATGACTTCGAGTTGGCGCACGATGGCGTCGTACGCCATGTCGCGGTCGTCGCCCGACAGCTTTGGGTAGTACCGCATCACTGCCCCGATGGCGCCAAGAATATCCTCGAGTCGGTCGCGGTCTGCCCTGCTCACACGTCGACCATCTCGGTGCGCGCCGAATCGGAAACCGCGCCCTTCGCTACTCCACGCGCAACGACGTCCACCTTGGTCCCCAGCAGATCGGACAGTTCGTCGGCCAGTCCCAGCATCGAAACAACCTGCTCGTAGTCCGGAGCGTCGATACTGACCATCAAGTCGATGTCGCTCTCGGCACCTGCGTCACCTCGCGCGACGGACCCGAACAATTTGACATCGAATGCACCGTACTTCGCGAAGACCCGTCGCACCTCGTCGCGATGTGCGGTCAGGATCGCTCGCAGCCGTTCGCTGTGGGGGGTGGGTGCAACCATGTCGAGTCCTTCCGCTGCCGGCGCTCGCTTTCACGGTACCTTTCATCCGCGCGAGTGTGACGCCGTCTTCACCGCACTCGACGTGCCTTCGAACTGATGTGCCGTTCGCGTTGCCCCCGCGCCTCCGGCCCGTCGCAAATGGCGCGAAGCCGTGAGCTGCCCCAATGCCGCAATCCGCGCCAGCAGGTTTGCACCACTCTCAGCGCCGCTGCAGCCGCCGGAGGCATCTCATCCGGTTCAGACGGCCATCACGGGTGGCACCCAACCTCTGAACGAGGGGGGCGTGCGGCTCACCCGGCGGGTCGGTTGCCAATCGCGGGCATTCCTGGTGATTGCGTTGGGAAGGTGAATTGCTCGCGCAGATCGGTCAAGGATCCCGCCACATGCGCCGGGCTCGACTGTCGCGGCGCCACTTCGAATCTGAATCACGACCTCGTGGAGATCAAGAACGACCTCGAGAGGTTGGCCGACGCCAGCGGGAACCAACTCATGGGATAGGTAGAGCACCCTCCGTCCGACCAATGTCAATGCTGCACCGACACGAGCAGCCGGTCCCTGCGCAGTCGGGGCGAGCTATGCCCGCACCGCGGCAAGAAGCTCGCTCCTCCGTTCGTCCAATTCAGCGCAGCGCATGTCGATCGACGACGCGACGTCCTCCCAGAGCAGTCGTCCTGGCCATCCGAGGAAGGTTCTTGAGACGCTGCGATCCGGTCGGGCCGCCCACAACAGCAGCGCGGGTACCAGCGGCACTGCGAAAATGATGAGGATCGCGGCGAGCACCCACCACGAATCTGGCTGACTGAAGTCGATAGCGGAGCCCAGGACGACGGCCAAAGCTGGCACGGTCGGTTCTCGCCGGCGAGTTGCTGGCCATCGCACTGGCCATCACCGGATTCCCGGATCGCAAACTGCACATTCTCACCGACAGCCAGCGGGCTATCGCGTGCTTGGAAATGGAACGTCCCGAACTCATCACACGCTGCGACGGTGAGGTTCTTGCGATCGTCGAGGACATCCGGCACCGCCTCCGCGGTCGCGAAGTGCGGATCTCCTGGGTGAAAGGCCACTCGGGCCACCCCTTGAACGAGATCGCAGACCGTCTCGCCGTGTCGGTACGACGGAGCCACGAAGCCGACGTGCCCGAATCCACGCAGAGAGCGATCGCCGACAACATCGTGGAATCTCTCTGCCGAGCGCTCCGCCGCATGAAGAGGGGAATCATGACCGAGTGGACATCCACGTATCTCGACCTCGGCTTTCGCGGCCCGGATCCTTCCGGGCGAATGGAAGCCGAGATCAACGGACTCGAACTGATGGCGAGCTACACGCCGGGGAACCTCGTGTCCGTGATCGCAACCTGGTCCACCGAACACACGATGGGCTATCTCGAAATGACCTGCTCTGCAACGTGGGACGCGCGACACGTTTTGAACACGATCGGGCAGAATGTCGACGAGGTTGGCATGTCCCATGCGCTCGAGGAACTGCGGTTGCGATTCGGCATCACGTTGCGTGACGCGGAGCAGATGACAGAGCGGTCGATGACAGCCGGGAACTTCGGCCGATTCACCGTCGATACCCTTCCGAAGGTGCCGTCCGCCACGTATGGGCTGGAAGAGACCCTCGAGTATCGCGCGGCGGTACGTTGTGCACGAGAAAGCCGCGACGGCATCCTCGTCGGCTGGATCGCTACCGACCATCCCTGTCACGACGTGCGTGGTGCTGCACTGCAGAACGCTGCGTGCCCCGACTCGGCGAGACTGCAGGTGGCAGCCGAGGGCGACGCTGCGTGGATCCTTCTCCAGGACCGCGAGCTGCCCGCACCGATCTTCAAGCGAATGGTGAAGTCCGAGGCCGTTCGCTACCTCGAATCCGAACGCCCCGAACTGCACCACGACCTTCTTCTTGCGATGGCTCTGCATCCGACGTGCCCGGAGAACCTGGTTCCGGGACTCGTCGCCCACACTGCCCAGCGGCGCGGGCAGCGGCGCATTCACGTTGCGCAGCAGGCATGGTCGGCGGCACCTGATCGGCGCGATCTCATTCACACATTGCTGCTGCAGAAGTCGCGTCCGGGCAGGAGCACGAACCAGTTACTCGCCGCCGTTCTGGGTCCCGACACAACGCAGCACTCTGCGCGCATCATTTGGATTCAGCAGCACGGGGATTCGCGTGTAAGGCGCTTCGCACCCGTGAGTACTTGTTAACCGCCGCACGTTAACAAGTACTCACGGGCGGCGAAGCCGCAAAGGGGTGCCGACATAGTTCTCGGCGATGAGGGTGCGTCCGGCGACGGACCGGGTGACCATGTCGAGTTCGGCGACCTGCCGCTTGTGGCCGAATCCGGTGTCGTCGGGGAGTCGGTGCAGCATCGAGGACATCCACCAGGAGAAGTGCTGGGTCCGCCACACCCGCGGGAGGACGCTGTCGGTGTAACCCTCGAGCCCGGCCCGACTGCGGGTGGCGAAGTATTCGGCCATCGCCTGGGAGAGGAAGTACACGTCGGCGATCGCCAGGTTCATGCCCTTGGCGCCGGTGGGGGGCACGGTGTGGGCGGCGTCGCCGGCGAGGAAGAGGTTGCCGTGCTGCATGGGCTCGCACACGAAGCTGCGGAACTGCAGGATCGACTTCTGGAAGATCTTGCCGTCCTTGATCTCCGCGCCCTCGCCGTCGACGCGGGCATGCAGTTCCGACCAGATGCGGTCGTCGGACCAGTTGTCGACGGAGTCGTCCGGGTCGACCTGCAGGTAGTGCCGCTGGACCTCCGGGGTGCGGGTGCTGATGAGCGCGAAGCCGCGGGGGTGGTTGGCGTAGATCAGTTCCTCGGACGACGGCGGGGCCTCGGCGAGGATGCCGAACCAGGCGAACGGGTACTGGCGGAAGTGGTCGGTGCGCACGGTGGTCTCGGGGATGAGACCGCGGGTGGTGGTCCGCGAGCCGTCGCAGCCGGCGACGAGCGCGCAGGTGAGCGTCTGCTCGTTGCCGTCGGCGTCGAGGTAGGTGATCTTCGGGTTGTCGGTCGTGTGGTCATGAACCTGCACGTCGGAGACGCCGAAGCGGATGTCGCCGTCGTCTTCGAGACGCCGGGCGATGAGGTCCTTCAGGACCTCGTGCTGCGGGTAGACGGTGACGGCGCGGCCGTTCGTCAGTTCGTCGAAGTCGATGCGGTGGCCGCGGCCGCCGAACCGCAGTTCGATGCCGTGGTGGGTGAGTCCTTCACGCTTGACGCGGTCGCCGAGTCCGGTGTCGACCATCAGGTCGACGGTGTTCTGTTCGAGCACACCGGCCCGGATCGTTCCCTCCACCTCCTCGCGGGTGCGGCTTTCGAGCACGACGGAATCGATGCCCTTCAGGTGCAGGAGATGGGACAGCATCAGTCCTGCGGGACCCCCGCCGACGATCCCGACCTGTGTGTTCATGAGCAGACTCCTCGCGTAGTTCGTGACACCAGTCACTGTGCTGCCCGCCGTGTGATCGCAACACCCCCTCTTTCACTGAGTGAAAGACGAGCTACGCGACGCCGCGGGAAATGCCGCGCGCCGCCGCCCGCACCGCCGGGATCAGGGGCGCGGGATCCTTCTCCGCCGGAACCACGACGGACACCGCTGCCACCACCTCACCCGTCGACCGCGACACCGGCGCGGCCACGGCCAGCGTTCCGACGTTGAGGTGTTCGCGGCACGTGACCCAGCCGGTCCTGCGGATGTCGTCGAGGGTGCTGCGCAGGCGATGTTCGGTGGTGATGGTCGACGGCGTGAAGCGTTCGAGCCCCGCTGCGAGGACCTCGTCGAGGAGGTCCGTGCCGCCGAATGCCAACAGCACGAGACCGCCGCTCGACGCGTGCAGCGGCAACCGGCCCCCGGCTCTCCCGACGACGGTCACGGCACCGCGCGCCGACAGCCGTTCGATGTAGAGCGCCTCGAGATCTTCCCGGACCACGAGCTGGACGTTCTCCCGCGTCGCCTCGTACAGGTCCTCGAGGTACGGCAACGCCACCTGCCGCAATCCGTGGGCACGGGGCGCGAGCGCACCCAACTCCCACAGCCGCACCCCGATCTCGTAGTGCCCGTCGTCGACGCGTTCGAGGGCGCCGTTGCCGACCAGTTGGCGGCACAGCCGGTGCACCGTCGGCAGCGGCAGTCCGGTGCGCCGGCTCAGCTCCGACTGCGACAGGCGAGGGCGCTCCGAGGTGAACGAACCCAGCACCAGGAAGGCGCGTCCCAGCATGCTGCGGTCGTCTTCGGACATGCCGCCAGTATCCCGGTCACCACCAGCGGGTGGCCATGCCGATCTGCCGGTCGAGTTCGGGGACGAGGCTCCGGACGTACGTCGCCGAGAGGTGATGCGAATCGTGGTACACGAGGATGTTTCCCTGCACCGCACGGCAGATCGCCACGTCACACACGGCGTCCGTGAGGTCGAGCGGATGCACCGACGGCAGGTCGCGGGCCGCCTCGAGCGTCGGGTTGTCCGGGGCCAGCACGTCGTCCCGAGGCATCCCGCAACTGTCGGCGTCGCCGCCGTCGGCGAGGCAGTCGACGACCGAATACGGGACGCCGTCGTTGTGCAGCCACGGCGTGTCGCGGATGCCGAGGAACGGGAGCCCGAAATCCGCGAGCCGCGCCCAGAGGCCCACGTAGTCGTCGGGGGTGACGTCGCCGGCGCCCTCCTCGTTGGGACGCGAGGACGTCGAGAACACCCAGTCCGGTCGGTGATCACGGAGACGGTCGAGGACGTCGCGGGACCAGTCGCCGCAGTCGGGATACGGCTCGCCGGCGAGCAGCGGAACGTCCGCGACGGTCAGCGGGCACCCCATCTTGAGGTACGTCTCGACCCGGATGCCGCGCTGTTGCCCGATGCGATCGAGCGCGGGCACCCAGTGCTCGGCGTGGGAACTCCCCACCACGGCGATCGTCCGGTCGGCGGTGAGGTCGCCGTACATACAGGTGACGACGTCGCGGGTGCTCAGATCGGAGATGCAGCCGTCGAGGGTCGGCTGCGGAAGATCTCCCGACGCCTCGAGCAGGGTGGGCCGCATGTCCGTGCGCGGCGCGAACGCGCCGTCGGTCAGCGACGCCGCACCCGGGTACAGCCACGGGTCCAGCTCGCCGACCCGCGCGGTCGTCTCGGGGTTGCGGACGAGGTACGCGTGCCACCCGGACGCCGAGCCGACGACGGCGACGCCGAGCAACGCGACCAGCGCGGTAAGCACGCGTCCCGGACGGGCCCCGCCCTGGAACCGCGCTTCGACCAGCCGCTGGGTGAGCCACGCCAGCACCAGCGACACCAGGATGACCGCGAGCCCGCCGAGCGCTCCGACCGCGGGCCGCTCCCGCCACGTGAGGTAGAAGATGAGGATCGGCCAGTGCCACAGGTACAGCGAATAGGCCAGGCCACCGAGTTCGACGAACGGCCGGGACGCCAGCATCGTCACGATCCCCGGCTGCTCGGACTCGCCTACGCCCGCGAGGATCAGCGCCACCGCCGCGCCGACCGGGATCAGCGCCGCCGGGCCGGGGAACAGGGCGGCGCCGTCGATCAGGAATCCGCACCCGAGCACGACGGCGAATCCCGACACCGCGAGAACCACCCGCCACCCGCGCGGCAGGTCGACCCGGTGCACGACGAGCGCGAGCAGTGCGCCGGCGAGCAACTCCCACAGTCGCGCGAACGTGTCGAAGTACGCCCACGACTGCCGGTCCTGCGACAGCACGGCCGCGTAGGCGAACGACGCCACCAACCCGAGAACGAGGACACCGCCCAGCACGGGCCGGAGAAGGTCCGGTCGGCCGCGACGACGGCACGTCCACGCGATCCCGGCCACCACCGCGAGGGCGAGCAGATAGAACTGGCCCTGCACGGACATCGACCACAGGTGCTGGAGCGGACTGACCGACGCGTCGGCGGCGGCGTAGTCGGATGCCGTCCGGGCCAGCTGCCAGTTCTGCAGGTACAGCAGTGACGCGAGGAGTTGGTCCGCGATCCCCGACCACTGCGTGAACGGCCGCTGGATCACGGTCACGACCGCGGTCGCGGCCGACACCACCACGAGCGCGGGCAGCAGCCGGCGGGCGGTGCGCCGCAGGACGGCGGGTATCGACGGACCCGAGTCCGCCCCGGCGCGTCGCACGAGCATGCCCGTGAAGAAGAACCCGGAGAGGACCAGGAAGATGTCGACGCCGCCGGACACCCGCCCGAACCACACGTGATAGACCACGACCAGCGCGATCGCGATTCCGCGCAGACCGTCGAGGTCGTATCGGTAACCGCCCGCGGCCGACGGCGGCGCCGCGGCGTGGCTCGGACGGCTCGCAGCCACCTGGGGGTTGGGTCTCACAATCCGTCCTGGCTCATCGACTCGGTACCCGATCGATTATCCACACCGGGTTTACCAGTTCTTGACCAACCCGAGCGGGGCCGAATGCCGCATCGGTCCAGTCGGACGGCACCGGGTGACATTGGGCGAGCGCCCAGGATCGGCGGACCGCCGGGGTGTGGAGTAGCCGATGTTTGACAGGCAACTATGGCGCGCCACACAATGGGTGCGCTCATAGAACCGGTGTTCGTATCGCGAACCCCGCCGAATGTCGAGGACATCATGCCCACTTCCCAACGAAGCGCCGTCCGCGCTTCCACCGCCCTCTGGGTCGCGCCCCTCTGCTGGGTAGCCGTGCTGCTCGACGGCTTCGACCTGGTGGTCCTCGGCGCCGTCATCCCTTCACTTCTCGACTACGAGGACTGGGGTCTGACCACCGGAACGATCACGTTCATCTCGACATTCGGCCTGGTCGGCATGACCATCGGCGCACTGGTCATCGGCACGCTCACCGACGTCATCGGACGCCGGCGGGCCCTCCTGTATGCCGTTGCGGCGTTCTCCGTTCTCACGCTCCTCTGCGCGGTGGCACCCAACCCGTTCTTCTTCGGACTGTTCCGCTTCCTGGCTGGGGTCGGACTCGGCGGCGCACTGCCGACTGCGCTGGCCCTGGTCAACGAGTTCTCGAAGAGGCAGGGCGGCGGCTCCGCGTCGACGCTGCTGATGACCGGGTATCACGTGGGTGCTGTCGCGACCGCTGCGCTGGCGATCGTGCTGATCGAACCGTTCGGCTGGCGTTCGATGTTCGTCGTCGGCGCCCTGCCCGCCGTGGTCCTGATTCCGCTGATGCTGCGGTATCTCCCCGAGTCCCCCTCGTACCTGCTGGCGCACGGCAAGCGCGCCGAGGCCGAGGCCGTCGCGAAGCAGTACGGCCTGGAACTGGAAGCGGCACCCGCCGCCGACGCTCCCGTCGCGGCCTCGGCGAACCCGGTGCGCGCCCTGTTCTCGCGTCCGTTCCTGCGCAACAGCATCGCCATCTGGGTCACCTCGTTCATGGGACTGCTACTCGTCTACGGCCTCAACACGTGGCTGCCGACGATCATGCGCGAGGCGGGCTACAACCTCGGCGCGTCGCTGACGTTCCTGCTTATCCTCAACGCGGGCGCGGTGGTCGGACTGCTGATCGCGGGCGGCGTCGCCAACAAGATCGGCCCGCGCACGGCGGCCATCATCTGGTTCGCGGGCGCCGCGGTGTTCCTCGCCCTGCTCAGCGTCAAGGTGTCGTTCGGCATCTACGCCCTGGTGTTCCTCGCCGGCTGCTTCGTGTTCAGCGCACAGGTCCTCGTCTACGCGTTCACGAGCGCCAACCACCCGCCGCAGATCCGCGCCACCGCACTCGGCTGGTCGGCCGGTGTGGGCCGGGTCGGCGCGATCTGCGGTCCGATCCTCGGCGGCGTTCTGCTGGGCGCCGGCTACGCGGTGCCGTGGGGCTTCTACGCATTCGCCCTGGTAGGGCTGTTCGGAGCGATCGCCATCTCGTCCACCCGGACGGTGCGCTGAACTCCTGACAGCCGTCCGATGAGTTTCGGGCGTGGGCGCGGTCTATATCGGCGAGGATGAATCGACGAGGACCTGCGAGAGGAACTGCGCCATGAAACCCATCACCCCCTGCCTCTGGTTCGACACCCAAGGCGAAGAGGCCGCGAAGTTCTACACGTCCCTGTTTCCGAATTCGCGGATCACGGAGGTCACCCACTACGGTCCGAACACTCCCGGTCCGGAGGGGGCGGTGTTGACGGTGTCCTTCGAGATCAACGGGCAGCCGTTCATCGCGCTCAACGGGGGGCCGCAGTTCACGTTCGACGAGGCCATCTCTTTCGAGATCCTGTGCAAGGATCAGGAGGAAGTGGACCGGTACTGGGACGCCCTCACCGGCGACGGCGGCGAGGAAAGCCAATGCGGTTGGGTCAAGGACCGTTTCGGCGTCTCCTGGCAAGTGGTGCCCGAGCGGCTGTACGAACTCATGCGCGACCCGGACACCGAGAAGGCACAGCGCGCCATGCAGGCCATGCTGAAGATGCGCAAACTCGACGTCGCCGAACTCGAGAAGGCGTTCGCGCAGGCGTGACGCCTGCCGACGAGAGGGTGGACGGTATGAGCGCGGACGGCAAGACCCACATCAACGGTGTGCACACGGTGGCGGTCCCCGTCACCGATCAGGATAGGGCCCTCGAATTCTATGTGGGCACACTCGGTTTCGAGCGTCGCATGGATGCGGAGTTCAGCCCCGGACAGCGGTGGGTGGAGGTGGCGCCACCGGGATCGGCGACGTCGATCGCGCTCGTCCCGACCCGTGACGGCGTCCCCGCGGGCGTCGAGACGGGCATCCGCCTCACCACCTCGGACGCCGACGCCGATCATGCGACCCTGTCGGCGAACGGCGTGGACGTGGACGCGGAGGTCATGCGGATGGGCGACTACGTGCCTCCCATGTTCTATTTCCGGGATCCGGACGGAAACAAACTCGTCATCGTCGAAGTGGGGTGAGCTGCACCCCCGACGACAGGGTCAGCACCTGGTCGGCGCGTTCCGCGTCGTGGGATTCGTGCGTGGCCACGACGACGATCGCACCCCGCGCCGCTTCTTCGCCGACGACGTCGCCGATCACCGCGCGGGCCTCCGCGTCGAGACCGGTGGTGGGCTCGTCGAGGAGCAGCAGGTCGCCGCGTTGCACGAGCGCCTGCGCGAGCAGGGCGCGTTGACGCTGCCCGCCCGACAGTGTGCCGATCCGCCGTCGGCCGAGATCCGCGAGACCGAGCCTGTTCAGCGCCTCGTCGACGGCGTCCCGGTCGCCGGGAGTGAGCCGCCGCCACAATCCACGTCGGTGCCAGGCCCCCATTGCCGCCACTTCGCGCACGGTCAGCGGTAGCTGATCGCTCACCGCATTGCGTTGCGGCACATATGCCGTTCCCAACCCCTTCGTGCCGTCGATCCGTCCCGTCGTCGGTCGCGCGATGCCCGCCAGGCACTGCAGGAGCGTCGACTTCCCCGAACCGTTGTGCCCCACGACGGCTGTGACGGTACCCGGTGTGAGCTGCACGCTCACACCGTTCAACGCCGGGGTCGGGCCATACCGGACCGCGATTTCGCTTACGACAATCATTATCGTTAGATTAGCAGAGTGCAGTGGCTACTCGACCCCCTGATGGTGTCCTTCGTCCGGCGCGCGCTCTTCGCGGGAATGCTGGTGTCCGTCCTCTGCGGGTTGGTGGGCACGTGGGTCGTGTTGCGCGGCATGGCCTTCATGAGCGAGGCCATCTCACACGGCATGCTGCCCGGGGTTGCCGTCGCCTATCTCGCCGGCGCGAATCTCCTCCTCGGCGCGGCCGCGAGTGCGGTCGTCATGATCCTCGGTGTCGCCTGGGTGTCGAAGAATTCGCGACTGTCCGAGGACACCGGGATCGGCCTGCTGTTCGTCGGCATGCTCGCACTGGGTGTCGTGATCGTGTCGCGCGCACGGTCGTTCGCGGTCGATCTCACAGCCTTCCTGTTCGGTGACGTCCTGTCGGCGACACGGGGAGATCTGGTCTGGCTCGCGGCGGCGGCCGCGGTCGCCGGGATCGTCTCGGTGATCGCATACCGCCCCTTCGTCGCCCTCGTCTTCGACGAACGCAAGGCGCACACCCTGGGTCTGCAGCCGCGGTGGGCGCACCTCGCGCTCCTCGCACTGGTGGTCCTCGCGGTGGTCGCCTCGTTCCGCATCGTCGGCACCCTGCTCGTGTTCGGCCTCCTCGTCGCTCCGTCCGCCACCGCAGCACTGTTCGGCAGGTCGATCGGCGCGACGATGGCGATTGCCGTGCTCCTCGGCTGGTCGGCCACCTTCGCAGGGCTGATCGTGTCGTGGAATGCCGACACCGCCGCGGGCGCGACGATCGCCGGAATCGCCGTGCTCCAGTTCTTCGTCGCGGCCCTGGCCCGGTCGGCGGCGCGACGACTTCGGCCTGCCCTCTTACCCACTCCGATTCCCGTTCGATAGATGGAGACCACGAATGCCGATCACGACCCTCGCCCGCGCAGCAATTGCCGCGGTCGCCGCGCTGACGCTCGGCGCCTGCGCATCCCCACAAGAGGAGGCCGCATCCCCCGACGGCCGGAGCCAACCGGGTAGCGACCTTGCCGCCGAGGCCGGATCCACCGAGGTCGAGGGGCCCGAACCTCGGCTCGTCGTGTCGGACGCCGACTCCGGTCGCGTGGACGTGCTCGACCTCGCGACGGCAGAGACTCTCCATTCGTTCGAGTTCGACAACCCGACGCGGGTGACGACGGTGAAGGACCGCTACGCGTTCGCCGTGGACGGCGCCGGCGGCGCCGTGCATGTCGTGGACGCCGGTTCCTGGACCATCGATCACGGGGACCACACCCACTCGTACACCAAGCCACCGGTCGAACTCGGCGCCCTCGAGGGCGGCAAGCCGGCGCACGTGATCGAAGGCGACGACAAGGTGGCGACGTTCTTCGACGGCGACGGACTCGCCCGCGTGATCGACTTCGCCGCGCTCCGCAAGGACAGCGTCCACGTCGGGACCGTCGTGGACGCCGACGCTCCGCACCACGGCGTCGCCCTCCCGATCGCCGACGGGTTCGTGGTGTCGCGCTCGGCCGCGGACGGAACCGGTTCCCGCCCCGGCACGTTCGAGGTCCACACGGCGGACGGGCAGGTCGAGCAGAGCTTCGAGACCGCCTGCCCGAACATACAAGGCACGGCCGTGTCCGACACGGGCGTACTGGCCGCGTGCGACGACGGACTGTTCCTCGCGACCACCGCAGCCGGGGCGTGGATGTCGGAGAAGGTTCCGTACCCGGTGGGCATCGACGCCGCCACCCGACCCACGTCGTTCCGCGGACACGACGGCCTGCCGATCCACGTCGCCGCCGCCGGACCCGCCGCCACCAACGTCGGGGTGCTGGTCTTCGATGCACGCACCCGCGGGTGGACGCACGTCCGGACCCCGGACCGCGCGCTGAGCGTCGCAGTGGCGGGCGACGGTCGCTCCGTGTTCGCGGTCCTCGCGGACGGCACCTTCCGCATGTTCGACACGACGACCGGCGCGGAGACCGCTTCCTCGCACGTGCTGGCCACCCCCTACGACTGGAGTGACGAGTCCGCGACCCCGCCTGCCGTGGTCGTCGGCGGCACCCGCGCGTACGTCTCGGATCCCGCATCGAAGACGGTGACCGAGATCGACTTCCGGGACAACGCGCGGGTGGCGCGGACTCTCGACGTCGGAGTCGCCGCGTCCACCCTCGGCGTGGTCGGGCTGTGAGCAAAATGCAGCGCCTACTGCCGCCGACCCTCCTGACCGCACTCGCGGCACTGTCCGTGACCGGGTGCACCCCGGGCGCGTCCGAAGGGCCCGTGGTGGTCGTGACCACGAACATTCTGGGCGACGTGGTGCAGAACGTCGTCGGCGACCAGGCCGACGTGAAGGTGCTGATGCCGAGAGGCGCCGATCCCCATTCGTTCGAGATCTCCGCATCGGACGCCGCGCGGGTGGAGCGTGCCGACCTCCTCGTGTCGAACGGTCTCGGACTCGAGGAGGGAATCGGCAAGACCGTCGACACCGCACGCTCCGAGGGCGTCCCGATCCTGCAGGTCGGTGAGGCCGTGCGGCCGATCGAGTACCGTTCCGGAAAGTCCACGGGCACCATGGATCCGCACATCTGGACCGATCCGGACCGGGTACGCGAGGCCGTTGCACTGATCCGCGACGCGGTGATCGAACACGTGCCGGAATTCGATGCGGGAGCCGTCCGCACGAACTCGGACAGCTACGCCCGGCAACTCGAGGAACTCACTGCCCGGATGGCAGACAGATTCGCGACCGTCCCCGCAGATCGGCGAAAGCTGGTGACCAATCATCATGTCTTCGGTTATCTGGCCGAACGTTTCGGCTTCGATACCGTGGGGGCGGTGATTCCCAGCGGAACCACCCTGGCATCGCCCAGCGCGTCGGACCTCTCGGACCTCGCCGCGACGATCACCGCGGCGAGGGTTCCCGCGATCTTCGTCGACTCCTCCCAGCCCGATCGGCTCGCGCAGGTAATGGCCTCGGAGGCCGGTGTTCCCGTGGACGTCGTCTCGCTGTTCACGGAGTCACTGGGCGAGTACGGCTCGGGCGCGGGCACGTACATCGAGATGATGGATTCGAATTCCCTGGCGATCGCGGAGGGCCTGGCGTAGCGATGCATTCACACATGCACACTTCCGACTTTGACAACCGTTTGCATTAAGAGTTAATTCTCCTGGGTGACCCTTATGCGTAGACCTCTCCCCACCGCCGTTGCCGCCGTGGCACTCTCGGCGACACTTCTCACGTCCTGCTCCACCGACTCCGGCGCGGCCGAAGCGACCACCACCGACTCGGCCACACCGCGACTGGCACTGAGCTACGACGGCGGCGTGCTGGTTCTGGACGCGCAGAGCCTCGACGTGGTCGGTTCGGTCGAGGTGGACGGCTTCACCCGGCTCAACCCCGCAGGCGACGACCGGCACGTGCTGGTCAGCACCGGAAACAGTTTCACCGCCCTCGACACCGCCGAACCCGCCCTCACCGACGTCGCGTTCGAGGCGAAGACGCCCGGCCACGTGGTCCGGCACGACGGCAAGACGGTGCTGTTCGACGACGGCACCGGACTGGTGCGCGTGTTCGATCCGGCCGGACTCTCCGAAGGAACACCCGACACCACCGAGTTCACGACGCCCGAGGCGCATCACGGAGTGGCCGTGGAACTCTCGGACGGCAGCCTGCTCACCACCGTAGGCAACGAGGACGAGCGCACCGGCATCGTCGTACTCGACCGCGACCGCAAGGAGATCGCACGCAACGAGGACTGCCCCGGTGTGCACGGCGAAGCCGTCGCCGCCGACGAGACGGTGGTGGTGGGATGCCAGAACGGCCTGCTGATCTACCGGGACGGCGTCATCACCAAGGTCACCAGCCCCGATCCCTACGGGCGCATCGGCAACCAGGCCGGCGACGAGGATTCACCGATACTGCTGGGCGATTACAAGACCGACCCCGACGCCGAACTCGAGCGCCCCGAACGGGTCTCGCTCACCGACACCGCCACCGGACAACTCACCCTCGTCGACCTGGGCACCAGCTACACGTTCCGCTCGCTCGGGCGCGCCCCGCACGGTGAGGCACTCGTCCTCGGCACCGACGGCGCCGTGCACGTGATCGACCCGAACAGCAAGGCGGTGAGCCGCACCGTCGACGTCCTCGATCCGTGGACGGAGCCGGACAAGTGGCAGTCGCCGCGGCCTGCGCTGTACGTGCAGGACCACACCGCCTACGTGACCGACCCCGCGAACAAGAAGATCCACACGGTCGACCTCGACACCTGGACCGTATCCGGCCAGGCCGACCTGCCGGAGATCCCGAACGAGATCACCGGCGTCACGGGCTGATTCGCATACCGCGGCGTCAGTCTTCGGTTTCCAGCGGTCCCAGTTCCGCGTCGAGCGCCTCCTGCACCACGGCCATCGCCGACAACCCGGCGGGGGCGCCGCAGTAGGCGCTCGCGTGGATCACCGCTTCGACGACCTCGGTGCGGGTCAGACCGTTTCGCAGTGCACCCCGCACGTGGCCCTTCAGCTCACCGTGTGCACGCAGCGCGATGAGCATGCCGAGGTTGAGGAGGCTGCGGCTGCGCCGGTCCAGCCCCGGCCGGTTCCACACGGCGTCCCAGACGTGCTCGGTGACGAACTCCTGCAGCTGCTCGCTGTCGGTCCCCGCCGTGCGAGTGAGTGCCCGCTCGACGAAGTCGGGGCCCATCACCTCACGCCGTACCGTCAGACCCGCCTCGACGGCCGGACTCCGCTTCCCGGGTTCTTCACTGGTCATGGGTTCACTCCTGTTCACAGCGCCTGTGTGTTCGGGAGTCACTCTACGAGTCGACGCGATCGGCGCGGGTGAGTGCGACGACGTCTCGGACGGAGTGGGCGTGCGGGATGTGCCCGAGCCCACCCTCGTACCGCAGCCTCCGCGGGAGCAGCCCGTCGGCCGGGTTGACCGACACGTGGGTCCGCGAACGGGCCACCTTCGATCGCCATCGCCCCGGCCGCGACACGCGCTCGGTCGCGTCGCCGACCCTCACCACGAGCGGAGTGACACCGAACCGGATCCGGGCGTAGCCGAGCGCAACCGCCAGGGCGTCGTTCACCCCGGCCACCGTCGCACGACCACGCTTCCCCGTGCTCAACCCGTGCCCGGGGAGGTCCACGACGACGACGTCGACCCCGTTCTCCGCCAACTCGGCGGCGAACGGGGTGAGATACCGCGCGTGGAGCCCGGGCGGCGCGGGCAGGACGACGGTGGCTGCGCCGCCCGAATCGACCTTGGCTGCGCCGCCCGACCGCGCCACGTGAACCTCGGCGTGCACGGCACCGGTCGCCGCGGGAATCTGGACGTGTTCGAGCCCGCGACCGTCGATGCCGACGAATTCGGACGCCGGCTCCAGCGCCGCCTCGCAGGCGATGCGCCGTTCCAGGGCATCTTCCCTGCGCAGCACGGGTTTCCCCTGCAGCAGGACCATGACGGCCGCCGACTCCCGGGCCGTCAGCGTCGGTGCCCAGCCGGTCGCCTCGGTCAGGCGCGTCGAATCGACGACGGTCTCGCCCACGGTCACCCACTGGCCGGAGAACGCGGTGAGTCCGAGCCGGAACGCGACGTTCGCCGCCACGACCGCCGGTCGTTCGGGTACGTCGAACATTCGCTGCCCCTGCATTGCCGCGAGCTCGCGGACACCCACCCAGTCCCGCGGTCCGAGGTTGAACGGGCCCACGAGATCCTGCTTCACGGCGCGATGGAACGCGTCCGCCATGTCCCGCTGGTGCAGGAATTGATACGCGGCGTCGTCGGCCCGCGGAAACGCCCCGACCGGGCCGGTGAGCTGGTCGATGCCGTCGTTGGAGAAGTCCGGGCCGATGATGTAGGTGGGACGCAGCATCGAGATCGCCATCTCCCCCTGATGGCGGCGCAGCCACCACTCCGCGTAATGCTCGACCTCGGCCTTGTCGTGGAAATAGTATCGGTCGGGATCACCTGCGGGATAGACGTCTTCGTTCACCGGCTCCGGCCGTAACTCCGGTCCGTACGCGTTGATGCTCGACGCGATCACGACGCGCACCACGCCTGCCCGGTAGGCGGAGTCGATGACGTTGCGGGAACCCCTCAGGTTGATGTCGTGGGTCGCCGTCTTGTCCCGGATCTCCTCCACCACGAACGCCAGGTGGACCACGGCCTCGCAGCCACGGAACACCTCCTCGATGCCCGGATCACGAATGTCCATCCGGACCGACTCGAGTTTCGGATGTTCGATCGGCAGTTCCCGCCTGCCGAGCCCGACCACCGTGTCGATGTCCGGATCCGCCAGCAGCACAGGGAGGATCGCGGCGCCGAAGTCGCTCGTCGCCCCGGTGACGGCAACCTTCATCACGCGGCGGCCTCCGTGACGGTCTCGGAGATCACTTCCACCGCCCGCCGCAACTGTGCGTCCGTGTGGGTGGCCATGACGCACAACCGGAGCATCGCGCCCGAGCGGGGAACGGCGGGATAGAGTGCCGCGCTGGTGAACACGCCCTTGTCGAACAGGGTGCGCCAGAGGTTCATCGCCTCGAGGTCGTCGCCGACGTGGACGGACACGATGGGCGTCACCGTCTCACCACCATCGGGCAGCGGCGACAGCGCACCCACGTCGAGTCCGTTGTCCACCAGTCCGGACCGCAGGACCGCGGCGTTGTCCAGTGCGCGTCGTGCGCGCTGTTCCCCTTCCTCGCTGCGGATCAGCCGCACCGCGGCGAGGGACGCCCCCACCGCGGCGGGAACACCGGATGTCGTGAACAGGAAGGCACGGGCATTCACTCGCAGCGAGTCCAGGAGGTCACGCGACCCCGCGATGAATCCGCCCGTGGAACTGGGGCTCTTGGACAGCGACGCCATCCGGATGTCGGTGTCGCCGTCGATGCCGAGCAGTTCGGCGGCGCCGGTCCTCTGCTCGCCGAAGATGCCGAGACTGTGCGCCTCGTCCACCATCAGGGCCGCACCGTAGCGGTCACAGAGTTCGGAGACCGCGCCGAGTGGGGCGAGATCGCCCTCCATCGAGTACAACCCGTCCACGATCACCAGCACCACGCCGTCCGCGTCTGCGGTGTCCCCGAGAATGCTCTCCAGGTCGGCGACGTCGTTGTGACGGAACTTGCGGATCGTCGCACCGGACAGAGCACATCCGTCTCGAATCGACGCGTGGGCGGCGGAGTCGACGGCGACGACGTCGCCCACGCCGACGACGGCACTGATGGTGCCGAGATTCGTTTGATAGCCGGTGGTGAAGACCATGGCGTCCTCGGTGCCGTGCCATTCGGCGATTTCCGATTCGAGGTCGAGGTGCAGGTCCATGGTGCCGTTCAGGAGGCGGCTTCCGGTGATCGCGCCGCCGAACGTGTCGAGGGCGTCCTGCGCTCCCTGACGGATGGCGGGGTGATCGGCCAGCCCCAGATAGTTGTTGGAACCGAGCATGATCCGGTCGGCGCCCTCCACCTGGACGATCGGCGCGGTGGCGGACTCCATCACCCGGAAGTACGGACTCACGTCGGACTCACGAACTGCCCGGAGCAGATCTACCCGGTCGTCGCCACCCAGCCTCTGGATCAATCTGTTCACAGCCATCGATTTCTCCTCGCGGTGTGCATGATCGGAATTTCTCCGTTGATTCGGAGCGGTGGCGGATGAGGTTTGGTGGCACCGACCAAACCGGATTACTCCTCACTCCGAATATCCCTATGGATCTCCCTGGAGATCCGAAATTTCCGCGAACACATTCGAGGAGTGTCATGACCGCATTGATGGCCCGTGAACACGCAGCGCTGAAGTCGTATCTGCCCGACCTCGCAACTTACCTGGACGAGACACCACTGCTGACGCTGGAGGGCCGGGGCAGCGGGGCGATCGGGCGCTTCCGGGACGCGGGCGGTACCGCACTGACCATTCCGAAGGAGTCCGGCGGGCTGGGCGCCTCCGCCCTGGACTCCGTGCGGGTCCAACGGGCGATCGGGAGCAGGTCGCCGTCTCTCGGCGCCGCCGCCACCATGCACCATCTGTCGCTCGCCACCCTCAACGAGTTCGCGCAGGAGGCGACGGACGAGGACCGCGCGCTGATCACGAGCCTGGTGGAACAACGCGCCGTCGTCGCCTCCGGCTTCTCCGAGGGCGTCACCGGGGACAACGTCTTCATCCCCACGATGACCGCCACCAGGAACGGGTCGAGCTACATCGTCAACGGCAGCAAGAAGCCGTGCAGCCTGTCGAGTTCGATGGACCTGCTCACCGCCAGTGTGGAGGTCGACACCGGTGAGCGGGCGATCGCGCTGATCCCCGCCGGCACCCCCGGCATTTCAGTGCGCCCGTTCTGGGAGAGCTGGATACTCGCGGGAGCCGAGAGCGACGAGGTGCACCTCGAGGACGTCGAGGTGCCCGCCGACCTCGTCCTCCTCAACGGCGCCGACGACCCCGACGGCCGACACGAGATGACCGGGTACCTGTGGTTCGGCATGCTCGTCACCGCGAATTACCTGGGCGCGGCGAGCGCGCTGCTCGAGCGGCTACTGGCGGCGGGCAAGGACGACTACGAGGGTTACGTGCGCGCCGCCGCCGACGTGGAGAACGCGATGGCCGCGATCGAGAACATCGCCCGCGCCGTCGACGAAGGCGAACGCGGACAGGATATCTCGGTGCGGCTGCTGTTCTCGCGTATCGCGATTCGCGACGCACTCGTCCGCGCGTCCGCGGCGGCCGTCGAATCGCTCGGCGGGATCGCGTTCATCACATCCTCCGACATCGGCTACCTTACCGCCGCCGTCCACGCATTCGCCTTCCACCCGCCGTCACGGCGATCGGTCTCCGAATCGCTCGCCAAGTTCCACGCCGGAGACGAATTCGCCTTCGTCTGACCCCGCCGCGGTCCGGGCTGTCGGTGATCCGGGATATAAAGGTCCCCGGACCACCGACCGCCCGACCAGGAGCTGTGATGCCCACCGAACACGACGTGCGCGCGATGATGCTGGCATTGCCGGAGGCGCACGAGGTGGTGATCGCCAACTGGGGCGACCAGCCGACGTTCCGCGTGCGCAAGAAGATGTTCGGTCTCGTCGGGTACGGCGCCCCCACCGTCTGCCTCAAAGCGACGAAGGAAACGCAGGCGGCTCTGCTGCAGGAGGATCCCGACGTCTTCCTGGTCGCACCGTTCTTCGGGCGGTGGGGCTGGATCGACGTCGTCCTCGACCGCGTCGACGCCGAAGAACTGGCCGAACTCGTCGAGGAGGCGTGGCGTCTCACCGCCCCGAAGCGCGTCGTGGCGGCGTACGACGCCGGGCGCGCTACCCCTCGTCGGTCTTGAACCGACCGAGCTGGTGGCGCAGCGCCGTGTCGAGGTCGGGGCGGCGGAACCGGTGACCGCGCTCGCGGAGCTTCTCCGGGGCGACGCGCTGATCGGCCAGGGCGAGCTCGCGTGCGCCCTGCTCGCCGAGCAGCAGCTTCGGCCCGAAGTCGGGGACCGGGAGGAAGGCCGGGCGGTGCAGTACCGACGCCAGAACTGCGGTGTACTCCTCGTTGCGAACCGGATTCGGCGCCACCGCGTTGACCGGACCGCTCAACCCCGAATCGACGACGGCGCGATGGTAGACGTCGATCAGATCGTCGATGTCGATCCACGACAGCCACTGCGTTCCGGCACCGAGACGACCTCCGAGTCCGACCTCGAACAGCGGCCGTTGCAGGCGCAGCACGCCGCCGCTCGGCGATTGGACGATCCCGGTGCGGACGTGGACCACCCGCAGTCCGGCGTCGGCGGCCGGCGTCGCCGCGTCCTCCCAGTCCGCCACGACGTCGGCGAGGAAGCCGTCACCCCGCGGGTCCTGCTCGCGCAACACCTCGTCGCCCCGGTCGGGGCCGTAGTACCCGACCGCCGACGCACTGACGAAGATCTTCGGTCCCTGCCCGGACGCTGCCGCCACTTCCGCCAGCCGACGGGTGGGCTCGATACGACTGTCCCTGACCGCCCGGCGATGACCGTCGGTGAACCGTCCCGCGATGGACGCGCCGGCGAGGTGGATCACCGCGTCGACTCCGTCGAGCAGGTCCGCGGCAGGAGCGTCCGGGTTCCAGCGCCGCTCGTCGGGTGTGCTGGGAGCGCGGCGCACGAGACGGATCACCCGGTGCCCGCCGGTGCTCAGGAACGCGGTGAGGGCGGAGCCGACCAGACCGGAACTCCCCGTCACCGCGACGGTGAGGGGACCGGGCAGGAGGGTGGACGCCCAGTGGTGCCGGTCCATGTCGTCGGCGAGCTGGCGGTGGCGGTAGACGAACGTCGACCGGAGGAAGTGGCCGGGCACGATGGTGTCGACCTGATCGGTGACCCGAGTCCGGCCCTCGGACACGACGTCGAACGTATGGGTGTGCCGCCACGGCACCAGCAGTCGCAGCGGCAGCGCGGCCGAATAGTCGACGAACCGGTGCGGGGGGTCGTACGCCTTCACGTCGTGCTGCGCAATCCACGTCAGGCCGCCGGGCATGCGCAGTTGGGCACGACCCGATTCCAGAGACTCGGACTCCTTCACGAGGCTCAGTGGCTGCCAGGGCGGTGAGAGCCGGGTGAACGCCCCCGCCCTCGTGTGCCAGGCGAACAACTCGTCCCGCGAGGCCTCGACCACGCTCGAATGCACGATGCCCATGACCCGACCTTAGTCGCCCATGACCCGACCTTAGTCGCGATAGCGGGCGAGGCGGTGACAACGACGGGTAGCGTGTGGGAATGACGCAGTTACGTGTACTGGTCACCGGTGCCACCGGATACATCGGCGGACGCCTTGCCCCCAGGCTTTCGCAAGCCGGCTACCGGGTGCGGGTGCTGGTGCGTTCACCCGAGAAACTGACCGACGTTCCGTGGGCGTCCGACGTCGAGATCGTCCGCGGCGACCTGAGCGATCCCGAATCCCTTTCTGCCGCTTTCACGGACGTCGACGTCGTCTATTACCTCGTGCATTCGATGGGCGGTTCGGAGGAGTTCGAGGAGGCCGAACGCGTCAGCGCGGAGAACGTGGCCGAGGCGGCCCGCACGTCCGGTGTCGGCCGGATCGTCTACCTCGGCGGACTGCATCCCGACTCGGTGGACCTCTCGCCGCACCTGCGCTCCCGCACACAGGTGGGGCAGATCCTGGTCGACTCCGGTGTTCCCACAATGGTTCTGCAGGCCGGGGTTGTCATCGGCTCCGGTTCGGCGTCGTTCGAGATGATCCGCCACCTCACCAACCGCCTCCCCGTGATGACCACCCCGCGGTGGGTGAACAACCGGATCCAGCCGATCGCGGTCCGCGACGTGCTGCACTACCTCGTCGCCGCGGCCGAGGCGCCGTTGCCGCGCAGCCGCACCTTCGACATCGGTGGCCCCGACGTCATCCGCTACGGCGAGATGATGCAGACGTACGCCGAGGTCGCGGGCCTGCGTCAGCGTCGCATCCTCGTCCTCCCGGTGCTGACCCCGAAGCTCGCCGGTCTGTGGATCGGTCTGGTCACCCCGATCCCCCGCTCACTCGGGCGGGCACTGATCGAATCACTCCACAACGACGCCGTCGCCACCGAGCACGACATCGACGACGTCATCCCACCGCCGAAGGCGGGCCTGACGACGTACCGGGACGCCGTGCGATTGGCATTGCGGCGCATCGACAACGGCGAGGTGGAGACGACCTGGGCCAGTGCGTCCCCGGTCGGCGCCCCGTCCGATCCGTTGCCGTCCGACCCGGATTGGGCCGGTGAGGTCGTCTACACCGACGAACGCACGAGGGACTGCGAAGCGGACGCCGGAACGCTGTGGAGCGTCGTCGAGAGCATCGGCGGCGAGAACGGGTGGTACTCGTTCCCACTCGCGTGGTCGGTGCGCGGCTGGCTCGACCGCGTGGTCGGCGGTGTCGGACTCACCCGCGGACGCCGGAACCCGAAGCAGCTCAACACCGGTGACCCCTTGGATTTCTGGCGGGTCGAACACATCGACCGGGGGTCTCTGCTACGGCTACGCGCCGAGATGCGGGCACCGGGCGGGGCGTGGCTCGAATGGCGAGTCCACAGTGTCGATTCCGACCGGTCCCGACTCGATCAACGAGCCATCTTCTTCCCGAAAGGCCTCGCCGGACGGCTGTACTGGTACTCCATCATGCCGTTCCACGGAATCATCTTCAAAGGCATGATGGAGAACATCACCGGCTCCGCTGCCCGTCAGACCGTGCAGAGCGGCTGAACTCCTTCTCGGCCACCGGTGGTCGGGGACGTCAGCAGCAGGCACGAGTTGTAGCCACGCGATTCCACCACCTGCCGGATCTGCTTCCATCCCGCGTCGTCGACCGCCGGGTTGCGGGAGAGGACGAAACCCGAAGCCCGTGCCGGGTCACCGACGAGCGCCCACGAGTAGTCGTCGGCGATGTAGGTGACCACATAGTTGGTGGGTCCGTCCGGTGAACTCTGGAACGGCACGTCCGGGAAACTCACGTGGAGTTGCGCATTGGTGACCGGATCGGTGACACGCGCGTTGCCGTTGATTCCGTTCGTCCCTCCCGCCCAGGTGGTGCACGAGTTGGCGACGCTGACGTTCGACGGGTCGACGAGCCCGTACGTCGCCCTGGTGTCCCGCGCACAGTCCAGGTTGAACGGCTGTGGCACAGCCGCCAACTGATACCACGTACCGAGGTACCTCTGGACGTCGAGAGACGGGACGGGTGCGAGCGCACCGGGCTGAGCGTGTGCCGGGCTCGCCGCCAGCACCACGGCCGCAGCCACGGTCAGAAGTCCTGCGGCGAATCCACGTACCTTCGAGCGTGACATCTCGGGTCCTTTCACGATAAACGGGCAGCCGGAACAGAGGGCCTGTCCAGCACCCTCTCTCAGGGCATTCGACGCCCCTCCCGGATCGGATGGGTCGATCCGGGAGAACCTTCGACCCATCCGATCGGGAGACCGCTCCGAATGCCTGTCGATGGTGCTCATCCGCACCCACACCGGAGAGAGGCAATAACCCATGAACATCACCACACGAGTTCTGGCAGTCGCAGCGAGCACATCCCTCGTCCTGCTGGGCGCAGCGTGTTCGTCGGACGACAGCGACTCGTCGAGCAGCGGCTCGGCCTCGGAGGCAATGACGTCCGAGTCGATGTCGTCCGGTTCGATGACCTCGTCCGCGATGGCCGATCCCGCCGCCAACCTGGTCGGTCCGGGCTGCGCCGAGTACGCGAAGACGGTGCCGGACGGTGCCGGTTCGGTCAGTGGCATGGCGCAGGATCCCGTCGCGACGGCCGCGTCCAACAACCCACTGCTCACCACCCTCACCGCCGCCATATCCGGTCAGCTCAACCCGCAGGTCAACCTGGTGGACACGCTGAACAGCGGACAGTTCACTGTGTTCGCGCCGGTGGACGCCGCGTTCGCGAAGGTCGACCCGGCCACCATCGAGACCCTCAAGACGGACCCGGCGCTGCTCACCAAGGTCCTGACCTACCACGTCGTCCCCGGTCAGATCGCGCCGAGTGACATCGACGGCCAGCACACGACCGTCGAGGGTGGCACGGTCACCGTCACCGGTTCGGGCGACGACCTGAAGGTCAACGACGCCGGCGTCATCTGCGGTGGCGTCCAGACCGCCAACGCCACCGTGTACCTGATCGACTCCGTCCTGATGCCCCAGTAAGCACGCTCGGTCTCACAGTTCTCCGCGCCCGGCGGCATCGGTCCCACACCGATGCCGCCGGGCTTCTCGCGTGCGCTTACGTGAGTGCCACGGTGCGCTCGGGCACGCTTCGCCACTCACGTGAGCGGGTGCGGGTCCGCCCATCCGACACAAAGCCAGCTCCGAATAATTGATATGGAGAAAGGCCCGCCCACCGCCCCGGCGTACGTACTCGTGCTGCCCGGCGGCAAACAACGCAGTCAGGCACCCTCGCGGTTCTGGCACTTGTCGAATCTGCGCATGACCTGGATGGCCTGGTCTCTGAGGTGCACGCTCGGCCGGCACGGAATCGTCGTGGAGCGGCTGCAGTACCGGGTCCGCGGATGGAACGCCCCCGAGGCCAGCCCGGTGCACGACGCCCGGGTTGCCGTCGAGCGGGCCCGGCTGCGGTTCGGGGACGTCCCCGTCGCCGTCGTCGGACATTCGATGGGCGGCCGCGTCGCCGCTCACCTCGCTGCGCTCGACAACGTACGGGCGATCGCCGCGCTCGCACCCTGGTGGCCCGAGTCCGACGGCGAACTGGTGCCTGCCGACCGCAGCCTGATGGTCGCGCACGGAACCGCCGACCGTTGGACGGATCCCACCTCTTCCCGGGTCCAGACCGAGCGGGTGCTGGCTCGCGGGGTGAACGCCTCGTGGACTCCGCTGCCGGGAGCCGGACACTTCATGCTCACCCGGCCTCGCTGGTGGCATCGCATCACCGCCGATTTCGTTCTCGACGCCTTCGCTGCGGAAGGTGTCGTCGCCGCACCGACAGACCGGAAAGCAGGTCGCCATGCATGATTCGGAGAAGCTCGAACGCAGGAACGTCGCGGTGATCGGTAGCGGCGTCGCAGGGTTGACCGCCGCCTACGTTCTGTCCCGCCACGACCGCGTGACCCTCTACGAGGCCGACGCCCGTCTCGGCGGTCACGCCCACACCCACCACCTGGCACTCGACTCGGGCGCAGAAGTGGACGTCGACACGGGCTTCATCGTGCACAACGACCGCACCTACCCCACCCTGCTGCGCCTGTTCGCCGAACTCGACGTGGCCACCCAGGATTCGGACATGTCGATGTCGATCCGATCCGATGTGAGCGGGCTCGAATACGCAGGCGCGAAGGGGATCCGCGGGCTGTTCCCCACCACCCGCACCCTGGCCCGGCCGCGGTACTGGCGGATGCTCGGCGAGATTCTTCGATTCCACCGCTGCGCCCGTGCCGTGCTCGACACCCCGGCCGACGAGGCCGGCGCGCAGGAACCGCTGGGCGAGTTCTTGAGCCGCAACGGTTTCAGCCCGTACTTCGTCGAGAATTTCATGACACCGCTCGTCGCGGCGGTGTGGTCGTGCGATCCCACGACGGCGGCGCATTATCCGGCTCGCTACCTGTTCACGTTCCTCGAGCACCACGGAATGCTCACCGTCTTCGGGTCACCCACGTGGCGCACCGTGACCGGTGGCTCCGCCCGCTACGTCGAGAAGGTGGCGGCACACCTCGACGAGATACTTCTCGACACCCCCGTGAAGCAGGTGGAACGCACCCCGGACGGCGGCGCGTGCGTCGTCGACGGCCGCGGCGACGTCCGGTACTTCGACGCCGTGGTGGTCGCCGTTCACCCCCGTCAGGCGCTCGCCATGCTCGGCGATGCCTCGAACCTCGAGACCGAGATCCTCGGTGACATGCCGTACTCGGTGAACCACGCCCAGCTGCACACCGACGAGTCGCTGCTCCCCCGCGCGGAGAACGCCCGGGCCTCCTGGAACTACCTGACGCCCGCCGACAGCACGGACGCGACGGGCGTCATCGTCACCTACGACATGACCCGGCTCATGCGCCTGGACACGGTGCGCGACCGGCGGTTCCTCGTCACACTCGGTGGCAAGCACCTCGTCGACCCGTCGAAGGTCGTCGCCGAGATGACGTACGAGCACCCCGTCTACACCCCCGATTCCGTGTCCGCGCAGTCGCGGTTGCGCGAACTCGGTTCCGGCACCTTCGCTTTCGCGGGCGCCTACCACGGCTGGGGGTTCCACGAGGACGGGGCGCTGTCGGGTTTGCGCGCCGCCGAACGGATCGGCGGATCGTGGGATACGCACGCCGGGCGACACCGCGAACGGGAGACGGTGTCGTGACCGCGCCGGCGATCTACTCGACGACGATCCGGCACGCACGCACCGAACCCGTCCGCAACAGTTTCGAGTATTCGAGCTACAGCTGGTACGTCGACGTCGACGACCTTCCGCGCCTACCCGGGTGGCTCGGTCCGTTCGCCCGCTTCTGCGCCGAGGACCACTTCGAACCGGGCTCCGGTGCCGGCGCGGACACGCTGCGCGCGAGGGTGGATGCGTTCCTCGCCACCCACGGAGTCGACCTTCGCGGCGGGACGGTGACGGCGCTCCTCAACGCGCGGGTGCTCGGCTACGTGTTCAACCCGCTCAGCGTGTACTGGTGCCACGACGTCGACGGCAGCCTCCGCTGTGTGATCGCCGAGGTGCACAACACCTATGGTCAGCGGCACAGCTACCTGATCCGGCCCGACGGCAGCGACCGCGCCGAGGTGGACAAGCAGTTCTACGTCTCCCCGTTCAACGACGTGAGCGGACGTTACGAGATGCGGTTCCCCGAGCCGGGCGACAGGCTCTCGCTGAACGTGGTGCTCCACCGGGACGGGCACGCCCCGTTCACCGCGACGGTGCGGGGAACGCGACATCCCGCCACCCGCCGGACGGTCCTGAGGACTCAACTACGCACTCCCCTGGCACCTCTCGTGGTGTCGGCTCGCATTCGAATCCAGGGAATCACTCTGTGGGCCCGTGGACTCCCCGTCACGGCTCGGCCCGACGGCCGGCAGAAGGAGACAGTTCAGTGAGAAGGAACAAGGACACCGACATGGACGCATCGCCTGCCGTGAGTACCGCCGACCTCGAGTTCACCGGGGAGGATCCGCGGATCGACAACCGGATCTGGCCTGGCCTGGCCGACGTGCCGACCGGTCCGCGTGCCTCGATGTCGGCGAAGGTCGCCGACCGCCTGTTCCGCCGCGCGGCCGCCGACCTCGACGTCCGCATCGAGTACCCCGACGGCACCCTGGTGGGGGCACGCCGCGAGCAGGAAATCTTGCCGCGCATGATCATCCGCAACCCGGATGCGTTCGCCCGGCGGGTCGGGACGAGCGGTCTCATCGGTTTCGGCGAGTCGTACATGGCCGGTGATTGGACGTCGCCGGATCTCGCCGCGGTGCTGAGCGTGTTCGCCTCACGGATGGCGACCCTCATTCCCCGCCCGCTGCAACGGTTGCGCGCACTCTATGTCGCCAAACACCCCGCCCAGGAACGCAACACCGAGCAGAACACCCGCTCCAACATCTCCCGGCACTACGACCTGTCCAACGAGATGTTCGAGACATTCCTCGACGAGACGCTGACGTACTCGAGTGCACTGTTCTCGACGACCCCGACCCGCGTGGGGCAGGTCCGGGACGTGACGGTCCTGCGGGCACCCGTCCCACAGATCACCCCGAAGTGGGAGGACTTCGCGGACGCGCAGCGCCGCAAGATCGATCGGCTGCTCGACGAGGCCGGTGTCGGTGCGGGAACCAGGCTGCTCGAGGTCGGGACGGGCTGGGGAGAGCTGTGCATCCGGGCGGCGGAACGCGGCGCCGTGGTCCGCTCGGTGACGCTGTCCAGCGAACAGCAGAGCCTGGCCCGCCTGCGCGTCGCCGAGGCCGGCCACTCGGAGACCGTGCAGATCGACCTGCTCGACTACCGCAACGTCGACGGCGAGTACGACGCCATCGTGTCGGTCGAGATGATCGAGGCCGTCGGACATCAGTACTGGGCCACCTACTTCCGGGTGCTAGACAAACTCCTGGCTCCGGGCGGAAAGATTGCGCTGCAGGCGATCACCATGCCTCACGATCGGATGCTGCAGACCCGCAACACCTACACCTGGGTGCACAAGTACATCTTCCCGGGCGGATTCCTCCCGTCGACCGAGGCGATCGAATCCGTCACCGCCGAACACACCGCGTTGCGGGTGCGGGAACGCCTGAGCATGGGACAGCACTACGCGGAGACGCTCCGGCTGTGGAAGGAGCGGTTCGCCGCACACAGCTCCCAGGCGGAGGAACTCGGATTCGACGAGACGTTCCGGCGTATGTGGCATTTCTACCTCTGCTACTCGGAGGCCGGGTTCCGCTCCGGCTACATCGACGTCCAGCAGCTCGTCCTCGACAAGACGGGAGCATGACCGTGACCGTTGCCGCCGAACTCGACAAGGCGTTGCGTCCGCTCGTCCGCGGCGAACTGCCCGTGCATCTGACCGCGTGGGACGGCAGCACCGCAGGCCCGGTCACGGCGCCGAGGGTGGTGCTGCGCAGTCCCGACGCCCTGCGCCGATTGCTCTGGAACCCCGGCGAACTCGGGGCCGCGCAGGCCTACGTGACGGGTGAGATCGACGTCGAGGGCGACCTGGGCGAGGCCCTGGCACACGCGTGGGCGGTGGCCCGCGAGCGGGGGCTCAACGGAGTCCGGCCGAGCCCGACGACGGTCGCGAAGGTGCTGCGCGTCGCCGCGAAGCTGGGTGTCGTGGGCGGGCCGCTGCCCGCACCCGCCACACAGGCGAACATCCGCGGACGGCTGCACAGTCTGCTGCGCGACCGCGCCGCGATCAGTCACCACTACGATCTCTCCAACGATTTCTACGCCCTGATCCTGGACCCGCAGATGGCCTACTCGTGCGCCTATTTCACCCGGAAGGCGCCGGGAACACCGCAGGATTCGGACTACGGACTCGAGGACGCCCAGCGGGACAAGCTCGACCTGGTGTGCCGCAAGATCGGTCTCGAACCCGGAATGCGGCTACTCGACGTCGGATGCGGCTGGGGATCGCTGAGTCTGCACGCCGCAGCCGAGTACGGCGCACACGTCGTCGGTGTCACCATCTCCCGTGAGCAGAAGGTGTTCGTCGACAAGCGGATCGCCGAGCGCGGGTTGCAGGACCGCGTCGAGATCCGTCTGCAGGATTACCGCGAGGTCCCCGACGGCCCGTTCGATGCCGTCGCCTCCCTCGAGATGGGTGAGCACGTGGGCGAGAAGAACTACGCCCGGTACGCGCAGGCCCTCTGCGACAACGCGAAGCCCGGTGCGCGGGTGCTGATCCAGCAGATGTCCCGCACCGGACGCCATCCCGGCGGCGGCCCGTTCATCGAGTCGTTCATAGCTCCCGACATGACCATGCGTCCCGTCGGCGAGAGCGTCGCGTACCTCGAACGAGCCGGGCTCGAGGTGCGCGACGTGCATGGTCTCCGTGACCATTACGTCTGGACCGTCGACGCGTGGCTGGAGAAGTTCGAGTCCCGCTGGGACGACGTCGTCGAGATGGTCGGGCTCGAGATGGCCCGAGTCTGGCGGCTGTACCTCGTCGGCGGCGGGATGAGCTTCGAGCAGGGCCGCATGGGCGTCGATCAGATCCTGGCCGTGAAGCCGACCGCGGCGGGTCGATCTCTCATGCCTGCCGTGCGGGTCGACTCCGCGGGATCCGGCGTGCTCCGATGAACGGATTCGACTGGTCGGACTTCGGCGCCGTCACCGCGGCGAGCGTTCTCGTGCTCGCCGTCCTCCAGGCCGCGACGTTCCTCGTCGGCCGGCGGATCGGACGCTACAACGTCGTCGACGTGTCCTGGGGCCTCGGTTTCGTCCTGGTGGCGCTCGTGGCCGCCGTCATCGGCGACGGCGACACACTGCGCCGCTGGCTGGTGGTGGTGCTCGTCGCCGTGTGGGGTCTGCGACTGACCTGGCACATGTACGCCAAGTCCGTAGGCAAGGGCGAGGACCCGCGCTACGTGGAGATGCTCGACCGGGCGGGCGGCGACTCGCCCGGTGTCGTCGTCAGGAAGATCTTTCTCACCCAGGGCCTCGCGCAGTGGTTCGTGTCGCTGCCGCTGCAGGTGTCGGCCGTCCTCGGTCCCGCATCCGGGCTCGGCGCGGTCGTCGGGGTGCTCGGCGTCCTCCTGTGGGTGGTGGGTGTCGTGTTCGAATCGGTCGGCGACCACCAGTTGAAGGCGTTCAAGGCGGACCCATCCAACAAGGGCGAGATCATGGACGTCGGCCTGTGGGCGTGGACGCGGCACCCGAACTACTTCGGCGATTCCTGTGTGTGGTGGGGACTGTGGCTCATCGCGGCGAGCGTGTGGCCCGGAGCTCTCACTGTGCTGTCTCCGGTGGTCATGACGTATTTCCTGGTGTTCGCGACCGGCGCGAAGCTGCTCGAGAAGTCGATGTCGCAGCGACCCGGCTACCCCGAATACCAGCAGCGCACCAGCTATTTCCTTCCCTTGCCGCCGAAGCGGTGAGTGCCATGCCGGCATCGCTCGCATCCCCTCGGGTCCCATCGTGGTCACACCGGCCGCAACCTGCTATTAGGCTGTGGATCGATGAACGGAATGGGCCGATGACCGGCGTCGACAGGGACACGGAGAACGTGACGCTGACGGCGTTGCTGGCGCGTATCGCACAGGGCGAGCGGGATGCCTTCAGCGACTTCTACGAACGCACCAGCGCGCGGGTGTACGGGATGGTGCTGCGGGTTCTGCGCGATCCCGGATACAGCGAGGAAACCACCCAAGAGGTGTACCTGCAGGTCTGGAACAACGCGGATAAATTCGATCCGAAGCAGGGGTCGCCGCTGTCGTGGCTGATCACCCTCGCCCATCGCCGTGCCGTCGACCGGGTGCGGTCCGAGCAGTCCGGCACCGAACGGGAAGCCGCCTACGGCGCCTCGAGTTGGTACGGACCGTTCGACGCGGTGTCGGAGGAAGTCACCCGACGCGGCGACACCAGCGACGTCGTCGATTGCCTCGGCACGCTCACCGAAGTCCAGCAGAGAACGGTGGTCCTCGCCTATTACGGAGGGCTGACGTACCGAGAGGTGTCGGAACGGCTGTCCGTGGCGCTTCCGACGGTGAAATCACGAATTCGAGACGGATTGATCAGGCTCAAGCAATGTCTGGGGGTGCAGTTCGATGGATGAGTCCCAGCACGACATCCTCGACCTCGCTCAGGTGTACGCCCTCGACGCCGTCGACGATCAGCAGCGCCTCGAGATCGACACCGCGGTCCAGAGTGCACCGCCCCACGTTCGCCTGGAATTCGACACCGCCGTCCGCAGTGTGCACGAGACGATGGCCGCCCAGTCGGCGTCCACCGCGGTCGAGCCGCCCGCTCACCTGCTCGGGCGAATCTTCGATGCGTTGCCCGGCACTGCCGCTGCGCCCGCACCGATAGCGCTGGACGAGGTTCGTGCGCGCAAGCGCAGGCGCCTCGTGGCGGCGTTGAGTGCGGCGGCCGCGGTCGTCGTCCTCGCCGTGGGTGGCATCACCGTCGCTCAGCAGTTGCAGAGCGAGGACGGCCAACCCGTGCCCGCGCAGATCCTCGCGGCCGACGACGTCCGCACTGCGGTGGCACCGATCGCCGGTGGCGGTTCGGCCACCGTCGTGTACTCCAAGGACGTCGACGCCGGAGTGCTGGTGATGAACGATGTCCCGCCGCCCGCACCGGGTTCGGTGTATCAGATGTGGCTGCTCGGACCGTCGCACGAGCCGGTGTCCGCCGGAATCATGGAAGCCGATGACGTGTCACCGTCGACCACCGCGGTCGTGAACGACATCGACCAGTCCACGGAACTCGGATTCAGTGTGGAACCGCCCGGCGGTTCCACCCAGCCGACCGGCGACATCTTCGCGACGGTGAACCTCGCCTGACACGTGAGTGGCGAAGCGTCCCGGGGGACGCTTCGCCACTCACGTGCGGGGCGACCGGGTCAGGCGTTGGCTGCTTTGTATTCGCGGCGGCGGCGGTGCAGGATCGGTTCGGTGTAGCCGGAGGGCTGGGTGGTGCCGTCGAGGATGAGTTCCTTCGCGGCCTGGAAGGCGATGTTGGTGTCGAAGTCCGGGGCCAGCGGCCGGTAGGTGGGATCGCCCTGGTTCTGCCGGTCCACCACCGGGGCCATCCGCTGCAGCGATTGCACGACCTGGTCGGCGGTGACCACACCGTGCCGGATCCAGTTCGCCAGCAACTGCGACGAGATGCGGAGGGTGGCGCGGTCCTCCATCAGGGCGACGTCGTGGATGTCGGGGACCTTGGAGCAGCCGACGCCGGCGTCGATCCAGCGGACCACGTACCCGAGGATGGACTGGCAGTTGTTGTCGAGTTCTTCCTGCTTCTCCGCGTCGGACCAGTCGGTGTTCGGGGCGAGGGGGATGGTGAGGATCTCGTCGAGGGTGGCCCGCCGGGTGCCCTCGAGCCGGTTCTGGACGGCGACGACGTCGACCTGGTGGTAGTGGGTGGCGTGCAGGGTGGCCCCGGTCGGGGACGGCACCCACGCGGTGTTCGCGCCGGCCTTGGGGTGGCCGATCTTCTGCTCGAGCATCTCGGCCATCAGCTCGGTCATCGCCCACATGCCCTTGCCGATCTGCGCCCGCCCCTGCAACCCGCAGGCGAGCCCGACGTCGACGTTCCAGTCCTCGTAGGCGGTGATCCAGGTCTGCTTCTTCATCTCGGCCTTGCGGATCATCGGCCCGGCCTCCATCGAGGTGTGGATCTCGTCGCCGGTGCGGTCGAGGAACCCGGTGTTGATGAACACCACCCGCTCACTGGCTTCCTTGATGCAGGCGGCGAGGTTGACGGTGGTGCGGCGTTCCTCGTCCATGATGCCGACCTTGAGGGTGTTGCCGGGCAGGCCGAGGACCTGCTCGACGCGGCCGAACAGTTCGGTGGTGAACGCGACCTCGTCGGGGCCGTGCTGTTTGGGTTTGACGATGTAGATCGACCCGGTGCGGGAGTTGTCCAACGGCCCGGTCTGCTCGGACCGGGACAGCCCGTGGACCGCGCACAGGGAGGTGATCAGGGCGTCGAGGATGCCCTCGGGGATTTCGGTGCCGTCGCCGTGCAGGATCGCCGGGGTGGTCATCAAATGCCCGACGTTGCGGACGAACAGCAGCGACCGCCCGTGCAGGGTGAGCTCGGACCCGTCCGGGGCGGTGTAGACCCGGTCCGGGTTCAGCCGGCGGGTGAACGCCGTGCCGCCCTTGGTCATCTCCTCGGTCAGGTCCCCGCGGTTGAGGCCGAGCCAGTTGCGGTAGCCGATCACCTTGTCGTCGGCGTCGACGGCGGCGACGGAGTCCTCGAAGTCCATGATGGTGGTGACCGCGGATTCGAGCACCACATCCTTGACCCCCGCCGCGTCGGTGGACCCGATCGGGGAGGTGGGGTCGATCTGGATTTCCGCGTGCAACCCGTGGTTGCGCAGCAGCACACTGGTCGGGGCGGCCGGGGCGCCGAGGTAGCCGACGAACTTGCCCGGCTCGGCGAGGCCGGTGATCGTGCCGTCGGCGAGCTGCACGGTCAGGGCGGTGCCGTCGACGGTGTAGGCGGCGGCGTCGGCGTGCGACCCGGTCGCGAGGGGGGCGGCGGTGTCGAGGAAGGTGCGGGCCCAGGCGATGACCCGGTCGCCGCGGACCTTGTTGTAGGAGGCACCCGCCTCCGCGCCGCCGTCGTCGGGGATGGCGTTGGTGCCGTACAGGGCGTCGTACAACGACCCCCACCTCGCGTTGGAGGCGTTCAGCGCGAAGCGGGCGTTGAGGACCGGGACCACCAGCTGCGGGCCGGCGGTGGCGGTGATCTCGGTGTCCACGTTCGCCGTGGACAGCTCGAACGGGGCCGGTTCGGGCACCAGATACCCGATCTCGGTCAGGAACGCCTTGTACTCGGCCGGGTCGATCACGGCACCGGCCCGGTCGCGGTGCCAGGCATCGATCCGGGCCTGCAGGTCGTCGCGGGTGGACAGCAGCGCCTTGTTCTTCGGCGCCAGATCGTCGATCACCTTCGCCGCACCCGACCAGAACCCGTCCACCGACACCCCGGTCCCGGGCAGCGCCTCCTCGTTCACGAAGTCGTAGAGCACCTTCGCGACCTGCAGACCGCCGACCTCAACACGCTCAGTCATGAAATGACTCACCTTCCGCACTTGGCAAAACTTCCACGATGCGAAAACACAGTTTCGTATCTTGACATCAAGAAAACCGTGTCCATCGAGTTCTGTCAATAGCGGACGGGCGTACGGTTACAGCGTCACATCCGATCAGTGGTCTTCCTCGCCGATCCTGTGGACGTGGATCAGGTTGGTCGAGCCGACGGTGCCCGGAGGCGATCCCGCGACGATGACGACGAGGTCGCCCCGCCGGTATCGGCCCAGGCCGAGGAGCGCGTGGTCGACCTGATGGATCATCTGGTCGGTCGACTCGACGGGGTCGACGAGGAACGTCTCGGTCCCCCACGTCAGCGCGAGCTGAGCGCGCACCGCCGGGAGCGGGGTGAACGCCAGCAACGGCAGCGGAGTGTGCAGCCGCGCGAGCCGGCACACGGTGTCCCCGGACTGGGTGAACGCGACGAGCGCCGCCGCACCCAATCGTTCCCCGATGTCGCGTGCCGCGTAGGACAGGACTCCGCCCTTCGTGCGGGGTACGTGCGCCAGCGGCGGAACGTGCGTGGACTTCTCCTCCACCGCGCTGATGATGCGGCCCATGGTGCGGACCGTCTCCATCACGTGCTTCCCGACGGACGTTTCGCCCGACAGCATCACCGCGTCCGCACCGTCGAGGACGGCGTTCGCCACATCGGACGCCTCGGCCCGGGTCGGCCGAGAGTTCTCGATCATCGACTCCAGCATCTGCGTCGCGACGATCACGGGCTTCGCATTCTCGCGGGCGATCTGGATGGCCCGTTTCTGCGCGAGCGGCACCTGCTCGAGGGGAAGTTCGACACCCAGATCGCCGCGGGCGACCATCACCGCGTCGAACGCCAGCACGATGGCCTCGAGGTTGTCGATCGCCTCCGGTTTCTCGAGCTTCGCGATCACCGGAACCCTGCGGCCGACCCGATCCATCACGGCATGGACGAGTTCGATGTCGGCCGCCGATCGCACGAACGACAGGGCGATGAGGTCGACACCGAGACGCAGTGCGAACTCGAGATCGGCGATGTCCTTGCCCGACAGCGCCGGGACCGACACGTTCATCCCCGGCAACGACACACCCTTGTTGTTGCTGACCGGACCGCCCTCGGTGACCCGGCACACCACGTCGTTGCCGTCGACGTCCGTGACGACCAGTCCGATCTTGCCGTCGTCGACGAGCAACCGGTCACCGGGCTCGGCGTCCTCCGCCAACTGCTTGTAGGTGGTCGACACACGATCCCGGCTGCCGTCGCACTCGTCGACGGTGATCCGCACGACGTCGCCGTCCGACCAGACGACGCTGCCTTCGACGAAGCGCCCCAACCTGATCTTCGGGCCCTGGAGGTCGGCGAGAACACCCACCGCCCGGCCGGTGTGTTCGGACGCGTCCCGCACCCGGCGGTAGTTCTCCTCGTGATCGGAATGTTCGCCATGGCTGAAGTTGAGCCGTGCGATGTCCATTCCGCAGTCGACGAGTTCGCGTATGCGGTCGCCGGTTGCTGTCGCGGGGCCGAGGGTACACACGATCTTCGCGCGCCTCGCCGACGCGGGCGCCTCCCGGCCGGGCGTGACGAGGTATTCGGACATTGTTGCTGTCATAGGATTTTCGATTCCGTTCTAGGCGCTGCCGGTGTCGGCGTAGGAGACGGCGGCGGCGCGGACGTCGTCGATGCGGTACCGGTTGGCGGCCTCGACGGCCTTGGAGCGGTCGAGGGTGCCTTCGCCGGCGAGGGCGGACAGCACGGCGACGACGATGGATTCGGCGTCGACGTTGAAGTACCGGCGGGCGGCGGGGCGGGTGTCGGAGAAGCCGAACCCGTCGGTGCCGAGGGTGGTGTACGAGCCGGGGACCCACTGGCGGATCTGGTCGGCGACCGCGCGCATCCAGTCCGAGGCCGCCACGAACGGGCCGGCGGCGTCGGACAGGGCCTGCGTGACGTACGGCAGCGGGGCGTCGGTGCCGGGGTCGCGCAGGGCCTGGCGCTCCGATTCGATGCCGTCGCGGCGCAGTTCACCCCAGGAGGTGACCGACCACACGTCGGCGGCCACACCCCACTCGTCGGCGAGCAGCTGCTGGGCCCGCAGCCCCTCGGGCATGGTGACACCGGAGACCAAAATCTGCGCCTTCGGGCCCGAGGCCTCGGACTTTTTGAACAGGTACATGCCCTTGAGCAGGCCGTCGACGTTGAGGTCGGCGGGTTCGGCGGGCTGGGAGTAGGGCTCGTTGTAGAGGGTGATGTAGTAGAAGATGTCCTCGCCACCGAACCCGTCGACGCCGTCGGTGCCGCCGTACATCCGGCGCAGCCCGTCCTTGACGATGTGCGCGATCTCGTAGGAGAACGCCGGGTCGTAGGCGACGGCGGCCGGGTTGGTCGAGGCCAGCAGCAGCGAGTGCCCGTCGGCGTGCTGCAAACCTTCGCCGGTGAGGGTGGTGCGGCCGGCGGTGGCGCCGAGGACGAAGCCGCGGGCCATCTGATCGGCGGCGGCCCAGAGGCCGTCGCCGGTGCGTTGGAACCCGAACATCGAGTAGAAGATGTACAGCGGGATCATCGGCTCACCGTGGGTGGCGTAGGAGGTGCCGACCGCGGTGAACGAGGCGGTCGAGCCGGCCTCGTTGATGCCCTCGTGCAGGATCTGCCCGATCTCCGATTCCTTGTAGGCGAGCATCAGGTCCGCATCCACGGCGGTGTAGAGCTGGCCGTTGCGGTTGTAGATCTTGAGCGAGGGGAACCAGGAGTCCATCCCGAAGGTGCGGGCCTCGTCCGGGATGATCGGCACGATCCGCTTGCCGATCTCCTTGTCCCGCAACAGCTCCTTCATGATCCGCACCAACGCCATGGTGGTCGCGACCTGCTGCTTGCCGGAGCCCTTGCGGACCACGTCGTAGGTCGAGTCCGCCGGCTGCGGCAACGGTGCCGGGCTGGTGCGGCGCTGCGGCAGGAACCCACCGAGCGCCCGCCGCCGGTCGAGCATGTACCGGATTTCCGGGGCATCGGGGCCGGGGTGGTAGTACGGCGGCATCTTCGGGTCCTTCTCCAACTCGGCGTCGGAGATCGGGATCCGCTGCAGGTCCCGGAAATTCTTCAGATCGTCGAGGGTCAGCTTCTTCATCTGGTGGGTGGCGTTGCGGCCCTCGAAGTGCTTCCCCAGGGTGTAGCCCTTGATGGTGTGCGCCAGGATCACCGTCGGCTGCCCCTTGTGCGCCATCGCCGCCGCATACGCGGCGTAGATCTTGCGGTAATCGTGGCCGCCGCGCTTGAGGTTCCAGATGTCCTGATCGGACAGGTTCGCGACCAGTTCCTTCGTCCGCGGATCCCGGCCGAAGAAGTGCTCCCGCACGTACCCGCCGTCGTTGGCCTTGTAGGTCTGGTAGTCACCGTCCGGGGTGACGTTCATCAGGTTGACCAGGGCACCGTCGCGGTCCGCGTGCAACAACGCGTCCCACTCGCGGCCCCAGACCACCTTGATCACGTTCCAGCCGGCGCCGCGGAAGAACGACTCCAACTCCTGGATGATCTTGCCGTTGCCGCGGACCGGGCCGTCGAGGCGCTGCAGGTTGCAGTTCACCACGAACGTCAGGTTGTCCAAACCCTCGGTGGCCGCGACATGCGCCAGACCCCGCGATTCGGGTTCGTCCATCTCCCCGTCACCCAGAAACGCCCACACGTGCTGGTCGGAGGTGTCCTTGATGCCGCGGTCGTGCAGGTAGTGGTTGAACCGGGCCTGGTAGATCGCGTTCATCGGGCCCAACCCCATCGACACGGTCGGGAATTCCCAGAAATCCGGCAGCAGCCGCGGGTGCGGGTACGACGGCAACCCGCCGCCCTCGTCGGCGTGCGAGTGTTCCTGCCGGAACCCGTCCATCCGCTCCGCCGGGATCCGCCCCTCCAGGAACGCGCGGGCGTAGATGCCCGGCGAGGCATGCCCCTGGATGAAGATCTGATCCCCACCACCGGGATGATCCTTGCCGCGGAAGAAGTGGTTGAACCCCACCTCGTACAGCGCCGCCGACGACGCATACGTCGAGATGTGGCCACCGACCCCGACCCCCGGCCGCTGCGCCCGGGTCACCATCACCGCCGCGTTCCACCGGATGAACGCCCGATACCGGCGCTCGGTCTCCTCATCACCGGGGAACCACGGCTCGTTCTCCGTCGGGATGGTGTTCACATAATCGGTCGACGTCAACGCCGGCAACGCGACGTGCTTCTCCCCGGCCCGCTCGAGCATCCGCAACATCAGATACCGGGCACGAGTCGGTCCGGACCGGTCCAACAGTCCATCGAACGATTCCAACCACTCCGTGGTCTCGTCCGGGTCGATATCCGGCAGATAAGACGCAACACCCTCACGGATGACGCGAACCGAGCCGGCGCGGCCGGGGTCTACGGAGGTCGTGGTCTGTTCGAGCAAAGGGATACTCCATCGTTGCGGGCGCGGGATAGGGCGCCGTAGTGGCCGTCCGGGGTGAGGACGAAGCTGCACAACTCACTGCACGGGTGACTACCGCGGTTTCGCGAGCGGCCATCCCGTGATCTGCTTGGGACGCGGGGGCGCGTAGGTGCGCACCTTCGAAGTCGAGAGACCCAACCCTACAAGAGATTCCGCCAATGTGACGGCCGCACTGACGCCGTCGACGACCGGAACGCCGGCGCGATCCCGGATTCGGTCGTCGAGGCCGGCCATTCCACCGCAGCCGAGGCAGATCACCTCGGCCTTGTCTTCGCGCACAGCAGCTTCGGCCTCGTCGACGATCGCCTCGATCGTGCGCTCGGGGTCGGATTCCAGCGCGAGGACGGGCAGACCGCTCGCGCGTACACTCGCGCACTTCACGTCGAGGCCCGCGAGCCGGAGCCGGTCTTCGATGAGCGGTACGGTGCGGTCGAGGGTGGTGACCACGGAGTACTTGTGTCCCAGCATCATTGCGATACTGGCGGACGCCTCGGTGATGTCTACGACGGGTACGTCGAGCAACTCCTGCAGGCCTTCCCTGCCGTGTTCGCCGTATCCGGCCTGGATCACCGCGTCGTACGTTTCCGGGTACGACCGGACCCGGTCCATCACGGCGATCGCGGCGAGGTAGCTCTCGAAGTTCCCTTCCACGGATTCCGCACCGATCTCCGGTGTGAGCCCGACGATCTCGGTACCGGGTGCCGCGGCGGCCTCGGCCTGTTTGGCGATGGCGTCCGTGATGGACGTGGTGGTGTTGACGTTGACGACGAGAATACGCATCGAAAGCTCCTGTCAGTGGTCGCCGTGGCCGCTGTCCACGGCGATGGACTCGCCGGACACGTCCGCGTACTGCCGGGTGCGGTCGCCGACGACCGCGTAGATTGCTGCCGCCAGGCCGGCGCCGATGAACCAGGAGAACGGGGCGACGAGATGGAAGGCGGGGACGATCGCGAACAGGGTGCTGACGAGCGCGGCGGGAACGAGGGCATAGATGGCCCGCAGGTTGAATCCCTTGCGGTAGTAGTAGGGTCCGGTCGGGCTGTCCGAGTAGAGGGCGGGTACGTCGACCTTCGTGCGGCGGATGAACCAGTAGTCGACGAAGATGATGCCGAACAGCGGGCCGAGGACGGCGCCGAGGCCGCCGAGGAAGTAGTTGATCACCACGGGGCTGTCGTAGAGGTTCCAGGGCAGCAGGACCACGCCGATGCAGGCGCTGATGATGCCGGCCTTGCGGAAGCTGATCCTCTCGGGGGCGAGGTTCGACAGCACGTACGACGGTGCGACGAAGTTCGCCATGACGTTGACGGCCATCGTCACGATCACGAGGGCCAGGCAGGCCAGCGACAGGAACAGGGTGTTCGGGATCGCCGCGACGATGTCGGTGGGGCTGTCGATGATGGTCCCGTCGATCTGGAACTGGGCGCCGCACAGAATGAACGCGATGACGGCGAACGCGAGCACGTTGACGAACAGTCCCCAGAAGTTGCCGCGCACGACGGCGGTCTTCGACGGGGAGCGCCGCGAGAAGTCGCAGAAGTTGAGGATCAGGGTGCCGTAGATCGACATCCACAGGGCTGCGCCTGCGAAGACCTGCCGCCACATCTCGCCGCCCGAGGCGGGCTGATCGGACGTCCAGGCGATGGAGAAGTCGGTGCGGAACAGCATCCACAGGGCGAGCGAGCCGACCGTCACGAGGATCAGCGGGCCGGCCAGGCTCTCGAATTTGCGCACCGCCTCCATCCCGTATACGAGGACGACGATCTGGATCGCCCAGATCCCGATGAAGCAGATCCACCCGAGGCTGGAGAGTCCCAGGATCGAGTTCTGGTCGAAGCGGTCGAACGACGGCGCCACGGCGACGAGGAAGATCCGGAAGACGATCGACGCGAGGTAGGTCTGGATTCCGAACCAGACGATCGCGATGACCGCGCGGACGACGGCGGGAATCTGGGCCCCGCGGATTCCGAAACTGATCCGGCTCATCACGGGGAAGGGCACGCCCGTCTTCTGTCCCATGAAGCCGGCGTAGGTCATCGCGACGCACACGATGACCGCTCCGATCATGAGCGACAGGATCATGTGGCCGCCGCCCAGCCCGAGCGCGAACAGGCCGATGGCGAACGAGTAGTTCGCGATGTTGTGGACGTCGTTGGTCCACAACGTGAAGATGCTGTAGCTACCCCAGCGGCGACCCGAGGCCTTCGTGGGTGCCAGGTCCAGGTTGTAGAGTGTGGTACTCGTCTCGGTCGCTGTCGGCGTCGGCGTCGCGACGGTAGTGGTGTGCCGCGAGACTGTGTCGTCTATGAGCATGTGCCTGTCCTTGCGTGGCGGCGAACGAACTTCCGTATCACGGAAAGCTTGTTCCATTGGTCCCTCCAAGTGTGAGCCAGGCAACAGTGACCGGTCAATGATTTCGGCAGGATATATCTTGGTGCCGTACCACCCGGAACACGACAAATCCGCTGTGGCACTGGATCTTTCGGATCCAGCGCCATGCAAGGGTGCGGCGGCGTCAGGCCAGACCGCGGCTGAGCAGCCGGCCCCGGGGGGCCTCGTCGAGGTCGATCCGTTTGCCGGCCAGCCAGGTACTGCGCACGACGCCGGCGAGGGCACGCCGGTCGTAGGCGGAGACGGGATTCTTGTGCTGCAGGGCGGCCGCGTCGACGACGAACGCCTCCTCGGGCGCGAACACGGCGAAATCCGCCGCGTACCCCAGCGCGATGTGCCCTTTCGTGTTCAGCCCGACCTGTTCGGCGGGGTTCTCCGCCATCCACCGGACCACGTCGTTCAGGCTGTGCCCGCGACGTTTGGCCTCCGACCACACCGCGGACAGTGACACCTGCAGCGAGGCGATGCCGCCCCACGCCACACCGAAGTCGCCGATGTCGAACCTCTTGAGGTCGACCGTGCACGGGGAATGATCGGTGACGACGCAGTCGATCACGCCGTCGGCCAGGCCCTGCCACAGCAGCTCACGGTTCCCGGCCTCGCGGATCGGCGGGCAGCACTTGAATTGCGTTGCTCCCGAGGGAATCTCCTCCGAGACGAACGACAGATAGTGCGGGCACGTCTCCACGGTGAGCTTCACGCCGTCCTTGCGTGCCGACGCGATCATCGGCAACGCGTCGGAGCTCGACAGGTGCAGAATGTGCACCCTGCACCCGGTCCACCGCGCCAGCTCGATAACCTCCGCGATGGCGAGATTCTCGGCGCCCCGCGGCCGCGAGTCGAGGAAGTCCGCATAGTTCTCGCCGCCGGGTGACGTCGCGCGGTCGATCGCATGGGCATCTTCCGCGTGCACGATCATCATCGCCCCGAACCCGGCGATCTCCTTCAGCGCCAGTTCGAGCTCGGCCGGATCCAGCGGCGGAAACTCGTCGACGCCGGAGTGCAGAAGGAAGCACTTGAACCCGAACACGCCCGCGTCGTGCAGGGCCCGCAGGTCCGGGACGTTGCCGGGCACGGCGCCGCCCCAGAACCCGACGTCGACGTACGCCTGATCGGCGGCGACCCGGCGTTTCACGTCCAGTGCCCGGGCGTCGACGGTCGGTGGGATGCTGTTGAGCGGCATGTCGACGATCGTGGTCACTCCACCGGCGGCTGCGGCCCGGGTCGCGCTCGCGAACCCCTCCCATTCGGTGCGGCCCGGTTCGTTGACGTGCACGTGCGTGTCCACGAGACCGGGGATCAGCACCTCGTCGTCGCCCAGCTCGACCACCATCTCGGCGTCGAGCTGAGCGCCGATCGGTTCGATGACGACGATCCGGCCGTCCCGCACACCCACACAGCGGGCGACCTCTCCCGCCGCGGTGATCACCCGCGGGGCACGGAACAGCAGGTCGAGCCGGTCAGACATCGTCTTCACGCCCCACCCCGGCGACGTTGCGCACCGCCGCCGCCACGGCCGGAGCGACTGCGGCATCGAACACGCTCGGCACGATGTACGTGGGGTTGAGCTCCGACGGAGACACCGAATCGGAGATCGCGCGGGCGGCCGCGATGAGCATGTCGTCGGTGATCTCGACGGCGTGCGCGTCGAGCAGGCCCCGGAACACGCCCGGGAACGCGAGCACGTTGTTGATCTGGTTCGGGAAGTCCGACCGGCCGGTCGCGACGACCGCCGCATGCTGTCCGGCGGCGACGGGATCGACCTCGGGGACCGGATTCGCGAGGGCGAACACGATCGAGTCGGGACCCATCGTCGCGATGTCGTCGCCGGTCAGAATGTCCGGGGCAGAGACACCGATGAACACGTCCGCGTCGACCAGTGCGTCCCGCAGCGATCCGGACCGCGCTTCCGGGTTGGTGTTGTTCGCGATCCAGGAACGGAACGACTCGGACGTGTCGTCCGGCGAGAGGATTCCGTTCCGCCCGCACGCCACGATGTTCGTCGCACCCTGCGCGACCAGCAGTCGGATGATCGCGTGTCCGGCGGCGCCGACACCCGAGACCACGATCTTCACCGTGTCGAGGCTCTTCTCGACCACCCGCAGGGCGTTGGTCAGTGCGGCGAGAACCACGATGGCGGTGCCGTGCTGATCGTCGTGGAACACCGGGATGTCCAGCATCTCGCGGAGCCGTGCCTCGATCTCGAAGCAGCGCGGGGCGGAGATGTCTTCGAGGTTGATTCCGCCGTACACCGGGGCGAGGGCCCGGACGATCTCGACGATCGCGTCCGTGTCCTGGGTGTCCAGGCAGACCGGCCACGCGTCGACGTCCGCGAACTGCTTGAACAGGGCCGCCTTGCCCTCCATCACGGGTATCGACGCGGCGGCGCCGATGTTGCCCAAACCCAGCACGGCCGAGCCGTCGGTGACGACCGCGACGGTGTTGCGCTTGATCGTCAGCCGCCGCACGTCCTCGGGGTTCTCCGCGATCGCGGTGCAGACCCGGGCGACGCCGGGTGTGTACGCGCGGGACAGGTCGTCGCGGTGCTTGAGCGGAACCTTCGGCACCACTTCGAGTTTCCCGCCGAGATGGAGCAGGAACGTGCGGTCACTGACCTTGCCGACCACGACGCCGGGAACGTCGGCGATCGCGGACGCGATCTGCTCGGCATGTTCGACGTCGGAGGTGTCGCACGTCACGTCGATGACCATGTGGTCGGGGTGGCTCTCCACGTCCAGCGCGGTCATGGCGCCCTTCACGGAGGCCACCGCCCCCGCGAGAGTCGAGGTGGTGCCTGCGCCGACCGGGGCCGTGACGCGAACGGTGATGGAGTAACCGGGACTGGGATTGGGCATGCGTGTTTCCTCGGGTTCGTCAGGTAGGGGCTCGGACTAGCGCGGCGCCTGGTCGGCGACGAGCGCTTGATGGCTCTGGGGAAGGGCTTCCCACCAGGTGCGGCGCGTCTCCGACAGGGCGGTCGCATCGAGGTCGCCGAACAGCCGCAGCCGGGACAGGCCGCCGTCGGGGTAGACGTCGAGTCGCAGGTGCGTCGCCGCATCGGTGGCGTCCAGAACGAAGCGGTGCCTCGTGTCGGGCTGCACGGCTGTGCGGGACAGCAGTTCGGTCCACGCGCCCTCGTCCGCGATGTCGGCGGTCCGCGCGTCGGCGGTGCTCAGCCGCACCCAGCCGGGCGCATTCCCCACGTAGTAGCTGGTGTCGATCTCGACGTGCCGGGGAATGCCGGCCGCGGCCAGCGAGAACACCGCGAAGTCGTTTCCGCCGCCACGGCGCCGGGAGTTCTCCCAGCCCTCCCCCATGTTCCGCGCCCGCCCGGGAAGGATGATGTTCGCGGGCGACGCGTAGAACGCGTCGGAGCAGCCGACGAGGCGTCCGCCGTTCTCCGCGGCCAGCAGGTCCACCGTCCCGTCGAGGAACCGGGGGTCGGGCACGACCTCACCGTGCACACGCAACCGCGCGACGCCGCCGTCGGGGTAGATCGACAGCCGCACGTGTGTCCACCGGTGCCGGTCGGCGACGGCGTAGGCGTTCGCGGCATGCCCCTCGGCCGGGGACTTCTCGACGATGGTCTGCCAATCCGCCTTCATGACCTCCTCGATGGACGGGTAGCCCTCGATCGACGCCGCCTCGATGGAGATGAAGGGCGGGTAGTTGCCCTTGAAGTGCGCGGTGTCCACGACGATCCCGTGGATGATGCCCGCGGCCCCGAGTCGGACGATCGCGTAGTCGTGGCCGTCGTCGCGGCGGCGGCGGGTCTCCCACCCGTCGTACACCTTGCCCTTGTGCCCGAAATCGGACGGGTCGAAGAACGGCGCCTCCGCCTTGATGAGGTTCTCCCGCTGGGCGAACAGTTCGTCGTTGGCCGCGGATACGCTACCGCCGAGGGCGCGTGAGGCGAGGTCGGGTAGTGCGGTGAAGTCGGGTGACGTCATGATTCTCCTCGTGTGCTGAGTGGTGCGAGTTCGGCAGTCGATGCCGCGATCGTGCAGCCGATCCGGCGCAGTAGTTCCGCCGCATCCCTGATCGATCGATGAAGGTCCGGTTCCAGGTCCGCGAGCGCGTATGCCGCGGAGATGCCGGCGCTGTGCAATTGGATGTCGCTGAGCAGGTTTCGGCCACATACGGCGAGGACGGGGATTCCGGCCCTGCGCGCCTCGGTCGCGACGCCGATCGGCGCCTTTCCGTGGAGGCTCTGCTCGTCGAGTGACCCCTCACCGGTGATGACGAGGTCCGCCCCCGCGAGTCTTCCGGGAAAGTCGACGAGCCCGAGGACCGTGTCGATGCCGGGCCAGGTGTCGGCCCCCAGCACCGAGATCGCGCCGAACGCCGCGCCTCCCGCAGCACCCGCCCCCGCGACCCGGCTGTCGTCGCGGCCGGTCGCGGCGCGCACGACCTGCGCCCACCGGGTCATGGCGTCCTCGAGCACGACCAGTTCTTCTGCGGCCGCGCCTTTCTGGCTTGCGTACACGGCGGTGGCCCCGGTCGGACCGAGGAGCGGATTGTCGACGTCGCAGGCGAGCCGGAAGTGCGCCGCACGCGCCGCCGGGTGGAGACCGGTCAGGTCGACCCGGGCGGCCCGGCGCAGCGCCGCACCCCCCTGCGCGACCTCGTTGCCGTCGGCGTCGAGGACTCGCACGCCGAGGGCCTGTAACAAGCCGGCACCGCCGTCGGTTGACGCGCTGCCCCCGAGACCGACGGTGATCTCGCGAGCTCCCCCCTCCAGCGCGTGCCTGACGACGGTGCCGAGTCCGAATGTACTGGCACCCAAGGGGTCCGCTACACCGTCCGGGAGCAGCACCAAGCCCACAGCCGAAGCCAGTTCGACGACCGCGGTCGAGCCGCGCACCGCGTAGGACGAGGTGACGGGCCGACCCGTCGGCCCTGTGGTGGCCACCGTGACCGGAGACCACCCTGCGGCGACGGCCGCAGCGACGGTGCCGTCGCCGCCGTCCGCGACCGGGACACGATCGATCACCCAGGACGGATCACCGGCCAGGAGTCCGTCGGCGAGGGCCTCCGCCACTTCCGCGGCCGTGAGGGATCCCTTGAACTTGTCGGGTGCGACCAGTACACGTGTCACGGTGCCCCCTAGTCCAGCAGCATGAGGGCTGTGGGAGCGTGCTCCCAGCTCTCCGCCAGATCCTCGAACTCGGCGACGTTGTCGAGTTCGGTTCCCATCGCGATGTTGGTGACCCGCTCGAGGAAGACCTCGACCACCACCGGCACCTTGTGCTCACCGGCGAGCTCACGGGCCTTCTCGAGGGCGCCGGCGATCTCGCCGGGCTCGGTGACCCGCAGCGCCTTGCAGCCCAGCCCCTCGGCGACCTTGACGTGATCGACGCCGTACCCCTTCGGGACCGCAGGCATCGTCTCGTGCTCGGTGGTTTCCTGGGTGTTGATGTTGTCGAAGCCCAGCTGCACGCAGAAGTCCATGTCGAAGGCGCGCTGCGCCTGACGGATCAGTCCCAGGTAGGAGTTGTTCACCACGACGTGGATGTACGGCAGGTTGAACTGGGCGCCCACCGCCAGTTCCTCGATCATGAACTGGAAGTCGTAGTCACCGGACAGCGCCACGACGGGCGTCTCCGGCTCCGCGGCAACCACTCCGAGGGCGGCGGGGATGGTCCAGCCCAGCGGCCCGGCCTGCCCGCAGTTGATCCAGTTGCGCGCCTTGTAGACGTGCAGGAACTGGCCGCCGGCGATCTGCGAGAGCCCGATCGTGCTGACGTACCGGGTGTCCCGCCCGAAGACGCGGTTCATCTCCTCGTACACCCGCTGCGGTTTGACCGGGACGTCGTCGAAGTGAGTCTTGCGCTGCATGGTCCGCTTCCGGGTGGCACAGTCCTCCACCCAGGTGCTGCGGTCCGCGAGGGTTCCGGCGGCCTTCCGCTCCTTCGCGACGGCGACGAACAGTTCGAGCGCCGCCTTGGCGTCGGAGACGATCCCGTAGTCCGGTGCGAACACGCGCCCGATCTGGGTGGGTTCGATGTCGACGTGAACGAACTTGCGCCCCTTGCGGTAGGTGTCGAGACCGCCCGTGTGCCGGTTGGCCCAGCGGTTGCCGATGCCGAGGACGAAGTCCGACGCCAGCATGGTGGCGTTGCCGTACCGGTGGGCGGTCTGCAGACCGACCATGCCCGCGGCGAGGGGGTGGTCGTCCGGGATGGTGCCCCAGCCCATCAGCGTCGGCACCACCGGAACGTCCAGCAGTTCGGCCAGTTCCACGAGCAGATCCGCGGCGTCGGCGTTGATGATGCCGCCGCCGGCGACGATCAGCGGGCGGTCGGCGGCCCCCAGCATGTCGAGGGCCTTCTCCGCCTGCGCCCGGGTCGCGGCCGGCTTGTACACGGGCAGCGGCTGGTAGGTGTCCGGGTCGAAGTCGATCTCCGCCAGTTGCACGTCGATCGGCAGGTCGATGAGAACCGGTCCGGGCCTGCCGGACCGCATCAGGTGAAATGCCTGCGCGAATGCACCCGGAACCTGGGCGGGCTCGAGCACCGTCATCGCCATCTTCGTGACCGGACCCGCGATCGCGGCGATGTCGACGGCCTGGAAGTCTTCCTTGTGCAGGCGCGCGACCGGGGCCTGCCCGGTGATCGCGAGGATCGGGATCGAGTCCGCCATCGCCGAGTACAGGCCGGTGATCATGTCGGTCCCGGCCGGCCCGGACGTCCCGATGCAGACACCGATGTTCCCGGCCTTGGCGCGGGTGAATCCTTCGGCCATGTGGCTGGCGCCCTCGACGTGGCGGGCGAGGACGTGCTTGATCCCACCGTGGTCGCGCATTGCTGCGTAGAACGGGTTGATCGCCGCACCGGGGAGGCCGAAGGCCTGGGTGGCACCTTCGAGTTCCAGAATCTTGACCGCTGCATCAGCGGCGCGCATACGAGGCATATCAGTTCTCCATCGAGGATTACGAGTTGAGGCGGGTCACTGGGAGGGGCGGCCGGACAGCCGCTCCACTCCGCGCAGCAGGCCCGAATGATCCAGGCCACCATCACCGTTCGCATGGGCGGAGGCCATCAGCTGGGCGACGACGGCGCCGAGGGGCGTCACGACGCCGGCCTCACGGGCAGCGCTGGTCACAATGCCGAGATCCTTGTGGTGCAGGTTGATACGGAATCCGGGTTCGAACGACCGGTCCAGCATCTTCTGCGCCTTCTGGTTCAGGACGGCCGATCCGGCGAGCCCGCCGCCGAGTACCTCCACCGCGGCCGCGGTGTCGACACCGTAGGCCTCGAGGAAGATGATCGCCTCGGCGAGCAGCTGAATGTTGCCGGCGACGATCAGCTGGTTCGCTGCCTTCACCGTCTGTCCGGATCCGTTCGGGCCAACGTGGACCACCGTCTTCCCGACGACGTCGAGGATCGGCCTGGCCGACTCGAAGTCTTCTGGGGCGCCACCGACCATGATCGACAGTGCGGCGTTGACCGCCCCGGCCTCGCCACCCGATACCGGGGCGTCGATCAGCCGGAATCCGCGCTCGGCCGCCTGCGCGGCGAGTGCGGCGGTGACGTCGGGCCGGATGCTGGAGAAGTCGATGATCAGAGCGCCTGCCGGGGCGTGCTCGAAGACTCCGTCCTCACCGGCGAGTACGGCCTGCACGTCGGGCGAGTCGGGGACCATCACGGCCACGACGTCGGCGCCGGCGACTGCCTTGGCGATGGAGTCCGCTGCGGTGCCGCCGGCTTCGACGAGTGCCGCGGTCCGCTCGGGCGAGCGGTTGTATCCGACCACCCTGTGGCCGGCCTTGGCGAGATGAACGGCCATGGGGCTACCCATGATTCCGAGTCCGATGAATGCGATAGTGCTCACGAGTCTCCTCGATTCCGTCGAAAGTGGTGTGTGTCAGTGGGCGGCGCGGGACGCGCGCTGTCCGCGGGGCAACCAGTCGAAGGTGTCCGGCCGGGTGGACTTGTATTCGAGCCCGACGTATCCGCGGTAGCCGTTGCCGGAGAGCCTCTTCAGGTAGCCGTCGATGTCGAGCGTTCCGGTGCCGGGTTCTCCGCGTCCCGGAGCATCCGCGATCTGGACGTGCCCGATGCGATCGGCGTACGCGTCGATCGCGGCGCCGACGTCGTCGCCGTTGACCTCGAGGTGGTAGAGGTCCGCGAGGAGCCGGAGCGAGTCGACACCGTGTTCGGCCTTCACCCGGTCGATCACGGCGATTGCCTCGGCCGCGCTCTTCAACGGGTACGCCGGCGTGCCGCTGACCGGTTCGACGAGTACGACCGCACCGATGCGGTCCGCCGCCTTGCCCGCCTGGGCGAGGTTCTCGGCGGCCGTGTCGTCCTGAATCTTCGGATCCGTGCCGTCGATACGATTACCGTACAGGGCGTTGAAAGCTTTGGTGCCCAGTCGTTCTCCGATTCCGACGGTGATGTCGATGTTGTCGCGGAACGCCGAGACCTGCGCCGGGTCGGACAGCAGTCCGCGGTCACCCGCCGGCATGTCGCCCGCCGCGAAGTTCAACCCGGTGAGCTGCACTCCGGCGTCCTCGATCGCGGCCACGAACGCGTCGACGTCGCTGTCCCGCGGTACGGCGGTGTCGAAGGGCCACCAAAATTCGACGGCGTCGAAACCGGCGTCGCGGGCAGCCTGTGGGCGCTGTAGGAGTGGCACGTCGGTGAGCAGGATCGAGCAGTTCAGAGTGTAGGCCAAGGTATCCATCGGTTGTTCTTTCACTTTCCGGGTGTTCAGGAGACTGTGGTGTTGTCGGGCTCGGGCAGGCCGCGATAGCGTCGCCAGCCGCCGTGATCGGTGATCTCGGTGAGCTCGTCGGCTCTGCTCTCGAGGAGGCCCGGTCGCAGACCTACCGCCAGAACCGAACGGCCGTCGGACAGTTCGATCACGGTGAGCTCGAGTTCCTCGGGCTCCTCGGGGAGGAAGTCGGTGCGAATGTCGCCGATCGGCACGTCGTAGAGCTCGCCCTCGATCGAGGCTCCCCCGGCCTCCGCCAGCAGCAGTGCGGGGAATTCGTCACGTACGGAGAAGAATCGGTACTTCGGTGCGGTCCGGACAGTGCCGAGGAACGTGTGCGCGGACACGTTGTGATGCAGGTTTCCGCCACGCATCGCTCCCCCGTTGCAGAACAATTCGGCCATCGTGTCAGCTCCTTCTTCCGTGGGCAGGTGTCGCCGGTTCGGGCTTGCCTGCCAGTTCGATCGCTACCTGAAGCAGCGCTTCGCGTAGTCGTTTGGTGTTGGCGTCGAGTCCTTCACGCACCAGGTCCTGGGTGACCGGCCACGGGGTGTCGCTGATGACGTCGTGATCGGTGACCAGGGCGATGCAGGTGTAGGACATGCCCAGTTCGCGGGCCAGCGCCGCCTCCGGGTACGGGGTCATGCTGATCAGGTCCCATCCCTGGGCCGCGTACCAGCGTGATTCGGCGCGGGTCGAGTATCGGGGACCGCGGATCGCCACCATCACGCCGCCGTCGTTGACCACCCATCCGCTCCTGCGGAGCGTCGAGACGGCCGCCTGGCGTCCGCGGACACAGAACGGCTCCGCGAAGGACACGTGGACGTCGTCGTCGTGGAAGGTGTCGTCGGTGCGGCAGGTGCGGTCGACGAGCTGGTCGGGCACGACGACCGAGCCGACGCCGATCGCCGGTCGCAGCGAGCCGGACGGGGTGGGCGCGAGGATCGTGCGCACGCCCAGGCTGTGCAGGGCCCAGATGTTCGCGCGAGCATTGATGCGGTGGGGCGGGATGTCGCGGTGCCGTCCGGTGCGGGTCAGGTAGGCGAGCCGGCGGCCCCCTGACGACCCGAGGACGATGCTGTCCGACGTCGGACCGTACGGGGTGTCGACCCGAACCTGCTCGGCGTCGTCGAGGAGTCCGTAGTAACCCCAGGTGCCGAGCACTGCGACGGTGGGCTGGGTGTCAGGCATGGTGGTTCACCGTTCCTTCCGAGGCCCCGTTCGTGGTCAGCGCTTCGCGCCTCTCGATCGCCGGCCGTGCCGGGCCGTCCTGGAGGTGTTCGTGCCCCGGGTGCGGGTGGATGGTGACGTCGTCCGGGTCGTCGGGCGTGAGCTTCCCGTCGAGAACCGCTCGCATCTTGTCCTTGTCGAGCATGCCCTCCCAGTTCGCGACCACGAACGTGGCGAGGCAGTTACCGAGCAGGTTCGTGAATACGCGCATGGAGTCCATGAGCCGGTCGGCGCCGAGCAGCAACGCGACGGCGGCCACGGGGAACGCGCCGATCGCGGCAGCGGTCGCGGACAGGGCGACGAAGGCCGACCCCGGCACACCCGCCATACCTTTGGAGCTGAGAATGAGGATGCCCATGATCGCGAGCTGCTCGCCGAACCCGAGGTCCACCCCGACCGCCTGCGCCAGGAACATCATCGCCAGCGACAGGTAGATCGCGGCTCCGTCGAGGTTGAACGAGTAGCCGGTAGGGATCACCAGACCGACGACGGCGCGGTCGCATCCCGCGTTGTCCAACTTCTTGATGATGCGGGGCATGACCGCCTCGGACGATCCGGTGCCCAGGGCGAGCATGAATTCTTCGCGGCAGTACTTGATGAACTTCCACGCGTTCACGCCGGTGATCAGCTTGACCACGATAGACAGGACGACGATGAAGACCAGTGCAGCGCCGTAGCACGCCAGGATGAGTACTCCGAAGGATTTCAGCGAGCCGGCGCCGTAGTTGCCAACGGTGAATGCCATCGCACCGAACGCACCGAGCGGTGCCAGGTACATGATGTAGCCGACGATGCGGAAGATGACGTGCAGCGTCTGGTCGATCACATCCATCAGGATCGGCGGAGCCGATTCGCTGAAGGACGCGAGCGCGACACCGAACAGGATCGCGAACAGCAGCACCTGCAGCAGGTTGTTCTGCGCGAATGCATCGAACACGCTGGTCGGGATGATGTGCATGACGAACTCGACGCCACCCGGCAGGTGGCCGCCCTGCGTCTTCTCGTCCAGGGCGCTGGTGTCCAGCGTGGCCGGGTCGATGTTGAGCCCGCTGCCCGGCTTGACGAGGTTTCCGACGAGCAGGCCGAGCCCGAGCGCGAAGGTCGTCGCGGCCGTGAACCAGAGCAGCGCCTTGCCGCCGATCTTTCCGAGCGCCTTCATACTGCCGACTTTGGCGATGCCGGTGACGATCACCAGGAAGATCAGCGGGGACACGACCATTTTGATCAGCTTGATGAAGCCCTCACCCAGCGGCGCCAGGTGATGGGAGAACTCCGGAAACAGGATTCCGGTGGCGATGCCCAGGGCAATTCCGATCAGGACCTGGACGAAAAGTGATCTGTACCAACGCTGCTTTGTGGGTTTCGCAGCGATTTCGACTTCAGACACGGGGCCCTCCCTCGGGGCTTGGTGTTTTCCATATCATGGAAGTTGTATTTCGTATCTCGATATAGTGAACGCCGTCACACCGAGGTTGTCAACCGATGTAGCGAAGGAATCGTCGCGATCCACCACTCCCGCGCTATCGTCATACGGAGCACCCTTTCCGTCTGACGGAAAGAATGTGGGGGCTCTCGCGTAGTCAGAGGATGGAGACAGACATGACGAACGGTCAGAGTCCGGCCGGCGGCGTGCAGTCGGTCGAGCGCGCATTCGACATACTCGAGATCATGGCGAGCGCCGGCGGGTCCATCGGAGTCAGCGAACTCGCCGACCTGGCCGGACTTCCCCTCCCGACCATCCACCGGCTCATCCGCACCCTGATGAACCGCGGATACGTGCGGCAGCTACCCACCCGGCGGTACGCGCTCGGGCCCAAGCTCATTCGCCTCGGCGAGAGCGCCACCCAGCTGATCGGCGCCTGGTCACGGCCACACCTGTCCGAACTGGTGCGAGGCACCGGCGAGACCGCGAACATGGCCGTCCTCGACGGCACCATGGCCGTCTACGTCGCACAGGTGCCGTCCGAGCACGCGATGCGCATGTTCACCGAGGTCGGCCGACGCGTCTACCCGCACTGCACCGGCGTCGGCAAGGCCATCCTCATGCAACTCTCTAATGACGCCGTGCGCTCACTGGTCGGCCGGACCGGCATGACGACGTACACCGAGAACTCCCTGACCGACCCCGACATGCTGATCGCCGATCTCGAATTGAGCAGAAACCGCGGGTTCGCGATCGACGAGGGCGAGCAGGAGATCGGCGTCCGCTGCTTCTCGGTGCCGGTTCCGAACGCTCCGACCCCCACTGCCATCTCCGTCTCCGGCCCCGCGGCCCGGGTCACCCTCGAGTCGGCCGACCACATCGTGCCGCTGCTCAAGCGCGTGGCAAAGGAACTCGGCACCGAGTTCGACAAGAACGCCGCGCTCTGAAGCCGGACGGCCCATCAACAAAGGTTGACGGATCCGGATCATCAACTTAAGTTGATCGCGTGAGTGACGATCCGAACCCGGCGACCGCTTTCGCTGCCGTCGTCGCGCTGCGGCGTCAGGCCGATCAGCTCGAGCGTGACGCCGTCGCACACGCACTGTCCGCCGGCTGGACCTGGACGGACATCGGTCAGGCTCTCGGCGTCTCGGGTCAGGCGGCGCACAAACGCCTCGGCCCCGGACGATCCTCCGACACGAAGACGAGGGGCACACGATGAAGTTCACCCGGGCATGGCGCGACATGCGGACGATGAAGACGCTGTTCTCCGAAACGGAGGCCGAAGCCGACCGGCTGGGCGACCGGGAGCCGGGCCTCGAGCACCTGCTGCTCGCCTCGTTCGCGCTGCCGGACTGTACGGCACGCCGGGTGTTCGAGCGTCTCGGATCGAACCGGGACGCACTGCGCGAGGAGGTCATTCGTGTACACGGGGAAGCCCTCGCGGCGGCAGGCATGACGGACGCGCGCGTCGCCACCAGCGCACTGAGCCGCCCCCGCACCGGGCCACTGCGGCTGACCGAACCGGCCCAGGCCGCGTTCCGAAATGCGGTGGCGCTCGCGAAGTCGGAACGGCGACCGATCATCGGAACCGACATCGTCGCAGCCGTCGCCACCGTCACGCACGGCACCGCGGCGCGGGCACTGGAATCGCTGGGGCTCGTCCGGTCCGACGTCGTCGACGCCGCCCGGGCCGAACCGACATCGTGAGCGGACGGCCCAGGCCCGGTGTTCGCCGCCTGCGCGGATAGGCTCGACACGTGGTTCTTCCCAGCTCGACTTCTGTGTCCCCTGCAGATGTTCTCGGTTCCATGCGGGACGTCATCGACGGTCCGCTGCCCGACATCGCCGTCCGCTTCTCCAAGTTCCTCGCCGACATCTGGCCGCACACCGCGCTGGTGATCTTCACCCGGGAATGCACGGGACGCCCCCGCAAGGTCAGCGGCGATCCGTCGGTGGTCGAACGCGTCACCATCGCCGAACTGGAGGCGTTGCGCACCCGCCTGACGGAAGGCACCCCGTTCGACGACCAGACCGTGATTGCCGGCGGGAAGCGGAAGGTGTGGGCGCTGCTGGACGCGACGGGCACCCTTCTCCTCGTTCTCCCGAAGCCGCGGCAGCGCATTCGTGAGGTCCCGCTGGTGGCCGGCGCCTTCGGCGTCGTCGCCGTGTCGATCCGGCATCAGGTCGCGCAGGCGAGCCCCGCATACCTGGCAGAGTCACGGGCGGCGTCGAGCGAACGGGCCAGGACCATCGTGGAGCTGACGGACCTGCACGCGGCGACGCTCGAATCGATCCTGTCGACGCTGCGGTCCAAGGACCTCGACGACCGCCGGTCGCGGATCACGGCGAGCGAGACGGCGTCCTCGGCGCTGGTGACCCTGCGTTCCGCGGGCGAGTACGACCGCAACCTCGCGGAAGAGGCCGTCACCACCGCGTTCGCCCGGCTGCAGGGCGAACTGCGGCCGCTGCTCCAGCACCGGCCCGTGCACGTCGACTACGTCGATCCGCCGGTGGACGGTCGCGCGCTGCCCGGCGAGGTCGCCAGCGCGGCGCGGGCCGTCGTGCGGAGCGCCGTCCTGGCGTTCGCGGCGCAGGCAGCCCTGGAGCGAATCCGCATCGCCTGGGACTGCGACGGTGCGAACCTCCTCGTCGAAGTCCGCGACGACGGCGACGGTGGTCTCGACACCGACGCGATGGTGCGGCAACTCTCCGGCCGGGTGCACACACTCGGTGGCCGGATAGACGTGGAGTCGGTCGACGGGTGGGGCTCCCGGGTGGCCGTCGCGATCCCCCTCGACGTACCGGTGGCGCGACCGGACGAACAGCAACTCGGCGATCTCAACCCCCGCGAACTCGAGGTCCTGGGTCACCTCGCGACGGGCAAGCGGAACAAGGCGATCGCCGACAGTCTCGGTATCAGCGAGAGCACGGTCAAATTCCATGTCGCGGGTGTGCTGAAGAAGCTCGGGGTGGCGTCCCGAGGTGAGGCGGGCGCGATCGCCCTCGAGGCCGGCATCCGCGCCGACACCACCGGCAGACACGCATGAGCGTCGAGGCGCTGCCGATCCGGTACTGACCCCCGCACGTGAGTGGCAAAGTGTGCGGGCGCACGCTTTGCCACTCACGTCAGGTGATGCGGTCCGGGTGCGTGTAGATGTTCATGGTCGTGCCGCGGAGGAACCCGATGAGGGTGAGCCCGGTGTCGTGGGCGAGGTCGATCGCCAGCGAGGAGGGCGCCGACACGGCGGCGAGGACGGGGATGCCGGCCATCACCGCCTTCTGCGCGAGTTCGAACGACGCCCGGCCGGACACCAGCAGGATGCTTCCCCGCAGCGGGATCCGGTTCTGTTCGGTGGCCCAGCCGATCAGCTTGTCGACGGCGTTGTGCCGCCCCACATCCTCCTTGATCGCGAGCAGTTCCCCGGTCCGGGTGAACAATCCGGCCGCGTGCAAGCCCCCGGTGGTCTCGAACACCTTCTGTGCGGCCCGCAACCGGTCGGGCAACTCCGAGATCGTCGCGGCCGGCACCCGCACCGTGTCGGTGGCCGGTGAGTGCTTCGTCCGCTGCCGGATCGCGTCCAGCGACGCCTTCCCACACACCCCGCACGAGGAGGTGGTGTAGAAGTTGCGTTCGATTCCGGTGTCGGGCAGAAACACCCCGGGCGCGAGATCGACGTCGAGGACGTTGTAGGTATTGACACCGTTGTCGTCGACGCTGTTGCAGTAGCGGATCGACGCGATGTCCGCGCGGTCGGCGATGATGCCCTCGGTCAGCAGGAAACCCTGCGCCAGTTCGACATCGGAACCGGGGGTCCGCATGGTGACCGCCAACGGTGTCCCGTTCACCCGGATCTCGAGCGGCTCCTCCACCACCACGGTGTCCGGGCGGGTGGACTGCCGGGTGTCGGTGATCCGGGTGACCGGGGTCCGGGTGGTCACACGCCCCATCAGGGCCGCCGTTCGAGGCGGATGGTGATCGCCTTCGACACCGGGGTGTTCGACTTACGGGCCACGTGATCGAGCGGGATCAGCGGATTCGTCTCCGGGTAGTAGGCGGCGACGTTCCCGACCGGCGTCGGGTAGGGCACCAGCCGGAAATCGTCGGCGCGGCGCTCCTGCACCGTCCCGTCGGGGGTGGTCCATTCGGAGATCAGGTCCACCCGGTCGCCGGCGGCGTACCCGAGGGCGGCGATGTCCTCGGGGGCGATGAACAGCACCCGGCGGCCGCCCTTGACGCCGCGGTAGCGGTCGTCGAGGCCGTAGATGGTGGTGTTGTACTGATCGTGGGAGCGCATCGTCTGCAAGATCAGCTTTCCCTGCGGGACGGGCAGCCAGTGCAGATCGTTGACGACGAAGTTGGCCTTGCCCGTGTCGGTGACGAACCGGCGTTCGTCCCGCGGTGGGTGCGGGAGTCCGAATCCGTCCGGCCCGCGAACTTTGGTGTTGAAGTCCTCGAACCCGGGAATGACCCGGGCGATGGAATCGCGGATGCGGTCGTAGTCGGCGGTGAATTCCGCCCAGGGCACCGAGTGGTCGGGTCCGAACAGGGCCTGCGCGAGCCCGCAGACGATGGCGACCTCGCTGCGCAGATGGTCGCTGGCGGGTGTGAGGCTGCCGCGGGACAGGTGCACCATCGACATCGAATCCTCGACCGTGACCTGCTGTTTCTTCCCGGACTGCACGTCCTTGTCGGTGCGGCCGAGCGAGGGCAGGATCAGCGCGGTCCGCCCGGTGACCAGGTGGGAGCGGTTCAGTTTCGTCGACACCTGCACCGTCAGCGCACAGCCCCGCAGCGCGGCCTCGGTGGTGTCGGTGTCCGGGGTCGCGGAGACGAAGTTGCCGCCCATTCCGATGAACACCGACGCCTTCCCGTCGCGCATCGCCCGAATCGAGTCGACCGCGTCGAGGCCGTGCTCGCGCGGTGACCGGATACCGAATTCGGCGTCGAGGGCGGTCAGGAACGATTCGGGCATCTTCTCCCAGATCCCCATCGTCCGGTCACCTTGGACGTTGGAGTGCCCGCGGACCGGGCACACCCCGGCCCCGGGTTTACCGATCATCCCGCGCATCAGCAGCAGGGCGACGGCGTCCTGGATGGTCGCGACCCCGTGGGTCTGCTGGGTCAGGCCCATCGCCCAGCAGATGATCGTCTTTCTCGAGGCGATCAACGCCTCCGCGGTCTGCTGGATCTGGGCCAGGGTGAGTCCGGTGGCGGCGATGACGGTGTCCATGTCCACGGTGCGGCGGAGGTGGGCGGCGTAGTCGTCGAACCCGGCGCAGTGCTCGGACAGGAAGTCGTGGTCGAGGACGGTGCCCGGGGCGGCGTCGTCGGCGTCGAGGACCAGTTTCGCCAATCCCTGGAACAGGGCCTGGTCGCCGCCGATCCGGATCTGCAGGAACTCGTCCGCGATCTGCACACCGTCGCCGACCACCCCGTGCACCTTCTGCGGGTCCTTGAACCGCAACAGTCCGGCCTCGGGCAGCGGGTTGATCGCGATCACCTTCGCCCCGTTGGCCTTCGCCTTCTCCAGGGTAGAGAGCATCCGCGGGTGGTTGGTGCCCGGGTTCTGCCCGGCGATCAGGATCAGGTCGGCGTTCTCGAGGTCGGGAACCGACACCGACCCCTTCCCGATCCCGATCGTCTCCACCAACGCACTGCCCGACGACTCGTGGCACATGTTCGAGCAGTCCGGCAGGTTGTTCGTCCCGAACGCCCGGATCATCAACTGGTACACGAACGCCGCTTCATTGCTGGTGCGGCCGGAGGTGTAGAACACCGCCTCGTGCGGTGACGTCAACGCCCGCAGCTCGCCGGCGATCATCGCGAACGCCGCGTCCCAGCCGATCGGCTCGTAATGCGAGGCCCCCGGGAGCAGCACCATCGGATGCGTCAACCGGCCCTGCTGACCGAGCCAGAACTCGGTCCGACCCAGCAGATCCGACACCGAATGCGCGGCGAAGAACTCGGGCGTCACCGTTCGGGTGGTGGCCTCCTCCGCGACCGCCTTCGCCCCGTTCTCACAGAACTCCGCATGCTTGCGGTGCCCCGGAGTCTCCGGCCACGCACACCCCGGACAGTCGAACCCCTCCCGCTGGTTCAACTTCATCAACGTCCGGGCCGTGCGCACCGGACCCATCTGCTCGAGCCCACGACGCAACGACACCAACACCGCAGGAACACCTGCCGCATAGGATTTCTCGTGCGTGACGACGACATCGTCCTCGTCGAAGGTGTACCTGTCGGTGGTGTCGGTCATGGAGTCAGTTTCCTCGTGCAATCCATTCGGCGAGGTGCGGGGCCTCGGTGCCGATCGTGGTTCCGTCACCGTGACCGGTGTGGACGAGTGTTTCTTCGGGAAGAGCGAACAGCCGGTCCCGGATCGACCCGATGATGGTCGGGAAATCCGAGTACGACCGGCCCGTGGCGCCGGGGCCACCCGAGAACAGGGTGTCACCGGAGAACAGCGCCCCCGCCTCGGGCAGGTACAGGCACACCGACCCGGGCGAGTGACCCGGTGAGTGGATCACCTGGATCTCGGTGCCCGCGATCGCGATCCGCTGTTCGTCCTCGAGCTGCCAGTACTTGGCGTCGGGGTGGCTCATCTTCCACAGCACATCGTCCCCGGGGTGCAGCAACACCGGGGCATGCAGACGCTCGGCCAGTTCGGGCGCGACGGTGACATGGTCGTTGTGACCGTGGGTGCAGATCACGGCGTTCACGTGCCGGTCCCCGACCGCGTCGATGATCGGCTGCGCAGCGTGGGCGGCGTCGACGATCACGACGTCGGTGTCGTCACCGATCAGCCAGATGTTGTTGTCGACGTTCCACTCCCCGCCGTCGAGGGCGAACGTTCCCTCGGTGACGACCCGCTCGATCCGCAGCGCCCCGCTCACAGGACGACCACCGAACGCAGCACCTCACCGGCGTGCATGCGGTGGAACGCCGCTTCCACCTCGTCGATCTTGATGCGCTCGGTGACGAACTTCTCCAGCGGCAGCCGGCCCTGCTGGTACAGGTCGACGAGCATCGGGAAGTCACGCTCGGGCAGGCAGTCGCCGTACCACGAGGACTTCAGGGATCCGCCGCGGGAGAAGAAGTCGATCAGCGGCATCTCGAGGGTCATGTCGGGGGTCGGGACACCGACCAGCACGACGGTGCCCGCGAGGTCGCGGGCGTAGAACGCCTGCTTCCACGTCTCGGGGCGGCCGACCGCATCGATCACGACGTCGGCGCCGAAACCGCCGGTGAGTTCCTGGACGGCCTCGACGGCGTCCACCTGGCCGCCGTTGATCGTGTGCGTCGCGCCCAGGTCCTTCGCCCATTCGAGCTTCTTGTCGTCCCGGTCGATCGCGATGATCTTCACGGCGCCTGCCAGGCGGGCGCCCATGATCGCGGCGTCGCCGACACCACCGCAGCCGATGACGGCGACGGTGTCTCCGCGGGAGACGTTGCCGGTGTTCACGGCGGCACCGAGGCCGGCCATCACGCCGCAGCCGAGCAGTCCGACGACTGCCGGGTCGGCGGAGGGATCCACCTTGGTGCACTGTCCGGCGTGGACGAGCGTCTTGTCGGCGAACGCGCCGATCCCCAGGGCGGGCGTGAGTTCGGTGCCGTCCTCGAGCGTCATCTTCTGCGCAGCGTTGTGTGTGTCGAAGCAGTACTGCGGGCGACCACGCTTACAGGCGCGGCACTGACCGCAGACGGCGCGCCAGTTCAGGACGACGAAATCACCGACCGCCACCGACGTGACACCCTCACCGACACTCTCGACGATCCCCGACGCCTCGTGGCCGAGCAGGAACGGGAACTCGTCGTTGATCCCGCCGTCGCGATAGGTGAGGTCCGTGTGGCACACACCGCACGCCGCGATATCGACCACCACCTCACCCGGACCGGGGTCCGGAATGTTGACGGTCGCGATCTCGACGGGGGCACCCTTGGAGCGGGCGATGACGCCTCGTACCTGCTGCGGCATTGGACTCATTCCTTCGGTCGATCAGTCATAGCGGGATCGATGCATGGCCATATATGCACCTCTCCCGAGACCTTACGTTCCCGAAGATCACGGAGGGACTGATCGAAGTGAGAGGTTGACCTAGCCGGAATGCCAGCCCCGTGCTGCGGTATCGCGATAGAGGTCATGACAGAAAACTGACGGTTGACACGTTGCGGTATATACAGGACTATACATCTCGAAGAGTGAGGCACACCACATCGATCACGGAGTTCTGATGACCCGGAGAGATTCCAGCTCGACCGAGGAACCGCACCCGCCCCTTCCGGTGGTACTCGACGGTGCCCAGCTCACCGTCGATCAGCTCACGGCGCTCGCCCGGGAGCCCGTCGTGGTCGAGCCCGACCCCGCAGCGCTCGACCACGCACGCCGTTCGTGGGAGACCGCGGTGCGCATCGCCGAACGGCAGCCCATCTACGGACGCACCACGGGCGTCGGGGGAAACCGGGACACCTCCGTCTCCGACGGCGTCGACCAGGACCTTCGACTTCTCCGCAGCCACGCCACCGGCTCGGGCCCCTCACTGCCGGATCACGTCGTCCGAGCCGCCATGATCATTCGCGTCAATCAGATTCTCAACGGCGGATCCGGTCTGCACCCCGACATCGTGACCGCGCTGATCGCTGCCGTCGCGGCGGACGAACAGCCCACCGTGCACGCTCGCGGGGCGATAGGCACCGGCGACCTCAGCGCATTCTCCGAGATCGCGCTCGGGTTGATGGGCGAGGCACCGCTGCGCGACGGTCGGTTCGTCACCCGGTGGACCGCACACCAGGGTGACGCACTCCCGCTGATCTCGACGAACGCGATGACGGTCGCGCTCGCGGCGTCGGCTACCGACAGCGTGGCGAACTGGCTGGAGCACTCGCTGATCGTCGGTGTGCTGTCGCTGCTGGCGACGCGCAGTTCCGTCGAGCCGTTCGCGGCCCGGGTGCAGGCTGCCCGCAGGCACCTCGGCCAGGAGGAGGTGGCCGGCCGGGTCCGGGAACTCCTCGCGGGCCACCGCGTACAGGCTGCCCGCGTGCAGGATTCCTACGGATTCCGCGCCCTGCCGCAGATCCTCGGGGCGACGTGGCAGGCGCTGCAGCGGTTGCGAGGCACACTCGCGATCGAGATGAACTCGTCCTCCGAGAACCCCCTCATCTCCGTCGAGGACGACGCCGTGTTCCACAACGGGAACTTCCACGGAATGCCGATCGCCCTCGCCGTGGACGAGGCCAAACTCGCGCTGTCGAGCGCGGCGCTGTTGTCGCAGTGCAGGCTTGCCAATCTCTCGGATCCGGCGGTCACCGGACTCCGGCCGTTCCTGGCCGACGGTCCGGCCGGCAGCAGCGGCACCATGCTGCTGGAGTACACGACGTCCGCTGCCATCGCCGAGATCCGGATGGCCGCGGCGCCGGGGTCTCTCGGACACACCGTGATCTCCCGCGGAACCGAGGACCACGCGAGCTTCGCATCGCAGGCCGCCACCCAGCTCACCGACATCCTCGCCCAGTCTCGCATCGTGCTCGCGTGCGAATTGATCTCGGCGGTGCGCGCCCTCGGCCAGCAGAACCACGAACCCGACACGAGCACCGAACTCGGCGCGTACCTGGACCGGGCGCGCAGGTGCCTGGACCCGCGGACGACCGACCGTCCTCTGAGCGACGACCTGAAAGCAGCGGTGAAGTTTCTGGAACAGATGCCGAATCCGGAGAAAGACGCAACTCGGTAAAGCAGTCCCACGACACCGAACTTCCGAGTGTGTCACCACTCGGATTACACGAAAGTAGCTCGCGAATGATCACATTCGACAAAGTCACCAAGGCGTACCCGGACGGCACGACAGCGGTGAACGAACTGGACCTGGAGTGCCCGAGCGGGAAGATCACAGCACTCGTCGGGCCGTCGGGATGCGGCAAGACCACATCGCTTCGCATGATCAACAGACTGATCGAACCGACCTCCGGAACCATCTCCCTCGACGGCGAATCCACGGCGGACATGGATCCGGCGCTGTTGCGCAGGCGGATCGGGTACGTCATCCAGCACGCCGGACTGTTCCCGCACCGCACTATCGTGGACAACGTCGCGACGATGCCGAGATTGCTGGGAAAGACGAAGAAGGAGGCCCGAACCCGGGCGATGGAGCTGCTCGAGACGGTCGGTCTCGCGGCGAACTTCGCGGACCGTTATCCGTGGCAGCTCTCGGGTGGCCAGCAGCAGCGAGTGGGGGTCGCGCGCGCCCTCGCCGCGGACCCGGCCTTCATGCTGATGGACGAACCGTTCAGCGCTGTCGACCCGGTGGTCCGGAGCCAGCTCCAGGACGAATTCCTGAGACTGCAGAAGGACATCGGCAAGACGATCATCATCGTCACGCACGACATCGACGAGGCCCTCAAGCTCGGCGACCAGGTCGTCGTGTTGCGGACCGGCGGGATCCTGGCGCAGTCGGCGACGCCGCTGGAGTTGCTGACCGAACCCGCCGACGAGTTCGTCGCCGACTTCGTCGGACGCGACCGCGGCTACCGTTCGCTGGGTTTCTCGAACCTCGACGGCCGCGTGGAGACGGTTGCCGAACCCGTTGCGCGTCTCGGTGATTCGGCATCCGACGCCCGCACGCGGACCACGGACGACTGGTTGCTCGTCGTCGACCCGGCGAACAAGCCGATCGGCTGGGTGCAACCGGCGACGGTCGTCGACCGCATTCGCCCGGACGACGTGAATCTCAGTGGCACGGTCGCCGATGCGCACGGGACGATGCGGGCCCTACTCGACGCCGCCCTGTCCGCACCCAGCAAACGCGGTGTCGTCGTCGACGGCGACGGTGTGCTCGTGGGAACCGTGACGGCACACGCGGCGGTGGCGGCGATCGAGTCGGCGGATCTCGTGGCCACGGAGGCGATGGCCCGATGAACATCGAATGGCTGGGCCGCCAGTCCGATCGCATCGCCGAACTGGTCGGCTGGCACATCCTGCTCTCGCTCGTGCCGCTCGTCGTCGGCGTGATCGTCGCGTTGCCGATCGGCTGGCTGGCGCATCGCAGTCGCCGGATCAACCCCTATGTGGTGGGGACGGCCGGCCTGCTCTACACGATCCCGTCGCTGGCGCTGTTCGTCCTGCTCCCGCCGATCCTCGGAACGAAGATCCTCGATCCGATGAACATCGTCGTCGCGCTGACGATCTACACCGTCGCCCTGCTCGTCCGCGTCATCGCCGACGCCCTGGATTCGGTGCCGCAGGAGACGGTGCTCGCCGCCACGGCGATGGGCTACCGGCCCTACCAGACTCTGCTGAAAGTCCAGCTGCCGGTGGGCGTTCCTGTCATCTGCGCCGGACTGCGCGTCGCGGTCGTGTCGAACGTCAGCCTCGTTTCTCTCGCCGCCCTGCTCGGGATCCCGCAGATCGGGTCACTGTTCACCCAGGGCTTCCAGTTGCGTTTCTACACACCCATCATCACCGGTATCGCGCTGTGCCTGCTGCTGGCGCTGGTTCTCGACCTGCTCATCGTGCTCGCCAATCGGTTACTCACACCGTGGACCCCGAAGGTGGTCGCATCATGATCGACTTTCTGCTCGACGGTGCTCATTGGACCGGGCCCGAAGGCATTCCCGCTCTCCTCCTCCAGCACCTGATGTACACGTTCCTCGCCCTGTTCGCGGCGGCGCTGATCGCGGTTCCGCTCGGTCTGTACATCGGGCACACCGGTCGCGGCGCGGTCGTCGTCGCGGGCCTGGCCAACTCGCTGCGCGCCCTTCCCACCATCGGCTTGCTGATCCTGCTGGTGCTCGTCATCGCGCCGTCGTTCTCGACCAAGCTGGCCTATCTGATTCCGAGCCTGATCGTGCTGGTCTTGTTGGCCATCCCACCGATTCTCACCAACACGTACGCGGGCATTCGCTCGGTCGACCCGGCCGCCGTGGACGCTGCGAGGGGCATGGGGTTCCGGTCGATGCGGATCCTCACCGAGGTGGAGATGCCGTGCGCGCTGCCGCTGATGCTGTCAGGTGTGCGCAGCGCCGTGCTGCAGATCGTCTCGACCGCGACCGTCGCCGCCTACATCTCGCTGGGCGGACTGGGACGTCTCCTCATCGATGGCAAGGCGCAGAGCGACTACGCGCAGATGGCCGCCGGAGCGGTCCTCGTGTCGCTCCTCGCGCTCGCATTCGACCTGGCGATCGGATTCCTCACGGTTCGGGTCGTCTCACCCGGTCTGACGCGACGCGTCCGGAGCGGCGCGACGAAGCGATCCGGTTCCGACGACACCGCAGTCGCGGCCCGACCCACATCCGCTCCCGAGCCCTCGCTGATCTGAAGGACATCATCATGAAGAAAGCATTGATCGTCGCGCTGACCGGCGCCACCCTGATGTCGTTGACGGCATGCGGGATCGGCAAGGACCCGTTGGCGTCCGACGACGGCGGAAGCAGTGACGGCGCCATCGTCGTCGGCTCCGCGGACTTCCCCGAAAGCCAGCTGATCGCGACGATCTACGCGGAGGCGCTGCGCGCGAACGGAATCGACGTCACCGAGAAGCTCAACATCGGGAGCCGGGAGGTGTACGTCCCGGCCATCCGGGACGGCTCCATCGACCTGCTGCCCGAATACTCGGGTGCGTTGCTCCAATACCTCGACAGCGCCACCACCGCGACCGCCTCGCACGAGGTGACCGCGGAGATCAAGGCCAAGCTGCCCGCCGGGCTCGTCGCACTGGAACCGTCCCCTGCCGAGGACAAGGACGTTCTCGCGGTGCGGCAGGAGACCGCGGACGAGTACTCGCTCGAGACGATCGAGGACCTCGTACCCCACGCCGACGAACTGACCCTCGGCGGCCCGCCCGAGTGGAAGACCCGGGAGAACGGCGTCGCAGGCCTGAAGGACAAGTACGGCCTGACGTTCAAGGAGTTCCTGGCACTGGACGCGGGCGGTCCCCTGACGCTCAACGCCCTGCTGAGCGGTCAGATCGAAGTGGCGGACGTGTTCAGCACCGACCCGGCGATGCGTTCGGAGAACCTCGTGGCACTCGAGGACACCAAGCACCTGTTCCTGGCGGAGAACATCACCCCGATCATCAACGAGAACAAGGCAGGCGACGATGTCCGCGGCGTCCTGGCCGACGTGTCGGCCGCATTGACGACCGAGGATCTCATCGAGATGAACCAGCGGGTGGCCGACCTCGAGGACATGGGCGACATCGCCCGGGAATGGCTGGAGGACAAGGGGCTGGCGTCCTGATCACGCCCCGGGCGGGCACGTCAGCTCAGCGCATCGAACGTCGCCGTCGCATATTGGGCGGTCCGGTCGGAGCCGAGAAGTCCCGGACCCATCTTGTTCATCACGTACGTCATGGTCATCCGTCGTTCGGTGTCGACGACGACCTGCGAGCCGCCCCAGCCACCCCAGAAGCAGATGCGGCCCTCGGGGACGAACGGCACGGACACGGGCGTCGGCAGTCCGTAACCGATGCCGAATCGAATCGGTTGCCCCAGAGCCAGATCCACACCGTTCGACTGCTCGTCGAAGATCAGGGAGATGGTGTCCGGCGACAGCAGACGGACGCCGTCGAGCTCGCCCCCGCAGGCCACGACGGACTGGATCCGGGCGAGCGACCGGGCGTTGCCCTGGCCACCGGCCGCACCGTTCTCCGCCTTGCGCCACTCGTCGGACCACGACGCGGACGCGTCCGGTCCGGGGCCGGTGAACGTCCTGACGATGACACTGGCGGGGTCGAGCGAGGCCAGGTCGATCGGCAGCGGAGGCGGCGGGACCACGTTCGACACCCGGCCGAACTCCGACGGGTCCAGTCCGATGTGGAAGTCGGCACCCAGCGGTCCGGCGATCTCCTCCGCGACGAAACGGCCGAGCGTGCGCCCGTCGACTCGGCGGACGACCTCGCCGATCAAATGGCCGTAGTTCAGCGCGTGATATCCGGACGCCGTGCCCGGCTCCCACCACGGCGCTTGGGCGGCAAGTCGTTTCGTCGACCCGGCGAGGTCGAACGTGTCCTCGACCGTGATCGGCTGATCCCATCCCGAGACACCCGACGTGTGCGAGAGGAGATGGCGGACCTCGACGCGTTCCTTGCCTGCCGCGGCGAATTCCGGCCAGTACTTCGCGACGGGCGCGTAGACATCCAGCAGTCCGCGATCGACGAGCATCAGTGCGGCGAGCGCGGTGACCGTCTTGGTGCACGACCACACGTTGGTGATGGTGTCGCGCTCCCATTCGGTGGCGCGATCGGTGTCGGACCATCCGCCCCACATGTCGACCACCGGATCTCCGTCGAGGGTCACGACGATCGACGCGCCGAGTTCCTCACCGGAGTCGAGGTTGTCCTTCAGGGCCTCCTGCAACGCCGTGAAGCGCTTGTCGCACACTCCTCCGAGCTTGGTCACCTGCGGTTCCTCTCCACCAGCCGACGCAATTGATTTTGACATCGGGTTCAATTGAGGGTTCCAGTGTGAGCCCGCTCCTCGTGTGATGTCAATCACTCGTTCGTGACAACTCGCGTCCGGACGGGGCCCGACCTCAGCCGGTCACGGGCAGCATCAGCGCCTGACCCGGATCACCCGAGGCGATGGTGACCTGGTGCGGCACGAGACTGCCGCGGAAGCTCGGGTCTCCCCCGGACACCACGAGGCGTACGCGGTGCCCCTCGTCGAAGCGGTGGACGATGGCCGGCATCGTGACCCGGACGGGCTCACCGGGTGCCACGATGCGCATCGGAGCGACCTGTCCGTTGATCAGCGTTTCCGTGCCGTCGGGAGCCACGTCGTACAGCTTCGCGAAGACCACGACCGAATCCTCGACACCGGCGACCGCGGGTGCGGCCGTGACGCGGACGTCGAGCGTCGGGGCTCCGACCACGTCCAGCGGGGCGCCGAGGATGACGGACGACCATTCGGCCTGGGTGCCGGGGACCACGCCCTGCGGGACCTGATTCTCCGGCCGGGTGTCCGGCGCTTCCCGGTCGGTGGGGAGGCCGCCCGGCAGTGTGTTCAACGTCTGTGCACCGGGAACGATGCCGTCGAGGCGGTCGGTGAGTGCGCCGTCGCCGGAGAGGTAGAGCGAATAGTCCTGGCCCACCGAGACATCCGAGGATTCGGCGTACGCGGGTGCGGCGTTGCCGGTGTAGTCGACCCAGTTGCGGAAGTAGCTGAACACCGGCCCGGTGTCGACCTCGCTGTCCTTCAGATAATGGTCGAACCAGTCGACCATCCGGCCCGTCTCGTACTGGGTGTCGGGGTTCGGATCCTTCATGCTGATCTCCCCTTCGGCGGGAGTGAGATCGGAATGACCCCAGCTGTGCCAGATCATCTTCACGTCGTTGCCCTGCGCCTGCAGGGTCTCGAACGTGGCCGTCGATTCGTTGAGGTCGAACAGGGTGTCCTGCTGTCCCTGCATGATCAACACCGGGATCTTCACCCGGTCCGCGTACGACACCACGGACGACTGACGCAGGAACTCGACGGACCCCGGGTCCGGGTAACCCTGCACCGCGGACTGCGCCAGTGCGGGGCACGCAGGGTCGGCGAAGTTGGGGCAACCGACGGCCCGCGCGGGGTCCTGCGCGTAGCCCCCCGCCCGGGGGTTGGTCGCGCCGATGGCCCCGAACATGAGCGACCACACCACCTTCGACGCCCCGGGAATCGACGTGCTGACTCCGGTCGTCTGGTCGGTGCCGTTGGGCGCGAGCGAGTAGCTGAGGTCGTTCCAGGTGATCATCGGGATGATCGTGTCGATCCGGGGGTCCACCGAGGCCGCGGCGAACTGCACGGCCCCACCGTAGGAGCCGCCGACCATGCCGACCCGCGGATCGTGCGCCTCGGCGAGGCCGTGGTGCGCGGTCGCGTCCTGCACCACGTAGTCGAGACCGGGGACGGGAACGGTGCGCGCGGGATCGACGAACGCCATCCGGTCGCGTCCACCGAGGAAGCTCACCAGTTCACTCGCGGCTCGCCCGTCGTACTCGGGATCGTCCATGTGGATCTTGCAGCCGGAACCGCCGAAGCCCAGCCCGGAGTACGCGAGCACCGCGTAACCGCGGGACGCGAGGAACGAGGCGATACCGGCCTGGTCATTCTTGGAACCGCCGAAGCCGTTGGTGGTGAGGACGGCGGGCACCCGATTCGACGCCGACGCCGAATCGGGCTTGTACACGTCGCCGATCACGTCGCACGGCTCGTCGCGGTTCGGTCCGACGAGAACCCGGAAATGGAGCGTGGCCTTCGTGAAACCGAGCGGATCGGCTGTCGCCGGAGCCGCCGCTGCGATCGGTGTCAGTACCGCGGCCGCCGCCGTCACCACCGCCAGAGTTGATCTACGCGCCCTGTGTTTCACAGCCCACCCGCCGTCCGTCACTCCGCCCCGAGCACCTCCGACGAGCGTAAACGCTCTGGACGCACGACCAACTCAGGCTGCCGGTGTGTCGCGGGCATCGGTGTAGACCGCGGCTCGCAGACTCGCGCAGGTCGTCTGGCACCCGGCTGCGCCCCTCGTGCGGTTTATGTTTGAGCTGTGGTCATGAGGAGCGAGCCGAAACGTCCCTGTTGACCGACCAGGTCGACGAGACGATCCGACGGCTCGAGGAAGCCGGCCTGGCCGAACGTGTCTCCCACAAGGGCGCGGTCGTCAAAGGCCTGACCCTGGCCGAACTGGTGCATGTCTACGACGTGCGCCGATTGCCCGAGGTGGAGGCCGCACGATTGGGCGCCCAGCAGATCGGCCCCACCGACGTCGACCGGATGTAGACCGAGTACGAACTCATGCGGGCCGCCATCGCCGAACGGCGGGTGGTGGCGCTTCTCGATCACGACGAGGCGCTGTTGACCATTCTCTACGAGGCCGCAGCGAACTCCGTGCTCATCGATTCCATCCGTACCCTGTGGCAGCACTGCCGCGCCTACAAGCTCGTCGGCGCGCAGGGCACCTGGACACCGCGGGAGACACTCGTTGTGGAGGTACCAGGAACGTCTCGTCGAGGCCGCCCGCAAGGGTGACGCGGACGCCGCGGCCGCCGTCAACAATGAATCGTCGATCGATGCGACGTCGCGGATCAGGGTTCGACTCGCCGCTCAACAGGACGCCGGTTAGCGCCAGCGACAACGGATCTCACCGATCATCGAGAGTGCAGGAGGACACACCTCCCTGGGCAAATGTTCGCCTGGGCCGGTGCCACGGCGAGCTGGCCCATGCGAACCGACCCCGGCGGAAGCCGCGGCCTCGACGACTACGTCACGCGGGAATTCACCCGCAACATGGGCGCCGAGTTCATGGGCCGCGACAAATTCGGCCCGCAGCGCGGTCCCTGTCACGACCACGGCTGGCGCGGGTGGGGTGACGAGCCTCCGTTCCACACTCCGGTGTTCGTGCTGACCCACCACACCCGTCCGTCGTTCACCCTCGGCGACACCACGTTCCACTTCGTCGACGCCGATCCCGCCACGGTCCTCGATCAGGCGCGGGATGCGGCCCAGGGCAAGGACGTCCGGCCACCATCTGTTCTGGCGAACAGTCGCACTAAGACCACGGACGGTCCGGCGACCAAGCCGGTGCCGGTTCGATCAGGGCACCTTCGGCGGGTTGTCGGGGAAGAGGAGGGCACCGATATCCTTGCCGATCGGCACAGCGTTATTGGTGTTGGAGTTGGCCGTCGGTCCGAGCGTGGCGTATACGACGATCGTGGTCTTCGACTCCGTTTCGTAGAGGGCGATGCCGTTGTACCCCCCGAATGCCGGGTTCATGAGCAGCCAACTGCCCAGGTGAACGGTTCCGAAGGCGAAGTACTTGTCGGCAGTCAGCGGCCCCAGCCCGGCGGTCTTGTCCGCCATCATCTCCGTGAACGCCGTGTCGGACAGGAGTTCGCCGGTGCCGAGCGCACGAACCCACCGAGCGACATCGGCCACCGTCGAATTCGTGTTGCCGCTGTTGAGGAACGCCGTGGGATTCCAGAACGTGGAGTCCTCGAAGACGCCACGTTCGTTCGTATAGCCGTGCAGGATCGGTTCACTCATCTGAGGTGTCAGCATCACGCTGCTCGCGTCCATCCCCAGCGGCGTGAAGATCCGCTCCTTCAGCAGATCGCCCAGGGGCTTTCCCGTCGCCTTCTCGAGTACGACGCCGAGCAGACACAGATCGCTGTGCGCGTAGGCAAAGCTGGTTCCCGGTTCGAACAGCGGCGGGCGGGCGTTGGCCAAATCGAAGATCTCCTGAGACGTGAAGCCCTTGATCGGATTGGCGTAGAAGATCTTCAGGAAATCGGGGTTCGTCACGTAGTCCGAAATGCCGGTGGTGCTGTTGGCGAGCATCCGCGGGGTGATCTTGTCGGCCCGCGGAAAGTCGGGCACCCACTTGGCGATCGGCTCGTCCAGGCTCAGCGTTCCGGCCTCGGCCAGCTGCAACAGAACTGTCGACAGCATCGGTTCCATCGGCTGGCCGACTCGCAATTGCATGTCACGCGTCGCGGGAACGCCGAGCGGAGACTCCCCCACCGCCCCGGCGGCGATCTCCTCGGCGCCGCGCCACACGCCGAATACGGCGCCGGTGAGATCGAGCTCCGTCAGCTTGTCGCGAACGATATCGACGATCTTGTCGGCGCTGGGATCATCCGTATGCGCGACGTCGGGACCGTGCTCCGCTGATTGCTGTTCGCCGCTGCGATCGTCCGATCCGCAAGAAACGGTGGCGAAGGCAAGAACGATGCTGAGTGCGGCGGCCGTTCGACGCAGCCGGCTACGAGTCGACAAGCTCATGGGGTCGATCCCTTCGTACGCAGAGGTCGAGTGGGAGTCGCTGCTCACTTGGATCCTAAGTGCAGACCGTCGCCGCCCAGGGAGGTTCCGGCCATTATCTGATCGACTGGTCGAGGGGCAATACCAGCACTTTCATCCGAGCAGCGCCAAGTGGTGCCACATGGCGCCACTCTTGAGCCATCAAGCCCTTGTGCTGGTGCCATTCCTGTGCCACGATGGCACCATGGATTTGACACCGTATGTGAGCAACCTCGGACGTGAATTCGCCACCCTCGCCGAAGCCGGCGGTGACGAATCCCGTGCGTTGGTCGAGCGCCTGACCGGGTCGCTCGAATCGGCGATCCGGATGACGCTGCTGGACGCGCTGTCCGCTGCCACGGACGAGATCACCCAAGATCTGGCCCCGGGATCGGTGGAGCTGCGCCTGCGCGGACGCGATCCGAACTTCGTCGTGACCGCACGGCCCGCCGAACCGATCGAGGAAGCGGCCGAGAACGATGCGGCACCGGCCGACAGCGGCACACCGATCGCCGAGGACGGCCCGACCGCGCGGATCAACGTGCGCCTCCCCGAACAGCTCAAGGCCGCGGTCGAGGAGGCCGCAGCCAAGGAGGGGCGCTCGGTCAACGCCTGGCTGGTCCGCGCGGCTTCGTCCGCGCTGCAGCAACCGGACCGCGTCCAGCACGCCCAGCAGCGCAGCAAACAGACCAAGCAGAGCCTCACCGGCTGGGTGCGCTAGCCACACCGCCCACCACCACGCCACGTTCCCGACCTGCGGGGATGTGTCACCTACTCATCTCGAGGGGACAGCTATGCCCAATTTCGATACACCCGAACCGATTTCCGTCACGCTCGAACTCGGTGTCGGCAATGTGCGGATCACCGCGAGCGACCGCACCGACACCACCGTCGACGTGCGCCCGAGCGACGCCTCCGATGAGTCGGATGTGCAAGCCGCCCAGCGGGTCCGCGTCGACTACGCGAACGGCGTGCTCCAGGTCGTGGGGCCGAAAGCGCGCGCTCTCGACTTCTCCCGCAAATCCAGGTCGGTGGAGGTGTCCATCGACCTGCCCAGCGGTTCGCAGGTTTCCGGCGAGGTGCAGGTCGGAGATGTCAGCGGCACGGGCCGGCTCGGGCAGTGCAGGTTCAAGACTTCCGCCGGGAACGTCCGGCTCGAGCAGACCGGTCCGTTGCGTGTGGACACCGCGGCCGGTCACGTCACCGCGGACGGCGTCGCGGGCAACGCCGAAATCCGCACCGGCTCCGGGAAGGTCCGCATCGGCGAGATCGAGGGCTCCGCAATCGTCAAGAACTCCAACGGTGAGACCACGATCGCCGCGGTCACCGGCGACGTCCACGTGCGCTCGGCGAACGGCGACATCTCCGTCGACCGCGCCGGTGCGGGCGTGGAGGCGAAGACGTCCAACGGCAGCATTCGCCTCGGCGAGGTGGCCCGCGGCTCGGTCGAGCTCGGGACCGCGATGGGCGACCTGGAGATCGGCATCGCCGAGGGCACCGCCGCCTGGCTCGAGGTGAACACCAAGTTCGGCCAGGTACGCAACCTGCTGGACAACACTGCCCGACCCGAGGCGTCCGACGAGACCGTCGAGGTCCGCGCGCACACCTCGTTCGGCGGCATCACGATCCGCCGTTCCTGATCCACTTCTGGCCCTCGAGAAAGGGAAACCATGACTACCACACCATCTCAGCCGGCCATCGCGGTGACCGGGTTACGCAAGTCGTTCGGCGACCACGTCGTGCTCGACGGCATCGACCTGACCGTCCCGCAGGGAACGGTCTTCTCCCTGCTCGGCGCGAACGGCGCCGGGAAGACCACCACGGTCAACATCCTGTCCACCTTGATCAGCGCCGACGCCGGTGATGCCCGGGTGGCCGGCCACGACCTCACCCGCGAATCCGACGCGGTGCGCGCCGCGATCGGTGTCACCGGCCAGTTCTCGGCGGTGGACAACCTGCTCACCGGCAGGGAGAACCTGCTGCTGATGGCGGATCTGCACCACCTCGCCCGCAGCGACGGCCGGCGGCGCGTCGCCCAGCTGCTCGAACAGTTCGACCTGGTCGATGCGGCCTCGAAGCCGGTCTCGACATACTCCGGAGGCATGCGGCGGCGGCTCGACCTCGCGATGACCCTGGTCGGCAGCCCGCGCGTGATCTTCCTCGACGAGCCGACCACCGGCCTGGACCCACGCAGCCGCCGGGCCATGTGGCAGATCGTCCGGGACCTGGTGGCCACCGGCGTCACCATCTTCCTGACCACCCAGTACCTGGAGGAGGCCGACGAACTGGCCGACCGGATCGCGGTCCTCGACCACGGCCGACTGGTCGCCGAGGGAACCGCGGACGAGCTCAAGCGCCGCATCCCCGGGAGCCACGTCCGCCTGCAGTTCGCCGACCCGCGCGGCCTCGAAGCAGCCGAGCGCGTCCTCGACCAGGTCTCGCGCGACCCCGACGCGCTCGCCCTCCGTGTGCCCAGCGACGGCAGCCTCCGCTCGCTCAAGACCCTGATCGACCTGCTCGACGACGAGGCCATCGAGGTCGACGAGCTGTCCGTGCACACCCCCGATCTCGACGACGTCTTCCTCGCCCTCACCGGCAACCCCCACAACGAGAAGGTGACCTCATGATCAGCGCCCCTGCCCACACCCTCGCCGGGCCGGCCCCGGCGGACCTCCGGTTCCACCCGCTCCGCGACTCGGCAACGATGCTGCGTCGCAACCTCGATCACATGCTGCGATACCCGTCGATGACCGTGACGCTCGTCGGGATGCCGGTCGTCTTCCTGCTGCTGTTCGTCTACGTGTTCGGCGGCACGTTGGGCGCAGGGCTCGGCGGGATGTCCGGCGGGCGCGCCGAGTACGTCAACTACGTCGTGCCCGCGATCATCCTCATGACCGTGACGGCCGCAGTCCAAGGGACAGCGATCTCGGTCGCGATGGACATGACCGAGGGGATCATCGCCCGGTTCCGCACCATGCACATCGCCCGCGTCTCGGTGCTGACCGGACACGTGCTGGGCAGCGTGATCCAGGCGATGCTCAGCGTCGCGATCGTGATCGGCGTGGCGTTGCTGGTCGGCTTCCGGCCCACCGCCGGGGTGGGCGCGTGGCTGGCCACTGCCGGGTTCCTGGTGGTGGTGACATTCGCGCTCGTCTGGCTCTCCGTCGCGCTCGGCCAGGTGAGCAAGACCGTCGAGGCCGCGAGCAATGTGGGTATGCCGCTGGTTCTGCTGCCCTTCCTCGGAAGCGGGTTCGTCCCCACCGACTCGATGCCTGCCGGGCTGCGCTGGTTCGCCGAGTACCAGCCGTTCACCCCGATCATCGAAACCCTGCGCGGCCTGCTCATGGGTACCCCGATCGGGAACAACGCATGGATCGCGCTCGGCTGGTGCGCCCTCATCACCCTCGGCGGATACCTCTGGTCGAAAAAGCTCTTCAACCGCGAGTACTCGCGGTAGCGGCACGGCCCCGAGCCAACCGGTCTGCAGCACCAACCGTCGACAGACCAACTGTCACGAAAGGAAATCCGATGAGTAGAACGGTCGCCATCCCGTACGGCCTCCCGATGGAGCGCGATGCGGGACCCTTCGACCCGCCCCAGCAGATCACCCGGCTGCGCGAGGCTCGCCCGGTCAGTCCGATGATCTTCCCCGACGGTCACGAGGGCTGGCTCGTCACCGGCTACGACGCGGTCCGCCGGCTCATGGCCGACACCCGGTTCAGCTCCCGCCAGGACATCGGCATTCTCCACGTGCCGTACGAGACTCCCGGCATGCCCGTCGCCACCGAGCCGTCGCCGCAGGTGCCGGGCCTGTTCATCGCCATGGACCCGCCGGACCACACCCGGTTGCGGCGCACACTCACCGGCGCCTTCACCGTCAAACGCATGAAGCAGCTCGAAGACCACATCATCGACGTCGCCGAGCGGCAACTGGACGAGATGGCGCGCCTGACCCCGCCGGTCGACCTGGTCGAGGAGTTCGCGCTGCCGGTGCCCTCGCTGGTGATCTGCGAACTGCTCGGTGTCCCCTACGCGGACCGGGAGAACTTCCAGGTCAACTCCGCCAAGTTCCTGGTCAAGGACCAGCCGCTCGACGAGAAGATGGGCGCGTACATCGCACTGACCACGTACCTTTCCAAACTGGTCACGCGCAAACGCGCCGCCCCCGGCGACGACATCCTGTCCGATCTGGCCCGCGACGACGACCTCACCATCGAGGAGCTGACCGGTGCCGCCTTCCTGTTGCTGCTCGCCGGCCACGAGACCACCGCCAACATGCTGGCGCTGGGCACCTTCGCGCTCCTGGAGAACCCCGAGCAGCTGGCGGAACTACGCGCCGACCCAGACCTGCTCCCCGACGCCGTCGAGGAACTCCTGCGCTACCTGTCCGTTGCCGACATCTTCTATCGCTACGCTACCGAGGACATCGAACTCGGCGGTGAAACGATCCGGAAGGGATCGACGGTAGTCGTCTCGTTGCTGGCCGCCAACCGCGACCCTCAGCGCTTCGACAACCCCGACACCCTCGACATCCGCCGCAAGGCCCGCGGTCACCTGTCCCTCGGCCACGGCGTCCATCTGTGCCTGGGCCAGCAGCTGGCACGCGTCGAGATGCGCGCCGGCTTCGAGGGATTGCTGCGCCGCTTTCCGACCCTGGAGCTCGCCATCCCCGCCGGCGACGTGAAACTCAGGACCGACATGAACATCTACGGCGTCCACGAACTGCCGGTCACCTGGACGGAAACGGCCCGGTAGAACCGTCGGCCGAGCGCGTCAGCCGATCCAACCAGTCGCCGAACAGCGCGGCGAGCAGTTCTGGCCGCTCGTGCATGAGCGCATGACCGACGTCGTCGACAACGGCGAGGGTGGCGTGCGGGTAGCGCTCGAGCAATTCGGCCGCGTCCGTGTACCCGACGACCGAATCGCGACGGCCGGCCACGATCAACGTCGGCCCCGAGAACGCGCTCGACCCGACGTCGACCGTCCACCCCGCGAAGATACGTCCGAGCGCCTCCTCGTCGACGAGCGTCGTACCCGGCACCACCTGGTCGCGGTAGCGGCGCGCAGTGGCCGGCGTGCGCACGACGAAGTACTCGTCGAACCCCGCCCACTGTGCACGTTCGAGTTCGTCGTAGGCCTCGGCGTCCTGGCGAACCACGGCGTGGTCGGGCACGTGTCGTGACCGCTCGGTGACCGGGCACATCAACGCCAGGCCGAGCACCGTGTCCGGTCGCTGTGCGGCCACCCCACGTGCCAGATAGGCGCCGTAGGAATGTCCGACCAGCATCACCGGGCCCACGCCCAGGCTGTGGATGAAGTCGCCGAGCAGCGTCACCACATCGTCGTTGCTGGTCAGGCCGTCGGTTGTCGAGAGGCCCATCCCCGGCAGGTCCGGATAGATCCGCCGGTAGCCCGTGCCGGGAACGATGGCCTCGATCGCTGCCTCGATCTCACGATGATCCACACCGGCGCCGTGCAGAGCCACGAGCGGCACGCCGCCGCCGTGCTCGACGTAATGGACCAGGGCTTCGTCGATCCGGCGCTCCATGTCAACACCTTAACGATCCACGCCGACCACACGAGCCGCGCTCAACCAATTGCCCGGTCCCCCGTCGACAACTGAAATATGCTGCGTGAGGTGGACATTGTCGATGCTCATCATCATTTCATCAACCTGCCCGACCTCGAGTACCCGTGGATCGACAGTCGCCCACCCGCGCTCACCGCCTTGCTCCCGAACTACTACGACGCTGCGCACCGGTACCTGCCGCACCACTATCGGGCACAGGTCGAGGGGGCGCCCGTCACGGCCTCCGTCGCGTGCGAATTCGGTGCAGCAGACAGTGTCGCGGAGGCCGTCTGGATTCAGCACTGCGCCGACCGTGTCGGTGTTCCGAACGCCTTCATCGCGGCCGTTCAGCTCGATTCAGACGATCGCGCAAGCGTTCTCGCGCGATATCGGGATCTCCCCGTGGTCCGGGCGGTGCGCCAGCCGCTGTACTGGGCGGCCGACCCGATCAAGCGCCTGGGTGCGCGCGGCGACTACCTGTCGGACCCGGCCTGGTTGCGTGGATTCGAGCAGGTCGCCGATGCGGGGCTGGTGTGGGATCTGCTCGTATACGACGAACAGCTACCCGCCACTCACGAACTCATCGCCGCGTTTCCCGAGACCACCTTCGTGCTGGAGGCGGTCGGGTGGCCCGTCGATCTCACTGCCGAGGGCTTCTCCCGTTGGGAAGAACGCCTCACTGCGGTGAGTCGGTTTCCGAACGTCGTCCTCAAATTGCAGGGAATCGCCCTCATTTTCGGAACATCCCTGGAAGGGATCGGTAAGTGGATCCGGACGGCGCTCAGCATCTTCGGCGCCGGGCGATGCATGTTCGCCTCTCACTACCCGATCGACCATCTGCTGTGGGATACCGAAACCATGGTGTCCACCGTCCAGACAGCCCTCGGCGACTTGTCGTCGACAGAACAAGCGCACTTCTTCGGCGAAACCGCGCGGCGGGTGTACCGCCTGCCCGCCGGTGACGCCTAATATGAGGGAGATCGGAGTACCTGCAGTTTCGACGCCGCCAATCCAGTTTCGGGTTCCGGCCAACACTGTGAGGAGTCCACGTGACGCGAGAGGGAAGTATCCGGGTCGGCGACCGGACCATCACGTATCTCGAAGCCGGTGACCCTGGCGGGCCACTCGTGCTGCACAACCACGGGGGACCCTCGAGCCGACTGGAGGCCGAACTGTTCGATCCGTATGCGAAGGCCAACGGACTGAGATTCGTGTGCGCGGACCGGCCCGGCATCGGCGGGTCCGATCTTCAGCCGGGCCGCACCTTCGAAGGCTGGACCGATGACCTCCTGCTGCTGGCCGACTCCTTCGGCGCACAGCGATTCGCCGTAACCGGCTGGTCCGAGGGTGGACCGTGGGCCCTGGCGGCCGCCGCGTATCTGGAACCCGCGCGCCTGGTCGATGTCGTGTGCATCGCCGGTGGCAATTACGGAACGTTCGGATCGAACTGGGCCGCGAAGTATCTCAGTAGCGTCGACGCGCTGGGCGGCCGCCTGGCGCTTCACTTCCATCCCGGTTTCACACTCATGTACGACGTGCTCGGTATCAGTGCCACACATTTCGCGGATCGCTACGCGAAGGCGATCACACAGTCGGCGTGCACCGCGGATCGGGAGGTGCTGGCTGACGAGAAGGTCCTCGACGCGTTTCTGAGGGCAGGACGCGAATGCTTTCGACATGGCGCGGACGGACTCGTCGCCGACGCCACGATGCTCTACAAGGCCTGGCCGTTCGACGTGACGAAAGTGACGCGCCCCGTGCACTTCTGGCAGGGAAGCGCCGACACCCTGGTACCTGAGATCATCAACAAGACAGTAGCGGACAAGACCCCGGGCGCCGTCTGGCACCCGATCAGTGGTGGTGGTCACTTCATTGCCGTCAGTCACGCGAACGACATTCTCGCGCTGGTAGCGAATCATCTTGCGCCAGCTGAACAGTGACGCTCTTCTTCAGGCCGGGACTTCTCGGGCGTCGAGCCGAGTCTGGTAGAACAGCACCGTCACGGCGACGACCGCTTCGAGTGCGGCCGTCGCGAGCGCCGCCACCATCGGCGTCGACATCGAATGACCCATCGGAGCCGACGCCGCCGCATGCATCACGTGCCCGTGGTGGCCGCCGCCACCGGAACCGGGACTCATCACGGTGACGTGCAACGCGATCATGCCGACGTTCATCAGCGCGACGAGACCCCAATCCCGGTGCGAACCACGCATCCACAGGTGCCGTGCGCAGTACAGGCATCCGAAGATCATCGCAACGGTCACCACGGCGACCAGCGACGACGTCGCATGCTCACCGAGCGACGCGGCGTGGAGCCCGGCCGCGGCGACCGCGAGGGCCGCGGCCGCCCGCCGCAACCAGTGGCTGGTGCGGCGGGCGATCGGAGAAAAGACGGCGGACACGACTTCTAGCCTTCGCAGCAGTGCTTCGCGGTGCTCGCCGGCACGTCGAGCGCGGGGTTGCGATCGAAGAATCCGACCGGCTTCAGCGTGAACCCGGCATAGTCGACCGGCATGACCGGCCAATCCTCGGGCCGGGGGAAGTGCGTCAGCCCGAACGTGTGCCATAGCACCAGGTCTTGCCCCTCGATGTCCCGGTTGCCCGCCACGAACGTCGGCAGACCGGCCTGGCCCGGGTGCTGGTTGACGAAGTCGCCTGCGGGATAACGCTCGGACTCGTCGTATTGCGTGACCCACAGGTGTTTGGTCGCGAACGCGGCACGGGAGGCGATCGAACTCGACGGGTCGGCCAGGAGCACCGGCTGACCTTCGGGGTGCAGCGCGTACCCGACATCCTGCCCCAGCCGGTTCTGCTTGGTGGGATTGGTGATGTGCCAGACCCGGGCCTTGAGGTTGTCGGCGGTGCGTTGCCCCTCGGATTCGGTGGTCAGCTTGGTTTTCTGGCAGCGGAAGGCATTGCCCCACGGGTTCTCCGGGCCCATCGGGACGGGCACGGCATCCACTTCCTCGACGGTGTTCACATTGCCGTCGACGGCCATGTCGAGCCGGGCGGAGAAGAGGTGCTGGTGGAACGGGGCGCCGAGGCCCGGCGCCATCTGTGTGGAGAATCCGTCGGCACCGCGGTAGGCGGAGGTGAAGACGATTCCGGTGGCCTTTGCCTCGAGTTCGATGGTGCCGTCGAGGTAGAGGTACCAGTAGAACCCGTAGTCGTAGTTACCGATGGTGAGGAAGAACGAGATGACGAGGCGGCGCGAGCGGCGGGTCTCGGTCATGCCGTTGAACATGTCCGTGTGCTTCCACAGGACGCCGTAATCCTCCTCGTGGAGGCAGATCGCGTTCTTCATGACGCGCGGGTCACCGGACTCGTCGGCGATCGTGACGTCGAAGTACTGGATCTCACCGAGACAGTCGCAACCGAGTTCGAGTGAGTTGGTGTACCGGCCGAACAGGTACTCGCCCTGGTCGAAGTAGTTCTGCCAGTATCGAACCGGGGACGGATCGGCGTAGGGAACCACCATCTCGGCGATCGAGGCACGATAGATCACGGGACGTTCCACTCCCCCGTCGTCGAACGAGAGCTGGTGCAGCGTCAAGCCCTCGCGCACATCGAAACCGAAGCGGAACTTCCAATCGGCCCAGGTGATCTCGTTGCCGTCGACGGAGAAGCTGGCACCTTCGGGTTGAGTGATCTCGATGGGTTTGAGGTCGGTGCGGGTGGGTGTGGCGTGCGGTTCGGCGTTCCATTCGCCGCGCTCGGCTGGGACGGGAAGCTCGATCTCGTCGACCACCTTCACGACGCGACGCTCGGTGAGGTCGACGTACGCCACGACCCCGTCGATGGGGTGCGCCCACGGCAGGTCCGCCTTGTCCTCCTGGTGGAAGGCGAGGACGCGGACGATGCGGTGCCCGACCTCGTCCTCGTGGCCGAACACGCCGGCCGACAGGGGAACGGCCCGGACCTTCGACGGTTCGATGCCGCGCTTGGCCATCGCCGCGAGCCAGTCGGAGCTGCCGAGCAGGAACGCTTCGATGTCCTCGAACTCCTCGTCGAGGATCGGCACGTGGCCGTCGGTGGCGGAATCGACGGTGGTCGAGCTGATCACGCGGTTCTCCGTCACCGACACGACGAGGTCGGTGCCGATGCCGGTGGAGCGATCGAGCAGCAGGATCCGGGCGCGCCGCTCTATCGGGTCGCCCGGCGTGAACGCGAGGACCGTGGACTTGTGCGGCTCGGCGAGTGCGACGAAGACGAAGCGCACGTGCTCGCCGATCAGTCCCTCGTCGGTGAGGAGTGCTTTCGCCGACCGGATCTCGTCCGCCGACAACGGAGTGAGCGGATGGTCCGGGGCGGCGGAACCGATGGCGGCCGGGGTCTCGGTGGTGGCGGTACTCATCGTGCGATCTCCTTGTCGATGATGGTGTCGTTCGTGTCGTGCTGCGGTAGAGCGGTGTCGTGGCGTGCGGCGTGGGGTCGGAGCACGGCGACGGCCGCTCCACCGGCGAATGTTCCTATGAGCAGGACCCCGATGACGGCGGCGAGAGTGCTCGACCCGCCGACGAGAAGGGGAAGGTTGGCGACGGTCATGATCAGAAGCCCGGCCAGGCCGACGAGCCCGAGCAGTGGTGCGATCACGGTGTTCCACACCCGCCGGTCCACCCGGGTCCGGCCGAAGTAGACGAGGACGGCGACGGAGGTCAGGGTCATCAGTGCGACGATGCCGACCGAGGACACACCGGCGAACCACGCGAACACCTCGGTCACCGGATCGAGTCCGGCAACGGCGGATGCGACGATCAGGACGAGAGCGGACGCCGTCTGCACGACCGACGCGATGTACGGCGACGCGTGCTTGACGTGCGAGCGGCCGCATCCCGCCGGCAGGGCCGCGCTGTTCCCGAGGGAGAAGATGTACCGGGAGAGCACGTTGTGGAAGGACAGCAGGGCGGCGAACAGGCTCGTGATCAGGAAGATCTGGACGAGGTCGCCGGCGATCGCACCCACGTAGCGGGTGGCGGTCTCGGTGATCATCCCTTCCGGATTCTCGGTCGCGACGGCCACGGCACCCTCGTCGCCCCACGCGCTGACCATCGCCCAGCTCGACAGTGCGTAGAAGCCGCCGATCACCAGCAACGCCAGGTAGGTGGCCCGGGGAATGGAGCGGCCCGGGTCGCGGGCCTCGTCCCGGAAGACGGCGGTGGCCTCGAAGCCGATGTACCCGGCGATGGCGAAGATCAGTGCGATGCCGGGTGCTCCGGAGAAGAACTCGGCGGGGTGGAACACCGCCGTCGAGAATCCCTCGTCGCCGCCGCCCCGGACGATGACGGCGGCGTCGACGACGAGGACGATCCCGACCTCGCAGACGAGCAGTACGCCGAGCACCTTGCCGGACAGGTCGATGTGCCGGTATCCGAGGATCGCGACCACGGCCGTCACGGCCAGGGCCCACACGTACCAGGGAAGTTCGGGGCCGCCGTGAGCGGTGACGAAATCGTTGACGGCGGCTCCGATGTATCCGTACACCGCGCCCTGGACTGCCGTGTAGGACAGCAGCGCGAGGAATGCGGAGCCGAGACCGGCATGCCGGCCCAGGCCCTGCGTGATATAGGTGTAGAACGCGCCGGCGCCGGGGAGGTGCTTGGCCATCGCCGTGAATCCGACGGCGAAGAACAGCAGCACCACCGTGCAGACGATGTACGACGCGGGGTAGGCGGCGCCGTTGCCCGCTGCGATGCCCAGAGGGACGGTTCCGGCGATCACGGTCAACGGCGCCGCCGCTGCGACGACCATGAACACGATGGCACCCGGACCGAGGGTGCCTGCCAGTCTGCGAGGGGTGCCGTCGCTGACCGCACTCGAGTGCGTGGGGGCGTTGGTTATCATGGTTTCCTTCGACTTTCACGAGGAGAGGGTCTGCGTGGATGCTCCGCGGTGAGCTCTGGGACGAGCATGCGACTGCGGGTTGTCGGCGCAGTTGCCGAAGCGTCACAGTCCGTCGACAGCAAATGAGAACGCACGCAGGACGATTCTCATTCGGGTCCGGTCGAGGTATCTAGAGGGCGATGTTGACGGACTTGCTCTGGGTGTACTCGGCGATGGCACCTTCACCGAGTTCGCGTCCCCACCCGGACTGCTTGTAGCCGCCGAACGGAAGCGCCGTGTCGAAGGCATTGTGGCAGTTCACCCACACCGTGCCCGCCTTGATCTCGGCGGCCACCTCGTGGGCGCGGGACACGTCCCGGGTCCACACGCTGGCGGCGAGACCGTAGGGGGTGTCGTTGGCGGCCGCGCGGACGCCGTCTTCCCGGTTGAACGGCACCGCCACCGCGACGGGGCCGAAGATCTCCTCCTGGTACACGCTGAAGTCACGGTTCACGTCGACCAGCAGGGTGGGCTCCACGTAGAAGCCGGTGTCGCCGTGCCGCCCGCCGCCGGAGAGCGCGCGGGCACCGTCGGCGAGTCCGGCGTCGATGTATCCGGTGACCTTGCCCAACTGCTCCTCGGAGATCAGTGGGCCGATGTCGTTGGTGGGGTCGAGGCCCGGTCCGATCTTCTGGGACTTCGCGAAATCGGCTACCCCGGATGTGAATTCGTCAAAGATTCGGTCTTCGACGAGCAGACGTGTTCCGGCCGTGCAGGCCTGGCCGTGGTTGAACAGGAACCCGCTTGCGACGCCCGGGATCGCAGCCTCGAGGTCGGCGTCGGAGAAGATCACCTGCGGGCTCTTGCCACCGAGTTCGAGGGACACCTTCTTCAGGTTCCCCGACGCGGCATTGACGATCTTCTTTCCGACCTCGGTCGAACCGGTGAACGCGACCTTGTCGACGTCGTCGTGACTCGACAGCGCCGCGCCGATGTCGCCGAAACCGGTGAGCACGCTGAACACGCCGTCGGGGACGCCGGCCTCGGCGATCACCTCGGCGAGGAGCAGCGCAGTGAGCGGTGTCTGTTCGGCAGGCTTGAGGATCATGGTGTTCGAGCAGGTCAGCGCTGGTGCCACCTTGAACGCGGCCATCACCAGCGGGAAGTTCCACGGGATGATCTGTGCGCACACACCGACCGGTTCACGGGTGGTGAACGCGTGGAATCGGGCTCCGGGCGCCCACGGCACCGACACGGGGATGGTGCGGCCTTCGATCTTGGTGGCCCAGCCGGCGTAGTAGAAGAAGATCTCCGCCGCCCACGTCACGTCGACGGCCTTCGCCACCGCCACGGACTTGCCGTTGTCGATCGACTCGAGCTGCGCGAACTGATCGGCCCGGGCCAGAATCCCCTCGCCGATCTTCCAGAGGATCCGCTGACGTTCCGCGGGGGTGAGCGAGCGCCACGGCCCGGACTCGAAGGCCCGCCGGGCCGCCGCTACCGCCCGGTCCACGTCTTCGATTCCGGCGTGCGGCACTGTCGTGATCACCTGTCCGGTGGCGGGATCGACCGTCTCGAACGTGCGGCCCGACGCGGAGTCCACCCATCGGCCGTCGACGAACATGCGCTTCGGCGACGAAACGAAGTCGACGACCCGGGGGTCGAGTCCGGCGGGGGTGTGAACGACTGCAGTCATCATGTCCTCTTCGATGGAGTGAATGAATCTGTGAATGAATCCGGCTTCTGCAGAACACTTTTGGCGGAAGATTTCGCCTCGTCGTGCTGCGGCCCGAACCCACGATAAACCCCGAATGTGTCGCCGGTCACTACTAAATCCGGATGGGAATCAGCGACTGCGGCATTCTCATTCGACTTTTCCGGCCACGACGGCGCCGATTCTCATTCCGGCTTTTCGGGTCGGTGCAGCTGATCCGCCGTGTGCGCCGGCGCAGGCTCCGGAATCGGGAACGAATTCTCCGGCCATTCTCATTCGAGGTGATCGAAAATTAATTCCGATCGGCGCATCGCGCTCGTCTCCTGCGCTAGCGTGCAACTCATGCAGCCCCGGGTTGATCACTCGCGCGGGGCCGGCCGGAAAGTGTGGAGAGCAGGTGCGTGGTGTCCGGTACACCGAGAATCAGAAGTAGATCACCGGTCGCCGGTCTCGAGCGGGCGCGTCTGAGTTTCGTCCAGGTGCTCGGGCAGTCCGTTTCCGCGGTCGCCCCTTCGGCCGTGATGGTCACGCTGCCTGCTCTCGTCATACCCGACGCGGGCCGGGCGACCATTGCGGTGTTCGTCGCGGCGGCGATTCTGATGACGGCGGTCGGCTACTGCATCGGACAGTTCGCCACCCGGATGGTGGCCGTCAGCGGTCTCTACAGCTACATCGTGAAGGGACTCGGGGCGGTGCCCGGTTTCGGCGGGGGCTGGTCGCTGCTCGTCGGCTACGCGGCCGCGGCCATGGCGAGCACGCTCGGTGCCGCGAGTTACCTCGCCGCGCTGCTCGGCCGAGTCGGGCTTCCGGCGGGGTCGCCCCTCATCGCGGTCCTCGCGGCGATCGTCGGACTGCTGGCCCTTCTCCTCATGGTCCGGGGCGTGCAATTGTCGGCGCGGATCATGCTCGCCATCGAGGTCTTCGCGATCGTGGCCGCCTCCGCCACGCTGGTGGTCGCGTTCGTGCAATCGGTCCGCGAGGGCGCGACCCCGTCCGCGGGCGGCGCGAAGTCAGGGTCCGCGGTCGGGTTCGCCGTACTGCTCGCGATAACGTCGTTCGTCGGATTCGAGAGCGCGGGCACGGTGGCGCGGGAGGCCCGCAACCCGTTCGTCGCCGTCCCGCGCGCCGTCCGGTGGACCCCCATCGCGCTGGGCGTTCTGTACGTGTTCGCGGCCGCCCTGCAGTTACCGGAGCCGGTGCGGCAGGGAGTCGACTCGCTACCGATCGTCCTCACGTTGCCCGACACGTCCGGCGCAGGTTCGTCGGCGCTGTCGATCGTCATGGAACTCGGCATCACCGCCTCCTGGTTCGCGTGCGTCCTCGGTTCGACGACGGCGCTGTCGCGCACCCTGTTCGCGATGGGCCGCGAAGGGGTGGTTCCGCGTGTGTTCGGCCGGACGCACCACCGGTTCCACACTCCGCACGTGGCGTTGACGGCCGCGATGCCGGTCGTCGTCGCGGTGCCCGTCCTCTATCTGTTCGTCAGCGGTTCGAGCCGCGACGTCCTGATCGGACTCCTCGCCGTGTCCGCCCACGGCTACGTCCTGGCGTATGTCCTGTTGTGCGTCGCGACGCCGGCGTTTCTCCGGCGGATCGGCGAACTCACTCGACTTCCCGTGATCGTCGGCGTGCTGACGGCGACCGCGATGGTGGCACTGGTCGGGTGGGCGGCGTTCTCGCGGACGTATGTCGCGGGCGCGGCGACCGCCGTCTACGTGCTTCTGATGCTTGTCGGCGCCGCGGTCTTCGCGATCCGCGCGCGGCGATCCCCCGGAATCGGAGAACGGATGGGTGTGTACGACGAGGCCGTGGCCGAAGACCTGCTCGGCCGGTACCGACCGTGGGAGGTCCGCCGGTGAGCGCCGACGACAGAGCCCTGTCGGGGCGTCAGCCCAAGGCCGTCACCAGCGCCCTGCGGGTGCTCGAGGAGGTGGCCCGGGCCGGCTCGGGTGTCACAGCGAAAGACATCGCGGCCCGCCTGTCGATGCCGTCGGCGACGACGTACCGCCTGCTCAACATCCTCGTGGGCGAAGGTTATGTGGTGCGGCTCCCCGACCTGTCCGGGTTCGCGCTGGGCCAGAAGATCGGGATACTCGTCGACGCGGCCGTCGTGCCCACGGTATGTGCGGCGGCGCGTGAAGTTCTCGCCGAACTGCGACTGTCGGTGCGCTTCGGGGTCCACCTGTTCTTCTACACCAACGTCGCCGTCCGCACGGCCGACGCGGACCCCGAATACCCGCCGCCGGAGGACGAGTCGTTTCTCAACCAGCACCTCTACGCGTGTGCGGTCGGCAAGCTCCTTCTCGCGGAGAAGTCGGAACTCGAATCCGTGATTCCCCGCTGGGAGCCGCGGGCGCTGACGGCCCGCACCATCGTCGTAAGGAGCGAGCTACTCGCGAATCTGGACCTGATCCGAAGCCAGGGCTTCGCCACCCAACTTGCGGAACTGCAGGACGCGTCGGCCTGCGTGGCCGTCCCCGTCCGGTCCGGAACGGGAGCCCTCGTCGGCAGCCTGGCACTGTCGGGACACGTCGATCACGAACACCTCATGCTGCGCCACGTCCCGTCGCTGCGGGAACATGCGGAGCGGCTGGCCCCGCTGATGGCGTAGCGCTACGGCGTCCCCGACTGGCGGGCGAGCCGGCGGTCGTAGTCGGCGCGCCCGACAGGGTCGACGGCAGTGAGCGCCCGCCGATCGTCGATCAGACGCCGGCCGAGATCGAGGAGCCGCTCCGGGACCACGGCGTCGATCAGATCCCACCCGGCGAGGTACCGGGGCACGGCGGTTTCGGCTCGACGATACTTGCTGGCGTTGCAGCCGGCCATGCCGGGCACGGGCAGCTTGCCGGCCATGGAGGCCACGTTGACGATGTGCCCACTCCAGCGCTCGACCATGCCGGGCAACACCATTCGCATCCCGTGCAGCGGACCCCACACGTTGACGTTCATGGTCATCCGGCTGGTCGCGTCGGATTCCTCGAGGAACGCCCCGAGCGGCATGACGCCGGCGTTGTTGATCAGCACGTCGATGCGGTCGCAGTCCGCCAGCACCGCATCGACGAACCGCCGCCACGACTCCGCGGAGGCGACATCCACGGTGTACGCGCGGGCGCCGATCTCGGCCGCGGCCTCGTCGGCGACCGCGCGATCGAGGTCACCGATGCACACGGTCGCGCGCCCCTGGCCGCGAACAGTTCGGCAGTGGCGCGACCGATGCCCCGCGCTCCCCCTGTCACGACGACGACAGCGCCGTCCAGGTCGATCACGGGATAGTTCCGGCCGACGAAGATGCTCATATTTCGGAGACTAGCAGTATCTGAGTTACGTCGGTAGGCCGAATTTCCTCCGAGTCCGTCGAAGCCAGGCGATATCCGGTGCGCGGAAATAAGATGAGTGATGACGAAAAACGCGCCGGCCCCACGCCATCCGGTCGTCCTCGAAGCCCTCCCGTGAAGTCGACTCTGTCGGCGATCCTCGCCGGGTGCGTGGTGGCGCTCGCACTCCCGTGGGCGCATCTCGCGGTGGCCGACGCCGCGCCCGACTCCGCCATCCGGTACGTCGCGTTGGGTGATTCGCGAGCCACCGGGTCGCTACACGATCCGTTGTCGATCCGAGACGGGTGCTTCCGCACAGCCGACGCGTACCCGCAGATCGTCGCCGACACCCTGCGCGCGGAATCGTACGTCAGCAGGGCGTGCGCGGCAGCAAAGACCGAAAACATCACGGAGAAACCACAATTCACCATCACCGGACCTCAACCACCGCAGATCGGGGCACTCCGGCCGGACACGACGCTCGTGACCGTCAGCATCGGGGGAAACGACATCGCGTGGTCGTCATTGGTGGAGCCCTGCTACACGCTCGCCCCGGGGCTCGACGCGAACTGTCGCTCCGACGCCACCACGGCCCGGCGCATGAACGACGCTCTCACCGTGCTCGGCCCGAAGGTGTCCGCCACCCTGGCTGCGATCACCGAGAAGGCCCCCGCTGCGACCGTGCTCCTGGTGGGGCACGGCGGCATCTTCGGCGACCGCGGTTGCTGGCCCTACATCCCCACGAGCGATGCCGACGCTGCCTTCGTGGTGCAGTTCTTCGTGAGAATGAACAACGTTCTCGCCGACGCGGCACGGAGTAACGGCGCGTACTTCGTCGACGTGGCCGCCGCCGCGGTAGGGCACGATGCATGCGCCGGATCCGATCTCCGGTGGTTCGAAGGCCTCGTCCCCCGATCGTTCACGATGCCCCTGCACCCCACGCACGAAGGGCTGAGGGCGATGGCGGCACTTGTCGTCGCAACCCGTCCATGACCGGCCTGGTTGCGCCATTTCCCTACGTCGTCAATTCGACCGACGACGCCGGAGCGAAGTTCCTCGACCAACTGGGGTTGACACTGACCCCGTTCGCCACGGCAGAACCTGTCATCAACATCCCCGGGCGCGCCCAGATCAGCACTGAACTACTCGCCGACACCGATGCCGATCTCACCCTGGCAACGAGTTCCAACGGCGCATTGGAGAGTCTGGAACAGCAGCCAACATTCCAATCGCTCGGCGCCGTCGAGCGCGGCGTATACGTGCCGCTTGCACCGACGCTGGCGCAGTCCATCACTTTCCCCTCACCGCCCAGCCTCGATCGGGCACTGGGACAGGTGGTTCCACTCCTCGACTCCGCCGCGCAACGTTAGCGACCTCGGACGTCACCTCCCGACGCACTCGTCAATCCACCGCAAGCACGTCGATGCACCGCCGCACTGCTGGACATCCGACCCAGTGGCGCAGGCGTGTGGTCGTCCGGTATATCTTTAAACGGGCCATCCGGTTTGTTAATGGGATCGCCCGTAACCGATACCGACGCTCACACGAAGAACATCGAAATCTGTTTCCCGACATATGGATCTCTTTCACGTGCCGGAAACGGAAGGACCGCAGTGCTGTTGGCAGAAACGTCACGAACACCGGCCCTCGCGGCCGCGCCCCACCCCGAGGACTGGCGCGAGCTGGCCTCATGCCGCGGAGTCGCATCGTCGGTGTTCTTCTCCCCCGACGGCGAACGCGGTCATGCCCGCGCCCGTCGCGAAGCGAACGCCCAGCAGATCTGCCAGGACTGTCCCGTACTCGCCCGGTGCCGCGACCACGCCCTGGCCGAGGACGAACCGTACGGAATCTGGGGCGGGATGACCGAAGCCGACCGCCGGCGGCACGCCCGCCGACTCCGTTCCGGCAGCCGCCGCTGACCGGCGCCTACTCCCCGCGGATCACCGTGCCTCCAGCTTGTCGATGTCGGCGAGGACTTTCTTGTGCCAGGCGATCTCGGTCTGGATGCGCATCTTGGCGTGGGCGATGAGATCGTCGGCAGTACTCTGGTCGGGCCATCGGCGATCGAGCTGGTGGTCGAACTGCAGCTCACGTGCCGCGAGGACCGCGATGCGGTCCTCGACGTAGCCGCGGAGCACCTCTCGGTCGAGATCTGCGCTCAAAGCCAGGGCGAGGTCGACGGGGTCCGGTTCGAGTTCGAACTCGGTGAATGCCTCGTCGCGGAGCGCTCGGAGTTCCCTACCTCGACCGGCTGGTCGGACGCAATCACCGCGCCGCCCGCAAGATGATCAAACGGCGTCAGTGGACCGATCCCGGCAATACGTGGGTCCCCGGAGCGGACCGTGATCCTTTCGGTTGGTGACAGGCGTTTCACTGTCGGTCGGGTCTGATCCGATCGAGTTCCCGTCACTCGGCTGACACCCGCCGATGTCGCTACGCTGGGCACAGGCCGATGCAGTAAACCTTGGGAGGAAGCGGTGGTAGCCGTACAGATACAGGTGGGTGATCTGGTGCAGGCGTCCGGTCACGCCGGTCCCTGGCTGGTGGTCGAGCTCAGCAAGGGCATGGCCTCGCTGCAGCATCCCGACGGCCATCGGCTCTCGGTCCGGACGACGGCCCTGTCCGTGGTGCACAAGGCGACGAGCCCGGCCGGTGAGGTCGAACCGGCCGACCGCGAACAGCCGGGAGAGGCCCCCACCCTCTTCGACTAGTCGACGATCGTGGTGACGATCGACGTGGCAGCCGGGGTCCGCGGGGTCGAGCCGAACCCGAATCGGACGGGCGGATCCACCGGCTGCAGCGCGCCGAGGTCCCGGCCGCGCCAGGATGCGGACATTTCGATCACTCGCCGCTGATCGACGGCGCCGTAGTACTCCCGGCGCCCGTTGCCTGCGGTGCCGCGGGTACGCACACCGCGGAGAACGACACGGGCAATCGGGTCGCTGACCACACAGAACCACGGTGCACTCGCGAGGGCCCGCGGGATCAGGTTCAGCAATCGTCCGAGCGTGGTGCGGGCGCCGACCTCGAAACTCACGCGCAGGTCACCGGCCTCGACGGTTCGAGTGGCACCGGACCGCGAGCACCGGACGGGCGCGATCACGGTCTCGTCGAGGACGTACGTCGCGGTGACGAAGTCGCGGACCGCGTCCGACGGGGCGAGGAGTACGCGGTGACCGTCGGCGAGTTCGACCATGACATCCGTGAACTCACCGAGCGGCGATCGCCACCAGTGTCCGACGACGATGCGCACGCCCGAGCCGGTGCCCAGGCCCGTGATCTCACCGTCGAACCGCCATCTGGTCATCGGGCCAGCGTAGGCGCGGTCACTCCGTCAGGTGTCGGTACTTCGCGACGCTCCGGTCCGACAGCACGGTGCGGAGAATGAATCGTGATTGCGCCGTGATGTATTGGTCCACCGTGTAGCGGGACGCGAAATGCCAGTGCTTGAGCGCCCACCCGTGCGCGAGCATCATCATGTCGAATGTTGTCAGATCGACGTCGAGATCGGTCGCGATGCCCGCGGCGATCGCGGCATCGAGGGCGTCGTGGAGCGGCTTGGAGGTCGCCACCTCGAGATCCTTGATCCGCTCACGCCCGTCTTGGTCGAGCGTCCGGCTCTCCCGATACGTCAGCACGACGGCATCCAGATTCTCGTCGACGATCTCGACATAGCGCCGGAACCCGGCCACCAGCCGTTCCACGGGGTCGGTTCCCGCTGCGTCCATGGCGGGCTCGAGCTGATCGCGGAAGGCGTCGAGGATGTCGACGATCGTGGCGAGGAGGATGTCCTCCTTGCCGCCGAAGTACTTGTAGATCAGCCCGACGCTTACCTGTGCCTCGTCCGCCAGCGCCTGCATGGACATCTGGTGGAAGCCGGTTCGCTGCATCACCGTGACCGCGGCGTCGAGCACCTGACGTCGCCGCGAGCTGACACGGACGGCGCGGACGGCTTCGTCGAGTGGAAGGGCGGACGTGTCCTTCGCCATGACAGATGACCTCTCCTTGCTGGCAGAACCTGCGGTGAACGAGTATTCACAGTATCCCGCGTAGGGCCGGAACCGCAGTCCGGCCCGCGTCAGATCCCGAGATCCTTCGCGACGATGGTCTTCATGATCTCGGTGGTACCGCCGTAGATCGTCTGGATCCGAGCGTCCACGAACGCACGCGCCACCGCATATTCACGCATGTATCCGTACCCGCCGTGCAGTTGCAGGCACCGGTCGGCCACGCGAACCTGCAGTTCGGTGGTCCACCACTTGAGCCGCGCCGCACGGGCCGGGGTCAATTCTCCGCGGACGTGCTGCCGGATGCAGTCGTCGAGATAGGTCCGGGCCAGATCGAGTTCCGTGGCCAGTTCCGCGAGAACGAACTGGGTGTTCTGGAAACCGGCGATCGGCTTTCCGAAGGCGGTGCGTTCCTTCACGTATTCCAGGGTCTGCTCGAGCACTCCCTCGGCGGCCGCGACCGCGCCGACGGACAGCGAGAGGCGCTCCTGCGGCAGATTGTGGACGAGTTGATAGAAACCCTGCCCCTCCTCGCCGAGGAGGTTGGCCACCGGCACGCGCATGTCGGCGAACGTCAGCTCGCTCGTGTCCTGAGCGTGCAGGCCGATCTTCTCCAGGTTGCGGCCCCGGGAGAACCCCGGTGTGCCGGATTCGACGACGAGCAGCGACAGCCCCTTGTGCTTGTCTGCCGACGTGCGCACGGCGACGACGAAGAGCGTGCCGTTCTGGCCGTTGGAGATGAACGTCTTGCTGCCGTTCACCACGTAGTGGTCGCCGTCGAGCACTGCCGTGGTGCGGATCCCGGTGAGGTCACTGCCGGTGCCCGGCTCCGTCATCGCGATGCCGAGAATCGTCTCACCGGTGACGGTTCCGGGAAGCCAGCGCGCCTTCTGCTCCTCGGTCGTCATGTCCGTCAGGTACGGCAGCACGACGTCGTTCTGCAGAGAGAATGCGATGCCCGCGGCGGCGGCACCCGCCCGATTGACCTCGTCGACGACGATCGCGTTGTAGCGGAAGTCCTCGACGCCGGGGCCGCCGTAGGCTTCGGGAACCGGGAAGCCGAGCAGCCCCTGCTTACCCGCGTCGGTGAACAGTGCCGGGTCGAGGCAGCTTTCGCTCTCCCACTGCTCGTGCCTCGGGACGATCCGCTCGCGCACGAAGCTGCGGACACTGTCCCGGAACTGGTGGTGCTCGGACTCGAATTCGATGGTCATGACGGTGTCCTTTACGAGCTGACGGTGTGGGATCCGCGGGCACTCGGAACGACGAACGCCCCGCTCTCGAACTCCCGGCGCGCGGTGTCGGTGGCCTTGTAGTGCAACTTCTTTCCCGTCGCCGATACGGGGAGTGACTCCACGAAACGGTAGGCCCGGGGGCGCTTGAACTGCGAGAGCATCGGGTGTCTCCGGCAGAAGTCGTCCAGATCGTCCGCGGACGGGACCGGTGCGGTGGTGACGACGTAGGCGACGACGATCTGCCCCCACTTGTCGTCGGGAACCCCGACCACCAGCGAATCCGTGACCGACGGGTGCCCGCCCAGTGCTTCCTCGATCTGCACGGGGTGGACGTTCTCGCCGCCGGACAGGAGCATGTCGTCCTTGCGGCCGACGATCGTCACGAACTCCTTGTCGTCCCAGGTGGCCAGATCACCGATGTGGAGCCAGCCGTTCCGGAACTTCCGTTTCTCCTGCTCCGGGGCATCGAAGTAGGCGTTGGCGCCTTTCGGTGAGCGGACGATGACCTCACCGATCTCGGTTCCGTCCTTGGCGACCGTCTCGTGAGCGTCGGCGAGGCGGTCGTCGAACAGCCTGACCACGGCGACGTCGTCGTCGATGCAGGCCCGCCCGGCGGTCCCGGCCATCTCCGGCAGATCGGTGGGCCGGAGGAAAGTATTCCAGAATCCTTCGGTGCTGCCGTACCCGTTGAAGATGCGGGGATTCAGCACCTTCTGATAGTGCAGTGCCGCTTCCCGTTCGAGTGGCGCGCCCATCGTCACGATGCCGTTGAGTGTCGACAGGTCCCGGGGCTTCTCCTCCTGTGCGCGAGCGAGCATCGCCAGGTTGGTCGGGGCACCGATCAGGAACGTCAGCCTGTATTCCTCGACGTAGTCGAGGGTGACCTCGGCGTCGAAGCTGCGCTGCGCCACCAGCGAGGCACCGAGATAGAACGTGGGATTCGGCCCGGCGCAGTACAGTCCGCCGCGGTGGAACCACGGAGTCATGTTCAGTGTCTTGTCTTCCGCTGTCAGCGGGAAGTGCATGATCACGTCGTGGGCGCTGAAGATCTCGATCATGCTGTTCAGCGGAACACCCTTGGGCATGCCGGTGGTTCCGGACGTGAACAGCCGTGTGGTTTCGTCCCACACCGTGCGACTCACGTCCGGCGGTGAGGCCGACTCGGCCACGAGTTCGTCGAAGCGAATCACCTCGAAGCCGTTTCCCGGCAGTGGTTCTCCGGGTCCGACGGCAACGACGAGCGCGGGCTTGTGTGTGCAGCGCGACAAGGCATCCCGCACCATCTCGCCGATCTCGGTGTCGTAGAAGAACACCGTGGGACGGTTCGCGTCGAGGATGACCGCGGTCTCCCCGGACGCGAGCCGGAAGTTCATCGGCGCTCCGACCGCGCCGCAGGCCTGCCCGGCCAGGTACAGCTGGGCGAATTCGGAACCGTTGAACAACTGGTAGGCCACGACATCGCCCGGTGCGACGCCGGCGCGGGCAAGCCCGGTGGCGAGCCGGTCGACGCGATCACCGAGTTCGGCGTACGTCCAGCTCTCGCCGGTCGATGGGGACTGCATCGCGAGTCGATCGGCGTACCGGTGGGTGTTGCGCCGGAAGCCGTTCAGATAGGTGAAATCGTGCTCGAAGTACTGACGATAGGCGTGGGCGTCGTATGTGTACGTCATGATGAGTCCTCCGTCCCGGTGCCGGTCAGCCGGCCATGGTGAGGCCACCGCTGACGCTGATCACCTGGCCCGTGATGAACGACGCGGATTCGGACGCGAAGAACAGGACCGGCGCCGCCACTTCCTCTGGGCGGGCGAGCCGCCGGAACGGAATGGCCTTCACCAGAGACTCTTTGAGCTTCTCCGGCTGCGCCTGGAACAGCGGGGTGTCGGTCGGGCCCGGGCACACGCAGTTGACGTTGATCCCGTACCGGGCCATCTCACGGGCGAGCGACTTCGACAGCGCGATCACACCCCCCTTCGCACCGGCGTAGATGCTCTCCCCCGCACTGCCGACACGGCCTGCATCGCTCGCGAGATTGATGACGCGCCCGCCGTTACCCGCCTCCACCATGCCGGGAAGGAATGCACTGCACATGTGCACGGGCCCGAGATAGTTGATGGCGACGACCTTCTCGGCGAATTCGGTAGTGGCGTTGAGGAACTGATCGGTGCGGTCCCACCCCGCCGCGTTGACGAGGACGTTCGCGACGCCTACCTCGGCCGTCACCCGGTCGCGCAGGGCGTCGACCTGCGCCCGGTCGGCGACGTCGACGGTCATCGGAATGAGCCGGTCGGGCCGTTCGGCTGCTGTCTTCTCCGCGGCCTGCGGGTCGAGGTCGGCGACGACCACCGTGTCGCCGTGCTCGGCGAGCGCGAGGGCGATGGCCCGGCCGATGCCGGATCCTGCGCCGGTGACCACTGCGATGTTGTTGCTCATGCTTTTTCCCACTTCCCGTGCTGTCGGACTCAGGCGTTCACGTACTTGTTGAAATCGGGCTTGCGCTTCTCCGCGAACGCCGCCGCCCCCTCGAGGCCCTCCGGTGAGTGCGTGAACAGGTCCAGCGCAGACATCGCGAGGTTGCTCAGCCCGGCCTGGTGATCGGTGTCGGCGTTGAACGACTGCTTCAGGAAACGCAGGGTGGTGGGGCTCTTCTCGGCGATCTCCGCGGCGACGGCCTTGGCCTCGTCGAGCAGTCGGTCGGCGGGAACCACCCAGTTGACCAGGCCCCAGCGTTCGGCGGTGACCGCGTCGTACTGGCGGCAGAGGTACCAGATTTCCCGGGCGCGTTTCTCGCCGACGACTCGCGCCAGGAAGGCGGACCCGAAGCCCGCATCGAAGGAGCCGACTCGGGGACCGGCCTGGCCGAACTTCGCGGTCTCGGACGCGATGGTGAGGTCGCAGAGAACGTGGAGGACGTGGCCGCCGCCGACAGCGATACCGTTCACCGCTGCGATGACGGGCTTGGGGACGTCGCGTATCAGCTTGTGCAGGTTGCCGATCTCGAACATTCCACTCTCGGTCGGGCCGTAGTCCCCGGTCTCCGCGCGCTGCTTGACGTCGCCTCCGGTGCAGAACGCCTTCTCCCCCGCACCGGTGAGGATAATCGCCTGCACCGCGTCGTCGGCCCACGCCGAGCGGAAGGCCTTGATCAGCTCCTCGACGGTTTTGCCACGAAAGGCGTTGTAGCGCGTGGGGCGGTTGATCGTCACGACCGCAGCCGGGCCGTCGACCTCGTAGGTGATGTCTTCGTAGTCGGTCACGGTGATTCCTCTCTGGAGTCTGCAATGAGTTGGTGTTCATGATTGGTGAAGAGTCATTCTCTTCAAATGAACGTATATTCACATCATGGAGTGCGTCAAGGGTCACCCGGCGCTCGGTGGTGCTAGAGGAAGGCACTGACCCCGGTCTCCGCTCGGCCGATCAGCAGCTTCTGGATCTGACTGGTGCCCTCGTAGAGCGTCATCACCCGCGCGTCGCGCATGTATTTGGCGACGGGATATTCGTCGACGTACCCGTACCCACCGAAGATCTGTACTGCGTTGTTGGCGGCGCGAACCGCGGCCTCACTACAGAAGTACTTCGCCTTCGACGCGGCCGTCCCGAACGGTTCACCGCGCTCGATCAGGTCGGCGGCCCGCCAGGTGAGCAACCGCCCCGCGTCGGCGTCGACGGACATGTCGGCGATCAGGTCCTGCACGAGTTGGAACGAGGCGAGCGGACGGTCGAACTGCGTGCGCTCGCGGGAATAGGCGACGGCGGCCTCGAGGCAGCCCTGGATGATTCCGACGCAACCCGCGCCCACCGACACGCGGCCCTTGTCCAGCGAGTGCATCGCGATGGAGAAACCCTGCCCCTCGGATCCGAGCAGGCAACTCGCGGGGACGCGGACGTCCGTGAAGGACAACTCGGCCGTCGCCTGCCCGCGCAGTCCGAGCTTTCCATGGATCTCGCGCGATTCGAATCCCGGGGTGTCCGTCGGAACCAGAAAGGCCGAAACCCCTTTGGGCCCGGGACCTCCGGTGCGCGCGAACACCAGGCACAGTTTCGCCCACGTGCCGTTGGTGATGAAGATCTTGGAACCGTTGATGACGTAGTCGTCGCCGCTGCGTACCGCCTTGGTCTTCAGATCGCCCGGGTCGGAACCGTTGTCCGGCTCGGTGAGCCCGAAGCAGGCGAGCGCCTCACCGGACGCGATGCGGGGCAGCCATTCGTGCTTCTGATCCTCGGTGCCGTGCGAGAGGATGACCTTGCCCACCAGCCCCATCGACACCGACACGATGCCCCGGACCGCGGAGTCCGCCCGGCCGAGTTCCTCCATGCCGAGGCAGTACGTGATGTAGTCGCCGCCGAGACCGCCGTACTCCTCCGGAATGGTCATGCCGAAGAAGCCGATGTCGGCGAGCTTCTCGACGATCGCGGTGTCCACCGATTCGGCGCGGTCCCACGCGGCGCGGTGCGGCACGACCTCCTTGTTCACGAAGTCGCGGGCCAGCTGTCGGAACTCCTTCTGCTCCTCGGTCAGTGTCAGGTCCATGGATGCTCCTCGATGCCGCGTTGAATATAAGATCACTTTTCGTGAGTTACCACTCACTTGAAGTGAAGCTATATTCACTCCCGGGTGTCGTCAACCCCCGAGCACTGGCCCGGTGCCGCGTCGGCTGAGTAGGCTCGACTCATGCCGGTCACCTGGTCGGACGGGGTCGATGACGTCATCCGTGGCGATCTGACCTGCGGGTTCGCGTACATCACACCCGCAGGCGGGGCCGTGGTGACGGCGGTGGCACCCCTCGGGCTGAGCGACCGCGAGCGGGGAACGGTCGGCTTCACCACCTCGCTGGGGTTCGGCCGCAAGCTCGAACGCATCAAGGGTGAACCCCGGGTGGCGCTCGCCTACCACGCCCGCGACCACGGGATCGGCGACGGCACCAATCAGCGCTACGTGCTCGTGCAGGGAGACGCGACGTTCGACCCCACCCCCGACCCGGAACTGCTCGAGGACATCGGCCGGCGCTCGACCCCCTACACGGGCGAGCCACGCCGCGGCGCGTTCTGGGACCGGTGGCTCAGCGCGTACTACGCCGACCGGGTACCGGTGACCGTGACGGTGACACGGGTCGTCGCCTGGCCCGACCTGCACCTGACCGGCCGGCCCGAGGTGTTCGGCGCACCGCTGCCCGCCGTCGACCCGGAACCCCAGACTCCGCCGAAGAAGGGCACCGGCCCACGGGTGGATGCGGCCAAAACCGGAGGCCGCGCGGCGAAGCTGTCGCACCGGTTGCTCGCCTACCGTCAGGCGGACGGCTATCCGGTCGTCGTCCCGGTCGACGTGGCTTCTGCGAGCAGCGAGGGCGTGCGTCTGACGGTGCCCGCCGGCGTGCCGCAGGGCGGCCGCCGCGCCGGGCTGCTCGCCCACGCCTACCGCGCCAAGCTCGTCGGCCTCGAGTCGCGTCAGAACACCGGCTGGATCGAGGTCACGGGCACCGAGGCGCTGTATGCGCCCCATACCCAGGCCGGGTTCGCGGCGCCGCCGAACAAGACCCTCCTGCTCCTCGCCAACGGGTTTCTCGCCCGGCGGGGGCTGGCGAAGGCCCGCAAGGAGGGCCGGACCCAGGCCATGGGCGGCTGATTCACCCGTCGCACGTGGTTCACCGCCATCGGGTTACTCGCGGTATTCTCACCTCAACCGAACCTTCGGTCGGCTCTCGTGGATGACGGCGCACCGATGCGGTGGAGTTCTGCACCTGGAAGGATTGCGCGCATGACTACGGCACGCCCCGCACGGAAGACCGGATCGCCCGGACGTCCCGGCTACGACCTCGACTCGCTGCTCGCTGTCGCAGTCAAGGTCTTCAACGACAAGGGTTACGACGGCACCAGCATGGAGGTGCTGGCCCAGCGCCTGGGAATCACGAAGTCGTCGATCTATCACCACGTGTCCGGGAAGTCGGAGCTGCTCGAGCTGGCACTGTCGCGCGCGCTCAACGCCCTCTTCGCGGTCACCACCGAGGAGAAGGCGACGAGCGGCCGGTACATCGACCGTCTCGAGTATCTCGTCCGCCGCAGTGTCGAGGTCCTCGCCGCCGAGCTTCCCTACGTGACGCTCCTACTGCGCGTTCGCGGCAACACCGCGGTGGAGCGTCGCGCACTCGCCCGCCGCCGCGAGTTCGACGCGTTCGTCAGCGACCTCGTCGTCGCGGCGGCGGAAGAGGGAGACCTGCGGCCCGGCATCGATCCCGCGCTCACCAGCCGGCTCGTGTTCGGCACGGTCAACTCACTGATCGAGTGGTACCGCCCGCGCACCGGCGGGACTGTCGCCGATCTGGCGGACGCCGTCGTCGAGCTGACGTTCGACGGGCTGCGCCGCACCTGACCACCGCGGCGACCGGCGTCAGCCGCCATCGCTTGGGGACGAACCGGAATCCGATCCGCACTGCCGCGCCGAACCGCGTTGGGACGGAATCTCTGTGGTGGTCATGACGACCTCCTGATGCCGCTCGATGCGGAACGTGGTGCCTTCGGGATGACCGTTGACATCTGGTGTGGATCCCCGATCGTTACCGGGATCGATGAGACGATGACGGCATGACCGACAGCGAGAACCCACGTGGAGCGCCGCGCAAATGGCGTGGCCGGGAGCCGGCCGACCGCCGCGCCGCGAGGCGTGCGGCACTGATCGAGGCCGGCCTGCAGATCATGGGAACCGAGGGAACGGCAGCGACGACGATGCGCGCGACCTGCCGTCAGGCGGGCCTCACCGAGCGCTACTTCTACGAGAGTTTCGACAATCGCGAGGCGTTGCTCGTCGCACTCCTCGACCACGTCGTCCTGGGCGCGAGGGACACCCTGCTCAGGGCTCTCGAGACGGGCCCCGACGATCCGGGCGAACTCGTCCGCCACGTCGTGAAGGCGTTCACCGGCTACATCGCCCAGGACCGGCGGCGAGGACGCATCATGTTCGTCGAGTCACAATCCGTGCCGGAATTGGCCCAGCGCGGCGACCAACTCGTCACCGAATTCACCACTCCCATGACGGCGGCACTGACAATGCTGGGTGTCGACGGCGCACCCCGCGACGCCGTCAACACCCAGCTGAACGCGATTGCTCTGTTCGGGGCGATCGCCTTTCTGTACCAGCGCTGGCTCACCGGCAGCCCGAAGATCTCGCAGAAGCGGATCGTCGAGCACATCGCACTCACCATCGAGGCTCATGCGCCGGTGAACAGCACGCCTTAAACGCGGACGAGCGGTCGCCGCATCGCTTCGAGGCCGACGACGATCACCACGGCGATCAGCACGTGCATGACCGAGAGCGCGATGGTGCTGGCGGTGTCGAAGTCGGCCTGAATGGTCAGGGCGATCGTCGCGAGCGGCAGCAGGGCGCCGATCACTTCGGCCGGACGGATGACGGCCACCCATTTCAGCGAGATCAGCGCGGCCAGTGTCATTCCGATCAGTATCGGAACGACCGTCAGGATGACGACACCGCCTGGCGCCACACTGCTGGTCTTGCCTGCATCCGTCATCTCGAACGAACCGCCGGCAGCCAATCCCAGCAGCCAGATCACCAGGTTGGGGACGAGGGCGCCGATTGCGGTCGCGGCGATCGCCCACGGGCGGCTCAGTTCGAGCGTCATCGGGTTGATCCGTGAGGTCGAGGTTGCAGAAATCGTGATTCCAGTGCTGGACATGTTCATTTCTCCCTGTCGAGTGGCTCGAATTGCTACTGACCGATCCTGCAACCTCAACCATTGTTCGGGTCAAGGCGTGAAATCGAGGTCTTTTCGTTGGGACCTGACCATTAGACCCGCGCGATGCGCAAAACTCATCGCGATCGGCCCGAACCGGCAACCTGAGGGAAGATGGCCACTATGAACGCCGTCCCCACACACCCTGACCGATCGCGCGCGCTCCGCAACCCGCTCCGCGTCCTCGCGCGGTGGCTGGGCACCCAGGAATGGGTGATGCGTATGGCGCCAGTCATCATCTGGCTGGAGTCACACCTGCGCGCGTGGACCGGGAACCGCGTGAGCCTCATCGGCATCGCCGGTCTGCAGTCCCTGCAGGTGACGGTCCCGGGACGCAAGAGCGGCACCCCACGGACGACGGCGCTGCTGTGCATTCCCTACGGCGACGGATACATCGTCACCGGTTCCAACTGGGGCCGCCCCCAGCACCCGGCATGGTCGGCGAATCTGCGCGCCGCCGACGAAGCACTCGTCAAGGCCGGGGCACGGGAGTCCCGGATGCGCGTTCGCCTGGTCACCGGCGACGAACGCGAAAACCTGTGGAAATTCGTCGTCGACTACTGGCCCGGATACCGCATGGAGCACCGACGGTCCGGGGGACGCGAGTTCAGGCTCTTCGTGCTCGAGCCCACCCGATCGGCTACGACGACGCGTGAATCCTGAAGATCGGCTCCACGAAGCGTTCGACGGTGCGACGTTCGGCCGCCGCGTCGGGCAGCGGCCACGTCAACAGGGCCAGGACGACGCGCACGATCCATCCCGCGGCCTCCTCGTCGGGCGCGATGCGGGTGAGCGAGATCGCCACCCGGCCCAGTTCGGGAGCGCGGGCCAGGTACTCGGCCGTACTCCTCGGATGCGCCCCGGTGAACCACCGCACCAGGGTCGACTCCGCGCGGATCGCCACCAGCGAGGCGAGGATCGCCTCCACGATCCGCTCCGAGTCCGCGAATGGTTCCAGCGCCTGCTCGACGTGGTCGGCCACAGTGTCCGCGGCGCGGGACATCACGGCCTGGACGAGTTCGCGCTTGCCGCCGGTGTACCGGTAGAGCGTGGCGCGTGAACACCCGGCGCGCGCCGCGACCTCGTCCACGCTCACCCCGTCGATGCCCTGTTCGCGAATGAGGTCGGCAGCGGCGGCGTGAATTCTCTCGACCGCGAGTGCCCGCCGACTGCCGCCGGTCAACCAGTCCGCCTGCTTCGTGTCCACGGCACCTCCAGAAACACTCACGCAATTTTGTCTCACCATGAGACGAATACTCACCAGATTCTAGAACACGTACCTACGCTTGATCCTCTGATCAGCCGCGACAGGACCTCATCGCCGCGCATTGAGTCACCGGTGAAAAAGCCATACGAGCAGCGGAATCTCACCTTGCTCCCCACTCTTGACAGCACTCGGCTTCGACGCGAACTGTGGCGATTTGCAACAAGTTCTCACCGACTAGGAGTCCTCAATGGCCCACGCGCCGACCCACGGAATCGACATCTTCGATCCAGCCCACCTCGACGAACCGAACGAGCTGTACCGGATTCTCCGCGAGCACTCCCCCGTCCATCGCGTCGCGGGCACCGACTTCTTCCTGGTGTCCACGTGGGATCTCGTGACCGAGGCGGCGAACCGCACCGACGACTTCTCCTCGCACCTCACCGGCGTGCTGGTGCAGCAACCGGCGGGGCCGCCCACGGCGTTCGACATGGACGGCGGTGGTCAGGCGATTCACGTGCTGGCCACCGCCGACGAGCAGACTCACCTGCACCATCGCAAGCTCGTGCTGCCCACGCTCGGCCGCCGCATCCGCGCGCTGACCCCCACAGTGCAGTCGCTCGTCGACACCCTGTGGGACGAGGGGCTGCGGGACGGGCGGATCGACTGGGCGGCCGAGATGGCCGACCGCCTGCCGCTGACGATGGTGGCGCACCTCATCGGGCTGCCCGAGCAGGACGTGCCGCGGTTGCTCGCCTGGGCGTACGACAGCACCGAGATGCTGGGCGGGATCGTCGACGAGGGTCGCCTCGGCCAGCTGGTCGCCTCCGTTACGGAACTGGCCGCGTACCTGCGGGCCGAACTCGTGCGGGCACGGTCGCATCCGTCGGAGGATCTGCTGGGCGTCCTCGCACATGCCTGCAATGCCGGTGAGCTGTCCGAGGATGTGGCGACGCTGGTCCTGCTCCAACTCGTCGGCGCCGGCGGCGAATCGACCGCGGGCCTGATCGCGAACGCCGCCCGCCTCCTGGCCACCCATCCCGGGGTACAGACCCGGCTCCGGCAGGAACCCGCGCTCGTCGACGCGTTCCTCGACGAGGCGCTGCGTCTCGAATCGCCGTTCCGCGGGCATCACCGGCACGTGGTCGCCGACACCACCCTCGGCGGCGTCGACCTGCCCGCGGGTAGTCACCTGCTCCTGCTGTGGGGCGCGGCCAACCGGGATCCGGCCGCGTTCGACAGGCCGGACGAGATCGTGCTCGACCGGCCGCACATCCGCTCCCATCTCGCGTTCGGCAAGGGCGTCCACTTCTGCGTCGGATCGGCGCTCGCCCGCATGGAGGCACTCGCCGCCACCACCACCCTGCTCGCGCGCACCGACCACTTCTCCCTCGCCGACGACGCCGAGTCACGTTGGCTCCCCAGCCTGCTCGTGCGCCGCCACAGCGCACTCCCGCTGCGCATCGGGGTGTCCAGCAGTCGTGATTGACATTGACGTCAACATCAATCCATACTGTGATCGTGACCACAAGCGAGGCTCAGGAGCGGGCGCGGTCGGCGCGTAAGGACAACGACGGTCCCCGCCGCCGCGAACTCCTCCGCGCCGCGAGCGCATGCTTCGCCGAACTCGGCTACGACCGGACGACCGTCGAGGTGATCACCACCCGGGCCGAAGTGTCGCGGGCAACGTTCTACGCCTACTTCTCGTCGAAGGACGAGGTGTTCCACGCCGTCGCCGCCGACGTGTGCGAGGAATTCCTCGAGTCGCAGCACGTGGAAGGACCGGCGAGCGAGGACCTGCGAGAGGTGCTGCGCACCACCACGAAAGCGTTCGTGGAAGCCGTGTACACCAACGGACGCGTCCTCGAACTGATCAGGCACCGCGCCCGGCTCGACCCCGAGGTCGGCCGAAGCTGGACCACCGTGCAGACCCGGCTCATCCGCCGCTACACCCGGTTCATCGAGCGCATCGTCGCCACGTGCGACGTCACGCCGTGCGCACCGCCCGCCCGCATCGCGCAGACCCTCGCCGACGCCCAGCTCGCGGGCGCCGCCCGGCTGGTCGACGCGACGGCCCGTGAACAGCGCCGCTACACCGCCGACCTGACCGCCATCTCCGAAAGACTCATCGGCTTCACCTGACAACGACAATCCGCACAGAATCGGGAGTTCGGTATGCCCACTTCGCCTTCGAGTGACCCCACGGCCCTGGAATCGGCCCTCGCCGAGATCCGCGAACTCCAGGACGCCGCGTGGCCACCGCAGGTACCGCGGACAGTCGAGTACCCGATCGAGGGCCGCACCGTGATCGACTACCTGCGGCACTGGGCGACGGCACGACCGCAGACTGTCGCGATCGACTTCTACGGTCGTGCGATCACCTACGCCGAACTCGACGAACTGTCCGACCGTTTCGCCGGCTGGCTCCTGCAGCGGGGCGCGTCCGCCGGCGACCGCGTCGGCGTCCATCTCACCAACTGTCCGCAGTTCCATGTCGCCATGCTCGGGATCCTGAAGATCGGCGCCGTCCACGTCCCTATCAACCCGTTGTTCCGGGAGCACGAACTGGTGTATGAACTCGACGACGCCGGCGTGGAGATCCTGCTGACGCAGGATTCGTTCGCGGCCATGGTCGAATCCGTGCGCGGCCAGACGGCGCTGCGGCACGTCGCGATCACCGGCGTGTCGGATCTGCTGCCTGCCGAACCCAGCGTCACACCGCCGTTCGACTCGACCTCCGGGCCCACCGACTGGGCGGAGATCATGGACTCCCCACGTGCCGAGCCCATTCCGATGGACCCCGACGCGCTGGCAGCACTGAACTACACCGGGGGCACCACCGGGATGCCGAAGGGCTGCGAACACACGCAGGCGCACATGGTCTACACCGCCGCCACCGCGACACTGGCCGGCGGCAGGCAGGTGGGCGAGGCTCCCCCTGTGGTCCTCGGGTTCCTGCCCATCTTCTGGATCGCAGGCGAGGACTTCGGCATCCTGTACCCGCTGATCAACGGCGGCACCGTCGTGCTCCTCAACCGCTGGGACCCGGAGGCCGCGGCGACGCTCGTCGACAGTCGTGGGGTGACGTCGATGGTCGGGACGGTCGACAACTATGTGGAACTGATGGATCTGCCCGGCTTCACCGACCGAGACTTCTCCACCCTGGACAACGCGATGGCCGTGTCGTTCGTGCTCAAGCTCGACCCCGCGATTCGCGGCCGCTGGCGCGACGCCACCGGACACGTGCTGCGGGAGGCCAGCTACGGGATGACGGAAACGCATACCGCCGACACCATCACGCTCGGTTTCCAGACCGACGACGAAGACCTGCTCAGCGAACCCGTGTTCTGCGGACTTCCCGTTCCGGGCACCGACGTGCTGATCGTCGACGAGGCCGGGGCGCCCGTGCCGGTGGGGCAACCCGGACAGATCATCGTGCGCAGTCCGTCGCTGCTCACCGGCTACTACGGCAAACCCGATGCCACCACTGCTGCGCTCCGCGACGGATGGCTCCAGACCGGCGACGTGGGCAAGCTGAACGGCAAAGGCGCACTGCACTATCTGGCGCGCAACAAGGAAATGATCAAGACCAACGGGATGAGCGTGTTCCCGTCCGAGGTGGAGGCACTGCTCATGCTGCACCCTGACATCCAGTCGGCCGCCGTGGTCCCGAAGCCCGATCCGGGCAAGGGCCAGGTGCCGTTCGCGTTCGTCCAGCTCCTGCCCGACCGTCAGGTCTCGGGTGAGGAACTGCGGGAGTGGGCGGCCCGGAACATGGCCACCTACAAAGTCCCTACCGTCGAGGTGCTCGACGCCCTACCCATGACGGCGACCGGGAAGGTCCGCAAGGCCGACCTGTTCGCTCTGGCCGAGGAGTACAAGTGAACCTGCTGGTCGCCAATCGTGGCGAGATCGCGCTCCGCATCATCCGCACCGCCGAGGAGATGTCGGTCGACACCGTCGCCGTCTACGCGGAGGACGACGCGGACAGCCCCCACGTGCGCGCGGCAACCGAAGCGGTCGCGCTCCGTGGGTCCGGCCCGTCCGCCTACCTGGACGCTCGCGCCATTCTCGACGCGGCAGCGGAGTTCGGTGCCACGGCAGTACATCCCGGATACGGATTCCTCAGCGAGAACGCCGCTTTCGCACGCGCCTGCGCCGAGGCGGGACTGGACTTCGTGGGTCCGAGTCCTGAAGTGCTCGACATCTTCGGCGACAAGTCGTCGGCACGCGAGGCCGCCGTGGCCGCGAAGGTGCCGGTGCTCGCCGCGACCAACGGTCCCACCGACCTGGACGGCGTCCGCGCGTTCTTCGCGGAACACCCGGGCGGCATCATGATCAAGGCGCTCGCGGGCGGCGGCGGTCGCGGCATCCGTGCCGTCCGCAGCGCGGACCGGATCGACGAGGAGTACCGGCTGTGCGCGTCCGAGGCGCAACTCGGGTTCGGCAACCCCGCACTGTTCGCCGAGTCCCTTCTCGACGGCGCCCGGCACATCGAGGTGCAGGTGGTGGCGGCACCGCACGCGGGCGTGACGCGGGCCCTGGCCGTCGGTGACCGCGACTGCAGCGTGCAGCGCCGCCACCAGAAACTCGTCGAGATCGCCCCCGCGCAGGGGCTCGACCCGGGACTGCGCAGCGAAGTGCACGAGGCCGCGGCCCGGTTGTGCGCCAATGTCGGGTACCGAGGACTCGCCACCGTCGAATTCCTGGTGTCCCGGGACGGCTTCGTGTTCCTGGAGGTCAATCCCCGAATCCAGTTGGAGCACACGGTCACCGAGGAGGTGACGGGGATCGACCTCGTCGCCGTGCAGATCGACATCGCCCGGGGAGCCGACTTCGGGGAGCTGTCGTTGCCGGACGGCGTCAGCGCCGTGGGGCTCGACGCGTCGGGCACGCCCACTGCTGCGCGCGGGATCGCGGTCCAGGCACGGGTGAACATGGAGACGATGCGCCCCGACGGTCAGGCCGTCCCCGCCGCGGGCACCCTGTCCGTCTTCTCGCCGCCGACGGGACCGGGTGTGCGCGTGGACACCTACGGGCGGCCCGGACTGTCACCGAGTCCGCGGTACGACTCGCTCCTCGCGAAGGTGATCGTGCATTCGCGGGGCCCGTCGTTCTCCGCCGCGGTGCGTAAGGCCGATGCGGCGCTCGCCGAGTTCGTCGTCGAGGGCGTCCCCACCAATATCGGCTTTCTCCGGGCGATTCTGGCGGACCCCGGCTTCGCCGACGGCGTCGTCGGCACCGATCACCTCGCCGAGCGGATGAGTGCGCTCGTCGACGCCGCCCACGTGCACCAGCCGGCGGAGGTGTCGTCGGAGGCACTCGAGTTGCGGGTGGGTGAGGACGTGCTGCGCGCCCACATGGCCGGGACCGTCGTAGAGGCGGCCGGAGAAGGTGCGACCGTGGAGTCGGGTGCCCAGCTCGTGGTGCTCGAGGCCATGAAGATGCAGCACGTGATCGCCGCGCCCGCCGGTGCGGTGGTCGAGCGGAACCTGGTGGCGCCCGGGCAGACTGTCAACGCCGGCGACCCCCTGGTCGTGATCCGTCGCACGGGATCGGAGGCCGGCGACGTCGCCGACAGCGCAACCGATCTGGACCGTGAGCGTGCGGACCTGGCGGAGATCCGGCAGCGACACGAGGTGACCCTCGACGCCGCCCGGCCCGCCGCGATCGCGAAGCGCACGAAGCTCGGGCGGCGCAGCGCACGGGCCAACATCGACGATCTGGTCGACCCCGGCAGCTTCGTCGAATACGGACCTCTCGTCCTGGCCGCGCAGCGTAGCCGCCGATCCGAGCAGGACCTGATCGAGAACACCCCCGCCGACGGGCTCGTCGCCGGGCTCGCCACCGTCAACGGTGCCGTGTTCGGTTCGCGCGACGCCCAGGCGGTCGTGCTGTCCTACGACTACACGGTGCTCGCCGGAACCCAGGGCATGCGGAACCACGCGAAGACTGACCGGGTGATCGAACTCGCCGGCCGCAAGCAGGTCCCGGTCGTCCTGTTCGCGGAGGGTGGCGGCGGGCGGCCCGGCGACACCGACGCCGGACCGGCAGCAGGATTGGACCTGAACACCTTCCGGTCGCTGGCGGCGTTGAACGGGAAGGTTCCGCTGGTGTCGGTGGTCTCCGGCCGCTGCTTCGCGGGCAACGCCGCCCTCGCCGGAGTCTGCGACGTACTCATCGCCACCCCCGACGCGAACATCGGCATGGGTGGCCCGGCGATGGTGGAGGGCGGTGGACTGGGTGTGTACCGGCCGGAGGACATCGGGCCCGTCGACGTGCAGCGGCGCAACGGCGTCATCGATCTGCTCGCCCGGGACGAGGCGCACGCCGTCGAGCTGGCCAAGAAGTACCTGTCGTACTTCCAGGGCGCACTCCCCGAGTGGGAAGCCCCCGACGAGCGGCTCGCACGCCACGTCGTCCCGGAGAACCGGTTGCGCGCCTACGACGTTCGCAGTGCCGTGGAATCCATCGCCGATGTCGGCTCGGTCCTCGAATTACGCCGCGACCACGGCGTCGGCATCGTCACCGCGCTGATCCGGGTGGAGGGTGCGCCGTACGGGCTGGTCGCGAACAGCAGCCACCACCTCGGCGGCGCGATCGACGCGGTCGCGGCGGACAAGATGGCCCACTTCCTGGAGCTGTGCGAATCGTTCGGCCTGCCCATCGTCTCACTGTGTGACACACCGGGATTCATGGTCGGACCCGATTCGGAGAAGGAGGCCACGGTTCGCCGCTTCGGCAATCTGTTTGTCGCGGGCGCGCGGATGACCGTGCCGTACGGAACGATCATCCTGCGCAAGGGGTACGGCCTCGGCGCGATGGCCATGGCGGGCGGCTCCTTCCACGCGTCCGAGTTCACGGTCGCGTGGCCGACCGGCGAGATCGGGGCCATGGGACTGGAAGGCGCGGTGCGGCTCGGATTCCGGAAGGAACTCGAGGGCATCGACGACCCCGCCGAGCGCGACACCGCGTTCGCGCAACTCGTCGACGCCGCCTACCAGCACGGGAAGGCACTCAACGCGGCGACGATCTTCGAGCTCGACGATGTGATCGATCCGGCCGACTCCCGTGCCTGGATCGTGCGCCTCCGGCGCCCGTGAGTACTTGTTAACCGCGGGACGTTAATAAGTACTCACGGGGCGACGCCCACCACGGCCCGGCCCGAGTAGGTGCCGGCCCGCACCTGGTCGATCACCGAGACGACGTCCGCGATCGGAACGTCGTGGGTGATCGACTCGAGCCGGGACGGCGCGAGGTCGGACGCGAGACGGCCCCACAGCCGGCGCCGCTGCTCGATCGGGTACTGCACCGAGTCGATGCCGAGCAGGCTGACACCGCGCAGAATGAACGGCAGGACCGTGGTCTCCAACTTCGGTCCGCCGGTCAGCCCACTCGCCGCGACCGCACCGCCGTACTCGATGGTGCTGAGCACGTGCGCGAGGGTGGCGCCGCCCACGCAGTCGACCGCGGCAGCCCACTGGGCCTTGCCGAGCGGACGCGGTTTCGTGTCGGGCTCCGGGAGGCGGCCGATCACCGTGCTCGCGCCCAGTTCGGTGAGCAGTTCCGCCTTCTCCGGCTTTCCGCTCGACGCGACCACCTCGAAACCCGCCGCGGACAGCAGGTCGACGGCGACGGTGCCGACGCCGCCACTCGCACCGGTCACGAGCACCGGACCGTTGCCCGGCTCGACCCCACGGGACAGCAGCGCCTCCACGCTCATCGCGGCCGTGAAACCGGCGGTACCGATCGCGGCGGCGGTGCGGGTGGACATGCCGTCGAGTTTCACCACCCAGTCGGCCGGGACGCGGGCGAACTGCGCGTACCCGCCGTGACGGGCGGTGCCGATATCGTAACCGTGCGCGATGACCGTGTCACCGACGGAGAACTCCGGGGACTGCGACTCGACGACGGTGCCCGCCACGTCGATGCCGGGCACGATGGGGTACTCGCGGACCACGCCGCCCTTCGGTGTGAGCGCCAGTGCGTCCTTGAAGTTCACGCTGGAGTACTCGACCTGAATGGTGACCTCGCCCTGCGGCAGGAACGACTCGGCGACCGTCTCCTGGGAGAGGCCGATGGCGCCCTCGTTCTCGCGAGCGATCCACGCGGTGAATTCCTTCATCAGCTTGCTCTCCTGACCTCGGGGGTGCGTCGAGACCATCATGCGACAGCCGTGCCCCGCAGACGAGGCCGGGGCGACGTTCCCCGGATCAGAACCGCAGGAGCACCTTGCTCGACGAGGACGCATCCCTGGCCGACGCGAACGCGGTGAGCGCATCGGCGACGTCGTACTCGGCCGTGACGATCGGATCCACCACCAGCGAGCCGTCGGCGAGGGCGGCCACCACCTCGTCGATCTCGTCGTTGAACCGGAACGAGCCGACCAGATCCAGTTCCCGGGTGATCGCGATCGACATGGGTACCGGCTGATCCCCCGAGGGAAGCAGACCGACCATCACGACCCGGCCGCCGCGGGCCGTGCCGTGGATTGCCGATGCCAGACCGCGATGGTTGCCGGAGCATTCGATGGTGACGTCCGCTTCCACCGCCGCGACTGCGTCGGCATCGGTGGCGGTGAGTGTCGCGTCCGCACCCACGGCGCGCGCGATCCTCAGCGGGTACTCGTGCATGTCCACCGCCGTGATCTTCCCGGCGCCCGCTCGCTTCAGCACCGCCACGACGAGCGCGCCGATGGGCCCGGCACCGATGACGAGGACCGACCGGTCCTTCACCTCCCCTGCCCGCGCGACCGCGTGCCACGCCACGCTCGCCGGCTCGGCCAGTGACGCCAGACGAAGAGCGAGGCCGGCGGGAAGAACCCGGAGCATGCGGGTCGGGACGGTGACGTGGCTGACGAACAACCCGTCGGCGTGCGGGAAGTGCGCCGCACTGCCCAGGTACGTGCATCCGGGGGAAATATTGGGGCGATCGGCTGGATACTTCGCGCTGTCGCCGCCGGGGGTCGCGGGATGGATGGTGACGGGGGTGCCGGCGCCGGGACCGCTTCCGTCCGTCGCGCCGATCAGGACGGTGCCCGACGCCTCGTGTCCGAGCCGCATCGGTGCGCGAAGGATCGACTCGCCGGCGGCGCCGTGCTGCCAGTAGTGCAGATCGGATCCGCAGATCCCGCCGTAGGCGATGCGGATCACCGCTTCGTCCGGCTTCGGTGCGGCGATCGGCACCTCCTCCACGCGCAGGTCCTGCGCACCGTGGGCGACGACCGCCTGCGCGTGCGTCGGAATCTCGGTGGCGTGTGAAGCGGTGGTCGGGCTGGTGTTCATGCGTGGAGTCCAGTTCTGTCGGAGATCGGAGCTGGTCATCTGGTGACGGGTTCCGTTGTGGTGAGGAGGCCGAGTTCGTCCCGGTGTGGCATTCCCTCCCAGTCGCCGGACACGGTGCACGCGAACGCCCCGACCGTGACAGCGGTTCTCAGACGGTCGGCGGGTGCCTCACCGGCCAGTCGTTCCGCGAGGTAGCCGGCGACGAAACCGTCTCCGGCCCCGACGGAGTCGATCACGCTCACCGGCACCGCGGGCAGGGAGTACGTCTCTCCGTCGACGATCGCCAGGCATCCCTGGTCTCCCAGTTTCAGGATGCTCTCGCGTGGTCCGAGGTCGCGGACACGGGCGACGAGTTCGTCGGGGGTGCCGTCGCCCACCGCAATGGCGGCCTCGTCCTCACCTGCGAAGACGATGTCCGACAACGCGATCAGCTCACGGAAGACGGGGCCCGCGTCGTCCGGCGACCACAGCGCGCGGCGGTAGTTGAGATCGAACGACACCGGAATGCCCAGTGCGCGTGCCCGTTCGGCGCAGTGCAGGGTGGTCTTCCTGGCGGTGTCGGACAAGGCGGGGGTGATGCCGGTGACGTGCAGCAGGGACGCCGACTCGAGACGGTCGTCCGCGATGTCCGACATCGTGAGCCGTGACCCCGCGCTGCCGGTCCGGTAGTACCAGACGCGGGTGGCGCTGGCGGTTCGCCGCTCCTTCACCATCAGTCCGGTCGGAGCGTCCGGATCGCGGATGACGTCGGCGGTGATTCCCTCGGCCCGGAGTTCCCGTTCGATCAGGTCGCCCAGGCTGTCCTGGCCGACGCGCCCGATCCAGGTGACGTCGACGCCGAGTCGCCGCAAGGCGATCGCGAAGTTCGATTCGGCGCCGCCGATTCCCAGATGCAGTGTCGATGTGTGGGCGAGGGCACCGGTGTCCACCGCCCTGGTGAGGGCCATCGTCTCGCCGAACGTCAGCACCGTCATCACACGACCTCCAGTTCGGCGACGACGTCGGCGAGGCGCCGGCATCGTTCGGCCAGCTGCCTGAGGTCGCCACCGCGGAGTGCGTCCCCGATCAACGGTCCGCCGAGGCTGACCGCCGCCGCTCCGGCCGCGAACCACGCGGGGACGTCATCGATGCCCACCCCACCCGAGGGGACGACCTGGATGGTGGGGAAGGGCCCGCGCAGGTGCCCGATGTACTCCGGCCCGACCACCGACGCCGGGAACAGCTTCACGGCAGTGGCACCCGCGTTCCATCCGGTCCACAGCTCGGTCGGGGTGAATCCGCCCGGGTAGATCGGAACTCCGGCACGCACTGCCGTCGCGATGACGTCGAGGTTGGTCGTCGGCGTCACGAGGAAGTCGGCTCCCACGTCGAGGGCAGCGCGCGCCTGGTCGACGGTGGTGACCGTCCCGACCCCGATCTCGACGCCGTCGGGTGCGGCGCGCCGGATGCTGCTCAGGGACTCGAGGGTTCCCGGCGTGCTCATCGTCAGCTCGACGGCGCGCACGCCGTTCTCGGCGAGGACGTTCACCACCGGGGCGTACCGGTCGGCGTGCGCGGCACGCAGCACCGCGATGACGGAAGACGTCATGCCGCCGTCACCTCACGGTCGGTGGCGTTGGCGGCCAGCGTGAGGTCGCGGTCGCGGGTTTCCGGTGCCATCACCGAGGCGATCAGAACGGTCACGGCCATCAGGATCATGTAGACGGCCACGGGGATCCACGAGCCCGAGAACGCCGTGACGAGCGCCGCACAGATCAGCGGTGCGACACCGCCGCCGAAGATCGAGGCGAATTCGCGGCCGAGTGTGACGCCGGCGTAGCGGTAGCGGGAGCCGAAGATCTCCGGGAAGTAGCTCATGGTGACGCCGACGGCGCCCTGGCAGGCCAGGATGAAGCCGACGATCATCGCCATCGTGATCAGCAGATGCGAGCCGGTGTTCAGGGCCAGGAAGGTCGGCACCGGCAGGATGATCAGGGCGACCACGATCGAGATGTACACCGGCTTGCGGCCCACCCGATCGGACAGGCGGCCGAACCCGTAGGCCGCGATGCCGCCGCAGATGGCCCCGACCAGCAGCACCTTGGGAATGAACGTGGGGTCGACGTGCACGTCGTTCTTGAGGTACGAGGCCATGAACACCTGGTACGTGTACGACTGCGCGCTGATGCCGATGGTCATGAACATGACGATGAACAGCGGCTTCTTGCCGTTCGCGAAGATCTCCTTCACCGGCGTCTTCGGAACCTGGTGCTGCTCCTTGAGTTCCTGGAACACCGGGCTCTCGTTGAGCTTGCGACGAATGACGAACGCGGCGACTGTGACGAACAGACTGCTGATGAACACGAGACGCCAGCCCCAGGACATGAGCTGCTCTTCGGGCAGGAGCTGCGCGGCGATCCACGCGACTGCGCCGAGCGCCGTGCCCAGTGCGGCTCCCGTCATCACCAGGGCGGCGAGCCGACCTCGCCTGCCTATCTGCGCCGTCTCCGTCAGAAGTGTTGCACCGCCGGACTGTTCGGCTCCCGCTCCGAACCCCTGGAAGAATCGGCATGCGACGAGGAGAGCAGGTGCGAGCAGCCCGACCTGACTGTAGGTGGGCAGCAGGCCGATACCCAGTGTCGCGCCGCCCATCAGCATCAGCGTCGCGACGAGCACCCACTTGCGGCCGAGACGTTCTCCGTACCGCGAGAAGAACAGGCCGCCGAGCGGCCGGGCGAGAAACCCGACGGCGTAGGCGCTGAAGCTCGCGAGGATGCCCGCCGCGGGCGAGATGTTCGGGAAGAACAGGGTGTTGAAGATCAGCGCCGAAGCGGTGCCGTAGATGACGAAGTCGTACTGCTCGAGCGTGGTGCCGATGAGCCCCGCCCACGCCGCCCGGCGGACCGCGGACGGGTCTGCCTGGGGTGTACCGCCACCGCGGCCGGGAGTTTTCGGGTTCACCGTGGGGTCGAGTGTAGTGTCCATGGATTCCTCCATTGGTGGTTCCCGGAAGTGTCCGGGCAAGGGGTGAGGGAGTCAGATGGTCGCGCTGGACCGCAGCGACGGGGTCGTCCCGAGGTCCGGGACCGGGTCGGATGCTTCGCCTGCGGCGACTGCCGGCCCGTGGCGGACGATGATGTCGACGAAGTCGGCGATCCGCGAGACGAAGTCGGCGTGCGAAGCGAGAGTGCTGGGAAACAGACCTCCGTCGAGGAAGACGGAGCGAACGAATTCTGTAGTGGAAGCGGCGTTGTCGGCCATTCCTGCCAGGCGCGGTCGAGCGGGGTCGGTCATGGATCGTGCGTGGGGGCCGGGATCGAACCCGGGCGGCGGGGCGATGCAGCAGAGATATGCCGCCACCGTCAGAGAAAGGTACTGCGGGACGGTACCGCGGCCGAGATGTTCGAGCGCGGGGATAGGGATGCGCTGCGCCAGTTTGACCGATCCGTCGGAGCCGACCTGCGAGGTGCGATGTCCCAGAGCGGTATTGGACCAACGCGAGAACAGCTGCCGGATGTAGTCGTCCGTGTCCACCGATGCGGGAACGGTGACCGTCGGCAGGTACTCGTCGCAGAGGATCCGCCGCGCGGCGTCCTCGACGAACGGCTGCGCCACGGACTCGGGGATGGTGGCGCGCCCGTCGAGTGCGCCGAGGTAGGCGATGAGCGAATGCGTCCCGTTGAGCAGTCGGACCTTCATCAGCTCGTACGGCTCGACGTCGTCGGTGAACAGCGCGCCACCGTGCTCCCAGGCGGGACGGCCGGCGGCGAACCGCTTCTCCATGACCCACATCGTGAACGGCTCCGCGGGGACGGCGATCGTGTCGCGCACGCCGAGGTGTGCCAGCGCCGCCTCGTTGTAGCGGTCCGAACCGGACGGCACGATCCGGTCCACCATCGAGTTGGGGAACGTCACGGACGAGTTCATCCAGGACAGCAGGTCGTCGCGGAGAGGCGGCGCGAAGGTGCCGACGAACTCGCGTACGAGCCTTTCGGTCTGACGCCCGTTGGACAACAGGTTGTCGCAGCTGAGAATCGTGACCGGGGCGCCGTGCGTGCTCGCCCGCAGGGCCAGTCCGCGGGCGATCTGCCCGATCGTGGTGCGGGGCGTCCGCACCTCGCCGAGGTCGCGGCGAACGGCACCGGAGTCGAGGTCGAGGGACCCGGTCTCGGGTGACACCGTGTACCCGTGTTCGGTCACCGTGATCGTGACGATCTTCGTCGCCGGGTCCGCGATCGCGCGGACGACGGACTCCGGGTCCTGTTCGGCCACCAGGGTCCCGGTGTGTGAACCCGGGACGCTCACACGAGAACCCTCCGGCGAGATCTCGACGACGCTGTACAGGAGGTCCTGCGCGTTCATCGCATCGGCGACGGTGCTCGAGCGGCTCGCCACACCGAGGATGCCCCACGGTCCCGGTTCGCGTTCCATCGCGAGCGCGGTGTATACCGCCTGGTGCGCGCGGTGGAAATTGCCGAGGCCCAGGTGCACGATCCCGGTGCCTTCCGGCACCCGCCGGTGGATCAGTGCCGCGGCGGGAACGTTTCGGCGCGAGAGTGTCGGTTCGGACATGCTCGTCACCAATCCGTCATGGAGCCGTCGCGGCGCCGGGCGACCGGGAGGTAGGCCTGCTCGTACGGATAGTGCTCCGCGAGTTCCTCGTTCATGCTCACTCCGATGCCCGGAACGTCGCCGGGGGTGAGGTGCCCGTCCGAGAACGACCACGCGTGGGGGAAGACCTCGCTGACGAGCGGGTCGTAGCCCATGTACTCCTGGATTCCGAAGTTCGGCGTCGCAAGACCGAGGTGCAGGCTCGCGCCCAGGGAGATCGGCGAGACGTCCGACGGGCCGTGCGGGCCGCCGCGAATCTGGTACACCTCGGCGAGCGCGAGGATCTTGCGGACGTGGCTGATTCCGCCCGCGTGGACGATGGCCACCCGGATGAAGTCGATCAGCTGCTCGGTGATCAGGTGCTGGCAGTCCCAGATCGTGTTGAAGACCTCCCCGATTGCCAGGGGTGTGGTGGTGTGGTTGCGCACCAGACGCAGCGCGTCCTGGTTCTCGGCGGGCGTGACGTCCTCGAGCCAGAACAGGTCCACGTGTTCGACCGACTTCCCCAGCCGCGCGGCCTGCTGCGGGGTGAGCCGATGGTGGGCGTCGTGCAGCAATTTGAGGTCGGGGCCGACGTGTTCACGGACCGCTTCGAGGATCCGCGGTGCATGGTTGAGGTAGGCATCGGTGTCCCATACTTCCTCGACCGGGAGTGCGCCGCGGCTCGCGGGCTCGTATCCGGCGGCGCCCTGGTGCACGCCGTACACCGAATCCAGGCCGGGAACCCCGGACTGCACTCGAATCGCCTGGAAGCCCTTCGCGCGCTTGGCGTCGACGGAGTCGAGTAGCGCGGGCGCGTCCCACCCGGTCGCGTGGGTGTAGGAGAGCACCCGGTCGCGGACGGCGCCGCCGAGCAGCTGGTATACGGGCTGGCCGAGGGTCTTGCCCTTGATGTCCCAGAGTGCGACGTCCACGGCTCCGATCGCGGCCATCGTGACGGGCCCGCGCCGCCAGTACACGCCGCGGTAGAGGTACTGCCAGGTGTCCTCGATCCGCGCCGGGTCGCGCCCGATCAGCAAGGGCGCGACATGGTCCCGGAGATACGACGCGACGGACAGTTCACGGCCGTTGAGCGTGGCGTCACCGTAGCCGACGACGCCGTCGGCCGTGGTGATCTTGAGGGTGACGAAGTTGCGGGTGGGGCTGCAGATCAGCACGTCCGCGGAGATGATCTTGTCGGTCATGCCCGTGATCCTTTCGAGCCGACGGCGGGGGCGACGACGTTGCGCAGTTGCTCACCGCGTGCGAGTCGAGTGATGTTGTCGGCGATGTCGTCGACGCGGCCGACGAAAGTCTGTTGTGAGACTCCCGAAGAATGCGGTGTCATCAGGATGTTGGGGAGTTCGGAGAACGGCAGAGCGCTGGGCCTCCCTCGACCGTCGGGTCCGGGATAGTCGTACCAGACGTCGATGGCGGCGGCCGCGATGGTCGACGAGGACAGTGCGTCGAACAGTGCCTGCTCCTGGACGAGAGGTCCACGGCCCACATTCACCAACACAGCGTCGCTACCGAGTGCGCGCAATTCGTCGGCGCCGATCATGCCCCGCGTACGGTCGTCGAGCGGTGCGGACACCACGACGACATCGGATTCGACGAGGAGACGCCCGAGTTGGGACACGTCGGCCGCCCAGTCCAGTCCCGCACTCGGCGCGTCGACGTTGCCACGACCGGTCACGGCTGCTCCTGTCGCGCCGAATGCTCGGAACAGATTCCACGTGGCGTGGCCGATGTGGCCGAAACCCACGAAGCCCACTCGCGCGCCCTGCAGCGAATTCGACTGCGTGAGGCGGTCGTCGTAGACCGAGGTCGCCCAGACGCCCTGCCGGAGTGCCTTGTCCTGCGCGACGAAGCCGCGTCGAAGCATCACCGCGGCCGCCACGACGTATTCCGCGATCGACTTCTCGTGATGGAAGGTGTTCGCCACCAGCACGTCCTGCGCCAGGGCATCGAAGGTGATGTTGTCCGTGCCGGCACCGGCGACGTGGACGAGGCGCAGCCTCTCGGCAGCCGACGCCATGGACGGTGTGAACTTTCCCCCGACGTAGACGTCGGCGTCGCGCAGATCCTCGATCAGGGCAGCCTCGTCGAAGCCACCGTGCCAGGACAGCCGCGAATCGGACGGAACTGTGGCATCGAGCCGGGATCGGTGCGGAATCAGGTTGCTGTCGGCAACAACGATTTTCATCTAGTGGCTCTCTTTTCCGGGGCGAAACACCCGATCGTGCGCCGGTCCGGCCGAAGCCCGGACGACCAGTTGAGTGGGGAGATGGATTTCTCGGATATCGGAGTCCGGCTCGTTCGCGCGCTGGAACACGAGGTCCAGACTCAGCACACCGGCTCGTGCCATCGGCACGTTGATGCTCGTGAGCGCGGGGCTGGCGAGTTCGGCCAGCGGCGAGTCGTCGATGCCGACGACGCTCAGGTCCGCCGGCACCGAGAAGCCCATTGCGCGGACGCCGTTCATCACTCCGATGGCCATCGGATCGTTGTGGGTGATCACGGCGCTCGCGCCCGTCGCGATCACGCTCGCCGCTGCGGCATGACCGCCCGCGAGGGTTTCCTGCTGCCAGCCGAGCAGACTCAGCTGCACATCCCTGGCCTTGCAGAATTCCTCGACCGCGGCGACCCGACGCTGGTTCGACCAGGACTGCGGCGAACCCTGGACGTAGGCGAGGTGCTCGTGCCCGAGGGCGACGAGGTAGTCGATGGCCTGGCGAATTCCGTCCTCGGAATCCGCCACGATGCAATCGCATTCGGGTGACGAGCGGTTGACGAGTACCAGGGGGGTGTCGCCGGCGAGCTGCACGATGTCCGATGCGGGCAGCCGCGGAGCGCAGACCACGAGCGCGTCGACGCGCCCCTGCAACTCGCCGAGAACCTCACGCTCACGGTCGGCGCTGCCGTCGGTGTCGGTGAGGAGCACCGTCTGGCGCCGGTGCCACCCCTGAGCCTGCGCCGCCTTCACGAAGCTCGCGAACACCGTGTGTCCGATGTCGGGCACCACGACCGCGACGGTGGTGGCGGTGGGGCGCACGACGTCGGTGCGGGTCGGTGACGCCGCCCGGTAGCCGATCTCGTCGGCGACCGCGATGATCCGCGCGAGCGTGTCCGGTCCGATCCGGTCCGGGGCACTGAACGCCCGCGACGCGGTGGACAGGGATACCCCTGCGCGTTGTGCGACCTCGGTCAAGGTGGGTGCCACGGTGCTACCGCCTCGCTGTTCGTTGTGACTGCCGACACACACTATCCACCGGCTTGCGCAAGATTGTCAATAGTTGCGCAAGGCTTGCAGCAAACCGTGTGCGTCGTGGGTGTTCACACGTCCAGGAGTGACAACTGCTGATCGGATTCGAACAGCGCGGCCCGGTCGAACGTCGACGTCGAGGCCGGCAGTTCGTCCGCGCCGGTACGCGCGGCCAGGGCCTCGAGCGCGACCCGCACCTGCTCGGCGGTGCCGTGGACCGACGACGCGATCGAGGCCTCGACCTGTTCGCGCAGCCGCGGCGTCCACGCCCTACCCCGGATGTCCGCGACCGATTCGAGCGGCGGGAACTCGCCGGTCCGGCTCGACTGCGCCAGCGCCCACGCCTCCGGAAGCAGCAGTTCACGGGCTCGATCTTCGTCCTCGGCGACCATGACCTCGAGCGAGACGATCACGTACGGGGACGGATTCCCCGCGGACGGGACGAAGCTGTCGCGGTACCGGTCGAGTTCCGGAACGCGGGCGCCCGGCGCTCCGAGGATCGGCCCACCGACCACCACCCGGCAGACCCGCCTTCGCGGCGAACTCGAGCCCGCGCCGGGTAGCGAGAACGAACATCGGCGGTGGACTCGTCACGTGGGGCCGGGCCGTCACGGCGCCCGCGCCCTCGAGGTAGCTCCGCACCTCGTCGAGGTCGTCGGCGAACGTGTCGGGGGCGTTGCGGTCGCGACGCAGCGCCTCGCGTACCGGCTTGGTGAACCCAAGCGACCGTCCGACGCAGGTCGATCCGGCCCGGGTACATCGCCTCGAGCTTGACGTCCTCTCGGCCGTGAACGACCGAGGTTCCCCTCGAGACTCGGGTCCCGAGGTTCCTGTTTCACCGACAGTCGCCACCCCGCACGTTAGGTGCGGGGCGGTCTCACACCATCTCCGCAGGCTGCCACCGCCAGTCCGACGGCCAAAATGTTCCTCGCCGCATTCACATCCCGATCATGGACGACGCCGCATCGGCACGTCCACACCCGCACGTCCAGCGGCATCGCCGACGCGACCTCCCCGCACACCGAGCAGGTCTTCGACGACGGATGAAACCGGTCGATCACCACCACCCGCCGCCCGTACCAGTCGGCCTTGTACTCGAGCATCGACCGGAACTCGGACCAACTCGCATCGGAGATCGCCCGAGACAACGACCGATTCTTGACCATGTTCCGCACACTCAGATCCTCGATGGCGATCACTTGATTTTCGCGCACCAGTCGAGTGGAGAGTTTGTGCAGATAATCGCGACGCCGATCGGCGATCCGGCCATGAATCTTCGCGACCTTCAGTCGGGCCTTGGCCCGGTTCCGGGATCCCTTCTGCTTCTTGGCGAGCACCCGCTGCGCCTTCGCCAGCCGCTCACGGTCCGTGCGCTCGTGCCGCGGGTTGGTGATCTTCTCCCCCGGTCGAGAGCGTGTAGAGGCTCGTGATCCCGGCGTCGAGCCCGACCACCCGACCGGTCGACGGGGGCTCGGCGATCGTGTCCTCGACGAGGATCGAGATGTGGTACTGACCGCGAGCATTGCGCGACACCGTCACCTGCGACGGCGTAGCCCCCTCCGGTAGCGGCCTCGACCACCGGATATCGAGGGGTTCGGACTGCTTGGCCTACCGGATCTGCCCGCCGCGGTAGGTGAAGCAGTTCGAGTAGTAGGTTGCCGACTCCTTCGACTGGGCCTTCCTCTTGAATTGCGGGTGGCGGGCCTGCTTGCGCCAGAACCTGTCGAACGCGCCCTGCAACTGCCGCAGCGCCTCCTGCAGCGGCCCCTTCGACGGCTCCGACAACCACTCCGTCTCGGCATCCCGCTTCCATCCGGTGAGCATCTTCGAGGTATCCGCATAGGTCACCCGACGCCGCTCCTGCGACCAGGCACGCGTCCGCTCCGCCAACGCCCGGTTGTAGACATACCGGGTGCACCCCAACGTCCGAGCAAGCTGTTCCGCCTGCACCGCAGTCGGATAGAAACGGTACTTGAACGCCCGCCTCACCACCCTCCCCGCCATGACCCGGACACTAGCCACACAGTCCGACAAACCAGATCGGCTCACCCGGACCTGAAGGACCGGGTTTGCGCCGAAAGACTCACGCATCAGGAACTGCTCGGCCACCACGAGAGGCTGATGATTCGGCAGCATCACACCACCCGAGCCCAGCCGGATCCGATCGGTGCGGGCGCCGAGGGCAGCGAGCAGCACCGGCGGCGACCCACTCGCGATGCCCGGCACGGCGTGATGCTCGGCCACCCAGAACCGATGGAACCCCAGTTGCTCGGCATGCACCGCCCGCTCGATCGTCCCGGTCAGCGCGGCAGAGTCGGGCGCACCCCGGCGTGCGCGGGACCGGTCCAGAATCGACAGCTTCACCCCGGGGCCTCGGTCCGCCTGCCGGCGGTATTTCCTCACCCTGTCCCCACTCGGTGGACGAGTGTGCGCGCTTCGCTGACATACTGACCGCCGCACGATCCACGATCGCTGGGAGGTCAATGGTGAGCAGCACAGGGACTATGTCGTCCTCGCTGGACGTCACGTCGCGGTCCGCAGCGCAGATGCGGGAGTGCGCAGAGTTCTTCAGTGAGCCCGAGCTGGCCCACCTGCCCACGGCCCGCCTCGCGGACGCACTGGAGTCGCTGGCGGAGACGGGCCGCTACGAGCACACCGTGGAGGAACTGGAAGTCGGCTCGCAGCTGGCCTGGCGCAACCACGCCCGGTGCGTCGGTCGCAAGCACTGGCGCACGCTGAAGCTGATCGATGCCCGGCACGTCACCACCGCGGACGAGATTGCGGAGGCGTGCTGGGAGCACCTGCGGGTCGCGACGAACGGCGGTGCGCTGCGCTCGGTCATCACGGTCGGTCCGCTGCCGCTTTCCGACGGTCGCGAGTACAAGATCGTCAGCCCGCAACTGATCCGGTACGCGGGCTACCGCCACGCGGACGGGACGGTGACCGGGGACCCCGCGCAGGTCGGCATCACCGAGGCGGTGACGAAGATGGGGTGGCGGGGCGCAGGCACGCCGTTCGACGTGCTGCCGCTGCTGGTCAGCACACCCGACGAGACGCTGCGCTGGTACGAGATTCCATCCGAGCTGGTGCTCGAGGTCCAGATCGAGCACCCCGATTACACGTGGTTCGCCGATCTCGGTCTCAAATGGCATGCGGTGCCCGCCGTGTCGAACATGAGTTTCTCGGTCGGCGGGCTGACCTACCCGCTCGCCCCGTTCAGCGGGTGGTACGTGAGCACCGAGGTCGGGGCCCGCAACCTCAGCGACCAGGATCGGTACGACATGCTGCCCGCCATCGCCGAACGACTGTGCCTGGACACGACGTCGGAGCGAACGCTGTGGCGGGACCGCGCACTGGTCGAACTGAACCGCGCCGTGATCCACAGTTACCGGCAGGCCGGTGTGCACATGGTCGATCATCACACCGTCGCCAAGCAGTTCATCAGCCACGTCGAACGAGAAGAGTCACTCGGCCGGAAGTGCCCCACCGACTGGTCGTGGATCAACCCGCCGATGTCGGCGGCGCTGACGCCCACCTTCCACCGGCTCTACGACGCACCCGACATGGACATCCGCCCGAACTTTCTCCCGGCCGCCACTGCATCAGGATGTCCAATCGGCGGCGGGAGCCTGTAGGACGTCGGCTATCAACTCCCGCAACCAATCGACGCCCGGCGACGGGAGAGCCCGCCGCACGGTAAAGAGCGACACCTCGACGTTCGGTATCTCGACAGGTAGCGCGAACGTGCGGACGGGCGAGGACCGGGTGAACAGTTCCGCGACCCGGCTCGGCACCACGGCGAGGTGCCGGGTCTGCGCCACCAGTTCCGGCAGCACCGCGAAGTGCGGTACCCGCACGGCGATGTCACGGCGACGCCCCATCCGCGCGAGGGCTTGATCAGCGTCCACGTGCCCAGCGGCGGCGTCGACGACGATGTGCCGTTCGGCAAGGAAATCGTCCAGTCCGGGTTCGACTCCGATCCGCGGATGCCCGAGTGCGCACAGTCCGAGATAGCCTTCCCGAAACAGGGGGTCGCGGCGCAGATCCGGCGCGTCGATACGCGGTGTGCAGATGACGGCGTCAGCACGACCCTGACGCAATTCCTCTGCAGCACTGGCAAAATCGAGCGGCGTTACTTGCACGGCGCAGCCGGGAGCGCGGGTTTCCAGCGCGGCGAGCACTCCGGGGAGCAGTGAAATCTCCCCAAGATCGGTGGCGCAGATCCGAAAGGTTCGGTCCGACGTCTCGGCGTCGAATTGACCGACACCGGAGACGGTCTCGTCGATGACCTCCAGCGCCTGATGCAATTGCGGGTACATACTCGCCGCCAGAACCGTGGGCGCCAAGCCGTCCGACGACCGGATGAAGAGGTCGTCGTTGAACTGCCGCCGCAGTCGGCGGAGCGAATGGCTCACCGACGGCTGCGTGATGAACAGCAGCTCCGCCGTACGGGTGACGCTCCGCGTTTCATACAGCAGCACGAAGGTCCTGATGAGGTTGAGGTCCACGTCGGCCATACCGATAATATAGATCCTGTCTATGTGCTGATCGACAGTATTCATTGGACCTATAGGACGCGGCTCCCTACCGTGGTTCACGTCACACCGCGAGAACCATGCGAAGAAATGGAGAACACCTGATGGCCGACGTCAGCGAAGCGACCTATGACCTACTGCGGGCGCATGGCCTGACCACGATCTTCGGCAACCCCGGATCGAACGAGCTCCCCTTCCTCGCCGGGATGCCCGACGACTTCCGCTACATCCTGGGTCTGCACGAAGGTGCCGTCCTGGCGATGGCCGACGGGTACGCCCAGGCCCGCGGCGGCGCGGCCTTCGTCAATCTGCACGCCGCCGCGGGCACCGGCAACGCGATGGGCGCGCTCACGAACTCGGTCTACTCCCACAGCCCGTTGATCATCACCGCCGGGCAACAAGTCCGCTCGACCATCGGCCAGGAGGTGATGCTCGCCAACGTGGACGCGCAGTCGCTGCCGAAACCCCTGGTCAAGTGGTCCTGCGAGCCGGCGTGCGCGCAGGACGTGCCGCGGTCGATCAGCCAGGCCATCCACATCGCGAACCTGCCCGCGAAGGGTCCGGTCTATGTGTCGGTGCCGTACGACGACTGGGCGCAGGAAGCACCCGCCGAGACGAAGCACCTCCTCACCCGCGCCACAACCGCTGCCGGTTCCCTCAGTGCGGATCAACTCGCCACCCTCGTCGACGCCCTCGACCGCGCCGAGAACCCGGTCCTCGTACTCGGACCGGAAGTCGATGCCGAGTACGCCAATGACGACGCGGTCCGTCTCGCGGACGCACTCGGCGCCCCCGTCTGGATCGCGCCGTCCCCGTCACGATGCCCGTTCCCCACCCGCCACCGCAGCTTCCGCGGGGTCCTGCCAGCCGCCGTCCAGGGCATCACCGACGCACTGGTCGGCCACGACCTGATCCTCGTCGCGGGAGCACCCGTGTTCCGGTACCACCAGTTCGTCCCCGGCGAGTACCTGCCCGACGGCGCCCGGCTCATCCACCTCACCAGCGATCCCGGCGAGGCCGCCCGCGCCCCGATGGGTGACGCACTGGTCGGCGGTGTGCGGGATGCGTTGTCCCGCCTCGCCGACAGCGTGACGCCGGGCCGCCGCCCGGTCCTGCCGCCGCTACCCGACATCCCGCAGGCCAGGACGTCGTCCGAGCGCGTGCATCCGGAGGAGCTGTTCGAACTGTTGCGCGGCACTGCGCCGGACGACGCCGTGTACGTCAAGGAGTCGACGTCCACCACCGGTGCCTTCTGGTCGCAGGCCGACGTCTCCCGCCAAGGCAGCTACTTCTTCCCCGCATCGGGCGGGCTTGGATTTGGACTGCCCGCCGCCGTCGGTGCCCAGCTGGCGAATCCGGACCGTCAGGTGATCGGCCTGATCGGAGACGGCTCGGCCAACTACGGCATCACCGCCCTGTGGACGGCCGCGCAGTACGACATTCCGGTGATCATCGTCATCCTCAAGAACGGGACCTACGGCGCACTGCGCTGGTTCTCAACGGTGCTGGGGTCCGGCGAGACCCCCGGCATGGACGTTCCCGGGATCGACTTCACCGCCATCGCTGCGGGGTACGGCGTGACGGCCACCGGGGTACGGACCGGCGACGACTTCGTCCGCGCCTTCAAGACCGCCCTCGGCAGCGGAAAGCCTGCCGTGATCGAGGTCGAGACCGACCTCACCGAGCCGTGACAGCCCCACTCGTTCCCACGGCAGCAACGCTGCCCCGCATCGGGAGTATGCCCTTGTCCCAGAACCCGCTGTCCCAGAACACAGTTACCTCGATCATCTCCAACGCCCGACTGCGGCCGTTCCATTATGGTGTCGTAGCCCTGTGCTCACTGCTGATGATCATCGACGGATACGACATGGTCTCGTACGGCACCGTGATCGTCCATCTGATGGACGAGTGGAACATGGACCCGGTCACCGCCGGTACCCTCGGATCCGCGGCGCTCGTCGGCATGCTGATCGGCGGACTGTTCGTCGCCCCGCTCGCCGATCGGTACGGCCGCCGTCCGCTCATGCTCATCTGCGTGACGGTGGCGAGCGTGGCGTCGTTCAGCTGCGCCTTCGCCGGCGCCCCGGCGCAACTCGGCATTCTCCGCCTCGTCGTCGGTGTGTCGCTCGGCGCGCTCGTACCCAACTTCACGGCACTGATCGCCGAGCTCGCCCCACGCACGTCGAAGGCACTGCTCGTCACGTTCGTGTCGTCGTTCTACTCCGTCGGTGGCATCGCCGCCGCGGTGTTCGCAATCAACGTGGAGCCGCTCTGGACGTGGCGCGGTGTGTTTTACGTCGCCGGTCTGCCGCTCCTGTTGCTACCCGTTCTGCTGAGGTACCTGCCGGAGTCGCCGGAGTTCCTCGCCATCAACGGTCGTCAGGACAAGCTGGAGGCTGTGCTGTCCAAGGTCGACCCGGGTCGCGACCTGAGCGACGTCGTGGCCACGCCACGTCCGGAAGCTCGGAAGGCGCCCGTCGCCCAGCTCTTTACCAACGGAAACGCCCTGAACAGCTTCCTGATTTGGGTCTTCTTCGCGATGTGCATGTTGTTGAGTTACGGGCTCAACACGTGGCTACCGAAACTGATGCAGACCGCCGGCTACGCTTTGAGTTCCGCGCTGTGGACCCTGGTGGTGCTGAATCTCGGTGGCATCGCCGGCGCGATATTCGGCGGCTGGCTGGCCGACCGCTGGTCCTACCGCAACACCCTGATCACGTATTTCTCCCTGGCATCCCTGTCGCTGGTGGGACTGTCCTTCGACCCAGCCGCCGCACTGCTCAACGTGCTGCTGTTCGTCGCCGGTGCGGCGACCATCGGCGCGCTCGCCATCATCCACGCGTTCGCCGTCGAGTTCTACCCGACCGAGGTACGGTCGACGGGCGTCGGGTGGGCTGCGGGCATGGGACGGATCGGTGCGATCGGTGGCCCCACCCTCGGCGGCGCGCTCCTCGCTCTTCATCTACCGTTCCAGCAGAACTTTCTCGCCGTCGCCGTCCCGGGAGTCGTCGGCGCGGTCGCGGTGGCAATCGTCGCCAAGCGGAAGTTCCGCTCACCCCGCACCGAATCCGCGGCGCCATCACCCGTACTCGCGCCCTGACCGACCTCACCGAAAGAAGGATCGACCATGAGCCTGCTCGACATCGACTGGGAGAAGAAGGTCTTCACCGGCAGCTGGACCGCCGCCGAAGGCGCGTTCTCAGAGGTCGTGGAGCCCGCGAGGGGTAGCACCCTCGGTCACGTCGGCACCACGACCGCCGCCGACGTCGCCGCGGCCTGCATCAAGGCCGCCGAGGCCCAGCGCCGCTGGGAGAAAATGCCTTTCGAGGATCGGGCCGCGATCCTGCGCCGCGCAGGTCAGCTCTTCGAGGAGCACGCCTCCGAGATCGAGACGTGGATCGTCCGGGAGGCCGGATCGATTCGCGCGAAAGCGAGCCTCGAGACGCACGTCGCAGCGCAGGAATGCTACGAGGCCTCGGCGTTGCCTTCGCATCCCAAGGGTGAGGTGCTCCCGTCCGCCGACGGACGTCTGAGTTTCAGCCGTCGGATCGCGGCGGGTGTCGTCGGCGTGATCGCTCCGTTCAACTTCCCCCTGATCCTCTCGATCCGCGCAGTGGCACCCGCACTGGCACTGGGCAACTCAGTGATTCTGAAACCCGACACCCGGACCGCAGTGTGCGGCGGTGTGGTGCTGGCGGCCGTGTTCGCGGCCGCCGGGGTACCGGACGGCGTCTTCCAGATGCTGCCCGGCGGCGCCGATGCCGGTGCCGCCCTCGTCACCGACCGGCACACCCGCGTCATCGCGTTCACCGGCTCCACGTCGGCGGGACGGAAGGTCGGCCAGGCCGCGGCCGCGCACCTCACGCGGGCACACCTCGAACTCGGCGGCAACAACGCCCTCATCGTCCTTCCCGACGCCGACGTCACCAAGGCTGCGTCGGCCGGAGCCTGGGGCGCGTACCTCCACCAGGGCCAGATCTGCATGGCCGCAGGCAGGCACCTGGTCCACGAATCGGTTGCCGACGAATACGTGGCGGTGCTCGCCGAGAAGGCCCGAGCGCTCCCCGTCGGCGACCCGTACACCAGTGAGGTGGCACTCGGCCCCATCATCGACGCGGTGCAGCGCGACAGCATCCACCGACTCGTGACCGAGAGCGTCTCGGCCGGAGTGACCCTCGTCGAGGGCGGCACCCACGACGGGCTGTTCTACCGCCCGACCGTCCTCGACCACGTGCAGCGCGACACCCCCGCGTTCTGCCAGGAAGTGTTCGGCCCTGTCGCTCCCGTGCTGCGCTACTCGACGATCGACGAGGCCGTCGAGATCGCGCGCGACACCGAGTACGGATTGTCGCTGAGCGTCCTCGGCTCGGATGCGATGGCGGCCTGGGAAGTTGCGCAGCAGATTCCCACCGGGCTCGTGCACATCAACGACCAGACCGTCGGCGACCACGCCCACATCCCGTTCGGCGGAATGGGATCCTCCGGAAACGGCGGACGAGTCGGCGGCGTCGCAGCGAACCTCGAGGCGTTCACCGAACTCCAGTGGGCCACCATCCAGGGGCCGATTCAGCAGTACCCGTTCTGATCGGACAGGCTGACACCCTGCCCTACTCAGCCGCGGTAGGGCGGGGCCACGCCCCAACCCCAGTGCGGGACGGGTGCGTGCTCGATCACCTCGGCACCTGGGCTCGAATTCTGCAGCGCGAGTCTGGTCCCCCACTCGACGTATGCCATGAATGCGGAACGGAATTCGGGATCCGACGGGAGGCCGGCGTCGTCGGCGGCGAGGCTCATCGTCGAGGCGAAGCGGTGCCGCTGCTCCGGGCTGATGGCGAGGCCGATGTGGTGGCGCAACATCCGCTCGTAGCCGCCGAGTTGTTCGGTGTAGCCCGGCGGGCCGCCGAACACCTCGCACCACCAGAGAGTCACGTTGCGCCGATGCTCCTCGTGCACGCCGCCGGGGAACATCGGCGACAGCAGTTCGTCGCCCTCCACCCGGTCGTAGAAGGCGTCTATCAGCCGCCGGAACGACTGCTCACCGCCCGCCCACTCGTACAGGGACGGTGTTTCCTGATCACTCATGAGAGCTCCCGATTTCCGTCGTCTGTCCATTACAATACACATCAGTATTGGATTGAAAAGAGGTTCGAGCATGAGTGTGGCCGGGCGCAGTCGCGACACCGATATCGACACCCGGGTTCTGAGAGTGGCGGGCAGTCAATTGGCCCGGGCCGGATACGACGCGATGTCGATCGCCGCGATCGCCGCGGAGGCAGGCACCACCCGGCAGGCGCTGTACCGGCGGTGGGCGTCGAAGTCGGAGCTCGCCGCGGCAGTCGTGGCGCAGTTGGCCGACGAACAGTCGGGGAGGGCGTCGGCCGATCCGTTCGGGGATCTGGTCCGCGAGCTGGACGACTTCCGGCGCGGGGTGTCGCGGAGCGACCGGTTGTCGCTCGTCGGCACGATGCTGCAGGACACGACGGACGCCGACGTCCGCGCGCAGTACCGCGCCCGGGTGGTGGCGCCGCGCCGCCGCCGCATCCGCGCCATCCTGGACCGCGCCGCCGAACTGGAGCTGATCGACGCGGACGCCGATCTCGACGTCGCCGTCACCATGACCACCGGCAGTTGGTACGGCCGGGCGCTGGCCGGTGATCGCCCACCCGCCGACTGGCCGGCCCGGACCGCGACACTGATCTGGCGGGCCGTCGGCGGGGTGCCGCCGACCTGACGCGGTTGCTACGCCGTCGACGCGTTCGTCGACCGCCGGTCTCCCATGTTCCGTGACATCAGGACGCCGATGAGGAGGAGAACACCCGCGACGGCGATGAACCAGCCCGTGCGGTGCAGTCCGTCGTCCCCGATCACGTGACCGGCGGTGGTCTGCAGTACGACGGCCGACAGGTTCGCTCCGATGTACTGCACCGTGCGGTACATCCCGATCGCCGTGCCGACTTCCTCGACGGACGTGACCGAGCTGATCAGATTCTGATTGCCGATATTGTTGAATCCATTGGGAATCCCCAGCACCGCGGCCACCAGGAGTAGCACGACGATCGGGGCCGTACTGCTCTCCACCGAGGCCAGGAGCAGCCCTCCCACCAGGAGTGCACCCGTTCCGACGGTGAGCGTTCGGCGCACCCCGTGCCGCCGATACGTCCGTGACGCGAACAGCGTGGAGCCGATGCCGACGACAGCGACGGGCAGCATCGTCAGACCGGCGTCGGTGGCGCTCATTCCGCGGGAGTACTGCAGCCACTGCGGGATGCCGAAGAAGACGCAGTAGAACGCCGTGTACGTGAGGAGGGTGCGGGCGAGTGTGGCGCTGAGCGCACGGTTCCGGGCCAGGGCCCGAACGTCGATGAACGGTTCGTCCGCACGACGTTCCCAGTGGACGAACAGGGCGAACACCAGCACCCACACCGGGATCAGCCACCACAAAGGATCGCTGGTGAGCGACAGCAGGAACAGCATCGTCGACGAGACGAGCCCGAGGAACAGCAGGACCCCGGCCACGTCGAGCGCGTGGAGCAGTTGCCGACCGCTGACCGAGATGCCGCCGACGAAGCCGACCTTCGCGAACTTCGTGACCGCCACCGCGCTGAACGCGACGATCGGAAGGTTGATCCACATGATCGACTGCCAGCCGAACGCCCCGACGAGCAGTCCACCGAGCGTCGGGCCCAGGGCCACGACCGCCTGGCTGCAGATCGCGAGGGTCGTGATCGCGGTGCGCGGCTGCGCGCCGCGCCGCTCCGCGTACCCGCGAATCATCGTCATCGCATTGGGATACTGTGTGGCGGTTCCGATTCCGACGAGGATTCGGGAGAAGATCAGCCAGCCGACGGTGGGCGCGAGCAGACCGGCGACCGAGCCCAGCGCTACCAGGGCGAGGCCCCCGAGGTAGACCTTCCGGGCTCCGAGCAGCGCGCCGAGCTTGCCTGCCATCGGAGCGGTGACGGCCGTGGCGATGTAGAGCCCCGAGATCACCCACGCGATCCCGGACGAGGAACCGAACTGGGCGGCGATGCCGACGATCGCCACCGCGATCATCGACGAGTTCAGCGGTTGGAGGATGCTCCCGGTGGCGACCGAACCGCTGACGCGGAACGGTACGGACGGGGACTTCTGCGCGAGGCCGGTATCGGCGACGGTCGCGCTCACGAGTTCATCAGTGACTCCTGCTGCGGCGCCGGCTCGGTAGTTCCGGCGAGTCGACGGAGTAGCCGTCCGGCGATGAAGAGGAGGTCGCGCTCGGCGTCGGTGCATTCGGCGGCGAGCGCGGCCGCCAGCCACTCGCTTCGCCGCGACCGATCGTCGACGAGCGTCTGCAACCCCAGCGCGGTGATCGCGACGATGCTCGCGCGCGCATCCTGGGGGTCCACGGTCCGGGAAACCATTCCGGACTCCTCGAGCATCGAGACGGTGCGCGCGATGGACTGCGGCGCCACCTGCTCGAGATCGGCGAGAGCGCGTGCGCTCATCGGACCTTCCCGGTCGAGGTGCGCAAGGGCCTGGAGTTGCGAGGGGGTGAGCAGGTGCCCGGCGCGCTGCTTCCGGATACGTCGGTTGAACAGAACGACGTCCTCGCGGAACTGATCGACCATCTGGTCCATGGCGGCCTCCCTCTCACAGTCAGGTTCATTAGCCAGTCTAGCTGTTCTATTTACCGTCTTCAATCGAATCGATTAACGCAGAAAACAGACGATTTAGTCACGATTTTTCATCAGCACTGCTGTCTAATGCTTTGAGGGGAGACCCCGCGACCTCGAATTTCTGCAGGTGGGGCGGGCGCAGCGAGCGTCTCACAGGAAAGTCCGAGGCGATCGCTGGCAGTATGAGGACGGCGAGCGCTGATCCAGATCCGAAAGAAGGTGGTCGTGACTCTTCGCACACGGACAGCCGGCATTGTTGCGGTGGTGGCCCTGACGTTCCTGGCCACGGCGTGCACCATCGGAGACACCGGCACGTCGGAACCCCCGACCACCTCACAGTCCGCGTCCGCCTCGATTTCCGTCCCCGCTGCCGACGGGGCGCCGATCAATCCCACCACCCCGATCGTGGTCACCGCGACAGGCGGCAGACTGACCGCCGTAACCGTCACGAATCCCGCGGAGCAGAACACGCCGGTCGCCGGGAGTCTCACGCCCGACGGCACGAACTGGACGAGCAGCCAACCGCTGGGCTACGGGTCCACGTACACAGTCGTCGCCGACGCGGTCAACCCCGACGGCGCCCCGATCGAGCAGACCTTCACCGTCACGACGTTGACGCCCGGCACCACCGCCTACGCGAACGTCGTCCCGGCACCCGAAGTCGTCGCCGACACCGGTATCGGCGTCGGCCAGCCGATGGTCTTCCAATTCACCGCGCCGGTCGTGAACAAGGCCGAGGTGCAGCAGCGGCTGCACGTGACGACGACACCGCCGCAGCCCGGCGCCTGGTATTGGACCGACGACCAGAACGCGCACTATCGCGCGGCGGGATACTGGGCGCCCGGTACCAAGATCCACATCGAGACCGACGTGTACGGCGTCGATCTGGGCGACGGCGTCTTCGGCGCCGAGAACAACTCCGCCGACTACACCGTGCACGACTCGTGGGTGGCCAAGGCGGACGGGGCGAGCAAAATGCTCACCGTTTTCCACAACGGCGTCCAGGAGAACGCGATGCCGATGAGTCTCGGCACACCCGACCACCCATCGCACGAGGGTCCGCACGTGATCTCCGACAAGCAGCAGAGCATCATCATGGACTCCTGCACGTACGGGGTTTGCGCCGGCGATCCCGACTACTACCGCGAAAAGGTCGATCTCAACCTGCGGATCTCCAACGACGGCGAGTTCGTCCACTCGGCGCCGTGGTCGGTGGGCGATCAGGGCAGCAGCAACGTCTCCCACGGCTGCGTCAACCTGGCACCCGCCAACGCCCAGTGGATGTTCGACCATTTCGGTATCGGCGACGTCGTCGAGATCACCAACTCGGGCGGGCCGCTCCTGCCCGTGTGGGACACGTACGGTGACTGGGAGGTCCCGTGGGATCAGTGGCAGGCAGGTAACGCAACGGGATAGGAGGCGCTCGTGAGTTCACCATCCGCGGAATGTGTCGCACAGTTGAAGGCGGTTCTCCCGCACCGCGTTCATCTGCCGGACACCGACGACTACCGCACCGCGCTGGGCAGGGTGTTCTTTCCCGAGGCCGCGAGACGCCGTCCGTCCTGCGTCGTCGAACCGGCGTCCGTGGAGGAGGTCTCCACCGTCATGAGGGTCGCGCACCGGACGGGCGGCACCGTCACCGTCCGCGGCGGCGGGCTGAGTTCCAACTGCGTCGCCGACGACGCCGTCATGCTCGACCTGTCGGCGCACCTGAACACGGCCCGACCCGAGGGCGACCGGGTGGTCGTCGCCGGCGGCGCCACCGTGGGAACCATGCTGGACGCCCTCGCACCCACCGGCCGGGTGGTGCCGGTGGGGATCGTGGGCCACGCCGGATTCGGACTCGTCACCCGCGGCGGCGTCGGATACCTCACGCGCAGTCTGGGATTGACGATCGATCAGCTCGTCGAGGCCGAACTGGTACTTCCGTCCGGCGAGGTCGTCCACCTGTCCGATGCCAGCACCGGCGACGAGGCGGATCTGTGGTGGGCGGTCCGGGGTTGTGCACCGTGCTTCGGCGTCGTGACGTCGGCGGTGCTGCGCACACACCCGGTGGGTCCGGTGTGGGTCGACCGGATGGTGCTCGGACTCGAAGCGCTCGCCACCTACTTCCGTGTCGCACCGACGCTTCCGCGGGACACGACGATGGGCGCGGTACTCGGTTACAGCGCATTGTCTTCCGACGAGCCCGTCCTCTTCGTGTACACCGCGTGCGCGAGCGGGGACGAGTCCGACATCGACCGCGCCCGATCCGCCGCCACCACGGTCGCCGACGTGTCGGGCAAGGTGCTGTACCGATCCGAGATGTCCGGTACGTACCTCACCGGGTTACCCGAATTCGCGCCACCCGGCCCCGACGGCGAAGAACCGGAACCGATCCGGCTGCCCGAACCGGGCGAGCGCCGTGGGTCGTTCTTCGGGAAGGCCGTCTTCACCGGACCGACCCTCGACTCCGAACTCGCGGATGCTCTGGCCACCCAGATCCGTGGGGCGCCGACGCGGGCCTGTCGTATCGACTTCCAGCACACCGGCGGTGCCCTCGCCGACGTCGGTGACGGCGACACCGCGTTCTGGGGCCGAAGCGGCGAGTGGAACATCCCGCTCAACGCCGTCTGGTCCGACCCCTACGACGGAGGTGCCTGCCTGTCGTGGGCGGGCGGCACCCTCGACGCGCTCGCACCCCACACGATCGGCATCTACAGCGTCGAGGTCCGGCCCGGCTTCCCCGAGACCGGCGCCGAGATCGACGCGGCCTACGGTGGAAACCTTCGCCGACTGCGCGAACTGCGGCAGAGGCACGATCCGATGGGGGTGCTGACGCACTATCCGCTCTAGGACATGCCCTAGTCGCCGATCCGCTCCCCCGTCTCCGGGTGGAACAGGTGGACCGCTCCGTCCCGCTTGTGCAGGGACACCGTGTCGGCCAGCCGCGCGGGGGTGCGGGTCAGTGATCGGGCGGTCAGTTGCGTACCGTCACCGGCGATGTGGGTGTGGACGTAGGATTCGCTCCCGAGTTCCTCGACCAGGTCCACGATCACCTCGATGCCACCGCCCCCGGTCGACAACTCCAGCTGCTCGGGGCGCACACCGACCGTGACGGTCTCCAGTCCGGCCGCGTGCAGCGCCGACAGCTGGTCGCGCTCGAGCGCGAGCGTCGAGTTCCCCAGGCGCACGCCGTCACTGACGATGGGCATCGTCATCAGGTTCATGGCGGGCGAACCGATGAAGCCGGCGACGAAGGCGTTGGTGGGCCGGTCGTACAGCTCGGTCGGCGCCGAGAACTGCTGCAGCTTGCCGTTCTTGAGGACGGCTACCCGGTCACCCATGGTCATGGCCTCGACCTGGTCGTGGGTGACGTACACGGTGGTGGTGCCGAGTCGGCGCTGCAGCGCCGCGATCTGGGTGCGGGTCTGGACGCGCAGCTTGGCGTCGAGGTTCGACAGCGGCTCGTCCATGCAGAATACCTGCGGCTCACGCACGATCGCCCGGCCCATCGCGACGCGCTGGCGCTGACCACCGGACAGCTTGCCGGGCTTACGATCGAGGTAGTCGGTCAGGTCGAGCAGCTTGGCGGCATCGGCCACCTTCTTCTTCCGTTCCTCCACACCGACCCCGCGCATCTTCAGCGCGAATCCCATGTTCTCGCCCACCGTCTTGTTGGGGTAGAGGGCGTAGTTCTGGAACACCATCGCGATGTCACGGTCCTTCGACGGCACACCCACCATGTCCTTGCCACCGATCTCGATGGTGCCTTCGTCGATGTCCTCGAGGCCGGCGAGCATGCGCAGTGCGGTGCTCTTGCCGGAGCCGGACGGGCCGACGAGGACGATGAACTCGCCGTCTTCGATGTCGAGGTCGAGCGTATCGACCGCCAGCGTGTCGGCGTTCTCGTAGATGCAGGATGCGCCCTTGTACGCGATGTCAGCCATGATTGCTCCTCTTGTGGGTACCGAAGTCGGGGGAAGTGGTTGCCGGGGTGATCATTTGATCGCACCGAAGGACAGGCCGCGGACCAGTTTGTTCTGCGCGACCCAGCCGGCCAGGATGACCGGGAGCGCCGCCAGTGTCGCCGCCGCCGACAGCCGGGCCCAGTACAGGCCCTCACCGGTGATGAAGCCGACGAGGAACACCGGAATGGTCTGCGCCTGAACGGCGGTGAGGTTGACCGCGAAGAAGAATTCGTTCCACGAGAAGATCACGCAGATCAGCGCGGTCGCCGCGATACCGGGGGACACGAGCGGGAGGATCACCTCACGCACCGACGTCCAGAGGCTTGCACCGTCCATGCTCGCGGCCTCGAGCAATTCGCCCGGGACCTCGAGGAAGAACGAACGCATCATCCACACCGCGATGGGAACGTTCATCGCCGTGTACAGAATGACCAGCGCCCAGATGTTGTCGAGCAAGCCGATGTCGTTGACGATCACGTACAGCGGGATGATCGCGGCGACGATCGGGAGCATCTTCGTGCTGATGAAGAAGAACAGGGCGTCCTTCGTCTTGCGGACCGGACGCAGCGACAGCGCGAACGCCGCCGGCACACCGAGCACCAGCACGAGGATCGTCGACATGGCGGTCGCGAACGCCGAATTCAGCAGCGCGGTGCCGATGCCGCTGTCGAGGACCGCCTTGAACTGGTCCAGGGTGGGGGTGAAGAACAGCTTCGGCGGGGTCGTGTAGGCGTCGCCCTCCTGCTTGAACGCGGTGAGCACCATCCAGGCCACCGGGAAGAAGAAGCCGAGCGCCACGATCCACGCCACCACGCTCCACGGGCTGAACTTGCGGTGCTTGCGCGCCCGCTTGGTCTCCGGCGTGGTGGGGGTGGACTCCACCGGCGCCGCCGCAGTGTCGGTACTCATTACGCTGCCTCCTCGTTACCGGTAAAGCTCTTGAAGATCAGGCGCAACGCCAGGGTCGCGACGACGATGGTTGCGATCACGACGATGACGCCCATCGCGGCGGCCTGCCCGATGTCGAAACCGAGGAATGCGCGCTGATAGATGTAGAAGGGCAGGTTGGCACTGGCGGTGCCGGGTCCACCCTGGGTCATCATGTAGATGGCGTCGAACGTGTTGATCAGGTAGATCGCACCCAGGACCGCGCCGAGTTCGATGAACCGGCGCAGATGCGGGAGCGTCAGTTCGCGGAACATCGCGAACGGCTTGGCGCCGTCCACCCGCGCCGCCTCGAGGATGTCGCGTGGCATCGACTGCAGACCGGCGAGGATCAGCAGCATCATGAACGGGGTCCACTGCCACACCAGGTTCACCATGACCGACGCGAGCGGGAACTTGCTGACCCAGTCGACCTGTCCCACCCCGAACGGGGAGAGCACGAAATTGACGATGCCGAACACCGGGTCGAACATCGTGGTCTTCCACAGCAGCGCGCCGGCGACGGGCGTCACCAGGAACGGCGTGATGAGGAGGGTCCGCACGATGCCGCGGCCCAGGAAGGCGCGGTCGAGCAGCAGTGCGAGCAGCAGGCCCAGCACCACCGAGATCAGCACGGTCCCGACGATCAGGATCACGGTGTTGACCGCGACCTCACGGAACTGGCTGTCCTGGAACACATCCACGTAATTCTGCAGGCCGACGAAGGCCTGGGACCCCGGTCGGACCAGGTTCCAGGACTGCGTCGAGTAGTACAGCGTGAACAGGAACGGGATCTGGGTCACCACGATCATGAAGATCAGTGCGGGGAGTAACGGCCCTCGGCGACGCCATCCCTCGGCGCGGGAGACGCTGTCGTCCTTGGCCTCCCGCAGTTCCCGCACCCGGTCGGCGGTGCCGTCCGCGGTGGGTTTCTCGGCGATAGTGGTCATTTTTCCTCCCGATAGGTCGCGCCGACCACCTCGGCGTACTGCTGTGCCTGGGCGAGCGCCTCGGGCACGGTCTGCTGTCCTGCGATCGCCGCACTGATCTGCTGGCTGACACGGGTTCCGAGATCCTGGAACTCCGGGATCGCCAGGAACTGCACGCCCGTGTACGGAACCGGTTGCACGGTGGGCGCCTCCGGTGTCGCGTTCTCGATCGCCTCGAGCGTCAGCGGACCGTAGGCCGCCGAGGCCTCCTTGTACTCGGGAATCTCATAGGTCGACAGTCGGCTGCCCGGAGGCACCCGCTCCCAGCCCAGATCCTCACCGACCGTGCGTATGTATTGCTTGTCGGTCATCCACGAGATGAACTTCCACGCCGCATCGGGATTCTCGCTGCTCTCGGGAATTCCGAGCGACCAGCTGTACAGCCAGCCGGAGTTGTCCTTCACCTCGATCGGCGCGGGCGCGTAGCCGATCTTGCCGACGACGGCGCTCGACGCCGGATCCTCCAGCGTGGACACCGCGGACGTCGAGTCGTACCACATCGCCACCTGACCCTGAGCCAGCTGCGTGGCGCACTCACCGAAACCGCTCGTCGCGGCGCCCGGCTCGCCGTACTCGCGCACCAGGTCGACGTAGAACTGCACCGCCCGTTCCACCTCGGGGCTGGTCAGCTGAGCGTTCCAGTCCTCGTCGAACCAGCGGCCACCGAACGTGTTGATGACGGTGTCGAGGGGTGCGAGCAACTCACCCCAGCCCGGCTTGCCACGTAGGCAGATGCCGGCCATGTCGTCGGAGTCGAGTTGCTTTGCCGCTGCTGCGACCTCGGTCCAGGTCGGCTTCTCCGACAAGGTGATTCCGGCCTGCTCGAACAGGTCCTTGCGGTACATCAGGAACGAGGACTCGCCGTAGAACGGCACCGAGTACATGTTCCCCTCGTAGGACAGCGACTCGCGCAGGGTGGGGATGAAGTCGGCCTCGTCGTAGCCCTCGGTGGCCTGCGCGTACTGCGACAGATTCTTCAACCAGCCGTACTTGGCCCACTGCGGCGTTTCGTAGTTGCTGATCATCACGACGTCGAACTCGCCGCCACCGGTTGCGGTGGATGCCGTGATCTTCGCGCGCGCCTGGTTCTCCGACAGCGTCACGAACTTCAGGTCGATGTCGGGATTCTCCTCCTCGAACTGCGAGGCTAGCTTCTGGGCATCCTGCATCTGTGAGTTGGAGACCATCGCGATGGTGATGGTCTGGTCCGACGCGCCCAGCGTTCCGGCGCCCGCGCATCCGCTGAGCGTGAGGCAGAGCGCTCCCGCGCCCGCTACCAGCATCGTCGCCGGTTTCCTGTGTTTCTTCACCGATCTTCACCTCTCTTGCGTGGTGCTACTGATCGAGCAGCCAACGCGCGCATTCGATGTCGCAGACCAGCATCTTGGCCAGTCCGCCGTGGAGGGCACCCAGTGCCGCTTGGTGTTTGGCGACGCCACCCGTGACGAGGATCGATCCCCCGCACGCGCGGATGTCGTCGAGTGGAACGGACATGGCCCGTTCGTCCAGTGGGCCGGCGACCTCGGTGCCGTCGAGCCGGTAGAAACGCCCACCGACCTCGCCGACCGCGCCGAGGTCGGTGAGCACCGACAGCATGTCCGTGTCGATGAAGCTGCCCTCGAACAGGGTGGTCGACGTGGAGACGGCGCCCGTGCCGAACATCATCATCTCCGCCGTCCGCCCAGCCTCGAGCGCCTTGGAGATGACGGAGTCGCCCCGCATGGATACCACGGTCGACGCGTCCGCGTACAGGGGAACGGGAAGCCGAACAGTGTTGGCCTGCAGCTGCTCTGCGCACCTACCCAGGACGTACTCCGTTCCGGTCTGGTAGTTGATGGCACTCACCGAACCGTCGAGCTGGACGACGGACGCGCACGTGGCGGCCCCGGACGGTAGGCCCTGCGCGACGGCGACCGTCTCCGGGCCCCACGTGAATCCGAGGGTGTCGCCTTCCCTGATCCGGCGAGCCAGCAGGGACGCGGCGGCGCGCCCGACGCCGGCGAAGCTGTTGTGGTCGTCGATCGGACCGGCGGCGTCGACGGAATCGGCGACCACCACCGCCTCGACGAGTCCGTACTTCTCCTCGAGCGCGCGCTCCTCGTCCGAGCGCAGCGCATCCCGCAGATGCGCGGGAGCCTGCACCTCGATGCGCACCAGACCCTGGGCGCGGGCTCGCGCCACCAGCCGGCCCGCGGTCGGGCGGGAGACACCGAGGCGTGTGGCGACCTCGGCCTGGGTCATTCCGTCGAGGTAGTACAGCGTTGCAGCACGCAACGCGAGGCGCAGATCCTCCGTGGTGGACGGCGGTGGTGCCGTGATGGGAGACGGCGTCGGGGCCGTCGAGTTGGGGGACGTCACTGGTTCTCCTCGCCATGATCCCGAGCCCGTCGTGTGTGTCTTCGGAGCCTCGAGAAGCCGTGAGCAAATGATCACTATGCGTTCATCTGCTCAATACGCTAGCATCGAAGTGTGACCCACACAACACTCCCTTCGGATATCCCCAGGACGATGCGTGCCAGCGTGCTCTCGGAGCCGGGCGTGATCGAGATTCGGGAACGGCCCGTCCCGACTCCCGGCCCCGGCGACGTCCTGGTCCGCGTGGCCTCGGTAGGCGTCTGCGGATCGGATGCCCACTACTACCGCGAGGGCCGCATCGGCGAGTTCGTGGTCGACCAGCCGATCGTGCTGGGCCACGAAGCGTCGGGCACCGTCGTGGGTGTCGGTGCCGGAGTCCCGGCAGCGCGTATCGGGCAGCGAGTCTCCATCGAACCGCAGCGCCCCGACCCGGACAGCGACGAATCCCGGCGCGGTCTCTACAACCTCTGTCCGCACATGCAGTTCTATGCCACCCCGCCGATCGACGGGGCGCTGGCCGAATACGTGACCATCGGCTCGGCGTTCGCCCACGCGATTCCGGACGAGATGTCGGAGGACGCGGCCGCGCTGTGCGAGCCGTTGTCCGTGGCCATCGCCACCACCCGCAAAGCCGGCGTGACGGCCGGATCCCGCGTCCTGATCGCGGGCGCGGGACCGATCGGGATCGCCATGCTGCAGACGGCGCTCGCATTCGGCGCCACCGAAGTGGTCGTCTCGGACCTCGATCCCCGGCGACTCGACGTCGCAACGAAATTCGGTGCCACCGCGGTGCTCGACCCCCGCGAGCAGGACGTCGCGGGACTCCACGTGGACGCATTCGTCGACGCGTCCGGCGCCCCGAGCGCGGTGCTGGCCGGGATCCAGGCCGTCCGGCCCGCGGGATCCGTGGTTCTGGTGGGCATGGGCGCCCCCGAGATGACACTGCCGGTCCAGACCATCCAGAACCGGGAGTTGGTGCTGACCGGGGTATTCCGCTACGCCAACACGTGGCCGACGGCGATCGCCCTCGCGCGGTCGGGGCGGGTCGACCTCGATTCGATGGTCACCGGAAGATTTCCGCTCGCCGAGGCGGAGCAAGCACTGAACGCAGACCGGACGCCGGGCAGCCTCAAGGCCGTCGTACGCGTCCAGGAATGAGGAGAGACCGATGCAACTGTGCGCGCAGGCACTGCAGCAGTTCGACGACACCGTGCAGGTGCCGAATTACGATCGAAGCGACATCACCGTAGGGATAGTGCATTTCGGTGTCGGCGGATTCCACCGCGCACATCAGGCGATGTACGTCGACCGGTTGCTGCGGCGCGGGGAGGCCCGCGAGTGGGGCATCTGCGGGGTCGGGGTCCTGCCCGGAGACCGGCGCATGAAGGACGTCCTCGACGCGCAGGACGGCCTGTACACGCTGGCGCTGCGACACCCGGACGGCACCTGGGACGTGAGCGTCATCGGGTCCATCGTCGACTACCTCTTCGCTCCGGACGATCCCGAGGCCGTGATCGAGAAGATCGCCGCGGAGACCACGAAGATCGTCTCGCTGACGATAACGGAGGGCGGCTACAACTTCACTCACGACACGGGCGAATTCGATGCCGAGAACCCGGACGTCGTGCACGACCTCGCAGACGGCGCCGCCCCGCGGACCACGTTCGGACTGGTCATCGAGGCCCTGACCCGGCGCCGGGCGCGCGGGTTGCCGTCGCCGACCATCATGTCCTGCGACAACATTCAGGGCAACGGCGACGTGGCCCGGAAGATGTTCCTGGCCTACGCCGAGTTGAAGGATCCCGAACTGGCGGCGTGGATGCGCGAGGAGACGTCCTTCCCCAACTCGATGGTCGACCGCATCACGCCCGTCACCACCCCCGAGGTGACCGAGGCGCTGTCGTCGCGGTTCGGCGTCGACGACCAGTGGCCCGTCGCCGCCGAACCCTTCACGTCGTGGGTGCTCGAGGACGCATTCCCGCTCGGTCGTCCGGCATTCGAGGACGTCGGCGTCCAGGTGGTCGACGACGTCGAACCCTACGAACTGATGAAGCTGCGTCTGCTCAACGCGAGCCACCAGGGCCTCTGTTACTTCGGCTACCTGTCGGGATACCGGCTCGTGCACGACGTCGCGCAGGATCCGCTCTTCGCGGACTTCCTGCTGGCGTATATGGACGAGGAGGCCACGCCTACCCTGGCGCCGGTGCCCGGAGTCGACCTGGACGACTACAAGCGCACGCTCATCGCGCGTTTCTCCAACCCCGAGATCCGCGACACCGTCGCCCGCCTGTGCGCCGAATCCTCCGACCGCATCCCGAAGTGGCTGCTGCCGGTGATCCGCGAGAACCTGGTGGCCGACCGGCCCATTCGACTGTCCGCCGCGATCGTGGCGAGCTGGGCCCGGTACGCGGAGGGAGTCGACGAGGACGGCGAACCCATCGACGTCGTCGACCAGTTGAAGGACTCCCTCGTGCCGATCGCGCGCAGCCAGCACGAGAACCACACGGCCTTCATCGAGAACCAGTCGGTCTTCGGCGATCTGGCCGACAACCCGCGCTTCGTCACCGCGTATCTCTGGGCGCTGAAGTCGCTGCACGGTGACGGTGCACGGAAAACGCTCGAGGCTCTGCGTGAGAAGGTGCAGTCATGAGTCTGGTCATCGGTGAAGCCCTCATCGACATCGTCACGGCGAGCGACGGCACCACCACCGAGTACGTCGGCGGTAGCCCCCTCAACGTCGCGGTCGGTCTCGGCCGGCTCGGTCGTCCGGTCGAATTCGTCACCCGGATAGGCGACGACACGAGAGGCGGCGCGATCGGTCGGCACCTCGAGCAGTCGGGAGTGAGCCTCGCGCCCGGCAGCATCACCGCGCAGCGAACGGCGACGGCCCACGCGACCCTCGACTCCGCCGGATCCGCCACCTACGAGTTCGACATCGAGTGGGACCTCCCCTGCCCGAGCGGGTCGTCCACCCCGGCGCTCGTCCACACCGGTTCCATTGCCGCCGTGATGGACCCCGGCTGCGACGTCGTCGCCGACATGCTCGACCGCCGCCGCTCGTCGGCAACCATCAGCTACGACCCCAACGTACGACCGGTGTTGATCACCGACAAGGCACGCACCCGGCAGCGGATCGAGCACCTCGTGTCGATCTCGGACATCGTCAAGGTCAGCGACGAGGACCTCCGCTGGTACGACCCCGAACGGGATCCCGTCGACATCGCCCGCGAGTGGCTGTCCCGCGGACCGGCGATGGTCGCGGTGACGAAGGGCGCCGAGGGCGCATTCGCGGTCTGCGCGGCCGGACTCGTCGCGGTCGCGGCCCGCGACGTCGAGGTGGTCGACACGGTCGGCGCGGGGGACGCGTTCATGGCCGGACTCCTCGACGGGTTCTGGTCGCACGGCTTCCTCGGCGCGGAGAGCCGCAACGCACTCCACGCGATCGCCCCGGAGGAGGTGCGGAACGTGCTGGACAATGCCGTGCTGATGTCGGGTCTCACGGTCGCGCGTGCCGGGGCGGATCTGCCCACCCGCGAGACACTGGACCGCGCGGCAGGTGTCCGGCAATGACCCTCGTCGCGGGCATCGATTCGTCCACCCAGTCGTGCAAGGTGATCGTCTGCGACGCCGACACCGGTGAGTTCGTCCGCGAGGGCAGGGCGTCGCATCCGGACGGCACCGAGGTCGACCCGCAGGCGTGGGCTGCGGCTCTCGACAACGCCATCGCCGCCGCCGGCGGACTCGACGACGTCGCCGCGGTATCGGTCGGCGCGCAACAGCACGGCATGGTCTGCCTCGACGACGCCGGAACGGTCGTGCGTCCGGCGTTGCTGTGGAACGACACTCGCTCCGCCGACGCCGCCGCACAGCTGGTGGACGATCTCGGTGGTCCGGACGCGTGGGCGGACGCGGTGGGGGTGGTGCCCCTCGCCGCGATCACCGTCAGCAAGCTGCGCTGGCTCGCCGATTCCGAACCGGCGAACGCCGACCGGACGTCCGCGGTGTGCCTGCCGCACGACTGGCTCGGCTGGCAGCTCACCGGCAGGTCCGATCTCGGCACCCTGGCCACCGACCGCGGCGACGCCAGCGGAACCGGATACTTCTCCGCGGCAACGGATTCCTACCGCCCCGACCTGCTGTCGCTGGCACTGCGCGGACGCACCGCCGCCGTGCCGCGCGTGGCCCGCCCGGCCGAGCGGATCGGGGAAACCCGATGGGGCGCCGCCGTCGGTCCCGGCACCGGCGACAACGCCGCCGCCGCATTCGCCCTCGACGCCCAGGAAGGCGACGTCGTCGTCTCGGTGGGAACGTCGGGTGTCGTGTCCGCGGTGTCCGTGACACCGGCGAACGATCCAGGCGGTTTCGTCGCCGGCTTCGCCGACGCCACCGGACGTCAACTGCCCCTCGTGTGCACGCTGAACGCCGCCCGGGTGCTCGACGCGACCGCCTCCCTGCTGGGCGTCGATCACGACGAACTGTCGCGGCTGGCGCTGTCGGCGCCGTCCGGCAGTGGCGGGCTGGTGATGGTGCCGTATTTCGAGGGTGAACGCACCCCCAACCGTCCGAACGCCACCGGCTCCGTCCACGGACTGCGGCTGGCCAATTCGACCCCCCCTCACCTCGCTCGCGCGGCAGTCGAGGGGCTGCTGTGCGGCTTGGCGGACGGCATCGACCACCTGATCGCCCAGGGCGTCACGGTGCGTCGCATCCTCCTCGTCGGGGGCGGCGCCCGCTCACAGGCACTGTGCGAACTCGCGCCCGCGATCTTCGGGGCGCCGGTCCTGGTGCCGCAACCGGCGGAGTACGTCGCGATCGGCGCGTGCCGTCAGGCGGCCTGGACGCTGGCCGGGACCCCGGAACCACCCAAGTGGGATCAGACGTCCACCCAGCGTTACGAGGCCGACCCGGCACCCGAAGTACGCGAACGGTATTCCTCCGTGAGGCGCTGACGCGCCTGTGCGCCTTTCCGGTTGCTCCAGGGGCTGTTGCGGAATTGAGTGAGGGCGGTTCGGGTGTCTCGTGCCGAGGTGGGTGCCGGCGCGGGGCGGGGGTGGCCCCGCCGGGTTAGGGGGTGGCCGGGAGCGGGGTGCCTGCGGTCAGGTGGGTGAGGATCTTGCCGAGGTTGTGCACGGCGGCGTGGAACGCCCATTCGCTGCGGGCGCGGTCGAGTCCGCGGCTGGTGAAGCGGCGGAATCCGAGGTTGTGTTTGGCGTGCCCGAACACGGTTTCGGCGATGGGTGAGCGTTTGCGGTAGGTGGCGATACCGGCCTTGGTGCGCAGCCTGCGGGTCATGGCCTGGATCGGATCCGCTTGCGGCGGTGGCGGTCCGGTGACCGGATCAGCGGTGACCGGATCAGCGGCGGCGGCAGCCTCGAGGTGACGGGATTTGCCGGTGGCGATCAACCGGTCCGGGCCCGGCGCGGTGAGATTGGCGCGGGAGCAGTAGCCAGCGTCGAAGAGCATCACCCCGATCAGCTCCTCCGGGTTCGTGCCGGTCTGTTCCTTCCCACGTCGGGTGGTGTCGATCAGCTGCGCGGCCGCCCCGGCCTTGTCGACCATCTCGGGGAAATAGTCGCAGTCGACCGGGCCGGTCCCGACCCCGGTGGCCAGGATCAACCCGTCCTCGCTGGTGAAGGCCTGACAGTTGTAGCCCTGCACCCACCCGCCGCCGCGCAGCGGCTGCAACCGCGAATCGGGATCGGTGATGTTGCGGCGCCGCTGCCCGGCGGCGGCGGTGCGCTCACCCTGTTTGCGGAGGGCGGTGTCGAGTTCGGCGCGCCGACGCCGCACCAGGTGGTGCTCGTCGACCGGCTTCGGTGCGAACCGGGTGCCCCCGCCCCCGGCCGCGGTGCCGCCTTGGAACCGCTCGATCACCGACTGCTGGGCGGCGACCGCCTCGGCCAGACGCCGCTCGGCGGCGGCGACCTCGGCCCCGACCGGCACCCGGCCCAGCACCGTCTGGCCCGCGTCGAGCCGGGCCAGATAGTCCTGCGCCTTCCCGTCCCGCTCGCACCGTTCGGCCTGCTTCTGCGCGTCGAGCTGCGCCAACGCCTCGGCGATGCGTGCCGAGCGGGTGCCCGGATCGGCCAACTCCGCCGGCACCTGTCCCGGGCCCGGATCGTCCTCGCCGTAGAGGTCGTCCTCGGCCTCGTCACGGGCGGCGTGCGCGGCCGCCGCGGCCGCGGCGATCCGCGCGGCCTCGGCCTCGGCTGCCCGGCGCAGCCCGGCCTCGGTGCGGTTGGCGTCTTTCGATGCGTTCGAGGCGATCTTCACCCCGTCCAACGCGATCGTCTCGAGTCGGCCCAGACCCAACCGGGCGGCCAGGATCAGTACCTGCATGAACAGGTCCTCGCAGGCGGTGTGGTTGTCCTTGCGGAACCGGGAGATCGTCACGTGGTCGGGGGTGTCGCCGGCGCAGATCACCCGGAACGCCACGTCCTCGGTGCAGGCCCGCTCGATCTGCCGGGACGACCGCATCCCCCGCGACCACGCCCAGACCAGCAGGGTCACCAGCATGTCCGGGTCGTACCCGGCCCGCCCGGCACCGCCGGTGCGGCGCGAGGCATGAAAGGCACTGGTGTCGAGATGGGTGTCGACGATCTCGATCACCGTCCACACCGGATGCGTGGGCGGCACCCACTCCCGCATGTCCGGCGGCAGCAGAAACTGCTGGTCACGATTCACCGGTCGATATCCCTTGGCCACCAACACATTATCCAGGAAACCCAAGGTCAGGGCATGGTGCCACGCGGGCGCTCCGTCCCGGGATTTCGAAACAGCCCCTCCAGCTACCAAAAAGGCGCACGGGTGGCTACGCCACCTTCACCAGCATCTTCCCGACATTTCCGCCGTGCATGAGCTGCAGGAACGCGTCGACCGAGTTCTCGATGCCGTCGACGACGGTCTCGTCGTGGACCACGTCGCCGGACGCGAGCCACGGTCCCATCTTGGCGGCGAACTCGGGGAAGACGTGCGTGTAGTTGCCGAGGGTGAAGCCCTCGAGGGTGAGCCCGCGGCTGATGATGTTCACCATGTTGTCGGGGCCCGGCGTGCGCTCGGTGGCGTTGTAGGCGGAGATGGCACCGCAGAGGGCGGCGCGTCCGCCGTTCCGCATGACGTCGAGCGCGGCCTCGAGGTGGTCGCCGCCGACGTTGTCGAAGTAGACGTCGATGCCGTCACCGGCGAGTCCGCGAAGCTGCTCGCGCACCGGTGCCTGCTTGTAGTCGAATGCGGCGTCGTATCCGTAGCGGTCGGTCAGCAGGGCGACCTTTTCGGCGGACCCGGCGGATCCGATGACGCGCGACGCGCCCTCGAGTCGTGCGATCTGCCCGGCGGCCGTCCCCACCGCACCCGCGGCGCCGGAGATGAACACGGAGTCGCCGGGCTTCAGGTGGGCGATGTGCACGAGTCCGACGTAGGCCGTGAGCCCGGTCAATCCGAGAATCCCCAAATAGGCCGAGATCGACACTCCCGGAATCTCTTCGACGACGCGGAACGCCGAGGCGTCACCCTGCGCGACGTCCCGCCACCCGAGGTCGTGAACCACCACCGAACCGACCGGATGCGTGGCGGCGGTGGATTCGACGACCCGACCGACAGCTCCGCCGGTCATCGTCTCGCCCAGCGCGAACGGCGGGATGTACGACTTCACGTCGTTCATCCGGCCGCGCATGTACGGGTCGACCGAGACGAACTCGTTGGCCACGCGCACTTGGTCGGGCCCGAGGTCGGGCAGTTCGACGGTCGCGGTGCGGAAGTCGTCCTGGGTGGGCCAGCCCACCGGCCGGTTGATCAGCTGAATCTGGGTGCTCGTCGTCATGGGTGTTCCTTTCGATACTTCTGAGGTCACAGCGCCAGTCCGAGCGCGAGGAGGAGTACCGCGAGCAGCGGAAGTGTTCCCTGCGTGATCGCCGCGCGAGCCTTGTCGGGCGACGACAGCAGGAGCACGAGGGCCGCGAGGAGCATGGATCCCGCGCCGGCGAAGACGAGAGCCGCACCGACGGCGGTCGCGCCGATGATCACGGCGACGATGCCGACTGCGGTCACGATCGCCAGGAAGAGGTTGTAGAAGCCCTGGTTGAAGGCAAGCTCCTTGGTGGCCGCGGCTTCTTTGGCAGTGGTCCCGAACGTCGCGCGGGTGCGCGGAGCGGTCCAGAGGACGGACTCGAGCACGAAGATGTACACGTGCAACGCACTGGCGAGTGCGGCAAGAACAAGACCCGCGGCGACCATACGAAACTCCTCCTCGTTCTGAACTGACCATTTCAATATATACTGAAATGGTCGTTTCACAACCAGCAGTGAGGATCGCCATGCCGCGCACGCAGGATTTCGACACGGCCGAAGTGGTCGGCCGCGCCCGCGACCTGTTCTGGGACAAGGGCTTCGAAGCCACGTCGATACCCGACCTCGAACGCGTCACCGGACTGAATCGGTCGAGCCTGTACAACGCATTCACCAGCAAACGCGGACTCTTCGACGCCGCCGTGCACGACTACCTGGACCGGGTGGTTCGCCCCCGCCTCCGCATCCTGACCGACGAACCGACCCGCCCCGACGCCGCCGAGCGCTACTACCGCAGCCTCGCCGGCGCCCTCGCGTCCCTCCCCGGCGAAACCCCCGGACGCGGGTGCCTGCTACTCAACAGTGCCGCAAGTTTCGCCGCACACGACGACACGCAGCGCTCCGTCGTCGACGCATACCAGCGCGAACTGTCCGGGGCGCTCACCCACGCTCTCCGGGCCCACGACCCGGACGCGTCGACTGCCACCCTGGCACACCGGACCCGGCTCCTGACATCACTGTCCGTCAGCGCCCTCCTGTTGTCGCGGGTCAATCGGGACGAAGCCGTCGCGGTCGCGAACACCGCTGTCGAGCAACTGGAGGAATGGCGGCCCACCTCCTGACGTGAGTGGCAAAGTGTGCCCCGGCACGCCTTGCCACTCACATGGCGGTGACCCAGTCCGCCATCACGTCCGCCAGCGCCTCGGCGCCTCGGTTGCAGTCGTCCGCTTCGGCGAACTCGTCGGGCGAGTGGGACACGCCGGTGGGGTTGCGGACGAACATCATCGCGGTGGGCACCTTCGCGGACAGGATTCCGGCGTCGTGCCCGGCAGCGGTCGGGAGGACGGGAATGTCACCGAGGTGGGCGAGCGAGCGCCGCAGTCGTTCCCGGGTCGAGTGCGGGAACTCGACGATCGGCGTGACCGATTCGGCGTCGACTTCCAGACCGATACCGTCGGCGGCCGCGTAGGCCTGCGCCTCGGCGGTGATCTGCTGCACCAGCTTCGTCAACGTCTCCTCGTCGGCGGCCCGCGCGTCGAGCCACGCCCGCACCTCCGACGGAATGGCGTTGGCACCGTTGGGAAGTACCCGCACCTTGCCGAACGTCGCAACCGCCTCGTGCAGCGTCGCGGCGGTCCGGGCCGTGTGGACCGAGGACGCGAACGCGAGCATCGGGTCGCGGCGGTCGACGAGCCGGGTGGCGCCGGCGTGGTTGGCCTCCCCCGAGAACACGAACTGCCACCGGCCGTGCGGCCAGATCGACGAGGCCACGGCGATGGGGCTGTCGATCAGGTCGAGGGCGCGTCCCTGCTCGACGTGCAACTCGACGTACACGCCGACGCGGTCGACCAGGTCGGGGTCCTCGCCGAGATGGTGCGGGTCGCGGCCGGCGCCGACCAGTGCTTCGCCGAGGCTGATGCCGTCGTTGTCCCGCAGCGCCAGGGCGCGTTCGGGTGCCACTGCCCCGGTGGACAGTTGCGAGCCGACGCACGCGACACCGAACCGTGCGCCCTCCTCGTCGGAGAACGCAGTGACCGCCACCGGACGCGTCGGCGTGATCCCCCGCTCGCGGACGAGGTCGATCGCGGCGAACGCGGACACCACCCCCAGCGGTCCGTCGTAGGCTCCGCCGTCGGGCACCGAATCGAGGTGCGAGCCGGTGACGAACGCGTCGCGAGGGTCGCCGTCCCAGCCCTCGGGCATCCACCACGCCCACAGATTGCCGTTGCGGTCCTCCTCGACGCTCATGCCACGAGCCTGCGCACAGTCCGAGAACCATTCGCGCAGCGTCATGTCGGCGTCGTTCCACGCGAATCTTCGGTATCCCCTGGTCGACTTGTGCTGTCCCACATCGAGGATGCTCGCCCAGAGCGAATCGAAGGAAGTCATGTTCTCGGTCCTCTACTCATAGTTCCAAGCCGGTAGGCTCTTCGCGCCCGTGCGCCTTTCTGGTTGCTCCAGCTACCAAAAAGGCGCACGGGTGGCGGAGCCGCCTACAGGGCGCCGGGGATCCAGGTGGTTCCGGCGAGGGGCACGCGGGCCATCGCCGACGCCTCGACGGTGAGGGCGACGAGGTCCTCGGGTTCGAGGTTGCGCAGGTGCGACTTGCCGCAGGCGCGGGCGAGGGTCTGCGCCTCCATGGTGAGCACCCGCAGGTAGTTGGCGAGGCGGCGGCCGGCCTCGACGGGGTCGAGGTTCTTGGACAGTTGCGGGTCCTGCGTGGTGATGCCGGCGGGGTCCTTGCCGGCCTGGAAGTCGTCGTAGAACCCGGCCGCCGAGCCCAGTTCCTCGTACTGCTTCGCGTAGCGGGGGCTGTTGTCGCCCAGCGCGATCAGGGCGGCGGTGCCGATGGCGACGGCATCCGCCCCGAGTGCCATGGCCTTCGCGACGTCGGCGCCGCTGCGGATGCCGCCCGACACGATGAGCTGTACCTTGCGATGCACCCCGAGTTCCTGCAGCGCCTGGACCGCCTGCGGGATCGCGGCGAGGGTGGGGATGCCGACGTGCTCGATGAACACGTCCTGGGTGGCGGCAGTGCCGCCCTGCATTCCGTCGACCACCACGACGTCGGCACCGGCCTTCACGGCGAGCTTCACGTCGTAGTAGGTGCGGGTGGCGCCGACCTTGATGTAGATCGGCTTCTCCCAGTTGGTGATCTCGCGCAGTTCGATGATCTTGATGGCGAGGTCGTCGGGTCCGGTCCAGTCGGGGTGCCTGCACGCCGACCGCTGGTCGACACCCATCGGGAGGGTGCGCATCCCGGCGACGCGTTCGGTGATCTTCTGTCCCAGCAGCATTCCGCCGCCGCCGGGCTTGGCGCCCTGGCCGAGGACGATCTCGATGGCGTCGGCCTTGCGGAGGTCGTCCGGGTTCATCCCGTACCGGGACGGAAGATATTGGTAGACCAGGTTCTTCGACTGCCCGCGCTCCTCCGGGGTCATGCCGCCGTCACCGGTGGTGGTGGACGTACCGACCTCGCTGGCGCCGCGGCCGAGGGCCTCCTTCGCCTGCGCGGACAGCGCCCCGAAACTCATGCCTGCGATGGTGATCGGGATGTCGAGGTGCAGCGGGAACTTCGCGTTGCGGTCACCGAGCACGACGTCGGTGTCGCACTTCTCGCGATAGCCCTCGAGCGGGTACCGCGACATCGACGCCCCGAGGAACAGCAGGTCGTCGAAGTGGGGCAGCTTCCGCTTGGCACCCCACCCGCGGATGTCGTAGATGCCGGTCTCGGCGGCCCGCTGGATCTCGGAGATGACGCCGCGGTCGAACGTCGCCGATTCGCGCAGGGCCGGGTTCGGGGTGTTCATGACGGTTCTCCTAGTACGCGCTGGCGTTGTCGACGTGGAAGTTGTAGAGCTGGCGGGCGGAGCCGTAGCGGGTGAACTCGGACGGGTCGGCGTCGAAACCGGCCGCGTCGAGCAGTTCCCGCAGTTCGGTCAGGTGCTCCTCACGCATGTCCTTCTTGATGCAGTCGGCGCCGAGGGACGCGACGGTGCCGCGGACGTAGATCCGGGCCTCGTACAGCGAGTCGCCGAGCGCCTCGCCGGCGTCGCCGAGGACGACGAGTCGGCCGGCCTGACCCATGAACGCGGACATGTGCCCGATGTTGCCGCCGACGACGATGTCGACGCCCTTCATCGAGATCCCGCACCGGGCGGCGGCGTTGCCGTCGATGACGAGGAGTCCGCCGTGGGCGGTGGCACCCGCGGACTGGGACGCATCGCCCTTGACGTGCACCGTGCCCGACATCATGTTCTCGGCGACACCGACTCCGGCATTGCCGGTGACGGTCACCGTGGCCTGCTGGTTCATGCCGGCGCAGTAGTAGCCGACGTGCCCTTCGATGGTGACGTCGATGTCCGAATCGAGGCCGCAGGCGAGCGCGTGCGCACCCTGGGGTCCGGTGACCGTGACCGCCTTCGGCGCCTCGGGCGAGGAGAGACGCTCGTTGACGGCCCGGGTGCTCGACGTCGCGAGATCGAGGACGGTTGCTTCTGTGGTGGCTACCGGTGCCATACGTACACCTCTTCCGGTTCGGGCTCGAAGATTCGGGCGTTGTCGACGCCGGGCAGGTTCGCCAGGGCGCGGTATTCGGAGGCCATCGCGACCCACTGGTCGGTCTCGGCGATGACGGCGGGCTTGCAGGAGATGGCGTCCCGGACCACGGCGAACGAGTCGGCGGTCGAGACGAGGAGGGTGTAGAAGCCGTCGAACGTCTCGTTGAGCATCAGCAACGCCTTTTCCAGGTCGACGCCCTCGGCGAGCTGCTTGGCGACGAACCGTGCCCCGACCTCGGTATCGTTGGCGCTGTCGAACACGACGCCGTTGCGTTCGAGCTGATGCTTGATGGTCATGTGGTTCGAGAACGACCCGTTGTGCACCAGGCACTCGTCGGGACCGACGGAGAACGGGTGCGACCCCTCGGCGGTCACCGCGGATTCGGTGGCCATCCGAGTGTGGGCGACACCCTGCCAGCCGCTCGCCGACGGAAGACCGAACCGGTGCGCCAGGTCGATGGGGTTGCCGACGCCCTTGAGGACGGTCAAGTCGTCGCCAAATCCGATGACCCGTGCCGACGGCACCACGCTGCGGACGGCCGCTGCGAGATCCTCCGCACCGACGACGCCGTGCAGGACCGTCGTCGGAGACAGGTCGATGCCGGTGACGGTGGTGTCGAGCGAAGCGGACAGCGTCGCGGCGAGTTCCGATGCGGGGATGGGGCAGTCGAGCAGCGAGACCGTGGACTCGCCGACCGGGGACCACGTCGTGTCACCGTAGATTGCCATGCCTGCGGAATCGGGTCCGCGGTCGCACATCTGCCCGAGCATGTCGGTGAGCAGGGCGCCGAGTTGTGGGTAGAGGGACGGCTCACGCAGGTGAAGTCCGACGATTCCACACATGGATGTCTCCTTTCGGGAGGTCTGTCAGAACGCTGTCAGGTAGTGGTCGAGCTCCCAGGGGGAGACGGTGTTGTGCCAGGCGAAGAACTCCTCGCGCTTGAGTTTCGCGAAGTACTCGGCGACGCCGGGGCCGGCGACGTCGAGGGCGCCCGTCACGATGGGATCGGATTCCAGTGCGTCCATCGCGTGTAGCAGCGTCATCGGCAGCATGTCGCTGGGACTGTCGCCGGACCCGGGGGTACCGGGGTCCAGATTCCGGGCGATGCCGTCCAGTCCGGCGGCGACGGCGGTGGCCGCGGCGAGGTACGGGTTGGCTGAACCGTCCCCGCCGCGCAGTTCCACCCGGTTCTTGTCCGGCACCCGCAGATAGTGGGTGCGGTCATTGCCACCGTAGGTGGCGTATCGCGGCGACCAGGTGGCACCACTGCTCGTCGAAGTGGCACCGGTTCGCTTGTAGGAGTTGACGGTCGGGGCGATGACGCCCTGCAACGCGCAGGCGTGCTCGAGAATTCCCGCGATGAACGCGTACGCGGTCGGCGACAGCCCCAGCCCCTTGGGGTCGTCGCCGTCCGGGAACACCGAACCGCCCTCGTTCCACAGCGACAGGTGCAGGTGCATGCCGGACCCGGTGCGGTCGGAGAAGGGTTTGGGCATGAACGTGGCCTTCATGCCGCGCTTCTCGGCGATCACCGACAGCAGGTACCGGGCGGTGATCACCCGGTCGGCGGTGGTCATGGCGTCGGCGTAGTCGAAGTTCTGCTCGAACTGCCCGTTGCCGTCCTCGTGGTCGTTGGCGTAGTTACCCCAGCCGAGCGTGTTCATGGCCGCGGACACCTCGGTCAGATGGTCGTACATCCGGGTGACGTCGCGGGCGTCGTAACACGGCTGCCGGCTGACGTCGGCGGTGTCCGCGGTGGTGAGTTGCCCGTCTCCGGTGCGGTGGACGAGGAAGTATTCGATCTCCGCGCCGACGTTGACGGACAGTCCGAGATCGGACGCCTTCTTCAGCGTCTCCTTCAGGATCACCCGCGGCGCATACGGCCAGGGTTTACCCTCCACGTGCGGGTCGCAGTGCACGATCGCCAGTCCGGGCTTGACGAACGGGATCGGCGTGAACGACGAGACATCCGGTACGGCAACGAGATCGGAATCCTTGGGCTCCTGACCCATGTGTCCCGCCGCGTAGCCGGCGAAGCCGACGCCGTCGTTCTGCAGCTGCTCGACGGCCTCGATCGGGACGAGTTTCGCGCACGGCTTGCCCGACAGCGTGACGAACAGGGCGAGGATGAAGGTGGTTCCGGTGGCCCGGGCCACCTCGGACAAGGTTTGCGGCGGGGATGTCACGATGTTCTGCGCGGTGAACGCGTCAGCAGTGTCGACAGCCATGGGTAGCTCCTGAACTGGTGGTCTTCGAGTGAGGGGGTCTGTGGGTCAGCGCATCTCGCCGGCGCCCTCATAGGGGTGCAGGCTGAAGAGGAGGTCGTCCTCCTCGAAGCGTGAGTAGCGGAAGTCGGACGGCTCGACGTTCGGGAGGGTGGTCGTGCCGTCGTCGAGGAGCATGTCGGCGACGAGGCGGCCGACCGCCGGCGAGATCTTGAAACCGTGACCGGAGAACCCGGTGGCCAGGAACAGTCCGTCGACCGGTGCGGGTCCGATGATCGGGTTGTAGTCGGGAGTGACGTCGTACGCGCCGACGTAGCTCGAGGTGATCCGCGGATCGGGCATGTCGGGCAGACGGTTCCCGAGCTTGCCGATGTTCTTCTCGATGGTGCTGTCGTCCGCGCGGTTGCTGTACTTGTCGGGGTCGATGTATTCGGGGGCGGCGTGGTCGCTGTTGCCGACGAGCAGTTCGCCGTTGGGCTCGCGGCAGATGTATTGCAGTCCGGCGAGGTCCGACAGCACCGGCACCTCCGGGGTGGGAACTCCCTGGTCGATCAGGACGAGTTGCGCCCGTTGCGCTTTCACCGGGATGTCGACACCGACACCGGCACCGAGTTCGGGCGCCCAGGGTCCGGTCGCGAGGATCACGTGCTCGGCGTGCACCTCGTCGCCGTTCTCCAGGGTCAGCCCGTAGACGCGGCCGTCCGCGTTCTGCAGCAGCGACGCCACCGGCGTGCTCTGGCGGATCGTGACGCCCAGCTTGCGGGCCGAGGCACCGAACGCCATGCCAGCCATGTACGCCTCACCGCGGCCACCGAGGGGCTCGTACGCGAAGGCGGCGAAGTCGTCGAGATGCAGCCCCGGCCACAGTTCGGCCATCTTGTCGTGGCCGATGTAGTCGACGTCGATACCGAGGCCCTGCATCATCGCGACGTTCGCCTTCAGCGGGTCGATGTTGTTCTCACCGACGCCGACCACGTATCCGCACTGGCGGAATGCCATGTCGTCGCCGAAGATCTCGGTGGCCCTGGTGAAGATGTCGACGCCGTACCACGACATCGCCGCCAGCGACGGCGTCCCGTAGTGGCACCGGACCACGCCACTGGACTTGCCGGTCATGCCCGAGCACAGGGTGTCACGCTCGAGGACCAGGACATCGGTCTCTCCGCGGTCCGCGAGCGACCACGCGATGGCGAGACCTTCGAGTCCCCCACCGACGATCACGAACTTTGCTGTCTGTGTCACGTTGCTTCCTTCATTCGGCCGGATGATCGGGCGCTGTCGGCATGGGTAACGGTTCGTTTCATGTCATGAATCGCGGTTGTTCACTATGAAACAGCTCCACTATGTCGATCGTGTTACGGCAACGTTGTTGGTGCATCACCAAATTATGGCGTTCACAAGCTATCTCAATAAATATCCTCGCTCTGATCTGCACGTTTCCGGCTCTGTCCGATTGATTTACGTCATCGAAATACGTCGTGTGGTTTCCTGTTGCTACTCCTCGTTTCATACAGAGGAGTTCGCGGACCCAACTCACCACACCTTCAGGGAGAACCCATGACCACGACCGACAAGCCCACCGCCGTCCCGTTCCGCGTCACCGCTGGATTCCACGAGAACCTGCCTCAGATGCCGGTCTCGGAGTACCCGGGCACGAAGGGATACATCGACGACGTCTTCGCCAACCCGGACGGCTCGGAGATGTCGGCCGGCTACTTCGAACTCCAGCGCACCGACGCCCCGCTCGACTACTACTACGCCTACGACGAGATGAAGGTCGTCCTCGAAGGGGAGTTCACCCTCGAGAACCTCGACACCGGCCAGGTCGAGGTGGCGAAGGCGAAGGATGCGATCTTCTTCCCCAGGGGCTCGCGTATCCGCTTCACCACCCCCGACCGCGCACTGGCCTACTTCGTCGGCCACCGTTCCTTCGCTCCCTGATCCGCGATGGCGGTATCGATGAGGTCGACCAGCGTCCCACGGTGGCGATCCGACTACTCGGCCGTCGACGACCTCGCAGCGGGCGCTCTCGTCACCCGCTACGTACTGGTCTCGGAGCGCTCGATCGGCGCGCAGGTCATCCGCGAGCTGTCCGAGCGCGTGGCGCCCGTTCCCACTCGCACGGTGATCATGGACGACGGGGCCGGATCCGGGTTCGGCGGGCTCGGCGAACTGCTGTCCGAGGCGCGCATCGGGTGGCGGTTCGTCGTGGCGGGCCCCGAGCGCATGGTGGGGGCGGTGCGTGCCCGGCTGATCTCCGCGGGCGCGTTGCCCGCCGAGATCGCCGCGATCATCGACCCCGACGCCCCGGTGCGCGACGTGTTCTGCGCGCACTGCCACACCACGTCGCCCTCGGTGCCGGTCGCCATCGGCGGCCGGACACCGTGCGCCGGTTGTTCCGCCGAACTCACCGTCTACTACCACTACTCCCGACGCCACAGCGCCTACCTGGGATATCGAGCCGACTCGGAGGAACTGCCATGACCACGGCCCTCGAAACAGTTGCGGGCGAGAGCATCACCGGAGGGCTCACTCTGACAGTGCGCGAGGCACGGCTGCTGTGCCCGGGCATCCGTCACGTCGTCCTCGCGGACCCGGCAGGCCGCACCCTGCCGTCGTTCACCCCGGGCAGCCACATCGCCGTCACCTGGGCCGAGGGTCGGCATAATTCCTACTCGCTCACCGGCCCCTCGATCGAGCCGGACCACTACGCGATCTCGGTCCGGCTCGACGAAAACGGCCACGGGGGTTCGCGCTGGGTCCACGACCTCCAGCCGGATCAGCGCATCCGTGTGAGCCTTCCGCGGAGTGCGTTCGCGCCCGTGCTCAATACTCGGCACCACCTGCTGGTCGCGGGTGGAATCGGCGTCACACCGATCCTGTCGCACGTCCGGGCCGCGCTCGAGTGGGGTCGTTCGTTCGAAGTGATCTACTCTTTCCGCGACCAGTCGGGAGCGCACGCCGACGAGTTGGCGGCGCTGTGCGGTGACCGGATGATCACGGTCTCCACACCCGGAGAACTCGCAGACCGCCTTATCCCGAAGCTGGCGGACCAGCCACTCGGTACCCACGTCTACACGTGCGGTCCCGCGCCGATGATCGCGGCGGTGGCCGAGTGGGCCCGCGACTGCGGCTGGCCGCCGGGGCGCGTGCACTCGGAGGCATTCGGGGCGGGCCCGCTCCCCGAGGGGGCGCCCTTTGCCGCCACGCTCGGGCGCACCGGAATGATCGTGCCCGTGCCCTCGGGAACCAGTCTCCTCGAAGCGTTGCTGGACAAGGGAATCAACGTTCCGAACCTCTGCCGGCAGGGTGTGTGCGGCGAATGCCGGCTGTCGGTTCGCGGCGGTGAGATCGAACACCGCGACCTCTTCCTCACCGAGGAGGAGAAGGCCTCCGGAGATTCGATCATGCCGTGCGTATCACGTTCCGCAGGAGACCGATTGGAGCTGGATCTGTGACAACCACCGACTCGCGCGCCGACCACATCGCGCGCTTCCCGTTCCCCTTCCCTGGAGACCAGTACCGCTACAGCACCAACGTCGAACCGGCCGGACACTCGACCGACACCCTCGCCGGCAGTTGGGGCGCCACCCGCATCGCCATCGACGCCGACTACCAACGCGAGCTGGCCGAGCGCGAACGGATCCTGGCCGAGGATCCGTCGCGGCACCAGTGCCTGCCCCACATGGTTCCCGCCGCATGGGACGCGATGCTCACACTGATGCGCACCCTCGCCGACGAATACCCCGGCACCATGACCCTCGAACGGCGCGGCGACACCTGGTTCTGGAAGAACGACCTACTCGGGATCGAGCACAGCTTCGTGTTCGGCGACCCCGCCACGTTGCCGGCGCCGCCGCTGGTATACATCTGCGGCCAGATCCAGGAAGACGTCGTGCTGCTCGACCAGCGTGAGGGCGAATTGTGGGGCGACGCCGGACTGGTGACGTTCGCGGCGGACTGGTCCTTCGGATTCGACGTGGGCATGAGCTTTCTCGAAATTCACGGCCCCGTCCCGCGAATTCACAGCGAGAAGATCATCACCCGCGCACACAACTTCCTGATGCGGCTCGAGCCCGGCCAGAGCTACCGGCGCACCAACTGGTCGTTGACCGTGGACGGCAAACTCGACACCTCGACCGAGACCTATCCCCGGTGGGGAAAGGACCGGCGCACCCTCGCCGACGGTCCGCTGGACGAGGTCGGGGACCGCTTGTTCCTGAGAACCGAAGTGCAGCATCTGATCCGGCTCGCGCACTCCGGCACCGTCATGTTCCTGATCCGGACGTATCTGCTGTCGTTCCGGGACGTCGCATCCGTTCCGGAGTGGGGCGATCGGCTGTACCGGGTACTCGAGGACCTCCCGGTGGACATGGCCGAATACAAGGGCATCAGCCGCACCCGGGAACCCGGCATGAGATGGCTGCTGACCCATGGGAACGTCGTACCGTGACGCTGGCCGACGGGCGGCCGCGAAGGCCGGCACCCCAGACCGATCCGGCTCTCGACCTCGTTCTCGCGACGGTCTCCGTGATCGCCCGCGACGGCCTGCGCGGTCTGACGACCGAGGCCGTCGCCCGTGAGGCCGGCGTTTCGGACGAGGCAGTCCTGCACAGTGTCAGATCGACGGACGCCCTCGTCGACGCCGCACTCCGTTACGCACTGGACAAGAGCGCGAGCGTCTTCGCCGACATCGCCGCCGGATCGTCGCTCGACCAATTCGTCGAACACCTCACCGATCTCGTCGCCCGCGATCCCGACCTCCAGGTCTTCCAGTACGAGTTGATGCTCGAGTCCCGGCGCACGCCACGCCTCGACCCGCACGTGAAACTGCTGTACGCCACGTACATCGAGGCGACGTCCCAGGCACTGACCCGGCTGGGCATCACCGCCGACGAAGACCTGACCCTGCTGGTGTACTCGGCGATCGAGGGATTCATCATGCACCAGCTCGTCGCGAAGGACCGTCCCGCGACGGAGCGTGCAATCGAGCGCCTACGCCGGATCCTGTCGACCGCGCGGTAGTCCCTTCACGTGAGTGGCAAAGTGTGCCCCGGCACGCTCTGCCACTCACGTGCGGTCGAGGATCTCCGCCACCACGACCGACGCCGGTCCGGAGACGCGCACCGACCCCCGCTCGACGAGGAGGCAGTCGCCCGGCTCGACGAGACCGAGGTCCGTCGTCAGCCGCCCACCGAGGACCAGGGCGAGAGCGGCCAGCCCTCCGTCGGCGGTCACGTCCTGCGCCGCTCCGATGTCGACGATGTTCACGGAGGCCGCGGTGGTGGTCCTGTGGACCATGACGTTGAACGCCTCGGTCGGCCCTTCCGCCACGCAGTCGGGGCCGCGCTCACCGGCGAAGGCCGTCGGATTCAGGCGCGGAATCAGGGTGGGGCCGCCGCCGAAGTCGAGTGACACGGGATGGTCGCCGATCACCGTGAATATCCGATCCACCCCGGGAAACGGCGAGAAGAAGGTCGAACCCGCCTCGAGCGTCGCGACGCTGAATCGCCACCGGGACGCGACACCGGCGGCGATCTCCGCTGTGGTGCCCGCGCCGTTGGCCCACGGGGTGGTCCGGCGATCCGCGTGACGGACGATGCGGGCCTCGCGAACTGTGGTCACGCTTTCTCCTCACCTAGAGAGTTCACTGTCAAGATACTTTGTTTCGCACACCAGCACGCAGGCGCACGCCGAATTCCGTTACGCAGTTGTCACGCGGCGAACCATTTCCGCAATCTCCGCTTTGGTTCACTGACACTAGACATTGATTCCCAAAGGCGGACACGACAAGTGTCGCGCCATCCTCGATCAAGGTGGACGACTATGAACGAAGCAGTCGCTGCGGCCGACACCGCCTGGATTCTTGCGGCCTTCACGGCAGTGAGCCTCATGGTGCCGGGCCTGGCCATGTTCTACGGCGGAATGGTCAGCGTGCGCAACACCCTCAACATGGCCATGATGACGTTCGGCGCGTTCGCCGTCGTCGGCGTGCTGTGGATCGTGTTCGGCTACTCCGCCGTGCTGGGTAACTCCCTCGGCGGTCTCGGCATCCTGGGCGACCCCCTCGAGTACTTCGGCTCCAGTTCATTACTGGAGGCCCCCGCCGAACCCGGACTGCCGCCCGCCCTGGTCTCCGGATTCCAGCTGTTGTTCGCCGGCATCACCGTCGCGCTCATCTCCGGAGCGCTGGCCGACCGGATGAAGTTCGGTGCCTGGATGGTGTTCGCCGGGCTGTGGGCCACGTTCGTCTACTTCCCGATCGCACACTGGGTGTTCGCATTCGACTCCGAGGACGGATCGGTGATCGGTGGATGGATCGCCAACACCCTCGGCGCCGTCGACTTCGCCGGCGGCACGGCCGTGCACATCAATGCCGGCGTTGCCGCTCTCGCGGTCGTCCTGGTCCTCGGGGCCCGCAAGACGTTCCCCGTCTCGCCGCGCCCGCACAGCCTTCCCCTGACCATGCTCGGCGCAGGAATCCTGTTCTTCGGTTGGTTCGGGTTCAACGGAGGCTCGGCCCTCTCCGCCGGAAACAGTGCGTCCGTCGTCATCCTCAACACGGTCGCCGCGTCGTGCGCCGGCATCTGCGCCTGGCTCGTCGTCGAGAAACTGCGCGAAGGCCACGCCACGTCGCTGGGCGCCGCGTCGGGTCTGATCGCGGCGCTGGTCGCCATCACGCCGGCCTGTGGCGCCGTCTCACCCCTCGGCGCGCTGGTCGTGGGAGGCGCGGCCGGCGCGGTTTGCTGCTTCGCGGTCTCCTGGAAGTACCGGCTCGGCTACGACGACGCACTCGACGTCGTCGGCGTGCACCTTGTCGGCGGCATCCTCGGTACCGTTCTGATCGGTTTCCTCGCGGATCCGGCCGCTCCCAGCGGCGCGACGGGACTCTTCTACGGCGGTGGCATCGACGTGCTGTGGCGCCAATGTGTTGCCGTGGCAGCCGTTCTCGCGTACTCCTTCGCGGTCACGCTGGTGATCGTCCTCGCACTGAAGAAATTCATGGGCATCCGCGCGGACCAGGAAAGCGAATACGACGGTCTCGACGTCTCCGTCCACGGCGAGACGGCCTACGTGCTCGACGCCGTCGGCCTGACCGGCGCCTCGAAGCACGGCACCGACGCGGTGCTCGGTGCAGAAGCGATCACGACCAGGGCAGCGGACCCCGCGAAGGCCTGATCCAGCGTCCGACACAGACAGTGGCCCAGCCCCGCGGAATGCTGCGGGGGCAGGGCCACTGCCTGTGTCCCAGCTAGGTCAGGCTCTGAACCAGACCCCGAAGCCTCGCGCTGTAGTTGTTCGGCTGGGCCGAAAGGAACTGACTCAGCACGATCAGGTCGAATTCCTGCATGGCGGCCGAATCGGCAGTAATCGAGGCATGATTCGTCACTTCGTGCTCCAGTAGTTCGACCGCCTCACGCCACCCACGGATCGCGGGTCTTCCGAGTTCCATCTGCGGCTCGAATCGCAGTGGTTCGACGAGTGGGCTGCCGAGAATCTCCTGCAAGTGCTCCTCGAGGCTTTGGCGCGCGAGTCGGATGATCAGCTGAGTCTGCCCTTCGTGCCACTGCATGGTTGCCGGGCGGCCCGGCTGCAGAATCGACGCGACCGACATCGTCGAATCGAACTCCTCTGCGCCAGAGGTGATTCGGGCCGTACCCGACAGAGGGATCTGAACGACGTAGAAATCGCCGGGATCGTTCGGGTTCATCCGCGCATCGGTCCCGTAGTCGAAATAGTAGAGACCGATCGTGCCCGCGGTGGCCAGGTGAACCGGCTCGAGGCGGTCGAAGGGCAGCGCGGCCTTCTCTTCGGACGCTATCTGAACTGTCGATATCACGGTAACCACAACCTTTCGAACCATCTGCCACTCTACGCGCCGGCGCGGGGGCGAAGGAAGGTCGAAATCCCGATTCTGCCGTCAGTCCTCGTGATGGTCCGGGTACGCCGTGACGGCGAGGAACCGGATGGGCAACCGCACGAGATCGTTGGGCCCGTGCAGACCTTCACCGTCGAGCAGCAGCGAATCCCCCGGCCGCAGCGTGTACTCGGCTTCACCGTGCCCGTAGACCATGACACCTTCGAGCATGTAGAGCAGCTCGGTGCCGGCGTGCTGGAACAGCGGAAACGTCTCGCTGGAGTCGGTGAGCGTGACCAGAACCGGCTCGAGTCGCTTGTGCTGCCCGCGCAGTGCGCCGAGAAGTTCGTAGTGGTGCCCCACCCGGGTGCCTCGCCCGACGATGACCGCACCGTGGCCCGCCTCGACGTACACGGCGTCGCGTGCGGTGTCGGCACCCCGGAACAGGGAGGTCACGGGCACGTCGAGTCCGGTCGCCAGACGCGCCAGCGTCGACAGACTGCACGAGGTCTGCGAGTTCTCGATCTTCGACAGCATGGCCTTCGAGATTCCGACTTTGGCCGCCATGTCCCCCACGGAGAGTCCACTGGCTTTACGAAGCGACCGCACCTGCCTGGCGATCACCTTCTCGAGATCGGGCCCGGTCGGCGTATCGGACGGCACCTCACGCTCGACGGGCGCTGGGTCTCCCGTGTCGCGGTGGACCTCGGTCTCGGGTCGAGTGGTCACGTCCGCATCGTAGCAGCGCCGTTTACTGTCAGGAAACGGCGACTCACTACGCCGGACGGTGAATCGGTGCGCATACGAGCAACAACCATGCGCATGCGTGCAAGACGACGCCGCGCCCGCGCCCGCATGCTTGTGACAGCCATCACAACACCACCGGGAGAGTTGACGCTATGACCGCAGTACACGAGAACGTCAGTGCCACAAGACTTCCTGATGGAACCGCAACCGAGTTGTTCATCGGCGGGCAGTGGCGCGCGGCGTCGGACGGCGGGAAGTTCACGGATCTGAACCCGGCCACCGGTCGCCCCCTCGCCCAGATCGCGTCCGGCACCGCCCAGGACATCGACGACGCGGTCCGGGCCGCCCGCACGCAGCTGAACGGTGAATGGGGTTCACTGCCCGGCGCCGCCCGCGGACGAATCCTGAACAAGGTCGCCGATCTCATCGAACGCGACGGCGAGATCCTGGCCCGGCTCGAGGCCCTCGACGTCGGCAAGCCCGTCGGCCAGCCCACCATGCTCGACATCCCGATGGCCGCCGGCACGTTCCGGCACTTCGCCGGCTGGGCCGACAAGATCACCGGCCAGTCCATCCCGACCGCCGGCTACTTCGGCCGGCCCACCCACTCGTACACCGTCCGCGAACCGGTCGGCGTGATCGGCGCGATCGTCCCGTGGAACACCCCGCTGATGATCTCGGCATGGAAGATCGCCCCCGCGCTCGCTGCCGGGAACACCCTAGTGGTCAAGCCACCGGAGGACGCACCGCTGTCGATCCTGCACCTCGCGACGCTGCTGGAAGAGGCCGGACTGCCCGCAGGCACCGTCAACATCGTGCCCGGGCTCGGCGAGGTCGCGGGCGACGCACTCGCCGGCCACCCCGGCGTCGACAAGATCAGCTTCACCGGCAGCCCCCGCATCGGCCGGATCATCGCCAAGCGCGCCGCCGACACGTTCAAGCGCACCACCCTCGAACTCGGCGGCAAGTCCCCGCAGATCATCCTCCCCGATGCCGACCTCGAGGCCGCCATCAACGGCACCGCGATGGGACTGTTCTTCAACCAGGGCGAGGTCTGCGCCGCCGGCACCCGCATCCTGGTGCACCGCTCGCTGTACTCGCAGGTGGTCGACGGTCTCGCCGCCGCCGCTGCCGCGCAGGTCCTCGGCGACCCGTTCGATCCGGCCACCACGATGGGCGCCCTGGTGAACGCGAAGCAGCGTGACACCGTCCTCGGCTACATCGAGGCCGGACGCAGCGAAGGCGCACGGGTCGCCGCCGGCGGTGGCCGTCCGGACGGGGACGGGTTCTTCGTCCAGCCGACCATCTTCGCGGACGCGAACAACGACATGAAGATCGCGCGGGAGGAGATCTTCGGCCCCGTCGGCACCGTCATCGCGTTCGACACCACCGACGAGGCGATCGCGATCGCCAACGCCACCGATTACGGGCTCGCCGCCTCTATCTGGACGCGCGACGTGTCCCACGCCCACACCCTCGCCGGCAAGGTCCGCGCCGGAGCGGTCGCGGTCAACGGCTGGGCACCCATCGACCCCGCCCTGCCCTGGGGCGGCATGAAGACCAGCGGCACCGGCCGCGAACTCGGCTGGGCCGGAATCGAAGCCAACACCGAGGAGAAGGTCGTCACGATCATCCTCTGACCCCACCGCATCGACGTCGTCGGACAGGAGCAGGACTTATGAAGACCCAGGCAGCAGTGCTGTGGGAGCCCGGTCAGCCGTGGCAGATCGAAGAACTGGAACTCGACCCGCCGAAGCACGGAGAAGTGCTTCTGCAGTTGGCGGCGTCGGGGATGTGCCATTCGGACGAGCACGTCCGGGACGGCAGCCTGCCGCTCGAGTACTACCCGTTCATCGGCGGCCACGAGGGCGCCGGTGTCGTGCTCGAGGTCGGGCCGGGGGTCACCAGCGTCGAGAAGGGCGATCACGTCGCCCTCGGGTTCATCCCTGCGTGCGGCCGGTGCCGGCAGTGCGCGACGGGCCAATCCAGCATCTGCGACCTGGGAGCCCACCTGCTCGAGGGCTGGCAGATCTCGGACGGCACGGCGCGGCATCACGTTCGCGGCAAGGACGCCGCCATCCAGTGCCTGATCGGGACGTTCTCGCCGTACACGGTGGTCAACGAGGCGTCGTGCGTCAAGATCACGAAAGACATTCCCCTCGACAAGGCGGCGCTGGTCGGCTGCGGCGTCACCACCGGCTGGGGGTCGTCGGTGTACGCGGCCGGCGTCCAGGCCGGTGAGACCGTCGTCGTGATCGGCATGGGCGGCGTCGGGTGCGGGGCGGTCCAGGGCGCAGCGCTCGCCGGGGCGCGGCACGTCGTGGTCGTCGACCCGTCGGAATTCAAGCGGGAGCAGGCCAAGATCTTCGGCGCGACCCACACCGCGGCGAGCATCGACGAGGCGCTCCCCCTCCTCCAGGACCTGACGTGGGGCCAGCTCGCCGACAAGGTGCTCATCACCGTCGCAAATGCGAGTGGCCGCATCATCGCCCCGGCGATGAGCCTGGTGGCCAAGGGCGGCACCTGCGTCCACGTGTCGGTCGGCGACGTCACGCAGAACGACGTCGACCTGAACCTGTTCGATCTGACGGCGATGCGCAAGACCCTCAAAGGCGCGTGGTTCGGCAACGCGAACATCCGGTTCGACATCCCTCATCTGCTCCGCCTGTACATGGAGGGTCAGCTGAAGCTCGACGAGATAATCACGAGGACATACACACTCGATCGGATCAACGACGGCTACGAGGCGATGCGGAAGGCCGAGAACGTCCGCGGCGTCATCATGTACTCGTAGATCGGCACAGACGGGAGCGGTGGGGCGCTGCACGCATCTCCGCTCCCGTCATGGCTCCCTGTCCCATGCCGTACGTGTTCCTGATTGCCGCGATCGCCGCCGGTCTCGTCGTCTCGGGAGTGGTCGTTCTCAATCTCGGCGGAGCTCATTGATACCGTGGTCGCATGATCGCTGGTGGGGCAGGTACGCGTCGTGCCTAAGCTCGTGGATCACGACGAACGTCGGCGAAGCATCACCGCCGCCGCCTGGCGGCTGATCGCCGCCCGCGGTATCGACGCCGCCAACATGCGCGACATCGCCACCGAGGCCGGCTACACCAACGGCGCCCTGAGTCACTACTTCGCCGGCAAGGACGAGATCCTCCGGACGTCGTACGAGCACATCTCCGAGGCCACCGACCGCCGGATCACCGAGGCGCTCGGCGACGCGACCGGGCTCGACGCGCTGCGCATCCTGTGCCGCGAAGTGATGCCGATCAACGAGGAGCAACTCCTCGAGGCGCGGATCGCCGCCTCGCTGTGGCCCCGGGCCATGTACGACGAGCAGATGGCCGCGACCAACCGCCGGACGATGGACAATTGGCGCGAGCAGATGGCCGTCTTCCTGGAGCAGGCGCGCGAGGAGGGCACCGTTGGCGACATCGACGTCAGCATCGTGGTCGAGCAACTACTGAACATGATGATGGGCATGCAGATTCTGGGTGTCCTCACGCCGGGCGAAACGTCGGCGGCACGTCAGCTGGAGATGCTCGAGCAGTTCGTCGCCGCGCTCTGAGCCGGCCGCGGCTCGACCAAAAACGTTGCCCCGGAATCTGTTAGCTCGGCATCATTGACCGAACGATCAGTATGATCGGGCGCGAAACTCACTGTTTACACGAGGGCACCTCGGCTGTAACGTACGTCACTAAGCTTTTATTTCAACACCCGTAGAACCAAAGGATCGCGACATGCCCACCCTTTCCCCTGCGCGTATCGACCACCCGCTGTCGCTGCCGACCGTCGAAGAAATCGCCTCCCTCCGCGAGATCCTCGAGGCCGCCGACGCGCTGACCGAGCAGACGAGATTCGTCTACGTCGGCCTCGAGGAACCGGACAAGTCGACGCTGTACACGGCGGAGGCCCCGGAGACCGATCGCCGATTCCGCGTTCTGCTGCACGACATCTCGTCGCCGAATGCGGTGGACGTCGTGGTGTCCGTGACCCAGCGGTCGGTGATCAGCTCGGTGACCCTCGACGCCGCCCGTGACGGTCAGATGCCCGTCCTGGACGAGGAGTTCGAACTCGTCGAGCAGGTACTGGCCGCCGACGAACGCTGGCTCGCCGCGCTCGCCGCCCGCGGACTCGACGTCGCCGACGTCCGGGTCGCTCCCCTCTCCGCGGGTGTCTTCGACTACCCCGGCGAGACGGGCACACGGATCCTCCGGGGGCTCGCGTTCCGCCAGGACCACCCGAAGGACCATGCCTGGGCCCACCCGATCGACGGCCTCGTCGGATTCGTCGACGTCATGAACCGGACCGTCACCGATGTTCTCGACCTCGGCGCCGTCCCGGTCCCCGAGGAATCGGGCAACTTCGACGACCTCGCCGTCACCGGCCCCCTGCGCACCACCCAGAAGCCCATCGAGATCACCCAGCCCGAGGGCCCCAGCTTCGTCGTCGACGGCAACCGCGTCGACTGGGAGAAGTGGTCGTTCCGCGTCGGTTTCGACGCCCGCGAGGGTCTCGTCCTCCATCAGCTCGGATTCGCCGACGGTGACCGGGTCCGCCCGATCATCCACCGCGCGTCCATCGCCGAGATGGTGGTGCCCTACGGCGATCCCTCGCCGGTCCGGTCGTGGCAGAACTACTTCGACACCGGCGAGTACATGGTGGGCCGCTACGCGAACGCCCTCGAACTCGGCTGCGACTGCGTCGGCGACATCACCTACTTCGACGCCGTCATCGCCGACGAGTTCGGCACCCCCAAGACGCTGAAGAACGCCGTGTGCATGCACGAGGAGGACTTCGGCGTGCTGTGGAAGCACACCGACCTGTGGGCCGGCTCCGCCGAGACCCGCCGCCAGCGCCGTCTCGTCATCTCCTTCTTCACCACCATCGGCAACTACGACTACGGCTTCTTCTGGTACCTGTACCTCGACGGCACCATCGAATTCGAGGTCAAGGCCACCGGCATCGTCTTCACGTCGGGTCATCCGGGCGGCGACTACCCGTATGCCTCGGAGATCGCCCCCGGCCTCGGCGCCCCGTACCACCAGCACTTGTTCAGCGCCCGCCTCGACATGATGATCGACGGCGCCCGCAACTCCGTCGAGGAGGTGCAGACCAAGCGGGTGAAGATGGGCCCCGGGAACCTGCACGGAAACGCGTTCACCCTCGAGCGCACGCCGCTGACGAAGGAATCCGAGGCGCAGCGCCTCGCGGACAACAGCGTCGGACGCGTGTGGCACATCAGCAACCCGAACAAGCTGAACCGTCTGGGCAAGCCGGTGGCGTACGCACTCCACCCGGAGGGTCAGCCGATCCTGCTGGCCGACGACGACTCCTCGATCGCGGCGCGGGCGACGTTCGCCACCAAGCACCTGTGGGTCACCCAGTTCGACGAGAAGGAGCGTTACGCGGCAGGGGATTTCGTGAACCAGCACGCGGGTGGCGCCGGACTGCCCAGCTTCGTGGCCGGCGATCGGGATCTGGAGAACGAAGACGTCGTCGTCTGGCACACGTTCGGCCTCACGCACTTCCCGCGACCCGAAGACTGGCCGATCATGCCCGTCGACTACACCGGATTCACGTTGAAGCCCAACGGCTTCTTCGACCGCAACCCCGCTCTCGACGTTCCCCGCACGACGTCGAAGCACTGCGCGACCGGAGGCGGCAGCTGCCACGCGGACGGGGGAACAGATGTCTGACACCACCACGGGTTCGGGAGCCGGCACGTTACGCGGATCCATCGGCGTCGTCGGGATCGTCTTCCTCGTCATCGCCGCGGCCGCACCGCTGACCGCGATCGGCGGCGCTCTGCCCGTCATGATCGCGATCGGCAACGGTGCGGGCGCCCCGACCGCCTATCTCATCGCCGCACTGGTCCTGCTCGTCTTCAGCGTCGGATACGCGGCCATGAGCAGCCACATGGTCGACACCGGCGCCTTCTACGCCTACGTCGCCAAGGGGCTGGGCGAGTCCTGCGGGCTCGGCGCGGCCGGCCTCGCTCTGCTGACCTACACCGCCATTCAGGCCGCCGTGTACGGTCTGGCCGCCGCGACGATTCAGGGCCTCGTGGTCCAGTACGGCGGACCCGACCTGCCGTGGTGGTTTTGGGCACTGGTGCTCATCGCGCTCGTGGCCGTGCTCGGCTATCGCAGCATCGACCTCGGCGCGAAGGTCCTCGGGGTTCTCCTCGTGCTCGAGATCGGCATCATCCTTGCGCTGTCGTTCGGCGTGCTCGCGAAGGGCGGCGCCGCCGGCATCGACTTCGCGTCGTTCACCCCGACGTCGTTCTTCAGCGGATCCCCAGGCGTCGCACTGATGTTCGCGATCGCGTCGTTCATCGGATTCGAGGCGACCGCGATCTACGGTGAGGAGGCCCGCAACCCCCGGCGCACGATCCCGATCGCGACGTACGCCGCCGTCATCGTCATCGGACTCGTCTACGCCCTCGCCAGCTGGGCCGTCGTCCTCGCGTTCGGCAGCGACAACGTGGCCGCAGCCGCAGCCGAGGACCCCGCCGGGCTGACGTTCGCGGCGGCCGCGCACTTCCTCGGCGGTCCCGCCGCCGACGTCATGGCCATCATGCTCGTCACGAGCCTGTTCGCCGCGCTGCTGGCCTTCCACAACGCCATCTCCCGATACGTGTTCGCCCTGGCCCGCAAGGGCGCGGCGCCGCGAGCCCTGTCCCGCACCCACACCAAACACGGTTCCCCACACATCGGCTCGATCGCCCAGACGGTCTCCGCGGTGGTGGTCGTGGGAGTGTTCGCAGTAGTCGGCGCGGATCCGGTGCTGGAACTGTTCACCTGGATGGCGGGTCTGGCCACCGTGAGCATCCTGGTGCTGATGGTGCTCACCAGCGTCGCGATCATCGTCTTCTTCGCCCGCACCCGGCTCGATACCCGGCTCTGGCACACCCGCATCGCCCCGGTACTCGGTTGCGTGGGCCTGGTGGCCGTCACCGGGTTGGTGCTTGACAACTTCACCACGCTGATCGGCGGGTCGGAACTGCTCGCGAACATCCTGCTGGCAGTGATCGCCCTGTTCTTCGTGGCCGGACTGGTCGTCGCCCGGTTCACCCGGCAGAGCCGGGCGGACGTCGAGCAGCATCGCGAACTCACCCCCACGATCTGAGCCCGAGAATGTTCGAGATCCCGGCCGTGCACGCGGCGATGGTCGTCGGAGCCGTCGGGGCCGTCATGCCGATGTGGCGGTCCCACGGCACGGACTGCAGGGTTCGGATCGCGCACGGCGCGATGGCGGCGTCCATGGTGACCATGATGATTCCCGGTGTGCCCGAATGGATTCATCTCCTTGAGGGCGCAGTCCTCGTCGCCCTCGCCCTGTTCGTCACCGGTGAGACGATGCACCGCCGGACCGCCATTCCCTGCGCGGTGGATCTCACGGCCATGGGAGTGCTGCTGCTGCTCGCCCCGACGGCGCCGATGCCGGCACCCTCGGCGTCGGTGCCCCAGGGCCACCATCACGGAGGCGCCGAACTGTCGACAGGCTGGCTGCCCGTCGCCATCCTCGTCTGCTGGGCCCTGATCGCACTACACCTCTTTCGCTCCACCCCGCCCCGCGAACGCCGCTCCGGCGTCACCACCGCGGCAGCGGGATCCGCACTGATGATCCTGGGAATGGCACCGATGGCCGTCTGATCCCACTCCCCGACCGCAACCTGGAGGAACCGATGAGTTACGCCGATACCGTCTACATCCACGGCAAGGTCTTCACCGTCGACGACGACTTCACGATCGCCACCGCACTGGCGGTGCGTGACGGACTGGTCCAGGCGGTGGGCAGTGACGCCGAGATCGAAACCCTGATCGGACCGGACACCGTGGTCACGGACCTCGGCGGGAAGACCGTCCTCCCGGGAATCAACGATTCGCATCTGCACGCCATCGCCTACGGGCTCGACACTCCGCCGCTGTCGCTGGACGTGTCGTTCCCGGCTGTCCGGTCGATCGCGGACGTCCGTGAACTCGTGCGGGAGGCCGCCGCCGCGGCCGAGGACGGCGAGTGGATCATCGGAACCGGCTGGGATGACGGGTATCTCGACGAGTGTCTCGCCGAGGCCGGTCGGACGCCGACCCGCTGGGACCTCGACGAGGTGTCCCCGAACAATCCCGTTTTCCTGCAGGACTTCTCGCGCCACACGTCGTGGGTGAACAGCGCGGCGCTCACGCTCGCCGGGGTGGACGAGACCACCCCGTTGCCGCCGGGCAGCCTCATGCCCGTGGGTGAGGACGGCCTGCTGACCGGCATCGTCATGGAGGGTGCGCAGGCGCTGGTGCAGCGTGTTCTCCCGGCCCTCACCCGGGAGCGCCGGGAGGAGGCACTCCGCTCGGCGATCTCGATTCTGCAGAGCGAGGGCATCACCAGCTTCACCGATCCCGCGATCGGCCCCGGCGGCGAGGCCCTCGCCGGTGGCGCGATGGGCGCCGAGGGCCTCGCGGTGTATGCCGACCTCGCCCGCCGCGGCGAACTGGGCGCCCGCGTCAACCTTCTCCTCCTGCCCACCGGAATGTCCGGGTCGGCTGAGGATTTCGGACAGAACCTGGCGGACATCGAGGTTCCGGAATCGGTGGATCCGCGGATGTTCCGGGTGCTCGGGGTGAAGGTGTTCGCCGACGGCATCCCGCCGAGCAAGACCGCGTGGATGCACGAGGAGTACGTCGGCGGCGGCTGCGGCTCACTCTGCGTCGGCGGCGACACCGACGAGCGTCAGGTGTACGAGGTGACCGAGATGGTCCGCATCGGCCACGAGTCCGGCTACCAGATCGGTGTGCACGTCACCGGTGACCGTGCCATCGACACCGTCGCCGACGCAATCATCGCCGCGCAGAATGCGCACCCCCGTGAGGATGCCCGACACTACCTGATCCACGGCGACTTCATCAGCGAATCCACCCTGAAGCGCCTGGCCGACAACGGCATCGGCGTCAACATGAACCCGACGATCAAGTGGACGATCGCCGACCTGGAGGTCGGGGTGGTCGGGACCGAACGAGCCGCCTACGAATGGCCGTATCGCAGCGCCGTCGAATCCGGGGTCCACCTGATGAGCAGTTCCGATGCACCGGTCACACCGCCCGATTGGCGCCAGGGCATCTCGACGATGATCCTGCGCGAGAGCAAGGCCAGCGGCGCGGTGAGCGGGCCCGACCAGTGCATCGGGCTCGCCGACGCCGTCCGCACGTACACGATCAACGCAGCCTGGCAGGACTTCGCCGAGGACTGGAAGGGGTCCCTCGAGGTCGGCAAGGTGGCCGATCTGTGCATCCTCGACGGCGACCTCGAGACCATCGACCCACACGACATCCCGGCAATGCAGGTCGTCTCCACCGTGCTGGGTGGAGAGGTCGTGTTCCAGCGCGTCGCCGAAAGCGTCGCGTAAGCCCGGTACCGATACGTCGGAACAGCCGGTTCGCCTCGGTCGGCGAACCGGCTGTGCGGCGTCTACCCGATCTGCCGATTCACTGAGCCCATGCCGCCTCGGCGATCCAGTACTCGCTTCCGTCGGCGCTGATTCCGCGTTGCCAGTCGGTGGTCCGTCTCAGGTTCGGCTCGACGCGCGCGGTAGCCGCGTCGGCGCCGTCCGGTCCGTCCTCCCGGGTCTGCCAGTGGACCCAGTTCACTTCGTTGCCGTCCTCGTCGTGCACGAAGAGGTCGACGTGGTGCCACCCGTAGCGGTGGGTGTCGGCGTAACAGGTCAGGAATGTCCGGTGATGATGCGAATAGTCCACGGGGTACCTCCGGCCGCGGTGGTGTTTCCCACCACGCTAGAACCGAATCGTGCCCAACGGAATCCAAGAAACCTTTACCCGCGCGGGGTCCCGCCGCTCAATGGTTCGGATCGGCAGGCAACGTGAACGTGAAGACCGCCCCGTGTTGATCGTTCTCACGCGCGGTGAGCGTCCCGCCCTGGCGGGTGATGATGCGGTGGCTCAGTGCGAGCCCGATTCCGTGACCCGTGGACTTCGAGGTGAACGCGCCGTCGAAGATTCGGCCGTCCGGGATGTGCGAGAGCCCCTTGCCGTGGTCCTCGACGCTCACGACGCCCTCCGTCTCGGTGACGTCGGTGCGTACCGTCACGATGCGGTCGGCTGCCGGCCATTCCGCCATCTCGTCGATCGCGTTGAAACACAGGTTCAGGATGACCTGCCCGGTGAGCACACGTTCGCACACGACGGCAACCGTGTCGTGCGCACGGAGGTACTCGACGTGAACCCCCTTCTGCCGCGCCCGGATGTCGATGAAATACGCGCATTCGTCGACGATGTCGTTGAGATCGACGATCTGCTGTGACTCCTCGAGTTGCGTCACGTATTCTCGCAGACTCCGGACGATCTGATTGGCCCGGTCGATCTGCTTGCGCGCCTCCCCCAGGCCCCAGCTCACCTCGTCGTGACCGCTCCGGCTGTCGTCGAGGCGGCTCTGCGTTCCGGCGATGAAATTGGTGGCGGCCGCGAGCGGCTGGGCCAACTCGTGAGCGATGGCCATCGCCATGTCGCCCATCGCGTTGTAGCGGGCCAGGTAATTGAGGTACTGCGAGTCCCGTTCGTGCTCCTGCTCGGTGCGGACGTGTTCGGTGACGTCGTGGAAGAGCAGCAGGTGGCCGCTCAGATCGTTCTCGATACCGATGTGCTGGCAGCTCCCCGCATGCCACCGGCGCTCCTCGGCTGACAGTTCCACCTCGTAGCGCAGGCTCTGGGAGCCCCCGTCGGCGGTCGTCAGTTGCAGGGCGCGGCGCACGCTCTCCCGTGATTGCCCCGCCCGGCAGAACTCCGTGAAGCGTTCGCCGACAAGCGATGCCACCGGAACCTTCAGGAGCTGCGACGCCGCCTCACTCGCGTACGTGATCCCGCTGTCGTCGTCCAGGACGAGGATTCCTTCGGCCATGTTCCGCAGGAACGCGGCCAGGCGGGCCTCGGTGCGGGTGAGATCGGCCTCGGTGCGGGTGAGGTCGCGACGCATCGACGTTTCCTGCTCGATGTCACGGAACTGCACCATCACCACGGTCCGGGCGCTCAACTCGACCCGGATCGCGATCGCCTCCGTCAGGACTTCTCGCCCGCTCTTCGCGCGATACGTCCATTCGATGACCGCCGCCCCGTTGTCGACAGCCTCCTGCAGCCACCGCCGTCCCACCGAACGGCGGTACCGCTTCGCAGGGGAACTCATATCGGGCGCCTTGAGCGGTTTGAGTTCCTCGACCGTGAACTCGAGCAGTTCGGACGCAGCCCGGTTCGCCCAGAGGATGTCCTTGGTGGCCGCATCATGGACCAGGACGCAATAGCGAAGGGACTCGACGAGTCGTTCGTAGTCGGACGGCGCGAGATCGGACAATGCGGCCTCCTTCGGCTCACCTCGACTCTACTGAGCGGACGGACCGCGGACACGATAGGGAAATCCTTTACTCCGAGGCGACATCTCTGCACGTCCGCGGGAGGAAGCACCGATTGAGTGATGCCCGCCACCGCAATAGCGTGAATTCGACACGAAAAACGCATCACCCCTTCTACTTCGCGTCGATCGGAGTATTTGATGACCAACGCACCGACCCTCGACACGACGGACGCCTCCGCGAACGGGACGCTGTCCTTCGAGGACGTCCTCGAGCACGTCGCAATGCGGCGGGAAGAGTTCGCTCGCCAGAAGTTCGTGCCTCGCGACATGATCGACGAGTTCAAGCAGATCGGTATCTACCGCGCGGCAACCCCCCGCCGATTCGGCGGCGACGCGCTGCCCCCGAGCGAGTTTCTGCGGATGATCGAACGCATCTCCGCGGTGGACGCGTCGGCGGGCTGGGTTGCCAGCTTCGGCTCCGCCCTCGTCTACCTGGCGGCACTGCCGCTCGCGACGCAGGCGGAGTTGTACAAGGACAGCCCGGACCTCGTCTTCGCCGGCGGACTGTTCCCGGTCCAACCCGCCGAACAGGTGCCGGGTGGTCTGAAGATCACCGGGCAGTGGAAGTTCGCCAGCGGATGCAAGGGTGCCGACATTCTCGGTGTCGGAATCCGCGGCGGCGACTCCACAGCCGGAAAACCCCGCACCGCCCTGCTGTGGCCGAAGGACGTCGAGATCGTCGAGAACTGGGACGTGGTCGGCCTGTCGGGTACCGGAAGCCACGAACTGAAGGTCGACGGCGTCGTCGTCCCCGAGGATTGGACGTTCATCCGGGGCGGAACCCCGACCGTCGACGAACCCCTCTACCGCTACCCCTCCATCGCGTACGCCGCCCAGGTCCTGGCCGTCGTCAATCTCGGAGTGGGCCGCGCCGCGCTCGACTACGCGATCAAGGTCGGTGCGGGACGCACGGGAATCACCGGAGCGCCCAAGCTCGCCGATCGCGCCTACTACCGCATCGACCTGGCCAAGGCGGAGGCGACGCTGAGGTCCGCCCGTGCCTTCTTCTACGAGGTCACCGACGAGGCCTACGCCACGGTGGTGGCCGGTAACCCAGTCCCGGACAAGCTTGCGGCACTTCTTCGCCTGTCGTCGACGCACGTGGCCAAGGCGGGCGCCTCCGCCGTGCACACCGCATTCCAGTTGTCGGGGACCGGCGCGATCTACGACGGCAACGCGATGCAGCGGTACATGCGCGAGGCCCTGGTCCCGCCGCAGCACGCCTTCCTCGGCGACGGCATCTACGACAGCGCCGGTGCGGTGCTCATGGACATCCCGCCGTTCCCCGGCTTCATCTGACAACCCCGTTCGAATCGAGGAGACCAATCGTGAGTGACACCAAGACGGCACCGCTGCGAGTCCTGTTCTGCATCGGCATCAACCAGAACTTCTTCGACCTCCCGACCGGCCAGGGCGGCCTGGTGTGGAAGGCGTTCTCCGGAATGATGGACGCGGTGGCCGAGACACCGGGCGTCCGGGTGATCGGCGACATCGACGACGACAGCCACCTGGTCGGACCGTCGGACGGCTGGCCCTGGACGTGCTACATCCTCGCCGACGTCGACACCCAGGAGACCGTCAAGGCCGTCTGCAACCTCTTCCGCACCACCCCGGTCGGCGAGTACACACTGTGGCGATACGCGAAGATCGAAGCCCGCATCGGCCGTGCGCTCACCGTCCGCGAAGACGTCGACCTCGGCGTGTGAGCGGAATGCACTCTGCGACCGCGACCGAGCGCATCGAAAGTCGTACGGCCGTTCACCGCGTGATGTGCCGCTACATGGAACTGTGCGATGTACCCTCCGTGGAGTTTTCGGAAGAGGAACTCGCCTCGCTGTTCACGCCCGACGCGGTGTGGGAAGGGATCGGCGCCGAGTACGCGCGCAAGTTCGGCACACGTCGGGGCCGGCCGGAGATCGTCGGAATGCTCACCGCGTACCTTCCACCGAACTCCCATTTTCGGGGAAATGCGCACCTGCTCGGGAGTGAGCAGATCGACGTGGACGGCCCCGCGGCGCGGGGGCGGTGGATCATGCAGCAGCTGTCGCGATACGAGGACGAATCGGCCGAACTGCTCGTCGCACGCATCACCGCCGAGTGTGAAGTGCGGGACGGTATCGCCCGAATCAAGCATTTCACGACCGAGAAGCTGTTCGTCACTCGCCTCGACGAGGCGACACGACTGCTCGAATCGAATGGAAAGAGAACGTGATGACCACTTCCCTGGATCCCACCACCACTACAGACACCAACTTTGCGGCCCTCGCCACGGACGACCGCGTGGACGGATCGCTGTACACCGACCCCGACATGTTCGAGGCGGAACTGGAAAGGATCTTCTACCGCACCTGGGTTTGGGTTGCCCACGAGAGCGAGATCCCCGAGGCCGGAAGCTACAAGATGGCGACCATCGGCCGGCAACCGGTGATCGTCAACCGCGACCGCAAGGGGAACTTCAACGTCCTGCTGAACCGGTGCCGCCACCGCGGGGCCAGCGTCTGCGAGGTCCCCAGGGGCAAGGCGAACGGGTTCACCTGCCCCTATCACAGCTGGTCGTACGCCCTCGACGGGCGACTGCGCGGAATCCCGTACCCCGACGGTTACGACGAGGACCTCGACAAGAAGGACCTGCCCCTGCAGAGCCTGCGGGTGGAGTCCTACGCCGGGATGATCTTCGCCAGCTTCAACCCCGACGTCGAACCCCTCGACGACTTCCTCGGCGACGCGAAGGTGTGGATGGACCTGTTCATGAAGCAGGGCGCCGGATTCCCCATCAAGACGCAGGGCGAACATTGCTTCCGCTTCCGCGGAAACTGGAAGATCCAGTTGGAGAACACCACCGACGGATACCACTTCCCGATCGTGCACCGGTCCTGGATGTCTTCCGTCGACGCCGAGACCGCCGACATGCTCTCCTTCATGACCGACGACAACGCCGTCACACACGCTCTCGGAAACGGCCACAGCGTCGCGATCATGGTCCCGGAGCACGTCGACCTGGACCACGACGACGGCACCGAGAAGATTCAGGCCCGTTTCGACCACATCGTCGAAGAACTGTCGAAGACGATGCCCGCCGACAAGGTCCGCCGCATCGTCCGCTCCATGCACGGCGCCGGGTTCAACCTCAACATCTTCCCCAACGTCGCGATGTCGATGTCATTCTTCCGGGTACTGCGCCCGATCTCGGTCGACGAGACCGAGATCCGGCACATCGCCCTCGGCATGGACGGCGGACCGGAGATCGTCAACCGCGAACGCCTCCGCATCCACGAACATTTCCAGGGCCCGTTCGGGTTCGGCAGCCCCGACGATTCCGAGGCCTGGGACCGGGTACAACGCGGATCCCGCGGCGCACCCGGAATGCCGATCATGGTGAACCGCGGTCTCAATCGTGAAGCGCTCGACAGCGACGGACACCGCACCTCGCACGTCACCGACGAAACCGGAATGCGCGAGGCCTACGCAATGTGGAAGAGGATGATGACCGATGAGCACTGATCTGATGACCGCCCAACTCGCCGACACCCGGGTACTGCAGGCGATCGAACTCATCTGGCACGAAGCGGCCCTCCTCGACGCCAAGGACTACCACGCGTGGGACGCCCTCTGGACCGACGAAGGCCGGTACGTCATTCCCATCGACCCGGACACCGACGACTTCGACGGATCGCTGAACATGGTCAACGACGACACTCGCATGCGGCGCATGCGTATCGAACGCCTGACCTCCGGATACTCGATGTCCGCGCTCGCCGCCGCCCGGACGGTCCGCACCGTCTCGCGGTTCACGGTCGAGGAACGGAGCGAGGACTCGATCACGGTGAAGTCCGCCCAGATTCTCGTGGGTTTCAAGCGCGACGATCAGCAGACCCTCGCCGCCGACGTCACGCACCGCATCCGCTACACCGAGAGCGGACCGCGGTTGGACCTCAAGGTCATCCGGTTGGTGAACTCGCAGGCAGCGGTCAACGCCTCCGGCTACCTGCTCTGACCAGCATTTTCCGAACCTCATCGATCGAACAGGAGCTCGACGTGGATTCTGTCGCAGTAGTCACCGGCGGCGGACGCGGCCTCGGAGCCGCGATCGCACACCAATTGCACGACCGCGGATACCGCGTCGCGGTCACGGACATCGACAGCGGTGCCGCGAAAGAGACCGCGGCGGAGCTGGATCCGAACGGCAACACGGCCATCGGCGTGGAGTTGGACGTCCGGAAGCGGAAGAGTTTCGAAGCCGTACGCGACCGTGTGATCCAGGAGTGGGGCGGCATCGACGTCCTCGTCAACAACGCCGGCCGGTCGCAGACGGGCTCGCTGATGGACATCGCGCCGGAGGAATTCTCCGACATCGTCGAGATCAATCTCAACGGGGCCTTTCTCGGCTGCCAGGTGTTCGGAAGTTACTTCGCCGAGAAGCGATACGGCAGAATCGTCAACATCGCGTCGCTGGCGGGGCAGAACGGTGGCACGGCGACCGGCGCGCACTACGCCGCGGCCAAGGGCGGCGTCGGCACACTGACCAAGGTCTTCGCACGCGAACTCGCCCCGTCGGGTGTCACGGTGAACGCGGTCTCCCCCGGTCCGCTGGATCTGCCGGTGGTGCGTGAGACGGTGCCCGCGGACAAGCTGGCCGCCATCCTCACCACGATTCCGGTGGGCACCCTGGGCTCGCCCGATTTCATAGCCGAGACCGTCGCCCTGCTCGCATCGCCGACGGCCGCGTCGGTCACGGGTGCCTGCTGGGACGTCAACGGCGGCCTGTACATGCGCTGACCCCCGCCCGCGGGCGACGGGTCGCAGCACCGGAGGAAGAATCACCATGAGCATGTTCACTGTCACTGTCGCGGACATTGTCGAGGAAACGCCGGACATCAAGTCGTTCCGGCTTGTTCGGACGGACGGTTCACCGTTCGACCCGTACCCTGCCGGCGCCCACATCGACATCCTCGGCCCCACCGAGGTCCGCACCCAGTACTCGCTGTGCAGTCCGCCGCACGAGTCCGAATCCTATGTGGTCGCCGTCAAACGCGAGACCGGACCCCGCGGCGGCTCGGCCGCACTGCACGATCGTGTGACGATCGGCAGCGAGTTGCAGATCAGCCGGCCGCGCACACTCCTCACGCTCGCCGAGGGCGCCGATCGGCACATCCTCGTGGCGGCGGGGATCGGGCTGACCCCGATGCTGAGTCTGGCGTTCGCCTTGCACCGGCAGGGACAACAGTTCGACCTGCACTACTTCGCCCGGACGAGGGCGCAGGCCGCGTTCGCCGACCTGCTGGAGAGTGCGGGTTTCCGCCGGGACGTGCACCTGCACTTCGGCCTGTCGAGGGACGACCAGCTCTCTGCCCTCGAGAAGATCCTGGCGGACGCGTCCGCCGCCACGCACGTCTACACCTGTGGCCCCGGAGGTTTCATGGATCGGGTGCGAGGGCTGGCGGAACCCGCTGTCGGGGAGGACGCGGTCCACTTCGAACACTTCGAGGCGGCGACGCCCACAGCGACCGGATCGGACACCGCGTTCGAGTTGGAACTCGACACGGGCGAGGTGTTCGAAGTGCCTGCCGGGAAGTCCATCGCCGACGTACTCGAAGAGAACGACATCGAGATCGACACGTCCTGCAGGGAAGGTATCTGCGGCACGTGCGTCCTGGACGTGCTGGAGGGCGAGCCCGACCACCGCGACAATTGCCTCACCAAGAGTGAGAGAAAGGCGGGAGACAGAATTGCCGCGTGTGTGTCGCGCGCGAAATCCGGGCGGCTCGTCGTCGAACTTCCCTGAAGAGAACTGAATTATTTCAGGTGACGGCAATTCCGGCCTGCAGAATATCGCGTACGAGAACCGCGATGCTTTCCGCTCCGGTCTTTTCCTTGATACGGGTGCGATGCACGTCGACCGTCTTCACACTGATTCCCAGCTCTTTCGCAATGTTCTTGCTCGGCAATCCGTCGAGGACGAGTGCGAGGATTTCCTTTTCTCGCACCGTCAGCGCGTCTATTCGTCCCTGCAATTCCGTTCTCGTCCGACGCTCGCCGAACCGTTGACGCGCAACCCGGAGCGCGTCCTGAATGACGTCGAGCATGTGCTGCGGATCGTAGGGCTTCTCGATGAATGTCAACGCCCCCCGCTGGAGGGCCCGCACCGACATCTTGATGTCACCGTGTGCCGACACGAAGATGATCGGGATCGGGGATTCGTCGGCGAGGAGTGCCTCCTGGAGTTGGAATCCCCCGACTTCCGGCATGCGGACGTCCAGTACCAGGCAGGCCGGGATGTCACGGCGGTACTCGTCCAGGAACGACTGCACCGAGAAGTAGTACTCCGACGTGATCTTGACCGAATCGAGTAGCCATGCAAGCGATGCGCACAACTCCTGATCGTCGTCGACGATGTAAACCCGTGGTTCTTGCTGATCCATCGAATCCTGCCTCGCACAGATGGCTTGCTTCCTCGTCCAGTCAACACCGACCGTAACGGAAGCGGTAGGCAACTGAAGGAATCCCCTACTCGGATACGCGACTTACTGCGAGAAAGTAGCGTCGCCGCCAATGTTCCAGCGCACGACGCGCGTCATATCGTTCTTGCAGGAACGCCGGCGCAACGTGGTGACACGACTTCCTGTTTCAACTCATGGAGACGAAATGCCCGAACTCACAAGAATGCAATCGAGCTTCCGCACCGCCATGGCGAATCTGCCGGCCGCGGTCAACATCGTGACGACCGACGGCCCTGCCGGGCGCTGCGGAATGACGGTGACCGCCGTCTGCTCGGTGACCGACTCCCCGCCCACCGCACTCGTGTGCGTGAATCAGAACAGCGCCATGCACAACGTATTCCAGAACAACGGCCGAGTCGGTATCAACGTGCTCTCCGGCAACGACGAAGAGCTGGCCATGCATTTCGCGGGCGCAACCCAAGTCGCGATGGCGGACCGGTTCCGGTGGGACATCTGGGAAGAAGACACCGACGACGGTGTTCCGATCCTGCGCGCCGCCCACGTGGTGCTCGCCGGCCGGATCGCGGACAGCAAGACCGTGGGATCGCATTCGGTGATGTTCGTCGAACTGGACCGCGTGCAGACACGCGAACACGGCGACAGCCTCGTCTACTTCCAACGCAAATTCCACCGTTTGTCGGTTCCGGTCGAGTCCCCCGACTGGCTGTTCTACGACGAATGGTCCGATCCGATCACCGTGACGCCCGCCCTCGTTCCCGCCGCAGCCGGAGGTAAACAGCCATGACCACCTCGTCACCGCCCGAACAAGTCCCACAGAATTCCGACTTGCAGGCGCTCGCGGACACGCGTGCCGCCTTGACGTTTCGTCTCAGCGCCTTGGTCCTCGCACTGTTCCTGCCCCTGCCGATCCTCGGTGGGTTCACCTCGCTGCTCGACGGCGTCGTCTTCAGCGGTGTCACGGTGGCGTGGCTCTACGCGGTCGCGCAATTCGTCGTCGCCATCGTCGTGGCCCGGTACTACATGGCGCGGGCAGCCGAACTCGACTCCCGGACCGCCTCGCGGGCGAAAGGATAACAGCCATGAACCTCGTCTCCGCATCACTTTTCGCGGCCCTCGTCGCTGTCACCCTGATGATCACCGCGTGGGCTTCCAAGAGGAACAAGTCCGCCGCCGATCACTACGTCGCGGGCGGCAGCCTCACCGGCAGGCAGAACGGTGTCGCCATCGCCGGCGACTTCATCTCTGCCGCCTCGTTTCTCGGAGTCACCGGTGCGATCGCGCTGACCGGTTTCAACGGGTTCTACCTCGCGGTCTTCGTGCCCGTCGCGTTCGTCCTCGCGATGCTGCTGATCGCGGAACCCCTGCGCAACCTCGGCCGCTTCACGCTGGCGGATGTCCTCGCCACCCGGTTCCCCGGCAAGGACGTGCGGTCGATGATGGCGATCAGCACGGTGGTGATCAGCGTGGTCTATCTCGTGTCGCAGCTGGTCGGTGCCGCGCTTCTGGTGTCGTTGCTGTTCGACCTCGACTACGCCGTGGCCGTGTTGATCATCGGAACACTCACCACCGCGTATACGTTGGTGGGTGGCATGCTCGCTACCAGCTGGATCCAGATCATCAAAACCGGTCTCCTCATGGTCTGCGCCGTCGTGCTGTTCGTTCTCGTGCTGGTGCGCTTCGACTTCAATCCCTTCGGCCCGTTCAGCACCGCGCTCGCCGAGTTCGGGCAATCATTCGTCGCGCCGCAGCGCACGTCCGGTACCGCGTCGTTCGACCAGTTGTCGCAGACCGTCGGGCTCGTCCTCGGCGTGCTCGGCCTGCCGCACGTCATGATCCGATTCCTCACCGTTCCGGACGCGAAGCAGGCGAGAACGTCCGCCTACACGGCGATCTGGATCTTCTTTGCCTTCTACCTGCTGGTTCCCGTGCTCGGTTACGGCGCCGCCAAGCTGGTCGGTGTCGAGGTGATCAAGTCCGAGAATCGGGGCGGCAACCTCGCGGTCGCGCAGCTCGCCGAGACGGTCGGCGGCGGAGTCCTGCTGGCGTTCGTCGCGGCCGTGGCGTTCGTGACCATTCTGGCCGCGCTGTCCGGCCTGGTGATCGCCACCTCCGGTGCGATCGCACACGACCTGTACGGGCAGGTGATCAGGAACGGATCGGTGTCGGCGAAGGCTCAGCACCGCGCGGCCCGGGTCGCGACGGTGGCGACCTGCGTCATCGGTGTCGCCATCGCCTTCGCGGCGCAGAAGCAGAACGTCGCGTTCCTCGCGTCACTGGGCATGTCCATCGCAGCATGTGCGAACCTGCCGGCACTGCTTCTGACCATGTACTGGAAGCGCATGACGGCGCGCGCGGTCATCTCCGGCATCGTGGTCGGGCTCGTCCTGTCGGTCACCGTCATCCTGCTCAGCCCGGTCGTGCAGGGACCGGACTCCATCCTCGGATTCTCGAACCCGGCACTCGCCGTGGCACCCCTCTCGCTGGCGGTGTCCGTCATCGTCGCGCTGGTGTCGGCGCCGTCCGGGGAGACGAAAGCACGAGCCGATCGCCTCTTCTCGGTGATGCGCACCCGAGCACTCACCGGGCAGACCGAGACGACGAACGACGACACGATGGTGGCGATGCAATGAAGACGGAACTACGGTCACCGAGCCCACTCCGGGACCTGGCCGAGCAGCTGGCGACGGGCGCGACGACGCCGATCGACGTGGCGGAGGCGGCACTCGCACGGATCGCGAACCTCGAGCCGGATATCCACGCCTGGGCCCACCTCGACGCCGACTCGGTGCGGTCCGCGGCCGCCCGGATCCAGGACAGCGACCCGGACGGTGCGCTCTGGGGCGTGCCCGTCGGCGTCAAGGATCTCATCGACGTCGCGGGTATGCCGACGCGCTGTGGCAGTGAGCTGCGGAGCACGGAACCGGCGACGACGGACGCCGACTGTGTGGCACGGTCGCGCACACTCGGCGCGCTCCCGTTCGGCAAGACCGTCACCACCGAGTTCGGGTATTTCATGCCCGGCCCGACCCGCAATCCCCGCGCCCTGGGTCACACCCCCGGCGGGTCGTCGAGCGGCTCGGCGGCAGCGGTGGCCGCGGGCATGGTGCCGCTGGCGTTCGGCACGCAGACCGCGGGGTCGCTGACGAGGCCCGCGTCGTTCTGCGGAGTCGCAGGTTTCGTGACCGCCCACGGCAAACTTCCGACCGCGGGCATCACCGGGCTGAGTCCCGGTCTCGACACGGTGGGGCTGCTGGCACGAACCGTGCCCGATCTCCACTTCGCGTGGACCGCACTGCGCGACGGCCCGCGGGCGCCCGTTCTCGAGCCTTCCGCTCCGCGCCGGCTTCGCCTGTGGAGTGGGTTCGAGCTCGGCGAGGTGTCCCGAGAGATGACGGCGGCGCTCAGGGCGACCGCTGATTCCGCCGAGTCGGCGGGGATCGGGTGTCGTGAGTTGGACGCCGCCGCAAGGATCGTGGCACTGGCGGAACACCACCACACGGTGATGGCGTACGAGGCGGCCAGGGAACGCGCCGCAGAGGCCGCGCAGACCGACAGGATCAGCGCGCCCCTCGCCGAACTGTTCGCCGCGGGGGCGGCCACCGCAGAAGCCGACTACCGTGCCGCCCTCGCCGGAATCCGCGAGACCCGACAGCTGCTGCTCTCGGCGTTGGACGAGGACGAAGCAATCCTCGGGCCCGCGGCTCTCGGCGCCGCTCCACCCGGGCACGACGCGACCGGAACGCCCATCCTGAGCCGACCGTGGCAGGCCATGGGTCTGCCGGTGGTCACGATCCCCGGGAAGTGTGACAGCGCGGGTCTGCCCCTCGGATTGCAGCTGATCGGGCGACCTGGTGCCGAGCAACGCCTGTTCGAGACAGCCGCGTGGCTGGAATCCGTGCTCTGACAAGGACAGAAGATCGTCAGTCGACGAAGATCGACGGCTGGCGTTCCTTCCACGGCGCAGCCTGCTCCAACTGCGCGGCCACCTGCAGTAGCAGATCTTCTCTGCCGGTGGCCGCGACGAGCTGGACGCCGATGGGCAGGCCCTCCCTGCTCAGCGCGAGCGGCAGGCTGATCACGGGATTCCCGGACACGTTGAACGGTGCCGTGAACGGTCCGAACTCGAAGATGCGACGTAGCCCCGAGCGCAGGATCGCCGCACCCGTGGCGATCGCAGTGAGTGTCGACGCCTCGACGACGTCCTCCGCGTCGATTGCGGGCGCGTCTCGGTCACAGTGGGGCCGATCCATTCGAGGATCTTGCCGGCGGCGATCGTGGCCGCCGATACCTGCATCTCGACCGAACTCCCGCCCCACGGCTCGGTCGTCAGGGGCCACCCGCAGACGGCCGGGATCGGCGCGCATCGTGTCGGCGTAGCGACCGGACTGCGCTGGGGCGGTGTATTTTTCACCGACCGGCGGGGCGGCGACGGCGTCCAGCAGATGGGCCGTGTCGCGGATGGTCCGGGTGAGGGCGAACTCGTAGATGTGCCCGAACCCCGCCTCACCGACCAGTGGTCCGCAGGGGATTCGGCCGTGGCTCGGTTTCAGGCCGACGAGCCCGCAGCACGAGGCAGGCACCCGGAGCGAACCGGCGCCGTCGTTGCCGTGCGCATCGTCAGTGCGCCGAAGTCGGCATCGGCCTGCGCGATCGCGACGCGCGCAACGGCTTCGACCTCCGTTGCCGTCACCTCACCGGCGCGGATCAGCTCACTCAGACCGACGGCGTCGAGCCCGGTGTACTCGTGCAGTTCCAGCGGTCCCACTCCTCAGGTCGCGACGACCGATTCAGTGTGACCCGGAGGGCCGTGCGGCGCGACCGAATTTCTGCCGCCGTCACGCGGTGATCGACAGCAGTTCCTGTTCGCGGAAGGCTCGCGGCGAGACCCCGTACGTCTCCTTGAACAGCCGCGAGAAGTGCGACGAGTTGACGAGACCGTATCGGGCACAGATGGTTCCGATGCTGTCGCCGCGGAATCGGACGTCCTTGAGGTCGCGGCGGCACTTCTCGAGCCTGCGGTGGCGGATCCACCCGGCCACCGTGTGTCCGTCCGCCTCGAACATCTTCTGCAGGTGCCGCGTCGATACGTGGTGGTGGGACGCCACCGTCGCGGTGTCGAGTGTGGGGTCGTGCAGGTGCGCGTCGATGAACGACCTCACACGTAGCAGCAACGACGCGCCGGGAGCGGTGGCGTCGGCGGGCGCCGCCGATTGCACCGCGGCACTGAGCAGGTCGAGCACCGCGTCCTCGACGAGAGGGGTCGTCGGCATGGTGCCGGTGACGACGGAGTGGTGGAGGTTCGTCAGGAACGGCGAGACGAGCGCGCCCATGCCGGTGCTGCCGTGGATGCGGCGCGCGAAGACGGTGCCCAGTTCCCGCGAGGCGATGCGCAGTAGTTCGCGGGGAAACATCAGCACGAACATGCTGAAGTCGCCCGCGAAGTGCAGGTCGTACGGCTTGCTGGTGTCGTAGACGGCGAAGTCGCCGGGCCCCAGCACGGCCTCTCGATCGTCCTGGACGATGACGCCGCTGCCCGACAGTTGCAGGCCCACCTTCACCAGGCCGGGGTCGGACCGCTTGATCGACGTGCGGGTCCGGCGGACGTCGACCGCGTGCCCCCCGACCTCGCTGAGCTGCAACCCGCCGAGCGCGGTGGTGCGCAGGGTCCCGGTGAAGCGCCCCGGCCCGTCCTCCGCCGTGGACACCACGGCGAGCGGGACGAACGCCGTGGAGACGGCCTGACGCCAGTGCTCGAACTGCCCGTCGTCACGCGCGGGCCCACCACCGAGACGCACCTTCGATCACCTCACAGAGCGGAGCGGTTGTCGATCAGTCGACGTGCCTTACCGAGTGAGCGTTCGAGGTCGCCGGGAGCGACGACGTCGACCTTCACGCTCACGCCGATCCTATTCTTCACCAGCTTCTGCAGTTCACCCGCGGCCCGCGCGTGGTCGTCGGTCACGGCATCCGGACGCGATTCCACCCGCACGGTCAGCTCGTCCATGCGGCCCGGGCGGTCGAGGATGCACTGGAACTGGGGTGCCAGCGCCGGCACCGCGAGGATCAGTTCCTCGATCTGGGTGGGGAACAGATTCACCCCGCGCAGGATGATCATGTCGTCGGTGCGTCCGGTGACCTTCTGCATCCGCCGCACCGACCGCGCCGTTCCCGGCAGCAGCCGCGTGAGGTCGCGGGTGCGGTACCGGATGATCGGCATCGCCTCCTTGGTCAGCGACGTGAAGACGAGTTCGCCCTCCTCACCGTCGGGCAACACCTCCCCGGTGACCGGGTCGATGATCTCCGGGTAGAAGTGGTCCTCCCAGATGTGCAGGCCGTCCTTGGTCTCGACGCATTCCATCGCGACACCCGGACCCATCACCTCGGACAGTCCGTAGATGTCGACGGCGTCCATGTTCAGCTGCTTCTCGAGTTCGCAACGCATCTCCTCGGTCCACGGCTCCGCTCCGAACACACCGGTCCGCAGCGACGTCTTCGACGGATCGATGCCCTTCTTGATCATCGCGTCGACGATCGTGAGCATGTACGACGGGGTCACCATGATCGCGTCCGGTTCGAAGTCCTCGATCAGCTGGATCTGGCGGTCGGTCATGCCACCGGACATCGGGATCACCGTGCAGCCCAGCCGCTCCGCACCGTAGTGCGCGCCGAGGCCACCGGTGAACAGGCCGTACCCGTACGCGACGTGCACCTTGTCCGACGGCTTCACCCCACCCGCCCGCAAGCTCCGCGCGACCAGATCGGCCCAGTTGTTCAGGTCGCCCGTGGTGTACCCGACGACCGTCGGACGTCCCGTGGTCCCGGAGGACGCGTGGATGCGCGAGACCTTCTCCTGCGGCACCGCGAACATCCCGAACGGATAGTTCGCCCGCAGGTCCGCCTTCGCCGTGAACGGGAACTTCGCCAGATCGGACAGGTCCTTCAGGTCACTCGGGTGGACACCGGCGTCGTCGAACGCCTTCCGGTAGTGCGGAACGTTGTTGTACGCGTGGAGAAGTGACCACTGCAGGCGTTCGAGTTGCAGCGATGAGATCCGGTCGCGCGTGGCGAACTCGATGTCCTGCGAGGGGGTGGCGATACTGGTCATTCTAGTCTCCGGGGTGGGCGGGCTGGGTATGGTCAGGCGTCGAAATCGACGGTCACGGTGTCGCTGACCGGGAAGGTCTGGCACGTCAGCACGAAGCCGGAGTCGACCTCGTAGTCCTCGAGCGCGTAGTTGCGGCGCATGTCCACGTCACCGCAGGTGATCTTGGCGCGGCACGTTCCGCAGACGCCGCCCTTGCAGGCGAACGGAAGGTCCGAGCGGTACTTCTCGGCGGCATCGAGGATCGATTCGTCCCGCGGCAACGTCGCGGTGGTCGAGCGACCGTCGAGAACCAGGGTCACTTCACTGCTCGGCCCGGTGACGCCGGGCTCGCGGTGGGTTTCCATGGGCGGGGGCACGTCGTCGACGAAGAACAGCTCGTGATGCACGCGGCTCTTGTCGATCTGCAAGTCGCCGAGAACCGTCTCGGCGTCGGTGACCATCCCGTACGGTCCGCACAGCCAGAAGTGATCGATGTCGGCCACGGGGACCACGGCGTCGAAGATGGCCCGAAGCCGGTCGGCGTCGAGACGGCCGGTGAACAGCTCGACCTCGCGGGGCTCGCGGGACAGGACATGGATGATGTCGAAGCGCGACCCGTACGTGTCCTTGAGGTCGGCGATCTCCTCGGCGAACATCACCGAGCGGGTGCGCCGGTTGCCATACAGGAGAACGACTTCGGCCTCGGGGTTGGCAAGCATCGACGCGGCGATCGACAGCATCGGCGTGATGCCCGATCCGGCGGCGATCAGCACGTGGCGACCACCGGCCGCGGGATCGGCGACGAACGTGCCGCTCGGGCCCTGCACCTCGATCCGGTCGCCGGGGCGGACATCGCGCACGAGCCACGTCGAAAACAGACCGTCGGACACCTCGCGCACACCGACCCGCGGCGCGGAACCGGCAGGCGCGCAGATGGAGTAGGAGCGGCGGTGTTCGACGCCGTCGATCGTCCGCCGCAGCGTGAGCGACTGTCCGGGGCCGAACGCGAACTCGTCGGCGAGCTCGGCCGGAACGTCGAACGTGACCGCGACCGCGTCGTCGCACAGGGATTCGACGTCGGCGACGGTGAGGGTGTGGAACGCCCTGTTGCGCAACGCCGCACCGGGTTTCGGGGAGACCGCTGTGGTCATGGTCAGATTTCCTTCACGTGATCGAAGGGTTCGAGGCAGTCCAGGCACCGGTAGAGCGCCTTGCACAGCGTCGCCCCGAATTCCGAGTCGAGCCGGGTGTTCGCCGAGTGGCACTTGGGGCATGCCACGGGTCGCGGCTTGACAGTGAGGGTCAACGGCACCGGACCCGATGCGCGTCGCGGCGCGGGACCGGGTGTCGAGTAGCCGTTCTCGCGGAGCTTGCGCAGCCCGTTCTCGCTGATCCAGTCCGTGCTCCACGGCGGCGACAGGACGGTCTTGACCTCGACGCTGCCGAACCCGGCGTCCTGCAGGGTGTGCTCGATGTCGTCCCGCATGGTGGCCATCGCGGGGCAACCGGAATAGGTGGGGGCGATGGTCACGACCACCGACCCGTCGGCGTATTCCTCGACGTCGCGCAGCACACCGAGATCGGCGAGCGTGAGCATCGGCATCTCGGGGTCGAGCACGGATTCGGCGAGGCGACGGGCGTCGCTGCGCACTGCGGTGGTCATGTCACCACACTCCTTCGGGGTGCGCCCGGGCCACGCTCTGCATCTCGGCGAGCAGCAGTCCGAGCGCCTCGGTGTGCAGCCCCTGCCTGCCTGCCCGACCGCCGACTGTGCCGACTGTCCGGCCGGTCGGGGCGGTGAGCTCGGCGGCGTGCAGCACCTGCTCGAGCACCGAATCGAATTCCTCACGCACGTCCCGCGGGTCGACGCCCACCCCCACCGCCGCGAGCGCGAGCTCCTCGGTGGTCGGGACGAACAGTTCCTCGACGTACGGCCACACGTGGGTAAGCGCCGCTGCCATCCTGGTCTTCGACTCCTCCGTGCCGCAGCCGAGCGTCACAACCCAGCGGGCCGCGTAATCGCGGTGGTACGTGAGTTCCTTGACGCCCTTCACCGCGACCGCCGCGAGGACCGGGTCCCGGGACGTGCGGAGACGGTCGAACAGTGCGAGGCGCCACGTCGAGAACACCAGCAGTCGCGTAATCGACTGAGCGAAGTCGCCATTGTCGAGTTCGGCCAGCCGGGTGTTGCGGAACCGATTCTCGTCCCGGAAGAACGCGAGCGCGTCCTCGGCGGGAATCGGGCTCGTGTCGGAGATGTACGGCACGACCGCCGCGTCCGCCGCGGCCGCACGGGCGAGCAGCAGTCGCGCCTGACCGAGCAGGTCGAGTCCGACGTTCGCGAGCGCGACCTCCTCCTCGAGTTCGGGTGCGCGCGTGCTCCACTCGGCGAGACGCTGTGAGCTGATCAGTGCATCGTCACCGAGCATCAGGCAGTAGCCGGCCAGCGCGGAGAGGTCGACGTCCTCCGGAACCGTGGTGTCGACACCCGCGAGGGGGTCGTCGAAGCTGGTGCCGAACGCCCACTGGCCGTGGCTGTCTTCGTCGACGAGGCCTTCGTAAGCATTGTCGTGGTCGGTCATCGTCAGCCTCACATGTGGGGAACGTTGTCGGGGATCTCGTAGAACGTGGGGTGCCGGTACACCTTGTCGCCGCTGGGCGCGAAGTAGGGATCCTTCTCCGACGGGCTGGACGCCACGATCGAATTGGACCGCACCACCCAGATGCTCACACCCTCGTTGCGGCGGGTGTAGACGTCCCGGGCGTGCCGGACGGCCATCTCGTCGTCGGCGGCGTGCAGGGATCCGACGTGAACGTGGTTGAGTCCGCGCTTGCCGCGCAGGAACACCTCGTACAGGGGCCAGTCCGCGCGCACTGCGTTGTCGTCCGTGCTCATCGTGCGTTCTCCTTGCTGCTCTCGCGGCGGGCGAAGGCCGTCGCGGCCTCCCGCACCCACGCCCCGTTCTCGTGTGCTGCCCGCCGGTTGGCGACGCGCTCGACGCTCGATGCGCCGTTGCCCTTGATCACCTGCATGAACTCGCTCCAGTCGGGCTCGCCGAAGTCGTGAGCGCCGCGCTCGGCGTTCCACTTCAGGTCCGGATCCGGGAACGTCACGCCGAGAACCTCGGCCTGCGGGATGGACATGTCGACGAACCGCTGACGAAGTTCGTCGTTGGTGTGCCGCTTGATGCGCCACTTCATGGACTGCTCGGAGTTGGGCGACTGATCGTCCGGCGGTCCGAACATCATCAGCGCCGGCCACCACCAGCGGTTCACCGACTCCTGCACCATCTCGCGCTGGGCGTCGGTGCCGCGCATCATCGTCATCAGCAGTTCGAAACCCTGACGCTGGTGGAAGGACTCCTCCTTGCACACCCGGATCATCGCCCGCGCGTACGGACCGAAGGAGCTGCGGCACAACGGGACCTGGTTGCAGATCGCGGCGCCATCGACGAGCCAGCCGATCACGCCGACGTCGGCGTAGGTCAGCGTCGGGTAGTTGAAGATCGAGGAGTACTTCTGCTTGCCCTCGATCAGCTTCTCGGTGAGGTCGGCGCGGTCGGCTCCGAGCGTCTCGGCCGCCGAGTACAGGTACAGGCCGTGTCCGGCCTCGTCCTGGACCTTCGCCATGAGGATCGCCTTGCGACGCAGCGACGGCGCACGGGTGAGCCAGTTGCCCTCCGGCTGCATGCCGATGATCTCCGAATGCGCGTGCTGCGCGATCTGCCGGATCAGCGTCTTGCGGTAGCCGTCGGGCATCCAGTCCCGCGGCTCGACCCTCTGGTCGGCTGCGATGGTGTCATCGAAGAGCTCTTGCAGCTCATCGGAAGCGTGTGACGTGGTCATATATCCTACCTCTATTACCGAATGATCGGTTGGTATCAAGTATGCATGTCAGCCCCCGCCCAGACAAGGGCTGGAGCCGAATTACGTCAGTGGCCTTCGAAGGCGGGCGTGCGCTTCGCGAGGAACGCGTCGACCGCGCTGCGGTGATCCTTCGACCGGCCGAGCCGCTCCGCGGCCTCACGCTCCCGCTCGAGCGCCTCCGACAGTCCGGTGGACGACGCCGAGACCAGAGCCTTGACCTGCGCGTACGCGGCCGTGGGACCGTCAGCGAGCTTCCGCGCCAGCGCGGTGGCCGCGTCCCCGAGTTCGGCGTCGGGCACCACTCGGTGCACCAGCCCCCAGTCCAGCGCCTGCGCCGCCGTGAACCGGTCGCCGAGCATCATCAGCCCGGTCGCCCGGCTCGCTCCCAGCGCCTGCACCAGGGTGTGACTCAGCCCGGAGTCACCGGCCAGCGCGATCCCCGTGAACGCCGTGGCGAACTTCGCGCCCTCCCCTGCGATCCGGATGTCGGCGACCAGGGCGATGCCCAGCCCCGCCCCGACGCAGGCCCCGCCGACCGCGACGACGACCGGGACGCGGACCCCGGCCAGCGCCCGGAGCAGCGGGTTGTAGTGCTCGGCGACGGTGTCCATCGCGTGCGCGGCGTCCGCCTCGAGGCCGGCCACGTGCTCGGCCAGGTCCTGGCCGACGCAGAAGTTCTTGCCCTCCGCCTGCAGCAGCAGGGCGCGCACGCCGTCGTCGGAGGCGACCTTCTCCACCGCCGCCAGCAACTGCTCCTTCACCGCGCGATCCAGGGCGTTGGACGCGCCGGCGCGGCGCAGGGTGATGGTGGCCAGTCCCGCGTCCACGGAAAGTGCGACCACGTCGTCAGTGCTCATGAGAATGTGCCTCCTGCTGGTTGTGGTGTGCGTGGCCCGGTCAGGACCAGGTGAAGAACCCCTGGCCCGTCTTGCGGCCGAGTTCCCCGTTGGCGACCTTCTCGCGCAGCAGCGCCGGCGGCGCGAACCGCTCGCCGAGCGTCTTCGCGAGGTGCTCGGCGATCGCGAGCCGGACATCCAGCCCGACCAGGTCGGTGGACCGCAGCGGTCCCATCGGGTGGCGGTAGCCCAATTCCATGGCCCGGTCGATGGACTCGGCGTCGGCGACGCCTTCCTCGAGCATCCGGATCGCCTCGAGCCCGAGGCACACGCCGAGACGGCTGGTCGCGAAGCCGGGGGAATCATTGACCAGCACCTCGGTCTTACCGAGCTGGGCGACCCACTCCCGGACCTTCTCGACGACGCCGGCGTCGGTGGCGGGGGCGCGGACGATCTCGACGAGCGTCGACGCCGGAACCGGGTTGAAGAAATGCATGCCGATCAGCCGCGCCGGGTCGTTCAGCGCCGCCCCCAGGTTGGCGATGGAAATAGAACTGGTGTTGCTGGCGATCACCGTCGACGAGTCGACCGTCTTCTCGACGAGCGAGAGCACGGACAGCTTGAGGTCCACCAACTCCGGCACCGCCTCGACCACCAGATCCAGGGCCGGCGGAAGCGCATCGGGGGCGGCCACCGTGGACACCCGTCCGAGGATCGTCGCGGGATCGACGTCGCCGAGCTTGCCGCGTTCGTGCGCGCGGTCGAGTCCGTCGGACACCCGCTTCAGGGCCGCCTGCCGGTCGCCGCTCTCGGCGATGGTGACGGTGGAGCCGAGGGTGGCGAAGACCTGCGCGATACCCGCGCCCATCCGGCCGCCGCCGACCACTCCGATGTTCTTCGGTGCTGTGCTCGTCATTTTCTCTTCTCCAGAAACGCAGTCATGCGGTCGTGTTTGTCGCGGCTCTCGAACAGCACCGCCTGGGCGATGTCGTCGGCGAACGGGTGCGAGCCCGGTGCGTCGACGATCATCTTCGTGAGCTTGAGAGCCAGCGGCGCCGACCGCGTGATGCGGCCGATGACCTTGTGCGCTGCATCGATGTGCTCGCCGGGTGCGACGACACTCATCACCAGCCCGCTGCGCAGCGCGTCCTGCGCGTCGAGGTTCCGGCCGCCGAGCAGGACCTGCTTGGCGACGGACGTGCCGACCAACTCGGGCAACCGGTAACTGGCCCCGGCCGCGGCCATGATCCCCAGCCCCGGCTCGGGGTTCCCGAAGACCGCGGTCTCGGTGGCGATGCGGATGTCGCACGCGTAGGACAGTTCGGCGCCGCCGCCGAGCGCGTACCCGCTCACCGCCGCGACCGTGGGCAGCGGCAGCTTCGCGATGCGGTCGAACAGATTGCGGTTGATGCCGGCGAACGCCTCGTCGCGGCCGCGTTCGCGTAGTTCGGCGATGTCGGCGCCGCCGGCGAAGTGGTCGCCCTCGCCGGTCAGCAGCATCGGCTTCGGCGTCGCCTCCAGCGACGCGCACACCTGGTGCAGTTCGCCGATCATCTCCGCGTTGATCGCGTTGCGCTGCGCGGGACGGTGCAGCGTGACCACCATCCGGTCGTCGTGGTCCTCGATTTTCAGTGTGTTCACGGCGCCTCGATCAGCATCGCGACGCCCTGGCCGACGCCCACGCACAGCGTGGCGAGCCCGCGGCGGGCGCCTTCGCGTTCCATCCGACCGAGCAGCGTCAGCAGGATCCGCGCACCCGAGCAGCCCAGTGGGTGGCCGAGTGCGATGGCGCCGCCGTCGGCGTTGACGATCGACTCGTCGAGCTTCAGCTGCCGGATCACCCCGAGCGACTGCGCCGCGAAGGCCTCGTTGAGTTCGGCGGCACCGAGGTCGGAGATCGACCAGTTGGCGCGGGCGAGCGCCTTCCGGGTGGCCGGGACCGGACCCAGACCCATGACGTTGGGGGCGATACCCGCGCTGGCGCTGGTGACGATGCGGCCGCGGACGGTCAGGCCGTACTTCTCCACCGCCGCCTCGCTCGCGACGACCAGGGCCGCGGCACCGTCCGACAGCGACGACGACGAGCCGGCGGTCACGATGCCGTCCTTGCGGAACACCGGTTTCAGCGAACCCAGCCTCTCCAGCGTGGTTCCCCGCCGCGGGGTTTCGTCGGCGGTCAGTGCACCGTCGCGCACCGGCACGGGCACGATCTCGCGCTCGAACCGGCCGGCGTCGACCGCCGCGATCGCCCGCTCCTGGCTGCGCAGCGCGAAGGCGTCGCTCTCGGCGCGGGTGATGCCCTCGAGCGCGGCGACCTCCTCGGCCGTCTCGCCCATCGACAACGTCACCTTGCGGACGTCCGGTCCGGCCCCGGCCGGAACGTCCCGGTCGGTGGCGGTGAACCGCGGGTTCGTGAAGCGCCAGCCCAGCGACGTGTCCGCCACCTCCCCCGGGCGTGCCCACGGGGTGCCGGGCTTGGCCATCACCCACGGTGCACGGGTCATCGATTCGACGCCGCCGGCAATCACGATGTCGGCCTCGCCGCTGCGGATGGTGTGCGCGGCGGAGGCGACGGCGGTCAGACCGCTCGCGCACAGGCGGTTCACCGTGTAGCCGGGAACGCTGTCGGGCAGGCCCGCGAGCAGCACGGCCATGCGGGCGACATCGCGGTTGTCCTCGCCGGCCTGATTGGCGGCACCGAGGATCACCTCGTCGACGGCGTCACCCGGGATTCCGGCCCGGCGGGCGGTCTCGGCCACGACCAGACCGGCAAGGTCGTCGGGGCGCACTCCTGCGAGCGCTCCGCCGTATCGACCCTGCGGGGTACGGGCTCCGTCCACCAGAAACACTTCGGCCACAGTCTTCTCCTTCACGGGGGTGCCGTCTATTAATAACCGAATCTTCGGTCGGTACGCAAGAGGAGATAGCACACGAAAAATTACGATCCTCCCTTGACAACCAGCGGCGGAAGCGACGATTCTGTTAACCGACCGAACGTACGGTGAAATGGAGTTGTCGTGAGCAAGTTACTGGAAAGCTACGCCGCCGGACGCTGGTACACCGCGCCGGACGAGGGAACGCCGCTGCTGAGCGCGGTCGACGGCTCCGAGGTGGCGCGCATCTCCGCGACCGGACTCGACCTCGGCGAGATGGTGACCTACGCCCGCGAGGTGGGCGGACCGGCGCTCGCGAAGCTGACCTTCCACGAGCGCGCCGCCGCCCTCAAGGCGCTCGCCCTCACCCTCATGGCCGGCAAGGACGAGTTCTACGCCCTCTCCACCTCGACCGGCGCCACCAAGCGCGACTCCGGCGTCGACATCGACGGCGGGTTCGGCACCCTCCTCAGCTACGCCAGCAAGGCCAGGCGGGAACTGCCCAACGACACCGTCTACCTCGACGGCGCGTTCGAGCAGCTGGGCAAGAAGGGCACGTTCCTCGGCCAGCACGTCTACACCTCGCGCCGCGGCGTGGCCGTCCAGATCAACGCGTTCAACTTCCCGGTGTGGGGCTTCCTCGAGAAGCTCGCCCCCGCGTTCATCGCCGGCGTCCCCTCGATCGTCAAGCCCGCGAGCCAGTCGGCTTATCTCACCGAGCTCGTGTTCCGTCGCATCATCGAGTCCGGGCTGCTGCCCGAGGGTTCGGTCCAGCTGCTGTCGGGGAGCGCCCGCGGGCTGCTCGACCACCTCGGCGGGCAGGACTCCGTGGCATTCACCGGATCCGCCGACACCGCGGCCACCCTGCGGGCGCATCCGAACGTCGTCGGTGAGGGCGTCCACTTCAACGCCGAGGCCGATTCGCTCAACGCGTCGATCCTCGGCTCCGACGTCGAACCCGGCAGCGAGGAATTCGACCTCTACGTCAAGCAGCTCGTCATCGAGATGACGGTGAAGGCCGGCCAGAAGTGCACCGCCATCCGGCGCGCCTTCGTGCCGACCGCACTGATGGACGACGTCATCGCCGCGGCCGAGGCCCGGCTGTCGCGCGTCGTGGTCGGCGCCCCCGACGCCGAAGGCGTCACGATGGGTGCCCTCGCCAGCCTCGAACAGCGCGACGAGGTCCTGAAATCGCTGCGCGGCCTGACCAAGACGGCGCAGATCGTGGTCGGCGACCCGGAGAACTTCGAGGTCGTCGGCGCCGACAAGGCGACGGGCGCGTTCCTGCCGCCGATCCTGCTGCGCTCCGACGACAAGGACGCCACCGAACCCCACGACATCGAGGCCTTCGGCCCCGTCAGCACCGTCATCGGATACGACAGCACCGACGAGGTCATCGAACTCGCCGCCCGCGGCAAGGGCAGCCTCGTCGCCTCCCTCGTCACCCGCGATTCCGCACTCGCCCGCGACATCGTGCTTGGCCTCGCCCCGTTCCACGGCCGCGTCCTCGTCCTCAACCGCGACGACGCGAAGGAATCCACCGGCCACGGCTCACCCCTGCCCGTCCTCGTGCACGGCGGCCCCGGACGTGCAGGCGGCGGTGAGGAACTCGGCGGCATCCGCGGCATCCTGCACCACATGCAGCGCACCGCGGTCCAGGCCACCCCCGACATCCTGACCGCGGTCGGAAACAAGTGGGTCACCGGTTCGCAGCGCAACGACGACGGCATCCACCCGTTCCGGAAGAACCTCGCACAGTTGCGGATCGGCGACACCATCGTCGGCGGCCCCCGCCAGGTCACGCTCGCCGACATCGACCACTTCGCCGAGTTCACCGGCGACACCTTCTACGCCCACACCGACCCCGAGGCCGCGGCCGCCAACCCCCTGTTCGGTGGCATCGTCGCCCACGGATACCTCGTCGTCTCCCTCGCCGCCGGCCTGTTCGTCGAACCGAATCCCGGTCCCGTACTCGCCAACTTCGGCGTCGACAACCTCCGGTTCCTCACCCCCGTCAAGGCCGACGACAGCCTCACCGTCACGCTCACCGCGAAGCTCATCACCCCGCGCAGCAGCGCCGACTACGGTGAAGTCCGTTGGGATGCAGTCGTCGTCAACCAGGACGGCGATCCCGTCGCAACGTACGACGTTCTCACCCTCGTCGCCAAAGGAGAAAACGCATGAGCTTCAAGGTCGCCGTCTGCTACGGCCAGCCCGATGACCCCGAGGCGTTCGACGCCTACTACCGCGACACCCACATGCCGCTGGCCCGCAAGGTTCCCGGCCTGTCCGACTTCACCTGGGGCAAGTGCAGTGCCCTCGACGGCGGGACGCCGCCGTACTACGCGGTCGCGAGTCTGGTCTTCCCCGACGCCGCCACCATGAAGTCCGGGTTGCAGTCCGAGGAGATGAAGCAGGCGGGCAAGGACGTCCGCAACTTCGCCACCGGCGGCGTCACCATGTACGTCCAAGAAGAAGAATCCGTCTACAACCAGTAGGAGAACCATGACTGTCGACGCGTCCGCGGAATGCCGCATCGCGCGGAAGATGTTCGAGGCCGACAACGCGTCCCAGGCGCTCGGCATCGAGATCCTCGAGCTCAGCCCCGGTCACGCGGTCGCGTCGATGGTCGTGGGTGAGACCATGGTCAACGGCCACGGCATCACCCACGGCGGGTTCGTGTTCACCCTCGCCGACACCGCATTCGCGATGGCGTGCAACGGATACGACTCGCCTGCCGTCGCCGCCCGCGCCGACATCCGATTCCTGACCGCCACCCGCCTCGGCGACATCCTCGTCGCCGAGGCCGTGGAACGGGCCCGATTCGGGCGCAACGGCATCTACGACGTCACCGTCCGGCGCGGCGACGACGTCATCGCCGAGTTCCGAGGCGACAGTCGTGCGCAGCCGCGCCCGTGAGTACTTATTAACCGCGGGACGTTAATAAGTACTCACGGGCGCGCAGCGCCAATGGGGGCCGCGTGCTTTCCGCGTTCGGACGCGGCGGCGTCGCGCGCTGCCCGTTCGGTGGCGGCCGCTTCGATGGCGATCGCGTGATCCACCGCGTGCGGCGCGATGCCCAGGTTGTCCAGAGTCTCCCACAGACTCGACAGGGCAGACTTCGGATCGAGGTAGTACTCCGACTCGCGGACGCGCCAGAACGTCCAGCCGCACCGTTTGAGTTCCTGCTCGCGTTCGAGGTCCGCGATCCGCTGTTCCGGGGTGGTCGAGAACGCGTCGCCGTCGCATTCGACGGCGAGTCTCATGGTGCCACCGGTGACGACGAGGTCGATGCGCCGATTGTTCACCTCGACTTGGGAATTGACGTGATAGCCGCGTTCGGCGATGTCGTTGAACACCCGCTGCTCGAGCAGGTTGTCGAACGGGGGGATCCGGACGTCGCGGTCGACGTCCTGCGGCATGGGGTCGGCCGGTGCCGGCGACGTCGACATCATGTAGCTGAGCAGGGAGTTGCGCAGGTCGGCCCGCTTCAGTTCGTCGACGGTCACGGAGTGGAACAGCCACAGCTGGTCCTGCGCCCGTGACGCCGCGACGTTGAACCGTCGCTTGTACTGGTTCGCCGTCAGCGGTGCGAAGTTCTGCTCGGGTCCCACGACCATCGACAGGAAGACGACGCTCCGTTCGTCGCCCTGGAAGTCGGGCGGCGTCCCGACCCTCAGTCGCCGCTGCTCCCATTGTTCGATGCCGATGCGTTTGACGAGTTCGGTTCGGATGGCGTCGACCTGGGACTGCCCCTGCAGCACGACGATTCCGAACGTCTTCCCGTCGTAGCGGGGGTCGACGAGGCATTCGATGAGCTGGTCGACGAGGGCGGCGGCCTCGACGTGGTTGGTCAGCGTCGCGTCCTTGCCCGACACAGTGGCATCGGATACGTACGTATGTTTCAGCGGCGGAAGCCGATCCGCGCCGAACTGCCGCACCGGGACGAGCGGCAGTTCGCCGTAGAACTGGGTGCTCGACCAGTTGATGATCTCGGGCATCGAGCGGAAGTGCTCGCGGAGCCGGACCACCTGACCGAAGCTGGTGCGCAGGATCGAGAACAGACTCGACCGCGGCGTGAGCGTGGCCTGCACGTACTCCGGAAGGTCCGGCAGGTAGGCGTCGAGCCGGGTGAACACGTCGTCGAGGGTTCCGGTGGTGGGGATGTCGGCGGGTGCGCACTGTTTGTCGTCTCCGACGACGATCACCCGCGGCGCCAGCCACAGCAGGAACAGGTTGGTGATGTCGGCCTGGCTCGCCTCGTCGACGATGACGACGTCGAAGCTGCCCGGCACGGGCGGGATCGACGCGAGGACCTGCTGCAGCGGCATCACCCACGCGGGCACCGCGCCCTGCGCCTCACCCATCGCGGATCGTGCTGCGCTGCGGTACTTCTCGGCGTACTTACCGGCACCTGCACCGATGCTCGAGATGTGTTCGCGGTACGTCTGCAGCGCCCGCACCTGATCCGCCGTCAGATGTTCGAGGCAGTCGCGCCAGGCGGTGGCCGCCGCGAGCCGCGCCGTCAGATGCGCGAGATCCGCGTCGACGGCATTGAGTTCGGCTTCCAGTTCCTGCTCACGACCGGCACGGTGCTGTTCGGTGACCCATTGGCGGGCACGGCGCCACGCCCAGGCCTCGGACATCTGCCAGCTCATCTCGTCCCACTCGGTGAGCGCCGCCGTCCTGCGCACCAGTTCGTACAGTGCCGGGGCGACGGGTGAGAGTTTGTCGGACAGTTCGTCGAACAGCCGCTGATCCTGCTGCTCGACGCGGGCGATCGCGTAGCAGCTGAGGGCATCCGAGAGGGCCGTGTTGTCGGCCTGATCGAGCGCGGCCACCAGGGCGGTGCCTTCCGGCGACGGTCCCGCGTCGACCTCGGTGGAGACGGCCGAGACGATGGCGTCGAGTTCCGCACGGGCACTGTCCACGTCGGCACGCGTGGTGATCGCCTCTGCGGCCCCGGCCACCGCGACGGCGTCCGCGAGAGTACGGATCCGCGGCGCGTTCGGGGACAGCGCGAACAGTTCGCGGGCCAGCGCGTCGCGGGCGACGAGGAGGGCGCGCACCCGGGCCACCCGGCCGACGATCATGTTGAGACTGTCGACCTGGACGGCACGGGAACCGTTCATGTCAACCGGAATCCGGAGGTCCGCCAGCAGGGTGGCGGCGGTCTGCGCGGCGTCGTGGGCGCGCAGGTGTTCGGTCACGAGCCGCACAGTGGCGGCGGTCGTGGCGGGTGCGCCGTCGACGGTGGCGTCGAGGCCGAGTTCTTCGACGGCCTTCTGCTCTTCGCTGCGACGGAAGCGTGCCTTCCACTCGACGGCGCCGGATTCCATCGCGACGGCGAGCGCACCGACCGCCTGCAGTGCGGGTCGGGTCATGACGGCGCACTGGACGTCGTGCGCACCGATGTAGCGGTCGGCGGCCGCGGCCGCCTCGACGATCGCGGGCAGGGCGTCCAGCCGACCCCACAGGTGCGTCGCACGGCCGGAGAGGACCGTGTCGGCGAGGCCCTGGAACTGGCCGTCGAGGTCGAGGACGTCGTGAGCGCGGGCCTGCAGTTCCTTGCAGTGCCGGCGAACGGTGTACGCGGTCTCGGGGTCGACGCCCCCGAGGACCTCGAGCAGATGCGCCGACTGCGGGGTGTCGATGGGGATACTGGTCGACGCCCGCGAGCAGAGCCGTTCGAGTTCGGCCCGGTTGGGCAGCAGCGAGTCGAGCACGGGAAGCGTCTGACGGGACCGCCGCGCCCGTTCGGGGGATGCGGTAACCGACAGCCGGCGCAGCGTCTCGACCTCGGTGCCGGTGAGGGGCGGCTGCTCGCTCAGCAGCGGACCGGGAAGCCACTCGAAGGCGTCCTGCAGGTCCATGACCTTGCGGACGATTGTGGCGGCGGTGCCCTCGTAGCCGTCCGCGACAGCGTCGTGGAGGTAGGTCTCCGACTCGCGCAGCGCCTTCACCTCTTCGAGCACGACGGCCCGCTTCTGCACGGCCTCGTCCCGCTGGGCACGGAGATCGGCGATCTTCTGGCCCTCGCTGTGCGGGTTGAACGACGACTTCCGTTCGGCGATCGTCGCGACGCTGCGGGTGAGTTCGTCCGAGCCGCCGCGGGAGAGATCGGTGATGGAGACGCACAATTCCTGCATCTCGGGCGGGAGCTTGTCCCTCAGCACCCGAAGCGCCTGCGCCTTCTCGCTCGTGACGAGCACCCGCTGGCCGCGCGCGAGCAGCGCCGACACCAGGTTGGCGATGGTGTGGGTCTTGCCCGTGCCGGGCGGCCCTTCGACCACCACTCCGCTGTCCCCGCCGAGCCGCTCGATGATCTGCGACTGCTCGGCGTTGGCCGGGAGCGGGAAGAGCGGGTCTTCGGCGAGCGTCGACGAGGTGGCGGCGCCGGTGCGCTCGAGCCACGACAGCCGGTCTCCCGGTTCGATCGCCTCGACCAGCTGCGCGAGCCCGAGCGGAACGGTCGCGCCGTCGCGTTCGAGGTGGGAGATCATCTGCTCGTAGTACTCGACCAGCGCGAAGGCACTGCGTTTGCGCAGGACCAGGGCGGGCGACAGCGTGAGGGTGCCGTCGGCGTCGGTGTCGGGTGGCCGGAGGCCGTCCCGCATCGTGACAGGCGTCATCAGCGACTTCGGCGCCCACTCCGCGAGCAGTGCGCGAACGCCGTCGCTCAGCGGCGACACGGCGGTGTCCTGCAGTTGCTTCTGCAGCGGAATCGCGTGCGCACTGTCGTAGACGTCGAGTCCGGTGAACAGCTGGGAGTCTTCGAGCCGGGGCTGGGAGCCCGCAATCAGCCGCACCAGCAGGTCGCCGGTCCGGGGATCGCGGTGGATGCTCGCCGACTGGGTGACCAAGTGGGTCTGGACGCCGTCCGGGCCTGCGCCCGCCAGGGTCAGCAGACCGGACGCGAGAACGAGTTCGATCGACTCGGGGCGGGCGTTCAGCTCCTGCAGCATCCGCTGCAGCGACTGGTACAGATCGGCGTGCGGGCGACGCTCCCGGTCGGCCTTCGCCCACGCCTGCCAGCGTGGGACGTAGGCGTCGAACGCCTGCCGGACGTCGTACGCGCGACGCACGTCGTATTCCTCGTCGGAGTCCTCCGCGTAGGCGTCGGACGCGTTCAGTTCGAGATCGGAACGCGAGCTGTCGGAGCGGGCCGACGCATCCACCCAGCCGGCCAGGACCGTGGGCAGTTCCGGCGGATCCTCGACACCGATGAGGGGCACGCGCAGGACGATGTCACCCTGCGCGGCGTCGGAATCGAGTTGGATCGTCCGGCCGTCCTGATGCAGCCATTCGACCTGTTCGTGCTGGTCAACGCGGAGAACCGGCTTCGTGCGAGCCCTGACGATTTCACGCAAAAACTGCAGCAGGCGCTGGACGCGGCCTGCGAGCTCGGCGTCGTTTTCGGGACTCGACAATGTAAACCTCTGCGAATTCTCGGTGATGACGTGCGCTTGCCCCCGCCGTGCACACTATCGGGTCGAGGGGGTGAAGTTCGAGGCGTCATCCCCTGGCAGAAGGACTGGACGGTCGCTCGAGGTGCCGCACGGACCTCGATACGTACCGGCCGGTCTCTACTGTTCACCCGTGCCGGCGGTGAAGTCCCCGGTCTGCTTGCGCATCGGTTCGTTCGCCTCGAACACGTCGGAGTTCGGGACGGAACGGCAGCGTGCCGGGATGGGGGCGTGGAAACGTCGGTCGAGCGCGAGGACAGTAGAAGGACGGGGCCGCTCAGCGTCCGCCGCGTCTCAGGGTCACGCGATAGGTGTAGTGCTCGGGCAGGAAGTAGCTGACCGCCAACTCGACGGTCCGCCCTTCCGAATCGGAATAGAGGCGGTCCACCCGCAGCATCGAATGGCCTTCGGGGCAGCCGAGTTCGCGGGCCACATCCGCGGGGGCGGGCGCGACCGTGATCGATTGCGCCGCCTCGATGATGGGGCTGCGCAGGTGCGGCTCCAGCAGACCGATGATCGTGTACGCACTGACGGCGCCCTCGGACATCTCGGGTGCGTCGACGACGAGCCGGGCGATCTCGTCGGGAAGGTACACGGTGGTCAGCACGAACGGGGTGTCGTCGTGGCGTCGCCGGAACACGACCGTGTGGACGAGGTCCGTGTCGAGGCGGAGCCTGCTCGCGGCCTCGATGTCGACCCGGCGGCGCAGCGGGGAGACCACCTCCATGGTGGTGTCCGTGGACAGATTCATCAGATCCTCGATCGACCCCAGCTGACGCAGGTATCGCCCGTCGGACTCGGCTGCGAACGTCCCGCGCCCCGGGACCCGGTAGACGATGCCCTCGGCTACCAGGTCCTGGAAGGCGCGTCGCACGGTCTGCCTGCTCACGCCGTGCTGTTCGGCGAGTTCGAATTCGGTAGGAAGCTTGAGGCCGCCGCGGTACTTGCCCGCGGCTATGTGTTCACGGAGCTGCTTCGACACCAGCTGGTACGCCGGCTCCGTCTCTCGTTCTCGTTCCCTACCGTTCATCGCGCACCGATCCTACGTGCAGGTTGCCGGACTACAGACCGCCCCGCGACACGAGTTGCGAGACGATGACGTTGCGCTGGATCTCGTTGGTGCCCTCGCCGACGATCATCAGTGGGGCGTCCCGGAAGTACCGCTCGACGTCGTACTCGGTGGAATAGCCGTAGCCGCCGTGGATGCGCACCGCGTTGAGGGCGATGTCCATGGCGACTTCGGACGCGTACAGCTTGGCCATGCCGGCCTCCATGTCGCACCGGTCGCCGCTGTCGTACTGCTCGGCCGCGTGCCAGGTCAGCTGTCGTGCCGCCGTCAGCTTGGTTGCCATGTCGGCCAGGTAGTTGCCGATCGACTGGTGCTTCCAGATCGGCTTGCCGAAGCTCTCCCGCTGCTGCGCGTAGGCGAGGGAGTCCTCGAGCGCCGCCGTGGCCACGCCCAGCGCCCGGCAGGCCACCTGGATGCGTCCGGTCTCGAGGCCCTTCATCATCTGCGCGAACCCCTTGCCCGGGGTGCCGCCGAGGATCGCCGTGGCGGGGGTGCGGTAACCGTCGAACGACAGCTCACAGGTTTCGACGCCCTTGTAGCCGAGCTTGGGCAGATCCCGCGACACCGTCAGACCGGGACCGTGCTCGACCAGAACGATCGAAATGCCCTTGTGCTTGGGGGTCGCGCTCGGATCGGTCTTGCACAGCAGCGCGATCAGGCCGGACCGGCGGGCGTTGGAGATCCACGTCTTCGATCCGGTGATCACCAGATCGTCGCCGTCGGTCTTGGCGTTGGTGGACATGGCCTGCAGATCGGAACCGCCGCCGGGCTCGGTCAGCGCCATGGTGGCCCGGATCTCGCCGGTCGCCATCTTCGGCAGGTACTGCTGCTTCTGCTCCTCGGTGCCGTACAGCGACAGCAGCTTCGCGACGACGGTGTGCCCGCCCATCGCACCCGCCAGGCTCATCCACCCGCGGGCCAGTTCCTGGGTCACCTGCGCGTAACAGGGCATCGACACCGGAGATCCGCCGTACTCCTCCGGGACCGCCAGACCGTAGATCCCGATCTGCTTCATCTGCTCGATCCACTTCTCGGGGTACTCGTTGGCGTGTTCCACCGCCTGCACCGTCGGCTTCACGTCGCGGTCGATGAAGGCGCGCACCGTCTCCACCAGGTACGCCTCTTCCTCGTTCAGCTTGCCCATCACTCCACCTCGCACTCGCACAACATTTGTACGGCCATAATCCGATAATGTCTGCCTAAAGTCAACGATCGGTCTTGACATGATGGCTGCACCGCTGCCAGCATCAGCAGCGCAGCCCTACCGGGCTGGCCGTACATATCCAGCCCGAACCGGGCTCCCGGACCCTAGGAATGAAGCATCGTGCAGAACCTCACCCGCAGGCGCGCCGTTCTGGTGGCCCCCGGATCCGACGAACGCAAGGCCGTCAAGGCGCTCGGGTCGACCGCCGACGAGGTGGTCCTCGACCTCGAGGACGCCGTCGCACCGGCCAGGAAGGCCGACGCCCGCGACCTCGTGCGCCGTCTCGTGCGCGAGTCCGACGGCTCCCGGGCCGTCTCGGTCCGCATCAACGCGCTCACCACACCGTGGGCCGAGGACGACCTGGCCCTGTGTGCGTCCCTCGGCGCTGCGCTCACGAGCATCGTGGTTCCCAAGGCGGAGACCGCGCAGGCTCTGGCGCACGCCGATCAGGCTCTCTCCGGCACCGACATCGGGTTGCAGGCTCTCGTCGAAACTCCGGTCGGGGTGCAGAACATCGGCGACATCACCCGGTCCGTCGCCCGGCTCGAGTCCGTCATCATCGGCTACGCCGATCTCGGGGCGGCCCTCGGCCGTTCCCGCTCCGCTCTCCCCGAGCACTGGCTCGCGATTCAGGACGGCGTCCTCGTCGCCGCCCGCGCCGCCGGCATCCAGGCGATCGACGGCCCGTTCCTCGGAATCGCCGACGACGACGCGTTCCGCCACTCGGCAACATGGACCAGTGCCCTCGGGTTCGACGGGAAATGGGTCATCCATCCCGTCCAGGTCGATTCGGCCGCTTCGGCGTTCACCCCCACCGACACCGCGGTCGACGACGCGCGGCGCGTGATCGACGCACTCGCTGCCGCCGAGGCCGCGGGCAGCGGGGCCGCGCAACTCGACGGGCAGATGCTCGACGAGGCCGTCGCGGTGGCCGCACGACGGGTCCTCGCCCAGGTAGGTGCATAGTGACGATCACGCAGACGTACGTCGGTGGACCGTACTTCGACGAACTCGAGGTGGGGCAGGTGTTCGACACCGCCCCCGCCGTCACCCTGACCAGCGGCCTCGCCGCCGCCCATCAAGCCATCCTCGGCGACCGCCTGCGGCTGCCCCTCGACGCGCACCTGTCCCGGACCGTCACCGGATCCGGGGACGCCGTGGCGAATCCCGGTCTCGTCTGCGACGTCGCCATCGGGCAGTCCACGCTCGCCACGCACCACGTGAAGGCCAACCTGTTCTACCGCGGCCTCCGCTTCCACCACTTCCCCCGCATCGGCGACACCCTGTACACCCGCACCGAAGTGGTGGGCCTACGCGAGAATTCGGCGAAGCCGGGACGCAAGCCCACCGGGCTGGCGGCACTCCGGATGACGTCCACCGACCAGGACGGCCGCACCGTCCTCGACTTCTACCGCTGCGCGATGCTCCCGTTGAGCGAGAACCCCGACGACGACCGCGTCCGCAAGTCCGACGACCTGTCCGCGATCGGTCCGCAGACGGAGCAGGCCTTCGCGGCCCCCGAGGGCTGGGACCTCGCCCGCTACCGCGACAAGGTTCCCGGACAGCACTTCTCGACCGACCTCGCCGGCGCGGTCCTGCGGAGCAGCGGCGACGTGGTGTCGGGCGCCCCCGAACTGGCGCGCCTCACCCTCAACATCGCGGCCACCCATCACGACGAACGGGTCGGCGCGGACGGACGGCTCGTCTACGGCGGGCACACCATCGGCATCGCGCTCGGGCAGGCCACGCGCGCGCTGCCCAACCTCGTCACGGTCCTGGGATGGAAGTCCTGCGACCACACCGGTCCCGTCCACGAGGACGACACCCTCACCAGCGAACTCGAGATCGAGAGCGCCGAGGCGTTGCCCGGCGGTGGCGGCGTACTGCATCTGCGTTCACTCGTGTTCGCGCACAACGCCGCAGCGTCCGACGTTCCCGTCCTCGACTGGCGTTTCACCGCCCTCATGGCCTGACCTCCACCATCAAGGAGCTTCTCTCGTGACTGCCCACACTCCCCTTGCCGGACTTCGGATCGTCGAGGTCTCCAGCTTCATCGCGTCCCCTCTGTGCGGGCTGACGCTGTCTCAGCTGGGGGCCGAGGTGATCCGGGTCGACCCCGTCGGCGGCTCCGCCTGCTACAAGCGCTGGCCGGTCACGAGTGACGGTGAGAGCATCTACTGGACCGGACTCAACCGCGGGAAGCGGTCCGTGGCCGTCGACATGCGCAGCCCCGAGGGGCAGGAACTCGTGCAGCAACTGGTCACGGCCCCCGGTGCGGGTGGCGGAATCCTCGTCACCAACGCCGGTGGCCGTGACTGGCTCACCCACGACACGCTCAGAGCCCTGCGCTCCGACGTCATCACCCTCGAAGTTCTCGGTGGCACCGACGGTTCCCCCGCCGTCGACTACACCGTCAATGCGGGGCTCGGCTTCCCGTCCATCACCGGTCCCACCGATCATGCCGGCGTCGTCAACCACGTCCTGCCCGCGTGGGACGTGATGTGTGGGCTGTACGCCGCGCTGGCCGTTGCCGCCGCCGTCCGGCACCGCGACGCCACCGGGGAGGGCACCCACATCCGCCTGCCGCTAGAGGACGTCGCGCTCGCCACAGCCGGCACGCTCGGTTACCTCACCGAAGTCCAGATCAACGGCACCGGCAGGCCGGCGACCGGAAACTCGGTCTACGGTACGTACGGAACGGATTTCACCACCAGCGACGGCGAACGGTTCATGATCGTCGCCCTCACCCCGCGTCACTTCCGTGACCTGGTCGCCCTCACCGGAACCACGGCCGCCGTGGAAGCACTCGCCACCGCACTCGACGCGGACTTCGCGCGCGAAACCGATCGCTTCACCCACCGCGACGTCCTCACGGCCCTGTTCGCCCGCTGGTTCCGCGAACACACCGCAACCGAAGTGGCCGAGGCACTCTCGAAGACGTCGGTGCTCGCCGAGCGCTACCGCACCTTCGAGGAAGTGGTGAAGTCCGGAGAGCTCGAGAAGAACCCGATGTTCACTCCACTCGACCAGCCGCGCATCGGCACCTACCTCGCCTCCGGGCATCCCGCGTCGTTCGACGGCCACCACGCCACCGTCGCACCCGCCTCCGCAGTCGGCGACGACACCGGCAGCGTGCTCCGCGACCTCCTCGGCAGCTCCGACTCCGACATCGCCAAACTCCTCGACAGCGGCATCGTGGGAGGGAAGTGACACCGGTGACGGCGCGGACCCGGTCATTGTGTGCCGCGCGTGAAGAACCACGGAATCGGCCTCACGCGCTGCCGTTCGCGTCGGTGTGACGCCGAGCCAGATCTCGTTCCCTGGATTCACGTAAGCGGGATCCGACGACGGAGCCTCCGGCGTTACCGCGGGGTCGACATCGTTCCGACAGCCCCGCCGTCCTCCCTTCGGATTCGATTCTACTGCGGAGAACACCGGGACGGCGGACCGAATCACACACGACGAGTTCTCTGCCTCGGCGGCGCAGGCACACCGATCTATCGAGTGCGCCGTGATTGGTCGAGCGGCACGGCAGGGTACCCGGGACTCATGAGTGAGCAACGGGGTCTGAAAGTGGTCGTCGTCGGGGCGACCGGCAACGTCGGAACCAGTGTCGTTACGGCATTGAGCACGGAGCCTGCTGTCGGCGAGGTGGTCGGCGTCGCGCGACGACGCACCGAGTGGACGGCCCCCAAGACGACCTTCGTCGAGGCCGACGTCGCGACCGACGATGTTCGCGAAATCGTGCGTGGGGCGGATGCGGTGGTACATCTCGCCTGGTTGTTCCAGCCCACCCACAAACCGAGCGTCACCTGGGACAACAATGTGGTGGGGTCCATCCGGGTCTTCGATGCGGTAGTGAACGAAGGTGTTCCCGCGTTGGTGTACGCCTCCTCGGTTGCCGCCTACTCGCCGGGCCCGACCGACCTCGAGGTGACCGAGGATTGGCCCACGCACGGCTGGCCCGGCGCGGCCTATCCTCGCGAGAAGGCCTACCTGGAGCGATTCCTGGACGCCTTCGAGTTGCGGAATCCAGACCTCCGGGTGGTGCGGATGCGGCCGGGGTTCATTTTCAAGCGGGAGTCGGCCACTGCGCAGCGTCGATTGTTCCTCGGGCCGCTGCTCCCCGGACGCCTCATGCGCGCCGCGCGCATTCCGGTGGTACCGCTCGTCGACGACCTCCGGGCACAGATTCTGCACACCAGCGACGCGGCAGCAGCCTACGTGCAGGCCCTCTTGCTGCCGGTGCGGGGAGCGTTCAATCTTGCGACTGCACCCCCGGTGGACGGCCGTGTGCTCGCCGACTATCTCGATGCCCGGCAAATCCCACTCCCCCGCAGAGCTATTCGGGCCGCATTGTGGACGGCCTGGCACGCGCATGCGGTTCCGGCTTCACCCGGTCTGCTCGACACCGTTGTGCACCTGCCGCTGATGGACAGCACCCGGGCTCGGGCCGAGTTGGGATGGGCGCCGAAGTATTCGCCCCGCGACACACTCGAGGAGTTCCTCGGCGGACTACGCGACGGCGCGGGAATGCCTACCGCACCACTCGCCGACGACACCGTTGGTGGACGAGTGCGGGAATTTGCAACAGGTCTCGGGCAACGCCCCTGAGCCGCCTGCCCCGAGCGCCTCAACCGCGACCCTCGAAGGGAGCACCAATCCCATGCCGACCAGGACGATCGATGGGCACCGACTGCACCTGACGCATCTCGACAAGGTTCTGTACCCGTCCGTGGGAACGACGAAGGGCGAGGTGATCGACTATCTCGAGGAGATCGCTCCCGCGATGGTGCCGCACCTGGCGCAACGTCCGGTGACCCGGAAGCGGTGGCCGGACGGTGTCGACTCGGACTCCTTCTTCGAACGCAACCTTCCCTCGTCGACGCCGAACTGGGTTCCGCGACTGACCGTGCAGCACAAGGACCGCAGCGTCGACTACCCCCTCATTGACTCCGCCGCAGGTCTGGTGTTGATGGGGCAACTCGCCGCGTTGGAATTGCATGTGCCGCAATGGACGGTGGTCGACGGCAAGCCGGGGCCGGTGACGCGATTGGTGTTCGACCTCGATCCCGGTGAGGGTATGGGCCTTTCCGACTGTGCCCGTGTCGCAGTGGCGGTCAAGGAGCAACTCGACGACGCCGGGTTGACGTCGTTTCCGGTCACCAGCGGCAGCAAGGGTATTCACGTCTATGCGACGCTCACAGCGAAAACGACATCGACCCCTCTCCGTTCGCCCGAGCGCTGGCAAGAGGCTGGAGAAGAGTCGCCGGAATCGGTGACCGCCACCATGGCCAAGACCGACCGACGGGGAAGAGTCTTCGTCGACTGGAGTCAGAACAACGTCGCCAAGACCACCATAGCTCCGTACTCTCTGCGCGGGCGCTCCGAACCGACGGTGGCCGCGCCACGGGAATGGTCGGAGATCGAGGCAACCGATCTGCGTCAGTTGCGGTTCGACGAGGTGCTCGAGCGATACCGCAGCGGAGGTGACCTGCTCTCGAACTCCCTCGACTCCCTTCAGGTGTACCGATCCAAGCGAACTCGCGGCAAGACACCCGAACCGGTCCCCGCTCCCACAGCCGATTTACCACCGGTGGACTCGGGCCGGGACCTGAGCTTCGTCGTCCACGAGCACCACGCCACCAACCTGCATTGGGATTTCCGCCTCGAACGCGACGGGGTACTGGTTTCGTGGGCGGTACCCAAAGGCGTCCCCCGGTCTCCGTCGAAGAATCGCCTCGCCGTCCAGACCGAAGACCATCCCCTCGACTACCGCACGTTCTCCGGGACCATCCCCAAGGGCCAGTACGGCGGCGGCGTAGTGGACATCTTCGACGAAGGAACCTACGTCCCCATCAAGTGGGAACGTGACGAGATTCTATTCGAACTCCGGGGCCGACAACTTCAGGGGCAGTACGTGCTGATCCACACCAAAGACGACCAGTGGTTGATGCACAAGATCAAGAAAGACAGGGAACGGCCGCTGCCGCACAGCGAGTCCGGTCAGACATCCTCGAGGCGCCACATCGAAGCCCGCCGGCGAAAACCGATGCCGCGGGACCTGAAACCCATGCTCGCGACGCTCGGATCCGATCAGGATCTCGCCGACATGCCCGCCGACAGTTGGTCGTTCGAGGGGAAATGGGACGGGATACGGGCGATTGCCGAGATCTCCGGCGGGAAGGTCTACCTGCACAGCAGGTCCGGTCGCGACCTCACCGCGACCTACCCGGAACTGGCCTCGATCGGAGACACACTCGCCGATCACGATGTCGTCCTCGACGGCGAAATCGTCACCCTCGACGCCGCGGGTGTGACGAGCTTCGCCGCCCTGCAGAACCGGTCCGGGCTGCAGAAGCCGGCGGCGATCGCCGCTGCCGCGCAGAAGTATCCGGCCGAGTTCTACGTGTTCGACGTGCTCTACCTCGACGGCACCTCGCTGCTGCGTCACGGGTACGCGGATCGGCGCCAGAATCTGGAGGAATTGGCGTCGGCCACCGGTCTGACCGTCCCCCCGCGCCTGCGGGGCGACGCCGCGGCGGCGTTGGCGGAGAGCCGTCGACGCGGGTGGGAAGGAATCCTCGGCAAGAAAAACGACTCGACCTACCTCACCGGCCGGCGAGGCACAGCCTGGATCAAGGTCAAGAACCAGCGCACCCAGGAGGTGATCGTCGGTGGCTGGCGACGCGGCAAGGGATCACGCAGCGACACTCTGGGATCGCTGCTGCTCGGCATCCCGGACGAGGACGGACTCCGGTACGTCGGCAGGGTCGGCACCGGATTCACCGAACCGATGCTCGACTCCCTGACACGAAAACTCGAGCGGCTCTCACGTAAGACGAGCCCGTTCATCGACACCCTGACGACCGCCCAACGCAAGGACGCGAATTGGGTCACTCCCCGCCTGGTCGGCGAGGTCGGGTTCACCGAATGGACCACGGCGAACCTTCTCCGGCACCCGACCTGGCGTGGCTTGCGGACGGACAAGAATCCCGAGGACGTGCGGCGGGAATGACCATCTGCCGGTGCCCGAGGGGAGGCCGAACTCAGTCGAAGACCCCGACGATGTCGAGCACCAGCAGGACCGCGATCGCCACGAACACCACGACGATCACACCGATGACCACCATCGTGGATATGCCTGTCGGTGGAAACGACCAACTGGTGCGCGGTTCGTGTTCGGACAACCCCGAAGTCTGGGCGGAGTCCGGTGGGGTCGAACCTGGTCGGACACCGCCGCCCGACTCGAGATCAGGAGTGTTCGCCGGATCCGGGTCCGGAGGTTGAGCGGTCATGGCAACGGCCCTCCGTGGAATACGGCCTGCTCAGCGTTCGAGCTGACAGCTGTGACATGCGGGTACCCCGATTTCCCACACCCACACGGCGAGGACGATCCCTCCATCGTCGGCGTCGGCGGCGACGGCCGGGTTTCACCCGAGTGGGTCAGCCACAACCACGAAGCTTCATGACCTCGCTGGCCCCGCCGTAGATGCGGCTGACCGGCGTGTCCTCGTAGAAACGCGCGATCGGACATTCGGTCATGTAGCCGTATCCGCCGTGCAGTTGGAGACAGCCGAGCACGAACTTGGTGTTCTGGAACGCGGCGACCTGCTGTCCGAAGACCTTGCGGTCCTTCACATATGCGGTCTCTCATCGAGGTGCCGTACTCGGCAAATCTCCACCGCAACGCGTAGTCGTTCGGGACGCGTTCGGAGAGCCACCACTCGATCCTTCCCATGGACCAGCCTCGCTGACACCAGTCGTCAGTCATTATTCGCCGTGGTGCACAGAACCGGCGGTCTGCGGGCCTGCCGCGGTCGTGGCCCGGTGCGATCCGGACGAACGTCGCGGAATCAGGGTGGGCATCGCGCGCCGGATCGGATCGTCGACGGGGGTGGTGGCGAGCATCAGATCGAGCGCGGTGGCGGCGATCTGGTCGAACGGGGTGCGCACCGAGGTGAGCGGGACCGGAAGACGTTGCGACAGTGGGATGTCGTTGTAGCCGACCAGGGCGACGTCGTCGCCGACGGTCAGCGAGCATCGGTGCGCGGCGGCCACGACTCCGAGCGCGAGGTTGTCGTTGGCGGCGAAGACGGCGGTCGGACGGGACGCTGAGCGGAAGAGCCGGTTCCCGGCCTCCTCGCCGTCCTCGATGCCGAACGTCGTTTCGACGATCCACTCGGGCACTTCCGCGATTCCCGCTTCCCGGAGCGCCTTTCGCGCCCCGGCCAGACGCCCCACTGCGGTCGACGCGAACAGCGGGCCCGACAGGACGGCGATGTCGGTGTGCCCGAGATCGATCAGATGGCGGGTGGCGAGATAGCCGCCCGCCTCGTCGTCGCCGACCGAGGACGGACTGATCCCGTCGGTCCTGAGCACCAGCGCGTGGGGCACGCCGCGCTCACGGAGCTCGCGCGGCAAGGGGTCGTCGCGCCGGCTCGAGGCGACGATCAGGCCGTCCACGTTCCGGGCGAGCAGAGTCCGCGCCGCATCGGACTCGTCGGCAGGATTGTCCCCCGTCGTCGCGACGACCGTGAAGTAGCCGAGGCGGGTCGCGGCGCGGCTGATCGCCTCGTACATCAAGGCCATGACGGTGTCGCTCAACCGTGGCACGAGGACGCCGATCGTCGCGGTCTGCCCGCGGCGCAGGCTCGAGGCGAAGGTGTTGCGCCGGTACCCCAGTTGATCGGCGACCGCCCGCACTCGTTCGGCGGTCGCGGAGCGGGACGGCGGCACGCGATCGTCGAGCACCCGGCTGACGGTCGAGGTGCTCACACCCGCTGCGTCCGCCACTTCCCGCAGCGTCACGACGTGCTTACCGTCCCGCGCCCGCTGAGGCGCGCTCCCATTGGCTTCCATGGTCTTCCTCTCTACCGCCTCGGCCCGGCCCCTCGCGCGTGAGGTGAGGCCTGATCACATCCGATTCGGGACGTGACCCTTGACACAGCCACGATCGTATCGCACGATGAAATCGTTCCCGGGAACGTTCCCGGGAACGTTTGCACAAGTCTCCTTCGATGGAAAAGAGCGATCATGAGCACACTCGACCTCCGCGGCCTCACCCCGGCGCCGGTGACACCCTTCACCCGTGACGGCGCCGTCGACTACGACGCCATCCAGCGCCTCGGCTCGTGGCTCGGCAGCGTCGACGGCGTCAAGGGGCTGGTCGTACTCGGCCACGCCGGCGAGGGCACCTTCCTCACCCAGGACGAGCAGGTTCGCGTCATCGCCGCTTTCAAGGACTCCGTCGACGGCCGGCTGCCGATCATCGCCGGCATCACCGGCGAAGGCACCGCGGTCTCCGTGGAGGAGGCTCGCCGCGCGGTCGACGCGGGCGCCTCGGCCGGCCTGGTGTACCCCTCCCACGGATGGCTGCGGTTCGGTTACCAGGACGGCGCCCCGCAGGATCGGTACAAGGCGATTCACGAAGGGTCCGGGCTGCCGCTGATCCTGTTCCAGTACCCCGACGCCACCAAAGCCACGTACAACCTGGACACCCAGCTCGAGATCGCCGCCCAGCCCGGTGTGTTCGCCACCAAGAACGGTGTGCGGAACATGCGCCGCTGGGACCGCGAGATCCCGGTCCTGCGCCGTGAGAACCCCGACCTGCAGATCCTGAGCTGCCACGACGAGTACCTTCTGCACACCATCTTCGACGTCGACGGCCTGCTGGTCGGCTACGGCGGACTCGCGCCCGAGCCGCTGGTCGAACTCATCGCGGCAGGCAAGGCCAAGGACTACCCCGCGGCCCGGGCCATCCACGACCGCCTCCTGCCGGTGACGGCGAACGTCTACCACCGCGGCTCGCACATGGAAGGCACCGTCGCCCTCAAGGAAGGCCTCGTCGCCCGCGGAATCCTCGAACACGCCACCGTGCGCTCACCGTTGCTGCCACTGGCCGAGTGCGCAGGTGCCGAAATCGCCGCTGCGCTGCAGTCGGCCGAGCTGACCTCGGTCGTCGCCCACGCCTGACCCCGCTCGACCCGTCACCTTCGGATTCCGAATCCGCCGCACGCGGTGCCACCGCGCCGCGTGCCGGTTCTGCCGGCCGGCCCGGACACCCCGGGCCGGCCGGCACCGCCCGCAGCAGACCCGGCCCACTCCCGGCCGCAGGTTCCGTTCGCCCTTCCGAGCCGGCAGCGTCGGATGCCCCCATCGTCAGTTGCGCCACACTCCTCGTCTGCGGTTCGAACACCAGAAAGTAGGCTCATCGATGAGTCAGCCATCTCGCACATCAGCCGATCCCGTCGGAGGCGGTTCAGTGGTCGCAGGCACCCCTCCGCCGCCCGGAGGTCGCGTCCGGCCCCAGCGCCGGTACTGGGTTCGGACCCTGGCCATGGCCGGTCCCGCATTCATCGCCGGAGCGTGGCAGTTCGGGCCCGGCAACCTCGCCAGTGCCGTCCAGGCCGGCAGCGAGTACAGCTACTCCCTGATCTGGGTGATCGCCCTCTCGACCATCTTCATGCTCGTCTACGCCGACATGAGCGTCCGCCTCGGCATCCGCACCCCCGTGTCCATGATCAGCTCGGTCAAGGACGTCCTGGGCCGACGCGTCGGCGTCTCCGCCGGCGTCGGAGTCTTCATCATCACCCTGTGTTTCTCCGTGGGCAACGCCGTCGGATCCGGCCTGGGACTGTCGATGGTCTTCGGCGGGTCCCCGATAGTGTGGTCCGCCGTCTGCACAGTCTTCGTCGGACTGATCCTGTTGTTCCGCAACGTCTATCGAACCGTCGAGCGCGTTCTGCTGGTGATCGTCGCCCTCCTCGCGGCCACCTTCGTCTTCAGCGCCGTCATCGCCCAGCCCGACTGGTTCCAGGCCGTGCACGGACTCGTCCCGAGCATCCCGCCGGGTGGACAACTGCTCGTCGTCGCCCTCGTCGGCACCAACTTCTCCCTCAACGCAGCTTTCTTCACGTCCTACGGCACCCACGAACGTAAGCGCACCGCAGCCGAATACCGGCAAACCACCATCGCCGACACCATCCCGGGCATCGTGGCACCCGGCATCATGACCTCGCTCGTGATCATCGTTGCCGCCGCCGTCCTCGGCCGGCAGAACACCGAAGCAACCACCCTCGCAGGCCTGGCCAAGATCTTCGAACCCATCGCCGGCCCGATCGGATCGACGATCTTCGCGCTCGGGCTGTCCGGGGCCGCGTTCTCCGCGATGGTCGCCAACGCCACCGCCGGAGGCACCATGCTCTCCGACGCGCTCGGCAAAGGACCGTCCCCCAGCACACCGACAGCCAAACGCACCAGCGCCGTGATCCTCGGCTTCGGACTCCTGATCACGATCCTGTTCACGAAATCCCCTGTCCAGCTGATCATCTTCGCCCAAGCATTGACCGTGCTGATCGCACCGTTCCTCGGGCTCCTGCTCTTCGTGATGAGCAACAACCGTCAGCTGATGGGCAACCTCCGCAACACCTGGTGGAAGAACATCATCGGCGCTCTGGGATTCGTCTCGATCCTGTCCCTGTCCGGCCTGCTTATCTACGAACTGCTCGGCTGACACCGACATGAGGCGGCACACTGCGCACCGCAGTGTGCCGCTCGACTGCTGCATCCACCCCTGAGGCAACCCACGAGGAATCAGAAACAATGCCACTCTTCGTCGTCGACTACACCTACTCAGCCGTGACCGCCGCAGGACGTGACACGTACCGATCGGCACACCGAGCATGGCCCTCCGAACTGGTCGACCGCCAGACAGTCATCGCCTGCGGTCCGTACGCCGATGACCGCGGCGCCTTCATCCTCGTCGAGTCCGATACGACCGACACGGTCGCACAGCTCTTCACCCACGATCCCTTCGTCATCCACGGCCTGGTACCGGACCATCGCATCGTCGAGTGGACGCCGGTGAGAACGATGGGACAGGACTAAATTCGGAGTCGGACCGATCGATCATTCGCGAGCGTTGTGGGATGACCGCGGCCGGAAGGACCGACTCGAGATCCTCGCGCTCGCCGACCTCGAGGGACGCGTCATGGCGTCCCCCGACATTCGGCCCGCGGTATCCGGTCAGACGAATGGCTCACTTTTCGTGAGGAACTCGGCGAGGGCCTGCGCCACGAGGTCGGGTTCGTCCTCGGTGAGGAAGTGCCCGGCGCCGGGGACGAGCGTCGCTCGCGCCCCGGGGATGCGGCCCGCGAGATCGTCGGCGAACGAACGGTCCAGCCACTCGTCGTCCGCACCCCACAGGATCTGCACCGGCACCTTCACGGTGCCGAGTTTGTCGACGACCTCGGTGGTGTCGCGTTCGTCGAAGTATTGGACCTGGTCGAGGTAACGCTGCTGGCCGCTGGGGCCCGCGAAGGGACCGAGGTAGGCCTCCGCGACGGACGACGGCAGCCGACGACGGGTCGCGGTGTCCAGGTGCGCCTCGGTGATCCGCTGGAAGATGTGCGTCGGCATCGTGCGGTATACGTCGAGGTGGCGTTGCATGTGCTGCGCCACCGGCGTCACCCACGGTGAGAGCACCGCCGCGTCGAGCAGGGCGATGCGCCGGACCGGGACTCCCTCGACGAGGTGTGCCCGGAGCACTGTCGCCGCACCGATGTCGTGACCGACCAGCACAGGCCGCTCGAGTCCCCAATGCTCGACCAGCCGGGCGAGCACGCGCGCGTGCGTGCGGATCGCCACCGGCTCGCCGGGAACCGGTGGCGAGTCACCGTAGCCCGGAAGGTCCCAGACGTACACCGTGTTCTGCTCGGCGAGGCGGGGAATCACCGCGCGCCACAGATACGACGACGAGGGCGTGCCGTGCACGAGAACGACGGGCGGGCCGTCGCCGAAGACTCCGGCCGCGACGGTGGCGCCGTCCACCGTCAGCCGGTCGGGCAGGCGCCACCGGTCGGTGTCGGCAGTGTTGGCGATCTGCTGTCGAGTCATGATCATCCTCCCGAGACGTAATGGTTAAACTGGCTTGGCAACCATTACGCTAGACGGAGGCTGTAAGTGATGCAACTGACTTTCACCAATTACACCTTCGGGGCATCGGTGGCGACGGCGCTCGTCCTCACCGCCCCGGAGGTGCTCGTCGCGACCGGTGACGTCCTCACCGACGGCGAGTCGCTGCATGCTTTCCTCACCGAGCACGGCATCGTCCCCGGCGACCGGCCGGCGACCGGCGCCGATCTGGACGAGGTTCGTGCGTTGCGGACACGCGTGCGCGACATCGTGGCCGCGCCGAACGAAGAGGCGATCGTCGCCGGGGCCAACCAACTCCTGTACGTGGCCCGCACCGTCCCCTTCCTCGGGCGCCACGACGGCACATGGACGTGGCACCTCGAGACCGCACCCGAGTCGACCCTCGCCGACGACCTGGCCGTCGTCATCGGAACGGGCCTGCTCGGAACCGTGGCTTCACTGGGACCGAACCGGTTCCGGTCGTGCGAATCCCCCTCGTGCAACGGAGTTTTCGTCGACACCAGCCGGGCGGGCCGGCGCCGGTTCTGCATGCCCCAGGTGTGCGGAAACCGCGTCAACGTGGCGAACTTTCGCGCCCGACGCCGTCGCGAACAGCAGGACCGCCCCGGAACGGGCCCCACAGACGCCGGGTGAGGAGTCGATGCCGATACGACCACCACCGGCGCCGGGTCATCGTGTGGGAACAGCGAGGAGTTGCCTAGGCTCGGGCCGCCGCGGGAGACGCGGTGAACCCAGCGCTCGGCGCGAACCGCGCCAGCACGTCCTCGGCAGGTTCCCCGGCCGCGGCGGCGATGAACGCGAGAACGTCCTCCCGGGTGTCGATACCGATCAGCGTGTCGGGTTCGGAGAGGAACCCGAACAGGGCCGCGGCAACGGGTTCGCTCACGGTCGCCGCCGGGAACAGCAATTCGGCGTGGACCGCGTACTTCGGGTCGCCGAGGAACAGCCGGGTGACCTCGGCGGCCGCGTGACCCCGTGTGTTCCAGTGCTTCTCGAACTGCTCGGACAACCAGTCGGCGGTGAACTCGCCGTCGTGCCCGCGTGCCGCCTCGACGAGCGCGGCCACCTGTACGGCGGTGTTCTGGGCTCCCTGCCCGGCGAGGGGGTCGAACGCGATCGCGGTGTCGCCGATCGCCGCGACCACGTGGCCGCTCCTGGTCGTCCCGACCGCGCGCCGCACCGTCGGGGTGACCGCCCCACTCAGCCACGAGTGCGGGTCGGACTCGATCACCTGCAACTGCTCGATCTCGGGGGCGTCGTGCGGGAAGTAGTCGCGGTAGAAGTCGATGACGGTCTGCCGCGCGGAGTGCACGTCGGTGACCGCGGCGAACCGCTCCTGCCACGGGCTGCCCGGTTTCGCGAAGCCGAGGAAACTCCATGTGGCGCCGGCGTCCTTGTGCAGGTACGGGCCGAGCCAGGCCTCACCGAAATCGGTGTGCAGGTTGAAGAGATTGTGCGCGCCGCCCGCCGCGGACCGGTAGCCGAAGGTGTCCGGGCCGTGTCCCAGGCCCTGCAACGTCACCAGCAGCAGTCGGCGCTGCGGTTCGCTGTACACGGTCCGTTCGGTGTCCACCGGGAACAGCGTGGACAGCCCGCCCTTTCCGGTCGCCACGAGTGTCAGGTCGTGGTCGGCGGCGATCGCGTCGAGGTCGTCGAGGTTGACGGCCCGGACCTCGAAGCGGCCGCCGCGGTCGAGGAATCGGCCGAGTCGGTCATCGGCCCGCAGTCGTACGTCGACACCCTGCGCGACGTACCGGAAGTCGGGGTCGAATTCGAGGACGTCGGCGCGGGTGTCACCCTCCCCCGTGTGCAGACGGGTGCTCATCCCGGTCGAGTGCGGACCGTCGGCGTAGAGGTCCTCGATGATGCGGGCGTCGGCCTCGCGGGATTTGCCGAAGTAGACGGCGGTGCCGGTGGCCGGGACGTCGTTGCGCAAGGCGTCGCGGTCGCGGTCACTGTAGAGGGTGACGGCGAAACCGGCGTCGACGAGGCCGAGCGCGGCAGTGGTGCCGGCCAGTCCGGCTCCGACGACGGCGGCGGTGCGGGGTGTACTCATGGGTCCTCCCGGTGGTTGTGGTGGTCGTTCAGGTGTTCGTGTACGCGCGGTAGCGGTCGGTCCGTGTCGAGAGGTCGCCGCCGAGGCGGTACCGCGCGCCCCGGTGGTCGCTGGGGAGCCGGTCGCCCTCGCCGAACAGTTTGTGGCGCAGGGTTCCGTCGGTGTAGCCCGTCGGGTAGGCACCCCGTGCCTGCTGCGCCGGCACGACGTGGGTCACGACGTCCTCGAACGATCCCGGCGTGATCGCGTACGTCAGGTTGAACCCGTCGACGTCGGTGTCGGCCACCCACTCCTGCAACTGGTTCGCGACGGTCTCACCGGAGCCGACGAACCGCGGCCCGAGACCGCCGATGCTCGCCCACTCCGCGATGTCGCGCACGGTCCACTCACGGCCGTCGTCGGCGGCCTCCTGGAAGGCGGCGACGGCCGACTGGATGGCGTTGCTCTCGACATTTCCGATCGGGTCGTCGAGGTCGTACCGCGACAGGTCGATCCCCATCCAGCCGGACGCGAAGACCAGTGCGCCTTCGAGGTCCGCGTATCGCCGGTACTCGTCCTGCTTCGCGGCCGCGGCCTCGTCGGTGCTGCCGGTGATGACGGTGGACAGCGCGTAGATCCGCGCCGAATAGGGGTCGCGGCCGGCGTCGACGAGGGCCTGCCGGATCCGGGCGACGGTGTCCTTCAGCACCCGCTTCGACGGCGGCCCCACGAAGATCACCTCGGCGTTCTCGGCGGCGAACCGGACACCGCGCGGCGACGCCCCCGCCTGGTAGATCACCGGCGACCGCTGCGGCGACGGTTCCGACAGGTGGATGCCCGGGACCGTGAAATGCGTTCCGCGGTGGCCGATGTGGTGCACCTTCTCCGGATCGGCGTACACGCCGCGCTCGGTGTCACGCACGACGGCGTCGTCTTCCCACGAACCTTCCCACAGCTTGTAGAGCACCTCGAGGTACTCGTCGGCATGGTCGTACCGGGTGTCGTGGTCGAGTTGGTCGGCGTCACCGAAGTTCCGGGCCGCGGACGGCAGGTACCCCGTCACGACGTTCCACCCGATCCGTCCCCCGGTGAGGTGGTCGAGGGTGGAGAGTCGGCGCGCGAACGGATACGGGTGCTCGAATCCCGTCCCCGTGGTGATGCCGAAACCGAGGTGTTCGGTGACCGCTGCCATCGCCGAGACGAGCAGCAACGGGTCCGCGACCGGGATCTGGGCGCCCTGCCGCTGCGCGACCTCGTCGGTTCCGCCGTAGACGTCGTAGGTGCCGAGCACGTCGGCGATGAACAGGCCGTCGAACAGCCCGCGTTCGAGGAGCCGGGCGAGGTCGGTCCAGTAGCCGAGGTCGGTGTAGCGGTGCGACTGGTCGTCCGGGTGCCGCCACAGTCCCGGCGACTGGTGGGCGACGCAGTTCATGTCGAACGCGTTGAAGCGGATCTGCCGGGTCATGCCGGCGCGTCCGCGTCGCGAACGCTCTGCCGCTGCCCGGCGCTCCAGGCGTACGGCAGCGGATCACCGTTCAGGACGTACGCCCCCACCGACTGCTGCTTGTAGATCAGAGGGTTGTGGGCCGAGATGGTGCGTGCGTTGCGCCAGTGCCGGTCGAGACCGAGTTCCGACGAGGTGATCGACGCCCCACCCACCTCGAACAACTGCGCGGTCGCGTCGAGGACGAGGCCGATCGCCACGGACTGTGCGCGGGCTGCGGCGGCCTCGGCGCGGTCCAGGAGCTCAGGGTCCTCACCGCCGGCGTCGAGCAGGCGGTCGAGGTCGTCGGCGACGGCGAGCACGGTCGCGCGGGCGCCGTACGCGGCGGCGGACAGCTTGCCGATCACCTGCTGCACGAGCGGGTCGTGCCGGGGCAGGTCGGCAGCCGCGTGGGTGAACGTGCGGGTACGGGCACGAACCCATTCCGCCGTGTCCGTCTCCGCGCGGCGGGCGATCCCGGCGAGGACTGCCAATTGCACGAGTTGGAGGTAGGACGTCGCGTAGGTGCGGCCGGGCGCGCCGTATCCGGGCCCGAGGATCCGGTCCTCGGGCACCACGACACCCGAGAACGTGGTCGTACCGCTTGCGGTGAGCCGCTGTCCGAAACCGTCCCAGTCGTCGGTCTGGGCTACGCCCGGAGCGTCGGCATCCACCAGAACCGACACCCGCTCGCCGTCGCGGTCGGCCGCGACGAGGATGTGATCGGCGTACAGACTGCCCGTGCTGTAGTACTTCTCGCCGTCCAGGACCCAGGTGCCATCGTCGCGGCGGCGCAGCGTCGTCTGGTAACGGTCGGCAGCTCCTACCCCGGGTTCAGTGATGGCGTTGCCGACCAGCGTTCCCTCGGCCGCGGCGCGCAGCCACCGCTCGCGGCTGACGGTCGGGGCGGCGAGGCGCTGGTCCTCGACGAAGCTCCAGTGCACCCGAAGCGCCTGGGGCAGATTGGATTCCGCGGCAGCCAGATCGATCAGCAGACCGAACAGCTGTCGGACCGACGCGCCGAACCCGCCGAACTCGGTCGGGACGCGCAGGGCACCGAACCGGGCGTCGCGTAGCAGACCCACCTCGTCGAAAGGCAGCCGGCGATCCCGTTCCCGGCCCAGCGCGCCCTCGGCGATCCGGTCGAAGATCGGATGGAACCGATCTTCCAGTTCGCGGTCGGTCACGGCCTCGATCGTTGAACTGCTCACGTGCCCTGCTCCTCGGTGCGTCGACGATGTCGACACCACCATGGGCGAAACAAGCGCGTGCGGGCACTACTTACGATCGCACAGAGTCGAACACGCCTGAGGGCGCTGCACGTAGACGAGGATGGGGTCGTAGGCCGGCCCGCCGCGGCACGGCTCGCCCGCCGCTACGCTAGCTTCCCGACCCGACGTCGATCGGCACAGGAGGCGCCGAACGGTGATCACGTGTCGATGTTCTCTCGTCGACTCCACGCGATCGCAGATCATCCTGAGCCTCGGCGCTCTCGGCGTGACCCTGCCGGCCTACCGGTAACGCAGACAGTGGTCGGATAGATGACAACGCGACGTCCACCCTGGAAGCCATTGCGCGCCCTCAGGTGATCGAACGAAGATGGAACGGTGATCATCGAACGCAGCTCCGTCGTCGGCGCACCGATCGGGCAGGTGTGGGCGAGGGTCGTCGACCCGGAGGGGATCAACGACGAAATGCGTCCGTGGATGACGATGAGCATTCCGCGGGGCCGGGAGTCGATCACCATCGACTCGGTCCCGATCGGCGAACCGCTCGGGCGAGCGTGGCTGCGGCTGTTCGGGCTCGTCCCGTTCGACTACGACGATCTGACCATCGCCGAACTCGAACCGTGTCGGCGGTTCCACGAGAAGTCGACGATGCTCAGCATGCGCCGGTGGGAGCACGAACGGACGCTGCGGCCCTTCGACGACGGGAGCACCGGCGTCCACGACCGGATCACGTTCGAGCCGAGGCTGCCGCTGGTGCCGCTGACGCCGGTCCTCGCCCGCGTCCTCGGCGCGTTCTTCGCGCACCGGCATCACCGTCTGGCGCGGCACTTCGGCTGACGGCCTCGCCCAATGTCACACCGGTGCAGTCGGACTGAACCAATGCGACATTGGGCGACACGAAAGATCAGTGCGCCGTGTACCCACCGTCGACGACGAGTTCGGTACCGGTGGTGAAGCCGGACTCGTCCGAGGCGAGGTAGAGCACCCCGTACGCGATCTCGTCGGGTTCCCCCTGCCGCGGGAGGGGGTTGCCCGAGACGAGCTGGCGGTAGTACTCCTCCGGGCCGATCGCGCTGCCCTCGGCCGACCGCTGACTCATCGCCGTCCGCATCGACCCCGGGTGGATCGAGTTGACGCGAATTCCGTGCGGCCCGTAAGTGACGGCGTCCGCCTTGCTGAGCAGTCGCACAGCACCTTTCGACGCGTGGTACAGCGGGACGTTGGAGCCTCCCGTCAACCCGTGGATCGACGAGAAGTTCACGATGCTGCCCTTCTTCCGACCGATCATGTGGGGCACGACGTACTTGGTGGTCAACCAGACACCCTTGACGTTGACGTCGAAGATCTGGTCGAACTCGGCGACCGACGCCTCGTGCGACGGCGCGGGCCTGCCGATGATGCCGGCGCAGTTGACCAGGACGTCGGGAACACCCACGGTATCCACCACTGCAGCAACGGCCTCGGCGACGCTGGCCTCGACGGTGACGTCGACCGCGAACGACGTGATCGTCGCCGAATCCCACGGCGCATCCGGTACTTTGAGGTCGAGGGCCGCAACAAACGCCCCCTCTCGTGCGAGCATCCGCGCGGTCGCGCCACCCAGATCACCGTTCGCCCCCGTGACGACGGCGACCTTCCCTGCCACTCGACCCGTCATGACCGACCTCCCACTGCTGCGACAGCCCACGGGCCGATCATCGGAATCCACTCGGTGATGTCGTACGACGCGACGAACCCGTGCGTGCGGAACGGGTCGCCCTCGACGACGTCGACGACGACCTGCTTGCCCGCGGCCTCGTAGATCATCGCCGCGCCGGGGTCTTCTCCTGCCGCGAACGGTCCGGACCCGAGGATCAGTCCGCGATCGGCGGCGGCCTGCAGGTGGCTCTTGTGTTCGGGACGGTGCTCGTCCCGGCCGGCCGTGTCGCCGGTGTATACGTAGCGGACGAGGAAGAACGGCACGTCAGACCTCTTCCAGGACGGTCGGCTCGACGGATTCGGTGCGCAGCGACGCGAGGATCTCGGCGTCCCGGCCGATGGTGTATCCGAAGACGAGGGCGGGCCCGATGTTGGCGCCGTAACCGGGGTAGCCGCCACCGAAGATGCTGACGGCCGCGGAGCCGGCGGCGAACAGGCCGGGGATCGGCTGGTCGTCGTCGTCGAGGACCTGGCTGTGCCGGTCGACGGCCAGGCCGGAATAGGCTCCGAGGTCGCCCATCTCGATCTTCGCGGCGTAGTACGGTCCCTTGTCGAGCGGCTCGAGGTTCGGGTTGGGCTGGTGTTCCATGTCGCCCTTGAAGTGGTGGAACCAGTTGGATCCGCGATTGAACTTCGGGTCCTCTCCCTTTGCGGCTCCCGTGTTGAACTCGGTCAGGGTCTTCTTCAACCCGGCGACGTCGACACCGATCTCGCGGGCGAGTTCCTCGACCGTGTCGGCCTTGTGGAGGAAACCGGTCTTCTTGAAATAGCCCTGCGGGATCGGCCAGGGCTTCGCGTAGCCGATGCCGTACTTCTTCATGGCTTTCGCGTCGGCGATGATGTAGCCGAACGTCTCGTCCTGGCCGGCGTTCTCCTGAATCATCGCCATGCCGAAGTCGTGGTAGGAGCTCGACTCGTTGGCAAAACGTTCGCCCTTGCGGTTCACGGCGATCAGCCCGGGGAGCCCGAATGCCCGCAGGTGCGGGAAGATCCGCTGTTGCCCGCGCAAACCTGTGAACACCGTCACGGGAGCCCACGCGGCGGGCTCGTGGACGTCGGTGTCGACGTGCCCGCCGAGCGGCGCGGCCAGGCGCACGTTGTCGCCGTCGTGCCCGACCGTGGGAGTGAAGTGGTTGTCGCCGTGCGGATCATGACCCCAGTACTCGGCTCGCAGCGCCGGATCCGAGGAGTAACCGCCGGCCGCGATGACGACGCCGAGTCGCGCCACCACGGTTCCCGCATGTACTCCCCCGAGTACCGCCCCGGTGACGACGCCGTTCTCCGACTGCAGAATCTTCGTCACGGGCGTCTCGGTCCACATCCGGATGCCGAGCTTCGCGGCGGACGATACCATCCGCACCATCAGCGAATTGCCGTTGGTCCGGTCGAACGATCGGCGGCAGAGCACCGTCTCGACCCACGTCTCGAGGAGCTTCTTCGACACGTAGGCAAACGATTTCCACGACTGATTGGCGTGGAGGAACTGGGCGATGTCGGGTCCGACCTCGGGCATGTAACCGAAGACGGTGTAGGTGTCGAGGTAGGGGCGCAACCGCAACCGATTCTCACCGAGGGTGCGCGCGTCGACCACCTTGCCCGAGATCGCGCGTCCCGACGGCTTCGCGCCCGGCGCGTCCATCTGGTAGTCGGGAGCCATTTCCGGATAGACGAATTCGACGTCGGTGTCACGCTCGAGCCAGTCGATGGCCTCGGGCACCTCGTCGAGGAACGTGTCGATCATCTCGGCCTTGTAGCAGTCCTTGGCGAGTGCGCGGATGTAGGTTTCGATCTCCCGACGGGTGTCACCCTGCGCGACGCCTTGCTTGTTGCCCGGCACCCATGCCCAGCCGCCCGAGATCGCGGTGGTGCCGCCGAGCCACTGCGACTTCTCGGCGACGATGACGCTGTGCCCTTCGCTCGCCGCCTTGAGTGCTGCGGCCATGCCTGCGGCCCCGGATCCGATGACCAACAGGTCGCATTTGACAGTTTTCGAGCTCATGCTTGGACCTTCCCTGGAGAGTCGGCACTCGGTCAGGCATCAGCGAAAGCGCTGGTGTGCAGTGACTTTCGGATCGCGATGCGTGATCGGTGGTGGTGTGTTCGTGACAACCACTCTGACCGACCCGACACCCGAGTCACAGTGCGACTCCAATGGATGGAAAGGGTTTCTGTCAGTGCCGCGATCCGCGCGTCATCGCCCGGGTGATGCCGCGCGACGCCGTCGTCAGCGCCGCGACCACCGACTGCGGGTTGGCCTGATCGTGCGGTATGACGACGGACAGGGCAGCGATCACCCTCCCGCCGTCGGTGTCCCGCACGGGCACAGCGACTCCCGTCGCTCCGGGTGTAATGAGACCTGCGGCCACCGCGAAGTGCTGGTGCCGGACCTCGGCGAGGAGACGTCGCATCTGGTCGGGGTCGGTGACCGTGGCGTCGGTGTAGCGTTCGAGCGGCTGGGACAGCAGTTCGTCCTGCACGTCGCGGGAGGCGTTCGCCATCAGAACCAGACCGGACGAGCAGGCATGCACCGGCAGACGCCCGGCGATCTTGGTGACGTTGACGACGGACCCGCGCGTGGAGAGCCGTTCGACGAACAGCACCTCGTTGCCGTCGAGGATGCCCAGCTGGGTGTGTTGCTTGATCGCGGCGTTCACGTCTTCCATGAACGGCATCGCGGCTTCGCGCAGGCTCAGGGTGTGCGAGCCGCGGGACCCCAGTTCCCACATCCGCACGCCGATGCTGATGCGGGTGTCATTGCGTTCGAGGAGTCGGTACTTCACGAGTTCCCCGACGATGCGGTGCGCCGTCGCGACGGGGAGGTCGGACCGACGCGCGATGTCGGACACCGACAGGGACGGTGTGTCCGCGTCGAAGGAGGACAAGACCCTCACGACGCGGGCAGTGACCGATTCTCCTGTCGGTGTCCGTGACATCGCCCTATTGTCCTCCGGCTACTCCTGCGGGGGCGACGGACGTCCGAGTTCGGCCAGCGGCACCCGGTACGTCTCGCGGGCGGTGAAGGCGGCGACGGACGAGACCAGCATGCAGAGGGCAGTGAACACCGCGACGGGGACCCACGCGTTCACCCCGGTGCCCAGTAGTGCCCAGCCGATCGCCGGGGCGAAGCCGGCGACGAGGAAGCCGATCTGCGTACCGACCGCGAAACCGGAGTAGCGCACGGGCGCCGCGAACATCTCGGTGAAGAAGCTGGGCCACAGGCCGTTCACCATCGAGTAGAACAGCGTCATCGTGAGCAGTGCGGCGAGGAAGATCAGCGGAATGGAGCCGACCGAGATGGCCCAGAAGTACCCGAAGATCGTCAGGGCGCACCCGAGGGCACCGGTGATCCAGACGGGGCGGCGTCCGACGCGGTCCGACAGCTTGGCGAGCAGCGGGATCGCGACGATGGAGCCCGCGATCGACACCGACGACGCCCACAGCATCGTGGTGCGGTCGATGCCGACGTCGGGTCCGGTGGCGTAGGCGAGCCCGAAGACCGTGAACACCGTCTGCCCGACCGCGAACAGCGAGCACAGCGCGATCCGCAGCACGTCCCGCCACTGGGTGGTCACGACGGTGACGACGGGCAGCTTCTGCACTTCCGCATGCTCACGCGACTCCTCGAACACCGGAGTCTCGTCGAGCTTGGTGCGCACGAAGTAGGCGACCACGAGCATCACGGCGCTGCACCAGAACGGGATTCGCCAACCCCAGCTGTCGAGTTGGTCTTTCGGCAGCGCGGCGACGGGGATGAACACGAGGGTCGCGAGGACCATCCCCGCGGCATATCCCGTCATGGTGAAGCTGGTGAAGAACGCCCGCCGCCCCTCCGGTGAGTGCTCGAGCGTGAGAGTGCTGGCTCCGGCGGCCTCACCGCCCGCGGAGAATCCCTGCGCGAGGCGGCACAGCACGAGGAGAATCGGGGCGGCGATGCCGATCTGCTCGTACGTGGGCAGGAACCCGATCGCCAAACTGGACAGACCCATGATGAGCAGCGTCAGCAGCAGAATCTTCTTGCGGCCCAGCTTGTCTCCGAAGTGACCCAGCACGATTCCGCCGACAGGCCGGGCCACGTAGCCGACTCCGAACGTTGCGAGCGCGGCGACCGTGCCGATCGCGTCGTTGCCGGCCGGGAAGAAAGTGTGCCCGAAGACGAGGGCGGCGGCGGATCCGTAGATGAAGAAGTCGTAGTACTCGAGCGCACTGCCGAGGAACGATGCGAGCGCCGCCTTCTTCGGCGTCTTCGCGACCTCGGTGGGTGTCGCGGTCGTCGGGCTGTCGTGCGTGACGGCGGATACGTTCATCGACTCTCCTGCGATCGGGCCTGGCGTGGTGTGACACAACGTGCCAATCACGCCTGCACGTGCGCAACGTCACATCCATCCATTGGAAAGCCGGCCTGGCGCCCCGGACACGGCTAGGGCTACGGATGCGCCGGTGACAACTCCCAGCCGGTGCTCAAGTCGCGGGCGAGGTCGGGCACCCGCCGCAGCACCCGCTGGCTCTCGACGAAGTCGCGGAACGGGATGGCGAGCAGAGCCCGCAACTCTCCCGGACGCCCCTCGGCGAGCCGCTGGTAGGACGAGGCGATGTCACTGACGATTTACTGCCAGCGCGGTTCGCGATCGGCCCAGTTGAAGCCGGGCAGGGGCGTGCGGAGACGGTAGGCCGAGCCGTTGACGTCGCCGTTGACCGACATCGGCGCGACCTTTCCCGGTGCGCGTGAGCCGGGGACCGAGGGTTGCGCCGCGAGGGTGGTGGCGTAGGTGAGCGCGCGGCCGACGCCGTCGCGGGCTGCAGCGGTGACGTCCCACTGATCGGCGATGATCTGATTCTGCTCGCGCGACGCCATCCGGAACAGCGCGTCCGCGTACCCGGCCTGAGTGCCGGAGAAGATGCCGTTCCAAGCCATCTCGGCGTTCTCGTCGAGCAGTCCGGCGGCGGCCATCTCCTCGACAGCAGCCCTGCCTTCGTTCACATACGCCTCGTGCATGGGCACCATGTCGAAGTAGATGTGCTTCTGCATCATCAGCAGGCGCTTCTGATACCAGTCCAGGTCGTCGGCGGTCATCGCCGGGCCGACGGTCGCGAGCGTTCTCGGGTCCGCGGGCAGAAGCGCCATCGCCCCGCCGGGCAACCCGCGGACCGTGGACGCGACAGCGTTGCCGAGCCTGTGGACGGCATCGACTCCGAGCACGGTCCGGCCGAGGTCGAGGTCCCAGAAGCCGGCGGCGAACGAACCTCCCGCCAGCCCGGCCATCCCGGACCAGTAGAGCTCGGTGCGTTGGAGTTGGTAGCGGCCGTAGTTCTCGTAGACCCGGTCGACCACCGCAGCGTTGGCGAGCAGCCCCGCGTTCGGATCCCACGCGGCCAGGTCGATGCCGGACGCCTCCGATCCACGAGCGAGCCAATACTGTTGCAGAAGAGCGGAATACCGCGTCGGAGCGACACCGTCGGAGCGGGCGGCCGCCAGCGCGGCGCCGAGGACAGCGGACTCGGTGGGCAGCCGGGGGTCGAGTCCGCCGATCGACTCCGCCGCCGGGTTCGCCGGCGTGATGTCGAGCAGGCCCTCGTAGCCGGCGGCGTGCGCGACGATCGGCGTCGGTACCGCGAGCGCGACCATCCCGAGCAGCGCGACGAGCACCGCGCGGATCGTCGTGTTGTGGACCGATGGCGATTGGCAGTGCACAGCACCGAGCATGTCAGGTATTTAACAACATATATGTGATGGCGTCCGGGTTATGCCCGGATTGCCTCCGGCGCATGCAATCCCAGGTCAGCACATGTGAGTGGCAAAGCGTGCGCCCGGACGCCGCGCCACTCACATGGGCTGGGGACCGAGCTGCCCCAGGACGGCCGAGAGAATAGTGTGCGCGCTGCCGATGACGGACTCGATCGGCTGCGGGTTCTCCGACAGCACCCATTGCTGGGCGATCATCAGCACGGCTCCCACCAGGCCGGTTGCGAGGGTGCGCAGGTGGAAGTCGGGAAACGCGGTCCGGTCGACGGCCGGACCGATGACGACGAGAACGGCGTCCACGAACGACACGGTGACGCGGCGGTAGGCTTGATCGACCTCGGGCCCGACGCCGAGGACCTCCTGGAATGCGATCCGCGGGATCCGCGGGTCGTCGGCGACGGATCGGAAGAACGCGGTCAGCGCGCCGCGAACCCGCGCGTCGAGATCGGTGCCGCCCTCCCCCGCACCGCGCAGGACGCTGTCCCGCAAGCGGTCGGTCACGCTCGCGTACGCGGCCAGGAGCAGGGCCTCGCTGTCGTCGAAGGACTCGTAGAAGTAGCGCTTGGTGAGCCCGGCGGTCTCGCAGATCTTGCCGACCGTCGCGGACCGGTATCCGCTGGTCCCGAACACTTCGACGGCCGCGTCGACGAGGCGCACGCGGCGCTCTTCCTGACGCTGACGCGGACCCGCACCGCGGTAGGTGCGGCCCGTGTCGTCGAGCTTGGGCGAACTCACGCCCCCATATTGACACCGCACAGTTCCAGATACAAACTGACACCGAACGGTGCCAGATCACACGCCAGGAGATCCCATGCCCACGCTCAGGAACAAAGTCGCACTCGTCACCGGAGCCGCGCGTGGCATCGGCGCGGAAACGTCCCGCGCCCTCGCCCGCAAGGGCGTCAAACTGGTTCTGATCGATCTGGACGCCGAGCCACTGAATGCCCTCGCCGCCGAACTCGGCGACGACGTCGCGCTCGCCGCGGCCGCCGACGTCTGCGATCTGGCCGCCGTGCAGAAGGCGGTCGACGCCGGAGTCGCGAAGTTCGGCGGCATCGACCTCGTACTCGCGAATGCCGGCATCGCCAGCTACGGCTCGGTCATGCACGTCGACCCGGCCACGTTCAAGCGGGTCATCGACATCAACATCCTCGGCGTCTTCCACACCGTCCGCGCTGCGCTTCCGTCCGTGATCGACCGCAAGGGCTACATCCTGGTGGTGTCGTCGCTCGCCGCGTTCGCGCCCGCACCCGGGCTGGCCGCGTACAACACGAGCAAGGCCGGCATCGAGCATTTCGCCAACACCCTTCGTCTCGAAGTCGCGCACCACGGCGTCACTGTGGGCTCGGCCCACATGTCGTGGATCGACACACCGCTCGTTCAGGACGCGAAAGCCGACCTCACCGCGTTCAACCAACTTCTCGCCGTACTGCCGGGACCACTGGGCAAGACGACGTCGGTGGACTCGTGCGTCGACGCGTTCGTGGACGGCCTGGCCGGGCGGAAGCGCCGGGTCTACGTGCCGCGGTGGGTCGAGCTCGTCGCCTGGCTGAAGGCGGTGGTGACGTCGCCGATCGGGGATCGCAGCCTGCTGCCGCACGTCCCCCGCATCCTTCCGCTGATGGACGAGGAGGTCGCGAAGCTCGGCCGGTCCACCAGCGCACGTAATGTCGCTCTCGACGACGTCGCCGTAGACCCGAAGTAACCGCCAGTCCCCGCCAGCGAGAGAGTGTTCATGTCACACACCGATACCACCGCCGATACCGCCGCCGAGTCCACCGGCGCGAAGGCTCCTGTCGAACACGTCGACGTGCTGATCATCGGGGCCGGACTGTCCGGGATCGGTGCCGCATACCACCTGCAGGACAACTTTCCCCGACGGACCTATGCGATCCTGGAGAGCCGCGAATCGATCGGCGGCACGTGGGACCTGTTCCGCTACCCCGGCATTCGCTCCGACTCCGACATGTACACCCTCGGCTACCGGTTCAAGCCGTGGTCGGGTGAGAAGTCCATCGCCGACGGGTCGTCGATCCTCGAGTACGTCCGCACGACCGCCGCCGAGCACGGGATCGACCGGAACATCCGGTTCCAGCACAAGGTCGTTCGTGCCGAGTGGTCGACCCCGGACGCCCAGTGGACGGTCGACGCCGAGCGCACCGATACCGGTGAGACGGTCCGGTTCACCGCCAACTTCCTGATGTCCTGCAGCGGCTACTACCGCTACGACGAGGGCTACACCCCCGAGTTCCCGGGCCTCGACCGGTTCGCCGGGCAGGTCGTGCACCCGCAGAAGTGGCCCGAGGACCTCGACTACGCGGGTAAGCGGGTGGTCATCATCGGCAGTGGGGCCACCGCGGTGACGCTGGCGCCGTCCATGGCCGCCGAGGCCGCGCACGTGACCATGCTGCAGCGCTCGCCCACCTACATCATCTCGATGCCGGCCAAGGACAAGCTGGCGAACCGGCTCCGCCGGCACCTTCCCGCCAAGCTCGCCTACGGACTCACCCGCCTGAAGAACGCATCGGTCGCAACGGCGATCTACCAACTGTGCCAGCGCTATCCGGACTTCATGAAGGGGCGCATCCGGCAGATGCAGGAGAAGTGGCTGCCGAAGGGCTACGACATCGACACCCACTTCACGCCCCGGTACAACCCATGGGATCAGCGACTGTGCCTCGTGCCCAACGGGGATCTGTTCCGGTCCATCCGGAACGACGAGGTGTCGATCGTGACCGACCACATCGACACCTTCACCGAAACCGGTATCACGCTGAAGTCCGGTGAGGAATTGCACGCCGATGTCGTCGTCACCGCGACCGGCCTGAACCTGCTCGCGTTCGGCGGAACGACGCTCGCCGTCGACGGCTGCGACATCGACCTCACCGACACCATGGCGTACAAGGGAATGATGCTCAGCGGGGTGCCCAACTTCGCGTTCGTCATCGGGTACACCAACGCGTCCTGGACGCTCAAGGCCGACCTGGTGTGCGAGTACGTCTGCCGTCTGCTCGCGCACATGGACGCGAACGGGTTCGCCCAGTGTGCCCCGGAGCGTGACAGTTCGGTCGAGGAGGAGCCGTTCCTCGACTTCGCCGCCGGCTACGTCCTGCGGTCGGTGGAGTCGTTCCCGAAGCAGGGGTCCGAAGCGCCCTGGCGGCTGCGGATGAACTACTTCCGCGACCTTCTGACATTGCGGCACGGCAAGGTCGTGGACGACGCGATGGCGTTCCGCCCGTGAGTACTTGTTAACCGCCCGCGGTTAACAAGTACTCACGGGCCCGTCGCCCTCGGTCTCACGTAGCGCCCTGCCCTCCTGCACGTACTGCTCGTACTTCTCGGCGTTCTTGTCGGAGACCCGCGTGTCGCGAGGCGGCAATTGCAGTTCGTCCTCGGCCGGCATGCCGGCCTGCAATTCGCGTCCACGTTCGAGTTCGGCATCCAGTTCGGCACCGAAGAGCAACGCCAGATTGGTGATCCAGAGCCACAGCAGGAACACGATCACGCCGGCCAGGGAGCCATACGTCTTGTTGTAGCTGCCGAAGTTGGCGACGTACAGACCGAACAGGACCGACGCCAGGATCCACGTCACGATGGCGAGGAACGCGCCGGCGCTGACCCAGCGGAACTTCGGTTGCCTCACGTTGGGCGTGACGTAATAGAGGATGGCCACGGCGACCACGACGACGCCGAGGACGAACGGCCAGCGGGCGATGTTCCAGACGGTCAGGGCGGTGTCGCCGAATCCGATCGCATCACCCACCGAGCGTGCGACGGGGCCGCTCAGCGCGAGCATCGCCGCAGCGGCGGCCACCAGGACCAGACCGACGATGGTGACGGCCAGCATCAGCGGCCGGAGCTTCCACACGGGACGCCCCTCCTCGACTTCGTACATGCGGTTCATGGCGCGTCCGAACGCCCCGATGTAGCCGGACGCCGACCACACCGCACCCAGCAGGCCGAGGACCAGTGCCATGCCCGCGGTCGGAGTCTCGACCAACTGCGCGATGGGGTCACGCAACGTGTCCACGGCGGAGGACGGCCCGAGGTCGTCGACCATCTGCAGTACCGCATCGGTGGTGCGCTGCCCCTGACCGAACACCCCCAGCAGTGAGACCAGCGCCAGCAGCGCCGGGAACAGCGAGAGGACCGCGTAGTACGTCAGTGCGGCGGCCAGGTCGGTGCACTGATCGCGCGTGAACTCGTGCGCCGTCTTCCTGATGACGTACCACCAGGACGGTTTCGTCAGGTCCGCAGGCGAATCCGGCTTGCGCGGGTCGTCGGGGTCCGGTTCGGCGTGCTGTTCGTCGTTCATCGGTCACGCCTACCCGGAACGCAGGTCGGGGAAACTGGGGCCCTATTCGCGGTCGGTGCCTGCGGTGAAGTTCGCGACGACCTCTGCCGCGATCTCCCGAAGTTTGACGTTGCGATTCTGCGAGTACGAGGCGAGCTTGTCGAAAGCGGTGTCGGCGTCGCACTGGAAGGCGGCCATGGTCAGCCCGACAGCTTGGCTGAGGGTTGTTCGCGTATCCAGTGCTTTGCGCAGTTGTTCCGTTTCGAGCTCACTGTCCGTGACCAAAGTTTCTCGAAGCCATGACATTTCGAGATGAACACGCACCCGCGCGACGAGTTCGCTCGGCTGAAAGGGCTTGACGATGTAGTCGTCGGCTCCCTGGTTCAGCCCGTCGACGGTCGACTCCGTTCCCGCGCGGGCGGTGAGCAGAATGACCGGCAGCCGTGCCGTCGACTGCTCCGACCGCAGCTCGCGGAGGAAGTCGATGCCGTCGCGACCGGGAAGCATGACGTCGCTGAGCACGAGATTCGGTGTGCGGGCGGCGACATGCTTCAGCGCGGACTCCACGTCGGCGACGGCGTCGACGTCCCATCCCTGCTCCTGCAGCAATCGGGTGAGGTACGCCCGCAGGTCCGGGTGATCTTCGACGAGCAGGATGCGGTGGCCGTCCGCTCCGCGTTCGTTCGAACCGTCGACCTCGACGGACGGTTTCCGCTGTTCGACATCGCCGAAGGACGTTACCGCGCCGACGGGCCGGTCGTCTGCCCGCGGGGTCGCGCCGTCCGGTGCCGGGATCCGCGGTACGCGGACGGTGAAGGTGCTGCCCCGGTCCGGGGCGCTGTCGAGGTCGACGGAACCGCCGAGCGCCGCGGCGAGATCGGACACCAGGGAAAGCCCGATGCCGACGCCCCCACCGCTGCCCGACCCGCCGGCCTCGACGCGATGGAACCTGTCGAATACGCGTTCCCGTTCTTCGGCGGGAATCCCCACACCCGTGTCGGTCACGCTCAGCACCAACCGGCCGGCGTCCTGGCGGAGCGCTACAGACACGGATCCGGACCGGGTGTACTTGACCGCGTTCGACACGAGATTCAGCACGATCTTCACCCACATCTCGCGGTCCACTTCGACCAGGCCGGAGGCTTCGTCGAGATCGGTTCGGAGCGCGAGTCCCGCCTGCGCGGCGGCCGAATCGAACATGCTCACGCAGTCGGCCGTCAATTGGCCGATATCAGTCGGCTCCGTGTGTGGCAGAAGCTGGCCGGCTTCCGCCTTGGACAGATCGAGAAGGCCGTCGACGAGCTGCTGCAGCCGGACCGCCGCACGATAGGCGGCCGCGATCGCTTCGCGCCGATCTGCGGGAGACTCGTCCTCGGACTGCTCGCGCACAATCTCGAGGGGTCCGAGCAACAGGGTCAGCGGGGTACGGAACTCGTGACTGACGTTCTGGAAGAACCGCGTCTTCGCAGCGTCGAGTTCCGCCAGTGCAGCGGCGCGGTCCCGCTCGAACTCGTAGGCCAGGGCGTCCGTGACCAGGGTCGACACCTTCGCCGTGACCAGCTCGACGAAGCCCCGATACGCGTCGTCGAAGGCGCGATACGGACTGATCCCGAGCACCAGCACACCTACCGGCTCCGCGTGACCCGTCACGATCAACGGGCACAGCCTCACCTCCGTCACCGCCTTCGACCCGGCAGGCTCGAACGCCACTCCCGACGCCCGGACACGGTGGCGGGTGACGTCGGTCGCCGGGATCCAGGCGGGCCTGAACTCGCCGTCGTAGTCCACCCCGGCGGCGCCGACGAGCACAAGGTCGTCGGGCTCGTCGTCACCCGAGCCGCCGGCGACCTCCCGGCGGAGGTAGATCGCGGCCAGCGGAACGTCTTGCCCGTTGTCGCCGAGTACCCGCACGACCGCACGACAGGCATCGACGAGCGGATCGTCGCCGCCTGCGGTGGAGACCATGCCCAGTTGCCGCAGAGTCTCGAGTCGGCGCTCGCCGACCACGGTCGCGGTCACATCGGTCGTCGCCACGAAGATCCCGGCGACGTTCCCGTCCTCGTCCTGCACCGGACTGTAGGAGAACGTCCAGTACGTCTCCTCGAGGTACCCGTGCCGCAGCAGGTACAGCGGCTGATTCTCTGTGTAGGTCGCTGCGCCACCCGACATCACCTGCTCGGCGAGCGGTCCCACCTCGTCCCAGATCTCCGCCCAGCACTGCGCCCCAGGTTCACCGATCGCCGCGGGGTACTTGGCACCGAGGACCCGGGTGTACGCGTCGTTGAAGATCTGCACGAGCTCAGGCCCCCACCAGAGCAACATCGGGACCTCGGAGGGCAGCACGGTCCGTACTGCCGCCCGCAGTTCGACAGACCAGGTCTCGACCGGGCCCAGCGGCGTGGCCGCCCAATCGGTGCGGCGTAGCCGCTCCCGTGTCTCGCCCGGCCCGGCGAACAACCGATCCGCCGACCAGGCGTTACCGAAACCCGAGCCAGTCACATCCATGGACCTTTCGCCCACTGCCGGTCGCCCGGTCCCCATCCAGTTGTCATCACTGAAATGATCACCCAGCACCGCATCCCACCGCCACTTCTGTATTCCGACATTCGGAAGTGAAGTTGGAAACGAGTGACCTCTCCGCCACGGTAGGTGAGTCGTGAGCCACATCACAGCCCACCTCCGAGGAAGAGCAGGTCCCGCGCATGCAATTCGACCTACGCGAACGCATCGACAGCAGTCCGATGACGCGCTACCAATGGGGCGCCATCGCCATCTGCGGTCTACTCAACGTGCTCGACGGCTTCGACGTCCTCGTCATGGCGTTCACCGCACAGTCGGTGTCGCAGGAGTGGGATCTGTCCGGCTCCGTCGTCGGCCTCCTGCTCAGCGCCGGACTGTTCGGCATGGCCGCGGGATCGCTGTTCCTGGCACCGTGGGCTGACACCATCGGCCGCCGCGCCATGATCCTGCTGTGCCTGGCACTCGCGTCGACGGGCATGCTGCTGTCGGCGATCAGCCAGAACGCGATGCAACTCGGCCTGCTCCGCGCCCTCACCGGCGTCGGCATCGGCGGAATCCTCGCCAGCAGCAACGTCATCGCCAGTGAGTACGCGTCGAACCGCTGGCGCGGGCTCGCAGTGAGTCTCAATTCCACCGGTTACGCCGTCGGCGCCACCCTCGGCGGAATCATCGCCGTCGTCCTGCAGAACTCGCTCGGCTGGCGTTCGGTGTTCCTGTTCGGTGGACTGTGCACGGCGGCGATAATCCCCGTCGTCTACGCCCGGCTCCCCGAATCGATCGACTTCCTGCTCGTCCGGCGACCGGCCAACGCCCTCGACCGGATCAACGCCTTCGCCCATCGGGTCGGTCAGCCGCGACTCGACGAGCTGCCCGCACCGCGTGCCGCCGCCACCGCCGACGCCGGATTCGCGATGCGCGTCCTGCTGTCCCCCCAGCGCCGCCGCAGCACACTCCTGGTGTGGTTCGCGTTCTTCATGGCGATGTTCGGCTTCTACTTCGTCACCAGCTGGACCCCGAAACTGCTGGTCGAGGCGGGCATGTCCGCGAACCAGGGCGTCACCGGCGGAGTGCTCCTCAACCTCGGCGGCATCTTCGGCGCCACCCTGCTCGGGGCGCTGTCCGCACGTTTCGCGCTGAAGCGTGTGCTCATCGCCTACATGGCGATCGCGGGCGTACTGCTCGTCGTTTTCGTGCCCGCCACCGCGTCCATCGTCATCGCGTTCCTGCTCGGCGCCCTGATCGGCGTCTTCGCCAACGGCTGCATCGCCGGGCTGTACGCGATCACGCCGTCGGTCTACTCGCCCGCCGTCCGGGCCACCGGCGTCGGCTGGGGCATCGGCATCGGCCGCGTCGGCGCCATCGCGTCCCCGATCGTCGCGGGCGCCCTCCTCGACCGCGACTGGTCGCCCACTCAGCTGTACATCCTCGTCGCCGTGTCCTTCGTCCTCGCTGGACTCGCCGTATCGCGACTGCGGTTCGAGAAGACCGGCGTGGACGCCGGGGACGCCACCGCAGATGCGCCGCTGACCACCCACTGAGGCGGCTCCGCCGCCCGTGCGCCTTTCTGGTTGCTGGAACAACCACAAAGGCGCACGGGCCCGGAGGGCCTAGAGCCCGACCTTCGACAGGATCGCCGTCATCGCCGCCTGGACGCCGGTGGACAGGGTGGGCTCCGCGACGGGGGCGAAGAACGGTGAGTGGTTCACCGGCACAGGCTTTCCGCTCTCGAGGGTCTCCGCGGTGTGGCCACCGAACATCCAGAACACCGACGGCACGCCGATCACCTCGGCGAGCAGACCGAAGTCCTCCGAACCCATCATCGGGGACGACGGCTCGACGTTGTTCTCGCCCAGCACCTTCTGGAGTTCGGCGACGAGTTCTGCGGTGGCATCGGGATCGTTGTAGTTGCGCGGGAACGTGTACAGCTCCTCGATCAGCGGCTTCGGCGCCCCGGATGCGGCGGCCTCGGCGTAGATGATGCGGCGCAGCGCGGCGTTGACCTGCTCGCGCACCTCGGGGTCGAGGGTGCGCACGTTGATCGTGAACTCGGCCCGGTCCGCGATGATGTTTTCCTTCAACTCCGCGTGGAACGTGGCGACCGTGACCACCGCCGGCTTCAGGGGGTGCACTTCGCGGGACACGATGGTCTGGATGCGGTTGATCATGTTGACACCCTGGATGATCGGGTCGATCGAATCCTGGGGCTGGGAGCCGTGCGACCCCTGGCCGTAGACGGTGACCTTCAGCGAATCGGCCATGGCCATCGCGTCGCCACTCGTGACGTGCACGGTGCCGGCCAGCATCGGCCCGACGTGCTGCCCGAAGATGATCTCCGGCTTGGGTGCCCGGTCCCACAGACCGTCCTCGACCATCGCCTTCGCCCCGGCCGCCGTTTCCTCGCCCGGCTGGAAGAGGAACACGATCGTTCCGGCCCACGCCTCCCGCGCACCGGCGAGCAGTTCGGCGACGGTGAGGAGGGTGGCGACGTGCGTGTCGTGGCCGCAGCCGTGCATCACGGGCACCTCGGTGCCGTCGTCGAGGCGCCCGGTGGCCGCGCTGGCGTAGTCGACGCCGGTGTCCTCCGCGATCGGCAGCCCATCCGAATCGGCGCGGAAGGCCACCGTGGGGCCTTCGCCGTTGGTCAGGACACCCACCACGCCGGTGCCGCCGCAGACGAAGGTGTCGATCCCGAGGGCGACGAGGGAACTCTGGATCAGCTCGGCGGTCTTGTGTTCCTGCATCGACAGTTCCGGGTTCGCGTGCAGGTGGTGGTACAGGTCGTGCATCTTCGTCCGCAGCTCGTCGGTGAGCGCGATCGGCAGGTCGGTCATGAAGCCTTCTTTCGAATCAGGTGAAGGTGAGATGTCTCCGCGTATCGATTCTTACTCGATGGTCGCGAGCTCGGCCGGGCTCTGGTCGTTCTTGTTCCGGAGGAACCAGGCGAGGACCGCCGTGACGATCACGGCGATGGCGGTGGACGACAGCGCGAGGCTCGGCATCGCCGGAACCACGACGAACGTGATGATCGCGGCCACCAGCAGCGCGACCACCGTGGCCCGGGGCTGCTTCATCGACACGATCGCCTGCACGAGGACCGCCCCCAGGACCGAGGGAAGGATGTACGAACGGGTGACGGTCACGATGTCGGCGGGTATCACACTGATCAGCCAGGTGCCGAGCAGCCCGACGAACACGGCCAGCGACACTAGGTGCACCATCGCGGCGCCGCAGATCGCCAGGACCGCAGCGAGTTCGGCCCGCTTGGTTCCCGGTTTCGCTCCGATGTTCGTCTGCGCGATCAGCGCGGCAGGCAACAGCTTGTTCGCGATATTGCCGATCATGAACGCCTGGTACATCGCGGCCGGACCGAGGATGGGGAAATAGGTCAGGGGCTCGACCAGCCAGATGATGAAGAATGTCCCGGCCACCGCAGCGAACGCGGTCCACAACTGGCCTGCGGTGACGTCCACCTCACCCGAGAACACCAGATACAGGGGCGCGCCGATCGACAGGAGCAACCCGATGATCATCGTGATACGACCCCAGCGGGACGTCGTCTTGTCGAACTCGGCGAGTTCACGTGCGCCGGTGGACACCGTTACGGCTTCGTCGGTAGTCATCGAAAAGTCCTTTCCGTGCGAGTCGTGAATCAGGAGGTGACGAGGTCGGTGACGGTGAGGGCCACGAGGATCGAAATGCCCAGCCCCCATTCGCGGAGCCAGCTCTTGCCGAACGTCTGGGCCACGAACAGGCAGATCCCCATCGCGACGGCGGAGGCGGCGAACGCGACGATGTGATAGCTGGACTTCGTCAATTCCTGAAAGCCCAGCGACGCGAACGCGCCGATCAGGGCCGCGGACGGAACGACGGCCATCAACGCCGGATTCACCGTGCGGATCTTCGCGTCACCCCGCTTGAGCAGCGGAGTGAGGACGAGCGCGGACAGCATCCACATCACGCCGCCGATGCTCATCGCGAAGAAGGCGACGACGAAGACGTTCTGGGTGTACGTGTCGGCGCCGAGTTTCGCGCCCATCGAGTCGGCGGCGATGCTGGCCGCGGACACGTCGTACGCGGCCGAGCCGATCAGGCCGATGCGGGCCAGGACAGCGGGCGTGCCGAAGAGGGCGAGGAGGGCAATCGCCACGAGGCAGACCGCCAGGGACGGTCCGATCGCCGACACGGCACCGGAGCGGAACGACACTTTCATGTCTTCCGGTGACATGTCCGCGACGGGTGCCACCTTGCGGACCGCGGTCATGTAGATCGCCGACTGAACGACGATGACGACGAAGATGCCGGCAACGGCCACCCAGAGAACAGGCGAGTTGGCGACAGCCATGATGTCCGTGGATGCCCCACTAGCAGTCACATTCATGGATCTCCCAGGGAGAGTGAGTAACCGGCGAACCGATCACTCGAGCGATGTGAGGGTGATCCGGTGGCTCACCTCGGTTGACACCCGCTCTGTTCTGTAACCTGAGAGTTTGGAGACACACTCGTGCGAGTGGTCATCGTGCCCCGTCGGTGAACGTGCCGTTACAGGCGACACGCTGCTCTCCAGAGTTCCCGACCCTGACTGTCCTGGTGCCTGAGAGTTTGTGGGTACTTGCTCCTTCGGCGCCCGGGACTCGGTCCCGGAACTCTCCAGCCAGGTTCATAGGGAGAAACCACTTTGATGGTTCCGAATCGAACTGACTCGAGACGTACTGTTCCGCAGACGTATTACGAAAACATGACTCCGTCGTTCCGGCGTGTTAATTCACCCTCCCGGGAGGAAATCGCCAGTGCGCGTTCGCATACCGAACACCCCATGTGAGTGGCAAAGCGTGCGCCAGCACACTTTGCCACTCACATGGGGGTCAGCCGTGGACGTGGAGTGGTTTGCCGGCCACTGCCATCAGCGCCTCACCGAGCGCCTCGCCCTGAGTGGGGTGGGCGTGCACGAACTTCGCCGCCTGCGCGGCGTCGACCTCGAAGTTGTAGAGCAGCTGCGCCTCACCGATCAGCTCACCGACTCGGTCGCCGACCATGTGCACGCCGACCACGACCCCGGTCGGCGCCACCACGAGTTTGACCGCCCCCGACGTCTTCAGGATCTGGCTCTTGCCGTTGCCGGCGAGGTCGTAGGTGACGGTCTCGACGTTCTCGCCGAACTTCTCCCGGGCCGCGGTCTCGGTCAACCCGACGGACGCGACCTCGGGGTGGGAGTAGGTGACACGAGGGATGCCGGTCTCGTCGATGACGTCCGGACGGAGCCCGGCGATTTCCTCGGCCACGAAGATGCCCTGCTGGAACCCGCGGTGGGCCAGCTGGAGCCCGGGGACGATGTCGCCGACCGCGAAGACGTTCGGCACCGTGGTGCGCAGTCGGTCACTGGTCACCACGAAGCCCTTTTCGAGCATCACTCCGGTCTCCTCGTACCCCATGGACGCGGTGTTGGGTCCGCGCCCCACTGCGACCAGCAGGACGTCGGCGTCGAGTATGTCGCCGGAGCCGAGGGTTACCGACACTGCATCCGCGTCCTGCGTCACCTCCGTCACCCGCACACCTGTCTTCGCGGTGATCTTGCGGCGACGGAACGCCCGCTCGAGGTACTTGGAGATCGTCTCGTCCTCGTTCGGCACCAGCCGAGGCATCGCCTCGACGATCGTCACCGACGCACCGAACGACGCCCAGACACTGGCGAATTCGACGCCGATGACGCCGCCGCCGAGAATGATCGCCTTCTTCGGGACCGACGGCAACACGAGAGCCTGGTCGCTGGTGACGACCCGGCCACCGATGCCGATGCCGGGTAGCGTTTTCGGCGACGACCCCGTTGCCAGGACGACGGCGCCGCCCGTGATCAACTCGTCGTCGACCTCCACTCCGTTGGGTCCGACCAACCGTCCACGGCCGTTGACGACGGTAATGCCGTACGAGTCGACGAGGCCCTGCAGTCCCTTGTGCAGGCGGGTGACGATCGTATTCTGGTAGCTCAGCACCTTCTCGAGGTCGACACCGTCGAACGTGACGTCGACACCGAACTGCGAGGCCGTGCGCGCACTGTCGGCGACTTCGGCGGAGTGCAGCAGCGCCTTCGTCGGAATGCACCCCTGATGCAGGCACGTGCCGCCGAGTTCGTTCTCCTCGATGAGAATGACCGAACGGCCCAGTTCGGCCGAGCGGATGGCGGCCGCGTAGCCGCCGGAACCGCCGCCGAGGACGACGACATCTGCAGATCGGTGGGACATGGTAACTCCTTGCTGGAACGGAAGAGAATGGGGTTCAGTGAATTGCGTTCGCGGCGACGGCTTCTGCGTGCAAGTGACCGGCACGGTAGGAGGAGCGCACGAGCGGACCGGACAGGACGCCGAGGAATCCGATCTCGCGGGCGATCCCATCGAGCGTGACGAACTCGTCCGGCGTCGCCCACCGCGCCACCGGGTGATGCCGGGCCGACGGCCGGAGGTACTGCGTGATGGTGATCAACTGGCAGCCGGCGGTATGCAGGTCCCGGAGGGCCAGGATCACCTCATCCGTGGTCTCCCCCATCCCGAGGATCAGGTTCGACTTGGTGATCAGGCCGTCCTCCCGAGCCCGCGTGATCACCTCGAGGGACCGCTCGTACGTGAAGGCGGGCCGGATACGACGGAAGATCCGGGGAACGGTCTCCACATTGTGCGCGAGTACTTCCGGGCGGGTGTCGAACACCTCGCGTAGTTGCGCAGCGTCGGCATTGAAATCGGGGATCAGCAGTTCGACGCCGGTGCCCGGGCACAGTTCGTGAATCTGCCGGACCGTCTCGGCGTACAGCCAGGCGCCGCCGTCCGGCAGATCGTCACGGGCCACGCCGGTGACGGTGGCGTACCGCAGGCCCATGGTCTGCACCGACTCCGCGACCCTCCTGGGTTCGCCCCGATCGAGTGCGGCGGGGCGGCCTGTGTCGATCTGGCAGAAGTCGCACCGCCGGGTGCACTGGCTTCCACCGATGAGGAACGTCGCCTCACGGTCCTCCCAGCATTCGAAGATGTTGGGACATCCCGCTTCTTGACACACGGTGTGCAGGTTCTCACGGTCGACGAGGGCGGCGAGGTCCCGGTATTCGGGGCCCGTCCGCATCTGCACCTTCATCCACGACGGTTTGCGTTCGACCGGGGTCTGAGCGTTGCGGACTTCGAGGCGGAGCAGTCGGCGGCCATCCGCAGCGACGGGGGGTGACTCAGGCGCAGTCATGTGAGGAACTCCTAGGACCGGTCGAAACCGGTCGGTATGCGACGTCCGTGCCGGGCGGTGGACAGCGCGGCACCGGGGAAGGGTGAGCGGGGAGAGCAAGAACACATCGACAACCGTTGCGGCTGCGGACATCTGGGCTCTCGTCAGCCGGCGTGTGCGGTCACGTCCGAGCGAAGATGCATCGAGGATGCCAAACGACGAGGACTTTTGGCAAGACCGTCGGTCCGAGGAGACAAACCCGCGGCGTCTGTGTACTGTTTGGCCAATCACAACTGAAGACGCCGTTGACGCGCAGCGGGAGAACCTCCGTTTCGGAGGCGCCGTAGGAGCAACTTCCTCCCCGGGAATCTCTCAGGCCCCAGTACCGCAGCGCAGAGGCAACTCTGGAGAAAGAATCGGCCGTATGGCCGGAACTTACCGAAGGTGAAGAGCACGCCGCAGTTGCGGTGCGCCCAAACTCTCAGGTTTCAGGACAGAGCGGGGAGGTGCCCCCCTTGTCGATGTCCGGTGCGGTCCGGACTCAACGAAACCGGAGTCACCTCGTGCCAGCAGAACCCCGCGCCGCCACCCAGGGCGCGCCTCTCACCAGCGACTTTCCGTCCCGCCACATCGGTCCCGATGCCTCCTCGTCGCGGCGGATGCTCGACGCCCTCGGTTACGACGCCCTCGCGAACCTGATCGACAGCGCGGTGCCGGACCAGATCCGCAGTTCACAGCCTTTGAATCTGCCCGCGGCGAGGTCCGAGCAGCAGGTGCTCGCCGACCTGCGGGCACTGTCGGAGCGCAACGAGACCCGCGTCCAGATGATCGGTCTCGGATACTCCGACACCATCACACCCGCGGTGTTGCGACGGAACATGCTCGAGGCCCCCGCCTGGTACACCGCCTACACCCCGTACCAGCCGGAGATCTCCCAGGGCCGGCTGGAGGCGCTGCTGACGTTCCAGACCGTCATCGAGGATCTCACCGCCCTTCCCCTGGCCGGCGCCTCGCTGCTCGACGAGGCCACCGCCGTGATGGAGGCGGTGCTGCTGATGCGGCGCGCGAACACGTCGAAGTCCGCCACCAACCGCGTCGTCCTCGACGCGGACTGCCTGCCGCAGACACTGGCCGTCGTCCGGGGACGAGCGAAGGCGGTGGGCATCGAGGTGGTGGTCGCGGAACTGTCCGGTGAACTGCCGGACGGTGACATGTTCGGGGTGGTCTTCCAGACGCCCGGTGCGAGCGGCGCGGTGCGCGACCCCGCTCCGATGATCGCCGCGGCGAAGGCGCGCGGCGCGCTGACCACGGTCGCGGCCGACCTGCTGTCGCTGACGATCCTGACGCCGCCCGGCGAGCAGGGTGCCGACATCGCGGTCGGGTCGGCGCAGCGTTTCGGTGTGCCGCTGTTCTTCGGCGGACCGCACGCCGGCTACATGGCCGTGCGCGGCGGACTCGAGCGCATGCTGCCCGGCCGCCTCGTCGGAGTGTCCGTCGACGTCGACGGGAAGACGGCCTACCGGCTGGCACTGCAGACCCGCGAACAGCACATCCGGCGTGACAAGGCGACCAGCAACATCTGCACGGCACAGGCGCTGCTCGCCAACGTCGCCGCGATGTACGCCGCCTACCACGGACCGGAAGGGTTGCGCGCCATCGCGAACCGGGTGCACGCCCACGCGACGACCATCGCCGGAACCCTGCGCGCCGCCGGTCACACGATCGTGCACGACAGCTTCTTCGACACGGTTCTCGTGCGGGTCCCGGCGGGCGCCGGGGCGATCGTGGAGTCGGCCGATCGGGACGGCATCAACCTCCGTCTCGTCGACGCCGATCACATCGCGATCGCCTGCGACGAGTGCACCACCGACGACATCGTCCGGCGGGTGGTCGCCGTGTTCGGTGCGCAGCCGACGACAGTCGCGGTGCCCGAACTGCCGTCGGCACTCGCCAGGACGTCGAACTACCTGCAGCACCCCGTGTTCCACGATCACCGCTCGGAAACCGCGATGCTCCGCTTCCTGCGCACGCTGTCCGACAAGGACCTCGCCCTCGATCGCACCATGATCCCGCTCGGATCGTGCACGATGAAACTCAACTCCGCTGTCGAGATGGAACCCATCAGCTGGCCCGGGTTCGCGTCCATCCACCCGTACGCCCCGGTCGCGCAGACGGCCGGTTACCTCGAGCTCGTCGCCGACCTGGAGCGGTGGCTCGGCGAGATCACCGGCTACGACCGGGTGTCGTTGCAGCCCAACGCCGGGTCCCAGGGCGAGCTGGCCGGGCTGCTCGCGATCCACGGCTATCACGAATCCCGCGGCGACTTCGGACGCAACGTCTGCCTCATCCCCCAGTCCGCGCATGGCACGAACGCCGCATCCGCGGTTCTCGCGGGCATGAAGGTCGTAGTCGTCGCGACCGCGGAGAACGGCAACATCGACTTGGGCGACCTGCGCGCGAAGATCGCGGCGCACGAGGGCACGGTGGCCGCGATCATGTTGACCTACCCGTCCACGCACGGCGTGTACGAGAACGACGTGCGGACGGTCTGCGATCTGGTGCACGAGGCCGGCGGCCAGGTGTACGTCGACGGTGCCAACCTCAACGCTCTCGTCGGTCTCGCGCAGCCCGGCAAGTTCGGCGGCGACGTCTCACACCTGAACCTGCACAAGACGTTCTGCATCCCACACGGCGGCGGAGGCCCCGGCGTCGGGCCGGTCGCGGTGCGCAAGCACCTGGTGCCGTTCCTGCCCGGCAACCCGCTGGGCGGCGATCAGCTCGGCACCCCGGTGTCGGCCGCCAACTACGGATCGGCCGGCATCCTGCCCATCACCTGGGCGTACATCGCACTCATGGGACCCGACGGGCTGACGAGCGCCACCGAAACCGCGGTGCTCGCAGCCAATTACGTCGCCAGGTCACTGGATCGGCACTTCCCGGTCCTGTATACGGGACCGTCCGGTCTGGTGGCGCACGAGTGCATCCTCGACCTCCGGCCGGTCACCAAGGCGACCGGCGTTACCGCCGAGGATGTGGCAAAACGGTTGATCGACTACGGCTTCCACGCACCCACCCTGTCGTTCCCCGTCAACGGCACACTGATGGTGGAACCGACCGAATCCGAGGACCTCGCCGAACTCGACCGCTTCATCGAGTCGATGATCTCGATCCGCCGGGAGATCGACCTGGTCGGTGACGGCGTGTGGCCGCTCGAGCGCAGCCCGCTGCGTCAGGCCCCGCACACCGCCGAACAGGTGACCGCGGACGAATGGAATCTGCCCTACCCGCGCCACCTCGCCGCCTACCCCGTCGCGTCGCTTCGCACCGCCAAGTACTGGCCCCCGGTGCGTCGCATCGACGGCGTCCACGGCGACCGCAACCTCGTCTGCTCGTGCCCGGCACCCGAGGCCTTCGAGAACACCACCGACATCGACGCTTCGGCCATCGCCGAGACCCCCGAGGAGGCCTTCGCATGACCCTCACCACCACGCCCGCGTCCCCGCTGCTCGGCGAGCACGGCGCGCTCGGAGCCCATTTCACCGACTTCGCCGGCTGGCAGATGGCGCTGAAGTACGACAGCGAACTCGTCGAACACCACGCCGTCCGCAAGACCGCCGGACTGTTCGACCTCTCGCACATGGGTGAAATCGCGGTCACCGGCCCCGAGTCCGGAGCGGTACTGGATTACGCTCTGGCCGGCGAACTCTCGAAGATCGGCGTCGGCCGGGCCAAGTACTCCCTCCTGTGCAACGCGGACGGCGGGGTCATCGACGATCTGGTCGTCTACCGTCTCGCCAACGAGCATTTCCTCGTGGTGGCCAATGCGGCCAACGCGCCGACGGTGCATCGCGAACTGGCGGCACGCGTCGAGGGCTTCTCCGCGAACGTCGACGATCGGTCCTCGGAGACCGCGCTGATCGCGGTGCAGGGACCGGCCGCCCAGGACGTCGTGCAGTCCCTCGTTCCCGACAAACAGGTCGAGACGGTGGCGGAGTTGAAGTACTACGCGGTCACGCGCGCGGTGGTCGCCGGCATCGACGTCCTCCTCGCCCGCACCGGGTACACCGGGGAGGACGGCTTCGAGCTGTACGTGCCGAACGAGCTGTCCGTGCAGTTGTGGCGCGCATTGCTCGACGCCACCACGGCCCGCGGCGGCGTCCCCGCCGGCCTCGCGTGCCGCGACACCCTCCGCCTCGAGGCCGGAATGGCGCTGTACGGCCACGAACTGAACCTCGGCACGAATCCGTACGAGGCCGGGCTCGGCAAGGTGGTCCGGCTGAACAAGGACTTCGTCGGCCGCGATGCCCTGCAGAAGTTGTCGGATCAGGCCCCGCAGCGGGTGCTCGTCGGACTCGCAGGAACCGGCCGCCGGGCCGCGCGTGCCGAGTACACCGTGTTGGACGCGTCCGGCGAGTCGCCGATCGGCACCGTCACGTCCGGGGCGCTGTCTCCGACGCTCGGGCATCCGATCGCGCTCGCGTTCGTGGACGTCGCGTTCCGCGAACCGGGCACCGAACTCACCGTGGACATCCGCGGCAGGAAGGAACCGTTCGTGGTCACGCCGTCGCCGTTCTACCGCCGCTCCTGAGCCGTTCCCACCCACTTCAGCCCCGAAAGGGTCACACATGTCTTCGCACGCCTTCCCTGACGACCGCAGCTACACCGACGATCACGAGTGGGTCCTGATCGAGCCGGGCGCCGCGCTCCCCGACGAACCGGTCCGCGTCGGCATCACGTCGGTCGCCGTCAACTCGCTCGGCGAGCTCGTCTTCGTCGACCTGCCGGAGGTCGGTGCGACCATCGTCGCCGGCGAATCGTGCGGCGAGGTCGAGTCGACCAAGACCGTGTCCGAGCTGTATCCGCCGGTGAGCGGCCGGGTCACCCTGATCAACACCGCCGCCGTCGACGACCCGGGACTGGTCACCTCCGACCCCTACGGCGAGGGCTGGCTGTTCGCCGTCCAGCCGTCCGCCGCCGGCGAGCTCCTCACCGCGGCCGAGTACGCCGAGAAGAACGGGGTGCAGGCATGAGCGTCCTGAACCGCGACCTCGCGGATTTCGACCCGGACATCGCCGCACTGATCGGCAAGGAGCTCGAGCGTCAGCGCACCGGCCTCGAGATGATCGCGTCGGAGAACCACGCACCGCTTTCGGTGATGCAGGCGCAGGGTTCCGTGCTGACCAACAAGTACGCCGAGGGGTACCCGGGCCGGCGCTACTACGGCGGCTGCGAGCACGTCGACACGATCGAGCAGCTCGCCATCGACCGCGTCAGGTCGCTGTTCGCCGCCGAATACGCCAACGTGCAACCGCATTCGGGTGCCACCGCGAACGCGTCGGTGATGCATGCGCTGATCAAACCGGGCGACACGATCCTCGGACTGTCCCTCGCGGACGGCGGCCACCTCACGCACGGCATGCGCCTCAACTTCTCCGGCAAGCTCTACAATGTCGCCGCGTACGGGGTGTCCGAGCAGGACTACCTCATCGACATGGACGAGGTGGCGAAGGCGGCACGCGAGCACCGGCCGCAACTGATCATCGCCGGCTGGTCGGCCTACCCCCGGCACCTGGACTTCGCCCGCTTCCGGGAGATCGCCGACGAGGTCGGCGCGTACCTGATGGTCGACATGGCCCACTTCGCGGGTCTGGTCGCCACCGGGTTCCACCCGTCCCCCGTCCCGCACGCACATGTCGTCACGTCGACGACGCACAAGACCCTCGGCGGACCCCGTGGCGGCATCATCCTGACCAACGACGCCGCCATCGCGAAGAAGATCAACTCCGCGGTGTTTCCCGGTCAGCAGGGTGGCCCATTGGAACACGTGATCGCGGGCAAGGCGACGGCATTCAAGATGGCGACCGAACCCGAGTTCGCGGAGCGTCAGGAGCGCTGCCTGGACGGTGCGAAGGTACTCGCCGAACGGCTCAGCCGACCCGACGTCAAGGAGGCCGGAATCAGCGTCCTCACCGGCGGCACGGACGTGCACCTCGTCCTCGTCGACCTGCGGGATGCCGCTCTCGACGGGCAGCAGGCCGAGGACCGGCTCGACGCGATCGGAATCACCGTCAACCGCAACGCCGTCCCGTTCGATCCGCGGCCGCCGATGGTGACGTCCGGTCTGCGGATCGGCACCCCGGCACTCGCCGCCCGCGGTTTCGGCCGGGACGACTTCGTGGCGGTCGCCGACCTGATCGCCCAGGCCCTCGTCGCGCCCGCCGACGCGGACACGTCCGGGTTGGCCGCCCAGGTCCGGGTGCTCGCGGACAAGTACCCGCTCTACCCGGGCTTGTAACTCGTGACGATCAGTGTGTTCGACCTGTTCTCGGTCGGTATCGGACCGTCGAGTTCGCATACCGTCGGCCCGATGCGGGCGGCGGGCACGTTCGTCGACGACCTCGACACACTCGGCGTTCTCGGGGACGTCGCCGGTGTCCGTGCCGATCTGTACGGATCGCTCGCGGCCACCGGCGCCGGCCACGGCACGATGTCGGCGATCCTCCTCGGTCTCGAGGGGTACCGACCGGAGACCATCGCCACCGAGGAGATGGAGACGCGGCTGGAGTCGGTGCGGGCGAGTCGGCGGATCCGCCTCGGCGGGACGGTCGACATCCCGCTCGCCGAGGACGAGATGGTGTTGCACCCGTTGACGGTTCTGGACTTTCACCCCAACGGCATGACCCTCACCGCGACTAGCGTCACCGGTCGTGAACTGCACGCGCAGACGTACTATTCGATCGGCGGCGGATTCGTCGTCACCGACACCGAACCGGAGGTGTCCGTCGCCGCCGGCGCGAATTCGCTGTCGTTCGGGTCCGCGCGTGAACTGCTCGCCCTCAGCGAGCACTACGGTCTCACGATCAGCGAGGTCATGCTCGAGCACGAACGCGCCCACCGGTCCGAGCCGGAGGTCCGGGCGCGGCTCCTGCACATCCGCGACGTGATGGTCGAGTGTCAGCGACGCGGAATCGGCCGGGACGGGTATCTGCCCGGAAGTCTGCGGGTGCGCCGACGCGCCCGCGGCTGGTACGAGCGGCTGAACGTGGAGGATCCCGGTCGTGATCCCGCGTTCGCCGAGGACTGGGTGAACCTGGTGGCGCTCGCCGTCAACGAGGAGAACGCGTCCGGTGGACGGATCGTCACCGCCCCCACCAACGGGGCGGCCGGCATCATCCCGGCGGTGTTGCACTACGCGCTGCACTACACCCCCGCCGGGAAGGCCGACCCGGACGGAACGACGGTGCGATTCCTGTTGGCGGCCGGCGCAATCGGATCCCTGTACAAGGAACGGGCCTCGATCTCCGGGGCCGAGGTGGGCTGTCAGGGTGAGGTGGGTTCCGCGGCGTCCATGGCCGCCGCCGGGCTCGCGGAGATCCTCGGCGGCAGCCCGGAGCAGGTGGAGAACTCGGCGGAGATCGCGATGGAACACAGTCTCGGTCTCACGTGTGATCCCATCGGCGGCCTGGTGCAGATTCCGTGCATCGAGCGCAACGCCATCTCGGCGGGCAAGGCGATCAACGCCGCCCGGATGGCGCTGCGCGGCGACGGCACCCACCGAGTCAGTCTGGATCAGGTGATCGAGACGATGCGGGCCACCGGCGCCGACATGAGCTCGAAGTACAAGGAGACGTCCACCGGGGGTCTCGCCGTGAACGTGTCGGTGAATCTCGTCGAATGCTGACGTAAGTCCTCGAGGACCAGTGAATGGACGCGGTGCCGGGGATCCGATCGGGATCCCCGGCACCGCGGTCACGCATGTGCGGGCTGCAACAGACCGATCCGGTCGAATCGCTCCGCACGGTCGGAGAGTCGCTGGGTGGTGTCTGCCGCATCGAGAAGCGACAGTTCGCGGTGGAGCACCGCACCCACCCGGGTGCAGAATGCCGTGGATTCTTCTGCCGCATCGGGGAATTCGGGGATCACCTCGTCCACGATGCCGCTCACAAGGAGATCGGACGACCGGATTCCCTGCCGGGCGGCCATGTCCGGAGCGTGCGCGATGTCGTGGTGCAGGATTGCGCTCGCACCTTCGGGTGGCAGGGGCGACAGCCAGCCGTGCTGGGCCGCGAGCACCCGATCGGCCGGGATCAACGCGAGCGCGCCGCCGCCGGTGCCCTGCCCGAGCAGCAGGGAGATGGTGGGGACGTCGAGCGAGACCATGTCGGCGATGCAACGCGCGATCTCACCGGCGAGACCGCCTTCCTCCGCCTCCTTCGACAATGCCGCGCCCGCGGTGTCGATGACCGTCACCAACGGCAGGTTCAGTTCCGCCGCCAGCCGCATTCCCCGGCGGGCCTCCCGCAGCGCGCCCGGGCCGAGCGGCGACCGCGTGGTCTGCCCTCGACGGTCCTGTCCGAGTAGGACGCACGGCATGTCACCGAACCGGACGAGAGCGAGGATCAAACCCGGATCGACCTCACCCTGACCGGTTCCGTTGAGCGGAAGAACATCCGACGCGGAGTGGAACATCACCTCACGCACACCCGGCCGGTCCTCGCGGCGCGAGGCGACCACCGAATCCCAGGCGGGGACGTCCGGCAGACTCTCGTGCACGGGGGCGTCCGCGAGCGACGGCCGGCCACCACGGCCGGAGGTGATGATGCGCAGCGCGCGGTCGACGATCTCGGCGAGCTGGTCCGGCGGCCGCACCGCGTCGACGAGTCCGTGCGCGTGGAGGTTCTCGGCGGTCTGGACGCCCGCCGGGAACGGCGACTCGTACAGGGCCTCGAACACGCGCGGTCCGAGGAAGCCGACGAGCGCTCCCGGTTCAGCGATGGTGACGTGCCCCAGCGACCCCCAGGACGCGAAGACACCGCCGGTCGTGGGGCTCCGCAGGTAGACGAGATACGGCAGGTGCGCCTCCTTGTGCTTGATCACCGCCGCCGTGATCTTGACCATCTGCAGGAACGCGGTCGTTCCCTCCTGCATTCGCGTGCCACCCGACGTGGGCAGGGCGAGCAGCGGAAGGCGTTCGCGCGTGGCGCGCCGGATCCCGGCGACCAGACGCTCGCCCGCGGCAACGCCGATGGAGCCGCCCAGAAAGCCGAATTCGCAGGCGAGGATTGCCGTTCGGCGGCCGCGGATGGTGGCCACCCCGGTCAGCACCGCCTCGTCGAGGCCGGTCTTCTCCTGTGCGCGAAGAAGTTCGTCGGCGTACTCGGAGTCCGCCGCGACCTGGATCGGAGGCGTGTCCCACGATTCCCAGGTGCCGGCGTCGACCACGAGGTCGAGCAGTTCGGGAGCGGTCAGGCGAGCCATCAGCTGCACTCTTTCAGCCACGACAACACGGTGTCGTTGTCCGCGCCGAGCACCGGCGGTGCGGTGTGCCGGGTCTCGGTCACCTCGGTGCCGTCCGGTTCGAAGAACCGCAGGGGCGGGCCGGGCAGCGTGATGTTGCCGAGTGTGCGGTGGTCGACGTCGACGAGCAGTCCCTGCGACTTGGTCTGCTCCCATTCGTAGACTTCGGAGATCGTCCGGACGCGTCCGGCGGGCACCCCGATGCGGTCGAGTTCGATGAGAAGTTCGTCGCTGGTGTACGCGCCGAACGCATCCTCGACCAGTTCCAGGACCTGCTTGTGGTTCTCGACGCGTTCGGGATTCGTGGCCATTCCGGGGGTGTCCGGATCGAGGTGGAAGCCCGCGCAGAACCGCTTCCACAGTCCTTCGCTGCCGACCGAGATCTGGACGGCGCCGTCGGCGGTGCGGAACAGCCCGTAGGGCGAGATCGAGGGATGGTGGTTGCCCTGCGCCTCGCCGACCTCGCCGGCGACGGTCCACTTCGTCCCCTGGAAGGCGTGCACGCCGACGACGCTGGCCAGCAACGACGTTCGCACGACGCGGCCCCGTCCGGTGCGCGCACGTTCCTGCAGGGCGGCGACGACGCCGAACGCCCCGTACATGCCGGCGAGCAGGTCCGCGATGGGCACTCCGACGCGCTGGACGTCGTCGGGATTGGGGCCGGTCAGCGACATCAGCCCGGCTTCGCCCTGCGCGATCTGGTCGTACCCCGCGCGTCCGCCTTCGGGTCCGTCGTGACCGAATCCGCTGATGGACAGGACGACCAGGCGCGGGTTCAGCTCCGCGAGCCGTTCGGTGGTGAATCCCAGGCGGTCGAGGACGCCGGTGCGGAAGTTCTCCATGAGGACGTCGGCGCGCCGGACGAGGGATTCGAGGGTGGCGCGTCCGTCTTCGGCCTTGAGGTCGAGGGTGATCGACTTCTTGTTTCGATTCGCGGACAGGAAGTACGTCGATTCCCGCTCGGCGTCCGCCGGCTCCACGAAGGGCGGCCCCCATCCGCGGGTGTCGTCGCCGCCGTGCGGGGTCTCGATCTTGATGACGTCGGCGCCGAGGTCGCCGAGCATCATCGCCGCGTGGGGGCCCGCGAGGGCGCGGGTCAGATCGACGACGACCACTCCTTGCAGCGGACCTGTGCGCTCCATCGTGTTCGTGGACATGTGAAACCACCCGTTACTTCCTGGCGCGAGCCGCGAGAGCTGGACTGTTGGTGCAGTGACCTAGTGGACTAGCCAATTAAATGAAACATCTGATCCGACCGCTGTCAAGAGGAGAAAAATCGACGCAATGACGCGGGGAGGCGGGCCGGGTCGCCTCCCCGCCGGGCGTCAGAGCCAGCCGGGCACCACGAGAATCGCCCAGGCCACGAGTGGCCCGATGGCGACGACGAGGGCGCTGTACTTCAGGATCTGCTTGTAGAAGCGGTCTCGATCGACATTCTGTGCGTTCGCGAGGACCAGCGCTCCGTTGGTCGAGAACGGGCTGACGTCCACGATGGTCGAGGAGATGGCGAGCGCGACGATGACACCCACCGCGCCCACCTCGCCGGCGAGGAGGAACGGGACGGCGAGCGGAATGGTCGCTCCCAGAATCGCCGTGGACGACGCGAATGCGGAGACGATGGCCCCGATGTAGCAGAGCAGAAGGGCGACGAGGAGAGGCATCCCCAGGCTCGCGACCGCGTTTCCGACGTACTCGACGGTGCCCGCCTCCTGCAGGACCCCCACGAAGGTGAGCACGCCGCCGATGAGCAGAACGGTCGACCAGCTGATCTGAGCGATCGCACCCTTCTGCGCCTTCGGCGAGGCGAGCGCCAGGACGACGGCCACCGTCATCGAGATGAATCCCACGTCCAGGTCGAGGATCAGCGAGAACACGGCGAGCGCGGCGAGACCGACCAGCGTGAGGGCCTGATCGAATGTGACTCCGGAGCGTGCGGGTGTGCCCGCGAGGGTCGCCGTCGGGCGCACCTTGGTCGCGGTGGCCCCTCCCGATCCCGAGTCGCCTCCGGTCGCGGGCACTCCTCCGCCCGAACCACCGGCGCCGCTTCCTCCCGTGTCCTCGGCGGCGTCGTCGTGCACGCTGCGCCCGATCAGGTCCCGTCCGCCCAGGAAGACGAACAGCAGTACCCCGATAGCGGCGTTGAACAGGAGGCTTCCGAGGAACAGAGTGAGCGGGCTGTTGGTCAATCCCGCCTTGGACGCGATGTCGTTGACCGTGACGCCGTAGATGCTGATCGGCGAGAACCCGCCCGCCTGCGCTCCGTGGACGACCATCATGCCCATCAGGAGAGCGTTGATCTTGTAGCGGGCGGCGAAGCCGAGAGCGATCGGCGCGACGATCGCGACGGCGGCGGGGCCGAGCGCGCCGATCGCGGTAAGAACCGCCGTGATCCCGAACATCACCCAGGGGATCAGCGCGACACGTCCGCGGACCAGCCGGACCGCCCCGCGGACCATGAGGTCGACGGTCCCGTTGTTCTGGGCGATCGCGAAGAGGTAAGTGATGCCGACCAGCGTGAGGAACAGGCTGCTGGGGAATCCGGCGATGATGTCGTCGCTGCTCATGTGCAGTGACAGGGTTCCGACGAAGAAGGCGGCAACGAAGCCGAGAGCGCCCATGTTCACGGGCAGCACGGTCGCCGCCAGGAACATGACAGCGAGCGCAAGTATGGGAATCAACTCGGTCGACATGAAAAGTCTCCGGTTCTGTGGCAGTGGCAACTGGTCTCGACCGCCGCCCGCGAGCAAATTGACTCAGTGGCAGATTGGCCTAGCCACTTCATAAAAGCAGTGTCATGGATCACTGTCAATAGGAACTGTGGGTGCGGTTACATGTCTGTGCGAGATACCGTGGAGTAGTTTCAGTGGAATGGAGAGTGGGTGGCCCAGTGGCTGAGCAACTGCGTCCGGTAGCACGACCGCGGCTGTACGAGGTGATCGTCGAACAGCTCTGCGCCCATATCGCCGACCACGAGATGACGCCGGGCGACCGCCTCCCCGCCGAGCGTGAACTCGCCGCTCAACTGGGCGTGAGTCGCGCTTCGCTGAGTCAGGCGCTCGTCGCCCTCGAGGTGCAGGGTGTGGTGTCGGTGCGGCACGGGGACGGTGCCGTGCTCGTCCGCCGCCCCATCGAGGAACGAGCGGTCAAGGCGCTGCGCGAACACGCCGACCGTCTCCCCGAGGTGATCGAGGCCCGCGAGGCACTCGAGGTCAAACTTGCCGGGCTCGCCGCCGAGCGCCGGACCGACGCGGAGATGGCGGAGATCGATTCCGCCCTCGCGACGATGGAAGCCGAGATCGCCGCGGGAGATCGCGGCGTCGTCGGCGACGAGCAGTTCCACGAGGCCATCACTGTCGCGGCGCACTCGTCACTGCTGGCCAAGCTGATGCACGAGATTTCCGGGCTGATCCGGGAGACCCGGATCGAATCCCTGTCCCAGGCCGAACGCCCGCGGGCCTCGCTCGAAGGGCACCGGCGCATTGCGACGGCGATTCGAGACCAGGACTCCGCGGGCGCTTCCCGTGCGATGGCCGATCACATCCGGATGGTGTCCGACGTCGCGCTGCTGCGCGAGGGCGGGTAACCGGGTCTACCCGCCGACCACCGACTGCGGCCGGTGGGCACCGAGGATCTCGTCGGTGTCGGCGCCGAGTACCGGCGGCGCGGACGTCAGATGCGGGCGCTCGCCGGCGAAACTGACCGGGAACGCGATCTGCTGCAGACTGCCCAGCGTCGGGTGGTCGACCGTGCCGATCATCCCGAGTGCCGCAGTGTGCGGGTCGGCGTAGATCTCGTCGAGATGCCGGATCGGTGACACGGGCACGGCGTGTGCGGTGAGCGTGTCGCACCACTGCTCCACGGTTCCCGACGCGAAGGCCGTCGACAATTCCCGCTCGAGATCACCACGATTCGCCACGCGGTCACGGTTGCGCTCGAAGCGCGGGTCGGTCGTCAGATCGTCGCGTGCGATCGCGGAGCACAGACTCCCCCACTGATTGTCGTTGCCCACCGCGACGACGAAGTATCCGTCGCTGGCGGGAAACGCTTGATACGGAGCGAGATTGGGATGGCCGGAGCCCAGCGCGCCGGGACGCTCGCCGGTCGCGAAGTAATTGGTCGCCCAGTTCACGTGCAGGGCGAGCTGGCACTCGAACAGCGACGTCGTCACGTACTGCCCTCGGCCGGTCCGCGACCGCTCCACGAGGGCAGCGAGCACGCCGATCAGACCGAAGAGCGCCGCCCCCAGATCCCCCATCGCGAATCCGGCCTTCATCGGCGCCCCGCCCGGCTCACCGGTCAGCGACATCAGTCCGCCTGCGGCCTGCGCGATCATGTCGTAACCCGGTTCGTCGCGCAGCGGACCGTCCTCCCCGAACGCGGAGATGTGCAGCACGACCAGATGCGGGTACCGCTCGGACAGCGTCCGGTAGTCGAAGATCCGCTGCAATCCGCTGCCGGGCTTGAAGTTCTCGACGACGACGTCGGTCTCCTCCAGGATGCGGTGGATGACGTCCTGTCCCTCTTCCGATTTGAGGTCGACGGTCACCGACTTCTTGCCCCGGTTGATCGCGAGGTAGTACGTGGCGTCGGAGCCGACGAACGGCGGACCCCACGACCGTGTCGGGTCGCCGCCGTCAGGGTGTTCGACCTTGGTGACGTCGGCGCCGAGGTCCGCGAGCGACATAGTGGCGTATGGTCCGGCGAGGATCTTGGAGAGGTCCAGCACCCGCACCCCCGCGAGGGGCGCCGGTCCGGTGTGGGTCGTGGTCACAGGAGAACTCCTGTCGCAGAGTCGGATCGGGGTGCGGCGGCCTGCGCGGCCTCCGCGACGACGTCGGTACCGTCGACGACGGCCGCGAGGTGGTCGAGGGCCGCCCCAGGGAGGTGCCCGGCGTCGCCGGACAGGTAGGCGTTGGCGACGAGCAGCGACCGGTAGCCGCTGCCCGCGGTGATCGCGAAGGCGGCGAGGTCGTAGAGCAGGGTGGCCATCGCCGCTCGGGCCAGTTCGTTCGCGTAGCGCGCGCACCCGGCCTGCGCGGAGTCGTCGTCTCCGGCGACCAGCAGGTCGCCTTCCGCGACCAGGTCGTCCCAGCGTCGGCGGAGAACGTCGGCGCCGGGGCCGCAGTCGGGTCCGAGTCCGGCGAGGATGCCGCGCATCGTGTCCGCCAGCCGGCGATGCGCACCGAGCTTGCGCATGCACCGCAGCACGTCCAGGGCGATGACGTTGCTCGAGCCTTCCCAGATCGACCCCAGGTGGGCGTCGCGGACCAGGCGGGCGTGGGCCCATTCCTCGATGTAGCCGTTGCCGCCCCGCACCTCCATGGCCTCGCCGGTGACCACGCGCGCCCGTTTGCAGATGTAATGCTTCGCGAGCGGGGTGAGGACCCGAATCAGGGCACGTGCGGAGTCGTCGCCGGCGTCCGCCGCCTGCAGGCACTGCGCGCTGTACGCCACCAGGGCGAGCGCCGCCTCGGCGTCGAGCGCGAGCGGCAGCAGGGTCGCGCGCATCAGGGGCTGGTCGAACAGGGCCTTGCCGAACACGACCCGCTCCCGGGTGTGGTCGACGGCGTCGCGCACGGCTCGTCGCATCAGCGCGCTCGACCGCATCGCGTTCGACAGCCGCGACGTGTTCACCATCTCGGCCATCTGCCGGAACCCGCGGCCGAGTTCGCCAACCTGAAGGGCGTACGCGCCGGCCAGCGACACCTCGCCGCTGGGCATCGAGCGGGTGCCGAGCTTGTCCTTCAGCCTGTCGATTGTGTAGCTGTTGCGCTCGCCGTTCGCCAGAACCTTGGGCACCATGAACATTCCGACGCCGCGGGTGGACTGGTCGTCGCCGCCGGGGAACCGGGCCAGGGTCACGATGACGTCGGCGTCGGGATTGGACGCGAACCACTTCTTCCCGGTCAGCCGCCACGCGTCGCCGTCACGCTCGGCCCGGGTCTCCGTGCGGGCGATGTCGGTGCCGGCCTGCGGTTCGGTCATGAACATCGCACCGGTCATCGCGCCGTCGGGGTCCGTCGACGTCAGTGCGTCGATCCACGGTCCGAACACGTCCGGGTCGCCGAACATGCGCAGCGTGCGGGCGGCGGCATCCGTCATCGACACCGGGCACGCCAGCCCGAACTCGGCCTGCACGAACACGTACGACGCGAGGTACTTCACCAGGTGCGGCGGGACGTCGTCCCAGCCGTGCAGGCCGCCGCGGTGCGACAGTGCCGACAGTCCGTATTCGCTGTATGCGGCTCGGCACAGTTCCTGGTAGGAGGGGTGGTACACGATCCGGTCGATGCGTTCGCCGTCACGGTCGAACTGCTGCAGCACCGGCGGATTCTTGTCGGCGGTGGCGGCGAGGGCGTCGAGTCGCCCGTCGGCGTCGGCGCCCAGTCGGTCGAGCAGGGTGTTCAGCTTGTCGCGGTCGGACGGTGCGGCCCACCGGTCGACGACGGCGCGCAGGGCGGGATCGGTGTGAGCGAAATTCATGAGTGAGCAACATCTTTCCGGGTCGAGGACTGTTCGGGACGGGACTCGGCGGCGGTCCCGCCCGACCGAGCTTTCCCGCGGCGGAGCAGCAGGGTCATGCAGGCGAGCGAGAGCACGACGTAGCCGAGTCCGAGGGCGACGACCGGCCAGATCGAGTCGGTGTGGGTGAGCAGGAACTGGCAGAGCATCGGAGCTGTTCCGGCGAAGATCGCCGTCGACAGCTGATAGGACAGCGAGATCCCGGTGTAGCGGACGTTGGTCGGGAAGACCTGGGCGAGGATGCCGGCGAGCGCGGCGTAGTACATCGCGTGCGGTGCGGTGGCCAGCACCATGCCGAGCATGGCCAGGGGCACCGATCCGGTCTGCACGAGGAGGAACATCAACGGCAGCAACACGAGTTCGGGCAGCAGCATCCACCGGATCGCCCGCGACGGATCGATTTTCGTGGCCAGCACGGCGCCGAAGGGCTGCACGAGTACCTGCGCGACCAACGCGACGGTGATGACGAGCAGGAAGTCCCCGCGGTCGAATCCGAGGTCGGCGGTGGCCCAGGCGAGTGCGAACGTGGTCTTCACGTAGGTGATGGCGACACCCGCGACCACGGCACCGACGCCGAGGACGAGTTCGACCGGGTGCGAGCGCAGCACCTCGACGAGCGGCATCCGGGTGCGCTCCTGGGCGACGACGGCCTTCTTCATCTCCGGCGTCTCCGAGATCCGCAGCCGGATGTACAGCGCGACGACGACGAGCGCGGCGGATGCGAGGAACGGCAGGCGCCAGCCCCAGGACTCGAACACGCTGTCCGACAACAATGTCAGCGCCAGGAACGCCAGGGTCGCGAGCAGATTGCCGACGGGCGATCCCTGCTGCGCGAATGCACCGTACAGCACCTTCTTGTTCGGTGGCGCGAATTCGGTGGCGATGAGCACGGCGCCACCCCACTCACCGCCCATCGCGATGCCCTGGACCACGCGGAGCGCGACGAGGAGGATGGGCGCCCAGATCCCGATCTGCGAGTAGGTGGGGAGACAGCCGACGCCGACCGTTCCGATCCCCATCAGGATCAGCGTGATGATCACGGCGTTCTTGCGGCCGAACTTGTCGCCGAAGTGACCGAACACGATCCCGCCGAGCGGGCGGGCCACGAAGCCGATCGCGAACGTCGCGAAGGCGGCGAGGGTGCCCACCGCGGGCGAGGCGTCGGGGAAGAACAGCCGGCCCAGCACGAGTGCGGAGGCGGTGCCGTAGATGTAGAAGTCGAACCACTCGATGGTGGTGCCGACGAACGCGGTGACACCGGCCTTGCGGGCCTGCCGGGTGCTGTATTCGGGTGGTGCCGCGTCGCGGCCGGGATTCGGGTTCACGGTTCTCCCTGACTTTCGTGCTCTTGGGCGTCACACCGAGGTAGGGGTGGTGTGCATCACTATGGCCGGGATTCCGTGTAGAGTCCAAGACTTAATTCAGCTTGTTTAGGTGATTCAGACACATAGTTCCGAGGAGGGGTCGTGGAGCTCCGTCACCTGCACGCCTTTCTCGCGGTCGCGGAAGAACTGCATTTCGGCCGGGCCGCCGAGCGTCTCCATGTGGCGCAATCGCCGCTCAGCCAGACCGTGCGGGCCCTCGAACGGGAACTCGGCACCGACCTGTTCGTCCGCACCACCCGCTCTGTCCGGCTCACGGCCGCGGGTGAGGCGCTGGTGGCCCCGGCGCGGGTGATCGAGGCGCAGGTCGGGATCGTGCGGGGCATCGCGCAGGCGGCGGCCGCCGGGGAGACCGGCCGCGTGACCGTCGGCTTCGGCGGTGCAGGCGGCTACACGGTGCTGTCCGTTCTCGCCCGCTCCCTCGCCGACGCCTACCCCGGCATCGAACTCGACCTACGCCCGCAGATGTACTCGGGTGAGGTGCTCGACGCCCTCACCCGCGGAACCCTGGACATGGGCATCGTGGGGTTGCCGGTCCCGCGGGGCTTCGCCACCCACACCGTGCTCGAGGAGGCACTGATGGTCGCGGTCCCGGCCGGGCACCGTCTCGTCGACGTGGGCGCCGTCGTGCCGCAGGAATTGGCGAGCGAACGGTTCGTGATCTACCCCGCCGAACACGGTTCCGTGGTCCGCGACGCCACGCTCGCCCTGTGCGCGGCAGCGGGATTCGCCCCCGTCGTTGCGCACGAGGCGCCCGACCCGTACAGCCTGCTCGCAATGGTCGGCGCCGGTGTCGGCGTGGCCGTCGTGGTGGATTCGACGGCGCACCTCACGATGGACGGCGTCGAATACCTGCCCATCGCCGGCGACGCCCCCACCCTCCCCATCGCCATGGCCTGGCAGGACTCAAATCCCTCACCTGCGGTGCAGACGGTCACGCGGGTACTGCGCGACGTGATCGGGGAGGTCGGGTAGCCGCTGCACGCCGGCACGCTCAGGCCGACACCGAGAAGACGTCGGCCAGGTGGGTGATTCGCAGGGCACGGGCGAGTTTGGGGCGATCGCTGCCGTCGGCGATGTTCTCGCCCTGCGCGCCGAGGTGTGCGATGACCTCGGCAGCCCATGCCACATCGCTCTGTAGCGGGGACAGTTCGCGATTGACGATCGCTGTGTGCCCGACGTGCATGCACAGCTTGCCGGTCATGCCCATCGACCTGGTGACGGCCAAGGCCTCGGACAGATCGGGTTCGCCGGTCAGGCACGGGCCGTCGATGGGACCGGGGAGGCCGGCCGCCCGACTGGCGACGACGAGCCGTCCCCGCGCGTAGGCCAGCGCGTCGGGTTCGGCGCCCGCATCGGTGTCCCGACGGAAGTCTCCGGTGCCGAAGGCAATTCGGGTCGTGGCGTCGGCCGAGGCGATGTCGAAGGCGAATTCGACGCCACGCGCCGATTCGACCAGCGCGAGGATCGGGGTGTGGGGCAGCTCGGCAGCCGTGCGATCGACGTGGTCCGCGGATTCGGTCTTGGCGAGCATCACACCACGCAGTCCCGGGAGCCCCCGGATCGCGTCCAGATCAGCGGTCCAATCCGCGGTGGTGACGTCGTTGATGCGCACCCACCCGGTGCCCCCACCGGCGAGGAACTGTCCGACGGCGTCGCGGGCTTGTGTTTTCGAGGACGGAACAACACCATCCTCGAGGTCGAAGATCACCGCGTCTGCCGCCGAGTTCGCGGCTGCGGCGAACTCGTCCGGACGTGAGCCCGCGACCAGAAGCCAGGAGCGCGCATGTGTCGCGGGGACCATGGCGGAGTGTGCCGACGATGTGAGGGTCATCCGATTCTCGTTTCCTCTCGATGTGAACTTCTACTCGGGCGAGGACTGCGCTGTCCTGCATTCGAGGTGCTGGGTGTGATGCGTCGATCAGTGCGCGGCGACACCGGTGAGATGATCGAGTGCGGAGAATTCGCGGTCCACCGTGGGTGCGGTGAGCAGGCCGGCGAGTCGCCGGGGGGACAGGATGTCATCGACCTGCGCGCGGGTGAGCAGACCGTCGTCGACGGCGAGGTCGCCGACGTAGGCGCCGGTCGCCAGGGCCCTCTTGGCGATATCCGCGCTGGCGGCATATCCGATGAACGGCGAGAGCGCGGTGACGATGCCGATCGAGCGCCGAACACCCCGCTCGAGGTGGTCGCGGTTGGCGGTGATCCCGTCGACGCACTTCACAGCCAGGGTGTCCGATGCCGCGGCCAGGTGCGTCGTGGAGCGCAGCAAACTGTAGACGATGACGGGTTCGAACGCGTTGAGCTGGAGTTGCCCGCCCTCGGCGGCCATTGTGACCGTCAGATCGTTGCCGATCACCTCGAACGCGACCTGGTTGACCATTTCGGGGATGACCGGGTTGACCTTGCCGGGCATGATCGACGAACCCGCCTGGGCCGGAGGCAGATTGATCTCACCGAACCCGGCGGTCGGCCCGGAGGAGGTGAGCCGCAGATCGTTGCACGTCTTGGACAACTTGACGGCGACCCGTTTGAGGATGCCGGAAACCTGCACGAATGCTCCGCAGTCCTGGGTTGCCTCGATCAGATTGCCGGCCGGGACGACCGGTTCATCGGTCAGCTCGCGCAGGTAGTTGCAGGCGAGCGCAGAGTACTCGGGGTGACCGTTGATCCCGGTGCCGATGGCGGTGCCGCCGAGGTTCGATTCCAGCAGCAGAAGCGCCCCCTCGGAGAGCCGGGCGCAGTCCTCGTTCAGCATGATCGAGTAGGCGGCGAACTCCTGCCCCAGGGTCATCGGTACCGCGTCCTGCAGCTGGGTGCGACCCATTTTGACGATGTCGTCGAATTCGATCGACTTGCGCTCGAATGACTCCGCGAGCCGACCGAGCGAGGCGATCAACAGTCGGAGATGCTCGACCAGTGCGAGTTTGATCGCGGTCGGATACACATCGTTGGTGGACTGCCCCAGGTTCACGTGAGTGAGGGGGTCGAGTTCGGTGTAGGCGCCGCGTCCGAACCCCAGGATCTCGAGTGCGCGGTTCGCGATGACCTCGTTGACGTTCATGTTCGACGAGGTGCCCGCTCCGCCCTGGATCGGATCGATCGGAAACTGGTCGAGCAGTGCCCCATTACGAATCTCCGTGCACGCGGCCACAATCGCATCGGCCCGCCGGTCATCGAGGAGGCCCAGGTCCCGGTTCGCCAGGCACGCAGCCTGTTTCACCGTCGCCAACGCCGCGACCAGTGCCGGGTACTGACCGATGGTGGACCCGGTGATCGCGAAATTCTCCATCGCCCGGGCGGTGTGGACGCCGTAGTACGCCGCCGCCGGTACCGCCAGATCTCCGATCGAGTCGTGCTCGATCCGCACATCGCTGTCGCTCAACTTTTCCACCAACACCTATTTCGCCGTTCTACTTGACAGGGCCTATGACGTCGATCACTGTTGTCGCACAGTACACCACATCCAATATATTGGAGCCGTTGAATGACGACATCCCCCGCCATCCCTGCCGACTCGGCGACAGCACCCGAGGACGCCGGTACCTCTCGCACACCACGCAAGTGGTGGAAGTTCTGGAAGCTGCCGATCGGTGTGCAGTCACTGATCGCCGTCGGCGTCGGCGCACTCATCGGCACGTTCGCCCCCGCCGTCGGCGAGCAACTCAAACTGGCCGGAGACGTGTTCCTCAACCTGGTTCAGATGATCGTCGTCCCCTTGGTCTTCCCGCTCATCGTGCTCGGAATCGCGCGCATGGATTCGGCGAAGAAGGTCGGCCGCATGGCCGCCAAGGCGATCCTGTACTTCGAGATCGTCACCACGATCATCCTGCTGATGGCCGTCGCGCTGGCGAAGCTGCTCGACATCGGTTCCGGCGCCCCCGTCGCCGGCGCCGACGAAGCCTCCGTCGAGACCCTCGAGCAGGGCATCGACTTCCACGAACTACTCCTGCACGCTGTCCCGAAGAACGTCTTCGCCGCCTTCGCGGAGGCGAACCTGCTGGCAGTGATCGTGTTTGCCGGGTTCGTCGGCGTCGCACTCGCCGCGATCGGTGAGCAGTCGAAACCGATGACGGCCGTGCTCGACTCGCTCGCCAACGCGATGTTCAAGGTGGTCGGCTACGTCATTCGCCTCGCGCCCCTCGGGGTGCTGGGCTTCATCAGCTACGACGTCGCGCACTACGGGTTCGGGAACCTGTCGAGCCTGCTCGGCTTCCTCGCCGTCGTCTACGTCGGGATGGCGATCATCCTCGGCATCATCTTTCCGATCATCGCCGCGATCTTCCGCGTCGAGTACGTCACCATGCTCAAGGCCATCGGAAATCTGGTCGGACTTGCGTTCGTCACCCGTAGCTCCGAGGCAGTGCTCGCGCCGCTGCTGCTCAAGCTCGAGGGGCTCGGTGTCAGCCGCTCGACGACCTCGTTCGTCGTGCCGCTCGGCTACTCGTTCAACACCGACGGCTCCGTGCTCTACCAGGCAGTCGCCCTGGTCTTCCTCGCCAACGCCTACGGCGTCGACACCTCGATCCCCACCCTGCTGCTGATGGTCGGCGTGCTGGTCATCCTGTCCAAGGGCATGGCCGGCGTTGCCTCCGCCTCGATCGTGGTGCTCATCGCCGCAGGTAACACCATCGGCCTTCCGGCCGAAGCCGTCGCACTCCTGCTGGGGGTGGACTTCATCGCCGACATGGCCCGCACCGCGGTCAACGTCGTCGGAAACTCCCTCGCCGCGACGGTGATCGACAAGTCAGAAGAGAAAGCCGAGGCGAAGGCCGGTCGGTCTGCGGCAACGCCCAGCTCCGTGCCGGCGACGGCCGGGGGCGAGCCTGGCGACGAACTCGGCGACACGGTTCTCGCCGGGCGACGCAGCGCGGATGGGTAGTCGGGGCCCTGACCATGAACAGTCGACGAAGACACACTCGGTATCGTCGCGACAAGGCGCCCGGCACTCACCCACGCGGCCCCCGGGAGCGTGCGGCGTGCAGAGTACAGTATCCAGTATGTTGCGTGATAATCCGGTGGAGCGCCCCCGCATGAGCGACGTCGCGTTCGAGCGGATCTGCGACGCGATCGTCACCGGTGAGCTCGCGCCCGGATCCAAGGTCAAGGACAGCGAGCTTGCCGAACATCTGGGCCTGAGCCGCACCCCGGTGCGCGAGGCTCTGACCCGGCTGATCGACACCGGACTCGTCGAGGCCAAACCCGCCGCCTTCACCCGGATCACCCCGCTGAACCGCGCCGATGTCGAGGCGACGCTGGCGGTGATGGAGGTCTTGGATCAGCTGGCCGTGAAAACGGGGGTGCCCAACCTCACCGACGACATGATCGACGTGATGCGCACCGCCAACGACGACCTCGCGCAGGCGATCAAGACCGACAATATCGGTGCGGCCCTCGCTGCGGACGACACCTTCCACGGCGTCATCGTCGACGCCGCCGGCAACCCACTTCTCAAGCGCCTCATGCACCAGGTGCACCCGCAGATTCACCGGATCTACTACCGCAAGTTCTCCAGCCTCCGCGGCTGGCAGGACGCCATCGAACACCACGACAACCTGATCACACTGTGCGCGGCCCGGGACGAAGCAGCGGCCGCCGAAATATCGTCACAACACCGACGATTCCTCGGCGGCCTGATCGGCGAACTCTTCGACATCGACGAGTCGACCTCCGCCACGTCGTAACCAGCTGCTCCTCCCGGCCGCCGCGGTGATCACCGCGGCGGCCGGGGGGAGCATCGCGTCGGCGGGACCGTCGGTGCAACGGTCAATACATACGTACGTATGGTTTTCTCGCCTACAACAACCGCACCTTGACTGGCACGGATTCCCACGACCGCAGCGTGTTGTTGAGGTGCCGATGCACCGGCCCGGCGATCTCCAGGGAGTCCACTCGGGATGCCAGTGCCGTCAGCAGTGCCTCCGATTCGAGCCGGGCGACGTGCTGGCCGACGCACTGGTGAATTCCCATCCCGTACCCCACGTGCCCGGACGGGTTGCGGCCCAGGTCGAACGCGTCCGGGTTCTCCCACCTGCGGGGGTCCCGATTCGCGGCGCCGAGGAACATCAGGATCTTCCTGCCGTCCGGGATGGTCGTACCGCCGATCTCGGTGTCGCGGGTGGCGGTGCGGAAGAACGTCTGGACCGGCGACTCCCACCGGACCGCCTCGTCGAATGCGGTCCGGGCCAGCGTGCGGTTCTCCCGCAGCCTCGCCCACTGCTCCGGATGCGTCGCGAACGCGTAGAGCACGGCCGCGAGTCCGTTGACCGTGGTGTCCACCCCCGCCGTCAGCAGCGAGCGCACGACGAGCGGCGCCTGCTCGTACGTGATGTCGCCGCGGTCCGCCGCCGCCCAGATCTGCGCGCCGAACCCGTCGCCGGTGAGCGCGTCGCGAGCGCATTGCGCGTTGACCCAGCCCGAAAGCTCGGCCACCCGCGGCGCCCCCTTCTCCACCAGACTGTTGACGGGACCGAAACTGTTGAATGCGTGGTCCCCGTACGGCAGCAGGTTCTCGCGTCCGGCATCGGGAATGCCGACGGCGTCCGGGAAGACCCGCAGCGGGAACGCGGCGGCGAGGTCGGTGACCGCGTCGAATTCGGTTGTGTTCGCGAGTAACTGGTCGACGAGGGCCTCCGCGTCCTGGATCCATGCTGCGCGCAGTTTCTGCAGCGCGCGGGGGCCCAGAATCTTGCTGAGCACCGCCCGCGGAGCGTCGTGGTGCGGCGGGTCGGCCTCGAGCAGGATGCTCGGCGGCCGCCACGGAGTCTCGTCCCGGAAGTTGCTCAGGCCGACTCCGGCAGCGGATTGGAACGACTGCCAGTCGGTCAGCGCGGCATGGACCTGCTCGTAGCGGCCCAGCGCGAAGACGTCGTATCGCCGCAGGTACACGACTGGTCCGGCGTCCCGCAGGTCGGCCTGGAACGGTAACGGGTCCTGCAGGACGTCGAGGGCGAACGGGTCGGCGTCGCTGACGGGCAACGCGGGAGCGGGGGCGAACATCGTCACGGTGAGTCCCTTCGGGTGGGGGTGTCAGAGGTCGAGCACGAGGCGGTCGGAGCAGGACCGGGAGACGCAGATGAGCATGCAGTCGCCGGCGGACCGCTCCTCGTCGTCGAGGACGGAATCGCGGTGGTCGGGGGTGCCGGCGAGGACGGTGGTCTCACAGGTCCCGCACGTGCCCTCGCGGCACGAGGACAGGATGTTGACCCCGGCCGCCTGCACGGCGTCGAGGACGCTGGCGCCGGGTGTCACCGTCACCGCGAGGCCGGAGCGCGCGAGTTCGACCTCGAACGGTTCGTCGCGCAGCGGCTCGCCATGGTCCTTCGGGACGAATCGTTCGGTCCTCAGCGTGCCGACTGGCCTGTCCGCGCAACACTTTTCGACGGCGGAGAGCAGTGGCCCGGGCCCGCACACGTAGACCTTCGTGTCGTCGTCGGCGGCGGCAGCGGCGAGATGCGCCGACAGGTCGAGGTGGCCCTGCTCGTCCCGCGGCACGACGGACACCCGGTCGCCGTAGGTGGCGAGTTCGTCCCGGAACGCCATGGACGTGCGGGTGCGGCCGCCGTACAGAAGCTGCCAGTCGATGCCCATCAGCTCCGCCTGGCGGACCATCGGCAACAGCGGGGTGATCCCGATACCACCGGCGATGAACAGGTACCTCGGTGCGGGGACGAGCGGGAAGTTGTTGCGCGGACCGCCGACCCCGACGAGATCACCCTCCGCGAGTACGTCGTGGACGTACGCCGACCCGCCCCGGCCCGCCGGTTCCCGCAGCACCCCGACGCGGTAGCTGTACGCGTCCCACCGGTCGCCGCACAGCGAGTACTGCCGCGTCAGCCCGTTCGGGAGCAGCAGGTCGATATGGGCCCCCGGTGCCCAGTCCGGCAGGCGCCGCCCGTCGGGGTGGCGCAGGGTCAGTGCGACAACACCGTCCGCGACAAGCTCTTTGCCGACAACTCGCAGCGCCGCGTCTGCTGGCGCACCGGAAGAAACCAGGTTCTGTGGCATCTCGACTCCTCGATCTCGCGTTTGTTCGAGGATCTTCCGAGCCGGGGGTGAGCCGCCAGATCATTTTCAATAGTTGAAAGTCGGGATGTTACTGGGGTCACTCGACTGGGCGGAAGCTGTTCGCTGCCCGCCCGGACGCCGCCGAGGCTGAGTTATCAGGTGTGCGCCCTCCGGCTGATGTCCTTGTCGACGGCAGTGGCGATGTCGTGGACGAGCCGGGAGTGCCAGAGTTTGTGTGCCTCGAGGTCCGCGGTGAGCGCGTGGCAGTCCGGGCATTCCCGGGGGCTGGGTTGCGAGGTGCTTTCCATGATGCTGCGCTTTCTGGGAGAAGTGGTTCAGATTCCACCGTGGCACGGCCGGGGCGGATAGTCCACCGCGCATAGCCTCACAGACATTGGTCAGCCGCCCGCGCAATTGCGCCGGATTCCGGCAAATCCGTGGGCGTCTGCCACCTGGGCATGCCTCATTGCGGCGCCGCCGCCATCACGCGGGTGATGCCCTTCGCCGCCGCCTGAAGGACGGGGATCTGCGCGTACGCCTTCTCGTCGTTCGGCACGATGACCGACAGCGCGGCGACCACCTTGCCGTGACCGTCCCGCACCGGGACCGCGACGCCCGTGGTGTCCGGGTAGAGGTGGCCGGTGCAGAGGATGTAGCCGTGCCGACGCACGTCGGCCAGGACTCCCCGCAGCTACCGTGGAGTGCGAATCGTGTTGTCGGTGTACACCTTCAACGGCTCGTTCAGGATGCGCTCCTGAAGCTCCGACGGTCCGTGCGCGAGCAGGACCAGCCCGGACGAAGACACGTGGAGCGGCATCCGGCCCGCGATGCGCGTGTAATTGACCACGGCACCCGGTGCCGTGAGCCGCTCGATGAACAACACCTCGTCACCTTCGAGGACACCGAGCTGGGTGTGCTGCCCGACGACGGCGTGCAGGTCCTCCATGAACGGCATCGCCGCTTCCCTGAGCCCGAGGGTCGGGGACGCCCGCGACGCGACCTCCCACAGGCGGACCCCGATCCGCACCTTGCGTTCCTCACGCTCGAGCCAGCCGCACCCCACCAGTTCGTCGATCAACCGCGACGTCGTGGAGATGTGGAGACCCGACCGTCGCGCGATCTCGGACACCGTGAGCAACGAATCGTCCGAACGGAACGATTCGACTATCCGCACCGTCCGGACCAGGACGGACTCACCGGTGTGCACACGTGCCATGCCTTCAGTGTGCACACCGGCCGGCGCTCACCGTAGGTCGCGCCGCCGGAACGCCGCGACGCCCACCCCGATCAGCACGACCGTGATCAGGAGCAGCCACACGATCGGCGTCGCCTCGAACTGCCCGCCCGGCAGCTTCGGGGCGTGGCTGAACGGCTCCAGATTCAGCACCGTCTGCGGGAACTGCGCGATCGACCCGACCATGAAGATCAGGAGGAACGCGACGAGCACGCCCCACGCCACCGGCGTGAACCGCGGGACCACACCGAACAGCAGGACCGTCACTCCGGCGAGCATCCAGATCGCGGGAAGCTGCACGAGCGCCGCCCCGATCACGTCGGGCAGGGCTCCCCCCACGTCGCCGATGGATGCGCCGTATGTGAGTCCGGCGGCCACTCCGGCGACGATCATCGCGACCGCAGGCCCGAGCAACGCGAACAGGATGTGGCTCGACGCCCACCGGACGCGGCCGACGGAACCGGCCGTCACGGGTTCGAGGCGCTGGGCGTTCTCCTCGGAGTACAGCCGCAACGATGCGGAGATCGCGTAGGCCGCGGCGGCGACCGCGAGCATCGTGAACGCGTAGCCGATGAACGATTCCTCCAGCGACTGCGAACCGCCCATCCGCGTGATGATGTCCCGGATCGTCTGGCTGTCGCCGACCTGGCCACCGATCCCCTTCGCGGCACTGCCGATCAGCAGGCCGTACAGTCCGAGCCCGGCGGTCCAGGCCGCGAGCGTGCCGCGGTGCATACGCCACGCCAGTCCCAGAGTTCCGGCGAGCGCCGGCGACGCGTCCGTGGGGCCGGGGCGTTCGGCGATCAGGCCTGCGCCGACATCGCGTCGACGCAGGAGAGCGTATGCCGCCCAGGTGAGTACGACTGCCGTGACGAGGCTGAGGACGACGACCCACCAGCGTTCGTCGGCATACGGACGGATCTGCAGGTCCCAGCCGAGCGGTGACAACCACGACAGGGTGCCGGACCCGGCGTCACCGACCGCGCGCAACGCGAACGCGACCCCGAGCACCGTCAACGCGACGCCGCGCGCGACGCGGGCGCCGGTACTCACCTGCGCCGCAACGGCTGCGACCGCCGTGAAAACCAGACCGGAGCAGGCCAGCGACGTCCCGAACGCGACCGAGCCGCCCACCGGAAGGTTCCGGGCGAGCAACGCTGCCGCACAAAGAATCCCGGTGACGACGGAGGCGCCGCCGGCGAGGAGCAGCGCCGCGGTCAGGCCCGAGTACCGTCCGACGGAGGTGGAGTCGAGAAGCTCCGCCCGGCCGGTCTCCTCCTCCGCGCGGGTGTGCCGGATGACCGTCAGAATCACCACCACCCCGATCAGCGTGTAGTAGATACCAGCCTTCCAGACCCCCACCGAGCCGAGGCTGGAGTTGAAGATCGGCCCGTACATGGCGATCTGCGCGGGGCTGGCCGCCGTGGTGGCCGCGAACTCCGCCAGCTGAGCGTCGGAAGTGTAGATGTCGGCGATGCTCGCGACGTACAGCGCGGGCGCGAACGCGAAAATCAGGATCCACAGCGGCAGCGCGATCCGATCCCGGCGCAGGAACAACCGCAGAAAGTGCCGTGTCCCCGTGAAATCCGAGGAAGACACCGGCGCCGGCTCCACGGGCCGGTACCGGGACACCGTTGCGGTACTCATGCCCGCACCTTCTCCACCGTGTCGGACGACGTCGTACCGTCGTCGATCTCGTAGTGCCGCAGGAAGAGTTCTTCGAGGGTCGGCGGCTGACTGACGAGGCTGCGTACTCCGGTGTCGCCGAGCACCCGGATGAGCTCGCCGAGATGTTCGCTGTCGACCTGGCAGTGCAGCGTCGACCCGTCGAACTCGATGTCCGCCACGCCGTCGATGCAGCTCAGATCGCCGGGGTCACCGAGAAGTTCGGCGGTGATCGACGTACGGCTGAGATGCCGCATCGACGCCAGTGTCCCGGATTCGACCGTCCGCCCCGCCCGGATGATGGTGACCCGCTCGCACAGCGCCTCCACCTCGGACAGGATGTGACTGGACAGCAGCACCGTCACACCGCGGTCCCGGGCCTCGGCGACGCATTCCCGGAAGACCTGTTCCATCAACGGGTCCAGGCCCGACGTGGGTTCGTCGAGCAGCAGCAGGCGTGCATCGGACGAGAACGCCGACACCAACGCCACCTTCTGACGATTTCCCTTCGAGTACGCGCGGCCTTTCTTCCGCGGGTCGAGGTCGAAGCGCTCGATCAACTCCTGTTTGCGGGTTTCGTCCAGTCCACCGCGCATCCGCGCGAGGAGGTCGATGGTCTCGCCGCCGGACAACGACGGCCACAGGGTCACGTCCCCGGGGACGTACGCCATGTCGAGGTGCAGGGCGACGGCGTCGCGCCACGGATCGCGACCGAACACGGTGGCCTCACCGCTGTCGGAATGGAGGCTGCCGAGGAGGACGCGAATGGTGGTGGATTTTCCGGCGCCGTTCGGCCCGAGGAACCCGTGCACCTCCCCTTCGCCGACCTCGAGGTCGAGTCCGTCCAACGCCCGGGTTCGTCCGAACGTCTTCACCAGGTTGCGCACTTCGATGATCGCACTCATAGCTGCTCCTAGTTCGGGGAGTCGGTATGTTCTGCGGGAGCCGCCGCCTGCGCGGCACCGTCTTCGGTGGCCAGGTACGCCTCGAGCGTCGACGAATCCGGCAGCAGGCCCTCGGTGTACATCTCGAGGGCGGGCAGCGTGACGTCGGTGGCGAGGTCGCGGATGGCCGTGGCGTAGTCGAGCGGAGCTTCCTTGTCGGCGCGCATCTGCAGGTAGAGCAGCATGGCGCCCACGTTGTAGAGGGTGAGGTAGCGCGCCCGCGCCTTCGGGTTGCGGCTGGGCCGGACAGTTCCGGCCGCCACTCCCAACGCGAGATACTGCTCGGTGTCTTCCACCATGTGCTCGAAGAGGGATTCGCCGAGACCGCCGCCCGCCTGAAAACTCCGCACTATGTACGCGACGAGCGGGGCGTACTGCTCGATCTCGGCGAGGGCGCGCATTGCGCCCGCCGGCCCGGGCGTCGAAATCGCCTCCGCCTTCTGCTCCCGGATGATCCGCAGGACGTGCTCGTCGCATTCGGCGCGCAGGCCGTCCTTCGAACCGAAATGGTGGATCACCAGACCAGGTGACACTCCGGCTGCGGTGGCGATCGCCCGTACCCCGGTGCTGAAGCCGTGATTGCCGAACACCGTGATGGCCGCGTCGCGCACTCGGGCGCGCGTGGTCAGATCGGGTTGTGGGACCTCGGAACCAGCACTGGTTGAACGCATGTTTAATACGCTAAACGCGCGTTCAACCGCACGCAAGGGGTAAGGGCGTCAAGATTTCGTCAAGGCGGGAAGACCCGGCTCGGCCGGGCGCCCAGTGAACGCGACGCTCGGGCGGGGATACCGGTTGCGGGCACAGGCCTCGTCCAGCGCCTCGTCGACGACCTCCCTCAGATCGGCCCGATCGTCGTCCTGCAGGACCAGTTCCGTCAGGATCACCCCGTAGTCGCGCCGGACCTGTTCCATCAGCCCGATCGCGTCGTCGATGGCCCCGGAACCGGCAGAGCAGCGGAAACCGATCAGCCGTAGGTGCGGCTGATCCATCACCGCACGCAGCGCGTCCTCGATGCTCGAGTTATCCGTGCCGAGTGCCGAGAGGTCGAGCACCGTGTTCTGCCGTGGCTGCTCGTGCACGAACCGGTGGGGAAGATGAAGCGTCATCGGAACCTCCTCGGGGATTCAGTTCCAGATCTACCCCCGACACGCGAGGTCGCGGCGGTTCTTGACGGCACCATGACTCCGCGGGCCGCGATCCTGACGCGGTGTTGGCACCGCGGGGGTCGCCGTGGCTATGTCGTTGCCTTCTCGACCGCGTCGCGCGTGAGGCCGGCCAGTTTCTCGACATTCTCGGTGGTAGCCGGATAGCCGGCCGAAGTCACCCCGACGACGTACTCGCCGGCGAGCGCGCCGTACCCGATGTGCGTGTCCCCTCCCTGCGTCACGGAACCGGCGAATGCCTTGTCGCCGACGTCGGCCGGCGCCGGTAGCGCCGCGAAACCCGGGACGACTTCACTGTTGTCGATCGCCTGCTCGAATGCGGTCGCGGCCGCGTCGGTGCTGGGATATCGATCGACAGAGACGGTTACCCTTCTGCCGTCGCCCCCTTCGTAGATCACCATTCTCGTCGCGTCGGGGGTGCCGGACGCAGTGGAGTTCTCACTCGTCGCCGTCTGCTGTTCTATCTCCGGGAAGTACGTCTGTACGACGTCCAATCCCACCAGAGCCTCCTGAGGCAACAGGATCGCCTCGGATGTCGACGCCTCCGGCTTCGACTCGGCATCAGACTGCGTGTCCTGCTGCCCACACCCACCCGCGAACAGGACTCCGGCCAGGATGGTCACGAGGATGGCGAGAGGGGCACTGCTGCCGATCCTTTCCACGCGGTACCGCTCCGCTGATTGCACCATGCTCGATACCCCCTGTTGCTCGGGACAATGCCTCGTCGGGTGGCCAATTGGTAGCTGACCGATCGGAACTCGCACGGCACCAATTCTCGCCGATCCGGATGCCATGGACAATCACCTCGCTACGTTCGACCGTTCCGCAAGCTCACCGGGGTCGATGTCAGAACGGGTTGTAGATCCAGACGCCGCGGTAATCGGTGACGGCCGAATACGGCTGTATGAGTGGCGTCCAGCTCGCATCGTCTGTAACAGATCCTGTCCCACTTCCGAAATGGAATTGGGGGGCGACAGACGTCTCAATTCTCGCGGTCACGAAGGAATGGAGCGCTCATGAGTAGACAGCTGGGACGACGGGCATGTGCTGCGGCCCTGACTGCTGTCGGGCTGGGAACCGCAGTCGCGACCGGAGGAGGCGCTGTCGCGAGTGCTCAGCCCGCGCCGCCGACATCGACGACAATGACGTGCGCGAGCACGAATCCCCTCGTCTGGGCGCCGCCGTTCACGTGGACCATCAACGCCGCGTCCGGGGAGTCGCTGCGACCGGGTGGGTCTGCACTGGAGCCGGCAATCCTGCTCAGCGGCGGCAACGAACTGCCCACGCCGCCCGGCGGCCTCATCCCGAGCATCGGCGTCAACTGGTACGGCACGCGGGTGTCGGTCGACTGGCACAACACGACAACCGGCGCGACCGGACACAGCGTCAGCGATGAGGCGGCCTGGCAGCAGAAGCCCGGCATCCCGATCAACCGAACCTGGACGGGAACCGGGACGGTGGCGTTCACCGTCACCGTCCAGACCGGCGCGGGATGGTGGTTCGTCAATTCACAGAACGCCGTCTGCCAGGGAACGATTTCCGTCGTGCCCGGTCGGTGACATCGGACGTCCCTCGGCTACAGGTCAGGCGAGGGACGTTCACCGTTCGCCTCGGCGAGTTCGGCGAGCCTCTCGACAGAGGCCAGAAGCTTGTCCGACGTGGTGGCCCGGGCCCGCGCGAGGCGTTTCTCGTCGGTCAATCGCGACCATTCGTAGGTATGCGTGACACGGACGTGCGCCTCGTCGACTCGGTCGAGTTCCCAGCGCCACAGATGCCCCGGTGGCTGATCGCCCTGCACCGAGGGCAGCCAGGCAATCAGTTGCCCCTCCGCGAATTCCACCACGTGGTTGTCGCGGATGCCGCCGTTCGTGAGCGTCATGGTGAACACGTCACCGACGGCGCGCACCCGCTGCCCGGCCGCGGCCTCGGCCAGATTGTCGTTGCCGTCCCACCGCGGCTGTTGCGCCGGGTCGGCAATCAGTTCGAAGACCGTCCGCGCCGGGGCCGCGATGATACGGCTGGCAGTCACGACGGTGGGAATCCCATTCTCCTCGGTCATAACTCGATCAAACCATGACGAGTCGCCAGATCTCGAGCACCATGCCTCGTTGCGCACTCGGCAAGTCGATGTCGATCAGCGGACTCGTGCCGGCCGGCCGGACTCGACGAGACGACACGGCAGTGCGGTTTCGTTCGGCTGCACGCTTCGTGCGGGTGGGCGACAGTAGCGTCGCCGATCGGGACAATCCAGACAACCAGGGAAAGGGCACAACCATGCGCAATTTTCGACGTACGGCAGTGGCGGGAGCCATGATCGCGGGACTGATGACTGCCGGGGCGGCAACGGCGTCCGCCGCTCCGTTCGGCTCCCTCGGCGACGGACCCGACCTCGTGATCACGCAGGCGAACGCCGAGGGTGTCAACGCATGCGCCGTGCGTGTCACGAACGAGGGCGACGGGACCGCCACCGGAGTCACGGTCCACACTCCGCTCGTTTACGAGAGCAGGAACCTCGGCACGCTCGCCCCCGGCGAATCGCAGATCGCCGAATACTTCGATTGCGGATTCTCGGAGCGCATCTTCTACTTCGCGGCGACGAGCGGCGAAACGAATTGGGCCGACAACTTCCTGTACCTCGAACTCTGAGCGCTGGGGTCGCCGGGAGCGCGGGCCCACGGCCTGGTCAGCTCCCGGAAACCGCGGATGTCTCCCCTGAATCCGGGCTCTCCCCGTACAAGATCGAGGTCAGAGACCATATCGGCTGCGCAAACGCATGGCCCATGGTCGCCTGCGACGCGCCAGACGAGGACGTTCCCGACCAGTCACCCTCGTCGAACCTGGCACCACCCTGGTCGAGCCCGGCGGCACAACCCTCTACGGTCCCGCCCCCGCAACCGTCAGCTCCCAGCAGGTCGCCACCATCCACCAGGTCAACTACCCCTCGAGCCCGACGACGGAGTGATCTCCGACCCACTCGATCCCGAAGTGCCCTGGATGTGGCCTACCACCGAGGCCGACGCACTCGTCCTGAGCCTCTACACCGGGCACCGCCTCGCTTGTCCAGACAATACGGCAAACGCCTTTTTCGATCGGAAGTCGCTGAGGACGTTCCGCAACGCCGCGGCGTCCGGCCACCGCGATTGTTCGTGACGCGGCGATGCGTGACCGAGATGCTGCGAGGAATCGGTGATTGTTCGCTCAAAGGCTCCGATCATGCGCGATATCCTTGGAGGACTCTGCAGAGGTGATTGAGGTGGCAGGTACGTTCGGGCGTTACGTGATAGATATGCCGACGGAGTGAGCCATGCCGCCGGCTGAGAACGATCCGTTATCGACCCAACGCGACGAAGTGCACGTCGTCGCTACGGAGCTCCGAGACGCCGGATTCGACGACCCCCGAGAGATCGGCCGCGGCGGGTTCGGTGTCGTGTTCCGGTGCCGGCAGCGTTCCCTCGATCGCACGATTGCCGTGAAGGTGATGACCTCGGAACTGGACGACGAGAACCGCGCCCGGTTTTTCCGGGAACAGCGGGCGATGGGACGACTCACCGGCAACCCCAACATCGTGAACGTGCTGCAGGTGGGCACCACGGGAAGTGGGCGGCCGTACCTGGTGATGCAATTCCATGCCCAGGGCTCACTGCATGCATGGATTAGCCGTCAGGGTTCACTTCCACTGGATAAGGCTCTCCGGATCGGGATACGTATCGCCGGCGCATTGGAGAGCGCCCACCGCCTCGGGATCATTCACCGCGACGTCAAACCTGCGAACATCCTGCTCACCGACTATGCCGAGCCTGCCTTAACCGATTTCGGCATTGCACATATACCTGGCGGATTCACCACCACCAAGCGTGTAATCACCGGATCGCCCGCCTTCACCGCACCTGAAGTGTTGCGGGGGGACGAGCCGAGCGCGGCGTCCGACATCTACGGTCTCGGCGCCACCGTATTCTGCGCCCTCACTGGTCATGCCGCATTCGAACGTCGCAGCGGTGAGAATCTGATCGCGCAGTTTCTGCGGGTCACGACCGATCCGGTCCCAGACCCACGGATCGCCGGAATCCCCGATGACGTCAGCACCATTATCGAACGTGCAATGTCTGCCGAGCCACACCAGCGCCAGCCCACTGCTGCTGCGTTCGGTGACGAACTTCGGGGCATCCAGGCACGCTACGGATTTCCGATGGATGTGATGGCGGTCCGCGTCGAAGCGGGAGGTGAGTCCGCCGGGTCGCACGCCGGCACGAGAGAGCATCGATCGCACTCCATGCCCGGTGTCGGCAAGTCCGCGCAGGGTGATCTTCCTCTGGAGTTGACCAGCTTCGTCGGTCGTCGTCACGAACTCGCTCAGGCCCGACGACTGCTCGGGGTGTCGCGCCTTGTCACCCTCACCGGTATCGGTGGGGTCGGCAAGACTCGGCTGGCGCTGCGTGTGGCGGCGAAGGTACAGGCAGCGTTCACTGACGGTGTGCGGATCGTCAAGCTCGGTGCCGTCGAGGACGACTCGCTCGTCGTGGTCGTCGTCGCGTCCGAACTCGGGCTACGCAATCAGACGGCGCGACCGCTCATCGAGATTCTGCAAGAGTTTCTAGGCTCGCAGAAGTTGCTTTTGGTGCTCGATAATTGTGAGCAAGTGCTGGAGAAGACGGCAGAAGTCGTCGACCAACTTTTGCACTTCTGTCCCAACCTCTATGTCCTCACCACCAGCCGCGAGCCACTGGGAATCAGCGGGGAAGCAGTTCTTCGCGTTCCACCACTCAGCGTCCCCAACGACAGCCGCCCGACGACACCGGAAGGCCTTCCCCAGTTCGACGCCGTAAGGCTGTTCGCCGACCGGGCCGCTGCTGCCGTTCCCACCTTCGCTCTGACCGAAGACAACACGAGCACGGTCGCACAGATCTGCCGGCAACTGGACGGTCTGCCCCTGCCGATCGAGTTGGCGGCCGCACGATTGCGGGCGATGTCCCCCGAGCAGATTCGGGATCGGCTGCGGGACCGCTACGAAGTGTTGTCCCGCGGGCACTGGGCCGGACCGCCTAGACAGAGAACGATGCGATTGTGTATCGACTGGAGCTACGAGCTGTGCTCACCGCAGGAACGACTCGTGTGGTCCCGGTTGTCGGTGTTCGCGGGTCACTTCGAGCTCACCGCGGCCGAGACTATCTGCAGCCGCGACATCTCGTCCGACGAGTTCCTGGACACGCTTACCTCTCTGGTGGACAAGTCGATCCTGATGCGGGAAGAGGTCGGCCGGGATGTGCGATTCCGGATGCTCGAGATCCTGCGCGTCTACGGCAAAGAGAAGGCGCAGGCGTCGGGCGAACTTCAGCAACTGCGCCGTGAGCATCGAGAATGGTGTCGGCAGCTGTCCGCTGGCGCGGCAGCCGATTGGATCAGCCCCCGTCAACTCGAGTGGATCACGCAACTGACCCGTGAGCAGTCGAACCTCCGTGAGGCAATGGAGTTTTCCGTGGGCGACGCCCCCGAAAAGGGTCTCGAAATCGCGTCTTCTCTATTCGCGTTCTGGTTCTCTCACAGCCTGTTCAACGAGGGCAGATACTGGCTCGACCGTCTACTGGCGTGCGAGGCAGGGCAGTATCCCGCCACAAGGATCAAAGCGCTCTACGCTGCGAGCTCGCTCGCTGCGGTACAGCGAGACTTCGACACTGCGTCGACCGTAATGGCGGAGGCACGCTCGCTGGCCGAGGAAACGACAAACCCCGTTGTCCACATATTTCTCGCCCGCGCCGAAGGCGTGGTCGGAGTCTACAAGGGCGACCTCACGCCTGCGTGTGTCGAACTCGAAAAGGCGCGCGCCGCATTGTCCACCGATCATGATCTCACACAACATGTTTGGATCCTCGTGATGCTAGGTGTGGGTTACGATCTACTCGGAGAGTCTAATCAGGCGATCGCGTGTTTCAACGATGCTCTTTCCATTACGGAAGCTCACGACGAGACCATGTACCGGTCGTACACCCTGTGGGCGATGGGCGTGGCCATCATTCACCGAGGCGAGTTGGACCTGGCGAGCAGGCTTCTGAAAGAAGCGTTGGTGCTGGTTCGACGTGTGGACGACCGCTTGGCCGCGGCGGTGTGCCTCGAGGCGCTCGCGTGGACAGCGGGCGAGGAGCGACAGTTTCAACGATCCGCCACACTTTTGGGCGCCGCGGCGAACTTCGCGCATTCCGTCGGGAGTAGCCCACTGCTGTTCACCGTCCTCAACGAGCAACACGATCGATGTGTGACCAACGCCTCTCGCGAACTCGGCTCCAGCACCTTCAGCGCGGCTCGTAGCAAGGGCAGCCAGTTCGACACGGATGGCGCAATCACCTACGCGCTCGAGGGGGAGGCTGTGGAGTCCTCGCAACGACCGCACTCGTCACAATCCGGCCAGCCGTCTGTCCAGTTGACCAAACGTGAACGCGAAGTCGCTGCGCTCGTCGCCGAAGGGCTAACCAATCGCCAGATCGCGACCAGACTGACCATATCGCCGCGGACCGCACAGGGTCATGTGGAACACCTCCTCACCAAACTCGGATTCAACTCGCGCGCCCAGATCGCGGCATGGTTCGCGACCGAGAACGCGTGAGCGTGTTGTAGGGGAAGGTTCGGTCTCCGCCCTCGAGGTCGCCCATGACGACGAGGCTGACACCGGAAGCGTTCCTCGTCGCAGCATCACGCGGATGGTGCGACGAACTGGATCCAAGTCTCACCAGCGCCTCGTAGCCCACGAAGGCGGCCATTGCGTGACTATTCGAGAGACCGTCTCGAGTCACTCGACGAGCGACCGCGAGCGGGTTGACCGCGTATACCTGGTATCCGGCCGCCGTCAGCGCCTGCACCCGCAGGCCGCGGTCGGTTTCGAAGCCGACCACGACCTGCCCTGTCTCTTCGGGACGGGCGGCTACCAGTTCGTGCAGTTCACGGATGCCGGCCAGTCCTTCCGACATCCGACGCGACGACAGCCGCCGGTCGACGTCATCCATCAGGTGAACGTCGTGATGGTCTTCGCCCAGTCGTCTCCGACGAAGATCATCGATCGCCTCTTTCAGTTCTCCTAGGATGGGTGAAAGCTGTTCGAGCCCAGAGGCACCCGGCGACAACCTAACGGATCATTGCTCACACGGCACGACACCCCATCAGCGCTACAGGGACCTCACCGACCGGCCAGGGCACGATCTAACCCTGGCAATCGACGCTCACTCCGGGCGCGAACAGTGCTCACCGGCCAGCGGCTCAGTGATCACCTTCCCCGGGACAACCCGTGACCTGTCGAAGGCTCGCTGATCGACTTCCATCAGGTGCGCTGAACAGTACCGGAGCTGCGATGAACGCGTCGTGTTGGCGATCTGTTGGCGATCCCAACCTCGCATCCTGGTGACGCGTTCATTCTGCTCAGGCGAATGGATAGTTCTAGTGAGCCGTCAAGGCACCATGCTGACCTCGGCAGCCGGTTCGTCGGATACGTCAGCTTGTTGTAGCCCTGCAGGTGTCCGGTCAGGATATGCGACCTCGCCAATGACTGCGCGATCCAGTTTCGCCTCCAGGCCTTCATCGACTCGCCCGTCACGCAGCCCGATGGTCTTCTCGACCACGAAGACCACGAGAAGCGCCGACGCGAGACCGAGCGCCAGGAAAACGATAACTCCGTACAATTGATGTCCGATGTTGATCGAGGCGTGCTGGAAGGCATACTCACCCTGGGTAATTCCAAAGTAGCCACCCTGCTTGACGCCACCTGCCAACACCGCGGTCATCAAAGCGCTGTAGATGCCTGGGCCCAGCGTAAGTGGTACAACTTTGACGTCGTCCAGCCGGAGCCTGATCATCAGCTTGTAACCGCCGAGCAGGATGAAGGGCGCAAACACGGCCGTCAGACCTGCCTGCCAGGGCTTGACGGCGTCGATCAGCCCCGACACCGAGATCCAGCCGGCCACCGGTGACACCAAGAAGAAGTACGGGTGTTTCCCTATCTTCCAGACCAGCAGGCCGCCGATCGCCGAGGCCGCGAAGGCCATCATGAGATTCGTGACAATCAGCCCCATGCCGCTCTCGTTGAGGGTGATCCCGAAGTATCCGGATCCGGGTACCAGGTACCCGTTGGTAAGCGCGTAGCCGCAGATTCCGGCAAGGAAGAGGACCATTCCGACCACTACGTACAACATGTTGTGCGGGATCGCAGGCTCGGTCGCGGTGCCGTCGAAAACACCCACCCTTGGCCTGGCTCGCCACACCAATACGAGCGCCCAACACCCCAGCAATATATAGAAGAACGCACCGCCGAAGTCGTGGGTACCGGCGTTGGACAGTGGACCGACAGAGCCGTAGACCAGGTACCCAGCGACCGGGATGACTACAGCCCCGAAGAGTAATGCTATCAACGCCAAGGAACTTGTCTTGACCCGTTCGATCACAGACCCGGCCAACAGCGCCGCGAAAAAGGCGGCGAAGAGAATGAAGAGCGCGTAAAAGGCCTGGAAAGCGTCAGCATTCGGCACGACCGCTGGATCGAGATCCTGGGGTAGGGTGTTGATGCCCGTTCCTCCGAGCCACCACGACTCGATCGCCTGGCCGAGCGGATTGGCAACACCGAAAGCCTGGTTGAACTGCGTGACCCAGATGGCAAATCCGATCAGTGACATACCCGCCGCAGCAACGAATGCGGCGACAAGCTTTTGCGTCAACGTGTGCATCACGTTTCCTGCGCGACTGAGGCCGGCGTCGAATAGAAGTATCCCGGCTATGGCCAGCAAGATGGCGATCAGCCCGATAATGTAGACCACCGTCGGAAACTGCGCCGCCATAGAAACTTGATCAAGGTACATGGCATCCTTCTACCTGAGAGTGGAGTGGTAAGACGCGGTTGCCTCTTGAATCCATAAGAGATTCCTTGCCAAAGAAACCATCTATACGAATCAGGCCAGCCCCTGTATGGCGTGCCGCCGTCAAATTTCTCACGGTGTGTGAGACGTTTCTGAGCCTGTTCCCTACCGGATGCGCGGTGACCTCAAGTGCAAAGATTACCGCGCAACTTCGTTTGATCTTGGATAGAGCGATTTTTCGAGTGAGTTTCGTCGTCGACCTCAGAGATCTGTTTCGACGACGACCGCGGAGTTCATGTCGCGTTCCCACTGGTTCGCCGCATGGTGCTCACCATCGGGTGACGACCAGTTTCTGATCGGTGAAGAAATCCAACGGCGCAGCACCACACACATGCAGGTCACCGTAGAACGAGGCACCGTACCCGCCCATCGTCACATTCGCCGGCGGCGCCGGAAACGCATTGACACCCACATTGCCGGCCCGGATACCCCGCTCGAACTCCGCCGCCACCGCACCAGAGCTGGTGAACACCGCGGCAGCGTTACCGAACTCGGTATCATTCGACAACGCGATCGCCTCCGCGAGCGTGTCCACCCGATGCACATTGATCACCGGACCGAACAACTCCCGACCCTCCACCCCGTGCCGCGGATCCAAATCAGCAACAATCGTCGGCCCGATGAAATAGCCGTTCTCCGACCCCGCCCCACCCACCGGCTTCACGTTCCGACCATCGAGGACGAACGTCGCACCCAGATCCTCCGCCTCCCCCAGCGCCGCCAGGATCCGCTCCTTGCTCTCGGCGCTGACGACCGGGCCCATCGTCACACCCTCGGTCATACCGTCACCGACCACCCACTGATCGGCCAACGCCACCACACGGTCCATCAGATCGCCGTAGACGTCACCGACCACCACCACCCGACTCCCCGCCAGGCACCGCTGACCCGCCATCCCATAGGACGAGGACACGATCCCGGCCGCCGCCCTATCGAGATCCGCATCCGGGGCCACCACGATCGGATTCTTCGCACCACCATTGGCCTGCACCCGCTTCCCGGCCGCTGCCGCCGCCCCGTAGATCGCCCGCGCCGTCGGCGACGACGTGATGCACGACACCGCCACCACCGACGGGTGGGCGATCAGGTGCTTGACCACATCCGCCCGGCCGTGCACCAAGTTCAGCACCCCATCCGGCAGACCCGCCTGCTGCAGCAACCGAATCGCCGCGGTGGACGCGAGCGGATCCTGCTCGGACGCCTTGATGATCAACGCATTACCGGTGACCAGAGCCCACGCCGAGAACTGCACCGTGTTCATCACCGGAAAATTCGACGGCGTCACCGCCACACACCCCCAACGGCTCCCGCACCCGCCGCGCATCCACACCAGTGGTGACGTTCACGGCGTCACTGTGATACAGCATCGGAGCGGCAATCGCCGTCTCCAAGAAATCAACGGCCCGCCCCACCTCACCGCGCGCCTCATCCAACGTCTTACCCTGATCGATCGTGATCACCCGAGCCAACGACTCGACATTGTCCTCGAGGATCACCTTCATCCGATACAAAAACCGCACCCGCTCCGACAACGGCCGCGAACCCCAGTCGGCGAAGGCACGAGACGCAGCCACCACCGCCGCCTCCGCATCCTCGATCGTCGCCGGCACCAACTCCGTAATCACCCGCCCCGTCGCAGGATTGAACACATCGATGGCATCCACTCCCGACCCCGGCACCCACCGACCACCAATCAAACACGTAGCCGTCAAATCCACATCGGTCATTGTCACTATTCAAACCCTCACTACTCGAAAATCGTTGGTAGGTGCCGCCGACGACCGCGACCGGCAAGACCGACACCTGCGGGTCCTCGGTCAGACGTGTGCGGCTACGACCCCGCACCGGCGCCACCGACGACTATGGAGCCATATGTGCCCGTGGTCTACGACAGATCGACGACGACTGTCTTGAGCTCGAGATATTCGTCGAGACTCTCCTTGCAGGTTTCCCGCCCCAACCCCGACTGCTTGTGCCCACCGAACGGCAACGCCGCATCCACCGTCTGATAGCAGTTCACCCACACCTGACCCGCTTCGATTCCCGCGGCCACGCGGTGCGCGCGGCCGAGGTCCCGGGTCCACACCCCCGCACCGAGTCCGTAGTGCGAATCGTTCGCCAGCGCCAGCACCTCGTCCTCGGTGTCGAACGGCACAATCGTCAGAACCGGACCGAAGATTTCCTCCCGCAGGACTTTCGAGTCCGAGCCGACGTTCGCCAAGACGGTGGGCTCGACGAAATAGCCTTCGCTCCCCCACGCAGAGCCGCCGGTGACGATCTCGGCTCCCTCGCTGCGGGCGAGTTCGATGAAACCGAGCACCCGGTCCCGGTGCTCCGCCGAAATCAGCGGACCCATCTGCGACGCCGCATCCAAGCCGCGGCCCAACCGGATGCTGTCGGCCGCCTCGACCAGCCCGTTGACCACATCCTGGAACACTGAACGGTGCGCGTACAGACGCGACCCGGCGACACAACTCTCACCCTGGCAGGCGAAGATCGCCAGCGCGGCCGACGGAATCGCCTTCCCCAGATCGGCGTCGCCGAAGATGACATTCGGTGACTTCCCGCCCAGCTCGAGGGAGACGCGCTTGAGGTTGCCCGTGGCCGCCTTGATGATCGCCTTCCCTGTCGGACCCGAGCCGGTGAAACTGATCTTGTTCACGTCCGGGTGCTCGACCAAGGCGGCCCCCACCGTCTCCCCGTATCCGGTGACATAGTTGAAGACACCCTCGGGGAAACCGGCCTCCAGCACCAACTCCCCCAGCAGTGCGATCGACAGCGGAGTCTGCTCGGCCGGCTTGACAACCACCGTATTTCCCGTCGCGAGCGCCGGCGCAATCTTCTTGACCGCCATCATCAACGGGAGATTCCACGGCACGATGCACCCCACCACACCGAGGGGCTCGCGCAGCGTGTACGAATGATAGGGGCCGCCGAAGTTCGTCGGAAACGACACCGGGATCGTGTCCCCGGTGATCTTGGTCGGCCATCCCGCGTAATACCGCAACACATCGACCGAGAACGCCACATCGACGTATCTGGCCTCGCCGATCGTCATCCCCGCATCCAGCGACTCCAACTCTGCGAACTCCTGCGCACGGTCCTCGATCAGATCCGCCAGCTTCCACAGCAGTCGGCCACGTTCCTGCGGAGTCAGCCGGCGCCACGGGCCGCGGAATGCTGCGCACGCAACCGAGACCGCGCGGTCGACATCCTGGGCGTTACCGGCCGGGACATGAGCAACGACCTCCCCGGTCGCGGGATCCTCCACCGCGATTGTTTCGGCGGTGGACGCGTCCACCCACTCGAAGCCGATCAGCATCCTCTCGGCCTTCTTGATGTTCGTCCTCAGTTCTTCACTGAGCAGCGTTGTGGACATTGTTCCATCCTCATCTTCATCGCATTAACAGGTTCTCGGCACTCTCACGACGGAGGGTTGCGCCCTAAGCCGCCACACAGCCCTGGCCAGATCGTGTGGCGGCCGCATTTGGGAGCTCGAGGCGCGGGAAAGTCTCAGGCGTTCTGCAGCGCCTGCGCCGCCGTAAAGTTCTTCATCAGCGGGAACACCTCACGACCCATCCGCTTGATGTCCTCCACGTAATCCGGGAAGATCAGCATGTATCCAGCGACGTCGAGTTCGGCCCACTCGTCGAGCTGGCGCGCGATGCTCTCCGGGGAACCAGTAATGAAGTCCGTCGAGAACTGCACGAATCCCTTGGCGTCGACCCCGGCGAGGATCTCTGAGGTGCCGCCCTTGGCGGAATCGGTGGATGCCTGCCCGATCATGTACTCCATCACACCCCGATCCGGGCTGTCGATGTAGGTCTGCAGCTTTGCTTCCGCTTCCTCGTCGGTATCAGCGAGGACGACACCCAATGCCACGAATGGCCGGATGGTCCGCCCCGCGTTCTCCATCTGCTCGTTGAACCTGCCCACGACATCCTCGAGAGCGTCCACGCCTCCCCAGGCCAGGCGGAACGAGTAGTCGGCGTACTTCGTGGTGAATGCGATGGCGTCGTCCGAGGCGCCGGCACACACGATGTTCACGTGAGTATCTGGCTTCGGGCCCATCCGCAGATCGTCATACTGGAAATGCTTGCCCTTGAAGTTCGAGACGCCGTCCTCCCAGAGCTCGCGCACCACCTGGCAGTACTCACCCGCGTACTCCCAACGGTAGCTGTTGTATTCATAGCCAGGCCACACATTCATGACCTCGAGCTCACGGGGGTGCCAGCCGCCGGGAACGATGTTGAGTGAGAAGCGCCCCTCGCTGATCTGGTCGATCGTCACGGCCATCCGCGCAGCGATCGCCGGATGGATCGCCAGAATATTCACGGAGCCAATCAGCTTCATCGTCGTCGTATCCCGGGCAAGGGCAGCCATCTGTGTCATCGACTCCAGTGCGTCGTCCCAAAACCCCGTCGTACCACCGTGCCCGCGCAGCGCCGACAACGACAGGGCAAATGAGAACCCGCTTTCCTCACCCGCCTGGATGATCTCCCTCATGTGCGAGTACGTCGGCGAATACTGTGGAGCAGCCTCGGAAATGATGTAACCATTCCGAGCACTGGGAATGAAAATACCGAACTCCATCGCAGGTGTTCCTCTCTTTTGCGACCCGCCTTCTCACGGATCGGTCGAATAATCTGCGGAGCCCCTGATTCGAGGGCAATCCGACGAAGACAAGACTTCGGATTCGGGCGTCCTGGGTAGGACGGCGTTAGGTGGGGACGGCGACCTGTTGTCGCGTCATGTCGCGCCGTAGTCGTCACAGAACCCTGTAGGAAGCATGAACAGCTTCAGCGTGCAGTTTGGGCAACGTGCTGACTTCGACGGCGGCTCTCATTCGGCGCAGGCGCTTCGTGTGCTTGTGCAGATCTTCCTGTTCCGGTCGAGCGGTCACACCGATGGTTTCATGGTCGAGTTGCGCATCGTCGACGACTTGTCGGTCGCACAGCCGGACATTCTCCTCGCGCGGTTCTACCGCTGGTTCCGTGGTCGGATCGCGACGGCGTCGATCTCGACGCGGCAGTCGCCCGCGATACCCACGACGAGCGTGGTGCGCGCCGGATACGGGCCGTCCCCGAAGACCTCGGTGTACGCGGTCCAGAATTCCTTGCGATACGCATCGTCGGCCAGATAACAGGTCGTCTTCACAACATCCCCGAGCGTGCAGCCGGCAGCCCCGAGGATCCCCTGAATCTCCCCGAGCGCGATCTTCGTCTCGTCCGCGATGGTCTCGGCCTCCGGCTTACGAGCGAGCGTCTCCAAATCCAGCGCCATGCCGCCGCAGAACACGTAGTCCTGGGTCGCCACACCCGGATTCATGCCGAACCGCGGGTAAGGAAGATTGCCTGGGTTGAGGTATTCCGTCATCGTTGTTCCTTCGGTGAGATGGGGGTAGGTCAGTTCGCGGCGACAGCCGTGGAATCGAGGCTGCGGAGCGCGGGCATGCACTCCGCGGCGAACAGCTTCAGGGATCTGTCGACGTCCTCGTGCGCGATGCCCGGCACACCCATCTGCAGCAGCCAGTTCCCGATGCCGTGCGACCTCGTCATCCGCGTCATCTTCTCGAGCACGGTGTCCGGCGAACCGATGAACAGGTGATCACGATCGAACATCAGATCCCACGGAGCCATCTCCTTGTACTTGGGGTCGTTCGGGTCCTCGTCCGCATCGAGAAACACCCCGATACCCCGAACCCGGCAGATGAACTCGAAGAACTCCACCACCGCCGGCTCCGCGATACGGCGCGCCTCCTCGTCGGTGTCCGCGACGTACGCCATACGCAGCACCGCGACGTCCTCGCCGAGCGGCGGGTGACACCGGCGACCGCGGCCCGCTCGTCGCGATACAGCTCGCACAGGTTGTGAAGAACCCGACCGGTGGGATACCAGGTGATCGGCTTCATACCGTTGCGAGCGGCGCGCCGGAATCCCTCCACGGTCTCGGTCACCGCGAACAGCGGCGGCATCGGCTGCTGGTACGGCTGCGGAGTGATCCCGAACGCTCGAAGCACACCGTCCTCGCCGACCCAGCCTTCCGGATCGGGCGCACCCGGCGAGTGGATGAACTTCGTGCCCGGCTCCGGGAACGTGTAGCGCGGACCCCGCCAACTGAACTGGCGGTCGGTCCAGATCCCCTTCACAATCGCCAGGTTTTCGTCGAAGATCCCGTAACTGTCCCCGCTGCCGTTCCAGCGGTTCGCCTCCGGATTGAGATTCATCACCTCGATCGGCAGAATTCCCCGACCGAACGCCACATCGAGGCGACCGTCACTGAAATGGTCCAGGATGGCGAGATCCTCCGCCACCCTCAGCGGATGCCACAGGGTCAGCGATACCGCCGCCATCCCGAACCGGATCCGGCTCGTCCGAGCGGCCAGGTCCGTCGCCAGCATGATCGGATTCGGGCTCGCATCCGTACCATCGACATCGAAGTGATGCTCCCCCAACCAAATACGGTCATACCCGAGTGCGTCCGCCATCACGGCATGCCGCCGCGTCGCCTCCAGCACCTCATGCCAGGACAACTCACCCGAACGATTCGTCAACGCATACAGCAAATCCAGTTTCATTTCACTCCAAGTTCATTGGCTCTCGCCCATAATTCGGACAAGGACCGCATTGCTATCCAATTGCGTGCCCGAAGGCTGACTCTCGGAAGCACAGCCGTTCAGGTGATACCCATCACAAGAGAATCGCTGCAGCCACGCCTCGGTACCAGCGGGAAACTACCTATCCACTACCTATTGGCCCTACCCACGTACCACGTAGGTGGGCACGGCGAGGGTCCGCGCCGTGGCATGCCAGGTCGCTGGCTGGTCAGGAACGGCCACCCGCCCATATCAGTTAGGTCGAACTGTATGCACCGACTCGCGGCGCTGACACCCACACACCGGCCCTTCGGACCGGCCACGTCACCTCCGTTTGCCGCCGGACATGCGCCCACACTTGGCCAAAGAGAGGCGCCGTCAGATCGCGGGCCCTCTGGATCAGATCAGCCCAGCTCGGACGAAAAGGGGGCTCAACGGCCGGATTTCTGCTCGTGGATCCACGCGGCAATTTGCGTACGCGAGGTGAAGCCAAGTTTGACGAGGGCGTGCTCGACGTGACCTTCGACGGTGCGTTGGGAAATCACAAGCCGGTCGGCAATTGCCCTGTTACTCAATCCGTCGGCGACCAGTTCAGCCACTTGTTGCTCGCGTCGGGTCAGGCTCAGCGCCTCGCTACTCGTCGCGGGCACCTCGGCCCGCGTTTCTTCGCCCAAGGCGTAGGCAACCGCCTCGTCCGCGCTCAGTGCTGCGCCTCGCTTCATTGCGGCCTCAAATGCTCTTTCACCGAGAGAGGTTCGAGCGTGCTGCCGAGACTTCTCGTGCAAAGTGGCAGTGTTTGTCAGAGCGGGTGCGCGACCACCGGTAGAGCTGAACAGTACGTCCGCAGCGCCCAGCAGCACCGTGGACCGTTCCGGCCTCTGTTCGACGTCGGTCCACGCAAATTGCTCGAGCGCCCAGGCGTAGCTCAGCTGACTTCCCACCATCCGGGACAGCCGCAGACCGTCCTCGAGGAGCGCGGTTCCACGCTCACGTTCTCCGTGCTGCCACATCGCGAAACCATAGTCACACAGCGCCATTGCTCGCCATATTTTTTCCTCCCGCGACTCGGTGAGCGCGATGAGCTCCTCGTAGCTCTCTGTAGCTCGCTGGATGTCACCGGTCATCTCGAAGGCGAGCGCCAGCCAGACCAGTGCCGGCACCAGCTGGTTGAGGTCGCCTTCGGGACGGAAGACGTTGATCGCGTTCTCGAGGCTGGCGATACCTGTCCGAACCTCTCCGTTGGAGACGGCGAGGCACCCCTCCGCGAAAGCGACCAACGCATCGAGGTCGGCACCCCCGACCCGGGCAGCCAGCAATCGTGCTTGGTCCGTCGATATGGTGCCGGCGGCAACGTCGCCCTGCAACGCGGCCAGCATGCTGCTGGTGCACAGAGCCTCGATCCGGTCGAAGGGTTGCTGACCTTCCTGACTTGTGAGTGCACGATCGAGCCAGTGACGGCCTTCGCTGAACAACCCTCGCACGAACCAGAATTGATACATCGCGGTGACGATGCGCATGCCCGCTTCTGCCTCGCCGTCCTCGCTGAGGCAGAACTCCATGGCGTCGCGCAGATTCGGCTGCTCACGCTCCAGTCTGGCGATCCACTCCACCTGCAGCGGACCGATCCATTCGGTCTTCGCGCGCAGCACGAGTTGCTCGTACCAATCTCTATGCCTTTTTCGAAGGTCCCAGTATCCGCCGGCTTCGTATAGTTTCTCTTGTCCGTATTCGCGAATCGTGTCCAGCAGTCGATACCGCACCACCGACCCGACCTCTTCGCGGATCAAGACCGACTTATCGATCAGGGACGTGAGCAGATCGAGTAACTCTCCGTCTGGCGGGTCCGCGGCGAGGACCCCCTCGGCAGCGTCGAGCTCAAAACCACCGGCGAACACCGCCAGCCGAGCCCATAACCACTGTTCCTGCGACGAGCACAGGTCATAGCTCCAGTCGATGCACAACCTCAAGGTCTGCTGCCTCGTCGGTGTTCCTCTGCCGCCTAGCGTGAGAAGTCGGAGTCTGTCGCCGAGGCGCTCTCTTATCTGCTCGACCGACATCGCCCGCAATCGTGCCGCCGCCAGTTCGATCGGCAAGGGCAGGCCTTCCAGACGCCGGCAGATTTCAGCCACCGTGCCCATGTTGTCCTCGGTGAGCCTGAAATCCGGCACTGCGGCGCCCGCACGCTGCTCGAACAGGGTCACCGCGTCATATCGGGAAATCTCGCGAAGCGTCGCCGTCGATCGCGTCAGCTCCGGCAGCGACAGCGGGGGTACTCGAACCACTACCTCCCCACGAATGTCGAGAGACGCACGGCTCGTGGCGAGGATTTGGACACCCGGGCACGTCCGCAGTACGACCTGTGCAACATCTGCAACTGCCTCGACTAGATGCTCGCAATTGTCCAGGACTAACAGGATTCGTTTTTCCGCCAGGTGTTCGGTGAGTACAGTCATGGGCGGCCGGACGGAGTGATCCTGTAAACCCAGCGCACCCGACACAGCCTGCCCGAGCAGGTCCCCGTCGTGTAGTTCACCCAGTTCGACGAACCAGACACCGTCGTCGTATGTCCTGCGTGAAACGTCGCCAATCCGCAGGGCGAGCCGGGTCTTGCCCACGCCGCCGGCGCCGATGAGAGTTACCAGCCGCGATCCGGACAGCAGCTTGCGGGTGTCTGCCAGCTCGTGCCGACGGCCGACGAAGCTGGTCAGGTCCAGTGGAAGATTTCCGGATTTGCCTCGCCTCGACTTGGCATGCACTCCGATGTCCGCTGGGGGCTCACTTTCGGGCATGGCCGCATCCATTATCGAACCGGCACATTACGCAGGAGGCTGAATTGACGGGCGCGTTCGATGCGCCGAGCCGGTCGGCCAATCCGAAAGAAGTCGGCCGTACAGTCATGCGCCACCTCTTGACAAATCGTGCCCGCTATACGATGTACGTTTTACAGCCTGGTGACGGCGAGTTCAACTCCCCTGGCCCGCTCGACTGCGGGCGTCACCGCGGTATGGCCAGTCCCGCGAGATTCACGCGTCGACCCGGTCGTCGGATGCGGCGAGGGGGTTCCCTCGTGAACGGATTATCCGTTCCGATTCCAACGGTCGGCTGGTAGTCCGATTTCACGGCGGGCGTTCCGACCCGATCGAGCAAGCACGCAGCGCACCCGGCCGACGTTTTCGTTTGCTGTGACGAGCCGGGCTGTTGCTCAGCCGAAGGCGGTGATACCGCGCTCCGTCACGGGAGCCGCCGGGCACAGGTCGGGGAGGTCGTGTCCCATCCGGTCCCGTTTGGTCTGCAGGTACCCGAGATTGTGGTTGTTCGGCCGCGGCAGTAGCGGAACACGTGCTGCGACCTCGATGCCTGCATCCTGCAGACAGGTCACCTTCTGCGGATTGTTCGTCAGCAATCGCACCGACCCGATACCCAAATCTCGCACGATCTGCGCAGCCGTCCCGTAATGCCGGGCATCAATCGGCAGACCGAGATCCAGATTCGCGTCGACGGTGTCCCGGCCGAAGTCCTGCAGACTGTAGGCCTGCAGCTTCGCCGCCAGTCCGATGCCGCGCCCTTCGTGCCCACGCAGATAGATCACCACACCGCGGCCCTCGCGCCGGATCCGCTCCATCGCCTCGGTCAGTTGCGGCCCACAATCGCAGCGACACGATCCGAAGACGTCACCGGTCAGGCACTCCGAATGCACTCGCGTCAGCACCGGGCCGGTATCCGAGACGTCACCGTGCACCAGCGCGATGTGCTCGGTGCCGTCGATTTCCACGCGATATCCGAAGGCAGTGAAGTTGCCGTGCCGTGTCGGCAGCCGGGTCGCCGCGACCCTCTCCACGAGCAACTCGTGCCGCCGCCGGTATCCCACCAAACTGTCGATGGAGATCATCGCCAGACCGTGCGTGTCAGCGAAGTCCCGCAGTTCAGGAGCCCGCTTCATGGTGCCGTCGTCGTTGACGACTTCCACCAGCACACCCGCCGGGGCCAACCCCGCCATCCTGGCCAGATCCACCGCGGCCTCGGTATGGCCGCGACGCACCAACACCCCGCCCTCGCGGTAGCGAAGCGGGAATACGTGACCGGGCCGCGTCAGATCCGACGGCACCGAACCCGCATCGGCAAGCACCCGAGCCGTCCGTGCCCGATCGGCCGCAGAGATCCCCGTGCTCACACCATCGGCGGCGTCCACCGACACCGTGTACGCCGTGCGCATCCGGTCCTGGTTGTGCGGAGTCATCAACGGAATATCCAGCCGGTCGAGCATCTGAGGCGCCATCGGCACACAGATCACCCCACTGGAATACCGAATGGTGAACGCCATCAGCTCCGGTGTGGCCTTCTCCGCGGCGAAGATGATGTCACCCTCGTTCTCCCGGTCCTCGTCGTCGACGACCACGACCGCCTTACCGGCCGCGATGTCGGCGATCGCCCGCTCCACACTGTCCAGACGGACTCTGTCGCTCATGGGAGTGCTCCTGCCTTCTCGATGGGAGGGGCGGGACGCCCGGACGAGGGCGTCCCGCCCCTGTCAATCTCTTTCCAGAATGAGGGCGTTCGCCATTCCGCCCGCCTCACACACCGTCTGCAACCCCCGTCGCTGGTCTGCGTCCTCCATCGCATGCAACATCGTCGTCAGCAATCGACACCCAGTCGCTCCGAGCGGATGACCGAGCGCGATCGCGCCCCCTCGCGGATTCACTCGATCGATGTCGGCCTCGAGATCCGACTGCCACGCCAGCGGCACCGACGCGAAAGCCTCGTTGACCTCGAAATGATCGATCTGATCGATGCCCAGTCCGGTTCGGGCCAGGATCTCCCGGCTCGCCGCGATCGGCGCCGTCAACATCATCAACGGATCGTCACCGCAGGCGTAGAAGGACCGGAGCCGGGCCCGGGGACGCCACCCCATTCGTCTGGCTGCCCGTTCGCTGGCGATCAGCACTGCACTGGCACCGTCGGTCAACTGGGACGAGTTCGCCGGCGTGACGTGCCATCGCAATTCCGGGAACCGGTCGGCGTACTCCTCGGTGCGGAAAGACGGTGTCAGCGCCCGGATCGAATCGAGGGTGGTACCGGGACGAATGGTCTCGTCCCGGTTCACCGTCTCTTCCGTGGCCGGCACGCGAATGGGCACGATCTCGCGCACGAAAGCACCTGAGGAGTCCGCCCGTGCTGCGAGTTGGTGTGAACGCGCCGCGAACTCGTCGAGTTGTTTCCGGTCGAGATTCCACCGCTGCGCGATGAGTTCGGCTGCGACGCCCTGGGGTAGCAGTCCTGGAGCGTACCGCTCGTTTACCGAGAGACCGTAGATATCCGCGCCCTGACGATTCGATCCCATCGGCACGCGGCTCATCGACTCGACGCCGGCGGCGATCACGATGTCGTAGGACCCCGCCATCACGCCTTGGGCGGCGAACTGCAACGCCTGCTGACCGGAGCCGCATTTGCGCTCGATGGTCACGGATGGCACATGTTCCGGCAGTCCTGCTGCCAGCCACGCCATCCGCCCGATGTTGCCGGACTGCTCGGACGACTGCGTGACACACCCGACCAGAAGATCGTCGACCTCGCCGGGATCCACCGCCGTTCGCTCCACCAGCGCGGAAACCACCTGCGCCAGCAGCTCGACCGGATGAACACCGGCCAGTGCGCCCGCCGGGCGGGCTCGGCCCATCGGCGACCGGACCGCGTCGATGACGACCGCGGAGTTCATGTCGCGTTCCCACTGGTTCGCCGCATGGTGCTCACCATCGGGTGACGACCAGTTTCTGATCGGTGAAGAAATCCAACGGCGCAGCACCACACACATGCAGGTCACCGTAGAACGAGGCACCGTACCCGCCCATCGTCACATTCGCCGGCGGCGCCGGAAACGCATTGACACCCACATTGCCGGCCCGGATACCCCGCTCGAACTCCGCCGCCACCGCACCAGAGCTGGTGAACACCGCGGCAGCGTTACCGAACTCGGTATCATTCGACAACGCGATCGCCTCCGCGAGCGTGTCCACCCGATGCACATTGATCACCGGACCGAACAACTCCCGACCCTCCACCCCGTGCCGCGGATCCAAATCAGCAACAATCGTCGGCCCGATGAAATAGCCGTTCTCCGACCCCGCCCCACCCACCGGCTTCACGTTCCGACCATCGAGGACGAACGTCGCACCCAGATCCTCCGCCTCCCCCAGCGCCGCCAGGATCCGCTCCTTGCTCTCGGCGCTGACGACCGGGCCCATCGTCACACCCTCGGTCATACCGTCACCGACCACCCACTGATCGGCCAACGCCACCACACGGTCCATCAGATCGCCGTAGACGTCACCGACCACCACCACCCGACTCCCCGCCAGGCACCGCTGACCCGCCATCCCATAGGACGAGGACACGATCCCGGCCGCCGCCCTATCGAGATCCGCATCCGGGGCCACCACGATCGGATTCTTCGCACCACCATTGGCCTGCACCCGCTTCCCGGCCGCTGCCGCCGCCCCGTAGATCGCCCGCGCCGTCGGCGACGACGTGATGCACGACACCGCCACCACCGACGGGTGGGCGATCAGGTGCTTGACCACATCCGCCCGGCCGTGCACCAAGTTCAGCACCCCATCCGGCAGACCCGCCTGCTGCAGCAACCGAATCGCCGCGGTGGACGCGAGCGGATCCTGCTCGGACGCCTTGATGATCAACGCATTACCGGTGACCAGAGCCCACGCCGAGAACTGCACCGTGTTCATCACCGGAAAATTCGACGGCGTCACCGCCACACACACCCCCAACGGCTCCCGCACCCGCCGCGCATCCACACCAGTGGTGACGTTCACGGCGTCACTGTGATACAGCATCGGAGCGGCAATCGCCGTCTCCAAGAAATCAACGGCCCGCCCCACCTCACCGCGCGCCTCATCCAACGTCTTACCCTGATCGATCGTGATCACCCGAGCCAACGACTCGACATTGTCCTCGAGGATCACCTTCATCCGATACAAAAACCGCACCCGCTCCGACAACGGCCGCGAACCCCAGTCGGCGAAGGCACGAGACGCAGCCACCACCGCCGCCTCCGCATCCTCGATCGTCGCCGGCACCAACTCCGTAATCACCCGCCCCGTCGCAGGATTGAACACATCGATGGCATCCACTCCCGACCCCGGCACCCACCGACCACCAATCAAACACGTAGCCGTCAAATCCACATCGGTCATTGTCACTATTCAAACCCTCACTACTCGAAAATCGTTGGTAGGTGCCGCCGACTCGACGAACACGTATGGACGGTTCGGCCCTGAGAAGCCGATGAGTTGTTATGACGTCGGCGTCAGTGTTCGGTCGACACCGTAGGTAACACCGAGTTCGCCGCCCACATCGTGGGCTTTGAGGCGCGGAAGCACCTCGGAGGCGAGCAGTTCGAAGTTTCGGGATGACACTTCGGGCGCCATGCCTCCGAAGGACGGTGCGATCAGGACCCCGCCCGCGTCCAGTCGATCGACATACTCGAGAATCCGGTCGACGACCTGATCCGGCGTTCCCCACACCTGGAGATCGGCGAGGAAGTCACAGAAGCCGTCGACTCCGTGCTTCTCGATGTTGCGGCTCAGCCCTGCGTAGTACTCGTAGCCTTCAATTTTCGCGAAGCCGACGTTGTCGAATTCGTAATGCTCGACGGTCGACTCGGCGTAGCGCCGGAGGTAAACATCGCGCATCTGCCTTCCTTCGGCTTCTGTCTCTCCTACTCCGACGAAGACGCAGATGATCGGCTTGGCCGGCTCCTCGCCGTTGATCTCGAGGTAACGGGTACGGTAGTCGCGCATCTCGGCTTCCGCTTTGTCCCAGGGCTTCTGCGCGATGACCATCAGCCCGACCTGAAGACTTGCCATGAGGTCGATTGATTGCGGAGACACCGCCGATGCGAAGGTGCGACCGCGGAACGACGCATACGGCGCGGGGCGCAGGTCCATGGCGGGCTGTTTGTACAGTTCGCCGTCGGCTTCGATGACGCCGGACTCGAGACCGTTCAGGATCGCTTCGGCATACTCCGCGAAGAGCCTGCGGGACTTGCCCATCTCCACCCGGAAGCCGTCGAACTCTACCCGGCCGAGTCCTCGGCCGATGCCGAGCATCGACCGGCCGCCCGAGAGATGGTCGAGCAGGATGAAGTTCTCGGCAGTCCGAACCGGGTCCTGCCAGGGAAGAACGGACACCATCGTCCCCAGTTTGACCGTGGATGTCTTGGCCGCAAGCCATGAGAGGAACTGCGGGACATCGGGTGTCATGCCGTAAGCAGTGAAGTGATGTTCCGGCGTCCATACCGAATCGAATCCGGCGGACTCTGCCCGCAGCGCGAGATCCAGCTCGTTGCGGTAGGTCTCCGCGTCCGAGACGTTTCCGTCGATGTTCTGAAATACGAGAGTGATGCCGGTGTGCATCTCTCCTCCTTCGTCGAGTGGTGCGATCGGTCCTACCGACCGGTTGGTATGTAGTGTAGCGGCCGAAACCTCGGGGCGCCAGAGGCAAATCACCGTCGAATCAGCTGATTCGTGGGACCGCGCCCGGAATCACCCCGCGGGTCTGCCGCACAGCAGATCGGCGGCCTTCTCACCGATCATCACGGTCGCAGCATTCGTGTTGCACGAGACGATGCTCGGCATGACCGACGCATCTGCGACGCGCAACCCGCTGACGCCGCGCACCCGAAGGTGCGGATCGACCACCGCCGTCGCGTCAGTGCCCATGCGACAGGTTCCCGAAAGGTGGAAGAAGCTGCTGACACTGTCGTGTATCGCCTTCTCCAACTCCGGGCGGTCGAGGCGAAGTAGTGCGGGGGCGTCGGAAATGCCGCCCCATTCGTCGAATGCGCTCGTCTCGGCGAGTGTGTTCACCACCTCGATTCCGGCGATGAGCTGTTCGATGTCGTACGGGTCGCTGAGATATTTCGGATCGATCAGCAGCGGCGCTTCCGGGTCGGAAGACGCCAGGCGAATGCTTCCGCGGCTTCGCGGGCGCATGTGCCCGATCCCGAAGGTGAAACTGTTCTCGGCTGGCCGTTGCCACGGCGTGTGGTAGTCGACCTGGATCTGCACGATTTGCAACTCCGGCCGGGTCTGAGACGGGTTCGTCTTCGCGAACAGCGTCGACTCGGCGTAGTTGCCACTCGGTGGGGGCAGCTGTCGATCCCCGCGCATCCGGACTCCCGCCAGCAGGATGTGGTCCTGCAGGTTCAGGCCGACCTCCGGCGAATCGATCACCGGTTGCACGCCGACCAACTCGAGGTCTCGGACCGGTCCGACGCCCGAATGTAGCAGCAGCCGCACGGAATCGACTGCACCGGCGCACAAGACAACGTCGCCGGCCGACGCGGACCGGATCGAGTGACCGTCCCAGGTGTACTCCACCCCGCGACAGCGATCGCCCACGATGACGAGGCGTCGACAGATCGCCCCGGTGCGAACTGTCAGATTTGTCCGGCCGAGCGCCGGCCTGAGGTAGGCACTCGCGGTGCTCTGTCGCCGGTTCCCGCTGATCAGCAACTCATGGCACGCTGCCCCGAGTAACTCGCCACTGTTGAGGTCTGCTGCGACGGCGTGCTGCGTCTGCCGCGCGGCCTCGACGTGGGCGATTGACAACGGGTGGGGCGAGTCGATCGGCCGCGGCGCCAGTGGTCCGCCCCGACCCCGGAATCGGGGGTCGCCGTCGGGGACGTCCTCGGAGCGCATGAAGTAGGGCAATACCGAGTCGTAGTCCCAACCCTCAGCGCCCTCCGCGGCCCACGAGTCGTAGTCGACTCGGTGTCCCCGCAGGTGCGCCATGACGTTGATCGAGCCCGAGCCGCCCAGGACCTTGCCGCGGGTCGCGGGGACCGTCCGCCCGAGAGCCTTCTGCGGAACCGTCGCGTAATTCCAATCCAGCTCGCTGCCGGCCAAACTCGGCCAGGAACCTGGGTTCTCGATGTCTGGTCGTCGCTCGGAGCCGCCGGCCTCCAGGAGCAGGACCCGGACCTCAGGATCCTCGGTGAGTCGCGCGGCAAGGATGCACCCGGCGGTTCCGCCGCCGACGACGATGTAGTCGTAGGTGTCCATGATGCTCTACCGCCCGACCCCGACCGGCTGCACCGCGCCTGCCGTCACGGTATTCGCGTTCGGAACTTCACCGAGCAGTTCTGCTGACATGATCCATCCTCAATGTCGTACGGATAGAGGGGCTCTCATCGTTCTCGAGAAGGGAGCGCCGATCTCGGATATCTCGGGGAACGACCGCCTGAAGTCACTGATTCAGGCTGGAGCGCGTCCGGTGCGTGAGGCTTCTCGACAACAGAGGAACGCCTTCCAGCCAGGAAGCGCGACGCCGGCTCAACAGATAAAACGAAGTTCATCTGCGCTTACATACTAACCGGGCGGTACGTAACGTTGTGAGATGACGTTACCGCACTACGCGTCAGGGGGTCAAGAGATCGCGACGATACCGCTGGGACCGCGGTTCACCCGGATACCGCGAACCCGCCGCATCACGGTAGGCGCTAACGAGCACGGCCTCCACGAAGGGACATTCGTGGAGGCCGGGTGGTCGAGGAGTGCAGCTCAGGCGTCCGCTGGTCGCTCGATCAGTCCGTCGATGAGGATATCGGCGTAGATGGTGCCGATTTCGCGGGGGGTTACCGAGCCCTTCAGGTCCAGCCAGACGTGTGTCCACGCCCCCATGCCGATGATCCCGAATGCCACAAGTCGTGCCGGGCCCTTCTTTCGGAACACACCCTCCTGCATGCCGCGCTCGATCACGTCGACGAAGAAGCGCTCGAACTCGTCACGCTTCTGCTGGATCTCGGCGAAGACATCCGTGGGCAGGAACTTCCGTTCCTGCATGAACACCGTGATCTCCGCCTTGTAGATCGACATCGGTTCGAGTAACGCCTCGGTGATCAGCCGTCGCAAGATCTGATCCGGACTCTGCTCCTTGTCCGCCATGACACTGCGCGCACGCCCCAGCTGATAGTTGATGAACTCGTCGTGCACCCGGTAGAGCAGGTCTTCTTTGCTCTCGAAATGGTGATAGAAGGCGCCCTTGGTCAGCTCGGCCGCATCGGCGATGCTCTGGACAGACGTGGCCGCGTACCCGTTCCTCTCGAAGAGCGCAACCGCGTTCTCTAGCAGGGCACGCCGAGCCCCCTCGGGGTCGCGGACCCTACGGCCGCTCGTCTTGCCACTCGAAACCTTCGGCCTCGCCACGAAACTTCCTCCCTGGCTGTTCAGCTCGCCATTCATCGCCGAGTGCGCCATCCACCTCGAGCACTCTGCACGAAGCGGGTAGGCGCGATGCTACGGGCACGCCGGCGCACTACACAACGCCTCTCGCACTCTCGCAGTATACATCCGTACCAGTCGGCATGATATCACCGTCCGACGAACCTATCGAGAGTCTTCGGGGTCGGGGAGGTCCCGGAGGATCTGGACTGCCGTCATGGCGGTCGGCCAGCCGGAATAGAACGCGAGGTGAGTGGCGACCTCCACGAGTTCGTCGACTGTGAGGCCGTTGTCCAGTGCCGTGCGCAGATGAAAGGGAAGCTGGTCGGAGCGGTAGAGCGCGATCAAGGCAGCGACCGTGACGAGGCTTCGGTCCCGAGGTGTCAGTTCATGTCGTGTCCAGATGTCGCCGAACAGGGTGTCGTCGGTGAGTTCGGCCAGCTTCGGAGCGAACGAACCGAGTGCCGCTCGGGCAGGGCCTGGGCGTCCCGTGTTCACTGCGCCGGCGCGGTGCGCAGCGCGTTCGTCAGCGGGGCGCCTTCTCGGGACAGCCAGGTGCTGACCGTGTCCGTGAGGTGGTCGAGTTCGGAGTCCACGACGTAGAGACTCCGAGTGGGCACGACGGCACCCAGTTCGACCAGCAGCGGTCGGAGGTGGACCTCGCCGGCCATCGCATGTTGTGGGGCACCGCCCACCATCACAGGCACCGCTGTGACGCCGTCGAGTGAGACAGAGCCGAAACGGTCGAAGAATGCCTTGAGGAGGCCCGTATAGGTCGCCTTGTAGGTCGGCGAGACCACGATGAGGGTGTCGACTCCGCTGACGAGCTCCATGTCCCGTTGCACCGTCGCGGAGTCTGCGTCCAGAACGTCTCCGCCGTGCATCGCCAGATCGACGACAGGGCCGACCCTACCTCCGACCGCATCGGCAACTTGACGGCCCACCTCCGCTGCGACGGTCGCCGTGCGCGAACCCGGCCGCGGGTTTCCGACCAGAATCCCGATTGCGATTTCGCTGCGCACCATCGACTCTCCGCGATCTCTCGCCAACGAGTATCCGCTCATACCTGCGATCCGACGGCCGTGAAGAATTCCCGGCGTGCATATGCCAATGCATGGCAGTCCTCGCGCACTCCCCCGTCGACCACGGCACCGACCACGATCGTGTGATCGCCGGCCTCGACCATCTGCTCGACCCGGCACACTGCGAACGCCGCGGTGTTCTCCGCGAGTACCGGCCCGCCCAGTCCGCCGTCCGGGGCCGACCATGCATGTCCGTCGAACTTCGAGTCAGACTTGACCGCGAAGGCCAGCGCGACGCTCTCGTGGCCGTGGGCGATGTAGTTGACAGTGAAGGATCCCGACGAGCGCACCGCCTGCAGGGTGTTCGACCCGTGGTCGAGGCACGCCAGGACGAGCGGGGGATCCAGGGAGACTGAGCACACCGCGGACATCGTCAGACCCTGGTGCCTTCCGTCGTCACCGGTGGCAGTGACGACTGTGGCGGGGCCCGGTGCGTACGCCATGATGTGCTTGAACTTGCCCAGGTCGATCATTGTTCTCTCCTAGCTGGATCGGGCTGACGTGGTGCGGCCGGCGGCGCGAATCGCGTCCTGGACACCGGGGTTGTACGCACTGGCTGCTTGTGCCCAGGACTCGAATCCCACGGTCACGTCGAAGGAGTTCTCGGCGGCGAGATTCACGGCTTGTTTCATGTCGCGAGCGAGCGACGGATGCACATGGGCGATTGCTTCTGCGAGAGTGAGTGCTTCCTCGAGCGGGTCGTCGACGTAGACGTCTGCGAGTCCTTCTTTGTGGGCTTGCCTGCCGTCGAGCGTGCGGCCGAGGAGAGCCGTGCGCAGTGCGCCTCCCCGCCCCAACCTCTGCGTCAAGAAGAAGGTACATCCGCCTCCCGGATGTAGACCCAGCTTCGCGAAGGTGGCGCCGAATCTGGCGTTCGGTCCGGCGATGGTGATGTCGCATGCCAATGCGAGATTCAGTCCGGCACCGATGGCGTGTCCGTTGACGGCGGCAATCGTGGGGTATGGAAGCGCCCGCAGCCACAGGAAGCTCTCGTAGTACGACAGTTGACGGTCCCGCATGCTCGACGGGGTCGCGTCGTTCACGCCGAAGATCGCCATGAGATCCGCTCCGGCACAGAATGAGGTCCCGGATCCGGTCACCACCAGGCACCGCGTTTCAGTGTCGGTGGATAGCTGGTCCGCCGCGTCGAGTAGCTGGACGCGCATGGCGGGGCCGATGGCGTTCCGCTTTTCCGGGTCGTCGAGCACGAGTACCCGGACGCCGTTGTCGTGGCGCTCGATGCGGATCTTGTCGAATTCTGTCATTCCCAGTCCTTCTGTGAGGTTCCGGTCGACACCCATGAACGTGGTCCGACCGTCGGCGTTCATTACCGACTCAACGTGCGTCGGGACGTACCGCGACGGCTTCGATCTGAACACGCAGGTTCGAGGCGATACCGAGGACGAACGTCGACCGTGCCGGGTACGGTCCCACACCGAAGGCGTCCTTGTATGCATCGAGGAACTCGAATCGATATGCCTCGTCTTGCAGGTAGCAGGTGGTCTTGACGATGTCTCGCAGTGCGAGGCCTGCGTCCGCCAAGATCCTGGCGACGTTCTCGAGGCAGATCCGGGTCTCGTCGGCGATCGATTCCGCCTCCGTACGCCTCGCCATCGTCTCGGGGTCGATCGCCAGGCCCGCGGCGTAGACGAACACGTCGGTCGCGGTACCGGACGACAGGCCCTGCGGGCTGAAATTTCCCAGTTCTGCGGGATTCAAGTAGTCGATCATTTCTACCTCGTCTTTCGTTTGTACGGTCTGGTTGCGGTCATCACGCATTGCGTAAATCGACGGTCCGGGTCTCACCGAGTGCGCCGACGGAAAGCGCGGCCACGATGCACAGCGCGGAGATCATCACGGAAACCGCGATGCTGCCCGGGCCTCCCGGCGCGATGAAGGTTGCAGCGAGGAGCGGGCCGAGGCCGCCACCGATCATTCCGGCAAATTGATAGCACAGGGATACGCCGGTGTAGCGGGACGCCGTCGGGAACAGCTCCGCGAGCAGTGCGGGTACCGGGCCGTTCGCAGCCGCGTTGAGCACGGTCATATTGATGACGTACGAGAGCAGTATCAGCGGGAAACTTCCCGAGGTCACCAAGGGGAACATCGCGAAGGCGTGGATCGCCGTGAGCAGGGCTGCGGTGACGTAGACCGGTCGCCGGCCGTATCGGTCGGACATCCACGCGAACAACGGTACGGTGAGGAGCATGCCCGCCGTGCCGATCATCATCGCGTTGAGCAAGGTCTGGCGCGGGATCCCGAAGTCGTTGTGTGCGTGGGTCACCAGCAGAGAAGTTGCCACGGCGTACGCCATGAACGGTCCGGCGTATACGCCGATTCCGAGCAGCACGCGACCCGGGCGGTCCCGAAGTAGCGCGAGCAGCGGCGCGCGGCGTGGCTCCTCTTCGTTGCGCTCCTCCCTCTTCTCGGCCAGCAGGACCGGGCTCTCGTGCACGCCGAGCCTGATGTACATGCCGATTCCGACGAGGACGACCGTCACGAGGAAGGGAAGACGCCAACCCCAGGACAGGAATTGGTCCTCGGAGAGCGAGCCGAGCGCTGCGAAGGCCGCGAAGGACAGTAGGAGTCCTGCCGAGGCGCCCATCTGGGTTGCGCTGCCGTAGAAACCGCGAGACTTCGTGTTCGCGTGTTCGACAGCCATCAAGACGGCGCCGCCCCATTCACCGCCCACTGCGATGCCCTGAACGAGACGGAGCGCCACGAGCAGAGTCGGGGCGAGCACGCCGATCTTGTCGGGCGTCGGCAGCAATCCGATCGATACGGTTGCCACACCCATGATGCTCAGCGTCCAGATGAGCGAGGATTTCCTCCCGATCCGGTCGCCGAAGTGGCCGAAGATGATTCCACCGAGCGGGCGGGCGAGGTACCCGACTGCGAGGGTGCCGAACGAGGCGATGAGCGCCACGGCGGGCGATGATCCCGCAAAGAACACCGGGGCAAAGACCAAGCTCGCGGCGGTCGCGTAGATGAGGAAGTCGTAGTATTCGATCGTGCTGCCGATCGCACTGGCGATATAGACGCGGCGCCGTTGGCGAACAGGATCGTCGTTGCGCCTTTCCGTAGTTGCCCTGGGGGAGGAAGTGCCGTCGAGAGTACTCATTGCGGTCTCCGGATTCGGGGTGGGAAGTGGATCGTTGGTGATCACATCGGCCCGCTGAGTGGGGGCTATTTCGTGAGGATGATGTCGAGCGGCCGGTTGTAGAGGATGTCCTCGACGACGTCGTGTGGGATCGGGAGTGGCATGTCGAGTTCCGAGATCGCCAAGAACTGATCGGCGGCCTCGTTCGGGCAGAATGACGGGAAGTCGGAGCCGAACACCAGACGGTCGGTGACATGGCCCTCGATGGCGAGTCGGAGCCCGTTGTACAGCTGCCAGGTCTTCACCGGGAGCGTCGACACGTCGGCGAAGACGTTGCGGTTCTTCATCATCAGTTCGACCGTCTCGTTCATCCAGGGCTTCCCGAAGTGGGCGACAAGGATGTTCGTGTCCCGGAATTCGCGTGCGACCTTGTCGAGGAACATCGGGTACGCGTATTCGTTGCACCCGTCGGGCGCGAACACGCTCGCCTGGTGGAACATCAGGAAGATGCCGAGATCAGCCGCAGCACGGTAGACCTCGTAGGCCTCGTCGCAGTGCGGATGGAAACCTTGGTACGGCGGCGAGAGTTTCACCCCGTGGAGGCCGTACTCGTGCACCGCGCGGCGGAGTTCGTCCGCCGCGCCGGGCTGCGTCGGGTCGACGCTGCCGACTCCGATCGCCCGTTCGCGGTTGGCGTCGAGGTACTCGCCGACGTAGTCGTTCGGTACCTTCATTCCGATCCGTGCCACTTGCAGGCCGAGGACCAGGAACCGGTCGACACCGGACTCCGCCATCACTCGGGTGTGCTCGGCGAGGTCCGCGTGGCCGAAGCCTGGTCGGCCGACGAGTTCGGTTCCTCGGTCGGTCCATACCGGGCCGAGGTGTTCGGGCAGGTAGATGTGCGTGTGCCAGTCGGTGAACGGGCGGCCGGGCATCGTGGCTACCCGTGGTTCCGTGGTCGGATCGCGACGGCGTCGATCTCGACGCGGCAGTCGCCCGCGATACCCACGACGAGCGTGGTGCGCGCCGGATACGGGCCGTCCCCGAAGACCTCGGTGTACGCGGTCCAGAATTCCTTGCGATACGCATCGTCGGCCAGATAACAGGTCGTCTTCACAACATCCCCGAGCGTGCAGCCGGCAGCCCCGAGGATCCCCTGAATCTCCCCGAGCGCGATCTTCGTCTCGTCCGCGATGGTCTCGGCCTCCGGCTTACGAGCGAGCGTCTCCAAATCCAGCGCCATGCCGCCGCAGAACACGTAGTCCTGGGTCGCCACACCCGGATTCATGCCGAACCGCGGGTAAGGAAGATTGCCTGGGTTGAGGTATTCCGTCATCGTTGTTCCTTCGGTGAGATGGGGGTAGGTCAGTTCGCGGCGACAGCCGTGGAATCGAGGCTGCGGAGCGCGGGCATGCACTCCGCGGCGAACAGCTTCAGGGATCTGTCGACGTCCTCGTGCGCGATGCCCGGCACACCCATCTGCAGCAGCCAGTTCCCGATGCCGTGCGACCTCGTCATCCGCGTCATCTTCTCGAGCACGGTGTCCGGCGAACCGATGAACAGGTGATCACGATCGAACATCAGATCCCACGGAGCCATCTCCTTGTACTTGGGGTCGTTCGGGTCCTCGTCCGCATCGAGAAACACCCCGATACCCCGAACCCGGCAGATGAACTCGAAGAACTCCACCACCGCCGGCTCCGCGATACGGCGCGCCTCCTCGTCGGTGTCCGCGACGTACGCCATACGCAGCACCGCGACGTCCTCGCCGAGCGGCGGGGTGACACCGGCGACCGCGGCCCGCTCGTCGCGATACAGCTCGCACAGGTTGTGAAGAACCCGACCGGTGGGATACCAGGTGATCGGCTTCATACCGTTGCGAGCGGCGCGCCGGAATCCCTCCACGGTCTCGGTCACCGCGAACAGCGGCGGCATCGGCTGCTGGTACGGCTGCGGAGTGATCCCGAACGCTCGAAGCACACCGTCCTCGCCGACCCAGCCTTCCGGATCGGGCGCACCCGGCGAGTGGATGAACTTCGTGCCCGGCTCCGGGAACGTGTAGCGCGGACCCCGCCAACTGAACTGGCGGTCGGTCCAGATCCCCTTCACAATCGCCAGGTTTTCGTCGAAGATCCCGTAACTGTCCCCGCTGCCGTTCCAGCGGTTCGCCTCCGGATTGAGATTCATCACCTCGATCGGCAGAATTCCCCGACCGAACGCCACATCGAGGCGACCGTCACTGAAATGGTCCAGGATGGCGAGATCCTCCGCCACCCTCAGCGGATGCCACAGGGTCAGCGATACCGCCGCCATCCCGAACCGGATCCGGCTCGTCCGAGCGGCCAGGTCCGTCGCCAGCATGATCGGATTCGGGCTCGCATCCGTACCATCGACATCGAAGTGATGCTCCCCCAACCAAATACGGTCATACCCGAGTGCGTCCGCCATCACGGCATGCCGCCGCGTCGCCTCCAGCACCTCATGCCAGGACAACTCACCCGAACGATTCGTCAACGCATACAGCAAATCCAGTTTCATATTTCACTCCAAGTCTCTGTGGCCGACCGCCGCTTCCCGACGAGAACGACCGTCGTTTCTTCAACCGGTTTTCGAGGGCTGACATCACACGGCGCCCTTCCGTGACGACCATCACACGAGGGTCCCTGCGGGCCAGCCCCGATGCCAGCGGGAAACTACCTATCCACTACCTGTGCACTACGTGTCTGCCATGACCGCCTTCAGCCATGGCTGCGACCTCCGCAGCACGGCAATACCTGTCCCGTGACATATGCCGCCTGGTCGGAGCCCAACCAAGCGACGGCTTCGGCGATATCGATGGGCCTGCCCGGGCGTTGCAGCGGAATGCGCGAGATGATGCGGTCACGCACCCTCGCGGGTACCGCGTCGGTCATGTCGGTGGCGATGAAGCCCGGTGCCACGGCGTTGACGCGCAAGCGCGGCGCGTGGCTCAACGCCAGTGACCGGGTCAGACCGACTACGCCGCCCTTGGAGATGGCGTAGTTGAACTGGCCGACGTTGCCGAGGTATGCGCGTGAGCTGATATTGACCACCGCGCCACCATCGACGATCTCGTCGGCCAGTTCGGACGTCAACTCGAAGGTCGCGCCCAGGTTGATTCGATTGACGAGTCGGAAGTTCGGTTCGGTCATGTCGCCGATCAGAGCATCGCGCGTGATACCGGCGTTGTTCACCAACAAGGTCGGCTGCCCCTCTTCGGACCGTATCGCGGAGCGAATCTGCGCACGGCCCTCCGGATCGGCGATGTCGGCCTTCACTGGCGTGGCATCGATCGATGCTGCGCTGTCCCCGACCGTCGGATCCACGTCTACCAGGACCAGGCGGTAGCCGTCCTTCGTCAGGCGCCGGGCAATTTCGAAGCCGATACCCCGGGCTGCGCCTGTGACCACTGCAATCTTCATGGCAGAGCTGCTCCTAGATGTTCCTCGCCGAGTACGAAGGCTTGACCGTTGGCCCCGCGAGTGGCGACGAGGAGATCCACCGCATCGGCAACCGACTTCGGTTCCACATCGTCGGCCACGGCGACGACCGTCGAGTAGCCGTTGTGTTTTCGGCGCTCGAGCGCGAGTGCGCGTGCGCCGCTGAGTAGGCCGGCTGCGACAGCCGCGTCCAGCGGTTCGGTTCGTCCCAACAGTGCGGCCGAGCGCACGACGTAGACCACTGCACCACCGGCCGCGACTGTCTCCCGGGTCATGTCGAACGCCTGAGCCAGTTCGTCCTCGGTCTCCGCCCATTCACGAAGACCAGTCCGTGCGACGAATACGAGACCGTCACGGGGGTCTTTTCCCGCACGGCCGGCGCCGGTCAACACCTCATTGAGTTGCGGGTCGTCCGCGCGGACCCTCATACCTTCGCCTCCCGCTTCACCAATGCCACCATCTCTCCTTCTTGTACGACGACATCGTGCTGGTTGAGAACCTGCACGTGCTGGACCATGACGCCACGGTCGGGCTTCGACGTAGGAGTCAGCTCCACGACCTCGTTGGCCGCGCGAATCGTGTCGCCGATGAGCACCGGACGCACGAAGCGCCAGCGACGGATCTCGGCGAACGCCACCAGGGTGTCGTCGAAGATTCCGAGCCGGCCCCGAAGGCCTGTCACGATCGACAGAACGAGCGCTCCGTGAGCGATCCGTTCGCCGAACTGACTCTCGCGCATAGTCTGCGCATCAGTGTGCAGAGTGTGAAAATCACCGGACACTCCGGCGAAGTTGACCACGTCCGCCTCCGTCACAGTGCGACGCGGAGTCTCGAACGTCATTCCGATTTCCACGTCGTCGAACCACAGTCCGGCCATGGGACACCTTTCGAGAATTCATTTGCGGAACTCCGACTCGAAGCAGTTTGCCGAGCGGCTACCGTTCACGGAAACTTAGTACCGTCCGGTCGGTACGTCAAGCATCAGATGCACTCGAGTGGCAGATCCCGGTACCTACGCCGAATTACCTACCAGCATTGCGTATATCGCCCACTTTTGCCATAGTGCGTAATCGAGACATACGGCGATCAGCCTCTCGACTAACATTCCAACCGGTTTGCAGACGCACACGAAGGCACCGGGACTCAACGTGACGCGACACCCGAAACCGACTCAGCCACAACCGAAGGGATTCTCCAATGAGAGATCCGCGACTGGTTCCTCCCATAGCGTCGGACCCACACGACATGGACGACTTACGCGCCGAAGTCCGGCAATTCGTCGACGCCCAGTTCGCTGATGGGCGCATCACTCCGCGGATCGACAGCTGGCTCACCGGCTGGCACGAGGACTTCTCGCGCACACTCGCCGACCGGGGATGGGTCGGCATGACGATCCCAATCGAATACGGTGGCCACGGTCGCAGCCACCTCGAACGTTTCGTCGTCACCGAGGAACTCCTCGCTGCAGGCGCGCCGGTCGCCGCGCACTGGATCGCCGACCGCCAGATTGCACCGTCACTCCTCCTGTACGGCACCGAATTTCAAAAACGGAAGTACCTACCCGAGATCGCCCGCGGCGAGTGCTACTTCGCCATCGGCATGAGCGAACCCGACTCCGGATCCGACCTCGCCAGCGTCCGCACCAAAGCCACCCGCGTCGACGACGGCTGGGTCCTCAGCGGCACCAAAGTCTGGACGTCCGGCGCCCACCATGCCCATGCATTCATCTGCCTCGCCCGCACAACCCCCGTCGACCCCGCACATCGGCACGACGGACTGAGCCAGTTCATCGTCGACCTGTGCTCACCCCGCGTCGACATCCGGCCCCTCGTCTCGATGCACGGTGGGCACCATTTCAACGAAGTCATCCTCAACGACGTCTTCGTCGCCGACGACATGGTCTTCGGCACCATCGGCAGCGGCTGGCAGCAGGTCACCTCGGAACTGAGCTTCGAACGCAGCGGACCCGAACGCTTCCTGTCCACATTTCCCCTCCTCGCCGACACCGCCGAACTGATGCGGACAGGGGCAGTACCCCGACACCCCGACCTAGGCCGGTATCTCGCCCGAACAATGGGGCTGCACCAGATGTCCACCGCGGTCGCCGGAGCCCTCGGACGCCACGAACCCGCCGACGTCGCCGCGGCCGTCGTCAAAGTCCTCGGAACCACCACCGAAGGCGACATCGCCGATTTTGCCGACGTCATCACCGGTGACACCGGTCCGAGCCCCCGCCGCTACCGGGCAATGATCGATGACGCCGCCGCCCAACGCCCCGGATTCACCCTTCGTGGCGGCACCAACGAAGTTCTGCGCGGCGTGATCGCGCGGGGATTGGGAATGCGCTGATGACGACACCGACCACTGTCGACCCCGATCTTGTGGAAATGATGTCTGCGGTCTTCGTCGCTTACCGCGACCAGAAGGAACCTGACGCCGATACCGCTACGTGGGACCCGATCCTCTGGTCCCACCTCACCGATCTCGGCCTGACTCGCCTCACCGGACCAGAGGAATCCGGCGGCAGCGGAGCCGGATGGCTCGAAGCCGCGGAACTGATCCGAGCCGCCGCAGCCAACGGCGTCCGAATCCCGCTGGCCGAACACGACCTGCTCGCCGGCTGGCTGCTCGATACCGCCGGGCTTCCCGCAGACGACGCCCGCCGCACCGTCTGCCTGCTCGATCACACCGGAACTGCCCACCGGGTGCCCTGGGCCGCCCAATCCGACAAGATCGTCACGCTCTGGCGCGACACCCACACGTACGTCGTCGCCGACATCGAGACGAACATGCTCACCATCACGCCGGAGGCCAACATCGCCGGCGAACCCAGAGACACCGTCACCATCGACAGCGCCCACTCGGGCACTCCGATAGCTGACGCGGTCGTCGACCAACTACTTTTGCGCGGCGCACTGATCCGAGCCGTGCAGACGAGCGCCGCGCTCGATCGCATCCTCGACCTGTCAATCACGCACACCACCGAACGCACCCAGTTCGGGCGACCGCTCGCGAAGTTTCAGGCCATACAAAACCTCGTCGCCGATATCGCCGCCGAAGCCGCACTCACCCGGGCCGCCACCGAAGCCGCCCTGAACGAAGCCGTCCGCACCGACTGGTCCGCACCGAACCTCGACGTCCTTGTCGCCGTTGCCCGTTCCTGCGCCGGCCACGCCGCATCCACCGTCGTCCGCAATGCCCACCAGGTACACGGTGCGATCGGCACCACCCGCGAGCACCGCCTGCACGAGTTCACCCAACCTGCCCTCGCGTGGCGCTCCGAGTTCGGCTCCCTCCACCACTGGGACGACATGCTCACCACCGCATCCATCACGGCAGGCCGACAGAACCTATGGTGCCTCGTCACCGCAGAGTCTTCCGGCTGCCAATGACCAATGAATTGAGTAGTGCCGAATGACATTCGCACTTGCACAGAGAATTACGGAAATCTTTCGCGTTCTCGCGCACACTCGTGTAGCCGCGCGAGAGTTCGAGTTCTGGACTGCCACGACCAGCCCGGCTTCCTCACCTGAGCCGAGAAGACCGGTCGACGCCTTTGGCGGCCTCGACACGAGAGACAGCGACGGCTCCAGAAAGGAAGACGCCCGATGAGTGACTGCCAGGACTTACCCCGCGAAGCACGCGAACTCATCACCCTCGCTCGGCAATGGATTCCCTATGGCAGGGTTCCCGCAGAGCTTGTCTTCCAGACATTCGGAATCACCGAGCACCAGTTCGTCGACAGGCTATGGGCAGTAGTGCAGGATACTCGCTGCGATCCGCATCTCGTCCGTGCGCTTTCCTCCACCTATCCGCGCCGGCGGTCACACTGGGCAGCACCCACAACGCGCGGTAGCTCACCGGTCTGAGCAGCAGACACCGCCCCACATACCGCCGATCCGCACTGTTCGAGGCAGCTGCAGCACCACGCGGTGCTTTGTCCACACGGACGCCGCCGTCACGGCCGCCGCCGCAGCCCAGCCGGCGTGGGCCGCCCTCCCCGCACCGGCCCGGGGCGCCATCCTCATGACGGCGGCGAACCTGCTACAGGAACGTGGTTCCGTTGTGGCCGCGGACCTCGTCCGGGAAGAAGGCAAGACCCTCGCCGAAGCCCGCGGCGAAGTCACGCGCGCCGTGGACGTGCTGCGGTTCTTCGGTTCCCTCGGGTGGGTGGCCACCGGCGAGGTGCTCCCCAGCGGACTGCCCGGCACCAGCGTCACCACCCGCCGCGAACACTCGTCTCGGGCAACACGGTGGTGCTCGAGCCCGCGAACTCACACCCCTGTCCACCACCCACCTTGCCCGCTACGGACTCACCGCTGGGATCTGCACCGACAGCCTCGCTCGCTCGACGGACTTCGCGGCCCGGGCGCAGGCCGGCGTCGTCAAGATCAACCGCCGGACCGCCGGGCTCGACCTGAATGTGCCGTTCGGCGGAGTGAAGGATTCGTCCACGAACACGTTCCGGGAGCAGGGTCGCAGCGCGGTGGACTTCTACACCTGGGGGAAGACCGTGTACACGGGCGTCTGATCCGACGGCATCCGTGAGCGTATGGGAGGGCCGTCCCATACGTCCTGTTGGACATTTGTGCATGTGGCGGAAAGCGTGACTGTGCTGTAGAACATAAACAGCGAGACCGGTTTGTGATATGAACCACATCTAAACGTTACTTTGCGACACCACTACACAGACATGAACAACAGTTCCGGGGGGAGCGGATCCGCGCAGGTGGATCCGGGTTCGGGAACGGTAAGGACACCACATGCTGTTGCCGATGGCACCGACCGATTCACTGTTTCTGCTCGGCGAGTCCCGCGAGCATCCGATGCACGTCGGCGGCCTGGCAGTGTTCACGCCGCCCGAGGGGGCGTCGGCGGCGGATGTGCGCGCGATGTTCGATGCCGCGCTGATCGGTGACCAGGTGGCGGTGCCGTTCCGTAAGCGGGCCCGCCGCTCGGTGACGTCGCTCGGCCAGTGGGGCTGGGACACCCTTCCGCACCACGAGGTCGATCTGGAGCACCACGTGCGCCGCGACGCCCTGCCCCAGCCGGGCGGAATGGCCGAACTGATGACCCTGGTGTCGAGGCTGCACGGCACCCTGCTCGACCGCAGCCGCCCCCTGTGGGAAATGCACCTGATCGAAGGACTCGCCGACGGCCGCTACGCGATCTACACCAAGATCCACCACGCCCTCGCCGACGGCGCGTCCGCGATGAGGCTGCTCCGCGACAGCATGAGCGAGGACCCCCACCGTCGGAACATGCCCACGCCGTGGCAACCCCGCAACCCCCTGGCAGCGGTGCCGGACGCGGGCGTCGCGGTTTCAGGAGGGCTCGGCTCCGCACTGCCCGCGATGGCGTGGGACGCCGCCCGCGCGGCGGTCGGCGAGGTGGCCGGACTCCTGCCCGCAGCGGTCGGCACCGTGGATCGCGCCCTGCACGGCAAGGGGGGTGCGGTGTCGCTGACCGCACCGCACACCCTGTTCAACGTGCCGATCAGCGGAGCCCGGCACGTCGCCGCCCGGTCCTTCCCCCTCGAACGGATCCGCCTGCTGGCCAAGCACGCCGACGCCACCATCAACGACATCGTGCTGACGATGTGCGCGGGCACCCTCCGGGCCTACCTGCACACCCGCGACGCGTTGCCGGACAACCCCCTGATCGCGATGGTCCCCGTCTCCCTCCGCGCGCCGAATACCGGGGCCGGCGGCAATCGGGTGGGCGTCCTCATGTGCAACCTCGCCACCCACCTCCCCGACCCCGCGCACCGCCTCGAGACCGTCCGCAACTGCATGAACGAGGGCAAGGCGGCCCTCCAGGCGATGAGTCCCGCGCAGGTGCTCGCGATGAGCGCCCTCGGCGCCGCCCCGCTCGGCGTCGAGATGTTCCTCGGCCGCCGGGGTCCGCTGCGGCCACCCTTCAACGTCGTCATCTCCAACGTCGCCGGCCCCCGAACCCCGTTGTACTGGAACGGGGCCCGACTCGAATCCCTCTACCCGCTGTCCATCCCCACCACCGGGCAGGCACTCAACATCACGTGCACCAGCAGCGACGACCAGATCGTCTTCGGCCTCACCGGCTGCCGCCGCACCGTCCCGGATCTGCACCCCATGCTCGATCACCTCGACGCCGAACTCGACCTGCTCGAGACCGCCGTCGGGCTGTGACCTCCGCGGAGCATCTGCGCGCTCACACCGTCACCGTGTTCGCGGCGGCCACGCGCACCTGAAATTCGAGGCGTGCCATGGCCTCCCGGGCGGCGTCGAGTGCCTGTTCGGCGGTGTCCCCGACCGCGCGTGCGTACGCGACACGTGAATCGGACGATTCCAGGACGGTGACCGCGCCACCCGGGCGGACCAGGAGTTGCACGTCGGTCACGCCGTCGACCTTCCGGGCGTCGTGGATGCCGCTGACGTCGGTGAGAACACCCGCGACCGGTGCGGCGGCGAACCAGATCGCGGAACAGCCGGTCGGCCGCTCCTCGGCGAGGACGGCCCGGATCCCGGGTAGGACCTTCTCCCCGACGGTCTGCCGCACGACGCATTCGGCGAGGTCCACACCGGTGGCGTCGAGGGCCAGGGCCGGAATCTCGTCGCCGCCCATCCGCACATGGGTTTCGATCACCCGGGGACCGGTCGGGGTGAGCACGATCTCGGTGTGGGTTGCACCGAACTCCACACCGACGGCGTCGAGCACACTCGTCACGTACGTATGGATCCGCTCTTCCTGCGCGGTGGACAGGGCTGCCGGTGCCACGTGCCCAAGTTCGACGAAGTTCGCCGGGTCGGAGAACTTGCGGGTGACCGCGACGATCTGGTGTTCGCCGCATTCCGAGAAGGCCTCCACGCTGAATTGCGGGCCTTCGTGGAACCGCTCGACGAGCACTCCACTGGTGGTCAGGCCGTCGAAGTCGCCCCCGGCGCGTGCGAACGCCGCGGCCAGTGCACTCTCCTCCCGAACCACGGCCACCCCGGCACTGCCCGCGCCACACACCGGTTTGACCACGCAGGGAAAGCCGTGTTCGAACGCGAAGGCACGCAACGCATCCACGTCGGCGACGACGGTGGAGGCGGTGGCGTCGACGCCGGATTCGCGAAGCGCGGCGCGCATGGCGTTCTTGTCGTGGACCGACGTCACCGTGCGGCGCGAGTGGGTGGACAGGCCGAGGGCCTCCCCGATCGCGGCGCAGCGGTCCTGGTCGCGTTCGCCGAACGTGGCGATCCGGGTGAACGGATGCTGCGCATGTGCCGCCGCGGCCAACGCGATCCACTCCTCGTCCGGCGCGTCGTGCCGCACGGCGATGACCCGCGAGTGCTCCGTCAGACGGCGAAGCTTGGCGACGAATTCCAGTCGGCAGATCACCGAGGTCTGTGTGCCGGGAAGGGCGTCACGGACCCGGCCCGGGAGGTCGCGGCCGCTGCCGACGACGAGGACGTGTTCGGTCATTTCTTCACCTCGAGTATCGAGAAGGGAGACAGTGCAGGAAGGTCGCCGGCCGGGCGTTCCTTCGTCCGTGCGCGTTCCGCGAGACTGCGATGCGCCGCCGTCCGGGAGACCAGTGCCGCAGCCCCGAACGTCCCGGCCAGGACGGGCCACGCCAGGAGACCGGTCGGCAACAGGACGACGACCAGAATGGTGGGGCCGAGCACCTTCTGGCCCGTCATGCCGAGGCTGAACGCGCCCAGATAGCGGGCGACGGCGGGCCGCGGGGACAGCTCGGCCGACAGTTCCCAGGCGGCCACGGAGTGGATGTTCTCTGCGACGGACAGTGCCACCACCGCAACGACAACGGCGACGATCGCCGGAACGGTGTCGGCCATCTGGCCGACGGCGAGTGCACCGCAGCAGAAGGCCATCAGCGCCCCGGTCCACGTCAGGAGTCGCGCCGCCGCGGACGTGCCCTCGGCGAACCGGGCGACGTAGACCTGCAGGACCACCGTCAGCACGGTGTTGACCGCCATGAGCACCGGCACCCATGCGAGCGGCACCGACGTGTACTCGATGACCCAGATCGGGAGCAGAACGATCAGCACGGTGTCGTACAGCGACAGCACACCGTTGCCGACCGTGAAGACGATGAACCACCGGTCGCGGAACGGCGAGCGCACCGCGGTTTCAGCCGGCCCGGGACCAGCGGGGAGAGGCTTGCGTTGCACGACCGTTCCCGTCCTCCGGAGTACGAGCCGGACGGCGAACGCGATGACCACGAAGGAGATTCCGTTGCCCAGGAACAGCGTCGTGAACGCGGCGGAGGTGCCGGTCACGAAGACGACGCCCGCCAGCAGGAACCCCGCGGTGAGACCCATGTTCCGGATGGCGCGGATGGTCGCCATCGTCCGGGTCCGGTCGTGGCCGCCGATCACTGCCGTCACGACGGCCTGCTGGATCGGGCTGCTCGCCCGGTCGGCCGCGGTGAGCAGCACGGTGAGCACGACGTAGGCGGTGAAATCGGATACGAGCGCGAAGCATCCGTAGCCGATGCCGCGCAACAGCAGGAGTGCCACGTAGAACCGGCCGGGCCCCACCCGGTCGGCCAGCCTGCCCAGGGGCACCGGGGCGAGAAGCGCGAGCGCACCCGCGATCGTGGTGGCGAGGGCGATCTGGTTCGCGGTGAGACCGACCACGCCGATGAAGTACAGGGCGAACGACGCGAAGAACATCCCGGTACCCAGCGAGTCGACGCCGGCGCCGACGGCGAGCGTGCGACCGGCCGGGCTGTCGGGAAGCAGCGCATCACCCAGCCGCTGCAGGCGGGCGGTCACGGGGTGCTCCCCGGCGTCAGGAAGGCGTGCACGAGATCGGCCGAGCGCTGCACGTGGGTGGGTGTCGCCGCCTCGGGCGCCGGACGCCGCAGGTGGTTCCAGGCGTACCGGCGGGCCGCGTTGACGAGTAGTTCGGGATCCTGAGCCGACTCGGCTGCCACGGACTGCGCGACCAGCGCCGCCGCCATGAGGAGTCGGCTCATCCGGTCGACCAGCACCCACCCGGCGGCCGCGACGGTCGCGGGGTCTGCACCCACCCATTCGTGGCGGGTAGTGCCGAGGGCTCCGAGCGCGTCGTCCACCATCTGCCAGGCCGCGAGCAACCTTCCCCGGGGAGCGACTCCGAGTAGCTCCCTGGACCGGTGGGCCGCCGCGTCGAAGTGTTCGCGAATCGTCAGCAGTTCCAACGCATGGGTGGTCAGGGTCCAGCAGTCCGACCGGGCGGTGCCGCTCCCGTCGGCGCGGACGGTGTCCGCTGCAAGCGAGTAGGCGATGCAGCGCCGGGACACCCTCCGGGCGCGACCGTGCGACAGCTGCGGAAGGGCGTGCCAGGCCCGGACGGCGATCACGTCGACCACCCGGTCGGCGATCTCCTCGCGACGAGCATTCGCCCACGCGCTGCCGTCGAGCAGGTCTGCCGCGCTCGCGAATCCGGTGACGGCACCCTCGAGGATTCCGAGGCCTTCGGCGTCCCAGATCGCCGCGACCCGATCGGGTACGGCCGAGGGCAGTGAACGCGTGCTCATGCGAACTCCAGCCAGTGACGGTAGGTGGGCTCGCGCCCGCGGACCACGTCGTGGAAGACGTCGCGCAGTTGCTTGGTGATCGGGCCGCACCCGCCCGCCGCCACCGGGCGGTCGTCGACCGACGCCACCGGGACCACCTCGGCGGCCGTGCCGGTGAGAAACGCCTCGTCGGCGACGTAGAGCTCGCTGCGGGTCAGACTCTGCTCCCTCACCGTGATCCCCAGGTCGCGGGCGAGCATGATCACGGTGTCGCGGGTGAGACCGGGCAGGATGTTGTCGCCGACCGGAGGGGTGATCAGTTCACCGTCGCGGACGGCGAAGATGTTCGCGGCGGATGCTTCGGCCACGTGCCCGGTGGAGGTGAGCATCAGTGCGTCGTCGTATCCGGCGCGCAGCGCGCCGACCTTCGCCAGAGCCGAATTAACATAGGCACCAGTTGCTTTGGCGAGCGGGGGGACGGAGTGGACACCGTTGCGTTGCCAGCTGCTGACGACGAGGCGGCAACCCTCCTGGTCCGCGGTTTCGCCGAGGTACGAACCCCACGGCCAGGCCGCGATGGCCACCCGGGCAGTGTCCAGCGCAGGCGCGACACCCATCGAGCCGTAGCCGAGGTAGACGATCGGTCGCAGATAGCCGGAGTCCAGGCCGGTGCGGCGGAGCAGTTCGAGCGAGATCTCGGTGAGCTCGTCCACCGACCACCCGGGGTCCATCAGGTACACCCGTGCCGAGTCGTGCAGCCGTCGCAGGTGGTCGCGCAGCCGGAACACGGCCGGACCGCGGTCGGTCGCGTAGGCCCGGATGCCCTCGTAGACACCCCATCCGTAGTGCAGACTCGGTGTCAGCACGTGGACCTGTGCCTGGTCCCAGGCGACGAATTCACCGTCCATCCAGACGGTGCTGGTGGGGATCAGTTCCATTGTTCTGCTTTCGGTTCGGTGGCGGCGGGCCGCCGGGACGGGACAGGGACTGCCGGTGCGCCGACCAGGTCCAGCCGCCGCTCGATGCTGCGCGACTGCAGTGTCAGAGCCTCGCGATACTTGTCGGCGCCTTCGCCGCGGAAGGCGAACCAGCCCCAGCGGGGTCGCAGATGGCATCCGCGGGCGATCTTGGCCTCGTAGGCGGCGAGGCCGTAGTGGACGCGACGGATGCCGTGCTCCACCGCCCAGTGCGCGGTCTCGTGGTAGGTCAGGGTCAGGTAGCAGCCACGAATCCCCGGCGCGAAGCCGGCGGTCCTGGCGAACAACGTCTCGGGGGTGCGGAGGTAGAGCACGAAACCCACGAGGCGACCGTCGAGTTCGGCACCGAGCACCACACAGGAATCGCCCAATTCCTCACGGACGGCGTCGAAGTCGCGCCGGACCCGGTCCTCGCCGCCGGGCAGCCCGTACTTGGCCCGGTGCGCGACCTGGAGGGCGACGACGTCGTCGTCGATCGCCGCGGGACCCCAGCGGACCACTGTGCGCAGGCCGGCCTCGGTGTAGTCGGCGACCTCCTTGCGGAGCCGGACGCGACGGCGCTTGCTCAGGCTCGCGACGTATTCCGCCCAACTGTGGCCGCTCAGGTCCTGCACACCCTCGGCGCCCAGCAGGGCCGCCGTGTACCCGGCGCCGGATGCGGAACCGTCCACCTCCTCGGCGTCGGACGCACCGACGTACAGCAATGCCACACTGCGGCAGTCGAGTTCGTCGCCGGCCTGATGGAGAAGGTCGGGCAGGGCCGCCATGACCGCGCGGCGCTGATCGTGCGAACGGCCGGGCGCATGCGCGACACCGTGGTGGTTGCCGAACGTCGCGAGCGCCAGCGACGGGTACTGATCCTCGCGGGCACCGGACAGCGCCTCGGTGAGCTCGGCCCAGCGCAGCCGATCGGGGTGATCGAGCAACTCCGGTTCGGCCATCGGCCCTGCGGTTCCCGCCAGCCGGGGTGGGTCGTAGAAGAGCAGGCCCCCGGGCCGCGCCGTGAACAGCAGTGGCGCGACCGCGACGGTGCGGCCGTCCGCGCGCACCTCGAGGTAACGCACCTCGTGCAGGTCGGTGCGTTCGGTGAATCGCCACCACCGCGCGTCCTCCCAGATAGTGTCCGGGTCGGCGATGCCCGCGAAGTCGGCGGCCGTGGGGCGGGCGCCGCGGGGCAGGACGTGGCCGGTGATCCCGTCGACATCGATGGCGGTCATGCTGCGTCCTCGCTTTCGGCACGGTCCCACTCGAATCCGGCGCTCACCTGTTCGGCGGTGGCGATCAGCCGACTGCCCAGCGCCGTGAAATCGGGGTCGGTCACCACCCAGTAGGCGAGGAAGTCCGCCGACTTGCGCTCGTTGTACCGGGCAGGGGTCCAGTCGTCGCCGACGTGGGTGTTCAGCGTGAAGTCGTGCACGCCCGGCGGAGCGTCCGGCAGTCGCACCACCCGGCCCCGGCGCGGCGGCACGCCGTAGAACGCTGCGTGTGGGGCGGTCGCCACCCGGTCCCGGACAGCATCCAGGTCGGTCGGCAACCCGCATTCCACCCGCGCCCAGAGATGCCGCGGATCGATGCCCAGGACATGGCGGAGCATCGTCGGTATCGGTCCGCCGCCGATCCGTGCCGCCACTTCGCAGAGCACGATGTCGCCGTCCGCGGTGACAAAGAACTCGGCGTGCACGTAGACGGTGGGCGGCGAGCCCAGTGCATCGACGAGCCGCCAGGTCTCGTCCACCAGTCGTGCGCACACCGGGTCGGTGGTGTCGACCGAGCGGGAGCCGAACGGGGCGTCGGTCCAGTGCTCGAGGCACCCCTGGCCGGTGTAGCGGGACGCGATGGCGGCCACCGGGTCTCCGGCGACGCGGAACGCGTCCACATGGTGCACCGCGCCGTCGACGAATTCCTCGACTTCGTACGGTGTCGCCGTGACGATGTCGGCGAGTCCGGTTGCCTGCGCCGGCGAATCGAGCACGTACACGCCGGTGGAGCCGGAACCACTGCGCGGTTTGACGACGACCCGGCCCGGATTGCCTGCCATGAAGTCGACGATGTCCGCCGGATGGCGCACCGGCGCGAAGACCGGAACGAGAAGCCCTGCGGCCCGCGCCGTTTCCTTCATCAGGATCTTGTCGCGGTAACCGGCTGCCGTAGCGGTGTCCAGGCCGGGCAGGCCGAGTTCGCCGCGCAGTGTGGCGGCCCTCTCCACATCGACCTCGGCCAGGGCGACGACCGCTTTCGGCCGGTGCCGTCCGGCGAGTTCCCGAGCGGCGCCCAGCACCGCGTCGTCGTCGTGATAGTCGGTGACCGTGACGATCTCGGCGAATCCTTCACCCGGATCCGTTCCCTGGGCGCAGACCGTCACCAGCCGTCCGCTCTTCTCCGGCAGCCACTGGGCGAAGGGCAACCCGGCGGCACGCGGGCTGATCAGTACGAGAATCATCGAGAAGCTTCCTTCCTCGTCACGGCGAATCCATCGAAAGTTGTGTCCAGCGTGGCGAAGACCTCCGCGGTCCGGGCGTCCAGCGGTATCCCCCGCGCCCGTCGTTCGCGCTCGTGGGCGCGTTGCGGATCGCCCGGGGCCACCACCGGCGTCCCAGTGGCGGGCGTCGCCCCGCGGACGGTGCCGAGGAGATCCGCCAGCCCGGCCGTGAATTGCGCATGCCCACTGAACGCTCCGGGATCCAGGGCGAGGACGATGTGGCCGACCCCTCGACTTCGACCGGGGGTTCCCTCACCGACTTGCTCGAGCTGCCAGTCGGGCGGCGACCCGGTCAACACGGCCCCCAGCAGAGTGACCGCCATCGCCAGGCCCTGTCCCTTGTATCCGCCGAGTGGCGACAGGGCGTACGCCTCGCCGGGTTCCGCGGTGGGCCGCCCGTCGCGATCGGTGGCCCAGCCGCTGTTCAGCGGTCGTCCCACGGCCCGGCGGTGCTTCACCTCACCGAAACACACCTGGCTGGTGGCCATGTCGAGGGCGAGCCCGTCGTCCCCCGTGCCCGCGGCCACGCTGATCGGGTTGGTGCCGAACAGCGGCTCGACCCCGCCGTACGGAGCCACCCGGGACGCGGCGGACGTGACGGCGATACCGATCATCCCCTGCCCGGCCAGGTGCCGGGTGTAGACCGACGCCGCGCCGAAATGGTTGGAATTGCGCACGCCCACTGCCGCGACGCCGAAAGCCTTGGCCCGGTCGGCTGCCAGGCGGGCGGCGGCCAGTCCGGCGAGCACGCCGAGTGCACCGTCCGCATCCAGCAGCAGTCCGGCCCCACGGTCCCGGACCACGGTCGGGCACGCCGCTGCATTTGCGACGCCGGTCGCGAGTTCGTCCAGGTATTGCGGCAGCAACCGCAGACCGTGGGTGTCGATGCCGCGCAGGGACGTGTCGACGAGCGCGGCAGCCACCTGATCGGCGTCGTCCTCGGGCACTCCGGCCTCGACGAGTGCGATCGAGGCGAGCCAACGGGCCTCCTGCTCGTCGATCAGCGAACCAGTGTTCGGTGTTCGGTGGATCATGAAGTACTCCAATGCATGAAGACGTGGGGGCCGATGCCCGGGATGTCGAACTCCGGGCCCAGAATCCGGAAGCCCTGCTTGATGTAGAAGCCGGCGGCGGTGGTGCGGGCGTTGCACCAGACCGCGCCGGCGCCGGCCAGCGCGGCGTTCGTGAGTACGGTGCGCAGGAGTGTGGTCCCCGCACCGGTACCGCGAACCCCCTCGAGGGTGGCCATACCGCGGAGACGCCACCCCCGGCCGGGGAGAAGACCTGGCACGGCGTGCGTTTCGGGTGGATCCTCGTAGTACAGCGAGGCCACGCCGATCGGGCGCCCCGCGACGAGTGTGGCGAAGTGCCGGGTGCCGACGTGCGCGTCCTCGGGGTAGACGCAGGTCTCGGCCGGTTGACCGGGCCGGAGCACGGTATGGCGGATCGGTCGCACGTCGGCGGCGGACACCGGCCGAATCCGCCAGCCGTGGGCGGCCGGATCGGGAAGGTAACCGGAGCCGGGACGATCCGGCAGGGTGACGCGGCCGGCGCCGTCGAGCGTCAGTCCGCGGCCCGTGTTCACCGCGAGAAGGTCGACTGCGTCGACATCCAGGTGGTCGGCCAATCCCCCGAGGTGGGCCGTGGCCGACACCCCGGCCGCGGATTCGGGCATGCAGCCCAGCATGGTGAGCAGACCCCGTTCACGGGCTCGGCGCAGCAGCGCGAGGGACGGGGTGATTCCCCCGGCCTTCATCGGCTTGACGTTGATGCCGTCGAACGCGCCGGTGCAGGCGTCCAGGTCCTGCGGCGACGCGATGCTCTCGTCCGCGATCACCGGGATCGGGCTGCGCTCCTTCAGGATCCGGGCGTCGCGCCACGCCGAGCGCGGAAACGGCTGCTCGATCAGCTGCACGCCGAGTTCCTGCAGGCCGGGCAGGACGGGGAGCAGTCGGGACAGCTCCCAGCCGCAGTTGCCGTCCACGTAGAACGGTGCGGTCGTGTGGCAGCGGAGTTCCTTGACAACGGTGAGATCGCCCGGGTCGGCGAGCTTGATCTTGTACGCCGACCATCCGGGCCGCTCGCGGAGTTTGCGGACCATCACCCCGGTCTCGTCGAGCCCGATACTGAAGCTGGAGCGCAACTCGCGCGGGCGTTCCAGCCCGAGAGACTGCCACAGCGGCACACCGAACAGCCGTGCCCGCAGGTCGTGCACCGCGGTGTCGAGGGCGGCCAGGACGAACGGCGAATCGGGCAGCTCCGCGAACAGCGCTCGCCACACCGCGAACGGGTCGTCGGGCCCCAGGTCGATCAGCAACGGCGCAATCCGCCGCAGATCCGCGTGCATCCGGTCCAGGCCCGAGTTGTAGTGGTCGGTCATGAACGCGGATGCCTCGCCGAACCCGGCGAGACCGTCCTGCTCCACCTCCACCACCAGTCCCCGCTGCACCGGAATCGCTTCTCTCGCGGAGCGCCACAGATGCCGTTGCGTCAAGCTGATCTCGTGCGCGGTGACCTTCACGCGGTGCCTCCGACACCGAAGAATTCGCGGTCGCGCGGGCCGTGCGGGCGGAGGTCGTCCCACCACTGCGCGTGCTCGTCGAACTTCGCGAAGAACGGCTTGCCCACCAGATCCGGCCGGCGTGCCTGCAGGAACCGCAGCGCGAACGCACGTCCGCCGTCGAGGTCGACGACGCCGTCGACCACGACCTTCCCCGGCGACGCCGACATCACCGGTCCCCGCGCGGTCCGCCCGAGTCCGGAGACCCGTTGCAGCGCTTCGCGGTAGATGTCGACCGCTCGCGCCAGCGGTAGACCGAAATACGGTCGCGCACCGGTGTCCCGCTCGACGAACATGTAGTACGGCACGACCCGGTTGCGGACCTGCGCCTGCCAGAGGTCGGCCCACGTGCGCGGGTCGTCGTTGACGTGACGCACCACCGGGGCCTGAGCGCGGAGCACCGCGCCGGTCGACGCCAACCGGGCCAGCGCCGTCCGGGCGGCATCGGTCTGCAGTTCCGCGACGTGCGACAGGTGCAGCATCATCGCGACGTGCTTGCCGGCGGCGGTCAGCCGCTCGAGCAACCGCAGCAGGTCGTCGGCTTCCGGCCCGGCCAACAGCCGGTACGGCCAGAACGAGACGGCCTTCGTCCCGATCCGGATCGTTTCGACATGGTCCCGCCCCGGTTCGAGCAGCGGCTCCAGATAGGAGGCCAGCAACTCGGTCCGCATGACCAGCGGGTCGCCGCCGGTCAACAGCACGTCGGTGATGCCGGGGTGCAGGTCGAGATACCGGGTCATGGCCTCCGGCCCGGACATGGCCATCTTCAGGTCCGGGGTGTCCACGAACTGCGCCCAGCGGAAGCAGTAGCCGCAATAGCTGTGGCAGGTCTGCCCCTGGCGGGGGAACACCAGCAGGGTCTCGGCGTACTTGTGCTGCATGCCCGAACCGTCGATGTCGTCGTGCTGCGGAACGTTCATGCTCAGCTGGTCACCGGGATGCGGGTTCAGTGCGGCGCGGACCGTGTCGACGGCCTGCCGGACGGTGCGCCGATCTCCCTGCGCCACGGCCTGTTCGATCAGCGCGAAGTGCTGGGGCTCGAGCATGTCGCGGTGTGGGAAGGTCAGCCGGTAGATCGGGTCGTCCGGCGCACGGCCCCAGTCGATCAGTTCGTCGACGACGTAGCTGCTGACCTTGAACGGCAGCACCTGGGACACCACGTGTGCCTCGTGCCCGAGCATCGGGTCGCCGGTACGCTCGGCGACGAGCTTGCGGAGCCGGTCGCCGCTGATCGATCGCGGAGCGAGGGCTGTGCGGGTGTCGAGATCGAGGAGGGTCATTTGTCCGTCACCGCCAAGCCCCAGTCGAAGTCGACCTCGCCCAGAACATTCATGTCCGACATCAGCGAATACAGACCGCTGTAGTCGCGCACGAGCCGCGAACCGGATTTCTCGGCCCGCACGTCGGCGAGCATCTTCTCCCATCCGGTGACCTTCTCGATGCGGAAGATCGCTTCCCACGTCGAGTAGTCCGTGGCGACGAACGCTTCCAGTCCGGCGACCAGCATGTCCAGGAAGAAGCGGCGTTTGACGGGGTCCAGCACGTCGTACACCAGCTTCGCCATCTCGTCGGAAATGGATGCGTGGCAGTACTCGTCCCGGTTGTGCAGCTTCGCAGTGGTGGAGTTGACCACCTGGATGTCGTGATCGTCGGCGAGCAGATCGAGATATGCGTTGATCGAGATCTCGGACACCGTGGCGAAGGCCAGCGTGGTCAGGCTGCGCTGCCAGCGTTCGGCGGCATGGGCCCGCAGCCGACGGTGTGCCCGCGAGGTGTGAGATTCGGGTAAGGCGCTGTCGGGGAACGGGTTCCTCCGTTTGCGTCTGGTCAGCGCGCTCGCGTTGATGTGCATCAGGGTGTGGTACTGCTCGTCGACCATGGCCTGAGCGAGGGCGATATCCATGTGCTGGCCGCCGAGACCCGGGAACTCCCCGTCCATGACGAGCGCGAACGCCGGGTTGGCGACGCGTTGCTCGGCGAGCACCGTGTGCCGGTTGTACGCGATCCAGGCCCAGCTCAGCAGCCGCGACCGCAGCGCGTCGGGCATCACCTGCCACGTCGGATGGTCGCGGAACGGCACGATGCCTTCGGGGTAGTCGGCCCGGCCGGCGTCGAACAACTCGTCGAGGTCGGGCTCGTCGCGCTTCACCGTCGACCGTCGGTGCCAATTGCCGGCGAGGCGGCTGATGACGGCGTTCTCGGCTTCGTCGGCGGGGTCGAACGACGGCAGTCCGGGGAGGTGGACCAGCCCGTCGGCGTCGGAGCACTGCAGGTCGTCGATGATCATGCGCGAGTCCGGTCGCCGGCCCAGAAACGAGTGAGGTGACGGGCGCGGTCGGCGTACTCCGAACGAGCGTGCAGCATGCGCTGGTTGTCCCAGATGAGCAGTGCATTCTCGGGGATCAGCACGCGGGTGCGCAGTTCGTGGAACAGGTCGCTGACGCGATGCGCCAACCTGCGACCGGACCGGCCGAGCGGCAGCCGGGAGTCGTCGACGTCGGACTCGTGGTGTGGATCGTAGTCGGCCGCGGTGAGCAGGTTGTAGCTGAAGCGCAGGGCGGTGCGGCCGGTGTCGTCCGCGCCCAGCATCGTGGTGCGTACACCCCCGTCCGGGCCCGGGAAGGTCAGTTCGGCGTCCGTCATCAGGGTGACCTCGTCCGGTTCCAGGGCGTCGACGAGCCGCCGGATATCGAGCAGATCGGTGTGGCCGCCGCCGCAGCGTGCCTGCCGGTGGCAGAACAGCGCCAGGTACGCCGGGCTGGGATTCCAGCCGGGGGCCTCGGTGTGCGCCAGAATCGTGTTCGCGCTCTGCGAGTACGCCCGATGATCGTTGCCGGGACGGTACGTCACCTCGTGAATGAGCAGACCGTTGTATTGCGGGACCAGATCACCCAGCGAGCCAACCACTTCCGCTGCAGCGGTGCGGTCGGGTACGTCGCGGACGACGACGTAGCCATCCTCCCCCAGCCGGGACCGGTCGACACGGCCTTCCACCGTTCCCACACCCGCAGAAACGACATGACAATTCGGCGACATCCATTCCTCCATTCCGAAAACCCGACTGGGATACGAACCCCGTGATGCCGGTCGTTCGAGACCGGGATCGTCGTGATCGGTTTCAAGAATGTGGTCGTGCCGCCACGCATACCAGGCACCCTAGGGGAGCCAAAACGTCACCCGGAACGAACTGCCGGGGCTGTAACAACAACTTCTTCAGGTGGCCGTACGGCCTGATCACCCACCGCCGAGGCCGACCACGGCGATCATCAAGGGCAGGAAGACGATGATCAGGATCGCGCCGACGATGTCGAAGGTTATTCCGCTTCGGATCATCGTGGTGATCCGGACGGCTCCGGAGCCGTAGACCACGGCGTTCTGCGGCGTCGAGACCGGCAGCATGAAGCCGAACGACGCGGCGAACGTGGCCGCGAGCGCAGGCACGAAGGGGTTGACCCCGGCCGCCAACGCCACCGGGATCACGATCGGCACCACGACCGCCGCCGACGCCGTGTTGCTCGTCGTCTCCGATACGGCGATGGCCAGCAGCACGGCGAACACGGTGATGGCGACGACGCTCGTCAGGCCCAGCGAGTCGGCGACGGAGGTGCCGATCGTCTCGGCGAGTCCGGTGTCGGCGAGTAGTGCGCCGAAGATGATGCCGCTGCCGAACAGCACGATCGTGCCCCAGTCGATCTCTGCGGCGTCCCGCCAGGTCAGCGTGAACTCGCGATTCTCCCAATCGGTCGGCAGAAGGTAGAGCAACGCCGCCCCGAAGACTGCGACCATGCCCTCGTCGAGTCGGTCGCTGATCGTGCCGTAGAGATCCGAGTCGTTGCCGGCGATCACCGCGACGACACCGGGCAGGATCCACAGCGTCACCGTGACTCCGAACGCGATGAGCGTGTTCTTCTCCGCACGCGACAGCGGACCCATTTCCGCGCGCTGCTCCGCCAGGTAGTCGGCGACGCCTTCGATGCGCCGGATCTCCGGTTTGTTGATGCGCAGCAGGATGATGGCGAGCGCGATGAACATCAGCAGGCAGATCGGGATGGCCATCACCATCCATTGCCCGAAGGTGATCCGCTCCCCCGTGGCCTCCTCGATGAGCCCGCGTCCGATGAGATTGGGTGGACTCCCGACCGGCGTCAGCAGGCCGCCCACGCTTGCGCTGTATGCGAGCATCAGCATGATCGCGGCGCCCACCCTGACGCGCAACGGGTCGAAGTCCTCGGCGACGACGCCGCGGCGCTGCATGAGCTTCGCGATGACGCCGAGGATGCCCAGGGCGGTGGGCAGCAGCATGGCCACGGTCGCGGTGTTGGATACGAACGCCGAGAGTCCGCACGTGATTGCGCCGAACGCGACGATCACACCGGTGGTGGACTGGCCGACACGCGGCAGGGTCAGGATCCGAAACGCGAAGCGCCGTGCGACGCCGTGCTTGAGCATCGCCTGAGCGAGGATGAACGCTCCGATGAACGTGAAGATCGTCGACGATCCGAACGCGGCGAGAACTTCGTCGGCCGGCGCCACGCCCAGAAACACCACGATCGCCACCCCGAGCAGCCCGCCGATCGGGATCGGCACCGCCTCGGTCACCCACAGCACGATGACGCCGAGCAGCACGCCGGCCAACGTCTGCTGGTTGGGCGGTATGTCGATCGGCAGGGCGAGGAACGCGATCGTGATCAGCGGCGCCAGAAAGAGCCCGATCGTGCGGCGGCCCTTCTCGAATCGCTCCTCGGCGGGTGAGAGCTGCTGTTCGCCGAGGCTGCGATAGGTGGTGTGCCCGAGCAACGCCTTGTCGACGTCGGTGCGGTCGCCCTGGTTCTCGGCTGTCATGGTCCCTCCCCTGCGACACGGATTGGTACGGAAGTAGTACCCAACAACGAACGTCCTAGTCGTTGAAGCAGCATGTTTTCTCCCGGACGGGGCAGCACGACCGACGCCTAGGCCGTCACCGTGTTTCTGGGAACGATCAGCACGGGCACCGGAGCGTGACGCAGAATCTTCGAGGCGGCCGAGCCGAGGAATACGTGGGCCGCGGGTCCGGCCGCGCCCGAACCCAGCGCCAGCATGTCGCCGGCTTCCCAGGAGACGGCCTCCACCGCTTCGCGCCAGTCGTGGCCGCTGCCGACCACGACGTCCACGTCGGGAACCGGGATTCGGGCGCGAACTGCGTTGAGCTGTTTGACGATATCGTCGCGCGTCCGGCGTGCCCACTGTTGGACGACGAGGTCCTCCGTCGATCGCTCGATCGCACCGCCGAACATCGTCATCGGCCGCACCGTGAACGACACGATCCGCAACTGCACCGGCCACTGTCTGGCCAGTTCGGCGGTGGCGGCAACGAGACCGTTGACGTCGGCCTCGCCGCCGTACGCGACGGTGATCCGGCGGATGGACTCGGGCACCGGCGGGTAGCCGCGCGGAGCGATCGCGACGGGCACTGACGCGGTGTGGACCAGCCGTTCGGTGACGCTGCCCAGCGTCACCCTGCCCAGCAACCCGGACGACGACGACCCGACAACGACGAGACGCGCGTCGTGGGCGGTGACGAGTTCGATCAAACCTGTTGGAATGGAATCGGATTGGTGGACGATGCGGGGAATGTCCAGGCCCCCGGGCAGCTGGCCGACCACCCTGTCCAGTGCGTGCGAAGCCTGCTCGGTGACATAGCCCAGGTATTCGCGTTCGATGGGGTCGTCTTTCGCCGGCCACGGCCGTTCCACGATCGCCGCGGCCACTACCTTGTCGCCGGTCCAGCGTGATATCTGCACTGCCAGGTTGAGGGGCGCGGTGCCCTGACGGCTCGAGCTGAAGCCGGCGATGATGGTCATCGAGGCGATCCCTCTGCGGCGACCGGGGCGGCGATGACGTGCGTCACCGGCACATCGTGCTCGGCGCGCGCACGGTCCACGACGTCGAAGCGGTGCCATATCGATTCTTCCGGTGGCAGTGTCGAGATGACGATCTGATCCGGACGGAACGAGTCGACGGCGGCGGCCAGTGCCCGCAGCGGCCGGTAGTCGCCCAACTCGCCATCGGCTTGGAGGTTCTCCGCGCGGAGTGTCGCCAGCGTGTCGTCCAGCCGCCGTTGTGCGACCTCTCGGGTCGCTTCCGCGACGTCGAGTGGACCGTGGGTGGCGGCGGTTCCGGTCTCGATCGGGCTGGCCGGCACGACCACGAAGTAGGTGGCATCCCGATCGGCGTCGATACGCCGGAGCTCGTCGAGCATTTCCTTGGACTGGACGGTCTGGTTCGCCAGCACCAGCACACGGTGTGGCCGTGTCGTCGCCGTGACCCCTTCCACGACGGGGCGCCGACCCACGAACCACTTGTTGGCGAGGAACAACACGATGACGACGGCCCACGACAGCAGGCTCAGCACCAGTTGCGATCGCACATCCTCCTGCAGATACATCTGCACCAGGATCGCCACAATCGCGGCGGCGGTGATGATCGACACCACCGGGAACAGCCACATCTTCACCCGTAGCTCCGAGTCCGGGGTGCGGTACCGCAGCACGATCTGGGAGACGGCGATGAGCAGGTAGACGAACAGGATGACCGCACCGCTGGAATTCAGCAGGAAGGCGAAGACGGTGTCCGGTGACACTGCGGCGGCGATGACACACAAGAAGCCGACGACCGAGGACGCGAGTATCGCGGTGGCAGGCACCCCTCGACGGGTCACCCTGACCAGCTGTGCGGGCGCCTCCCGGCGCGCCGCGAGCACGAACAACATGCGGGAGGCGGTGTACATACCCGAGTTGAGGCAGCTCAACACGGCCGTCAACACCACGGCGTTCATGATGTGGTCGGCGTACGGGATCCCCATTTCGGTGAACGCGGCGACGAAGGGGGAGGCGGCCGCATCCTCGTCGTTCCACGGCAGGATCGTCGCCAGCAGGAACGTGGAGCCGACGAAGAACACGGCGATCCGCACGATCACCGAGTTCGCGGCCTTGGTCACCGCCCGCTCCGGGTCCGCCGACTCCGCGGCGGCGATCGTCGCGATTTCGGCGCCGACCATGGAGAAGATCACCGTGACCACGCCGACGGTGATGGCCATGGCGCCGAACGGCAGGAACCCGTCATGGCTCCACAGGTTGGAGAAGTCGAGCGATTTGTTCGGCCACACCCCGAGAACGAACAGCGAGCCCAGCCCGATGAACACCACGATCGCGGCCACCTTGATCCCGGCGAACCAGAATTCGAACTCGCCGAACGACGACACCGAGAACAGATTCGTCGCCGTCATCAGGATCATCAGAACCAACGCCGACAACCACAACGGGATGTCGATCCAGTACTGGATGATCGTCGCGCCGGCGATCGCCTCGAACCCGACGACGATCACCCAGAAATACCAGTACAACCAGCCGACGGAGAAGCCGGCCCAGTTGCCCAACGCGGCGCGGGCATAATCGGCGAACGACCCGGTGGACGGATTGGCCACCGCCATCTCCGCCAGCATCCGCATGACCATGATGATCAGGACCCCGGCGAGAGCATAGGTGATGAAGGCGCCCGGACCGGTGTCGCCGATGACGACACCCGAGCCGACGAACAGGCCCGCGCCGATCACCCCGCCGATCGCAATCATCGTCAGCTGCCGCTGACTCAGCGCCTTCTTCAAAGTGGGTGTTGCACTCATGACGTCCCTCCGATACTCGACGCACCGGCTACTCGCTCTGTTGGCGAGACCGGCTGTCGGATTCCGTGGGATGTACTCGGCTGGGCACGCGACCAGAGGGAAAGCCGCAGGGGCTTGAATCTCAATCGTAAGCCGCAGTGTCCGTCCGGCGAGCGGGATCGGGCAGCTGGATCCGGAGCGCGCTGCGCGTGAGTGCGCCGGAACTTCCGCCCCGGGCAGGCGACAGCGCCCCCAGAAGTGCGCACAATAGAAGGGTGCAACCGGCGCGCCTACTCCACAGCACGAGGTAGAGCGGCCGCAAAGGAGTTCACGATGAATTCGAAGAAGACCGTGGCGGCAGCCGTGATCGCCGGTGCGCTGGGCTTCGGCGCACTTGGACTCGGCACTGGCACGGCAACTGCTGATCCATGGCCACCGCCGATTCCCGGTATCTCGGTACCCGACGTGGTTCCACCGCCCGGACAGCTGGGGCAGCTGCCGTTCATCCCACCGCCTGGCCAGTTGGGACAGCTTCCGTTCGTGCCGCCCCCCGGCCACTGGGACAAGCCGTGGAAATGGCTTCGTTGAGCTGAGTCGGGTGTGCGCGGGCTTGACCAACTCAGACCGATTTGCCGCGCAGTCGATCAGCGGGCGAGGGCCTAATGGCGCGTCTTGGTGCCGTCAGTGTGGTTTCCGCCTGCCGTGCAGGGTGAGTACGTCGAGGTGGGCGCCGATCTCCATGACGGCGGACAGCCGATGCTCGGGTGGCAATTCGTCGAGTTGCCGCCTTCGGTGAGTCCATCGCATCGCTTTCGCCACGTGGTAGGCCGTGGTCGCGCCGGCAGCGATGTGCTCACACACTTCGTCGAGCCGCTCACGGTGGTGGTGGAGAATCTCGTCGACTCGATCGCGGGTGCTGGCGGTGACGGGGCCGTGAGAAGGCAGCAGTGCGGTGTCGGGAGACCTCGAACGAGTTCGAGGGAGCGGAGATAGGAACGCAACGGATACGGTTCGGGTGCCCACTCGAAACCGATCGACGGCGTGAGGCGCGGCAGAATATGGTCACCCGAGAACAGAATTCGGGTGTCGGTGTGTCGGAAGACGACGTGCCCTCGGGTGTGTCCCGGGGTGGCAATCACCTCGAGCGCCCCGTCGCGTAGTGGAATCACGTCACCGTGGTCGAGCCAGCCGTCCGGTCGGCCGTGGGCGATATCGGCCCCTTCCCTGGCTTCCCCATTTCGTGCGATACGCTCAGCGAGTCTCGTTGCCCCGCACCGTGTGAGCAACGGCGGATGATTGGAAACCGTCCCACATCGGTGAGGAAACTGTCGATACTGCGGCGCTCTTCTCGGCCAGCGAACAGTGCGCAGCCCGGCGTCGTCCGCCACGCGAATGCCTGCGAGTAGTGATCTCCGTGGTGGTGTGTTGCCAGGCAGACGGTGATGTCGTCGAGTCGGTGGCCGAGTTGCCGTAGCGCGGCGCTCATGGCCTGCTCGGTTTCCGGGCCGACCCAGCCGGGATCGATGACGAGCAGGCTGTCGGCACCCTCGAGCACGTAGGATTGACCGCAACCGGCCCGTCCACGGGTAGGGGCCGGGGAACCCGGTCGGTCCTCGCTAGGCGTCGCGGCGACCTATGCGTTCGTGGCGAAGATCGGGCTGGCGGAGGCGAACGGGCTGATTTCCATCCGGCGCGTCCGCCATTCGCCGTCACGCCGGACGAATTCCAGCGCATAGCCACCCGACAGCAGTTGGTTGACGCCGTCGTCGGTGAGCCGGAAGTAGAAGACGTCGGTCTTCGCGGTCGCGGTGTCACCGTCGATGTCGATTACGGGATTGGTGATGTGGTGGTGGCATTTGGGCGCCTGATCCCATACCTTGTGCACCAGTGCGCGGATTCCCTCGATCCCGTGGCCCTCACCTCGGGGTAGTACATAGTCCGCGTCGTCGGACCAGATGCTCATGAACGTCTCTTCGTCCTGCTTGTCGATGCCGTGGCAGTACTTCGACATCAACATCTTGATTTCTTCGATGTCGATCACCCACTGGATTTTCTCCTGCGGGGTACCTGCTTGTTCTGTCATGTCGTGTCCGAATGTTCATCAGCGAGCGTCCGTTCGTCGAGCTGTCGCTGCGCGAGGTGGGCAACAGCGAAGTGATTCGCCAGATCGAAGCGGGGGACTGCGATATCGGTGTGTTCGCCAGCGTCGGCGAACCGAAGTGCGTCGCCGCCGAGATGGAACTCCTCGGCAGCGAGCCCCTCGTAGCCGTACTGCCACCAGAACACCTTCTCGCAAATAGATGTTCCGTGAGATTCGGCGAACTTGCCACCGAACGGCTGATCGCAACACACACGACGGTGGTGAACTTCCAGGCTCACGGGGCAGAAGCCCGCGATTTCCGACATGTGGTGCGCACGCGTGAGGTGGCACTCGGCATGGTCCTGGCCAGCCTGGGAGCCACGGTCGTCCCGCAGCGAATGGCTACCCAGGCAGCAGACTCCGAGATGCTGGTGCGGCCGCTCGACGAGAGTTGGGCGGTGCGACGCTACAACGTTGCCACGACGACTCGGGTGTTCGGTGCCCCGACGGTCGCCGCCTTCCTCGGGTGCTTGATCAGACAGGTGCCGCAGACCTCCGCAGAGTAGATTTCCGCCGCAGCGGTCGGGGAGCCATGCTCTGAGCTGCACACTTCGACGCCCTCGAAGTGACCTTGCCGAATTGCCAACTGACTGTCGTGATCAGCCGTTCGATAGTTGTGGAGGAGTAAGTCACAACGGATCGGGTTTGTGAGTTGAACCTGATCGCCATGCGAAAGTCTCCGACGGCTGAAGGTGAATCACAGTGCGGCAAGCGAATTCCGGGCACTTTTTCATCGTCGGCGGGTGGCAGAACGTGGCGATGAGTGATCGTTGCACCGTCTCATCGTCTCTCGGACGGGGTGGTCGGTCGCCTTGCCGGGCTGCCAGGCCGCGCGGCGGATAGAGCATTCGCCTTCAATCCAAAAATTGGCAGGAGTTACGTCATGGTGCTGGCGCCAGGAGATCGATGATCACCGAGTGCGCCGCGGCGACCACCAGCCGATCCTCCACCTGCGCGGTGAGGGTGGTCGGTTCCGCGTGCAGATCGTTGAAGTCGGCGAGCATTTTCTGCGCGTACCGGACCAGGACCGCACCCGCCTCGGTTGGCGCCACGCCTGTTCGTGCCCGGTGCAGGAGGGGGAGGCCGAACATGGCTTCGAGAGCCTGAATTCGCTTCGTCGCTGTCGACGGGGCGATATGCTCCCGCGCTGCCGCGAGCCCTATTTGACGTTCTTCGACGGCCGAAAGAAAGAGCCTCAGGCTGAAAAGGTCGACCTGCCACTGCATGGTTGGAGCATAGTACCGATCAGTCGGATCACCCGGTCCACGTCATGACAGTCGCGCAGGCTCGGGAAACCCCCGGTTCGCTCAGGACGAATTCACGTCGTCGGACTCGTCGAGCGGGCGGTCGAGCAGCTGCTTGACCAGTGCGCGCGCCGCCGGGCTCGGACCCCGCCCGCGAGCGGTGGCGAGGTGGATCCTGCGCGCCGCCCATGGCTCGGCGAATTCCATCACCGCGACGCGGCTCATCGTCTCGTGACTGATTAGGCATTCCGGCTGCACGGTGACGCCCATGCCCGCCTGGACGAGACTCATCGCGACCTCTCCGCTCCGCACGGAGTGCCTGGAATCGAATTGCTCTCCCAGTCGATTCGCAGCGGCCCGAAACGCCGGAACCATCGCGCGTGCCGCAACCAGCTTTTCGGGCAACAGATCCTGGAATGTCACCGCCGTCTGCTCGGTGAGCCGGTGCCCCAGCGGCACCACGGCGACCAGGCGATCTCGCCGGTAGGGCGTGACGTCCACACCGTCCAGATCGAGTTCGTGTGCCGCGGCAAAGACCCCGAGGTCCGCTTCACCACGCGCGACCTGCTGAACGATCTCGGCATTCTCGGTCTCGCGCACGGCCAGGTCGACGAGGGGGTACTCACGGCTGTACTCCCCCAACTCACGTGCCAGGAACGGAACGATGATCGATCGCGCAGACACAATCGTCAGGTCCCCCTGCACGCCTTCGGTCAACGACGCGATCTCCGATCGCATCTCCTCGAGGCTGCCGAAGATCGAGCGAACGTATCGCTCGAGGACCGCACCGGCGGGGCTGGGGACAACACCTCTGGGCCCACGATCGAGGAGCTTGATCCCGGCGATTTCCTCCAGAACCTGGATCCGCTTCGTCGCGGTGGATGCGGCGATGTTTTCCCTGATCGCGGCCAATCCTATCTGCTGCTCCTCGATCGCGGACAGGAACAACCGCAACGTGAACAGGTCGACCTGCCGAATCAGATGAAGCCTGTTGAACAAAGCCATACCGCCCTCCGAAACATGCACTCGGCCATGCCAATCGAGCCGTGTCCGTGCGACCGGGGCCGCACGAGACCGCTTTCAGAACAGGGTTGACGTGGCCCAGCTCACTCCCTAGTGTTCCAGATCATACCATCGTAGTTACGAACCACGTGTTCATATATATGAACATGCCACGGTCTTCGTCCGACGCAAGAGAAGAGGCTCGACCCGTGACACAGCCCCCGGAATCCCTCCACCGCTCCCCCGAGCCGCCACGCCGGAAGCCGAAAAATGTCGGCCCCGCCGTCGTGGTCGGCACCGCGCTCGAACTGTTCGACTTCTACCTCTACGCATCGATGGCGGCGCTGGTGTTCGGCCCGCTGTTCTTCCCCTCCGCGAACTCCACGGTGAGCACCCTCGCCGCGTTCTCCACGTTCGCGGTCGGATTCCTGGCCCGCCCTCTCGGCGGAATCGTGTTCGGCATTCTCGGCGACAAGATCGGGCGCAAGGCCGTGCTGTCGTTCAATCTCCTGCTGATGGGCCTGGCCAGTGGCTGTATCGGCCTGATCCCGTCGTACGAAACGATCGGGATTGCCGCACCCGTGCTGCTGGTGCTGTTCCGCATCGTCCAGGGACTCGGTGCCGGCGCCGAATTCGGCAGCGCCATCGCGATGTCCTACGAGCACGCCGACGCGAAGTCGCGCGGACGGCAGGGCGCGTGGCCGGCCATGGGAGTGAGCGTCGGCCTCCTTGCGTCCTCCCTGGCAGTGGCCGCCGTGACAAGTCTGAGCGACGACGCCCTCTATAGCTGGGGCTGGCGGATCCCCTTCCTGGCCAGCTTCGTCCTCGTCGCTCTGGGCTACTGGATGCGCCGGAACCTGCCGGAGACCCCCGACTTCGAAAAGGTCGCCGCCCAGGCTCAGACCCGCAAGAAGGCGCAGCCGTTCCGTGACCTGCTGAAGCACCACTGGCGTGGTCTGACCGTCGTCGCCGTGTCCACCATCGGCGTCAACGGCATCAGTTACATCTTCAAGACGTTCTCGCTGTCTTATCTCTCCGAGTTCCGTGACGTCGCCGCCAACGTCGGCGCGTTCGGTATCAGCCTCGCCAGCGCCGTTGCGCTCGTGACCATCCCCGTCGCCGGACGGCTCTGCGACAGCACCGGGACACGTCGGATCATGCTGATCGGCGCCGGGTGTGTGGCCGGGCTAGCGTTCCCCTTCTTCTGGCTCCTGAACACCGACCGGCCGGTCTACATCTGGCTCGCGCTCATCCTCACCGTCGGCATCGTCCAGCCCACCCTGCTCGCAGCCTCCGGATCCTTCCTCGCCCGGCAGTTCCCACCTGAGGTCCGTGCCTCGGGCCTCGGCGCCGGGCGGGAAGTCAGCGGTGCCCTCGCCGGTGGCCTCGCTCCGCTCGCGGCACTGACCATGGTCAGCCTCTCCCCGACCCATTCCACGTGGGGCGTCTCCCTGATCTTCATCGTCGGCGCAATGCTCATCGCGGGCGCAGCGCTCGGCGACCAGTACCGCACCATCAGCATCAGCAACCACACCGGTGCCACCGAAAGCGCTCCGGCCGCGCAGTGAGTCTATCGGGGCACTGCCCGACGTGGCAGTGCCCCGATCACCTGTAGTCTGATTCGATCCGCGATCGAGGAGAGGGAGAGCCACGTGCCGCCGGTTCCTGGTGAGGCGAAAGAGCACCGCACGGTCTCACGTGTGATGACGATCCTCGAGCTCGTCTCCCAGAGTGCGAACGGGCTGTCACTCGCCCAGCTCGCCGCAGCGCTGGACGCCCCCCGGTCGTCGGTGCACTACATCGTGAAGGGCCTGGTCGCCACCGGCTACCTCACCGAGAACGGCGCTTACACCCTCGGCCCCGCGGTGGGCACCCTCCTCGCGACGCAACAACCTCCGGTCGACCGAGTGGCCCGTGCGAGCCTGGAATCCCTGCACAGCCTCTTCGACGAAACGGTGACGCTCTGCGTGCGGATCGGGGAATCCGTCGTGAACATCGACATCATCGAGTCGACACAGCCGATTCGATTCTCGCCCGCACTTCACGTTCGCCGCCCACTCTTCCCGTCCACCGCCGGCAAGTGCTTCCTGGCCTACGCAGATCAGCGGTTCCGCGACACCTACCTCGACATCCACATCGAGGAGACCGAGAAGCGCCGACGGGCACGCGAGGAACTCGACCGCATCGCACGCGAGGGAATCGGATACGCGAGCAAAGAGGTGACACCCGACCTCGGCGGCGTGGCCGTCCCGGTCTTCCACGGCGACAAGCACGTTGCCGTCCTCACGGTCGCCGGGCCGCGAACACGAATTGATACCCGACTCGAGAAGATCGCCGACGCCACGAAAACCGAAGCCCGGCACGTGGCCGAGCGCATGATGGCCCAGTAGTTCCGCCGGAAATCTAGGTCGCGGCGCTCGAATTCTTCGGCAGGGCAGCACCTTCCCCCTGACCGAACCCACGGAGATCGACAGCACGCCGGGCGTTTCCGACCGCGGTGACGGTGACGGAACCGACCACCCCCAGCCGGTCGAACACCTGCCCTGTCCCAACGGAAATGCCGTGCTGCTCGACACGATCCAGCCCGGCCAGTCCGAGTTCGAGCCCCTCCGGCAGCCGTGCCAGTGCGAGAGTCACATCAGCGTTGATGAACTCCAGTCCCGCACTGCCCACATTGCTGACGACATTCGCGGCATCCGCGACGCTCGCGGCCATCTGAAACGCAGTCGGCGACTCACCCTCGACCACAGGGATCGCACACTGCCAGATCTGCTTCCGATCACCGTTCTGCGGTGCGTCCGCGGGCGTCGTCCAGCCCGCACCGTCGCTGCAGTACAGCCGTTCGGCAGTGCCCGCCGACCGCTTCCAGTCGTCAGGTGGCGGCTGCGGGTTGTTGCCCGGAGCCCACACGATCCCGTCCGGTGTCGTCGTGGGACTCAGATACAGTGCGCTGGCCCGCGCCACCGCTTCCCCGTTCTGGGTCAGCACCGCGTCGACGAGACAAAGGCGACGCCCCTCGCGAACAACGGTGGCGGACGCGACGGACGGTTTCATCCCCGCGGTGCGGAAGAGGTCGAGCGTCCACCGAACCGGTTGGAGGTCCTGACGCCCGAGTGCCTCCACAGTTCTCTCCGCGGCCCGAGCAAGAGCCCCACTGACCGCCATGCCGCGCATATGTTCGCTGCCCCAGCCACTTCCGGCGGATGATTGGGGCAAGCATTCCTCGGACTGGACATCGCGACCGGGCGCCAAGCGAAAGAAGGCGGACGTCATCCTCGATTCTCCTCTGCTTCGTTTTCGAAAAAAGGTATCGGTCGTCACCCAGATTCGATTGGCGACGTTGCCGGCGCAACTCCGCTACTGTGGCCGGTTCCACACATAGAACTCTTCCGCAGATTATCCTTGGCGCGAAACCGCGTCAATTTTCGTATTTTCGAATCATCCACTTCCCGGGAGCGAAGCGTCATTTCGCATTTTACGAACTGGCGATTTCTTCCAGAGAAACCGCAGTCACGTTTGACGCCAAGTCATTTCACGGCGTACATGTTGCGTATGCCACAAACGGAATTGCGCGTGTTCGACAAGCTCTATATCGGTGGTGAATGGGTCGACCCCATCGACGGCGTCACGGCCGAGAGTATCGACCCCGCATCGGGACAGCCGTGGGCGGCGGTTGCGATGGGGGGTGCGGGTGACATCGACCGTGCCGTCTCGGCAGCGTCCGAGGCGTTCGCAGGCCCGTGGCGCCGCACCCCCGGTCATGAGCGCGCAGCGTTATTGCGACGGTTCGCCCAGCTTTTCGAGGAAGCGATTCCCGAATTGGTAGAACTCGAGTCCCACGACACGGGCGCCCTGAAGTCCGACCTCCGCGGGAGTCTGGCTGCACAAGTGCAGTGGTATTACTGGTTCGCCTCGCTCGCCGACAAGACCCAAGGCCGCACGATACCGATGGACGACACGGTGCACGCCTTCACCACTATGGTGCCGATCGGTGTGGTGGGTGCAATCGTGCCCTGGAACGCGCCGTTGCTGACCACGTGCACGAAGATCGGGCCCGCCCTCGCTGCAGGTTGTACGGTCGTCCTCAAGCCCGCCGAACAGACTCCGGTGTCCGCACTCGTCCTAGCGCAACTCGCGGAGAAGGCGGGGTTCCCACCGGGTGTCCTCAACGTCGTCCCCGGTTACGGTCGCACGGCCGGTGCGCGCCTGGTCGCTCACCCCGACGTCGGCAAGGTCTCGTTCACCGGCTCGACCGACACCGGCCGGCGAATGGTGGCCGACGGCGCCGACAACCTCAAGCGATTCACGTTCGAACTCGGCGGCAAGGCGCCGCACATCATCTTCGGCGACGCCGACTTCGATCAGGCGCTCAATGCGGCCACCGCCTCGGCTTGGCGGTTGTGCGGGCAGAGCTGCGCGCTCGGGTCGAGGGTGCTGGTAGAGCGATCGATATATGACCGCGCTGTGGACACCTTCCGCACCCGGGCCGCCCAGGTACGTGTCGGCATGCCGGCCGACGAGACCGCACGCATGGGACCGCAGGCGCACGAGGAACAACTGAACAAAACCCTGTCGTACGTGAAGATCGGCCAGAACGACGGAGCAGAACTGATCGCCGGAGGCGAACGGATCCTCACCGACGAACTGGCACCCGGATACTTCGTTCAGCCCACCGTTTTCGCCAATGTCTCCAACGACATGCGGGTGGCACGGGAGGAGATCTTCGGACCGGTTGTCGCGCTCATCCCGTTCGACGACGAAGACGAAGCTGTAGCAATCGCGAACGACACCACCTACGGGCTGACCGCCGGGCTGTGGACGGGCAACATCGGTCGCGCACATCGGGTCTCGAACCGGATCGAAGCCGGATCGGTGTGGGTCAACACCTACTCGTTCGTGCGCTGGTCGCTTCCGTACGGCGGATTCAAGGCGAGTGGCTGGGGGCGGGAGAACGGCATCGACGCCCTCGCCCCGTATATGGAGACCCGCACGACGGTCATCGGCCTCACCGCGCAGTTCCCCAACTATTTCGAGAACACGGAGGATTGATCACGATGCGTGCAATTGCCTTTCCGGGCGACGACACCACTGTCATCAGAGAGTTCGACGACCCTGTACCGGGGCCCGGCGAGGTCGTCGTCCGGGTCCGAGCCTCGGGCATGTGCGGAAGCGACCTCCTGTTCCGTCGGGGCGCGATAGCTGTCGGAACCGACATCGTCCAGGGCCACGAACCGTGCGGGGACGTCCACGCCGTCGGTGACGGCGTGACGCCGATGATGGCGCGCGTCGGCGATCGAGTGATGATTCATCACTACTGGGGCTGCGATGCGTGTCCCGCCTGCCGCTCCGGCTGGCCGCAGATGTGCGAGCGCGAACCCTCGAAGGTCATGGGAATCTCCGCGAACGGTGGGCACGCCCCGTTCCTCAAAGTGCCTGCTCGCACTCTTCTACCGCTTCCGGACACGTTGAGCTACAAGGCCGGGGCAGCGATCGGGTGTGGAACCGGCACGGCGTGGGGTGGCCTGCAACGACTCGGCAATGTAGCCGGAGAAACGATAGTGGTATTCGGCCAAGGCCCCGTCGGTCTGTCGGGCACGATGCTCGCGTCGGCGCTGGGCGCGACCGTCATTGCCGTGGACATCGATGACAAACGATTACAGCGCGCCAAGAGTTTCGGCGCGACCTCGACCATCAACTCGCGGTCTTCCGACGTCGTCGGGACGATCACGGACCTCACGGAAGGTCGCGGCGCACCGCTGATTCTGGAGACTTCGGGCAAGGCGAACGATGATGCTCTCGCAGTACTCGCCCCCTGGGGCCGCGCATGCTTCCTCGGCCTGCCCGGGCATATCGAGTTCGACGTGCAAGCTCACTACAAGAAGCAATGGACGTTGATGACGTCGTGGACGATGTCCACGATCGAGCAACTGCGGTGCGCCGAGTTCATCGCCGCACGGAATCTCCCCATCGACGACATCTACACCCATACCTGGTCCCTGGATCAGGGTGTGGAGGCGTACGAATGGTTCGCGCAGCAGAGCGACGGCAAGGGTGTCTTCGAGTTCTAGCGTTCAGATCGACCGGCCGCCGCATTCCCCTCGACGGTGGCCTGACCCATCCCGAACGGGTAGGGGGCGGACGCGCGTCGCGCGTCCGCCCCCTACCCGCCGGTTTCAGGAATCGAAGACCACGACTCCACGCAGATTGCGTCCGGCCTTCATGTCGTCGAAGCCGACGTTGATGTCGTCGAGGGAGTAGCGGGTGGTCACGAGCTCGTCGAGCCGAAGCTGCCCGCGCTGATACATCTGCAACTGTGCCGGGATGTCCGCGGTGGGGCAGCTGGCCCCGAACAGGGAGCCCTGCAGCCGCTTCTGGTACAGGACGAGCTCGTGCAGGTTGATGTCACCGTCTTTCACCGCGACGTCACCGAGCCCGACCGCCACACACGTACCAGCCTTGCGGACGGACTGCAGACCCTGTCCCACATGATGTCCGCTGGTGACGCCGACGGTGACAATGGTGGCGTCGGCGCCCTGACCGTTGGTCATCGACCGGGCCACCTCGGTGGCCTCCTCGATGTCGGCGACGGCATGGGTGGCCCCGAGTTTCAACGCCGATTCGCGTTTGAACTCGACCGGGTCGACGGCGATGACGGCGCCCGCGCCGGCGTGTGCGGCGCCCTGGACGGCATTGATCCCGATCCCGCCGATGCCCATCACGATGACGACGTGTCCGGGCCTGATCTGTGCGGAGTTGACCGCCGCACCCCAGCCGGTCCCCACGCTGCACCCGGTCAGGCACGCGACGTCCAGCGGGATCGAGGGATCGATCTTGATCGCCGATGCCGTCGAGACGGTCACGTATTCGCAGAATGTTCCCAGACCGGCGAGCTGTCCGACCGGCGCACCGTCGAGGGAGAGTCTGAACGAGCCCGGATCGTCGAAGCGGGCACCGGTGGCGAGGAAGCGGCCGAGATCGCACAGGTTCTGATGACCGGTGGCGCACCATCGGCAGCGACCGCACACCGGGAGGAAGGAGAAGACCACGTGGTCGCCCTCGACAAAGCCTGTGGTGCCCGGTCCCACTGCCTCGACGATCCCCGAGCCTTCGTGGCCACCCGCTATCGGGAGGATCCCCGGTTGCTGGTCACCGGTCGCGAAGTGGTCGTCGGAGTGGCAGAGGCCGGTGGCGGCCATCTTGACCCGGATCTCCCCAGGCCGGGGATCATCTACCGCGAGCTCTACCACCTCGTAGGTGCCCGGCGACTGCCGCAGGACAGCGCCCCTGGTCAGCATGAGCGCACCGCCCGCGCGCTGGAATCGGACACCGCCCTGCCCGCACTGACGCGATCATTCGGTGTTCTCATAGTGCATCCACTCCTCTTGGTGACGATCCTGCTGGTGAGCGCCGGTGATCACCGGCGTACGTTCGATGACCTCAACCGGCAGAATGCGCACGGTGTCGACCATTGCCGACACGGCGCCGTTGTCTTCGTGCGCGGACAGCCGCCGCAGCACGGGTAGAAATACTGCCTCCGTGAATGCTGTCACTGTTCAGTCGAATTCGTCAATGGCGGCATAGAATTGGTGAAATGGATCGACGGAATTCGATCCGTTCGAATCGACACTTCACGTTTCTTCAATTGGAACCGACACAGGCGAGCAATAGACTCGAGGTGGTCGATTGGAGCCGAAATATGAAGAAATCCCGTGGCCCGCTCGAGGGCGTCAAGATCGTGGAACTGGGCGGCGTCGGGCCCGTTCCGTTCTCCTGCATGCTCCTGTCCGACCTGGGGGCGGACATCATCCGGATCGACCGGCCGCCGGGCTACGACGGCGGCGCGCCGGTGGATCCGCGATTCAATCTTCTCAATCGCGGACGCCGCAGTGCGGCAATGGATCTGAAGAACGAGGCGGCCGCTGCTGCGATCCTCGACCTCGTACGTCGGGCCGATGTGCTGGTGGAGGGTTTCCGTCCCGGCGTGGTTGAGAAGCTGGGAATCGGCCCGGGCGACTGTCTCGCCGCGAATCCGGCACTGGTGTACGGGCGGATGACGGGTTGGGGGCAAGACGGCCCGCTGGCACAGGCAGCAGGTCACGACGCCAATTACATCTCCGTGACCGGCGTGCTTCACGCGATCGGGGCCAAGGATGGACCACCGACGCTACCGCTCAACCTTGCAGGCGACTTCGGCGGCGGTTCACTGTATCTGGCGCTGGGAGTGGTTGCGGCCCTTCTCGAGAGCCGACTGTCCGGCCGTGGACAGGTGGTCGATGCAGCGATGGTGGACGGGTCGGCGTCGTTGATGACCCTGTTCTACGGCCTTCACGCCGCCGGATACTGGCGCGACGAACGCGGAGCCAATCGGCTCGATTCGGGCGCGCCCTGGTACCACGTGTACGAAACCTCGGACGGACGCTGGCTCAGTGTCGCCTGTAACGAAACCCGATTCTGGCGCAACACTCTTCGCCTTCTGGGACTGAATGAATCCGACATGCCCGATCAGCACGACCGGACCCGCTGGCCGGAGATACAGGAACGGTTCGCCGCAGTGTTCCGGACCCGCACCCGCGACGAATGGTGCGCCGTTGCCGAAGGGGAGGACGCGTGCTGGGCGCCGGTGTTGTCGTTGACCGAGGCACCGCAGTACAAGCACCTCGTTGCGCGCGGCACGTTCACCGAGGTCGACGGCGTAGTGCAACCGGCGCCTGCGCCTCGGTTCAGCCGCACTCCGAGCGCGATCCAGTGCCCGCCCGCCGCGCCCGGACAGCACACCGACGACGTTCTAGGCGACTGGGGTTTCACCACCGAACAACTCGCCGCGCTCCGCGCAGCGGGCGCAATCACCTGACCCTCGGCTGCGCCTCACAACAGGATTCACATTCGTCGAATCATTGATTCGAAAAGAATCACTAGGTTCGACAGCCGTGCAGTTCTAGCATTTATTCAAGCGGTGCAACCGAAATACGGGCACCATTCCTTCCGATCTGGAGAGAAGAAATATGAATTCGAACTTCCTCAACGAATCTCAGACCGCCTGGCTCGACGTCGTGAACGATTTCATGGACAACGAAATCACCGTCGAGTACGTCCGGCATTGCGACGAAAATCGCCTGTACCCGTACGAGGCATACGAGAAGATCGCCAAGCAGGGCTGGCTCGGCATCCTGTTCCCCGAGGAGTTGGGCGGCTCCGGCGGCGACATCTTCGACTACTCGCTGATGGCAGAGGGACTCGGCAAGTTCGGATTCGACTTCGCGTGCTCGGTACTCGTTCCGACCTTCACCGCCATGAACATTCTGAAGTTCGGCACCAAGGAGCAGCAGGACCGCTACGTCAAGCCGTTCATCGACGGTGACATTCGCTTTTCGGTCTCGATCTCCGAGCCCGACGCCGGTTCGGACGCCGCCAACACCAAGACCCGCGCCCGCCGCGACGAAAACGGCGACTGGGTGATTACGGGCTCCAAGCTCTGGTGCTCAGGTGCAGCGGCTGACAACACGGTCATCGCGATGCTGGTTCGCACCGACACCTCCGACAAGCACAAGGGCCTGTCGGTGCTGCTGATCCCGAATGACACCCCGGGACTCGTCATCAACAAGCTGCCGACCCTGTCGCGGCACGCGACCGGCACCACCGAGATCTTCCTCGACGAGGTCCGGGTTCCCGGCGACGCGCTGCTGGGCGAAGAGGGCCAGGGCTGGAAGGTCATCACCGACCACCTCGAACTGGAGCGTTGCGCCGTCGCAGCCGCTTACACCGGAAACGCGCAGGAGGCGGTCAACAACGCCAACCGGTATGCGCACCAGCGCACTCAGTTCGGCAAGCCGATCCGTGAGTTCCAGGTCCTCAAGCACATGCTGGCGGAGAACCAGACCCGCGTCGACGCTGCTCGTCTGCTCTGCTACCGGGCCGCCGCGATCAAAGCCGAGGGCACCCCCGCCGCCCGCGAGACCTCGATGGCCAAGCTGTACGCGTCGGAGACCCTCAAGCAGTGTGCGCTCGACGGCATGCAGATTCTGGGCGGCTACGCCAACCTGCCCGAGGGCGACATGGAGCGCTACCTGCGCGAGTCGATCCAGTGCACGATCGGCGGCGGCACTTCGCAGATCCAGCGCACGATCATCGCCAAGTCGATGAAGCTGACCAACGCCTGAGTCTCCCCCGATCACCCTTCACGTCCCAAGGAAGCAGCGATGACAACGACGAATCCCGTAACCATCAACAACCGCATCGACATGCCGCTCGACGAGATCGAGGTCGGCACGGTGTTTCGCAGCGGTGGTCGCACCATCACCGAGACCGACGTGGTCAACTACTGCGCGCTGACCGGGAACTGGATCGAGATCCACTCGAACGTCCACTACGCGGCCCAGACCCGTTTCGGTGAGCGCCTGGTACAGGGGTCGCTGACCTACTCCATCATGACCGGCCTGATCACCTTCGGTCCGCCGATCCAGGCGAACTACGGGATCAACAACCTTCGGTATCTCACGCCGGTGCACATCAACGACACCATCTACGTCACCGCCGAGGTCCTCGCGAAGAAGGACAAGGACGACAAATACGGCGTCATCACGCTGCTGATGAAGGCGCTCAACCAGAACGGCGACGTGTGCCAGAAGAGCGAATGGAGCCTATTGATGCTGCGCAAGCGCGAGGATCTCGAGGCCCTGGTCGGCGCGTCGCTGCCTACCGAGCGCGCGAAGAGCTAAGTATGTCGTCTCGCGGACGTCGCCGTCGCGAACCAGCGCTGGGGGTGCATCATCCCCCGCGCGGCGAAGGCGATGTTCGGCGAGATCGACCGCCAGATGGTGCTGTCGTCGCCGTAGGTCGCGGCATAGTCGTGGACACAATCGACCGGGAGCGGGACGATCTACTCGTACAGCACGGTCATGCGTGGACCGACGCCCCGTCTGGACCACGATCGTGCCGTACACGGCCGGCTTCGTGCAGTTGGCCGACGGCTACACCGTGTTCGCACAAATCGACGGCGAACCCGACGCCGCCGCGATCGGAAGGCCGATCACGACGCGTTTCGTACAACGTGGGGATCAGAAACTCCCCGTATTCACATGACGGACCACCAGTAGGAGCAGTGACATGACCGGACCATTGGAGGGTGTGCGCATCCTGGACCTGACATCGAACTTCATGGGCCCGTACGCGTCGCTCCTGCTCGCCGACATGGGCGCCGATGTCTGGAAGATCGAGTCACACACCGGCGATACGACTCGCGGTGTCGGCCCGTCCCGCAACCGCGGGATGAGCGCGATCTTCCTGCACCTCAACCGCAACAAGCGCAGCCTCGTCCTCGATCTCAAGTCCGCCGGCGGCAGCGCCGCACTCGAGCGGATGATTGGTTCCGCCGACGTGCTGCTGTACAGCTTGCGGCCACAAGCGATGGCCAGGCTGGGGTTGAGCTACGACGACGCCCGCGCGATCAATCCGCGGATCATCTACTGCGGCTGTTTCGGGTTCGGCCAGAACGGCCCCTACGCCGACCGGCCGGCATACGACGACCTGATCCAGGCAGCGGTCGGTATGCCGGTACTCCAGAGCCGTAAGGCAGGTCCGCCGACCTATGTGGCCACCGCCATTGCAGACCGCGTCGTCGGTATGGCTGCGAGCACGGCCGTGTCGATGGCACTGTTCCGGCGCGAGAAGACTGGTGTGGGTCAGGAAGTCCAGGTACCGATGTTCGAGACGTTCGCGCATTTCGTCATGGGCGACCACCTGTACGGGCACACGTTCGATCCGCCGATCGGCGATTGGGGGTACGGCCGGATGATGAACCCGGACCGCCGCCCGTATCGGACGCTCGACGGCGGCTACCTCGGGGTGAACGTCTACGTCGACAAGCATTGGCAGCGCTTCTTCGAAATCTCCGGGCACCCGGAGATGGTCGAGGACCCGCGTTTCGCCGACATCAACGGACGGACCCAGAACATCGGCATCCTGTACGAGTTCCTAGGGCAGGTGTTCGAAACGAAGACGACCGCGGAATGGATGAAGCTCCTGACCGAAGCGGATATTCCGGTCATCGAGATGAACACCCCGGAATCGTTGCTGGACGATCCACACATGAGGGAGGTCGGCTTCTTCGTCGACCAGGACCACCCCTCGGAAGGCCCGCTGAAGACGATGGCGATTCCGCAACAGTGGAGCGAGAGTCAGCCGGACCTGCGGTACCCGGCGCCGCGCCTCGGCGAACACTCGGTGCAGTTGCTCACCGAAGCCGGTTTCGATCGCGGTGAAATTGACGAGCTGCTGAATTCCGGCGCCACGTACACACCCGACGTGCGCGCCGCGCATTCGGCCGGCTGACCACCAAGGAGGAAGACGATGCAGCGTGATCTGCCGTTATCGGGAGTTGTCGTGGTCGAGCTGGGCGACAGTGCCTCGGCACCGTTCAGTGGGAAGATCCTCGCGGAACTCGGCGCCGAGGTGTGGAAGGTGGAGCGTCCGACGGGCGACTCCGCCCGCGGCTGGGGGCCGAGCACATGGAAGGGCAGCGGCGCCGCGTTCCATGCGCTCAATCGCGGTAAGCGTTGCATCAGCATCGACATCAAGGATCGAGATCAGCTGAAGGCGCTGCACACGCTGATCGCCGAACGCGCGGACGTCTTCATCCACAATCTCCGGCCGGGTTCCAGCGCGAAGTACGGGCTGGACGCCGACAGCCTCCGGGTGACCAAGCCGGAGTTGATCTATTGCGAGATCGGCGCGTTCGGACATGTGGGTCCGCTGAACGCACTCCCCGGATACGACCCGCTGATGCAGGCATTCTCCGGAATCATGAGCATCACGGGCGAGGAGGGACAGCCCCCGGTGCGGGCAGGGGTGTCCATCATCGACTTCGGGTCGGCGATGTGGGCGGTGATCGGCATCCTGTCGGCGCTGCATCGCCGTCAGGTGAAACACGCCGGTGCGACGGTCAACGCGTCGCTCCTCGAGACCGCCATGGCGTGGATGTCGATCGGTGTGGCGAACTACAACGCCGACGGCGAACCCGGGGGTCGCCACGGGTCGGGTGTCGCTTTCATCGTCCCGCACCGCGCGTACTCGACCAGCGACGGCGATCTGATCGTGAGTTGCGCCAACGACCCGCTGTTTGCTCGCCTCTGCGCCGCGCTGGGACATCCGGAGTGGTCGGCCGACGATCGGTTCGCCACCAACGCTGGGCGGTTGCAGAACCGGGCCGAGATCGACCGGCTGATCGGTGAGCAACTGGTGAAGGAATCACGTGCCCACTGGCAGGAACTGCTGCAGGCAGCGGGCATTCCGGCGGCACCCATCCAGACCACCGCCGAAGTCGTCGCCCACGAGCACACCCATGCGCTCGGGATCATCGGCGCGCCGTCGGACGACGAGATCGGAACGGTCGGTCTGCCCCTGTCGTTCGACGGCCGCCGTCCGCCGCCCTTGCACGCGGCCCGGGACATCGGGGCGGACAACGACCAACTTCCCGAAGTGCTGAAGATCAAACCCTGACGGCCGTTCCGACACCGCAGTCGGCCGGGGATGCCGGACCCCGCGTCGCACGTCACGACGATGAAGGAGGACCGTCTCACGTGTCAGGGACGGTCTCCCCACTCGCCTCCTCCACCGCGGCGCGTCTGCCGTCGGCGAAAGCCACGCCGAGCACTACCGCGGCCGCGGCGCACGCCGCGGCATAAGTCGGTCCCGGAAGGGTTGCGACAGCGAGCACGACCAATGACACCAGCGCGATCGGCCGCGACACCGGGACGTCGTTCATCACCATCCGCATGTACCAGGATTGCGCGGCAAAGAAGAGAAATGGACCACCGAACAGCAGCGCGTTCGTGGCCGCGTTGGTATGGCCCGTCGGATGTGCGATCACCAACTCGTCCCCGACGGCGATCGCGAGCAGGCCCGCGACCATCACCAGCAGAGCGTTGGTGGCATGGTGGCCGATCCTGACCGGGTCGCGATTGGTGACTGCCTGGCTCACGGCGGCGCGCTCGGACCGACGGAAATACGCCCACCACAGCGCTATGGTTCCGATCACCGCGACGGCCCCGGTGAACAGAGTCATCGGCCCCATCGGTGCACCGGCGACAGCGGCGCCCGTGGTCAGCACCGTTTCACCCAGCGCGATAATGAAGAACAGGCGAGTCCGTTCGAAGTGGTGTTCCGACGCGAAGTCGACCCGCTCGGAGTGGATGCGTTTGCCGGGCAATGGGTGCGCGGACAGTAGCCCGGCGAGATCGATAACCGCGGCGCCGCTCCACAGGAGGAGGCGCCACGAGTTTTCGATCACCGCACCGGCGATCCACAACGGTGCGGTAGCCAACAGCCACACCAGGGTGCGCTGGAAGTGGCGGTGCATGACATCGCCAAGGCCGGTGGTCAACAACCAGATCGTGCGGCCGAGTTGGATAGTCAGGTATGCCGCGACGAACAACCACCCGGCCTCGCCGAACGCTTCCGCGATCGCGACGTTCATGAACAATCCGAGAACCATGATCACCAGCAGCATCATCCGGACCGGCGACTGTTCCGGGTCGGTGAGCGTGCCTGCCCAGGAGGTGTACGCCCACACCAGAAATACGGCCAGGTACAGGACCACAGTCTCCACCAGCCCAGTCCAGGTCAGGTAGTCGAGGAGGTGGTGCGAGAGCTGCCCGATCGCGAAAACGTAGACCAGGTCGAAGAACAGCTCGAGGGGACTGACATGTTGGTCGCCCAGGTCTCGCTGCAGCGATCGCTTGCCCGATGCACTCATCGTGGTCCTCCCGAAGTGGCCGTCCGCACGTGTCGGGTGTTTTACTGCATCGTATGCGGCGAGGGCCCGCACCCCACCGCAGCAGTCTTGTCTTGTGAATCTTCCCTGAGCACGGAGTACCGCCGCGTCCGGCGACGACATCAGGTCACTTCACGCCCTACCGAAGGTTGGCTGTCGAGGGTCTCCTGCTGACCCGCGAGCCCAAGCACCGGCACTAACCCTCGTCCGACCTCTGCGTTTCGTACTTCGACAGCTCAATCAGGTTTCCGTCCGGATCGCGGATATACACACTGGTCATCAGCCCCATCGCGCCGTTTCGCTGGACGGGACCCACTTCGACCGATACACCCCTGTCGGAAAGTTCGCCGAGAACCTCCTCGATGGACTCGTCGACGATCAGGCAGACGTCCGCACTGCCGGGTTGTGCATGCCGCGCATTCGGCTGCACCTCGCACCCCTGCTGATGCAGATTGATCTTGCTGCGACCGAATAGCAAAGCCCGGCGATCCTCGCCGTACCGGTGTTCGGACATTCCCAGCACCGTCGAGTAGAACTCGACGGTGCTGGGAATGTCGGCAACAGTCAGGACGAAATGGTCGATATGTGCGACACGCATCAGTCTCTCTCCGTTCTCGTTCGAAGGACAGTGCGCTGTTTCACCACTAGGTCGTGGTGATCGTCGCAGCCATTCCCTGACCGCCACCGATGCACATCGTCACGAGGGCGCGTCCGCCGCCGCGGCGCCGCAACTCGTGCAGGGCGGTCGTCGTCATCCGCACGCCTGTCGCTCCGATCGGGTGGCCGAGCGAGATCCCGGATCCGTTCACGTTGAGTCGTTCCCGGTCGTCCCAACCCCATTCCTTCAAGACGCCGAGTACCTGGCAAGCGAAGGCCTCATTGAGCTCAACAAGGTCGAGGTCGTCGAAACCGAGCCCGGTGCGATCGAAGAGCTTGCGGGTGGCCGGGACCGGTCCAAGACCCATCGTCGCGGGGTCGCATCCGGCGGCGGTCCAGGATTCGAGGAACCCGATCGGCTCGAGACCGTAGTCGTCGAGTTTGTCCTCGGCGACGACCAAAAGCGCGGCGGCGGCGTCGTTCTGCTGGCTCGAATTGCCGGCGGTGACAACGCCGCCGGAGGTGACGGATCGGAGCTTGCCCAGCGAGTCGACGGTGCTGTCGGGGCGGATCCCTTCGTCCCGGGAGAAAAGGGTGCTCGTGCCCTTGCGTTCCGGTACCTCGATCGCCACGATTTCGTCCTTGAACAGCCCCGCTTCCCATGCCTCATGGGCCCGCAGGTGACTGTTCGCAGCGAGGATGTCGGACTCCTCACGGGTGATGCCGGATCGACTTGCGACGTTTTCGGCGGTTTCGATCATGCCGCTGATCTTCCCGAACCGCCATTCGGGCTGGGACCGCTCGCGGCCCCGGTCGAGCCGATCGTAGAGGTGCAGACCGCCTGCGCGAGTGCCCCATCGCGCGCCGGTCGTGTAGTGCTCGATGTTGCTCATCGACTCGACGCCACCGGCCAGCACCACGTCGGCAGCGCCGGTCTGCACCATCATGGCGGCGGTGACGAGGGCTTGGAGGCCCGTGCCGCAGCGGCGATCGGTCTGGATTCCCGAGACGGAGATCGGCAGGCCGGCGTCGACGGCCGCCCAGCGTCCGATGCACGGTGCTTCGGAACTCGCGTAGGACTGCCCGATGACGACCTCGTCGATACGGTCGGGATCGACGCCGGAGCGGGCAACGACCTCCTTGATTACGGTGGTCGCAAGGGTGACAGCGGGGACGTCTTTCAACGCGCCTCCGAATCGGCCTACGGGGGTGCGCACCGGTGAGACGAGTGCGGCCCTGCGGATGGCGGTCGTGCCGGTCATGGAAGTCCCTTCACAATGAGAAGATTCGAATTACTTACGGCCACTGTCAGATGTGGCGTCCGCCGGTGACTTCGAGGACGGTGCCCGTCATGTAGCTGGACAGATCGGACGCGAGGAACAGCGCCACGTTCGCGATCTCCTCGGGTTCGGCGCCGCGGCCCATCGGGACCTCCTTGAGCTTCGCCTCGATGATGTCGGCGCGCAGGGCACGGATCATGTCGGTGTTCACCACGCCGGGCTGGATCGCGTTGACCCGGACGCCGAGGTGGGCGACCTCCTTCGCGGCCGCCTTGGTCAGGCCCACCATGCCGGCCTTCGCGGCGCTGTAGTTGGTCTGCCCGACCATGCCGACCTTGCCCGAGATCGACGAGATGTTCACGATCGAGCCCTTGCCGGCCTCGCGCATCGCGATGGAGGCGATCTGGGTGCCCAGCCACGCGCCCTGCAGGTGCACGTCGATGACGGAGCGGAAATCGGCGAGGGACATCTTGCGCAGCGTCGCGTCGCGGGTGATGCCGGCGTTGTTGACCCACACGTCCATGGCGCCGAACGTGTCGAGCGCCGTCTTGCCCAGGTTCTCCATCTGGTCCGGCTCGGTCACGTCGCACGCGACCGCGACCGCCTGGAATCCGTCGGCCTCCAGCTTTCCGGCGGCGGCCTTGACGTTCTCGGCGTGCATGTCGCCGAGAACGACCGACGCGCCCTCACTCGCGAACTTCCGGGCCATCTCGAAACCGATGCCCTGGGCCGCGCCCGTGACGACGGCGACCCGTCCCTCGAGAAGTGTCATGAATTCTTCCTTCCTCGGTATGTGTGCTCGTCAGTTCCAGGTCCGCAACATCCCCGCAGCTGATGATCTGTTTCTGGATGTCAGCACTGCCCTCACCGACACAGAGGATCGACCTATCCGGTCCTCAGTGTTAATTGCTCCTGCCGCGGCAAACTAAAAGGTTTTCAGTCTTACGGATATGTGCCCGATAATAATCGGGCGCCACGATTATCCGAGGATTATCCGGCCCATGTCAAAGATGCTGCGGCTAACCGACGGTTGCCCGTAGCCTATGCGTCGAACATCCTATGTAGCTGGGGTTTTCCTGTGCTTTAGACCACTCTTGACACTCCCGCAGTCCTTGCCGGATATTCATTCCATGATTGAACGTGAAGTGAGTGACGAAGACTTCAATGACATTCTCGCGCAAACCCGGGACTTTATTCAGAAGAAAGTCATACTTCGAGAAAACGAAATCGCGGAAAAGGATCTGATTCCGGACGACATTCGCCGCACTGCGGCGGAGATGGGTCTGTTCGGGTACGCCATTCCGCAGCGGTGGGGTGGGCTCGGTCTCGACCTCACGCAGGACGTGGAATTGGCCATGGAGTTCGGGTACACGAGCCTGGCGTTGCGGTCGATGTTCGGTACCAACAACGGGATTGCCGGCCAGGTGCTGGTGAATTTCGGTACGGACGAACAGAAGTCGGAATGGCTCGAGCGCATCGCATCGGGTGAGGTGGTCGCGTCGTTCGCGTTGACCGAGCCGGAGGCCGGGTCGAACCCGGCGGGCCTGACCACCCGCGCCGTTCTGAAAGACGGCACGTGGACGATCAACGGCACCAAGCGGTTCATCACCAACGCGCCGTTGGCTGATCTGTTCGTCGTGTTCGCGCGCACCCGTCCCGCCGACGAGACCGGCACCGGAATCGCGGTGTTCCTCGTTCCGGCCGACACCGCCGGTGTCGTGGTCGGGCCGAAGGACAAGAAGATGGGTCAGGAGGGTGCCTGGACCTCGGAGGTGGCGTTCGACGACGTCACCGTCCCCGAATCCGCTCTGGTCGGCGGCAGCGAGGAGGCCGGCTACCGGGCCGCCATGACGTCCCTCGCCCGGGGCCGGGTGCACATCGCGGCCCTTGCCGTCGGTAGTGCTCAGCGGGCGCTCGACGAGTCCGTCGCCTTTGCGGCGGTCACGAAGCAGGGGGGCACCCCGATCGGTGACTTTCAGCTGGTGCAGGCCATGCTCGCCGATCAGCAGGTGGGCGTATCCGCGGGCCGCGCGCTGGTGCGGGACGCGGCGCAGAAGTACGTCAGTGGTGAGGACCGGCGGATCGCCCCGTCCGTGGCGAAGCTGTACTGCACGGAGATGGCCGGCAAGGTTGCCGACCTCGCGGTGCAGGTCCACGGCGGCAGCGGGTACATGCGAGACGTTCCGGTGGAACGGATCTATCGCGAGGTGCGCCTGCTGCGTCTGTACGAGGGCACCAGCGAGATCCAGCGCCTGATCATCGGCGGCGGCCTCGTCCGCGAAGCCAAGAAAGCACTCTGATCCGATGACCGTCGCAACACCGGTCGGTCGGGAGGACTGGCGGCTCCACGCCCGTTGCCGCGGGATGGACATCGCGGTCTTCTATTCGGGCGATGACTATCACCATTCGCAACGGCGGCAGGAGCAGGTCGCGAAGACGATCTGCCGACAATGCCCGGTGATCACTGAATGCCGAGAGTGCGCAATCCATTTCGGGGAGCAGCACGGCATCTGGGGCGGCCTCAATCCGAGGGAATTGCGGGCTGCGCGTAAGTGGAGTCGATGGGACAGACAACCGACCCAGTGCGTACACGAGTGACTCTGGCAACTCGGAATCTGTGGACGTCGCAGGGCGAGCGACGCATCCGTCTTCGTCGATGCCTACTCGCGCACACCGACCCCGTTCCGGTCCTGGGGACACCCGTTGAGGGTGTGTTCGATGCCTGAAACCGCCACGTGCTCGCGGTTACTACCGGCGCTGATCAGCGCCGCGCTCACCAGTGCCATCGTCAGTTCACTGGGGATGCTGCTGGTTCCGACGATCGCGGGCGAGATGGACATCGAGGTGAGCACCGCGCAATGGATGCTCACTGTCAATCTTCTGGTCGGGGCGATCGCGACGCCGATCATGGGCCGGCTCAGCGATGGGCCCCATAAGAAGCGACTGTTGCTCGGGGCACTGGCAACCGTGGTCGTCGGGTCGATTGTCGCCGCGGCGGCCCCCAATTTCATCGTGTTCCTGGTCGGACGTGCGTTGCAGGGATTGACCTACGGGATCGTCCCGGTGACGATCGCCCTGGCGCGCCGGTACCTGACCGACGACAAAATGCGGTATGGCATCTCGAGCCTGTCGGTGACCGTCGCGAACGGCCTCGGGGTCGGGTACCCGTTGACCGGGATCCTCGGCGACCTTCTCGGTTTCCGCTTCGCCTTCTGGTTCGCCGCCCTGTTCACCCTCCTCGCCGGCGCCGTGGTGTGGCGCATCGTCCCCGGCGGACCCGACGAGCACGCTCTGTCGGTTCCCTTCGACATCTGGGGAGCGCTGCTGGTCGGAGCAGGGTTGGCGTGCCTGCTCGTCACGGTCGGCGAGGGCGGGCGGTGGGGATGGACGTCCCCGTGGACCGTCGGATTCTCCGTCGGCGCCATTATTCTCCTGGCTGCGTGGGCACTCCTCGAACTGCGGATCAACCATCCATTGATCAACTTGCGCGTACTACGCGACAGGGATGTGCTGGTCGCCAACGGCACCGCTGCCGGCCTCGGCGCCGCCATGTACATCTGCCTCTCCGTTGCCAGTCTCATCGCTCAATCTCCCGACACCACCGGTTACGGCATCGCACGCCCCCTGTTCTGGACCGGATTCGTGATGCTGCCCCTTTCGGTGGCCAGTGTCGGGGCGAACCAGTTAGTCCGGGTTCTGGCGCACCGCTGTCGCATGCGGACACTTCTGCTTCTCGATTCTGGCCTCGTGACCACTTCGTCCGTGCTGTTGTGGTGTGCGCACGACGCACTCTGGGAGATCCTCGTCGGCATGTTCGGATTCGGGGCCGGGATTGGCATGACGTACGCCGCCATGCCCGCCCTGATCGCACGCACCGTCGCAGCCACCGAACTCGGCAGTGCTGTCAGCTTCAACCAGGTGCTCCGCACCGTCGGCGGGTCTCTTGGCAGCGCCGTCTCCGGTGCCGTGCTCGCCGCGCATCTCGCTCGGGACCTGCATCCCACCCCGACCGGCATCAGCACCGCCCTCGCCCTCGGCGCGTTGGGCTGTGCGGCGGTGTCCGTCGCGCTTGTCACCCACCGCGTGACAGCACCGCGGGAGAGGCTCTCCGTTGCTGTCGACACCGTGTGAGCGACATCAGCGCTCCGGAGAGCACTCCCGTCCTGATGACGGCGGCAGTGCGCCATATGCCATTTCAATCATGACTTTGTTCCACGACCCATGCCGCGACCTGCGCGCGGGAGGTGAATCCCAGTTTCGCCAGGATGTGTTCGACATGGCCTTGCGCCGTACGAGGTGAGATCACCAGGCGGGTAGCGATTGCCTGATTGGTCAGGCCTTCGGCGATCAGATCGGCGACTTGGAATTCCCGCTTGGTCAGTCGGACCGATGTGCCGCTGACACGACTGGCAGTGCTCGGCGGTTGTTCGTGGAGGGCAAAGGTGGTTGCCGCGTCGAAGTCGAGGTGTTCACCCTTGCGATGGGCCGCTCGGAAGGCTTTGTCCCCAAGGTCCTGATGAATCTTCTGTTCACAGTTCCGGTGGTGTACAACCAGCTTGGAATGTACGACAGGTGCGCTTCCTATTGATCGCGCCAACGCTGCCGCGGCTCCCATCAGAGTTGCAGCTCGTGGTGCGTCGTGCACGTCGCAGGCGATCCAAGCCAACGCCTCCAGGCATGCCGTGGCGACGCGGGGGCTGTGCACGTGCCGGGCCAGTTTCAAAGACTCCTCGACGAGGTGCACCGAACGATCTGTCTCCCCTTGTTGCCACACAACAATGCCCAGGGCCCAGAGCGAATGCGCCCGATACATTTCCTCGCCGTGTTCGTCGGTCAACGCCAACACCCGCTGATGGCATTCGATTGCCTGGTGTGTCATTCCACACAATTCGTAGGCCATCCCCAAGGGATAGAGAACCCCGACTTGGTGCGTTCGATCCCCGCGTTCGCTGAACTCTGCGAGTGCGGTTTCGAGGTGAGGGTATGCGCGCTTGGGATCACCGCTGAAGAGGGCGGACATCCCGTCAGCGAAGGCCGCGAAGGCGTTCATCGTGGGATCGCTGGTCTGCGCAGAGAGCGTTCGTCCCTGCTCGACGAGGTCGGCGGCCGTCTGGAGATCGCCCTGTGCTTCTGCCATTACGCTCGCACAGTAGAGCGCCTTGATCCTTTCGACGCTCGGAGAGTGGCTGTGTCTGGCCAAGAGGCGGTCCAGCCAGCGGCGTCCCTCACTGTAGAGACCTTGGGAGGTCCAGAACACGAAGAGCGCCGCTGCGGTGCGCAGCCCCGCACCGGGGTCGTCCTCGACGCTGAATTCGAGAGCTTCCCGGATGTTCGACTGTTCCCGCTTCAGGCGGGCGATCCACTCGAGCTGGCGTGCGCTGATCCACGTCGCCTCCGCGTCCCCGGCCAACGCCTCATACCAGTCCCGGTGCCGCCGCCTCAGTAGTTGGACCTCGCCGGTCCGGGTGAGTTTCGAGTAGCCGTAGTCGCGGAGGGTCTCGAGTATCCGGAACCGCACCGCCGAACCGGCGTCCTCGCGTATCAGGATCGACTTGTCCACCAGGGACATCACCGTGTCCGACAGGTTTTCTGATGACGGTTCCACCCCGCAGACCTGTTCCGCCGCATCGAGTTCGAAGCTGCCCGCGAATACCGAGAGTCGTTCCCATAACCGCTGTTCGGGGGCGGTGCACAACTCGTAGCTCCAGTCGATACACCACTGCAGGGTCTGTTGCCGCGTCGGCGCACCCCGGCTGCCGCGAGTAAGGAGGGTGTAACGGTCTGTCAACCGCCCAAGGATTTGCTCGGGCGACATCGCCCGCAGCCGGGCCGCGGCCAACTCGATCGGCAGCGGCAATCCGTCGAGTCGGTGGCAGATCCCGGCCACCGCCGCCGCGTTGTCGTCGGTGACGGCGAACCCGGGCACGGCGGCGGAGGCGCGTTCGGTGAACAGTGTCACCGCATCGTATTGAGGCAACCCCTGTAGCGAGATCGGCCGCTCGGGATCGGGAACGCCCAGGGCGGAACCCGCAGCACCGCCTCCCCGCCGCTACCGAGTGGTTCACGGCTGGTGGCCAGCACCCGTAGCCGCGGACATGCCCGCAGCAGGGCATCGGACAGCTCCGCGGCGGCGTCCACTAGGTGTTCACAGTTATCGAGAACAAGCAGGAGCTGGCGGGTCGTCAGGTATGTCACCAGAACCTCACGCAACGGTCGCGCAGAGTGCTGCTGGACCCTCGGGGCGCTGGCCACCGCGTCGACCAGCAAGGTCTCGTCGTGCAGTTCACTCAGCTCGACCAGCCATGCACCGTCGTCGTACTCGCGTTGCACACACGTGGCAGCCCGCAGGGCCAACCGCGTCTTGCCGACACCCCCGATCCCCGTTAAGGTGACCAGCCGGGTCCTGGCCAGCAGATTTTTCGTTTCGGTCAGCTCGTGTCGGCGGCCGACGAAACTGGACAATTCCAGCGGAAGTTTCCCGGTCGGGGTGGCACCTGACGGACGATGTGGATCACCCGGTCCGGCTCGCCGGTCCTTCGGATGTGCGCGGGGGTCCGCGCGCAGGGCCATCTCGTCGACCGGGATTCCGTGGTTCCGTTGGAGCTCTCGTAGTTCCTCTCCGAACTCGGCGGCTCCGGCGGGGCGCTGACCGGGCGTCCGGGACATCGCGCGGGCGATCAGCGCGGACACGTCGTCGGGGATTCCGTGCTCGCGCAGGTCGGGCACCGGCTGGGTGGTGATCCGAAGGAACTGCGCGACCACCTGCTCACCGCTGTGGCGTTCGAACGCAGCGTGACCGGTCAGGAGGCTGAAGAGGGTGGCGCCGAGGCTGTAGACGTCGGCGGCTGGGCTCGGTGCGTCTCCTTCGAGCACTTCCGGCGCGGTGTAGGCCGGCTGTCAGTTTCAGAAGTCGGCTACACGATCAGCAGGAGTTTTCCCAGGTTGTGCAGTGGACTGTGGACGCATTTGCGACGCATTTTTGTCAGGGAATAACTGCACGAAGTTCCCCGACGTTGGCTGTTCCCGGGTGCTTTTCAGCCATCCGGTCACGGTTCCGGCTCGTCGGTCCGTCAGGACATCGACGGGCCGATGGGTGCTCATGTCGACCAGAACGCGTCAACGCTGGGAGTGCACACCAGCCGTTCCACCTTGCTGCGGCTGGCCCGAACGGCTGGGCCAGTTACCGATCGAGGCGCCGGCGAGAGCGCGGTCGTAACGACTGTGGATCCACCGCCATCGATCGAGTAACCGTCGCCCCCGCGTCCATCGCGCACCTCACGTCGCCTGCATGGCTCAACTTCGTCCATCATGTCGTCCCTGCGTCGACACCAGCGATCACGATCAACCGACGGGTCTGCGCCGACAGCAGCGCGAAAGGTCAGCCAGGCACCGACAGCGATATCCTGGGGGCACGTCGTTCCGAGGTGAATGGATGCATCCACACGGTTCTTGCCAGCACAGTGCTCTGCCCACAATCCTCGGTGCGACGCAGACGATTGGACACTCCGATGGCCGCAGGTGATCCTCTCGAGACCCAGCGTGACGTGGCCCCGGCGGTCACGGCGGAGCTCAGCACGGCCGGATTCGACGACGCTCACGAAATCGGGCGCGGCGGCTTCGGTGTCGTCTACCGCTGCACCCAGCCCGCCCTGGACCGCACCGTCGCGGTCAAGATCCTCACCGCCGACCTGGACGAGGACAACCGGGCACGATTCTTCCGGGAACAGCGGGCGATGGGCCGCCTGACCGGCCACCCGAATATCGTGAGCGCCCTGCACGTCGGGACCACCGACAGCGCCCGCCCCTACATCGTGATGCAATACCACCCGCAGGACTCCCTTGACGCGCGGATCCGCCGCCGCGGCCCGCTGCCGTTGGAGGAAGCGCTCCGGCTCGGGGTGAAGATGGCCGGCGCGCTCGAGACCGCGCACCGTCTCGGCATCCTGCACCGGGACGTCAAACCCGGGAATATTCTGCTCACCGATTACGGGGAGCCGGCGCTGACCGACTTCGGGATCGCCCACGTCGCCGGCGGCTTCGAGACCGGCACCGGCACCGTCACCGGGTCACCGGCCTTCACCGCCCCCGACGTTCTGAGCGGCAAGCCGCCGAGTACCGCCTCGGACATCTACGGTCTCGGCGCCACCTTGTTCTGCGCCGTCACCGGGCACGCCGCGTTCGAACGCCACAGCGGTGAGCACGTGGTCGCGCAGTTCCTGCGGATCACCACCCAGCCGGTCCCGGACCTGCGCGAGCAGGGCATCCCCGAGGATGTGTCCGGGGTCATCGAACGGGCCATGGCCGCCGATCCGCGCCAGCGTCCGGCCACCGCCGCCGCGTTCGGTAACGAACTGCGCCGGATCCAACTCGCTCATGGCCTCCCGGTCGACGAGATGGCCCTGCACACCGAACCCGGAGCGGCACCGTCCGATCCGGAGTCGACGCGGGTACACCCGCAGCCCGCGGGGACCGCTCCGGCTCGGCCTGCGCCGTCGGCGCTGCCCGCGGTCGGGAGTTCGGCCGGACAGCTGCCGCTCGAGCTCACCAGTTTCGTCGGTCGGCGCCGGGAGCTGACCGAGGCGCAGAACCTGCTGTCGGTCTCGCGTCTGGTGACGTTGACCGGGATCGGGGGTGTCGGGAAGACGCGCCTGGCGCTGCGGGTGGCCGCGGACACGCGGCAGGGGTTCGGCGACGGGGTGCGGTGGGTCGAGCTGGGAGAGTTGCAGGATGGATCGTTGGTGGTGGACATGGTGGCCGCCGCCCTCGGGATACGGGATCGGTCCGCGCGAGCACTCGACGACGTGGTTGCGGAGTTCCTCGGCCCCCGGCACCTGCTGCTCGTGCTGGACAACTGTGAGCAGGTCGTCGATGCGGTTGCCGCACTGGTGGAGATGCTGCTGCGCAGCTGCCCGGAGCTGCGGATCCTGACCACCAGCCGCGAACCCCTGGGCATCGGCGGGGAGGCGGTACTGCGGGTGCCGCCGATGACGGTCCCCGACCCGGACCGCGAGCCGTCACTTGCGGGGCTGCCCCGGTACGACGCGGTGAGATTGTTCGCGCAGCGGGCCGCCGCCGCCGTGCCGGGATTCGAGCTCACCGAGGACAACCGGGGCGCGGTGGCCCGGATCTGCCGGCAGCTCGACGGCCTTCCCCTGCCGATCGAGTTGGCGGCGGCGCGGCTGCGGGCGATGTCGCCCGAGCAGATCCTGCAGCGGCTGACCCACCGGTACGAGCTGCTCACCCGCGGCAGCAGAGGTGCGCCGACCCGGCAACAGACGCTGCGGCTGTCCATCGACTGGAGCCACGACCTGTGCACCCCGGCCGAGCAGCAGCTGTGGGCCCGGCTGTCGGTGTTCGCCGGCAGTGTCGAACTGGACGCGGCAGAGGACGTCTGCGGCGACGGCGTGGCCCCGGACGATGTGCTTGATGTAGTGACCTCGCTGGTCGACAAGTCGATCCTGATCCGGGAGGACGCCGGCCCGGTGGTGCGGTTCCGGATGCTCGAGACGCTGCGCGACTACGGCCGGGAAAAGTCCGAGCAGTCCGGCGAGCACCCGGTGCTGCGTCGGCGGCATCGGGACTGGTACCAGCAGTTGGTGTCACAGGCGCAGGCCCAGTGGATCAGTCCTCGGCAGCGGGAGTGGATCGCGCGCCTCGAGCGGGAGCAACCGAACCTGCGCGAGGCGATGGAATTCTGTCTGTCCGAACCCGGCGATGACACGACCGCGGGGCTGCGGATCGCCGTCGCCCTGTTCCAGTTCTGGCTCTCCCGCGGCCTGCTCAGCGAGGGACGGCACTGGTTCGAACGCGCCCTGGCCCACCGGCCCGGGCAGCCGACCGCGGCACGAGTCGAAGCACTGTACGCCGACAGTGTCCTGGCCGAACTGCAGGGCGAGATCGCGTCGGGAACCGCGCGGGTCGAGGAGGCGCGGGCCCTCGCCGAACAGTTTGCCGACCCCCTGGTTCACGCGCGCGTCGCCCACGCCGACGGACTTCTGGCCCTCTATAGCGGCGATATTCCCCACGCCTGCACCCGCCTGGAGGAAGCCCTCACGGTGTTCGGCGCCCGCGGCGACCTGTCGGAGCGGGTGTGGATTCTGATGATGCTCGGGGTGGCGTACGAATTGCGGGGAGATGCTCCCCGGGCCATCACCTGCCATCAGCAGGTGCTGGCCATCACCGAAGCCAACGGGGAATCGGTGTTTCGGTCGTACTCGCTGTGGGCTCTGGGGGTGGCGGTCTTCCGACAGGGTGATCGCGGCCGAGCAGTTCGGTTACTGGAACAGTGCCTGCGGCTGACACGGCTGGTGGACGAACCGCTCGCCGCCGCCGTGACCCTGGAGGCCCTGGCATGGACCGCCGGCGCCGAGAACAGCGCACACCGCGCCGCCGTCCTGCTCGGCGCCGCCGAGGCGCTGGGCCGATCCCTCGGCAGCACCCCGGTGCTGTTCCACAACATGCTCGCACACCATGAGGACTGCGAGCGGCTGGCCCGCCGGGCACTCGGTGAGCGAGCCTTCGAGAGCGCCCGCCGGGAGGGTGCCGCCCTGGGGTTCGAGGAGGCCGTCGCCTACGCCCTCGGCGAGCACCCCCCGGCCGTAGCACCGCCCGCTGGTCACACGCCGAGCCTGACCAAACGTGAGCGGCAGGTCGCCGACCTCATCGCCCAGGGCCTCACCAACAAGGCCATCGCCACCCGGCTCGTGATCTCCCAACGCACCGCGCAGGGCCACGTGGAACACATCCTCACCAAACTCGGATTCACCTCACGAGCCCAGATCGCGGCCTGGGTCGCCGAGCACGCACAGGACGAGCGCGCCTGACCCGGTGTAGGTCGACCCGCGCGCAGAATTTGGGGCTACCGCCCCGTCGTCGGTCCATGTCGCGGCGTGGGTGGGGTCGATCGCCGTTGCCAGGCCGACCGCGTCCACGCGGGAGACCCGATACCCGGTGTCGGGCAGCGAGGCCCGGACCCGCGCAGCACGATCACGAGCCGATCGGCGTACGGTGCACCCAGCAACAGGTAGAACACGACACCGAAGAGCGACCCCTCCCGCACACCGGCGTCCACCCCTAGAGGCGACCGCCAGGGGCGCCCAGCGCATCCCCGCCCGACACCACCGGTGCCCGACCGTCGGGCGCACCGGCCGCCCGCGGCGGTTTCCACCCGGTGTGGGTCTCGGTGCTCGCCGGGAGGATATTGAGTTTACGACCGCATGATGGTGATCCGTCCTCGAATGGGCTCGCCCGCCACGGGCAGTGCCCGTCGAACGGGCCGGCATCGGGGGCAGGAATTGCGCCACCCGTGTCAGCCCGACAGGGGTGGCGGGGTGACCGCGGTGGGAGCATCGGCAGGCATTGCAGCTCAGCGGCCCTCAGCGCGCTGATCATGCCTCATATCCAACGAGACAGGACACCCCGGTGTGGTCTATACGTTCGCGGAAAGAGCTTCGGCCTGGGCAATGACGCCCTCAGCGGTCTTCACGTGTGCGATGTCGATGTGCTGTCCTTCGAAGTCGACAGCGGCGCTTCCCGCAGCCTCGGCGGTCTCGAAGGCCTCGATCATGCGGCGGTAGAAATCGACCTGATCTTGCGGCGGTGTGAAGACGTCGTTGGCGATGGCGACGTGCGAGGGGTGGATGCACACCATGCCGCGATAGCCGAGTTGCTTGTTGTCCAAGAAGAACTGCCGGGCACCGTCAAGATCCTTGATGTCCTGCCACACACCGGCCACAGGATGATGCAATCCGGCCGCCCGGGCAGCAAGCACCAGACGGCTGCGCAGGTAGAGCGTCTCCAGACCTGCCGGTGTGAACTCGAATCCGAGTTCGCGGCCGACATCGGCGTTCGGGCCGGTGGCGCCCAGGAGGCTCGAGATGCGGGGGCTGGCCGCCGCGATCTCCTCGCAATGCGCCATGGCTACCGCCGTCTCGTAGCTCACGATGAGGCCCACGCTGCCCGCCTCGAGCCCCTCCCGGGCCTCGATGTGCGACACCACGGCGTCGATCCGCACAAGTTCCTCGGCGTCGAACACCTTGGGAAGGAACAGACCGGTCAGCCCCGGCCGGATCACCGCCTCGAGGTCACTGCCCTGGATCCCGGTCACGAATGCATTGGGCCGCACCCACACGTCGGCGCGAACACCCTCGGCGTGCAACCTGTCGATGGTCGCGGCAACAGTTTGGCGGGCTTCGTCCTTGTCGGCGGCGGGCACCGAGTCCTCGAGGTCGAGAATCAGAGCGTCGGCGCCGGAAGCGAGGCCCTTGTCGGCCCAGGCCGACTTGTGGCCGGGTACGAACAGCATGGAACGGTACGGCTTCATGAGAAACTCCTGGATTACGTTGTCGGAAATTAAGATTCGTCGGCGTAGAGCACACCGACTGCGAGCAGCTTCTCGAGCTGTTCGTCGTCGATCACTTCGAGTGCCAGGACGCGGGTGTCGGAGCCGACCTTGGGAGCATGGCCGCTCCGCTCGGGCCTCTCTCCGTCGAAGGTCCACGGCGGACGGACGAGCGCCAGGCCATCGGGCTGTCGGTCGATGAGATTCAGATGCTGCACCTGTTCGTGCTCCACATAGTCGGTCATCGAGAGCACGGGGGCGAATGGAACGTCCTCTTCCGTCAGTACCCGCTCCCAATGCGCTTTCGGTTTGGATGCGAATTCCGTCTCGACGATGGGCACCAGCTCGAAGTAGTTCGATTCGCGTGCCCGGTACTCGGCGAACCGAGGGTCTTCGGCCAGGTCCATGCGGTCCAGCGCCCGGCACAGCGAATGCCAGAACTTCTGCGACGACGACATGTGCACCGCCAGGTACTCGCCCGTTGACGTCGGCGCACAGAAGTTCTGGGCCTGAGGGTGGCGGCTCCTGCGGGTGGGGTCGTGACCGAGCTCGAAGGCTTGTGTGATGCCGTCGATGGTGAGCGTGCTGACGGCCTCCATGATGGAGGTTTCCATCCGCTGCGGATGGCCGGTCTTCAGGCGTCCGACGAGCGCGGCGAGGACTCCGGCAGCGGTGGTCAGTCCGGTGATGAGGTCGGCGCTCAGCCCACCGGCCAGCTGCGGATGCCCCTCGTCACTGAACAGTGAATACAGGCCGCCGAAAGCGTGGCCGATCGTGTCGTAGGCGGGGCGCGCCGCCAGGGGGCCACTGGATCCGAATCCGGTCACGGAGCCGTACACGATGTCGGGACGTAGGACCTGGCACTCCTCCGGCCCGAGCCCCATCGCTGCGACCTTGCCCGGGCGCATATTCTCGAGCACAACGTCGAATCGAGGAACCAGCGCCTTCACCAGTGCGACGCCCTCGTCCGACTTCAGATCGACCGACAGACTACGTTTGCCGGCGTTGTACTGGCGAAAGTATGGACTTTCGTCATTCTGCCGGCGCCGGAAGTCGTCTCCTACAATCGGCCGTTCGATCTTGACCACTTCGGCACCGAGTGCGCACAGAAGCGATGTACCGAAGGGTAATGAAATGTATCCGCCGAGCTCCATGACCCGGATACCTTCGAGCGGCTTGTGTTGCATATCGTCCACTGTCCTTCTCATCTGTATTCGCCTTCGTCTTTAGCGGCCGAACTCTGCACGGACCGAGTCGGTGTGCGCACCCAGTGCGGGCACCGATCCGCTGCGCACCGGCCACCCGTCGGCCACCGCCGGCGGCAGCAGCGCCGGCACCGGGCCGGACGGCGTCCCCACCTCGCGCCACCGGCCGCGCTCGATCAGCTGCGGGTGCTCGGCCAGGTCGCGCACGCTGTTGAGCCGCGCGTTGCCGATGCCCGCCGAGTCGGCCGTCTTCTGGATCTCCGCCAGCGTGTGCTCCGCGCACCACGCGCCCACGACCGCGTCCAATTCGTCACGCGCCTCGACGCGAGTGTCGTTGTGCGCGTAACGCGGCTCGTCGGCGAGCTCAGGCCTGCCGATCATCTCGGCCAGGCGACGCCACTCCCGGTCGTTGGTGGTCCCGAGCACCGCGGTCTGGCCGTCGGAGGTCGGGTACGCGCCGTAGGGTGCGATCATCGGTGAGCCCATACCGACGGGCACCGGCTCGGTACCGGCGTGGATCACCTGGTTGAGGGCGAACCCCATCATCTCGGCGACGGTGTCGAGCATGGCGATCGGGATGACCGCTCCCCGGCCGGTCCGCTCCCGGTCGTACAGCGCGGCCAGCACCGCGGAATACGCGTACAACGCGGTACCGACGTCGGCCACCGGAATGCCCGGCTTGGCCGGATGCCCCGGTGCGCCGGTGATGCTGCAGGACCCGCCCTCAGCCTGGATGAGCAGGTCGTACGCCCGCTTGTGGTCGAGGGGACCACCCTTCCCGTAACCGGAGATGTCCACCACGATCAGACGCGGATAGCAACGCGAAAGCTCAGCGGTCCCGATCCCCAGCCGATCGAGCGCGCCCGGGGCGAGATTGCTGACCACGACGTCGGCCGTGTAGAGGATGTTCCGGAAAATCCCCACGTCGGCGGCCGACTTGAGGTCCAGCGTCGCCGACTCCTTGCCGTGGTTGAGCCAGGTGAAGTGCGCCGACATCCCACCGACCACGGAGTCGTACGCGCGGGTCGAATCGCCGAAGCCCGGCGCCTCCACCTTGATCACCCGAGCCCCGAGGTCCGCGAGATGGCGCGTGCACAGCGGCGCCGAGATCGCCTGCTCCAGACCGACGACGGTGATGCCCGCGAGCGGGCCCTGCCTTTCCTGTTCGGTTCCGCTCACGAGAACTTCGGCTCCCGCTTCTCCCGGTGCGAGGACACGCCCTCGACCACGTCGGGGCCACCGAAGCCGTAGAACTCCAGTCCCAACGAGGCGTCGAAGATCGGCATCGCCTGCCGGTACCAGCCGTTGAGTGCCATCTTGGTGCCCTGGATACCGGTCCGCGAGCCGGCGGTCAGCTTCCGCGCGATCTCCATCGCCCGGTCCTGCACCTGGTCGTCGTCGACGCACAGCGAGACCATGCCGATCCGCTCCGCCTCCTCGCCGGTGAGCACCTCGTTGGTGAGCAGGTGGTACTTGGCCTTCGCCATGCTCGTCAGCAGCGGCCAGCAGATGGCGGCGTGGTCACCGGCGGCGACACCGAGCCGGACGTGACCGTCGACGATCTTGGCGCGACGGCCCGCGACCGAGATGTCGGCCAGCAGAGCGGCGACCAGACCGGCACCGGCAGCTGGTCCGTTGATCGCGGAAATGATCGGCTGCGGCACCTCGATGATGTTGCGCACCAGGTCTCGTGCCTCGCGCATCACCCGGGTCCGCGACGAGTAGTCGCCGATCATGTTCTCGACGAGATCGAAGCTGCCTCCTGCAGAGAAGGCCCGCTCACCGGCGCCGCGAATCACCACGGCGCGCACCGACTCGTCGAGGCCGATCACCGGCCAGATGTCGGCTAGCTCGCGGTGCGCGTCCGGGCCCACCGCATTGAGGTGCGGCCCGTCCAGCACGATACGGAGAATGCCGTCTTCCGGGCGGTCCACCGTCAGTGAGGTGAAGGCCTCGTAGCTGGTCACCATTACTCCTTTCTGGAAATTCTCGGGTAGAGCAGTGCGACGGCGGTCCGCTCAGGCGCCGCCCATCGCGACGCGTCGTCCGTAGTCCGCCGGTGCCCACCCGTGGTTCACGGGTTCCCGTGCGGGTGTGCCGCGGAAACGCGGTGCGGGCATCGGGTGCAGGACGCTGACTCCTTCATCGGTGGGCTCAGTACGACCGCGGCAGGTCGAGCACCTGCTGCGAGACGTAGTTGCGCACCATCTCCTGCGAGAACGGCGCGTTGCGCAGCAGGCGCACCTCCCGCCACAGCCGCTCGATGTGGTATTCCTTCGCATACGCGTAGCCGCCCAGGGTCGAGAACACCCGGTCGCACGCTTCGAAGCCGGCCTCGGCGCCGAGGTACTTCGCTGCCGCGGCCTCGTGCCCGCACTCCTGCTTGTCGTCGAAGAGTTTCGCGGCGTGCATCGCCATCCGCTCGGCCGCCTCGAGACGGATCCACGAGTCCGCGAGCGGGTGGGCGACGGCCTGATTCTGGCCGATCGGGCGATCGAACACCACCCGGTTCTTCGCGTACTCGGTACCGATCTCGAGGGCAGCGCGGCCGAGGCCGATGCCCTCCATCGCGACCACGATGCGTTCTGGGTTGAGTCCGTCGATGATGTAGTAGAAGCCCTTGTCGACCTCGCCGACGACGTCCTCGTCGGCCACGAACAGGTTGTCGATGAACAGCTCGTTCGTGTCGATGGCCGCGCGGCCGAGCTTGTCGATCTCGCGGATCGTGACGTGCTCGGGGTCGAGTTCGGCGAAGAAGATCGTCATCCCGGCCAGCGGCTTGTTCTCGTCTCGCGGGCTTGTGCGGGCCAGCAGCAGGATGCGGTGCGCGTTCTGGGCGTTGGTGATGAACACCTTCTGGCCGTTGATGACCCAGCCGCCGTCGACCTTGGTCGCCTTGGTCTTGATGCGCGAGGTGTCCACGCCGGCGGTCGGCTCGGTGATGCCGAACGCGGTGAGCATCTCACCCGACGCCAGCTTGGGGAGATACTTGCGCTTCATCTCCTCCGAGCCGTACCGGACGATCGGCGCGGGCGGGAAGACGTAGAAGTGGATCGCCGAGCCACCGCTCATGCCGCCGCCGGACGACGCGATCTCGCCCATCATCACCGCGGCCTCCTGCAGGCCCAGGCCGATCCCGCCGTACTCCTCCGGGATCATCGCGCCGAGCCAGCCCCCGTCCGCGAAGGCCTTGATGAAATCCCAGGGATATTCGTGCTTGTTGTCCTTGTCCAGCCAGTAGTTGTTGTCGAACTTCCGCGCCAGCTCGCGAGTCGCCTTGCGGACGATCTCGATGTTGCTTTCGGTATCGAAATCTGCCATCTCAGTACTCCTAGTCTTCGCCCGCGTACACGGGAATGTCCTCGAGCGGCGTCGCCGGGTCGAGCGACGACATGTCGCCGATCGGGGCACCGATGAACCGCGACCGGATGGCGCGGCGCATGATCTTTCCGTTCTTCGTCTTCGGCAGCGTCGGCACCGCATAGACCTCGGGTGCAAAGGATTTGCCCGCATTGGCCAACGCCGTCGCCTGCAGGTCGTCGCCGTCGACACCGCCCCCGCGCAGAACCGCGAATGCCACCGCGCGCTGACCGCGCATCTCGTCCGGCACGCCGATCACCGCGACCTCCGTGATCCGGTCGTCCCGCAGCAGGGCGGCCTCGATCTCGGCAGGCCCCACCCGGCGCCCGGACAACTTGATCGTGTCGTCCGAGCGGCCGTGGATCCGCCACATCCCGCCAGTGTCGACGCTCGCGAGGTCGCCGTGCACCCAGACGCCGTCCCAGCGGCTCCAGTAGGTGTCCAGGTAGCGGTCCCGGTCCTGCCAGAAGGCGTGCGTCATCCCGGGGAACGTGTTGAGCACCGCGAGTTCGCCGATCTGGCCGACGACGGGTTTGCCGTCGTCGTCGAGGACGGCAGCATCGACACCGGGCAGCGGTCCGGTGAAGGCCGCCGGTGCGGCGGGCAGGAACGGATAGCCGACGAGGATGCCGCCGCCGACCTCGGTACCGCCGCTGTAGTTGACGATCGCGCGCTCGCGCCCGCCGACCTCCTCGAACAGCCAGAACCAGGTCGGCTCGTCCCAGGCTTCACCGGTCGATACGAACGTCTTCAGGGTCGGCATCTCCGGAGCGGTGCCGTCGCCCGCCGCCTTCAGTGCGCGGGCCGCCGTCGGCGCGATGCCCTGCACGGTGACGCCGTTACGGTTCACGATCTCCCACATACGATTCGGTGCGGGATGGGTGGGCAGGCCCTCGATCATCACGATCGTCGCACCGAGCTGCAGCGGACCGGTCATGAGCATCGGGCCCACCAGCCACCCGAGGTCGGTGATCCAGGAGACCACGTCGTCGGCGTGCACGTCGAAGCCGTAGGCGAAGTCGACCGCCGTCTTGGCCGCGAAACCCCCGTGCGAGTGCACGATTCCCTTCGGCCTGCCCGTGGTACCGGACGTGTAGACGATCGTGAGCGGGTCGTTCGACTCGGTGTCCGCCACGTCGACGGGGTCCGGATCGGCGGGCAGTTCGTCGTAGTAGACGTCGCGGCCGGCCTGCATCGGCACGTCGGTGCCCAGGTGCCGGATCACCACGACGGAGTGGACCGATGGTGCCTGTGCCAGTGCCGCGTCCGCGGTCGCCTTCATCGCGACGACCTTGCCGCGACGGGTCGTGCCGTCGGCGGTCACCAGCAGCACGGCGTCCGAATCCTGCAGCCGGGTGGCCAGGGCGTCGGGCGCGTATCCGCTGAATGTGGGTACCGCGACCGCGCCGATCATCGCAATGGCGAGGAAGGCTACGGCTGCCTCGGGTACGACCGGCATGAACAGCACCACGCGATCGCCGCGGCGCACGCCCAGCCCCGCGAGGTGCGCCGCGAACCGGCTCACCTCCGCCGCGAGTTCCGCGAACGTCAGCGTGCGCCGCTGGCCCCCGTCGCCCTCGTAGACCACCGCGGTCTTGCCTGCGAGGTCACCGTGGGCATGCCGCAGGGCCGCCAGTTCGGCGACGTTGATCCGGCCGCCCGGGAACCATCGCGGGAACTCCCTGCCCTCGGACTCGTCGAGCACCCGGTCGAACGGCACCGAGAACTCGACGTCCAGGTCGGCGAGCGCCTCGCGCCAGAACCACCCGGGGTCGGCGACGGCGCGACGGCCCAGCTCGGCGACAGCGGTGGCGTCGTCGCCGAAGCCCCAGCTCTTCATCGCCGCGAGCAACCTCGCGCGCCCGCGCACCGCGGGGCCCGGAACCCAGGCCATCTCCTCGGGCTGGCTACTGATGCCCATTTCCGTGTTCTCCTTGTCTGGGGCTGTCGGTCGTCGGGTTCGGGATGAGCGGTCAGGCCTGCGCGTCGGCCGACTTCTTGAGCATCAGGCCGACACGGGTGGCGTCGCACACGATCTCGTCACGCTGGTTGAGGCCGTAATGACGGAAGGTGACGATGCCGGAGTCATTGCGGCTCTTCGACTCCCGAGCCGAGACGATCTCGGTGCGCACATGGATGGTGTCACCGTGGAACACCGGCTTCGGGAACTTGATCGAATCGAAGCCGAGGTTGCCGAGGGTGGTCCCGTAGGTGGTGTCGTGCATCGAGATACCGGCAACGAGGCCGAGGAGGAACAGGCTGTTCACCAGGCGCTGCCCGTGGATGGAGTCCTTGCTGTACTCCGCATCCAGATGGAGCGGTGCCATGTTCAGGGTCATCGTGCTGAACATGACATTGTCAGTTTCGGTCACGGTACGTCGCACCTCGTGGTCGATGACCATTCCCGGTGCGAATTCCTCGAAGTACAGACCTGGCATGTGACGTCCTTTCTCTCGAGCGACGAGTAGGTCCCTCGGTCGCTGCGTGTGTAGTTTCGCTGCGTGATCAGTCAGCAGACTTGGGCCGCAATCGATTCAGGATCGTTGCGATGTCGGTGACGTTCTCGAGGTCGTACACGGCTTCGATGACGGCGTCCGCGTCGGTGTCGTTCACCACCCCGTCGATGTTGTGGCGGAATTTGGCGATCAGTTCGTCGTCGGTCATGTAGGTGACCGGATCCGGCGACGGGCTGCCCTTGGGGTAGCCGCGTTCGCCCGAGAACTGGGTTCCGCGCGCGTGGACCTCCACGCGCGAGCGGCGTGCGGCCGGGTTACTCGCCAGCGCCGCGGTGTAGTCGGGGTGCTCCTGGAACGTCGTCTTCGTGGTCAGCTCGAGGACGGACGGATCGAGCACTGCTTCCGGCGTCTGCCAGTCCTTGCCCGGGGGAATCCGGTGGGCGGCGAGCGCGAGGCCGTGAGTCATGCTGAACTGCGCATCGCGTGGATTGCGGATGGTCTCGTTGACCCACACCGGCTGCATCACGAAGCTCTCGCCCCAGGCGTTGATGGCGTCGATCTCGTCGGGTTTGATGTCGTTGACCTCGATGATCTCGGTGAGGGCGTCGAACAGCGCGTGCATCACCCGGCAGTGGGGATACGGCTTGAACGACTGGAACGGGGTGAAGGTCCACTCCGTCCCCAAACCCGCGGTAATCGGCGCCGGCTCCCAGCGTGAGGTCCCGATGAATCGGGGGAAGCCGTATTCGCGGTCATCGAGCATCTGGCGGTCACCGGTGTGCCCGAGTTCGGCCAGGTGTGCGGCCGTCACCGCCGACAGGGCCATCCCGCCCGCGAGTTGGTACTTGATCGTCGTCGAGGGCGCGTGCATCATCCAGGCCCGTTGGGTATTGGTGGGCATCGTCGAGCCCATGATCCCGAGTGCATCGGCCAGCGTGTCGCTGCCGAAACTCTTGACGACGCCGATCGCCGCCGCCGCACCGAACAGCGTGCTGCTGTAACCGATGACCTTCGGGATCGTGACGACGCCGTCCTTGATGTCGCGCAGATAATCGGTGGCCTTGCCGATGCGGTACGACATCTCGTGTGCAACGGCGATCGCCGTGAGGAGCCGTTCGCCCGAGGAGTGCAGGGCTTCGGCCGTCGCCAGCGCACCGGGCACGACGTAGGGCGTCACGTGACCGGGCGGCAGGACTGCGTCCTGATCGAGGGCGTTGATCAATTCGGCGTTGGCGAACGCCGCACCGGGTACCGACGTCGTCGTGCCCGTGCCGATGATCGACGCCGAGCCACCCGACCCTCCGAGGAACCGGCCGTGCTCGATGCCCCGGCGCGCGCCCGCGTCGCCGAGCGACGCCACCGCGCAGCCGAGGGTGTCCAGCAGAATCCGCTTGGACTCGGCAACCACGTCACCCGGGAGCGATCGTCCCTCGGCGCGGGCGGCGAAATCCGCGAGTTCTTCGACAATTGTTGGCATCAGATTCTTCCTCTTGTTGCTGAGATGGTGATCGTGACGTCGGTTCGGTTACACCGGCCACTGGATGTGCTTGACTTCGAAGAACTCCCGGAATCCCTCTTCGCCGCCCTCGCGGCCGATTCCGCTGTGTCCGGGACCGCCCCATGGAGCGTCCCCGCGCATGCCGCCACCGCCGTTGATGGTGACCGTGCCCGAGCGCACGCGGCGGGCGAACGCGAGAGCATCGGGGGTGGGGCCCCACACGTTGGCGTTGAGGGCGTACTTGACACCGTTGGCCATGCGGACGGCCTCGTCCAGGTCGGTGTACGGCATCACCACTCCGACGGGCGCGAAGAGTTCCTCCTGCGCGATCTCGGCGTCGTTCGAAATGCCGGTCACCAGAGTCGGTTCGAGGAAGAAGCCGTCATCGAGGCCGGGCGGCCTGCCCCCGCCGACAGGTACCTCGGCGCCGGCCTCCCGGGCACGCGCCAGGAACCCCTCCACATTTCCACGGTGTTCGCCGGTGATCAGCGGCCCCAGGACGGTGTCGGGGTGATGGGGATCGCCGACCGTGAGGCCACCGAGGAACTTGCCCGACCGCTCGACGTACTCGTCGAAATCAGCCTGGGGCACCAGGGTTCGTGTCGTCGCCCCGCACGCTTGGCCGCTGTTGCGGGTGAAGCGCAGCGCGGAGGCGGGCACCGCCTTCTCGATGTCGGTGCCGGGCAGCACGATGTTGGGTGATTTGCCGCCGAGCTCGAGGACGACCTTCTTCAGGGTCGGGGCCGCCAAGGTGAGGATCTTGCTGCCGACCGCGGCGGAACCGGTGAACGTCACCAGGTCGACCTCCGGGGCACCGACCACCTGTTCCGTCACGCTCGGCGGACCGAAGACCAGGTTGACCGCGCCCGGGGGGAATCCCGCCTCTTCGATCAAACGCATGATCGCGGCCGTCAACAGGACGGCCCGCGGCGAGGTCACCAGGACCGTGGAGCAGCCCGACGCCAGCGCGGGGCCGAGCTTGTACGCGCACATCATGACCGGGACGTTGTAGGCGACCACAGCGGCCACTACACCGGCGGCGTCCCGCACCAGCATGCTGCTGGAGACGATCGGGTCGTGATGCAGCGGAAGGGGTTGCTCGTACCCGTCCCGCGGACCGCGCGCCGCCGCATCGGCGAACCACCGGAAGAATCGGACGGGCAGATCGACGTGCAACGTCGCGGCGCTGCTGATCGGTGTGCCGATCTCGGTGGCGGCGAGGTCGACGATCGTCTCCCGGTCCCGCTCGAGCAGATCCGCCAGCCGGTGCAGCAGGGCACTGCGCTCACCCGGCCCGAGGCGGCTCCACTCGCCGTCGTCGAACGCTCGCCGGGCCGCGGACACCGCCGCGGTGGCCTGCTGCCGGCTTGCCGCCGGCGTGACGGCCAGTTCCCGACCGGTCGTCGGGTTGACCGAATGAATCGCCTCTCCTTCGCCCGCATGCCACCGCCCGTCTATGTGGCACTCCGCCTTGACAATCGGTGCAGTCATGAATTGGTCCTTTCCCGTCAGATTTCGTGGCAGCAACATCTGTCAGCCCGCCATGTAGCCGCCGTCGACGACGAAGGAGCCGCCGGTCGCATAACCGGCGCGATCGGAGAGGAGCCAGCACGCCATTTCGGCGATGTCGTCGGGTTGCGCGAGTGCGCCGAAGGGGATTCGCGCCATGATGGTGGATCCGCTGCGGCGCTTGGCATCCTTCATCAAATCGGTGTCGGTATAGCCCGGGCACACCGCGTTGATCCGGATGGCCGGCGCGTATTCGATTGCCGCAGTTTTCGTCAGGCCGACGACGCCGTGTTTGGCCGCCGCATACCCGGCCGTGGTCTTGAATCCGGTGAGACCGGCGAGGGAGGCCGTGTTCACGATGGCGCCCCCACCCTGTGTCGTCATCTGCTTCAACTCGGCGCGCATACACAGCCACACGCCCTTGAGGTTCACGGCGACGGCGCGGTCGAAGGCCTCCTCGTCCCACTCCGCGACGGCTCGACCGCCCTGACCGATCTGCCCGCCGCTCACGCCCGCGTTGTTGAACGCGCCGTCCAGGCGGCCGTAGTGGTCGACGACCGCGGCGACCATCGCATCCACCGAGGCGCCGACCGTGAGGTCGGCGGGAAGCGCGATCGCCTCCCGGCCCGCCGCGCGCACCAGGTCTGCCGTCGCCGCGACGCCCTCCTCGGACACATCGGTCGCCGCGACCCGGGCGCCTTCCTTCGCGGCCAGCAGGGATGTCGCCCGCCCGATGCCTCCCGCCGCGCCGGTGACGAGTACTACTTTCCCGTCGAGTAATCCTGACATTTTCTGTCCTTCTTCCGAGTAGATGCGTGGTACCTATCCGACCCGTGAGGCCGGCCAGTCGCGGGCTGGTGAACGCCATGCGGGCCAGTGGTCCTCCGGCTCCGGGCGGGTCACCGACACATGGTGAAAGCACGCCTGGCACTTGACGACCATGCGGGGGCCGAGGTGGTTGGCCACGGGGTAGCGGGCGAGACTCGGTGCGCCGCAGGACGGGCATTCACCGTCGACGGTGGTGCGTTCGACGTAGACCCGGTCGGTCTCGGGGCGGGGGAACAGGAGCCGGTCGACTGCCATGGGGATGCCTTTCTCAGAGGTTCCAGTTGCGGGGGGTGGCGACGGGCACGCTCCAGCGGCCCTGGTCGCGGTCGGCGGCGAGCTGCGCACGCCTCGCTGTGGTGGCGGCCTCGTCGACGTCACCGTTCGTGATCACGACCCCGTGGGCGTCAGCCGCGAACTCGGGGCTCACGAGCCCGCTGCGGACGTCTTGCAGCACCTTCCCGGGGATACGGGCCAGGGGGTCACCCCAGCCGCCGCCGCCGCCGATCACGAAGCGGAGCGCGTCGCCGGCTTTGAGGATCAGTCCGGAGAACTTACCGGTCTGGTAGCGCGCGCCGCGGCCGAATTCGCCGTCGTTCGGGTCCGGCCGGCCCTGTTCGTCGAACATGCCGAACAACGGTTCGGCCCCACGCAGGTCGAGCGGGTCACCGTGTTCGGCGAGGTCGAAGTTCTCGATGTACCAGCCGTAGGCCGGTGAGCCCGCGCCGCCGCCGTTCGAGCCGGGAGCGCCGAGGCGGACCCGGTCGGCGGTGATGGTGACCATCGTGTCGGACTCGGCGAAGATCGAGTAGACCGAGCCGAGACCGCCGCGGAACTCTCCGGCCCCGGCGGTGTCGATCACCATCTCGTGCTGGACGATGACCAGGGGGCTCTCGATCTCGACGTGTTCCTGCACCGATGTCCGGCAGTTGCCGATCGGAATCACGCAGAAGGAGACACCGTCGTCCTTCCATGTGCCGCCCCAGCCGCCGCCGGCGAGCGCGAACGCGCCCCACGGCGTGCCTTCGTGGCCCGGACGGGTATCGATGCCGCCGAGGCTGACGACGACGGCGGTGCCGGTGTCGCAGGCGAATGCCTCGTCCATCGCCTGGCTCAGGGCCTGGGTGACGACGTTGATTCCCCGGGCGCCGATGTCGGCGTGGTTGGAGCAACTCGACGGCGGCAGCACCTGCACCACGCTGCCGGACGGCAGCAGGGTTTCGATCGGCCGTAGCGTGCCGCTGTTGACCGGTGTCGACGGGTCGACCATCAGCTTGACCGCCTCGATGCAGCGTGAGGCCTCGCACCACGCGGTACCGCAATTGCCGAGGGGCTGGCGTCCGGACCCGGAGAAGTCGATCTCCATGGAGTCGCCGCGCACCTTCACGGTCACGTGGACCGGAATCGGTTCGTCGCTGACGCCGTCCTCGTCGAGGAAGTCCTCGGCGGTGTAGTCGCCGTCCGGGATGCTCGCAATGCCGCGCCGCATGCTCGCCTCGGTGGCCTCGATGGCGTAGCGGCCGGCCGCGCGCACCTTCTCCAGGCCACCGCGAGCGATCAGATCCTGCAGCTGGCGCTCTCCGACGACCAGGCAACCGTGCAGGGCACGCAGGTCGCCGAGCACGAGCTGCGGGACGCGGTTGTTCTCCAGGATGAAGTTGAACGTCGGGCGAACCGGCACGTCGTTCGCATACAGCAATGTCGGCGGCAGTTTGAGCTGTTCCTCGAAGTGCGTCTGGGTGCCGTTGGAGAAGCCGCCCGGGATCGCGCCACCGAGGTCGACGAGGTGGGACGTCGAGTGCAGCAGGAATTCCACCCGGCCGTCGACGAAGACGGGCCGGAGCAGGTTGACGTCGGACTGGTGGATGGTGCCGCGCCACGGATCGTTGACGAAGATGACGTCGCCGGGTTGCATGTTGTCGATGTCCCAGTCGTCCATCACGAAGTTCGCGATGTGCGGGGCGGTGAAGGCGTGCTGCATGCAGCCCTCCCACAGTGCGATGGTTTCCCAGCCGTCGTCGGTGCGCATGTGAATGGCGCTGGTGCAGTCGAGGATGTCGCGGCAGACCGGGGAGAAGGCGCTGCGCATCAGCGAGTCGAGCATCTCGCGGGCGACCTCGGTGAGGCCGTAGCGGAGGATGTCGAGTTCGACGTCGACGGCGGGGCCGGCGTCAGGGGTGGTGATCGTCATGGTCTGTTCCTCAGCTCTGGGGCTCGATGATGAGATTCAGGTCGCCGTCCACGTAGGCCGTCCGGCCGGGAAGGACGAGGGTGGTCGCGAACTTTTCCGCGACGAGGGCGGGGCCCTGCACCCGTTCGAAGGGTTCGAGTCGCTCCCGGACGTAGATGGACACCTCGACCTGCTCGGTCGTGCCCGGCAAGGTGAGCTCCGCCGTGCGCAGGAACGCCTCTCCGTCGTCGGGGGTGAGGTCGGTCTTGTGCTGCTTGCGCGGGATGATCGCCGTCACCTCCACCGTCGAGATCACGACGGGAATCTCCGTCGCCGCGAAACCGTAGGATTCCCGGTAGAAGTCGTGGAATTGCGGTACCAGCTCGGTCACACTGTCGGTGGTGAGAGCTCCCGGGTGGATGGGCATGCGGTTGTCCCACGTCTGGCCGCGGTACATCGCGAAAACGGCCCGCTCGAAGCGGATTCGATCCACGTCGGCGCCCTGGCTGTCGAGTTCACCGCGGATGCGGTTCTCCAGCGCGACGAAGGCGGCCTCGATCGCCTCGGCGCTCGCAGGTGCGAGCGGGGCCATGATCGACTGTGCCCGGGTGACCATCAGGTCGCTGCGCAGCAGTCCCATGGCCGAGAACTGGCCCGGGTTGCGCGGCACGATCACCTTGTCCAGGCCCAGGATCTGCCCGACGCGGTCGGCGAGCATCGGGCCTGCCGAGCCTGAGGGCTGCAGGGCGAACTCGCGGACGTCGAGCCCCCGGTACACCGAAATGGTGCGGACCTTCGCCGCGATGTCTTCACAGGCGACCTCGTAGGCCGCCGACGCGAGTTCGAGGGCCGACATGCCGAACTGCTCACCGGTCTTCCCGAGCGCATCGAGCGAGGCGTCGATGTCGAGCTCAATGGAACCGTTGGCGAACAGGTCCGCCTGGAGGACCCCGAGAGCCGCGCACGCATCGGTGAGTGTGGGCTCGACACCACCGCGCTGGTAACACACCGGCCCGGGGTTCGAGCCGGCCGACGCCGGACCGACCGCCACATTGCCGAGCGTGCTGGGCCGGATCAGGCTACCGGCGCCCGAACCGACGCTCTCCACGTCCACCAGCGGCATGGTCAGGGTGAGACCGGTTTCCAACGTCCACAGATCGGTGAGCGGTGTCTTGCCGGCCACGATCGCCGCCACGTCCGTGCTCGTGCCGCCGACGTCAATGGTGAGCAGGTTCGGCGAGCTGCTCTCGTTGGCGAGTTTGACGCTGCCACTCACGCCGCCGACCGGACCGGAGACCAGCTGGAACACCGGGGCGCGGCCGGCGTCGGCGAACGTCGCGACGCCGCCGTTCATCATCATGATCCACAGCGTCCCGGCGTAATTACGCTCGGAGAGCCGACTCATCAGTCGGTCGAGGTAGCCGACGACGGCCGGACCGACGTACGCGTCGAGGGCGACGGTCGTGGTGCGCTCGTGCTCCTTGGTCACCGGGTAGAGTGCAGAAGTCTGAATGTAGGCGTCCGGCAACTCTTCTGCGACGATCTCAGCCGCCCGCTGCTCGTGGTCGGGGTTGATGTAGGAGTTCATCAAACACACGGCCACCGACTTCGCACCCTGGCTCGCCAGCGAACGCGCAGCGTCGCGAACGGCATTCTCGTCCAACGGCAACAACTCGGAACCGTCGTACCGCAGCCGCTCGGGAACACCGAAACGCGACTCGCGCTGCACGATGGGGCGCTCCTGGTGCGGCCGCAGCCAGGTGGGGTCGTAAAACCGGTCACCGAATTCGCGGTGCATGCGTCCGATGTCGAGCAGGTCCCGGTGTCCGCGGGTCGCGATCAGGCCGGTGCGCTCGCCGGTTCGGCTGAGCAGTGCGTTGATGCCCACCGTGTGCCCGTGCACGATCTCCGCGACGTCCGGGACCTCGACACCGATCGCCTCGATGCTCAGCAGTACACCCTCCTCCTGTTGGAGGGTCGACAGCACCTTGCCGTCTCGGGTCTCACCCGTCTTGCGGTTGAGCGCAATGATGTCGGTGAAGGTGCCACCGACATCGATGCCGACTATCCAGTCGGCTGCCCGCTCACTCTGCGTCATATCTCGGCCTCCGTGCTGTGTTCTGCAGTGACATGCGCAGCCATCTGCGCCACGTTTGTGTTGCAGGTCACTTTTCCGCACGGAGGGTGCGGGAACATCTGCCCAAGGTCGTAGTTTCGTACGACCTTCGGCTTGATCAGCCTTATTTAGCGCGTAGTGCGCGTGACGTCGGAATTGCGCAGCCAGATCGACACGGCCTCAGCCCGGTTGGCGGCACCGAGTTTGCGCAGTATGCGGGTGATGTGGGTCTTGACGGTTCCCTCGGAGATGACCAGCCTGCGGGCGATCTTGCCGTTGGAGTCGCCGTCCGCCATGAGTTTCACGATCTGCACCTCGCGGCGGGTGAGGACGGAATCGTCGTCGCGACCGAGCGCGACGGACTTCGCTACCCCCTGCCCGGATGCCTTGGTCCAGCGGCCGAGCCCGTCCAGTTGGGTGCGGAGCGTCGAAAGGCCTTCGAGCACACTCACTCTCGCCAGGTTCTGGCTCATTCCTTCGGCGAACGTCGCCAACAGGGCTTGATCGACACTGGTGAGATTGCGTTGCTGGTGATAGCAGTCGCCGTGCACCAAGCCGACGACGTCACCGTCGACAATCAGCGGCGCAATGCCGTACGACGAGGATCTGGTGATCTCGGCAAGCGGACGGTTGACGCGAGGGTTGTCCTGCACCTCGTGGACGATGGCCGCGCGAGCACCGACCACGGTGTCGTTCTCGACCAGCATGCGGTCGAGCACCGGCGGATTCTCCGTGCCCACCGCCACGATCTCCTCCGCCCAGCGAGGATCGCGGACGACGTGCATCGAATGCAACCGCCACGACCCGTCCACCGTCGACAGCAGCGCACGATCGAAGCCGAGGCTGCACACCGCCTCGGGAGCGCGGGCCAGCAACGCGTCGACCGTCTGCACATCGCCGACCCGCGCCAACGCCGACTGAACCTTGGTCAGAATCTCCGCGTGGTCGGCCAGCCCCAGCTGCGCAATTGCAGCCTCCGCCTCGCGGATACGACTGAGAATCGCCATCAAGGACTTCAGGGCATCGGACGACGGCTCGTGTTCGCCGATCGCATGCAGCATCTTCGCGGTCACCAGGTCCCACAGGTAACCCAGCGTCCGACTGTGGGAGTCCGCGCCGGCCGGCTGCGGGCCGCTCAGGTCGAGGTCGAGCAGCACACTCACGTCGTGGATGAGGTCGGCGACCACACCACCCAGCGCCACTGCGTCCTGTCCGATCGACGTGTTGCTCATACTGCACTCCCATGAAGACGCTGACCTAACCATCATGCTATGCATTCCGATGTGCCACGTCACTGCGGCGAGTCAGCGCCGCTGCGGCTCCGCCGCCTCCGCCACCGCCGATGCGGCGGTCGCGGTACGTGCCACCCGACGGGATTGGTCGAACAGCCCGCCACCGATCACCAGAACCGCGCACCCGATGATCAGCAGCGATACGCCCCACGCCGAGTGAGTGGGCGACAGGGTGACCATCGTCAGCGCGATGATCGGGGCCAGGCCACCTGCGGCGGCGCCGCTGACCTCTCGGCCGGTGCCGATGCCCGAGGCGCGGACCTCGGTGGGGAATTGCCGTGCCATGAACGGGCTCGCCGCCACCATGATCATCGGTGCCAGGACACCCGTAGTCACGACCATGACACCCCAGATGAGCGGGGAGCGCCCGGTGTCGAATAGCCAGAAGGCAGGGAAGGCCATCAGCGTGACCCCGATCGCCGCACCGATCATGACCTTGCGGGTGTCCACGCGATCGGACAGGCGCCCGATCAACGGACACGCGATGATCGCCGCAATACTCGCGAACGTTACCCCGAGAGCGCCGACATTCTTCGCCACACCCTGAAACTCCGTGAGGTAGGACAGCGAGAACGTCTTGAAGGTGTAGGAAAGCGCGGAGTACCCGCCGTACACGGCCGCAACCACGACAAGACCCCGCCAGTTGCCGCGCACCAGGTCACGCAGAATCTGGAAGCCCTTACGTTGTCGCGCCTCGGTCGCCACCTTCTCGAATTCCTCCGACTCGGGCATCGCGCGGCGAATCCAATAGCCTACGACCACGATCGCGAAACTCGCGATGAACGGCACCCGCCATCCCCACGTGTAGAGAGCTGCGTCGTCGAGACTGGTGACAGCGGCGACCGCGAGTGAAGCCGCAAGCAGGCCGATCTGTGCGCCTATCACCGGGTAGGCGCCGTACTTGCCCCGGGTCTTCTCGTCGGCATGCTCGTACGCCACCGTGATGGCACTGCCCAGTTCGGCACTCGCACCGAACCCCTGGAGGATCCGCAGGATGATCAACAGCGCCGGTGCCGCCACGCCGATCGCGGCATACGACGGCACCAATCCGATAGCCCGGACGCGATTCCCATGATCAAGAGGCTGATCGACAACACCGCCTTGCGCCCGATGCGGTCACCCAGTACTCCGAAGAGGATGCCCCCGAAGGGCCGGGCCAGGAAACCGACCGCGAACGTCGAAAACGCCGCGAGGGTACTGGCCGACGAATTCGCCGACGGGAAGAACACCTTGCCGAAGACGAGCGCCGCCATCGACGCATAGAGGTAGAAGTCGAACCACTCCAGCGAAGTTCCGATGATGACCGCCACCCCGACCTTCTTCGCGCTCTTGGGTGAACCCCGCCGAACGGGCACCTCGCGTTGCTGCGCCACAGTCAAGTCCTCTCTGATGACCGATCTTTGTGGCGTCAAACTATTAGGCTGCGTCGGCTGCTCGTCGGCTTAAAATTAAGTGCACTGGGTCACGGTCGCCGCCAGATACCGAGGTCGGCAGTCCGCTCCGCTTTTCAGGTGGGACTGATGTGTGGTACGCGCGGCGAGGGAGTCAGCGTTGTCGCGGGCGGCGACGGCGGTCCACCGGGACGCGTTCGGCTCCGAGCCCGGGCCGTCGGCTTGGCTGCCGATTATGGGAGTGCGCTAGATCGAACAGATGCACGGTCTCGGTCTCGTTCAGCAGCAGCGCCCCGGCGATCGCGTACAGAACCTAGTCCGAGACATCCCTCGCTCATGCTATGCATCCTTGTGAGGCACGTCACCACCGACCCTCACGCTTGTGCCGACGAGGGGCAATCGGGCAGCTCCGACACCAGGAGCCCAGAACTCGATTGCCGCCGGACATGGGGGGGGTTGACAGCACCTCCCACAGTCGTGTCGAGGTCCTTAGAATTGGGAGGGAAAGTTTCAGGAGCGTTTACCGAACACCGCATCCTGACTAGTGGCGGGCGACGCCAGGGTGCCACCGATGCTCGACCACTTTCCGGTGCCAGCGGGACAGAAGTCAGTCGAGCGCCTCTGCTCGCCCGCCTGTGGTGCGACGGCGTCATACGTACCCGTACTGATGCTTGCGGCGGAACTAATCGCTTCTCATCGCCATTCACCGCGCGATGGGACCAGGAGGACACAAACATGATCAGCAACAACGAGTCCCACTACATCGACGGACGGTACCGGACCGCGCACTCCGCCTCGAGGATTTCCGTCGTCAATCCTGCGACCGAAGAGGTTTTTGCAACCATCGTCGACGGTGACTCCTCCGATGTCGACGCGGCCGTGCAGGTAGCCGACGCCGCCGGGGTCGCGTGGGCCGCCACCGCTCCGTCCGAGCGGGCCGCGTCCTTGCGCCGGCTGGCCGATACCTACGAGGGCCGGATCGACGAGGTCGCTGCGCTGGTGACGCGGCAGAACGGCACCCCGATCAGTGTGTCCCGGGCGATGCAGCAGCAAGTTCCGCAGTACTACCGGTACTTCGCGTCGCTCGCCGACCGACTGACCGAAGAGGAGCCGCTGGAAACGTCGATCGGTGACGCGCTGTTGCAGCGCCGGCCGGTCGGCGTGGTCGGGGCGATCACCCCGTGGAACGGCCCGCAACCCCTCCTCGCATGGAAGATCGGACCGGCACTCGCTGCAGGATGTACCGCCGTGATCAAGCCGGCACCGGAAACTTCGCTCGATGCTTTTCTTTTCGCCGAGATCGCTACCGAAGCGGGTATCCCCGCCGGGGTCCTCAACGTCGTCACCGGAGGTCGGGAGACCGGCACCGCCCTCGTCGAGCATCCGCTGGTGCGCAAGATCGCGTTCACCGGGTCCACGGTCGCCGGCAAGGCCATCGCCGAGACGTGCGGCAGGGACCTCAAACGGGTGACGCTGGAACTGGGCGGCAAGTCCGCCGCCATCCTGCTCGACGACGTCGACCTCGACGCCTTCACCCCGTTCGTGGCAACCGCGTGCTCACCGAACACCGGTCAGATCTGCCGGTCCCTGACCCGGGTGCTCGCACCCCGATCGCGGTACGACGAAGTGGTCGACGCGGTCAGCGCCGCAATGAAAGAGATCCCGATCGGCGATCCCACCGACCCCGTGAACCTGTTCGGCCCCCTGGTGTCCGAACGGCAGCGAGATCGCGTCGAGTCGTACCTGGAGTTGGGGCAACGCGAAGGGGCGAAGGTCGTCGTCGGCGGTGCCCGGTCCACGGCGTTCGATCGGGGCTTCTACATCGAGCCGACCGTCTTCCGGGACGTCACCAACGACATGCGCATCGCCCGTGAAGAGATCTTCGGCCCGGTCCTCGTCGTCATTCCCTACGAGGACGAGGACGAGGCGATCGCCATCGCCAACGACTCCGAGTACGGCCTCGGCGGCGGGGTCTTCTCGCCGGACCGCGAGCACGCGACCGCGGTCGCCCGCCGGATCGTGACCGGAACGATCGGAGTCAACAGCGCGTCGTTCCCCACGGAGGCGCCGTTCGGCGGCGTGAAGAACAGCGGCATGGGTAGAGAACTCGGGCCCGGCAGCCTCGAGCCGTACCTGGAGCTCAAAACGATTTTCCGTAGTGTCTGACAGCTGCCCCTCCAGATCAGCACGCACGGACTGGCCCCGAGGTTTGGATTCGACGGAGCCGACGGTCTCATACGACCGCACCGCGGTGAGATCGTGGGAGGTGAGCAAGACTACGGCTCTGACCAAATAGCAGTCCCCTCGACAGGGGGTCCGCCTCCGGATCCCACCGAGATCTTTCACCGGACGGATCCCGGAGAAGAGGGCATCCTTGCGAAGGACGAACAGTGCGAAAACACCTCATGAGAGGTTCGGAACGGCCGGAAGACGCCACCGACAGGCGGCATGTGAGGCACCGCGAGGCACTCGGCCGCGCTGCGCTACGGGGGCTCAAGCCCGGTCCGCCCCTTCAGGATCCTGCCCGTCTGCTGCGTGTGGCAGTCGGCATGATCGTCGCGGCGATCGGCGGCTACTTCCTGCACGACTTCGAAGAGCAGGTCCTGATCTGTGTCGGTGCGTTTCTCGGGGGCGTCGCATCCTTGATGCCACACAACCGCTCACGTCTAGGAGCGGCCGTCCTCACCGGAACAGCCGAGATCTTCGCCGCGGCCGCCGGGATCCTCGTACACGGGCTGTGGTGGCTCGTCCTCCCCATGCTCTTCATTGGGTTGTTCACGGCCGGGATCCTGCGTGTAGTGGCGCTGAGCATCAGCATGCGGGTCCTCGTCGTCACGATCATCTTCGTCGCCTTCGCCGAGATCACCCCGTCCCTGCCGGTCGGTGCCCGTGAACTCACACTGTTCGCGGTCGGCGTCGCCGTCATGCTCATGGCACAACTGCTCCCGCCATACGAGCCCCGCCATGCGGTGCAACGCCGCGCCGTCGCGTCGCTCTACGACGCGTTGGCCTCCGGAGGGCCCTACGGCCCGGCGCTACTGGCTGCCGACCGAAGCCTCGCCCTGCTCCACGGGCGCCGCCACCGCGAAATCGACCACCTCACCGAACTCGTCGAGCGCGGGGAAAAAATAGCCCAACTGCTCAAGGCTGTGAACAATCGGGGCGACGATATGACCGCCCGCTGGAGAGCAGCTGTGTCCGAGCATCTGCACGCGATCGGAGGCGCCATCCGGCGCCGCCGACCCGAACTTCTCCCGTCGGATCTGTCCGTGACAGCCGGGCAGGACCGACTGCAGCGCAGGCTGATCGACGCGATCACGACCGCGGCGCGGACCATCGCCGGCGCCCCGACCCCGGTCCCGTCGGATGAGCGTCGGCCACCGACCTCGCTGGAACTCGTCCGTGACGAATTGCATCCGGCGTCGCCGATCGGCCATCACGCGTTGCGGCTCGCGGTCACCGGTGTGATCGGCCAGGTGATCGGTGTCGCGATCGGCGCCTGGGTCGGTACGCAGGTGCTGCTCCACGGACACGGCTTCTGGGTTGTCGTTGCGGTGGTGTTGATCCTGTTCCCCGATTACGGAGAGACCTTTGCGCGCGGCATCGGCCGTACCGTCGGTACGCTCGCCGGCGCCGCCGTCGGCCTTGCGTTGTCGTTCCTCCCCCCGGATCCGATACTGCAAACCGTCACGCTCATCACGCTGTTCCTCGGCTATCTCGCATTCCGCAGCTGCGGCCAGCCCTGGACCATGCTGTGGGTCGTGGCCTGGATTTCGGCATTGACGGTCGGTCCACTCGGGGCGGTGACCCGCGGCGCCGAGACAGTCATCGGCTGCGCTCTGGCATTCGCCGCGTACGTGCTCGCGCCCACCTACCAGCGCAAGCGGCTCAGCGAGTTGCTCGCGGTATGGGCGCGAGCCGAAGCGGATCGCCTCGACGCGCTCGATCGGCTATCGGCCCAGCCGCAGGAGAACCACCGGCTCGAGGTCGCCAGGGCGACCGTGCGCAGTAGGTTGGCTCGACTCGAGATCGTCGAGGCCGCGGACCAGGCCCAATTCGAGCCCGACGACAAGGCCGGACGCTGGACGAATGACGACATTGCGCGGGCCGCCCAGGCTGTCGTCGAGATCGGGCGGCAGGTTTCGGTCCTGGGCGCTCTCACTCCCGGCTCGGACCGGGGCAGCGGCCCTCAGCTGCGGCAAGAGATGGCATTACTCGCGTACAAGCTCAGGGACCTGGCGGACCCAATCGAGCTACACAAATCCGTGCGGCCTGCAGATCCGGCTCGCCCGGTTCCGAACCGGCGGCAGGACCACCCCGTGCCCGACCCGGATCTGCAGATTGCCCTCGCCAAGGCCACCGAATCGATATCCGTGCTGGGCGCGACCCTGGCGAAACAACTCAGCCGCCTCAGCGTGTAGGCAACCCAATTACCGTCCAATTCGACGGTGCGGCGTGTCAAGTGATGCACCGTGTCGAGCCTGGTGTGACTCGCGGCGACCCTGCAGCGTCTGCGCTGTGCCCTTGTCGTCCTCGGCGGGTGATGTCTTCGCCCAGCTGGCGAGAACGAGCAGGGAATCCTTCGTGGCGGAGTCGCCTGGTTCGGCGGTGAAGCAGAACAGCGTGAGGCCGGTTGTCCCGGGGATCTCGAGGCCCTCGTAGTGGAGGTTCAGGTCGCCGACGAGCCGATGGCGCAGGCGTTTGCTGCCACGTTGGTGAGATCGGACATCGTGTGCGGCCCAGCGTGTCCGAAATTCCTCGCTGCGGGCGGTGAGTTCACCGATCAGGTCGGTGAGGTTCCGGTCGCACGGTGGTTTACCGGCATGGGCACGCAGGATCGACACCGCGAAGTCAGCCGTCGTATCCCAGTCCTGGTAAAACTCTTTCGCACGGTCGTCGGAGAACACGTATCGGGCGAGGTTCGGCTGCTGGTGATGTTCATACAGGTCGGAGTACAACGCTCGGCCGAGGTCGTTGGCCGCGACGAGGTCCAGTCGTCGGTTCTGCACCACCGCGGCCGCGCCGACCAGGTGATCGATCATCGTCTGTACCCCATCGGGGAGGCGTTCTGTGCCGGGCTCGGGCCGTCGGACAGGGTGCCGATTGTGCGAGTGCGCGAGATCGAACAGATGCACGATCTCCGTCTCATTCAGCAGCAGGGCCCCTGCGATCGCATACAAGACCGAGTCCGAGACATCGCCCGCGCGGCCACGCTCGATCTGCACGTAGTAGTCCGGGCTGACCCCCGCCAGCGTGGCGACCTCTTCGCGACGCAGGCCGGGCACTCGCCGGCGCCCGGCGGAGGGCAACCCGACCTGATCCGGCGTCACTTTCGCTCGCCGGCTGACCAGGAACTCCTTCATATCTTTCGGCAGATTCACATTTACCACGTTAGAACGTTCGGCGTCGTTGCTCGTTCCGTCATTGTCCGTTGGGCGGCGCCGGTGAGCGTGCTCCGACGGTTGATTCCGATCGGTGTGACCATTCTCCAACGCGAGCAGTCGATTTCAGTTGGGGAGGGTATCGAACCGAAGCCCGTCAAGCGAAGTGGGCATTGAACCAGTCGAGCATCTGCTCGGGGTTCTCGGGGAAGTAGTTGTAACCGTCGAAGCGGCGGGTGGTTCCCTCGATCCAGTGCAGCCGCTTGTCGGCAGTGCCCAGGTTGTCGTAGATCCCCTGCACGTCGTCGGGGCGGGTGGCGGAGTCGTGGCGGACTTGCGCCACGAGCGTCGGTGCGGTGACGTCCTTCGCGTAGCCAAGCGGAGACAACTCGTCGAGCTCGAAGCTGGTCAGCTTCTTGATCTCCTGTGCGACCATCTCGACCCCACCGGGCATGCCGCTGGTCGCCACTTCGATCATGGGCCGCACCGACACCGGCTGGACCGCCACCATGGCCCGTAGACCCTCGAACTCCTCGGGGTGCTTCGACATGGCCACAATCGTGGAGTCCGCGCCCAGGCAGCGGCTGAGCAGGCCGATGTGCGAATTGTCGATGCCCAGGCGAGTGCGCCCGTAGTGCAGGGAGCCGATGACGTCACGGTATTCGAGGAGGCCGATCCCGCCGTTCGCGGCGCCGCTGTGGCCGTGGTTACGCAGGTCGTACGCGAGCACGTTGTAGCCGGCGTCGTGGAGATTCTTGTAGTCGGGCAGGAAGTTGACCTCGAAGTCGGCGAACGGGGTGCTGAACTCCTTCAGATGACCGGGGTAGCCGTAGCGGTTCCCGGGCATAGGGTGGTTGGCGATGACGAGCTTGTCGGAGTCGGCTGGGATGAACCAGCCCTCGAGCGGGGTGCCGTCCTGTGCGGGAAAGAAGACGTCCTCGTACGTGAGACCGTACTGGTCGGGCCGTCTCATGATCGGGGTGCGCCTGGTGTAGGCGAGACCCTGCGCTAGGTTCGCGGCGATCGTCTCTGGCGAAGGGGTTGTCATGGAGATCTCCTTGCGGGGGTGGCAGTAGTGGAACTCAGAGGCGTACCGCGAAGAAGCGCAGTGCAGTGCAGTGCTGGCCTCGTTCCCCGCTCGTGCAGTAAGTACTCCACGCGCGGGGAACGAGGCCACTCCAGGCATCGCTTGTGCACTCACCCGGTCGCGGGGAAGCGCCCGTCGAGGTCAGGTGATTTTGGTTGGATTAGAAACTGGGTGGGTTGCCGTCTCGGGCATCGATAACCCACCCCGGGTCAATTTCAGAGGTGCTTCTTGTAGAAGGGGATCAGCTTGTCGAGGGCGATCTTGACGGGTTCGGGCTTGTCGTAGAGGTCGTAGTGCGAGAATCCCTCGGCCACAACGAGTTCCTTGTCCTTTGATGCTGCGCGCCGAATGATTTCCAGGCCGTCGCGGTATGCCCCGAACGCGCCGGGTTTGTCACCGACCACAATGCACATCGGTTGGGTCAGGAGCACCTCGGCGCGGTTGAAAGCATCCCAACCGACTGCCGTGGCCTGGTGGGAGAACAGCGATCGGTTGAGACCGTGCGGTTTCTGTCCGCGGTCGGTGCGGTAGTACTCGGTCGCCTCGTACACGTCGATCTCGGTCAGACCCTTTTCCTCGGCGATCTCCGGAGAAGGCGGTAGCAAGTCGTCCACCCGCAACTCTGCGCCACGTGCTTCGGCGGTGCGCTGCGCGGCCATGGCCTCGAGTGCCCCGATGGGGTCGTAGCCGGTGAACGACTCGTGCATCAGCCGACCGTAGTTCGCGCCCGTGACCGTGCCCAGGGCCTTGATCCGGCGCTCGGTCATCGTGGCGTTGACTGCGTAGCCGCCCGCGCCACAGATTCCGAGCACGCCGATTCGATCGTCGTCCACGTAGGGCAGCGTGACCAGGTAGTCGATGACGTAGCTGAAGTCCTGGACCCGGAACGTGGGGTCCTCGATGAAGCGCGGCTCGCCGCCGCTGGCGCCCTGGAAGCTCGCATCGAACGCGATGACGACGAACCCCTCCGCGGCGAGGGCGGTGCCGTAGACGTTGCCCGAGGTCTGCTCCTTGCAGCTACCGATGGGATGGGCGCTGATGACGACCGGGTACTTGTTGGACTTGTCGAACCCCGGAGGGAAGTAAATGTCCGCTGCGATATCCCAGTACAGCGCCTTGATGCTCACGGTCTCGATGTTGTCGGTCATTGTGGAGTGCCTTTCTTATGTGCGTGTGTTCTGCTCGGTGACGTAATTGCGCACCGGGGAACGGGTTTGGTTGCGGGCGTTCACATGAACGCGGGCCGGTCCCCGTCTGTGCCCGGTTTGTCGACACCGAGGTTCGTCCGGCTCCATTTGCCGGGGGAGCCGATGATGTCGGCTATCAATGCGGCGACGCTCTTGCGGGAGACCTCTGTGCCCTTGAACGGTTCATCCCGTTGTGTGACCTCGTAGGAGATCTCGTCGTTGTCGGTGAGCCAGGCGGGCCGCAGGATCGTGTAGTCGAGCGTGGACGCCTCGATCGTGTCGGCGGCCGCGCGATAGGTGTCCAGGACGCTGCCGATCTGGTGTCGATTCCATTGCCCGAACGGGCCTGGTACTTCGTCATAGATACCGAGAGCGGTCACGAAGATCAGGCGTTGCACCCGCTCGCTCTGCATCGCCGCGACGATGCGCTCGGCTTGGGTGTCGATTTCACCTGCGAGATTTGCGTAGACGATGTCCTGACCGCGCACGGCCTCGGCCACTGCCTTCTCGTTGCGTGCATCGCCCTCGACGACCCGTGCGGTGTCGGGTGCTCCAGCGAGTCGACTCGCGTCACGCACGAACAGGGTCAGGTCCATTCCCTTCTCGGCGAGCATCTCGACCGCCCATCGTGCGATTCGTCCGTTGGCGCCGATGATCAGCACCTTCGTCATTACGATGTTCCTCCTGGTCGAGTGTGTTCTGCCGCCTCACCAAACGAACCCCGTCGCCTGGGTGAGGCGTTCCGGTGGGGACGAGCAGACGAGCTAACTCCCGAACTGTGCCGGTCGCTTTTCTGTGGGTTCCTGCGCCACCGATGTTGCCTCACTCCATGGGACGGCACAGCGGCCAATTTTGTCCAGGGACAAATTGTCCCCCTATCCGTGGTTCAGGTTCGTTTGCCATCATTCGTTAGGTGAACGTGCACAACGAGCAGGTCGAGCGCCGCACTGAGATCGGTGACTTCCTCAAGACGAAGCGTCTGGCCCTGCAACCAGAGGATGTCGGTCTGTCCCGGGACTCCAGCCGGCGCCGTCGAGCGCCGGGCCTCCGACGGGAGGAAGTCGCGGCATTGGCGGCGATCAGCACCGACTACTACGCCCGTATCGAGCAGGGGCGCCGTGGGGCGCCGTGGCCGACCTTGGAAACCATCGCCAGCGCGTTACGTCTGGACCGGGCAGGCCGTGACTATCTTCTCGAATTGTCGATGCGCCCTCCGGCACAGCCGCGTCAGCGCAAGGCCCAGCGCGCATCACCGCATCTGCTGCGACTGCTCGACGATCTCGCAACGATGCCGGCACTGCTTCTCGGCCGGAGGATGGACGTGCTCGGATGGAACGCGATGGCGGCCGCGTTGATGGTCACCGATTTTGCTCAGTTGCCTGCGCGCGAACGTAATTACGTGAGAATGGTCTTCACCGATCCCGCGGTTCGGCGGCTCTATCCGGACTGGGAACAGACTGGTCGGCTCTGCGTCGCGCTGCTCCACATGGAAGTCGCGCGTGATCCACACGACCCGCGACTCACGGAACTTGTCGGGGAGTTGTCCATTCAGGACGTCGACTTCAGGCGCTGGTGGAGCGACCATCAGGTCGCGATTCGCAACCGGGGTGTCAAACGGTTCGACCACCCGGAGGTCGGTGAGATCACCCTCGACTGGGACACGCTGGCATGTGTGGGCGACCCCGACCAGCAACTCATCACCTGGAGTGCAAAGGCCGGGACGACCTCGCACGACCGACTGATGGCACTTCGCCCAAAGCACTGACTACCGGCCGGCCCCGACTCCTGCTCCGTGGCACCCATGTTTTGTGCGCACTCGGTGGCGATACTTTCGTTTATCGCATCGTCCTCACCCTCCTCGCCTGCGCCGTGGTGCGGCGCATCGTCCCCGGCGGCCCAGACGAGCACGCTCTGTCGGTTCCTTTCGACATCTGGGGAGCGCTGCTGGTCGGAGCAGGGTTGGCGTGCCTGCTCGTCACGGTCGGCGAGGGCGGGCGGTGGGGGTGGACGTCCCCGTGGACCGTCGGATTCTCCGTCGGCGCCGCTATTCTCCTGGCGTCGTGGGAACTCCTCGACCTACGGACCGACCATCCATTGATCAACCTGCGCGCACTACACGACACGGATGTGCTGCTCGCCAACGGCACCGCTGCCGGCCTCGGCGCCGCCCTCACCCTCGACCGCCTCCCTGCGCGACGGTGTCCGTCGCGCTAGTCACCACGGTTCGACCCACCAGCATCAGAAGGCCTACGGGTGCCCATCAGTGAAGGGTGAGCCCTCCGGTAGGACTGAGTACCGCGCCCGTCAAATACATCGATTCGTCGGACGCAAGAAAACTCACGACGTCACCGATATCCGGAGGTGAAGCGATACCAAACGGCGCCTTCTCGACTATCTTTTCGTACTGCCGACGGTGCGCCAGGGAGACGGCGTCATCGTGATCGAACGCAGCCTGCCACGATGGCGTGTCCCGGACGACGGTCACGCACACGCAGTTGACTCGGATTCTGTCTCTGGAGAGTTCCTTCGACAACAGCTTGCTCACCTGAATCAACCCAGCCGAGAATGCTGCGATGCCCGTCTGCCCCGGCGTCGGTGCACGTCCGCCCTCAGAGGTAACGAATACCACAGACCCACCGTTCTCCCGCAGGTACGGCACCGACGCCTGCACCACCGCCAGCTTTCCGAGCAAAGCTTGACCTGCGAAATTCGTGACCCGTTCCAGATCGATGCCTGCGAACGGCCCTCGGACCTTCGGATCACGCGCCTGCTCGTCGAACCCCCCGGCATTGGGCACGACGATGTCGATACGACCAAACCGCTCGACGACGGATTGGGCCAACGTCCGCATGTCGCCAGGTGACCCGACATCCCCGGATAGGAAGTGCGCACTGCCGCCTGCCGCACGGATCTCGTCGACCACGTACGCAGCTCGCTCCTCGCTGCGCCCGTTGACAACCACAGTCGCTCCGCGGGCGCCCAATCCAGCGGCGATACCGCGCCCGATCCCTCCGGACCCGCCGGTGACGATCGCGACTTTCCCGTTGAGGTCCGACACCGCTCGCCGACTCATCGGGCACCCACCACATCGCGCTGTCCGACCTCGCCGGTCACCGCACCAGATGCGAGGAGCGTGCCGATTTCACCTTCACTCACTCCGGCCTCACGCAAGAGCTGGACCGAGTGCTCTCCGAGCCGTGGCGCCGGATGTCGGACCGTCGGAGCACAGGAGCTCCATGCCTGGGGGATGCCAAGTGAATTGATCCTGCCCTCGGACGGATGTTCTTCGACAAACGAGAAACCCGTCTGCCGCAGGTGAGGATCATCGAGTGCTCCTGCGGGAGTGTTCGTCTCGATCGCCGGGACATCCGCAGCCGCCAGATCGGCAAGCCATTCGTCTGCCGGACGTGTTGAAAAGATATCCGACAGAAGGCGCAGCAACTCCTCCATGTTCTCGGCGCGGGCGTGCACGTCGACGAATTTCGGATGATCGGCCAAGTCCGGACGACCCGCGACCTGAAAGAAGCTCCGCCAGTGCTTGTCGATGTAAATGCTGACAGCGACGTACCGCCCGTCCTTCGTCCGGTACGGACGACGGTCCGGATTCATCGTCCGCGCGTAACCCCAGTCGCCAATCGGTGGATCGAAAGAGTGACCCCACAGGTGGTCCCCGAGAACCAACTGGGCGAACGTCTCGAACATCGGAACCTGGACTTCCTGCCCAACGCCCGTCACGTTGCGGTGGTAGAGCGCAGCACAGACAGCCATCGCGGTAGATATGCCGACCACCCGGTCTGCGATCGGGGTGGCGACGAACTCCGGGCTACCAACCTTCCGGTTCTGCAATGCAGCCATTCCCGACGCCGCCTGAATCAGGTCATCATACGCAGGGCGGTCCGCATACGGTCCACTCTGTCCGAATCCCACGGCGCCGGCGTAGACGATCCGTGGATTGATCTCGCGCACGTCGTCGTAGGAGAATCCGAGCGAACGCATCGCTTTCGGACGCATGCTGTACAAGAACACGTCAGCGCCGGCGATCATCCGGCGAAGCACCGACGCGCCACCTTCCGATTTCAAATCGAGCACGATCGACCGCTTGTTGCGATTCAAATGCAGGAAGTTTGAACTCATCCCCACATTCCGCGCCGGGCCAACCCGGCGGATCGTGTCCCCACCGCCGGATTCGATCTTCCACACGTCGGCACCCATGTCCGCCAGGTGTAGAGAAGCGAACGGCCCCATCACGTTCGACGTGAGATCGAGGACCCTCACGCCGTCGAGCGGACCGGAAGCGGTCATGACACGCTCCGATACATCGTGACGACGCACGCGCCGCCCAGCCCGATATTGTGCTGTAGGCCGATCCGTGCATTTTCGACCTGTCGCTTTCCTGCCGTTCCGCGCAGGTGCCAGACGAGCTCGGCGCACTGCGCAAGACCGGTCGCACCCAGCGGATGGCCCTTGGACATCAACCCACCGGATGGGTTCACCACATACTTTCCTCCGTAAGTGTTGTCCCCGTTCAGAATGAGCTTCTCCGCAGTACCTTCGGCGCACAGGCCCAGGCCTTCGTAGCTGATGACCTCGTTCGGCGTGAAGCAATCGTGCAACTCGACGACGTCGACGTCCTCAGGGCCGACGCCGGCCGACTCGTACACTTCTGCCGCCGCACGGCGCGTCATGTCGGCGCCGACCAGGTTGATGAGGTCAACCGAACTGGCCTCGGTGTCGGTGGTCATCGACTGCCCGATTATCTCGACGGCGCCCGTAAGTCCGTGTCGTTGAGCGAAGGCCTTGCTGACCACGATCGCGGCTGCCGCTCCGCAAGTGGGTGGGCATGCCATGAAGCGGGTCAGATACGGGAACAGGGTCGGCGCTTCCATCACCTGATCGACGGTCAGTGGCTTGGTGAACAGCGCGTATGGGTTGTTACTCGCGTGGGTACGCGACTTGACCGCAACTCGCGCAAAGATGTCCGGATTCGCACCGTACCGCTCTATGTACTCCCACCCGGCCGCGCCGAATGCCTGGATCGCACGTGGAGCATCGGTCGGCAGCTCGGGATGCAGCTCCACCCGACGCTCGTGAATCCAGCCCACCGGAGACGTCCGATCGGGAAAAGCGCTGCCGAGGGCGCCCGGTGTCATCTCCTCGAATCCGAACGCCAGCGCGCAGTCCACGATCCCGGTCTCGACTGCCTGGCGGGCGAGCATGAGCGCGGACGAACCGGACGCGCAGTAGTTGTTCAAGTTGTACACGGGGATGCCGGACATCCCGACCGAGTACACCGCGCGCTGACCACAGGTGCTGTCGCCGTATACATAGCCGGCGAACGCCTGCTGTACCAGGGAGTAGTCAATTCCCGCGTCGGCGAGGGCTCCGCGGATCGCCTCTGCAGCCATCACCTCGTAGGGGTCGTTTGCGCCGGGCTTGGCGAATTTCACCATGTTGACGCCGACAACTTGCGCTTTGTCACTCATCTCGGGATCTCCGAACTCTTGTCGATTGTGCAGTACGAAATCGAACCGATCAGTGCATCGAGTGCAGATCGGACTCGGCGACCTCGAACTCGATGCGCAGCAGGGCCTGGCACATGGTCTTGCCGGTGAAGTCGGCGCGCAGGCTACGTGTGGCTCCGCCACCGAGTGCATTGCGCAGAACGAAATTCATCGCTTCCAGGGTGCGCACCTCGTAGCGATCCACCTCGCCCTTGACCATCTCGCCGAAGAAGTCCTTGACCACGTCTGCGGTCAGGTACTCCAGGATCAGCGGGTAAAAACGCTTCTCCTTGGCTATGACAGCGATATTGCAGATGTCGCCCTTGTCGCCGGAGCGGGCGTAGGCGATGTCGTTCAAATGGATACGGCTCATGTGGTCACAGTTCCCTAGTTTCGACGGTCTGCGAGATCTCCTCGCGCGGAATCAAAGTCGGCCACAGTGCGAAAACCTCGCGCGGCGGCGGAGTGTTGAGCTGACCGGTCGATCCGATCGGGCCGGTGCCCATCAGCATCACGCATTCGCGAGCTACCTTCGCGGCCTCTGTACGCTCGGTGCACTTGGCCGCGACGCGAATACGGACCTCGTTGATGTCCGGGTCCGGAGCGGGTGACGCCGACCAGTGGCAGGAGTTGACGCCGATCATGTCGAACCGGACTTCCTCGGCATCGAGGTTTACCATCTGCAGACGCTTCTCGATGATCTCGATCGACCGCTCGGCCTTTTCGACGGCGTCCGGCCACGTCACCGACGACTCGGCCTCGCCGATGAAGCCGTCCATGTATGCGATGCCCGCCTTGAGGGTGTCCGGACGTGGCTTGCCCTTGGCGCCCCATACCTTGACACGGTCCTTGGCGACCTCGTCCATCTCGACGTTGGTGAAATCCGTGATCACCTCAGGCATCAGATAGTTGCCCGGGTCGTGCACTTCGTACAGGAGGTGCTCGGTCAGGGTGACCTGGTTGATGACGCCGCCAGTGCCGTCTACCTTGGTGATGAACAGCTCGCCGTTCTCGTTGACCTCAGCGATCGGGTAACCGATATTCCAGGGCTCGGGCACCTCGCGCCACAGACTCGAGATCCCGCCGCTGCACGCCGCGCCGCACTCGATCAGATGCCCGGCGAGGATGCCGATCGCGAGGTTGTCCCACTCGTCCCACTTCCAGCCGAATTCGTGGACGAGCGGGGCCAGAATAGCCGCGTCGTCGGTCGCTCGATCGGAGATGATGATGTCGCATCCCGCTTCGAGCGCCTCCACGTAACCGTATGCGCCCGAGTAGACATACGATCCCACGATCCTGTCTCGCACGCGGCCGAGATCCGTGTCGCCGTTGTCGAGGTTGGTGAACTGGACGCCGTTGTCGAGCAGTTCCTCGACCTTGGCCTGGACATCGTTGGTGGTGACGATACCCACCTTGAGTTTGGTGATCCCGAGTTCCTTCGCGGTGGTGAGGATCGTGTCAGCACATGCCTGCGGATTGGCAGCACCCGCGTTGGTCAGGATCTTGATGCCTTTTTCCAGACAGATCGGCAGCACACCACGGACCACAGCCCGGATCGACGGGACATAGCCGCGCGACGCATCCTTGCGCTGCATCTCCTGCAGGGAGGGGATGGTCGGCTCGCCCAGGAAGTCATATGCGAGGTACTGCACGTCACCGTGCTTGGCGATCTCGACCGCAGGGTCCAGATTGTCGCCCCAGAATCCACTTCCAGATCCGATGCGAATCTTCTTCATACTGCGTCCTCTTTCATTGCTGAATGTGTCGTCTCGAGGGCCGCGGCCCGGCTCGCCGAGAAACTCGTTGAGCTCGGCGTCATCCCGGCCAACGGACCCGACCGCGCACTGGACCGGCGGTCGCTCGCCGTCGTCCTTCATGCGAGGGCCGTCGAGCAGAATCTCCGGGGTGCTCATCGCGATAGCCGGGATGTCTGCCCGACCGAGGACCTCGACCCATTCGGCTGTCGACATGGCGGCGAAAACCTTGTGCCGAGTTTATGGCTCCCCCAATCGCCGATCAATTGACTTCTGACGAAGTTCGAATTCAGGTTTTCCGAAGGACCCTCTGATTGCCGTGGACCGAATCCGAACTTCGAGATTCTTCAGTCGATTCGGTGCTGCCTTTGATGTTTCATGAGTGTGAGTCGAGTTACATTCCGGCTTTCACTCATTCTCCCGACACGAAAGCAGCACATGCCCACTTCGCTCGCCCCCAGCGCGTCAGCCCCTCGCGGCCCCGGTCTGGTGTTGGCCCTGTGTTTCGCCACCATTCTCGCTGACGGGTACGACCTGATCGTCTTCGGTGCAACTCTGCCCTCGCTAATGCACCAGTGGGGGCTGGAAAAATCTGCACTGGCGGACGTTCACAGCATGACTCTGTGCGGCCTGATGGTCGGCTTCCTCGTCGCGGGCACTCTCGCCGACCGTGTCGGGCGGCGCTCCGTGATCTTGGCCGGTGTCACCTGGTTCTCATTGCTGTGCCTGGTGTGTGCGTTCGCGCCCAGCTTCACGGTCTTCGGAATCGGCCGCGTTCTCTCTGGCGTCGGACTCGGTGCCGTCGTACCGGCCGCGGTGGCGCTGGCCAGTGAGTTCGCAACCGCCCGGCGCAAGCAGCTGTTCAATGGAATCGCCCTCACCGGATACCCGATCGGCGGTGTCCTCGCCACGGTCGTCGCGCTGATCGTGCTTCCCGGTGCAGATACGCTCGCACAATCCACTCCACCGTCCGAGCACTGGCGGGTCCTCTACCTCATCGGCGGTGCGCTGATCATCCTCGTTCCCATCCTGTATTTCGCGCTCCCCGAGTCGCCGAGCCTCCTTGCTGCGCGTGGCCGCGATGAGGAAGCACGCGCAGTCGCCAACCGGTTCGGCATCGAGCTCGATGCGACAGACGCCCGTACCGCAGATCAGGCGAAGGGCGGCATACGACTCCTTCTGTCGCGTCGATACCTGTTTGCGACGGCAATTTTTACGGCAGTCATGTTCTGCTGCCAGATTCTCGTCTACGGCCCGAACACCTGGCTGCCGAGTATGACCAAGGAGTTGGGTTTCGGTGGAACACAGGGCACGCTGGCGCTGATGATGCTGCAGTTCGGTGCGGTAGTGGGCACGATCGTCGGCGCCTTGCTCGTCGACCGGGGTGGTGCCACGCGGACCATAGTCCCGTACTTTCTCCTCGGAGCCATCGCTCTGCTGGCGCTTGCGTTCGGTACCGAACTCGGTGCGGCCGGCCTCTTCGTCGCCGCTTTCGCAGCGGGCGTCGGAACCGTTGGCACCAGCACGCTCATGTACGGCGTGATCGCTGCACACTATCCGACAGCAATTCGGGGATCCGCAATCGGATTCTGCCTAGGCATCGGCCGAATCGGTGCGATTCTCGGCCCTCAATTCGGCGCTCTGTTCGCGACGCCGCGCGCAGGTCTCCTCGCATTCATGGTCCCTTCTCTCGTCGGTGCTGGACTGGTTCTCGTCCTCGCCGCGAGCACGCGGAATCCACAGGTGAACGACAGTGCCCAGGGCGACGACCTGGTCGACAGCCGGGCATGAGGAGTGCTGATCAGTGCAGACGGACCACAGATGCGGCATCTGTTACCCGTACGCCGGAATCGTGCGTAATTACGCGAAATGAGGACTTGGTGGAAACTTCAACCGTCTTCACCTGACCCATCAGGTCGACCTGTTCACGCTGAAGCTCTTTTGAATACGCATCACGTCATGTGGTACGAAGCGCCGAGGTCTTTCAACTCCGACAGTGCCGGGGCAAGTCCGGCATCGATTGAGATTTTTCGAATCGCGGATTCGCATTTCTTCAATTGATCCCACTGTCAGGCAGCCTCATTATTAGGGACGCAATTCACCAAGAATTCTGTGAGTGCCACGAACCACTGCTGGCATCGCATTGTTCGACAGACCGAGAAACGAAGGTCAGGTACCCACGATGTCGACTGAGTTCGCTGATCCCCTCCGCACGCTTTACCTGGATTGGGTCGCCCGCATGCAGGCCGACCCGGAGATGTCGGTGCAGGTCATGCGCGATATGCAGGAGGGATGGCACACCGTCGCAACCGAACCGAAGGGGGTCAGCTACGAGTCGGTCGACATCGACGGACTCTCCGCCGTATGGAGCATTCCGGCGGACGCCGATCCGACAACGGTCGTCCTCTACTTCCACGGCGGGGGTTTCATCACCGGATCCGCTCACTCGCATCGGAAGATGGCCGGTCACCTTGCAAGAAAAATCGGTTCTCGCGTCCTCCTCGTCGACTATCGACGCGCGCCGGAGCACGCCTATCCCGCTCAGGTCGACGATGGGGTCACGGCGTTTCGGTGGCTTATCGATCAGGGCTTCGCGCCGAACCGGATTGTCAGTGCGGGTGACTCTGCAGGCGGGACACTCGCCCTCGCTCTCGTCGTGAGTCTCCGAACCCAAGGCCTACCGACTCCCGGAGCAGTGGTGACCTTCTCTCCCGGACTCGATTGGGACGGCGAGTGGATGGTCAACGAAGAGAACGACATACTCGCGAGCAAGGCCATCATCGTGGCGATGGGCTCACTCGCCTTCGGTGATCGCAGCACCAAGGACCCGCTCTGCAACCCGACATACGCCGATCTCACTGGGTTCCCCCCGGTGTACCTGTCGGCGGGCGGGCACGAGAATCTGCTCGGCGGCATACGGAAATTCGTCGAAGCGGCCGATGCCGCGGGCGTCGAGGTGACGCTCGACATCGCTCCGAGCAGACAGCATGTTCACACGTTCGCGGTAGGCAATGACCCCGAGGCCGACCGGACGATCACCGAATCCGCCGCCTGGGCCCGCGAGCGGTTAGCCTGACAGCCGACGCCCTGTCTGCGTGCGGTCACTTCACACTCACATTCAGGAAGAAAAGCGAAAGATGAAGCACCAAGCACGACGTGTTGTCACCGGTTATGATTCGGACGGCCGCTCGGGTCGTCCTTTCCGATTCGTTCGTCGAAGCGTTCGAAGCGTCCCCTACTGCGTTTGCGACACGGCTGTGGGCCACCGACACGTTTCCGTCCGACAATACGGATCCGCGGGATGGAGCGGAGTTGATCGAAACGTTCTCGACTGCGGACGGAACCGCCTTCTAAATCGTGGATTGGGCGCCGAACAGTGAGTTCCCGTTCCATCGAACCCAAAGCCTCGACTACGGCGTCGTGATCAGCGGTCAACTCGAAGCAGTGATGGATGGCGAAGACGTGGCGGTGTTGACCACCGGCGACAGCATCGTTCAACGCGGGACTATGCACCTCTGGCGTAACTCCACCGACCAGTGGGCACGTACGGTGTTCGTTCTGGTCGGGACCTCGCCAGTCACCGTCGGCGGACAAACCCTCGAACCCAACATGTAACGCGCCGCGGTACGAACCGTACGTTCCGGAGCATGAATTCCGCAGGCCTACATGTCGACAAGTGGTAGCCAACATCACCGGCAGTGGAGCGGGATCGGGCCTGCGACAGCTCGGACGTTCATCGTCGATGGAGCGAAGGTCGTCGTGACCGACATCCAAATATTCTATGCCCCAGCTCTTCCCAGTCCTTAATCGTGCGTCTGCTCCACAACCCAGGCGGCGACTTGCGTCCGGGAGGTGAAGCCCAGCTTCGCCAGGATGTGCTCGACGTGCCCTTGTGCGGTGCGCGGTGAGATCACCAGGCGGTCGGCGATGGCCTGATTGGTCAGGCCTTCGGCAATCAAAGCGGCGACTTCGTGTTCGCGCTTGGTCAGTCGCGTTGACGTCCCCGTGTCACGCGCGGGCGGTCCGGACTGTTGCTCGTGGAGGGCGTAGGCGATGGCCGCGTCGAAACCGAGCTGCTCGCCTTTACGTCGGGCGGCCCCGAATGCTTTGTCTCCGAGTTTCTTCCGGGATTTCTCGAAGTATTCCTTCTGGTAGACCATTAGATTGGAGTGAATCACCGCGGAACTGCCGATCGCTCGTGCCAGCCCGTCCGCGGCTCCCATCAGAACGGAAGCCCGGAGTGCATCGTGTCTGTCGAAACTGATCCAGGCGAGTGCTGCGAGGCAAGCCGAAACGACACGGGGACTGCGCACCTGCCGGGTCAGCTCCAGCGACTCCCCGAGTAGTTGCACCGAACGATCCGCATCACCCTGCTGCCACAGGGCAATTCCCAGGGCCCACAGCGCATGTGAGCGATACATCTTCTCGCCGTACTTTTCCGTGATCGCGAGGACACGCTCGTGGCATTCGATCGCCTGCGCCGACGACGCGTCCAGTCCGTAGGCCGTGCCGAGCGGGTACAGCGCGGCAACTTCGAGCGTGCGGTCACGCCGTCGACTGAACTCGGCGAGCGCGGTTTCCAGGTGATAGCGGGCACGAACGAGGTCACCGCTGAGGAGGCCGAGCATTCCGTCGGCGAAGGAGACGAACGCACGCATCATGGGGTCGCTGGTCTGCGCTGCCAGCGCGCGCCCTTCCTCGACCAGTGCCGTCCCGGTGTCCAGGTCACCCTGCACGTTCGCCATCACGCTGGCACTGTAGAGGCCCTTGGCCCACTCGCGAGTCGGTGCGCCGCTCTGCCGCGCGAGCAGGTCCCCGAGCCAGCGCCGGCCCTCGTTGTAGAGACCCTGGGAGCTCCAGAACAGAAACAGTGCGGCGGCGGTGCGCAGTCCGGCGGCGGGGTCGTCGTCGACACTGAATTCGAGGGCCTCCCGCAGATTCGGTTGTTCCCGTTTCAGCCTGGTGATCAACTCGACCTGGCGGGCGCTGATCCACTCGGCCTCCGATTCGAGCGCCAACGCCTCGTACCAGTCCCGATGCCGACGCCGCAGCGACAGCGCCTCGCCGGTCTCCTCGAGTTTCTCGTATCCGTACTCGCGGAGGGTCTCGAGCATCCGGAACCGCACCCCCGACCCCTGCTCCTCCCGGATCAAAATCGACTTCTCCACCAACGAGGTCAGCGTATCGAGCAACTCGCCCGGGTCGAGGCCCTCGCCACACACCTGCTCCGCGGCATCGAGCTCGAAGCTGCCGGCGAACACCGACACCCGACCCCACACCAATCGCTCACCGGCGGTGCACAACTCGAAACTCCAGTCGATACACAACCGCAACGTCTGCTGCCGCGACGGCGCACCCCGGCTCCCCCGGGTCAACAGCGTATAGCGGTCGGTGAGCCGCTCGAGGATCTGCTCGGGCGACATCGCCCGCAACCGCGCCGCCGCCAACTCGATCGGCAACGGCAACCCGTCGAGCCGATGGCAGATCCCCGCCACCGCCGCCGCGTTCTCCTCGGTCAGCGCGAATCCGGGAACCGCCGCCGCGGCGCGCTCGGCGAACAGGGTCACCGCGTCGTAGGTGGGCAGTCCCCGCATGGTCGGCTGCCGGTCGGGGTCGGGGTCGGGCACGGTCAGCGGCGGCACCCGCAGCACCGCCTCCCCACCGATGCCGAGGGGTTCGCGACTGGTCGCCAGAACCCGCACCTGCGGGCACACCCGCAGGACGTGACCGACGAGTACGGCGACCGAATCCACCAGGTGCTCGCAGTTGTCGAGGACCACCAGCACCTCCCGCGAGCCGAGGAACTCGATCAACACCTCACGCAGCGGCCGCGCCGACTGATCCCGCAACCCCACCGCCGCCGCCACCGCGTCGACCAGCGACGATGCGTCGCGCAGTTCCCCCAACTCGACCAGCCGCACCCCGTCGCCGTAGTCGCGCTGCACCGCCGCCGCGATCCGGATCGCCAACCGGGTCTTGCCGACGCCGCCGATCCCGGTCAACGTCACCAACCGCGACCCGGCCAGCAGGTTCTTCGCCTCGGTGAGCTCGTGTCGGCGGCCGACGAAACTCGTCAGCTCCAGAGGGAGGCTGCCCGTCGTGCCCGACGTGGAGGAGGGCGACGACACTCTTCCACGCGAGGTCACCTGCTGCGCGTGTTCCTGCGGATCGGTTTCTGCGCGCAGCGCCATCTCGTCGACCGGCAGTCCGTGGTCGCGTTGAAGCCCGCGCAGTTCCTCCCCGAGATCAGCGGCCGTGGCCGGGCGCTCACCGGGTTCGCGCGACATCGCGCGGGCGATCGTGTCGGCAACGTCGTCGGGAATTCCGTGCTCACGCAGGTCAGGTACCGGCTGCGTGGTGATCCGCAGGAACTGCGCGACGACCTGCTCTCCGCCGCGGCGTTCGAACGCGGCATGCCCGGTCAGCGCACTGAACAGGGTCGCGCCGAGGCCGTAGACGTCGGCGGCCGGGCTCGGCGGATCACCGCCGAGCACCTCGGGCGCGGTGTAGGCCGGCGACCCGGTGACCGCACCGGTGGCGGTCTCGAACCCACCGCTGATGTGGGCGATGCCGAAATCCGCCAACTCGGGCTCGCCGTACTCGGTGAGCAGAATGTTCGCCGGTTTGACGTCCCGATGCAGAATCCCGAGCCGGTGCGCCGACTCCACGGCACCGGCCATCTTCACCCCGAGTCGCAGCACGCGGTCCAGTGCCAGCGGGCCGTCGCGGCGGATCAGCGCGTCCAGGGGATCCTGCGGATGGAATGGCATCACAATGAACGGAAGACCGGAACCGGTGGCACCGACCTGCAACACACCCACGATGTTCGGATGCCCCGTCAACCGTCCCATCGCCCGCTGCTCCCGGAAAAACCTCGCCCGGTTCTCCTCGTCGAGGTCGACGGTGAGTACCTTCACCGCGACCGTGCGATCGAGATCCGCCTGGGTGCAGCGGTAGACCACACCGAACCCGCCGCGGCCGATCTCCACCGCATCCCCGAACCCGGCACCCGCCAACTCAACGGCCGGCGACGGCGGATACCGCTGAGTGTCGAGCGGATCACCTTCACCCATCGCACGGTCTGCTCACCCCGTCGGCTCGTCGGCCATCACACTGGTCCCGACGGCACGACCAGCGCACATTCCCGTGGACTCACCTCTCGATGGCGTCCTTTCGAGGATATCGCCGACGGTGGCGGGTGCGGACGATCCTGGCGTGACCGGTGTGAGCCTCCCCATTTAGTCAACTAGATTGATCAATCTGGTTGTACGCTTTGCTCATGATCACCGAAGAGGCCACCGCTCAGGTCCTGCGGGAAGCGCTGCGCCCGATATGGCGACAGCTCACCGCGGGCAGGACGATCTCCGTCGGCAAGATCGGTGTGCTCGCGTACCTGTCGAAGCACGGACAAACGTCCGCGTCGACACTCGCGACGGCCGAGAAGATCAGCCCCCAGGCGATCGCCAACGCCGTGCGCGAACTCGAAAGCCTCGGGTTGGTCGCGCGGACACCCGACGAGCAGGATCGACGCCGGATCTGGATCGAACTCACCGACTCCGGTCGCGAGCGGCTGGCGCAGGAACGGTCGAAAGGCCTGGATTGGCTGGAGCAGGCGATCGCGGAGCGGCTGACCGCCGAGGAGAAGAAGACTCTCGACTCGATCGTCCCGATTCTGCGCAAGCTGGTGGACGATGCGCCCGTCGACTGAGACCACCACGCACCCCCGGCTACTGCCGGCCCTGGCCTACGCTGCCCTGACCACCGCCATCGTCAGTTCACTCGGCATGCTGCTGGTGCCCACGATCTCCCATGACATGCACGTCGAGGTGAGCACCGGCCAGTGGATGCTCACCGTCAATCTGCTCGTCGGTGCGGTCGCAACACCGATCATGGGCCGGCTGAGCGACGGCCCGCACAAGAAGCGCCTGCTGCTGTGCTCGCTGACCACGATCCTGGTCGGCTCGATCGTCGCGGCCGCCGCCCCCACCTTCACCGTCTTCCTCATCGGACGCGCCCTGCAGGGACTCACCTACGGAATCGTTCCGGTGACGATCGCTTTGGCCCGCCGGTATCTCCCCGAGAACCAGGCCCGGCTCGGCATCTCCAGCCTGTCGGTGACGGTGACGACGGGCCTCGGACTCGGGTACCCGCTGACCGGCATCCTCGCGGACCTTCTCGGGTTCCGTTTCGCGTTCTGGTTCGCGGCCCTGTTCCTGATCACCACCATCCTCGTCGTCTGGCGCGTCGTCCCCGCAGGCCCCGACGAGCGGGCACCACGCAACACACTCGACGTGCCGGGCGCCCTGCTGGTCGGCTCCGGACTCGCGTCACTTCTCGTCGCCGTCAGTGAGGGCTCGCGGTGGGGCTGGGGCTCGCCGTGGACCATCGGATTCTTCGCCGCCGCCGCGATGCTGCTGACGGCGTGGTCGCTCGTCGAACTGCGCACCCCACACCCGCTGATCAACCTGCGGGTACTGCGCAACGGTGACGTGCTGGTCGCGAACAGCACCGCGATCGGTCTCGGCGCCGCGATGTACATCGGACTCTCCATCGGCAGCCTCATCGCCCAGGCACCCGCCTCGACCGGCTACGGCATCGCGATGCCCCTGTTCTGGGCCGGATTCGTGATGCTCCCGCTGTCGGTCGCCAGTTTCGGCGCGAACCGACTCGTCCGCGCGGTCTCGCACCGGATCCGCATGCGTACTCTGCTGCTCGTCGGCGCGGGCCTCGTGACGGCCTCGAGCATGCTCCTCTGGGCCGCCCACCACGCACTGTGGGAAATCCTGGTCGGCATGCTGGGCTTCGGCGCCGGAATGGGCATGACGTACGCGGCCATGCCGGCCCTGATCGCCCGCAGCGTCGCCGACACCGAACTCGGCAGCGCCGTCAGCTTCAACCAGGTGCTGCGCACTGTCGGCGGTTCCTTCGGCAGCGCCGTCGCGGGTGCAGTGCTCGCCGCGAATCTGGCACCGGACCTACTTCCCACCGAAAGCGGCATCGCGCACGCACTCGCCATCGGATCGATCGGATGCGCGGTCGTCTTCGCCGCATTGCTCGTCAACTACGTGAAGTCGCGCCTGCCGGCTCCGAGGTCGGAGCCGGCAGACGCGACTGTCAGTGGAGGTTAGGCACCTTCGACGACGGCAGCCATTCCCTGCCCGCCACCGATGCACATCGTGAGAAGCGCCTTGCCGCCGCCACGTCGCCGCAATTCATGCAGCGCGGTGGTCGTCATTCGCGCTCCGGTCGCGCCGATCGGGTGTCCGAGTGAGATCCCGGACCCGTTGACGTTGAGGCGGTCCCGGTCCTCGAATCCCCATTCCTTCAGGACGCCGAGCACCTGGCACGCGAATGCCTCGTTCAGTTCGATCAGCGTGAAGTCGTCGAAGCTCGCACCCGTCCTGCTGAACAGCTTGGATGTGGCCGCGACCGGCCCGAGCCCCATCAGTGCCGGTTCGCACCCGGCGGCGGACCACCCGGTGAGGAAACCCATCGGCTCGAGCCCGAGTTCGTCGAGTTGATCTTCGGCGACGACGAGCATCGCCGACGCCGCGTCGTTCTGCTGACTCGCGTTGCCCGCAGTGACGACACCGTCCTTGAGAGCACTCCGCAGGCGTGCCAGGGTCTCGGGCGTGGTTTCCGGACGGATACCCTCGTCCCGCGCTACGACGGAGACGTTGCCCTTCCGGTCGGTGATCTTGACTTCGATCACCTCGTCGTCGAACTTGCCTGCCTCCCAAGCGGCGTGGGCCTTGGCGTGACTGTCGGCGGCGAACGCGTCCGACTCCTCACGGCCGATTCCACACCGTGCCGCGACGTTCTCGGCGGTCTCGATCATGCCGCTGATCTTCCCGAACCGCCATTCCGGCTGGGAGCGTTCCCGCCCGCGGTCGAGGCGGTCGTACAGGTTCAGCGAGCCGGCGCGGGTGCCCCAGCGGGCCCCGGTGGTGTAGTGCTCGATGTTACTCATCGACTCGACGCCGCCGGCGAGCACGACATCGGCTGCGCCGGTCTGCACCATCATCGACGCGGTCACGAGGGCCTGCAGGCCCGTGCCGCACCGGCGGTCGGTCTGCAGTCCGGCGACGCGGATCGGCAGTCCCGCCTCGAGCGCCGCCCACCGGCCGATGCACGGGGCCTCGGAGTTGGCGTACGACTGGCCCATCACCACGTCTTCGATGAGGATCGGGTCGATCCCGGACCGCGCCACGGTCTCCTTGATCACGGTGGCGGCCAACGTCTCTGCCGGGACGTCGCGCAGGGCTCCGCCGAAACGGCCGACCGCGGTGCGGACCGGGGCGACCAGTGCTGCTCTTCGCATGTGTTCTTTCCTTGTGTCTCAGGGAACCAGGACGCGGACTGTTTCGGCGACGCACGCCGGCTTGTCCGCACCCTCTATCTCGATGGTGTATTTGACGACCACTTGCGCGCCCTGCTTCGTGTGCTCGAACGACACGATCTCGCCACCGGCCCGCACCTTCGCCCCGACCTTGACCGGCTGGGGGAACCGAACCTTGTTGAGACCGTAGTTGATCACCAGCTTCACGCCGTCGACGCGCATGAGGTCGGCGCCGAGTTTCGGCAGCAGTGACAGCGTGAGGTAGCCGTGGGCGATGGGGGCACCGAACGGGCCCTGGGCGGCACGCTCGGGATCGACGTGGATCCACTGGTGGTCGCCAGTGGCGTCGGCGAACACGTTCACGCGTTCCTGCGTGATCTCGAGCCAGTCACTGTGGCCGAGATGTTCGCCGACTGCGGATTCGACGTCGTCGATTCCCTGGAATACGCGCATGACACTCTTTTCGGGTCGGCCCGGTACCGGGCGGATGTGGAAACGGCTAGATGTTGACGTTCTCGAACACGGCGGCGATACCCTGCCCACCGCCGATGCACATCGTCTCGATGCCGTAGCGGGCCTGGCGGCGGTCCAGTTCACGGAGCAGATTGGCCAGGATGCGACCACCGGTGGCGCCGACTGGGTGGCCGAGGGAGATTCCGGATCCGTTGACGTTGAATCGGTCTCGCATGTCTGACTCGTCGAACTTCCACTCCCGTGCGCACGCCAGCACCTGCGCTGCGAACGCCTCGTTGATCTCGAGGAGATCGATGTCGTTGAGGGTGAGCTTCGCCCGGGTGAGGGCCTTGTCGACGGCCGGCACCGGACCGATGCCCATCCGGTTCGGCTCCACTCCGGCGACGCCCCAGCTCACGAGCCGGGCGAACGGACGCAGGCCCAGACGTTCCGCGTTCTCGGGGGTGGTCACGATCGCGGCAGCGGCCGCATCGTTCTGGCCGCACGCGTTGCCTGCGGTCACGGTCGCCTCCGGGTCGACGCGTGACCGGATGGGCCGCAACGCCGACAACGACTCGGCCGTCACTTCGCGGCGCGGGTGCTCGTCGGTGGTGACGACGACGTCGGACTTGCCGCGCTTGCCCGGCACCGTCACCGGGATCGTCTCGGCGTCGAACAGGCCGCCGTCCTGGGCGCGGATCGCACGCGCGTGGGACTCCGCGGCATACGCGTCCTGCTCCTCGCGGCTGATCGAGTACTCGTGTCGCAGGTTCTCCGCGGTTTCGATCATGCCGCCCTCGACGGGGAAGTTGATGCCGCCGGAGTTGGTGCGGGGCTTGGCCAAGCGATCGTGGAATTCCACCGACGCACCCTTGACGCCCCAGCGCATTCCGGTGCTGTAGAACTCGGTCTGGCTCATCGACTCGGCGCCGCCGGCGATCACCAGATCGCTCATCCCGGTCTGCACCTGCATGGCCGCGTAGATCACGGCCTGCAGCCCGGAGCCGCAGCGGCGGTCGAGCTGGATGCCGGGCACGGTGACGTCGAGTCCCGCGTCGAGCGCAGCGATCCGGCCGATGGCCGCAGCCTCGCCGTTGGCGTAGCCCTGACCGAAGATGACGTCGTCGATGTCGTCGGACGTGAGCGACGTCCGCTCGATCAGGCCTTTCAACACCGTCGAGGCGAGGGTGGTGACGGGGATATCGCGGTACATGCCGCCGAATCCCCCGACGGGGGTGCGGACGGGTTCACAGATCACTGCGTCGAACATGGGCTCAGAGCGCTTTCTTCGCTTCGCGGACGAGGCCGCCGCCGATGATCAGGCGCTGGATCTCGCTGGTGCCCTCGTACAGGCGTAGGAGTCGGACCTCACGGTAGATCCGTTCCACCGGAACGTCTCTCATGTATCCGGTGCCGCCGTGGACCTGCACCGCGAGGTCGGCGACCTTGCCGGCCATCTCCGTGCAGTACAGCTTGGCCACGGACGGTGAGATCCGACGGTCCTCGCCGCTGACGTACTTGCGCGCCGCGTCCCGCACCAGCGCACGGCCCGCGGACACGCCCACCTGCTGATCGGCGATCATGGCCTGCACCAACTGGAAGTCACCGATCGGGGTGCCGCCCTGCTTCGTGACCGCCGCGAAGGCGACGGACTCGTCGAGTGCACGCTGAGCACTACCGACGGCGAGGGCTGCGATGTGCACCCGGCCGCGGGCGAGCGACGTCATAGCGGCGCGGTAGCCGGCCTCCTCACTGCCGCCGACCAGAGCGGTTTCGGGGACGGTGACGTCGTCGAATGCGACCTCCGCGGTCCAGGCACCCTCCTGGCCCATCTTCTTGTCCTTCGGCCCGACCACGACACCGGCGGTGTCGGCGGGAACGAGGAACACCGCGATGCCGGTGCCGGTCTCGTCGGCAGGACGGGTGCGAGCGAAGACCACGAACAGATCGGCCAACGGCGCGTTGGTGATGAACCGCTTGGTGCCGTTGATCGTCCACGTGCCGTCCTTCAGGACGGCGCGGGTGGTCAGGCCCGCCGGGTTCGACCCGGCCTCCGGCTCGGTCAACGCGAACGACGCGACCACGTCACCGGACGCGATACGCTCGAGCCATTCCGACTTCTGTTCGTCCGTACCGAAATTCACCAGCACCTGGCCGGCGATCCCGTTGTTGGTGCCGAACATCGACCGCAACGCCAGGCTCGTGTACCCGAACTCCATGGCCAGTTCCACGTCCTGCGTGAGGTCGAGTCCGAGCCCGCCCCACTGCTGCGGGATGGCGTACCCGAACAGACCCATGTCTGCCGCCTTGCGGCGAATGTCGTCCGGAATCAGATCCTTTTCCGCGATTTCATTTTCCCTGGGAATTACTTCCTTCTGAATAAAGGCTCTCGTCTGCGCGAGAATGTCCTTGAAGTCTTCGTCACTCACTTCGCGTTCAGCCATGAAGGTGAATATCCAGCAACCCGGCCTCGCTGTCAAGCGAGTGCCGCGAACGAGAACTCGCAGCGCAGACGGCATTTGCGACCCATAGGAAGAGGGAAACTGTCGGTTTCCCACAGCGTCTTTGACCACGGTGGTCCGAGGCACTTCAATAGGTGTCAGTGTTCGGAGGAATTGTCCGGGCATATTCACGAACAATGAAATTTTCCGGCGAGATGGACTCGATATTCGACATGGTTGGCAAACCCGAGGACGCACTCCTCTACAAGGGCTACACCGTCGATCCACAGGAACTCGAACAGTTGCTGCTGTCCCGGCGAGGTGTGCTCGACGTCGTGATAGTCGGGCGCTCCGTGCCCGGGGTCGGAGAGATGCCGGTCGCGTTCGTGGTGGCAGACACCGCGGCGCACCTCACCGCCGACACCCTGATCGAGTTCGTCGCCGCGAAGGTGCCTCCGTACAAGAAGGTGCGCGAGGTGGTCTTCGTCGACGAGTTGCCCCCGGACCCCCGGGGCGCGGTCCTGCGGTCCGCGCTACGCGAACGCCTGCACGACGAGCAGAGTACGGAGAACTGATGACTACGGGACAGGTGGAACGATGACACGATTGGCGCAGACCGCCGGGCTGACGGACACGCAGGACGAGATCGTGTCGGCGGTACGGGCTTTCGTCGACAAGGCGATCATCCCGCAGGCGCAGGAACTCGAGCACTCCGACACGTACCCGACGGCCATCGTCGAACAGATGAAGGAAATGGGCCTGTTCGGGCTCACCATCCCCGAGGAGTACGGCGGAATCGGCGAATCCCTCCTGACCTACGCACTGTGCGTCGAGGAGATCGCACGCGGATGGATGAGCGTGTCCGGCGTGATCAATACCCACTTCATCGTGTCGCACATGATCACCCAGCACGGCACACCCGAACAGAAGGCGCAATACCTCCCGCGCATGGCGACCGGTGAACTGCGCGGCGCGTTCTCGATGTCCGAGCCCGAACTCGGATCCGACGTCGCCGCCATCCGGACCAAGGCGGCCAAGGCTGCGGACGGCAACTACGTGATCGACGGTCAGAAGATGTGGCTCACCAACGGCGGGTCGTCGACCTTGGTGGCCGTTCTCGTTCGCACAGACGAGGGGGCACTGAAAGCCCACGACAACCTCACCGCGTTCCTCATCGAGAAGCCTGCCGGGTTCGGCGAGGTGCTGCCCGGGCTCACGATTCCGGGCAAGATCGAGAAGATGGGCTACAAGGGCATCGACACCACCGAGATGGTGTTCAGCGGCTACCGGGCGGCCGCGGACACGATCCTGGGCGGCGACCCCGGCCGCGGCTTCCGGCAGATGATGGACGGCGTCGAGGTCGGCCGTGTCAATGTCGCCGCCCGGGCGTGCGGTATCGCGCAGCGCGCGTTCGAACTCGGCGTGAAGTACGCGAAGGCGCGGGAGACTTTCGGATCGCCGATCGCCGAGCACCAAGCGATCGCGTTCCGGATCGCGGAGATGGCCACCAAGGTGGAGGCGGCGCACCTGATGATGGTGAATGCGGCGCGGCTCAAGGACTCCGGGGAACGCAACGATGTCGCCGCCGGAATGGCCAAGTACCTCGCCAGCGAGTTCTGCTCGGAGGTGACGCAGGACAGTTTCCGGATCCACGGCGGTTACGGCTATTCCAAGGAGTACGAGATCGAACGCCTCATGCGGGAGGCGCCGTTCCTCCTCATCGGCGAAGGCACCAGCGACATTCAAAAGCAGATCATCAGCCGCGGCGTGCTGCGGTCGTACAACTGAGGCGTTTCGGACAACTGAGGAAGGAAGAATTCATGACACTTCTCGAGGGACGGGTCGCCGTCGTCACGGGCGCAGCCCAGGGCATCGGTTTCGAGATGGCCCGGAAGTTCGCGAGTGAGGGCGCGTCGGTCGTCCTGGGCGACATGCACGCCGAGAACGTCAAGGCCGCGGCCGGAAAGCTGGAGGCCGACGGATTCCAGGCAGTTGCCGTCGCCTGCGACGTGACCGATCCGGACCAGATGCAGAATCTGGGAAAGACGGCGATCGACACGTTCGGTGCCATGGACGTGTGGGTCAACAACGCCGGCATCACCCGCGACGCGACGCTGCGCAAGATGTCCCTCGCCGATTTCCGCTCCGTCATCGACGTGCACCTGCAGGGCGCATGGCTGGGCACCCAGATCGCCTCCATCGCGATGCGCGAGGCGGGCAAGGGCTCGATCGTGAACATCTCGTCGATCTCGGGCAAGGTCGGCATGGTCGGGCAGACCAACTACAGCGCCGCGAAGGCCGGGATGGTCGGACTCACCAAGGCGGCCGCGAAGGAGGTCGCCCACCTCGGCGTCCGGGTCAATGCGATCCAGCCCGGCGTGGTGAACACCGACATGATCCGTGCCCTGCGCGCCGACATCATCGAGGCGAAGCTCAAGGAGGTCCCGATGGGCCGCGGCGCCGAACCCGAGGAGATCGCGAACGTGGCCCTGTTCCTCGCGTCCGATCTGTCGAGCTACATGACGGGGACCGTCCTCGAAGTCACCGGTGGACGCCACATCTGAGGCAGTAGTCTGCACTGGTGGAGTCACGACACGTCGAGTACTTTCTCGCCACCGTCGACAACGACGGCCTCGCGCTCGCGGCCGAGGCCCTGGGCGTCACCAAGCCGTCGTTGTCGAAGGGGCTGCGCAATCTCGAACGTGACCTCGGTGTCGAACTCTTCCACCGGGTGGGCCGCGGCCTGGTGCTCAGCGCCGCGGGCAAGGCGTTCGTCGGTCCGGCCCGGCAGATCGTGCGTGACCTGGTGGCCGCCGAGGGTTCGTTCGTCGACATCTCCGGGCTCCCGCGCGGACGACTCGACATCTGCGCGTCCGCGCAGGTCGCGGAGGGCCAGGTCACCGAAATGATCGGTGCGTTTCGCAAACAGAATCCCGGCGTGATCGTCCGGATCGCCGACCTGCGACCCTCCGACGTCGTCGCGTCCCTCATCCGGGACGGGCACTGCGAGATCGCCTTCAGCCATTTCCCGGTCGCCGCACCCGGATTGACGACGCGGGCGGTCGGTCGCCACGAATACTGGCTGGCCGTTCCGCCCGGCGCCGACGTCGCCTGGCAGAATCCGTTCCCGCTGAACGACCTTCCCAACCTACCCGTCGTGGGCCTGCCCAAAGAGTCGTCGTCGCGCACGGCCATCGAGAAGGCGCTGCAGGCATCGGGGAGTCGTACCGTCATCTCCGCCGTCGTCGAGCAGCGGGAAGCGGTCGGCTCGTTCGTGGTCGAGGGTGTCGGAATGTCATTTCTCGAGCGCACGCTTGCCGAGCGGGCGGCGGTCGCCGGGGCCCGGATCTCACCACTCGAACCGCCGATCACGGTGGAGTACGGCGTGATCTACGACGACGCCCGGTTGTCGCCGGCCGGACGAGCATTCCTCGACACACTCACAACCTGAAGATCGTCGATCAGGGCGGCGAACGCCGCCGCGGCGGGAGGCAACGGATCCGGCCGCCGCACGAGTCCGATCTCGCGGACCACCGGAGGCACGAGCGAGCGGACCTCCACCCCTGGAAGCTCACGCTCGGCGACTCCGCGCGGGAGCAGGGTCGCCCCGGCACCCTGCACCACCAGTGCCCAGACGGCCTGACGGTGCGCGCACTCGACCGCGATGTTGTTCACCGACAGCAGCGGACGCAAACCGATCTCGACGATCATCGGAATATCGCCGAGCAGGTCGACCGGCACCGGATCGGGGAGTTCGATCGCGAGGTCGGGGTGCAGCGCGAGCACGATCTCTTGTTCTCGCAGCACCCGCGACTCGAGCCCCTGCTCGTCGACGGGCAGAGTGGTGAGCCCGATATCGCACTCCCCCGACCGGATCGCCCTGCCGACGCCGTCGGGAACGTCGGCGGACATCGCGGACAGCACCACCCGCGGGAACCGGCGATGAAACTCACCGGCGAGCATCGGAAGCGGCTCGGCTGCCAGTGAATTGAGAACGGAGATGGTGAGGGTGCCGGACCGCAGCTCGGTGACGTCGTCGACGACCGCCCGGGCGCGTTCGACGTCGGCCAGCACCCGGCGCGCCGCCTCGGCGAACGACACTCCCGCCGCGGTGATGCGCAGTTCCCGCCCCGTCCGTTCGAAGAGTTCGACGCCCAGATCACGTTCGAGAGTACGAATCGCCTGCGACAGCGACGGCTGCGCGATGAACAGCGCCCGCGCGGCCTCGGTGATACTGCCGTGATCGGCCACGGCGACGAGGTACTCGGCGTCCCGGATGTCCACCGCCCGAGTCTAGCGACTGCGAAGTCTCTGGCTGCGTCACCGTCGCACCGCTGGTAGGTCCGGACCGGCCCCCGATCGTCCGGGATCGCGCCGACATGGCTCCGGCGGCATGCCCGACGCTTTACGCTGAAGGTCATGGCCGCTCTTCGTGCGGAGTGGATCAGGATCTGGCGCAATCCGGCAGACACGCTCGCGACCGTGGCGTTCAACGCCGTCCTGATGATCGGTGCCTGGTTCCTGCTGCCCCGGAATTGGCTGTTCGAGTGGACCGGACCGTCGGGTTTCGCCCTGGCCCTCGCGGGCTGGATGTACGCCGACGTGACTGCCACCAATGTGCTGGCTCCGGATCGTGAGCGCATTCTCGCCGCACTCGACGACCGGGACGCGCTGGGTGCGTTGCTCGCCGCCAAGGCGGTGGCGCTGTGGATGTTGATCGCCCCGATCTGCGCGACCATCGCGATCGCCGTGGGTGTCGTCGAGCAGGACTGGCTGTTCACGGCGGTGGTGGTGGTCGCGGTGGCGCTGTGCCCGTTCGGTGCACTCGCCGGGTCGAGTCTGGTCGGGGTGTTCTTCCCGTACCACCAGCGGTCGCTGCGGTGGCGGTGGGAGCAGCGCACGCGTTGGCGCCCCGTGGTGGTGCGGTGGCTGATCCTGCTGGTGGTCCCCTACGGGGTGTTTCCGGCGTTCTCGGCGGCGATCGCGGTGATCCCGGTCGTGTTGTGGCGCATCGTGAAACCGGAGGACGTGCACACCGGGATCGGCACCGCCGACTTCGCGTTGTGCGTTCTCGTCGCCGTGGCGATCTCCGCGCTCATGTGGGTGGCGGCGCGCCGAATCGCCCTGTGGCGCATACAGCGGCACGCGCCGCTGGCGGACTACCTGCGCGACCGCGACAGGGGCTGAGCAGACCCACGTGAGTGCCGATGCGCGCCCCCGCACACAATGCCGCTCACCTGCGCAGGTGAGTGGGAAAGCGTGCCGGGGCACACGATGCCACTCACGTCAGGAGAGATGCTTCGGCTGGGGGGTCGACTTGTGGAATCGGTCCGATCCGACCTCGTCCTGGCTCGCCTCCGGTGGGCATTCGGCGCTGTATTTGCCGGCGTGTTCCAGGGAGACGACGACGGACTTCGACGTGGGACAGTTGCTGCCGGCCGCCGTGGAATCGAGTGGGACGAGCGGGTTGGTCTCCGGGTAGTAGGCGGCGGCCGAACCCCGGGGCGTGTCGTATTCGACGATCCGGAAGTCGTGGGCGCAGCGGACGCGGTCGTCTTCTGCCCAGTGTGTGAAGAGGTCGACCATGTCGCCGTCGTCGAATCCGAGGGCGGCGATGTCGTCGCGGTGCAGGAAGATCACGCGGCGGCCGCCCTCGATTCCGCGGTAGCGATCGCTGAGCCCGTAGATCGTGGTGTTGAACTGATCGTGGCTGCGGATCGTCTGCAGGATCACGTGCCTCGGGGGCACCTGCAACACCTCGATCGGGGACACCGCGAATTCGGCGCGCCCCGAATGGGTGGGGAACGTGCGGGAATCGCGCGGCGGGTGCGGCAGAACGAATCCACCCGGTCGCCGGACGTTCACCTCGTACCCCTCACAACCGGGCACCACCCGTGAGATGTGCAGGCGGATGTTCGCGTAGTCGTCCCGCATCTTCTTCCACTCGAGGCCGTACCGGTCGCCGATGGTGGCCTCGGCGATGCGGGTGACGATGCCGACCTCCGAATCGAGATGCGGACTGGCCGGTTTCAGCGGTCCCCGGGACGCGTGGACCGAACACGTCGAGTCCTCGACCGAGATGAACTGGGCCCCGCCGGCCTGGACGTCCTGCTCGGTGCGCCCCCGGGTCGGCAGGATAAGTGCCGTGTCGCCGCACACGAGATGCGAACGGTTGATCTTCGTCGAGATGTGCACGGTCATCCGAGTCTTGCGCAGGGCGGCGGCGGTGACGTCGGTATCCGGGGCCGCCTGGACGAAGTTGCCGCCCAGCCCGAGGAAGAAATGCGCCTTGCCGTCACGCATGGCCCGGATGGAATCGACGGTGTCGTACCCGTTCTCGCGGGGTGGATCGAAGGCGAATTCCTTCGCGAGCGCGTCCAGGAAGTGTCGTGGCGGACGCTCCCAGATCCCCATCGTGCGGTCGCCCTGCACGTTCGAGTGCCCTCGCACCGGCAGCAGCCCGGCACCGGGTTTGCCGATGTTTCCCTGGGCGAGAGCGATATTGGTGACTTCTTTGATGATCGCCACCGAGTTGTGGTGCTGGGTGAGTCCCATCGCCCAGCAGAACACGGTGGCGTCCGAATCCCGCAGGAGTCGGGCGGCGTCGGTGATCTGTTCCCGCGACAGACCGGTCGTGCGGGTGACGACGTCCCAGTCGATGTCGGTGACGTGCTGCTTCCACAGCTCGAATCCGATCGTGTGCTGGTCGATGAACTCGTGGTCGAGGGCATCCCACTCGACGAGCAGCGAGCCGAACGCCTGGAGCAGCGCGAGGTCGCCGTTCAGCGCGATGGGCAGATGCATGTCGGACAGGTCGGTACCCGGGCCCACCATGCCGCGGGGCGTCTGCGGATTCTTGAAGTTGACCAGGCCCGCCTCGCGGAGCGGGTTGATCGAGAGGATCTTCGCGCCGTTCTGCTTCGCCTTCTCCAGCGCCGACAGCATCCGTGGATGGTTGGTCCCAGGATTCTGGCCCTGCAGCACAATGAGTTTCGCCTGATAGACGTCGTCCATCGTGACGCTGGCCTTGCCGATGCCGATCGACTCCTGCAGCGCGATGCTGGTCGATTCGTGACACATGTTGGAACAGTCGGGCAGATTGTTCGTCCCGAACGCGCGGACGAACAGCTGGTACGCGAACGCCGCCTCGTTGGACGCCCGGCCGGACGTGTAGAAGATCGCCTCGTCCGGACTGTCCAGGGCGTTCAGCTGATCCCCGATCAGGGTGAAGGCCTCGTCCCATTCGATGGGTTCGTAGTGCGTTCCTCCGGGCCGCTTCACCATCGGATGCGTGATCCGGCCCTGCTGCCCCAGCCAGTGCTCGCTGTGGCAGTCGAGCTCGGCGATACTGTGGCGGGCGAAGAATTCGGGTGTCGCGCGGTCGCGGGTGGCCTCTTCCGCCACCGCCTTGGCGCCGTTCTCACAGAACTCCGCGGCGTGCCGGTGGCCCGGCTCCGGATCGGGCCACGCGCAGCTCATGCAATCGAACCCCTCGGCCTGGTTCAGTTGCAGCAACGTCTCGGCCGTACGGACCACGCCCATGTGCTCGAGCGCCCGCTTCATCGACACCGCGACAGCGGTCGGCCCGGCGGCATGCTCCTTCGGGGGCTCCACCTGGAGGTCGGCCTCGTCGTAGTCGCGGTCCTCGTCCTTGTGTCGCATCGTTCAGCCTTTCTTGACGTCCTCCCGGCCGTGAACGACCGGGATTCCTTCTGCGCCGCTGCGCGCCGCTTGGGTGGGTTCCTGTTTCACTGGGGCTCGCTTCCCTCTAGAGGGAAGGCTGACGGCCCCTCCGCAGGCGTTTAGCCACTCCGCACGTCCTGCGGCGTGGATGTTTCTCGCGGCGTTGACGTCGCGGTCGTGAACCGCTCCGCACGCCTTGCATGCCCACTCCCGGATCGAGAGCGGTTTCGGGCCGTCGAGAACCCCACAGTGGGAGCAGATCTGCGACGACGGATAGAACCGGTCCACCTTGACGAAGGTACGCCCCAAGCGGGCGGCTTTCTCCTCCACCATGCGGGTGAACATTCCCCACCCGGCGTCGTGGACCGATTTCGCCAACCGTGTCCGCGCCAACCCCCGGACGCACAGATCCTCGACGAACACCGCTTGGTTCTCGCGGATGATCGCCGTGGAGTGCTTGTGCGCCCAGTCCCTGCGAGCGTCGGACACTCTGGCGTGGGCCTTCGCGACGCGAAGACGTGCCTTGACCCGGTTGTTGCTGCCTTTCTCCTTGCGCGAGAGAACCTGCTGCGCCGTGCCGAGCTTGCGTTCGGCACGGCGCAGGAACTTCGGCGAGCTGATCGTCTTGCCGTTCGACATGACCGCGAACGTCGCCAACCCGAGGTCGATCCCGACCTCCGCATCGACCGGCGGCAGAGGTTCGTCGGTGGTCTCGACCACGAACGACGCGAAGTACCGGCCCGCCGCATCCTTGATGATCGTCACCGAGGACGGTTCCGAGGGCAGATCGCGGGACCAGGCGACCTCCACCTCGCCGACCTTCGCCACGTACAGCTTCCCGTTCGGGCGAATCGAGAACCCGTTGCGGGTCAGCCGGATCGTCTGCCGATTGTCCCGGCGGGACCGGAATCGCGGCGCGCCGACCTTGCGGCCCTTCCGTTTCCCGGAGAGCGAGTCGAACCAGTTTCGGTACGCCCGCCGCGCGTCCTGACACGCCTGCACCAGCACCACCGAGGCGACCTCGCCCAACCAGGCCCGCTCCGGAGTCTTCTTCGCTGCGGTGACCACCTGCTTCTGCACGGCGGTATCCGACAGTCTCACCCCGGCCGCATACGCGTCCTGGCGGATGCGCAGGCAGTCGTTGAACACCACCCGCGCACACCCGAATGACCGGGCCAGCATGTCCTGCTGACCGGGCGTCGGATAGACGCGGTACTGGTATCGCAACTGCACACCCACAGAATATCATTGGTCTATGATTTCCGACTCGGAATACAGACGTGGCCGCTCCGTTTTTACCGCCCTGCACGTCCACTTGGTCTTTGTTACCAAGTATCGGGACGGAGCCCTCACCGACGAGATGCTGACCACCTGCGAACAGGTGATACGCAGCGTGTGCGACGACTACGGTTCCCGGTTGGTCGAGTTCCACGGGGAGGGCGACCACGTGCACCTGCTGATCGAATACCCTCCGACCATTCAAATCTCGAAGCTGGTGAACAGCCTCAAAGGCGTCTCCGCACGCCGCCTGCGCGACCAGTACCGCGAATGGGTGAACCGACACTCGATGAACGGACACCTCTGGTCCCCGAGCTACTTCGCCGCATCGTGCGGCGGGGCACCCATCTCCATCATCCGGCAGTACATCGAGCAGCAGCGTCAACCGCCCCGCGCTCCCGGCAGGCCGAAGTCGATGCGCTAACCCCGGCCCTGAAGGACCGGGCTTGCGCGCTACGCTCCGCGGTCAGGACGACCTCCCCACCAGCCGACCGAGATAGTCGATGACGTCGTCGGCCGCGGTGGCCGCGGCGGTGAGCGCGACGTACCCGTCGGGCCGCACCACCACCAGCGTGCCACCGTGTGCCCCGTATGCGCTGCGCGCCAAACCGCGGTCGTCGACGACGTCCACGCCGGGACCGCGGGAATCGCCCACCACCACGTACTTCACGTCGTCGGGCGCGTCTTCGGCCAGGGCCTGCAGGATGTGCCGGGAGCCGCCGCCGAACCCGAGGACCGTGAAGTGCGTCCCCCGGAACACGTCGAACAGTCGGAGCGGCGTGCCCTCGGGGCTCAGGCAGGGCGCGTCGGGTGCGCGATCTCCGGCGCGCAGACCCGTCGTCACGTCCCCATCCCGCGACAGTGAACTCCACGGGTAGCCCAGACCGAGTTGCTGGCCGTCTTCGGTCACCGCGCCCGCAAACCCCTCGGAGTCCTCGCGCCCGAGGTTCGAGGCCACCTTCTGCAGTCCCGCGCTGCTCACCCCGAGCGTCCAGCGCGCGAGCGGCAAGCGTTCCTCCTGGTACGTGTCGAGGAGCGACGGGTCCGCCGAGCCGGCCAGGACGAGAGCGAGTTTCCACCCGAGGTTGTAGGCGTCCTGGATTCCCGTGTTCATCCCGAGCCCACCGGCCGGCGGATGAACGTGGGCCGCATCCCCGGCCAGGAACACCCGACCGTCGCGGAAGCGGTCCACCATCCGCACGTTCACATGCCAGGTGGACAGCCACGTCGGTTCGGACAATCGCACGCCGGGGCCGCAGGCGATGTCGTCGAGAACCCGCTGGAAGTACTCGAGCGACGGTTCGGGCAGGTTGCCCTCCTCGTCGAAGTCCGCGAACGGCACTCCCTGGAACTGCCAGGAATTGATTCCACGGAACGGGCACAACGCGACGAACCCCCGCTCGGGGTGCGTCCACTGGTACCAGCGATCGGGGACCAGCCCGTCGACGGACACGTCGCCGAGGAGCATGCCCTCGATGCCGCCCGTCCCCTCGAACGACACCCCGAGCGCCTTGCGCACCGCGCTGCGCCCGCCGTCGCAGCCGACCAGGTAGCGCGCCATGACGGTCCCGCCGCCGGCGAGCCGGACGGTCACCTTGTCGGTGGTCTGCTCGAAGCCGACCACCTCGACGCCGCGCTCCACGTCGATCCCGAACTCCGACAGTCTTTCTCGCAGGATCTGCTCGGTCCGCCACTGCGGGATCATCAGACCGCCGTCGTACGGCCGATCGGGCGTGGGGCTCAGGTCCGCGTGCGGGTCGCTGTCGCGCACCACCTGGCCGCGCACCGCGACCCGGCTGGGCAGGTGCCGGAACCCCGCCTCGACGATCTCGTCGACGATGCCGAGATCGTCCATCACTTCCTGGCTGCGCGCGGTCAATCCCTTTCCCCGCGAACCTGCGAACGGCTCGGGCGACTTGTCGAGGATCCGCACCTCCGCGCCCCGTCGCGCCAGTTCCAGCGCGAGCGTGAGCCCGGTCGGACCGGCACCGGCCACCACTGCCTCGGTAGGGCTCATGGCGTCATCGTATTCGCGACGGCACCGATCCGGCGGGAAAGTCGCCGCACAATCGTCGACGAAGGTTCCCGCTCAGCGGTCTCGCGGAGTGATCCTCTCGCTCAGAAGTTTCCGCGGGCGGCTTGTTCGCGTTCGATGGCTTCGAAGAGGGCTTTGAAGTTGCCGATGCCGAAGCCGAGGGAGCCGTGGCGTTCGATGAGTTCGAAGAACACGGTGGGGCGGTCGACGAGGGGTTTGGTGAAGATCTGCAGCAGGTAGCCGTCTTCGTCGCGGTCGACGAGGATGCCGCGTTTCTGCAGTTCGGCGATGGGGGCGCGGACGTTGCCGATCCGGGCCCGCAGTTCGGGGTCCTCGTAGTAGGAGTCGGGGGTGGCCAGGAATTCGACGCCCTCGGCGGTGAGCTGGTCGACGGCGGTGAGGATGTCATTGGTGGCCAGCGCCAGGTGCTGGGCGCCGGGTCCGCGGTAGAAGTCGAGGTATTCGTCGATCTGCGACCGTTTCTTGGCGATGGCGGGTTCGTTGAGCGGGAACTTGACCCGGTGGTTGCCGTTGGAGACGACTTTGCTCATCAGCGCGGAGTAGTCGGTGGCGATGTCCTCGCCGACGAATTCGGCCATGTTGGTAAACCCCATGACCCGGTTGTAGAAGTCGACCCAGTGGTCCATCTTGCCGAGTTCGACGTTGCCGACGACGTGGTCGAGGGCCTGGAACAGGCGTTTGGGGGCGCCGTCGCGTTTGGTGTGCGACGACGTGCGGGCGATGTAGCCGGGCAGGTAGGGGCCGGTGTAGTTGCTGCGGTCGACGAGGGTGTGGCGGGTGTCGCCGTAGGTGGCGATCGCGGCGAGGCGGACGGTGCCGTGCTCGTCGGTCACCTCGTGGGGTTCGTCGAGGACGGTGGCGCCCTGGGCGCGGGCGTGGACGATGCATTTGTCGACGTCGGGGACGGCGAGGGCGATGTCGACGACGCCGTCGCCGTGGGTGCGGTGCTGCTCGATCAGGGGGCTGTCCGGGTTCACGGCGCCTTTGATGACGAAGCGGACGGCCCCGGATTCGAGGACGAAACTGTGGTGGTCGCGGTTGCCGGTGGTGGGTCCGGAGTAGGCGACGAGGGTCATCCCGAACGCGGACTGGAAGTAGTGGGCGGTCTGGGTGGCGTTGCCGACCACCCAGACGACGGCGTCCCAGCCGCTGACCGGGAACGGGTCGCGGGTGCCGTCGTATTCGACGAGCCCGACCAGCTGCTCGAGCTGGCCGAGGTCGAGACCTGCCAGGCGTTCCTTGTCGGTGAGAGTCTGCTCGATCGTCATCGCTGTCTTCCTGGTTCGAGGGACGGGGCGTGGCCTGTTGCCTGGGTCACTACGAAAACCCACACCGCCCACATAGGCAACCGAGCCAGCAGAAGCTAGCCACAGTGCCACCTTCGGCGATCTCCGAACCACTTTTCTTATACAGTCGGACTAGTTGAATCCGCCCGGAGAGGTCTGGCCATGAAGGACGCAGTGCAGTTGGACGAGCTCGACTTCGCCCTTCTCGACGCCATGCACGACGACCCGAAGGCCGGCGTGCTGGAGCTGTCGCGCCGGATCAAGGTCGCGCGGGCCACCGTCCAGGCGCGAGTGCGCAAACTCGAGGAGTCGGGCGTGATCGCCGGGTACGAGCCGCGCCTCGACATCGCGGCCGCGGGGTTCGACGTGCAGGCGTTCGTCACGCTGGAGACGGCGCAGGGAGCGCTCGACTCCGTGACGTCGGAACTAGAGTCGATTCCCGGCGTGCTCGAGGCCTTCGCGACCACCGGTTCGGGCGACATCCTGTGCCGCATCGCGGCGGGTTCCCACCTCGGGCTGCAGCAGACGCTGATCGATCTGAACAAGTCGAGCGTCGTCGCCCGGTCGACCAGCGTGATGGTGCTGTCGGTGATCGTCCCGTACCGGTCGATGCCTCTCCTGCGGACCCTCGACCGGCCGCGCTCGGCGAAGGCCCCGGCCTACCGCACAGCTTCCTCGGAACCGGATTAGCAACACGATCGCCGGCCCTACTGCACAAACTGAATAGAAAATTCTGGAACTTCTTTCGCGGTGGTGTTCATCGTGGCTATGTGCCGGCCGGCCGGTTGCGGCGCACGAGTGGTGCCCGACACAGTGATCGCCGTAACAGCGCGGGCACCGGTCGGGAACACCGACCGGGTCGCCCCGAGCCCCCGGCAGCCGAGAAACCGAGAGAAGCCATGAAGAATCTGCTCACCCGATTCGAAGAGAAGGCCCCCGAGATCGTCTTCGAGTGGCACGACACGGAGACCTCCGCACGCGGATGGACGGTGATCAACTCGCTGCGTGGCGGCGCTGCCGGCGGCGGAACCCGGATGCGGCGCGGTCTCGACCGGCGCGAGGTGGAGTCGCTCGCGAAGACCATGGAGGTCAAGTTCACCGTCTCCGGTCCGGCCATCGGCGGCGCGAAGTCGGGCATCGATTTCGACCCGACCGACCCGCGCAAGGACGAAGTGCTGCGGCGCTGGTTCAAGGCCGTCACCCCGCTCCTCAAGGCGTACTACGGCACCGGCGGCGACCTGAACGTCGACGAGATGGCCGAGGTCGTGCCGATCACCGAGAGCTACGGCCTGTGGCATCCGCAAGAGGGTGTCGTCAACGGGCACTTCGCGGCCAGCGATCGCGAGCGGGTGCAGCGGGTCGGACAGCTGCGGCTGGGTGTCGCGAAGGTCGTCGAAGATGCGCGGTTCACTCCCGACCCGCAGGCGAAGTACACGGTGTCCGACCTGATCACCGGCTGGGGTGTCGCCGAATCGGTGCGGCACTACTACCGGGTCTACGGCGGCGAACTGGCCGGCAAGCGCGTGATCATGCAGGGCTGGGGCAATGTCGGCGCCGCCGCCGCGTACTACCTGGCGCAGTCCGGGGCTCGGATCGTCGGCATCCTCGACCGCAACGGTGGGTTGTCGAACACCGACGGCTACGACTTCGAGCAGATCCGCGCGCTGTTCCTGGCCAAGGAGGGCAACGAACTGCGCGCGGCAGGCATAATGCCGTTCGAGGAGATCAACGAGGCGATCTGGAGTTCGGGCGCCGAGATCTTCCTCCCCTGCGCCGCATCACGTCTCGTGACACGCGACCAGGTGGACCAGTTGATCGCCGGTGGTCTCGAGGTGGTGGCGAGCGGCGCCAACGTGCCGTTCGCGGACGACGAGATCTTCTACGGCCCCATCTACGAGTACGCCGACAAGAGTGTGGCCGTCGTCCCCGACTTCATCGCCAACTGCGGCATGGCCCGGGCGTTCGCACTACTGATGGAGGGTGACATCGAGGTGTCGGACGAGGCGATCTTCGGTGACGTCTCCGCCACCGTCGCGACGGCGCTCGAGCGTTGCTTCGCGCGTTCGTCGCAGCCGACCGGAATCGCCGGTACCGCGTTCGAGATCGCACTCGATCAGCTCGTCTGACGGCACGGGAGCTCCCATGAACACAGTTCACGACCCACCGGCTTCCAGCACCGGACCCGTTGTCACCACGGGCCTTCAGCAGGCGATGAAACCGCGGCAGCTGGTGATGATGAGCCTGGGCGGCGCGATCGGCGCCGGACTGTTCGTCGGCTCCGGTGCGGGCATCGCCGTCGCCGGGCCCGCCGTGCTCGTCTCCTTCCTCATCGCCGGATTCCTCGTCGTCCTCGTGATGCGGATGATGGGCGAGATGGTGGCCGCCGACCCCGATAGCGGCGCGTTCTCCGTCCACGCCGAGAACGCGATGGGCCCGGTCGCCGGCCGGACGATCGGCTGGCTCTACTGGGTGCAGGTCGTCATCGTGGTGGCCGCGGAAGCGACCGCGGCGGCGGCGATCACCGCCGCCTCCATACCCGCAGTGCCGCAATGGCTGGCGGCCCTGGCGTACATGAGTGTGCTGACCGCCGTGAACCTGGCGGGCGTCTCCCGTTTCGGCGAGTTCGAATTCTGGTTCGCCGCACTGAAGATCGTGGCGATCGTCGCGTTCCTGGCGGTCGGTTCCGCGATGATCCTCGGCTGGATTCCGAGCTTCGACGCGCCGGGCCTGTCGAACCTCACCGGCCACGGCGGGTTCGCCCCCAACGGTGTCACCGGCATCGCGGCCGGCCTGTTGATCGTGGTCTTCGCGTTCGGCGGCACCGAGGTGATGGCCATCGCGGCCGCCGAGACGTCGGAACCGCGGCGCAACGTGAGCCGCGCGGTGCGGTCCATAGTGTGGCGGATCCTGGTGTTCTACGTCGGTTCCGTCCTCATCATGGTGACGGTGCTGCCGTGGACCGCCGACGAACTCGCGACGGGACCGTTCGTCGCGGTCTTGAACGCCGCGCACGTGCCCGGTGCCGGCGCCGTCATGACCGTCGTCGTGGTCATCGCACTGCTGTCGTCGCTGAACGCCATGCTGTTCAGTGGCTCCCGGATGATTTACTCGCTGTCCGAGCGTGGGGCGGCGGCGAAGGTGTTCGGCCGGGTGTCGGGCAACGGCGTTCCCCGCGTGGCGGTGCTGGCGTCGGTGGCGTTCGGGTTCGTCACCGTCGTCCTCAACTACCTGGCCCCGGATCGTGTTCTCCCGCTCCTGCTCAACGCGGTCGGCTCGACGATCCTGGTGCTGTGGACGTTCGTCACCGTCTCGCAGATCGTGTTGCGGCGGCGGGCCGAGAAGTCGGGCCGAACGGATCTGCCGCTGAAGATGTGGGGCTTCCCGTATCTGTCGTATGTCGCTCTCGCACTGCTGGCCGCGGTCGCGGTGCTGGCGTTGTTCGACGACGCGGCACGCAACCAGCTGTTCGCGACGCTCACGTTCACGTGTGCGATCACACTGGCCTGCTGGGTGCTCGGACGCAGGCAACGCAGCGCGGCCGCCGACACCACACCGGAGAAGACGCCCGAAACCGTCGGCTGAGACGACGCCGCGATCTCACGGATGTCGAGGGGTCATCCGTGGGGCCGCGGCGGTCTCCCGCTCAGCGGACACGTTCCGGTCGCCGAACCCTCCGGCCGCCTACCGTCGAACGCACGCGACGAAGGGCCGGGAATGACCACACATCCAGACGTTTTCGCCCCGGCCACGCTGGGCCCCATCACGTTACGCAATCGGGTCATCAAGTCGGCCACGTTCGAGGGCCGCACTCCCGACGCGCTGGTCACCGACGAACTGATCGAATTCCACCGCCGGCCCGCGGCGGGTGGGGTCGGGATGTCGACGGTGGCCTACTGCGCCGTGGCACCGGAGGGTCGCACCGAACGCGGGCAGTTGTGGATGCGCCCGGACGCTGTACCCGGGCTGCGCAGGCTCACCGACGCCATCCACGCCGAGGGTGCGGCCGCATCCGCCCAACTCGGGCACGCCGGACCCGTCGCGAACGAGAAGTCCACCGGACTGCCGGCGCTCGCACCGTCGCGGTCGTTCAACCCGCTCAGCATGCGGATGATCCGCAGCGCCACCACCGCAGACATCACCCGGATCACCGCCGCCCACGGAACCGCGGCGCGGCTCGCGGTCGAGTCCGGCTTCGACGCCGTCGAGATCCACTTCGGCCACAACTACTTCGCCAGCGCGTTTCTCAGCCCGAAGCTGAACCGTCGCAACGATTCCTACGGCGGATCACTCGAGAACCGGGCCCGGGTGGTGCGGGACGTCGCCCAGACCGTGCGCGACGCCGTCGGCGGCCGGGTCGCGATCCTCGCCAAGCTGAACATGGACGACGGCGTCCCCGGCGGGTTCTGGCTCGACGAGGCCATCCAGGTGGCCAGACTGCTGGAGCACGACGGTAGCATCGACGCCCTCGAACTCACCATGGGCAGTTCACTTCTCAACCCGATGTACCTGTTCAAGGGTGACGCGCCGGTGCGGGAGTTCGCGGCCGCCATGCCGCAGCCAGTCCGCCTCGGCGTCCAGTTGGCCGGGAAGTCGATGATCCACGCCTACCCGTACCGCGACCTGTTCATGCTCGAGCACGCACGCCAGATCCGCGCGGCGGTGACGTTGCCGCTCGTCCTGCTCGGCGGAGTCACCGACCGGGCGGGCATGGACACCGCCATGGCCGAGGGCTTCGAATTCGTCGCCATGGCCCGGGCGCTGCTGCGCGAACCCGACCTGATCAACCGCATCCGGTCCGAGCCCCGCACCCAGTCGTTGTGCATTCACTGCAACAAATGCATGCCCACCATCTTCAGCGGAGCACGCTGCGTGCTCGTCGAGTGATTCGCTGCACGGCCGGTTGACTCACACGTGGAGCGCGATGAGGGACCCGATGCCGACGACGGCACCGAAGATCAGTGCGCCCGGTCGATCGACTGCGGACAGGACGATTCCGTCGACGCCGGTCAACCGTCGCTGGCGTTTCTTGACGATCTGCGGATCGAAGGAAGCATCGGTGTCACGCGGGACCCGGATCTCGACCGGACCGATCTCCGTGAGGACCGTTTTCGTTCGTCGACCGTTGCGGGAGTTCCCGCTGGTGCGGCCCGTCACCTCGTGTTTTTCGTAGCCGAGGTGTTCGTCCATCTCTGCCTCCAGAGCGGATTCGAGCACCGTCGCGGTCAGCTGGTTCAAGAGCCCGTTCGGTCCGACCAGCTCGACACCGTCGGCCTTTGCCTGCGCCAACAGCTGTTGTGCCAACAGCTGTTGTGCCAACTCCTGGTGATCAATCTTCGGCTGATCCATGGGATGGAGTGTCTCGGTCATGATCTCGCCTTTCCGCCAAGCGGAGCTCGGCGTGTCGGCCAGACTCAGATCAACCGCTTATCGGACAGTCCCACACACCAGGCGGTGCAGCCGGCGCCGGACTGAATCGCTCCCGGTTAGCCTCAGGCTCGCTCTCGTCCATAGGCCGTCACCTTGTTGACGTTCCCCCTTCGGGCGGCGTGCCGTAGGCGCTGTGGGCGGCATACCCGATCGATCGGAGCCTCGACCTCACCGACCACCCACACCCTTCGGTCCGAGTGTCACACGAATGACGCAGGGGTTATCCGGTGTCGGGATTGGGCCGATCGGCAGCTCGGCGGGCAGGCAGGATAAAGCGCGGATGCGCGATTTCAGGCCGAGGCATCCGAGAGCCTCCGCACCACGTCGTGTGCGGTGCGACGTGACGGTCCGGCCCGGGTGGAGGAACACCGACGAGCCTGCACGCCGCTGGACCGACCACCACCACTGACGTCGGCATCATCTCCCTTGTCGGTTCTCGGTCGATCTGGCGCGTTTCTCATATGTGGCGCGGCGTTGGCGCAGTTTCTCCCCTGGGTGGCGTATGACGCCTCGGCACTGGGAGAGATTGCGCAGTTGAGCCGTGCCGATGACGAGCTCGAGGCGGTATTCCTCACCGGGTCAGGTGTCGGTTCTCAGCTGATCTGGCGGGGTTTCTCACACATGTGGCGAGGCTCCTCATCCGAAGTGGCGGAAGTGGTGGAACCGCAGCTCCACATGTTGCAGTCGCGCCGATTCGGTGCTTCTGTCCCCAGAATCCGCCAGATCATTCGTCGTCGACGCCACCACATTGGTATACCTCGGCTGGGTCTGCGTCGCGGTGGTCGCCAACATCGCCGCCGCCGCCCTGGCCGGCGCCGAGATCGATCCGTTCGCTCTCGGCGCCGATACCTGGGCCGTCCTCACTGCAGTGGCCCTGGTCGCCGTCGTCCTCGCCGTCGCCGGTCACGGACGCGTCACCGTCACCGCAGCCCTCGTCTGGGGCCTGGCCTGGATCGCCGTCGCGCGGACCACCGGCGACGGATTGACCTCACTGCCAGCCGCCATCGCCGCACTGGCGGCCGCCGCGCTGGCCATCGTCGCCACCACGATCGCCCGACTACCCCGCGCACAGTCCGGCGAGGCCACCATCACGAAACCGTTCGGGTGCTTGATATGTCGACCACGAGCGATCACACACAGCCCGATGCGGACAATAAGCGGGCCGAATGCTCGAAACAATAATTTCTCGCCAGCGAAGGGTCACGCGATGCCGCGCTACTGCACCGTCGATCGCCGGGTACCCTGCACCAGGGACAGACCCTCGGGCTCACCCTTCGACGATGTCGCCCCCTCACACCTGCAACAGCACCTCGACGTGTTGTTTCCCGATGGTGTTGCAGACCACGGTGAAAACAACTTCGTCAACGCAGACGTCCGTTTTCAGGTCACCGATCACTCCATCGAGTTGATTTGGGAAGATGTGCGCCGCGCGCACTTCCCGACCGCACCCTCCCGGTTCCAATCCGTCTTCGCCGTCGACACCCTCAAACAGGCCACGCCTTCCGCACCGCCTTCGACCCGACCGGAACCGCGAAAATCTGGCAGGTCGAGACCGCTCACACCGGATTCCGAGCAAACATGGAGCTGCTCCGCACGCACGGCACCGCCCTGATGACCTCGTATCACGCCCACTGCCATTGGTCGCAGCACAGCCCGGAGCACGAGGTACCGGTGACGTGGGAGATCCTGCTCCCCCATCGGTCCACGTCCTCGAGCCGGCCGAGCCCCCGGTCGCCGTCCCCCTCGAACCGGAATACCCGTAGCCGAAGCAACCGCCTGGTGCCTGGTGCCTGTCGCCGCGAGGAGGCGCTTACATATGCTTGGTGGTGCGCACGCCGTTCTCCGCCACATGGGTGTATGACGTGCGTCTCATCCCGCCCGGCGTCCGACCCACGAGCACGCCAATGAGCCAGAAAGCCAGAGGAACGCAGTGAGCACAACGGAACTGACGCAGTGGAACTCCGAGGAAGCTCTCGCGGAAGCGATGATCCCGATTATCGGCGGTCTGCACCGCAGGCATTCGGTGACCATTCTGCTGCACAGTCGCTCGCTGGTGAACAAATCGGTCATCAAGATCCTGCGGACCCATCGCTTCGCCCGACAGATCCGTGGCGACGAGCTCTCCGTCGAGGAGACGTTCCCCTTCCTCGAGGCGCTGACCGGACTCGATCTGCGGCCGTCGAAGATCGACCTCGGCCTGTTGGTGACCGCTTATCACGCCCACGGTGGCGGAGCGCCGATCCCCGAGTTCGTCGCGGAGAGCCTCGCCGACCTGGTCGGTGGTGCCCAGACGAGCCCCGCGCAGCCCCAGGATGTCGTCCTCTACGGATTCGGGCGTATCGGTCGACTCGTCGCGCGGCTGCTCATCGAGAAGGCCGGTTCGGGTAACGGCCTGAACCTGCGTGCCGTGGTCGTCAGGAAGGGCGGCAAGGACGACCTGGTCAAGCGTGCGTCACTGCTGCGCCGCGACTCCGTCCACGGTCAGTTCAACGGCACGATCAAGGTCGACGACGAGAACAACGCGCTCATTGCCAACGGCAACGTCATCAAGTTCATTCACAGCAACGACCCGACGAGTGTCGATTACACCGAGTACGGCATCGACAATGCGATCCTGATCGACAACACCGGCATCTGGCGTGACCGCCACGGGCTGTCACAGCACCTCCGCCCTGGTGTGGCGAAGGTGGTGTTGACCGCGCCCGGCAAGGGTGACGTCCCCAACATCGTGCACGGCGTCAATCACCGCGACGTCGATCCGAACGAACGCATCGTGTCGTGCGCGTCCTGCACCACGAACGCCATCGTCCCGCCGCTGAAGACCATGGACGACGAGTTCGGCGTCGTGCGGGGCCACGTCGAGACTGTGCACTCGTTCACCAACGATCAGAACCTGCTGGACAACTACCACAAGGCCGACCGGCGTGGCCGATCGGCGCCGTTCAACCTCGTCCTCACCGAGACGGGTGCGGCCTCCGCGATTGCGAAGGCCCTTCCCGACCTGAAGGCCAAGATCACCGGCAATTCGATCCGCGTGCCAACGCCGGACGTGTCCGTCGCGATCCTCAACCTTCAGCTCAGTCGCGAGGCCACCAAAGATGAAGTATTGGAGCACCTTCGCCAGGAATCACTCACCGGATCGTTGAGCCGGAACCTCGACTACACCGCGGCAACCGACGCCGTGTCGAGTGACTTCATCGGCTCGCGTGCGGCATGCATCGTCGACGCGAACGCCGCGATCGTCGACGGCGACACCGCCATCCTGTACGTCTGGTACGACAACGAGTTCGGCTACTCCTGCCAGGTGGTTCGCACCGTCCAGTACCTCTCGGGCGTGGAGTACCCCATCTTCCCGGCGGTCGACGCGGCCGCTGCCGCTGAAGCGATCGCCTAAAGGCGTGAGCGCGCTCGGCCACTTCAGAAGCACAGGCGCTCGCCCGGTATGCGTGGACGGAAATCAGCTCGGATCCCACGGCGATCGTTGAGACGGTTGAGCTCATCGAGAACCTGATCAACGGCAGTGGTCGGGATACGGAAATCGTCGCCCTCCGACCCAGGGGGTCACGTACGGAGGCGAGCATGGCGAGTTCACGCTCGAGGTTGGCTGCGGTTCGGTCACTCACGGCCGTCGCGGGTGGTGATCAGTTGTGCTAGCGGGGTGGTGTCGAGACGAGCGCCGCGGTGCTCGCGGTGACGAGGTGGGTGTTCGACCACGTCCTCCATACAACGCCGGGTCCCGGGTCGCAGCCGACCGTCAGAGGGTCCCTTCGACGTACGACGCCAGGTTCGCCAGCGAGGAGGCGATCCCGGCCTCGTGTACCTCGTGGTCGATGCCGGCTGGCACGTCGGTAGCAGTGACGGTCACCTCGGTCCCGTCCCCGGCGGCAGCGAGGTGCCAGGTCATCGTCATGGTGCCCGCGTACGCCGGGTCCTCAGCGTCGAACACCGCCCGCTGCACCACGCGCTCCGGTGGCACCAGGTCGGTGAATCCGACATCGACGACATCCGTCACATCCGATGTCTTTCCGGGGCTGCCGGCGGGGTTCAGGTAGGTCAGGACCATCCGGAACCCGCCACCAGGCCGGGGATCCCACCGCTCGACCCGCCCGCGCATGCCCTCCGGCGGTAACCAGGCCTCGAGGGACTCCCGGTCGAGGAGGGCGTCGTAGACGGTCGCCGGTGGTGCCGCGATCACCCTGCTGGCGCGGTCGGTCCTGTCCATCGCCCGATTGTAGAGCCGAGGAGTTTCATGGGTGGGCCCACAATCTCAACGGTGTCACCTATCGAGGGACGGGTGATGCCCCGCCCCCCCACCGCGAGGGTGCTCACCTGTTCTCGACCGGCCGCGCATTCCTGCGCCCGGTTTGAGGGTCGTGTACCGCGGGTGAGGTCACCGGGCGCCGGCGCCCACGGCCGGGGCCCGGGTCAACACCCGAGCCTGCGCCACCGTGGCCGTCAGCATGGCGGCCACCACCGTGATGACGCATACGAACGTCGCAGGGACAGTGGAATACCCGAACATCGCAGCGGCGCCCACACCGGCAGCGGTGGCCGTCAGCGCACCGACCGGCAGCAACACCGCCAGCATCTGCACTGCTCCCGAGCGCCGAACATCACCCGCCGCGGCCAACACCCACCACACACCCAGCAATGCGCACCCGTACGCCAGCACCGCACTACCGGCATAGAACACCAGCACCGAGGCCCACTCCACCGCGATGCCCACCGTGGCCGTGAACACGGCATATAACAACACCAGCATCGGCAACAACCCCGCAGTGACACCGCCCAGGGCCGCGGCGACAGTCCTGCCCAGCAAGAAGGTGCGCCGACGACGGCGTTCATCCCCACTCGCCGCCTCCCGCACCACCCGCCACCCGGACAGCCACAGCACCACCCCGCAACCGGCCCCGGCCACCGCGGCACCCCCGAGAACCACCACCACCACAATCGATGGATCAGTCAACCCCGACTGGAACAAGGTGGCCACCATGTGCGGCCGCGACGTAAACGCGACGAACACCACCACCGCAACCAGCCCGACGACCACACCCACAACCCCGAAAATCCCGCTCGCTCTGTCTCCCACCCACCCATCGTGTCACCGAGAGGCGCTCAGATACCGAAAACCGCGGCCACCGACGGTTCCCCAACGCACATGCGACCCTCCCGATCCATTTGCGCGGGATTCGTCACGTCCGGTTCACCGAGATACCCCGCACCCCTCCCCGGCACCGCTGGACCGGACAACCGCCCACCGCCGAAAATCATGATCCCCGCACACTCATAGCCTTCGCGGCAGGATGGTCGCACTGTACATCAGGACAATGTCGCAACTCACGCGACCGGCATCGCGGGCTGAGAGAGTGTTTTGAAAGTGTTCGATTCGGGCGCGGCGGACCTGCCCGGTGGCGGCATGATTGGGGCCGTGGTTGCTCGCAGGAAACGTCGCAAGCCGACGCCGTATCCGTCCGATCTGACCGATGCCCAATGGGAAGTGATCGCACCGATGGTGCCCACGGCGCTGCCGGGCGGTCGCCCGGCGATCCACGATCGACGGCGGATCGTGGACGCGATCCTCTACATCAACCGCACCGGTTGCTCGTGGCGGCAGTTCCCGCATGACTTCCCGCCCTGGCAGACCGTTTTCGGGTACTTCCAGCGATGGAACGAGTCCGGGGTGACCGACCGCATCCACGACGCGCTGCGGGCGAAGCTCCGTGACCTTAGCGGCCGGAATCCGATGGCGTCGGCCGGAATCCGATGGCGTCGGCCGGAATCCGATGGCGTCGGCCGGAATCCGATGGCGTCGGCCGGAATCCGATGGCGTCGGCCGGAATCCGATGGCGTCGGCGGGGATGGTCGATGCGCAGGCGGTCAAGGGCGCCGACACAGTCGGAACGGACACCCGCGGATGGGACGGCGGGAAACGGGTCAACGGCAGGAAGCGACACGTGGTCACGGACGCGCTGGGCCTATTGGTGGCCGTGCCGGTGACCGCGGCGAACGTGCAAGACCGCGACGGCGGGCGCCTGGCGTTGTCCCGGGCGAAGACAGAAATGCCGTCGAATGTTGTTGGCGTGGGCAGACGGCGGCTACGCCGGACGCCTCGTCGCATGGGTCGCGGAGCATTGCCGGATGACGCTCGAGATCGTGCGGAAATCCAAGGGGCAGCGGGGATTCAGTGTTCTGCCGCACCGCTGGCTAATCGAACGGACCCTGGCGTGGATCGTGCGTTGTCGTCGACTTGACCACGACTACGAACGCCTCCCGGCACACTCGGAAGCGATGATCAAATGGGCAATGATCGGATTGATGACCCGACGACTCGCCCCCGCACGCGGACGACGCCCCTGGCAGTCGACCCGCGCGGCGTGACACTTTCAGAACACTTTCTAAGGCGCTGCCGACGATGTGACCGTCGCGCTCGGCAACCAGACCATAGATGCCGTCAGTGTCCAGCATCGCCTTGATCTGGAAGTCGGCGAATTCGGGCGTGCCCGCTTCGATCGGAAAGTCATGGCGCGTGGCGAGCGCCTCGAAGGCGTCGAACATGAGGCGCCCACACACCTGGGCATCGTCCGGCGTCACCTCGCGAATCTGTAGCTCGGTCATTCACCTGTTGTCGCGCTTGCGCTGCCGACGGGTGTCCCAATGGCGGATCCCTATAGCGACTCACCGACCAGAGTCTTGCCCTACCGATCGATGTGCTGACATAGCTCGCCAATGGCGGCAACCGTGTCGTCGGTGTGGGTATCGATCCAAACCGGACCATCGTCGCACTTGCGCGGCAGCAGCATGTGTTGCCCCTGTGAGGGCCACTGCACGGAGTCGTAACCAGCGAGGTCGGACTGAACGGTGTCGGCCACCCAGACCGCGGCCTCATTGAACGGAGCATCCATCGACAAGCCGTCGCAGCGGGCGAACCCACTGATGCCGTGTACGCCCTGCCAGCCGATGGTGACGGCGTAGTCGCCGTTGACGGCAAGCTCCCACACCAATCCGTCCAACGGTACGTTGCGCCCGTACCGCAGGCACCGCAGATCGCGGGCGGCGGCTTCGAGGGCACGCACCCATACCTGCGGCGCGTCGACGTCGTGATCAGACCCGATCGCCGGACCGCCGGCGAACACGCCGAAGTGCCAAACCAAACTGTCCTGATTCCACAAGTCCTGGATTGGCATAACGCTATCTTCGCGCGTCGGAGTTGCCCGCCGGTGTCTCTAGCAGTGCGGGCTACCGCCTTGGAGAGAGCGTGCACGCAGACCACGTCGGGAGACTCGCCCACCTGACCCCACGATGTCGCGCATGACTCCCCTCACACGCTCCGGAAGGGCACGACCATCGATCACGGAAACAGTGACACCCAGCTCCTCACAGCTTCCTTCGACGTCAAGCGTCGAGTACCAGTTTGGGTGTGTGGGAACGTCCAACGCAGATCATCATCGTCTCGCCCTTCTCACGGTCTGCCTGCGAGAGGATCGAATCGTGATGTTCGGGCACTCCCTCGAGCACTCGGGTTTCGCAGGATCCGCAGAAGCCGTCCTCGCAGGAGTACAGGATGTCCGGGTTCGCTTCGAGGACGACTTCGAGCAGGGTGCGGTCGGCGGGCACCTTCAACGTGCAGCCGGTACGGCGCAGTTCGACGTCGAATTCGGTGGGCGACTGCCCGTCCGAGGCTTCCGCGGCCGCGGCAGGGTCTGCCCCCACGACGGGAGCGCCGAACCGCTCGAAATGAATCGCCTCGTCACCAAGGACCGGACCGCACACCGACTTCACCGCCTGCAGTAAGCCTTCGGGGCCGCAGCAGTACACGGCGGTGCCGGCTGGAACGTCGGCCAGGGCGGCTGCCAGGTCGAGGTTTCCGGATTCGTCTGAAGGAGAGACGTTCACCTCGCCGAGACCGCAAAACTCTTCTACGAATGCCATCGTGGCGCGGCTGCGGCCACCGTAGAGTGCGGACCAACTGGCGTTCTCCCGCGACAGTTGTCGTGCCATCGAAAGAATGGGAGTGACCCCGATTCCACCGGCGATCAGGAGGTAGTGGGGGGCGCGCTCGAGGGCGAAGTGGTTGCGGGGGCCACGCACCGCCAGGAGATCCCCCACCCGGACACTGTCGTGGATTTCCTTCGACCCACCGCGTCCCTCGTCCTCTCTCAGGACGGCGATCCGGTAGGCGGTCTTGTCGGTGGGGTCACCGCACAGGCTGTACTGCCGAACGGTCCCGGAGGGCAGCACGATGTCGATGTGTGCTCCGGGCTCCCATTCGCCGAGGGCGGCGCCGTCCGGTCGTTCCAGGGTCAGCGACAACACGCCATCGGATTCGAGTCGTTGTTGCCGGATCAGGAGGTGGTTGGTCTCTTGTGTCATTTTCAGATCCTTGAGGTCGAGAGAACTGGCGCGTATGCACCCGCGGTGCGGTATCCCCCCTTGAGGACATCGACGAAGGCGGTGGCGAGATCGACCTGGGTGATGGACACCAGCATGTCGAGTTCCATCCTCAGTACTGCCATCGCTTCGGCGCCTTGCTGGCTGTCCCAGTCCTGCTGATCGACCAGTACGCCGGCGAGCAGGTTGCCCGACTGGCGGGCTGCTTCGGCCATCGTGGTGGCGAAACCGACGGGGACTTGGGGCAGCACCGAGCCGATGAGAATGACCATGTCCGATTCGGTAGCCAACTCGTCGATACAGCGCATGGTAGTGGTGTCGGCGTTGATGTCGCGCACGGCCACCTCATTCGGCGCGTGCTCGGTGACCACCCGCACCTCGGTCAGCCCCGCCGCAGCCATCTGGTCAACGAGTCTGCGACCCGATTCACCCAAGGGCACCAGTACAATTCGTGCCACGTAGGACAGTCGGCGTGGTGTCATCTCGCTCATGACAACGTTCCTCGTTTCTGATCGGTCGGGCGGCGCAGCTGCGGGCGGATGACGACGTGCGGACTCACCGGCCCCCGTCCGGTAGCCATCCGTCCCAGCATGTTGTCGACCTCGTCCAGGTCGACGTCGACGGAGGGCACGATTTCCAAGCCTGATCGCCCGTCGGCGAGGAGTTCGATGCTGCGTGTGACCGCATCGGGGGAGCGGCCGCGGACACCGACGATCGTGTTGGCGCCGCGTACCAGGGATTTGAGATCGAGTTCGCAGACCGGGGTCGAGCCCAGTCCGCCGATGACGAGCCGGCCCCGCTTGCGCAGCACGCGGGCGGCGGCGGCAACGGCCTCTCCCCCGAGTCCGACGGTGTCGAGTAGCACGTCGGTTCCCTCGCCGCCGGTTGCTCGCAGGATCAGCTCTGGGAGGCTGTGGTTGTTGTTGATCACCGGTACCGCACCGAGTGATTCGGCGATCTCGAGTCGCCCGGCCGAGTCCGGCACCCCGATGACGACGATGCGGGCGGCGCCGACGGCTCGGGCCGCGGCTACCGCGGCGATGCCGTGGTAGCCGGGGCCGATGACGACGACCGTGGAGCCTTCCTTGGCGCCGCCGGCGTCGACCGTCCAGTCGAGTGCGTTGGCGAAGGGCTGCGTCCACGCCGCGAGATCTGCGTCGAGATCCGCCGGTAGGCGGTACACGAGACTGTTCGCGCTGAGCTGCATGTATTCGGCGTTGCCGCCGTGCAGGCCGGCCCCGTCGTCCGCCGAGAGAAGGCCCACTCGCCGTTTTCCCGCGAACAAATCGGTGTGTGGGCACATGCGGTAGTCCCCGATGCGGCACGCCGGGCAGGCCGCCCGCAGACACGGCAGGTATTCCTCCAACGCGACCCGGTCGCCGGGCCGCACGTCCCACGCGGTCGACTGGGTCTCCTCCACCGAGACGACGGTCCCGACGACGTGATGGCCGAGCACGGTGGGCGAGTCCAGTCCGGCCCGATACAGACCGACATCGGTTCCGCACACTGCGGAGGATTCGACTTCGAGCCAGCCCACCGCACCGATTGCCGCGTCGGTGTCGAGGTGGCGGACGGTCGTCGTCGTGTCGGGCATCGACACCGCGGCGCGGACCAGCCCCGGCGGGCCGACTACCGAGCGCGTCGGTGCGATGTCGATGTGGGCGCTGTTGGTCACGTCGGACTCCTTGTTCTCGTTGCCTCGGTATCAGATGGAGACGAAGTCTTCGCCCTCGACCATGCGGAGCGCATCCTCGGCGCCCTCCTTGAACGGCGTCGCTTTCGGCAGCAGGACCGAGGTCGACCGCACACGCTGATGTTCGGGCTTCATCCCGGGCAGGGTCCCCGCCTCGAGCTCTGCGAGCGCGCCGAGCAGCCGACGCCGAGCCAAGATGATGCCCGCGTCCGAGGTACCGAGCCGTTCCTTCGTGCGATCGCAGATCTCACCCATCGACTCCTGCAGGGAGAAGTCCTGCGCGGCAATGCCCTCGATGCCGGAGAACGTCTCCTTCCGCCGCTGGGCCTCGCGGTCCATCAGGTAGTCGTTGTCCTTGTTCGCCAGCGTCCGGTAGGTCCCGGGGATGTACTTGGCGTGGATGCCGTCGCCATTGCGCATCGACGCGAGTTCGTCGTCGCGCAGTTCCCGGGTGGGGTGGTAGTTGATGCTCCACGCCCAGCACGTCTCGTCGTCGATCGGCACCCACGCGTGCCCGCCGAGCGGGTTGTGCGTTCCGAACGGCGGAATGATGGTGTACCAGGGCATGATCCACTGCGTGATCCGCCAGTAGTACTCCTCGTCGTTAGCGTTGCGGCGGGCCCCGATGACCAGACCGCCGTCGCTCTCGGCGACCTCGAACTTCGGTCGGGTGTCGGCCTTGAGGTACTTGTTGCCCTCGGTTCCCGAGTGCATCGGATCGTCGTCGAGGTTGAACCGGTGGGCGAACGAGACGTGACTCGAGTCGATCCCGCCCTCCATCGCCTGCAGGTAGTTCGTCTCCTGCAGGCGCTTCGAGGCAAATCGGTGGCCCTCGCCGAGCATCGCCCACTCGAGTTCGGGCAGTTCGGGTTTCAGCTCGGGCGGGCCCATGTAGGTCCAGATCACGCCCCCGCGCTCGACACACGGGTACGCCTTCTGCTTGATCCGGGACTTGAACTTCGAGTCCTCCGGCTCGGATGGCATGTCGATGCAGTTGCCTTCGACGTCGTACTTCCAGCCGTGGTACGCGCAGCGCAGTCCGCAGTCCTCGTTGCGGCCGAAGTACAGCGAGGCGGTGCGGTGACTGCAGAACTCGTCGAGCAGACCGAGCCGGCCCTGGGTGTCGCGGAATGCGATCAGTTGCTCGCCGAGCAACTTGACCCGGACCGGAGCGCAATCCGGCTCAGGCAACTCCTCCGCCAGCAATGCCGGGATCCAGTATCGGCGAAAGAGCCGGCCCATCGGCGTATCGGGGCCCGTCTGTACCAGCAGGGTGTTTTGGTCTTGCGTCAGCATGGGAGTCCTTTCGACCTTCCGCGGCATTCTCGTCCGCATAGCGCGCATGTGCGCGCAAATTGACCGGTCTCGAAACTGTGACACAAACCGCTTCGTAGCGTCAACCATGGGCGGCCTTACCTCTCAGACCCAAGGCCGCAGGTCCTCGCCATTTCAGGCACCGAGATGCGTCGAACCCGGCCGCCCTGATCGCGCACAATCCAATGACTACGCGACTGAATAGCACGCGCATATGCGCGCAGAGCGAACTTCACTAGACTCTCGGTAGTGGGATCCAATGGAGCCACTCAGCGAGTGCAGCCACCGGAGAGGGAGCAGATGACGCGAGCCAGGAGCGCGGTCGACGGCATACCGTCGTCGACGCCCGTGCGGCCGGCCCGGCCGAAGGACGCGGTCCAATCACTCGAACGCGCGATCGCGGTGCTGACCACCTTCGACCGCGAGCATCGCGACCTCACGCTGACCGAGGTAGCAGATCGGTGCCGACTTCCCCGCTCCGCGGCGCGGCGATTCCTACACACGCTCGTCGAACTCGGATTCGTCGCTGTCTCCGGCCGCAAGTTCACCCTGACACCGCAGGTACTCGAGCTGGGCTATGCCAATCTGTCGAGGTTCACCCTGGCCGACGTGTGCCAGCCGCACCTCGAGGCACTTGCGCGAAACCTGGGAACCTCCGCGTCCGTGACCGTGCTCGAAGGCCCGGACATTCGGTACGTCGGCAGGGTAGACGTTGCATCCGGCATGTCGGTGTCCTTGAAGGCGGGTAGCCGGTTGCCTGCCCGCCGAACCGCGGCTGGACAGGTGCTGCTGGCCGCACTTCCCGAGTCCGAGCTGAACCGGCATCTCGATGTCACGGCTACCCAGGACTCCCACCCCGCGCTCACAAAGGACGAGCGCAGTCGACTCGGGCGCGAGTTGGACATTATTCGCCGTCAGGGCTGGGCCTTCGCCGATCAGGTTCTCGACGTCGGCGTGCAAGCGTTGGCCGTGCCGCTTCGCTCCCGAACCGGCCGCAACGTCGGCGCGCTCACGGTGTCGATGTACCAAACACACGAACCTGCGCGCACCCTGGTTTCGCGGTACCTTCCCCCGCTCCTCGAAACCGCCGGCCGGATCTCCCTGGAACTGCGCGCCGGAATCGACATCTGATTGCACGGCCTGCTGCGGGGCCGCGCGGACGTCCGCCCAGTCGCCGAGTGACCACGGTTTGTTCCATCGGCACCCCCGCTACCCGTTGCGACACTTTGGCGGCGCACGAAGCATCCTGGGGCGGCAACAGTAGGCAACACCCCAGGGACTGCGGCACTGGCGTCCGAAGATAGAATGCTTGAACGCTATGCGGACGCCGGATGAGGCGACCGTGCGCATCGTCGCGCGGCAATAGGACTGTCGATGGAGTACCTGCAGTGAACAACCGCGATTTCCGAGGACTGCTGCCGCTGCTGACTGCGGCCATGGCTATCGGGCCGCTGCTGACCTACGGGCTGAGTTCGACGAGTGCGCTGGTCATCGACTCGCTCGGTATCACCGCGGTGCAGTTCGGGATGCTTGCCACGCTCACCTTCCTGACGGCGGCTGCCCTGTCCCTGGCCTTCGGCCGGTTCAGTGATCGCTTCCCCGCTCGCGCCCTGCTCGTCACAGTATTCGCGGGCGCCGCACTCTCGTTCGTCGTCGCGGCGCTGTCGACGAACTACCTGTGGTTACTGGCAGCCATGGCCTTGTCCGGGGCAGCGCAGGCTCTGTCGAACCCGGTCACCAATCGCGTGATCAGCGACCACGCCCCACCGGCAAAGCGGTCACCCTGGATCGGAGTGAAGCAGTCGGGGGTGCAGGCCAGTCAACTCGCCGCCGGGATCGGATGCCCCACCCTGGCGCTTGCCTGGGGATGGCGAGGCCCGCTCTGGGTCGGCGCCGCCATCGCGGGCATCTCGGCCGTCCTGGCCTGGCGTTTCGCACCGTCTCGTGCTCGTTCGCGTCGGTCGGCGGGCGCGAACGAGTTCGCTCCACCGTCCTTCGGCCGTACCGAGCACCGATCGCTGCCCCCGGCCATCTGGCTATTCGCCGCCTACGCCTTGTTCTCCGGCGCCGCCCTTCAAGCCACCAACGTCTATCTTCCGCTGTTCGCGCACGACGAGATGGGCTTGAACCTGACCGTGGCCGGGCTCACCGCAGCGATTGCCGGCCTGATCGGTGTCACCGCGCGGATCGGTTGGGGCCGGGCGCTGGCCGGGAAAACCGGCCCCTTCGTCCTGCTGTTGATCCTCGCATCGGGCTCCACGCTCGGCGCACTCGCCCTCCTCGGCGCCCAGATTCTGGGATGGCTTCCTCTGCTGTGGCTCGGCGTCGGCGTCCACGGCGCGACTGCGCTCGCGGCCAACGTGGTCTTGATGGCTGGCGCGCTCCGCGTAGTTCAGACCAGCGCCGTGGGCCGCGCCTCGAGTGCCATCGCGGTCGGGATGTACCTCGGATTCGCCTGCGGGCCCGCGCTGATGGGACTGCTGTCCGACCACACCGGTGGATTCGCGACCGGCTGGTCAGCTGCGGTGGCGCTGTACACGGTATGCATCGCCCTCAGCCTCTGGGGGATCCGCGGTACCGATGCACACACCCAGTCGGCAGCACCCCACGAAGTAGATAGGTTGAGCCTGTGAGCGAGAACGAAGCGACCACGATGCCCCCGGAACAGAACCGCGACCACGTCCAAGCTCTCGGCCGGGGGCTCGAGGTACTCAAACTGTTCGGGCGAGAACGCCGCCCCCTGTCGGTCACCGAGGTCGCGACCCTCGCCGGCATCACCCGCACCGCGGCCCGCCGTTTCGTGTTGACACTGGAGTACATGGGCTACCTGTCCTATGACGGCACCGCCTACACCGCCCGCCCCGCAGTACTCGAGATCGGTGATGCCTACGTCCTGAGCAGCGGCCTTCCCGATATCGTCCGGCCCTACCTCGAGCGCCTCGCCGAGCAGACACAGGAGACGGCGTCCCTCACCGTGCTGCACCGCGACACGATCTTCTACGTCGACCGGGTCCAGGCCGACCGGGTCCTCACAGTCGAGATCGTGGTCGGGACGAGTCTGCCGGCCTACGCCGTCGCCACCGGCCGGGTGCTCCTGTCACACCGCACGGATGCCGAACTCGACGCCTATCTGGCGACCGTGAACACCCACAGTTACACCGAGGCCACCACGATCGACACCGCCGAACTGCGCGCGAAGATCATCGACGCTCGCAACGAGGGATGGTCGCTGGCGGACGAGGAACTCACCGAGGGGGTCCGTTCGATCGCCGTGCCCATTCGCGACGCCGACGGCCACGCAGTCGCGGCCCTCAACGTCTCCGCCCAGTCGTCGCGTGTCTCACTCGACCACATGAGGGGATCAATCCTCACCGCACTCCAGAAAGCAGCCGCGCAGATCCGTGAGGAGCTGACGGGGATCTGAAGACTCGTCGGCGGACGCGCGCCGTTTCTCGACGGTGATCGGCACGGCGCACGACTGAAGTGCGGAGCGGCGACGACACGGCCGGTCCATGGCTCGATGGCGTGAGCAGGTTCAGGCAGTTCACGTCCGCATGGCGCGCAATTGATCAACAAACGGACGGAACTGTTGTGTGAACACGATCACCTTGATAGAACAGGTGTAGCGCTCGACCGGTCCAAGGTGGCTAGCCCTCAGCTTTTCAGCGCCGCGCCTACGCGTGACGTTCACCGCCCAACTCCACACTTCGACTGCGCCAACGCTATTCAACTAAACGGCAACGATCCTCTGCGACGCGTTCCGGGTTGCAGCCCAGCCCCGAGACCCTGAGCAATCGCGCCGAGACCAGACAGGAACGACCTCGTGCAGACAATTTCCGCATCCCCTGATCAGCAGGTACGCAACCGGTATCGGTGGGTAGTACTCGTGCTCTGCTGGCTCGCCTTCACCATGACCTCGGTCGATCGCTCCACCTGGGGTCCGGCGTCGGTCTTCGTCGGCGAGGATCTCGGCGTGCCACTCGCCAGCCTCGGCGTGTTCGCCACCGCGTACTACGTCGGATACGTCTGCTCCAACGCCCTCACCGGGGTGCTGTCCGACCGATTCGGTGGCCGCGAGGTAGTCACCGCGTCGCTTGTCGGCGCAGGTGTCTTCATGATGGTCTTCGGATCAACCACCTCTGCGGCGATCGGCATCGGCGTGCAGGCAGTCGTCGGTTTCTTCGCCGGCGCGGATTACGCCGCAGGCGTCAAACTCCTTGCAAGCTGGTTCAAGCCCAAAGAACTCGGCAAAGTCATGGGACTGTTCACCTCCGCCACCTCACTCGGCACCGTCATCGCCAACACTGTCGTCCCATGGATGATCAACCATTACAGCTGGCACGCCTCCTACCATCTTTTCGGTGCCATCTCGGTCGTGACCGCAGTCGCCTGCTACGTAATCATCCGACCGGGACCGGTCGTCAACCAACGCGCCACGAACCGTGACGGCAAACGTCCCTCCGCCTGGAAGACACTGACCACTAACCGCGACCTGATGCTGCTCTCACTCGCGGGGTTCGGCGGCTTCTGGGGCACGTACGGATTCGTCACCTGGTCTAACGCCCTCCTCATCAAAGGACATGGAGTCTCCAGCACCACCGCCGGATTCATCGTGGCCATCTTCGCGGGCGTGGCGGTGTTCAGCAAGCCCCTCATCGGAATGCTCGGCGACAAAGTCGGCAGCGCCCGAAAGCCCGCGATCGTCATCCTCGCGCTGTTCGCCGTGATCCTGATCTTCTTCGGCACCCTGGACAACGTCCCGGCGCTCCTGATTGCGGCACCCGTCCTCGGCCTGGTCGGATACGGATACCTGCCGCTGATCGTCGCGATGATTCCGCGTCTGGTTTCGAGCGAGGTCACCGGTACCGCCGCCGGCGCCTCCAACGCCTTCTGGCAGATCGCCAGCACTCTCGTCCCTCTCGCGATCGGCGCGGTCTTCTCCGCCACCGGCTCGTTCCTGGCGGCGTTCTCCGCCCTCGCCGTCGGACCGATGATCGGCGCAGTCGTCCTGTACTTCGTCGACGAGGACGGCGGAAGGATCACGGTCGCCGACCCGGCACCGGAACCGCCCGACACCACCACACACTGATACCCACTTCCCAACGACACGACGGACTCCCGAGGGAGGCCGTCGTGTCGTTGGTGCAGCGCACTCGGGGGTGATCGTCGTCAGCCGGCGCGGCGGCAAGTTCGCGGGACTCGTCGCTGCTGACGGTGTGTTCGAGTCCGCGAAATCCAAGGACGCACACGCCCGCGCGCTTCACGATGTGGGCCGTGACGTTCCCGAGCTTCTTGCTGGCTTCGGCCCGCAACTCGTTCGTCTCCCCGGACCGGTATCGGGACACAGCGGAGCGGGACCGCCCGATCCTGGCAGCAACGACATCGACACCGCCCATGCGTCCGATCGCCACACGTCGCTGCGCATGCTGGACGACGTCTGCGTGTGGAATGCGACCCTGCTGCGGCAAGCCTCGACGATGCGCCAACACACCCGCGGTCCACGGCATGCCGCGATCGCCTACCTCGGCAGGGATGCACCCACTCTGCCGAGGCGTGCAGGTGACGTCCTCGTCCTGAACGCCTTCCGGGCCGCGGTGCGCGCGCAGTGACCTCGCCGATTGCGCTCGCGTACTATGTCGAGGCCGGTGTCCGGGTCCTATCGTCGCCGAACCTGCACACAAGCGTGATCGCCACCAGTAGGCGGTCGGTCATCGGCTCCGCGAATGCTTCCCACGGCTCGACCATCGCCGTTGAGGCCGTGGTCATCACCGATGATCCTGACACCGTCGCCGCCGACAACGTGGGTCTACCCGCCGGCAGACGTGGATTCGGACGCCATCGCGATCCCCCACACCCCCAGAACCTTCGGCCACCTCCGGCCAGCCCGAACAGGCGTACAGCCGATTTCGTTGCGGACGCCGAGCACCAGCTCGCCGACCTCGGGCACCCCAATCCCCGACTGACCACCGATCACGAAATCGTCTCTCCGCCAGCTGCGCGCTCCAACTTCGGAACCTTTGAACTACTGCAACCATTACCCGTATTGAACAGTGGGAACGACATGTCCCCCAGCAGCGGCTCACCGACATCGCGCCCGGACCTGACCACCCCGCCGCTGCATCCTCGCGTTCCGCAAGGGGCTTCCTCGCCGTGGCCGGGCCGTCAGATGGCAGCGGTGAACCGGCAGAGCTCTCTTTTGGGGCAGCTTGGTGCACCCAGAAAATGCACGGGCCGTGGACCCTACGACAGATGGCCGTTCACCCGGCGTGGGATACCCCACGGGTTCGCGTCGACGAGTGCGGGAGGCAGATGTGCTTCGTGCACCGATTGGTATGCGACCGGCCGCAGGAACCTCCGAATCGCGGTAGCTCCGACTGACGTGTGAACGGAGTTGGTGGCGGGGTACGGACCGCCGTGGTGCTGGGCCCAACTGACGGCGACACCGGTGGGCCATCCGTTCCAGATGACGCGCCCCGCGTAGCGCGCAAGTGCGTCGAGCAGTGCTGCAGCATCGTGGTCATCGTCGGTGCCGTGGACGGTCGCCGTCAGCGTGCCCGGCAGGACAGCCATCGTCGCGTGAAGTTCCGCGACCGATGCGTAAGTCACGATCAATCCGAATGGACCGAAGCACTCTTTGATCAGGGCCTGTGAATTTCGATGCAACGCCCGAGCGTCGGTCACGCCGATCACCGGGCGGACCGACAGATCGTCCAGATCGCTCTGCTCGGGCGATGACACCGGCCGGACGTCCGGGTGCTCGAGGATCTCCCGGGACACATCGAGGAACGATTGACGAATTCCTCTGTGCAGCAGACGGAAAGAATCGTCCGCGACCGCGGTTCGGACGAGCCACTCGATCGAACTCTGGTCGGGGACGAACAGAATCCCCGGTTTGGTACAGAACTGACCGGCGCCGAGGAGTAATGATTCGAGGAATTGGCCCGCAATCTTTCCCGACCGTTCCGCAGCCGCAGCAGGTGTCACGAACACCGGGTTGATACTGCCGAGCTCGCCGTAAAACGGGATAGGGTACGGCCGACCGGCTGCCAGATCTGCCAGAGCCCGGCCACCCGATGTCGAACCGGTGAATCCGACGGCCGTGATGCGCGGATCCTGAACGAGCAGACGTCCGACGTCGGCGCCCTGCACTACCCCGAACGTGCCGTCCGGGGCGCCGCCCGCACGGAGTCCCTCGTCGATCGCCCGCGCGTAGGCGGCGGTCAATCGCGGCTGAGCGGGATGCGCTTTCGCGACGACGGGACAGCCGGCGGCCAATGCGGACGCGGTATCCCCGCCCCCGAGCCCGAACGCGAACGGAAAGTTACTCGCACCGAACACCGCGGCGGGTCCGGTGGGTACAAGCATCCGCCGCAGATCGGGGCGCGGAGCGGGAAGCGCGTCCGGATCTGCTGTGTCGATGATGGCCTCCAGCCAGGAGCCCTCCTCGACGACATCGGCGAACATTCGAAGCTGCATCGTGGTCCGCGAGACTTCGCCGCGAAGGCGCGCCTCGGGGAGCGAACTGTCGGCGGCCGCCAGCGGCACCAATTCCGCCCCGTTTGCGTCGAGTGCGTCGGCCATCGACCGCAGAATCTGTGCCCGCCGGCTCGGGTCCGTTCGGGCGAGTGACGTCGCGGCGGTCTCCGCGGCCGAGAGAATCCGCTCGTAATCCTCTGTGGTGGTGTCTGGAAGGGTCTCTATCGCAGTGGTTTCCATTGCTATTCCTGTCGAGTTCGGAGCGTCCGTGCTGAGGATGTGGGCCTCAGTGTGCGGGAGAACGAGTGTGACGCCATACCTCCACATGGAGATGGTGTGAGTGCAGTCACGACGCCAGGATTGGCATCACACGAGGTACCGAATGACTTTGGAGGACGACAATGACCGCAACGACGGGTCCCCTTGCGGGGGTTCGGGTACTGGACATGACACGTCTGGCACCCGGACCGTACGCGAGCATGCTGCTCGCGGATCTCGGTGCAGACGTGATCGCGATCGGTGGTGGTCGTTCCGGGCTTCCGGTGCCGGCACTGTCTCGAGGCAAGGAATTCATATCGCTGGATCTCAAGACCGTGGACGGCCGCCAGGCCCTGCGAACGCTCGTCTCGGAAGCTGACGTTTTCATGGAGGGATTCCGGCCCGGTGTTGCGGACAGGCTGGGCGCCGGCTACGCGGAACTGTCGGCCCTCAATCCGGGACTCGTCTACTGCAGCGTGACGGGCTACGGCCAGGACGGACCGATGGCGCAACGCGCCGGTCACGACATCAACTACCTCGCGATCGGGGGTGCCCTCGGTACCTTCGGCCCATCGGATCAGCCGCCGGTCCCGCCGTTGAACCTGGTCGCCGACTTCGCGGGAGGTGGGTTGCTGTCGGCCTTCGGCATTCTGGGCGCGTTGTACGACAGGACTCGAACAGGTGTGGGACGGTATATCGATTCCGCCATGGTCGACGGCGTCCTGTCGATGATGGGAATGAACTTCGTCGATTGGCAGACGCCGACGCTGCCCGGCCGCGGACGTGGCGTACTGGTCGGGTCGATGCCGTTCTATCGGTGCTATCGCTGTTCCGACGGTCGATACGTCGCGGTGGGTGCCCTGGAGGTGGCATTTTTCGAGCGGTTGTGGACCACCCTCGACCTCGGAGCCGTACCGAATCATTTCGACGAGTCCACCTGGGACCTCATCGAGAAGTCGCTGACCGCCGAGTTCGAGAAGAAGACGATGGCGGAGTGGACCGCGGTGTTCGCCGACGTGGATGCGTGCGTGACACCGGTGCTCGAACCGCACGAGCTGTCCACGTTCGACCAGATCGTGGCCAGGGATCCGGGATTCGCACTGGATTCGGTCCCGGTGGTCCCCGTGTTCTCCGGCGGACCGAAACGGCGCATCACCGACACCCGCATCAAGACCGAAGAAGTCCTGCGCCGCGCCGGACTTCCCGAAGATGTCGCCGGCCGTGCCGCCGCGGACGGCGTCCCACCCTCCGTGACGGGTCTGAGCTGGCCACCGCTGTGACCGTCGACTCCCGAATCATCACATTCCCCGCAGACACCAGGAGCAATTCATGAGTATCGAACACCGCGAGTTCCGCGCGAGCGTCCGCAAACTCGCGCAGACCAAGATCGCACCGCATGCCGCCGACGTGGATGACAAGGAGCGATTCCCGTCGGAATCGTGGGCGGCCCTGTGCAGCAACGACCTGCCCGGACTTGCACATCCCGAGAGCCTCGGTGGGAGCGGAGCCGATCTCCTCTCCCAGGTCATCGCAGTGGAGGAAGTCGCAGCATCCTGCGCAAGCTCGGCGCTGGTGATGCTGGTCAACTGGGCGGGCACGTCCACAGTGCTGAGTCAGGGCTCCAACGAGTTGAAGCAACTGGTGGTACCAGGTGTCGCGTCGGGCTCCGCCGGCGCTGCGTGGTGCATGACCGAGCCGCGCGTGGGTTCGGACCTGTCGGCCATCGCGACAACCGCGATACAGGATGGTTCCGACTGGATTCTGAATGGGCAGAAGCGATTTATCAGCAATGCGCCGTGGGCCGACTGGTACGCGGTCCTGGCGAAGACCGGCGACAAATCACTCGGTGTCTTCATCGTGCACAAGGACGATGACGGCGTCAGCTTCGGTGCGCCCGAGAAGAAGATGGGAATGCGCGGCAGTCCGACGGCCGATGTCGTCCTCGACGGATGTCGGCTCCCCGCTGTTCGTGTCGTCAATGATCCCTATAGGGGGTTCCAGTACATCTCTGCGGAACTGAACGTCAGCCGCGCACTCATCGCGGCGCAGGCCCTCGGAATTGCGCAGGGCGCTTTCGATGCCGCCGTCTCGTACACGACGAACCGCGACCAGTTCGGCCAGCCCATTTCGCGCTTCCAGCTTCTGCGGGGCATGGTCGCCGATATGGCCGTCAAGATCGAGTCGGCTCGTTCGCTGCTTTACGACGCGGTCCATCTCATTCAGGACGGGGATCCGGCGGCGCGTGCGAAGGTGGCCATGGCGAAGCTGCTGTGCAGCGACAATGCCATGTCGGTGACCACCGATGCGCTACAACTGCACGGCGGTTACGGCTATGTGCGTGACTATCCGGTGGAGCGGATGATGCGCGACGCCAAGATCACTCAGATCTATGAGGGCACCAATCAGATTCAGCGACTTCTCATCGCCAAATCGGTTTACGGAAAGTAGGGCGTCGTGCAACACATTCAACAGCAAGCGCTGAGCGGCATTCGAGTACTTGATCTCGGCGAGATCATGCAGGCCCCCGTTGCGGCGCAGGTTCTCGGCGACCTTGGCGCCGAAGTGATCAAGGTCGAGCGAGGTGTCAATGGAGACATGCTGCGAGGCCTGGATCGCGATTCACTCGAGGCAGGTCGCCCCGGCGCCTACTTCGCCGCGGTCAACCGTAACAAGCGCAGCATCGCTCTCAATCTGAAATCTGCTGAGGGGAAAGATATTCTGCATCGGCTGCTCGCGGAGACGGATGTTCTCATCCACAGCTACCGGACCGCGGCGGTCGAACGGCTAGGGTTGACATACGACGACCTGCAGGAGCGTTACCCCAGGCTTGTCTACGGTACCGCGACCGGCTTCGGGGAAACCGGACCGTATGCCCACAAGGCCGGCCAGGACATGCTCGCGCAGGCGCTCAGCGGGATGGCGAGGTCGTGCGGCGACCCGTCGATCTCGGCGTACGTGCATCCGGTGCCGACGGTCGATTATGCATCGGGTATGGCTCTGGCGCAGGGGATTTTGGCCGCACTGTTCGAACGCGAGCGTTCCGGCCGTGGCCAGAAGGTCAGCGTCAACCTCTTCGATACGGCACTGTCGCTGCAGACCCTCGAAAGTGCCTCGCTGCTCATGGACCGGCGTGAGACCAACTGGGTGACGGATTGGTACAGCGGCATCTTCGAGACGACGGACGGTCTGCTGCTGGTGCTCGGCCTGTTCCGCGACAACCCCCTGCAGCTGGCGTGCAAAGCACTCGGCATCGACGATCTGTCCGTCCAGCCGTCCTTCGCGTCGCCGCAGCTCCAGGCCGAGAACAAGGAGGCCGCCAACACGGTCCTGCGTCCACTGATCGCGCGGCTGAGCACCACCGGGGCGGCGGAACTGTTCGACGGGGTCGACCTGCTGTGCGCACCGCTGCTCACCCTGCAGGAGGCGCTCGATCATCCCCAGACGCGCCACAACGGCACGCTCGTCGACGTCGAGGTCGAGGGTGTGCGGACGACCCGCCTGATCGGCAGTCCCGTCACTTTGTCCCGTACGCCCGCACAGGTACGCCGAGGGGTGCCCGCGGTGGGTGAACATTCCGACGAAATCCTTCACGAGCTCGGGGTATCCGAGTCACGTGTCCAGACATTGCGCAGCAAGGAAGTGATCCGATGAGGAATGCGACGCAGACGGACCCGGCGAGCCGGACCACCGGCACGGCCACAGCGATGGTGCTCGAAGGGTTCGGGCAGGCCATGGCGCCGAGGACGTTCCCACGCGTGGATCCCGACGCCGGCGCGGTCGTCGTCGACGTGACGCACGCGGGGATCTGTGGAACGGACATCCACCTGCAGCAGGGTCGCCTGCCCATTCCAGTGCCGGTCATCCTGGGGCACGAGGCGGTCGGTCGAGTGCACGCCCTCGGCGAGGGTGTCACGACGGACGCGCGTGGCGAGGAGCTTCGCGTGGGGGATGCGGTGTCGTGGGCATCCAACATCCCGTGCGGGCACTGCTACTACTGCGAGGATCAGCAGGAACCGTCACTGTGCGAGACCCGCAAGGTGTACGGCATCAATCAGTCTTCGGCTGACTGGCCCCACCTGTCGGGTGGGTGGTCCGAGCAGATCTACCTCCAGCCCGGCTCGACGATCGTCCGCATCCCGTCCTCGGTGACACCGCAGCAGGTGATCGCTCTCGGCTGTGCCGGACCGACTGCCGTCCACGCGGTGAACGGTATCGCCAAGCCTGACGCAGGCGATGTCGTCGTGGTACAGGGCAGCGGACCGGTCGGTCTGTCGTGCGCCATGTACGCCACACTCGCCGGGGCGGCGAAGGTGATCATCGTCGGCGGACCGGCCAACCGTCTGGAGGTCGCGCGGACGGCCGGCATCGGCGACATCCACATCGACATCTTCGCTGAGACGGATCGAGCGGCCCGCCTGGATCGAATTCTCGCGGAAACGACGGGCGGGCGCGGTGCCGACGTCGTCATCGAGGCCGCCGGTGTACCGACGGCGGTGTCCGAGGGAATCGACATCGCCCGGCGCGGCGGCAAGTACCTCGTCGTCGGCCAGTACACGGACCACGGCACCACTCCGATCAACCCCCACTACATCACGAAGAAGCAGCTGCAGGTGCTGGGAAGCTGGGCGTTCTCCCCGCACAACCACCTCGAATACGTCGAATCGCTACCCCGGCTCGCAGCACGGTTCGACCTCGCCTCGATGGTCACCGAGTACCCGCTCGGGAAGGCGGAAGAGGCCATGGGTGACATGCGGGACGGGCGCTCGCTCAAGTCGGTTCTGGTGACCGGAGGTCAGTCGTGACCGGCTCCCGGTACACCGCCGCCATCGACTCGATGCTCGAGCGTATCGAGTCGACCGCCAAGCAGACCAGCGGCAAGTTCCCGCACTACGGTGACCCTGAATCCGGCGAATGGACCACCACTGCCGACGGAAACTGGACGGGCGGATTCTGGGGCGGACTGGCCGCACTCGGCTTCGTGGCGTCCGGTGAGGACCGCCTGTCGCGACTCGCCGACGAGATCACCGAGCAGGTCCTGCCCCGGGAGAGCTCCGATACCGCCTTCCGCGGCTTCCTCTTCTGGTACGGCGCGGCGGTCAACCACCTCGTCACCGGAAGCGCGAGCGCATCCGAGATCGCGCTGGCGGGTGCCCGCGGGCTGCTCGCCAGCTTCAACGATCGAGCGGGCGTGATCCCGCTCGGCGCGGAAGCGGAGGAAGCGGAAGCGGTCGGCGAGGGCGCCGCGAACATCGACGCCGTCCCGGGCACCGTCGCCCTGCTGTCGTGGGCGTCGGCGCAGACCAGCGACCCGCGGTTCCTCGACGCCGCGATCCGCCACGCGGAGCGGCACATCGAGCTCTGCATCCGGGCGGATGGTTCGGTCTGTCAGTCGGCACTGTTCGACACGACCAACGGTGCACTCTTGCGCCGCTACACCCACAAGGGCATGAACGACGACAGCACCTGGGGTCGGGCGCAGGCGTGGGCGATGGTGGCGTACGCCCAGGCCGCGCAGTGGGCGTCGCCGTCTTTCCTGCCGACCGCCGTCCGGCTGGCCGACTGGTGGCTGGACCGCACGCCGACTGCCGGAATCGTGTCATGGGACTTCGACGCCGGCACCGGACCGCACGTCCCGATCGACACGTCCGCCACTGCCATCGCCGCTGCCGCGCTGCTCAAGCTCGCCCGACTGGTTCCCGACCGGACCGACTTCCGGGACAGGGCCGTCGCCCACGTGGATGCGCTCCTCGACCACCTCACCCCGACCGGACCGCACGACAGCAGACCGGCAGGGATCCTCATGGACGGTTGCTTCGACAAACGCCGGGACTTCGCTACCCGGAACGAGCTGATCTGGGGCGACTACTTCCTGCTCGAGTGCCTGATCAGCCTGGACGGCCGGTCCGATACTCTGACACTGTGACCCAGCCGACATGAACGGGTTGCCCAACGCCGGGGGGAAGAAAGATCGAGGAAAGCCGGTGTCGGAAAGTACGCATACCGCAGCTCACGAGTTCAAGCACTCGGACGTCAGGACGTCCATCCTCGACGACCTCGCGCTCTCGCGTGCCGAACTGCTCGTCCTGACCGACGAAGCATCGGCCATGACCACGGCAGGTCAGCGTATCCGGGAGATCGGCGACTTCGACATGTCGCTCGTCGGGCGCATCGAGGTCGACGGCGCGATGGTTCACCGCAGTTGGCAGGGGACGAAGAGCAACGCCCTGCACCGACTGGTGGTGCCGGAGGGGGTCGGTCTCGGCGGAAAGAGCATCATGCTGCAGAAACCTGTCTGGGTCCGGGACTACCTGTCCGACGCCGGAATCACTCACGACTTCGACGCGCTCGTGGCGCAGGAGTCACTGCGAGGAATGCTCGCAGTGCCCATGGTGTACGAAGGTCGTGTCCTCGGTGCCGTGTACGTCGGCACCCGCGAATATTCGTCATTCGGTGATCGAGTCATCGCGGAGATCCAATCGACCGCCGCGACTGCCGCCGTCACTCTCGTCAGCGCACAGAGGGCCGCAGCCCAGACGGAGCTCGCGATCGAGGCCGAACGGAATCGGCTTGCCGAATCCCTGCACGATTCCGTGAGCCCGGTCCTCTTCCGGATCGGTGCCGAACTGCAGAGTCTGCGTGCACTGGGCGACGCTCAGGCGATCCACGATCGGCTGCAGGAGATCACTGATCAGGTACACGCCGTCAATGCGTCGATTCGCAGGTCGCTGACCGACCTCAGCGCGCGACCCCCCGAGCGGGAACTCCCTGTCGGCATCGAGGAGGACTGCCAGTCGTTCGCGCTTCGAACCGGTATCCCGGCCCGTTTCGTACCGCTGACCGAATCTCCGGATCTCGACGTGAGCCGCGTCGAGGCCCTCCAGCGACTGGTCCGGGAGGCGCTCGTCAACGTCGAAAAGCACGCCGACGCATCCACCGTGGTGGTCAGCCTGTCGGTTCGGTCGAGCAGAGTGACGGTCGTCATCAGCGACGACGGCCGGGGCGTGGACGGGGCCGACGACCCGGTGCGAGGAAGCCAATTGGGGCTCGGGCTGGCCGCAGGACGGCTCGAGCGGCTCGGTGGCGGCATGTCCGTAGTCAGCGACGACGAAAACGGCACCACCGTGCGCGGCTGGGTAGACGCAATCGACGGGTCGGGTGCATGACCGAGCCGTCGAAGACGATCCGCATCCTCGTCGTCGACGATCATCCGATCGTGCGCGGGGGGGTGGAACTTCTCGCGCGGGAGGACGTGAACCTCGAAGTCGTAGGAGGTGCACTGACCGGCGCCGCGGCGGTCGAGCTGGCCCGCACCCTCTCCGTCGACGTCATCCTTCTCGATCTTCGACTTCCCGATATCCCTGCACCCGAACTCATTCCGCGACTACGGCGGGTCGCGCCGCACGCGCGGATACTGCTGTTCACCGCATTCGCCGATCACGGCGCCATCGACCTGTTGATGGAGGCGGGCGCGGACGGATGCCTCGTCAAGGACATCAGCGGGCAGGACTTCGCCACGGCCATTCACCGCGTGTCCGGCGGCATCCGGGTTGTCGACCCGAGACTGGCCGGATCGCGAAGAGTCGTGACATCCGAAGCTCTGTACCGGGCCGGCCTGACCCGGCGCGAGTACGAGGTGCTGCGTTTCGCGGCAATGGGTAACAGCAACCCCGAAATCGCTCAGGAACTGTCCCTTGCGCGGAACACCGTAAAAACCTATTTGCAGAGCGCCATGCAGAAACTGAACGCGCGCAATCGCGTCGAAGCCATTGCGCGTGCCCACGAACTTCGCTTGCTCTGAACGCAATTCGTTCACCAGGCAACACATCCCCACCTCTCCACCTGGAGATGTTGTGTGTCCTGGATCACCCATACATTCGAGCCACAGGAATCATTCCGCAATCGTGGCAACGGAGGCCATACATGTTCACAATGTCCCAAACCTCGAAAGTCGGATTTGCCAGCGGTGTCGGTACGACAGTCGAATGGTACGACTTCTTCATCTACGGCACCGCGGCCGGACTCGTGTTCAACAAGATCTTCTTCCCCGAATTCGACTCCCTGATCGGCACTTTGCTCGCCTTCGCCACGTTCTCCGCCGCCTTCGTTGCGCGTCCGATCGGCGGAGTGGTGTTCGGCCACTTCGGTGATCGGATCGGACGGAAGTCGATGCTCGTCATCACCCTGACCATCATGGGCTTCACCACCCTCGGAGTCGGGCTGCTCCCGAGCTACCAGTCCATCGGCGTCGCCGCGCCGATCATTCTCGTGACCCTGCGCTTCGTGCAGGGCCTCGCGCTCGGTGGCGAGATCGGAGGGGCGATTCTCATGGCCGTCGAACACGCGCCTGCCGGCAAACGCGGCTACTACGGCAGCTGGGTGCAGATGGGGGTGCCGGCGGGATTGATGTTGGGCAACACGGTTTTCCTGTTCATGGCCGGGCTTTCTCCCGAAGCGTTCGAATCCTGGGGTTGGCGAATTCCCTTCCTGATCGGGGGTGCGTTCGTCGCGATCGGCCTCTTCGTCCGACTGCACGTCGGCGAAAGCCCGAACTTCGATCGCGTCAAGAAGGACGCAAAGTTGGAGAAGCTGCCCATCGGGGTGGTCCTTCGCCACTACCCCAAGCAGGTCCTCCTCACCTGCGGTGCTTACTTCGCCATCGGGGTCACCTTCTACGGCACCACGGTATTCGGTCTCAGCTACGGCGTCGCGCAGGTCGGCTACACGCGCAACCAGATGCTGACACTCGTCCTCGTCGCCATGGCGGTCACGTTCTTCGCGCTGCCGTTCTTCGGCAAACTGTCGGACTCCTACGGCAGGAAGCCGGTGTTCCTGGCAGGAGTCGTCGCAATGCTGCTGTTCACCTTTCCGTGGTTCTGGCTGGTGAACAGCGGGTCCTTCCTGCTGGCGATGGTCGGGTTCGTGGCGTTCTGTCTCGCCTTCTCGACCTCCTACGGCCCGCTCGCAGCCTTCTTCGCCGAAGCCTTCGACACCCGCATCCGGTACACCGGAATTTCCTTCGGGTACACGATCGGCACCCTTGCCTCGAGCGCTCCCGCGCCGATCGTCGCCACGTACCTGCTGGATCGCACCGGCTCCTACGTCGCCGTCGCGCTGTTCATGGTCGCAATGTGCGCCATCTCCGTCGTCTGTGTGATCGCCATGCGGGAAACCTACCGGCAAGATCTGTCCGACAACGACGAAGCCGCGGGCCACGAGCGATTGTCACCGACTTCCACGTAGGCGGCTTCGCCGCCCGTGCGCCCCTTTTGGTGACTTCTCCGTGGGTCGGGTCGGGTAGCTGTGGTCGCCCCCGAGGCTGAGTGTCGCGAGCGCGATAACCGGTCTCGGGGGCGTGGGGCCCGCAGTGTCAGCACACCCACGAACCGTACTGGTCTTCGACCTCGGCGGCGGCACCTTCGATGTGAGCCTGCTCGACGTCGGCGAGGGAGTGGTCGAGGTTCGTTCCACGGCCGGCGACTCCCACCTCGGCGGCGACGACTTCGACCGACGCCTGGTGGACTACCTCGCCGACGAATTCCAGCGTGCGGAGAATATCGATCTGCGCAAGGATGCGCAGGCATTGCAGCGCCTCTTCGAGGCCGCGGAGAAAGCCAAGGTCGAGTTGTCCTCGGTGACACAGGCCCAGGTCAACTTGCCCTTCGTCACCGCTGACGCGAACGGTCCCAAGCACCTCACCACCACGATCATGCGATCGAAGTTCGAGGATCTGACGGCGGATCTGGTGGAACGCTGCCTCGACCCCGTGAAGCAGGCGATGAGTGACGCCAAAGTGATCCTGGTCGGTGGTTCGACGCCCCGTGTTTAGACGCCGCACTCGTAAGGAATCAACACGCACGTGTCTCAAGTAGGTTGACAATTACCGTCGGTACCCACGATTGGCCTATACCGTCGCTGCGCGTGCAACCTCGTGTCGCCAGACTGCGCCGGTGTTGAAGTTGGCGCCCAGGTCGGGAAGATCCTCCCAATCGGCGTCGTCGATGTCGACGAGCGTGCCACCCGCGCTCACGACAGCCAAGGACATGCGCGCCAGCTCTTCCAGGCTGGCGGCCTGCAGAACCGACTGTTGCACCGATGACGCGACGGAGGTGATGCCATGTCCGCGGCAGATGACGACGGGCCGATCGCCCATCGCCGTCACCATTTCCTTGCCGAGTTGGGTGCTATGAATCAACACTGCGCGGCGGTACACCGGCACCCCACCCCGCGCGAGAACTGCACCGGGGATGTCGTAGGCCCCGTAGATCGGCCGCAGCGAGATACCCGCTAGGTCGGCTGCAACAATCGACGGGGGGTGCAGGTGCGCTACAGCTCGGATGTCAGGCGAGGCCCGCATCGACTCGACGTGAACGGGCAACTCCTTAGGTACCAGATAGCCGTTGTTGAGTTCACCTGGAGCGCCGGCTGTTCCGTCGAATCGTACGAGTCGGATGTCGGACGGGCGTGTATAGGCCACGCCGGTGTCGTCTGCACTGCGACACCTGATGAGCAGAAGGTCATGGGAGACTCTGAAGCTGATGTGGCCCAGGATGCCCTCCATCAAACCCCGGGCAGCGGCAACCCTGCACGCCTCGGCTACGACGACCCGTGCACCCTCGATATCTCTCTCGTTCACGTGGTTTCCTTGACCGTGGTGCGGGCTGACACCGTCATTGCCTCGAGACGTTCCGCAAACTCGACATATTCGATCCCGAGTGCGATCGCTTTGCGGGCGGTGACAAGCGCTTTCGGCCAATTGACGACGACGACCCCGGTCAGTCTGCCCTTCTCGTCGGGGTAGCAGACCGCGAACTTAGCTTTGTTCGTCACCTCGCCGATGACAGTGTGCGTCGACGAGCCCGCCAGTCCGACCGTCTGTATCTTCCAGTCGTACTGATCACTCCAGACGTATTCGACCGGTTCGTGGCGCATCTTCTCGTCCGGGCGAGCGATGTTCCGCGCGACCACGACAGCTTGCTCTACCGCGTTCGTCCAGTGCTCGAACCGGGTCGAACCGCCGCGTCGGGTGTTGTCGAACCGGCACACGTCGCCGACTGCGTAGATGTTGTCGTGACCGATTGCACGGCAGTACACGTCACACACCACACCATTGCTCACCTCGAGACCGGAGGACTCGAGCCAGTCGTCGTTCGGTATCGCCCCGATACCGACGACCACCGTGTCGGCGGCGAGCGTCGACCCGTCGGACAAGCCGATCGCGAAGGACCCGTGCTCACCGTGCACGGACTCGACACCGACCCCGAATCTGGTGTCGACGCCGCGACGCCGATGGAGGTCGATGAACAGCTCGCCGATCTCCGCACCCATCACGCGTGCCATGGGCACGGGTTCTGGATCCACCAGCGTCACGCGCATCCCGAGTTGGACCGCGGTTGCCGCGGTCTCCGCGCCGATGAAGCCGCCGCCGATAATGACGAGGTGGTCGGTGGTGCCGAAATGGCGTCGTAGTGCGCGGGCGTCCGCGGCTGTTCGTATCACGTGCAGGCCGTTCGGCGTTCCCCACGGTGACGGCCGGGCGCGAGCGCCGGTGGCGAGCACCAGGTTGTCGAACGCGACCCTCGTACCGTCTGCGAGTTCGACATCCCGGTTTGCCGTGCTCAGCCGTATGGCTGGTTGGCCCAACCGAAGCTCGAGATCGAGTTCCCGAGCCTGTTCGGTGGTCAACAACGTAATCTCGGCCATCGTAGAGTCACCTGCCAGGATCGACTTCGACAGCGGCGGCTTGTCATAGGGCAGTTCACCTTCGGCACCGATGAGAACGATGGCGCCCGGATACCCTTCCGACCGCAGTGCCTGCGCAGTTCGGACACCACCGATCGATGCACCGACGATGACCGTGGTCGATTCCGGCATCAGTCTTCGATCCAGAGCGCGGAGACCGGGCAGGACCGGGCAGCACTGTCGACGCGTCCCCGTTCCGATTCGGGGACCTCCACACTCAACAGTTCGACGACACCGTCGTCGTCGATGTCGAAGTAGTCGTCGGCAGCGACGACGCAATTGGCATATCCCTGACATGCACCAAGATTCGCTTTGACGACAGCCATCGCGGTTTCCTCTCTTTCCGAACTGGTCGAACTCGTATCAGCGGGTCGAAGTTTTGGGGGCTCCGATTCCGAAGCCGCCGTCGGGATGCGTCGCGCCTGCGGTGATTCCTCGGGATCTGTCGGAAGCGAAGAAGACGAAGCTCCACGCATGGTCCTCACCTGAGAGGGCCACGTTGAGCGGTGTCCGCGCCGCCAACTCGCGTGCACGATTCGGATTGTCGTCGAGTCGATCGGCGTCGCGTCCCAGGCTCACCAACCCGCGCAGGTCGGTGTTCAACGTGCCTCCCGGGGCGACTCCGTTGACGCGAATATCTGGGGCGAGCTCGTAGGCCAGGGTGGTGACCAGCCCGCGTACGGCAAATTTGGAAGACACGTAGAGCACTCCGCCTCGTCCGGGATAGAACGACGAGGCAGACTCCGCCAGCACGATCGACGATCCGCGGTGCTTGCGCAGCTCCGGTACGGCGGCCTTGACCGAGTGCATGTGGCTGAGCACGTTGGTTCGGAAGATCTCGTCGAACGCCACGTCGAGCGTGTCCGCGGGGATGTCCTCTATGCCCTGGTAGAAGTCGAAGATCCCGACACAGTTGACCAGTGTGTCGAGCCCTCCGAACTCGGCGACCGCAGCCGCGACGGCAGCGTCGTTGTCCGCCGCGCGTGTGGCGTCACCTTCGATGACCGGTACCTGGGGTAGGTGTTCGCGCAGCACCCGACACTTGTTCGGGTCACGCTCGAGTACCGCGACGCACGCGCCTTCGGCGAGGAACGCATCGACGACTGCTCGCCCGATCCCCGATCCCCCGCCAACGACAAGTGCCCGCTTGCCGTCGAGCCAGCCAGTCATTCGTTGTCTCCCTCTGCGATCAACGGAGCAAACATGTTTCCCACCATCTCGGCGAAGGTGGCCGGGTTCTGCCAGGTCAGCGCCTCGAGTTCCAGCGGGTCCACACAGACCCACTGTCCGGACTTCGGGGCGTGCACCAGCAGCCGTACGCCGTTGCGGGTCGCCACCTTGTGCACGCTGACCTCGGCGAATTCGTTGGCGATGGTCAGCGGATCACCGACGGCACCAGCCAAGAGCTGCGCGAACTCGTCTGTGGCACGGCGCGCGGCGCGTGCGTCCTGCTCCTCGCCTTCCCACTGCAAGCTCATAGGAACACCGCGAGATTCTGCATCCGCATCACGGACTCGTCGACAAAGATGGTGCGTCGTGCGAGCTTCCATTCGTCACCGACGCGCCTCAGCAGATCCTCGCGTCCACACGAGACGAGTGCCGACTCATTGACATCGCCTCTGCTGCGGAACAGCAATTCGGCGCTTTCGACGACGAGGTGGTCCTCGGCGTCGGTGAGGAAGGTCCGGATGTTGGTGATGTAGTGGCGCAGTCGTGACGGGGGATCCTCGGTCCACGCGTGCTCGGTGACGAACCGCGCGACCCGCCGGCTCAGCGAATACTTGTTCTCATCGAAATGTGCCATTCCTGGTGAGGTGTCGAATCCCGAGTTGAGCGCCGTGGTTACCCGAACCGGCATGAGGTAGTGGATATCGTCGGTGATGTTGTCGAGCCAGGTTTGGTATTCCTGTGCGTCGAGCAGATATGCCTCGTCGATCAAGAATTGGTGCGCGTCCAGGTGCCGTCGATCGTCGAACCGCAGCGGAGTTCCGGTGCGCGTGACGCGCGATGCATGGTCGCCCAGCACGGCTTGCTCCGAATAGGTCGAGCCTTCACCTACGCGGCTGTAACCGGTATTGCTAGCTCGCACCGACGTGGTCATGCCAGCACCGCCCCGTTGACAGTCGCGTCCTTGCTGTGGGTGCCGGCGGCGTGGTCGCAGCTGCCGTTCGTCGGAGTCATCGGCCTGATTCCGTCTGGATTGTCGGTTCCCACCGATGTCGGCCCCACCTCCAGTGCCGGCTTTTCGAGGTAGTCCGCCCACATTTCGAGAAGTTTGCGCTGATTGGCCTCGTTGTATCCGACCTGCGCCGTCCCGGGGCCGTGGAACTCGTCGGCGGTGAGCTCATCGGAGACGCGTGTCCCGTCCTCGAGCAGACCCATGCGACTGTTGAGTAGAAGGCGCCGCGCCATCGATCCTGCGGAGGTGTTCGTCAGCGATACCCAGTTCTCGACATCGTCCTGTTCGAACATGCCGGTGGACCCGAAGCACATCAGGTATGCCTTGTACGACTTCTTCTTGAATTCTTCCGGCGCGCTCCGGTCGACCGCGAAGAAGGACAACACCTCGGTCTCGTTCTCACTGATCGGTTGCCAGAGTCGAATGGAGATGAACGGCAGAACGTCGTCGCCGTCCTCGACCTTCGGCCAGTTGTGCACGAAGCTCAGGTTCGGAAACACCGATGCTGCCGAGATCATGAAGCCGTCTGCGCCGACTACTCGCTGCTGCTCGTCCGACCACACCTCCTTGGCCCGGTCGGTCATCTCCGCGGTGTATCCCACGTACTGCATGCGCTCGTCGAAGGTGCCGTCGGGCAACTTGTACGTCGTTCCCCCACCTGGTCCTGCCCAGTAGGTTGCTCCGTCCTTGCGCTTCTCCGCTTTGGGTTCGCGGAACAGGCCGATCTCGACGACCGAGGTGTGTGTCTGCGGCGTGTGGTACATGTCGCCCGCGAAATTCTCGGCTCCGATCTTCCAGTTCGCTTTGACCCTCCAACGCTGCGGGCCCCGCACCTCGAGCCCCGACTCGCTCTGCTTGGTGTAGTAGTCGAGGTAGAACTTGAAGTCGCCCAGATAGTCCGACAGCGATTCCGCGTTCGGATCCATATTGATGAAGATCATTCCGTTGTAGCTGTCGAGATTGGGTGCAGGGAGGAGTGTCTGGCCCTTCTTCTTGAAGCCCTCCTCGCCCCCGTACGCCTCCTCGTGGAACGGCAGTCCGATGATGCGGCCGTCGTTTCGGTACGACCAGCCGTGATAGGGGCAGCGAAAGTTCGACGCGTTTCCCATTTCCGCGCGACACACCTGCATCCCGCGGTGCAGACACATGTTGAACATCGCCCGAATCCCACCCTTGGAGTCGCGGGAGATGATGAACGAATCCTCGAGTACCCGGCGGACAACGTAGTCCCCCGCCTGCGGTACCTCGGATTCGTGCGCGACGAACAACCACGATCGACTGAAGACGGTCGCCTTCTCACGCTCGAAAATCCCTTTGTCGTTGTAGATGTGCGCCGGGATCATGCCGCGGCGAATGTCTTCCATCGCTTGTGTGTGGTGGGTCGTCCGGGGTTCCAAGGTTCATTCCTCTTCGATCGACGATGACGGTCTCTCTGCTATGCAGAAGTGTCTTCTGTTAGATAGATGTTGCTCTCTTCAGCCCGACGAGTCAACCCCTGTGCGTACGCGGATTCCACCCGCTGGCAGGTCGACCGCAACCACGACCTGACACGTATGCTCTCTGCTATGCAGAACCACGGTCCACGGCAACAGGCGCCGGAGGCGACACCACCGCAGTACCCGATCGAATCCGTCGACAACGCACTTCGTCTGCTGTTGCTGCTCGGTGAACAGCCCGAAATTCGGCTGACCGAGGCGAGCCAGTACCTCGGAGTTGCGTCGTCGACGGCTCACCGACTTCTGGCGATGCTCCAGTACCGGGGCTTCATTCGGCAGGATCCGGCCAGCAAGGCCTATCGTCCGGGCCCAGCGCTGACGGGGGTCGCGTTTGCGATTTTTGCCAGGCTCGACATTCCTCAGACGGCGGCACCGATCCTGCGCACCCTCAGCGAGGAACTGCGTGAAACTGTCCATATCGGGGCACTCGACGGTCGAACCGTGCGCTTCATCGCCGCCCTGGAGAGCCCATCGGCAGTCCGGGTTGCGTCCCGGTTGGGCAAGATCATGCCAGCGCATTGCACGTCCACTGGGAAGGCCATGCTGGCGGAACTTTCCCTCGACGAACTGCATCAGCTGTACCCGACCGAGGAACTGGAACAGGTGACTCCACAGTCCATCAGCACGCGGACCGAGCTCGAAGCCCAACTGGAAGAGGTCAGAAGGAACGGGTACGCGGTCAACCGGGAGGAGTCAGAGGAAGGTGTTGCCTCCGTGGCTGTCTCGGTCCCGACGAACGCCCCCGGCATGCGCCTGGCAATGAATGTTTCAGCGCCCAAGCACCGCCTGCGCCCGGCACAGGTACGCAGCATCGGCCGCGCCCTGACGGACGCGGCTGATCAGCTAGCGGCAGCGCTCGGGTGAGTGTCCGGTCCACCCGGCGAGGTACGTTCTCGCGGGTACTGTGACCGTCAACTCGACGACGGAACGCTCTCGAGGTAGGCGCTGGCCTCGTCGAGTCCGACGACGTCACCGTATTTGGCGTCGATATCGAAGAGGCTGGCAGTGTGCGGTAGTGTCGCCCGGTCTCCCACTGCGTCCTCGACCACTATGGTATGGAACCCGTACGAGCAGGCGTCTACCGCGGTGGCACGAACACATCCGCTCGTGGTGCAGCCCACGATGATCACGGTGTCGATCCGGCGGCTGATCAACCGAGCGGCCAGGTCGGTGCCGAAGAAGCACGATGCGTACTTCTTCACCAATGTCGTCTCACCTGGCTGTTGTTCGAGCCGCTCGTCGATCTCGACCCATTGACTGCCCTCGACCAGATACTTGTTCGAGGGGATCTTGCCGATCCAGGCGCCGGCCTCTTGGAGTTCCGCGTCGTAGGCCACTGTGGAGAAGATGATCGGCACCTGGGCCTTTCGCGCGAGCGCGAGGAGAATCTTCGTTGCGTCGATTTGGGTATCGAGGTCACCTGCGAGCGGCGAACGGCGATCGGTGAAGCCCGTGATCAAGTCGACCACCACCACTGCCGGCCGCACGCCGAAGCCGATGCGGCCGCCCAGACCTTTCTCCCGGAATTCGGTGCGCAACCGCTGGTATTCCTCTGCTGCGGCAGTCAGGGCGCTCATCAGTGTCCTCCGGAAATGGGTGTGGGCATGGGCCGGAGGGCCCACTGCCGATTCGGATAGTTGCGTGCGGCGATCAGTTGACCGCGTCGGTGATCTTCCGTTCGATGGCCCACAGGGCGATGTTGCCCACCAGCGCCATCGAGACCAGCAGCATGATCACTCCGTACATCGTCGGTAGATCCAACTTGCCGTACGCAAGCATCGCCATCTGCCCCAATCCTGCTCTGGTGGCGAAGAACTCGGCGATCAGTACATTGATGAAGGCAATGCTGAAGCCGATTCGGATACCGACCATGAGAGAGGGCGCCATCGCGGGCACCACGATCTTGCTCATTGTCTGAAGCGGACTTGCACCGGTGGCCCGGCCGAGTTTGAGCAGGATGGGGTTGATGGCGCGTACTCCCGCCGCCGTCGAGACGATGATGGGGAACACCGCGGCCAATGCGGCCATTGCCGACTGTGCTCCGAGTCCCAGGCCGAAGATCTGCAGCAGGATCGGAAAGAAGATTACCCGTGGTATGGCGAAGGCACCCGCGATGATCGGATCGAACACATCACCGAGAAACTTGCTTCGCCCGATGATGTATCCGGTCGGGAAGCCCACCGCTGTTGCGACGACGAATCCGAGTCCGACAGCACTCATCGTGGCGTTGAGATTCCTGTAGATGGAACCGTCTGCGAACAGTCCCCATACCGCCGACATCGACGCGCCCGGGGACGGCACAAGTTCGCTGGTCGCTGCAATAAGCGCCCAGACACCGATCAACCCGATGACGATGAGTATTCGCAGGAGGTTGTCGGCCCACCGCTGTGACAGGCGGAACCGCTGTTCCGTATTCTGTTTGCCTGCTTCGCCTTCGGTTTCGGCGCTGAGCGTGGTGGCGTTCACAACATGTCCCTTCGAATGGCTCGTTCAGCCAGGCCGAGTGCACTGTTCACTGCGATGCTGAAGACCACGACAATGGCGATGTAGGCCCACATGTCCGCGACGTAGAGTTCGCGGTACATAAAGCCCGCACGAAACCCCAGGCCTTTCGACGCCAAAATGAACTCCATCGCGATGGTGCCGATGACTGCGTAAATGAATCCGAGCTTGATCCCGGGAAAGATGAGCGGCGTGGCGGCCGGGAACAGCACCTTGAAGTATTGCTGCCGGCGCGAGGCATCGACCGATCGCGCCAGTTTGTGCAGCACCGGTTTGACGTCTCCGAGCGCCACCATCGTGGTCAGCGCTATTGGAATGAGGGCCATCGTGCTCGCGATGACGATGATTGGTCCCGCGTTGAGTCCGAGCACCGCGACCAGAATCGGGTAGAACAGCAATGTCGGCATCGCGTACCCGGTGACGATGAATGGTTCGAGGACTCGGCCGATGACCCGGACCCTCCAGAGCAATACGCCCAGGGGCACCCCGCCGAGCACGCCCAGTGCGAACGCCGCCAGTATGGTCACGCTCGTCCGTGTCAGATCGGTGACGAAGTGGGTGCTCGGGATGATTGCCGCGACGTGGGCGAGTATCTCGGACGGCGCGACCATCTGATTGCGGTCGATCCAGCCGGTTCGCGTTGCCGCCTCGAGCAACAACACCAGAGCAACCAGCATCGTCCAACGTACGACGCGTGCTCGATGTTTCGCTCGTCGGAATCCCGACCTTGGCGTTTCGTGGAGGGCCGCCTGCGGCGAGGTCACAGTCATGCGGCATCCGTCCCGTGCCCCAGTGTCTTAGCGGCCTCTTCCTTGATGATCGACCACAGGTGATCCTCGAGTTCCTTGAATCTGGCCATGGCGTGTGTGCCGCTCGGGCGTGGACGGGGGAGCCCGACGTCGATGACCTCTCGGACCACCGATGGACGTGCCGACATCACCCAGATCTGATCCGACAGATAGATCGCCTCTTGGATGTCGTGGGTAACGAAGAGTACCCGATTGTGGGTCTGCTCCCAGATCTTCAAGAGCTCGCGCCCGATGAACTGTCGCGTCTGCTGATCCAGAGCGCCGAACGGTTCGTCCATCAGCAGAATTCGAGGATCCGTGGCGAGTGCACGGGCGATCGCCACGCGTTGACGCATACCTCCGGAAAGCTGCCCGGGCCGGTGCTTCTCGAAACCCTTCAAGCCGACCAGTTCGATCATCGCACGCGCTTTTTCCAGGCGTTCGTCCTTGTCGACGTGCTTGATTTCCAACCCGAAAGCCACATTGTCGAGAACACTTCGCCAGTGCAGCGTCGAGTCTTCCTGAAACACCATGGCGGTGTCCTTACGGGGCCCTGTGACAATCTCCCCATCGATGGTCACCCGTCCATGCGAGGGAACAAGTAGGCCACAGGCCATGTCCAGCAAGGTGCTCTTTCCGCATCCACTCGGACCGATGACCGATACGAACTGGCCCTCCGCGATCGATGCCGTGACGTTACGCACGGCCTCGGTCCGCCCGGTGTCGGAATCGAAAGTCATACCGATACCGTCGAAAGAGACGTTCTTCGATTCGACTTGTGTAGTGGTCATGTTCTCTTCCCGCCTTATAGTTCGACTACAACTGAGTCAATATCGACCTTGCCGCCGAGTCGTCCGGCCTCGACGCCCGAGGCCACGACCGCTTCGAGTTGCGGGCGCGCGAAGTCGAGACTGAAGAAGCCTCGCGAATTCTCCAACGCCGTCAGGGCGATCTCGGGCTTGTACTTGATTGCGCGGCCATAGATTTCGGCCGCCCGCTCGAGATCCGTATCGATCATCTCGATACCGCGACCCACGGCACGCATCCACCCCGCCAAGACGTCCCGATTCTTTTCGATGAACGGGGTGGTGGCACATAGGCAGGTGTCCGACCAGTCCTGGACGTAGTCCCGGGATCGCCAGATCACCTTCGCGCCGGTTTCGGCGATGATGCGCTCGGACAGCGGGGACGCAGTCCACGCGACATCGACAACGCCCTGGGAGGCGACGGTCCACGAATCGCTCGCGGATCCGACGCTGAGCAGCTCGACGTCGACGCCGGGTGTGAAACCCGCCAATCGAAGCGTCTTCTCGGCGAAGTCGGTCGAGTTCGATCCCGGGCTGCTCACACCGATGGTGCGGCCCCGAACATCTTCGATCGTGTTGATCGGGGAGTCAGCGGGGGCGATGAAGTCCACAGATGCCGCGGTGTAGACGTTCCCGAACGCCTTGACATCGAGTCCGCGCTCCACGGCGATGAACACCGGAATCGTCGCCGAAGTGCCGAATCCGATCCCGGAGCCGATTCCACGCACGGTGTCCAGCCCGCCCGGGAACTGAACGTTCTCCAGCGCCAGCATCTCTTCTTCGTAGTAGCCCTCGGACGCTGCGATCAGAAACGGGGCCGAATGGATCAGGCTCGCCAACCCCGTGATGGCGACGTCACCTCGGTAGACGCCGTCCCTACCTCGGGACTGGGTAGCACACCCTGCGCCGGCTCCCACAGCAAGGAGACCCCCCAGAGCCGCCGTCACTCTCATGAAATCCCGCCGACTCAGCGAACTACTGCCCATATCGACCCGATTCCTTCTGTAGTCCCGTCACACCTTGTCCCGAAAGTGAATCACATCACGTGACTGTTGTACAGAATCTAACTCTGGTCTGCAGAGAGACGGTGTTGCGGGTGTCCCCAAATGCCGCACTGCACCGTGGGTGCGCAGAACCTCTCGCTTTCACGATGATTGAGCAAAGTCCACCCCTGCGACACAACCCCGTTCCCAGCCAGACCCAACGGGTCACGGCTCCACCCCGAGGTCTGGTGACGGAAAGGCTGACCGTGGTCTTCCTGATGGCGTCGGCCGACTCGGTGTACCTGATCGGCAAGTCCCGCGAACATCAGAAGCACGTGGGTCCTGGCGCTGCTCGGTCTCCCGGTACCTCATCGGCCACGACAGACAATCACTCCAGCACAACCGGAAGTCACCTCCCGCAGGGGATCCCCGCATGCGTCGACACAGACACGCTGGGAGCGTCGCACCCTTCTCCGTAACGCGGGGGTGTGAGTTGCAGTCTGGGTGGGATCTCACAGAAGCCGGCCGAGTCTTGCTGCGTATTTGTTCAGCACGGGCACGGCTGCCTCACGGATGTCGTGCAGGGTGGTTCTGGCTGTGGACGTACTGACACTCATTGCCGCCACGGTTTCGCCCCGGGCAGTACGGACCGGTACGGCTATCGACAGCATGCCGAGTTCGATTTCTTCGTCGGTGCAGGCCACACCGCTCTCCCTCGCCGTCAGGATTCGCTCGCTGATGGCATCGACATCGGTCAGCGTCTTGGGTGTGCGGGGCTGCGGGTGGCATTCTCGGAGGTAGTCGTCGAGTTGCGTATCGGGGAGTCCGGCCAGCAGTACTCGACCGGTCGCGGAGCTGTGGGCGGGCAGTTTGGCGCCGACCCGGACTCCGGTCGCGACGATCCGTGCGGCCTCGGCGCGGGCGACGAACAGGGACCACCCGTCTTCGAGAACCGCGAGCGACACCGACTCGCCCAGCGCATCGCGGGCCTCGGCCAACTGCGGCTGGGCAAGTTGCGGCAGTGGCGCGGTGTCCAGATAGGCGCCGCCGAGCCGAAGCATCCTGGGTGTCGGTCGGAAGTTTCCGTTGTCGTGGGTCAGGTAACCGAGCTCGACGAGAGTGAGCAGGCAGCGGCGCGCCGCGGCGCGGGAGGTGTTCGTCCGCTGAGCGGCGTCGGTGACGGTCAGTTGCGGGTGGCGGATGCCGAAGGCCTCGATGACCGCCAGGCCCTTCGCCAGTCCGGCCATTCCCTCGGGAGCGCGGGCAGCACCCTTGACACTTCCCTTATCGTCCGGCTTAATTGTTCGAGAATTGCTCATTTGTTCGTTATACGAACAGCCGCGGGGCTTGTCAAGTCCTGGCGAGCGAGTTCTCTGATGTCCCGACTGGTTGTCCAGACTGAGGAGAAATTATGGAAAGCAGCGTTGTCCACACGGCCCGCGAGACCACGGCGGATTGGACTGACGACCTCACCCGGGTGCCGTATCGGGTGTTCCAGGGCGAGGACATCTACGCAGCCGAGAAGACCAAGTTGTTCCATGGCCCGTATTGGAGCTACCTGTGCCTGGAGGCGGAGGTAGCCGGCCCGGGAGACTACTGCTCCACCTTCGTCGGCGAGACGCCGGTGATCGTGGCGCGTGATCGCGACGGTGAGCTCTACGGCTTCGAGAACCGGTGCGCCCATCGCGGCGCCCTGCTGGCGCTGGACGACCGCGGAAACACGAAGGACTTCACGTGCGTCTACCACGCGTGGAGCTACAACCTGCAGGGCGATCTGACCGGCGTTGCGTTCAAAGATGGGGTCAAGGGCAAAGGGGGAATGCCTGATTCGTTCTGTATGGAGGACCACGGACCGCGCAAGATGCGCATCGCCGTCCTCTACGGTCTGGTCTTCGGGAGTTTTTCCGATGACGTGCCCGACATCGAAGACTATCTCGGCGAAGAGATCACGAGTCGGATCGCCCGTGTCCTCGATGGACGCGCCCCCGAGATCATCGGACGCTTCACACAGATCCTTCCCAATAACTGGAAGCTGTACGTAGAGAACGTCAAGGACTCCTACCACGCCAGCATCCTGCACCTGTTCTTCACGACCTTCGAGCTCAACCGACTGTCGCAGCGCGGTGGGATCATCGTCGACGAGAGCGGCGGCCACCACGTCAGCTACTCGGCGATCGACCGAGACGCCGAGAAGGACGTCGCGTACTCGGATCAGAACATCCGGTCCGAAAGCGCCTACAAACTGGCCGATCCAACGTTGCTCGAGGGGTTCAGCGAAGTCGGTGACGATACGACGCTGCAGATCCTCTCCGTCTTCCCGGGCTTCGTGCTGCAGCAGATCCAGAACTCCGTGGCTGTGCGCCAGATCCTGCCGACCGGGGTCGAACGAACACGGCTGAACTGGACGTACCTCGGCTTCGAAGAAGACACTCCCGAGCAGCGGGAAGTACGACTCAAGCAGGCCAACCTCGTGGGCCCCGCAGGCTACATCTCGATGGAGGACGGCTGCGTCGGAGGCTTCGTGCAACGCGGAATCACAGGTGCGGCAAGCCAGTCCGCCGTGCTCGAAATGGGAGGCTGTCTAGCCGAATCCAGCGAAAGCCGTGTCACCGAAGCATCGGTCCGCGGCTTCTGGAAGGCATACCGGGCCGCGATGAACCGACAGGAAGAGGCATGAGCGTGAACGATTTCCAGCGAATCGGCCGCGTGCAGGCCGACTACTCCCGCTGCATCGACGAGGGGCCGCTCGAGCAGTGGCCGGACTTCTTCGTCGAAAACTGCATGTACCGGATCACCACCGCACAGAACTACAGCGAAGGCCTGCCCGCCGGACTGGTGTGGGCCAACACTCGCCGGATGCTGGTCGACCGCGTATCGGCGTTGCGTGAAGCCAACATCTACGAGCAACACACCTACCGTCACATCCTGGGCCAGCCCTCGGTCCTGGAAGAGAACGGTGACGGTATCCATGCCGAGACGAGCTTCCTGGTGGTACGGGTGATGCGTGACGGCCAATCCGACATCTTCGCCAGCGGGCGGTATGTCGACCGCTACGTCGACGTGGACGATCAGTTGAAGATTGCCGAACGAGTCGTGGTGTGCGACAGCACCAACATCGATACCCTGTTGGCGCTCCCGCTATGAGTGGGTCCCCTCCGCGGGTCTTGCTCACGATCGGCGATCCGAATGGAATCGGCCCCGAGCTCGCGGTGAAGGCCGTCATGGCAGCGCAGGAGCATCCCGCATTCAATCCGGTCCTGGTGGGCGATCGATGTGTCGTCGAGCCGCTCGCCCGCTGGGCAGGCATGACGGTCCGCGAGACAGCCGACGGCTTGGCCACGCCCATGACCGATGTCGTCGACCTGCTTCCGGTGCACTCGCTGCCCGCTGGGGCTTTCGCACCGGGCCGGGTGACAGCAGAGGCGGGGAAGGCGACGGTGGCGTATCTGGAACGGGCGGTGCGATGTCTGCAGGGCGGCGGAGCCTGCGGCATCGTCGCATGCCCGCACTCGGAAACCGCGGTCAACGCCGCCGGCATCTCCTTCGACGGATATCCGAGCTTGCTGGCCGAACTCGTCGGCGCGCGGCCCGATCAGGTGTTCTTGATGTTGATCGGTGCCGGTTTGCGCATCGTGCACGCAACGTTGCACGAATCGCTGCGGGATGCGCTTCGGCGCCTCACGCCCGAGCTGGTGCACGGGGCGGCACGTGCCGCGGTGGAGACGTTACAGGCGCAGGGCATCCCGTCCCCGCGCATCGGCGTCTTCGGCATCAATCCACACGCCGGCGAGGGCGGTTTGTTCGGTGACGAGGACCTGCGGGTGACAGCGCCAGCGGTGGAGCGGCTGCGCGCCGCAGGGATTGACGCCTCGGGTCCGGTCGGGGCCGACCTCATGCTGGCAGACTCAGGCTTCGACGCGTTCGTCGCCATGTACCACGATCAGGGCCATATTCCCGTCAAACTCCTCGCTGGGCGCAGCGCAGCCGCGATGACGATCGGCGCCGGAGTGCGGTTCTCCAGTGTCGGCCACGGCGCGGGGTTCGACATTGCCGGCACGGGCACAGCCGACCCGGATGCGGTAGTCGGGGCGCTGCGACTCGTCGGCGCCGCCGAAACCCACATGTCGGCACCCGGCACCTTTGGAGCTACCTCATGACCTACACAGTAACTGTCACCGGAACGGACATCAGCTTTCCGTGCGAGCCCGATGAGAGCGTGCTCGACGCGGCGGAACGTTCCGGATACGCGATCCCGTACTCGTGCCGCAAAGGCGTGTGCTCGAGTTGCGAAGGCGCACTCGATGCCGGCTGCCTCGATGTGCGCGGCTGGGGGATGTCGCAAGGCCCTCAGAGCGGAGTGCTGTTCTGCCAGGCCCGGCCGAGAACCGACACCTCGATCACGCCCAAGCGGATCACCAAGCAGGACAGGGTGATACGCAAGACCCTGACCGCAAAGGTCCATCGGATCACCCGTCCGTCGCCCGATGTCACGGTGGTGCAGCTGCGTCTCCCCACCGGGGTGCGTGCGAAGTTCGCTGCCGGGCAGTACCTGAAAGTCTTTCTCGACGACGGTGACAGCCGGAATTATTCGATGGCGAATCCGCCGCATGAGAACGACGGAGTGCAGCTTCACATTCGTCGGGTGCAGGGTGGACGCTTCTCCGATGAGGTGCTCGGCGGGCTCGAAAAGGGAACCAGACTGAGGATCGAGCTGCCCTACGGCGAGTTCTCACTGAACCCCGACTCGGACAGGCCGGTCATCTTCGTCGCTAGTGGCACCGGCTTCGCCCCGGTCAAATCGATCATCGAGGACCATCTCAAACGTGGTGGAGAACGATCCGTGCACCTCTACTGGGGCGCACGAGGACAGGGCGACATCTACCTACCCGAGTTGCCCGAGAAGTGGGCCTCGGATCCGGGTCGTGTCTCATTCACTCCCGTCCTGTCACATCCCGCGGGGGACTGGACCGGACGCACCGGGCTCGTTCATCGAGCGGTGCTCGAGGACTACGCGAACCTCAGCGACCACGAGGTTTATGCATGCGGAAGCCCCGCAATGACCTCGGCGGCACGCGAGGATTTTGTCCACGAGGCCGGTTTGGCGCCAGACAATTTCTATTGCGACGCCTTCGTACCGTCGGGCGAGCCCGTTGTCACCGCGTGATCCGCTACCACGACCACATCATCCGGGAAACCGGGCATCAGATAATGTGAGGCAATCATGTCCTTAGCACCATCGCGCGTGAAACTGCCGGATTTCATCGATTCGCGGCCAGTGAGTCGATACCAGTACATCGTGATCGCTTTGTGTGGGGTGGTCATGTTCATCGACGGCTTCGACACTCAGAGCATCAGCTACATGGCGCCCCACATCGCCGAGGAGTGGGGCCTGTCGAAACAGGTGCTCGGGCCCATCTTCTCCGCCGCTCTCGCCGGTCTCATGGTCGGCTATCTGGCGCTCTCGCCGCTGTCCGAGCGGTTCGGCCACCGCCGGATGATCCTCACGAGCACGGTCGTCTTCGCCCTCGGCACGTTGGCGGCGGCCTGGTCACAGAACGTCACCGAACTGATGGCGTTGCGCTTCATCACCGGAATGGGGCTCGGTGCCGCCGCGCCGAGTGCCATCGCACTGACGGGCGAATTCAGCCCCAAGCGTCTTCGGGCAACCTTCGTCCTGGTGATCTATTGCGGCTTCTCCCTCGGATTCGTCGCGGCAGGGCTGGTCTCCGGTTGGCTGATCCCGATTCTCGGCTGGCGGTCGGTACTCGTCGTCGGCGCAGTAGCTCCGCTGCTCCTGTTCCCGGCGTTGCTGCGCTACCTGCCGGACTCACTCACCTCAATGATCAACAGAGGCGCGGAGCCCAACAGAATCCAGGCGATCTTCCGCAAAATGGATCCCGCCCTCGCCGTCGGCCCCGACATCACCTACGAGGCCGAGAAGCGGACCCACGGACAACGCACTGCACTGCGGAGCCTGTTCACCCGTGACCGGGTCTTGGGAACCCTGGTGCTGTGGCTGGTCTTCGTCATCAACCTCGGCGAGTTCTACGCGCTGCAGAGCTGGCTACCGTCGATCATGACGAGCCTGGACTACGACATGGGTACGGTGGTCACCGCCACCACCCTCACGACTGTCGGCGGCATCGCCGCCGCATTTGTCACCGGACCCTGTATGGACCGACTCGGCGCGTACGTCACCCTCGGAACCGTTTATGTCGTCGGCTTCGCATTCGTTGCGCTGACCGGTGTCGCCTTTACGGCGCCGCTGTGGGTCCTATTGACGGCCAATTTTTTTGCGGGGGTCTGCATCAGCGGTGGGCAGAAGAGCCTCATCGCGCTGTCCGCGGTGTTCTATCCGACATCGATGCGGTCCACCGGGGTTGGATGGGCGTTGGGTGTTGGCCGCCTCGGCGGCATCGTCGGGCCGATCGCTGTCGGAACGGCACTCGGCATGGGCTGGTCTGCCAGTGCAGTCTTCTACGCAATGTCAGTCCCCATGCTCGTCGCCGGAGCTGCGGTCTTCCTCCTCGGCCGCTGGGTCCGAAGCGACAATCACCCCGATCGCAAGTCGGCAGAAAGTCATTCGCTCGCCCGCAGGTAGTGTGGATCGGCAACACCGGCCGGGTGATCTCGAGGCCTGCGATCTCCAGCTGGGTCGGCTACCACGACCGCGGTGCACAGGCAACGCGCTGCCACCCCGCCTGGGCGATATCACCCCCTTCGTGATCTCGCGGCCGTCCAGTTCGAGACCGAGCTCGCCGAACCGTGGGACGGCGGTACCGTGGATACCGAGGTCATTCTGGGCCGAAAACCAAGGCCCTGCCTCGGCGTCGAACCTCGGATTTCGCGTTCACCGCCACACCCCAAGGGCGAAGATCTGCAAACTGTTCGGCCGCCCGGCCTGGACGGCACCCGGCGCTGTTCCAGGCCCTCGACGGCCCGAGTTCTGGTGGGTCATCGGAAAAGTGCAAGACGGCTCATTCACCATCTTCATGGCGCTCGATCCTTGTTCAATCATTTCGACAACATTTGATACACCTCATAGTTGTTGCGGCTCGCGCGCCCAAACTGTCCCAAATTTAGGACAGACAGCAGGCGAAGACGCGCGGGATTCGACGTCCGCTGGTCCCCCCCTTCCCGAACCGCCCATGACGATCCCCCGTGCCGGGGTCCGCGGCCTCCACGATGCCCAGTTCACACCCACCTGCATACACAGCGATGCTGTGCACGCAACCGATCAGCCGACCACGCAGCCGGTCCCGGCCGAGATAACCGGCATAGCCGTGCGCAGATCCCACAGGTCTTCCGGCCGGCAAGACCATTCGTGCGTCCAGGGAGATGGTGGCTATGAGGGGCTCGGGGAGACCGCCAGCCGGCGCAGCCCGGCGGCGGCAGGGTGTACACCCAGTGACACTCGCCCGCGCGGCGTCCCAGACTGATCCGTCGGGGCCCAGAACCGGCACCGCCGTCTCGAGCAGCTTCGCGTTCACGGCCGAATGCCCGGTGACCGCAGGGCGATCGGAGTGACACTTCCGCCAGGTCACACCGTCAGCGTGAGGATCTCGGCGTCATCCTCCGAGATCTCGACCTGACGGAGCATCGGCCCTCGCGGCTTTCTGTCCACGCCGAACTTCGGCGACACCCAATCCTTGCGTGACGACGGTGGGCCTCCGGTGAGCCACTCACTCCCGCGACCGCAACTGTTGCGCGTCATCGGCCGCTTCGCGATCATGACGGCATCCGCAACCTGCCGAGAAGAATCATTCTTCGCAGCACGGGCGACCGTGACGCCGGTGATCAGCAGAAGACCGATCATCACGAGCTCACGCACCAGTAGGTGACGCAGGAGGGCGCCGTCGACACTGAGACGACGGACCGACGATTCCAATCGCTGATCTCTTACTTCATTCCTCACTCCGGGGTGCAGATACCGAGGGGGTGGGCGTGCAGCTCGCCGGACTGGTCGAGGACCGGCGGCGCACCACCACCCAGGATGTCCGAAAACGGGACACCCCAACATCCGTATCGACGGTGAAAACTAGTCTCCGAAATACGGCAGCTGTGACGCGAGCCATAGGCGGCTCGACCGGACGATGCGAGGAGCCTCGATGGAACGCCTGATCCCGGTCGGATCCGGTGCCGCGGGCCGGGTCTTGTCCCGTGCTGCGGTGGATCGAACGAGAGCCGCCAATATGGTTGGCAACCTTGTGTTTCACCGGAACCTGTGCGTTCGTGATGGGTGCGAATCAACGCTTCTTGCGCTGCTCGTCCACATCCGCGCTCTCTTCAGAGTTGCTCCAAGGGCGAATGTGCTCTTCCCATGATTTCCAGCGCAGTCTCGGTGGTGGCCAATCGCTTTGTTGCTCTCTCCAACTCGCGTATAAGGCGTGCGATCTCGCCTGCTCGGTGGTGAGTTTGCCGATCTTGTCGCCGGGCTTCTTTCCGTCGAGGACGCCGGCATCGCGTTGTTTGCGCCACTCGCTGATCAGGGACGAGTACAGGCCTTCGCTGAGCAGGTACGCGCCGCCGCCGTTGCTTTCCCAGGCCTGTTCATAGGCGGTCAGGTGGGCGAGCTTGTCAGCGGCGCTGAAGGCGCGTCAGCGATGCGGGCCGTCGGCGCGTGGGTGCGAGGGGTCCATCGGGACATTGTCCTCGACCAGAACCGTGGGAGAAATCGTTATCGCGGGTTGATCCGCATCTCGCCCTGCAGGCGGGTTTGCGGTGAACACTGGACTCGACTCACCCTGACACTCAGGCTCCCGGCGACACCGACGATCTTGCGTCCGAATGTCATACGACAAGCATCGGAAGCTCTGCGCCGCCTCGCATCAAGGGACCAACGTCGCGAGCGCTGTGTGCCCCTTCGGAGCCCGACAGGAAGTGGGACACGAGCGTAGATCGGTGCTGCAGGGGCGAGCGAGCGGCGGACATCGGCGTGTCCGTGCATGCGACACTCAGCGTTCCCTCGACACCGGGGTGTCCGGTCACCGATCATCGGGACCCGCTGGGTGTCATCGCACCCCAAATACGTCCTGGATTTTCTGCATTCCGATTGCAGCATTGAAAACCAACACAAGAAAACCCACCATCAAGATTCCGGCGAGGGTTGCCACCACTGCCATCCTGAACCGCGAAGTACTGTCTGCCCGTCCCTCCGGCAGTGACCGAAGGGTGAGTGGAACCCGGCCGGACGAGCTGGTGGGCAACTGCACGCCGAATTCGCCGGAACGCTTCCGCCGCGGGACATGGCATGCCTACCGTGAAAGGGAGCGCCCGCTGCGGGTGCATCGGTCTGAGGTGACCTCATGGGTGCGATACTCCGCGACGGGGAATGGCGGGAGGGTTGGTTCCTACGACGCGCAGCCCTCACAGCCTCCGTAGTCATGTTTGCGATCGGGGCGGCATTTCTCATCGACGTGGCCAGACCGGAATCCATCGGCTATCCCGACTCGATCGCCACTGCCGGAGGTCTTCTGCTGAGCGCAACAGTCTTCCTCCTCAGCTTCGCTCAGAATGATCACCGGCATGCTCTCACTACCGCCGTCCGCGAAGTCCGGGCGCGCGATGCCGCCCTGGTGAAAGCCGGCTCCCACGACGACCCCGACCCGTGGCCGCCGCGCATGTACCGGGAACTCGAGCATGTCGCGACCATGAGCGCCCTGAGCAGACTGTCCCCGCACGCGCTGCAACGTCGCGCATATCTCTGGGGACTGTGGCAACGCGAATGGGACCGGGAGTGGGCCTCGAGCTTGTGGAGCGGCAACGAGGAAGAACGCCGCCGCCATTCATCCGCCAGACGAAGGATCGAGAAACGGCTGCAAACTCAACTCCTCAACGAGATGGGCCGGCAGTCCACTTGGGGTGATCGTCTGAGCCTGGCCATGCCGTCGCCGAGGCCGGAGCCATCGGCACAGCAATTTGAGCACGAACTGGCCGTTCAATCCAGAGCGCTGGCGACGGCCTATCTCCTACTCGGGGCGATGATCGCCCTGACCCTCGTCGGGGTGGCCTTCGTGGACGACCCACTGTCCTGGCCGCCCGACCCGTCGTGGTGGGGTGGCGTCATCCTCGTCGGAGTGGCCTTCGTCTACGTCGATCGAGTCAAGGACGGAATGCGGGCCACCGGCGCCGCGGCGGCCCAGCGGATGCACCACTCTGCGTTGCCCATTCTGCAGTGGCTCCAGATCATCCTGCTCGACGGCAACATCAACGACGCGCGGAGGGAAGCGATCGACGAGCACCTCGAGGCCCTCGCGAACGCCGCGGACCTGCCGATGGTGCAGCGGCTGCGCGGCGAATACCGGCTCGCAAAGGCGTTCAGGTCCTTGCCGAGGGTGAACACGGAAAAACCGAAGATCGTCCACTTCGAAGAATCTCGGGAGTGGTGGTTCAGCGATGTCGGGAAGGAAGAGAGCCAGAACCACCCCGAGCGCAGCAAGGAACAAATTCGCCGGACGCTCTATCACATCGATGCGGCAGTGTCGCATCTCGAGCGTGGCGCCCAGGCACACGACGACCCGATCGCACTGACCGCCCTCGCCGGCGCTCTCGACGCCAAGAATGCCTTCCTCGGCAAACCGGCGCCTGAACGCGTCCGGCAACTCCTCGAGTCGGCCGTCACGGTATTCGAGAAGATCGAGGCCGGCCCCTACAAGCTCGACGTCGGGGCGCTCCTTTACGGCCACCGCTGGCTGTGGCCCCGGGACGCGGACGTTCTCGAACGCTCCCTGGCGAAGAAGGCCAGACCGGATGGCCTCCAATAGCGACCCGGCCCTCGCGTCGCCGACGCGCTCGTGCAGCCCATTGGAGGGTCCGTTGTGAAGAACCGCCGGCCCGGTGGTGTCGTCTCCGCCGCTTGGGGCGGTAGAGGCACCTACTGTCTCGCGGAACGAACGCCAGTTGGGCCAAGGCTGCTCGATCGTTCCTGAGTATGACAGCGTCTGCTCTGGTTGCAGACGTTGAAGCAGTTCGTCTGATTGCGCCAGCACCACTCGCGTGGATTCGCCGACCAGGCACGGTGCTGTTCCCGTCACCGATCAACCAGCTGTACTCGACGTATTGGGTGCGCGCAGGCCGAGCAGAATTCAATCGCGGCGCTCCGTCGAGTTCGGAGAATCACGCTCTGACAAGACGCTGAGAAACCTGGCGGTCGGAAACAAAAAGCGACACCGATCCGCGGAACATTATGGGATCGTCGTTCCCACGATGCGGTGGACTCGAAGACGGACTCGTACGCCGCCGGCCCGAGGATTGTTCACCCCGGTCCGGGGGTGGGGTGTCGACCGCGTGGTGGGCTTGGTTGTGGTCGGCCATGGTTGGGCGTTTCCCGGTGTGTGAGGATTCTGTCGTTTCGGTACGTTCGCGGCCGCGCACTTCATTGAAGACGTGCTGTTCCCAGTACCCATTCGATCGTGTTCGCGATGCCTTCATGCAATGTCCTTCGGGGCGTGTGGCGGCCGGAGTTCGCTCGGTCCTCGGGCTCGCGTGGGTGGTGGGGTTCCACGGCAAAGCACGGGGTCACACGGTCGAGCTGTATTGGGGTCCAGTCCAACTGCCGGTGTTGTGGAGGCATCCTGTGGAGCAGATCAGTCGCGTGTATTGCCTCGTCAAGAGCACCAATTGAGGTTGGCCGATCCCAGTGGCACGCCGAAGCAGATCGTTACCGAACCAGCGGCGGGGGTCGCGGCGAATGCTTGTACCTCGACCCGGGCCGTAGAGCGCTGCTCGGCGGGCGAAGTGCGTCGGCCAAGCATCTCGAACAATGTGAGGAGTCTTCACGTGCCCGCTTCGCGCGCGCCGGGCGCTGTACCATCCCCCATCCACGCGATACGTCGCTCCACTCCCTTCAACGCCATGTCGGGATGGGGCAGGATGAAGAAGCGACTGGTTCGGATCGCGTCGACAACCATCTCTGCTACGTGGCACGGTTCCAGGCCGAACAGGATCTGCCAACGTCGACACGACACCGCTGGGCCGATTGCGTTCGGACTCAGTCATGCGTGTCTTGACCGGACCTGGGCACAGCACCGATACCCCGATCGACTCTCCTGCCGTTCGCAATTCGATCTCGAGCTTCTCACTCATCCCCAGGACCGCAAACTGCGATGCAACGTAGGGGCTCATTGTTGGTGCGCCGGTCGCGAATGCAGCCACCGAGCAGGTGTTGACAATGTGCGCCTCGGGTTGTTGGCGGAGGAGAGGGAGAAACTCCCGGCAGCCGTGGAGGACGCCGTAGAAGTTGACATCCATCACCCACTGCCAGGTTCGCAGGGGAATGTCGGAGAACAACGCGCCGCTGTCGACCCCGCGTTGTTGCACAGGATATGGACACCGGCGAACTCGTCGATCGTGCGCAATGCCAGGTTGTGCACGCTCTCCGAATCCGATACGTCTGTCAGGACCCCGACAGCGTCGGCTCCTGACGCTCTCAGAGCCGAAACTGTGCATTCAAGCTATCTTCTTGGATATCGGCAAGTACGACCTTCACACCTTCGCTGGCAAAACTTTCTGCCACAGCGAATCCGATCCCGCTGGCGCCGCCAGTGACGACTGCGATCTTGCCTTCGAGCTCTACCATGCCGATCTCCTGACCTGAAACAGTCACCGTGGGCGGGTTGAAAGTTCTGCCTTGCAGCACTTCCTGTGCCGATCAGGATTGATGGACCTTCGAGTGCCTCCGGCGCACAAATCCGATCACTGCCGCCGCAGCATGACTGACACAGTCGAGTCACACACCAACCGAAGTGCGCGACCCGACTGGATCAGCGAATCCGAGTGAGTTGCCCCGGCACTCGAACAATTCGGGTATGCGCGTCATTGCCTCGAAATACGGATCCGCACCAGTGAACGTGGCTATCTCGATGGATCTGCACGCCTGGGACGTATAGGTGTGTGACCACGCAATCAATGGCAATGTAGATCAATTCACGCAACCTCACCGGCAGCGAACCGAATTGGGCCCCGACGGTGGAGAAGTTCATGTAGGCCTCGAACATGTCCGGATCGAGCGCCAAGTCATCGGCCCAGCTCTTGTGCCAGTACCCGCGCTTCTGTTCGAAATCCGCACGCAGGTTCCGCTGTCGATCGCTCAGTGCGGATGGAGGACGAATCCCCCGTTCGGACTGAACTTCTGCAACGGCGGGCGCCCCGATCGACAGCGCATGGATACATGATGCTGACCAACTGCAATACGTCACGGACTTCGGCTCGACTCGCGCCGAGGTCGAGAGCGGCCCGCACATATGCACGCAGTCGCGGCCAATTCGTGCAGGCAGCGTTGCCTACGACCCCGACCCCAATCAGCGCTTGTTCGATAGGGGTGGGCGCCCCACGTGATCGGGGGACGTTGACCATAGCGCCAAATCTGTCGAAGAACTCTGGGGAATCGTGGTACTCGGCGTCGAGCGTGTCGTTCCAATCACCGAGGTGACCGGATAGAGCCTGCACGGGGGCCAAATTCTCCTTGGAAATTGTCATCGGCAAGCCTTCTCAGAGCAGCCACGATCGTGCTCGGCCTACTCGCGCAATCCCGTGCCGCGGTGTCCCTCGGTGCCGTTTGGGGCTGGCCTTCGGCGGGGCTGCCGGCCTGCTGCAGTCCGAAACGCCTTCCCGCCTTGCACACCCGTGACGGATGCTGACCACAAGGCTCACTGGACGCCGGGTTGTACGCTTCGCGGGCCGGGATCATCCCGCCTCGTTCGACCGCCTCCGCGTCTCCTCGATGCGTTGCCGCTGCCGAACCCCGTACGCCGCCTCCTTGACGGCGGCGTCGTCCTCGAGACCCGACCCGAGGGCCCCACCGATAGTCGCGATGGACGCCAGCAACCAGGTGAGCGTCAGGTAATCAAAGAAGTTCACGCCGTGCCCGAGAACACGGGACAACAGTTCCGGGGGAAGAGTGAGACACGCGGTGAACAGCAGCAGGCAGAACAGGGCCACGTGCAGCACAATGACGCCGATGACCAGGGTGGCCACGGTCGCGGTGTTGTACAGCACCGATCGATCACGTTCCTCCGGCGACTTCGGCCGCTCCCACAGTTCGTGGTCGAGGATCAGCCACAGAACCATCGCCACGATCGACAGGATCGTCGCCGCACTCATACGCCATGGGCCCATCGTGTCGGCGAACAACCAGATCGTGCTGGTGGCCAGGGCGATCGCACCCGTGGCGAAGGCACCGACGAGGACCTTCGACAGTCCGGTGACCAGTCGCCACGGCCGGTTGGCCCGCACCATTCCCGACAGCAGTCGCAGCCGCCGCAGCCCCGAGGGCGCGAAGTACCGGATGCCGTCCTCGATCTGCACATACGGGAACCGTCGTGCCGCGCCGTGGGGCTTGAGTTCCGGTTCACCGAGGACGCAGGCGATCGCGAGTTCGGTGACGGTGCGGACGCGGCGCTCGATGTTGACGCCGCCCACCCCGGCGACCGAGATGAGCGCGAATTTGTGGTCGGCGCTGACGTCGGCCACCACGGGCAGGGTGTCCTCGCGGCGTGGTAGATCGGTGAGGTACACGACGATGTCTTCCGCTTCGGAGGACGGATCGACTGTGTCGATGACATCTGCGAAGTCTGCTTGCTCGTCTGAGAGGTACGGTTTTCGGCGCACGCACGTCGTCCACCGACGCTCGGGGCGGTCACGGCTTCGCAAGCGTTGCGGCAGGTACTCCGCGACGCGTTCCGCGAGAGCCGCAGGTTTGCCCGGATCCGCGATGAACAGCACCGAGGCCTGCTCACCCGCGGCACCGGATTGCCCTTCGAGGTGCTCGTTCGCCTTCACCGCCTTCGCGTACCCGCCCGGTCTGTCCCCAAACTCCCGGGCAGCGGGTGCGAGTCGACCACGGCTCCGCCGCTTTCCGTGTCCGGTAGACACGTCCACCTGGGAGAAGGTGACATCCTCGGCCACGAACCGATGGGGATCGTCGAGGAGGTCGGGACGGAGGCGGGCGACCTGAAGGTCGGCGACCGAGTGGTGATCCCGTTCCAGATCTCGTGCGGCGACTGCTTCATGTGCAACTTGCAGCTGTACACGCAGTGTGAAACGACGCAGGTTCGCGAGCAGGGCATGGGAGCGGCACTGTTCGGCTTCTCCAAGCTCTACGGCGAGGTGCCGGGAGGACAAGCCGAGTACCTGCGCGTCCCTCAAGCCCAGTTCACCCACATCAAAGTCCCCGAGGGCCCGCCGGATTCCCGTTTCGTCTACCTGTCCGATGTGCTGCCGACGGCGTGGCAGTCGGTCGAATACGCCGCGATCCCCGAGGGCGGGTCGGTGACCGTGCTCGGCCTCGGACCGATCGGAGACATGGCGGCGCGCACCGCCCACCACAAGGGCGCCCGGGTCATCGCGGTCGACAACGTCCCCGAACGCCTCGCGCGCGCCAAGGCCCGGGGCATCGAAACCCTGGACCTGGACGAGCACGGTGGCGATCTCGCCGACGTCATCCGCGACGCGACCGACGGTCGCGGCACCGCTCATGCAGAAGGCGGGCGTCGACCGTCTCGGTGCGCTGTACTCGGCGATCGACATCGTCCGCCGCGGAGGCACCCTCTCCATCATCGGCGTCTACGGCGGCATGGCCGACCCGATTCCCATGCTCACCTTGTTCGACAAGCAGATTCAGGTGCGCATGGGCCAGGCCAACATCAAGAAGTGGGTCGACGACATCATGCCGCTCCTCGACGACGACGACCCGCTCGGCGTCGACACCTTCGCCACTCACGAACTCCCCCTCGAACAGGCACCCCACGCCTACGAGATCTTCCAGAAGAAGCAGGACGGGGCGGTGAAGATCCAGCTCAAACCCTGAACAGCGCGCTCGCTCAGCAGGAACGGTGCAAGCAGCGCACGAACAGCAACATGCGGTAGCCGGCCAGACGCCGCACCTGCTCGGGGAGGCGTTCTCGTTCCACCAGCGGTACCTGGAGTCCGGCTCGATGCGACTCTAGGACGGTCACCTTCCCGCTCTCCCGTCGGGCGGTGAATCTTCCGGGGCTCGTCCGCGAAGGTGAGGCGATCTGGAACCTGGTGGGCCCGATGGCCGAGGAAATTCGGATAGCTTACTGACGCAGGGTATGTGGGCGCCCGTTGACCCGGGTCGACGGGCGGCCCGTCCACCCTGCGCCCAGGCAGTGAGATCTGAGGTGCGTCAAGCTTGCCCGGGAGTCAACCCGAAACCAGACCGGGGCGAAATCGTCGGCGCGATCTCGACGGCCGCAGCGACGTCGTAAATCAGCGCGGCGGCGTATCGACAAGACCTGCGACGTCGATGGCGTACGGCGCGGCCAGTTCGTAGTGGGCAGGACGGGCCGACGCACGGCGAAGCAGGGCGATCGCGCCCTCCACATTGCCGCGCCGGACGTGGGTGATGCCGACCATGAGCTGGTCCAGGCCTTGCCACAGCATCCGCTCGTCGTCCGGACCGTTCTTCCCAGCGGCCTCGAGCACCTCATGCGCGTCGAATGCCAGGCCGCGATCCAGCAGGTCCTGGGCACAGACGAGAGGTTTGGCCGGCACGAGCTCGAGATCATCGGAATACGCGGAATGCCCGTACTCCCTCGCGTCGACCGGCAGCGTCGCGCAGGCGGGCGCTTCAGGGCGGCCGGTCACGTTCGGCCATGTGCCCATCCTGGCAAGTCAATCCCCCACTCACTGCAACGCCCTGAAGTTCAGCTAGACGGTGCTTACATCAGCGGAGTCGTTCTCACCGTACGGCTCCCCCTATGCCGGTGCCTATCTGCGGGCGCCGCCACAACTCCAGCGCGAGTCGCAGGACTCCGATCGCGGTAAGAACGCTCAGCGTCAAGACGGCGGGGACGGAAATCGCCACCGGAAAAACCAGGAGGGCCGCGGCGGCGGTGAGGAGCCGATCGACGGTGAGCTGATGGTGGTCACGCCATCGGTAGGCCACCTCGGCGGCGTAGAACAGTGCCACCCCACCCGTGAGAGCGAGGGCGGCCAGCGGCGCCAGCGGCTCGTCGATGTGTTCCACCGAAACCCGTGCCCCGAGGGCGAAGAAGACAATCCCCGCGACGAGCGGCAGGTGCAGGTAGCTGTAGGCGTCGCGCGCCAACCGGGCCCGATCGACACCGGGTGTTCGCCGCATACGTTCTTCGGCGCCGGAAGCGAGGCCGAAGTAGGTCCACCACAGGGTGGCCGAGATCAGCACCCCGAGAACCACAGCGCCGAGGACCCCGGGCCGGTGCAGGTTTTCGGTTGCCCCCGCCCCCAGCGAGATGATCGTCTCGCCCAGCGCGATGATGATGACCGAACCGTGGCGCTCGATGAAATACGAAGGTACGACCCGAAGTCCGCTGGTTCCCGCTATCAGGGGACCACCGAAGTCGACCGCCGCCGCCGCGACCCACAGCACCTCACGGTAGGGGGAGGCCACAAAAGCAGCGGCAACGATCAAGGCCGGCCCGACGAGCAGGCCCGGCACCAGTCGGCGGATCGCCGACGCCAATCCCTCCTCCTCGCGGGACGACGAGGCGAATAACATACCGACGTTGATGAGGCGGACGGCGAGCAATGCGAGCCCGAAAACGAGGGCCCCGGTGGTGAATGCGGTCGGCAGTGCGATGGCCGCGATGAGCATCGCCGCCATCGCGACGATGATCGAAGTCGTGTGCATCACCCGCGCCGTGTCGAATGTGTTGGTCAGCCAGGCGTAGCACACCCACGCCCACCACAGGGCGAGCAGAGCGAGCACACCCCGGCCGAAACCATGCCAGGAGATGTCACTGAGCATCAGGTGTGTCACCTGCGACATCGCGAACACGAAGGTGAGGTCGAAGAACAACTCCAGGTTGCCCACCGACCTCCCATTCGACTCCTGCGATCCGTCGGTGTCGGGCACGCGGCCGGCGGATCCCCCGGCGGCGTTGCCGTCGTCGACCGTCATCGTCGACCAGTGGTCATGATCATCGCCCGCTGCTATTCACCAGTGATGTTCTCCGATATCACTTTCTCGGGGGTGATCCGCACCAGCAGCATCCCCTCGCCCGCATTGAGCCGGCCGTACTCCTCCGCCCGCTCCGCCCCGACGTCGGCCAGTCGCTCTGCCACCGCAACTGCTGCTGACCCGGTTGTACAGGTCCCGTGGCCAGGGGTGTGAGCCTCCTTTCCGACCGCTTCGACGCTCACAACCGCGACGTCGCCCTGTCGACGCGCAGTTCCCTGACAACGCAGGTCACCGCTCACAGCGCCGCCCCGGCCGTCTCGGCGACCTGGCCGTTGTGCCGCAGCGGCGCACCGCCGGTGAAGATCATGATGCGCCCACCGTTTGACACGTGTATCCCGTAGAACTGCCCGCCCGGCCCGGACCCGCGTCGGCCGCGAGGTCCTCGGTCGAGATGTCCAGCGCCCGCGCGGTGAACGCCTTGCTGATCAAGATGTCGATGCTGGCGATCCAGGCACCGTCCATCCGCACGTGGGCCACGAGGTTGCCGCCGGCATCGATCACCGCAATGTTCGACGGCGACTCGATCTCGTCAGCTTCGGTCCGCCCGGCGGCGATCACCCGCTGCGCATCGTCGAGGGACACCGAGGTCTGGTTCACTGTCATGACGCACCCGTCCGGGGCTTCGCGAACTGCGCGACGATGGCCTGACAGAACGCGGGGAGGTCGTCGGGCGAGCGGTTCGAGATCAGGTTCCCGTCGATCGCGACCTCTTCGTCGACGACGTCGGCCCCGGCGTTGCGCAGGTCGGTCCGCAAACTCGGGTATGAGGTGAGCGTTCTGCCTTTGGCCACACCGGCCTCGACGAGGGTCCGGGGACCGTGGCAGATTACCCCGACCGGCTTTCCCGAGCCGACGAAGTCACGCACGAACGACACCGCCGCCTCCTCGATTCGCAGCTTGTCCGGGTTCACCGTGCCGCCCGGCAGCAGCAAGGCATCGTAGTCGTCGACCGCAACATCGGACACGGCCCGATCTACGGTGAACGTGCCGGCCGCGTCGAGGTCGTTGTTGCGTGCTTGGATTTCGCCGGTCTTCGGCGACAGCAGCTCTGTGCGCCCACCGGCTTGATGCACCGCGTCGCGGGGTCGTTCGAGTTCGACTCTTTCGACCCCGTCGGCAGCGAGAATCGCGATCCGCTTGCCCTTCAGTGTCGTTGCCATCGTTGTGCTCCTCTCGGTCCGGGCCCCTCACGGATGAAGTACGACCTTGGTCCATCCGTCGTCGCGGGCATCGAAATGCTGGTAACCGGACTCGGCCTCGGCGAGTGGCAGTTCGTGCGAGACGATCCAGGACGGCTTGGCACGGCCCTGATGGATCAGGTCCCGCAGTTGCCGGTTGTAGTGCTTGACGTTGGCCTGCCCGGTCCCGACCTGCTGCCCCTTGAACCAGAATTTGCCCATGTCAAAGGCGATCTTGCCGTTGCGTTCGAGTTCGTCGGGGCCGTTTCGGTCCTGGGGCAGGAAGATGCCGACCACGCCGATGTGGCCGGTGAAGCGCACCGAGTCGACGAGCCGGTTCATCGTCATCGCGGCGTCCTCGTGACCCTGCGGGTCGTGCGCCTGATAGCCGACACACTCACACCCCTTGTCGGCACCCTGCCCGCGGGTCTGTTCCAGGACCTGCTCGACCGGGTCGCCCTTCGAATCGTCGATCGGAATGACGCCGATCTCCTCGGCGAGCCCGAGCCGGTCCGGATGCCGGTCGACGATCATCACCTTGCTCGCACCCTGGATCATCGCCGAATACGCCGCCATCAACCCGACCGGTCCGGCCCCGTACACCACCATCGAATCGCCGGGCTGCATGTCCGCGAGGCGGGTGCAGTGCCAGCCGGTGGGAAAGATGTCGGAGAGCATCACGTAGTCGGTTTCCTTGTCCTGGGCATCCTCGGGCAACCGCAGACAGTTGAAGTCGCCGAACGGCACCCGCAGATATTCCGCCTGCCCGCCCCAGAACGGGCCCATCCCGGCGAACCCGTATGCGGCGCCGGCCATCTTCGGATCCGGGTGCACCGTCAGGCAGAACGCGGTCAACCCTTCCTCGCAGTTTCGGCAGAAACCGCAGCCGATGTTGAACGGCAGGCACACCCGATCCCCGGGTGAGACCTTGACCACCGCATTGCCCACCTCGGCGACGATCCCCAAGTTTTCGTGACCGAGGACCATCCCGGGCTCCAGATCGGTGCGGCCCTCATACATGTGGAGATCCGACCCGCAAATGTTGGTGCTGGTGATCTTTACCAGCACATCGGTCGGCTGCTCGATCCTGGCATCGGGCATATCCTTCACGTGAACCTCACGTGGCCCGTCGTACACAAGCGCTTTCATCTCGACTCCCTGATGCTGCGTTCCCGGGTGGATCCCGGCCCGGCGGCCACAGGCGATTACATGTGAGCGACCGACCGAATGAATCGTGCCGCTGGGGCAGACGCGACAGCGCACGGAACTGAAAACAACACCAAAACGTTGGCACACCACCATGTTTCGCGTCACGGTCCACTGCAGCGGGTGCATTCCAGGCGTCGCATTCCATCCACCATGGAGTCTCCTCTTTCGGCTCCACGATTGCCAGGGGTGAGATCGGTTTCCTTGATTCGTGGGCTCGGGGGCTCCTTCCCTTTACCGGCCGATGGTGTGATGCTGGACCATGTCCACCACCTCGAACAGGAGACCCGACATGGCCACCAAGGCGCTGCTGGTCCGACTCGAAGCCAAACCCGGCAAGGAAAACGCGGTCGAGGAATTCCTCCGATCGGCGCTGCCACTCGTCGAGCAGGAGCCCGGCACGAAGCCGTGGTTGGCGGTACGGTTCGGCCCCTCGACGTTCGGCATCATCGACGCCTTCCCCGACGAGGCCGCCCGTGAAACACATCTCAATGGGCCGGTCGGCAAGGCCCTCGGCGAACGCGCCGACGAACTCTTCGCTGCACCGCCCGAAATCAGCAACCTCGACGTGCTCGCCGACAAGCTCTGAGCCGCCGACTGGAAACAGCCCGCCCGCAAGCTCGACAGAACCGACATCACCCTCGCGACCGCGAACCGTGACACGCGAGTCCGCCGGACCTGTCGAATCTTGGTACACAACGACGAGGCGAGCGCGCAGCCTGACACGTCACCCGGCCCCCACCACACTCCACCGAACTCGGGACATCCTTCGCGACCACCATGCTCACCTGGGCCAAAGAAACTCAATCGGCGACGGCGCCCAACGGCCGGCCGTGACGCGTCCGGTGACCGATCGCCTGCTTCCGATACCTCCGTGCGCAATATCCACGAGATCTCGAAAGCACTCCTCGAACGAGCCGATTCCACCCGCTCCGTAGTAGCTCGGAGCCGCGAGGGCATCGCCCCACGTTCGAGCAAAGTCCGGAAGGGTTCTGCACCGAACGCCTTGGATCGTGACGAAGTGAGTAGCTGGCTCCTCGCAGTCATGGCATGCACCCGTGACGGCATCACGGCATCACGGCATCACGGCATCACGGCATCACGGCATCACGGACAGGCGGCATATTCGGGTAAACCTTGATCCAGGGGAGGCTGGATCGGAGGTTCCCAGCGTGCCAGCCGGCCTCTAACAGGCCATAACCCGGGCAGTCCCCTGTCGATCTAATGTCGGATAGGACTGAATCCCCTTCGACGACAGACGGAACAGCCGTTGTAGCCTCAGCCTGCCCGCAGCATCGACTCCGCGAGATGGCACGCGTAGGTCGCGTCCGCCGACGCCAAGGGCCGGAGGCGGGGCCCCTTTCCTCCCAGCCAAGAGCCGCTGCTGCGCAGCGCCACTCGCAACAAGCGCAACCCCGAATTACCTACCAAATACTCAATACCACAACCGCTTACATCAACACTCAGTCCGAAGAATCTCGTGGGGGCGCTCGTGGGTCGATTTCGAGCAACCCCGTGCATTCCAGACAGGATGTGGCGGTTCTTCCGCGGGTTAACCTCATCGTCGCAGGTTTCGCGGATCCGGTAGCCATGTTGTGTACCCTCCTCACGCCGGCGCATCGTCTGTCAGGGCACCGGTCCCCCGTCGGGAAGGTCGGAGGCCCGGCCCCGGGAGCGCCGGTGCCGTCCACTCTCGACACGGAATCGGAACGAAACTGATAGGCGGAGGCCGACATGCCGGAGCGAGATCGCGACTACATCCAGAGTATCGAGCGCGGTTTCGCAGTGCTGCCGGCGTTCGACGCCCAGCGCCCGAACCCGACACTCACCGAGCTCGCCACCGAAACGGGACTGCCCCGTTCGACGGTCCAAAGGATCCTGCACACCCTGTAAATGCTGGGGTACGTCGCCAGATCGGAAGGCCACTGGTCGCTCGCTCCTCGGGTGCACAGCACTACTCGCAGTCGCACCCGCTGATCGAGACCGCGGTGCCCCCGGCTGCTCGAGGTCACCGAGAAGACCCAGGAGTCCGCCTCGCTCGGCGTCCTCGACGGCGCCGACGTCGTGTACGCCGCACGAGTCCCCGTCCGCCGGATCATGAGCATCAACGTCTCCGTCGGCACCCGCGTCCCCGCATATGCCACATCCATCGGCCGCGCGCTCCTCGCTTGGCCTCCTGCCGAAATCGTCGAGCGGGTGGTCGCCGAGTCCACATTCCGGAAGTTTGGACCCGAAACCATCAGCACAGCAGCCGAACTCGAACGGGAACTCGCCAAGGTCCGCGAGCAGGGGTACGCCCTGACGTCCGAGGAGCTCGAAAAGGGGCTGATCTGGTTGGCCGCCCCCGTCCGCGACGCCGGCAGCATGGTCGTCGACGTGATCGCGTGCTCCACGTCGTCCGCACGCAACTCCCGCACGGTTCCGGGAACAGGCCGTTCCCTGCATACTCGCCGCCGCGGCCGCTCACAGCGCCGACATCGGATACGTGGACTGACACCGCCGGATCCACTGCGGGGTCAGACCACCGCGGCCACCAGACACCGAGCCCCGACTGCCCCCGGTACCCACCCTCCCAGCCAAAAGCGATCGATACCTCGTCGGCGCTCTCGAGTTGGGTTGCACCCTTCGCAGGCCCGCGATCATCGCGCCTCGTTCGACGGTTGTCACGTCTCCTCGATGCGTTGCCGCTGCCGGACCCCGTACGCCGCCTCCTTGACGGCGGCGTCGTCCTCGAGACCCGACCCGAGGGCCCCACCGATGGTTGCGATGGACGCCAGCAGCCAGGTGAGCGTGAGGTAGTCGGAGAAGTTCACCGCGCGCCCGAGAACGGGGGACAACAGTTCCGGGGGAAGAGCGAGGCACGTGGTGAACAGGAGCAGGCAGAACAGGGCCACGTGGAGGATGACGACGCCGATGACCAGGGTGGCCACGGTCGCGGTGTTGTACAGCACCGATCGATCACGTTCCTCCGGCGACTTCGGCCGCTCCCACAGTTCGTGGTCGAGGATCAGCCACAGAACCATCGCCACGATCGACAGGATCGTCGCCGCACTCATGCGCCATGGACCCATCGTGTCGGCGAACAACCAGATCGTGTCGGTGGCCAGGGCGATCGCACCCGTGGCGAACGCGCCGACGAGGACCTTCGACAGTCCGGTGACCAGTCGCCACGGCCGGTTGGCCCGCACCATTCCCGACAGCAGCCGCAGCCGCCGCAACCCCGAGGGCGCGAAGTACCGGATGCCGTCCTCAATCTGCGCGGACCGGAACCGTCGCGCCGCGCCGGGGGGCATGAGTTCCGGTTCACCGAGGACGCAGGCGATCGCGAGTTCGGTGACGGTGCGGACGCGGCGCTCGATGTAGACGCCGCCCACCCCGGGGACGGAGATGAGCGCGAAGAGGTGGTCGGCGCTGACGTCGGCCACCACCGGCAGGGTGTCCTCGCGGCGTGGTAGATCGGTGAGGTACACGACGATGTCTTCCGCTTCGGAGGACGGATCGACTGTGTCGATGACATCTGCGAAGTCTGCTTGCTCGTCTGAGAGGTACGGTTTTCGGCGCACGCACGTCGTCCACCGACGCTCGGGGCGATCACGGCTTCGCAAGCGTTGCGGCAGGTACTCCGCGACGCGTTCCGCGAGAGCCGCAGGCGTGCCCGGATCCGCGACGAACAGCACCGAGACCTGATCACCGGCCGCACTGGATTGCCCTCCCTGCAGGTGCTCGTTCACCGCCTTCGCATACCCGCCCGGTCTGCCCCCAAACTCCAGGCAGTTGCTGCGAGTCGATCACGGCGTCGCCGCGGATCTCCGCCGCCTCTGTCCCGTAGACACCATGAGCGGCCGAGGATGCACCGTCGACACGGCCAACGCAACGTGCCGGGCCGCAGCACCGATTCCGTCCACGCGCGTTTCGGTCGCTCTTGGAATCGTCGTTCAGCCGGCGGGGCGGTCCGTCACGGTAACCGATATCTGCTGGGTCTCGCCGCCGCGGAGCACGGTCAGTTCGACTCGATCGCCCGGGGCGACGGCACGGAGCGCCGCAATGAAGTCCTCCGCCGACTCGGTGTCGTGGCCGTTGACCGCGGTGATGACATCGCCCGGCCGGATACCCGCGGTCGCTGCCGGACCGAGCGGGACGACCTCGAGGACGACGACACCGCTGGTGCGGTCGACCGCCAATTGTTCGGCGATCTGCGGGGTCAGCGTGCCGGGTTGAATGCCGACGTACGCATGCCGGGCGGTCCCGGAGGCCAGCAGCTGGTCCGCGACGTCGACGACCTCCGCCGCGGGGATGGCGAAGCCCAGAGCCACCGCACCCGCCGTCGGGGGAATGTAGGCCTGGCTCATCCCCACGACCCGCCCTTGTCCGTCGATCAGCGCACCCCCGGAATTACCCGGCGAGATCGCAGCGTCGGTCTGGATCAGGTCGACCAGCGGCGCCCCGGTGGAGGCCGACCCGGGGATCTGACGGTGCAATCCTGAGATGATGCCCGAGGTGACCGTGTCCTCGAACCCCAGCGGACTACCCACGACTACGGCGAGCGCGCCGACCTCCGGCAGCGCTGTCTCGAACGTCGCCGCAGTCAGACCCGTGCGGTCCGCGTGAAGGACCGCGACGTCGGCCACCCGATCGACGGCCCGCACGTTCGCAGACACCTGTTGCCCGTCCGCGAAGGCCACACTCACCTGCCGGGCACCCTCGACCACGTGGGCGTTGGTGACGATGGTGCCGTCGGTCTTGTAGACGATGCCGCTGCCCACACCGGACTCGGTGAGCACGGTGACGACCGAGGCCTCCACCTGCCGGACCAGTGCCGGCAGGTCTACGGCAGGCCCCGCTGAGGGCGTCGAGGTGGTGGGAGCCGAGGCTCCGCATCCTGCGAGGAGGAGGACCACGATCGCGACCAGCGGCACCCAGATCGAGGAACGTACGGTCGACGGCACGCGCATCAGCGACCGCCTCCGTGAGGAATCGGTCTCCTACTTGCACCTACCGCGAGCGGGCCCACCCGATCAACATACCCCTCCCTGCTCCCGTGGTCGGCGACTCCCGACCCACGTCACATACCCATGGAAAATCTACATCGACGATTACAGTGCGCGTGCTTCAACTGCTGCGGCGGAGAGTCGTATACTGTTGTACTACTTTTGCTTTCAGACCAGCTTCCCGGCTTCCGCCCGATTCGGTTGCCGTACAGCGAAATCAGACTGTGGTGACTCTACTGGATGGGCTGATCCAATAGCTGGAAAGTGGATTTCGTCGCTGGTTCGATTCTGCACCAGTTGGATTAGGGTCCAGCACCGAGGGCCTAATCCTCTACGTGAGGATGAACAAGCTGTTGTTCCCAGTGCTCCCGCGACTGTACTGACAGGGTGGAATCGACTTCCTGCTTTCGACCTGCGGGGCCCTAGGCACCCACCTCCTTCGGTTGCGAAAATTTCCTATCGGGAGTTCAACTCATGGAATTCCCCGAGTAGTGGCTGATGCCCGGAGTGCGCGCACCGGCCGCCTCGAGCGGGTTCCGGCGGACATCGATGCCCTGGGTGGGGGTATTGGACGCCACTGTCTCCCGTTGTGTGAACGCCTTTTAGGCGAATCTTGATAACGCCCAGGGGCGGATGACGAACTCTCAGGCGGTTGAGCTTCCGTGAGCTCAAACGGTTGACTGATCGACCGAACGCCGAACTGGTACGCGCGGGCTCGGCGAATCCCAAGTCATCGACGCCTAGGGGGCGTTATGTCAGAGTCCAGTGGCGGGACCTCCGCGGTACGTCCGAACCGACCTGCCCGCCAGGTTGTAGCAACGTTCGACAACTACGCCGACGCTGAAAACGCCGTCGACTATCTCTCCGACCAACATTTCACGGTAGACAAACTAGCCATCGTCGGTCGCGATATCGAGCTGGTCGAGCAGGTCGTCGGCCGATTGAATTACGGCTGGGCCGCTCTGCGCGGCGCCGCCGCGGGCGCACTGACGGGTGCGCTGTTCGGCTGGATCTTCGGGTTACTCGATTGGGTCCAGCCGCTGCTCACGGGCCTCGCGCTCGCCTTCTACGGGTTGGTGTTCGGTGCCGTTGTCGGCGCTCTGCTCGGCCTGCTCATGTATGCGCTGCAGGGCGGCCGGCGCGACTTCACCTCAATCCAGTCATTACAACCACGTCACTACGAAGTCCTCGCCGATGTCGAGGTCGCGGACGAAGCCGTCCGCCTGCTGACCGGCCGGACCGATCGAAAGGAATGAGTCATGGCGACCGCTGTGGGGATAGACCTGGGCACCACCAACTCGGTCATCGCAAGCTGGCAAGGCGGCGAGCCGGTGGTGATCTCCAATGTCGAGGGAGCGCGGACGACGCCGTCGGTGGTGGCGTTCACCGAGAGCGGCGAGCGCCTGGTGGGTCAGCTTGCCCGACGGCAGGCGATCTTGAATCCGAAGGGCACGATCTACTCGGCGAAACGCTTCATCGGACGTCATTACGACGAGATCTCCGAGGAGGCAAAAGCGGTCAGCTTCGACGTCGTGCCAGGTGACAACGGTGAGGCCCGATTCGACGTGCGGGGAAAGAAGTACGCGCCCGAGGAGATCAGCGCCCTCGTGCTGCGCAAGCTCGTCGACGACGCAAGCAAGTTCCTCGGTGAGAAGGTCAAGGAAGCGGTCATCACCGTTCCGGCCTACTTCAACGACGCGCAGCGCAACGCCACCAAGGACGCCGGCCGGATCGCAGGCCTCGAGGTTTTGCGGATCATCAACGAGCCGACCGCTGCGGCACTGGCGTACGGCATGGACAAGCAGACCCACGAAACCGTACTGGTCTTCGACCTCGGCGGCGGCACCTTCGATGTGAGCCTGCTCGACGTCGGCGAGGGAGTGGTCGAGGTCCGTTCCACGGCCGGCGACTCCCACCTCGGCGGCGACGACTTCGACCGACGCCTGGTGGACTACCTCGCCGACGAATTCCAGCGTGCGGAGAACATCGATCTGCGCAAGGATGCGCAGGCATTGCAGCGCCTCTTCGAGGCCGCGGAGAAAGCCAAGGTCGAGTTGTCCTCGGTCACCCAGGCCCAGGTCAACTTGCCCTTCGTCACCGCAGACGCGAACGGTCCCAAGCACCTCACCACCACGATCATGCGATCGAAGTTCGAGGATCTGACGGCGGATCTGGTGGAACGCTGCCTCGACCCCGTGAAGCAGGCGATGAGTGACGCCAAAGTCACCGCCAACGACATCGACGAGGTGATCCTGGTCGGTGGTTCGACACGTATTCCGGCGGTGCAGGCGCTGGTTCGCCGGCTCACCGGCGGTAAAGACCCCCACATGGGCGTCAACCCGGACGAGGTCGTGGCGCTCGGTGCCGCAGTCCAGGCGGGCGTGCTCAAGGGCGAGGTCTCCGATGTGCTGTTACTCGATGTCACACCGCTGTCCCTCGGCGTCGAGACGCAGGGCGGGGTGATGACCAAGATCATCGAGCGCAACACGACGATCCCGGCCCGGCGCAGCGAAGTGTTCTCCACGGCGGAAGACAATCAGTCCGCCGTGGACGTCGTGGTGCTGCAGGGCGAACGCGAACGGGCCGCCGACAACCGGGTGCTCGGCCGTTTCCGGCTGGAAGACATCCGCCCCGCGCCACGCGGTGAGGCCCAAGTCGAAGTCACGTTCGATATCGACGCCAACGGCATCCTCAACGTCACCGCCCGCGACAAGGACACCGGCAAGGAGCAGAGCATCACGATCAGTGAGCAGGGCAACCTGGACCATAGTGAGGTCGAACGCATGCTCGCCGAGGCCGAACGGAACCGGGGTGAGGACGAGGCGCTGCGCAAGGCGGTCGACGCACGCAACGCGCTCGATTCGGTTGCATATCAAGTGGAACGGCGACTCGCCGAACTCGGTGACAGTGCGCCACCGCACGACAAGGCGCGGGCCGAGATGCTGATCGCTGACGCCAGGAAGGCCGTGAAAGACGGTGCTTCACCCGCGGAGGTAGAGCCGCTCACCTCGGAGCTCCAGCAGTTGCTCTACGGGCTCGCGCCGGTCCAGGACGGCGGCGATGGACACCAGGCCGGCGACGCAGAGGCTGCGTCGTCGGATGACGACGACGTGATCGACGCCGAATTCGATCGAAGCTGAGGCACACGATGGAAAGGTCCGCAGATCATTCGACGACCGAGCCGGCTACCGACGGTACCGACAGAGATCAGACCGAGACGGCGCCCGATCGCACCGACACGGGGGCCGAGTTGGCTCAACTCGAGGACCGCTGGCGCAGGGCCCTCGCAGATCTGGACAACCTGCGCAAGCGGTATTCCAAGGATCTGGACCGTGAGCGCGCCGCGGAGGTGGCGAAGGTTTCCGCGGCGTGGCTGCCGGTACTGGACAATTTGGAGCTTGCGCTGGCCCACGCGGGCAGCGATCCTCAGACCGTCGTCGAGGGTGTGAAGGCGATCCGGGATCAGGCGGTGCAGGTGCTCTCACGGTTCGGCTTCGAGCGCCACGACGAGGTCGGTGTGCCGTTCTCCCCGGAGCTCCACGAAGTGGTCAGTGTGGTGGCCCAACCCGACCTTCCCTCCGGGACCGTGACCGAGGTCTTGCGCCCGGGCTATGGAGAGGACGGGCGGCAGCTGCGACCCGCCGCGGTGGTCGTCAGCCGCCCCGAGGGGTGAGCACCGATGGCGCGTGACTACTACGAAGTGCTCGGGGTCCCGCGGGGCGCCGGCACCGACGAAATCCAGCAGGCCTACCGCAAGCTGGCCCGCAAGTACCACCCCGACGTGAACAAGGACCCCACTGCGGAGGACAAGTTCAAGGAGGCCAACGAGGCCTACCAGGTGTTGTCCGACCCGGACACCCGGAAACGCTACGACCGATTCGGTGACGACTTCCGGCGTGTGCCCGAGGACTACGACGAACGGGTCCGGGCAAGCGCCGGTGGGTACGGCGGCGGGTTCGGCGGCGGTGGGGGCGGGGGCAGAAGGGTGCACTTCGGTCACGGTGTCGGTGGCGAGGGCGGCGTCGACTTCGAGGACCTCTTCGGGCAGATGTTCGGCGGCGGTGGCGGGTACGGGCCGATTCCCGGCGCCGATCAGGAAGCGGAACTGGAACTGACCCTGGAAGAGGCGTATCGGGGCGGCAAACGCACTCTCAGACTGGACGGACGGCAGTACGACGTCGACATTCCGGCCGGTGTCCTGGACGGCCAGCGAATCCGGCTGGCCGGGCAAGGCGGCCGGAGCAACGGTGACGCGCCGCCCGGGGATCTGTACCTCGTGGTGCGGATCAAGCCGCATTCCCGGTTCCGCGTCCAGGGCCGGGACATCTACGTCGACCTGCCCGTATCGCCATGGGAGGCGGTTCTCGGGTCGACCGTCGTCGTTCCCACCCCGGGTGGCGAGGCGAAAGTCAAAGTGGTGCCGGGCTCGTCGACGGGACGGAAGCTGCGCCTGCGCGGAGAGGGAATGCCCAATCCGCGGGGCGCCAACGGCAACCTCTACGCCGAAATCAAGGTGATGGTGCCGCCGAAACCGACAGCACGCGAGCGCGAGCTGTTCGAGCAGTTGGCCACCGAATCGAACTTCGATCCGAGGAAAGAGACATGAGCACCCCGACCCCGGTCACCCAGTACGTATTGGTTCGCCGTGCCGGATTGTCGCCAGATGCCTTCGCCAAACGTACCGGGCTGCACCCCGACCTGGCACGAAAGCTTGTGGCTCTCGGCCTGCTCGACGCCCACCGCGCCGCCGGCGGCGAGATGTCGTTCGAACCGTCCGAAGTGGCCCACGCCGCCCGCATCCAACGGCTGCGGACCGGTCTGGGCCTGAACTACTCGGCAATCGGGCTCGTGCTCGATCTGCTGGATCGAATCGAGAAACTCGAAGCAGCTTCCCGCAGAAGGAGGACACCCCCATGGACACCGGCAGCCTGACTGAAAAGTCACGAGAAGCCCTGCAGGAAGCCCAGAACGTAGCGACCAGAATGGGTCACACCGAGGTCGACGGAGAGCACCTGTTGCTCGCGTTGGTCGATCAGCAGGAAGGGTTGGTCCCCCGACTGCTCGAGCAGGCCGGCGCGAACGTCGATGCCCTGCGATCCGACCTGGAACGTGAACTGTCGCGCAGGCCGAAAGTCAGCGGCCCCGGCGCGACGCCCGGTCAGGTGATGATCACCCAGCGTTTGGCCAAGCTGCTCGACGCCGCGGAGCGGGAGGCGAAGCGACTCAAGGATTCCTACGTATCGGTGGAGCATCTCGTGATGGCCCTCTCCGAGGAGGGGTCGGCCAGTGCGGCAGGGCGGGTCCTCGCCAGTCATGGGGTCACACGAGAGGCCTTCCTCACGGCGCTGACGAAAGTGCGCGGCAATCAACGCGTCACCTCGGCGACCCCGGAGGGGGCGTACGAGGCTCTGGAGAAGTACGGACGCGACCTCGTCTCCGAGGGGCGGGCAGGCAAACTCGATCCGGTCATCGGCCGAGATGCCGAGATCCGCAGGGTAACGCAGATCCTGAGCCGGAAGACGAAGAACAATCCGGTGCTGATCGGCGACCCCGGCGTCGGTAAGACCGCGATCGTCGAGGGCCTCGCCCAGCGGATCGTCCGCGGCGACGTGCCCGAGGGCCTGCGCGACAAGACGATCTTCTCGCTCGACATGGGTTCCCTGGTGGCCGGCGCGAAGTACCGCGGCGAGTTCGAGGAGCGACTGCAGGCGGTGCTGTCCGAGGTAAAGGCGGCCGAGGGGCACATCCTGTTGTTCGTCGACGAGTTACACACAGTGGTCGGTGCGGGATCAGTCGGCGGCGAGGGATCTCTCGACGCGGGCAACATGCTCAAGCCGATGCTCGCCCGCGGCGAACTGCACATGATCGGTGCCACCACCCTCGACGAGTATCGCAAGCACATCGAATCCGATGCGGCACTGGAGCGACGCTTCCAGACCGTTCTCGTCGACGAGCCCAGCGCCGAGGATGCGATCTCGATTCTGCGCGGACTTCGAGAACGCCTCGAGGTGTTTCACGGCGTGAAGATTCAGGACGGCGCACTGGTGGCCGCCGTGACCCTCTCGCACCGGTACATCACCGACCGCTTCCTTCCGGACAAGGCGATCGATCTGGTGGACGAGGCGTGTGCCCGGCTACGCACCGAAATCGATTCGATGCCCGCCGAACTCGACGAGCTCACCCGGAAGGTGACCCGGCTGGAGATCGAAGAGGCCGCGCTGTCCAAGGAAACGGACGCGGCCAGCAAGACGCGCCTCGAAGAGCTGCGTAAGGAACTGGCCGATCTACGGGCCGAGGCCGACGCCCGGCACGCTCAGTGGGAGGCGGAGCGGCAGGCGATCCGGCGGGTGCAGGAGCTGCGGGGAGAGCTGGAACGATTGCGCCACGAGGCCGAGGAGGCGGAGCGCAACTACGACCTCAATCGGGCCGCCGAGTTGCGATACGGCGAGATCACCGAGTTGGAACGCAGGCTCGAGGCCGCGGAGGAGCAACTGGCCACCAGGCAGGGACAGAATCCGTTGCTGCGTGAAGTGGTCACCGAAGACGAGATCGCAGAGATCGTGGCCGCATGGACGGGTATCCCGGTCGCCCGGCTGCAGGAAGGTGAACGGGAGAAGCTGTTGAAGCTCGACGAGATTCTGCACGAGAGGGTCGTCGGTCAGGACGAGGCGGTGCAACTGGTCGCAGACGCGGTGATCCGGGCGAGGTCCGGTATCCGTGATCCGCGCCGGCCGATCGGTTCGTTCATCTTCCTGGGCCCGACGGGCGTGGGAAAGACCGAGCTCGCAAAGACGCTGGCCAGTGCCCTCTTCGACAGCGAAGACAACATGGTGCGCCTGGACATGAGCGAATACCAGGAGCGGCACACGGTGAGCAGGCTCATCGGTGCGCCCCCCGGGTACGTCGGGTACGACGAGGGCGGCCAGCTCACCGAGGCCGTACGCCGCAAGCCGTACTCCGTGGTGCTCTTCGACGAGATCGAGAAGGCCCACGCCGACGTCTTCAATACCCTGCTGCAGGTGCTCGATGACGGCCGGATCACCGATTCTCAGGGGAGACAAGTCGATTTCCGGAACACGGTGATCATCATGACCTCCAACATCGGATCCCAGCATCTCCTCGACGGAGTCACAGCCGACGGCGAGATCAAGCCGGACGCCCGAGAGCGGGTGCTGGCGGAACTGCGCGGGCACTTCCGTCCCGAGTTCCTCAACCGGGTCGACGACATCGTGTTGTTCACTCCGCTCACGCTGCCCCAGATCGAGCACATCGTCGAGCTGCAGCTCACCGATCTTCGGAACAGGTTGTCGGAGCGACAGATACACCTGGATATCACGCCGGAAGCACGCCGGCTCATCGCCGAACACGGTTTCGACCCGGTCTACGGTGCGCGGCCGCTACGGCGGTACATCGCCCACGAGGTGGAGACCAAGATCGGTCGTGCGCTGTTGCGAGGCGAAATCGAACCGGGTGGCACCATCGCTGTCACGGTGGACGGCGGCGAGCTCGCCGTCGCGTATGCGGAACCCGCCGTCGCGGCGGCCTGAGGAGAGGTGTCGTCATGGGATCCGACAAGGTGAAGTGTCCGAACTGCGGCAAGATCAACAAGGTGCCGGCGGCCGGGGAAGGAAAACCGCGCTGCGGGAACTGTCACGAGCCGCTGCCGTGGATCGCCTCGGCAGGGGACGGCGACTTCGCGGAGGTCGCCGAGAAGTCCTCGGTGCCTGTGCTCGTCGATCTCTGGGCGACGTGGTGCGGCCCGTGCCGCATGGTCAGCCCGGCGCTCGAGCAGCTCGCCACAGAACGCGCAGGTCAGATCAAGCTGGTCAAGGTCGACGTAGATGTTGCTCCCCAGACGGCCGAACGGTTCACCGTCCGCGCCGTGCCGACTCTGCTGGTGATGGACCGGGGTGAGGTCCTCGCTCGGCAGGCGGGCGCAGCTCCGGTACCCCAGCTGCGCACGTGGCTCGATCAGGCACTCTCGGAAGATGCAGGCAAGGAAGCGAAGTCATGACCTTTGTCCATCCGGACCCACACGTGACCGCGATCCGGGCCGTGGTGCCCCGGACCCCGCAGGGTTGCGAGGAATGTCTTCGCCTCGGCACCCCGTGGGTGCATCTGAGGCTGTGCCTGACGTGCGGACACGTCGGTTGCTGCGACTCTTCGCCGGGCAAGCACGCGAGCGCGCACGCTCACGCCATCGGCCATCCGATCGTACAGTCGATGGAGCCCGGTGAAGATTGGCGCTGGTGTTATGTCGACCAGAACTTCGTCTGAGGACGCCACACCCGTCGGCGACGTTCCGCCGGTCGACGACGAGACTCCGGATGCGGTCGGAGCATTCCCGCGGCTGACGGACGACCAGGTCGCAACGCTCGAGACCGGCGGCACGCGTCGATCGGTTCACGCCGGCGAGGTTCTGATCCGTGAGGGCGCGCCCAGCCACGACTTCTTCGTCATCCTCTCCGGCAAGGTCGCGGTCATCGACGAGGGCGACGGGGACGGCGAACGCCGGATATTGCGCGTGCACGGTCCCGGCCGATTCCTGGGCGAGCTCGGACTGCTCGAAGGCCAGGTGGCGTTCTTCACCGCCGAGACCATCGAGGACGGCGAGGTGCTCGTCGTCCCCGCCGCGCGGGTGCGCGAACTGGTGGCCCACGATCTCGTGCTCAGCGATCTGATCCTGCGCGCCTACCTGGTCCGCCGGCACCTGCTGATCGGACTCGGATCCGGGTTCCGGATCATCGGCTCCTGCTATTCTCCGGACACGTTGCGGCTTCGGGAATTCGCCATGCGAAACCGACTACCCCACAGGTGGATCGATCTGGAGCAGGACCAGCGGGCGGAGCAGCTGCTGCGCAGCCTGAACATCGCCCCCGAGGACACTCCCGTCGTGATCTGGCACGGCCAGAAAGTGCTGCGCAATCCGACGAACGCCGAACTCGCCCGCGTCGTCGGGCTTCCGGTCCCGGACTCGGTCCCGGACGCAGCCCAGGACGTGTGCAACCTCGTCGTCGTGGGTGCCGGGCCGGCCGGTCTGGCCGCGTCCGTGTACGGCGCCTCGGACGGGTTGAACACGGTGACGCTGGAGTCGATCGCCGCCGGCGGCCAAGCCAGTACCTCCTCCCGGATCGAGAACTACCTGGGTTTCCCCGCAGGGATCTCCGGCGCCGAATTGGCAGAGCGCGCGGTGATCCAGGCCGGCAAGTTCGGCGCCCGCATCCTGGTGTCGGCCGACGTGACCGGTTTGGGATCCGAGGCCGGGAACCATGTCCTCCGGCTGGCGGACGGCGGCGCGGTCCACGGCCGGGCCGTCGTGCTCGCCACCGGGGCGCGATACCGCAAGTTGGCAGTTCCGGGGATCGAGGCACTGGAGGGAACGAGCGTGTACTACGCCGCGACACATCAGGAAGCGCGGATGTGCGGCACCGACCCGGTGGCCATCGTCGGCGGCGGAAACTCCGCCGGCCAGGCCACCGTCTTCCTCGCCGACCATGTCTCCCACGTCCACCTGTTCATCCGCGGCGACGACCTCGGAAAGAGCATGTCCCGATACCTGGTCGACCAGATCGAGCACCACCCGCGCGTCACCGTGCACCGGAACACCGAGATTCGTATGGTTCACGGTGAGAAATACCTCGAGGAAATCGTGGTCGAGGACAACCGCACCGGCGACCAGGACACGATCCGGGTGCACGCCCTGTTCGTCTTCATCGGGGCGACGCCGCACACCGGGTGGCTGGCCGACGCGATCGCACTCGACGACCACGGCTTCGTCCTCACAGGCGTGGACGCGGCGCGCGCTCGAGGAGACGGCGACCTGCGGATCGGCGCCGGGTTGTCGAGGACGCTCGAAACCAGCCGGCCCGGCCTGTTCGCGGCCGGCGACGTCCGCCGCGGCTCGGTGAAACGGGTCGCATCCGCTGTCGGTGAAGGAGCGATGGCGGTTCGCCAAATCCATGAATACTTCGAGAGGAGCTGACGACATGCCAGTGATGGGCACCGTGAAATTTCAGCGGTTCTTCCGGGCAGCGGCTGGACTGCAGGTCGACCGGAACGACCTCAAGCGCTATACGGATTTCATCGACGACAAGATCTACGACATGATCCTCATCGGCAAGGCCTCGGCCAAGGCCAACCTGCGGGACGTGATCGAACCGTGGGACCTGCCGATCACCAAGGGGCTGCAGGAGAGCATCCACCGGTTCGAAAAACTGGACGAGGAGATCGAACTTCAACCTCTGCTCGACCAACTGACGGCCCGCCCGCCGTTGGACGTGGCCCTCTCCGAGGAGACCGAGCAGCGACTGCCGCTGATCGCCGGAGGCTTGAGCGTGGCGCTGGCGCATACCTTCGTCACGGTCGAGCCGGACCGCAAGAACCCCGGCACCGCCGAATGGAACGTTGCCTTCGACATCTTCCACCTACTGCTCTGACCCCGGACCGGCGGTCCGGGGTCGGAGCAGTAGATCGCCGGGACGCGAAAGGAACTCGTCCGAGGTCACGTATTACCGGTCGTCGACCACCACACCGTGTGATCGTACGGTGCAGATGCCCATAGATGATTGAGCATCAGCGGCCACCGCGCTGTCTGTCCTTTCCTCGTTCTGGACGCTTCCGGTCATGGTTGAGGAGGGGTCCGTTCGGGGGCGTGGTGGTCACAACACCGTGAACCGTGCTGGATTCTTGCCGTGCCGGAACGGCCCGAAGGGAGATCGGACCTCGTCCCACGTGGAGGCGGCGGTGGCGGGCGCCGCAGGGCGGCGACCAGACCGGCGTGCTGATCGCTGATGACCAGTCGGACACCGGACAAGTCGCGTTTCTTCAGCGCAGCGAGGAAGCCTCGCCAGAACATCTCGTCCTCACTGTTTGCGCAATCTCGGGATCCGCATTGGGACGTCGCCGGCCTCGGTGGGGCCGGGACCCTTTGCGTTCGGTCGTGCGGGCCTCGGTGCGTTCACAGCTCAGCCCCAAACCCCCGCCACTCCACGGGGCGACTACCCGGCTCTGCAGGATGTTCGCCTCCGGCGAGATCGACTCCCCCGGCACCGTCTGATACTCACCCCGCGACTGATGCAACCCGAGGCGGCCACGCTTGGACGCCTTCATCGCATCACCGGTCGGCGCCCTCGCGATGCCCCGCCACTCACCATTCACACACACCGCGGATGCCTTCTGCTCGAGGTTCATCGTGTCCCGGTTGCAGTGCTGCAACAACCCGCCCCCATACCGAAGATCGCGCTCTCCGCTGAGAAACCGTGGCCCTCGAGCTCGGCATACACAAGCTCTAGCAGCAGGTGCGCCGCTTTGGGTCTATTTCGACGAGCGGCCGCCGGACGTCAGGCCGGCGGCTCGCGCGCGTCGAGGGCGAGCAGGTCGGATGCCGCGACGACCGCCATCATCGGAACTCATTGGCAGGATGTGAAGGCCGCCGAACCCTGCGCCTGATGATTTCCGCGCGATCCGCTGTTGGTCGACCTGTCCGCCGTTCGCGCACGTCGTCAGGACAGTGTGAATGCCTTGTACCCGGCCGCGACGTTTTCCTCCCAGTGCTCGAAGTAGGAAGGAAGGCCGCCAGAGTAGTTGAGCATCTGGCTCGGTTTACCGGGAATGTTTGCCCCGTGATACCAAGACTTGGCCCGAGGAAAGAGCGACATGTGGAAGACTTCCTCCACGTGCGCCGTCCATGATTGCTCTGCGTCCTCGCTGGTCTCGAACCGCTGGTATCCGCCGTCGCGAACGTGGGTCAGGAAGTCGACAACGATCTCTCCCTGTACCTCCGCGCAAGTGGGCCCGTTGCAGAATCCGGCTGGGCTCTGTGGGCCGTACACGAACATCAGGTTGGGGAATCCCGCAGTGGTGAGTCCCATGAAGGTATCGAGCCGCTCGGACCACTTGTGGCTCAACAGTTGACCATTGGTGCCTCGGATATCGATCGACGTGATGCCACCGCGGTTCGCGTCGAAACCTGTGGCAAAGACCAGGATATCGAACTCGCGCAGACCGGACTTGGTCTGGACACCCGCCGAGGTGATCCGCTCGATCGGATCCTCGTTGACGTCGACGATGTCGACGTTCTCCTGGTTCACCACATCATAGAAGTTCTGCTCCAGCGAGGGTCGCTTCGTCCCGAACGGATGGGGCGGATCCATCGGGGCAAGCTTCTCAGCCTTGACCGGATCGGTGACGCGCTGATGGACCTTGTTGCGCCAGAAGTCGTACATGGTCCGGTTCGCGCGTTCATCGAGCAAGATGTCTTGATAGTTGGCGAGCCACAGCTCGAAACCGCCTGTGGCCCACATCTGTTCGTAAGTGCCAGACCGCTCCTCGTCCGAGACTTCGAACACGCTCTTCGGGATGAAGTCCATGTCGAATCCGGCAAACGACCTCCGGCGCTGGGCGAATCGCTCGGGAAGGTTCTCCTTCAGCTTCTCCTTGAGCTCGCCTGTCAACTGTTGCTGCCGCATCGGCAGCGCAAGGTTCGGCGTCCGCTGGAAGATTGTGATCTGTTCGGCGTCTGCGGCGGCCTCCTGGGTGACCTGAACACCACTCGACCCGGTGCCGATGATCCCCACACGTTTGCCGGCCATGTCGAGACCTTCTTGGGGCCACAATGCGGTGTGGTGAGAATCACCTGCAAAGCTGTTGAGCCCGTTGATGCTGGGAATGTACGGCTTGGCACCGAATCCAGTGCAGATCACCACAGACCTGGCACGCAGCATCCGGCCCGTGGAGGTACGCACTGTCCATTGGTTCCGCTCGCCGTCGAAGTCCGCAGACGTCACCCGCGTACTGAAGATGATGTCTCGAGACAGATCGAGCTTGCGGTCGACGTATGCAAAATAGTCGCGCACACCGGACCACGACGGATAGAGCTCATCGTAACTCCAGTCCTTCCACAGGTCCTCGCGTGAGTACTGATAGATCTGCCCGGTGCTGTCGGTTCGAGCACCCGGGTAACAATTCCAGTACCAGATTCCCCCCAGCGAGTCACCGGCTTCGACAACCTTCACCGAAAATCCGCGTGAACGAAGTTGATCGAGTTGATACAGACCCGCGAAGCCGCCTCCGACGACGAGAACGTCCAAGACGCCGCTCGTCTCGTCGAGTTCCCTTGAATCGATCGATATCGTGGCCATGCTGCCTCCTTGAGTGAAATGCCTGGGACCCGCGCCGAGGAGCAGATCGATGTGTGCCAGTCCGGCCCGTCTGTATGACCGACATCACATACGCTAGGGCCGTTCGAGAACCTGAGACTGTCCGATATCGATCCACCAGACACCCGGACGGCGCCAGGCACACGAGCACGCACGCCTCGCGTGGCGAACGGCCAATTCATCGGACGGCATCCACCATGCAACTAGGGCAACATCTTCGACCGGAACAGTGCCTGTAGCGAATCCGGACGTGGCACCGTACCTTGTCCACCTCACCAGCGAGGAGCAGAACAGCACTGGCTCCCGCCAGGTTATGCAGTGGCGAGATGCTCGCTGCGATCGACATGACCGAGACATCGGGTGGATCAAATCTGGTCACTGAAGACGACCGGGCGGATTCGAGTGGCCGTTGCAACGCTTGCGCAATCATTGTGGCAGTCGAGCGGCGAAAGCCGTTGCCGGTGTGGCCCAGTGCAAGCTATTGCGCGGCCGATTGTTGAGAAGGTCTTAGACCCGTCGCAGGTCGTCGATGGCGTAGGTGCGCAAGTCGGTACTCTTGGGAAAGTACTGGCGAACCAAGCCGTTCGACGCTCCTATGTTTGTCAAGCAGTAGCAGGGAGGGTGTTGGTGCGGGTCGCAGCTTCCATTACCCGGTAGAGCCTCCTGGCGAGGGCGCGTTTGAGACAGCGGCGAATATCGCGGTGCGTCTTGCCTTCGGCCGTGCGCTCGATCTCGTAGGCGCGGGTCTCGGGGTGACACCGCATCCTGGTGATCGCCACGGTGTGCAGCGCCCGGTTCAGGGCACGATCGCCGCCGCGGTTGAGGCGGTGTCTGGTGCGTTGTCCGCTACTCGCTTCCAGTGGGGCGACGCCGGCGAGGGAGGCGAATGCGGCTTCGTTGCGAACCCCTCCGGGGTGGGACCAGTTGGGCGGCAACGACCGGACCCACGCCGGGTTGGGCGAGGAGTGCCGGTCCGGCGGGATGCTGTCGGAGTAGTCGAAACAGTTCGGGATCGAGTTCGGCGAGTTGCCTGGTGAGAAAACGGATACGGGTGGTGATCGACTGCAGAGTCAGCACGGTGATGCGGTGCTCGATGGTGGCCGACTCCGCTGTGCCCACTGCCTCGATGCGGGCGAGTTGGTTGGTCAGCGAAAGTCCCCGCGTCGTGGCGCGCAGATGTTCGGGTGCGACCACGATCAGGCTCTCGAGTTCGTTGATTGCCTTGGTGCGACTGACGAGAACTGCTTCCCTGGTGGCGGTCAGGGCACGGATTGCCTCTCGAAGTCCGCGGGCTCGCGGGCTGGCCTGGTGCTCCCGGCCGAGCACTGTGCGTGCGGCCCGGACCGCATCGAGACGATCATTATTCGGGCCCCGAATACGTTTGAGGCCAACGACTTCGACGACATCCTCCCCCGCCCGGGCCAGTGCATCGGCCAGCCCGGAAGCGAAGCTTCCGGTCCCTTCGAGCGCCCAGACCCGTCGCCCCGGCGCGTGTTGGCGAACCCACCCGAGCATGTGCGCGTATCCCATTCCGTCGGCCGAAGACACGAGGTGCGCGCGGACACCGCCTGTGGCGGTATCGACTATGGCCAGGTCGACGGTGTCGCGGTCGGGGTCTCCACCGATGACGAATTCGTACTCACTGCCAGCATGGTCACTGCGGTTGTCCTTCCATCGAGGGCGAACGCGGACGGCACCGGTCTGGGAGAGGTCACCTGTCACGGCAGCACTGTGAAGGGTCACGCTTCCTTGGAAACGGACAAGCTCCTGATCAGGCCAAGACAAGTGGGCCAGGCCGGTGCCGGCACCCGAAGGGACACGTCAAATGTAAGGCACATCCGAAGGCGGCCAGTATTCGCGAGAGTCACCCCGAATCACCGACACCAGCCTGACCGATCAGCCCTACCGGGCCACCTCCGACACTCACAGACGCTCTCGTTGGTACCGCGTTGCGACGGACTTCCGGGTCGGCGACATAGATGCCTTCGTCAATGAGGTGGGCAAGTAGATCAGTGGCGAGCCGTCTCGCTCGCCCTGGTCCCAGGTCAAGGTGCGCCGCGCGATCGGCGGCAGGTCGCCGACCGCGGTGGCCAAGGCCGCGACGAAGTCCTCACCCCTGCGGCGATCGGGCACCCGCACCAGGCGGACGAAAGGAAGAGAGACACACCGGGTTTGCGCGGCCATCGGCACTGTGGAACTACCCCGATCGCAGCTGATCGGCCACCCGTGGGCTCGCCGACATTGCTGGGATTTCGTTGGCCGGTAGGCAGTGACGATGAATGGTTCTACCCGTATTCCACGAGCGACATCACAGCCTTTGTCTCAGCGGCGCTACTGCTCTATCCAGTCGGTGTAGAAGTCAGGAAGGTCGGTGGATACGCGTCCCTTGAACTGGGGCTTCCTCTTCTCTCGGAATGCTTGGACACCTTCTCTTCCATCTCCGATACTGGTGTAGAACATGGCGAGTGAGTCGATGCGGTGCGCCTCGGCGGGATGATCGAGAAGCGCGTTGCGGTACATCATCTGCCGGGTCAGGGCGGTCGCGACACGCGACCGACCGCGAGTGAAGCGATGTGCCAGTGCAAGCGCCGCATCGAGAAGTTCGTCCGGCGAGTGGACCGAGCGAACCAGGCCGATGTCGGCCGCGTCGGCCGCGTCGAGGATGTCGGCGGAGTACACGAGGTCGAGCGCGGTGTCGAGTCCGACGATCCTCGTCAGGAACCAGGTCGAGGCTGCTTCGGGTGTGATCCCGAGGCGACCGAAGACAAACCCGAATCGTGCTGCGGTGGAGGCGAGTCGGGCGTCCGTGGACAAGGTCAGGGTGGCTCCGATGCCCACGGCGGGACCGTTGACGGCGGCGATCACGGGTTTGAGGCAATCGAACACCGCAAGTGTGACCCGACCGCCGGTGTCGCGGACGCCGCGGGCAATGACCGGGTCCTGCAAGTCCCCCATATCGTGGAGGGTCGGCTCCAATGTCTCGTCGAGGCCGAACACGTTGCCGTCGGTCGTGAGATCCATACCGGCGCAAAAGGCACGGCCCGAGCCGGTCACCACCACGGCGTTGACATCGTCGTCGTCATTGACGGCCCGGAAGAGGTGCTCGAGCTCATCAGCCATGGTGATGGTGAAGGCGTTGAGCGACTCCGGTCGATTCAGCGTCACGATGAGCACGCCGTCGCGCAGCTCGAGGGCGATCGTCTCGTACTCGGCATCCACGGTGCGGATCATCGGATGGCACCCGTAAGTTGGGGAAGTCTGTTCACGATCAGATCATGGGCTTGGTTGACCGTGCTGGTCACGATCTCCTCGCAGGTGAGGATCTCGTCGATCAGTCCCTGTGATTGCCCGGCCCACCACAGGCCGGCATCCACGTCGCCGCCGGCCAGAACCTTCTGGCGACCGCGCACCCCGGAGGCCAGATCGGCGACGTCGTCGAATGTTGCGTTCGGAAGCGCGGAGATCTCGGAAATTCTCTCCGAGATGGAGTTGCGGGCGACGCGGGCGGTGTTGTTGAACTCTCGGAACACCAGTTGCGTGGATCGTTCGTCGTTGACGGTGATCTGGCGTTTGACGTTCTCATGGACTGTCGCCTCCGTGCTGGCGACGAATCTGGTTCCCATGTTGATTGCGCTGGCCCCCAATGCCAGAGCCGCCGCCAGGCCGGCACCGTCGGCGAATCCACCGCTGGCGATGACGGGGATCGACAATTTGCGAGTGGCGGCAGGGATCAGGACGAGACCGGGAACGTCGTCGTTTCCGGGATGGCCTGCACATTCGAACCCGTCGATGCTGACCGCGTCGACTCCAAGCTTCTCCGCCTTCAGCGCGTGGCGCACGGAGACGGCCTTGTGGATTACCTTGATGCCGGCGGCGGCGAACGCGTGCAGATGGGGGGCGGGGTTGCTACCCGCCGTTTCGACGACGCCCACGCCGGAGTCGATGATGGCAGCGCGATAGTCCTCGTAGGGAACAGGTTTGAGGGTTGGCAGGATCGTCAGGTTGACACCGAAGGGTCGGTCCGTCATGGACCGACATCTTGCGATCTCCTCGGCCAAGGCTTCGGGTGTCGGCTGGGAGAGAGCGGAAAGGAATCCGAGAGCACCCGCGTTTGCGACGGCGGCGATGAGGTCGGCAGTGCCGACCGCAGTCATGCCGCCACAGACGACGGGATGCTCCACGTCGAAGATCCGTGTGAAGGAGGTAGTGAACACCCCGGGGCTCCTTGGTCAGTTGAAATGTGAGATCAACGCCGGACCCGCTGTGGGAGACGGTTCCGCCGCGGGATCCGGAGGGTCAGGGGCGGCCGGCGTGTGGTACGTCCACTTCGGTGGCGAGCATGCGCCCCAGCCGGGTTGCGGTGCGTTCGGTCTCGTCGAAATTCGGTGCGACGCACAAGAACAGGGTGCGCCCGTCGTCGCCGCCGAGCGCGACGGCGAACACCCCGTCGGGTGCGGTGCTGACCTCGTCGAGAATTTCGCCGCCCTTGGCGATCCGCACCGCTCGGTTGTTCCCGGCATCGGCAATCCACACGGCGCCTTCGGCGTCCAGGGTCAGACCGTCGGGCACGATCGTGGCGGCCTCGAGTCGTGTGCCGACGTCGGGCTCGGCACCGAGATCTCCGTAGCCGGCCCATTCGATTCGCTCGCCGAGCGTGCCGTCCGGGTGGATGTCGAATGCCGAGATCCGATTGCCGAACAATTCGTTGACCAGCAGGGTTGAACCATCAGGAGTGATGACCATGCCGTTGGGGAATGACAGTCCGTCGGCGACGATCGAGGCGCTTCCGTCGGTGTCGACGAGGACGACAGTTGTGTGCTCGTGTGGCGCCCCACCCATGAGGTCGAATCCGAAGTTGCCCACGTAGGCCCTACCCTGGGCGTCCACGACCATGTCGTTGGCGTGGCCACCGCATAGGTCGCGGATGTCGGCATGCTCGACGAGTGTGCCGTCCGACTCTTGACGCAGCACCTTGCGGTCCTTCATCGACACGATCAGCAGCCGCCCGTCCGGCAGCCAACCGAGCCCAGAGGGTTGGTGCGGGACCGTCGCGACCAGTTCGATGCTGCCGTCGGCGTTCACGGCATTCACGGTGTGGGTGTAGAAGTCCGCAAACCAGAGACGTCCGTCATGCCAGCGGGGGCCCTCGAGGTACGAGTAGCCGTCGACAATGGTTCGCAGCGTGTATTCGGTCATGGTTGTGCCCCTTTAGATTTGGAGTCGTTTCGGGCTCGGCATTTCAAACCCGCGGTTTCCACCACTGTTGTCGGCTGAGTGATCAAACGGATGTCCGAAAATGCAACACCACGTTGGGGCAAGGGGTGACTCGTTATAGGACACCTTGTGCCTGACGGGGGGTACAGGATCGGCCTATTACGTGGTCGCAGAGTTGGCATCCATCGAGGACCCGACTCGGAGCGATCTGATGAAAGGCGGTAGGACCGGTGGATGGGCTCATGATGAGTAGTCAATTGTCGGTGGCGAGGCTGCTGTGGCGCGCCGAGAACGTGAATGGCGCTCGGATCAACACGGCCTGGACTTCGGACGGGGTTCGCAGCTTCACGTACCGGGACCTGGTCTCCGACGTGAGGGATCTGGCCGGTGCGCTCGCATCGATCGGCGTGAAACGCGGGTCCCGAGTCGCAACCATGGCGTGGAATACTCGTCAGCACCTGGCGGCATACTTCGCGGTCCCAGCGCTCGGGGCCGTCCTGCACACGGTAAATCACCGCATGCCGGTCGAACACATGGCCTATACGATCAACCATGTTTCAGATGAGGTTCTGATCGTCGACGAGGATCTCCTCCCGTCGGTGGAGGCGATGCGTGGTCGGATTCCCACGGTTCGTCACCTCGTCGTTGTGGGCGAACCCGGTGCGATCGATGGCTTCGACCAGGTCATTCCCTATGATCAGTTCGTTTCACGTGCATCCACCCACGGGTCCTTCCAGGAGGTCGACGAAAACACTGCGGCGTCGATCTGCTTCACCTCGGGCACGACCGGGTTGCCCAAGGGCGTCGTCTACAGCCACCGGAGCATCGTGCTCCACGCCATGGCGATCAGCACCAAGGGCGGAGTCGAGATCGACGCAGAGCGGGCCTACCTGCTCGCCACCCAGATGTCGCACGTCAACGGCTGGGGGGTCCCCTACGCGGCGGCGCTCCAGGGCGCACGTCTGGTGCTGCCCGGACCGCACCCCACACCCGAGCGGTTCCTGGACTTGATCCATGGCGAACGGCCCGACACCTTCGTCGGCTCGCCGACGGTCGCCGCCCTCATGCGCGACGAGCACCTACGCCGTAACTGTGGCTACGACCTCTCGGAGCTGAAGACGATGTGGCTCGGAGGGCAGGTGCCGCCGGTCGCGCTGGCGCGGTGGTGGGCTGAGCAAGGCGCCCGCGTCGTAAATGGATGGGGAATGACCGAGACATCTCCGATGGGCACGTTCTCCCCCGGCGGCTCGATGCAGGGCAGGCCACTGCCGTTGTTCGAGCTCCGCGTCGTGGACGAATCCGGCTCACCGCAAGACTGGGATGGTCAGACCGTCGGCGAACTGGAAGTACGTTCGCCGTGGGTCGCCCGGGAATACCTGGACGATCCACGAACGCCGGACAGCTTTCGAGACGGCTGGCTCCGCACCGGCGATGTGGCGACCGTTCACCCAGATGCCGGCCTGCAGATCAAAGACCGCGAAAAGGACCTCGTCAAGAGCGGTGGGGAGTGGATCTCCTCGGTAGACCTCGAGAATGCGCTCATGCTTCATCCTGCTGTCTCGGAGGCCGCCGTCATCGCCGTACCGGACGACACATGGCAGGAACGCCCCCTCGCGTGGCTCCGGCTGGACGCCGACGTGACCGACGAGGAGCTCCGGACGTTCCTGGCGATAACCCTCCCCCGATTCTGGCTGCCCGATCGTTTCGTGAGAGTCGATGAGATCCCCAAGACTGCAATGGGCAAGATCGACAAAGCCGACATCAGACGACAGCATCGGGAAAACACAGGTCAGCCCACATCGACAGACCAGGCGAGCACAGTCTCCGATGGTCGCGACCACAACGTTGCAGTCATCCCCACCAGGTCCGGTACAACGAGCGGACTGTAGCAAAACGGGACACATCCGAAGATGTGAGCCAGGTTACATTGAATGGAGGGTCAGCTCGAAAATCCCCTGACCAGTTATGTAAGGTGGCTATGAGTATCGACAAGGCGGGCCGCGAGCCATTGAACGAACGTGAACGATTCTGGACATCAGCGCCATCACGAGAGAGCCAGGAGTTGAGCACCCTCCGACCCGAGATCGAGGCGTCATGGCGGCGGTGTGAAGTTATCGGCGTCTCGTCCGGCGACGGCGACCTTCCCTACACGCCGGACGTGGATCGTGACAGCCGGTTGAGGAGAGCCGCCGATCCCGTGATCGACAACCTCGTCCTACACCTGCAGGACGCGCCCGCGACCATCCTGCTGGCCGATTCCGCCGCTCAGATCGTCGACCGCAGGGCGGGCGACGCAGGGTTGCGAGCGCGTTTGGACCGCGCCTACGTGGCACCCGGTTTCCGCTATGCCGAGGAGGACACCGGCACCAACGGGATCGGTACCGCGTTGGAGGAGCGACGACCGTTCCAAGTCAGCGGTGGTGAGCACTTCCGTGAGGCGCTGCAGAGCCTGGCGTGCGTCGGTGTTCCTATCATCCATCCGATCACCCGCACCGTGGAGGGGATCCTCGACATCACCTCCAACCTGTCGGACTCCAACGCGCTGATGGGTGCCCTGGCGCAATCAGCCGTTCGCGAAATTCAGTCGCGCCTCTACGCCGAGTCCTCCGATCGCGAGCAACTGCTTCTCCAGTCCTTCCTGCAGGCCTCTCGACGCGGATCCTCTGCAGTGGTGTCCTTGAATCAAGATGTCATCATGACCACTCCGATGGCCGCGCAGATCATCGACACGTCCGACCAGGCGCTCTTGTGGGATTGGGCATGCCGAATGCTGGCCGGCCGCGACGAGTTCATCGGGGAAGTCAGGCTCGCCGACAACGTCACGGTTTCCGCAACTGCACGTAGAGTCGGAGACTCCCGAACGCCGGCGGGCATCGTCATCGAGATGCGGCCACATCCCCGCGATCCGAAGAAGTCGCCCGCCCGTCAATTGGCGTCGGCCTCTCCCGTCGAAAGACGCACGGAGACTGTCAAGATTCCCGGCCGCAGTTTGTCGACGAAGCGACTGCAGACCGAACTCGAGCGACTCGCCGCGATCGACGCACCTGTGCTCGTCACCGGAGAACCCGGCGCCGGCAAGTTCTTTGCCGCGAGCGCCCTCCACCGGATGCAGGATGCCGACGGCCATTTCACCGTGTTCGACGCTGGTACCGCCTCCGTCGACCCCGTCGCGTGGATTGCCGGACTGGTCAATTGGAACAAGGTCGACGGAGCCCTCATCATCCGGCATCTCGATCTCCTGCCGGAACAACTGGTCTCCAACGTCTGCGCGATCCTCAGCGAGGCCGTCGACAATCGCGCTCACATCATTGCCACCGCCGGCGAAGGGATCCGTCAAGGCCCCGCCGGTCGACTGTGCGATCACTTCATGCGCCGCATAGAGATCGATCCACTGCGACATCGGTCCGAAGATATCGCCGACATCAGTGTCGCCCTACTACGTAAGCACTCCCCGGACCGCACCGGCCTGCGACTGCAACCCACTGCTCTGCAACTGCTGGTCGCGCGGGACTGGCCGGGAAATGTCAGAGAGCTCGAATCGGTTCTGGCGTCCTCGCTCCTGCGGTCGATGGGCTCCGACATCGGAGTGCAGCATCTGCCCGACGGATACCGCGACGGTGATCTACGCCGCCGAAATGCCTCGACCTCACTCGAATTGGCGGAGCGTGACGCGTTGCTCAGGGCACTCGTCGAGACCGACGGCAACAAACTGTTGGCTGCGCAACGCCTGGGGGTAGCTCGCTCCACCCTCTACCGCAAAATGCGTGCCCTGGGAATCGACGGAAGCCGATTCCTTCCGCAGTAGTGCCAGTCGATGAGGGGACCGTGCCGATCGAGACAGAGTGTCAATCACCGGCTCGCGCCCAGGCCTCGAGCATGCGCCTCGCAATCGAGACTGCGCCGGGCAACAACACGTCCGCATCCGCCGAGCTCGTCCAATCCCCTGCAGCCAGAGCCTCCCGTACCTCCGCGCGGGTGCACCAGAGTGCTTCGCCGATCTCGCCATCCATGAAGACGAGCTCGTCTCGGGGATCGGCCGTGGCATGGAATCCGAGCATGAGGGAGCGCGGGAAGGGCCAGGGTTGACTTCCGACGTAGACCACGTCGGAGACGACGAGACCGACCTCCTCCGCAACTTCCCGTGCCACACAGCTTTCCAGAGACTCGCCCGCCTCGACGAAGCCCGCCAGCGTCGAGAAGTTCCGTGCCGGCCAGTTCGCCTGACGCGCCAGCAGTACTCGGTCTGCCCCGTCGTGCACCAGACAAATGATCGCGGGATCGGTACGCGGATATTCCTCCCGGCCGCACGCCGTGCACACGCGCATCCAACCACCCGAGGTGATCGTTGTCGGCGCCCCATCTCGCGCGCAGAAATGGGCGTCGTCCTGCCACGTCAGCAATGCCAACGCTGTGACATACCGGTCCGCGTCAGCAGCATCGAGGAGTGCTCCGTGTGAGCGCAGGTCACCGAGCTCGACCTTGGTTCCCGCAGAGGAATTGTCAGCGAGGAACTCGTCCCGCACCGCCCACTCGTGAACCGTGCCACAGACACCGAGCAGCACGGCGCGCGCGGGAGGCTCGGAGTAGAGGTCGACGGCCGGTTCCAGCATCAGTTGTCTGTCGGCAAGCCGGACCTGACCACGACCGTTCACGCGAAGTATTCGGGCATCCGGCCACGCCTCCACCCACGCGGCCGCGTCGTCACGCACCGAGACGGGACGGCTCAGGGCACCACGTGACGGGGCCTGCCCGCTGTGTTCGACACTCACCACTGGATCACAACTTTCGGAAACGAGCGACACCGTCGACCGGACCGTCGTTCGACGAACGACGGTCCGGTCGTGCCTATCGCGAGGCGAATTCGATCTGAACGGACGAATACGATTCGGCCATCACCGAGATGAATTCCTTGACGAGGCGCACATGATCGGGATGTGCCAGGTATGTGCGAAAGTCGGGAACGTCTTCGAAGGTCGCGGAGATTGCGTAGTCGCCGCTGCCGGGCTTGAGGGCCAGATCCCTTCCGTAACGGTATTCCACGACCTCCGGAATCTTCTCCGAGACTGCGCTCAGAGCTTCGTGAAAGGACTCAATGTGCTCGTCACTGATGTCCTCCTTCCATTTGAATGTCACAACGTGATTCAACATGGTGAGAATCCTCCCTGGATTTGTGATTCGAACGTGGCATGTCGGAACCCGGATTGCGTTCCCGGTCAGATCAGTACAGAGATTGCTCCGACAACGCCACCGTCTCCGGAGCGTTCTCCACCATGGGGTAGTGCCCGGCTTTGCCCCGAACGGTCTTCAGGTTCCCGTTCTTCAAGGCCGCCAACGTGTCCCCGAGGTAGTCGGCGGTGACGAACGGGTCGCTCTCACCCACGATCAGGGTGGTAGGCCCTTCGTAGGTGCCCATCTGGTCGAGGAAGTCGGGACTGGTCCAGTTCTTCAGGTAGGACTCCCAGGTTGCCTGGTCCATCGTCGAGCGGTTGCGGTCGACGAGGTTCTTCAGATCTGTCTCGTCGATGTGTGGTGCCAGTGCGCCACGGATGGCTGCACCCGGGTCTGCCCAGGCCCCGGCGAAGGAACCGTAGGTCGCTTCGTCGAGAGGGGTACCTGCCGGGGAGACGGGCGTCAGTGCGACGACCGAGGTCACGCGTTCAGGTGCGAGGGTCGCCACCCGAAGCGCTGTGGTGCCCCCCATCGAATGTCCGAGAACGGAAAAGGTCGACCATCCGAGCTGATCGGCGGCGTCGAGGGCGACCGCGGCCATCCCGTCGATTCCGTCGGCCGGTGCTTCGGGCCGGTTGACCCCGTATCCCGGAAAGTCGAGGTACGCGTAGGTGAAGCGGGACTGATCCGTCCGGGCTCGGGCGGTGAGCCATACGCTGCTGTCCAGCGCCCAGCCGTGCAACACCAGGACCCGATGGTCACCGCTTCCTTCGATCGCTGCAATCGCGTTCACTGCCGTTCCTCTCTGTCGGCGACGCTGAAATTCCAGCCGTCTGTTGATCACTCCGAATCAAACTAGAACCGCAGGGCGTCGGCGTGTCCGATTGTGAAACACACGCCTGTGACACCGGGGGCGCGGATGCGTGTGTGATTTTCGGACACTCCCCGCGCCGAACGCACCCATAGTGTGGCTCCACCTGCCGGCTGAACAGACTTGCTCATGACATGAAGGAGAACACCATGGCACTCGATCCTGCGGTCAAGAATTTGATAGACACTTTGAACGAGCAGGGACTGAAGTCGTTCGAGCAGATGAGCATTGCTGAAGTCCGTGAGGTCGTCGAGTCCTTCAGCGGCCTCCAGGCACCGAAGGCGGACGTCGCTCGTGTCGTCGACACGGTCTACCCCGGCCCCGGTGGCGACCAGGCAGTGCGTCTCTACATCCCGGAGTCCGAAACACCTCTGCCGATCGTGGTGTACATCCACGGCGGTGGCTGGGTCGCCGGCAGCCTCGACGTCACCGAGCAGCCATGTCGCGCGCTCGCCGCCGATGCGAAAGTCGTCGTGGCCGCACTGAGTTACCGGCTGGCTCCCGAGCACAAGTTTCCTGCCGCACCCGAAGATGCGTTCGCCGGACTGAACTGGGTCGTCGAGCACGCAGCCGACTTCGGTGGCGACGGCACGCGCGTAGCCGTCATGGGTGACAGCGCCGGAGGCAACCTGGCCGCGGTCACAGCCCTCCGGGCACGCGACACCGGCGCCCCGGCACTGCGCGCTCAGGTATTGATCTATCCGGTCATCGACGGCACGGCACGATTCCCGTCGCGCGAGGAGAACGCCGAGGGGTACTTGGTCACCACGGCAGCCATCGACTGGTTCTGGGAGCAGTACCTGGCCACCCCGGAAGACGCCGAGAATCCGTACGCCTCCCCGGCCAAGACCGCGGATCTGTCGGGGCTTCCCTCCACTCTGCTGTTGCTCAACGAATACGAGGTCACTCGGGACGAGGGCCTGGACTACGGCCGGAGGTTGGCCGACCGGGGCGTCCCCGTGCAGGTCGAACTGTATGAAGGCCTTGTCCATGCCGTGTACTGGATGTCCGGTGCCATTCCGCGCAGCGCTGAACTGCACGGTGCCGTCGTCGAATTCCTCGGCAAGCAGTTCGCCGGCTGACCACGGTGCCCCGGGTCGGCTGCATTACGGCCGTACGCTGCGATCGGACCAACTCCGGGCACCTTGCTCCAAGAGCGCGACCAGCCTGTCGCGCTCCTTCGTGATCACGGTGTGTGGTGCGATGACACCGACGGCGGCGACGGTCTTGCCGTTCTCACGAACCGCGACCGAGACACCGTCGCCGTCGGTCGACTCGTTGGGGGAGGCGCAGATTCCGGTCTGTTCGATCTCCGGTAAGGCAGCGAAGAACCGCTCGACAGTGTCGCGATCCTCGTCGGGCAGAGTCTGGATGTACGCCCAGAGGTCACGCTTCTCCATCCCGGCAAGCAGTATCCAGCCGCCGGAGGTACGGATGAGCGATCGCCTCACGTAGTTCTCGGCGAGGTACGCGAACCGTGGGTCGGAAGAGCAGTAGTCGACGTAGAAGATGTTCGGACCGACGGCGATCGACAGCACGGTCGTCAAGCCGGAACTCGCGTGGACGTCTTCGAGGTCGGCGTGCGTGACCGTCGAGACGGGCTGCCGCCCCGCGAGGCGGTTGAGTAGATACGGGGCACTGCCGAGCAAGTACCGTCGCTCGTGCTCCTCGAGATAACCCGTCGCAACGAGGCCGTTGACGAGACCTTGCGTCGAACTGATCGGCGCGTCGAGCTCTTTGGCCATCCCACTCAAGGTGAGTCCGGTGCGGGAGCGGGCTACGAGCTCGAGAATCGCAGCAATGCGGTCCACGGTTCGATGGCGACTGCGGCCTCGAACATTGAGGGCGTCCTCTGGTTGCGTCACGGCACATTCTCCCTACGGGCACTGCTCCATCCGAGCGGTCACCACCACTCTATCTTACTTATATCTGTAATCAACTCTTTTATTGCGGAAAAGTGCTCCGGCTGACATAGTCCTTGAAGTGCTTCCTGTCACAGCGAAAGAGTCGTTATGCCCCATACGTCATCGCCGACAAGGTCGTCGGGCGCTACATCGTCATCGCCGGCCGCGCCGATCTGGTGAACAACCCCCGCTACGCCTCGGTGAACGACCGCCACACCCACATGGGCGAACTTCACTCGGCGATCCGTGAGGCCGTCCCGAGCCGGACCACGCGGGAATGGTTGAACTTGTGTCAGACACAGTGAATTCCCGCGTCCGACCTACTCGATCTCGCCCACGCACACGAGAACGCATACGTCCTGGACCAGGGATTGAGCACCAAGCGTGAACACCCCACCGAAGGCGAGTATTACGCCACCTGCACTCCGTTCGCGATGTCGCGCACACCGATTTCGTTCAGCCGACACCCTCCCCTGCTCGGTGAGGACACCTTCACGATCCTCGAAGATCTCGGTTACTCCGCCGACCGCGTCCATGCGCTGGCCGATGCATCCATCGTGACGGCGACGTCGCCTCAGCCCACCTCCTCCTGAATGGAAGAACCTCATGACCAACCTCAGATTGGTGCCCCCGGTCTCCAGCGACCCACACGCCATGGACGACTTGCGGACCGAAGTCCGTGAGTTTCTTGCCGAGCAACTCAGTGAAGGCAAGATCGGCCGACAGGTCGACTCCTGGTTGACCGGCTGGGACGAAGACTTCACACGTGCATTGGCCGCCCGCGGATGGCTCGGCATGACCGTGCCGGCCGAGTACGGCGGCCACGGCCGCCGCCACCTCGAACGATTCGTCGTCACCGAAGAGTTGCTCGCCGCTGGCGCCCCCGTCGCCGCCCACTGGATCGCCGACCGGCAGATCGTCCCGTCGCTGCTGAAGTACGGCACCGAGGTCCAGAAGCACAAGTTCTTGCCGGCGATCACGCGCGGAGAATGCTATTTCGGTATCGGTATGAGCGAGCCGGATTCCGGGTCCGACTTGGCCAGTGTGCGCACAAAGGCCACCCGAGTGGACGGAGGGTGGTCCATTACCGGAGTCAAGGTCTGGACCTCCGGTGCTCATCGCGCTGACGCGTTCATCTGCCTTGCCCGCACCGCCCAACTCGATCCGGCACATCGACACGATGGCCTCAGCCAGTTCATCGTCGATCTGCACGCCCCCGGGGTCGACATCCGGCCGATCGTGTCGATGAACGGGCAGCACCACTTCAACGAGGTCCTCCTCGACGAGGTCCTCGTCGAGGACGAGATGGTCTTCGGCACCATCGACAACGGGTGGCAGCAGGTCACCTCGGAACTCAGCTTCGAGCGCAGCGGCCCGGAGCGATTCCTGTCGACGTTCGTCCTGCTCGCGAAGACCGCCGAACAGATGAAGCAGGGAACCTTGCCGCGGCATTCGAATCTGGGCCGGTATTTCGGACGGATCGCCGGTCTGCACCAGATGTCGACCGGAGTGGCGGGCGCACTGGAGCGCCACGAACCCGCCGACACCGCCGCAGCCGTGGTCAAGGTCCTCGGGACGTCCACCGAAGGCGACATAGCCGACTTCGCCGACCTCCTCACCGATGAAACTTCGCCTCCTCGGTACACCTCGATGCTCGAGGACGCCATCGTCCAACGCCCGGGATTTACTCTCCGTGGCGGCACCAACGAAGTTCTGCGCGGCGTGATCGCGCGGGGATTGGGGATGCGCTGATGCACGCACCAACCACGGTCGACGCGGACCTCACCGACATGATGTCCGCGGTCTTGTCCGATCACCGGGAACGGAACGGGCCCAAGGACGGTATCGCCACGTGCGATCCCTCCCTGTGGGCACAACTCGACGAACTGGGTCTTGTCCGGCTGACCGGCCGCGAAGAGACCGGCGGCAGCGGCGCAGGCTGGTACGAGGCCGCGGAACTCTTGCGCGCCGCGGCATCGCACGGGGTCCGGATTCCTCTCGCCGAACACGACCTGCTCGCCGGTTGGCTCCTCGAAGAAGCCGGCCTACCGATGGATAAAGCGCGCCTCACCGCATGCGTACTAGACGAGAAAGGCGTCGCCCGCGGCGTGCCGTGGGCATCCCAGGCAGACAAGATCGTCACGGTCTGGCGGAAGAACGACACGTACGTCGTCGCCGACCTCGAGTCAACCTTCTTCGACATCACCTCCGGGTCCAACCTCGCCGACGAACCCCGCGACGTCGTTTCCGCCGACACGATCGCATTGTCGGGCACCCCAGTGTCGGACTCGGCGATCCGACAACTCTTTTTGCGGGGCGCCCTCATCCGAGCGCTCCAGGTGTGTGCCGCCCTCGACCGCATCCTCGATCTCTCCGTCGCCCACACCACCGAGCGAGTGCAATTCGGACGCCCACTGGCCAGATTTCAAGCCGTTCAGAACCTGGTGGCTGACATGGCAGCGGAAGCTTCCCTCGCCCGAACAGCGACCGAAGCAGCACTGACGGAAGCGGTCCGCACGCAGTGGTCGAGTGAGAACCTCGAACTCCTCATTGCCGTCGCCCGGTCATGTGCTGGACACGCGGCATCGGTCGTCGTCCGTAACGCCCACCAGGTGCACGGTGCGATCGGCACCACCCGCGAGCACAGGCTGCACGAATTCACCCAACCCGCCCTGGCGTGGCGCTCGGAATTCGGATCCGTCCACTACTGGGACGACACCTTGACTACCGCCGCTCTCGAAGCAGGTTGCGAGAATATCTGGGGCCTCATCACCCGCTGAAGTGCCCAGGCGCCACCAGAAGGGCACCAGTTTCGCGAGCAGACCTGAAAGAAGAACTCCGTGGAAGCATCCAATTCGCATCCACGGAGTTCTTCGGTTTCTCGGGCACGTCACTCGCCGGTGAAGGCGGCAGTTCTCTTCTCCATGAAGGCGTTGACTGCCTCCGTGTGATCGGTCGTCTGCTGAACCAGCGCCTGCATGGCAGCGGATAATTCGAGGAGGCTGTCGAGGCTTTGGTGCTGTCCCTCGCGGAGGAGCCTCTTGGCCATCCGTACCGAGTGTGGCGGATTGGCGGCCACCCGGCCGGCGAGCGCGCGAGCTTCGTCGAGCAGCTTGTCCGGCGCAACGACACTGGAGACCAATCCCCACTCGAGTGCCTTGACCGCGTCGACGCGGTCGCCCGTCAAGATCATCTCTGCCGCCCGCGCCATCCCGACGGCCTTGGGCAGCAGCCACGCGCCACCGTCACCCGGGATGATTCCCAGCTTGACGAAGCTCTCTGCAAAGAAGGCCTTACTGCTGGCAATGCGAAGGTCGCACATGAGGGCGAGGTCGCATCCGGCACCGATTGCAGGACCGTTCACTGCTGCGATGAGAGGTACGTCGCAGTTGTACATGATCCGCGGAATCCGTTGTATCCCAGCTCTGTAGCCATCCCGCTGTTCGTGAGGCTTCCCCCCGAACAATCCGCGACGATTCGCCATGTCCTTGACGTTGCCGCCGGCGGAAAACGTCGAACCGGCACCGGTGACGATGACAGCTCGCACACCGTAGTCGGCATTGACCGCCTCGACGCAGGCGACCAATGCGTCGACCACCTCCATCCCGGAAATAGGATTGCTCTGCGCCGGTCGATTAATCGTCCATGTCTCGATGAACCCGTCGCGTTGGACGAGGACTGGACTATCCATGGGTGTATTTCCCCTAACTTCACTGCGGATCGATCGTTCGACTGGTACCCGACCGGCACGCGAACGAACTCGTCGGCGGCGGTCCAGACCCGTGTAGACCGCCGCCGACGAACACCTTCACCTCTTGCCGCCGAGAACCTTCGCGTTCATACGCACACGGCGCGGGCGGACTTCAGGCGAGGCCCAACTCGAGTCGCAGCCACTGGGCAATCCGGCTCAACGCTTGATCCGCCTCGGGTGCCCGCCCCGCGTTGAAGTGAAATACATGCTGTTGCTCATCGACCACGTCGAGCACGACCTCGCCACTCACCTTCTCGATCAATTCGGCCAACCGACGTGAGTCGTCCAGCAGCGTCTCATAGCCTCCGACCGATACGTACACCGGAGGGAAATCGGTGAAGTCGTTGAGCAGTGGGTTCGCCCGCGGGTCCGTTGCATCTGCGGGTTCTGAGAGAAACATCTCCCGCATCATTTCCAGAACCGCCCGCTTGGCCAATACGTCGACCGCGTCGTTCGATTCGACCGTCAACCCCTTGATCTCCATATCCAGCCACGGCGAAAGCGTGACGACGGCAGCAGGAGTGGGAAGTTCCGAGCTCGCGAGTTCGAACGCTGTCGAGATCGCGAGGTTGGCACCCGCCGAGTCGCCGACAGTCGCCGTGTACTCCGCCTTGTAACCTTGCGTGCGGAGCCACTTGTGGACGGCCATGCAGTCTTCGAGTTGGGCCGGGTGCTTGTGCTCCGGCGCGAGCCGATAGTCCACGATCAGGGCGTGAACACCCGCCAGTTTGGCGAGGTGTGCCGCAAGCTTGCGGTGTGAGAACCGTGAACCTGTCACGAACCCGCCACCGTGGGTGAAGACGATCACGCGGTCCTCGGCGGCCCCCAAAGGCTTCGCCCACGTTGCCGGCACACCGTTGGCTGTCACTTCCTCATATGTGACGTCGATGGGTTCGATGGTCGGAAGATGCCACTCTTCGAACATATCTCGCTGACTGGCGAGGTCCATTCCTTCGGACCGGGTAAGCCACGAAGCGTACAGGTCGTTGAGGAACAGGGATTCTTTGCTCACGGACATGTGTTGCTCACTTTCATCACTGCTCGAGGGAGGCAAAATCGACTGCTCAGGAAAGCGTGAAGCCCTTGTATCCCGCACACACGATCTCGTCCCACTTGGCCAGGTAGAGGGGAAGACCACCGGGGTAGTTCAGCAACTGCCGCGGCTTACCCGGGACGTTGGCACCCATGTACCAGGAGTCGGCTTTGTCGTAGAGCGCCTCGGCCGTCAGCTCGGCGACGTGATCGGACCAGGCAGCATCCGCGTCCGCCTCGGACTCGATACGGTTCAATCCGTTGTCCCGCAAGTAGTCGATGGTGTCGACGATGAGGTCACCTTGGATCTCGGCGCAGCTTGGCCCGTTGCAGAAGCCCGACGGGCTCAGTGGTCCGTAGAGGAACAGCAGGTTGGGGAATCCTGCCGTTGCGACCCCGAGGTTTGCCCGCACACCGTTCGACCACTTGTCCCTGAGCAACGTACCGTCGGTGCCGCGAATGTCGATGGCGGTCAGGCCACCGGTGACGGCGTCGAAGCCCGTTGCATAGACGATGATGTCGAACTCGTGCTGTTCCGATGTGGTCTTCAGCCCGGTGGGCGTGATCGTCTCGATCGCGTCCTCGTGCAGATCGACGAGACGCACGTTGTCCTGGTTGAAGATGTCGTAGTACGTCTGCTCCAGCGAGGGGCGCTTCACGCCGAAGGGGTACGCCTTCGTCATCGGCGCCAGCTTCTCGGCGATGACCGGGTCCTTGATCCGGGCACGCGTCCGGTTACGCCAGAACTCGTAGGCCGTGTCGTTTGCGTCATCGTCGACGAAGACGTCTTGGTACGTTCCGAGCCAGAACTCGAAACCATACTCCCACAGTCGCTCATAAGTTGTGGTTCGCTCCTCGTCGCTCACCTCGAGGGCCGACTTGGGTATGAAGTCGAAGTCGAAGCCGGAGAATGACGCCGCACGACGACTGAATCTGACCGCCAGATCGGACTTGATCTTCGCGTTGTCCTCGTCGGTGAGCTGGCGCTGTCGCATCGGGAGCGCCTGAACGGGGGTGCGCTGGAAGATGGTCAGCTGTGCGGCTTCCTTCGACGCCTCCTGAGCGACCTGCACACCGCTGGCGCCGGTACCGATGATGGCGATTCGCTTTCCTGCGAAATCGATTCCGCCTTCAGGCCACAAACCGGTGTGGTGGTTGATCCCTGCGAAGCTGTCCATTCCCGGGAGCTTCGGGAAGATCGGCTTTGCCGCGAATCCGGTGCACAGAACGAAGTACTTGCAGACGAAAGTGCTTCCGTTCTCCGCGGTCACGGTCCAGGTGTTCGCCGAATCGTCGAACTCGGCGGAAGCGACCCGAGTGTCGTAGTAGATGTCCTTGCTCAGATCGAGCTTCGCGTCGACGTACTTGAAGTAGCGGCGCAGTTCGTCACCTCCGGGGTAGAGCTCGGAGAACGCGAATTCATCCCATAGGTCGGGGCGCGTGAACTGGTAGATGGGACCTTCGCTGTCCACTCGGGCACCCGGGTAGCGGTTCCAGTGCCAGATTCCGCCCAGACCCTCACCCGCCTCGACTACTTTCACCGAATAGCCTCGACTCCGCAGATTTTCGAGCTGGTACAGCCCGGCGAATCCGGCTCCTACAACGAGAACGTCGAGTACTTCGGTCACGGCTGGAGCGGCAGTGCTCATGTTGGTCTCCTCTAGATGCCGAGGGCTACTTGGGGGTTTGTCGATTGCGGTCTGTGTCGCAGACTGTGAGCCGCTGAATGCGGAAGCTCGTCCGGTGCAGCTTCTAGGTCCAGCGGACATACGCAGTCTTGGTGGTTGTGAAGAAAGTACGTGCGGCCTTGCCCTGTTCTCTGTTCATGCTGCTCGAGCCTTTGAGGCCACCGAACGGCACATGTGGCTCGACACTGCTCGTCTCGCGATTGACGTGCACCAACCCCGATTGTGTGCGCCGAATGAAGGTCATCGCCGTCGCGATGTCTCTGGTGAACACTCCAGAGGACAGGCCGTAGTCCGTGTCGTTTGCGGCCTTCAGCGCACCGTCGAATCCATCGACCTCCTGCACGGTCACGACTGGCCCGAAGATCTCGTCCCTGACGAGCCTGCTCGCCTCCGACACTCCGGCCAGGACTGTTGGTGCGATATAGCAAGTGTCGGAATCGAACTCCCTTCCCGTAAGGAATTCGGCGTTCTCGTCACGAGCGAGTCGCAGGTATCCGGCCACCGTGTCACGTTGCTCCACCGAGGCAAGGGGCCCGATGTCGGTGGCTTCGTCGTACGGATCACCGACGACGAGCGCGTCAGCGTGCTTCACCAGCAGTTCTCGTAGTCTGAGAGCGACAGTGCGGTCGACGTAGACCCGGCTCGTCGCTGTGCAGCGTTGCCCGGTGTGGAGCATCGCGCTCTTCACGATCTGTAGCGCTGCATCCTCGACATCGGCGTCGGCGAGAACAATGGACGGGTTCTTGCCGCCCAACTCGAGCTGGACCTTGACGTTGCGATCGGCGACGGCCTGACGTAGTCGCGACCCGACTGCACCCGAACCGGTGAATGTCAAGGCTGCGAGTCGCGCGTTCCCGGTGAGTGCCGCCGAAAGCGTTCTACCGCTGCCTGTCACCAGATTGAGGACACCCGCGGGCAACCCGGCTTCTGCGAGGATCCGCGTCAGGAACACTGCGGATCCGCAGGCCGGTTCGGCGGGCTTCCACACAACTGCGTTCCCGAAACCTATTGCCGCCGCGATTTTCCATGCCGGAAGCGCGAAGGGGAAGTTCCACGGCGTGATTGCACAAACGACGCCGAGCGGCTCCTCCACCGTCATCAGCATCGTGTGTGAATCAGCACTGGGGTACGTCTCTCCACTGGGCTGCAGGATCTCACCGGCGTAGTAGCGGAGAATGGCGACACTTCGCAGGACCTCGGCGCGTGCGTCGCGGATCGCCTTCCCCATGTCCGCGGTGATCGTCAGCGCAGCGTCGTGAACGCGGCTTTCCAAAAGGTCAGCGGCAGAACGAAGAAAGTCCGACCGCTGAATCGCTGTCGTCTCGGACCACGCTGGTTGAGCACCGGCGGCGGCCGCGTACGCACTCTCGACATTGCCGGGAGTCGCCGAAGCGTAGATTCCCGTCACGCGGCCGAGATCGGAGGGATCTACCCGCTCGAAAGTGTCGGTGGCAGCACTCCATCGACCTGCGATATACAACGTTCTCCCGTCGGCGATCGACGACGACAATGCTGGGTGGTCCACGTTTATGGACATCTTTGTTCCCCGATCTGTGTAGGCGCAGAATTGGTTTGGAAGTTCACCACCCGGCGCGGAGTTGATTTGCCTGATCAGTCGTCCGCGCTGTGCGGCAGGCGTGCCAGTACGAAAGACTTTCTCGGCAGTTCTGTAGTCGAGAGGGATGGGAAAGTTCGCTCTCTGGTCCTCAAAAGTTCTGTACTCAGCGCGTTTTGAAGACTCACAGGCATCAGACTCGCTGCTACCTGACGCTTTTGGCCGGCACCCCTGACTGACATCGCCCACCCAGCGACTCGACCTTCACGACATCCGCTCCCTGTTCGCAAATCTACTGCGGCGTAGGGAATCGAATCGCTGCGATGGCGATGGCCAGCGGGCCGTCCGACGCCCCAGCCACCTTGCGACCCGCTTCAGAAACGACTACCCAAAGTGACCTGGAACACCTCGCAGGGCAAGCATGACACCCAAACCCTAAAAACACAATAGGGGAATTGTTTACTTATATAAGAAGGTTCGGCTTGTGCCGAGCGGGAAAATGCACGACAAAACCTAGCGGGATCGAGGTGGTGGGCGGCATAGATGGTCGATCCTGGCGGCATACCCGCGCTCGCCTTACAACCTTGCGTAACATATTCCTGGGGACACACGCGCGCCAATCTGCCTTGACCGCAGAGACTTCGAAGCCTGGACTTCACAAGCAGGCATGCCCGTCACCGCAGTTCCGACGTCGTTTGTCAAGCGGGAAGGGTGCGGGTTGGCAGCGGTCACCTTCGCTGGAGCTACAGCACAAGTCGGGAGCGTAGGTTGAGAGATCAACCGTCATAGAAGTAGAGGTAACTTTACTGCCGCGGCTTGAAACTCACTGTTCGCAGTTGAACGCAATCGTGCTTGTGTGGCCCAAATATCGCAGATTCAGGCCCTGGATCGGACCACACCGACGCTGTCGATGCGGATCGGCTCGGGCTGGAAGCACACTCACGACTACGCCCGACACCGCACCTTCACCCTGTTCCCCGCCCCAGTCATCACCACCGGCACGGTCACCGAGCTGCGCAGCCCGCGACATCACCGTCAGGTTTCCTCGTCTTCCTCAAACACATCGCCGGCGCCCGGCCGGGGCGAGAGCTGCATCTGGTGACGGACAACTACGCCACCCACGAGAAGTCCGAAGTCCGGGCGTGGCCGGCCGAAAATCCCCGTATTCGTGGCATCTCACCCCCCGCCCCGGCATCATGGATGAGGCTTGTGGAGGTGTTGGTTCGGAATAAGAACGGCAGGCCATCCACCGCGGACTTTGCGGCTCCGTCACGGAGCTGAACACCAAGATCCGCGCCTTCATCAACGGATGGAACACCCGCTGTGCGCCGTTGGTCTAGACCATGTCTAGACCAACACCGCCAACCAAGTACTTACCGCAGGAAAACCGTGAAGATACCTCGACAACGAGCCACCAGGGACTGAGCGGGCCGCATTGTCGTTAGATGCCGACGAGAGGGCCTATGACTGGATTCCATTGGTAAATGCGCTGCTCTACGACGACACCCTGCTTGACGTAAGGATCCTCCGCAAGCAAGGAACGCAAAGCGTCTTCGCCGGCCGCTTGGAATACCAGTAGGGCTCCGGCGCCGTCGGCCCAGGCGCCGGCCTCCTGCAGCATGCCTCGGGCAGCGGCATCCTTGACGAAAATCAGGTGTTCGGCATGCGCAGCCTCTTTGACAGAGGCATCGGTGGTATACGACCAGATCACAGCAAACAAGGCCATGGTCACTCCTCGAGCGGGGGAAAGAAACAGTTCCGAACATGCACACGGATTGCGCACCTGAGAAGGTTAGAAGTACGGATGAGGTGACTCGTGTCCCATTTCGCAACACTGGGTCTTCTTGAAGATGATTCTTCAATCGGAATCGGATCGGACCGGCGTGTCGTAAACCAATGAAGGCGGCCATCGCATGACTCTTCGAGAGACCTGCCGAAGTCACCCAACCCACGGAGATAGCTGGCCGGGACGCCGTAAGACCAGTCCCCATTCCCCCGCCCGGCGGCGGACGGGTCAGCGTGAGGCGGGCGCGCAGGTCATCGAGGACCTCGCCGGACGAATGGATGGCAGTGGGCTCCAAAAGGGAAGGCATGTGGGGTGGTCACGGCGTGGTTCCCTACGAAGTGAGGCAAGGTGCCGTCAGCCCTGTTGGCTGCGACTCGACCACCTTGGCACCGGCCGGCGGTGAGCAGACTGTGGCGCTCGGCAGTAGGGGAATACGGCCCAGTTGTGAGCAAGCCAGTTCCCCGGCAGACCTGGGATCTCGACACAAGACAACTCCCGCAGCCGGACCCCACAAGATCTTGTCAGCACGTCTTGAAAGATCAGGAATCCCGTCTGCGCGGCGACCGGACCGATCGCATTCCGGGCTCCAGCAATCTGAGCTTCTCGGATACTTTGCGGCGCCTCTTACAGTGGAAACGTTTATGTTACGCACAGTACGATGCGCAACTTCGAGAGAAACGACATTTGGATCTCGTGCATAGGTGACAATTCGGATTCTGCGACAGAGCGCCGGACTACCCTTTATCGTTTCTATCCGGGTCGCAGTCTGCCGACCCCGAGAAGCCTGAGGAGAACCGACAGTGGCTGCGCCTGTGCGATTGATCATCGATACAGATCCAGGAATCGACGATGCGCTGGCGCTGGCGCTGGCGGTGACGAGCCCAGAGGTCGATCTGCTTGCCGTCACCACGGTCGCGGGAAACGCTCCGGTCGAGGAAGCGACCGACAACGCGCTGCGGCTGCTGCGCGCATTCGGGAGGGAAGACGTTCCGGTCGCGGCAGGCGCAACGCGCGCGCTCGTTCGCATCGGGATGCACAACCAGCCGTCACCGCACGGCGAGAACGGGCTGGGCGGCGTCGAACTTCCTGCGCCGACCCGATCGTTGTCCGAGGAACACGCCGTCGGACTCCTCGCCTCGGTGCTCCGTGAGGCCGCACCGCGGTCCGTGACGATCGCGGCGATCGGTCCGTTGACCAACATCGCCCTGCTCGTCGCCATGCACCCCGAGTTGATCGACCGGATCGACAAGCTGGTGATCATGGGAGGGAGCACCGGCCGGGGCAACATCACGCCGGTTGCGGAATTCAACATCTGGTCCGACCCCGAGGCAGCGCAACGTGTCTTCGCATGTTCGGACCTCGAAACCTGGCTGCTGGGACTCGATGTCACGCGACGCTCGACCCTGGACGAGACAGCGCTCGCAATACTCGAGGCGCGGTCACATACCGGGTCACTCCTCGCAACGATGATCCGAGGCTACGGCGACATTCAGGCGGACGGCTGGCCCATGCACGACGCCTTGGTGATCGCAACGATCGTCGACCCTGCGATCGTTCGATTGCAGACCGCGACAGTCGAAGTCGAGACCGGTGTCGGTGTCGGTCGCGGACAGACGGTGTGCACGCTGTCGGGCTCTCTCACCACGGCCGTAGGGAGTGCCACGTCGGGTACACGTCTGGCGGTCGATCTGGATGTCGACCGATTCCGTGCCCTCGTGCTCACCCGCGTCGCCGGTCTCGCTGTGGCACCAGCCTGAAGAGGCCGAGCGACGGCGCGTTACGGACGCTGCAAAGGGTTGCCGGTGGGCAGACGTTCGTGCGAGCTCACAATTCTACGAGCGCCCCCGCCACATCTGCGGGCGGACGGACATGCCGAGGTCGGGTGGGGTAGCCGATCGCCACGGCGCCGAGCGGCTTCCAGTTCGACGGCAGACCCAATTCCGTGCGAACGATCTCCGGCGCAAAGATGGTGGATCCGATCCAACAACTGCCCACTTCCCTTGCGGCGAGGGAAACCAGGAGTCCTTGCACCGCCGCGCCGACGGCCACGGTGAACATCGTCGACTCAGCGCACCGACGGTGGGCGTCCGGGTAGTCGTGGGCACCGTCCGGTACACAGAACGGGACGATGACTTCCGGGGCGTCGAACAAAATGCTGCCACGGGCGATTCGCCGCTCCACCCGCTCCGGGGACAAGCCGTCGGCGGTCAGATCGATCCGCCACTGCTCGCGCATCGCGGCGACGAGTCTCGCGCGTACCTCGTGCGACCGCAGCCATACAAATCGCACGGGATGTGTGTGGTGCGGGGCTGGTGCCGTCAGGGATTCGGCGACCGCCTGCGTGATCAGCTCTGGGTGAACCGGCCTGCCGCTGAACGCGCGAACCGAATGCCGCAGCAACTGAGCCTCACGGCGGCCCTGTGCCAGCGCCTCAGCGGTGCCGAGCCAGAACAAGTCCTCGTGGCCGGAACGCAGCAGATCGGTTGCACCTGACCCGTCGTCGGATGATTTCAGTCCCCGAATAACAGCGACGGGGATTCCCGCCACCTTGCCTTTCACCAGATCGGCGGCGGCCGCGAGTTCGTCGGCCACTGCCACCTCGGTTACCTCCAGCACGTTGCCCTGCGCGTCCCTGGTACCGGCGTAGCCGTGGAGAACCGCGATGCCCCCGCTGCCGATCGCCGCGTCGGTTTGTCCCCGTCGCCACGCGCGGCCCATCGTGTCCGTGATGATCACCGCCACGCTGACACCGAGCAGATGCTGCAACCCTGACCGAATCGACTGCGCGCTCTCATCGGGGTTCTCGGGTAGTAGTGCCAATTCGTGCGAGAAGACGTTGGACCCATCGATTCCCGAAGCGGCCTGCACTATCCCCAGACGGTTCTCGGTGATGACGGTGGACCCCTTGCGGGCAACGACACGAACGGCTTCCTGCTCGACCAGAAGCGCCCGGAACGCCTCACGATCCTCAGCTCCCGTCGGCGCATCGACGATTCGTCCCTCTGCCTTGGACACGATCTTGCTCGTATTCACGACGATGTCGTCGTCCCGCGAGCTCAGGAGTCACGCTCGACGACAACAGTGCGGTCAATTACGTGAAGTACGGTCGCGGAGGCACGCCGAAGGTACTGAATATGTCATCTGAGGTTCCGCCACCGAAGGGCTGCCAGCGGCGGGCAAAGTCGATCATTGCAGCCTCGTGTTTGTCCCAGAACGCGAACTCGGACGCCGACCCCAGGGCAGCCATGCGGGCGCCGAATCCCAACCCCCCGACCGTGCGCAGGTCGGAGGCGGTGTCCACGTCTGACCTCAGCGAAGGCCATTCGCCCTCGAGAACTATGGCACCCGACGCCTGGTGGGCGAGCGCCGAACCAATTCCGAAGGCTGGGAACAGTCCTTTACCCGCCGCCGAGAGCAGCAACGTTGTGCCCTTTCCATCCCGGTCGGCGCACAACGCACGCCTGCCGTCGGCAGCCGAGATGAATGCGGACAATTCGCGATGCCGAAGCGCCGGAAGATCCGCGGGCAACGCCCCTACCACTCGGCCCGGGCGTTCCCGCTCCAACAGGGCCGCGCCGTGGTTCAATGCCGCGTTCAGTCCGCCGGCTGGTTCGTTTCCCAGTACGCGTGCACCGAGCCGTTCGACGCTGCGAGCCACGACCGGGTCCGGCGTGACGACGAGCACAGAGTCGACCACTTGTGCCCGCAGCGCAGCGCAAACCGTGTCGAGCACGATCGCCAGGACCAGCCTCTTGTGTGCGTTCATCTTTCCGGTACCGCCGTCAACCGCGCCGCGGAGTCGTGTTTTCGCCTCGTTGAGTGACTTGACCGGAATTATCAGGTCGATGCGATGCGGATTCGTCATTACAAGACTCGGATTCTCGAGTGGGTCTTTTCACATCGTCAGTTATCGCGCCGAGGCGCGGAGGTCTGCGCAGTTGGACAGCAGGCTCGCTGCGGCCGCGTCCAGGAACACCCGGGTCGCGTGCGAACCCAGCGCCCCCGCTGCTGGTAACAGTTGGGGCGTCACCCCCTCCATCAGCGTCGCGACTGCAGACGCCTTGGCGTCGCCGGTAGTCATCAGCCACACTTCGCGGGAGCGCGTGATCGCCGACAGGGTCAGCGAAATCCGGGTGCTCGGCGGCTTCGGGCAGTTGTACACCGCCACCACTTCACGCTGCTTCTCCAGCACTGCCGGTGAGTCCGGGAAGATCGAGGCGACGTGACCTTCCTCGCCCATCCCGAGGAGGCAGATGTCGAACAGAGGCGTCCTGTCCAGGCGACCGTACGCGCAGAGTAGCGCCTGGTAGGCGTTTGCCACTGCGGTGGCGTCATTGCCGAAGCCGCCGTCGCAGGGCGCCATGACGTGCACACGGCTCGGGTCCACGGGCAGGTGGTCCAGTAGGGCCTCGCGCGCCTGCTTCTCGTTACGGTCGGGGTGGTGTCGGGCCACGAAGCGCTCGTCGCCCCAGAAGAAGTTCACTCGATGCCAGTTGACGATGTCGCGATTCGGGGCGGTGCGTAGTCTCTCGAGCACCGCTGTCCCGGTTCGTCCTCCGGTGAGCACCAGCGACGCGTAGGCGCGCTCTTTCTGCGCCTGGGCAAGGTTCGAAAGCAACCTCGACGCGACGTCACCGGCGAGCTGTTCGCTGTCGTCGTAGATATAGGGGATCGGCTTCGAAGGAGCGGAAGTGGTTCTTGTTGTTGTCATCTGAGGATCACCTCTGGTGAGTGTGTCGGCGCACCGTGCAGATCGAGCTGGTGGGTGGGAGGCGTCAGGTAGTTGGTCGTGCGCCGTCGCAGGCGTCGGCCGATTCCCTGCACCACCGCGTCCAGGTCTCTCTCGTCGAGTTGCTGGCCGTGGGCGGCGCCGGCGGCGCGGCTGATGTTCTCGTCCATCAACGTCCCGCCGACGTCGTTCACTCCGGCTTGGAGCAGTTGACGAACGCCGTCGAGTCCGAGCTTGACCCACGACGCCTGCACGTTGTCGATCAGGCCGTCGTAGACGATTCGCGCAATCGCGTGGACCAGCACTACTTCTCGCCAGGTCGGACCGCGGCGCGCACCTCGCTTGAGGTAGATCGGAGCCGCCATGTGTACGAACGGAAGACCGACGAACTCGGTGAACCCTCCGGTCTCACGCTGGAGATCTCGGGTGCGGAGGAAGTGGCGCGCCCAGTGCACGGGCTCCTCGACGGTTCCGAACATCATCGTCACGTTCGACGTCAGGCCCATCGAGTGGGCGACGCGGTGACATTCGAGCCACTCCTCGGTGTCGATCTTGTCCGGGCAGAGGATTGCCCGGACGTCGTCGTCGAGGATTTCGGCGGCGGTGCCCGGTAGCGACTTCAGTCCTGCCTCGACCAATCGCTGTAAGTACTTCTCGAGCGGCTCACCGAGCCGCTTGGCCCCTTCGGTGACCTCGAGGGCCGTGAAGCCGTGCACGTGGATGTCGGGCGCTGCTTCCTTCGCCGCGCGGCAGACGTCGATGTAGTAGTCGCCGTCGAAGGACGGATGGATGCCGCCCTGTAGGCAGACCTCGGTACACCCGAGATCCCACGCCTCCCGGACACGGCCGGCGACTTCGTGAAGGGTCAGCAGGTACGGCTTGCCGCGCAGGTTCAGCGACAACGGTCCCTTGGAGAACCCACAAAAGGTGCACTTGAAGGTGCAGACATTGGTGTAGTTGATGTTTCGGTTCCGCACGAATGTCACGTCGTCACCGACCGCCCTGAAGCGGAGGTGATCAGCGAACTCGGCGACCTCGGCGACCTCTCGCCCACGAGCTCCGAACAGGGTGACGATCTCGTCCACTCCCGGTTCCTGCCCCGAGGCGATACCGTCGAGGACGCCACGGACGGGGCCGCCGAACCCTCGCCTGCGGCTCGGCACCAGATCGGTGGGCGCGAACTCCGACCCGGAGCTCCACACTGTCGAGCGCCGACCGATCTGGACGACTTCCGCCCCGGTGCCGACGTTCTTCGCGTCAGCGTGGCTCTCGGGGAACATCGCGCCCGGGTCGTCGCGGCCGAGCGACTCGGCGTCCGACCGGTCCATGATCGCAAAGCGCAGACCGGGGTCGATCCATTGTTCGGGGCGGCGCGCGAACTCGGGGTACACGGTGAGGCGGGGTGCGAGGAATTTGCCGTGGCGTTCGGTCACCTCGCGGAGCCGGTCGAGCGCGGGCCACGGCCGTTCCGGGTTGACGTGGTCGACCGTCACCGGAGACACACCACCGAAGTCGTCGATCCCCGCATCGAGCAGCGGACCGAAGTCTTCCGACAGGTTCGGGGGTGCCTGCAGGTGCACATCCGGCGGCAGGATCAACCGCGCCATCGCGATCGTGCGGAGGAACTCGTCCTGCGGGCAGGCGGGTTCGTTGCGCATCACGGTGTCCGGTTTGGGCATGAAGTTCTGCACGATCACTTCTTGGACATGCCCGTAGCGTCTGTGCAGGTCGGCGATGGCTCGCAGCGCCGTGGCACGGTCCTGCGGGGACTCTCCGATGCCGACGAGGATCCCGGTCGTGAAGGGAATCGCTAGTTCGCCCGCGGCTTCCAGCGTGGCCAGTCGGCGTTCCGGTGTCTTGTCGGGCGCACCGCGGTGGGCCATCAGCGTCGGGTTCAACGACTCGATCATCATGCCCTGGCCGGGGCTGACCGTCCGCAGCAGCGACAGAGCATCCGGTGCGAGGGCTCCGGCGTTGGAGTGCGCCAGCAATCCCGTCTCCGCGGTCACGAGCCGGCACATTGCGGCCAGGTACTCGACGGTGGAGCTATAGCCGTGATCGGCCAGCCATTGGGCCGCGACGTCGTATCGGTCTTCGGGCTCTTCCCCCAGCGTGAACAGCGCCTCGTGACATCCCGCCTGCGCCCCCTGCGCCGCGATCGCGAGCACCTGATCGGGCGTGAGGTACGGCGCCTCCGCGCGTGCGGGTGAGCGGGAGAAGGTGCAGTAGCCACACCCGTCGCGGCACAGTGAGGTCAACGGGATGAAGACCTTCGGCGAGTACGTCACCCTCGTGCCGAAGAGCGCGTCGCGCAGTGCAGCTGCCCGTTCCATCAGCTCCGGAAGGGGACGGGTGAGGACGGTCGCGTCATCGACGGACAGTGCATCGAGGGCGCTCCTCGTGGTGCCGAGCTGGTGGATTGTTGACTTCGTACCTACATCGAGACTCATGGTGGGATGCTCTCTACGCCTCTACCGTGTGATGAGAACCCCCCGAGCGCGGCTCGGCGGCTCCCACTTCGATCGATCAGAACAACTGGTACTCACTGCCGAACACTTCGCTGACGGATCCGCCTCGGAAGACCTGGCTGATCGAGTCGGCGAGGACGCCGGCGCAGGACAGCACGCGCACGTTCGCCGGTGCCTGGGGCGACAGTGCGATCGTGTCGGTCACGACGATCTCTTCGAACGGCGATGCGGCGAGGTTGTCGTAGGCCTGGCCACTGAACACCGGGTGGGTCGCTGCGGCGAACACCCTCGACGCTCCTGCCCTCATCACCATCTCCCCCGCAGCACGGAGCGTGCCGGCGGTATCGATCATGTCGTCGACGATGATCGCGGTCTTGCCCCGAACATCTCCGATCACGTGACCTATCTCGGCGACCTGATGTCTCGGGCGTTCCTTGTCGAGAATCGCGAGATCGGCGCCGACGCACTTGGCGAAACTCTTGTTCAGCTTCACCCGGCCGGCGTCGGGTGCCACCACAACGAGGTCCTCCATCTCGAGATCGATGAAATACTGAGCGAGTAACCTCATTGCCGTCATGTGGTCCACCGGGATCTTGAACATGCCCTGGAGCTGTCCGGCATGCAGATCCATCGCCAGGAGTCGGTCTGCTCCCGCCGATTCGAGCATCCGGGCGACCATACGCGCGGAAATCGGCTCTCGAGGGGCGCTCTGCTTGTCCTGCCGCGAGTACCCGTACCACGGCGTGACGGCGATGACGCGGTGTGCACTGGCAGCCACTGCGGCGTCGATCATCACCATCAGCTCCATCAGTGCGTCATTGGTGGTGACCCCGGTATCAGCATTGGTACATGTCGGCTGAACGATGAAGACGTCGGCGTCGCGGATCGACTCCTCGAACCGGCAGTACACCTCCCCGTTCGAGAAAGTCTTCAGCACAACCGGACTCAGCCCCACGTCCAGCTCGGCACCGATCGCTTTCGCGATGTCGGGGTTGGCCCGACCGGAAAACAGTTTCAACCGCTTGCCGTAATTCATCGGCATGCTCGTTGCGGTACCCACGGACGTAGCGCTGTCCACACCACTCCTTGTCGGGATGCTTCTCAAGGCGGCCACCGTTCAAGGACCTCACTGTCGTATTGGTGGAAGGTACTACTGATGTGCCTGTCTTCGACGTGCGGCGACGCCGGTCAGAGCAGTCCTCGGCCGAGGACGTATGCACCGCGGAGATCGGACCCCTCGTACTCGATCGTCGCAAGCTCACGGACCCGGGGGCTCGCATTGACGGCCACCGTGTTCGGAAGCTTTCCGAACAGCGGGATGTCGGACGTGGAGTCGCCGTAAGCGACGCAGTCCCCTTCGGCGAGCCCATACTCCGCGAGTAGCTTGCTGACGATCGAGACCTTGTCCTCGGCGCTGAGGAGACTCTCCGGGCCGACCTCGCTCCTCAAGGCCACCTGCGCGCCGAACGCCGAATCAGCACCCCACCCGGTCAGACGTTCCACGAAGAACTGGGGTGACTGAGAGATGACGGTGCTGTATTCGCCACGGTTGCGGATATCGGCGAAGACTTCGACCACGCCGCCGATCCACGGGGACGCGGCGAACGCGTCATCGATGTCCGCCTCGCTGAGCCCTTCCCACAGCGGAAGGCAGAGTTCCCAGAAACGCACATCGCTGATCTCGCCCTTGAACCAGGATTGCTCGATCAGCTCGCCCGCAGCGAGTTCTCCGACCGCTCTCGAGATCTCGATCGAAGCAGTGGACTGCAGAAGGGTGCCGTCCATGTCGAAGACGTGCAGCTTAGTCATCGTGCTGTGAACCTAACTGTGTGTGGAACGAGTTACAAGGCTGCCCGGGAGCCGGCGGCCAGGGCGTTGTGAAGGTTGCGCCCGGTCGCCGGCAGCTCTCAGGAGAGTGCGAGTTCAGCGTCGTTGTGCAGGGGTGCGATGGCATCGGCGTAATAGCTCTCCGGCACCTCCCGCTCACTGCGCTCGATCAGCTCGGAGAAATCCCACTTCCGCAGCAACTTGCCGTTACGGAACACCGGCTGCAGGATGTTCTCCTCCGGCGAGATCGACTCCCGCGGCACCGTCTGATACTCACCCTGCGACAGCCGCAACCCGAGGCGGCCACGCTTGGACGCCTTCATCGCATCACCGGTCGGCGCCTTCGCGATGCCCCGCCACTCACCGTTGACACACACCGCACTGGCCTTCTGCCCGAAGTTCATCGTGTCCCGGTTGCAGTGCTGCAACAGCCCGCCCCCCATACCGAAGATCGCGTTCTCCGCCGAGAAACCGCGGCGTTCGAGCTCGGCGTACACCCGCGGGAGACTGTCACGATTGACCCCGTCACCCTGCACCACCCGCACATAGTCGGGCAGCACCTTGAAACCCTTGCTGTTGGTGGTGTACCCGAAGCTGTCCATCAACCACTCGGTCGTCTCCGCGGTCACCTGCACCACGTCACCCGAGTCCGGGCGCACCCCGACCAGTCCGGGAAAGTTCCGAACAACATCGGCGAGCTCGCGGCCGATGATGTTCTTGACCGAATTCTCGTGGTCGTAGGTGTCGGTCAGCAGCAACACCACCCCGCTCGGTGCGTGCACCTCGAGCATGTTCCGCATCGCCGCGGCCTCGTTCTCCCGACCCCACGCACAGAAACCGGCGTGCTCGGAGTTCGGGCCGGAATTCGCCGGCGACACCGCGTTGTAGTACTCCTTCGCCGCGAGAATCCCTGGCACGGTGTCACTCTGGTTGAAGTTGACCAGGTGCGCCAACCCACCGAGCGCGGCCGACTGCTGCGAGCTCACCCCGCGGGCGCCGTAGTCGTGCAGACAGTGCCGCAGAATTTCCGGGTGATCGGAGGTCCGGGCCAACGCCTCCTTGATGACCTGCTTGGCCAGCCAGCTGATGGTGCCCACCGTGGTCGGGTACCACACCCCACGCAGCAGGGCGGTCTCGAAGAAGCTCGTCACCCAGAAGTACTTCGGGTCGGTGTTGATGATCTGCACCAGCACGTTGCGGGTCGGCATCACCAGGCCCTCGGGCACCGCCTCGATCTCCACCGGCAAGAACCCACCGTGATCGTTGAGGATCCCCAGCCAATTCTCCCGATTGAAGTGCATCCCCTGCTCACGGGTGATGCTCTCCGCCTGATCGATGTCCTCGAGCGTGATCGGATGCAGCAGATACTCCCGAAGGAAGGCCTGCAACCCCACGAACATCGTCACCGGGAACTCCCCACCCCGCGACTCGACGTAACTGGACACATACTCCGTCCCCGCCGGATACAACGGGTAGTGACAATGCTTGTAACTGTCGGTGTTGATGATGATGTTGTCGTAACTCCGGCCCAATGCCATCGCAATCTCGCCTTTTCTCGTGGTGTGATCGTTGCTACTTCTCTGCTGTCTGAATTTTCCAAGCCCAGGAGAGTTGCCGCGAATGCGGCCCGAACCTTCGCCTTCGAGGTGCTGCGTTCGACCCAGTACCCGATACTGTATGACGTTGGTTACCAGGATGTTTCGGACCATTACATCTAGCGAGCCGATGCTCGTCCTGCGGGCGACATGCAGCGGATTCGCTCTCTCAGTGCGCTACATCACACTTACTATTAACGTTTATAGTCTCGCAGTCAAGAGGTTCGCGGAGATCAATTCTCAGCTCGCGCCCCTGCTCGAGAAACCGGGTCGCGCAGCTACTGGCCTGGACAATCCTTTGTAAACAACCAGTTGGCCGCATCTCACGTCCGCGCTCCGCATACGGACGCCGAAGAACCCGTGGGCCCGGTAGAACTACCAGAAACTAGAAAGGGTTCTACTCGGGTCGCGGAGGCCTGAGCTACTCGCGAACGCGCTGCCGATCGGCCGCGTGACCGTCCTGTGGCGGCGATGCAACATGCACCTGCACAGACGAATACGGCCATCCACACGAGTGAATGGCCGTATTCTCGCAGCCGGAGTCGAGGGCGCCGTGGCCGAGCGCCGGCACGGCGAGGCGACCGGTCGGTGCCGACTCGACGAAGCGACCATGCGGTTCTCCCGCTCATTGCGGGACGGTCGCCCAATCTACTACCCCAACTCCGGGCAGGTCCGCGCTCCGACACTTGTCAGTGGCGTCAGAGCGATCACGTTGCGGATCCGACCGCAACCCAACCCGCAACATTCAGCTATTTCCTCTGCGTTGTAACTTCTAGGAAGCAGTAACGGGAGTGGAAATCTTGCGGTAGGTGTCCTTACGCCTGATGCGGTCGCCTTCGAACTCGAACACGTCGCACGCACGTGTTTCCAGAACGGCACCGTCCTCGTGCCTCTGGAAGGTAGTCCACCGGGTTACAGCAAAATTCATACTCACAAGCGGCTTCTCCATCACGGTTTCTGTCGCTGAACCGCTTGGTAGAAGGTACATCTCGAATCCGCGACGAACATCGGCCTGACCTTCGAACCGGACTCCCGGATCGGGGCCGACCGAAGAGTGGAAGATGCAATCGTCGATCATCAGGTTCATCAATGCGTCGACATCCTTGATGTTCCAGGCGTAGACGAACTGGTCGATCAACGCTGCACGGTCGTCAATAGTCATGGTTGCTCCATATGCTCCGGTTCGGGAAGCCTCCGGCCGCGCTGATGCTCGCCGCACAGGGGCCTCGACGGGTGGTTACGCCCGGCTGCCGACCTCGATGTCCGTGGCGCGAGGCATCCCGGCGCGGGCCCCGACGTGTGCAACAGACAGCGCAGCAGCAACATTCGCGGCTCGGACCGCGTCGTCGAGTTCGTCTCCCGCTGCCAGCCGGGTGATCAGAACGCCATTGAAAGTATCGCCTGCGCCGGTGGTGTCGCGGGCCACGGCCGGCCGTGGCCGAACGTGGTCGACGTTCCCGTCGGGCGTGAGTACCAGGGCACCGTCACCTCCCAGGGTGACGACGACCGGCGCTCCGGTGCGTGCCATGATCGCGGCGGCGGCCTCGCGGGCGTGGGTGTGGCCGTCACCCAGCATCTTGGCGAGTTCGAGACACTCACCCGCGTTGGGCGTCAGGATCGGCCCGTACCCGAGGAGAGCGGCAACCCCGGGAATGGGAGGGGCCGGATTCAGGACACAGCGTGCACCCGCCGAGGCGGCAGCGACCACCGCGGCCGCCACCGCGGCGTCGGGGATCTCCGTGCTGACCAGCACTGAATCCGAGGGTCTCAGGTTGGAAGCGAGGGTGCGCGTCACGTGTTCGGCGCTCAGTGCGGCATTGGCACCCGCGCCGACGGCGATCTGGTTCTCGGCGCCCGGGTCGACGACGATCAACGCGACCCCGGTGGCTTCGTGCTCGAGGACGGTGACACCGTCCACCCAGATGCCCTCGGCGGTGAGTTCGTCCAGCGCTTCGGTGCCGTTGGCGTCCGCGCCTGCCGCTCCGACGAGATGCACTTCCGCACCTGCCCGCGCGGCAGCCACAGCGGCGTTGGCGCCTTTGCCGCCGCCGTACCGTTCGACGCGGGTTCCCACGACGGTCTCGCCCGGACCGGGCAGTCTCTCAGCGGCGACGACCAGGTCGACGTTGATCGCTCCGACGACGAACACTCGCCCCCGGGTGGTACCCACGTCCAGCGGCGTACTCATGAAATACCTAAGGGTGTAGCCACGGAATCTCTTATCTGTAGCAGGGTCGGGAACGGCTCGGGCGCGGGAACGTCGACCTTGTCGTCGATGAGTTCGAACAGCAGGTTCGCGGCTCGCACACCCATGTCCCGAGCCGGTTGGCGGACTGTGGTCAATCTCGGCGTGAGGAGCGAGACCAGCGGTAAGTCGTCGAATCCGACGACGCTGAGTTCTTCGGGCACCTGGATGCCCTCGGATCGGCAGTATTCGAGCACGCCGATGGCCATCAGGTCGTTCGCGCACAACAACGCTGTCGGGCGCTCCGACGACGGGCCGGACAATGCCTTCGCCGCAAGTTCCGTACCCGACTCCTGCCGGTAGCTACCACCGAAGACCGGAACGGTATCGGGTTCGATTCCGGCGGCTGCCAACGCTTCCCGATAACCGGCGAGTCGCTGTTGGGCCGTCCACAGGCCCTCGGGACCGCCGATGACGGCGATCTTGCGATGGCCTGCTTCGAGCACATGTTGAGCAACTTCCCGGGCACCGCGGCGGTTGTCCGACACGATGGCCGGCAGGTCGAATCCGGGGACCTGCTCGTCCACCAGAACGATCGGACCGAGCCGCGTGAGTTCGAGAAGCGACGTCGGTGACGTCGACGCCCCCGACAGGTAGATGATCCCGTTCAGCCTCTGACTTCGCAGCAGCCGCCCATTGAGCGACTCTCCTCCGTCGATGGCTTCGGGGGCACACAACACGACGAGCACTCCACGAGCAGCTGCCGCCTGTTCGACGCCCTCCGCGAGGAGCGCGAAGAACTGGTTCGACAGTTCGGGGACCACGAGTCCGATCGTGGGCGCCGAACGTCTCTTCAACCCCCGCGCAGCCTCGTTGGGTGCGTAGTTGAGGACCCGCACAGCATCGAGCACGCGGGCTCGACGTGCGGGCGCAACCGGTCCGCTGTCGTTCAAGACATAGCTGACCGTGCTCACGGACACGCCCGCGTGCCGGGCCACATCTTTCATCGTCGGGGGCTGACCGTTGCTCATAAAATTCTCAATCTACCGCAGCGATTGCGTGCACCGACGACGGAAGGCTTGTGTCGAGGCCCGCAGCCCAGTTCACGATCGACGTCCACAGCGCCTGATAGTGCTGCCACTGCACGAATTCCGGCGGCGCCCAATGGGGCGCCAGATCGGACGCGAAGGCCACGGTGCGGCCGACGCCGGCGGTACCGACGACCAGCAGCGGGTCCTCGCCGAAGCGCGCGACAACCGTCGCGTCGGACTTGGCGATGACCCGGTTGTACCCGAGAAGCATCGGCCATTCCGCGGGGGTCCCGCCGAGGATCTCGTGGTTCGGCTCGTCGAACGTGGCGTCGAGGCCTTCGGGAACTTCGATGCGGTCGTCGTAGTCGAGCATGGTGACCGGAAGCACCGGTGCCAGCGGGCTCATCCCGTAGCGGGCCTTGCCGTCGATCCCGGTGAACGACATGTAGCCGCCCACCATGATCAGGCCTCCGCCGGCTTCGGTGAAGTCCGCGAGCAGCGACAACCGGTTGACGCTGCGTTCGGATCGCAGGAACGTCTCGTCGGCCAGCAGGAAGGAGTTCGCACCGATGTCGCTGAGGACCACGACGTCGAACTGCTGCAACTCTTCCAGCGTCTTCGGGAACCGTCCCGAGATCTCGTGGGCGCGCATGTACGTCACGTCGAGCCCGGAAGCCTTCAGCGAGTCCAGGAAGACGCCGCCGCCTTCCTCGTACTCGACTGTGCGGAATTCGTCGAAGCCCTTGATGTGCACCGTGTGCTTGATCCACGATTCGCCGACCACGAGCACCCGGGTGGCGCCGTCCTTAGTCGAAGTCATACCTACTCCAAATTTCAAAAGAATGTGTGTGTGCAACTCGAGCCGTCGCCCGCGGTCGTCGTTGTCGGGAGCGGGCGGACCGGCGTGCCCGTCAGTGAACGAGGAGATGCCGGTCCGCCGTGATCTGCGGCGATGAACGGATCGGTCAGCTCTTGGGGAGCGGCCGGTCTCCTACAAAGTCCGGCAGCACGCGAGCTTCCGGAACCTGCGGCATCGTCGTCTCGCGTGAATCCCAGCCGATCATCTTGTCCGGCACCAATTCCAGGTAGCGACGGTCGGCGAATTCGCCGAACTCGAAGTACTGCTCGGCGTAGGGGTGACCCGTGCCGAAGTACTTCTCGAACACCTTGTCCTGGAGCTTCTTCACGAGAACCTCGTCGGTGGCTTCGACCAGCGTTCCCAGGATGCGTACACCGCTGACGGTGGCGTACTCGTCGCCCGAATCGACCAGCGCGGCGATCTTCCGGCCGGCCTGGGAGTTCGCACCGTGGCGGCTGCCGGCGTCGATCGGGAGGAAGATCCTCTTTTCGTCGACGACGAACCACAGGGGAGTCAGGTAGATGCTCCCGTCGGCATTCACGCTCGCCACACGGATGCTCTTGGCCCTGTCGAGGTAACCCCACCTCTTGTCGCCCCGCAGAGGGGCGGTCTGGCTTGCGGTCACGGCCATTGCTCTCTCACTTCCTCAGTTCTTGGAGGGTCTTGTGGTAATCCGGCACCTCGACGAGTCCCACGCGGGGAGACGGTCCGCTGGTCCAGAAGAAGACGGTCCGCACACCGGTGTTCTCGAGGGTGTAGGTGTAGCCGGCCGGCAGGTAGATGTGCTCTCCCGGACCGGCTTCGAGCACGACCTCTCGGTCGTTCGCATCCTTGACCCGCAGCTTGATGTGCCCCTCGAGGCAGTAGTGCGTCTCGTCGAAGTTGGGCTGCTCCCAGTTGTAGGGGGCGTGGTCGGGCTCCTGGTAGCAGTAGCCCTGGCGGAAGTAGCGTGCGTCGTCGCGCTCCCGTGACAGGAAGATCGCGGTGTCGATGCCGGTGTTGAACTGTAGGCGCGGCATGCTGCTGATCTCGCCTTCGGTGATCACCCGCGGGTAACGTCGCGCGTTCGGCGCTGACGGATCGAAGTCGGCCATCCGGGTCTTCCCTTCATTTCGAGTCGGTTTCCGAGAGCATCCACAATGGTGGCCAGGCAGACTGAGCGCAGTTGGCTCGTGCTGGATATTCGGGTGAGTCCCGCGACGACCACCGGGATTGCTAGCCGGTGTGAAACGTTTCCACTTTTGAGATCTAATCTGGCATCCCACCTGTTGTAATGCCGACTGGATTCGTTTCTAATCTACAAGAGCGGTTATGGAGCGTCAAGTGTTCTGGAGGATTCTCGCGTGCCTGTCGCGGACGCCGTCTCCAGGCCCGGGACCTGCACATACCGCACCGTGGACAGCCCTGTTCCCTCAGCGCACGGCGGCAACGTGTTGGTCTCCACCGGTCCGTGACTACACCCGCCGGGCCGCGGCCTTCCGGTACAGCGAGACCAGGGAGTTGGTCGATTCATCGTGACCGAGCGCGGGCGGCTCGTCCTGAGAGAGCTCGTCGACGATGCGGTGGGCGAGCACCTTGCCCAGCTCCACACCCCATTGATCGAACGAGTTGATCCCCCACAGAACCCCCTGGGTGAACACCTTGTGCTCGTACAAAGCCACCAGCTGACCGAGCACGAACGGGTCCAGCCTGCCCGCCAGCAGCGTGTTCGTCGGTCTGTCCCCCGCGAAACTTCGGTGCGCGACGAGGTCGGCCCGCACCCCGGCAGCCGCCACTTCCTCCGCGCTGCGGCCGAAGGCGAGTGCCTCGGTCTGAGCGAAGAAGTTCGCCATCAACAGATCGTGGTGTTCGTCAGGACCGTCGACGGGACGAAGAAAGCCGATGAAGTCGCAGGGGACGAGATGGGTGCCCTGGTGCAGCAGCTGATAAAAGGCATGCTGCCCGTTCGTACCGGGTTCGCCCCACACGACCGGGCCGGTACGGACCCGGACCGGCCGTCCCTCGGTGTCCACCGATTTGCCGTTGCTCTCCATGTCCAGCTGCTGCAAGTACGCCGGAAAGCGTGCGAGGTACTTGCTGTACGGCAGGACGGCATGAGTCTGAGCATCGTGAAAATTGTTGTACCAGAGTCCGATCAGTGCGAGGAGCACCGGCATGTTGCGGGCGAACGGCGCCTCGCGGAAATGAATGTCCATCGCACGGAAGCCGTCGGTCATCGAGGCGAAGTTCACCGGCCCGATCGCGATCATCAACGACAGTCCGACCGCCGACTCGACGGAGTACCTACCGCCGACCCAGTCCCAGAAGCCGAACATGTTCTCGGTATCGATCCCGAAGCGATGCACCTGTTCCGCGTTGGTGGACACGGCGACGAAGTGTCTGCGGACCGCATCCTCGTTGCCGAGCGCGTCCACCAGGAACCGGCGCGCGGTGCGCGCATTGGTCAGTGTCTCGACAGTGGTGAACGTCTTGGACACGACGACGTACAGGGTTTCGCTCTGGTCGAGATCCCGGACCGCCGAAACGATGTCCGAGCCGTCGACATTGGAGACGAAACGAACGTTCAGTTCCGGATCCGAGTAGGCCGCCAGCGCCTCGGCGGCCATCACGGGACCGAGATCCGACCCGCCGATCCCGATGTTCACCACGTTCTTGATGGCCTTCCCCGTGTATCCCAGCCACGCTCCCGACCGGATCCGGGTCGCGAAGGCCGCCATGTCGTCGAGTACCTGATGCACCCCCGGGACGACGTCACCTCCGTCGATCACCATTCGCGCACCGCGTGCGGCGCGCAAAGCCACGTGTGCCACGGCGCGATCTTCGGTCGAATTGATTCGTTCCGCCGCGAACATCGCCTCGATCCGCCGGTCCACACCGGCGGCGTAGGCGAGGTCGACCAACTCGCCGATCACCTCGGCGTCGACGAGGTTCTTCGAGTAATCCAATAGCAGTCCGTCGACACCGAGAGTGAACTCGGCAGCGCGACCGGGATTCTCGGTGAAGAGTCGGCGAAGCGATACTCCGTCGAGGCGTGCTCGGTGTTTCGCGAGCGCGGCCCACTGCGGCCGCTGATCGACCGGGGTTTGAAGGAATTCCATCATCGCCTCACACTTCTCGAGTCTGGACCGCCGTGACAGGGAACGACGGTGGTATCTGTGCTGGGATACGGGACCGGTCGATCTGCGCGCGGGCGTCGTCGAGAAGCAGCGCGACGGTCGAGGTGAGGTCGTTCCAGGCGACCTCGAACTTCCGCAGTCCCTCCGCTTCGAGCCCACGGACGACGTCGTCGTAATCGACTCCGGCGAGCGTGAGCTTGTCGAGCACCGTGCGCGAGGTGTCGTATGTACCGGAAATACTGTCGCCGTCCACGACGCCGTGATCGGCCACGGCGCGTAGCGTCTCCTCCGGCATCGTGTTCACCGTTCGGGCGGCGATCAACTCGGTGACGTACCGGGTGTCGAAGTACGCGGGGTCCTTCACACCCGTGGATGCCCACAGGAGGCGCTGCGGGTGGGCGCCGTCGGCCTCGAGCGCGCGCCATCGAGGACTGAGCAGCATCGTCTCGAACTTCTCGTAGGCGAGCCTGGCGTTTGCTATCGCTGCCGCCCCGCGCAGGTAGTCGCGAGCGTCCTCGCCGAGGCGCCGGTCTACTTCCGTGTCCACTCGGGAGATGAAAAATGAGGCCACCGACTGGATTCCGGCCAGGTCGTGGCCGTTCGCGCGGGCCTGCTCGAGACCGGCGAGGAACGCGTCCTGGACGCCTTCGTAACGTTCGAGAGAGAAGATCAGCGTCACGTTGACGCCGATGCCGGCCGCGAGCGTCTGTGTGATGGCGGGAAGGCACTCGGCCGTCGCCGGAATCTTGATCAGGACGTTGCGGCGGCCGATCGAGCGAAAGAGGTCGCGGGCCTCTGCGACGGTGCCCGGCACGTTGCGCGACAGGTAGGGGTCCACCTCGATCGAGACATATCCGTCGGCACCGCCGGATCGTTCGTAGGTCTCCTGCAGAATCTCGCAGGCCCAGCGAACGTCGGTGGTGGTCAACGCTCGTACGGCCTCGGCGGCATCCGCCTCCGCGATCGCCAGCTCACGGAGCTGTTCACCGTAGGCGACCTCACCCGACCGCAGGGCGTTCTCGAAGATCGACGGGTTGGTGGTCACGCCGCACACGGACCAGTTCCGCACGAGTGCGTCCAGGCTCCCCGACGCCAGGCGGTGACGAGACAAATCGTCGAGCCACACTGCAACGCCGGCGGCGGACAGCCGCTGGAGAGGGCCGGACGCGGCCGGGGATTCCGCGGAGTTGCGCTCCTCCCGCGCCGGCCCTTCGTCGGTGTCGAGGTACTCGTTGGGGCGAACAGTGCGCCCTCGATCGTTTCTCATTCGAAGTCTCCTTGACCGTTCCGGCATGGGCACATATTGTCATGTAAACGTTTCTACTCGGGAGGTAATATCATCACATGCCGAATGCCCCTGACAACCTCATGGCCCACGATTCCCCGAGCGCCTCGGCCGGCCTGATCGCCGCGATGACGCTCCGACTCGGACACCCCGGCGGGATTCCCGGACGCGACACACCTACTACGACGTCGTCGCGCTCCATCGCCGCAGGTGAAAGAACCAAAATCCCACGTTCGACTCCTTCCATGCCCCAGGTCAGGTGACCATGTCCAACACCTCTGCGTCTGCAACGCTCCTCGACGGCGCCGCGACGCTCTTCATCGATGGCGAATGGTGCACCTCGGAACAGACATTTAAACGATTCGAGCCATACGGGACAGATCGCCCGTCGGGCACCTTCGCGTCCGCGACTCCCGCTCACGTCCGCCGCGCCTACGACGCGGCCGAGAAGGCACAGCCGGGATGGGCGTCCACACCTGCCGTCCAACGCGCCAATGTCCTGCGCCGAGCAGCCGACCTGCTCGAGGCCAGGGTCGAGACGGCCGCTCGCCGGCTCACCGCCGACATGGGCAAGGCCATCCGCGACGCCCGCGGCGAGGTGCTGCGCAGCGCTGCGATCCTGCGCTACTACGCCGGCGATCTGCTGCAGCCCTCGGGCGAGACCTACCCGAGCGCAGACCCCGAGACCGTACTGCTCACCGTCGAGCAACCCCTCGGGATCGTCTGCGCCATCACGCCGTGGAACTTTCCGTTCGCGATTCCGACGTGGAAAATCGCTCCCGCACTCGCATTCGGAAACTCCGTGGTGTGGAAGCCGGCCGAAGTGGCGTCAGGCAGCGCGGTGTTGCTCACCGAGATTTTCGCCGAGGCGGGTTTGCCGAACGGTGTGCTCAATCTGGTCACCGGCAAGGGCCGTTCCCTGTCCGGTTCGTTGACCGGGGACAACCGCTTGGCGGCGTTGACCTTCACCGGATCCAACGGTGTCGGTGTCCGCCTCCGTGAGGCGGTCGCAGACCGCAACGTCAAGGTGCAACTCGAACTCGGCGGCAAGAACCCCGCCATCGTGCTGGCGGACGCCGAACTCGAGGACGCGGCCGTGCAGGTCGTTCGCGGAGCCATGCTGGCCGCCGGACAGCGGTGCACGGCCACCAGTCGCGTGTATGTTCAGCGCCCGGTGGCCACGGAATTCCGCGAACTGCTGCTCGCCCAGGTCAACCGACTGGTGGTGGGCAACCCGTACGACGAGGCCACCGACATCGGGCCGATGTCCTCACCGGAGCAACGCGACACCGTGGTCGAGTACCTTCGGCTCGCGCACGAGGAGGGTGCGGACATCCTTGTCGGTGGCAAGGCAGACGGTGAGGGTTGCTTCCTCGAACCGACAGTGCTGACCGGTGTGGCCCCGTCCAGCCGACTCGTGCGGGAGGAAATCTTCGGCCCGGTGCTCGTCCTGACCGAGGTCGAGGATTTCGACGAAGCGCTGGCCGCGGCGAACGACACCGTGTTCGGCCTCTCGGCCTCGCTGTTCACATCGAACATCTCCAAAGCCATGCAGTTCGTGCGCCGGATCAATTCCGGCCTGGTGCATGTCAATCGGGAGACGGCGAGTGTGGAGCCACACGTCCCGTTCGGCGGAGTCAAGGCCTCGAGCAGCATGAATCGTGAGCAGGGAAAGGCTGCCCGCACGTTCTTCACCACCACCAAAACGGTCTATCTCAGATCGCCGAACTGACGGGGGCGATCACACATTTTCGAGATCAATCGCTTGGCCCCAGCACTTTTCAGCATCACCAACACTTCGACGGAGGAAAATGATGGACCACACTCAGAAGTTCTACATCGGCGGCACCTGGGTAGACCCGATCGGCTCGAAGACGCTCGAGGTGATCAACCCGGCGACGGAGAAGCCGATCGCCACCATCGCGATGGGCAACGAACAGGACGTTGACCTCGCAGTCACCGCCGCACGCACGGCGTTCGACAGCTTCGCGTCGACCACCCCGGCCGAGCGCATCGCCCTGCTGGAGAAGATCATCGAGGTGTACAAGCGGCGTATGAAGGACCTCGCGGCCGCCGTCACCAGCGAGATGGGAGCGCCCACCGGCCTCGCGGAGGCCGCTCAGGCACCGGCAGGCCTCGGGCACTTCATGGCGACGCTCGACGCCCTCGAGAACTTCACGTTCGAGGAAAAGATCGACACCACGACCGTGGTGCGCGAGCCGGTCGGCGTCTGCGCCTTCATCACCCCATGGAACTGGCCGCTCAACCAGATCGTCGCCAAGGTGGCACCCGCCCTGGCAGCCGGATGCACGATGGTGCTCAAACCGTCGGAGATCGCGCCCCTCAACGCAATCATCTTCGCCGAGATCCTGGACGAAGCCGGTGTTCCCGCAGGCGTCTTCAACCTCGTCAACGGTCATGGCCTGACCGTGGGAACGGCACTGTCCGCGCACCCCGAAGTCGACATGGTCTCGTTCACCGGGTCGACGCGGGCCGGCATCGAGGTCGCCAAGAACGCGGCCCCGACGGTCAAGCGCGTCGCCCAGGAACTCGGCGGCAAGTCGGCCAACATCGTGCTCGACGACGCCGACTTCGAAGACGTCATCACTCGCGACGTCACCGGCATGGTGGTGAACTCGGGCCAGTCCTGCAACGCCGGATCCCGCATCCTCATCCCCGCGGATCGCATGGACGAGGCTGTGGAGATCGCAAAGAAGGCCGCGGCCACCATCGTCGTCGGAGCTCCGGATGCGGAGGGCACGACCGTCGGTCCCGTGGTGTCGCAGGCACAGTTCGACAAGATTCAGGGACTCATCCAGAAGGGCATCGACGAGGGCGGCACGCTCGTCGTCGGTGGCACCGGCCGCCCGGACGGGCTGCACGAGGGTTACTTCGTCAAGCCCACCGTCTTCGCCGACGTCACCAATGACATGACGATCGCGCAGGAGGAGATCTTCGGGCCTGTGATGATGTTCATCGGCTACGAAGACGAGGACGACGCGGTGCGCATCGCCAACGACACGCAATACGGGCTCGCCGGCATGGTGTCTTCCGGAAACCCCGAACGTGCTCGGAAGGTCGCTCGGCGGATGCGGACCGGAATGGTGCACCTCAACGGTGCCCCGCTGGCCGCCAATGCGCCGTTCGGTGGATACAAGCAGTCCGGCAACGGTCGTGAATTCGGCAAGTTCGGTTTGGAGGACTTCCTCGAGGTGAAGGCCATCTTCGGGGACAACCAGAACTGACACACCCACGGGAGGTCGAGCACGCGTGCCCACGGGGCTCGGCCTCCCCCACCGGTTGTGCTCTGTCGATTCGGAAAGGCTCCACGCTATGCAGATCGGGCTTATCGGGCTGGGAAAGATGGGCTTCAACATGCGCGAACGGCTCCGCCGTTCGGGCACCGAAGTTCTCGGTTACGACCCGCACGTCAACAGCGCCGACGTCTCGTCCATCGACGCGCTCGTCGAGGCACTTCCCCCACCGCGCATCGTCTGGGTGATGGTTCCGGCGGGTGCGCCGACGCAGGAGACGATCACGCACCTGTCACAGGCGCTTTCTCCGGGCGACCTCGTCATCGAAGGTGGCAACTCCCGCTTCAGCGAGGACATCCACCACGCGAAGGCGCTCGACGCGCGAGGGATCGGGTACATCGACTGCGGTGTGTCCGGTGGAATCTGGGGTCTCGAGCACGGTTACGCGTTGATGGTGGGCGGATCCGAGGAACACGTCGACAGGGCGATGCCGCTCTTCGACGCCCTCCGCCCGGAAGGCCCGCGTAGCGAAGGATTTGTACACGCGGGACCCATTGGAGCAGGCCATTATTCAAAAATGGTGCACAACGGGATCGAGTACGGCCTCATGCAGGCGTACGCTGAGGGCTTCGAGCTGCTCGAGGCCACGGAACTCGTCGAGAACGTCCCGGCAGTGATCGAGGCCTGGAGCCGTGGCACCGTGGTGCGATCGTGGCTCCTCGACCTCCTCGTGCGCGCCCTCAAAGACGATCCCGAGCTGTCCGGGATCTCCGGCTGGACCCAAGACTCCGGAGAAGGCCGGTGGACCGTCGAAGAGGCCATCCGCAATGCCGTTCCGGTACCGGTCATCTCGGCTGCACTTTTCGCCCGGTTCGCCAGCAGGCAAGAGACCTCACCGTCGATGAAAGCGGTCTCCGCCCTGCGGAATCAGTTCGGTGGACACTCCACGAGCAGGGCAGACGCTGCACTCGATCAGGTGAAGGCAGCGGCCCGATGACAGTGAGCCGCCGGGAGAAGCCGGACCGCAATCTCGCCCTCGAACTGGTCCGCGTAACGGAAGCAGCCGCGATGGCCGCTGGACGCTGGGTGGGACGGGGCGACAAGATCGGCGGCGACGGCGCCGCAGTCGACGCAATCCGGCAGCTCATCAACTCCGTGACCATGCGCGGAGTCGTCGTGATCGGTGAGGGCGAGAAAGACAACGCCCCCATGCTCTACAACGGCGAGTGCGTCGGCACCGGTGACGGTCCCGAGTGCGACGTCGCGGTCGACCCGGTGGACGGCACGACGATGATGTCCAAGGGAATGTCCAATGCCATCGCAGTGCTCGCGGTATCCGAGCGCGGAACGATGTTCGATCCGTCTGCGGTGTTCTACATGGAGAAGATCGCAGTCGGTCCCGATGCCGCCGACGTCATCGACATCACCGCGCCGGTCCACGAGAACATCCGACGTGTGGCACGAGCGAAGAAGTCGTCGGTCTCGGACGTGACAGTGGCCGTACTCGACCGACTCCGCCACGGCGACCTCATCAATACCGTGCGAGACGCCGGAGCCAGGGTCCAACTGCTGGCGGACGGAGACGTCGCCGGTGCCATCGCAGCCGCGGATCCACGTTCGGCACCGGACATGCTGCTGGGGATCGGCGGCACCCCCGAGGGCGTGATCGCAGCAGCGGCACTGCGATGCATGGGAGGCGCGATCCAGGGCCGGCTCGCCCCCACCAACGACGCCGAACGCCGGCGAGCGATCGACGCGGGCCACAACCTCGACCGGGTGCTTCATACAGAGGATCTCGTTTCCGGAGACAACGTGTTCTTCTGCGCGACGGGTGTCACCGACGGTGACCTGCTCCGCGGGGTGCGATACGCCGCCGGCGGAGCCACCACCCAGTCGATCGTCATGCGATCAAAGTCCGGCACGGTCCGGATGATCGACGGACGACACAGTCTGAACAAACTCCGTGAGTACTCCGCGGTGGACTTCCACGGCTGACGACCCACTTCGTACACACACAGAAAAGCAGGAACGCACATGACCGCAGAACTCAAGCTCGGGTACAAGGCGTCGGCGGAACAGTTCGGCCCACGTGAACTGGTCGAACTCTCAGTGCTCGCCGAAAGTCATGGACTCGACAGCGCCATGGTGAGCGACCACTTCCAGCCGTGGCGGCACAAGGGTGGCCACGCCCCGTTCTCCCTGGCGTGGATGACGGCCGTCGGTGAGCGGACCACGAGGATCCAGCTCGGCACTTCGGTTCTGACACCGACATTCCGGTACAACCCCGCAGTCATCGCTCAGGCATTCGCCACGATGGGACTGCTCTATCCCGGACGGGTGATGCTCGGGGTCGGCACCGGTGAGGCGCTCAACGAGATCGCGACGGGGTTCGAAGGCGATTGGCCCGATTTCAAGGAACGCTTTGCCCGCCTGCGCGAATCCGTGCAACTCATGCGCGAACTGTGGAAGGGCGGCCGGGTCGACTTCGAAGGTCAGTACTACCGCACCACCGGGGCCTCGATCTATGACGTTCCCGTGGAGGGCATTCCGGTGTACATCGCGGCAGGCGGTCCGGTCGTCGCCCGCTACGCCGGTCGTGCAGGTGACGGATTCATCTGTACCTCCGGTAAGGGCATGGAGCTCTACAACGACAAGTTGATGCCTGCCGTCGCCGAGGGCGCACAGAAGGCCGAACGGAAGCTCGAGGACATCGATCGTCTGATCGAGATCAAGATTTCCTACGACACCGATCCCGCACAGGCACTGGAGAACACCCGATTCTGGGCGCCGCTGTCCCTGACACCCGAGCAGAAGCATGACATCACCGACCCGATCGAGATGGAGGCCGCCGCGGATGCGCTCCCTATCGAGCAGGTCGCGAAGCGGTGGATCGTGGGCGCCGACCCGGACGAAGTGGTCGAGGCGATCAAGCCCTACATCGACGCAGGGCTGAACCACCTGGTCTTCCACGCTCCCGGTCACGATCAGAAGCGCTTCCTCGAGTTGTTCGAGCGTGACCTGGCACCCCGGCTTCGCCGGCTCGGCTAGCTCACCCCAGCCCGTCACCGCACCGTCCAGCCAGACGCCGCGGTGACCGTCACCGCACACGTCCAGCCATAGACAGTGCGATGACCGTCTGCGGCGCACCAGGTGTTCGGCCCTACGGAGTGGCTGGAAATACCCACCACTCACCCGGGCCGTTCGTCGCCATCGCCTGGTGCGCCGCTGTACGACTTTTCACCGGGCACCCAACTACTCTGCCCGAGAGCCGATCCAGTCGCTCGACCAGCCTGAAGACCAAGGAGATCACGTGAAGAGAGTGGGCGTCATCGGCGGCGGAATAATGGGGAGGGGATGGCGGAAGTAGTTGCACGAGCCGGCGTTTCAGCGACCATTCTCGAGCGCGACATCACCTCGGCCAATGCCGCAACGGACCGTACCCAGTCGTCCCTCGCCCATGCCGTCAAGTCGGGACGACTCGACAGCAATGCCAGCACAGCCCGCCGCCGTTGTTACAGCGCATGGTCGATGCCGGTCGTCTGAGTAAGAAGACCGGCCAGGGTTTCTACTCCTACACATAGTCCAGACCGCCCGTCGAGAAATGGACGGCCAGAATCAGTCCCGGCACCGGCAGCGATCGAGTGCCCATATTTCCCACCCCGCAATAGGAGACTTCTGCCCGTGTCGATCACAGACGACATCCACGTCCTCACGCAACCGGTTCACCCCGCCGACTGGACCGAACTGGACACCAAGGCCGTCGACACCATCCGGGTGCTCGCCGCGGACGCGGTGCAGAAGGTCGGTAACGGCCACCCCGGCACGGCCATGAGCCTGGCCCCCCTCGCCTACACCCTCTTCCAGCGCGTCATGCGCCACGACCCCACCGACGCCGACTGGATCGGCCGCGACCGGTTCGTGCTGTCCTGCGGACACTCCAGCCTCACCCTCTACATCCAGCTGTACCTCGCCGGCTACGGTCTCGAACTCGACGACCTGCAGGCGCTGCGCACCTGGGGCTCGAAGACCCCCGGCCACCCCGAACACGGCCACACCCGCGGTGTCGAGATCACCACCGGGCCCCTCGGTCAGGGCCTCGCCTCCGCCGTGGGCATGGCCATGGCCGCCCGCCGCGAACGCGGCCTCTTCGACCCCGAGCCCGCCCTCGGCGACAGCCCGTTCGACCACCACATCTACGTCATCGCCTCCGACGGCGACATCGAGGAAGGCGTCACCTCCGAGGCCTCCTCCATCGCCGGCGTCCAGCAGCTCGGCAACCTCACCCTGATCTACGACGACAACAAGATCTCCATCGAGGACGACACCGCCATCGCGCTGTCCGAGGACACCGCCGCCCGCTACGAGGCATACGGCTGGCACGTGCAGATCGTCGAGGGCGGCGAGAACGTCGTCGCCATCGAAGAGGCCCTGAACAAGGCCCGCGAGGTCACCGACAAGCCGTCGCTGATCCTGCTCCGCACCATCATCGGCTACCCCGCACCGACCAAGATGAACACCGGCGCGGCGCACGGCGCCGCCCTCGGTGCCGACGAGGTCGCGGCCGTGAAGAAGGCGCTCGGCTTCGATCCGGACAAGACGTTCGAGGTCGCCGACGAGGTCATCGCCCACACCCGCAAGGTCGTCGAGCGCGGCGCCCAGGCACACAAGCACTGGCAGGCCCGGTACGACGAGTGGACGCAGCGCGCCCCCGAGGGCAAGAAGCTCCTCGACCGTCTGATCGGCCGCGACCTTCCCGCCGGCTGGGCCGACGTGCTCCCCACCTGGGAGCCCGATCCCAAGGGCATCGCCACCCGCAAGGCGTCCGCCGCCGTCCTGAACGCCGTCGGACCGGTGCTCCCCGAACTGTGGGGCGGCTCCGCCGACCTCGCCGAGAGCAACAACACCACCATCACGGGCGCCGACTCCTTCGGCCCCGAAACCATCTCCACCCGGATGTGGACCGCCCAGCCCTACGGCCGCACCCTGCACTTCGGGGTCCGCGAACACGCCATGGGCTCGATCCTCAACGGCATCGCGCTGCACGGACCGACCCGCCCCTACGGCGGCACCTTCCTCGTCTTCAGCGACTACATGCGTCCCGCCGTGCGGCTCGCCGCGATCATGAAGACCCCGGTCACCTACGTGTGGACGCACGACTCCATCGGACTCGGCGAGGACGGGCCCACCCACCAGCCGATCGAGCACCTCGCCGCGCTGCGCGCGATCCCCGGCCTGTACGTCGTGCGACCCGGCGACGCCAACGAGACCGCCCACGCCTGGCGCGCCGTCCTCGAGAAGGGCGCCGACGACGCCACCCGCGCTCCCGCCGGCCTCGCCCTGACCCGCCAGGACCTACCCGTCCTCGAGGGCACCAGCTACGAGGGCGTCTCCCGCGGCGGCTACATCCTCGCCGACGCCTCCACCGGCGCACCGGAGGTCGTGCTCATCGGCACCGGATCCGAGCTGCAGCTCGCCGTCGCCGCCCGCGAAACCCTCGAGGCCGACGGCATCCCCACCCGGGTCGTGTCCATGCCCTGCGTCGAATGGTTCGACGCCCAGGACCAGGCCTACCGCGACGGCGTCCTCCCCCCGACGGTCAAGGCGCGGGTCTCCGTCGAAGCCGGCATCGCCATGCCCTGGCACCGCTTCGTCGGCGACGCAGGCGAAATCGTCTCCATCGAGCACTTCGGCGCCTCCGCCGACTACAAGACCCTGTTCCGCGAGTTCGGCTTCACCGCCGAAGCCGTCACCGCCGCCGCACAGCGCGCACTCGCACGCGCCAAGCGCTCTCTGCACACTCCACTTCCTCTGACGAGCAGTCCTACCGCAGCGACCAGAGCGAATTGACTACGCACACAGTGCCTGACCCCACACGCAAACCTCTCAGTTCTGGTCCGTTGGTCGTGAATGTGACTTGGTGGAGCGAGGCTCCATCGAGATGCTCGGGGCGGAATCAGATGTGATGAAAGGCCCTCGAGCGTGATTACCTGCCCGTTCAGTTCGTGGAGGTACCAAGGACCACATCATTGCTCGCCACGGGTGAACACCCCTCGCACTGGTTCCGGACCCGCCGGGAACCCGTGAAGGCCGGCCCGCTGTTCCGTACCCAGCACGCCCCGTCAGGAATACCCTGGCAAGTGCACGCCCCCATGCACCTCCCGGAATCCGCACCGCCCGGAATCGGACCGCCATGAACGATCGCCCGCCGAGTGATTCGACGGTCGCGTCTGGGCCGCCCACCGAACTGGGTCAGAACACTCAGCTGCCGTCGACGACGACGTCGGGCGCCGAATCGGTGTTCGTCGTGGAAAGCGGGGTCGAGCGCCTGGTCGCGGATTGGGAGTCGTCCGGTTCGCCGGCCGAGCTCACCGAATATCTCCCCGACACGGCTGCGATCAGGCGGGCCGCGCTGATCGAGCTGATCAAGGTCGACCTCGAGTACCGGTGGCTGCGGTCGGGGAGCCCGAAGCGCATCGCCGACTACTGCCTCGAATTCCCGGAGCTGCTCGCCGAACCACTGCCACCGGAACTCGTCTACCTGGAGTACAGGGTCCGCCGTCAGAGTGGCGCCGACGTCGATCCCGCCGAGTACGTCGCCGAGTATCCGCAGCAGGCGGCCCGGTTCGAGACCCTCCTCGAACACGACCGCCGCATGGACCGGCGGACCATCACCGCGGAACTCGGTCCGGGCGACGACCTCGACGTCGGTGAGCGCCTCGACGATTTCGACCTGATGATGGAACTCGGTCATGGCGCGTTCGCGCGGGTGTTCCTCGCCCGGCAGCGTTCGATGCAGCGGTGGGTGGCGTTGAAGATCTCCCGCAACATCGGCAACGAGCCGCAGACACTCGCGCAGCTCGACCACCCGTACATCGTCCGCGTCTACGACCAGCGGGTGCTGGAGGACCGCCGGCTGCGGGTGCTGTTCATGGAATACGTCCCCGGCGGCACGCTCCTCGACGTGGTGCGGCTGGTCCGCAAGACCCCGCCCGAGCAGCGATCCGGACAGCTGCTGCTCGATTCGGTCGACCGGATCCTTGAGGAGAGAGGCGAGATCCGGCCCGAGTATTCGAGTGTTCGAGACGAGATCGCCGCACTGTCGTGGCCGGAGACGGTCGCGTGGATCGGGTTGCGGCTCGCCGACGCACTCGACTACGCCCGGGCGCACGGCGTCCTGCACCGCGACATCAAACCGGCGAACGTACTACTGGGACTCGAAGGCATCCCCAAACTGGCCGACTTCAACGTCAGTTCGAGCGACAGCGTCGAGAATCGCGGCGCCGGAGGATTCATCGGCGGCTCCGTCGCGTACATGTCGCCCGAACAGCTCGAGGTCATCGACCCGAGCACCCACCGAACCGCGTCCGACCTCGACACCCGCAGCGACATCTTCGCGCTGGGCGTCATGCTGTGGGAACTGCTGACCGGGGCCCGGCCCTTCCCGGACGACGACGGGACCACATCCCCGCCGACGCCTCAGGCTCTTCTCGAGTCCCGACGCCGGGGCGTGGACCCGGAACGATCCGCGCTCCCCGAGGACTGTCCCGCCGCGCTGCGGCGCATCCTGGTGAAATCGCTCGCCCCCGACCGGGACGACCGGTGGTCGAGTGGCCGGAAGCTGACACGGCAGTTCGCGCTGTGCCTCGACCCGCACGCCCGCGATCTCGTCGACCCGGCACCGGGAAGCGTGCGGTCCACGATGTGGCGGTGGGCGCTTCCGATCGTGATCGCCGCCGTCGGCATCCCGAACCTGCTGGCAGCCGGATACAACTACTATTACAACAAGGTGCTGATCATCGCGACGCTGCCCGTCGAGGCGCAGCAGGATCTCGAGTTCGTGCACCTGGTGATCGGCGGGATCGCATTCCCGCTGGGCGCAGTGCTCATCGTCTACTGGTGTCGACTCGCGCTCACGGTGCCGCGAGGACTCCGAAACGGCAGAACCTACAGTTCCGAGGTGCTGGAGAAGGCGCGAGCCACGACGCTCGGACTCGGCCATCGCGCGGTCGTGGTCAGCTTCGGGTTGTGGGTCGTCGCCGGCGTCGCCTACCCGGTCGCCCTGGAGATCACCGCCGGCGGGATTTCGTTGGGCGCATACACGCAACTCCTCGCGTCCCTCGCCGTGTGCGGGGCGGTCGCGCTCGCCTACCCCTTCTTCATCCTGACGTTCTACGCGGTGCGGTGCCTCTACCCGATCCTGCTGTCGCACGGCGAGTTACGCGGAAGCGACGGCCGCAACATCCGGGCCCTCGGCCGAGGCATGCCGCGGTACCTCGCCGTCGCGGCGGCCGTCCCGTTGATCGGGGTCGCCGGACTCAGCTTCGTCGGTGGAACCACCGGCGACGCCGTGAACGCGACGGTGCGCGCGCTGTGTCTGGGCGGCATCTTTGCCTTCATCGCCGTGTACCAGTTGTTCCGGCGGATCGAGAGCGATCTGCGCGCGCTCGAAAGGGTCGTGTGGCTGGAGGTGCCGGGTCGCCGACCGGGCGGCGGCGGGAGGAGCGCAAAAAGAAGGCCCCTGACGCTGCCGGGTCGGGGTCCGACAGCGCCATGGGCTCACTAGGTATTTCTCCCGAAGCCCCCTCCGCGTTACACCCCGCGTGTCGCGCGCCCGGCGAGGCCCCCCATCGTCATGTCGTAGAGGACGGTGGCCAGCTCGTTTCGCCGGTCGCGGAGGTCGCGGCGGAGGTATTCGAGGCTCACCTCCCGGTAACTGACGGTGAGCACCAGCAGCAGCGCGTCGAGGTCGACCCCCGGACCGATCGCGGACGGATTCAACGTCACATACGTACGCAACAGGTCGCGGCACCGTTCCTCGATGCGGACCGAACGGTGAGCGGTGAGGGCCAGGTGCGGCGCGTCGTTGAGCAGCGAACCGAGGATGTCGCGATACCTGTCCAGGACTGCGAGAAGCTGGGACTGCAGGGCCGCGTCCTTCAGGAACGTGCCCTTCGCGACGGCGTGCTCGAGCTGCGTCCCGAACGTAGCGGTGGTTTCTTCCATGATCTTGTCGATCAGGACCTCGATGATCTCGTCCTTGTTCGCGAAATACTGGTACACCGATCCCTTCGAGATGCCGGCGGCCTCCGCGATGGCGTTCGTGCTGCAGCCGGTGTACCCCTTGGCCCGCAAAACCTGACCAGTTGCCGACAGGATGCGCGCGACCGTCTCCTGCGACCGCTGCTGAGAGGGGTCTTTCCGCTGGCCAGTGCCCATTCGCTGAACCCTCCCGATCTGCCCCACAATGCGACTTGTACCCGTCCGATTAGGTGGGGTGAACTGTAACTCACAGCCCCTCGAGCGGGAGCTGAGGCACAAAGACGCCCCCTTCTCGACTACCGAATCGAGTGCACCGCAATGACAGAAACCCAGTCCCGGGAGTCGGCGCCCGGCTTCTCCGACTTCACGCCGCCGCGGCGGTTCGACATGGACTCGGAGTGGGGTCGCCGCTCGATGCGGACGCTATCGCGATTCGTGCACGGCGACCCGACGCCCACCCCGGCGGAGCGGGAACTTCACGCCCGTGCGGTGGTCCGTCAGGACGAGATCGGTGCCGCACTGGCGCGGGCCGTCCTCGTCGACAAGACCGTGACGATGGCCCAGTTCTCCCAGGCACTCTCCGACGGCATCGGCAGCGTGCCCGACGCGGCGCCGCCGCTGGTCGCCTTCTTCGACGCAGTGGACCGTCGGCCGTCGTGGGTCGACGACCGGCGCCTCGAGCACGGGGCCGCCGTCTGCCTGCGCAGCGGAATGACCGGACTCGACCTGCTCGCGACCGGTTCCCTGATGAACGGCTACCGCAGCGCCGCCACCTCCCGCCAACTCGTGGCCACCGGCAGGCTGGTCGGGGACGGCGCCGGTCAGCGCGTGGCCGAGACCGTGCGGTGGTGGTACGAGTGCGTCCTGCCCGGCGGCATGGATCGCGACCGCCGGGGCTGGCAGTTGTCCGTCCACGTGCGGTTGATGCACGCGTTCGTCAATCTGACCCTGCTGCAGGACGAGAGCTGGGACGTGTCCGACTGGGGCATGCCGATCAACCAGTCGGATCAGGCCGGGACGCTCGCCCTCTTCTCGACGACGTTCCTCGTCGGACTCCGATCGCTGGGGGTGTGGGTCTCCGCCGACGAGGGCCGCGACGTCATGCATCTGTGGCGGTACATCGGCTGGCTGATGGGCATCGACGAGCACTGGCTGGTCGACGACGAGAACACCGGACGCCGCAACATGTGCCAGATCGGGATGTTCGCTCCCGGCCCCGACGAGAACTCGAGGGTGCTGGCCGACTCACTGCAGAAGTCGTGGGCCACGTTCCACTACCCGCACGCACAGTCCCTGCGACGCCGGCTCAACCGCCAGCGCCTACTCAGCATCCAGCGGATGTTCTCCGGCAAGCGCGGCATGCGAGAACTCGGATTGCCGGTCGTGCCCGCCTGGTTCGCTCCGCTGGCACTGGTGGGGAACGGGACGCTGCACGGTGCGGCCCGAGTGAGTCCGGCCGTCCGCGAACGCGTCGGCCGACGCTCCCGGCGGCGAGTGGAGGCGTGGCTCGCCGCCAACGAGACGTCGTCGCGCGTTCAGCGGCGCTCGTAGATGCCGCGGACGTACGCCGCCTGCCCGGCATGCTGCAGATCGTCGGAGACGACGCTGATCAACCGGACACCGAGAGTGACTGGCGGATCCCAGTTCTCGTCGACGATCCGGTCGAGATCGTCCGGCCCGATCGACTGGACGTAGTCGACGGTGCGGTCGTGTACGGCATCGTGATACTCCCGCAGGAGGTCGGTGCCGGTCCGCACCTTCGCGACCTCGGCCGCGGAGTGCCCGTAGCCGATGTCGGCAACCGGGAACGGGAGGTCGAGGCGCTCCACCCACCCGCCCGACGTCCACACCTGCGCGGTGCCCGCGACACCGGCGACGTGGTCGTCCTGCACTCGCGTCAGATGCCAGATCAGCCAGGCGATCGTGTTCGCCTTCGCGTCCACCCGAAACGTGAGGGCGTCGGCGGGGAGATCGGCCAGCGTGGAATGCACGGTCTCCTGAATGCGATCGAAGGCGTCGGTCAACAGCGCGCTATGGTCCACGATCTTCCTTTCGTCGTGTTCACATCACGTTCCACTATGACCCCCCGCGGGCTCACAGAACCGGCACGACATGTCCCCAGTACCCCGTGCGGCCGCTGACCACCACGGCCGGGCTACACCGGTGACGATCCGAACCGCCGAGCGTCACGGCTTCCGGAGATCGCGGTATGCGTGGGCTCGGGTACTGATCGTCTCGGTCAGGTCGGTGACCGTGGCCGCGGGTATCCCGTCATGTTCGTCGATGCCATCCACGTCAAGATCCGCGACGGTCAGGTCGCCAACCGGCCTATCTATGTCGCGATCGGCGTCACCACCACCGGAGAACGCGAGATCCGCCCCCGCGAGCGGGAGGTACCCCCAGGATTGTGGGCCGGCGACGGCGGCGAGGGATATGGAACGAGCACAGGTTCCTTTCCGGAGTTTCGTGCTGCTGCCTGAGGTTTTCCCACTGATCGGCGTGTCGTTGATCTTCGACGTGTAAGCCCGCTGTCGCCGTGTCCGCGGGGGTCGATGTGCAGATCCCGAAGGCGACCCCGGCACCGGGTGTGGTGACATGGTGGCGGCGATTGATGTCGCGGCTGCCGCGGTGGTGGATCGGTTCGGTGTGGGCGGAGGTGTGAGGGTGTCGGCTGTGGTCGGCTTCTGTGTTCGGCCTCGAGAAGGGAGCTGAAGGCTCGGCTGCGGAGGAGATCGTGGCGGTTCCGTTTTCATGACACGGACCTTGCGATCACGGCGTCGAGGTACCGGCTCGCGGCGTCCTCGACGCGGGCGCCCTCGGCGACCATCGGCCACGCACCGTCCATGCCGCCGAGAATGGCCGCGCGGGAGAGGAACCCCTCCCAGAACGCCGGTGACCCGAACTCGCCGCGCCACTGCAGGGCGGGAAGGGTGACCCGGTGCAGGGTGTGCTCGTGGGTGGTCCCGATCGCGCCGTGCACCTGGTGGACGTTGCGCACCGCCACGGCCAGGGCCTGCGAAACGACGCTGCGCGCGACCGCAACGCGGAACTGGGACAGCTCGCCGTCGAGGTCGTCGGTGAGGGCGTCGGCGAGCGCGGTGTCCACGGCAGCGCGGGCCAGCACGGACTCGGCGGCGATGTCGACGACGAGGTTCTGCACGGACTGGAACTTCGCCAGGGCGCGACCGAACTGGCTGCGGGCGGTGGTGTGCTCAATCGCCGAGGCGAGCATGCCGTCCATCGCGCCGACGCACTGCAGTGCGCGGGCGAGCGCGCCGCGCAGGACGTACGCCTCGACGGCCGCGGTGGATACGGGTGACCAGGAGATGCCCTCACCGACGGTGACAGAGCCGGTCGGCACTGCCGAGATGCCCTCAATGGTAGTGATCGTCAACCGGTCGGTTGGCACGTCCGCGAGCTCGTGGGTATCGCCGGCGGGGCGCACGCACACGACGGTGGCGGTGGCACCGGCCCACGGGACACCGTGCGCGGTCCCCGAGGAATCGAGCAGCGCGACGGTGGCGGTGGAGTCGGACGAGTCGTCGATCCCGGCGGCGCGCCGGAGCGGCCCGGCCAGCAGGTCAGTCTCGGCGTACGGGACGGCCACACCGGCGGCAGCCGCGGTGCGCAGGAGCGCCGCGGCTTCGGCCCAGCCGGCTCCGCTGCCCCCGGCGTCCTCGGGCGCGGTGAGCCGGGCGACGCCGACCTCCCGCAGTGTCGACCACACGGCGTCGGCGTCGGGCCGGACGTCGGGGCCGGAGAAACCGGAGACGACGTCGGAGAGCATCGCCTGCAGGTCCTCGTCGACGGAGAGGTCGACGGTCGTGGCGGTGGTCATCAGCGCATCCCCAGTCCCCGCGCGATGACGCCGCGCAGAATCTCGTTGGTGCCGCCGCGGAGCGTGAAGCCCGGGCGCTGGTGGAGGCCCGCGCGCAGCAGGCCGTGGATCTCGGCGACCGCGGCGGTGCCGTTCGTGCCGGCGAAACCGGCTGCCAGCTCGTCGCCGAGCCGGGTGGAGACGGTGTCGACGATGTCACCCTCGGCGGCGGTGCCGAGAAGCTTGACGAGGGCTGCCGGGGTGTCGGCGGGTTCACCGCGCTGCAGCGCGCCGGCGATGTTCTGGCTGAGGTTGTGCAGTCCGGCCATCCGGGCCACGGTCCGGCCGAGGTCGCTGCGCTCGGGCAGGGCTCCGGTGGAGATCGCACCGATCTCCGCGGCGAACAGGCGGAACGAGGAGAGGAACCGTTCAGGGCCGCTGCGCTCGAAGGCGAGCTCGGAGTTGACCTGTTCCCAACCGTTACCGAGGGTGCCGAAGACCATTGAGTCGGCGACGAAAACGTCCTCGAGGACGACCTCGTTGAAGTGGTGGTCCCCCGAGAGGGAGACGATCGGCCGGATGGTGACGCCCTCGCTGCGCAGGTCGACGATGAACTGACTCAGACCCGCGTGACGGTGCGAGGTGTCGAGCGGTTCGGTGCGGCACAGCGCGATGAACGCCTCCGCGTGCTGGGCCCCGGAGGTCCACACCTTGGTCCCGGTGATCCGCCAGCCGCCGTCGACCTGAACGCCCTTGGTGCGGACACTGGCCAGGTCGGAGCCGGAGTCCGGTTCGGACATGCCGATGCCGAAGCAGCACTCGCCGGCGGCAATTCGGGGCAGGTACTCGTGCTTCTGCTCCTCGGTACCGTAGCGAAGCAGGGACGGGGCGATCTGTCGGTCGGCGACCCAGTGCGCGGCGACGGGGGCGCCCACGGCGAGCAGTTCCTCGGTGACGACGAAGCGCTCGAGGTGGGTTCGGCCGCGGCCACCGAACTCCGTGGGGATCGTCATCCCGACCCAGCCGCGTTCGGCGAGGCGTCGGGTGAAGTCCTCGTCCCAGCGGGTGAGCCAGGTGTCGATCCAGGGTATGAGCCGCCCGGCGTCGACCTCCTCGGCGAGAAACGCGCGTACTTCGGCACGCAGGGCGTTCATCTCTTCGGTCGCCACCGTGGTCGGTGGCGCGAGAGTCGAACTCATGGGGCCTCCTGATGAGTCCTGCCCGGGCGGCGCCCGGGCGATCGGGGTGGACTGTGCCGCTGTTCGGGGAGTGCGCACAGTCAAATTAAGGGTCAGTCCAGACCGCGGGTCGCCCTGCCGCGGAGGATGCCCCGAATCACTTGGGAAGTGTCCCAGAAACGCCAGAGATACACAATAGCGAAGCGGACTACGTATATACGCGATCCGTTAAGCGTGGACGCCATTGCTACGCTTTCGCAATGACGGAAACTTCTCCGGCCGCCGGAGCCGTACCTTTCGAGCAGGTTCCCGAGCGTCCCCGCCATCGCATGATCGACCGGGTCGCGGCAATCCTCGAACTCGTCGCCCGCTCCGGTGCCGGTCTCACCCTCACGGCCGTGGCAAAGGCTCTCAACGCCCCAGTGAGTTCGGTGCATGGGCTGCTCAACGGTCTCGTCGCCGTCGGCTACCTCGACGAGCGCGACCGTATCTACACCCTCGGTACAGCGCCCTACCTGCTCAACGTCATCGCGGGACGCCCCCCGGTCACGTCGATAAGTCACGAACAGCTCCAGCAAGTGCACGCCGAGGCCGGACTGACCATCGCGCTGTCCACCTCGGTGGGCGACGACCTGTTCTACGTTGACCACGTCTCCTCTGAACCGGAGTACGCGTACCTGGCGGAGAATCGCCTGCGGCGCTCCCTGCTGCGCACGTCCGCGGGGTGGCTGCTACTGGCCGACCGCGAGCAGCGCGACATCTGGGCCTACCTCAACTCCCGCCCGGTGGCCGACGCCGACTACATCGAGCAGTTCCTCCACGCCCTCGAGGCACTACGGGCCACCGGCGTGTGCGCAGCCCCGGGCGTGGCTGTCGATCGCGGTGACGGCGTGTCGGTGGCCCTCCGGGAACGCGGCCGAACCATCGCCACACTCGGTGTGGTCGGCGTTCGCGAGACGATCATAGAGCGGCGCGACGAGCTCGCTAAGATCTGTCTCCGGCACGCCGAGGAGTGGGGCTTTCGCTGACCCGCCAGGCGCGCGACTCCGTGCGAATGCCGAGTGCATGAACGTTCTCACAAGATGCAGGACGAACGCGATCTCTCGTGTCAACGCCCCTGATACTTGCCGGCGCGTTTGCTCGCGAACGCCGTCAGCGCCTCATGGTGGACCTCGGTGTGATGCGCGAGCGCCCACGGAGCGGCCGACAGCTCGAGAGCAGTGACTCCAACGGCTGGTGCTGGGACTCCCACAACAGGAGAGCTTCGTGCCACTGGGGTCGTTCCCGGTGCGGCGAAGAACGCGCGGGGCGAGGCGAGCCGCAGGTTAGTCGAGCACATCAGGTTCGCTCATACCGAGGGCGATCTCACGACGTTGATGGCGTGACCAGGGGCAGGATCGACGCTGATCAGACGCGTCTCGAGCTGGAGCTGGAGCCGGAGTCGCAGGTCCGCGCGGGCGGGGATGCGGTGGTGCGCTCGCACTCCAGCGAGGTCCTGTGGGCCGACCTGGCCGGGACGTACTAGGCGCTGGGGTTCGATGAGATCGGCGATGAGACATTCAAAGTCGCTAGTGTGCCCGACTGATCGAGTTGAATAGCAAACTCGACACGACCGGGCGCTAGAAGACACCGGCGTCCAGGCACCCCCCGAAACACGATCAACGCCAACCTGCGGGGCCGTCGTTCATCGTCGCCTCCCGAACCTCCAAGGCCCCCAGGGAACTCGAGGATCACTTCGGCCGCCGCGGTAACACTATCGCCGAAGGTGACACCGCGGAGCCGACCCGCTCGATGGGCCAGGGCCCTGACCGGCGCGACCGCAGGGTGGTGTGGCATGAAAAGTGGCAGCGCGCCCAACACGACCGGAGCACCACTAACGCGCAGATCGACCGCACCCAGCGCGTAGGCGACCTGGCAGAACCACTACGAAGGTAACGATCCGTCAAGGTCACCGGACAGAGCGTCATCCTGGATGAGGCATCAATCGAGCGGGCCCGCCAGTCCGCCGGCCACAAGGGCTACGTCACCGACATCGAGCCGACCGCGATGGTCGGAAAGGCGGTCGTGGCCGCCTATCATTCTTCCGCCTGGCCAAGTCCGAACTGGAGGCCTGACCGGTCTTCCACCGCACCCGCGAGTCGATCGAGGCGTACCCCACCATCGTGCTCGCCGCTCCAGCCATCGCCCGCCCGTGCCGCGCGGCCAACGCAGCAAAACACTACTGAAGCGTCCGAATTCTACGTAGTTATGAATTGTTCTCTTTAGTTGCGGACTTGAAGCCTGAAGCCTATGGTGTACACCACATCCCAAGCGAGACTTGGTAGCAGTCACACAGGTTCCAGGTCTCGCTCCCCTCCAGCTCGTTCGGCCCTCTAATCACCTCTGATCAGAGGGCTACAGCGAGCGGCAACCCTGCCCCATCTCAGTGTTCGAAAGGTCCAAATCAATGACCGCAATCCACGCTCCAAAGAACGACCTGGCACAGTCTGCAGAAACACCTACCTATGACGTCATCGTTGTCGGTGGTGGTTTCGGTGGCATCTATCAGCTACGCCATCTTCGGGACCGCGGATTCTCTGTGATCCTCCTTGAAGCCAGTGGCGGTTTCGGCGGGGCATGGAGCCTCAATCGCTATCCGGGAGCAAGGGTGGACAGCCACGCACCGGTATATCAGTTCACTGACGAATACCTCTGGAAGGATTGGGACTTCTCGCAGATGTACCCCGATCATGAGGAAATGCGTAGCTATTTCAATTATGTTGATTCCAAACTGGACCTGAGCAAGGACAGTCGATTCAACACTAAGGTCGTGGGCGCGACGTTCGACGAAGAGCAGCGGATGTGGAACCTCGAAACACAGGACGGAGCCACTTTCCGGGCAAGGTTTGTGGTGTTCGCTACAGGGTCGACCACGGAACCCTACACACCATCCATCCCAGATATGGATGCGTACCAAGGAGAACTGGTTCATACCGCCCGCTGGCGTTCCGATCTGGACATGACGGGAAAGCGCGTCGCGATTATCGGAACTGGCGCAAGCGCTGTTCAGGTAGTGCAGGAAGCAGGCCCAGTAGTCGAAAACCTCACGGTTTTCCAGCGCACTCCGAATATTTCGTTGCCTATGCAACAGAAGTACTTGGATGATGAGGAACAAGCTGTCCTCAAGAGCAGAATGCCCGATGTTGCCGCGAAATGTCGCGAAACCCACGCAGCGATCGACTACGACTTTGACCCCCGGAGCGGTGTCGAAACCCCAGAGGACGAGCGCAATGCTGTCTTTGAGCGCCTATGGAATCAGGGCGGATTCGCATTCTGGCTGGGAAATTTCTCGGACTATCTATTCAATGACGAAACAAATGCGCTGGCATATGAGTTCTGGAAGAACAAGATCAAGCCCCAGATCAAAGACCCAGTCAAAGCAGAGCTGTTGGTCCCCGAAATCGCCCCTCATCCCTTCGGAGCCAAGCGGCCGGCCCTCCATCAAAACTATTATGAGGTGATGAATCAGACGAACGTCTCTCTTGTCTCCACCAAAGAGACACCGATCGTCGGATTCACCGAAACTGGGATTCGCACAGCCGACGGAGTCGAGCACGGCGAGTTTGACATTATCGTTCTCGCCACAGGCTTCAACAACAACACCGGCGCACTAACCTCGATCGACGTTCAGAACGCGAATGGCGTCACTTTACGTGACAAATGGAGCCAGGGCGTAGACGCGTACCTCGGAGCAGTCACAGCCGGGTTCCCGAACGCCATTTTCGTCTACGGCCCCCAGAGTCCTGCTGCCTTTGCGAACGGGTCCACGAACGCCGAGCTTCAGGGCGAGGTCATGGTCGACTTTTTCGAATTTCTTCGGTCAAACGGACTCACCCGTTTCGAATCGACAGTTGAAGCGGACAAAGCTTGGACCGCGCACATCAACGAGACCGACGACACGGCGCTATTCAATCGGGCGAAGTCTTGGTATAACGGGGGCAACATTCCGGGCAAGAAAATGCAGATGCTGCAGTATCTAAACGGCGTGCCGACATACTTGCAGTTCTGGCAGAAGGAAAAGGAGTCCGGATATACCGATGGGCTGACCGTGTCATGACTTTTCATCACTTGGTCGCTATATCATGGGCCCGGTCGATCGATGACTCGAATATATCGGCTTTCGCAATTGCGCTTGATCAGCTGTCCGCCGAATGTACAGAACTGCTACATGCCTACGCTCATGGAAGAGACATCAGTTCGCGCGACGTGAGCAGCGACTACGGGATTTCCGCTGCGTTTCATGATCCAACAGGCTATGCCGAGTACGACGTGCATCCTGCTCATATTCGCGCAAAGGAGCTGCTCTCCAAGTTCGCGGCGAAATACACCGTAGTGCAATTTGAGGCGTGACTAGCGCCTAGGATGCGTTAACTCGAAGCTGCAATCGCCATATCTACCACCGAAAGGGCAGGCAATGAAGAACCATTCACTGCAGACAATATCCAGTGGGCATGGCTACCTCGAAGCACCACGCTGGCACGATGGTCGACTATGGGCCAGCGACTTTTTTGGCAAGCACGTCCTTCATTTCGAAGAGGACGGCAGCCACACTGCATTCGCGACGCTCGAAGAGTCACCGTCTGGGCTCGGTTTCCTACAGGATGGATCGGTCTTAGTGGTCCTCTTGGATCCGACGAAGAAGAAGGTTGTGCGCATCGCGTCCGACGGATCCGTCAGCGAGTACGCCGATATCGCGCATATCGCCCGCGGAATGGCAAACGACATGCTGGTATCGCCGTCCGGACATGCCTACATTGGTAACTTTGGCTTTGACCTCGGGGCTGAGGATCCGAAGGCAACAACTTTGGCCCACGTAACACCCGAGGGCAACGTAAGCAGAGTTGAAGGCGATGCGATATTCCCGAACGGAGCTGCTCTCAGTGCGGATGGTCGAACTTTGCTCCTCGCGGAGACTTTCGGTCACCGGATTGATGCTTTTGACGTAAACGCCGATGGTTCCTTGACTAATTTCCGAGTGTGGGCACAACTCGACGAGAGCATGCACCCTGACGGGATTGCACTGGACACCGAAGGTGGCGTCTGGTTCGGCAATGGCCTGACCAACGGTCCGGAGAGCGGCTTCTATCGCGTTGAGGAGAGCGGCGAGATCACCGATTCCGTTCTCGTGCCTGACGCCTGGGCTGTTGCTTGCACGTTCGGCGGATCAGACCTGGATGTGCTGTACATGTTTTGCAATGCGACCACTCTCGAGCAATTCGGTGAAGGTAAGTCACAAGGCACCGTCCGCACCGCGCAGGTGAATCGACGTGGCGTCGCACAGTAGGCCGGCCTGATCTCCCTAGATGTGGGCCGTCCGTACGGAGTTCGATCGGGCCCGAGACGGCCCGATCGGTACTCCGTCCGTATGGAGTTCGATCGGGCCCGAGACGGCCCGATCGGTACGGTGCCGAGCAGTCATCTAGTCATTCGCTTCAACTGTAGACGCTCCAGCGCTTTGCCCTTCGTTTGGCTGCGGCAGCGTATTGACCGTAATCGTCTTTCGTAAGCAACCTTGGAAGACAAGGTATATGACCACTTTAGAGAGGTTACATTATGCCCCCAGCCGGTGGCGCCGACCGCAGACAGTTTTATATTAACGGTCAGTGGCGAGAGGCTGTCGACCCAGAATTATTTACTATTGCAGAAGCAGCAACCGAGCGGCCGCTGGGCGTTGCCGCAATGGGTGGTCCTTCGCAGATTGACGAAGCTGTTTCGGCCGCGCGCGCGGCACTCGACAACGGCCCCTGGGGGCGTTCCACCCCGCACGAACGGGCCGAGACTATGCGGCGGTTCGCCGATAGCCTCGAGCGCCGAGGAGAATCCACCGCGCGCTTGGTCAGTCAGCAGAATGGCATGATTAGGCCTTTATCGATTATCAGTAACGCTGCGGCTCCGGTAGCGATACTGCGTTCAATGGCTGAGCTCGCCGAGGCACGGACTTTTGAGACCCGCCGCCCCAGCAAGAAGGGGCACACCATTGTGCGGCAAGAGCCAGTCGGTGTTGTTGGTGCAATCGTTGCGTGGAACTATCCTCAGTTGCTGGCTATGGCCAAGATTGCTCCTGCTCTCGCCGCTGGGTGCACTATCGTTTTGAAACCAGCCCCCGAAACTGCGCTTGACGCCTACGTGCTCGGGGAAGCAGCGGAAGATGCAGGTCTGCCGCCTGGAGTCCTCAACATTGTTGCTGGTGGCGTTCGCGCGGGCGAGGCCCTTGTGGCCCATCCGGGTGTGGACAAGATTGCATTTACCGGGTCAACGGCTGCAGGGCAGGCGATAGGCGAGGCGGCAGGCCGGTCCCTCAAGAGGGTATCGCTCGAGCTCGGTGGCAAGTCGGCGGCCGTTGTGCTCCCTGATGCGGATCTGGATGTCTTCGCTAGGAGCCTGGACGACGCTGTGTTCAAGAACGGGGGGCAGACGTGCACCACAAACTCCCGTATCTTGGTTCCCCATGGTCGTTCCCAGGAAGTTCTAGATGTCCTGGCTGCCTATGTGGATGATCTGGCGATGGGGGACCCGCTTGACGACGCGGTCACTTTGGGCCCGATGGTGAGCGATCAACACCGAGAGCGAGTTAGAAACTATATCCGGCTTGGGGAGTCTGAGGGATTCCAGCTTGTCCGTGGCGGCGCCGAGCCGCCTAATGGCCTAACGCGCGGGTGGTTTGTTTCGCCTACTATTTTTGGAGGCGTGGACAATAACAGTCGACTGGCGCAGGAGGAGATATTCGGTCCTGTCATCTCCGTTATCCCGTACGAGTCCGAGGATGAGGCCGTTCGTATCGCAAATGACACCGTCTTCGGTTTGGGCGGGGTCGTCTTTACTGAGGATCACGAGCATGGCCTAGATATCGCGTCACGTATCAGGTCTGGCACAATGGGGATCAATTATTTTTCGATAGACATGGGCTCCCCCTTCGGTGGCGTGAAGCACAGCGGAATTGGGCGAGAATTCGGCCCTGAGGCTCTGGATTACTATCTTGAATACAGGTCCATCTATGTCTAGTCGCCTCGGAGCCTTCCGACCCCACTCCCTGTTCAATTGGATGCCTAGAGGCTTCATGATTTACCTTCCCCCTCGGCCGGCCCGACCCTTCAATACCCACCAGAATGAGCAGCCATGACCAACTCGACAGTCAACGCCCTTTCGGCCGACGCCTGGGACGCCTCTTCCAATTCAGCCGCGCTGCCTCCGCGGACTGGCGCGCTCACAGACATTCGCGTCGTCGACCTGTCGCGGGTGCTCGCCGGACCACTGTGCGGGCAGATGCTCGCTGACCACGGTGCGGACGTAACGAAAGTAGAGCCACCAGCCGGCGACGAAACCCGCGGTTGGGGCCCGCCGTTCGTCAGAGAAGACCACAGCACGTACTTCGACGGGCTCAACCGCAACAAGCGCAATATCAGCATCGACCTACGAATCGAAGAAGGACAGCAACTCCTGCGCCGAATGCTCGCCGAGGCCGACGTCGTGATCGAGAATTTCAAGGCCGGGACGCTCGAGAAGTGGGGCCTGGGCGACGAAGTACTCGCCGCGGAGTTCCCGCGCCTCGTACACTGCCGGATCACCGGGTACGGTACCGACGGGCCGCTTGGTGGCGCGCCCGGGTACGACGCAGTGCTTCAGGCACTGTCCGGGCTGATGAGTATCAACGGCGAAGCTGACGGCGAGGCGATGCGGATCGGGATCCCGCTGGTGGATATCATCACCGGCCTCAATGCGATGAACGGCATCCTCATGGCGCTGCACGTGCGGCGCGAGACCGGGCGCGGGCAGCTTGTCGACCTCGCGCTGCTCGACAGCGCGGTGTCGATCCTGCACCCACACGCCGGCAAATGGTTCGCTACCGGCGTCGCGCCGGAACGCACCGGCGTCGCCCATCCCACCATCTGTCCTTACGAGACGTTCATCTGCAGTGACGGACCGTTCTTCATTGGTGCCGGCAACGACCGGCAGTTCCGGTCGCTCGCCAACGCGTTGGACGCGCCCGGGCTCGCCGAGGACCCACGGTTCACGACGAATACCGATCGTATGGCGAACGCAGTACAGCTGCGCAAGGTCCTCGGCGGACTCATCGGCGGTTGGCAGCGCGAGGCCCTGGCCGCCGCACTTCGACTGGCCGGTGTTCCCTCGGGGGCCGTGAACAACGTCGGGGAGGCCCTCAACCTTCCGCAGGTGCGGCACCGAAAGATGGTGATCGAATGCGACGGGTACCGAGGCGTCGGCGTACCAGTAAAGCTGTCCGAGTCCCCCGGTTCGGTGCGATTCGGCCCTCGCCACCGCGGCGCCGACACCGACGCTGTTCTCGCCGAGCTCGGACTTTCCGAGAACGAGGTTGCGCGTCTACGCGGCTCCGGGGTATTGCCGGAGTAGCGGGGCCGCAACACCCGTGAATTCCGTCATTCGGGAGCGTTCCGAGGACGGCATACCGATTGCAGCACAGTGGATACGACTCGGGAGGCTCGAAGTGGCGGTCGGAGGCCGGTTCCAGCAGCACATGCTTCTCCGTGAGACGAACCTGCCCGAGCCCGTCGACTCGCAGAAGTCGCGCCGTCGGCCACCCCTCCCGCAGCGCTTCGGCGTCGTCGCGCAGTGCGGCGGGGCCGTCGAGGCCACTACGTAAAGCCGCGGCCAGTCGCGATCGAGTTCGATCATAGATTCACGCCCAATCTCGTAATGGTGCTTCACAATTGCTCAGACAACTCAGTTTCGTACCGCGCGCTTCAGCCCATCAACTCTGAAAGCCCCGGAGGGCTCGCCTTCCAGGCACCGTACTACCGACGCGTCATCAACGCGGTTATTCCACAGATGATCTTATCTACAATGAAGAATGGCTATCTGAAACTTACTTGACTGCAAGCTAAGTGACACGACACACCAACCTTTTATCATCATATTCGTTGCACCCCAACCTTTTTAATCGATACTCAAGGCTGTTACCCTTGGCCGTGGCACGGTTCCCGCCGATCAACTGATCTCGATTAGCGAAGTGGTTTGTCGAGTGCCTTTCCCCAACAAAAACCCTCAAGGAGCACGCTATGCCGCTGTTGCATGTGACCCAGACCCCCGGCCAATCTGCCGAAGCGAAGCGTGAGCTATTGAAAAAGCTGACCGCTGCATACGTGGACGCGACAGGAGCGAAACCGGCAAGTGTCTGGGTGACGATCGAAGAAGTGTCGAAGGACGATTGGGCCATCGGCGGTGAGACTCTGACTGAACGAGCCTCGAAGCCGGCCTGACCGACTTTCGGCGAGCGACTCCGACTTCTCGTTCGGGCACCTCGGTCGCGCGAGAGGCCGGAACCCACCCTCGGTTCTCACTGAACGTCGGCGCCCCCGATCAACTGGACGTGGTGCCCTCCGCTCAGCTGCTGAGCGGGGGGCACCACGTCGAGAAACTCGTCGATGCCATCAAATGTTGCGGAAACGGCGTAGTCGGCGTTGCCGCCCTTGATTCCGAGATCTCGGCCGCGCCGATACTGAACAACCTGCGGACTGCAGCCGAAGTCGGGACCGACAACTATAAGTCAGTCATCGTGACTGATTGACCCTCACACAAGGAGCAACTTTCATGGATGATCCCGTTCTCGTCCAGCGCGACGGTGTTATCGAGACCTGGACAATCAATCTGCCCGAAGAACGCAACCCGATCTCCGGCGAGGACGTGATCGACGCGCTCGTAGCCTGCGTGGCCGCTGTCAATGCCAGCCATGAGACCAGAGCAGTCATCGTGACGGGCGCCGGTTCCGCGTTCTCGGCCGGCGGTAACGTGAAGGACATGGCGGAAGGCCGCGGGCTCTTCGGAGGCAAGCCTCACCAGCAGCGCGAGGGGTATCGGAAGGGAATTCAACGTATACCTCGGGCTATGTACAACTGCGACGTCCCCCTGATTGCGGCGGTGAACGGCCCCGCAGTGGGCGCCGGCTGCGATCTCGCGCTCATGTGTGACATGCGGATCGCCTCCGACACGGCCTTCTTCGCAGAAAGCTTCGTCAAGCTGGGCATTATTCCCGGCGACGGTGGAGCGTGGTTGCTGCCACGCGCGATCGGCGCGGCCCGCGCTGCCGAGATGACGTTGACCGGGGACCGCGTCGACGCGGCGACTGCACTGGAATGGGGGCTGGTCTCCCGGGTCGTCGCCCCGGAGCAGCTGCTCGACGAGGCGCGCGGGCTGGCGGAGCGCGTAGCAGTCAATCCGCCGAACTCGGTGCGGATGGCAAAGAAGCTTTTGCGTGAATCCCAGCATCTGAGTCTCGATAGTTTGCTCGAGTTGTCCGCTGCCATGCAAGCGCTGTCCCATCACACCGCCGACCACCGGGAGGCCGTCAGCGCGTTCTTGGAGAAGCGTCCGGGTTCCTTCACAGGTGAGTAGCACCTGCATCGCTCGAGGCTGGGTCGGTATCACCGGAGAATGACCGCCCAGCCGCCCGCGAGCTCAGTATGAGAACCACAAACGAGCAGATCTATCGAGGTTGCCAGGCCGGCTCCCGTCTCCCAGAGCACCTCGTGTTTGAGTGGCATCCCGACTTGATGGGCGAGAAGTTGGCGGCGGCCGGGTCGCCGAAGGCCCGCCACACCCAGGTGCGGCACACCGTCAGGGAAGTGACTGGTCCGGTGTGCGGGGTGTCAGCCTGCCGCGCAGGGCGATAGAGCCGCCCCCGAGCGTCCTCCCGGGTCTGCCGCCAACTCTGTCGCCGAGTCGCGGAGAAGCTGCCGATAGGCGACGTCCGAGAGCTGCCTCTTCCAGCAGCGCAACGCTTCCCTGTGACTCTTTGCGGCGGCGCGTTTCCGTTGGGTGATAACGCGCGGCCGGGTGTGTCTCGACCGATCTGTGTAGTAGCCATGGAGTGCAGGGCGCAGTTCAGTTGCCGGTCTCCGGCGCGGGAAAGACGGTGGCGGACGACGTCGCCGGAGAACCCCTCGATCGGGGCGGTGCCGGTGTAGCTGGCGAACGTGGCGGCCTGCCAACACAAGGGCTCGGACTCCCAGCTAAAGCTAAAGGGTCCGCCAGACCACCCCAGTTTGCCTCAAGAAGTAGCGAGCAAACGCAGGTCGACAGGTTGTCCGTCTGAGGGGAACGGCAAGGACGTGAAGTTGAGTGGGGCGACGTAGTCGGCGTCGACGTGCCAGTCGAAGCGCAGGAGGAGGTGGTGCATGATTGCTTTGATCTCGGCGCCGGCGAAGTGCATTCCGAGGCATTTGTGCACGCCACCACCGAAGGGCTCCCAGGCATATCGGTGCACCTTGTCTTCACGTCGATGCTCCGCGAAGCGTTCGGGATCGAAACGCTCGGGTTCGGGCCAGTACTGCGACATGTGGTGGGTGAAATGTGGCACCACCGCCGCGTAGGTTCCCGCAGGCACGAAGTGCCCTTGCACCTGGGTGTCGTGAACCGCTCGGCGCGCCATGACCGGCACCGGAGAGACGATCCGGAGGCATTCCTTCATGACCAGATCGAGGCTGTCCAGTCCGTCGAGATCGGCATAACTCGGCGCCGGGGTCTCCAACGCGAGCGACTCCGCCCGGCATCTGTCCTGCCACTGCGGGTGTTGACCCAGGTACTGCATCATCGTGGAGATGGTGATCGTGGAGGTGTCGTGCGCGGCCATCAGGAGGAAGATCATGTGATCGACCACCTCGTCGTCGCTGAAGCGTTGTCCTGCTTCGGATTCGATATGACAGAGCACGGAGAACAGGTCGTCCGTTTCGTGTGATCGACGCGCCGGTAGGTATTGCCGGAAGAAGTCTTCCAGGACTCGGCGTCCGTCTAGTCCTCGCTTCCACCTGGTCCCCGGGACCGGATAGCGGACCACCGAGGTTGCCGCCTGCACGCAATCGACGAAAGCCTTTTTCACCGAGGAAATCTCGCTCTCGGTAGACCCTTCCGCGCCACCCATGAAAATGTCGGTGGCGAGATCGAGAGTGAGCGTCTTGAGCGCCGTGTAGGCGCGGAATCCGTCGGCGGGAGTCCAGGCGTCGAGCGCCGAATCGATCGCCGGGTTGAGAACGTCGACGGTATTCTCGAGGCGCGATCGGGTGAAGGCTTGCTGCATGATTCGACGGTGTCGTAGATGTTCTTCCGAATCGAGAAGCATGAGGCCACCGTGAAAGAACGGGCCGATCAGCACCGACCAGCCGTCACCGTTGACGAATGCCCGATCTTTGTTCTGCAGCACTTCCTGGCATGCGTCGGGTCCGAGGACTGCGACCCAACGCCGACCGACCATCGAGAACCAGGAGACCTCGCCGTAACGGTCCCAATGCTTTTGCATCAATGCGAGTGGATCTCGGATGTATTCGAGTACGTGCCCGACGCCGGGCAGCCCCGATCGCCCCGAGACCGGTTGCAACTGCGACTGTGCGGGTGGAACGGCCAGGATCTTGGACATGACGAACCTCAACTCCCGTCTCATCTGACAGCGCGTCCTGTCAGATGAGCGTAGTCTGCGACATCGAGATCACGTCTGTCAATATCGATCCATGACTCCCCCTACGCCCCGTCGATACGCTGGCCTGAGCGGCGACCAACGTGCAGCACTGCGCCGCGAGTGTTTGCTCGAGGCGGGATTGGACGTGTTTGCGGCCACAGGTAAGGGCGGCGCCACCATGACCGCCATCTGCGCGCACGCCAAGTTGACGGAGCGATACTTCTACGAAAGTTTCACCAGCAGAGACGAACTCTTACAGAATGTCCTGGACGGCATCGCCGACGAGGTCCGTCAGGCCGGACTGGATGCGCTTCGAGCGAGCACCGGGACGATCGAACAACGCGTACGAAATGCCATCGCGTCGTTCGTCACCATCCTCACCGAAGATCCACGCAAGGGACGTGTTGCGATGATCGAATCCGCCGCGTCCGAACCTCTGCGCACCCACCGACGCGCAGCACTGCGGGGCTTCGCTCAGATGGTGGCGGACGAAGCCACGCGCATGTACGGAGACCGAGCGTGGTCACCACATCAAGGTGAGATCAACGGACTGCTGTTTGTGGGCGGCTTGGCCGAGCTGGTCACCGCATGGTTGAACGACGAGATCTCCATCATGCCCGACGAGATCGTCGATGCGGCAACATATCAATTCACCTCCACTGCACACCGATGAGGGGCGCGGTGCTTGGGCTCGTAATGTTGGCGACGGGACACGGACGCGTTGTTCGAGATCGTCGATATGAACGGCTCACGATCGGGTGGGTAACCTAGGCCTTGGCGACAAGTTGCCAGCACGACTCGGCAGTCAGATCCGGATCGAAAAAGATTCCCGACTGGACTACGCCACCGATGGGTGACGGTACCCACATTGATGTCATGGGGGCCAGTTCGTCGGCCAGAGCGAGCGACAGATTGCGCAATCCGGCTTCACCTATCGAGGCAGACGCCCTCGATACACAGGAAAGTCAAGGTCCTGACGCTGCGACGAAATGCTGTACACGGGGCTACCCAACACTTGCACTATGCGGCATCGATCAGTGTGTAGGTCCAGCGCTTGGGGCGCACTCGCCGACGGAGGCGCCTTTTCACTCCTTCAGAACGACCGGACCGTAGGTGTCGGCGTATTCGAGCGCGAGTTCCAGCTTCAGCCTGTTCGGTCCGACGGGGCGGCCGAGCAACTCCTCGGCGCGCTGGATGCGGTAACGCACGGTGTTCTTATGCACGCCGAGCGCCCGAGCGGCCGCGTCCGGACTGCGGTTCACGGTCAAATAGCCGCGCAGCGTGCGGCGCAGCATCGCGGAGGCTGCATCGGTACCGTCTAGGCCGCGCAGTTCACGGGAAACCAGCGCCCTCGCCGCGTCGGGATGGCCGTCGAGCAGGTGGACAATTTCGACGTCCGCATAGCAAATGAGGCGAGTCTCGGCCGGTCGAGATTCCGAGATATGTTGAGCAGCAATAGCTTCGGTGTGACTCTGCCGGAATCCCCGAATTCCCTTGCCCGGGTTACCAATCGCAATCCGGATCCCGCCCGGGATATCCGGACCGATGTCCAATGCGGTGAGATCCGGCTCGACTTCCGCCGCCAGCCATGCCCAGAGCCCTCGCGATCCGGACGGCACAGTAAGCATTTGCCGAGCCCCGATCGTGGCCGCAACTGCACGGGCGGCGGAGTCCAGAACGCCGATCCCGTCCTCGGCCTGATCCGACAGTGTGTCCTCGAGCCACAGCACAAGTGCGGTGTTATGCCCGAGCAAGGGGTAATTCAAACGATTCGAGGCGGCCACGGTATCGGCGATCTCGCCTCGGATGATCGCCTGCACCGTTTCTGCCTGCCGGGCGAACGCGCCGCTCAATCCCCGCTCTCGTTCCTCGCTGTAGGTATCCGCGAGTACCTCCAATGAGACGTTGAGCCAGTGATTCGCCCGCTCCAGTAGCCGAATCAGGACTTTTGGTTCCAATACCGGGTCGGTGATGCGCTCACTTGCTGTTTCCGCGGCGAATCTCAGCAGAGCTTTCTGGCCGACTCGGTAGATCTGCATCAATACCCTCAGATGCAGGCCCCGTCGGGCGATTGTGCGTGCGAGACCATGTGCCGCGGGTGGGAGGTCCACCTCTGCGGAGTCTCCGGTGAGCCAGACCAGCAGTGCGCGCCCTTGGTCACGGGTGCTGGCATCGAGGTCCCGTCGCAATTCTCGGTCCGCGGAAACCTCGGGAACCTCGGCCACAATCACGGCGTCGAACCTCGCGACGAGACCATCCAGGGTGCCGGGCACCAGCGCCTCCGCAGCGAACTCCCGGAGCCAGGCAAGCACCATGTCGTCAGCGGACACGTCGATACCTCCTTCTAATTGGACCCAGAACACAAATGACGAGGGCCCAATTGGCTGATTTCGCTAAGAAACGTGCGGATCGGTTGTGCAATTCTAATAGGAAGTGTCGTGCATCATAGGAGGCGGGGTTCACATGAGATCCGGAAGCAAGGCGCACACGAGGTGCGACGACATCGACGTGCACTGCCCCGCCGACGGCCGCCTCGTCGCGCGTGTACCGGACGAGAGTTCCGAAGCAGTGACCGATACCGTCCGTCGACTGCGCGCCCACCAACCCGAGTGGGAAGCGCTGGGGCCGAAAGGAAGGGCCACGTGGCTGCGGAAGCTGCGGGACTGGCTTCTCGACAATGAGCGCCACCTCATCGACGTGCTGCGGTCCGAGACCGGGAAGCCACGCGCCGAAGCAGCCATCGAGCCTGCGCTCGCGTGCGACCTGATCAACTACTTCGCCGACAACGCCGGCAAGTTTCTCGCCGACGAGCGGGTGAAACCGCACGGGCCGCTGTCGATGACAAAGCGACTGATCAAGACCGTCCGCCCCTACCCGGTGGTCGGTGTGATCACCCCGTGGAACTTCCCGCTCGCGATGCCGGCGATGGACATCATACCGGCGCTGCTCGCTGGTGCGGCGGTGCTGCTCAAGCCGTCTGAGGTAACGCCGTTGTCAGCCGTCGAACTAGCTCGGGGATGGTCGGAAATCGGTGCACCCCTGGTCTTCTCGGTACTCACCGGCCGCGGCGACACAGGTGCAGCGGTAGTGGATTCGGTGGACTTCGTGCAGTTCACCGGCTCCACCCCGACCGGTCGAGCGATCGCCGTGCGGGCCGCAGAGCGGCTGGTGCCATGCAGTCTCGAACTCGGCGGCAAAGATCCGGCCATCGTGCTGGCGGATGCGGACCTGGACCGCGCGGCAGCCGGAATCGCTTGGGGCGGACTGTTCAACGCCGGACAGGTGTGCGTGTCGATCGAACGCGTTTACGTCGAGGCGCCCGTGTACGACGAATTCGTCGCGCGACTGGTGGCACTCGTCGGCTCGCTCCGACAGGGTGACGACGGCGACGGGTACCGGATCGATGTCGGTGCGATGGCTACACAGGCCCAGCGTGACCTCGTTGCCCGACACGTCGCCGACGCTGTGGACGGCGGCGCCACGGCGCTGACCGGCGGCAAGGCCGGGAGCGCTGGCACCTTCTTCGAGCCGACGGTCCTCGTCGACGTGGACCATTCGATGGCCTGTATCCGGGAGGAGACGTTCGGGCCCACGATCCCGGTGGTGAAGGTCGCCGACGCCGACGAAGCCGCGCGCCTGGCCAACGATTCCGAGTACGGCCTGTCCGCGACGGTGTGGTGCGGAGATCGGGCCCGCGGCGAGGCGATCGCGCGCCGGCTCGAAGCCGGCGCGGTGAACATCAACGACGCCTTCTCCAACCTGTTCGCGCTGGGGTTACCGCACGGGGGATGGAAGCAGTCTGGTCTCGGCGCGCGATTCGGTGGTGAATATGGAATTCGGAAGTACACCCGGCAGCAGGCGATCACGGTGCCGCGCGGACCCGCAATGAAGCGGGAGTTGCTCTGGTATCCGTACGCACCCGGCCGCGGTCGTTTCGTCGGCCGGGTGCTGCGCGCCCTCGTCGCGCGCGACCCGCGCCGCCGCCTGTCCGTGACAAGCCGCTCGAATCCCTGTAACGACGACAGAAGGACAGAAGGAAAATGACACAATCTCTGCACGGTCGCGTCATCGCGATCACCGGCGGTGCCCGCGGAATCGGGTTCGCGACCGCCACGGCCCTGACCAGGCTCGGCGCGAAGGTGGCGATCGGGGACATCGACGAGGTCGAGCTGAAGGAGTCCGCGACCGAACTCGGCCTGGTCAGCTACCGGAAGCTCGACGTGACGGACGCCGAATCGTTCGAGGTCTTCCTCGACGACGTGGAAGCAACGCTCGGACCTATCGACGTGCTCGTAAACAACGCCGGCATCATGCCCGCCGGCCGAATCGCGGACGAGCCCGATGCGGTCACCCGCCGGATCCTCGATATCAATGTCCTCGGGGTGATCACCGGTTCCAAACTGGCTGTTCGGCGAATGCTGCCGCGAGGCCGTGGGCACGTGGTCAACATCGCCTCACTCGCAGGCGAAATCTACACACCAGGGCTGGCCACCTACTGCGCCAGCAAATATGCCGTCGTCGGCTTCACGGACGCGGCCCGGGTGGAGCACCGCGGAACGGGAATCGAGTTTTCCGCGGTGCTCCCGTCTTTCGTCAACACCGAGCTGACTGCCGGCACCAAGGGGCTCCCTGGACTCAAGAACGCCGAGCCGGAGGACATTGCGCGTGCCATCGTGGCATTGATCGAATGCCCCAAACCGAAGGTGCGGGTGACCAAGCTCGTCGGTGCCCTCGCCGCGAGTCAGAAGTTCTTCCCTCGTCGGATCAGCGAAGCGCTCACCCGTGCGCTCCACACGGACAGAGTGTTTCTGGAAGACGTCGACATCACTGCCAGGCAGGCCTACGAAGAGCGGGCTCGTCACAGCTGAGCAGACTTTCGGATGCAGGTCATGCAGGTCACGAAGCCCCGGCCATGGGACGGCTATCGGGTGTTGGGTGTCTCATCCTTCGTCGTCGACGGCCGGGGCGGCCTGGGAAGCCTTGCAGTAGCTCCGAATCAGTTAGGAGATGCACACCACGGAGGCGGCGATGAACGCTGTCTTGGAGGGATAGTTGGCGAAGAAGAGGACGACCGGTCCGGAGCCGCCCGGGCGATCGCCCTCGACACCAACCCGTCTACGTGCGCGTCAACAGCTTCGGCACCGGACGCTCACACCGAGACGTGTCACCTTTCCTGGTCAGCACGCTCTCCGAGAGCACGGTTTCTGCCGTCCATCCACCCGATCGCATGACCACACGGAGCGCTGAGATCTTTGGGGAGGCCGGCCTCCTTCCGGATCGACAGCAAACCGGCGGCGCAGCGCTGCGTCGTCGGCGCGCAGCGCCTCCCGGACGGGGTTCAGATGTGCTCGCTCAGTGCCCAGGACGAACGGCGAGAACGTTCCCGTGCGATCCGTTCGACTCGTGGCGACGCCGCGACTCTCCGGCGCCTCCAGCGCGCTTCCCTGCCGTTCGCGCAGACTTGCGTGACCTACATAACAAGCGGCCGAAGCGGACTTCGCAAATCTGCCGAGCGGACGCTGACCGGGCGGTGAGCGACACAAGACCCTCGCGGGTTCCGTGTGCCGGCGAGGGTCTTGCAGAACCAGTGTGGTCCTGGCGAACTCGTCACGCAACTGTCGTACCGACAAAGGATCAAGGGCGAAGGCCCTGGGACCAAGGAGCGTCAAGAATGGGGGATCAGGGAGTTTGCTTCGGAGATCGACGCGCACGGACAGTCCATGCGTGAACTCCGGGTGTCCATCAACACCCTCGACACCAGTTCGAATGACGAGTTCTTCGCCGGCTACGTCCGCAATTCACTACGAGCCGATGCTCGCGTGGCGCAGCAGCACGCGGGCACCACACCTGCGCACGTCCTCGACTTCCCCTAGCCGCCCCGGGCCCCTCGCGCCGCATCAGCACAGACCGCGCTGAGCAACGACGACGCACGTAACCGGCCACCGCGGCAGCGCGACACCGACCAGATGAGGGCCGCGGGCATCGACGAAGAAGTCGCCACTCGCATGCGCGCCGACCTCGACCAGGCCAGACACCCGGTCGAATCGGTGGCTGGCACGGGCAGCCATCCCAAGGCCCGCAAGGACCGGGCCAGACGTGGTAAGTCTGCCGAGCGGACGATGACGGCCGGTAGGCATGAACCGACTGAGCTGACGCAGCTCACACCGACACGAAGCGGGGGAACCCTGACGATCCACCCCCGCTTCTGCTCAATGGCGCCCGTTTCGACCTGTAACCGGCGGCCGCGAACGCCCGCTCCAGATCGTTCGGGGTGTTCCAATTGACACCCCGAAAGCAAAATCATCACCGGACGGGTCTCATGCCGAGCTGGCGGTTATGCAAAGAGGTCGGCGAGTTCCGGTCAGCGGCGGGCTTTCGAGACGCGCCGGTGCGGGTTCGGCATTCGGGACGCCCGCCGAGGGAAAACCGGCAGTCCGAAGGCAACCTCGGCAGCACCCGCATGAGCAGACGGGCCTCACGGATGAAGTACGACCTTGGTCCATCCGTCGTCGCGGGCATCGAAATGCTGGTAACCGGACTCGGCCTCGGCGAGTGGCAGTTCGTGGGAGACGATCCAGGACGGCTTGGCACGGCCCTGATGGATCAGGTCGCGCAGTTGCCGGTTGTAGTGCTTGACGTTGGCCTGCCCGGTCCCGACCTTCTGCCCCTTGAACCAGAATTTGCCCATGTCGAAGGCGATCTTGCCGTTGCGTTCGAGTTCGTCGGGGCCGTTTCGGTCCTGGGGCAGGAAGATGCCGACCACGCCGATGTGGCCGGTGAAGCGCACCGAGTCGACGAGCCGGTTCATCGTCATCGCGGCGTCCTCGTGACCCTGCGGGTCGTGCGCCTGATAGCCGACGCACTCACAACCCTTGTCGGCACCCTGCCCGCGGGTCTGTTCCAGGACCTGCTCGACCGGGTCGCCCTTCGAATCGTCGATCGGAATGACGCCGATCTCCTCGGCGAGCCCGAGCCGGTCCGGATGCCGGTCGACGATCATCACCTTGCTCGCACCCTGGATCATCGCCGAATACGCCGCCATCAACCCGACCGGTCCGGCCCCGTACACCACCATCGAATCGCCGGGCCGCATGTCCGCGAGGCGGGTGCAGTGCCAGCCGGTGGGAAAGATGTCGGAGAGCATCACGTAGTCGGTTTCCTTGTCCTGGGCATCCTCGGGCAACCGCAGACAATTGAAGTCGCCGAACGGCACCCGCAGATATTCCGCCTGCCCGCCCCAGAACGGGCCCATCCCGGCGAACCCGTATGCGGCGCCGGCCATCTTCGGATCCGGGTGCACCGTCAGGCAGAACGCGGTCAACCCTTCCTCGCAGTTTCGGCAGAAACCGCAGCCGATGTTGAACGGCAGGCACACCCGATCCCCGGGTGAGACCTTGACCACCGCATTGCCCACCTCGGCGACGATCCCCAAGTTTTCGTGACCGAGGACCATCCCGGGCTCCAGATCGGTGCGGCCCTCATACATGTGGAGATCCGACCCGCAAATATTGGTGCTGGTGATCTTTACCAGCACATCGGTCGGCTGCTCAATCCTGGCATCGGGCATATCCTTCACATGAACCTCACGTGGCCCGTCGTACACAAGCGCTTTCATCTCGACTCCCTGATGCTGCGTTTCCGGTTGATCCCGGCCCGGCGACCACAGGCGATTACATGTGAGCGACCGAATGAATCGTGCCGCTGGGGCAGACGCGACAGCGCACGGAACTGAAAACAACACCAAAACGTTGGCACACCACCATGTTTCGCGTCACAGCCGACAACAGCGGGCGCATTCAGGCGTCGCATTCCATCCACCATGGAGTCTCCTCTTTCGGCTCCACCATTGCTAGGGGTGAGAGCGGTTTCCTTGATTCGTGGGCTCGGGGCTCCTTCCCTTCACCGGTCGATGGTGTGATGCTGGACCATGTCCACCACCCTCGAACAGGAGACCCGACATGGCCACCAAGGCGCTGCTGGTCCGACTCGAAGCCAAACCCGGCAAGGAAAACGCGGTCGAGGAATTCCTCCGATCGGCGCTGCCACTCGTCGAACAGGAGCCCGGCACGAAGCCCTGGTTGGCGGTACGGTTCGGCCCCTCGACGTTCGGCATCATCGACGCCTTCCCCGACGAGGCCGCCCGCGAAACACATCTCAATGGGCCGGTCGGCAAGGCCCTCGGCGAACGCGCCGACGAACTCTTCGCTGCGCCGCCCGAAATCAGCAACCTCGACGTGCTCGCCGACAAGCTCTGAGCCGCCGACTGGAAACAGCCCGCCCGCAAGCTCGACAGAACCGACATCACCCTCGCGACCGCGAACCTTGACACGTGAGTCCGCCGAACCTGTCGAATCTTGGTACACAACGACGAGGCGAGCGCGCAGCCTGACACGTCACCGGGCCCCCACCACACTCCACCGAACTCGGGACATCCTCCCCGACCACCATGCTCACCTGGGCCAAAGAAACTCAATCGGCGACGGTGCCCAACAGCCGGCCGTGACGCGTCCGGTGACCGATGGTTTAGCGGGACCGCACGCCGACGCCTCGCATGGTGTGGTCCGGGCTGATGCGGACAGCCCGTTCTCGCAGAGGCCCGAGGTGAGGTCGCCGAGCGGATAGGCGGCTTCCGCGGAATGGATCTCGGGGCGGCGGCGTGTCAGCCGGATGCGGGGCCGGGCTGATCGGACTTGGGGCGGCGGGTGTGCTGGAGTTCAGCGTTGATGCGTCGAGCCTCGGCGAGTTGGTCTTCGAGGATGATGATGCGGCACGCGGAATCGAGTGCGGTGCCCTGGTCGATCAGTTCGCGGGCTCGGGCGGCGAGACGGAGCTGGTATCGGGAGTAGCGGCGGTGACCGCCCTCCGAGCGCCCGGGGGTGAGCAGCTTCGCGGCGTCGAGGCTGCGCAGGAATGCCTGTGTCACGCCGAGGATCTCGGCGGCGTGACCCATGCTGTAGGCCGGGTAGTCCTCGTCGTCGAACTTCCCGGCCGGGTCACGGCCGGGCGAATCTTTCTGAATGGGGGTGACACCTTTCAACGGACAGGGCCCCCGGCGCCATGAGGCACCGGGGGCCGGAGCGGTTTCACTTCCTTGTTCACTGCACTTCTTCCGGCTGTCGGGCCTTCGTGCTGCCCGGCCGCCGCCGGACGTGCCCGGGGCCTTACACACTCACATCAACCCTTACCCGGCACATCCTGGTCTTGCGGTACTTCTCTGCGGGCAGTTCATTCTCTCCCGCACCTCGTGAACTCTTTCCTTGCGACGAGAGGAACTCTACAACAGCGACCCCTCAATGTCTACAGTCACCACTACAGAAATCCTGGAGCGGTTGACTAGGGGTTTCACACCCGGCAGCCGACTTTTCTGTCCACGTCGGCGGCCGCTCGCTCGACGGACCGGCTCTCCTTGATCGAGAACGGGAATTCGATATGAGTGCCCGGATCGACTTCAGGGAGTATCGGCATGGCGCAGGGGCATTGCGACGTGGTTCAACGGCGAGAAGGGCTTCGGTTTCATCGCGCCCGACGACGGAACTCCGGACGTCCTCGTGCATTGCGCGGAAATCTCGGGCACACGACCTCAACTTTCTGCCGGCCGTGCCGTCTCGAGCACCTGATCGACGAGGACCTCCGCATCCACCAGCCAGCATGCGCGCAACGGACCTGGTGCCACCAGTTCATGTACCTCGGGTCCGCGACGATGGCACCGGGACGATCACCACCACTGACGGTGAATCGCTGACCGGTCTGTTCTTCGGACCATCCTTCTTCGCTACCCACATCCTCGCCTTCGAACGCAACGTCGTGAGCTCTCGACGGCTTCTGATCCCTGACCGGCGCCGTGACCTTCCAGGGCAAGATCGGACTCATCGGCGTACCCGCCGACCCTGAATCGGCGAGGGGCCGGCGGCGGGGTCGATCACGTGGGTGGCCTCCGCGGCGATGATGACGATCCTCCGGGAGCTGCAGAGGGGGTCCGTCAGATCCTGGGTGAGGTCTGCCCTGGTGTGAACTCAGGCTCCTGTTGTGTACTGGAGCAACGGTGATGTGGATGTGATGCCGCTTCGAGCAGCCAGGCCCACCCAGCGAGTCCGGGCGTGACCGGAACCAGGTCGCCGACCCAGGCCACCCCACCGACCACTGATCCCGTTGGATAAGCGACCCGACGAATGGAGAACCGACATGTCCGAAGATAGCAGTGTGCCCCCGACCGGAAGGGACACCGACCGCGTGCGGATCGGTGCGGTCTACCCGCAAACCGAGCTCGGCGGGAACCCCCATGCTGTGCGGCGATTCGGCACAGCAGTCGAGGATCTGGGTTTCGACTACCTACTCGCCTACGACCACGTCCTGGGCGCCGTACACGCCGACCGGACACCGCCCCTGACAGGGCCCTACACCGAACACGACCCGTTTCACGACCCCTTCGTCATGTTCGCCTTCCTGGCTGGGATCACCGAGCGGATCGGTTTCTCCACCGGCGTGCTGATCCTGCCGCAACGCCAAACCGCCCTGGTGGCGCGGCAAGCCGCCGACGTCGATCTACTCTCCGGGGGCCGGTTGCGGCTCGGTGTCGGTGTCGGCTGGAGCCCCGTCGAATATGAAGCCCTCGGCCAGAACTTCCGCACCCGGGGAGCCAGGCAAGAGGAACAGATCCAGCTGCTACGCCAGCTGTTCACCGAACCGGTCGTCGAGTTCTCCGGCCGCTTCGACCGAGTCGATCGCGCCGCCCTCACACCCCAACCGAGCCGGGCCATCCCGATCTGGCTCGGCGGCGCCACAAAGGCAGCGCTCGAACGCGCCGCCCGCCTCGCAGACGGTTTCATATTCTTCGGAGCGACCGGGATCGACACCGCTGTTGAATCCTGGCAAGGGCTGCGCGAACGCGTGCATGCAGTGGGCCGGCCGGTCGAGGATTTCGGCGCGGAATACGTCGTGCTCAGCCAGGGTGCCGACGCCGTCAGCACCGAGATCGCGGCCTGGCGCGCAGCGGGCGGCACCCACGCCGCCGTAGCGACGATGGGCTTTGGCCTCAACACCGTCGAAGCGCACATCGACTACCTCACCACGATCGCGGACACGTTGAACCTCACCTGACATCCGCAGACACGTCACCCCTGCGCCAGACCGACCTGCTCGGGCACGAGGAGGGCGGCACCGACCACCTATTCCTGGCCCTGCTCGACGACCCCGCCTCCACCGGCACTCAGATCCTCACCGCCCTTGCATCCCTGCCCATCAGCGAAATGCGTGAGCACCTCAGACGCGAACTGGCCCAGCAGCCCACCCCCGGCCCCGCCCACCGCATCCCCATCCGGCTCAGCGACGACGAATACTCCCGCGCCCGCGCCGCCGGCCAGAACCTCGAAACCTGGTCCACAACCGCATCACCGACGCCCTCGAACAACCCGAACAGCAGGTTCAGTCGCCGATACGGATCATTCGGGACGTGTCATATTCCAGTTCAGAGCGCTCTCCGAGGCCGCGGCTCTTGCCGTCCATCCACGCGATCACATCGAAGACGCACAATGCGGAGATCTCTTCGGGCAGGCCCGCCTCCTTCCGGATCGACAGCAACCGGCGATGCAACGCGCCGTCGTCGGCGCGAAGAGCCTCCCGGACCGGGTTCAAGTGCGATCGCTCGGTGCCCAGGACCTGGCTGACGACCGAGTCCCAGAATTCCGAGGCGTACAGGATCGGGACGGATCCGAGCAGGTGCCGCGGGAACTTGCGGAGCAGGATCCGCCGGATCCGGCCCTCGGCGCCGTCTCCGGCAGCGACCACCAGGCGCGCTGCGCCATCGGGGTCAACTTGTTGACGTGGCGAACGAGTTCGCCGGCGAGGTCCTCATCGCTGAGCCCGGTGTCGATCGCGGTGACACGCCCACCGATCAAATCATCGAACAAGGTGCGTTCGGCGACGGTGCCGCGCAGCTCCTGCACCACGGCGATGTCGTCGGTGATCAGTCCGATCCGTGGGCCCTTGCGCTCGATCAGGGCGTTGGTGCCCCGCGTTGTGGAGTAGCGGATGTGTTTGGTGCTGTGCAGCAGCTTCCGGCAGAGCCGGCTGCCCGTCAATTTCGGTGATGCCGCCGAAGCGGCACTGGGACAGGTCGAACGGGGTCGTGAGTGTCTTGGCGAAGGTGAACTCCGCCCCAGCCCACACGCAGATGTCGGGTCCCACCGTTGTCGATATTGATCAGGCGTTCCATCGAGGTTCCTCGCTTCGTCCGGTCGGGCCGCCGATGACTCGAGCCCTGGCCGCCCCTCGATTCGGAGATCAGTCCCACGTCGACACGCAGGTTGTGGGGTGCCCCACTTTCGGACATCCTGGATGGTGGGTGCGGTACCGGTCCGCGGCCAGTCCGGCGAGCTGTGCACACCCGCCCCCGGTGGTCGATCGGGCACCCCCGGAGCGAGGAACGAAGTAGGAGATCACCGATGGAATCGTCAGACCGTCGCCTCAGGGTCGCGGCGGCTCGTGCCGGGTACCTGTCCACCGGCGACGCCGATCCCGGTGCCGTGTCGGACTTCGTGGCCGCCTCGTGGCGGCGCTCGCAGGGCGCGGGAGTGGCGGCGGACGGCGGGGAGGTCCCCTACATCGGTGACGTGGACACCACCTCGCGACTGGCCCGATGCTCGCAACCGATCATCGACCGGCTCGTCGAGGCCACCGCGGACCTTCCCCTGAGCATCGCCCTGTCCGACAGCAAGGCGCGGGTACTCGCGCGCGTCGACACCACCCGAACCATTGGGTTGCGCATCGACAGCATCTCCCTCGCCCCTGGATTCGACTACGCGGAGGGCCATATCGGCACCAACGGCGTCGGGACGGTTCTCGAGTCCGGCCGATCCGTCCATATCGTCGGACCGGAGCATTTCCACGAACGCTTCCAACCCTATTCGTGTTCGGGCGCACCGATTCACGATCCGATGACCGGCCACATCGAAGGCGTTCTCGATCTCACGTGCCTGACCGAACACTCCACCCCGATGCTGCACAGCATCGTGCGCTCGGCCGCGAACGACATCGAACAAAGCCTGCTGAACGATCGAAGCCTGCGGCAGCAGGCCTTGTTCGAGGCGTTTCTGCGCATCGAGTCACGTTCGAAGACAGCCGTATTCGCGATCGGCGGGCAAGTAACGATGGCGAATGCGCTGGCGCAAAGCGTTTTCGATCCGGCCGAACAGCGAATGATCGCGCATCACGCAACATACCTGATGGAAGGCAGACAAGCCGTAGACGACGAGATCGAGCTACCAGGCCAGAGGCTGGCCCATCTGAAGGGCACATGTGTCAGCGCTGGGTCCGAAATCGCCGGAATCGTCGTAGAGGTTCGTGCCGTCCAGGAAGGATCGACACCGCGCGCCCGCGGCATCCGACACACCACAAAGCGCACCACAGGCTTCCACTCCGCCGCGGGCGCCTCCACCTCGAGTAGCAGCCCGGGCGCACTGGACCAGGACAGCAACTCACCGCTGTGGCGGCGGGCATGCAACGATGTCGCGGCGGCCCTGTACCGGAACGAGTCGCTGCTGGTCACCGGGGAACCGGGGACGGGGAAAGTCTCCCTGCTCACCGCCACCTTTCACCATGTCCATCCCGGCAGTAGGAGCATCGAACTCGACGCCGACGACCTCGCGCACGACGGGACCGATGCGGCGACATCCGAGACAGGCGCCCCCACCCTCTTCATCCTGCGTCGACTTCAGGACCTGACGCCCGACGAGGTCACCAAGGCGCATGCCTTCCTCGACGACATAGCCAGGAGCGATCGGCCGGTGTGCGCCGCGGCCACAGTATCGGGGGCATGCGCGGACGCCGACCCGGTACGCGAGCTCCTGCCACACTTTCAACGGTCGACCTCGGTGCCGCCGGTGAGGCATCGCATCGACGACCTTCCCGCGCTCATTCGCCAAATACTCGCCAAACACTCCCCCGGACGAAGCACCTCTCTGAGCGCGGCCGCAACCCGGACGATCGCCAGATACCCTTGGCCCGGCAACGTGCGCCAACTCGACGAAGCCCTCCAGGCGGCGCTCGACAAGCGTCCCGTCGGCGAAATTCAATGTGAAGACCTCCCCGGCTACTGCTATCAGACCTCGGGCAGGACCCTCACCGCGCTCGAGTCGATCGAACGCGACGCGATCGTGCAGGCATTGCGCGACGCCGCCGGCAACCGTGTGCAGGCCGCGGCAAGCCTCGGGATCGCGCGCTCGTCGCTGTATCGCAAGCTGAAAAGCTTCGGCATCGAAGTCGACTGACGGTTCGACGCTGCCGCCCGGATGACGAGCGCTACGCGGCAGGGGCCGACGTATCGCACCAGGCGACGACCACCGAGGCCACCTCGGTCATCGTGAGCATATCCCGAATCGGGCCGCCCACACGCACCTGGCAGTCGACGACACCTCGCCCACCGATAGCGAGTCCGGCAGTCACGTGAGGTACCGCCACGAGGATCTCCGCGGGCAGCCCGCTGCGACTTCCCTCGATGAGCAGCAGTTCCTCCTCGACAGCCCGCACGGGCACATTCTGAGCTCCGGACACGTCACCCACGGCCAGCGCGACGTAGTCGTCGTCGTCATCTCTCCAGGCGATCAAGCGGGCCCGTCGGGTACCGATCGTCAGGGACACATCCAAGGTCACCGCCAGGCCGTCCCTGTTCGCGGTCTCCTGCGGTACAGGCGCGTCGTCGAGCCCCCGCTCGAGGACGACGCGTCGCGACTTCGAACCGAAGTACGGCTCGTTCACCATCTTCATGGCGCTCGTTCCTCCTTCAATCATTTTGACAACATGTGATACACCTCATAGTTGTTGCGGCGCGCGCGCCCAAACTGTCCCAAATTTGGACAGACAGCAGCCGGGGACGCGCGGGATTCGACGTCCGCTGGTCCACCCCTTCCCGAACCGCCCATGACGATCCCCCGCGCCGGGGTCCACGGCCTCCACGATGCCCTGTTCACGCCCACCTAACCCAGGATGTCCGAAAACGGGACACCCCAACATCCGTATCGACGGTGAAAACTAGTCTCCGAAATACGGCAGCTGTGACGCGAGCCATAGGCGGCTCGACCGGACGATGCGAGGAGCCTCGATGGAACGCCTGATCCCCGGCACAGTGGGCGTTGAGGGAGTCAACGACACACTGGCGCGCCGGCCCGTCCCTTGCTGCCACGGATTGACGGAAACCGCACTGATCGGACGGCGCGGGTCGGCTGCTCCGGAATCACGTGCCGTCCGCATCGCGGACGGCGCGTGGTTCGGCGGGGTTGTCGTGGCCGGCGCCCTTCGTGAAGCCGCGGTGAGGCAAACCGCCGATTCGCTATCGGTGCTCGCCTCTGACCTCGGTCACCGGGGGGAAGGCGGAGCACAGTCGATGGACAGCAGCCTCCGGCAGATGGTTCCCCCCGAGGAATATGCGTTCGTGTTCTTCTACGACGGTGGCAAGCCGGCGATAAAGAGCCCGTCCGCGTGCGCTCAGGTAGACGCGAACCTTGCGGCGATCCACCGAGTCGACCTCGCGATACACGGCTGCGGTGGACACCAGACGGTCGACGATGCGGGTCAGCGTCGCACCGTTCGCAGCGGTCCGGACAATCAGGTCCGCCATCGTCAAACCGCGCTCTCGAGCGAGGGACTCGAGCACCAACCAGTGATCGAGGGCAAGCCCGTGGGGTTTGAGTGCCGTGTCGATATCGGCAGCCAGGCGTCGAGAAGCGCGGGTCAGCGACGCCGCCAGGGACTCCGGCCGATCCTCGTCCGGGATCTGTCTCTCCGCCATCTCGATCCTCCCCTGTTGCCCGAACTGCATTCATGACAAATACTTTTATTTGAGATGATATACGCACCCGAACGTAACCGGTCGTCGGACTGGACGATCGCGATGGTGGTGCCCCTGCAAGGGCCCGCCGGCCTTTTCGGGCCCTCGTGTGAGGCGATGAGCGAGCTGGTCGCCCGTGACCTGAACGACGCGGGCGGCATTCTGGGCCGCGAGGTCCGGATGGAGGTGGTCGACGGCGGTGGTGATCCCGCACGAGTTGCGGCCGAGGTGGGTGCGTTGGTCGATCAGGGACGCATCGATGCCGTCACCGGCTGGCACATTTCCTCCGTACGTCACACCCTCGCGCCCGTGCTCGCGGGCCGCGTTCCCTACGTCTATCCGGCATTGTACGAAGGCGGGGAACACCGACCTGGTGTCTACTGCAGCGGTGAAACGCCGCGACTGCAGATCGAACCCGCGTTGCGCTGGATGCGCGAACACATGGGTATGCGGAGGTGGTATGTGGTCGGCGACGACTACGTCTGGCCGCGCCGCTCCGCAGCGGCCGTGCACGCGTTCGCCGACGAAATCGGACTGGACATCGTCGGTCAGTCGTTCGTCAGTCTCGGTGGCCGAAACATCGGGCGCGTCGTCCGACACATCGCCGAGACCAAGTGCGATGGAGTGTGCATGCTCCTGGTCGGACAAGACGCTGTGGCCTTCAACCGGAGCTTCGCCCGCGCCGGCCTTCAGGACCGGCTGATCAGGTTCACACCCTTGATGGACGAGAACATGATGATCGCGAGCGGGCCCGGCGCGTTGGTGGGAATGTTCGCGGCCGCGTCCTACTTTCGGTCGAAGGCGGATACGAACCCGATGGCCCTGCTGGGCAGGTACGTCGACCTCCACGGACCGGACGGCCCACCGATCACCGCCGTATCGGAGTCGTGTTACGAAGGCGGGCAGACTCTGGCGCATCTGATCGGTCGCGCCGGCAGCCCCTCGGTCGCCGCGATCGACGCTGCGCTCGACGGGACCGCGTACGAGGGCCCCCGCGGCACCGTCGAATTCAAAGGCCGCAGGGCGCATCAACCGGTACACCTGGCGGTCGCCGACGGGCTGGATTTCGACGTCCTCACGACCTTGTAGCCTGCACCGCTACCTGGCTGAATCTCTCGCGGCGAACGTCGCCACCGGCAGGCCGGTGATAGTCGGCGGTCTCGACGACGACTCACCCATCGGCGGGCCCCACGCATATCCGACGACGACGCCGGTCTCTGCCCGACCACATCGGGGCACTGCATCGGCGCGCTCGCGTCATCGTCACGATCCCGGCGCGGCGGGCCGCGCACTACGAGACAACCCGAAGGGCGCCTATCCATTGACGGACATTCATCTACAGTATATTTTCAAATGAGAATGTTTCGGGCTCCGGTCGCACGGACATCCACCTCGCGAATCGTAGCCGGAACATTCCCCACCCTGAGGGACGACGATGTCCGTACTCCCTCGATGACCAATCAGGAGAATCATGCGACACGGCGACATTTCATCCAACGACGACACCGTCGGTGTAGCAGTCATCAACTACAAGATGCCGCGACTTCACAGCCGGGCCGAGGTGCTGGAGAACGCCTGCAAGATCGGTGAGATGGTCCGGGGCATCAAGTCCGGTTTGCCGGGCCTGGACCTGTTGATCTTTCCGGAATACTCCACGCACGGAATCATGTACGACCAGCAGGAGATGTTTGACACCGCGACAACGGTTCCCGGTCCCGAGACCGCGCTCTTCTCCGCCGCGTGCCGCGACGCGGGCACCTGGGGTGTCTTCAGTATCACCGGCGAGCAACACCAGGATCATCCGAACAAACCCCCGTACAACACCCTCGTATTGATCAACGACCGCGGGGAAATCGTGCAGAAGTACCGAAAGATCCTGCCGTGGACTCCCATCGAGGGGTGGTATCCGGGCGGAGAAACGTACGTCGCCGATGGTCCGAAAGGCCTCAAAGTCTCGTTGATCGTGTGCGACGACGGCAACTACCCGGAAATCTGGCGGGACTGCGCCATGAAGGGCGCCGAGCTGATCGTGCGCAGTCAGGGCTACATGTACCCCGCCGCGGAACAGACCGTCCTGATGGCCAAAGCTATGGCTTGGGCCAACAATTCGTACGTCGCCGTCGCAAATGCCGCCGGTTTCGACGGTGTCTACACCTACTTCGGTCATTCCGCGATCATCGGGTTCGATGGCCGCACCTTGGGGGAGACGGGCGCGGAGGAATACGGGATTCAGTATGCGCAGCTGTCGATTCCGGAAATCCGGAACGCGCGCAGGCACGACCAATCCCAGAACCACCTGTTCAAGCTTCTGCACCGTGGGTACACCGGCGTTCACGCTGCCGGCGACGGCGACAAGGGCGTCGCCGACTGCCCGTTCGATTTCTACAAGCTGTGGGTCAACGATGCCCAGAAGGCGCAGGAATCGGTCGAAGCGTTCACCCGGGACACGATCGGCGTCGCCGAATGCCCGGTCGGCGACCTGCCCACCGACAACGTCTCGGAAGCCTGAGCGCGGCCCGAGAAGGCCAACCGGACAAGCCCCTGACCCGCCAGACGTTTCGGTCGACCTCGACCGGATCCGGATTGGGTGCCACCGGGCCCTGCCCAGGGCGTCCGAATGAACAGCCGCTGGACCCCGCAACGCATACCGGCCTGACCCGACTTCCGCCGTCACCCCCCACAAGTTCACGTTCACGTTCACGTTCGAGCAAAGGAAAAGATAGATGACCGACAACGGACATGACCACGGCCACCACCACGACGCGTGTGACAGCGAATCGCTGGGGCTGACCACCGACCTATCTCGCATCGAGGCGCTGGTGACTCAGGGCGTGCACCGGATCGGGGACCACGAGGGCCCGTTCTCCCTGCACGTGCTCGGTCTGGGGAAGACCGGCGCCAACATCATCGAGGAGATGATCGGCTCCCACGCAGACATCGCCGCCGACACCGAAACGCCCTTCCATGCGCTTGCCGTCGACATCGGGGACGCGGAACTCGTGGGAGTCAGGCACGCAGCCGAGGACGCCCCGGCCGACCGGGTGCACGTGCAGACCGTCAGCCTTCCGGCACCGGACAACAGCACCCTGTTCGCCGGGCTTCGGCGGTACCGGGAATTCCTCAAGACGGAATACCCCCGCTACTACTGGAACCCGAACTACGAACCGTGGTTGCCCAACGATCTCGAAGTACCTTCCGCGGGGGCACACTTCCCGCGCGCCCTCGCCAAGGGAATCTATGGCGTCGAGTACTACCAGGGCGGCCAGGTGACCTCCGCACTCGATTCCTTCGCCGAATCGGTCCTGAACAGCACACAGACACCCCTGGTGTGCATCGTCTTCAGTCTCGCCGGCGGAACCGGTAGCGGCATTGTCGTCGAGCTGGCCCGGCATCTGTCGACGATCCGGCTGGGACGACGGGCATTGGTCCTGGGCATCGGTGTCCTGCCCTCGGACGGAGACCCGGCGGAGCTGCAGGACGGCCGCATGTTCACCACCATCAACGAGCTGGACTGCATGATCGACTCGGAAAAGAACAAGGGCGTCATGGCCGTGTGGGGCGACCTCTACAAAAACCCCTTCACCGCAGGGTTCTTCGCCGTGCCGCAAAACGCTGTCTACGAGCGCACAGGCGACATCCAGCAGACTCACACGGAAATCGACTGCGACCTAGCCGATTTCGTCCTACGTGATGGCGGAACTCATCTCTACGAATCCATCAAGGCCCTGAACTGGCTGAACGTTCCGGCCAACGCCTGGCATCCGGCCACGCGCGGAGAACAAAGCGATCGGTGGATCAACCTGCTGAGCGTGGGAGCCGGTCCGGGTCAGGACATTGTCAGCGCCCGCGAACTAGCGGCCAGTGCCGTCCCCGACTTCGCCGAAGTCCGCGTCTTCGGAAAGGAGACGGACGACCAGGACGGCGACACGGCCGCCGGCGCACTCGCCGCGATGGTCACCACGGCCGTGCGGCCCGGGAGCCTGGTCTTCCCGTCCAATGAAACACCCACCGTCAGCGCCTTCATCCCCCGCCTGAGCAAACTCGACATGGAATTCTTCGTCGCCAGCCGCGAAGTGTACGACTCCCTGGACTGGGAAGAAAAGCTGATGCGCCATGCGTGGCTGCTCGATCTGGGAGTGCTGTTGTGCGAGCCGTCCACCCGCTTCGAAGGCGTCGGCGGGGAATGCCTCCTCGGCTGTGCGTGCTGGGTGGTCGTACCGCACGCGGCCATCCGCGGAGAACTGGAACTGACCGAGACCATGCACTGAATCGCAGGGAAGATCACCATGACACTCAATTGGGACAATGTGCTCGAAAAGTACCGGGACGGAGCCGAGATCGATTCGCTCCCCGGCGCTGCCACACTGTCGGTCAGCGGCGCCGACGAGGAGAAAATCTATGTCAAACACCGCCTGTGGAAGGACTCACTGAGCCGCACCAATCTCGAGCGTGCGATCGAGATGGTTTCCGCGGGAACGATGACCCGAACCGCGGCCGACTTCATCGATCAGTACCGGACCATCATCGCCGACGAGCGGCCCACCACCGCGGCCACAGTGCTCAAAGACCTCGGCTACCTGGACTAAAGGACGATAAAATGGCACAACTTTCGATGTACCACAGCGCCACCGGAAAGCAATCCCCGCACTGCATCCACATCGTCGGCCTCGGCAAAGCGGGTGCGCAACTTATCGACTCCTTCCTCAGGACCGGCGAAGTCGAGGACCTCCTGGCCGACCCGCGCGCCCGGTTCACCGCGCTGGCGGTCGACATCGGCGAAGCGGACATGCGGCAGCTGCAGCAATACGCGGACTCGTTCTACGCGCGACTCGCCGAACGCGGAATCCCCGCCAACCGGGCCCAGATCAAGACGGTCGCCCTCACCGTGCCCACCCCGCAGGAGCTAGCGGACAGCATGCAGCGTTTCCCCACCTTCCTCGGCTCCGAATACCCCCGGTTCGGTGGGGCACCCGATCACTTCGCGCCCTGGATCGAGACGGGAACGCCTTTCCCCACCGCCGAGAAGCGCTACGCCGCGCAGCTCGAGCAACCCGCCGAGAACGAGCACTTCCCGCGGGCTCTGGCCAAAGCGATCTACGGGCGCGCCTACTACGACGGGGACCGGGCCCTCTACCGTGAACTCGCGGAGTTCGCCCGGAGCATCGACGACACCAAGCTCCCCTCGATGGTGCTGATGGCCTTCGGCATCGGCGGCGGCACCGGCAGCGGCATGGTGGTCGACCTGGCCCGGCACCTGACCAACGGCCAGCTCGGCCGCCGGGTCCCGGTGATCGGTGTCGGTGTACTGCCCTGCACCGGCGATCCGGAGTACCAGCGGGGCGCGTCGGTGTACACCACGCTCAACGACATCGACTGCATGCTGGACGAGGCGAAGAACGAGCAGATCGTGTCCATCTGGGGAGACATGTACAAGAACCCCTTCACCGGCGGGTTTCTCGCCCTGCCTCAACAGCAATCGTGGGAACGCCTGCACCGCTACACCACCATCAAGCCCGGGGTGCGTCCCGAGGTTCGCCACCGGCAAGCCGTGCACGTCACCAACAAGTTCGTTGACGACTCGTTCGCCCGCTACGTCGTCCACGACTACGGCCGTGAACTCTTCCGGATCCTGCGGCCCGCCGGATTCACCGGCGCCCCACACGAGCGGATCAGCTACGGCGACCGGAACTGGACGATCTTCGACGTCGCGAAGCTGACGCACCCGGGAGTGCAAGTCCTGCCCGGCGAGCCGATCGGTAAGTGGCGCACCGCTATCAGCGACTGGATCGGGTACATCCCGCAATGGTGCGGGCTGCGGCCGGGATTCAAGACCGAGTACATCGAAGCCCACACCTTCGCCGCTCGCGCCAAATGGAATGCCACCCTGCAGAAAAAGCTCGAAGACACGCTCTCCGAATTCCTCCTGCCCGGAGACAGCGGAACGCTCCGAACGACCGAGGGCGAGTTCTTCGACGAACTGACCCTCTACACGAACGTCATCATCACCGGGGCGGCCAAGGCCGATCTCACCGCCTTCACCGAAGCCCGTGACGCCTACGACGCGCTCTCCCCGAGCGAGCGTCTCACAACCCACGCATGGCTGCTCGAGCTCGGCGTCATGCTATCCGAACCATCAGAACAGTCCGAAGGCCTGTGCGGCAAACCCCTTGCCGGGGCCACCGGATGGAAACTGGACATCCCCTACGCCGCGCTGCGCGGCGATGTCACAAGGTTCCCCACCGCGGTGCAGCTCACCACCGCAGCCATGGCAGCACCGGTCCAAACGGTAGTCCCCACACCGTAAACAAAGCATCCCCCGCTCCCACGTGGTCAGCGCACCCGCCCGGCGCAGTGCGCTACGGCCCGCGGCAATGCCCCCCAGGTTCCCGACAAGTCCCGGGTCCACCCGCCTGCACGGCTATCGACTAGGAGAAAATGCCATGGCCACACTCTCGGCAGGACAAGCATCGGCTTCGATGCAACCGCCGCCGCCACGATTCGTGAACACCGACTCGAGGCCTGCCATCAGGCGATGGTGGCCCCACGTAACGCCCCCCGATCCCTAACCGACATCGCAACCCGGTTCGGGTTCGTCGAACTGTCGGTTCTCGGCAGGGCATTCACAGCGACCCACGGCATCAGTCCGATCCGGTACCACGAACAACACCGATGATCGAGGCGTGAAAGTCGATCCGCCGAGCGTCGGCACGGCAGTAGTGACATCCGCGCTCCTGATGGGTGCTGCACATTCACCCCATCCATGCAAGCATCGCGGACCACGACTCGTGGTACCGGATCGGCGGCCGGACAGGTCGCTGATCGAAGCGGACGAAGGCGCTGAAAGCACAAGTGACTGTCACTGAGGGGCAAGCGCTATGCATCGTCGGCCCCTATCCTTCGAAGACACCCGAAGATCGAAATGGTTCAGCATCTGCCTGAATCACCAGCGGACTGCACAGTAGTCCGAAGCGCCACAACATATCCGATCCGACGAAAGCGTTTCAGGCTGAGTGGCACCCAAGACCAGAGCCGACAGCCGTATCCACCCCACGCGGCCAGCGAACTCTCGCTGTAGAGACAAAGGACAACCATGGCGTCCGTAGCCCACTCGTTCACCACCCGATGGACCACCGCCGAGCGATCGCGCCTGGCCGCGATCGTGGGGGCCATCGCCACCTTGCACGTCCTCGGGTGGAGTCTCTACCTGTGGCAGAGCGAAAACCTCGCGGCCGCCAGTGGCTTCGCCGGAGCAGGGACCCTCGCCTACATCCTCGGCATGCGTCACGCCTTCGACGCCGACCACATCGCCGCCATCGACGACACCACACGGCTGATGCTCGTGCGCGGACGACGACCCGTCGGTGTCGGTTTCTTCTTCGCGATGGGCCACAGCGCCGTCGTGCTGGTACTCGCCGTTCTCGTCGCCCTCGCCGGCGCCAACCTCAACGACACCAGCCTGGACGGGATACGCGGTGTCGGCGGCACCATATCAATCCTGGTCGCGATCGGCTTCATCGCCCTCGTCGCCGCGCTCAACGCCGTCGTCTTGACCGGGCTGACTCGACTGTGGCGCCAATATCGCGTCGGCACTCTCCGCGCCGAACAGATCGACCTGCAACTGCTGAACCGAGGTCTGGTCAACCGCGTTCTCGGCTCGCGCGCCCGCAACCTGATCAAGTCTTCCTGGCACATGGCGCCACTCGGCTTCCTCTTCGGTCTCGGTCTCGAGACCGCCAGCGAAGTCACCCTGCTGGCGCTGTCGGCGACGACCGCGGTCAACGGCGGTATGTCGTTTGCCGCTGTCCTGACCCTGCCGCTGCTGTTCGCGGCCGGCATGTCGATGATGGACACAGCCGACAGTCTGCTCATGACCCGGGCGTATTCATGGGCCTACCGCAGCCCTGGTCGCCGCCTGTATTACAACCTGGCGACCACCGCGATGACCGTGGTCATCGGACTGTTCGTGGCCTCGGTCTACCTCGCCGGAGCACTCACCGACCACTTCGGAGTAACCACCGGCTGGATCGGCTGGTACGGCGCCCTCGCCGATCACTTCGAACTGTTCGGCTACGTCATCGTCGGACTCTTCGTTGCATCCTGGCTCGGTGCGGTCCTGCTCTGGAAGTTGCACTACCACAAAGCCGAAGCCGAGCGCGCTCCCGATACCACCATGTCAGCCCTCTGAACCAGGAGAGCGCCGGACCGCCACCGAGGGTGCCGCTGACCGCACGATGACCGCCCATCGGACGAATCACAACCAACCCACCAGACAGCGAGAACGGGCGATGAAACGGTTCACCTCGGTCGGGCACGCGCAACGGTTCTTGTCCGCGTTCAGTGGCATTTCACCGCATTTCCGGCCCGGCCGGCACCGGCTGACAGCACTCGAATGGCGGGCCGAGATGGCCGATCGTTTCGCGGTCTGACGGGAAGCCACCGCGACCGGCGTCGCCGCCTGAAAGTGGACCTCCCAAAGGTGTTTCATAGAGGCAGCTCCAAAACCAATTGCGCCGCTACACTTTTCAATCAACGTGACAGTGCCGTGAACACCGTGGCAGTCCCGAGTCGTAGGGTCTCGAGATCTCACGCGAGATGGCCACTCGGTGGTGTGCAGCCGTGCGCGATACCGGCGGCCTTCCGCGGCGGCTCCGACCTTGGAGCCCGGCCGTGGTTGTCTGTCGATTCCGGCGCGGGAGAAAGGAACCGGTCGGTTCGTGGCGTCGGACACTGTGATCGTTTACAAAGGAAGAGAAGGGTTCGCTGCTGTCGAGGAAGCGGGCCACGCCAATTCAGCGCGATCTTCTGGAGGAGCAGATCGCCTCTGAGCACGTACCTTCCGGGGAGGACATCGCATGAGCACGCGGCCATCACAACCACGATCGGACGCCTATTGGCAACAGCAGGTCACCGCGGAGCGGAGTCCGGACCGGGGCCCTTCCCCGCGGGCGCCGTCGCCTACCCCGCGACCGACTCTCGCCGACCATGGGCTCCGCGACCCCGCATCCGGCGAGTGCCGGAAGTAGCCGCATACGCTGCCCACAATCGAGTCCATGTGCGTGGGTGGTGATCGCCCACGATGACGGGAAGGGCGCACCGGGCGTACGAAAAATTCTGGGGTCATGTCGTCACCGCAGGTCGACGCCCTATTCCGACGGACCAAACATCAGTCGGCGAATCACCAGTCACCCGGCCGGGCGACGGCGGCCCGTACCGTTGCCCCACGCCCGCACGCCCCCGAAACCCAATGCCGACCCGTAGACGCCGTCTCTGACATCGACAATTCCTCAGCGGATTCCCCCATCAACACAGCGCCATCGCACCGGGAACGGGAATCGAGCTGTGGATCCACATCCATCACACCGTTCGCGCGAGGAGTCGTTCCCCGCGGCGGCCGGGGTCATCGCGGGCGATCTTTTCGACCGTCGATACCGCGCACGCCGACCCGCCCGAAGCCCTCACGTCGATATCCACCGACGACGCTCGCGAACGAGACGGCGGATGTGACGCCAGTTACTTTCGAGCGATACCCTTCAGTATCGTTCGCCGTGTCGCTACCATCAATTCCACACCGCTTACCACCTCGTTAGAGGTGACCGAGTGTGGATCATCCGGGTTCGTCCCGGTCCCACCGATGTCGAGCCCAGGCATCAACGCACCGACACGCCCTGCGGACGTGGTGCCGCACCGATCACAGTCCCGGACCCAGGTCTGCCGCTGCCGCTACCCGACTGCCGCCTCCCGGGCATCAGAAGTGACACCGCGATGTGTCGAGGGGTCATGTCGCACAACACCTTCGGATGAAATGAACGACGCCATGGTTGTTTCCCGGGAGGCCACGCCAACCCACACCGATCCGCATGGCATACCACGACAGCAAGCCCACCTCAGCCAGCCACACCCACGCGCTCCACCCTTACCGACAGATCGGCCCACCGCTCCACTCCGAAAGCGACCCAGCCCGCTGTGCCTAATCACTTCCACCACTCCCCCGCCCAGGACTGGCAACACCGCGCCTCCTGCCGCGGCACCAACACCGACCTGTTCTTCTCCCCCGACGGTGAACGCGGCAACGTCCGCGCCCGACGTGAGCGCGCCGCCAAACAGATCTGCCAAGACTGCCCCGTACTCGAACAGTGCCGCGCCCACGCCCTCACCGCCACCGAGGCCTACGGCATCTGGGGTGGTATGTCCGAAACCGAGCGCTCCCGCCACATCCGACGCACCCGCGTCCCAGCCCGCCACCGCGACGCCGCACACGCTCCGGCACCACACCACCACCGCTCTACCTGCTCGCGCACGTGACGAACACGTGCGCGGTGACATCGATACCCCCGTCACGGCTCCGCCTCCGAACCTGCGAACGTATCTCCGCAAACCGGCAGACGGCACTCCTGAAGTCCCTATCCTCGACAACGGACTTTCTCCCGGAAGGAGTGACAACGAGCGGATCGATCGAATCATCGCCTCACGACGGTGCCCGTGTGCTTGTCGTGATCCTCTCCGCGGTGGTGGCGGTCGTGGGTTCGATCATCGGCTCAGGGGCGCTGGTGGGAACCCCGATCTCCCAGGTCGCCGACGGCGCCCTCGCCGCCGACGCCACCGCAGTGGCCCCGGCGGGCCCGCCTTCTCCAACTGGACCCTGATCTACCTCGGGTTCCTTACGCTCGCGATCTGGCAGGCACTGCCCGCGCACCGCACCGATCCTCGGCAACACCGCGCCGGGTGGTGGCTCGCCGCGGCGATGGTCTACGGGCTACCGTACCGCTCCAGCGTGGCCGGGTCTCGGACGGTTACCGAGGCCGTAATCTGATGACAACCGCGCCATCACGCTGTTCGTTGTCCAGCACGTTCGCGTCGCTGCTCATCTCGCCGGTGGAGTGGGCTGTGCTGCTCGTTCCCTGGCGGGGTGCCAGGTCGAGACGGCCCAGATCACAACGGCGTTGAGAGCGAAGACTGCGCCAGATCGATGATCGGCGGCCCACCTACGGCATCGGATCCGACATCGAGGTCATCCCCGCCCACCAAATCGACCAGGCATACGAACGCCCGACGTCCGATACCGGTTCGTCATCGACACCGCCACCCTGAACTGACCCGACCGTGAACGCCCGCGACAAACGGTCCGGCGAGCGTTCACTGCCACCTGAACGTCCCTGCGCACGAGCGCCTCTCAGCCGGGGTGCTCGGATGACGTGCCGCCGGTGTCTCCCCCTGTCGGAGTTTGCGCAGGGAGCTGTCGGCGTCGTGGGACCGGGCCAGCACCCCTGGCGCAAAGCTGCTCCCTGATCACGTCCATCTCACCGCACTACATTCGAGGGCCCCTAACCGGACACCGACACTAGTCGGGAGCGGAGAGCCTACTCGGCAACCACGCTGCCGCCTCCGAATCAAGCAGTACCGCCCCGGGCGCCGTAGACGCCTATGACACTCCAGTCGGGGTCGACGTCGTCCAGGGTCGGCCGCTCCGTTACCGGGAATTATTCTCGGCGTCCGCGGTCGCCGGGTGCACGGCGACCAGGCCGAGGCCTTGGCGTCGCTTGCACAGCCGCGCCAGCTCGCGATACGCGGCCTCACCGAGCAACTCGGTGAGCTCCGGCGCATACGACTGCCACACCGCCCTGGCGCCGACGTGCGCGTCCGGCGAGCCGGAGCAGTACCAGTCCAGATCCGCGCCGCCCTCACCCCAGCCGCGGCGGTCGTACTCGGTGATCGTCGTCGTCAAGATCAGCTCGCCGTCGGGTCGCTCCACCCATTCCTGCGTGCGCCGGATCGGCAGCTGCCAGCACACGTCCGGCTTCACCTCGAGCGGCTCGATCCCACGCTCGAGCGCCATCGAATGCAGCGCGCACCCGATGCCACCCTCGAAGCCGGGACGGTTGAGGAAGATGCACGCACCCTTGTAGCGGCGGGTACGCAGCGCCGGCTCGTCGTCGAGCTCGTCCTCCTCGATGTACCCCTTCTTCCCGAGACCCTGCTTCATGAACTGCCAGTCCTCGGGCCGGAGCAGCTTCACGGACTCGTGCAACCTCGCGACGTCCTCCTCGTCGGTGAAGAAGGCGCCGTGCGAGCAGCAGCCGTCGTCGGGTCGGCCCGCGATGATGCCCTGGCAGGCCGGGGTGCCGAACACGCAGGTCCAGTGCGAGAGCAGCCACGTCATGTCCGCGGCGATGAGATGCTCGGAGTTGTCGGGATCGAGGAACTCGACCCATTCCCGTGCGAAGTCGAGCGCCACCTCGGGGCTGGGCGTCATCTTGTCCGACGGCCTCGGAATACCTGCTGTCACAAACCCCCACGGTAGCCGACCCACGTAACAGACAAGGACTGATCAGATCCCCGCCCGAAGAGCAAGGTGCCCGACCCGACTCTCGCCGATCCTCCTGCGATATCACCGCGGTGCTATCCGGTCGATCAACCCCAGACCCGGTGCCCCGCATCGGAAACGACGTGAAGTGGCGCGGTCCAGCACGAACAGGCGCCCTGGGGGTGACGATCGGCGGAGCCTTCATTCGACGTCGAGGGCCATCAGCGTCACGTGTCGTCCCGTCACCTGTTCCATGTCGATGACGAGGTGGCAGGTGCCCGACGGGATCGACCAGGGCACCGTTGTCCGATCGTGAAATCGGGCCACGCTGTCCGAGAAGGAAAGATGCGTAGCGCGGCCCATGACGACCACGCTCCACCCGTTGCGAGCCGACAGATCGATGCCGTCAGCCTCGAAAGCGAGGAACTCACCGTCGAAGCGTTCCGACCACGCACCGTCCGGCAGGGATGACGACTTCGCCCGCCACAGCCGCGAATGTCACCGGCCGTAGCGCCGGCAATGCGTTCTCGGTGAAGACCCCCCGGCCGACACCGAACGCAGCAAGTGGATGCAGTCGGCCAGAGAGAACGCGGGATCCTGGGCTGTCATGGTCATGATGGTCTCCTCCGCGCACGATGCTGTACCCCTACCATCAGCTTCACCACCGTTCCGAAGGCACAGGGCTATGTCACCTGTCACGCTCGACGAACTCGCCCAGTGCCCGCACCGCAACGTCGGCGAGCCCACGCACGAGGCGGTTGAGGAATACACATACGCAAAGCACCCCGCCCGAAACACCCCGGTGAGCTCCTCCGAGGCTGACAGAAGAACGTGCGGACCCAGCAGTGCCCCAACAACGCGGCCAGCGACAGCCGAAGTCGACCTAAGCACGCCACGTCATAGGTCGAGCCCGCGAGGATGAAGGCCGTCCGCGACGCGGGCTGGTAACCTCCGACGCCTACGTCCGCCTGCGCGCGCGCCGGCCGACCCGTACGGGAGAATCAGTGCCATGCACGCCCGCCGCCGCCCCGGTCACCTCGCTGCTGTCCTCGCAGTCCTGCTGCCCGCCCTGATGGCCGGTGCCTGCGCACCCTCCACAAACCAACCCGCGGGACCGGCCGCGCCGCCGCCGGGACCGGAGATCACCGTGTCCCCAGCCGACGACACCGCCGCGGTCAACCCACTCGACCCCGTGTCGGTGAACACCACCGGTGGCACCCTCGAGACGGTCACCATGACCAACGACGAAGGCCGGCTGGTCGAGGGCATCTACACCCCCGACCGTCTGGCCTGGAAACCGGGAATACCCCTCGGCTACGGCAAGAGCTACACCCTCGCGGTCACCGCCGTCGGCGACCAGGGCGCCCGAAGCGAGAAGACCAGCACCTTCACCACGGTCACCCCAGGAAACCAGACCAGGCCGTCTTTCGTCACCACCGGCGGCAACTTGCTCGCCGACGGCGGCACCTTCGGCGTCGGCGCCGTGATCGTCACCCACTTCGACGAACCGATCACCGACCGCGCCGCCGCCGAGAAGGCCCTGCACGTAGACACCGCACCCCCGGTGACCGGCTCCTGGTACTGGGCCGACGACCAGAACGTGCACTGGCGACCGGAGAACTACTGGACACCCGGCACCCAGGTCACCGTCCGCGCCGACGTCTACGGCATCGCGCTCGGGGAAGACCTCTTCGGCCAGGAAGATGCGCAGACCTCGTTCACCATCGGCGACGCCCATATCTCCGTCGCCGACGACACCACCAAACAGGTCACCGTCACCGACAACGGTCAGGTGGTCCGCACGATGCCGACGTCGATGGGCCGAGGCGGCACCGAAGCCGTGGGTGGTCAAACCCTGTCGTTCTGGACCCAACCGGGCATCTACACAGTCATCGACAAGGCCAACCCGGTCATCATGGACTCCTCCACCTACGGCCTTCCGGTGAACTCCCGCCTCGGATACAAGGAATCGATCAACTACGCCACCCGCATCAGCAACGATGGCATCTACCTCCACGAACTCGCCGAGACCATCTGGGCGCAGGGCAACACCAATGTCTCGCACGGCTGCCTGAACCTCAGCCCCGACCACGCTCGCTGGTTCTACGACTTCTCCGTGCCCGGCGACATCGTCGAGGTCCGGGGAACCGGCGGCGCTCCCCTCGAGTTGTGGCAAAACGGCGACTGGTCCGTCCCGTGGGACCAATGGCTCGCCGGCAGCGCCCTGCGCTGACCGTCGGCCGGTGGGCATTATGGCGGCCCGGCCGGCGGCTCTCGTCGCCGGCAGGGAGATGGCATCCGGGACCGTCAGTGATCTGGTCGGTAGCCGAAGGCAACGTGGTGGGTACTTGCGGTTTACGCTGCGAGACGAAGGCCTCTCCGCAGCAATGGTTGCCGACGGATCTTCTCCCACGTATGCCGACAGGACCCGACTCCTTCGTCGGTGCCGAGATCTAGTCGGCACCATGACCATGGTCGTGTCGTGGACGGATCAGCATTCATGAGTGGGCGACCGATTTCCGCCCGATCAATCTCCCCTGTGCCTGCCGGGCCTTTCTTCTGCTGTCCCCGGCTTTGGAGCGGAGCGGTCCGTGCTGGGATCGATGGTCAGGTCCGTGGTGTCGGCGAAGATTAGCCGACCATCGTCGAGGGCGATTGCCCATCGGTGTGCCGGCGCCCATTCGTGCCCGCGGCCCCCCGGCTCGGTCAGTGCCGCATAGTCCTCGACGACCTCGCCGGTAACGTCGGCCTCGGCGTTTCTGCGGACAAGCACCCGAGTGCCGATAGCCAGAGTGGGGCCGATCACCAGGCGGTTGCCGTTGTTCGTGGCCATTCTTTCGCACCTTCTGCTCGACGGACCCGGGCGATGGCTACCGCGGAGTCGGTCACAACTCTGATCTTTTGCTCCCACAGCCTATCTTGTGACCTCAAAGTAGTCTGTGGGAGATCGGGAGAGCGGGCATCCCGCGAGGCGATCCTCGCGGGATGCCCGCCGTCTACGAGGCGATCCAGATTACCGGTCACCCAGCTGGGTCTGCGTCAGGCGATTTCGAATCGGTCGAGGTTCATCACCTTGTCCCAGGCGGAGACGAAGTCTCGCACGAACTTCTGCTGTGCGTCGTCGGAGGCGTACACCTCTGCGAGAGCGCGCAGTCGGAGTTCGACCCGAACACGAGGTCGACGCGGGTTCCGGTCCACTTTCACCTCACCGGTGACGCGGTCGCGGCCCTCGTAGATCTGCGAGTCCGTGGACCTCGTCGCCCATGTCGTTCCCAGGTCGATCAGGTTCGCGAAGAAGTCGTTGGTCAGCGTCCCCGGCTTCGAGGTGAGGACACCCTCCTCCGACCTGGTGTTGCAGTTCGCGCCCAGCACCCGCAGGCCGCCGACGAGGACCGTCAACTCGGGAGCGGTCAAGGTCAGCAGGTTCGCCTACGATCCCCCCGAAAGTGCGAGCAGAGCAACGACCAGCATCCGCTTCTTGCCGACCTTGTCGCCGATGCGGCCGACGATTGGTGTGCACACCGAGGCGGATAGCAACTATGCAGTGAGAACCCACGACACTGTGGCCTGGTCGGTGTGTGGCTCTGATTTGATCTCGCTCAGTACGGGCAATACGAAGGATTGCAAGAGCGCGAACACAATAACTGGCACGGACAGGAGCACGAATGTGATGCGGTGGCGGGGACGGCTGTCGGCGGTCACGACGCTCCTAAGTACGGCGACAAGTTTTCACCGCCCTCAGCACGCCCATACCTTCAGCTCGAGGGTTCTGGCTTCAGGGGCACGCCGCTCGAGAGGATCGCTGAGGTCACCGCGGCTGCCGGCTGCTCCGGCGCACGAGGATTGGGCAGTAATACCAGGTCGAGAGCAGGCAGCGCCGGAATCCCGGCCGACGCGGGCAACTCCACAATGTCCGAGGACAGCAGTGACCGCGCGAACACCGCGATGCCGAGCCCGGCCCGAACCGCTGCGAGAACGCCGTTGACGCCTCGCGCCACACAAGTGATCCGACTGCGCATGCCTGTCGCCTCGAGCGCCTGCAGCTCGCCAACGGCCTGAGTCGTTTTCGGGGCCTTGGTGGAGCGGACTGTCGGGCACCGGTGCACTCGATGGCAAGTTCGCGAAGCACGCTTCCACGCGACGGTTGCGACTCCTGCGAATGACGGTCTTCAGCCAACCATGGTTATTCGTCACGCCGCCGACCCGATCGTGCCGATGGCATCGGGGTATTTAGAAGAGCATTCATTGAGCACGCAACAAGCTCGTCGGGGAACTCGGCGTGTCGTGAAAGGTGCGGAATACGGACAAGATCGTTGAGTGCTGTGCGAACCGCATTCACCAGCGCGAGTGCGTCTGCCTCGGTGACTTCTGAACGCGAGGTTCGTAGCCATTTGACCCATTCGGCGAGGTCGTCCTGGCGGATTCGCCGATCACGCTCGGCAGCACTAGCGGGGAGGTTGAGGGCTTCGGTAACTGAAACCGCGAGCAGATCCGTTGCTTCGGTTGCGATACGAACATAACCTCTCACGAGGCCTTCGATGACCTGTTCATCGGAGGCGCTGTGATGCATGGCCCTGGAGCTCTCCAGGGCCATCCATTCCTGTACTCGGATGATCAAGGCGGAAAGGATGTCGGCCTTGCTGTCGAAGTACCTGTAGACGGCAGGGCCTGCGATGCCGAACTCGTCGAGGCTGACTCCACCGAAACCGCGCTCCCGGAACGCGCGCGCCGCTGCTGCGATGATCTGTTCGCGACGTGATGTACCTGGTCGTTCATTTGCGACTGGAGCCTCCGCCGCTGGCGCATCGCGGGACTCGGGTGACGCTGACGCGCATTCGGGGGTATTGATGGCTGCCAACGCAGCAGACACCAGCAGTGGGGACAGGCGACGCTGTGACAGTGACCGGTCGTAGTGCCCTGGGCTGGTGATGATGCTCACTGCCATCCACGCGCGTACGTCGGCACCGAATCTGCTCTTGGAGGGATCGGCCTTTTCAATGGCCCTTCGCACCGCGCCTCCGATGCGACGAGTACCCTCGCGCACTCGCTCGAAGTCATCGGCGGTGAGGTGCCGTGCTTCTCGCTGCCATAGGGGGCCGAGTCGAAGGCTCTCCAGTGATGCCTCGACCATCCACGTCAATAGCTCCTCTAAGCTGCAGACGCCGGTTTCGGAGCGCTCGGCGGATTGGGCTGCCATGAGCAGTCGGTCCTGGTCTTCGAGGACCACCTGCGACAGTAGATCCTGCTTGTTGGCGAAGTGCCGGTAGATCGCCCGTGCGGTGACGTCGGTTGCCTCAGCGATGTCTTCCATCCGCACGGCGTGAAACCCGTATTTCGTGAACAATTCACTGGCGTTGTGGAGTATCTGCGCACGCCGGTCACGGGGTCGCCGGCGCGTGGCAGTGGACGCCTTCACAGTTTGCGATGCGGTCACGACGCCCCTTTCCTCCTTGAGGCCCAAATGGGATGCACACGATGTCCGGACTGGCGGCGCAGCCGTTAATACAGCCTTCTGACGATATACCGGCGGCGGACGGTCCCCCGCAGTATCCCGCACTGCCGCCTTTCGAGGGCCGATCGGACACGATGCCTCCTCCCACGCGGGGCGGCGCAGGCGCACTGCGCCCGAGCGTAGGTGAAGTCTCCACTACGGCCGTAGCCGAACAGTATGCACACTTTGCGATAAGAGTCATGGACAACTTCCTTTGCATGATGCTACCTGCTTGATTCGATGAAAGATACGTTCACCTGACATTTTCGGCTCAACTCTCAGCGACGCCCCCCTCGCGCTGCCGCGGGTCACTCGCGGATCGGCAGCTCTTCCTGCTTGGCATTTGGCCCCTCAACAGGTCATATGCTTCCGTATGAACGAAAAATCAACCATGCATCCTCTGAGCTCTACGGATCTGAGAAGTTTCACATTTTCAGATACGAGCTATTGACATATCTACGGAGTGGGGCTTACTAATGTGAGTAGAAGCACACCAGGTTTGTGAAGCAAACCACTAAGGATCAAGGACATGCCGCCTCACGGAGGCGACCATCCGCACCCGGCCGGTCACAGCTTCTGCTTACGCCCGTTCGAACAAAGGAACTTCGATGAAGGATCTGCAATTTCTGCAATGGAAGACCGATCAGAAGGTAGGCACGGTCTGGCTTACCCGCCCGCCGGTCAACGCGGTCACCCGGGAGATGTACGCAGAGATCAAGTGGTTCTTCACCCACACGGAGGACTACCTCCCCGAGGCTCGGGCGATCGTCTTGACCGGCGCCGGCAAGCACTTCTGCGGCGGCAACGATCTCACCGAATTCCAGACGATGACGCCGGAAAACGCCGGTGAGCGCATGCTTGCGGTCCGTGAAGCGTTCTGGTCGATCTACGATTGCCCGTTGCCGGTGATCGCAGCTGTCCACGGAGTGGCCGTGGGCACCGGATTGGCCCTGGCAGCGTCGTGTGATCTGGTCGTGGCAGCCAAGGGCGCCACATTCACGCTTCCCGAGGTCAACGTCGGTGTGATGGGCGGCGCCAAACATGCCTCACGCCTGGTACCGCAGCAGTTGGTCCGCTATCTGCACCTCACCGGCGAACCGCTGTCTGCCGAGGAACTCGCGCGGCAGGGCGGCGTCTTGAAAGTCGTCGATCCCGAGCAGCTACTCGACGTAGCCTACGACGTGGCGGCCAAGATGGTCCGGCACTCCCCGGTCACGTTGCGGTTCGCCAAGCGCAGCCTCAATGCGATCGAATACCAGGACCTCAAGGGCGGCTACGAGTTCGAGCAGGGTCTTTCCGGCGAGTTGTCCGCTTACTCAGACGCCAAAGAGGCCGTAGCAGCATTCTTCGAACATCGCGCACCGGCCTACACGGGAGCATGAGATGAATGCTGTTTCACCTGTGCCGGTCGAGCAGATCACCGAGATCGCCGATCTGCGGCGCGAGGCTCGGAGGTGGCTTGCCGAAACAGAGATCCCCACCGTGCCGTTGGAGCTGGAGGAACGGTTCAACGTCCTTCGTCGATGGCAGCGCACACTATTCGATGCCGGATGGATGGGGCTGGGATGGTCACGTGAAGCCGGCGGACGTGGCCTCACCGCGCGGCACCAGCAAGTTTTCTCCGAGGAGCTGGCGCGCGCTCATGCACCCGCCCCGATCGGATTGATCGGCCTCGATGTGGTCGGCCCCTCGATCCACCGGTACGGTTCGCCCGAGCAGCGCTCCCGTTTTCTGCCGCCGTTGCTCGCCGGCGAAGACATCTGGTGTCAGGGGTTCTCCGAACCCTCTGCCGGCTCCGACCTCGCATCACTGCGGACCCGCGCTCTTCGCCACGGGGACAAGTACGTCGTCAACGGACAGAAGGTCTGGACCAGTTGGGGCAATCAGGCCAGTTGGTGCGCACTGCTGTGCCGCACCGACCCCGACGCCGAACCCAAGCACGCCGGCATCTCCTACCTCATCGTCGACATGAGTTCCCCCGGAATCACCGTCCGTCCACTCGTCCAGATGACAGGCGATGCCGAATTCTGCGAGGTCTTCTTCGACAACGTCGAAGTCCCGGTCGGCAACCTGGTCGGCAAGGAAAACGACGGCTGGCGAATTGCCCTCGACACCCTGTCTCAGGAACGTGGCAACTATGCAATGCGCCGACAGGTGGAGATCGGCTGGGGTGTCGAGAAGACGATCGACGGACTACGAGGCACCTCCCCGGAATCGACGACCAATCGTCGGATCAGCACCGCCATCGGAGAGTCACACGTGGCGCTGCGGGTATTGGATGCTCAGATCCGCCGAACTGTGCAACGCCTGATCGACGAAGAGGGACCACATCCGCTCGACTCGATCGACAAGCTCGTCCTCAACGACGCAGAGCAGGTAGTCGGTCGCGCCCTCGCCGATCTCCTCGGACCGTTCCGCCTCGACACCGAATCACAACCTCTCGGACTGAACGCCGCGCAGTTGATTCACGATCACTACTTCTCGCGTGCCGCATCGATCTACGGCGGTACATCACAGATCCAACGCAACATCGTTGCCGAGCGGCTGCTCGGCCTACCCAGGAGCTGATGATGAGTCTCACCGCACCTGACGTGGACCTCGTCACCCCGATCCGCGAATTCTTTGACCGCCGTGTCACATCCGACTACCGCCATGCCCTGCTCAGCGGCGGCGGCTGGGACCCGGATCTGATGGCCGAACTCGACGACCTCGGCTGGTTCGAGCTGACCCGCCCCGAAAACCGCGGTGGTCTAGGAATCGACCTGACCGCGGTCGCCGGTCTGATCGCCTTGGTCGGTGATCGGCTCGTACCCGGCCCCCTGGTCGAGCAACTGATCCTGCCGGCGTACCTCGACATTCCCGAAGGTTCGCTCGTCGCCTTCGCCGACCCTGCCGTCACCCTCGACTGGGCATCCTCGATCGGTTCCGTGCACATGGAATCGGGGCAGATCCAGGGAACGATCGAACTCGTACGCTTCGGCGCCGAGGCCGACTCGCTGGTACTGGCAGTCGACGGCCCGGACGGCCCGGCGCTGCTGCTCCTACCGGGCAGTGACCCGGCGCTGGCGCTCACGCCGATCACCAGTTCTGATCCCACATCGCATTACGTGCGCCTGGAGATCGCATCGCGAACTGTCACCGACGCCGAGATCCTCGCCACCGGAATCGAAGCGGCCACACTCCTACGACAGATCCGGGCATGGTTCCGGCTTCTCACCGCGTGCGAAATCAGTGGTATCGCCCGCCGTATGCTCGAGAAAACTGTCGAGTACGTCGCGCAGCGCCAGCAATTCGGCAAGCCCGTCGGATCCTTCCAAGCCGTGAAACACATTGCGGCGTCGATGGCACAGGCGGCCATCTCGATGGAGGCGCTCTGCGAGGCAACGGTTTCCGATATAGCCTCTGCTGAGGTTGATTTCGACATCGAGATGGCAACGTGGACGGCCAAGGCCTATGCCGCCGGCGCCGGACGACAGGTGGTCGAGGACGCCTTGCAGTTGCATGGCGGGATCGGCTTCACCACCGAATACGACCTACACTGGTACTACCGCCGCGTCCTCGCCCTGCGGACCTGGTATGGGGACGAGCACGAACTCCACGCACTCATCGGTTCGCGGCGCCTGACCGACGGAGTCGACCGATGATCACCGCGACTCACACCGATTCCGAACGCCGCGACCGCTACCTCACCAGCGGCGAGTGGAGCCACAGCACGATCGATTCTGCTTTGGCCGAGTATGCACACCATCACCCCGATCGGCTGGCTGTGGTCGATGGCGATCGTCAGGTCAGTTATGCCGAACTCGACGCCATGATCCGCCGGTTGGCCGGCGCACTACTCGAGCGTGGGATCCGGCCGGGCGACTCGGTGGTCTGGCAGTTGCCGAACTGGCTTGAAGCGATCGTCGTACATCACGGTGCGCTGCGGATCGGCGCCGTCTCCACCCCGATCATCCCGATCTATCGACATCGCGAAGTGCAGTTCATTCTGAAGCAATCGCGAGCGCGTATCGCGTTTGTGCCCGGCATGTTCCGCTCCTTCGACCACCGCGGGATGTTCGACGAGCTGGCGCCCACGCTTCCCGACCTCGAGCATGTGATCACCGTTCGTGGTTCCGACAACGAGTTCGACCACCTCCTCTCGGGCGCAACTCCACTCGACAATCCCGTCGAGCACGCCAGCACCGATGTCGCAGTGCTTCTGTACACATCCGGAACCACCTCCGATCCGAAGGGTGCTCTACACACCCACGAAAGCCTAGATTACGAGAACCGGAGCATCATCGAACTCTTCGATCTGACCGGCGAGGACATCGTGTACATGCCCTCACCGGTCGGTCACATCACCGGCATTCTGTACGGACTGCAGTTGCCGTTCATGCTCGGCAGCCATGTCGTGTTCCAAGATATCTGGGACCCCGGCGCCGGCCTGGAGTTGCTGCAACGCCGACGCTGCACGTTCGTCATCGGTGCCACACCCTTCTTGCACGGACTGGTACACCACCCGGATCGCGCCGAGTACGACATCGCCCTGCGGGTTTTTGGTTGCGGTGGCGCCGACGTACCCCCCGAACTGATCCGTCAGGCCGAGGAGCGGCTGGGCTGCACCGCGACCCGCATCTACGGATCGACCGAATTCCCGACTCTGTCCGGCGGAAACGCGAGCGATCCGCTGGACAAGCGCGCCACCACAGACGGGCGTCCTATCGGGTCCGCAGAAGCGAGGACTGTCGATGAGCACGACACTCCGGTCCCCCCGGGCGCGGTCGGCGACCTGCAGGTTCGCGGCCCTGACCTGTTCACCGGATACCTCGATTCGAGACTCAATGCGGATGCCTTCGCCTCGGATGGCTGGTTTCGGACCGGTGATCTGGCGGTGATCGACGAGGACGGGTACATCCAGATCACCGGTCGGCGTAAGGACATCATCGTCCGGGGCGGGGAGAACATTTCCGCCAAGGAGATCGAAGACCTGCTCTTCGAATATCCCGGTATTGCCGACATCGCGGTGATCGGCATGCCCGACCCGATCATGGTCGAACGCATCTGCGCCTATGTGGTACCGAGCGACCAGGCGCATCCACCTGCGCTGGACGAGCTTACGTCGTTCCTGCGCGAACATCGGATGGCTACCCAGAAGCTGCCCGAGCGGCTCGAAGTCGTCGAACAACTACCGCGGACGGCGACAGGCAAGATCCAAAAGTTCGTCCTGCGTGACCGAATCCGAGTCGCTCTGACCTCCGACAACGCTGTCTGATCGCACTCCCCCATCTCCCTCGTACCCCTTCCGAAAGGAAATCCCTTGAACACCACACTCCTCGAGGAGCTCGACGTCCTCGTCATCGGCGGCGGCTTCTCCGGCGTCTACCAGCTCGACCGGCTGCGCACCCTCGGCTACAACGTCAAGATCTACGAGGCCGGCACCGGACTCGGCGGCGTCTGGCATTGGAATTCCTATCCAGGTGCACGCGTCGATACCTGGGCGCCGGTCTACCAGTTCTCACGTGAAGAGCTCTGGCGCGACTGGAACTGGAGCGAGATGTACCCCGGTCGTGACGAGCTGGTTCGCTACTTCGAATACGTCGACGAGAAGCTCGACCTGAGCAAAGACGTCCGCTACGAGACCCGTGTCCTAGCAGGCAGATTCGACGAAGAAACCCATACGTGGACATTGGTTTCCCGCAACGAGCGCACCGGTGAGGAATTCACCACCCAGGCGCGGTTCGTGATCATGTGTCTCGGTGCCGGCTCCAAGCCCCTCTTCCCCAACATCCCTGGCCTCGAAAAGTTCGCGGGCGACTGCTTCCACACAGCACGCTGGCCACAGGAGGGCTACGACCTTGCGGGCAAGCGGGTCGCCGTCATCGGCACCGGAGCCAGCGGCATCCAGGTAATCCAGGAGGCCTCGAAGGTCGCAGATCATCTGACGGTGTTCCAGCGCACCCCCAACACCGCGCTTCCGATGAATCAGCGGGCGCTTGGTGAGGCGGACAATGCCGAGATGAAGAAGACCTACCCTGAGCGATTCGCCAATCGTAAGAACACCTGGGCCGGTTTCGATTATGACTTCCTCAAAGAGAACATCCAGGATCTGACCGAGGAACGTCGCAACGAAATACTCGAGGAACTCTGGACCAACGGTGGACTGCAGCCCTGGCTGGGTGGCTTCCTGAATGTCCTGTTCGACAAGGACGACAACGACATCCTGTACGCGTTCTGGCGGGACAAGACACGTCAACGTATCACCAGGCCGGAGCTGGTGGAACTACTTGCACCGACCGAGCCGATCCATCCGTGGGGCGTCAAGCGTGTCTCCCTGGAGCAGAACTACTTCGAGAGCCTGTGCCGTGACAATGTCGAGCTCGTCGATACCTCTGCCAATCCGATCCGGGAGGTCGCCAGTGACGCCATCGTCACCGCGGACGGTACCCGACACGAAGTCGATGTCATCGTGCTGGCCACCGGCTTCGACTCGGTCACCGGAGGCTTGACTGCCATAGATATTCGCGGCACCAGAAATGAGACCTTCGAGGAGGTGTTCCGCGGCGGCAGCCGGACAGCACTAGGCAAGGCGACAGCAGGCTTCCCGAATCTCCTGTATGTCTACGGACCCCAGAGCCCGAACGCATTCTGCAATGGTCCGACATGCGCCGAACTTGAAGGCGAACATCTGATCCAGATCGTCGAGCACATGCGGAACAACGGCTACACCCGTATCGAGGCCAAGCCGGAAGCCCAGCAATATTGGGGTGCGCATATCGCAGAGCTGACCTCGGCCACCCTGTTCCCGCTGGCCAAGTCTTGGTACATGGGCGCCAACGTGCCCGGCAAAACCGTCGAAATGCTCATGTATCCCGGCGGTCTTTCGGTATACCTCGAGATCCTCGAGAAGGCTGCTGCCGGTGGATATCAGGAGCAGTTCGAACTCGTCTGATCTCACCTGACCAGCCACCCGAACAGAACCCGAGGGTAGACATGCTCATACATGTCGTGACATTCACCTTCAAGCCGTCCATCTCGACCGGTGAAATCGACGAATTCCAAAAGGATTTCAAATTCTTCGTCGACCAAATACCGTACGCGCGCAATGTCCGACACGGTATCGACCTCGGAACGCGACCGAACAACGCCGGCTACGCACTGGTTGCCCATTTCCAGGACGAAGCCGACTTCCAGCAGTATCTCGACCACCCTCTCCACAAGGAGCTGATCCAGTCCACAATCGTGCCCAAGTGTGAATCCTGGCTCGGGACCCAATTCCTGACAGCCGAGTGACAATCACCCAGTACCTCAACCCGCACGGACTAAGGAGTTCACGCGATGGCTACCTACCAACCCACAGTATTCTCGACCGGGCATCAGTTTCTCGAGGCACCTCGCTGGCATGACGGAAAATTCTGGGCCAGCGACTTCTTCAGCGAACAGGTGCTCACCTTCGCCGAGGACGGCACCGCAACGCCGATAACCAAAGTGCCCGGCCGACCGTCCGGACTCGGTTTCCTACCCGACGGGACCCCCCTTGTCGTCTCGCAGAACGAGCGGTCGGTGTATCGCATCACCGCCGGCGGCAAGCTCGAGCAGTATGCCGATTTCAGCGCACTGGCTGGAGGGATCGGCAACGACCTGTATGTGTCACCGGCGGGCGACGCTTATGTCGGCAATTTCGGATTCGCGCTCGGTGAAGAGGATCCGAAGCCGACTCACCTCGTCCACATCCGGGCCGACGGCAGCGTCTCGCAGGTTCCTGGAGATCTGATCTTCCCCAACGGCTGCGCACGTACCCCCCATGGCACCCTGCTGGTCGCGGAAACCTTCCCGCACCGCATCAGCGCGTTCGACATGGCGGAAGATGGCGGTCTGACCAACCACCGAGTATGGGCGCAGCTCGACGAATCGTTTCATCCCGATGGCATCGCCCTGGATAGTGACGGCGGCCTCTGGTTCGGGAACGCGTTGACCCTCGGCGCCGACAGTGGCTTCTATCGGGTCGTCGAAGGCGGCCAGATCACCGATAAGGTCGAGGTCACCGACACGTGGGCAGTGGCGTGCGCATTCGGCGGAGAGAACCTCGACACCCTCTACCTCTGCTGCAACACAACAACGCTCGAAGAGTTTCACGAAGGACGCTCGACCGCTCATGTGGCCGTCGCGCAGGTCGGGCGCACCGGAGTTCCGGCGTCCATCTGAACGTGAGGAGACGGGCGTGAACACCACGATCGTCACAGAAGGCCGCGGCGGGATCGGGCTTGCGACAGCGCGTACCCTTCTGAGGATTGTCCGAAGCGCCAGGTCGTCCTGGTGGACCTCGGCGCTGGCGAGGCCCCCGGCCTTCACTGATCGAGTACATCTCATCGCCTGCGACGTCACCGATCCGGCATCAGAAGGACGCACGGGCGCAGATCGAATAGGCGGCCCCGCCGGTGGCCGGTCTGGTGAACTGCGCCGGTACCGTCATGAACGACGCCACCGCCGACATCGCGCTGGCCGACTTCACTCGACTCCACGCAGTTCACATCCACGGCACCTTGCTGTGGTCACAAGCGCTGGTTCGCTCACTCGACGGGCGGGGTTTCTTGCGGTGTCCGGCCCGTGTGCCGGGCGTCGTGCGCTGCCCCGACGACACACGGCGGCGCCGGCAACTAAGGCACGTACGGGGAGGAAAGGGTTCACAAGGGTGGACACAGCAGTAGCGCAATGCGCGGGACGGCGCGGACGCCGCTGGGTCCAGCGAGGTCCCACGGAAGAACTGAACCTGGACGTGCTTCGTATAGCAGCGGAATCTGAGGAACCAGCCCTCGCCGTCGTGCCCGTAAAACGGTTGTTCCATTTCACGGCCTTGTGCACATCGGGGACGGTCCGCACGATCAGGCTATCGAGCCGCTCGCCCAGCGAGCGCTTCCACTCGGGCATCGCGGCGATAGGACTGCACCTGTCCGTCATCCTCCCCCTTCGGGATCTGCGGGTTCCCGCCGGAGAGGAGCTTCGGTTCGGAGCCAGCGTTCTTGTTCGCGTTGTTCCTACTGGTCGGCATCGATCCTCCATCGTTTGTGCTCGTCAAACGGCCGAGGTGGCGGTTTACGCGTCGGGCTGTGAGCGCCGCCCCCGGCGCCCGGTACCACGAAGGAGCCACCCACTCGAAGCCGGCGGGCGAATGAGACACATTTCGTCGCCGTCCACCACTCGCGGAGACCGCAGCAGCGCCCACGAAAAAACCCGCCGCGCCCCGCAACCACAACTTACCTAAGGTGAACTCGCGGAGCCATCTCTCGACACGTAACCCGGCGGGAACCGGTGCGGAGGTCGACCAACCACGGGACGGTAACTCTCGAGCTCGAGAAGCGACCGCACATGTCCCGCTTCCGCCACGGCCGTCACCTCATCGAGGTAGGCCAGGACGGGCCGGATCGGCGGTCGAGGTCGTGCCCGGGTCGCAGAACTGGACCTCCAGACGATCACCGGCCGTGGTCGCCTCCCTACTGACTGCACCGACATTCAAGTTGTACTGTGCAGTCCCGCTGTGCCGTTAATCGAGCCAGGCTCGGCGACGAGACGTGGCCCTCGTGCCTTACTGGAAAGGATCCGCCGTCCTCGCCGTCGCCCGAACCTCCGGCTGCCGGTCGGTGGGATCGGATACCGCACCGCACCGGATCAGCTGATGCTGCTGCACCTCGCCACCGACCCCACTGCCGACAACACGGCATCGGCACCGCCCTCATCCACTGGATACACGCCCACCACCCCAGCATCCCGCTCGTCGCCGAACCGACACCGACCTGGACACCACACTGCGCCGGATCGATCGGGCACCGACGTATCTGCTGACCGACAATCCCCGAACCGTCACGATGAACCGGATCGCCGGCGGCCCCGTCCGCCACCCCGACATCGTCTCCGCAGGAAAGCATTACGGTTGCGTCGTGCACACGTGTGAACCGTTCGACCAGGAATCGAAGGGCGGCGCCGAGCACACGGTCAAAATCGCGAAGGCCGATCTGGTGCCGACCGAGGCGAACCGAGGAATACCCGAGTTTCGCCGAGCTCGTCGACGCATGTGAGTGGTGGGGCGAGAAGGTCAACGCCCGCCCGCATCGCGCCGTCGAGGCCGCCCCGCACGGTGGATCTCGGTATCAGTTCGGCGTCTCGGACCGCCCTGGCCGACGGCGGCCGGGACTTTCGCGGCACAGCACGTCGACGGGGCGATCTTCCGCGCCGGCCTGGACGAGAGCTCGGCAGATCGGCTCGACCCCGTAGTCGGCCTTGTGTGCGTCGATGTAGTCGACGAGCACTTCAGTTTGCGTAGGGGCACCTCCCGCTTGCGGGGGACGAGGCCCGCTGCCACGAAAAATGCGCACGCCGTCTTCAAGATCTGGTTGGCCCGCTTGTTCCCGCACCTCACGTTCGAGTGCAGCGATCCACTTCGCATCATCGGTCTCCGGATGGATACCCAGTTGGTCGGCGATCCTCGCGATCGCGCCACTCCCGATTGGGACAGTCCCAGAAGAAGGGCGGCAGGGTTCAACGCTGCGCGACCATGAGCGAACAGGCAGGCATCACGCTTGCGGCATTCGCCGAGCGCGCTCACATACGACTCGAATCCAATTCCGGCTCCGCAGAGACGTTCTCGTCGGGCTCCGGTGCCGATGCGAGCTTGCTCGGCCACCAGATCTTCTGCCCGATGTCGACGGTGAGGGCGGGCACCAGGAGTGACCGCACGAGGAGTGCGTCGAGGAGCACGCCGAACGCCACGATGAAGGCGATCTGCGCGAGGAAGATCAGCGGAATGACGGCGAGTGCCGAGAAGGTCGCCGCCAGAACCACTCCCGCCGACGTGATCACTCCGCCGGTGACGGTCAGGCCGCGCAACGCGCCGCGCCGGGTTCCGATGCGCCGCGCCTCTTCCCGGACCCGGGTCATGAGGAAGATGTTGTAATCGATTCCGAGGGCGACGAGGAACGCGAACGCGAACAGCGGGACCACGGGATCGGCACCCGGGAATCCGAAGATGTGCTCGAACACCAGGGACGAGACGCCCAGCGTCGCAGCGAAGGACATCACCACCGTTCCCATCAGCAGCAGCGGCGCGAGTAGCGAACGCAGCAGCAGGCACAGGATCGCGAACACCACGAGGATCACGACGGGGATGATCAGCGTGCGGTCACGCGTCGACGTGGTCTTGGTGTCGAGGTCCGTGGCGGTGGTGCCGCCGACCAGGGCGTCGGCGCCGTCGATCGGGTGGACGGCCTCACGCAGGCGGACGATGGTGTCCTCGGCCGCGAGGGAATCGGCCGGATCGGTCAGGGTGGCTTCGATCGCCACCCGGCCGTCGACCACCAGCGGGTCCTGCGTGCCGGGGGCGGACAGCACGGTGATGTCGCCGACTCCGTCGACCCGGGCAGCGTCGGCTACCGCATCGCGGGAGCCCTCGTTCGCGATGATCACCGCCGGCGAACCGGAGCCGGCGTCGAAGTGGTCGCCGAGAATCTGCTGGCCCGCAACGGAATCGACGTCGAGGAGGAACGTCTCCGACTCGGCGACACCACTCGCTTCGAACTGGGGCATCAGGAGCGCGAAGAGCACCAGCACCAGGCTCGACGCCACCCAGAACCGGCGTGGGTGCGCACCGATCCGTGCCGCGAGCGCGGCCCAGAACTTGTGGTCTGCGGCTTCGTCCTTCTCTGCGTGCCGTGCGTCGAACGCGGGCCGGCTCGGCCAGTACGCCGTCCGGCCGAGGAGTACGAGCACCGCGGGGAGGTATGTCATGGACGCGACGAACGACGCCGCGATGCCGATGGCCGCCACGGGCCCGAGTCCGCGGTTGGAGTTGAGATCGGACAGCAGCAGGCAGAGCACGCCGGCGATGACGGTGCCCGCGGAGGCGGCGACGGGTTCCAGCGTCGCCCGCCACGCGGTCCGCATGGCGCGGTACTTGTCCTGCTCGATCCGCAGTTCCTCGCGGTAGCGGGACACGAGCAGCAGGGCGTAGTCGGTCGCGGCACCGAAGACCAGGATGAACAGGATTCCCTGACTCTGGCCGTTCAGTGCGATCACACCGGCGTCGGCGAGCAGGTACACGAGGAGGCTCGACAGTCCCAGCGCGAAGATCGCGGACGTGATCACCGCGAACGGGAGGATCGGACTGCGGTAGACGACGATGAGGATGAGGATCACGACGACACCCGCCACCAGGAGCAGCAGTCCGTCGATTCCCGCGAACGCCGAGGACAGATCCGCTACCTGACCGGCGGGTCCGGTGACGAGGACGGTGAGACCGTCCGGTGCGGCATCGAGCGCGTCCCGGAGTTCCGTGACACTGTCGCCGACCTCGCCGGCGCTGTCGACGGGCACGAACAGCTGCAGTGCCCGGCCGTCGGCGGACGGGATCGGCGGTGACACCTCGTCGCCGAATCCCTCCGAACCGGCGAAGGAGGCCGCGGTGCCGGCGAGGAACTCGGTGTCGGCCGCGGTGATCCCCGACGTGCGTTCGGCGACGACGATCGCCGGCACGAACTGCGTGTCAGTGAAGCCCTTCTGCAGGGCGGCCACCTCGGTGGCCTCGGCCGACGCGGGCAGGAAGGACGTGCTGTCGTTCTGCTGGACGGCGGAGAGTTTGCCGGCGAACGGGCCGCCGAAACCGCCGACGGCCAGCCAGACGATCACCAGCAGGGCTGGCAGAATCCACCGCAGGCGACGAACCGGGCGCGGGCGGGCAGTTGTGGTCACGTGCTCTCCAATGCTGGACGGTTCGACGTCCGGATGTCCGGATTGCGATGTTCCTATTTTGTTCAGCCTGCTGAGCAAATTGCAAATGGAGGCGAAGAAATGATGAGCGACGGCATGGACGATTGGCCTACCGGACGGCTGTTGTCCACGGCTGCGCGGCTGGTCGAGCACTCGTGGGAGGACATTCTCCGGTCACAGAACATGACCCACGCCGGCCTCATCTGCCTGCACACGATCGCCGACCGGCCTGCCTCGCAGCGGGACATCGCGAAAGTCTCGCGGGTGACGGACCAGACCATCAGCCGCACCATCGACCGCCTCGAACGCGCCGGGTACGTCACCCGGGAAACCGATCCACTCGACGAGCGGCGCAAACGGGTCGCGATCACCGAGTCGGGCCGCGCGATCTACCGCCGCCTGCTCACCCTGGAGAAGGAGGATGCGGCCCTCACCGCCGCCGTCGGCGACGTGGGGCCGCTGCGCGAGCAACTCCTGCTCCTAGTCCGGTCACTGGGACTTCCGCCCCGGAACGAGGCCGAGGACTGATCACACATTCGCCGGGAGGGCGATGACGACCTCCTGCTCGTTCGCCGCCAGATAGTGGACCGTCACCACCCGGCCGACCTGGACGTGCCCGACGCTGCGCGGCGGCAGGAACTTCTCGATACGGGTGGTGAACGTCGTGCCGTCGGGCCGGGTGACCGCCAGCCCGAGTTCGACCTTCGAATTCCCGTTTCGGATCTCGCCGGGCACGCTGAGCGACTGCACCACCGCCTGCGCGGGGATGCCGCGGGCCGCGATGTCGAGCTTGCCCGGGGTGGTGATCCCCTGACGAATCATGGATCGGTTCAACGCATCCTGCGCCGTCGACATGTCGCCCGAGCGATCGATCTCGACCTTGTCGGTGCGGTCCGGAAGATAGCGGACGGGCAGGACGACCCCCGGACGGAGAAGCGCCAACTCGGTCAGCGGCACGATCATCCTGGCGTGCGATTCGAAGATCCTGCCGTCGGCGCCCTCGACGCCGAGGTCGATCCGCACTTCCGGTTGATCGTTGAGCGTCATGCCGGTCTGGCGCACCGACCGCACCGTCCCGATCCCGACCGCGCCGTGCCGGAACGCGGCACTGTTCCGCCCCGTGAACGCTGCCAGCACACTGTCGCCGGTGACGGCGAAACAGACCACGACCACGCTGACCGCGACGATCGGCCAGATCATCTGCGGGCCGACCCACGACAGCGCGTCGATTCCGTAGTTCGTCCGCCCCCGATCGCCGAGGCCGTACCACAGGTAGTAGCCGACCGACCCGACGAGAAACACCAGGGCGGCGGTACGCACGATCTTCTTCACGATGAGCCCTCTCCGTGCCTGAACTGGGTGGAAGAACGGGTGGGACGCGCGCGAACTCGACTCCCGCGCGCGTCCCGGGTGAGCCGGCTCAGCCGCCCACGACGGTCGAGCATGCGAACGTGATGTCGAACTTCGACGAACTCGGCGCGGTCGGGTTGCTCATGTCGGGCGCCCCGACGCCTTCGCCGGTGATCGTGTAGGTGTCGCCGTCCTTCACGACCGTCGCGGAGCCACCGGGCATTCCCTGGCCGAAGCCGAGGGCGTACGGGAGGCCGTTCGACCCGCCCTTGCTGCCCGCGATCCCGACGGCCTGCACGGTGTCCGTGCCGGTGATGGTCGCGGAGACCGCCAGGTCGCCGTACGTCGCGTTGGCGGTGTCTGCCAGCGCCAACGCGAGGGTGTCGCCCTGCTTGGCGCAGGTGGCGTCGAAGTCGGCTTCCAGTGCCTTGCCGTCGACCGCGGCCGAGGACGCGCCTGCCTCGGACGCGGCGGCCGGGGACTGTTCGGAGCTTCCACCGCCGGAGTCGCTGTCGCTGGTGTCGCCGCAGCCCGAGACGAGCAGGGCGACAGCGGCCGCCGCCACGATGCCGGCGGTGTAGACGCGCTTCTGAGTCCGAACGATCTTGTTCATGATCCGTCCTTCACGTTTCGTGAGGGGCGCTCGGCGCCCGTCGTCGATTCCTTCGGCTCGCGGACTGGAGCCGATGTGAGAAAGGTAGGAACGTCTCGCGCCCTACCGATCCCAGATTTGTCGACGGGTCGACGGGGCATCCCTGCGGTAACCTGCTCGAATGCGGACTGGATCGAGGAGCTCAACGGCTGCTCGGCGACCGCGCGCGATGGTCCTCGACGAGGTGTGGCGCGAGCTGGACGGCGTCGAACCGCTCAGTGGGCCGGACGGCGGACCACTGAGCCGCACCGTGAAATTGATCCTCGATCCGCTCGTCATCCGCCCGGTGCAGAACCCGCTGTGCGCCGGGCCGATCGTCACGGCCGACGGGGCGCAGCTGCTCGCCACCGAGGTGCACGCCTCTGCCGACGTGCTCCGCGCCACCGCCGCCTGGTTCACGCTGCTCAAGCGGGTTCGCCGAGCGCTGCGCATCACCGACGGCAACCCCCAGGACCTGTACTTCCAACGCTGTTTCGAACTTGCGACCGGCTCGGGCTCACCCGACCCGCTCCGGGACGAGTCCGTCGCCGAGGACACGCTGCGCGACGTGCACGATGTCGCGGCCGGCCGCACCACTCAGGCGTTGAAGGCCCACGTCACCGACCCGGAACGGGCACGGGAACTGAACGCCCTGATCGACGTCGCGTGGGGACGGCGTCCGCTGTCGGGCGCGGCCACCGGTGACCACGCCGCCGCGATCGACGCGGTCCTCGACGCCTGTCCCGGCGCGCGCCTCGAGCAGGACGGTGACGACGGACGGCACGCACTCGACAGCCTGGTCGCCGGGCATGCGGGAACCCACCACGGCATCGCACTCTGGACAATCGAGGTCACGGCCCACCGGCTCGGCCTGACAGCGCATCCCGTGCCAGTGCCGCCGCGGCTGGGGTCATCGGCGTCCACGTCAACCCTCGGACTCCCGTTCGACCGATCCGTCTACGAACGCGTCTTCACGGTGCTCCGCGCGTCGACCGACCGTACGGAACTGCCACCGATCCACGAACTGGTCACCACCGAGATCGCCCGAAGTTGCTCGCCCTGGGCGCTTCTCGACGAATCCTTGCGGGTCGCGGCGACGACGGGTGCCGCGCTGGCGACCGGTCTCCGTCCGATCGGAACGCCGTCTTCTCCCGCGGCCACGGACACCACCGCCGTCCGGGTGATCAACGGTCGCTGGCAACGGGAGGCGTACGTCCTGCAGGCACGCCGCCTCGCGGTGAGCGCCGACGCCGCGTCGCTGCCCGCAGCGAATCCACTGACGGCCATCGCCGCCGAACTCCTCGAGCCGTGGCGGCCCTACCTCCGTCGCCTGTGGGTCCGCCTCCACGGCCGCGACGTGCGCGAGTTCGCCGTCCACGGACCCGACGAACTCTGGGACCTCCTCGACGGCGTGGCGCGATCGGTCATCCTCGACCACCGCATGCGGGTCAAGCAGGCGCTCAGCGCAATTCCGCTCACAGACGCGGCGAATGCTCCCGAATCGAGGGCGAGTTGACTACCGGCACCTTGCGGATCGAGCGCGCGCCCGACGGGGTCTGGATCATCACCCCCGACGACGCACCGAGCGTCCTCGACGACACCGCAGGCATCGACGTGGCAGTGCTGGAAGTCGTCGGCGGGCACCTGTCATGGAGTGTGCTCGCGGACCATACGGTCCCGGTCGCGGTGCTCGACGACGTCGCTTCGGCGCAGGACTGGGTGTGGGCCGTGTTCGGCGAGGAGGTGGCGCTCGCCGTGGCGGCCGGATCCGGACGTGACGTCACGGTTTCCCCGGCGCGCCCTCGGGTGGCCGACGGTGCACGGCGACTCGCGTTCGCGCACTGGGCGGCGCGGTGGTGGCCCACCTCGACGATCGACGCCGTCCCACCACTCGACGAGGGGCTGTTGAACGGCGAGATCGACACGCTCGTCGGGGAATGCGATCTGCTCGTCGACGGGGACGACTCCGTCGCGCCGACCGGCCCGGCGCTCGCCGACCGTCCCGGCCGGGCAGAGGACTACGCCCTCGCGGCCGGCGCCGCGGCGACGCTATCGAGCACGCTCGTCCTGGCGCGGGGTACCACCGGATCCGACTGGCGCCGGTACCCACCCGGACTCGTCGACGCGTCCGAGCGCGCGGTGTCGTGGGTGGTGGTGCGCGCCGCCGGGAACACGACCGTGCGGGTGAGTGTCGTTGCGGCACCGGGCCTCTCCGAACCCGTGCCGGAGCATGTGCGTCCCCACGCGCTGGTCGGCACGGCATCGGGCGCTGTCGATATCGCGCTGCGACTGTCCGGGGATGCCTGGTTCGGCGAGTCGGCCGCACCGCAGGGCTCGGAATCGGGGGTGTCTGTGGACGTGTATCTGCCCGGGTTCGGTGTGGACGGGCGGCCGGACGGTGGAGGTTCGGAGGTCCGGGAGCGGGTTCGGGCCCTGGTCCGCCGGCGGCTACGCCGGGCTGCGGAGACGGCGCCGGACGACGGGCCGGACTCACCTCTGCTCGCGGAGATAGCGGCGGCCGCGTCGGATTCGGACTTCTGACGTGGGAGATCAGACGCTCGGCCCGGACACGGCGCGCGACCTCCTCGCGGCCGGCGCGGCAGCGTACTCCCGCGGAGAGGTCGCCGAGGCACTCCGGACGTTCGAGCGGGTCGCCCGCTCGACCACCGGCGATCTGCGGACGAGCGCGATCATCAACGCGGCCAGCATGTCCGACGAGCTGGGCGATCACACGAGGGCAATCGACCTCTACCGGGAAGCCCTCGCGGTGATGCCGGCCGACGCGATCCGGATGCGTCCCGCGGCGCTGGTCAACCTGTCGCAGGCCTTGCAGCACCTCGGCGACCTCGACGATGCGCAGGACGCGCTCGAGCAGGCGCGGGGACTGCTCGCGGCAGCCGACGATCAAGGCGACCTGCGGGTCGCGTGCCTGCTGTCACTGACCGCGGTCGCGATGCACCGGCAGCAGTGGGCGCACGCGGCCGAGATTGCCACCGAGTCCCTCGACGCGGCGGTGCGTTTCGCCCCCGCGCTGGCGGGCCACCCGCTCATGAACCTGGCCGCCATCCACTTCGAGACCGGGCGCTTCGACCTTTCCGACGACTTCGCCGGCCAGGCGCTCGACGCGTTCGAGACGGCGGGCGACGTCAACGCGGTCGCCGAAACACAGCAGAACCTGGGCATCATGCACGTCCGCTCGGGGCGGCCCGACGACGCCGAACCGCTGCTGCTGTCGAGCCAGACGTATTTCGAGCGCGCCGGGATCGGCCACCGAGCGGGAATCGGGTCGAAGGTGCTGGCCTTCCTCGCCGAGGGCCGCGGTGACACCGAACGCGCGTCGACACTCTATCGCTGCAGTCTCGACTACTTCCGGAGTTCCGGAGCGGTACTCGACGTCGCGGACGTCGAGACCCGCCTCGCCACCGTCGCCTTCGGTGAAGGGCGGCCCGACGAGGGAAAGACACTGCTCGCCGCCGCGTTCGACACGTATCGCGGGCTGGGGCTCGGGCTGCACTGCGCGCAGGTCGACTTCTGGCATGCAGCCCTCCTCGAATCCGCGCTCGCGGTGTCCGGCACCCCCGACAGCGCGGTGCGGGCACGAGCCACCGCGCTCGCGGTGCCCGCGGCGATCGCCATCGACGCCGTGCGGTGCACACTCCCGAACGGGCGTCAGCGCGAGCAGTGGAACCGCGAGATCGCCGATCCGGCGATGCAATTGGCGTTCCGTCTCGCCTCCGCGTCCGGCGATGCCCGGCTGGTGGCCGATCTCGTCGAGGCACAGTGCGCGGGGACGACGGTGGACATCGGCCGGGCCGGGCACCGCACCCCGGCGCGGCTCCCTCTGCAGTTGCCGGACCTTCCCCCGGCAGGCGCGACCGGCACCGAGGGTTCGTTTCTGCTCGGTGCCGCACTGGCCGGGGTCGCGGCCGGTGCCGGTCTGCCGGTCCCCCTTCCTCCGCGACTCGTCACGCCGGATGGACGGAATGTGCTGGGCTCCGCGATCGCGGTCGCCGAGGAACGCTATGGGCGCGACGTCCGGGACAGCCGGGTGGTGCCCGCACGGTGATCTCGCCCGGGTGTCACGGTCGTCACACCGCACGTCCGGGGAGTACCTCGGGCGGTGTGGGTGGAGAGCGGCACTGACCTGCAGCGCTGCCGATTCGGCGACCATTGATAGCCCCACCCAATCTATGGAATAGGTCTCATAGATTGGACCTATTCCAATCTGCTGGATAGCCTCGTCGCTGTCGGCTTCCAGTCTTACGAATAGAGGTTCCAATGGCCCTGATCAACACGCAGATCAAGCCCTTCGCGGCGTCCGCTTTCAAGGACGGCGCGTTCATCACCGTGTCCGCGGACGACATCAAGGACAAGTGGGCGGTCTTCTACTTCTACCCGGCCGACTTCACCTTCGTCTGCCCGACCGAGCTCGGCGACCTCGCCGATCACCACGAGGAACTGCAGCGTCTCGGCGTCGAGGTCTTCTCGGTGTCCACCGACACCCACTTCACGCACAAGGCGTGGCACGGCTCGTCCGACACCATCGGCAAGATCAAGTACGCGATGATCGGTGACCCGACGCAGGAGATCAGCCGGAACTTCGAGGTTCTGCGCGAGAACGAGGGCCTGGCTGATCGCGGCACCTTCCTCGTCGACCCTGACGGTGTCATCCAGTTCACCGAGGTCACCGCGGAAGGCATCGGCCGCAACGCCGCCGAGCTGGTCCGCAAGGTCAAGGCCGCTCAGTACGTCCGCTCGCACCCGGGCGAGGTCTGCCCGGCCAAGTGGGAAGAGGGCGAAGAGACCCTCGCTCCGTCGCTCGACCTCGTCGGCAAGATCTGACGTAGCCCAGTCGACCGTAGGCACGGGCTCGGATTCCTCTGAGCCCGTGCGCGCGGTTCCCGGTGCTCCGCTCCCGTGGGGGCAATCGGTGTCGCACCAACACTTTCCGGACCGCCCAGAGCTGGTTTCCGGTTTCCGATCCCTTTCCTCCCGATCGATGGAGTAGATCCGCATGCTCGAAGCCTCGCTCGCCGGCCAACTCAAGTCCCTGCTCGAACGGCTGACCCTGCCTATCGAGCTCGTCTCCTCACTCGATGACGGTCCGAAGTCCACCGAACTCGCCGAACTGCTCACCGAGATCGCGGCGATGTCGGACAAGGTCACCTACGAACGCCGCGACGACGACGCGCGACGCCCGTCCTTCGCCGTCCGCCGCAGTGGCACCGACACCGAGGTCCGCTTCGCCGGGATCCCGCTCGGCCACGAATTCACTTCGCTCGCACTCGCTTTGCTCCAGGTCGGCGGCCACCCGTCGAAGGAGGCTCCCGAACTGCTCGAGCAGGTCCGTGACCTCGACGGCGACTTCCACTTCGAGACCTACTTCTCGCTGTCCTGCCAGAACTGCCCCGACGTGGTGCAGGCCCTGAATCTGATGTGCGTGCTCAATCCGCGCATCAGTCACGTCGCGATCGACGGCGCCCTGTTCCAGGACGAGGTCGACGGCCGCCAGATCATGGCTGTACCGACGGTCTTCCTCAACGGCGAACTCTTCGGCTCCGGCCGGATGAGCCTGGAGGAAATCGCCGGCAAACTCGACGTCGGTGCCGCCGACCGCGCCGCCGCGGCGATCGCGCAGAAGGATCCGTTCGACGTGCTCGTCGTCGGAGGCGGACCGTCCGGCGCCGCGGCCGCGGTATACGCCGCGCGCAAGGGAATTCGCACCGGCATCGCCGCTGAGCGCTTCGGCGGTCAGGTGCTCGACACCATGGCGATCGAGAACTTCATCTCCGTCCCCTACACCGAGGGGCCCCAGTTCGGGTCGGCGCTCGAGAATCACGTCCGTCAGTACGGCGTCGACATCATGAACACTCAGCGTGCCGCGAAGCTCGTGCCTGCCGCCACCGAGAACGGACTCGTCGAGATCGAACTGGAAAGCGGCGCTTCTCTACTCGCTCGCACCGTGATCCTGTCGACGGGTGCGCGGTGGCGTTCGATGAACGTGCCCGGCGAGGACGCGTACCGGAACAAGGGTGTGACCTACTGCCCGCACTGCGACGGACCGCTGTTCAAGGGCAAGCGCGTCGCCGTGATCGGTGGCGGTAACTCCGGCGTCGAGGCAGCCATCGACCTCGCGGGCATCGTCGAGCACGTCACGCTCGTCGAGTTCGACTCGGTGCTCCGCGCCGACGAGGTGCTGCAGCGCAAGCTGCGCAGCCTCCCCAACGCCGACATCCTCCTGAGCACGCTCACGACGGAGGTCCTCGGGGACAGTAACAAGGTCACCGGTCTGACCTACCAGGACCGCACGACCGACGCCTCGCGCACGCTCGACATCGAGGGTGTCTTCGTCCAGATCGGCCTCCTGCCCAACACCGAGTGGCTGGCCGGGTCGGTCGAGTTGTCCGACCGCGGCGAGATCGCGATCGACGACCGCGGCCAGACGTCGGTGCCCGGCGTGTTCGCTGCCGGCGACTGCACCACCGTGCCGTACAAGCAGATCGTGATCGCCGCCGGTGCCGGAGCAACGGCAGCGCTGAGCGCGTTCGATCGGCTCATCCGAACGGGCGTGCCCGCCGAGGATTCCACCGCCGCAACGGTCGGATAGCTCGGCCGAGGTCGACGAGCCGTGCCTGCATGTCAGGCACGGCTTTAGGCTTTCGGATCGACCCGGGTGCCCGGTACACACTCCGGCGCCCGGGTGGGTAAGGGATGCTGTGACAGTGCCGACTCACCTGTCTCACCCGCCGACCGCGATCGTCCGGATGGCCGACGCCGGCGATCTGTACACGTCGTGGCGGTGGACCCACGATTCGCACACCGGCGGTGTCGGCGTCGCATCCGCCGTGCAGGTGGACGAAGCCCTCGCCGCGCTGGCCCGGGCCCTGCCCGACCTCACGGATCCGCAGGGGCTGCACCACGCGCTGACGGCGGGCGGTTTCTCCGCTTACGAGCCGGAGCACGATCTGGCTCAGCTCCTTTCACGCACATTCCTTCCGTTCGGCCTGGCGCAGCAATTGCACGAGCTGTTCACCCGCGGTGTGCGCCCCCACCTCCGGATCCAGCCGTCGCCCCGCGTCGCGCAGGTGCCGTGGGAACTGATCGCACCCGACGCCGGGCTGCGTCTCGTCGACATCGCGGACGTCAGCCTGCTGGCTCCGCTCAGCATCGTCCACTCGCCCGGCCGACACTCGACAACTCCCCGTCGTCGCGGTGCTCGACCCCAGGGTTCCGGGCTTCCGCGCGGATTCGGCGCTCGGCTCGGTCCTGGGACGGATGGCCGCGGACAGTCCGCTGTCGCAGCGGGTCGCGACCTACGCCGGGGAGGGCCGGCTGCTCCCCGCCGTCGACGGACCGACGGAGTGTTTCCGCCGCGAAGACGTGGACCGGGAGTGGCTCGGCGCAGCGTTGCGTGACGGTGCGGGCCGCCTGGTGTACGTCGGACATGTCACCGCGGCGGCACCCGAATCCGGTCAGAGCGAGCACGCCGAACTACACCTCGCCTGCGGCGCGGACTCCGTCGGGTTCGCGGAGCCGACCCGTGCCCACCGGCCGTTGTCCGCGAAGGACCTGCTGCTGGGAACGCACACGCTCACGGCCGAGCCGATCCGCGGCACGGACCTGTGGCCGATCCCGAGCCGGGTTGCACTCATCGCCTGCGAGAGCGGTGGCGACCTGCGGTTCCGCGAGGCACTCGGATTGGTCTCCGCGATGATCGCCGGCGGGGCGGAACTCGTCACGGCCAGCCGCTGGGCCCTGCCCACCGACCTCGCGTTCCAGCACATCGCCGGCGCCGCATCACACTCGTGTCCTCTGCAGGACGCAATCTGCTCGATCGACGCGGCGCACGAACTGCCCGACGCGGTCGGCGCGCTCTGCGACTGGCAACGCGACCGGGTGGCCGCCTGGCAGGACGAGCGGACGATCGAGCACTCACCGGTGCTGTGGGCGGCGTTCGCGACGGTCTCGGCGCACTGATCCGCCTCGGCCGTCCGTTCCCCACAACGTGTCGGCCGGTCGTTGTACCGTCGTTGCTGTCGGTTCCGGCACGAAGAAGGAGCATGTCCCATGACCTCTCGGCTCAACCCCTACATCAGCTTCGACGGCAACGCGCGGCAGGCAATGGAGTTCTACAAGGACGTCTTCGGAGGCACCCTTGCATTGAATACCTTCGGTGAATACGGTGCGCGGGAGGGCGAGGGCGCCGACAAGATCATGCACGCCATGCTCGAGTCGGACAGCGGCTACACGATCATGGGTGCAGACACCCCGCCCGGAATGGAACACAACCCGGGAACCAACATCGCGGTGAGTCTGAGCGGAGACGACGGCGACGAACTCCGCGGCTACTGGGCCAAGCTCGCCGACGGCGGTTCCGTGTCCGTGCCCCTGGAGAAGCAGATGTGGGGAGACGAATTCGGTGCCTGTACAGACAAGTTCGGCATTTCATGGATGGTCAACATCGCCGGCACACCGGGCTGATCGCAGCGCCGGGTAGTCCTGCAGATCGATGTCGGTAGCGAAGGAGTCGGTCAGCTTCATCATCAGGCCGAACAGGGTCTTGGACTTGAACGTCCAGTTGCGCAGCCTGATTCGAGTAGCCGACTTCGGCGCGAGAAACGGTCCGGCGCTGCCCTTGCGGGCGATCTTCGCGTAACCGTGCATCTGCTCGTTGTAGCGTCCGAACGCCACGCGGTGGTCACCGTCGGCGGCGGCAAGCTCACCCGCCAGGACGTACGCACCGACGAGGGCGAGTCCGGTCCCGAAGCCGCCCAGCGTGTTTCCGTACGCGGCATCGCCGACCAGGGCCACCCGGCCGGCGGTGTACGTATCGGTCTCGACCCTCGCGATCGAGTCGAGGTAAAAGTCGGGCGCGTCGTCCAGGTGCGCGAGCAGCCGGGGCACGCGCCACCCCGAATCGGCATACGCGCTGGCCAGCATCCGTTTCTGCTGGGTGAGGTCGCCGCGGTCGTACTCGATCCGGTCGGAGGCGAAGACGAACAATTCCGGAGCCTTCGGTCCGCCGACGACGGCCATCCGTCCCGGCTCGTTGTACATCAGCCCCGTCCCGCGTTCCCGGTCCGGCGAGGTGTCGCTCGCCGAGCCGGTGGTCCCGACGACGGCGTAGTAGTACCCGAGGAATCGGACGAATTCGTCCTCCGGCCCGAACCGGTGACGTCGGACGGCCGAGTGAATGCCGTCGGCGCCGAACACCAGGTCGAACCGGCGTGCGTCCGACTTCTCGAACGTGACCTCGACACCTGACTCCGTGTCGACCAGTGCGGTGACGGAATCGCCGAAGAGGTACTCGCACGAATCCGCGGTGTGCCGGTAGAGGATCTCGGTGAGGTCGCCCCGCAGGATCTCGATGTCGCCGCCGACGAATTCGCCCGGGATGGTCGCCAGGTGCTTGTCGCGTTCGTCGACGATCAGGAGGTCGGTCTTTCCGGTCCGACTGCGGAGCACGTCGTCGAGAATTCCCATCCTCTCCAACACTTTTCGGTGAACCTCACCCTTGAAGTCGACGGCCTGGCCGCCGAGCCGGAGGTCCGGTGCCCGCTCGACGACGGTGACGGCGTATCCGCACCGGCTGAGCCAGAACGCCAGGGCGGGCCCGGCGATGCTCGCACCAGAGATCAGGACGGTTCTGTTCGGCATGGGAGGCTCCAACGGATTAATTGTGTCTGAAGGACACAATTCAGTGTATGGTAGACACTATTCTGGATCAAGAGTCGGCCGGAGGAGCACAGATGGTCACCCCGCCCCGCACCGCCGAGCTGCTGTGGGGATCGTCGGAGAGACCGAAGCGGGGTCCGAAACCCGCGCTGAGCCTCGAACAGATCGTCGCCACCGCGATCTCGATGGCGGACGCCGAGGGCCTCGCCACGCTGTCGATGCAGCGCCTCGCCGAAGACCTCGGGTTCACCAAGATGTCCCTCTACCGCTACACCCCCGGCAAGGCCGAGTTGACCGCCCTCATGCTCGATACCGCTCTCGGACCCGCGCCCGACCCGTCCGGGATCGACGGCGGCTGGCGCGGTGCGCTCCACGAGTGGGCACTCCGGATGTGGGTGGGCCTCCGGCGGCATCCGTGGGTCGTGGACGTCGCCGTCGGTCCGCGCGTGCTGGGCCCGAACGAACTGGACTGGCTCGAAACCGGCCTCGCGGCGCTGCGCGCCACGGGACTCACCGGCGCGGAACGGCTGGACGCGGTGGTCCTGATCACCGGACACGTGCGCAGCCTCGTTCAGCAGGCAACGGCACCCGGCGCCGAAACCGACACACCCGAGAAGTCCCTGAACGCGATCATGACGGGAATCCTCGCCGACCACGCCGACCGCTACCCCGAGGTGACGGCCGCGTTCGCGTCGGCCGGATCCACCTCCGGGCACGACGACGCGCTCGAGTTCGGCCTGGCCCGGATCTTCGACGGTCTTGCCGCCCTCGTCGCGGCCCGTGCCGAATAGCAGCGCGCGGGGCCCTCAGCTCGCCTGCGGTTTCAGGTCGCCGTAGTGGGTGTGCGCCTTGCCGGCGAGAAGCCACAGAGGCGCCGACGCGTCGTCGTCGGTCAGGTAACCCTTGTCGCGACCGTCGGCCAGGTACTGGGAGCGCACCCATTCCTCCATCGCCTCGTTCGACTGGTCGGGCAGACCGTAGATCTGCGCGACGGCGCGGTGAAGTTGTTCGTCGTCGACGGTCATGCCCTGCGGCTGCTTTCGCAGGTTCAGCGCCTTGTCCGTCTCCCCCGCTCGGTGCAGGTGGACGATGTGGAAGGCCATCTCGCACACGAAAGGCTGGTTTCGGTTCACGATGCTCCTCTCCGTTCGTCACCCTCGATCGTCCCGCCCGAGTCCGTCCGGCGCCAGTGCGAACTATCGGCCGGTCCGCGCTCCCCGTCCGCTCCGCCGGTGTCCGGGGCCGAATGACGCGTTGCCACAGCGGATCTCGGTTGTGCTCGTGTGACGCCGACGGCGAATCAACGCGCGCAGTGTGGCCGAGTTCTGGTAGCCCACAGCGGACGCGATCGTGTCGACGCTCTGCTGCGTCGTGCGTAGGAGGAATATCGCCTGGTCGAGTCGGATCTCCTGAACGAACTCCACCGGCGACAGGCCCAGCACTGCGGCGGTGGTGCGTTGCAGCGTTCGTTCACTCACCCCGATCGCGTGCGCGCCCGAGTTGATCGGCAACGGTTCCGCGAGGTGATCGCGAATCCACCGTTCGAAGGCGGTCATCGTCGGATCGGCGGTGGCGAGCAGGGCCGGCACCGCGAAGATCGCCTGCGAGGGCCGGTCGCCGATCAGAAGGTACCGCGCGACGAGATCCGCCAGCGCCGGACTGTGCTGCTGGACGATCGCCAGCGCGAGATCGGTGTGCGCGAACGCCGCCCCGGCCGTCGTCACCCGGGCGTCGTGGATGAGGGTGCGAGGAAGAACGTGCCGCTGCACGCCGCGGCGAGGGCGGCGCCGGAACCGCGACCCGCCGCGACCCAGTCAAGGGCGGGATGCCCACGCACCACGTCGACGATCCGATCCGGCGTCTTCACCCCCACGGCGGGCATGACGAGGACATCGGGCGGCACGGCGATCTCCGTCAGCGGGGTGGTGGCCAGCACGAGTCCGTGACGGGTGCGGACCGACGGTCCGACCGCGACGGGGATGACGGTGAACGCCTGGTCGCCCGCCTCCGCGTCGTCACGCAGGGCATCGGCCGTCGCCAGGACGTCGAGCATGACGCTCAGACCCGAATCGAACGTGCCGTCCACGGCGAGCACCGCGACTCTCATGACGGAAACGGTAACAAAGGTGGCGCTTCCGCCGCCCCGCGTGCCGGTCGACGCCCATAGCGTCGGAGTTGAACGAAGTCGTACATCGACCGAGGAGGAGACATCATGACGATCGACAGAGGAATACTGGCACTGCTCGAGGCGGAATACTGGCACTGCTCGAGGCCAAGCCGGGCAAGGGCGAAGAACTGGCCGCGTTCCTCGAGCAGGGGCGCGCCCTGGCGGCGGAAGAACAAGGCACCGTCACCTGGTACGCGTTCAAGGTCAGCGACACGACGTACGGCATCTTCGACACGTTCGAGAACGAGGAAGGCCGGCAGGCGCACCTGACCGGAGCCATCCCCCAGGCACTCGGCAAGGTCGGGCCCGAACTGCTCGCCACGGATCCCGACATTCGTCCCGTCGACGTCATCGCCGTCAAGTAGGGGCGATCCCGCCCCGGTGAGCACGGTTTACCCTCATCCCCCGTCGGGCACCCGAACACGGACATCGACCGACGAGAGGTGTGGTTCCCAGTGCGAGCAGTCACGTGGCAAGGCAAACGAAAGGTCAGCGTCGACACCGTCGCCGACCCGAAGATCGAACACCCGACCGACGCCATCATCAAGGTCACGACAACGAACATCTGCGGTTCCGATCTGCACCTGTACGAAACTCTCGGCCCGTTCATGGGAGAAGGTGACATTCTCGGCCACGAACCGATGGGGATCGTCGAGGAGGTTGGGACGGAGGCGGGCGACCTGAAGGTCGGCGACCGAGTGGTGATCCCGTTCCAGATCTCGTGCGGCGACTGCTTCATGTGCAACTTGCAGCTGTACACGCAGTGTGAAACGACGCAGGTTCGCGAGCAGGGCATGGGAGCGGCACTGTTCGGCTTCTCCAAGCTCTACGGCGAGGTGCCGGGAGGACAAGCCGAGTACCTGCGCGTCCCTCAAGCCCAGTTCACCCACATCAAAGTCCCCGAGGGCCCGCCGGATTCCCGTTTCGTCTACCTGTCCGATGTGCTGCCGACGGCGTGGCAGTCGGTCGAATACGCCGCGATCCCCGAGGGCGGGTCGGTGACCGTGCTCGGCCTCGGACCGATCGGAGACATGGCGGCGCGCATCGCCCACCACAAGGGCGCCCGGGTCATCGCGGTCGACAACGTCCCCGAACGCCTGGCGCGCGCCAAGGCCCGGGGCATCGAAACCCTGGACCTGGACGAGCACGGCGGCGATCTCGCCGACGTCATCCGCGACGCGACCGACGGTCGCGGCACCGACTCGGTGATCGACGCGGTCGGCATGGAGGCGCACGGTTCACCGATCGGCAAACTCGCCCAGCAGATCGTCGGGTACCTGCCCGATGCGGTCGCGGCGCCGCTCATGCAGAAGGCGGGTGTCGACCGACTCGGTGCGCTGTACTCGGCGATCGACATCGTCCGCCGCGGAGGCACCCTCTCCATCATCGGCGTCTACGGCGGCATGGCCGACCCGATTCCCATGCTCACCTTGTTCGACAAGCAGATTCAGGTGCGCATGGGCCAGGCCAACATCAAGAAGTGGGTCGACGACATCATGCCGCTCCTCGGCGACGACGACCCGCTCGGCGTCGACACTTTCGCCACTCACGAACTCCCCCTCGAACAGGCACCCCACGCCTACGAGATCTTCCAGAAGAAGCAGGACGGGGCGGTGAAGATCCAGCTCAAACCCTGAACGACGCAGACGCAGGCGGCGATGGCCGGGATCCCGTGACGGGTGACCCGGCCACCGCCGCCGTTTTGCGCAAACCGGATAGACCGCTCCGTAAGAATCCCGCTGACCAGCACGAATGCCGGAGAAATCCGCATCACGCCGGCGCATAGCGGATTGCTCCTTTTAGCGATGCCCCTCACACTCATAAGCGAGGAAACCTGATAATCAGCGACCAACTGTCGCAGGTCTTGCGTACGACCCAGCCCCAGAGAGGTGTCAAGGAGAGTCTTCGAACCGTCCGGTCGGGTAGTACCCGGACCGGCGCGTCCGGGGGCATACTTGGCCGGCTCGGGGGTGTCCGCAGACGATACGGAGAAACTGATGCTCGACCGGCTGTACGCCGCTGTCCTCGCCGTTGCCGGCCTCGGCTACGGGGGATACATCCTCCTCGACGAACTGACCGGAGGCTCGGACACGCCCGGAGAGGAAGACCAGCACCTCCGCCGCGAATCCTCCGAGCAGGTGTCCACGGCATAGCCGCTGCGTGGGATGGCGGTCAGGGGAACAGTCCCCCGCGCCTCGTGCACCTCGCCACCTGCCCGACACCGTGACGTGGCTGCGGGAGGCTCTGCATGAACACGCAGAGCCACCGGACCACCACCTCGACACCGGTCGAGGTGAATGCCTGCAGGTTCTGGACCCATTCGAGGTACGAGACAACCACCCAGGCCATCGTGGATTCGTCCGCATCATCGGCGCCGGAATGTCCTTTGTCGGGTCCGATGAACGGGAGGATCTCCTGCGTATAGCGACGGTCAGCCGTTCCTTCTCCGACACCCTCAGCCCACGCGGGTCGATCGCGATGCGCCCTTCGCTCCACCGTAGGGCAGCCCGGGCAGCGCACCGAGTCCGGCAACTGCGCCGGAAGGCCTACTGGGCGATGCCTGCCCGGCCGAGTTTACGGATGCTACCGGCTCACGAGTTTGACCGCCGCGGCCTCGATGGTGTCCTCCGAGAGCAGGACCTCGAGGGCGGCGTCGCCGAGCGGGATGAAGCTGTCGTCGCTCGTGACGCGTGCGAGCGGCCCGGTGAAGCCGTCGTCGACCAGTGCCGCGACCACACCTTCGGACACTCCCCCCGATGTGCGGGTCTCGTCGACGACGAGCACCCGTCCGGTGGCGTTCGCCTCTCGGAGGATGTCGTGCACGGGTAGCGGTGCGAGCCACCGCATGTCCACCACACGCGCAGCGATGTGTGCCTTCTCGAGCCGGCACGCGACCCGCAGGCTCATCCGGACCCCGTTGCCGAACGTGACGATCGTCAGGTCGGTACCGTCACCGTACGTGCGGGCGGAGCCGATCGGCACGTGATTCTCGGCCCGCTTCACCGGATCCGGATACGCGGCCAGCCACTGCTCGTCACCGTCCTCGTACAGATCCCGGGTGTGATACAGCGCAATCGGTTCCAGATACACACACACCGCCCCCGCGGTCCGCGCGGCCGCCGCGCACGTGTGCATCATGGCCGCGGCGTCGTCGGGGCGAGCCGGGGAGGCCACGACGATGCCGGGGATGTCACGCAACGCGGCGACGGCATTGTCGTTGTGAAAATGCCCACCGAACCCCTTCTGATACCCGTACCCCGCGACCCGCACCACCATCGGATTGCGGTACTGACGGTCGGAGAAGAACTGCAACGTCGCACCCTCCCCGCGGATCTGATCGGCGGCATTGTGCAGATACGCCAGGTACTGGATCTCCGGGATCGGCAACAACCCGGACACCCCCGCGCCCAGCGCGAGTCCCAGGATTGCCTGCTCGTCGAGGAGCGTGTCGAACACGCGCGCCGACCCCGCCTTCTTCATCAGACCCCGGGTCACCCCGTAGACCCCGCCCTTGCGGGCCACGTCCTCACCGAACACCAGCGCCTCGGGGTAGCGGGCCAGCACGTCGAGCAGTGCGCGGTTGATCGCGAGACCGGTGGTGAGCCGACCTTCATCCTCGGGAAGCGGGGATCCGATGAAGTGCGCGCGACGGTCCGAATCGACGCGCTCCGGCACGGCCGCGGCCGCCTCGACGGCACTGTCGGTGAGCGGTTTCATCACCGCCGCGGGACTGTCCAGTTGAGGTAGCTCACCGACCTGCTCGGCCAGTTCGAGGACCTCGGCACGCTTCTGCTCGTAGAGGTCGAGGGCATCAGTGGGGCTCAGGTGTCCTCGCTCGACCAGCAGTTTCGCCGTGCACAGCACTGGGTCGCGGTCGAAGTCGGCGGCGATCTCCGCTGATGTCCGGTACGCGGTCTCGACATCGGAGCCGGCATGCCCCATCAACCGGACGGTGCGCAGGTGCAGGAACGCGGGCTTCCGGTGCCTGCGGACCCAGTCGGCGGCATCTCTCGCCGTCGCGTACGCCGCCGGCAGGTCGGAGCCATCCGCCTCGAAGTACTCGAGCCCCGCCCGGTCACCGAAGTTCGCGGCGATCCAGCCCTGCGGAGTCCTGGTGCTGATCCCGATTCCGTTGTCCTCGCACACCAGCAGCAGCGGCAACGGCAACCCCTGGTAGGCGGCGTGCACCGCGGTATTGATGGCACCGACGGCGGTGGAGTGGTTCGCGGACGCGTCCCCGAAACTGCACACGGCGACCGCGTCGGCCGGCCACGGCGAGGGCACGTGCAACTTCTCCGAGCGGGCGATGGAGAAGGCGACACCGACAGCGCGTGGGAGATGCGAAGCGATGGTGGAGGTTTGGGGAATGATGTTGAGGTCGCGGCGGCCGAACACCTTATGCCTACCACCCGAGATCGGCTCCTCCGTCGCGGCCACGAGACCGAGGAGGACGTCGCGCAGCGGATCGCTGCCATCCACCTGCTGCGCCCGCGCCAGGAAGAAACCACCGGAACGGTAGTGCAGCAGAGCGGGATCGGTGGGTCGCAGCGCGGCCGCGACGGCGGCGTTGCTCTCGTGCCCGGACGAGCCGATCGTGTAGAAACCCTTACCCCGCGACCGCAACCAGCGGGCCGCCAGATCGAGGTGCCTGCTGCCGAGCTGGGCATCGAAGAGGTCCAGAGCGCCCCGCACCGACAACGGGAATGGCGGCTGAATCGGATCCTCCGGACCGACGCCGGGGCGGCTCTCCCCGGGGATCAGCCCCGACACGACAGAGGTGAAGTAGTCGTCGATCTGTTCGGCCATTCCTAGATCATCCTGTGGCGCCGATCAGCGGGCAAGAGTCGCAGAATCAGAGTCTCGATGCCTCACCGAAAGGTCGACTGGTCCTCGCGCCGGGCCGCGACCGTCACCATGACGAATACTGAGGTCGCGGTGTCTCTGCGGGCGCTCCGCCTCCGGCTCCGATGTTCGAGCACATGACGTTCGGCGACACTGGAGTGGAGTCGCGGGATGGCAACATATCTGGGTCCGACTCCGCGAACCCACAGCACATTCGAGAGGCCACTGTGATAATGACCAATTCCCCCGCTGGTGAATACATGCTGGTACGCGGTCGATGACCACGACGAGAACCAATGTCGCCGTGATCGGTACCGGCACCATGGGCTCCGCAATCATGTGGCGACTGTCGGAGCGCGGTATCCCTGCCGTCGGTCTCGAGCAGTTCACTCCCGGACACGATCGTGGCTCCGGACACGGCGAGTCGCGCATCTTCAGAACTGCATATCATGAGGATCCCGCGTATGTCCCGATGCTCCGAGCCGCCCTCCGAGGATGGCGGGAACTCGGTGAGCAAACCGGCGAACCCGTCCTGACGATGACCGGGGGCCTCGGTATCGGCCCCTCGACCGGCGTGATTGTGGGTGGCTCCCTCGAAGCGGCCAAGGTGCATGCCCTCACACAGGAGATTCTCGACCCGGCCGAGTTCAGTGCCCGGTTTCCCACTCAGCGATTGCGTGAGGGAGATACGGCCATCTGGGAGAAGGACGCCGGCGTGATAAGGCCGGAGTTGGCAATCACCGGTGCCGTGCGCCGTGCGTGCGAACTGGGTGCCTCCGTGCGTCCCGAGAGCCGCGTCCTGGGTATCGAGGACGGTCCCGGTGACACGGTGCTCGTGCGGCTCGACGAAGAGGTCATTCGAGCCGACCGCGTCGTGGTCGCGGCCGGCGCCTGGATTCCCGGCCTTCTCCCAGAAGCCCAGCTCCCCTTGACCGTGGAGCGCAAGATCCTCGCATGGTTCCCAGCCGCAGATCCGACGCAGTTCGGGCCGGACCGGTTCCCGATATTCCTCAGGGACAGCCCGGAGGGTACGTGGTACGGCTTCCCCACCATGGACGGCAAGACGGTCAAGATCGCGCTCCATCTCGGCGGGCGCGAGACCGACCCTGACGAGCTGGATCGGGTGGTCCATGACGAGGACACCGCTCCGTTGCGGGACCTCGTTCGTCATTACCTGCCGGGATTGAGTTCGCGCCCCGTTCGGGCCGCGGTGTGTATGTACACGAACACACCCGACGGGCACTTCGTCATCGGAAATCCACTCGCCTACAGGAACGTGACAGTCGTTTCCGCGTGCTCTGGTCACGGTTTCAAATTTGCACCGGTGATCGGGGAGATCGCCGCCGATCTCAGTTGTGGCTCGACCCCCGAATTCCCCTTGGAGCTGTTCGACGTCAACCGATTCGCGGATTGACACAACGGAATCCGGCGTTCGCGCGGTTGCGATCGAGGGGGGAGGGCCGTCGGCCCTCCCCCCTCGCCGGCTAGGCGGAGAAGTACACCGGGGGCGTCGTCGAGTCGAGTGCCAGTGCCACAGCCGCGCGGGCAGCGACGGGACCGACCAGGTTTCCCGTCCCGTTGTACCCACCGATGGCGATGACACCGGGAAGAACCTCGGAGCAGAGGGGTCGACCGTCGGTGGTGTAACTCACGGACGCACCCCATCTCCGAACGACGTCGACGGGCTTGCCCGCCATACGTTCCGCTAGTCGTTCGATGTAGCCCTGGACATCGGGAGTGGGTGAAGTGTCGAATGTCCACTCGGTGTCGACGAAACGGTCTCGCCCGCCCCCGACGAACAGGCGCCCATCCTTCGCTTGCTGCGCGTAGTCGTATCCCCAGCGTCCGTACACAGGACACGGCAGGCGTTCGGGCAGCCCCGGCGCCGTCCCGAGCATTTGCAGGCGTGCCGTCCGGACGCGCCCCTGCAAGACCGGGAGGACCCGTTCGAGTTTGCCGTCCACCGCGACAATGACGACAGGCGCACTGACCGAACCGTGTTCTGTTGTCACCCTTCCACTTTCCACGGCGGTGACAGCCGAATGCTCGTACAGGTCGGCCCGCCCCCGAAGGAGTGACGCCAACCCCAGAGCTCGACGGGAGGGGTTCATCGCCGCGTCGTCGGGCAGAAACAGGCCGCGCCCGAGCTCGCCGTCGTATTCTTCGACAGCGATGTCGTTGTCACGCAGCACCATTTCCAGTGCTGCGCAATCCGCGAGTTCCGCCACACGGTCGGCGGCCTCGGCGTCGTCGACAGGTTCGCCGGGCAATCCGGCGAGGCGAATGGAACCCGTCCGTGCGATGACCTCCGGACCCAGCAATTCGGCAAGCCGGTCCAACTCGAGAAGAGTTGCGCGATAGAGATCGACCGACGACGTCCCCCAGGTCGTGAGGGACGAGTGGAGGAACGTCGCCGGGCCGCCCAGGAGGAAGCCGCCGTTGCGCCCCGCCGCGCCTGCCGCGACCCGCCCGGCGTCGACGCCGACAACCTGCAGCCCCCGTTCGACCAGGGCGCCGATCGCCGCGAGACCCGACCCGCCGAGGCCGACGACACACACGTCGGCCGTGACGTTCTGTTCCAACACCGGAAGACCGTTCCACGACGCGACCACCGGGTCGTCGTCCCAGGCGCTCACCGAGTCCCACTGGGTGACGGATCGAAAATTCATCATCGCATTCCCTATCCTTCATCTCGCGAGGTTCCGATGTCCGAGGAAGTTGACGCCTTGCGCGAAGCCACGACCGGGCAATTCTATGTGGCACTGCGGGCGACGAGATAGTCACAGACGACTTTTCCAGCGGGGCAACGGTCGCAGCCGGGACCGGTGTCACGAGATGTTGCGTCGGTGTCGCTCGTCGAACCGGTGGATCTCGTCGATGACGGTCTCGACGATGCGTGACCCGGCACCACTGACGGAAGTCGCGACCGCGAGTACGCCGACCGCAGCGGTCTTGTCGGCGGGGTGAGGTGTCCACGCGGGGACCACGCCGCAGTCGACCGTCACGCCGGGCGCCTGCTCTACCCCTCGCCCGTCAGTCGTGCCCGACATTCGCCGCGCGACGCCGAGTGCAGTACGGGTCGCGGATTCGAGCAGTTCCGCGGCAGCTCCGTCGGTCCGGGAGCAGCACATCAGATTTCCGGCGTCGTCGACGACGCTGACGGCGACGGCCGTGTCGAGTGTCGCGGCATGGCGCCGCGCGAGGTCGAGGGCGAGTTGTGCACGTGCTGCGGTGAGTGTCATGGCGTTCTCCGATGATGAATCCGCGGACGGTGCGGCTCAGCTCACCTTCTTGATCAGGTCGGCGAGCTCGGCCAGTTCGACGGCGTCGAGGTCGGTCAACGGCGCGCGGACGGGGCCGGCGGGTCGGTCGATCGCCGTCATGCCTGCCTTGATGATGCTGACCGCGTAACCCTGCTTCTTGTTGCGCAGGTTGCAGTACGGGATCACGAACTCGTTGAGCGCGTTGATGACGAACGCGTTGTCTCCGCTGCGGAGTGCGTTGTAGAAGTCGAGCGCGAACTTGGGCACGAAGTTGTAGATGGCCGAGGAGTAGGTGGTGACGCCGAGTGCGAGATAGGGCAGTGCGAACATCTCGGCGGTGGGCAGTCCGCCGATGTAGGTGAGCCGGTCGCCGAGACTCGCGTAGATGCGGGTCATCTGCTCGATGTTGCCGACCCCGTCCTTGAACCCGACCAGGTTCGGGCAGCTGTCCGCGAGTTCCGCGACGGCGGCCTCGGTGTAGACGGCGTTGGCGCGACTGTAGATCGTCACACCGAGAGTGGTTGCGGCACAAACCTCTTTGACGTGGGCGACGAGACCGTCCTGGCTCGCCTCGGTGAGGTATGGGGGCAGCAGCAGGATGCCGTGCGCGCCGACGCTCTCGGCCGACCGGGCCATCTGCACGGCGGTCGCAGTGCCGTAGCCGGCGGGCGCGATCACCGGAAGACCGTCGGGTGCCTCTTGCACTGCGGCGCGGACCACCTGCTCCACCTCGGGCGGGGTGAGCGAGAAGAATTCGCCCGTGCCGCCCGCGGCGAACAACCCGGAGGCGTCGAACTGCCCGAGCCAGCCGATGTTCTCGCGGTACGCGGCCTCGTCGAACGAGTGGTCATTCTTGAAGTGGGTGACCGGGAACGACAACAGACCGGAGCCGAGCTTGTGGGCGATCTCGTGGGGGGACGCAGTGGCCATGGGTTTCGTTCTCCTCGTTCGCAATCGCGTCACCGTCAGTGCGCGCTGTGTCCCCAAGGCTAGGAGCGCCAACCATTCAAGTCCAACACTAGTTCTGGATCTTTTGATACCCAAAAGGTATTGCGCTCCCTGGACGAACGGGACGCTCGTTCGATCTGACGCAACGAGCGCCCCGTTCGTTCAGGAGAGGGGTCGTTCAGGAGAGGTCGAGGGCGGCGCGGACGATGCTGTCGGTGTCGATGCCGTGGTAGCGGTAGACGTCGTCTAGGGAACCGACCTGCCCGAACTTGCTGACACCGAGCGCAGCACCGGGGACGTGGTTGATCCCGGTCAGGAACGCCAGGGTGTGCGGGTGCCCGTCGAGGACGGTCACCATCGGTGCCGCCCGGTCGGCGGGGAACACCTGATCGAGGATCCAGGACGGGCCGTCGGCGAGTCCGCGGCGGGCCTGGACCGCCTCGAACAACAACCCGGGACTGGTCACGCACACGACGTCCGCGGTAATGCCCTGTTCGGCTAACCGGTCTGCGGCCGTGAGGGTTTCGGTGATCATGGCGCCCATGCCGACCAGCGTGACCGCCGGATTGTCGCTGTGCCGGAGGGTGTACGCGCCGGCGACGACCTGACGGCGGCGGCGCTCCCGGGCGGCGGGATCTGACGGCACCGCGGCCAGGGTCTGATCGACCGGGCGGGTCGAGAGCCGCAGGTACGACGAGGAGCCGTTCGGGCGGCCGAGGCGGCTGATGCTGTCGAGGAGCGTCCACTCGACGTCGATCGCGAACGCGGGTTCGTAGCTGACGCAGCCGGGCTGTTCGAGGCCGATCGACGGGGTCTTGATCGACTGATGCGCCCCACCCTCCGCGGCGAGGGTCACCCCGGACGGGGTGCCGACCAGGATCGACTGCCCACCCGCATAGATGCCGTAGGACCAGGGTTCGAGGGCACGCTCGACGAACGGGTCGTACATCACCCCGATCGGGAACAGCGGCTGCCCCCACCGGCTCCACGTCGCGCCGAGTTCACCCATCAACCCGACCAGGTTCGTCTCGGCGATGCCGAGTTCCATGTGCTGCCCGGTGGGCTTCTCCCGCCAGTGCATGATCGTCTCGGCGTCGTCGTCGAACCAGTTGCGCCGCTCGTGCGGCGACCACACCCCCACCTTGTTCAGCCACCCGGCCAGGTTCGTGGTCGAGGACACGTCGGGGCTGACCGTGACCACCCGTTTCGCCGCGTCGGGGGCCTCCCGGGACAGGTCCAGCAACGCCCGACCCAACGCCGCCTGCGTTGTGGACGTTCCCGACGGGGTGCGGCCGATATCGGCCGGGACCGCGGGCGGTGTGCCGAATTCGACCTTCTCCCGCCTCAATCTGTCTGCGGTCGCGGCGCACACCCGGCCCGCCGCACTGCCGGGCTCGAACCGGGCCCACGGGTGCGCCGGGTCCATGCCGAGCTCGGCGGCCAGCTGTTCGTACTGCTCCACCGTCAGCAGCGACGAGTGATTCTGCGGATGCCCCTGCGTCGGCAGGCCGCGGCCCTTGATCGTGTAGGCGATGATCACCGTCGGCCGGGTGTCGTCGATCTGCGCGTACGCGGCGCGCAGGGCGTCGAGGTCGTGGCCGCCGAGGTTGCGGATCGCCCGCAGCAGGGTGGCGTCGTCGAGGCCGGCGATCAGCGACGCGATCGCGGCCGCATCGGGGCCGTCCCCGGGCAGCCGCACCCGCACCTGCTCGGCACTGCACCGCAGCAGCCGCTGGTATTCGGGGTTGGGCATGTCCAGGATCCGGGTGCGCAGCGCCGGCCCGCCGGTCCGGGTGAACAGCGACTCGAGCAGGGTCCCGAACTTGACGGTGATGACCTGCCAGCCGGCGGCAGCAAACATGGCCTCGAGCCGGCCGGCGGCGATGTTCGGCACCACCCGGTCCAGGGACTGCCGGTTCAGGTCGACGATCCACACGATCTCACCGAGCTCGGAGACGGAGGTGTCGAGGATCGCCTCCCACACCGCGCCCTCGTCCAGTTCGGCGTCACCGACGAGGGAGTACTGCCGGCCCGTGCCGGCGCCGCCGATCGTGGTGTCGACGTAGCGGCGGGCGATGGCACCCCAGATCGGGGCCGTCGCACCGATCCCGACCGAACCCGTCGAATAGTCCACCGGATCAGGATCTTTCAACCTGCTCGGGTACGACTGCAGGCCACCGAACTCCCGCAGCGTCGTCAGATACTTCTCGTCCAGCTCACCGAGCAAGTAGTTGATGCCGTGCAGCACCGGCGAGGCATGGGGTTTGACCGACACCCGGTCACCCGGCCGGAGCTGCTCGAACCACAACGACGTCATGATCGACACCATCGACGCACACGACGCCTGATGGCCACCGACCTTCAACCCTGTCGGATTCGGGCGAACCCGGTTGGCGTGGTGAATCATCGAAGTCGACAACCAGAGCACGCGCTTCTCGATCTCCACGAGCGCTTCCGGAGTGGCCGCGCGCGGGGTGAGCTGCGCCGTGTGGTCGTCGATCGTACGGGCGTCGTTCATTGCTTCGTCCTTGCCTGTGAGTTCCTGGCACCGAATCCGATCCTCCTCGGCCCAGTTCGTGAGCGAGGCGGATCGGCGGTGACGGGCAGGCGGACCTGTGGGAACCGACCTCACCGCATCTTCGAGGTCTCGTGTGCAGATCTCACACAACAGTCGACCACCGGAACGCACTTTGAGCAATACCGAGCGTCACGTTTGAGCATCCTGCGCATGTTCGGAGCAGCCGCGGTGGTCGGCGGTTGGCAAAATGCCCAGCACGACCGCCGCCACTACCTCCGGCGCTACCCTGACCGGGAGGGCACTGCACCGCGCACACCGACCCAGGGGGAAAGCTTGACCACCACACCAGACCGCGTTCGCACGGCGTTCCCGGAGATCAGCTCGCGTGCGTGGGAGCACCCGGCGGATCGGGCGGCGCTCGTCACCCTGCGCACCCTGAAGGGGTTCGACACGGTCTTCCGAACCATCTCGGGTCTGTTACAGGAGCGCCAGCACCGGCTGATGTACCTGGCCACGTCCGTGCGCGTCGACGAACGGCAGTTCAGCGATCTCCACGACCTCCGCAGCGACTGCGTGCGGATTCTCGGCGCCGACGAGACGCCCGAGCTGTTCGTGCTACAGACCCCGGTCGTGAACGCCTTCACCATCGGCATGGACCGGCCGTTCATCGTGGTCACCACCGGACTGCTGGACGTGATGAATTACGAGGAGCAGCGGTTCATCATCGGCCACGAGCTCGGGCACGCGCTGTCCGGACACGCGGTGTATCGCACGATCCTCATGCACCTGATGCGCTTGGCCGGGACCATCGGCTGGATTCCGATCGGCGGGTGGGCGCTGCGCGCGATCATCGCCGCGCTCATGGAATGGCAGCGCAAATCGGAACTGTCCGGCGACCGTGCCGGATTGCTGTGCGGGCAGGACGTCCACACCGCCCTCCGCGTTCAGTTGAAACTGGCAGGCGGCTCTCGGGTGAGCGAGATCGACACCGACGCCTTCCTGGCCCAGGCCGCGGAGTACGACGCCAGCGGCGACCTGCGCGACGGTGTTCTCAAGCTCCTCAACATCGAATTGCTCACCCACCCGTTCTCGGTGCTGCGTGCCGCCGAGTTGAAGAAGTGGGTGGACAGCGGCGCCTACGCAGCCATCCTGCGTGGCGAATACCCGCGTCGCGGCGAGGATGACGATGCCAAGATCAGCGAAGAATTCCGTAAGGCCGCGAAATCGTACAAACAGAATTTCGACACCTCGAACGACCCGCTGATCCGCATGCTCCGCGAGATCGGCAGCGGACTGGGCACCACCGTGGACGCCGTCGGAAACGGCGTCGGTGACGTCGCGGCGGACATCAAGGAGCGGTTCACGCACTGGCGCAGGAATTCCGACGGCAACAAGGATTCCGACGGCGACAGCTAGCCGCGAATCCACCGGAGGTCGGGCGCGGTTTCGCGCGCCCGACCGATCCGGTCAGTCGGCCATCGCCTCTGCCAGCTCCTCGACCTCCTGGATGACCGGTTCGGGCACCCGCACCGGGCCGGGGGTGTAGGTGACCGACCGCAGTCGGCCGGTGAACCGGAACGTCCCGCGCCGTTCCCGCAGATCCCACACCACCGGTCCGCGGGCGTCGACGCCCACCGAGATCCCGGTCCACGGCGCCATGCCGACCAGCTGGAACTGGTCGTCGAGGGTGGCGACGTCGGTGGTCGCCCCGGCCGCGTCGGTGAGCGCGACGGTGAAGTTCCACCGAACGGATTCGGTGGCCTCCGCCCGCACCTGCACACCGACCACACCCTCGGCGAGGGGCGCCGACGTGTGCGCGACACGGCCGTAGCTGTTGACCGCGAACACGATTCGACGGTCTTCGACGTAGAGCACGTAACCGCCGTGCGGGTCGCCGTGGGCGACGAGGACTCCTTCGTCGCCTGCGGCGATCGGGTGGGTGGCGACGTCGATGGTGAAATCGCGGTACTGAATCAGCACACTGGACCGATAACGTTCCAGCGTCGGCGTGCCTGCGAGGATCTTCACCGGTTCCGCGAGCCGGCGCTCGTCCGGTTGCCGCTGCACGGCCTTGCGGTCGTTGAGGATCGGGAACACGGTGTTGTGCCAGGCCGCCCGATCCCACGCCTCGGCGAGTTCGCGCACCTTCTCGGGGAAGAGATGCGCGACGTCCGTGGTCTCGGCCGGGTCGGATTCGACGTCGAACAGTTGCCACTGCGGATCGTCGACCCGGGTCGGATCCGTGTGCAGCGACAGCAGTTTCCAACCGTCCCGGTAGAACCCGCGGTGACCACCGAACTCGGCGTACTGCTCCGTGTGGGGTGTGGGCTGCGCAGCGTCCCGAAGGATGTCGGCGATGCTGACACCGTCACGCTCCTGGGCGGGAAGCCCGTTGCGGTGGCTCGGAGTCTCGAGTCCGGCGAGATCCAGGAGGGTCGGGGTGATGTCGGTGACGTATGCGTAGTGCTTGCGCAGTCCGGTGTCACCGTCGGCGCGCCCGAGACCGGCAGGCCAGGACAGCAGGAACGGCACCCGGACACCACCGGCGAACGTCTGACCCTTGTAGAACCGAAACGGGGTATTCGACGCCTGTCCCCAGCCGCGCGGGTAGTGGACGCCGATCCTCTCCGAGCCGATCAGTTCCTCGTCGTGCGGAACGTCGCGCACCCAGTCCGACGGGACCGGCCCGTGCACGAATTGGCTGAAGTACGACCGTGTTCCCGCTGCACCACCCTCGGCCGTGCCACCGTTGTCGGACGTGAACACGATGATCGTGTTGTCGGTCTCGCCGAGTTCGTCGAGGGTGACGAGTACCCGGCCCACGCTCTGGTCGATGCTGTCGACCATCGCGGCGTAGACCTCCTGGTACCGGGCGAACCGCAGCTGCTCCTCTTCGGTGAGCTCGTCCCACGGCGGCGCGTCGTAGCCGGGTTCGGTGTTGCGTTCGGTCATCTGGGTGCCGGGCGGGAAGAACCCTGCCTCGAGCTGTGCGTCGAAGCGGTTGCGTCGCAGTGCGTCCCAACCCTCGGTGTAGCGGCCGCGGTACTTGGCGAGGTCCTCGGGCTTGGCCTGGTGTGGTCCGTGCATCGCGATGTGCGAGAAGTACAGGAAGAACGGCTTGTCGGCGTCGTGGGCGCGCAGGCTCTTGATTCGCGAAATGGCCTTGTCTGTGATGTCGTCGGTGACGTAGTAGTCCGACGGATACTCCTCGACGTCGACCACGGAGTTGTCCGAGATCAGCTCGTTCGGGTAGTAGAACGAATTCAACCCTTCGAGCGAACCGTAGTAGCTGTCGAATCCACGCTGCAGGGGCCAGGAGTCGCGGGTGCGGCCCGGCGCGAGGTTGGTGTCACGCGCGAGATGCCACTTGCCGACCGCGTGCGTGGCATACCCGTTCGCGCGGAGGATTTCGGCGAGGCTGAGCGCGTCGTCGGCAAGTTCCATTCGCAGTCCGGGGAAGCCGGGATCGAAGTTGGCGACGCTGCCGTAGCCGGCGCGGTGCGGGTTCAGGCCGGTGAGCAGCGCCGCGCGAGCGGGTGAGCAGACCGAGGTGGTGTGATAGTTCGACAGCCGGTAGCCGCTGTCGGCGAGCCGGTTCAGGTTGGGGGTGTCGATCTCGGAGCCGAACGGTCCGATGTCCGAGTAGCCCATGTCGTCGATGAGGATGACCACGATGTTCGGTGCACCGGCCGGGGCTTTCGTCGCCGGCGCCCACCACGGCGTCGACTCCGCACTCGTCCGCCCGACATACCCGCCGAATCCGTCGTACCCTCGCGCATCCGGAGGGAGCTGCTGCTGACCGGCAACACCACGGATTCGGTCACTTTCCACTTCGGGCACGCGTGCAACCCCTTCACTCACGGAGACAGATTCCCCACATATGTGGGGAAATCGTACGGTCGCTCGCGATGGCGGTGAGTGGTTTGAATCACGAAGATTTCAAGCCACGTTCAGCAGTCGGCTGTGACCTGAATCGCCCGAAACCAGATGGAAAACGTGATCTGCGCTATGAAAGCGGCGACTTTTACACCGGCGTAAGAAATCCAGGACAAGCTTTGCGAAGGCTTGTCCACCGGCGGTCGTCGGTGTCGGCAGGCTCTACAGAATGTGCTCCTGCCCACGTGTGACCGTCCAGAAAGCTGTACCACTGTGCTCCAGCTCATCTCGATACTCGCCTTTCTCCGAAGGGTCGGCTCCACCGCTCTGCCGTCAGTGCACGCCGCGTTACTTCGCTTCGCGGGGTACCTGGTGCCGATCGCGCAGACGGCGGTCACCGCGGGGGCGGCGTGGTGGGTGTCGGTCGAGGTGGCCGGACACGAGCAGCCGCTGCTGGCTCCGTTGGCGGCGGTGGTGTGCCTGAGCGTCGCGCGGGGTGCCCGCAGTCGTCGGGCCGGCGAGTTGATCGCGGGCGTCACCATCGGAACGATCGTCTCGGACGTCGTCGTGCGGTACATCGGCAACGGGCCGTGGCAGATCTGCCTCGTGGTGGCTGTGGCGATGTCTTTTGCGGTGCTCGTCGACGGTGGTTCGGTGATCGTCCTGCAGGCGGGTTCGTCGGCGGCGTTGGTCGCGGCCATGGCATCCGCCACGAGCGCCCACCCGTTCGACCGTGTCGTGGACGCACTGATCGGGGGTGCGCTCAGCCTGGTGGCGCTGTCTGTGCTGCCCACCGACCCTGTGCGGCGGACGCGTCGATGCGCCGCCGCCGTGCTGGACAGCGTGGCCGCAGCCCTCCGGCAGACGTCGAAGGGACTCGCCGCGGGTGATGTCTCGGCGCTGGAAGACGCTCTCGCGCTTGCCCGTTCGACGCAGTCGACCATCGACAGCATGCGCGTGGAACTGCGCTCCGGATCCGAGGTGGCCCGGATCTCACCGATTCACTGGCGAGGACGTCGCCGCATCGGCCGGCTGGCATCGATTGCCGACCCGATCGACAACGCCGCACGCAACACCCGGGTCCTGGTGCGGCGCGCCCTGATCGCCACGTACGACGGCGAGCGAGTCGACCCGCAGTTGGCGGACTCCGTCTCCGATCTGGCGCACCTCGCCGACCGGATGCGGCTGATGATTCTCGCGACTCCCGCGAAGAAACCCAACGAAATCCAGATCAGCGATGAACTCGAGCGATTCGCGCGATCACTGCCGCAGCAGGAGATCTCGGCCGGGTTCTCCGCGGCGGTCGTGTCCGCGCAGGTGCGGTCGATCGTCATCGACTTCTTCGAAGTGTGCGGCATCCCGCGCGCCGTCTGCCGGCCCATGCTTCCCCGGCCCGCCCACTACGCGGGCGCGGCGTAGCCCCGCGACCTCAGGACAGCTCGAGCCGGCACTCCTCCGGCGCGTTGGAGTTGTCGATGACGCAGAACCGGTTGCCCTCGGTGTCCGCCAGCACGACGAAGTCCGAGTCCTCCGGGTAACGGTCCCACGGCACCCGCTGCGCGCCGAGACCGACGAGGCGTTCGATCTCGGCGGCCTGATCCTCGCTGTCGCGGGCGTGCAGGTCGAGGTGCAGCCGCGGCTCGGGTTCCGCGTCGTGTTCACTCTGCTGGATCGCCAACACCGGTCGGCCGTCGGGCCGCGTCAGGTTGGTGAAACCGTTGTCGCCGACCGGCGGGAGCGCGGTCAAACCGAGTGCCTCGGTCCAGAACCTGACTGCACGGTCGACGTCGCGTGCCCCGATCACGGTCGTTCCCAAGATGAGCATGATCCGAATTTATCCGCTGCGCCGGGCGCGGGTGGACGATGTCGGGTGTGGAAATTCAGGAGGCGGTGTTGCGGCCCCTCGCCGAGCGGTTGTGTCGCGTCGACGGCGTCGTCGGCGTCACCCTCGGCGGCAGCCGCGCCCGCGGCACGCACACGGCGGAATCCGACTACGACCTGGGCGTCTACTACCGTGGGGCGCTCGATTCCGACGGACTGAACGTGCTCGCGCAGGAGTGGGCGGGCGCCGGGGCGTCGGCGACCCGCACGGGCGAATGGGGTCCGTGGGTCGACGGCGGGGCGTGGCTGTCGTATGCCGGCCGGGCGGTGGACTGGCTGTACCGCGACCTCGACCGGGTGACCGCGGTGTGGCGGGACGCGCAACAGGGGGTGTACGGGTTCCATGCCCAGACCGGTCACCCGTTCGGATTCGCGGACTTCGCGTATGCGGGCGAACTCGCGTCGGCAGTGATCCTCGCCGATCCGTCCGGCCAGCTCGCCGAATTCCGCGCCGACATGCGGCACTACCCCGACGCGCTGCGCGACGCCGTGGTGCGGCGGGGGCTGTGGGAGGCGGAGTTCGTCACCGTGCTGGCCCGCAAGGCAATCCCGCGAACCGATGCGACGTACGTGGCGGGGTGTCTGTTTCGTGCAGTATGCCTGTGCGCCCACGCCCTGCACGCGCATGCCCGGCGCTGGTTGATCATCGAGAAGGGTGCCGTTGCCGCCGCCGGCGCCCTGCCGAACGCACCCACCGACTTCAGCTCTCGCGCTCACGCCGTCCTCGGCCGGCTCGGCACCACACCCGACGAATTGTCCGCCGCTCTCACCCTGGCCGAACAGCTCGTCGCGGACACCCGCGACGCCTGCCCGCTCACCTGAGTGCGCACACCCTCAGCCGTCCTCCCCGAACCGCCCACGGGCCTCGACCGGGATCAACGGCTTCTCCGCTCGCGCCCTGATCTGCTGGACCGCCCACGTATTGCCGTCGGGATCGGCGAATCCGAAGAACGTTCCCCCGTCACGCTCGTCGAACACGGTGATGTCACTGACCTCGACACCACGATCGAGCAACTCCTGCCGGGCCGCGGTCGCGTCGGCGACCACCAACTGCAGTCCTTTCATCGACCCCGCTGCCATCTGCGTGTGCGAGGGGAGGTCGCCGATCACGATCGAGCACCCCGAACCGGTCGGGGTCAGCTGAACGACGTGCATGTGCTCGTTGGTGGTGTCGTGATCGAGATGAAAACCGAGCTTGTCGCGGTAGAACGCGACGGATCGATCGATGTCACTGACGGGCAGAACGACCACTTCGAGGGTCCAGTCCATGATGCGAGTTCCTCCGTATCGTGTGAGAGCAAAGCACTCCGCATCAGACAGTATTTCGTCAACCGTGCGTGTGGAGTGGCTTCCCCGACAACGCGAGCATCGCTTCGCCCAGTGCCTCGTTCTGTGTGGGGTGTGCGTGGACGAACGGCGCCACGTCGGTGGGAAGGGCTTCCCACGCGACGGTCAGCTGGGCCTCGCCGATGAGTTCGCCGACGCGGTCGCCGACCATGTGCACCCCCACCACCGGGCCCGCGTCGCCGGCACGGATCACCTTGATGCCGCCGGCGGTGTCGAGGATCTGACTTTTGCCGTTGCCTGCGAGGTCGTACATGACGGATGTCACGTCGCCGTGCCGTTCCCGGGCAGCGTCCTCGGTGAGGCCGACGGACGCGACCTCCGGGTGCGAGTATGTCACCCGTGGAACGAGGTCCTCGGCCACGGGAACGGGATCGAGGCCGGCGATCTCCTCGGCGACGAAGATTCCCTGTTGGAAACCTCGGTGCGCCAATTGAAGCCCGGCAACAACGTCTCCGACGGCATAGACGCCGTCGACGGGGGTGCGCAGCCGGCCGTCGGTGACGACGAAGCCGCGGTCGAGGGGGATGCCGTGTTCTGTGAATCCGCTGTCGGCGGTGCGGGGTCCGCGCCCTACGGCAATGAGCAGGATGTCCGCCTCGAGGGTGTCGCCGTCCGCGAGTTCCACGAGGACGCCGTCCGCGGTTTCCTTCGCCAACTCGACGTTCGCACCCGTGCGGGCGGTGATGCCACGCCTGCGAAACGCGCGCTCGAGTTGCTTCGAGCACCACGGATCCTCCGCCGCGACCACACGAGGCAAGGCTTCGACGATGGTCACCTCGGCGCCGAACGAGGCCCAGACACTGGCGAACTCGACCCCGATCACGCCACCGCCGAGGACGACGGCCTTTTCCGGGACGAACCCGAGGTTCAGTGCGTTATCGCTGGTGACGATGCGCTCACCGAGTTCGATGGACGGCACCGTCCGGGCGTAGGACCCAGTCGCCAGCACCACGGACGTCCCGGTGTAGCGGGCGCCGTCCACCTCGATCGTCCGGTCTCCGACATATTTTCCGTGCCCGTTCACGAGTGTGATCTTGTGATGCGCGACGAGCCCCTGCAGCCCTCTGTAGAGCCGGTCGATCGTGCTGTTCTTGTACTCGTGTACCGCGTCGAGGTCGATGCCGTCGAACGTCGTGCGCACACCGAAAGCTGCACCCGTGCGGGCGGTATCGGCAACCTCCGCGGAACGCAGCAGCGCCTTGGTGGGGATGCAGCCCCGGTGGAGGCAGGTTCCGCCGACCTTGTCCGCCTCGATCAGCGTGACCGACAGCCCGAGCTGGGCGGCGCGGAAGGCGCAGGCGTAGCCGCCGGACCCGCCTCCGAGGATCAGGACGTCGCCGTGGTTCGCGGTCATTTACAGCCTCCCCAGCACGGTGATCGGACTCTCGATGTAGTCGGCGAACGAGCGCAGGAATCCGCCGGCGACGCCGCCGTCACACACCCGGTGATCGAAACTCAGCGACACCTGCATCACCTTCCGGACAGCCAACTGCCCGTCCACGACCCACGGTTTGTCGACGATACGACCGACACCGAGGATCGCGGCCTCGGGATGGTTGATGATCGGGGTCGATCCGTCCACCCCGAAGACGCCGTAGTTGTTGAGAGTGAACGTGCCCCCGGTCAGCCGCGTCGGCGGGAGTGTTCCCTCGCGGGCCAGCGCCGTGGTGTCCCGCAGTTGCCGGCCGAGTTCGACGGTCGTGAGTGAATCGGCCCGCTCGATCACCGGGACGACGAGCCCGCGCGGGGTTTGGGCCGCGATGCCGAGATGGACGTGACCGTAGCGGACGATCTCGTTGCGGTCGGTGTCGACGGTCGAGTTGAGTTCCGGGTACCGCTCCAGCGCCGCGAGGGTCAGGCGCGCGAGCAGTGCCATCAGACTGACCTTGTCGTCCTCGGGCAGTGCGGCGTTGATCGCGCGGCGGGCGGCGAGGAGATCGGTGGCGTCCACATCGACCCACGTCGTCGCGTCCGGGATTTCGCGGCGGCTCGTCGACAGCTTGTCGGCGACCGCCTTGCGCAGGCCCTTGATCGGAATCCGCTGCGCATCATCGCTCTGGCCGCCGGGTGTCGTGGCAAGTGCCCGCTCGACGTCGGCCCGGGTGATGATTCCGCCGGGTCCGGCGCCGGACAGGGTGTTCACGTCGACGACGTTGTCCCGGGCCAGTTTTCGCACGATCGGCGAGATCACGCGCACGCCCGCGGGCCTCGGCGCAGGCGTGACCTCGGGTCGCTGCACACGCCGCCGACGCTGCCCGGTGTCCTCGCTGGTGCCGTAGCCGATGAGCACATTGCCCGATCCGGAACTCGTCACGGTGATCAGCGGGGTGCCCACCTGCAATGTCGAGCCTTCGTCGCCGTGCAGGGAGATCACCGTGCCCTCGAAGGGAATCGGCACCTCGACTGCGGCCTTGGCGGTCTCGACCTCGACCACCACCTGATCGACGGTGACGGTGTCGCCGACCTTCACTTTCCACTCGGCGATGTCGGCCTCGGTGAGCCCCTCGCCGAGGTCGGGAAGCAGAAATACCTGGTCGCTCATGCCGTCACCGCCCACCGGGTGTCGGCGGAATCGTTCCACTGCAACCGGTCGACGCTGTCGAGGACGCGATCGACGCTCGGCAGGTGGAGGCGTTCGAGTTTCGGCGCCGGGTAGGGGATGTCGAATCCGCTGACCCGCAGCACCGGCGCGTGCAGGTGATGGAAGCAGCGTTCCTGGACGCGGGCGGCGATCTCGGCGCCGACCCCGGCGAAACCCTGCGCCTCCTGAATGACGATGCAGCGACCCGTCTTCCGGACCGACGCCATCACCGTGTCGTCGTCGAAGGGCACGATCGACCGCAGGTCGATCACCTCGAGGTCGTGGCCCTCCGCCGCGGCGGCCTCGGCGGATTCGAGCGCGACGGTCACCGACGGTCCGTAGGCGACGAGGGTCGCGTCCCGGCCGGGACGACGTACCGCGGCCTGCCCGATTGGCGCGCCCACCGCCAGGTCGACGTCGGCACGCGAGAAGTACAGGCGTTTCGGTTCGAGGAAGATCACCGGGTCCGGGTCGTCGATCGCCGCCCGCAGCAGGGTGTATGCGTCCTCGACGGTCGAGGGGGCCACCACCTTCAGACCCGGGGTGTGGGCGTAGTAGCCCTCGCTGGAATCGCAGTGGTGCTCGACGCCGCCGATGCCGCCGGCGAAGGGGATCCGGATGACGATCGGCACGGACAGCGCACCCTTGGTGCGGTTCCGGATCTTCGCGACGTGGGAGACGATCTGCTCGAACGCCGGATAGGCGAACGCGTCGAACTGCATTTCGACGACCGGCGTGAACCCGGACATCGCCATGCCGATCGCGAAGCCGATGATGCCGGATTCGGCGAGCGGGGTGTCGAAGCACCGGTCATCGCCGAAGTCGCGGGTCAGGCCGTCGGTGACGCGGAAGACGCCGCCGAGGGCGCCGACGTCCTCGCCGAAGACGACGACGTTCTCGTCGGCGGTGAGGGCGTCGCGCAGTGCGGTGTTCAAGGCCTGGGCCATGGTGAGCACGGGCATGGTGTCAGTTCTCCTCGGATTCGGCGGCCAGTTCGGCTTCCGCCTGCGCTTGCTGCTCTCGAAGTTGCGGGGTCTGCTCGGCGAAGACGTACCGGAACAGGTCCATCGGGTCGGTGGGTCGGTCGACGTTCATGCCGGCACGCAGCGCGGATGCTGCGGCCTCGGCGTCCGCGCTGATGGCCTCGGACGATTCGTCGTCGAGCAGTCCCCTGCCCCGCAGGTACTTGTCGAGCCGGGCCAGCGGGTCGCGGCCGAGCCACTGCTCGACCTCGGACGAATCGCGGTAGCGGGTGGCGTCGTCGGCGTTGGTGTGCGCGTCGATCCGATACGTGTGGGCCTCGACGATGACCGGACCGTTGCCGGCCCGGACGAAGTTCGCGGCCTCGTCCATCACGGCCAGCATGGCCACGGGGTCGTTGCCGTCGACCTGTTCGCTGCCGATTCCGTAGCCGACTCCCTTGTGCGCCAACGTCGGTGCGGCGCTCTGCCGGGCGAGCGGCACGCTGATCGCGAATCCGTTGTTCTGCACCAGAAACACCACCGGGGCCTTGAACACGGCGGCGAAGTTGAGGGCCTCGTGGAAGTCGCCCTCACTGGTCGCGCCGTCACCGCAGAACGCCAGAGCGATCGTGTCGTTTCCCTTGCGGTGTTCGCCGTAGGCCACACCGGTCGCGTGCAACAACTGGGTGGCCAGCGGGGTGCACTGCGGGGCGCTGCGGTGGGCGGCGGGGTCGTAGCCGCAGTGCCAGTCGCCGGCAAGCATGCCGAGGATCTCGACCGGATCGATGCCGCGGGCGGCGAGCGCCACCGAGTCGCGGTAGGTGGGGAACATCCAGTCGCCGGGTTGCAAGCTCATCGCCGCCGCGATCTGGCAGGCCTCCTGACCACGCGACGACGGGTACACAGCCAGCCGGCCCTGCTTGGTCAGCGCCGTCGCCTGCTGATCGAAACGCCTGCCCAGCACCATGTTCCGGTACATCTCGACCAGACGGTCGTCGCTCGGCCTCGGATACCGGGCCTCGCTCTCGGTCAGCTCGCCGGCCGCGTCCAGATACTGCACCGCACGCTCGGCGGGAAGGAACGTCCGATACGGCGTCGCCAGGGGCGGCTCTACGAGCGTCACGTCTACCTCCAGATGCATTGTGTTCGTCAATGCTCGCAACTGAACGACTCATCGACAACGACAAGGCAGAATCGGAGACAAACGGTTTAGAATCGGCTCATCGGGAGCAGAATGTCTCACCGGAGTGTGAGCGACCACAGCAGGGATGGACAGATGGCCGGCGGCACAGCGGACACGTATGAACTCGACGCCATCGACCGGCGCATCATCAAGGAACTCGTCGCCGACAGCCGCATCTCGATGCGGGCGCTGGCGGAGAAGGCGCACATCTCCCGCGCGCACGCCTACGTCCGCATCGAGCGGTTGCAGGAGGCGGGGATCATCGAAGGCTTCACTACCCGGATCTCGCACTCCAAGGCGGGACTCGGCTCGTCCGCGTTCATCGCCCTCTCGATTCGGCAGGATTCGTGGCGGGGGATCTCCACCCAGCTCCGAACACTGCCCTTCGTCGAGCACTTCTCGCTGCTGGGCGGCGATTTCGACGTTCTCGTCCTGGTGCGCGCACCGGACAACAGCGCACTGCGGCATGTCGTCCTCGAACGGTTGCAGAGCCTCGAGGGGGTGCAGTCGACCAAGACGTGGCTGATCTTCGAGGAAGCCAACGGGCCCGGACCGGAATGGGTTCGTTGACGGGGCGGATAGGATTCCGTCATGCGCAGCGACCTGATGAAGAACGCGGAACGCAGTGGTGAACCGGGCACCTTCGTGCTACAGAATCCCCGAATGCTCAAGGTGGACTTGGCCGGAACCAGCGGTCACTTCTTTGCCCGGCAGGGATCGATGGTCGCCTACCAGGGTGACGTCGACTTCGCCTACCAGGGCAGCGGAGGTGTCGGGAAGTTCTTCAAGAAGGCCTTCACCGGCGAGGGCATGTCACTGATGAAGGTCTCCGGCAGCGGCGACGTGTTCCTCGCCCGCGACGCCGACGAAATCTTCCTGCTCGAACTCGAGGACGAGTCGGTGACCGTCAGCGGTTCCAACGTCCTCGCGTTCGACAGCTCCCTGAACTGGGACATCAACCGCGTCGAGGGCGCGTCGATGCTCAGCGGCGGACTGTTCAACACCACGTTCACCGGCCGCGGTGTCCTCGCCGTCACCATCTACGGCACTCCCGTCGTCCTGAACGTGGACACCCCCACCTACGTCGACATGCAGAGCGCGGTGCTGTGGTCGACCGGCCTGCACTCGACGATCCGCAAGACCGCGAAGATGGGCGCCGCGATCGGCCGCGGATCCGGTGAGGCATATCAGCTGTGCCTCACCGGAAACGGCATCGTCGTCGTCCAGGCCTCGGAGGGGCACCCGGTTCCCAAGCCGTAACCGCCGCGGCTGCACGGGTGCCCCGGTCACTCACCCTGCCCGGGTGCGGGCGAGGGCGCCGATCGCGACGTCGACGAGCAGGAAGGCGAGGAGGCTGACGCCGAGCAGCGGAACGAACCAGCCGACGAGGACGACGCATGCGGCCCCGGCCACCGCCGCGGCCGGGTGGATTCGGCGCCAGGTGCCCCGCACCGGCGGCCTGCCCACCGCCCGGGTGGTGCCGCGGGTGGGCCTGCGGCGCCACCACAGGAGGTAGCCACGGACGATCACGGCGAGCAACGCTACCGCGAGGACGGCCAGGACCACCTGGTTGAGCAGGCCGAACAGCAACCCCATGTGCAGGGCGATGCCCCAGGACGTCAGCTTCGCCGCGAGCGGCCAGTCACCGAATCGCGACACATCCGTCACCGCGCCCGTGGCCCCGTCGACCGCGATCGAGTCGGTCGAGAACTGCCACGGTTCGCGGGTTTGCGTGACGGTGAACGCGGTGCCCGCGTCGGCGGGGACGGTCGCCTCGACAGCGCCGGTGACACCGCTCTGCCGGGCCACGTCGAGGACGGTGTCGAGTGCGCCCACGTTGCGGTCGAGGATTCCCGGATCCGACGCGGGCGTGTGCCCTGCGCCGTGCCCGTCGTGACCGCCTGATGCGGCAGCGCCGGCAGCGGGCGCCGAGTCCAGCTTCTTGTCGATCTTGGGGGTGGTCCAGCTCAGGGCGGAGCGGAGTTCGCCGACGTTCTCGCCCGCGTACCGCGACCAGGTCAGGCCCGTCACCGAGAGGAACACCAGGCCGACCGCGATCCAGATGCCGACCACCCCGTGCCAGCTGAGGGTGCGGTTGCGTCCGCGGCTCGACCGGTCGAGCGTCCACAGCCTGGCGGCGTCCGCGTTGCGGGCGCGGGTGGTGCGGTAGCGCTGCACCCACAGGTACACGCCACCGAGCGCGATGACCCACAGCCACGATGCGGCGAGCTCGCTGTAGAGGCGGCCGGGCTCGCCCAGGTGCAGGTGCCGGTGCAACTGCGAAATCCAAGTGCGCATCGGCAGCGCCCCGCTGCTGCCGTAAACGACGAGCTCGCCCACCGACTCCGCGGTGACGGGATCGACGAAGACCGCGCGGCGCTCGGACTCGCCCAGGGTCGGATCGGTGAACATCACCTGCGTCGTGTCACCCGCTTCGGTCGCCGGGCGCACGGCGGCGACAGTGAGGTCCGGGCGAACCTGCTGCGCGGCCCGCACCTGTTCGGACATCGGCAGGTCCGGGCCGGTCGAATAGACGTGTAGGTAGTCGCGGTAGATCAGCTGCTCGACCGACGGCGCGAGAGCGTAGAGGCCGCCGCTGACCGCGGCGATCACCAGGAACGGGGCCACCAGGATCCCCGCATAGAAGTGCAGACGCAGGATCAGTGGCCGGAAACTGCGCGGCGGCGAGGAGACCTTCGACGCCGGGGAGGACGCGACCGGTGTGTCGCGTTCGAGTTCAGGGATGGACATGACGATCTCGCTTCGAATCGGCTGAGACGGGCACCCGGCGCCGTCGAGGCCGCGCACTGCGGGGTGCGCTGGGCACTTCGAGGTGACACGTCAGGGATGCGCCGACTCAGGAAGGAATCGGCACCGGGACTCGCGTGGGAGTCTGCTGGTGCCGTGTGAGGACACGCCGAACCGACGACCACACGTCGTGTGTGTGCCGGGAAGGCGGTGAGAAAGGATTCGACTAGACGAGAGCGGGTGGTCCGCGGGTGCCGGCGCCCGCGGCGACCAGCAGCCACAACGACAGCTTCGCGCGGTAGACCGGGGTCGCCGTCCAGGTGCCGGTATCGACCTGCAGCGGGGCCAGGACTGCGAGAACGATGCGCGACAACGCCGCCAATGCCCTCAGGCAGGCGCGTTCGGCCGACCGGACCAGCACCGCGGCGACTGCGATCGCGGCGAGGTGCGCGGCGATCATCGGGGTGGAAACCCCGAGACCATGGGAATGATCTGCGGCCAAGGCCAGTGTGGTGTGGCCGATCAGCTGGCCCGCAGCGAGCACCGACAGCACGAACAACCATTCACGGCGGGGCACCCGGACGGCGGCGACCGACGCCCCGACCGCGGCGCACGCCGCGAGAAGCAGCACCACCGAGCCATCGCTCGGGGGCATTCCGCCTCCGGCGATGCCGTGCGCGGCGATGCTGACCGCGCCGGACAGTGAACCCACGACGGAGCCGCGCACCCGCGCGACCACATCCAACCGTGAATTCACCCCGCGAGGGTACCGCTTCCGCGATGCCCACCCCGGCCGCGGTGTGCGAAACGGGTCAGGCGGAAGCCCCGGCCGCCGGGCGCAGTCGCGCGAGGACGTCCGTCAAGGTGACGACACCGGTCAGCTCACCGTTGTCGGTGACGATCGCGAGGTGGCTGCGGGTCTCGCGCATGGTGTGCAGGGCCTCGTACACGGCAGCGTCCGCATCGAGGGTCAGCACCGGGCGCATGAGGTCGGCGGCCGTGACTGCGGCGCCGGCCCGCAGGCTGTCCCGGGCGTGCACCACCCCCTTGATCCCGTCCTCGTCGCGTACGAGCAGTCGGAGGTGGCCGCTCCGATCCGCGGCCGCCCTGATCGACGCCGCGGTGGCGTCCGGGGCGACACTGCTCGGGGCGGTGTTCGGCCGCACCACGTCTCGCACGGCGAGCGATTGGAGTTCCAGGGCGCTGGTCAGTTGACCGTGGTACCGCTCGTCGAGCGTGCCGACGGTCGCCGAGTGCTCGACGAGGTGCCGCAGCGCGTCGGGATCCTGGCCGGCCCCCACCTGGTCGACCGGTTCCACGCCGATCCTCCGCAGACACCGGTTCGCCATCCGGTTCAGCACGAGCAGCAGCGGGCGGGTGGCCCACATGAATCCGCGCATCGGGATCGCCAGCAGTGTCGCCGATTTCTCCGGGTGCGCGATCGCCCACGACTTGGGTGCCATCTCACCGACGACGAGATGCAGGAACGTGACGATGATCAGGGCGAGGATGAATCCGAGCACGTCCGCCAGCCACAGCGGGGCGCCCCAACCTGCGAAGGCCGGGGTGAGCCAGTGATGCACGGCCGGCTTCGTGACCGCACCGAGCGCGAGGGTGCAGACGGTGATGCCCAGCTGGGATCCGGCCAGCAGCACGGATAGCTCGGATGCGCTGCGCAGAGCCGCGCGGGCAGCCCTGCTGGTGGGGGCGGCGTCCTCGAGCCGGTGGCGACGGGCAGCGATCAACGCGAATTCGATCGCCACGAAGAACGCGCTGGCCGCGATCAACCCGACGGTGACGAGCACGATGACCCACGGATTATTCATCGGTCGAGTCACTCTCCAAGATGCGGAGCCTCACGAACAGTGAGGACGGGACGTGCTTGTCGACTGCCCGCACCTCGGCGTCGAGAGTGCGGACGGGTGGGTCGGCGTCGTTGATCAGGTCGGCCGGATCCGGGTTCAAGCGGATCGCGACGGCGTCTCCGACGACGGGGAGCCCGCCGAACTCGGCGATGACGGCACCCGCGAGCGTCTCGAAGTCGCCGGGCGGCAGGTCGTGTCCGAGTATGCGCTCCACCTCGTCGATGTGCAGATCGCCGGGCATCGTCCAGCCTTCGGATTCGGACCCCGTCACCGACGCGTCGCCGTCGGGATCGTGTTCGTCGGCGATCTCACCGACGAGTTCCTCCGCTAGGTCCTCGATCGTGATGACGCCGGCGAACCCGCCGTACTCGTCGACGACGAGCGCCATTTCGTCCCGGGCAGCCGTCAGCTGTTCCAGCACGTCGGGCAGCGGCAGCGAGGTCGGCACGACGACGGCCGAACGGGCCCGGGACGCGGCCGGACCGTCGGCCTGCTCGCCGAGCAGGTCGTGGAGGTGGATGACGCCGCGCAGATCGTCGGAGGAACTCCCGACCACGGGGTAGCGGGTGTGGCCCGCGCCCATCTTCTCCAGAACACTGCTCAGGGAATCGTGGGCCCGGACGGTATCGACGTGGGCGCGGGGAATCATCGCGTGCCCGGCGGTGCGGGTGGGAAAGTCGAGGATCCGGTCGAGCAGGGTCGACAGTTCCCGCGGCAGCTCACCGGCGTCGCGGGATTCGGCGACGATGTGTTCGAGGTCCCGCACCGTGGCCGAGTGTTCGACGTCGTGGACCGGCTCGATTCGCAGCGCGCGCAGCAGCAGGTTCGACGACTGGTCGAACAGCCAGATCAACCAGCCGAAGAGTTTCAGGTAGATCGTGGTCGACAGCGCGAGCCAACGCGCCACCGGTTCGGCCCGGGCGATCGCCAGGTTCTTCGGGAAGAGCTCCCCGAAGAGCATCTGGACGAAGGTGGAGAACAGGACGGCGAGGACGGCGCCGACGCCGATCCCGACCGCGGTGGGGATGCCGACACCGCCGAGGAGCTCACCGAGGCCGCGTCCGATCAGGGGTTCGGCGACATAACCGACGAGCAGGCCGGTGACGGTGATGCCCAGCTGGGCGCCGGAGAGCATGAACGAGGTGCGGCGAGTGACGCCGAGGGCGCGGGCGGCGCCCGCGTCTCCCGCCTCGGCCCGGGCTTTGAGCCGCGAGCGGTCGACCGACATGTACGCGAATTCCTGGGCGACGAAGTAGCCGGTCAGGGCGGTGATCAGTAATACGACGACGACGCCGAAGCCGATGCTCAGGACGGTCACCATGTGTTCACCCCCGCGGTGCGTCCGGGACTGCGGTGATCACTCTGGGGCGGGCTGGGTCTTCGGGGGCGCGAAGCGCTGGTCATGGCTCTCTCTGTATTCGGGGTACGAGTCACCCATAGTAAAGGACTCTTTACTTTTTCGAGCGGCGGGTGCGCAGAGTCACGCGGTCGGTGTTACGACCGGATTACCGGATTCGGGCCGCGGTGAGGGTTACGAAACCTGAGCTTGTTCCTCGCGTGACCATTCGGAAATCACCGAACCGTGTACTTGTTTCAGGTCGACGGAGTGCGCAGCGCACTCTCCCCACGCAGAGCGAATGGACATCGAAGTCTACGCCCGGCCCGTCGCCCACAGCATCTCATCAGCGCGTTCAGGCCCTTCGGGCGCCTCCGCCCCACGAACAACCAGGAGTCCCTGTGACCGACATCGAGAACACCATCGCCGAGAACATCCAGAAGGCACTCGGCGAGATTCCCCACCCGGCACTACCCAAGGGCACCAACATCTACGGGTCGACGAAGATCTTCCCGGACTACAAGGCCGCGGACGGCGAGTCCTACTTCACGCTGGTGCACGGCATCGCGCACGAATCCTCCGTCAGCTTCGTCGCCGTCCTGCAGGCAACCCGCGCACTGCGCAAGGGTTTCGAGTCAGCAATCTATTTCTACGGCCCCGGCGCCCTCAACTGCCTTGCGACGCGTGGGTTTCCGACCACCGGAGACAACGGTTTCCCGGGCGAGCAGAACATCAACGACGCACTCGCGACATTCATCTCCGAAGGAGGGACCGTCTTCGCGTGCCGCTTCGGCCTCGCGCTGCACGGCGGACGGGAAGAGGACCTGATCGAGGGCGTCGTGCCCGCACATCCCCTGGATGTGCAGGACGCCATCATCCACTACTCCCGCAAGGGCGCCATCATCAACTCCACATACATGGTCTGAGGTGTGAACCATGAGCGATCTCTCGACACGAGTTGACGTAGCAGTACGCGGAATTCGATCACTGAACGTCCCGGTCACCCGGACTTCCGGCGCCGGCCCCAGCGACGACGGTCATGTACTGATCGGCGGGATCGGCGGCGCCATCCCCATCCGGTCCGACAGCCCGTACGAAGTCAGTGGAAACCGCCTGCTGTTGAACGGCACCGACATGGGGGTGGAGATCGAGCCGGTCCGCCGGCCCCGGTTCTACGACCTCGATACCGCCGACGGAATCTCCTACGAGAAGATCGCCCGGCTGCACGGGACGAACGTACTCGCCACGACCGTGGTCCAGACCTGCATTCGATACGACCCGGCACAGCGGTGCCGATTCTGCTCGATCGAGGCATCACTGCAGTCCGGCTCGACCATCGCGGTGAAGAAGCCCGAACAACTCGCCGAGGTCGCCGAAGCCGCCGTCCGCCTCGACGGCGTCACCCAGATGATCATGACCACGGGCACGTCGGCGGCCAAGGATCGCGGTGCCCGTCATCTGGCGCGATGCGTCGCGGCCGTCAAGGCGGTGGCCCCGGACCTCGCCATACAGGTGCAGTGCGAACCGCCCGGCGATCTCGGGACCATCACGGATCTTCGGGACGCGGGGGCCGATTCCATCGGCATCCACGTGGAGTCCCTGGACGACGAGGTTCGGCGGCACTGGATGCCCGGCAAGGCGACTGTTCCGCTGGACGAGTACCGGGCGGCGTGGCGCGAGGCGGTTCGGGTTTTCGGACGGAATCAGGTGTCGACCTACCTGCTGGTCGGGCTGGGTGAAGATCCCGACGAATTGGTCTCGGGCGCAGCCGAACTGATCGACATGGGCGTCTACCCGTTCGTCGTCCCGTTCCGGCCGCTCGCCGGCACGCTGGCAGTCGAGGACGGGGCTCAGGCGCCGTCGCCGGCCCTGCTCGCCGACGTCACCTCGCGGGTGGCGAAGGAATTGCAGGCGGGCGGGATGCGCGGCGCCGACCAGAAGGCGGGCTGCGCCGCGTGTGGGGCCTGCAGTGTCCTTCAGAACGCAGGAGGCTGACATGTGGGACCTGCCGACCGCCGAGAGCACTCCTTCCGATTTCGCCGTCCTCACCGGGCCGTCGGTTCAGGAGTCACAGTGGAGTTTCCTCGTGCAACCCGCCACCGGTCGGGTGATGATCGAGGCGTACCGACGACTGCGGCGTGAGACGTTCGTCGTGGAACAGGGACTGTTCACCGCCAGCGACCGGGACGATGTCGACGACGATCCCCGAACCGTGGTGCTCGTGGCGATCAGCACCACGGGCGAGGTGCTCGGCGGTGTTCGCCTCGCCCCGATGACGGACGGCACCGACCTCGGGTGGTGGGCGGGAAGCCGCCTCGTGGTGGGTCGAAACATCCGGAACAGCAGGGGAATCGGAAAGGCACTCGTGCGCGCCGCCTGCGCCCACGCCGAATCCCGCGGCGCGTTGCGGTTCGACGCCACCGTGCAGAGCCGGAACGAAACGATGTTCGCCCACCTGGGCTGGACGCGGATGGGTGACGTCACGGTGGCGGGCGCGCCGCACGTGCACATGACGTGGCCGATCGATCGCGTCGAGCGTCTGGTCCAGAGCACGAAGTCCTGTCTGGCCCACACCCTGGCACCCTTGGGTACGCATGGTGATGCGCTCGGCGGCAGCGGGTTCCGCGGCGACGACGGCGCACCGGTACCGGGCAGCGACCTGATCGCGGCGTGCGACGCCATCCTGCCCGCCATGGTTCAGCGCGATCCCGAGTGGGCCGGATGGTGCGCCGCCCTCGTCAACCTCAACGACCTGTCGGCGATGGGTGCCATCCCCGTCGGGATGCTCGACTCGGTCGGCGCACCGAACACCTCGATCCTGTCGAAGGTGATCCGTGGTCTCAGCCGGGCTGCGGAAGCGTGGGACGTACCGGTACTGGGCGGCCACACCCAGCTCGGCGTACCCGCGGCGCTGTCGGTGACAGCGCTCGGACGCTCCGCGGATCCGGTGCCCGCGGGTGGGGGTCGGGTCGGCGACGAGCTCACGCTGACAGCAGACCTGCACGGGCAGTGGCGGCCGGGATACACCGGACAGCAGTGGGATTCGACGTCCCATCGCAGCTCGGACGAACTGCGGGACATGGCCTCGTTCGTCGCCCGCACCCGCCCCGCCGCGGCGAAGGACATCAGCATGGCGGGGATCGCCGGCACCACCGGGATGCTCGCCGAGGCGAGCGGACTCGGCGCCGTCCTCGACGCCGCATCGGTCCCCAGGCCGCCCGGTACGACGGCGGGTGACTGGATGACGTGCTTTCCCGGGTTCGCGATGATCACCGCCGATCGGCGCGGTAGCGCGCCGGCGCCCGCCGGGCCGGCCACCTCGGCCGTCTGCGGGGAATTGACATACGAGCCGGGGGTCAGCCTTCGCTGGCCCGACGGCGTAACGACACGCGTGGTGCACTCCACGGTCACAGGATTGGGAAGAGCATGACTGACATCGGAATCTCCGTTGCGGCAGCCGAGTTCGGCCGCGACATGGAAAGGGCGTATCGCACGATCGGTGAACTGATCCAGCAGGCGCGGACAGCCGGGAGTTCGCTACTCGTGCTTCCGGAGGCCTGCCTGGGCGGTTACCTGCCCAGCCTGGGCGGAGGCGACGAAACCGAGGAGCAGCGGCAGCGTCGGCTCCGCAGCCTCCCGCCCGCACTGAAATTGGACGGGCCCGAGATCCGGCGGGTCGTCGACATGGCCGGCGACCTGGTGATCACCCTCGGATTCTGCGAGGCCGACGGCGCCGACCGGTACAACGCCGCGGTGACGCTGCACGGCGACGGGATACTCGGCTCGTACCGCAAGGTGCACCAGCCACTGGGGGAGAACCTCTGCTACCGCGCCGGCGGCAAATACGAAGCGTTCGACACCCCGGTCGGACGGATGGGCATGCAGATCTGTTACGACAAGGCCTTTCCCGAGGCCGCGAGGACGCTCGCCCTCGACGGCGCGGAGATCATCACGTCGCTGTCGGCGTGGCCCACCGCCCGCACCAACCGCGTCGAGAACCCCGAAGACGACCGGTGGAAGCAGAGATTCGACATCTACGACCGCGCGCGGGCCACGGAGAATCAGGTGGTCTGGGTGGCATCGAATCAGGCGGGGACGTTCGGGTCGCTCCGGTTCGTGTGCAGCGCGAAGATCGTCGGCCCGGGCGGCGAGATCCTCGCCACCACAGGCGTGGAACCCGGCCTCGCCTCGGCCACGCTGGATGTGCAGGCCGAACTGGACGCGATTCGCAGCGGCGGGATGTACAACCTCCGGGACCGCCGGCCGGAACTGTACGGAGACGTCGTCGCGGAGAACCGGGTGAGCGGCACCCGGCTCGACGCGACGGCGCGACCGTCGTTCCTCCGCACCACGACAGCCGAACTGGAGCCCGTCGATGCCTGAGATGATGTTCACGGTGCGCTGGCCGGACGGAAGCACCCAGTCCTGCTACTCGCCGTCGCTGGTCATGCACGACCACCTGGTGGCCGGTGAGGACTACACGGTCGCCGATTTCCTCGCACGCACCACGACGGCGCTCACCGAGGCCAGTGAGCGAGTCCGTGCCAAGTTCGGGATGTACTGCACGTCCGCGTCCGAGCAGATGCAGGAACTCGAACGCGCAGGCCGCACCCTCGACCCCCAATCCCTCGTCCGGGTCCTCGAGATGAACCCGGCTTCACTCCCCGGAGAGTCGTGATGACCGAACAACACGCAGTCGTCGTGATCGGCGGCGGCCAGGCGGGCCTGTCGATCAGCTGGCATCTGGTGCAGCGTGGAATCGACCACGTGGTGCTCGAGCGAGAGTCGATTGCGCACGAGTGGCGCGACAGTCGCTGGGACAGCTTCACTCTCGTCACTCCGAACTGGCAGTGCACCCTTCCGGGATACAGCTACTCCGGCGGCGATCCCGACGGGTTCATGAACCGCGAGGAGACCTACCAGTTCGTGCGTGGGTACGCGGATACCTTCGATCCTCCTGTGCGCGAAGGGGTCGCGGTGGTGGGGGTCCGGCAGTCGGGTTCCGGAGGGTTCGACGTGGACACGACGGAAGGCTCGATGCACGCCGACCACGTCGTCGTCGCGGTCGGCGGGTACCACACACCGGTCGTTCCCCGGTTCGCCGAACGGCTGCCCGCCGACATCACGCAATTGCACTCGTCGCAGTACCGGAGCGCCGGCGAGCTGCCCGCGGGCGAGGTTCTCGTGGTGGGCAACGGCCAGTCCGGCGCCCAGATCGCGGAGGATCTTCATCTCGCGGGTCGCACCGTCCACCTCGTCACCGGTGGGGCGCCGCGGGTCGCGCGGTTCTACCGCGGCCGGGACTGCGTGGCCTGGCTGCACGACATGGGCACCTACGACGTCTCGATCGCCGATCACCCGGGCGGTCTGGGCAAGCGGGAGAACACCAACCACTACGTCACCGGCCGGGACGGTGGCCGCGACATCGACCTCCGTGCGTTCGCGCTCGCGGGAATGCGCCTGTACGGGCGGCTGCTCGACGTCGTGGACGGCACCCTGCGGTTCGCGCCCACTCTGGAGTCGTCGCTGGATGCTGCCGACGCCGTCAGTGAGAGCATCAAGGATTCCATCGACGCCTATATCGACCGCGTGGGCATCGATGCGCCGCGCGAGGAACGGTACGTGCCGGTCTGGCGTCCCGAACGTGAGGTCACCGAGTTGGAGCTGCCGACATCGGGCATCGCGTCGGTGGTGTGGTCGATCGGTTTCCGGACCGACTACCGGTGGCTCCGCGCGGGCGTGTTCGACGGTGAGGGCCATCCCACCCACAACCGCGGCGTCACCGCGGTGCCCGGGCTGTACTTCCTCGGCCTTCCGTGGCAGCACACGTGGGGTTCGGGACGGTTCGCGGGAGTGGCGCGGGACGCGGAGTATCTGGCGGACCGCATCGAACTCGAAGCGGGTGTGTTGCCGGCGACGGCGACACTAGCCTGACGCCTATGGTGACGACACGGTTGGCAGCATTGGCGGGGCACTTCGGCCGCGACATCGATCGCGCGCTCCTGAAGTTGCAGACGCTGATCGAGAGTGCGACGAACGACGGGGTGGACCTACTGGTCCTGCCCGACGCCTGCCTCGGTGGCTACATCTCGGATCTCCGGCGGCCGGACACGGAGGAGCTTCCGCCCGCGCTCGCCGCGGACAGCCCGGAGCTGAAGGCCGTCGCGAAGATGGCGGGCCGCATGACGATTTGCATCGGGTACACGGAACTGTGCGACGGGGTGCGATACAACGCCGCAGCCTGCGTGACCGGTGACGGGGTGCTGGGCAGTCACCGCAAGGTGCATCAGCCGGCCGGGGAATCCCTGGCGTACGCCGCGGGTGACTCGTTCACCGCCTTCGATACACCGGTGGGCCGGATCGGGATGCTGATCGACTACGACAAGACGTTCCCGGAATCCGCTCGCACCCTCGCGCTCGACGGCGCGCGGATCATCGCCGCGTTGTCCGCGTGGCCGGCCAGCATCACGGACCGGGCGGCGCGCATGATGCAGGACCGGCAATCACGCCTGTTCGATCTCTACGATTCGGCCCGGGCCGCCGAGAACCAGGTGGTCCTCGTGTCGTCCAACCAGACCGGAATCCAGGGTGGCCTGCGGTTCCTCGGTCAGGCCAAGGTCGTCGGCCCGGGCGGCGACGTGCTCGCGCGAACGGGGACGAAGGGCGGCCTCGCCGTCGCCGAACTCGACGTCGACTACGAGGTCAACCGGGCCAGGAAGGTACTGCGGCACCTGGACGAACGCCGCATCGACACCTACCGGAGACTGCTGGACCGAGGAGAACACTGACATGCGGATCGCGCTGCTGACCTATTCGACCAAACCGCGCGGGGGAGTCGTGCACACGCTGGCGTTGGCGGAGGCCCTCGCCCGACAGGGCGCGGACGTGACGGTCTGGACCCTGGGCAGGCACGGCGACGCCGCCTTCTTCCGTCCGGTCGACCCGACTGTCACCGTGCGGGTGGTGCCGTTCGCACACGTCGACGACGAGACCGTCGGTGAGCGGATCCTCCGATCCATCGAGACGATGCGCGCCACCTTCCCACCGGGGGCATACGACATCGTCCACGCGCAGGACTGCATCAGCGCCAACGCCGTCGGGCGGTGCGTGCGAACCATCCACCATCTCGACCAGTTCACGACGCCCGCGCTGGCCGCCTGCCACGAGCGCGCGATCGTGGATCCGTACGCGCGGATCTGCGTGTCCGCCGCCGTCGCCGCCGAAGTTTCGGCCGGATGGGGTCTCGATTGCGCCGTCATTCCGAACGGCGTGGACGCCGCCCGATTCGAGGACGCACGCGGGGACACCCGGCGCCGCCGCAGGTGGGCCGGTGAATTGGGCGACTACGTGTTAGCGGTCGGCGGTATCGAACCGCGCAAGGGCAGCATCGACCTGGTGGAGTCGTTCGCACTGCTCGTGAAGGAGCAACCGGACCTGCGGCTGGTGTTCGCCGGCGGCGAGACCCTGTTCGACTACCGGGGGTACCGGGACGAGTTCGACCGACGGGCCGCGGAGCTGGGTGTGACACCGACCATTCTCGGAACGATCGACGACGCCGACCTCCCCTCGCTGGTGGCCCAGGCCAGCTCGTTCGCCTTCCTCTCCACCAAGGAAGGATTCGGGCTGGCCGCGATGGAAGCCCTGGCGGCGGGCGTTCCCGTCGTCGCACGCGACCTGCCGGTCCTACGGGAGGTCTTTCGCGGGACGGTCCGGTACGCGTCCACCCACGAGGAGATGGCACGCGCCCTGACCGAGCCTGCCGACGGCTCCTCCCTCGACGAGGGGCGCGCCTTCGCTCGCTCACACCGATGGGACGACGTGGCGCAGAAACATCTCGAGTTCTACCGGGAGGTCGCGGCGCACCGCTGACTCAGTCGGCGCTCTTGATGGTCTTCATCGTGATCAACGAGGTGACCCGCGATACCGCCGGGAGCCCGCTGAGCTTGGTGGCCATGAAGTTCTCGTACGTCGCGAGGTCGCGGACCGCCACCCGGATGAAGTAGTCGGGGATGCCGAACAGCCTCCGGCATTCGATCACCTCGTCGAAGGCGGCGACCCGGGACTCGAACTGCTCGATGGTCGCCTGGTCGTTCACACCGATCTCGGCGGTGACGATCACCTGGAAACCCCGATCGAGCGATTCCTGGCTGACGATGGCGCGGTAGCCGGTGATGACTCCGTCCGCCTCGAGCTTCTTGACCCTGCGCAGGCACGGGGACGGAGTCAGACCCACCAGATCCGCCAATTCCGTGTTGGTCAGACTGGAGTCATTCCGCAGGTGGTCCAGAATTGCGTGATCGATGTCATCCATTGAACTATTATTGCGCAGAGTGCGGAGAATGGGCATTCGCTCGCAATCGCGCACCGGGATAGTTGCTATAGATTTGCGTGGTGATCGATCCAGCAACCCTCTCGACGACCGCAGTCGTCGACTCCGCCCCCCGGCACACTCCGGAGTGGCGTCGCGCCCTGCAGGCGTCTCTCCCCGTCGGGATCGGGCTGGTTCCGCTGGGGATCGCCCTCGGGGTGCTCGTCGTCCAGCAGGGACTCAACCCGTGGTGGGCGATGGTTTTCACCTCGCTGATCTACGCCGGTTCCCTCGAATTCATCGCGGTCGGCATGGTGGCGGCGATGACGCCGCTCCCGTACATCGCGCTGACCGCGTTGCTGGTGAACTTCCGGCACGTGTTCTACGCCTTGAGCTTTCCCCTCGACAGGGTGAAGGGCCGGCTCGCCCGCTTCTACAGCATGTTCGCGCTGACCGACGAGGCGTACGCCATGACGGTCACCGGCGACCGGAAGTCGATGTCCGGCCGGGTCGTCGTGTACTCGCAGTTGTATCTCCACGCGTACTGGATCGGTGGAGCGATGCTCGGAGCGACCGCGGCGCAATGGATCCCGGAGAACATCGTCGGCCTCGACTTCGCGCTGACCGCTCTGTTCGTCGTGCTGTCCATCGAGGCCATCCGGTCGCAGAGCGGTTTCGCAGTGCCCTCGACGGCCGTGATGTGCGCCCTGATCGCGCGCCTCGTCGACCCCGGACACATGCTGCCGATAGCGATGGGCGCCTTCGTGAGCCTGCTCGTCGTCCGCTATTTCCTCGCCCGGCGAAAGGTGCGCACCGATGCCTGACGCCGGTTACATCCTCGCGGCCATCGCGATCATGGCGATCGTCACGTTCGCCCTGCGCGCCGTCCCCTTCGCGATCGTCATGCCGTTGCGCTCGTCCGCGCTCGTCGGCTACCTGGGTGTCTACCTGCCGGCCGGGATCATGCTGATCCTGGTGGCGTACTCGCTGAAGAACGTCTCCGTCACCGCCCCGTCGCACGGGATCCCCGAACTGATCGCGGTGGGGGCGACCGCCGCGGTGCACCTGTGGCGCAAGAATGCGGTGCTCTCGATCGTCGTCGGAACCGGGCTGTATGTCGCCCTGATGAACTGGGCATTCGCCTGAGCCCGGCGCGCCTCACGTTTACGATGCAACCACACGGGTAGGCAGGAACCACAAGACAGTCGGCCGTTTCTCGGGAAGGACGCACTGATGAGCGAACAAGATGCACGTTCGGTGACGGGTGTTCGGGACAAGGACTACAACCTGATTTGGTTCGTCGAAGCGTCACTGAGCAACGCTCTGCGTCTCGAGGGTTACATTTCGGACGCCGACATGGACGGTGACGCCGAGTTGGCCGACTTCTTCCGCCGCGCCCAAGCCGTGAGCCGGAAGGGTGGCGATCTGGGCAAGGCCATGCTGGCCGCCCGCCTGAAGAAGGAACAGTAGGCCTCCGCCCCCGGCTGGCCCCGGGGCGGAACTCAACCCCTCTGCGTCGGCCAGGGACCGCCGCGGACAGGCCTGCCCGCGGCGGTCCGCTTTTCGTTGTCACGGAACCGCGGCTCGTAGTGATGGAAGAACACCTTGCCGACCAGGTCGCGTCGGCTGTGCACACCGGTCTTGTCGAAGATGCTCTTCAGATGTTGCTGCACGGTCTGCGCCGACACGTGCAGTTCGGCGGAGACCTGCGAAGTCGACGCCCCTTGCAACACCATCGACGTGACCTCCTTCTCGCGCTCGGTCAGCCCGTACGCCGACATCAGCAGCGGATACAGACGGCTCGGATGCGCCGGCTCCACGATCACCGCGATCCGCCGCCTGCCCGTCGACGTCAGGCATGCCCCGTGCAGCACCAACCACGCCCCCGACCGCGACAGCACCCGCGAGATGGCCACGTCGCCCAGCCGGTCGCGGTCTTCCACACACCGCAACACGCGACCGGCGAGAGTGATCACCGAGGCCGGCAACTCCCCCCGATCCCAGTCCCCGCCCTGCAGATCCACCATCCACCGGTCGACCCCGGGCGTCGCGGATTCGATGTTCCACTTCTCGTCGAGGACGAGCAGACCCGGCGAATCCGCATACTCCGGTTCCTCGGCCTGCCCGCACAGCAGTGCTCGGCGGGCACCGCCCGCGAGGACCGGCGCGATCTGCTGCACGAACGACTTCTCGGTTTCCGAGAACATCGGCATCCCCTCGTCGCGATAGAGGCTCAGCGCTCCCCAGGTTTCTCCCGAGCGCGTGCGTAGCCGCGCAATCAACTCCTGGTCGCCGCCGAGTGTCCGGTTCCGGCGCCAGCGCGGACTTCCCGACGGATCACCGTGCGCGGCTTCGTGCAACGTGGAAATCCCTTCGGCGGAACGCATTACGTCGGGGACGGACTGAACGTCGTCCTCGTAGTACTCGGCGGCCAGCCATTCTCCGGGAAATTCGTCCATGCCGAAGTGATAGTGACTGGTCATCAGCATGGACACGGGGTCGAGGGTGAACCAGCACGGCGTCCAGTAGTACGGGACGACACCGGCCACGACGTCCGACGCGTCCCGCCACAGCGACACCAGGCCGCGGGGTGCGGCGCACAGTCGTGCGACCTTGTCTGCCGCGCACTGCACGGAATCCACACTCACGAGTCAAGCGTACGAGCGCGGATCGGCGGCGGAAATACCAGAATTGTGGAATGGTGTGCCCGCTCCACCGCTCCTAGCGTCGGTGACATGTCCAAAACCGATACCGCAAATGTGCGGTTGAACCCGCCGCCACCCCATTTGATGCGGCTGGTCAACCCGTTGGTCCGGCGGGTCCTCACGACCCGGTCACTGGGGCGGCGCATCCGGCGCCAAGGACTGATCGAGTTCACCGGCCGTCGTACCGGGCGCACCCTGCGAGTGCCGGTATGCCTGCACGACGTCGACGGTCAGACGCTCGTCTTCACCGAGCGTCCGTGGCGGCGCAACTTCGCCGGCGGCGCACCCGTGACGGTCACCCACCGGGGCCGTGTCCGCCGGGGCTGGGCCCTGCTACTCGAGGCCACCCCCGCCGAGGCGGGCGCCGCATTCCGTGCCGCACTCGACGACGGGGCCACCCCGTTCGAACTGGGCCTGAAGGTCCCGCGGGGATACGAGCCGACCGAAGCCGAACTGGCCACGATCGCCCGGTCGCTGATCCGTGTCGACTACGACGACTGAGGAGAGTTCCCATGCGTATCAACAGAATCCGACGCGACATCACGGTACTCGGCGACGAACTGGAAGTACCGGGGATCGGGCACCTACCGGTGAACGCGTACGTTCTCCACGCCGCCGAACCCGTCGTCGTCGACACCGGACTCAGCCTGCCCGGACGCGGCTTCATGGACGCCCTGGGATCGGTGCTCGACCCCGCGGACGTCGAGTGGATCTGGCTGACGCATCCGGACCGCGATCACACCGGCGCGTTGTTCGACCTTCTCGACGCGGCGCCGCGCGCCCGCCTGATCACGACGTTCGCGGGCGTCGGCATCATGTCCTGCGCACGGCCCGTCCCGATGGACCGGGTCTACCTGCTCAATCCAGGTCAATCCCTCGACGTCGGCGATCGCACACTGACGGCGCTGCGGCCCCCGCTGTTCGACAATCCCAGCACCGTCGGCTTCTACGACGACCGCAGCGAGGCCTGCTTCTCGTCGGATTGCTTCGGGGCGCCGATGGAGACCGCCGAACTCGCCACCGCCAACGACGTCGGGTACTCCGCACCCGGCGCCGTCCGCGCCGCGCAGCACCTGTGGGCCACCGTCGACAGTCCCTGGGTGCACCTGGTGGACGAGACGAACTTCCTGCGCACCGTCGCCGCGGTCCGGGCGCTCGACCCGCGATGGATCCTCAGCACCCACCTCCCCCCGGCGGACGGTCGCACCGCCGAGTTTCTGGACATGCTCGCCGAGGCACCGAAGTCAGACCCCTTCATCGGGCCCGACCAGGCCGCACTCGAGCAGATGCTGGCCGGATTCGAGCCCGTCGGGTGAGGTCCACGGCAGAAAAAAGCCGCCGACACCATATGGTGCCGGCGGCCTCTGCGACGGTGCCGTCATATCGCCTCTCGGCAAGTGGTCGCTCTCGGCGACAATTTTAATGTGGTACCCGGGGTATGTCCGACACCGTCGACGGGTTCAACTGTACCGTTCTCGGAGATATTCCGCCCCTCCCCGCGTCACACCTCGTGGTCAGCCGTCGGATGCGCGATCGCGAGCAGCGCCGGCGCACCTCGGCCCGGCCAGGTGCCCTCCAGAGTGTGCGAGCCGAGGTCCGCGACCCGATCCGGATCGATCACCCGGAACACCCGGATGCCGATCGCGGCCGCCGTGATGACGGTGGCCGTTCCCTCATTCGCACAGGTCACGGCACCGACGACCGGCACAGTCGAGCCCGGTGAGCCGCTACCCGACACCCTCGTGGTCACCTCTCGGCGCTCGGCGGGTGCGGCGAACTGGAGTTCCGCCTCGCTCCCGCCCGTCAGGATGGCCGTCGCGAGCGCACTCGCGTACACCGGGTCGGCGCAGGCGTCGTAGACCCAGCGCTCACCCAGCACGGAATGCTGCATCGTGGTGATCAACGCCTCCGCACCGGCCATCGGGGCACCGCGATACGTCACCGGCACCTGCACGACCTGCCCGTCCGCCGTCCGGACCAGGTGGGTTTCGATGCCGACCTCCCCGGCCGGATCGTCGAACCGGTACGCACCGACGACCTCGAGGGACGACGCGTCGGCGGACCCGATCCAGGGCTGGCGAGGAACCCACTCGCCGAGCATCTCGGCCTTGGACGGAGACAGTTGAGCGTGATGGATGAGAGCCACACGGCCGACGGTACCGCGTCACCCGGCAACCGATGCCGCGTCGAGATCGGCGGCGTAGACAGTCATCCAGTGCGGATGCAGCCGGTAGTAGACCACGTCGTTGTCCCAGTCGAAGAAGTCTTCGCCGTAGAAGCTCTTGAAGTAGGCGAGCAGGTCCGGCCAGTCCGCGGCCGGCTCGCCGTCGCGGGGGTTGAGGGTCTCCACCGTGCCGTGCGTGAACACGCCCAGGTCCTCACCGCGCATGTGCGCGGCGCTGACGGCCGGGCGGGCGGCGAGGTGGCGGGCCTTGGCGGCGCCGCGCGCCGTGCCGAAGTGCCACTTCCCGTGCAGGAAGTGCCCGTCCACACCGCTGATCCGCGGTTCGCCCTCGGCCGTGACGGTGGACAGGGCGAGGGTACACATGCCGGTGACGATCTGGGTGAGCTGCTGTGCGGTCAGGGTGCTTTCGGTGTTGATGATCGAACGCAGATGAGCGGTCGAGCGGGACAGCGAGGCGTCGAGGAGGGTCTGGAGCTCTTCGAGCTCTTCTCGTGTTTCGCGCATGGAGGTCCTTGTCTATGTCGAACGGTGAAACCATGCTCGCACCGAGACGCTGACATCCTGTGTCAGGTTTCTCCCGACGATCTGCTCGTTTCAGCTCGTGGACGTGTGTCCCAGTGCGGACATTCCGGCATCGAAACTCTCCAGGGCCGCGCCGACCGCCGCGGCGACGGTGACCTCGAAGACCTGATCCTCGGTTGGTCCGGCGGCGAGGAGCCGGCCGATGTCGGTGTCGGTGATCGTGTAGGAGGCGTCGCGGACCGTCGCGGCGTAGTCCTGCCACGGTTCGGGAAGCGGAATTCTCGTCACCAACCGCGCCCAAACCGGAAGTAACGCGGAACAAAGCCCGAAACCTCACTCCGCCCACAGACCAACGTGCGATTCGCCATCGGAATGTCAGACGCTCGACCTGCAAACTCGTCACTCAATGTCAGCACGTCTCGTCGCTGGATGTCAGTCGAGACCTGGGCCGATGCGGTCGAGGTCAAGTGCGTGCGCGGCGACGGGCGCTGCGGTTCAGTTCACCTGGTTCGGGTGACGCCGCCCAACGGTTCGTCCTGCACGATCGGGTGGGGAGACGGTGCATGCCGTCGCGCCGGCGGGTCGGCGGTGGTGGCTCGTGCTGTGACAGGAAGGTGGTCGTATGCCCAATCCGTACGATGTCGAGCGCACGTGGCCGGACTATTTTCTCGAACACCGCCGGTTGACCGTCGAGCAGCAGGGGACCTATCGGTGTGGTGAGTTGCCGGTGTGGACGGTGTACTGCCCGCACGGTTACCTGGGCAACGCGACAATCATCGAGGGCGATGACGGCCTGATCGTCTACGACACCGGGGTCAACATGGATGCGGGGCAGGTGATCGCCGCCGAAATCGCGAAGATCTCCGACAAGCCCGTGGTCGCGGTCTTCTACTCCCATCACCACCCGGACCACTACAACGGCACCCGGGCGATCGTCGATCCCGCGGACGTGGAGTCGGGCGCGGTGAAGATCTACGCGTGGGGAAACTTCGACGCCGAGCGCGCGAACGAGTTCGGCGAGATTTTGCCCCGGCAGTCGATGGGGTCGGCCTACTACGGCGGCGCGTTCCTGTCCCCGGACGACAAACATCACCACGGCATCGGCACCGTGCCGTCGTCGGGTGCGGCCGGGTTCATTCCGCCCACCGACCTGCTGCCCGGCAACACCACCGTCACCATCGCCAGGATACGGCTGGAGATCTTCTACACCGGTGGTGAGGCGATCAGCGAGTTCGGCATTCACCTACCCGATCTGGACATGGTGCTCATCGCCGACGAGTTCTTCACCGGGCTGCCCAACACCCACACCATCCGCGGCTCCAAACCGCGTATCGCCGAGAACTACATCACCGCACTGGAACGTGTCCTCGACATCGAGCCGCTGTGGCTGCTGGGCTCGCACATCATGCCGATCCAGGGCAAGCAACTCATCCGCGACACCGTCACCCGCTACCGTGACGCCACCCAATACCTGTGGGACCAGTCGATCCGGTTGATCAACAAGGGCTACACCCCGGTCGAGTTGCAGCACGCGCTCAAAGACGTCCCCGAGGAGTTGATCGACCCCCCGTACACCGTGCCGATGTACGGCACCCCGTTCACCAACGTTCCCGAGTATTTCACCGGGTGGGTGAGCTGGTTCAGCGGCGACGCCACCGATCTGTTTCCGTCGCTGCCCGACCACAAGGCCCGCCGGATGGTCGAGCTGATGGGAGGTGTCGACGCTGTAGTCGACGCCGCCAAGGACGACCACAGCGCAGGCGACCACCAGCTCGCCGCCGAGTTGACCCAGCTCGCGCTGCGCGCCGCACCCGATCACGAGGACGCACGCCTGCTTAAGGCGGCCGCCCTGCGTGCCCGCGGCTATCGGGAAGTCAACCCGATCGCGAGGTCCTGGTACCTGACCGGCGCGCTCGAACTCGAGAAGGCCTTCGACCCCGGCGACCTGCTGCGATCGATGCTCTCGCAGTTGGGGGCTGCTGCCGCTCCCGCCGAGATCGTTCGTGGATGGCGCTACCTGCTCGACGCCGACAAAGCCGCGGGCGTCGACCTGACCGTGGGCCTGAAGTTCACCGACTCCGGCGAACAGATCACCGCCCGGATACGTCACCGCGTTCTCGTCGTCGACGACGGTATCGCCGAGGACTGCGACGCCGTCATCGAACTCACCGCCGCCGACCTCGAGACCGGTACACGCCCCACCGTCGTCTCCGGGGACGCCACCGCCTGGTCCACCCTGCTGGGCCTGATCGACCGCGAGATCACCGGATTCACTATGCACATGCGCTGATCCCTGGACACGCTCGACGATCACAGCCGACGCGTCAGCCTTCCGGTTGCTGTTACCTGACGGCGATCCGCTGAGGGGGTAGCGGCGAAGTGCCGGACCTGCCGGGGTCGCGACATCGCCTGAACCTCGACGCGGGTGAGCCAGCCGTCCGACCAGGGATGTAGCGCTGGAGGGTTGACCTCGCACATGCGCACTGAGGTGCGCAGGTGCTGGCCGGTAGTGCCGATACCTCCAGACAGCAGAAGTTGATTGGCGTCGGTGTCGCGCAGTTGAACGTAGGTGCGTGCCGCCGCGAGCAGTGGACGCGCCGCGGCGGGGATCGGGTGCGCGGTGGGATGACGATAGTGGCGGCGCCCGACCGCACCGCTCAGCACCAGCGCGCCGGCATCGCTGGTCAGCGCGCTGACTGGGATGGACGCGAGGTGTGGTGCGGGACTGCCGGTGCACAGCAGCGCCGCGAGCGCGGCGGCATGTGTCGGGCTGGGGATCACCGAGCGAATACGGTCGGCGGTCTGCTCGGTAACCGGCACGGTGGTCAGTCCGGGTCCGACGCTGAAAGCCAGATTCGGAGGTAATTCGACGCGGATTCCGTGCATGTGCAGACCGCGTTGGGCACCGCGCAACCGCGCCACCGTGTGGCCACGGGATGGACTGTCGGCGGCCAGCGCGCCGAGGAATCGCAGCAGAGCGACCTGGTCAATACCTGCAGCCGCCTGCGACGACAGGTTAGTCCCAGAGAAGGCATCAGCAGGTTCGGCGTGGGCGCGCTCGTCGAGCGAACAGTCGGCTGCCCACCGGCAACCTGCTCGCATGCCCGAGATGTATACGGCATCGATGCGCGCGAAGTCCTCTGACGAGTGTTCCCGACGCGCCGCGGCCCGGAAGTCGCCGGCGTCCGCGTCGAACACGATCGGCACCGGCAAGATCATCGTGTCCGGCGAGGGGCGCGCCGTCGTTCCGGGTGATGCACACGCAGCGACGAGGGCGGCATGGTCCCTGGTGATCCGCACCGGGTACCCAACAATGTCGCGCGCGTCGACTGGGTGGGCATGCCAGACCAGTACGAGGTGCACACCGGTGGCATGGTGAAGCGTGAGGAGCCGCTGCCGTTGTCCTGCAGTAAGGCGGTGGGCGCGCAGCACCACCAGGTGCGCAATCCGTTCTGCAGCCATCCACGCTGTTATCGCCCGCCACGCGAGCACAGCGCTGTCGAGCCGGTACGCGGCCAGCCGTGTCGGTGACTGTCCCAGCGCGACGAACAGATCTGCAGCTAAGGCTGCCTCGCTCCTGGTCGCCGGGGTGGGATGCACCGTCACGACCCCGCCGGCCGGGCAGTGAGCCGCGCGGAGGGCGCGCGTCACCATGGCGTCATCCGACGGATCCACCAGCACGGTGATCGACGCTGCCCACTCGCCGCGGTGGGCGCTCCGCGCAGGCGGGGGTGTTGTCATCGGCTGCGGCCGGACAGTTTCGAGAACACCCAACCCAGCACCTCCTGGTCGACCTGAACACGGTCGAGTCGGTGTAGTGCCCGTTGGGTGTGTGCGGTGATCTTCGCCCAGGATCGGAAGTTGCCGTGTCCGGCGTGGGTGTCGGCGAACGTGATCACCTCCGGCGTCGCCGTCTCCCAAATCGGGTGGAAAGCGGGAATCACGCGCAGGACCTGCTCGGAGCTCATCCGGCGAAATTCTTGCCAGACGAAGATCCGGGAACTGAGCATCGGCTCGCGGCGCAGCACCTGGTAGCAGTCGCCGCCGCCGACGAACACGATCGCGATGTCGGTGTGCAGGTCGTCCCCTAGGTGTCGCCAGTATTCGAAGCACTCCCTCGACATCCACTGGGCCTCGTCACAGACCAGCACCCGAAATTTCTCTCGCCGGCGGCGGCCCACTGACGGCGAGGGCATCGAAGAGCGTATGGCGGATGTCCCGCGGGGTCGGACGCGCGCGGAATTGCACTCGACATACTGCCTCCGGGACGAGGTCTCGTAGGGATGCGTTCACCGAGAGCGTCTTGCCGAGGCCGGCGTCGCCGTGCACACACATCATGGCCTTGGTGTCGATCACGTCGACGAGGTTGTCGCGGGTGGCGAGCAGGGTATCGGTCGCCACGATATGTGCACCGGACAGTCCGAGGAAGTGCTCGGGCGACTGATCGACGTCCGCAGGCGTTGCCGGGGTGCCTGTCATGACGACTCCGGCTCGTCACTGGCGGCGGTGTCTCTGGGTCGCACCCATCCAGGCGGGGGTGGGCTGAGTGGGAGCAGGCCTGGCCGCGCCCACCGGAGTAGGTCGGAGTCGTGGACGTCGGCGAGCTCGGCTTTCGCCTCCTCGACGGTCAGCGCCTCGAGTCGCTGTGCCGGGGCCGGGACCGTCGTGGCTGCGTACCGCACGCGCCGAGCCCGCTCGGCGGCCGCCAGATCAGCCCGCAACTGACGCGCTTTCCGGGCTCGGGTGCGGTGCACCGCGGCAATGGTTTGCGCGGATGCCTGGTCGGCCAGCCCAGCGGTACCCAGATGAGTGTTGGTGCGGCAGTCGAACACCTCGATCTCCTGAGCGTGATGGGGCATATACCGTAATCGAACGCTGGTGCCGACCAAGCCCGTCATCCAGTCGGCAACGTAGAAGCGGCCACGGCCGAAGCCGATGCCCTTGTTTGTGATCTTGCGCTGGCTGCGGTGGTCCTCGAGGGTGAACATCCACAACGTGGCTTCGTCGATCTCCGTGATCGGTGTCGGGTCGGCCTCCCATGATTGCAGCGGCGTCCGCTCATCCAATTCGGCGATCGTATGCTCGCAGTTCCACCAGTCCACCCAGGCCAGCACCTCGGCAGCGACGCCTCGAACGTCAACGCCGGCTGGTCGGGATCGACTGGTGCGCCGTTGATTCCCTCCTGACGATGGGTATACCGGGGAAGGCCCGCGAACAGAATCCGCTCCACAGCACCGTTGATCGCCTCCACCGTGCCCTTCAGATGTGGGGTGTAAGGTCGGGTGGCCCGGGGGAATTGCACCCCCGGGCTCCCACAGAACGGAGCGTGACAGTCTCCCGTCACTCCGCTCTTGTCATCCTGGTCACCAGAAACACGGCGTCCATGCCCAGTGGGCGAAGAGCCTAGGATGCTGACGGGTGATGCGCTGCCAGCATCTTTGGGCCTTCTTGAACGGCCGCAGTCGTTTGTACTTCTTGCGGATCCAACGCACCAGATAGGCGTTGATGCGCTCCAGGAGGGGCAACAGCGCGGAGCGGTAGTACGCCCCGTAATACTGCAGCCAGCCGCGCACGATCGGATTGATCTTCCGTGCGAGCTCGACGAAGGTGTGGCGGGTCCGCAGGTGCAGCCGCCAGGAGCGAACTTCCCTGCTGATCTTCTTCAGGGCATCCTTGCTGATCGCGGGCAGGAAGTTGGTGAAGTTCTTCCCCTTCCTGCTGCGCGCCTTGCGGGCTTGGAACGTGAACCCGAGGAAGGTGAACGACGTGTGCTCGTACGAGCCACGCCGGTTACCGTCCCGGCAGTACACGATCTTGGTTTTGTCGGGGTGCAGCCGCAGCCCGACTTCCCCCATCCTGTCCCCGAGCGCCATAAGCACCTCGCGGGCCTGACGCTCGCTGACGCAGTGCACGACCGCGTCGTCGGCATAACGCTCAAACTGGACGTCCCGAAAGTTTCGGGCGAGCCAGACGTCGAACGCGTAGTGCATGAACAGGTTCGCCAACACGGGCGAGACCGCGGACCCCTGCGGGGTCCCCCGGTCCCGCTCCTGCAAGGTTCCGTCGGGCAGTTGCAGCGGGGCTTGGAGCCACCGCGTGACATACAACCTCACCCAGGCGGCGTCGGTATGGGCCTCCACAGCCTTGACGATGAGGTCCCACCGGACGCTGTCGAAGAACTTCTGGATGTCGAGGTCGATCACCCAGTCCTTCTTCCAACACCGTTGCCGGCAACGCTCCACCGCCATCAGGGCCGACCGCTTCGGTCGATAGCCGTAGGAATCCTCGTGGAAGACCGGCTCCACCCGAATTCCCAAATGCCTGGCCACCACAGTCTGCGCGACCCTATCGGCGACAGTGGGGATACCTAGCATCCTCGTGCCGCCGCCGTGCTGCTTCGGAATCTCTACCGCACGCACCGGAGGAGGGAAGTACGTCCCCGACGACATCCGATTCCAGATCCGAAAAAGATTATTCTTCAGATCGTCCTCGAAGTCGGCGATGGACTGCCCATCCACCCCCGGCGCACCCTGATTACCCTTTACCTCTCGAAAAGCCTCCCAGACTTCCCACTTCGATATATCAAACGGCTTCTCTGACAATTTCAGCTTGTTCATCGGCTCCTCCCGGAGAACGTCCGGTTGACCTGACACACACAGCCACGGATGACCCGGCCCCTTCGCTCCACCCCCATTACAGGGCTTCCCCACTACTACGAGCCGGTCCGCCAGCATCTCTCGCGACGGTACTCAACCCCTTGCGGTTTCAGCCGCTTGGAGCACTCCCTCTCGCACCCCATGCCGGGGCAGCGGTGTCGAGACATGCCTTCCCACGTTCCATGCACGAGCGGCAGATCAGGCTCACGTCACCTCCATGCCGGACACCATCTGGCCAATAAACGGGCACCCGCCAGACTCCTCCCGGGATCAACAAGACACCCCGGTTTCGATGCCACCTCGAGTTAAATAACGACACGTCATCAGTGATTCGCTCGCGCTCGTCTTCCTGATCCCTACCTGACACCGTCACACAGTGCCTTTTCCACATCGCTCACCACGGTCGCGTTACCACTTCCGCAGCATGTGGCGGTTTGGAGCCTCCCCCCGCAGGGCGGCTCCGAAGGGCCAAAACCTTCATCTCCTGCACAGCACCACATAAAGTCGCCTTGCCTACATCAAGCTCCTCCTTGTGTTCGTGGCACACCTTGTTGTTTAACCTGGTTGGGTTTCACTTTCTGGCTTCGTGATGTCGATTTTCGTGCGTTTCCCGACGTGATGGTGCTGGGCGGGGCGGCGGTTCCTCGAGCCGGGTGGGCGTCCGGGACCAGGTCGACTGGGTTTCGGTGCACTGGCAGGATTGGGCATGGTCGCGCGGATGCGCGGAAACCCTCGACGGACGCGGGCCGGCGTCAACCGTCGCGGTGGGGCGGGTCGTTCCCACGGACGGCGTAGGTCTTCGGCGAGCGGCCGGGCGAGCCGGAGTTGGGTGTGCGCAATCAGGACGATCCACGTCCATCGGTCGGCCGCCTCGGGGTTGCGGATCTTCGGGGCGGTCCAGCCCAACGTCTGCCTGAATAGTCTGCCTGAATAGGCGGAATGTGTGCTCGATGTCGAAGCGCCGCAGAAACATCTGCCACAGTCGGTCGATATCGGCGGTGCCCGCACCCGGATGTGAGTACCAGAGCCACACCGGTTTGGGATGCCGGTCGCCGGGCAGGTGATCGACCGTCAGCCGGATCACCGTTCCTTCGACGATCGGCGGGAATCCCGGGTGGTCCGCCCACGATCCACGGTGAGTGATTCTCGGGTGCAACCGATTCCACGCCGCAGTGACGGCTCTTCCGTAGCGGTCGGTGTCGGTATCGGTGGCGCTGTCAGGTTCGGGCCAGGTCTGGGAGTCGGCGAATTTGAATTCGGCACCGTGCCGGGGTGGGCGCCCGGTTCGACCCGCCGGCGGCGCGGGGAAGTGCAGCACCCGGTCCGAACGCATCCGACCCAACACCTGAACCGGTAGATCGGCGAGTAGGAACGCCATCCGTGCCAGTTCGTACCCGGCATCGAAGACGAGCACGATGTCCGGGTCGCCGTCGCTCCAGTGCCCGGCCGCTTGCAATCGCCCGACTACTTCGCGGACTTGTGCCGTGGTGACCGTAGTTTCGTCGTCGTCGGGCCGCAGGCGCACCGCATCGAGTACCGCCGTCCACGAGGTGCGGCCCACCTCCAACGCGGCAACGAAGGAATACGGCCACCCGGGGATCAACTGTGCTTGATTCCTACCGCGACCGTAGACGTGACAGAACGCTCGCTGGGAGCTGGTTGGCGCATCCGGGCGCAGCCACGGGCTGATATCGATGGCCAGGACGATCCGGCCATCGCTGCTTCGCGGCAGGGGAGTGCTCCGACTGCGCGTCGCAGTCGATCGATATCAACCCGGCCGCAGTTCAATCCGTCGTATAAGGCGCCGTGACCGCGCCGATGCTCAGGGGTCAGCGACAAGTCGACCAACGTCGTAACCGGGTCCCCGGAACACAGCAACGCATCGGTCAGCTCGAACACCGCATCACTGCGCGCCGACAAACACCGGTAGAACTCTTCGCGGAACGACACCAGCTCGACCAGGTCATCCGCGCACGACCCTTCCCCGACCACCTGCGTGTAGGGCACACTGACACTCACGACCACCGCTTGCCTTTGTCTCGAAAGTTCTGTGAGAGGAACCTCAAGATGATCAGGCGGTGGTCGCCCCATGCCGCGGCGACACGCCGAACAACACCAGCACCAACTGCCCCGCGCGACGGCCGAGGTTAAACGACAAGCTAAGGATCGAAACCGCGCGTGTGCCGCCTCATGTGGCCGCGGCGGGCATCGGGCGTGTCCCGCTTTCGGATACCGGTGGCAGCGGTCAGTGGTCCGTTGGGCACCACTCACCGTCTCCGCGCTGGGGGTTCTCTCCTGCGTGACAGAAGGATCTCTCTTCGGAGTGGTGTCTACCTGCTGCTCGGCGTAGCGAGCACACTTGGGCTTCTCATCGGGCTGCACGAGGTCGCGGCATCCGCGGCCGACACCGACCATCTGGTCGCCACCGCGACCGACGAGCCAAATAGCGCAACCTCGATCACGAGCGAGCAACTCTGCGAGGATCGCGGTCTCCGCTCGTCGGGTGCGAACGCGGACCCTCTCCCCGGGACCGAGGTCGTTGAGCAACCCGTAGATCGATATCAACCCGCGCGGGTGCACGGTCTGACCGGCTGCTTCTGATCCGCGTCGCGGTAGTGGCTCCACGGGTGAAGATCCGAGGACCAGGCTGGACAATGGCGTAACCGAAGGGTCCGAGACCACCGATTTCCAGCACCGGGCGCGCCGGTCGCGCAAGATGGTGGGGCCGGTCCGATGTGGGCCGTGGTCATCCCGACCTCCCCTGATCCGCGGACGAAGGCCACCCGAGGGACCACACCATGACAGAACGAGACCCCTTCCCCGATCCAGCACCCGCCGGTGCGCCCAACCGTCCGACCCGGGCGGCACGGATCGAATGCGGCGACACGGTCCGGCGCCGAATCCCATTCGACGCCATCGCCGAACACGCACCGGCCCGCGACCGGGACCCGGTCGGCCTGCTCGAGTCTCAGGCGGCCACCCGGGTCCCCGACCTGGTCCCCATCCGGTACGGGCGGATGGTGCAGTCACCGTTCGCGTTCTACCGCGGCTCCGCCCTGGTGATGGCCGACGACCTCTCCCACGCCCCGGAAACCGGCCTGCACACCCAACTGTGCGGGGACGCCCACCTGAGCAACTTCGGACTGTTCGCCACACCCGAGCGCAAACTCGCCTTCGATGTCAACGACTTCGACGAAACCTATCCCGGCCCGTTCGAATGGGACGTCAAACGACTCGTCGCGAGCCTCGCCGTCGCCGGCCGCGCCAACGGGTTCAGCCGGAAACAGCGCAAACGGATCACCCGCGCCTGCGCGGCCGAATACCGCGAGACCATGACCTACCAGGCCGACCGCGGCGAGCTCGCGGCCTGGTACGCCCACATCGACGCCGCCACCGAGCTGGACCAGCTCCGCGACGTCCTGGACTCCTCGACCCGCAAACGCGTCCGCAAGACGATCGACAAATCCCGCGGCCGCGACAGCCTGCAAGCACTGTCCAAGCTGACCACCCTGGTGGACGGGCAGCCGCGGATCGTGAGCACGCCCCCGCTGATCGTGCCGATCGAGGAGGTCTTCACCGGCACCGAAGCCGAACAACTCGACCGGGAGCTGATCCGGCGAATGCGCGACTACCGCGACACCCTGCAACCCGCCCGCCGTGTCCTGTTCGATCGATTCGAGTACGTCCAAACGGCACGGAAAGTCGTCGGGGTGGGCAGCGTCGGCACCCGGGCCTGGATCGTCCTGCTCCGCGGCCCCGGCGGCGACCCCCTGTTCCTGCAGGCCAAGGAGGCACAACCGTCGGTCCTCGAAAAGTACGTCGACGGCCCGGCATTCACGAATCACGGCGAACGCGTCGTGTCCGGGCAACGCGTGATGCAGGCCGCCAGCGACATCCTTCTCGGCTGGCAGCAGGGACCCGACGCCGACGGCGCGGTACGGGACTACTACATCCGCCAGCTGCGCGACGGCAAGGGCTCGGCCGTCATCGAGACCATGAATGCCGACGCCATGGCGATGTACGGGCGGTTGTGCGCCCGGGTGCTCGCGTACGCGCATGCCCGCGCCGGCGACCGGTTCGCCATCGCCGGGTACCTCGGTTCGGACGACGACTTCGACAAGGCACTGACCGGATTCGCCGAGACCTACGCCCTCCAGAACGAACGCGACCACGCCGCGTTGCGGAAGGCGATCGACGACGGCCGAATCACCGCACACCCGGGAACATGACGATGAGCGACAACCGATCCACCGCCCCCGACACCACGACCGGAACCCGCCGCTGGTGGGCGCGGGCGGCGTTCGCACTGGCGATCCTCGCGGCGGCGGTGCCGCTGGTGTCCGCCGGACTGCTCAGCACCATCGGGAGCCTCCTCGTCGGAGTCGGCGGCGTCGCCGTCATGGTCGCCGCCCTGTACTGGTTCCTCGCCAGTCGCGGTGTCCTGCGCTGGATCTCGCTGACGATCGCGATACTGTCACCGATCGTCGTCCTCGTCCTCTTCATCCGCGCCCACCTGCTCGCCGAGGTCGTCGCCTCCGTTGTTCTCGCGCTCCTCACGGTGCCCTGCGCCCGCGCCGCCCTGCGCGGACGAACCTCGGACACCGCCGTCCGCGAGGCGCCCGCCCCACCGGTACGGCATCCGGTGCTGATCATGAACCCACACTCCGGCGGCGGCAAGGTCGCAAAATTCGACCTGCAACGCAAGGCCGAGGAACTCGGCGCCGAGGTGCTCCTGCTCGAAGGACCCGGCACCGTCGACGTCACCGACCTGGCCCGGCAGGCGGTCGCCCGCGGCGCCGACCTGCTCGGCGTGGCCGGCGGCGACGGGACCCAAGCCCTCGTCGCGGGGGTCGCAGCAGAAAACGACCTGCCGTTCCTGGTGATCAGCGCCGGCACCCGCAACCACTTCGCGATGGACCTCGGCCTCGACCGCGCCGATCCCAGCCGGTGTCTCGACGCCCTGCGCGACGGCGTCGAGCTCGCCGTCGACCTCGGCCGGATCAACGGCCGCCCGTTCGTCAACAACGCCTCCTTCGGGGTCTACGCCGAGGTGGTCCGCAGCCCCGCCTACCGCGACGACAAGACCGGAACCGTGCTCCAGATGCTCCCGGACCTGCTCGCCGGACAAGCCGGTGCCCCACTCATCGCCGAAATCGGGAACGTCACCGTAAGGAACCCGCAAGCGGTGCTGGTGAGCAACAACCCCTACGGCACCAGCGATCTCGCCGGCCTGAACCGTCGAGATCGACTCGACCGCGGCGTCCTCGGCGTCGTGACCGTCTCCGTCGCCAACGCCCGCCAAGCGGTCGGGCTGCTGCGCCGCGCGAACGTCCGGGGCCTGACCCAGCACACCACCACCGAGGTCATCGTCGACGCCGACACACGTCAGACCACGGTCGGCGTCGACGGCGAATCCCTGCTGCTGACCACCCCGGTGCGGTGCACGATCGAGCCCGGCGCCCTCCGTGTCCGGGTACCCCGCGACCGCCCCGGGGTGCGCCCCGCCGAACCCACCGTCGACTGGGTCCGGCTCCGCGAACTGGCCTGGCACCGTCAGGCCGCGTCACCTCGCACTTGAGACGCAGCAGTACCCCGGCCGCACAATTCAAGCGCCAAATACGCTGCCAGAAAGGCAGTTCCGAATCCACGTCTGCGACGGGTCCCGATTCGACGATCCCGCGGTCATCTCCCGCTTCGAAGCCAGACGCTACCGCGGAGGCGAAACCACCTGTGCCCCATGTTTTCGGGCGGCCAGTCCGCCCGTCCCGCCGGGGGACGGTCCCCGGTACACTTGTTCGGGCAAGTGTCACATCAACTGAGAGGTTCTGCGGGGCATCGGATTCGGGTGCGGCATCGTCCGAGCCGGATGTTGCTGTGGGTGGTTCAGGCGGCGACCGCGGTGTCGGTGATCTCACACCAGATGGTGAACCGGTCGGCCATCACCTGCGGGTACTCACCCGCCGACAATCGGTGTCGGTGTGGCCCGAAGTGTGGTGAGATCGACGAGAACGCCGACAGAAAACGCCGCGCGTGCCGCATCGATTTGAAGCGTTTCATCGCCCGTTCGCGCTGCCGGGTCGGCTGATGCGAGTTCTCGGCTCGATTGTTCAGGTACTTTGATCGTCGATGCTCGACGGAGCCGAGCAGGTCGCGATGCGCGACGGTGTAGCTGGCCAGCTCGTCGGTGACCAGCACCCGCGGCACGTATCGCAGGCCCTTGAGCAGCTTACGGAAGAATCGCTTGGCAGCCTTGGCGTTGCGGCGGGATTGCACCAGCACGTCGAGCACGTTGCCGTGCTGGTTGACCGCCCGCCACAAGTAGCGCTGTTCGCCGTCGATTCTCATAAGGACCTCGTCGAGGTGCCACTTATCGCCTGGTCGCGCCCGGCGGTGACGCAGCTGGCTCGCCCAGTCCTGCCCGAACTTCGCGCACCAGCGCCGGATCGTCGCATAGGACACCGCGACACCGCGTTCGAGCATCATCTCCTCCACATCGCGGAAGCTGAGGCTGAAGCGGAAGTGCAACCACAAGCGGCGACCGGGAAGCGGTGACGGTTGCACGACGGCGCTGCGGTGTTCACCAAGCCGATCCTGCCAGCCGGACCCCACTACCGTTAACGTGACAATGCCTGTCTTCTTGTCCCCCGACGAGGCCGCGGCGTCCGGCTTCTACGAGAAGCGTGCGCGCATCAACCCCGAAGCGGTCGGCGGCCGCCTCGGCGTGACGCAAAAAGCCCGAGTACATCGAGCAGCAGTTGGGCAGCGTTGGCCAGGCTCACGCCTCTTGTCCCGACTGCAGCAGTCTTACGGCCGATTCGAAGATCAACCGAGTGTGCAAATCGAACAGCTTGATCAAGTCCACTGAATCTCCTCCGACTTCCTTGGCGATGAACAAGCCATCGGCGCCGGCGATGGCATAGGTGGTGAGCAGACGCACGTTCTCCTCATCGAGTCCAGGAGCGACGTCGCGCACAATCTGCGCGAAATGGTGGAACGCGTTGTCGCGGACCTGAAGAAACATCTCGCGTGCCCGCGGTTCGACCGGACGGTGCTCGAGGGCCAGCATCAGCCCCAGGCGCAGGAAATCAGGCGCATCCAGCAGCGCCTTGGCCACCTGCGTCCCCAGCTCGAACGCCAGCGTCCGGGCGGCCTCCCCGCCGGGCAGCTCGAGTGCGGCGAGCCACCGCTGGTAGCTGCGCTCGATCACCGCGGCGATCAGGTCGTCCTTGTCGGTGAAGTGCCAGTAGACCGACGTCGGCGGCAGGCCGCTCTTCTTGCTGACCAGTGAGATGGTGGTTCCGTCGTAGCCGCGCTCGGTGGCCACCTCGGTGGCCACCTCGAGGATTCGCTCGCGCGACTGCTCGCCGTTGGCGCGGGTGCGCCGCGGCGCACGGGCCGTGGGCTTCGAATCCCCAGCGGGGGTGGGCGTTGTCACGCTGCCTCCTTGTCGGGTGTTGACGATCACACAAACCAAGCTTACTGTATGGAGCGCTACATTAACAAATCAGGACAGGAGTCGATCGTGACCGATCAGATGACTTACGACGTGGCGATCGTCGGCTACGGCCCGGTCGGCGTCACCGCCGCGAACCTGCTGGGCCAAATGGGCCTGAAGGTCCTCGTGGTCGAACGCGATCCCGACATCTATGCGCGCGCCAGGGCAATCTCCACCGACGAGGAAGTGATGCGTATCTGGCAGCAAATCGGGCTGGCCGACCGCCTCAACGCCGATATGCAGCCCGGCTGTGGTGCGAACTTCGTCGACTCCAAGGGTGTGCCGTTCGTGCAGCTGCTGCCGGTGTCCCGGGGTAACGGGCACCCGCCGCAGCAGTTCCTCTACCAGCCCGCGCTGGAGCAGGTGCTGCGCGCCGGGGTGGACCGGTTCCCCAACGTGTCGGTCCTGCTCGAACACGAGTGCCTGCGAGTCATCCAGCGCGCCGACTCCGTCGAGTTGATGCTCGCGGATCTCACCGTCGACGAAGTCCGGAGAATCCGGGCCTCCTATGTAATCGCCGCCGACGGCGGCTCGAGCTCGATCCGCGGTCAGCTGGGCATCGGATTCGGTGGGCGGACCTACGCCGAGCGCTGGATCGTCATCGACACCAAAGTCCTCGAGGAATGGCCGGGCCATGACCGGCTCCGGTTCCGCTGCAACCCCGAACGGCCCACCGTCGACTGCCCCACTCCGCTGGGTCACCACCGTTGGGAATTCCCGGTGCGCGACGACGAGGACGAGCGCGACCTGCTCAACGAGGGCGCGATCTGGAAGGTGCTGCGCGGGCAAGGAATAACCGAGGAGAATGTCAAGATCCTCGGCTTCGCCTGCTACAGCCACCACGTCCGGTTCGCCGACCGGTGGCGGGTGGGACGGGTCTTCCTGGCCGGCGACGCCGCCCATGCGATGCCGCCGTGGATCGGCCAGGGCATGTGCGCCGGCGTGCGCGACGTGGCGAACCTGTGCTGGAAGCTCGGCGCGGTGCTGTCCGGATCGCTGCCCGAATCCGTGCTCGACACCTACCAGGCCGAGCGGCTACCGCACGTACAAGAGGTGACCAACCGCGCGGTCAAGACCGGCAAGCTGATCATTCAGCACAACCCTTGGCGCGCGGCGGCACGCAACCACATCTTCCGCACCGCGAGCAAAGCACCCTTCTTCCTCACCTGGCTGCGCGACCATCGATGGATCCCCGATGCCCGCTACCGCGACGGTCTCGTCGCCGACAACGGCAACGGCGCCGCCGGTTGGCTGATTCCTCAGCCCCGGGTGATCGACGAGAAGGGCGACCCGGTGCGCCTCGATGACGTCGTCGGCGGCCGCTGGACGGTGCTGCACACCGGCCCGGCAACGGACTTCCGGGCCTGGCGAACCGCTGGCGTCGCCACCCTGCAAGTCACTCCATCGCACAGTGTTCCGAGCGCCGACTGCATCGTCGACCGCGACGGATCGCTGACTCGTTGGCTGAAGAGGAAGGGCGCCTCCGTGGTGGTCGTGCGGCCCGACGGGTTCGTCTACGCCGGCGCAGAACAGGATCAGCCGCTGCCGCCACCCCCGGCCGGATTCGCGGCGTAAAGGAGAAGCAATGAGCACCGACACCCTGAATGAACGCGTCCTACGCGTCAACGGAAAAGACATCTTCGTCGCCGACACCGGCACTGGTCCGCCCGTGGTGCTGCTGCACGGCGGCGGGCCCGGCGCATCGGGCGTATCGAATTACTCGCGCAACATCGAACCCTTGGCCCAGCACTTCCGGGTCCTCGTGCCCGATATGCCCGGTTACGGCCGCTCGGCCAAGGGCGTCGACGGCAGCGATCCGTTCGGATACCTCGCCGATCACATCCGGGGAATGCTCGACGTCCTCGGCATCGACCGGGCGCACCTGGTGGGCAACTCCTACGGCGGAGCATGCGCGCTGCGCCTGGCCCTGGATACCCCGCATCGGGTCGACAAGCTCGTGCTGATGGGCCCCGGCGGCGTCGGAACAACCCGCGGACTCCCCACGGCCGGCCTCAAAAGCCTGCTCGGCTATTACGGCGGCGACGGGCCGAGCCTGGACAAGCTGCGGACGTTCATTCACACGTATCTCGTCTACGACGGCGATGCCGTGCCGGACTCGCTCATCCAAACCCGGTACGAGTCCTCGATCGACCCCGAGGTCGTCGCCAACCCGCCCCTGCAACGCCCGTCGAGTCCGCGCACGCTGTGGCGGATGGACTTCACCCGGGACCCACGGCTAGCCAGGCTGGCGACGCCGACGCTGGTGATGTGGGGGCGAGATGACAAGGTCAACAAGCCACGCGGCGCAGCGATGCTGGGGCGACGGATGCCCAACGCCGACGTCCTGCTGACCGCCAATACCGGCCACTGGGTTCAGTGGGAACGGGCGGACTTCTTCAACGCCGTCACCACCGCATTCCTGAAAGGCTGATATCGAATGTCCACCACCATCACCCCCTCGGTGTTCGGCAACGTCCACCTGGGTTATGTCGTCGTCGAAACCGGCAAGTTCGGCGACTGGAAACGCTTCGGTCGCGAGGCAATCGGGATGCACCTCGACGACATGACACCCGACATGGTGCGATTCCGCCTGGACGCCAACGAATGCCGCGTGCTGCTGCGGCGCGGGCCGGCCGAAGACGTCGTCACAGTGGGTTGGCACCTCGACGACGATGCCACCTTCGACGAGATCTCGCGGCGCGTCGTCGACCACGGGGTGCCTGCCGTCGAGGGCACGGACGAGGAAGCCGAGCTACGCGGCGTCGAACGGTTCCTGAGATTCCCCGGACCCAACGGCTTGACCCAGGAGACCTACACCACCGCCCGCACCTCACCCCTGCCACTGGACATCCCCGGCAGCGGATTCGTCACCGGCGCAGGCGGACTCGGTCACGTGGCGCTCACCACGAAGAAGCCGCACCTGGTGCGCGGGTACTACAACCACGTCTTCGATGCGCGACTGTCGGACTACATCGACGAGACGATCAACGGCATGAAGCTCAAGATCCGCTTCCTGCGGGTCAACGAACGTCACCACTCGGTGGCGATCGCGTCGGTGAACATCTTGCCGATCAACCCGATTCGCACCCGCATTCAGCACATCAACGTCCAGGCGGCCACCCTGGACGACATGGTGGCCTCGTATCAACGGGTCAACGAACTCGGCTTCGAGATGGCGCTGACGGTCGGTCAGCACACCAACGACAAGGAGCTGTCCTACTACGCGCGAACGCCATCGGGGTTCGAATGGGAGGTCGGATGGAACCCGATCATCGTCGACGAAGCCACCTGGAAACCCACCACTCACCAAGGGATCAGCATCTGGGGTCACACCCCGGAGGGACAGACCGTCATCGACAAACTCAGTCAATTCGAGGCGGCCGCACGATCCTTGCTTCATCGCGAAGACACCATAGCGGCGCTCAGCGCTCCCGGGATCGCCGACGACCAACTACCTCGACCCGAGGAACTGGCGCGTGTCCGTGCTGGTGGACGGTGACGGCTTCGTCGGATCGTCGGGTTGCCGGTTGTAGCCCGTTGCCGAGGAAGACCCCGACACTGCACTGGACGTTGTCACTTTCGACTGTGGCATCGAACTCGACAGACTGATCGGTCCGTACGCCCGGGCGGGTTGCTCTCGGACTATCGGGGTTCACGTACGACGACCGAGGCCTCGGGATCAAGCTGGCCCGCCTGCAAACCGAAGGGCAGCTGCTCGCCTGCGCCGGCTCGCCGCGACCGCACCCCCGAGGTCCGCGCCCAACTGGAGGCGAAGATCGCCGTCCTCGATGTGCACCGAACCGCTGTCGGCGCCAAACGAGGGAAGATCAACCGGGAACTGGCGTTTCACTTCCGTCAGGTTACCGACTTCGCTGCCGCAGCGGGCGCGACGGTGATCGCGGTCGAAGACCTCACCATCCTCGAGACCCGCGGGCACGGGCGCGTCAACAACAATCGGGCCGCGCAATCAGCGCGCCGCAAAGCCGTCGACGCTCTCACGCACACTGCCGCCGGCGTCGGTGCGCCGCCGAGGTGTTCGTGCGTCTCGGCGAACGGTCCGTCGGTGATCAACGTCCGACCGTCCCGAACGCTGACGGTGGTGGCGGTGCGTTCCGGCTGCAGCGGGTGCCCGGAGACGAAGACGCCGCGGCGGCGGCACTCGTCGGCGAAGGCGTTCACCCGGGCCAGCGCCTCGGCGAAACCCGGATCGCCCGGTTCGGGCCGTTCACAGTTGTAGATCAACAGCATGCACTGCACAGGTCGCTCCTCTCACCCGCAACAAGTCGGTGTAGAGAATGACGAACGAGCCAACCCTATCTCGACTCTTCGGCCCGATCGGTTTCGATATCAGCACCATCGGCCTGCTCGAGTCGATGCTCCAGCGCTCTATATCACCGGCCGGGAGGAGGGCCGGGCTGCGTCAGCGTCGCGGTCAGACCCGCGAGGAGGATGTCGACTCCGCGTTCGAGTTCGGCGGCGCCGTCGTAGGACGCCAGGACCGGCGCCAGACCCCGGAGTAGAGGGAACTCGCCGATCGGCAGGCGGTGAAGGCCGAGGCGCAGAAGGTCGTCGGACTCGTCGGGACGCTCGACGAGTTCCTGCAGCTCGTTGAGGACGTGGCCGTAGAGGAAGCCGAACAACGCCCGATAGACGTGCAAGGCATCGGCGTCGGTGAAACCCACCTTGGTGAGCAGGGCAAGGATGTTCTCGAGGGGACGCAGGGTGCCGAGCGGCCTGAGCCCGAGCGGCGTCGACAGCGGCCGGGTGACCAGTAGCGGTACCACCTGGGGATGGGCGAGGGCCAACCGGCGGAACCCCCGCGCGACCTGCCGTAGCTGGGTGGCCCAGTCGCCGTCGTCGGTGTCGACCTCGAGTTCTTCGAGGACGAGCTCGGCTACCCCGTCGAGCAGCGCGGCCTTGTTCGGGGCGTGGCGGTACAGGGTCATCGGGTCGCGGCCGAGGGCCTTACCGAGGCGGCGCATGGACAGCCCGTCGATTCCGTCTCGGTCGATGATCTCGAGCGCGCACTCGAGAATCCGCTCACGGGTGATCGGGCCACCGTCGGAGTGGATCGATCGACGCTCGGGCACCTTCGCCATCACGACACCTTCCCTCATTTCCAACTGTAGGCCTAAACAGTAGATCTACAGTGTTGACATGAGGGTCGCGTCCGGCGTTGACTTGGTTATGAGCATCGGAAAGAAGCTTCGACACAAGGCTGAAACCGCTGAAGGCGCCGCCAAGAAGACCGTCGGGAAGGCGCTCGGAAACGAGCGCATGGAGGCCGAGGGACGCGCACAGGAAGCCAAGGGCAAGATGAAGCAAGCCGGCGACCAGGTCAAGCAGGCAGGGCAGAAGATCAAGAACATTTTCAAACACTGACCCGCACTGCACACCCGCCCGGCACTCAACCCCCGTCCCGAAATCAGGCCGTCATCATGATCATTCCCGGAAGCCACTACTACTGACGCACAGCCGATCCGGGGTGGTTCCGGAAACTGGAGTCGACCATGGCGATATCCGACATCAAGGAATACGCGCACCTCACCGCAGAGGACGTCGAGGCGCTCAGCGCCGAACTCGACGCCATCAGGCGGGACATCACCGATTCACTCGGCGAGCGAGACGCCACCTACATCCGCCGAACGATCGCCTTCCAGCGCGGGCTGGATGCCGCTGCGCGGCTGGTGATCCACGCAAGCCGGGCGCGAGCCGGGTGGGTCCTCGGGACCACGGTTCTCGCTGTGGCCAAGAGCGTGGAGAACATGGAGATCGGGCACAACGTGTCCCACGGCCAGTGGGACTGGATGAACGACCCGGAAATCCACTCCAGCACCTGGGAATGGGACATGGCGGGTCTGTCGTCCCAGTGGCAGTACTCCCACAACTATCGCCACCACGTGTTCAGCAACGTGGTCGGGATGGACGACGACCTCGGATTCGGCGTCATCCGCATCACCCGCGACCAGCCGTGGAAGCCGGACAATCTGCTGCAACCGCTGCGGAACCTGTTGCTGGCGGCCACGTTCGAATGGGGAATTGCCCTGCACGGTCTGTATTCCGAGCAGGCGCGCGCCGGCACAGGCACCGAGAAATCTGCCCACACACGAGCCCTGCTCGGCAAAATCGTGCGGCAGACGGGCAAGGACTACGTGCTCTTTCCCGCCCTCAGCGGGCGGCGGTGGCGGCGGACACTGAAGGCGAACCTCGCCGCCAACCTGCTGCGAAACCTGTGGGCCTACGTCGTGATCTTCTGCGGTCACTTCCCGGACGGCGCCGAGAAGTTCACACCCGCCGAACTGGAGAACGAGACCCGGGCGGAATGGTATCTACGCCAGATGCTCGGCACCGCAAACTTCCGAGCCGGCGCCGTGCTGGCATTCCTCAGCGGCAACCTCTGCTACCAGATCGAGCACCACCTGTTCCCCGACCTCCCCAGCAACCGCTACCCGGAAATCGCGACGCGGGTCCGCGCACTGTGCGAGAAGTACGATCTGCCCTACACCACCGGTTCGCTTGCCAAGCAATACCTTTTGACCCTGCGCACCATCCACAAGCTGGCGCTCCCGGACCGGTTTCTGTCCGCGACCGCCGATGATGCTCCCGAGACCGCGTCCGAACTGAAATTCCGCAGAGCATCCACCACGCCCGCCCACGGAGCCACCGGACGGCGCACGGGACTCCGCACCGCGCTGCGTGCGGACCAGCACTGAGCCGCTACGGGCGAGCGCTGACGCCGCGGACATCCCGCAGTCATGAGCGGTATCGACCGAGTCGCGGCGGTCGAAGATACCGGCGGTCCTTCTCCGTCGTGCCGCCCCAGACGCCGAATTGTTCACCGGTGATCAGTGCGTGATTTCGGCACTCGGTCCGGACCGGACAGGGCTCGCAGACATTCTTCGCGGCTCGTTCTCGACGAATGCGTGCGCCCTGCCCTTCGCCCTCGCGCGGAAAGAAGAGCTCGGTGTCCATGGACCGGCATCGCGCGTGCATCCGCCAATCCCAGTCCGGCACGGAGAGTGCGACCGGCTGGAGTTCGAAGCTGTGCTGGGACATCCCGCTCGCCTCTTTCGTGAGAAACGGTGTTCGCTCGACGCGCGGTCGTGGTGACCGATGGGGCACGGGCACTTTCCGGCCATTCACTCTGTGAAGGGAGTGTAAATACGGCCATTAGGTCAATCGGCGCTTCCGCTCGCGTTCTTGGCCCTTGAACAGCAAAGATAGGAACGACCCGGACCAAATGGTGGCACCGGATGCGGGTGGATGTCAACGCGGACACTTGACTGAAACGTACATATTCGCGAATATGGCCGTACAAATTATCGAGCCACCGCGGCCCCTCGCGCCGATTCGGGAGAAGTGCAATGAGCTACAGGCTGAACGAGGAAGAGACCTTCCTGGTCAAGACGGTCCGCGAGTTCGTCGACCGCGAGGTCAAGCCGTCGGTGCAGGAGGTCGAGCACGCCAACGAGTACCCCGAGAAGTGGATCGAGCAGATGAAGCAGATCGGGATCTACGGTCTGGCGGTCCCCGAGGAGTACGGCGGATCACCGGTGACGATGCCCTGTTACGCGCAGGTGACCCAGGAACTCGCACGTGGCTGGATGAGCCTGGCGGGGGCGATGGGCGGGCACACCGTCGTCGCGAAGCTGCTGTCGCTGTACGGCACCGAGGAGCAGAAGCAGCAGTACCTGCCGAAGATGGCGACCGGCGAGATCCGGGCCACCATGGCGCTGACCGAGCCCGGCGGCGGTTCCGATCTGCAGGCCATGGGCACAACCGCCAAGCGCGACGGTGAAGACCTCGTCATCAACGGATCGAAGACGTGGATCTCCAACGCCCGCCGCTCCGGGTTGATCGCGCTGCTCTGTAAGACGGACCCGAAGGCGACCCCGCGGCACAAGGGGATTTCGATCGTTCTGGTCGAGCACGGCCCCGGTCTGACGGTGTCGCGGGATCTACCGAAGCTCGGCTACAAGGGCGTCGAGACGTGCGAGCTGTCGTTCGACAACTACCGGATCTCGGCGGACGCGGTCCTGGGCGGCGTTGCCGGCCAGGGGTTCGCGCAGATGATGAAGGGCCTCGAGACCGGACGCATTCAGGTGGCTTGCCGGGCCCTCGGTGTCGCGGCCGCTGCTCTCGAGGACTCGCTCGCCTACGCGCAGCAGCGGGAGAGTTTCGGCAAGCCGATCTGGAAGCACCAGTCGATCGGCAACTACCTGGCCGACATGGCAACCAAGCTGACGGCGGCACGGCAACTCACCCGCCATGCGGCCGAGCAGTACGACAGCGGCGACCGGTGCGACATGGAGGCCGGCATGGCCAAGCTGTACGCGTCCGAAGTCGCCATGGACATCGCCCTCAACGCAGTGCGCATCCACGGCGGCTACGGCTATTCCACCGAGTACGACGTCGAGCGGTACTTCCGGGACGCCCCACTGATGATCGTCGGCGAGGGCACCAACGAGATCCAGCGCAACGTCATCGCCGGCCAGCTGGTGGCACGCGGAGGGCTCTGATCCGCGCGACTAGTTGTCCGGCTTCCAGCGGGCGGACGGCCACTCACCGCGCTCGACGGCGTCACGCATCTGGCGGACGAGCAGATCGGCCACCGCGTGGACGGCAGGCGGGATCCGCGGGGCGCTCGGTAAGGCAAGCGCGACGGTGCGCTCGACCGCCGGGGAATGGAGCGGCGCCGCACTGAGCAGACCGCTGGCGACATCACCGGCAACGGCGATGCCCGGCAGGATCGTCCAGCCGTGACCAGCTCGCACGAGCCGCTTCTGGATGCTCACTTCGTTGGTCTCGACGACAATGTTCAGGACGATGTCGAGTCTCGCGCACGCCTCCGCTACCAATGTCCGAATTCCGTGGGGCGCACTGGGCATCACGACCGGGTGGCTCGCGACTTCCTCGAGGGTGACCGGTCGGCCGGTGTCGAGCCCGCCGTCGGGCGGGGCAACCGCCCAGAGGTTTTCGGCGAGCAGAGCCCGCACGTTGAGCGACGACGTGGATTTCAGGTTGTAGAGCAGGCCGAGGTCGATGTCACCGGCATCGAGCCACTGCCGCACGTGTCCGGCGTAGCCGGACACTATTCGCAGCCGGACGGCGGGATGCTCCTGCAATACGGCCGCGACGAGTCGTTCGGCGAGCAGTTCGGAGGTGGAGGACAGAAGTCCGACCGTCACGATCCCTTGCAGCACCCCCGGATTCGGTCGGATCTCGGCCCGCGCACGCTCGAGCTCGGACAGCACCCTCCGGGCGCGCTCGAGCATGAGCCGGCCGGACTCCGTCAATTCCATTCCCGCACGGCTACGTTCGAACAGCGGGACACCCAGTTCCTGTTCGAGCGTGTGAATTTGGCGTGTCACCGCCGGCTGAACCAAGTGGAGTAGTTCGGCTGCGCGGGTCACGCTCCCGGCGTCCGCCACCGCAACGAGTGCAGTCAACTGCTTGACGTCCACCGGACGACCCACCTTCCCGAGCTACCCGCCGGCCCGCACCATCAGCAGGCGATATGCAGGAGCGGAATCGATCACAACAGAGAATACCAATTTCTCAACCCTGGACGGTGGTGACCGGTGTCCCCTTCGAGGCCGAGTGCTGCGCGCGGTCGGTCGGTCCCGGGGCTGCCGTCGCGGCGATGAGGTTGACGTCCTTGGTCTCACGCATGAACACGTAGGTGATCAGTGAGATGGCCGCGCAGATCGAGACGTAGACGAAGAACCAACTCTCCCGGCCCGCGTCGCGGAATGCCAGAGCGATGTATGGGGCAGTGCCCCCGAACACGGCGGTGGCGATGCTGTACGGGATGGCAACACCGACCGTTCGTACTCCGGTGGGGAACAGTTCGGCCTTGACCACCGCGTTGACCGACGAGTACCCCACCACGAACACCAGGCCGAGGACGGTGAGCACCAGGCAGGTGAGCCACGTGGGATTGTTCTGCATTCCCTGCAGGATCGGATACGTTCCGATCGTGGTGCCGATGCCGAAGAAGATGAGGACGGGCCGCCGGCCGATGCGGTCGGAGACGTAACCACCGATCGGCAAGAGGACCAGGAAGACGAGCAGTCCGATGAAGCTGATCGTCGAGGCCTGCGACTTCCCGAGGCCGACGCTGTTCACGAAGTAGCTGGTCAGGTAGGTGGTGTAGGTGTAGTAGGCGACGGTGCCACCAAGGGTCAGTGTGAAGACGACGACGGCGGCGCGCCGGTTGCGCCATACCTCGGCCAGTGTTCCCCGGGAATCTTCGGTATCGACGGTTTCGGCAACCGAGTAGGCCGTCGTCTCGTGCATTCCGCGCCGCAGGTAGAAGACCGCGACGGCGCCGACGGCACCCATCGCGAACGGCACTCTCCAACCCCACGACGTCAGCTGTTCGTCGGACAAGCAGAACTGCAAGACGATGAGGACCAGCAGGCCGGCGAGCTGACCCAGGGTGACGGAGATGTATTGGAAACTCGCCCCCAGACCCCGCCAGCCCTTCTTGGATACCTCGGTCAGATACGCTGCCGACGCGGCATACTCGCCACCGACCGACAGTCCCTGCAGGATGCGCGCGACGACCAACAGGCAAGCTCCCAGATTGCCGGCCGTCTCGTAGTTCGGCGCGAGAGCGATCATCAAGGCGCTCGCAGACATCATTCCGACGGACACCGTCAGGCCGGCTTTGCGGCCGTTGCGGTCCGACAGACGCCCGAGCAACCAGCCGCCGAGAGGCCTCGCCAGGAATCCGACCGCGAAAATGGCCGCCGTGTTCAGGAGCTGCGCGGTGCGGTCGTCGCTCGGAAAGAATTGTCCGGCAAAATAGATTGCGAAGGTCGAATACACGAACCAGTCGAACCATTCGATCATGTTGCCGATGGAACCGACCAGCACCGACTTGACGTAGTGACTGCGCGAACGAGGCGGTTCCTCGGATCGATCATCGGTTCTGTGAGCTTGCGGCGGTGTGGATGGGGTCATGGCGACTCCTCGTAGTGGGAATGGATTCTGCAATGGCTGCGGGCTTCACCGATCGACGGTCCGGTCCGTCACGAACTCGCCTCAGGGGCTGACGGTTTCGGTGCCGCGGGGATGCACTACGTTCCGTGGGTTGTCGGCGTCGAGTACCGCACACCGGTCATGCACCGCACCCCCTGCAGCCTGCGTTACTTCGCCTCGAAGTAGTTATCTGGGTCTCACTTCGTTGTAGTGACTCAGGTGATTCTGCTACCTGATGGACCGGGCGCGATAATGCCAAATTCTGATGGAGTGATGACGAGCGGACATGGCAACCCGATTGAGTCGAAGCGGCTGTGCTGCACCTGGTTCGAGTCGCTGCTCGTCCCGGAACCGAGGGCGATTCCTCTTGCCGCCGCCGACTGCGTCCGATACGGTGACCGCCATCCAAGAAGGCACGCCAAGGGACTACCCGCTGCGTCCTCCGACTCCCCGCACCGACTCACCCAAGCGAGGCATGAATGCGAGCAGCATGCGTGACCACACCCGGCGTCGTCGAAGTTCGCGACTTCCCCCGGCCGGTCCCGGAGCCGAACCAAGTGCTCGTGGAAATGCGATACGCCTCGATCTGCGGCTCCGACGTCCATATCGTCTTCGACGGATTCCACAACCCCGAGCTTCTCGGAAGACCTGGCTATCCGGGTCACGAGGGAGTGGGAATTGTTGTTCGGAGCGAGAATTCGGATATCGAGGTCGGACGGCCGGTGCTGACCGTTCCCCACGGTCAGCGCGGTGGTTGTTTCGCCGAGTACCAGGCCGTCGACGCCAGCCACGTGATCGTGTTGCAGGACGGCGTCGACCTACGGCGCCTGCTGCTCGCACAGCAACTCGGCACCACTCTCTTCGGAATGAAGAAGTTTCTGCCCGCCGACACCCCGGTCGAGCGAATGCCCCACACCGCGGCGGTCATCGGCGCCGGCTCCTCGGGTCTGTTCTACCTGCAGCACTTGATCGCTCGGGGCGTCGAGGTCATCGTCGCCGACCTGGACAAGGACCGCCTCGCCATCGCTGAACGGCTCGGCGCGGCACGGACCGTCCTCGAACCGGTCGAGTCGATCTCCGACGTCGTGCTCGACGCGACCGGCGGCGTCGGTGCGGACTTGGTGATCGAGGCCGCGGGTTACGACCTCGCCCGTGCCGCCGCGGTCGAAGCCGCGCGTATTCGCGGGACGGTCGGATTCTTCGGTTACCCCGAATCGAAGGGCAACGCCCCGTTCCCAGTGGAGCGTTCATTCCGCAAATCCCTGACCATGGAGTGGGTCAACGGTACGCAGTCCGAGGCCGGGCTGCTGTCGTTCCGGGCGGCAGTCGAGGCCATCGATACCGGAATGATCGAGGTCGACCACTGCCTCGAGAAGATGTTCGACCTCGAGGACACTCCCGCCGCACTCGCCGCCGCCCGCGACCACGGCCACGGTGCCGCGAAGGTCGGTATCGTCATGCCCGGATCCGGTGACTAGTGCGCCTCAACCCAACTCGCCAGCGAGTTCTCACAGTGCGGTGAGGAAGCTGATCGCCGCGGCGCCCGCGACAGTGCGATCTTCTTCGAAGTACGCGTGCCGTGCGCCGGGGAGCAACTGCACGCGGGCATTCGGGATCCGCTCGGCGAGCAGGGGAACGTTGTCGACCGGGGACAGAAGGTCCTCGGTCCCGTGCAGGACGAGGGTCGGCGCACTGATCGACGGAAGCGCATCCCACGCGTCGTGGCCGTTGCTGGCCCGCAGGTGGGCGAGCTTGGCGTGCGCGGGCATGCCCGGGTCCCCGAGGGTGTTGTAGGGACCGGGATTTCGACCGAGCCAATCCTGCGTGTACATCAACTCGAGCAGGGCGCGGCGTGACCGGTCGGGATCGGGTTGCGCCAGGCTCGCTCGGACTTCCCGGCTGCGCTCCACCGCGTGCGTTCCGCCGGGTGAGGTGCAGCCGAGGATCAGTGTGTGGACACGCTCCGGGTGGCGCGCGGCGACCCACTGCGCCACCCGGCCTCCCATCGAGGTGCCGTAGACGTGCGCCCTCTCGATGCAGAGGGAGTCCAGCACGCGGATCGCGTCATCGGCGAACAGTATTGTGCTGTATTCGGTCTCGGGTTTGTCGCTCGCTCCGGTTCCGCGGTAGTCCACCGTGATGGTGCGGAAGTGCGTGTCGAAGTCCGCGCGAACGCGGTCCCACCAGTGGTGATTGTTGGCCTGACCGGCGAGCAGCAGCAGCGGCGGTCCGCCGCCGCTGACCTGGTACGCGACACGCGTTCCGTCGGACGCCACTGCATGGGGCACTGCCGGCCCTCAGACCGTGTCTGCCGTGTGCAGCCCGGAGATCGCGCCGTCGGTGTAGCCGAGCTCCCCCAGGATGGCATCGGTGTGCGCGCCCAGAGCCGGAACCGGATCGAATCGAGGTTCCACACCACTGAGGTTCGCGGGCGGCAGCAACGCCCGAACCGGGCCGCCCGGGGTAGCCACTTCACGCCAACGGTCACGGCCGGCCAGGGACGGGTGGGACAGAAAGTCGTTTACGGTGCCCAGCCTGCCGTTGGCGATCGACACCTTGTCGAGCAGGGCGAGGGCGTCGTCGGTGCTGAGCAGACGCGTCCGCTCGGAGATCAGAGCGTTGCATTCCTCACGGTGCGTCACCCGCGCGGAGTTTCGGCAGAAACGCGGGTCGGTGGAGATCGACTCGTCGCCGAGCACCTCCGAGCAGAACGCGGACCATTCGCGGTCGTTCTGGATCGACAGCAGGACCGTGCCGTCGGCGGTGGGGAACGGGCCGTACGGGGCGATCGTCGCGTGTTCCGCTCCGACCCGGCTCGGCTGCCGGCCACCGTATTCGGTGTAGTAGGCGGGAGATCCCATCCATTCGCCGAGCGCCTCGAACAGAGCGACCTCGACCGCGCGGGCCGTGCCGGTGGTTGCGCGCGTGTACAGCGCGGACAGGATCCCGCTGTAGGCGTACATGCCGGCCGCGATGTCGGCGATCGACACTCCGACCTTGGACGGGCACTCGTCGGGGCCGGTCAGCGACATCAGACCGGATTCGCCCTGGACGAGCATGTCGTAGGCTTTGCGATCGGACCAGGGACCGGTGTTGCCGTAGCCGGACACGTCGCACGGAATCAGCGTGGGGTACCGCTGTTGGAGCGACTGGGCGTCGAGGTTCATTCGGGCTGCCGCGCCAGGAGCCAGGTTCTGCACGAAGACATCCGCTGTGGACAAGAGCTTTTCGAGGATGTTGCGGCCCTCGTCGGACTTCAGGTCGAGGGTCAGAGACTCCTTGGACCGGTTGAGCCAGACGAAGTAGCTCGATTCGCCGTGCACGGTCTCGTCGTAACGCCGGGCGAAGTCGCCGGCGTCGGGACGTTCCACTTTGATGACGCGGGCACCGAGGTCGGCCAGTTGCCGGGTCGCGAACGGTGCGGCAACTGCTTGTTCGATGCTCACGACGGTGATCCCCGCGAGCGGTAGGGCGGTCTGCGATGCCATGGAGCCAGCCTTCCTCGAAATGTACGGCCATTTTGCCTCTATGTACCGGCCATCGTCAATCGGGTGGGTGCCAGGTTTTACACGTACTTGAGGTTGTCGGCCGTACCCGGCCGCCTTCTAACCGTGGTGGCGGCGGTACGCCTCGACGGCCCCCGGATGGCGAGGGACGCCTGCCGTCTGGATAAGCGATCGGACATCGAGGAACTGGGCCCCGACGGTATCGGGGGGAATCAGGTCCTGGGCTCGGTCGACGAGAAGGTCGACGAGGGCGCCGGCCACGGAGTCGGGCAGCTGCGGGGAGGCGACGAGCAGGCTGGGAACGCCGACTGTCGCCGTCTCGGCGGTGTCACCGTATGTCCGGGCCGGGACCGAAACCGGTTCGTACATGGGCCCGTAGGTCTTGCGCATCTCGACGTACTCGGCGGACAGGTCGAGTAGCCGGATGCCCCCGTCCGGACCGTGACCGGACCGCGGCATCGCCGCCGGGGTGGGCACACCACCGGCCCACAGTGCGGCGGCGACCGTGCCGTCGCGGAGGGAATCCAGAACGGTGGTGAGTGAGACCGGGCGCACCGTCACGTCGTCGAGGGTCAGTCCGCTCGCCTCGAGGACCCGCCGTCCGGTCTGCGCGGTTCCGGAGCCCGGGGCTCCGAGGCTGATCGTCTGGCCGCGAAGATCTTTCATCGTGCGGAAGGGTGAGCGGGCCGGCACCGCGCACTGGAGATAGTTCTCGTACACCCGGCCGATGGCCACGATCGGGGTGGCCGACTCGACAGCGGAGTCGGCCAGGGTCAGCCCGATGAGTACCTCACCCGACGCCAGCAGCGACAGGTTCTCCAGGGAACCGGTGGTGTAGCGCACCGTCAACCGAAGGTCCGCACCCGAGGAGGCCGGAACGTCCGCAAGCAACTGCGCGAACTCGGCCTGGAATCCGTCGCGCTCACCCGACGCGATCTCATACGTCCCCGAAGGCTGGGTACGGGCGCACCCGGACAGTGCGACCACTGCGGCCACACCGCCGATGAACTGTCGCCGGTTAATCATCGTCCAGCTTCTCCACGTGCGGTTCGAGCCACAAGCGTACGCGCAGTCCGCCCGCGGGGGCCTCGTCGATGACGAGACGCCCGCCGTAGGCTGCGGCAACCACCTCGACGATGGAGAGGCCGAGACCCGTTCCGACCTGGTCGCCGGCACGGAAGAAGCGCTCGGTCAGCTTGCCGCGCAACTCTTCCGGGACTCCCGGACCGTCGTCGGCTACCCACACGCACACCGGAGTGTGATCGTGCGACGGTTCCACGGTCACGCCGATTTCGATGGTGGGGTGTGGGCCTGCGTACCGGGAGGCGTTGTCGATCAGCACATCGAGCACCTGGGACAGATCATTCTCGGCGATCGCGACCGGAACGCGGTCGGCGTCGGGGGCCGCGACGGTGACCAGACGCGCACCACGTTCGCGGGCCGTCACCGACCAGAAGTCGACCCGGTCGGCTACCACCGACAGTGCGTCGCAGGCCGCCTCGGACCGATCGACCCCGAAGCGCGGCGTCTCGGCCGAGGCGAGCGAGAGAAGACTGTCGAGAATGGTCTGCAAGCGTTTGGCCTCCTCGGTCACGCTGCGATAATCCTCGCGTGCGCTGTCCGGTATCCCGTCGTCGAGGAGGTCGAGGCGAAACTGCAACGCCGCGAGCGGGTTCCGCAGTTGGTGGGCGGTGTCGGCGATCAGGCGCTGCTGCGCGTCCGCGGCCCGCAGCACCGCCGAGGACATCACGTCGAACGAATGCGCGAGCCGGCGCACCTCGGGCGGCCCGCCCGCAGCCGTGGCCGGCAGCACGGATCGCGGCGGCACGGAACTCGTCGGCGTCCTCGCGTCGGGCATCCGGCGGATGAGTTGCACGATTCCCTTGGACAAGTTCGCGAGCGGTCCGAGTACCCACCGGCTCAAGGCGATCGCGAGGACACCGAAAGCGACCAGTGCAAGCACGGCGCCGGCCGCGATCACGGCCCATTGCCGGAGGATGTCGGAGCGGGCCTCGGCGGTCGAGGCCCGCAGCACGATGGTGCCGTTCACCTGAGCGCCCGACCCCACCGGCTTGACGAACAGGGCCTCGTCGTCGCTCCACGGGAACAGCCGGTCGACGGTGGACACGCGCTCGTTGCGCAGTCCGCTGCGAATCGCGGCGTCGATTCCGGGTTCGTCGCCGTCGAGGCCCACGCCGAGGGTGGGCACACCACGCGTGGAGACCACCAGCACGCCCTCGCCGTACACGTCGTCGTACGCCTCGACCTCGCCGGCGATCCTGGCGGGGTCGCCGGTCCTGACGTACTCCTCGGCGAGGACGGCGAACCGTTGGATGTCTCCCTCGCGGCCGAGTGTGAACGCCTGCGTCCGCGAGTCCGCGGTCGCGAGCGCGAGGGGAATGGCGAAACTCGCGACCGCACAGGATCCGAGTATCGCGAGAATCAGCAGTAACCGTCGGCGCATGTCGATTCGACCCTGAGGTCAGCACACCCACCGGTAGCCGAAACCACGGATGGTGCTGATCAGCCCGGGCCGGTCCAGTTTGGCCCGCAGAGTGCCGATGTGGACGTCGAGCGAACGCGAAACCGCCACGAACGCGTCACCCCAGACCCGATCCATCAGTTGCTGACGACTGACCGCAGCCCCCGGGTTCTCGAGCAGGATCTCGAGAAGAGAGAACTCCTTCGACGTCAGGTCCACTTCTCTGCCCGCCACGGTGACGGTGCGGGAATCGAGGTCGACGCGGACGTCTCCGGTGACCACTTCTCGTGGTGCACCGCCTTCGACGGCCATACTTCGCCGGCGCACCACTTCGATGCGAGCGAAGAGCTCCGACATCCGCGCCGGCTTGACCAGGTAGTCGTCGGCGCCGCCGCGCAGGCCGCGGACCACCGAACGTTCGTCGTCGCGGGCGGTCAGGATGATGACGGGGACGGCGCTGACCTGGCGCAGCTGACGCAGCACCTCGAGCCCGTCGCGGTCCGGTAACCCGAGATCGAGCAGGACGAAGTCCACCTCGCCGTGGTGCAGCAGCAGTTCGGACCCGAACTTCATCCGCACAGGCTGGTGCGCCTGCCGGGTCAGCCCCGCAACGAGTGCGTTGCCGACGCCGTCGTCGTCCTCGACCACCGCAATCCGCATAACCGGCATTGTCCCCCGGCCACGATGAGCCGGGGGAACAATGCCGGACGAGGATGAATCAGACACGCTCTAGTTCGCGGTTGTCGCGGTCGTCCTCGCGTCCGTCGCGGGCCTGATTCTCCGTCGCAGGATCGAGGGTGGTGCCGCCCTTGCCCTTGGACATGAACAGTGCGGCGACCAGGGTCAGTGCCGAGCAACCGACGACGTAGTAGAAGAACGCCGATTCATGTCCGGCCTGCTTGAGAGCGAGCGCGAGAGGCTCGGCCGTGCCACTGAACAGGGCGGCGGTGATCGCGTGCGGCAGTCCGACACCGAGCGCGCGGACCGTCGTCGGGAACAGCTCCGCCTTGACGATCGCACTCAGCGCACTGTAGGCGGTCACGATGACCAGTCCGGTCATCATCAGGCCGAACGCGACGAACGCATTGGTGGTGTTGCCGAGAACGGTCAGGATCGGCACGGTGAGCACGGTCGAGCCGACACCGAAGAACAGCATGACCTTGCGGCGACCGATGCGGTCGGAAATCAGTCCGGCCACGGGCTGCAGAAGCATGTAGATGAACAGTGCGGCGAAGTTGATCCATGCCACCGTTTCCGGGGCGATCCCCGAGGTGTTGATCATGTACTTCTGCAGGTACGTGGTGTACGTGTAGAACGCGACGGTGCCGCCGATCGCGAGGCCGAACACCATCGCGAGTTGCTTCGGGTACTGCAGCAGCAGGCGGAGGGTGCCGCGCTTGGCCGACGGCTTCGTGCCGGATGCCTTCTCGGCAGCGATCTGGGCCGCTTCCTCCTTGTACTGGTCCGATTCGTCCATCCCACGACGGAAGAGCATCACGGTCACGGCGGCGATCGCGCCGATCACGAACGGAATGCGCCAACCCCAGGCCTCCATCTGGTCGATGGCGAGAAGCTGCAGCAGAATGATCTGGACGCCGAGCGCGGCGAGCTGACCCAGAATGATCGACACGTACTGGAAGCTCGAGTAGAAGCCGCGGCGGCCGGGCGTCGCGACCTCGGACAGATACGTGGCGCTGGAAGCGAATTCGCCTCCCACGGAGAGTCCCTGGATCAGTCGCGCCATCACCAGCAATGCCGGGGCGAGCATGCCGATCGCCTCGAAGCTCGGTGTCGCAGCGATGATCAGCGATCCCGCGGCCATCATCAGCACCGACAACGTCAGCGCGTTCTTACGCCCGTACCGGTCCGCGTATCGGCCCAGGATGTACCCACCGATCGGGCGCATCAGGAATCCGACCGCGAAAACCAGCGCCGTGGAGAGAAGCTGGGCGGTCGTGCTGCTCTGCGGGAAGAAGGACGCCGCGAAGAACACACTGAACGCTGCATAGACGAACCAGTCGTACCACTCCACGAGGTTGCCGATGCAGCCGCGAACCACGTTCGCAACAACCCGCCTCTCGCCGGTCGACGACGTTGGGTTCGAAGTCGTGTGTCGCATGATGTTCCTTCCTGGGACTGCTGTGATGATGCATAGCCACTGACACCAATGTGGTCGCCGCCACAGCGAGAGGGAAGGGATGGGCCGCTTTCCTTACATTCGCTTTAGACGGCACTGCTGCGGGTCGCTCGGAGCGCGGCCGAGGACGAATCTCATCGACATCAGCTGTGCGACCGCGCCCCGCACGTTGTCGCCGAGTCAACGCGTACGGCTACCGAGACCGGAGGCCGCATCTCATGACTAGCGGGGGCGCGGGCGGCACGCAATCCGCCGAGGCCCTGCGCCTGAAGCATGGGCAGTACCTCACGAACGGGGTTGCGGGATACACCAATCCGCGTCGCGAGTTCCTGTTCGCTCAGGAACCAGCCCTGTGCCGCCGGCGATGTCAGCACCTGCTCCTTGACCTACCGGTACGCCTTTTCTCGGCCAGACAACTCGGTGGCAGCTTCCTCGGCCCGGCCGTTCCCTTGCATACGATATGTGCACCTTAGATCGTTGCCGCGCGGGCTGAGCCTGCGCGGCACTTCGATCAACTACTCGATGCCGGCTGCGCGGCGTGACCGGTCGTCCCACCTGGGGTCGACGCCTGCCGTGCGCGGTCCGTGCCCCTTGCGATACACCATGAGGGTCCGTTCGAAGGTGATGATGATGGTGCCGTCCTGGTTGTACCCGATGGTGCGCACGGTGACGATGCCGATGTCCCTGTGGGATGCAGACTCTCGTTTGGTGAGGACCTTCGATTGGGAGTAGATGGTGTCGCCCTCGAATACCGGATTCGGCAGGCGCACTCGGTCCCAGCCGAGGTTGGCGTGCACGTGCTGGGAGATGTCACTGACGCTCTGCCCGGTGACGAGGGCAAGGGTGAAGGTGGAGTCCACGAGTGGCTTACCCCACGTCGTCTGACTCGAGTAGTGCGCATCGAAGTGGATCGGCGCGGTGTTCTGGGTGAGAAGCGTCATCCACGAGTTGTCGACCGGCAGCACCGTGCGGCCGAGTGAGTGCCGGTATACGTCTCCGATTTCGAAGTCCTCGAAGTAGCGGCCGGGCCAGCCGGTGACCGGTGGCGCCGACTGCTCGACCTGGATTTCACTGCTGTTCACGGTAATTCTCCTTCGGTAGTTCGTCACCGACGGCGCGACTCGGCCGACGGCGGAGGGAAGAGGAGTGTCAGGACCCGACCGCTGCGTACTCGTCGAGCCACGTCAGGATGCTGTCGGTGTGTTCCCCCAGACCGGGTACGGGGCGCATCTCGTGTTCGACGCCCATCACCGTCACCGGGGGCAGTAGTCCTTCGAGCCGTCCGACGGGGGAATCGAATTGTGCCCACCGGGAGCGTGCCGCGAGCTGCGGGTGCTCTGCGAACTCGTCCATCGTGCGCTGCCGGGCATACGCGATCTTCGCCGCTTCCAACCTGCCGACGAGGTCAGCGCCGGACAGGCCTGCGGCAACGTCGGCGATGTCGCCATCGAGGTCGGCGCGGTGCGCGACCCGGTCGGCGTTGGTGACGAACCGCGGATCGTCGATCAGCTCCGGCGCCCGCAACACGACATGGCAGAACACGACCCATTCGCGTTCGTTCTGCAAACCCAGGTTGACGACCTCCCCGTCCGCCGCAGTGAACGGTCCGTACGGTGCGATGGTCGCGTGGCTCGCTCCCGTCCGCTTCGGCGCCGATCCGCCGTATCGGGCGTAGTAGTCGGCATACCCCATCCACTCGCCGAGAGCCTCGAGCATGGAGATCTCGAGGTTGGCGCCGTGGCCGGTCCGCCCACGATCGAGCAAGGCGGTGAGGATCCCCGAGTAGGCGTACATGCCGGCGCAGATGTCCGCGATGGACAGACCGACCTTCGAGGGCTCGTCCTCGGATCCGGTGATCGACACCAGTCCGGCTTCGCACTGAATCAGCAGGTCGTAGGCCTTGCGTGCCTCGTAGGGACCGCTGCGGCCATATCCGGAGATATCGCACGTGATCAGGCGCGGGTGGGTTTCCCGCAAGCGCTCGGCCCCGATGCCGAGGCGCCCCGCCGCGCCGGGTGCCAGGTTCTGGACGAGGACGTCGGCGCGGTCGACGAGCTGGTGCAGGATCCGGTTGCCGTCGTCGGAGCGAACGTCGAGCTCGATGCTCTCCTTCCCGCGGTTCGTCCACACGAAATGACTCGCCATCCCCTGAACCGTTCGGTCGTATCCGCGTGCGAGATCTCCGACGCCGGGACGTTCGATCTTGATTACCCGCGCACCGAGGTCAGCGAGTTGCCGGGTCGCGAACGGTGCCGCGATCGCCTGTTCGAGCGAGACCACCACGACACCCTCCAAGGGCCGATGCACAGGGTGGGAAGCAAAATCCGAACGCTCGGTACTCACGTCATTCTCCTTGCCGGGTCAGTCGAGTCAGTGCCCTTTCACTGTCGCGCCCCTGCGTGGGTTTGTGAAATGCCGATATCCGCCGCCCCTCATACGTTCCGCGTATAAGCTCAGGCAGTGAACTTGCAGGAGTTGCGATGGTTCGTCGCCCTCACCGAATCGGAGAACATCACCGCTGTCGCCGTGGAGATGCATGTCACGCAACCGACGTTGTCGCGGGCCATAGCCCGGCTGGAGACGGGGTTCGGGGTGCGCTTGTTCGACCGGCGGCACAATCGGCTCCACCTCAACCGGTACGGCGAGATTCTCCGCGCACATGCGTTACGCGCATTGAGCGAAGTCGATTCCGCACACAACCGGATCAGCACCCTTGCGGATCCGAACGAGGGCACCGTCTCCCTCTGCTTCCTGCACAGCCTCGGCGAGTGGCTCGTGCCGGAACTGATCAGCAGGTATCGCGCCGAACATCCCAAGGTGAGATTCGAACTACGCGGCGCCGCAGCCGATTCGGTTGTCGATGATGTGCGGGCGGGCCGGTCCGATCTCGGATTCGTGGCACCCGAGCCCTCCGTCGACGACCTGGTGTGGACACCAGTGGCCACCGAACCGGTTTGCTTGCTCGTCCCGGTCCGTCACCGGCTGGCCCGCCGGAAGACGGTGAGTTTCACCGAGGTCGCCGAGGACGATTTCGTGGCGCTCACGCCGGAGTACGGGCTGCGCCAACTCACCGACCGTCTCGCCCGAGCTGCCGGCTTCGCCCCGCGAATCGCGTTCTCGGTCACCGAGGTCGGCACGATGCGCGCCATGATCGCGGCCGGAGTGGGCGTAGGAGTTGTTCCTGCTCCATCTGCGGCTGCCGACCCTCCCGAGGGGAGCGTGCTGGTAGAACTCCGCGATCGCGATGCTTGGCGAACGATCGGCATGATCCGGGCCGATCGACCCCTCACCTCCTCGGTCGCCGAAGGCTTTCACCACTTCATTCTCGACACCTTGGATACAAGCGGCCTAGTTCCATAGGACACCGAGGGGGGTGTTCACCCATTAGGCCCCGTTGTGTTCACCTATTGCGCCAGTGATCAAACCTGGGCGCTGCCTTCTCGCGTTGGACAGGCCGCCTTAGAGCGTGTCTCATGTGGATGAAGTGATGTGTGGGACATAATGTGACCCGTGGTAGATGAGTTGTCACTGAGGTTGGTTCCGGATGCGTTGTGGGAGATAGTCGAACCGTTGATACCGCCTTTTGTCGCCCGGCCACAGGGAGGCGGCAGTGCGCCGACCGATGACCGGGCGGTGTTCACCGCGATCGTGTACGTGCTCACCAGCGGATGTGCGTGGCGGCACCTGCCGCCCTCCTTCGGGGTGACCGTGCCGACTGCGCATCGACGGTTCAGCGCCTGGGTACGGGATGGGGTGTTCGAGAAACTCCATCGCGAGGTGCGGGGTCGGCTCGGTAGCGTGGGCGAACTCGACTGGACGGCAGCGATCCTGGATGCGGCAAGCGTCCGGGCGAAAAGGGGGGCTCGCTGACCGGCCCCAGTCCGGTCGACCGCGGCAAGAAGGGATCGAAGATCCACGTTCTGTCCGAAACGAATGGAATCCCACTGGTCGTGGGTGTGACCGGGGCGAACACCCACGACAGCACGGTGCTGCAACCATTGGTGGCAGCGATTCCGGCAACGAAGTCCAGGCGCGGACCACGCCGGCGCAAACCGGGAAAGCTTCGCGGCGACAAGGGCTACGACTACGACATTCACCGACGGTGGCTGCGCGAACGAGGCATCGCCGGCGAGGATCGCCCGCCGCGGCATCGAGCGAAACGATCGCCTCGGCCGGTACCGGTGGAAGATCGAACGCACCATCGCCTGGCTCACCGGCTACCGGCGCATGACCATCCGCTACGAACGCTACGGCGAACACTTCGCTGGCTTCCGTCACCTCGCCGCGGCACTCACCTGCTTCAAGAAACTTCCCACATGAGACACGCTCTTATTCCAAGGACCACTGTGCCTCGCGGCGGTGCCTCTCCATCTGTCAAGCCGCACCTGCGGTATCCGCTTCGTTTAGTCGGTATCGGCGTTTCTCGTCGGCGAGGATGATGCGCCAGACGTGATCAGATAGGTGCCGTTTGAGGGCGCGCCTCGCCGCTGCGGGCGTTTTGCCTTCATCAATTTTCTTGTCGTAGTACGCGCGGCCGGCGCTGGCGGGCATTCGGGTCTGGACCATGGCGACGGTGTAGAGCGCACAGTTGAGCTGCCGGTCGCCGTAGCGGGAGACGCGGTGGCGGCCGGTGTCGGCGCTGGCGATCTGTACCGGTGCCGAACCGTTGTAGTTGGCGTAGGCCGCGGCGGTCGGGAATCTGCTGGCGCGTCCCGTGCGACCGATCAGCCGGGCCGCGGTCACCGCACCGATCCCGTCCACCTCCCGCAGACGGGTGCCGTGCTCGTCGAGCGTATGGGCCATCTGCTTCTCGTTCGCCGCGAGCTGGTCATCGAGGCGGCGGATGTCGGCGATCAGATCTCGGCACAGACCGACGCGAGTTCGGTCGACGCCGCTGCAGGCACAGAAGCCCCGCAGCAGGGTGGTGGCCGAGGCCGCGGTCAACGAGGTCGGCGCTCCGCCGGCGAACAGCTGTCACAGCAACGCATGCGACTGATTGACGAGCCGAGTCCGACTGTTAGACATATTCGTTCGACATTCGTCGAGCAGCGCCAGGATATGGGTCGGGCAGGTAGACGTGGACGGCACGCTGGAAGTACAGCTCGTCCTCGAGTTGCCGTCGGGCATCGGGTGTCGGATAGCCGCCCTCGATGCGCGCTTGTGCGAGACGGGTGAACCGGTCGAATTCCTCGGGCATGAGCGGATCCCTCCTTCACCGTGGGTTAGCGGTGGCAACGATCACACGCTGACGTTACGAAGCCGCCTCTGGGACCACTTCCCCGATCCGGGTGAACTTCGTTGGGGGCCGGTGAATACACCCGTGCGGCCTACGGATGTGGTCGGTCTCCCCTGGTCCGGGCGTGTAGTTCGTCGTCGGCGAGCAGTGCGGCGCGAAGGAGGGAGGCGCCGGACCGTTGGTGGGCGTCGATCAGTTTGTTCCAGTGGGCCACGTCTGCGTGGCTCTGAATGACGAAGCTCTTGGCGGCCGGGTTCAAGGCGCCGGGCCGGTGCACGATGCCGAACGATGTGCGGATCGCGGGGCGTGTTTCGGTCACCTGCGCGCCGAGCCGGTGGGCGGCGGTGGCCATCCTCAAGGGGAGGAAGGCGCTGGCCGCCCCGCTCAGGACCAGGGTCATCTGCGCGTGCCGGTTCGGTACCCGGGCGCTGATCCGGGGAATCACCTTTTCGCGGCGCAGAACTGTCGCGACGATGTCGTTCTCGCGCAGCGCGGAGCTGCTCGTTGCGAGTGGAACGTCGGCGAGCCGGGTGAGGTCGAAGGGTTCTGCGTCGTCGCCGACCGACGTCCCCGGGGGACGCACGAGCAGCAGCCGCTGGACTCCGAGCTCGACGGTTTCGAGGTTGTCGGTCGGCACCGGGAAGGTGGTGAATCCCAGCTCGCAGTGCCCGGTGAGTACCTCGTCGCACAATGCTGTGGCACTCGGGAACTCCGACAGGTCGATGCGGATGTCGGGGTGCAGGCGGGTGAACGACCCGCTCCACGCTGCCACCGCCTCGCTCGACATCTCGGGCATCGTCCCGATGGTGATCGACCCGACCTGGAGTTCGCGGGCGCCGCGCATGATGTCCTGCGCCGCCAGAAGGTCGTCGAGCACCTTGCGTGCGGGCTCGACCAGCAGTTTCCCGGCCGGGTTGAGGACGAGGTTGCGGCCCGTCCGATGGAACAGGCTCAGCTTCAGTTCCCGCTCGAGTTGGCGAATACCTTGCGACAACGATGCCTGCGCCACGTGGAGATGCCCGGCCGCCCGATTGACCCCGCCGTGCTCGACCACGGCGAGGAAGTACTCGAGTTGACGGATGTCCATGAATCCATCTTCCCCGCGGTCGGTGCCCGGTCACGCGGATCGGGCACCGACACGACTCAGACGCGGTAGGAGTTGGGCAGCGTTCCGGTGTCGGCGACCTGGCGGGTCATCGCCTTGGCAAGGTTCCGCTGGTGCACGGGCGAGGAACCCTCATAGATTCGCAGCGCCCGCACATCACGCCACATCCGCGGGACGGGGTGCGGGCCGACGATGCCCTCGCCGCCGAGCAATTGGACACACCGGTCGGCGATACGGCTCGCCATCTCGGAGTTATACAGCTTGGCGGCGGCGATGCGGTGCCGGGGGATCTCGCCGGCATCGAACGCGCGCGCGCTCTCGACGGTCAGGGCGCGTCCCGCCTCGAGTTCCGCGAAACTTTCCCCCAGCGTGGCCTGTACGGCACCGAGATCGGCGAGCGGGGCCCCGAACTGACTGCGGCCGTTGACATGTGCCGTCGTCTCCTCGAGCATCCGGGTCGCCTGCCCGACACAGGTCGCGGCGACGTGCAGACGCGCATGGTTGATGCCGCGCAGCGCCATCGTCAACCCCCGGCCCTCGACACCGCCGAGCAGATTCTCCGCGGGCACGACCACGTCGTCGAAGTAGATCTCTCCGACCGGTGCCTCCGCGTGTCCGTTCATGACGGTTGGCAAGACGGTACGCACCCCGGGCGATGTCGCGTCCACGAGCAGCGCCGAGACCCCGCCGGCACCCGGGTCCGAGGCATCCGTGCGCGCGAAGACGAGGAAGGCGTCGGCCCAGGCCGCATTCGTGATGTACCGCTTGCTCCCGTTGAGCACATACGTGTCCCCGCGACGCTCGGCGGTGGTGCGCAGGTGCGCCGCGTCCGATCCGGCCTGTTCCTCGGTCAGTGCGAATGCGGTGACCAGTTCGCCTGCCGCCATGGCCGGCAGCATCCGCAGACGCTGCTCCTCGGTGCCGTGGTCCAGGATCGCCTGCGAGCACAGGCCGATCACCGTAGAGAATCGTGACCGGTAGACACAGGACGCGCGAGTGAATTCGAGGGTGAGCTGCACCTGCTGCTCCATCGTCCACTCGAGGCCGCCATACGCGCGGGGAATGGAGATGCCGAAGAGTCCGAGTTTTGCCATCCGGTCGAGGAGGCGGGCGGGGACCTCGCCGGCCTCGACCATCTCGTTCTCGGCTGGGATGAGCTCGTTGTCTGTGAAGTCGGCGATGGCCTTCAGGTAGGTCGGGAAGTCGTAATCGAGGATGTCCGGATCGATCATGGAGAAGCCTTTCGAGGTCAGTGTGGTGCGGCGGCGGTGACGACGCGGCCGTCGATCAGTTCGGTGATGTCACCGTCGGTGAAGCCGAGGTCGCGGAGCACGGCGACGGTGTCCCGCCCTACCTCCGGTGCGGACGTGGAGACGGTGCGACGGCGGCCGTCGAGGGTGAAGGCCGGTCCGGGGCTGGTGAACGAGGCCCCACCGGGTTCGGCGACGTCGACGAGGATCTCGGACGCCAAAACGTCCTTGTCCTCGGCGATCTCGTCGAAGGAGCGGATCGCACCGCACACGATGTTCGCGGACTGCAACCGGGCGACGGCCTGGTCCCGGGTCATCCCGCCCAAGGCGTCGCCGAGAGCGGTCAGCATCTCGGCCCGGTGCGCCACTCGCGCGGGATTGTCGACGAACCGCGGGTCGTCGATCATGTCCGGTCGTCCGACGAGATGGCAGAGTGCGGACCACTTTTCGGTCGTGTAGGCGGAGAGCACGATCATCCCGTCGACTACCTGGATGACATCGGCCGCGGGGGCGGCGTGCGCCTGTCCGTTCCCCTTACGCCGCGGCGCGAGGCCGGTGAGGGTGTATTCGCCCCAGGACGCGGCCTGCATCGACAGCACCGCTTCCATCAGCGAGGTCTCCACGTGCGCGCCCCGACCGGTCGATTCCCGCTCGTAGAGCGCCGCCAGGATTCCGGTCGCGAGGGCGTTGGCAGCGGTGACGTCCGCGGCGGGCAACCCGAGCCGCTGCGGGTCACCGTCGACCTCGCCGGTTGCGTGCATCAAGCCGAATTCCGCTTGCGCGGCGATATCGAGGCCGGGGCGGTGCCGTGACGGTCCGCGGGATCCGAATCCGGTCACATTGGCGTAGATCAGACGCGGATACCGTGCACGCAATTGGTCGGGTCCGAGGCCGAGCTTCTCGGCGGACCCGGTGCGGAAGTTCTGCACCAGGACATCGGTCCGGGCCAGCAACCGATGCAGGATCGCCTCGGCCTCGGGCCGCGCCAGATCGAGGCCGATGCTGCTCTTGTCCCGGTTGTAGGCGCGCACCATGGCCTCGCCGAACGTGCCGATCCCGCGCGCCTGATCGCCGCGGAGGCTCTCGACCTTGAGCACGTCCGCACCGAGGTCGGAGAGGGTTTGGCCGGCGCTGGGTCCGGCGATGTACTGGCCGAGGTCGAGGACCCGGATGCCGGAGAGCGGTCCGCCCATGGTGATCACTCGGCCTCTCGTGCCGCGTACCGGGCGGTCATCTGCTCGAGTTGGGTGCGGGCCTTTTCGGGATCGAGCATGATGGCGCCGAGGACACCGAGCACGCACACCACGCCGCCGACGAACAGGAAGCCCGTCGAGTACCCGGCGGCGGCAGTGGTCGCACGCTCGACGATGAGCCCGAGCGCATACGGTGCGACGATTCCCGCGACGCTGTACGCGGCGATGATGCAGCCGAAGAACGCCACCCGCTGGTGTGCGGGCAGGAAGTCCGACGCCCCGGCGAAGGCCACCGAGAAGGCCACGCTGTTGACGGCGAACGCGCAGATCACGAACACCAACTGCAGCGGTCCCGGGTCGAGCTGGCTGAAAATCATCATCGAGACCCCGCCGAACAGCAGGTACGCCCCGGTGAGGTAGCCGCGGGCCACCCGCGAGGAGTGGCCGGCGCGCAGAAGCCGACCCGACAGCATGCCCGCGGACAGCAGGACGACCACCGCGACGACATAGGGAATCGTCACCAACGAACCCACGGTGCTCGCGGAGTACCCGAGCCCTTCGTTCATGTAGGCGGGCAGCCAGGCGACCTTCAGCGACGAGATCAGATACCCGGCGAACGACAGCAACACCAGTCCCCAGAAGCTCCGCAGCATCAACAAACGGCGGAACGGAACGACGATGTCTCCGTTGGGATCAGCGGCGTCCACGGCGCTGTCACCGGCGCCCGGGCCGGCCTTGCGGAAGGGCAACCGCTCCGAGAACCAGAGCCAACCGACCAGCCACATCGCCCCCGCCACGACGAGGACAGCAAACGCGGCATGCCACGACCAGGTGAGGATCACCCAGGTCAGGGTGGGCGCCGCAATGAGGGGCCCGATGGACGAACCCGCGTTGACGATCGCGCCGGCCGTCGCTCGCTTGTCGGGTGCGAAACGATCCGCGACGATCGACTGGCACAAGGCGTGCGCCGGGCCTTCGAAGAATCCCAACGCAATTCGGCAGGCGATCAGCACACCGAACGACGTCGGGACCGTCAGTGGCGCCATGCTCGCAATCCACGTCACCATCAGCAGGGCCGCGCCCCAGGTATAGGAGATCTTCCGGAGTACCGCTGCCAAGGTGACTGCGCCGATCGCGAACAACCAGAAGAACGCGCTGCTGAGCAACCCATATTGCCCGGCGGTCAGACCGAGGTCGTGGCGGATCTGCTGGCTCGACAACCCGACAGCGGCCTTGTCGGCGAAATTCAGGGTGAAGAAGAGGAACAGGAACAGGACGATGCCCCAGGCCCGCCGGTCGACGGCCCCGGCAGGGCGATGGCCGACGTCGCGTCCATCGGACTGCGTGGTCACCATGACGACCTCCGGAAATTTTTCGGCTGAGTGAGGGGCACCGCGGGTAGTGACTCGAACCACAGGTGCATGTCCTCATCAGACCGCCCCGCCGAGGGCCGATCAACCAGCAAAACGCGGTCGGACCGTACGGAATTGCCTATATCCGCTGGTCGCCGGGGTGCGCATGTTGGCGGGTGCGGAATTCGCTTCGACGGATTTCACTCCGTGTCGAGAAGTTCAGCCAGCGCCGCGAGAGCAGGAATAGCCGCGCCGATCGCGGCGCGCTGCTGCTCATCGAGTCGGTCGAAGGCCTCCGAGATGCGCCGCTCGTTCGCCCCCATCCAGGCGTTCAGACGTTCCCGCCCCGCGTCGGTGACGTCCACGCGCACTGCCCGGCGATCTCGTGGATCAGGAGAGCGCACGACCAGACCGGTCTCGACCATCTGCTGAATCAAGGCGCTCACGGTGTTGGTGGCCATCCGGTGCTTGCGCGCCAACTCGACGATCCGCAGGCCCGACTCGGCCGAGAGCCGCTGGAGAAATTCGACCTGGGCCATCGGCAACGACTCCCAGGCGAAGTCTTCGCGGACGCTCGACCTCAACGCCCGTCGTAGTCGCGTGATGACCGCGGTCAGGGCCCATCCCTCCCCGCTCCCGGCCGCGCCGTCGGGAAGAGGAATCGCTCCGGTGTCGTCCATCCGTTAACCTACTTCTGTTACAGAACTATCTGGTGTCAGAAGAATTATTTCACCGACACCGACCCGAGCATGCAGGGAACACCCATGAACAGTGAAGTAGACCTTCCCCCGCGCCGACCTGCCGCCGTCTACTCCGTGGGCGAGGAACCAGACGTCCGTTTCTCGCTGGCCAACGAACGCACCGCACTGGCCTGGGTTCGGACCGCTCTGGCCCTGGTGGCGGGCGGTGTCACTCTGACTACCTTGGCCTCGGTTACCACCGCCGGCCTGGTCGTCCACGTCGTCGCGATCCTCGCCTGCTGCACCGGGGGAATGCTCGCGGTGGTGGCCCTGTGGTCGTGGCGACGCAACGAGCGCGCGCTGCGACTGCACGAGCCGCTTCCCGCGCCGATTCCCCTCGCCTGGCTCGCGGGAGGGCTCGTTCTCCTGTCAATCGGATTGGGAGTGTTCGCCGTGGTCACCACCGTCAACTCGTGACGATGCCCGATCCGGGTCTGCAGCCACAGCGCACCGCACTGGCGTGGCAACGCACCGGCCTGTCGGTGCTCGCGACGTCCGCGGCGATCGGCTTCGTCGCGTACCGACTGGGTGCACCGCTGCTCACTCTGAGTGCCCTGGTCGCCAGCTCGATCGTCGGCTATCTCGGTATCCGCCACTTCCCGAAAGGGTCCGCACGGGCGAACACGGACACCGGCGCCTGGCCCGCACTGCTGCGCACCGTCTCGCTCGTGGCATTGACCGCCCTCCTGGGGGTGGGTATCTCGGTCACCGGAATGCTGCACACGTAATAGACCGGCTTGCCGCAACACATGGATTCCGCACCCCCTCGTCCACGCCGGGCCGATAGTTTTGCTCCATGGATCTGCGTCAGATGGAGTACTTCCTTGCCGTGGTCGACCATGGCGGCGTCAACCGCGCGGCGGCCGCCCTGCGGGTGGCCCAGCCTTCCCTGTCCCAGGCAGTGCGCAAACTGGAGAAGGACCTCGGCACCGAATTGTTCCACCGGGTGGGGCGAGGCCTCGTCCTCGCGCCCGCCGGCGAGGCGCTCATCGGACCGGCTCGCATGATCTTGAGGGAAACGGAAGCCGCCGAGAACGCCGTGCGGAGTGTCGGACAGGTGCGAGGCGGCCGGGTCGACATCGCCACCCTGTCGGACATGTCGATGGACCCGCTGTCGGTGTGGGTGGCGAGGTTTCGTATCCGATTCCCCGACGTGCGGTTCCGGATCGAGGAACGCGACGACGCATCGGGGGTGGTCGACCTCGTCCGATCCGGCTCCTGCGAGCTCGGATTCTTGGCGTCACCACCGCCGGGCGCCGATCTGATCAGCGAGCATCTGGTCGAGCAGAAGTTCGTCCTGATCTGCCCACCCGGGACGGAGGACTACTGGCCGGATCCCGTTCCGATCGAGGCCCTGTCCGGAGTTCCGTTCGTGATGGGGGAGAACGGCACTGCGACCCGCGATTACATCGAGAAGTCGCTGCGCGAGCACGGAGTCGAACCCCGGATCGTCGTGGAAGTGCCGCAGCGAGGCGCTGTGCTGCCCATCGTGTTGTCCGGAGGCGCGGCTGCCATCGTTCCGTTGCGGATCGGTCTGGACGCCCGTCACCGCGGCGGCATCGTGCGGGAACTGGCACCGAGTCTGGCCCGACCGCTGGAGGTGGTGTTTCGAGCGGCCCGGATCACCCCGGCGACCACCGAATTCCTCACTTACTCGAAACGATCCCTACAGGCCTGGGTCCGTGCCATCGCCGAGAACCAGGGCAGCGGCCACACTTTGGTCGAGGCCGCAGCGATGGCCGCGCTGGCGGCCGATCACCGGGTTCGCGATCGCAACCGCGAGAACACTGAGGTCAGACCCTACCTATAGGCAATTGCACTCAATTCGGGTGACTTCCGGACTTTGACGCAGTCATTCCTCGCGACCTTCAATGGACGTGCGCCACTTCACAGGCGACATCCCATTCGAGGAGGACTCCATGACCGGTCGTGTCCACGTCACCGTCGACAACGCCGTTGCACACGTGGTGATCGACAACCGCGGCCGACGCAACGCGGTGTCTCACACGGTCTTCGGCGAACTCGGCTCGGCGATTAGCGAACTGTCGTGCTCACCGGGCGTGCGCGCGGTAATCCTGTCGGGGCACGGCGATGATTTCAGTGTCGGCGCCGACCTGGCCGCGACTGCCGACTCGCGCACCCTGCGTGGCGACTCGGTCGTGGCCGACACCGCACGCCTGCGGCAGGTCAGCGACACTCTGCACCGGTTCCACCACATGCCACAGGTCACCGTTGTGGCAATCGACGGCGCCTGTGCCGGAGCAGGTTTGTCACTCGCGGCCGCCGCCGACTTCCGGATCGCCTCCGACCGTTCGGTTTTCAACACCGCCTTCGTCAATGCAGGCCTGTCCGGCGATCTCGGCGGTGTCTGGCTGATCACCAGGATGCTGGGCGGTGCGCGGGCTCGTGAATTGTTCCTGACCCCAATAAAATTCACGGCCCAGAAGGCGCTGGATTACGGGCTGGTCACCGCGGTGACGAGCGCGGAGTCGCTGCACGCGGACGCCCGGAACCTCGCAGATCGGCTCGCGGCGTCCGCGCCGCTCGCGCTGCGTGCGATGAAGCAGAACCTCCTCCAGGCGTCCACCACGTCCCTCGGTGACTATCTGCTCGCCGAGGTGGACCGGATGGTGCAGTGCTCCCATTCCGGCGATGCCCGCGAAGCCGCGGACGCGTTCGTCACCAAACGAATGCCCGCGTTCACCGGCCGCTGACCGACACCTCCCCTCACCCTCCATCCGCCAGTACGGAGCCCGTCCCATGTCTGACACCCTCACACAGAAGGCCGCCGTCGGCGCATCGCCGTCACGGTCGCGCGCCTGGCTCGTCACCGGGCTGCTGTTCGCCTTCCTACTGCTCAACTTCGCCGACAAGGCCGTCCTCGGCTTCGCCGGAATCCACATCCAGCAGGATCTCGACATCAGCCCGCAGCAATTCGGACTCGTACAGAGCGCCTTTTTCTGGCTGTTCGCGGCCGGCGCGATCGTGCTCGGAGCGCTCTCCACGCGCATCGGGGTGCGCTGGCTGCTGGCCGCGCTCATGCTGATCTGGATCGTGACCATGGTTCCTCTGCTCGGCCCGGTCAGCTTCGGTGTCCTGCTCGCCTGCCGGATCGTCCTCGGCTTCGCGGAGGGACCGGCCTACGCGCTGGCCACGCACTCCGTGCACTCCTGGTTCCCGCCGGAGCGGCGGGCGTTGCCGGGCGGAATAGTCACCGCCGGCGCCTCGGTGGGACCGCTGCTCGCCGCGCCGATCCTCACCTGGGTCATCGTTACCTGGTCCTGGCACGCGGCGTTCGGTGTCCTCATCGTCCTCGGTGGCCTCTGGGCGGTGGTCTGGGTGATCTTCGGAAAGAACGCGCCCGCGCACATCCAGCCCGCGGCCGCCGGCACCGTCGAACTGAGCGATGCACCCTACCGGACGTTGCTGACCACCGGAACCGTCGTCGGCATCGCGCTACTCACCTTCTTTTCCTACTGGTCGACGACGCTGAAGGTGGCCTGGCTCCCGGTCTACCTGTCCGACGGGCTGGGCTACGACACGATCACCGCGGGCCGGTTGATCATGCTGCCGTATGCTTTTGCCGCTGCGGGGGCGATCGGCGCGGGATGGTTGTCGAACTGGATGACCGCACGGGGCATATCCCGGCGCATTTCCCGGGGATACCTGACCGGCGGGTTGATCGTCGGCTCCGGGGTGTCGATGGTTGCGTTCACACTGCTGTCGGTAGGCCTGCCACAAATGGTGTTCATCACGCTGGCGTTCTCCCTCAACTCCGCCGCGTACGCGGTGGCGTTCACCGCGATCGCCGATGTCGTCCATCCCCGCAAACGCGGACCGATCCTCGGATTCCTGGTGGCGTTCTACAGCATGGCAGGAGTGATCGCGCCCCTGCTGCTCGGCTACTTCGTCGGCAACGCCACCGACAAGGCCACAGGCTACGGCCACGGCTTCGCGCTCACCGGAGTGCTCATGACCCTCGGCGGCGCCGCCGCCACCTTCCTGGTGCGTCCCGAACGCGACGCCGCCAAACTCAGCACACGGACACAGGAGAACGCAGCATGACCCGACCCTTGGACGGCGTGCGCGTCGTCGACTTCGGACAGTTCATCGCCGCCCCCGCCGCCACCCAGATCCTGGTCGATCTCGGCGCCGACGTGATCAAGGTCGAACCCGTGCACGGCGAATCGTCCCGGTTGATCGGCGTATACGGCGAAGCGATCCTGCGGAACTACAACCGCAACAAGCGCTGCATCGCGCTCGACCTCAAAGACGAACGCGGGCAGAAGATCGCACACGAGCTGATCTCGGGAGCCGACATCGTCGTGCAGAATCTGCGCCCCGGTGTGATGGAGTCCTTCGGGCTCGGCGCCGATCGCGTCCGGACTGCGCATCCGGGCATCATCTACGCCACCGTCAGCGGATTCGGCCTGCAGGGACCGTCGCGGAACCGTGCGGGACTGGACATCGCCGCGCAGGCCGAAAGCGGCATCATGTGGGTCACCGGCGAGGCCGACGGAGAACCGCAACGAGTGGGCTTCCCCGTCGTCGACGCCGCCGCCGCCCACGTGTTCGCCCAAGCCATCCTCGGTGCTTACGTCCGTCGACTCCGCACCGGCGACGGCGATACCGTGGAGACCTCGCTGCTCGAGGTCGCGGTCCACCTGCAGGGGCCGAACTGGGGCGAATACCTGCTCACCGGCAATGAACCGTTCCGTAAGGGCAACGGACAACCCACCGTTGCACCCGCTGCGGACGTGATGCCCACCCGGGACGGCGCAATCGTCGTGTCGGCTTATTCGGTAGTGCATTTCGACCGGCTCTGCACCCTGCTCGGCCGGCCCGAACTCACCTCCGATCCGCGATTCGTCACCAACGAGTCCCGGGTGCAGCACCGCCCCGCGCTTCTGACGGAACTGCGCGCCGAGTTCGCGAAGTTGACCAGCGACGACGCGATGGCGCTGCTGACCCCGAACGGGGTGGTCGCCGGTCGAATCAGTTCCTACGGCGAGGTCCGTAAGAACCCGGACGTGGAAGCCTCCGGAATCTTCGTCGACGTCACCGACCCGGACGGGGTCGAGCACACGACCCTCGGTTCCCCCTGGCATCTCGGCAGTATTCCCGAATTCTCGACGGTCGGCGCCCCTGAGCTGGGACAGCACACCACCGAGGTGCTCACCGAACTCGGCTACCCCGCCTGCGCGATCGACGACCTCGCCGCCGCGGGTGTCGTCCGCTCGCACCGATAACCCACAAGCTCTCGCGGGCGCGCGACCGGCGCGCCCACCCGATCACCGTTAGGACCGACAGAACCATGCAACGCAACATCTTCGATTCTGACCACGACGCCTTCCGGCAGACCGTGCGACAGTTCATCGGCAAGGAAGTCGTGCCCCACATCGTGGACTGGGAGGCGGACGGACGCGTCCCACGCGAGCTGTTCACCAAGACCGCCGAGATCGGAATCAACGGCCTCCAGGTTCCCGAAGAGTTCGGGGGCGGCGGGATCGACAGCTTCCTGTTCAACGCCATCGTCATCGAGGAAATTGGCTACGCTGCAGCCACTCTCGGCGGTATGCAAGTTCACCTGAGTACTGTACTCCCGTATTTCTTCGAATACGCCGACGCCGAGCAGAAGTCCAGATGGTTCCCGGGATTCGCGGACGGTTCCCTGATCTCGTCGATCGCGATGACCGAACCCGGCACCGGATCCGATCTGGCCGGCATGGCCACCCACGCCGTCCGGGACGGCGAAGACTGGATTCTCAACGGGGCCAAGACGTTCATCACCGGCGGTATCAACGCCGACCTGATCGTCGTCGCCGCCCGCACGAACCGCGACGTCACCAACCGGCGCGACGGGCTGTCCCTGTTCGTGGTCGAGGCCGGCATGGACGGTTTCCACCGTGGCCGCAACCTCGACAAGCTCGGCCTCAAAGCCCAGGACACCGCCGAGTTGCTGTTCGAGGGCGTCCGGGTCCCCGCCCGCAACCTGCTGGGCGAGGAAGGCGCCGCCTTCTCGATGCTCACCAACAACCTCCCCCAGGAGCGGCTCACCATCGCGGTGTCCGCGCAGGCCACCGCCACGGCGGCACTGCGCCTGGCCACCGACTACGTCAAGGACCGCAAGGTCTTCGGACAACGGGTCGCCGACTTCCAGAACACCAAGTTCGTCCTCGCCGACTGCGCAACCGAACTCGAAGCCGGTCAGGCCCTCGTCGACCGGGCGCTCGTCGCTCTCGACGCCGGCGCATTGTCGGTAGCGGACGCGGCGAAGGTGAAGCTGTTCACCACCGAAATGCAGGCCCGGGTGATCGACCGCTGCCTGCAACTACACGGCGGCTACGGCTTCATGCGGGAATACCCCATCGCCCGCCTCTACGCCGATGCCCGCGTCACCCGGATCTTCGGTGGCACCAGCGAAGTGATGAAGAGCGTCATCTCCCGATCCCTGGAACTGTGAGGAACCACCGTGCACATCAAGGACATCAATGCCGTCGTCACCGGCGGGGCATCCGGTCTCGGACTTGCGGCAGCGACGCGTCTGGTCGAGGACGGCGCCACCGTCACACTCGTCGATCTGCCCACCTCTGATGGCGCCGCCCGCGCCGAGGCCCTCGGTCCCGCAGCGCGATTCGTCGCAGCTGATGTCACCGACGCCGAGAACGTGGCGGCAGCTTTCACCGCCGCGGCAGAACAGGGACCGTTGCGTGCGGTGATCCACTGCGCCGGACGTGGCCGGCCCATGCGAGTGCTGGACAAGAGCGGCGTCGCCGCCGAGCTCGCGCCGTTCGAATCGGTGATCGGGCTGAACGTGGTCGGCAGCTTCAACGTGCTGCGGTTCGCCGCCCAGACCATGGCCGGCAACGAGCCGCACGACGGCGACCGGGGCGTGTGCGTGTTCACCGCGTCCGTCGCGGCGTTCGAAGGGCAGATCGGCCAGATCAACTACGCCGCCGCCAAGGCCGCCATCGTGGGGATGACCCTCCCCGCGGCACGAGACCTCGCCGGCGTCGGCATCCGCGTATGCACCATCGCCCCCGGCACGTTCGACACGCCGTTGCTGGCGGGAGCACGCCACGACGTGCGGGAGTCGCTCGCGGCCTCGGTGCCGCACCCCCGCAGACTCGGTGACCCCGCCGAGTTCGCCGCCCTGGCCGCGCACATCGTCGAGAACGGCATGCTCAACGGCGAAACCATTCGCCTCGACGGCGCCATCCGGATGGCGCCGCGATGACCGTCCCGCGCCGGACGGATCCACCACACCGACAATCGAGTAGAGGCATTCTCATGCGTGACGCAGTCATCGTCGAGGCGGTACGAACACCCGTCGGCCGCCGCAACGGAGCCCTGAAGGACATCCATCCCGTCGACCTGTCGGCGGTGGTGCTCACCGCCCTGATCGAACGGACCGGACTCGACGTCGGCGTCGTCGATGACGTCGTGTGGGGATGTGTGGGCCAGGTCGGGGAACAATCGGCGAACATCGCCCGCAGCGCCGTCCTCGCCGCCGGGTGGCCCGAACACATTCCCGGCACCACCGTCGATCGTCAATGCGGCTCGAGCCAGCAGGCGATCCACTTCGCCGCCGCCTCGGTCATCGCCGGCCACGCCGACGTCGTCGTCGCCGGTGGTGTCGAGTCGATGACCCGGGTTCCGATGGGCTCGGCCCGCAGGGCGGGACCAGGTGTCCCCTTCGGCCCCACCGTGTCCCATCGGTACGGCAACGTCGATTTCAATCAGGGCGCCGGCGCCGAAATACTGGCCAAGCGGTACGACCTCAGCCGCACCCGACTCGACGAGTACAGCCTCGAATCACACCGTCGCGCAGCGCAGGCCGCCGACGACGGCCGATTCGTCAAACAGATCGCCCCGGTCGAGTTGCCCGACGGCACCACCCTCACCGCGGACGAGGGCATCCGCCGGGACTCCACACTCGACGCACTCGGAGCCCTGAAGCCCGCCTTCGACGAGGAGGGCCGGGTCACCGCGGGCAACGCATCCCAGATTTCCGACGGCGCCGCCGCGCTGCTGGTCACCACCAGCGAACGGGCGCGGCAACTCGGTCTGACACCCCTCGCGCGGGTGCACACCGCCACCGTGGTGGGCGACGACCCGGTCACCATGCTGGCCGCACCGATCCCGGCAACGAGGAAAGCACTCGGGATAGCCGGACTGAACCTCGACGACATCGACGCCTTCGAGGTTAACGAGGCGTTCGCGAGCGTGGTCGAAGCCTGGCTCACCGACACCGGCGCGCGCCGCGAACGGGTCAACCCGCTCGGCGGCGCCATCGCACTGGGGCACCCCCTCGGCGGTTCCGGTGCCCGGCTGGCCACCACTCTCGTGCACCACCTGCAGTCCGAGGGGATGCGGTACGGGCTACAGACCATGTGCGAGGCCGGTGGCATGGCCAACGCGACCATCTTCGAAAATCTCACGGCGTAACCGGCCACCGAACCGGGGCAGCGCCCGGTGCACAACCGCGGCGCTGCCCCTCGACGTCCTGAATCCTGGAGAACCCTCGTGAGCTTGCCCCCCATCCTGCAAGACCGGCTTCGCCTACCCGTGGTCGCCTCGCCGATGTTCATCGTCTCCGGACCCGACCTGGTGATCGCCCAGTCCACCGCCGGCATCGTCGGATCATTCCCCTCCCTCAACGCCCGCCCGCAGCCCGTCCTACGCGAATGGCTCACCCGCATCACCGAAGCCCTCGCCAAGCACGACGCCAACAACCCCGAAACCCCCTCCGCGCCCTACGCGGTCAACCTGATCGTCCACAAAAGCAACGACCGCCTCGACGAAGACCTCGCCACCATCGTCGAATTCCAGGTGCCCATCGTCATCACCTCCCTCGGCGCCCGAGCCGACGTCAACGACGCCGTCCACAGCTACGGCGGCATCGTCCTCCACGACGTCATCAACAACACATTCGCGAAGAAGGCCGTCGAGAAGGGCGCCGACGGCCTTATCGCCGTCGCCGCCGGCGCGGGCGGACACGCGGGCACCCTGTCCCCGTTCGCGCTGCTCCAAGAGGTCCGCGAATGGTTCGACGGCCCCCTCCTGCTGTCCGGCTCCATCGCCCACGGCCGCTCCGTCCTCGCCGCACAGGCCGCAGGCGCCGACCTCGCCTACATCGGCTCCGCGTTCATCGCCACCGAAGAAGCCAACGCCGACGCCGGCTACAAGCAGATGATCGTCGACTCCACCGCATCCGACATCGTCTACTCCAACCTCTTCACCGGCGTGCACGGCAACTACCTGCGCGGCAGCATCGAGGCCGCCGGACTCGACCCGAACAACCTCGCCGTGTCCGACCCCTCCGCCATGAACTTCGGTGTCGGCGAGGACGCAGACACCGCCACCAAGTCGGAAGCCAAGCCCTGGCGCGACATCTGGGGCGCCGGACAGGGCATCGGCGCCGTCGACGCCGTGGTACCCGCGGCGGAGATCGTGGACAGGCTCGATCACGAGTATGCCGATGCACACCAACGCCTCCGCAGACTCTGATCACCTCATGCTGCGCTCGATCACGCATCGTCCCCGCGGTGCACCCGCACCCGCGCCTGGGCGTAGGCGGCGAGGGTCGATTCACCGATCATCAGGGTGGCCGTGAAGAACTCGATCGCGATTCCCTGCTTGGTGCTGGTGGAAAGCCCGCCGAACAGCCTGCCTGCCATGCTCGCGTACAGGCCGTGCACGGGACTGACACCCGCCAGGACGCCGGAGGCCATTCCGTCCGGAACGCTGCCGATGGCGCCGGGGAGCCCGGCGATCACGTCCGTCCGGGTCATCCGCTCCCGGGGCACCAGGGCGCGCAGTCGGCGGGAGAGCCCGCTCATACGATTCGGCAGGCCGGTGCGTTGAGCCCCGAGGTCCCGTCGGGGCCCAGGACCGGCCGGGGGATGATCATGCTCGGCTCCTTCCACGGCGGACCGTCGAACCGTCGGTCCGGTCAGCATGAGCCTTTTCGCGGTCGGCCGCTTCATCCCCGTCGGGTGAGGCCGTCACTCGGCTGTGCGGGCCAGTATCGAACAAGCGGCCGGTCCATCGACTGGCGCGCCGACTCCGAACAGGAGCGATCGGATGATGCTGGTCCCGGACACCCAACGTCGGACGTTGACCGAACTCGACGATCGCTTCAACCCGTCCTCAGGGGACCGCTCGGCGAAGAGGTCCGCATTCTGAGCGATGTTGACTCTGTCGGCGATCATCGCGGTGGCAGGCGTCGTCGGGGACTCCACGGCCACCGTCATCGGCGCCATGATCGTCGCGCCACTGTCGACACCCATCCTCGGCGTCGGGCTGGGAATCACCACCGGCCGGGCCTCGCTGGTGGGCAAAAGCCCTCTCTTGGTGGGACTCGGTGTCGTGCTCGTCGTCGTCCTCGGCGCGGTGATCGCGCAGTTGGTGCCGATTCCCACCAATGTTCTGACGAATTCGCAGGTGCTCGGGCGTACGTCACCGACATTGATGGACCTGACGGCCGCGCTCGCCACGGGTCTGGTCGGTGCCATCGCGGCAGCGCGCCGCGATGTCGGCGACGTCCTACCCGGTGTCGCCATCGCGATTTCCCTGGTCCCTCCACTGGCGGTGGTCGGGGTCTGCCTGGGCTCCGGGGCGCCGGCCCTTGCGGTGGGGGCGTTCGTGCTGTTCGCGTCGAACGTCGTGGCCATGATCATCACCGCGAGTGTCGTGTTCGTCGCCGCGGGATACGCGGCCGAGGTGGACACGGGGGTAGGCGGCCGGCGCGGCCGTGCGTACGTCGTGCTCGCGGCGGCGCTGGTGGCGGTCGCGATCCCGATGGTGGTCAATTCGCTGTCGTCGCTGTGGGCCCGCCAGATCGCGACCGCGGCGCAGCAGTGGCTGGGCGACGTTCCCGGGGCACAGGTCACCGATGTCTCCTGGCAAGGCCACGTCGCGACCGTCTCCGTTCTCGGCCCGGAGCAACTACCCCCGGTCAGCGCGCTGCGGGACTCCGTCGATGCGCTGGTGCCCTGGCACCCCGAATTGCAGATGGGACTGCCCCGGCTCTGGTTGACACCTGACCTGTGAGGGATTCGCCCTCACGGTGGAAGGATGATCGACATGCCGAAGCCGTACCCGGAGGAGTTCCGCCGCGACGTCGTCGCCGTGGCCCGCAAACGCGAAGCCCCGCTGGAGCAGATCGCGAAGGATTTCGGGATCTCCGAGACCTGTCTGAAGAACTGGCTGCGCAAGGCCGACATCGAGGACGGCACCCGACCCGGCCTCGCACGGGACGAATCCGACGAGCTCCGCGAGGCCCGCAAACGTATCCGGCTGCTCGAACAGGAGGCGGAGGTGATGCGTCGGGCGGTGGCCTACCTATCGAGGGATGTCAACCCAAAATGATGTTCCCGCTGGTCCGCGACCTTGCCGCCGACGGTATCGCCGTCGCGGTGACCTGCCGGGTGCTGGGATTCTCCCGGCAAGCGTTCTACAAGTGGAACACCGATCCCGTGTCCCGACGGGACTGGGACGATGCCCATCTGATCAACGCCGCACTTGATATCCACGCCGCAGATCCGGAATTCGGATACCGGTTCATCGCCGACGAACTACCCACCCACGGCATCGTCGCCGGCGAGAACCGCGTCCACCGACTGTGTTCGCTGCAGCGAATCTTCTCGGTGTTCGCGAAGAAGCGAGGACTTCATCGCCGATCCGGGCCACCGGTCCATGACGACCTCGTCAGGCGGCAGTTCAGCGCCCAGCAGCCCGACCGGCTGTGGCTGACCGACATCACCGAGCACTGGACCGATGAGGGCAAGCTCTACCTCTGCGCGATCAAGGACTGCTTCTCCACCCGGATCGTCGGCTATTCGATCGCGGACCGGATGACCGCGGACCTGGCGTGTTCGGCGCTGCGAAATGCTATCGCGCTCCGCAACCCGGACGGCACCGTCGTACGTTCCGATCGCGGCAGTCAATTTCGTTCCGGATTGTTCGTAGAATTGTTGTCCTGCAATGGTTTACAAGGTTCCATGGGGAAGGTGGGGGCATGTGGTGACAATGCGGCGATGGAATCGTTCTTCGCGTTGCTGCAACGCAATGTCCTCGACCGTCGCCGCTGGCCGTGAGGAACTACGGTTGGCGATCGTCGGGTGGATCGAGACGACCTACCACCGGCGGCGCCGGCAACGCGGTCTCGGTCGACTGACACCCGTCGAATATGAGACGCTCCATCAGACCGCACACGCGGCCTGAAACTGCACACCCCGTGTGTCAACCAGGGTGGGGGCAGTCCCGATCGTCCACACTGTCGGTTCGCGTCTGCCCGTCGAATGACGAGCACACAGCCAACGTAATGGGTTTCCAAAATCGTTATCACCCCTCGAGGGTGATGCGAAGAAGTCGGCGCGGGACAAATGCTGAGTAATTCGTGCACGAGGCTACCGGCGCATTCCGACCGAATCGGCGCGGGGCGCGCGAGGTGGCGGGTGGACCGAGGAGGGAGCTCACATGCGGGTAGTGGTGCTGGGAGGAGACGGGTTCTGCGGTTGGCCGAGTGCGCTCCACCTGTCGGCGAGCGGGCACGACGTCACGATCGTCGACAACTTCGTTCGCCGGCGAGCGGACGACGAACTCGGGGTGCAGTCGTTGACCCCGATCCGTTCCCTCGCCGAGCGCGTCGACGTGTGGCGCGAGGTGTCCGGGCGCGAGATCACCGTCGTGGAATCGGACGTGGCCCACGACTACGACGCGATGACCGAACTGCTGATCACCGTGCGCCCGGACGCCGTGGTGCACTTCGCCGAGCAGCGGTCGGCCCCGTATTCGATGAAATCCCCACCCCACAAGCGCTACACGCTCGACAACAACCTCAACGCCACACACAACCTGCTGGCCGCGGTTGTCCAGGCCGGCATCGACATCCACGTCGTCCACTTGGGAACCATGGGGGTGTACGGCTACGAGACCGTCCCGGTGGACCTGCCCGAGGGGTATCTCACGGTCAGCTACCCCGATCGGCACGGAGAGATGCACAGCCGGGAGATCCTGTATCCGACGCAGCCGGGTAGTGTCTACCATCTGTCGAAATCGTTGGATCAGTTGCTGTTTCAATTCTACGCGCACAACGACGGGGTCCGTGTCACCGACCTCCACCAAGGGATCGTCTGGGGCACACAGACCGACGAGACCGAACGTGATCCGCGGCTGATCAACCGCTTCGACTACGACGGCGACTACGGCACCGTACTGAACCGCTTCATCGTGGAGGCGGCGATCGGGTATCCGCTGACCGTGCACGGAACCGGCGGGCAGACACGGGCTTTCATCAACATATGCGACACCGTTCGGTGTATTCGGCTCGCGGTGGAATCCGGTGGTCAGGTCGATGGGCAGGTCCGGGTGATGAATCAGATGACCGAGACGCATCGAGTCGCCGACCTCGCTCAGCTGGTGGCGAGGACGGTCGGCGCCGACGTGGACAGGGTGGCCAACCCCCGGCAGGAGGCCGACGAGAACCAGCTCGCCGCCCGCAACGACCGGCTACTCGGGCTGGGCCTGGCCCCAATCACCCTCGACTCGGGTCTGCTGTCCACCGAGGTCGAGATCGCCCGTACCTACGCCGGGCGGATCGACACCACCCGCATTCCGTGCCGGTCGTACTGGAATGAAAGTCGCAGGTCCGCGGCCGAGGAGCAGAGCGCTTGAGCGACGACGACGGAGCATCGGGCGCCGCCGCACCGGAGCCGCCGCAGCAGCCCAAGCCGGACAAGGACGACTACTTCCCCGGCGAGCGTGGGCGTTCCGTCCCGCGTTCTGCGTGGTGGATTCTGGGGATCGCGGTGGTGATCCTGCTCGCCTTCCTCGTCGCGCGGCCGACATGGTTCACCCACGACGCGGACGACATGAGCCTGGACGTGCCCGCCGACCGGCATTTCACCAAGACCCTCGCCGGATCCGGGCACGCGGACGGGGTGTGGCTGACCGATGATTCCCCGTCGACGAGCTATCTGGTGACGCTTCCCGCCGATTCCACGCGCGACGAGACCCGCCTGCATCTGACCGGCTCCGCCCAGATTCCCGGCAACAGCACCGTCTTCCTCAGTGTGAGCATGGACGGTCAGCAGGTCTACAACCAGGAGTTGTCCACCGGGGAGAAGGACATCGACGCCTACGTCACCGTCCCGGACCAGATCGCCGACGACGGGCAGGTGCGCATCCAGTTCCGCGCCGACGGCACCCGGCACGACGAGACGTGCACCACCGATCACTCGTCGGGGATGCAGATCCACCTCGACCCCGCCACGGTCGTGGAGGCCGCACTCGCCTGGCCGATCCACACCGTCCGGGACGCCGTGGTGTCCTGGGACCGTGGGCTCACCGTGGTGCTGGCCGACCAGTCGGACCAATGGCGGACGACGGCAGCACAGTTGGGGATGGCTCTGACCCGGGCGGGCCACCAGGTCCGGTTCGCCGACGCACTCCCGGCCTCCGACGTCGACAACGCAATCCTCGTCGGCCCCGCGGCCACACTGAGCGACAGGGACGGCTGGTCACCCTCACAGGAATCCGGTGAGGACACCGCCGACGGCACCGCCGTAGGCACTATCGACGGCACCGCCGTGGTGGGCGTGACGGTACCCGACGGCTCCCTGATCTCGAACTACCTGACCGGGCCTGCCGTGACCACCGCCGACTTCTCCGGTGGGGATCCGCAGGCGGTCGCAGCCACACCGCTGACCGGCGATCAGGTAGCACTCGAGGCCCTGGGGGCGGACATGTCCGTCGGTCAGATCACCGAGACCCGGCGCTGGCGCATCGGCTACTCACTCGCCGACCTTCCCGGCGGGCGTCTGCCGCAGTCGGTGCGCGTCCAGATGCAGCTACCCGCATCGCCGCCCGACCTCACCTGGATCCTCAACGCCGAACTCAACGGGCATCTCGTCGGCAGCCTGCCGTTGAACCCCACCGCGGGCGCGGTGACCCTCGCGCTCCCACCGCAGGACGCAGTGCTCGAGAACACCCTGACCCTGTCGGTCGAGCGTGACCGCGATCTCGGTGGCTGCGACGTCCGGGTGACGAGTTACCCGATGCAACTGCAGCCCGGCTCCGCGCTCCAACTTGGCGACGACCCCGGTGCCGGCTTCACTGCGCTGCCTCGCGGACTGGCACCCGGCTTCGCTGTCTATGCCCCCGAGTCCGATGGTGTCGATGTGATCGAACAGCTCAATGCCATCGTTCCGACGATCACCAAGTTCGTTCCAGCACACTACAATCCCGACTTCCGCTGGTCCGCACAGCCGGCGGCGGGGGAGCCGTTCATCCTGGTGGGGCAGAGTCCGGACGTGAATCCACTGGTGCGGATTCAGGACGGACGCATCGTGTCCGGTCCGAACGCGTCGGCGCTGAACATTCCGTCTTTCGACAACGGCATTCTGGTGGAAACGGTCACGAGCACCAGCCGGGCCCCCGGTCTGATGATCCAGTACGTGGGTGACATCGGGACAACTCGGCTGCCCGACTTCGGAACCGAGAGTGCACTGGTCGTGACGCCCCAGGCCAGTTTTGTGATCAACGGCGACGGCACCATCGCCCCGAGCGAACCCCCGCGCCAGGAACCGCCCCGATGACCGATGTCGCACACCCTCGCCGCGAACCCGTACAGGAACCGGCGGCGATCGCCGACTTCTTCCGGTCGGTCGACAGCGCACCGGCGGACTACGCCGTCGACCGGCCCTCCAGTGGCACCAACGGCTTCCTCGTCACGTTCGTGGGGATCTCGATCCTGGCCATGTGTGTGCGGATGATCCTCGCGCACGCCGACGTGATGGACGCGCCGAACGACCTGGTCATCCTGTCCGAGGGTCGCGGTGACGTCCAGTTTCCGCTGCGGATGTTCCTGGTGATCTTCTTCCTGACCTACGCGCTGCGCGCGTACTCGAACAGTTGGCGCCGCCTCTATCTCGGGCTATCGCTGCTAGGTAAGTACCTCCTGTTCTGCGTGGTGATCGACACCCTTGCCTGGTTGCTGCACAACGCCGGCATCATCTCGATCTCCGTGTTCGGTGCACAAATGATCTCCGGTCTCCTCGCACTGGCAATTTTCCCGCACACCGTTCTTCGGCAAGCGCAGCTTCCCCCGCAGGGCCCGCTTCCCCTGGACCCACGCATTCCTCCCCGCGCGTTCCTCGCGCTGGCCAGTTGCCTGGTGCTGGCCAGCGCCGGTGCCGTCATCGCATTACGCATCTTCGGTCATGTCGTCGACGTTCTGAAGGACTGGGCGATCCTCGGCGGTATCGGTGCCGGTGTGTTCCTCATGCAGCAGATATTGGCGACCTTGACGGCCCTGCTGGGTGTGCGGGCCCTGAGGAGGTCGCGCCGGCACGCGTTCGCCGCACCGCTGGCCATCCTCGTGCCCGCGCACAACGAGGCGCACAGCATCGCCGACACCATCGCGTCGGTGGACGCCGGTGCCGAAACCTACCCGGATGCCATTCACCTGTACGTGGTGAACAATGCCTCGACCGACACCACGCACGAGGTCGCCGATGCGGCCATCGCCGACTGCGCACACATCACCGGCGAGGTGCTCGACTGCCCGACACCGGGCAAGGCCATCGCCCTGAACATGGGGATCGAACACATCCGGGAGGAGTTCGTCGTCCGTATCGACGCCGACACCATGATCGGACCCGGCTGTCTGGACACCGCGATGCGGCACTTCGCGAACCCGATGGTTGGCTGCGTCGGGGGAATTCCGATGCCCGCCCAGCAGAAGACGTGGATCGACAAATGCCGGCTCATCGAGGTCTACATGCGGCACGGGTTCTTTCAGGTGTCCCTCGACGGCTATCAGGGTGTGATGGGCATTCCCGGAATGTTCGCCATCTACCGGCGCCGTCAGGTCCTCCGGGTGGGCGGCATGGTGCAGGGGATGAACGGGGAGGACACCGACATCTGCATGCGCCTCGCGGCCGCGGGCTACCACAACGTGGCCGACCCGAAGGCCGTGTACTACAGCGAAACCCCGGCGTCCTACGCCCACCTCCGCGAGCAACGAACCCGATGGTTCCGCAGCATCTACCACCTCGCCGCACGCAACCGGGCGATCCTGCTGGACCGGCGCACCATGATCGGGACCTTCGTGCTGCCGTTCAATTTGGTCAACGCCGCACGCCGCGCCATGCTCGCACCGCTGCTCATCTACGCGGCGATTGCCGGATTCGCCTTCCACACCACCTTCACGTCCATGCGCTGGCAGCCCATCGTCGCCACGTTGCTGGGCATGTCCATGATCATGACCGTGATCGTCTGCCTGATCTGGCGCCCCGGTTCGGTCAAGTACATACCCGCCTACCTCTGCTTCCGCGTGCTCCGCAGCTACTTCACTCTCGCCGCCGTCCTGACGCTCATCTACCCACCCATGCACCCCCGCATCCCCGGGAACATGCGACTGTCCCGCAAGCGTCATCCCCCCAGGTTCGGAGAGCTCACCCGTCGGTGGTGATCGTCCGCGCTTATCGGCGGACGAGACGCAGCATCACGGGCGTGACGTTCATCCGATCCGGATGATGCAGTGAGGTCGGAGCGCGGCATACGGTCGACTGCAGCTAATCGTGCGCACAAGAGGGATGGGAGTCACCGATGACCGAGGGATTCGCCGGTCCGAAGATGACACCGGAGTACGCGAGGACAGTTGCCCGGACCGCGTATTTGTGGGGTTGGCCGCTGGTGAACATGCACAACAGGCGGGTATTCATGGAGCAGTTGCCCGGCCCGGGATTGCTCGCTGGAATCGTGCCGGCCGGACCGCCCGGGACTATCGGGATGCTGCACGATTACATCCGCCCGGAGGAACGGGTGGTCGCCTGTCCGAATCAGGATGTGGTGTACGGGTTCGGGGTGCTGGATGCCGAGCGCGGCCCGTCGGTGGTGCAAGTCCCCGATTTCGGTGACCGGTTCTGGGTGTATCAGGTGGTCGATCAGCGCACCGACTCGTTCGTCCGACTCGGCAAAATGTATGGGACAGCTCCCGGATTCTATCTGCTGGCGCACGAGTTCTGGGACGGTGAGGTGCCCGACGGCATCACAGAGGTATTCCGATATGACACAAGGTCCGGGGTGGTGATTCCCCGGGTGTTTCTCGACGACACCGCCGAGGACCGTGCAGCGGTCGGGGCGCTGGTCGACCGGATCGGCGTGTATCCGCTGGCGGAGTTCGATGGCACGACGAAAGTCTTCGACTGGGCGAACGCACCCTCCTACGGTGGTGGCGGCGCCACCGGTGATCAGGGCGAAACCCAGTGGGTAGACCCAAAGGTCTACTTCGCGGCCCTCGGGGAGGTGCTCAAGGAAGTACCGCCGCGCCCCGGTGAGGAAGCACTGTACGAGTGGTTCTGGTCGATACTGGTTGCCGCCCAGAGCGATGAGTCCATCGCCGAAGCACTTCGCGAGACCGCGCACGAGACTGATGCTGTGGTCGCGGAGCTGTTCGAGTTCCGAAACATCGGCCTGCCGGCGGCGCACCACTGGACCACTCAGCGCAGTGGGGCGGCGTTCGGCACCGACTATCTGTCCCGCACCGCGATCGGCAAGTCGAACATCTTTGTCAACACCGTCAACGAAACCGCCTACTACTACCAGGATCTCGACGAATCCGGGAAGCGTCTTCACGGTGCGAACACCTACACCGTGCAGTTCCCGGCCGGACAATTACCGCCGGTGCGCGGCTTCTGGTCGTTGACGGTCTACAACAAACACCATTTCTTCCACCCCAACGACCTGGACCGATACTCCCTCGGCACCAAGAATCAGGACCTTGCCTACGGTGACGATGGTTCCTTGACCCTGACCGTCGGTGGACCCGCTCCCACCGATCCCGGTCTGCTCACCAACTGGCTGCCGGCCCCCGACGACGAATTCACGCTCTACCTGCGCGCCTACTGGCCCGATCAGAGCATCCTCGAAGGAACCTGGAATCCACCGGCGATTACCCGATAGCGGGGAATTCAACCGCTTGATCGGAGCGCCCTGAGCGGGCGGCCACGGCCTCCGCTGGCCGGGACCGACAGATCTGCAGTGCGACCAGGATGTCCGCGACATCGCCTCCCACCGCAAGGTCGCCGAGGAAGCTGCGGCCCTGGGACAGTTGACGTCCTGGGTGAACAACGCCGGTGTGCTCTTCGCAGGCGACGCGTGGACCCATCCGGACGAGGAGATCGCCACCATCCTCGAAGTGAACGTTCGGGGCACCATGGCCGGGTCCGCGGCCGCGATTACACAGATGGGGAAGGCGGGCGGGGTGATCCTCAACGTCGCGTCCATCTCAGCGCTCACCCCGGTGCCGGGTCTCGCGCTGTACGCCGCGACGAAGGCAGCCGTACTGTCCTACACAACCTCCCTGCAAGGCGACCTCCAGCACGCCGGGTTACCGATCCGTGCCCGCGCCCTGTGTCCCGACGTGGTCGGCACGCAGATGGTGACCTCCCGCGCCAAGGATCCCGGTGCCGCGATGCTGTTCTCCGGGCCGAAGCCGCTGGACGAGGACGCCGTCGCGCGGGCGGGGCTGGCGCTGATGGACAGCCGTCAGATCTTCCGCGTGGTCCCGCGGTGGCGAGGAATGCTCGTGCGCGGAATCGACGCCGCTCCCTCCGCCGGCCTGGGGTTGCTCGGGGTGATGCGCAGGCTCGGTGATTACCGTCAGGCGCGTGCCTGACGATTCGCCTTCGGCAGCACCGCCGCCCCGAGCCACTGGCAGGCCGTCAGCGCCAGCTCCAGGTTGAGGCGGTCCTCGTCGAGCGACCGGCCACGTGCCTCGACGGCCTTGTCGACGCGGTATTTGACCGTGTTCTTGTGGAGGTGCACCACCTCGGCGGCGGCGACATAGCTGCTCTTGGCCCGGAGGAAGGCGAGCAGAGTGTCCCGGAGGAGCGCGTTGTTCTCCCCGTCGTCGGCCAGACCGCCCAGCGCAGCCGCGACGAGACTCCTCGTCGACTCGAGGTCTCGCGCCAGGATCGAGCAGATCTGCACACCGGGATCGTCGAACGTCGTGACCCGGATGTCGCCCGCGATCGAGGCGACGGCGTGGGCGCGTTGCGCCTCCTGGTGGGTCGTCCGGAAGCCGGCCGCCGCGGGGTGCGGCCGGCCGAGGGCGACCCGCACGCGCGGACCCGTGTTCTCGGTCAGACGTCTGATGACATCGAGGTCGAGCTGATGGTCTCCGGTGGTGCGTCCCAGCGGAATCCAGCACCACGCCAGCGCGCGGTCCTGGGGGAGGAACAATGCAGGCCCTTCGGCGCCGAGGGACTCTCCGATCGCGGTGACGAGCGCCTCGAGACGGCGTAGTTCGCTGGGCACACCGTCCTGTTCCGCGGTCCAGACCACGATGCCCAGGTGATGCTGCCGAAGTCGGTAGCCCAGGGCCGACTCGGCCGTTCCGAGATCGTAATCCCGTCCGGACAGGACCGAGGTCAGCATCGCCGTGCGGACAGTGTTGCGGTTCGCGAGCCACCGTTCGCGCTCGGACTCGTACTCCGCAACCACCTGCTCGGCCACTCGATCGACGTAGGCGAACGACGTCGTCTGGAGGATCTGGGCTGCGGCGAACGCGACCACACGGTCGCCCTCCTCGCGAGCGACCTCGGCGACCACCCAGTCGAGCACCCGGTTCTGCCCGATGCGGTAGGCCCGCAGAAGTGCGTTGGCCGAGATGCCGCGCTGCGCGAGCCGGCGGGCGTATTCGATGGCGGCCGACGGCGGACGCACCTCCTCGATCGGGATGCGGTGTTGTGCCACATGGAGAAACGTCTCGACGTTGCCTTCCGTGCTCGCGCGCAGCAGCTCCAGGATGACCGCGTCGCCGCGTAGCTCCGGGATGGACTCGGCGATCTCGGCATGCAACGTGCTGCCGAGCCGCGACAGTTCGGCGCCCATCGTTCGCGCGACCCGGGCCACGCGGGCCGCCGCCTCGTGCCGCAACTGCTCGGGCGTGAGCTTCCCGCCGTCCATCGTGTGGTCCCTTCCAGCCCCCGTGCTGTTCCCGGGAACCAAGTGCATGTCGTCACTGTTGGTCGATCACGCCGAAAATCGCGGTGTGAAGTGAAGCTAATCACAAACACGCGGCGGAATTTTGTTTCGTGCCTGAGAAACCGCGCTTCTTGGGACTCGCGGATTCGGTGAGGAGCAGGAGGATTCCACCCCACTGGCCACCGCAGGCGAGACCTTGAATGAATCTCAGCGTCACCAGAAGAATCGGAGCCACGACGCCGATCGCTGAAGCACTCGGAATCGCGCCGATCAAGAAGGTCGCGACAGCCATCAGCAGCAGGCAGGTGACGACCGCCGGCTTGCGTCCGTACTTGTCACCGAAGTGTCCCGCGACCAACCCACCGATCGGGCGGGCTATGAATCCGGCCCAGAACGTACTGAACGAGAGCAGCGTGCCCATCAGTGCAGAGGAATCGGGGAAGAACACGTGTGGGAAGACCAGTGCCGCAGCCGTTCCGTACAAGAAGAAGTCGTACCACTCGATGGAACTGCCGAGCAGTCCTGCACCCAGGAGTTTGCGGTGCGCTCGCTTCTTCTTTCGGTCCTGATCGGACAGGCCCCCTGCCTGCGTGCTCGAATCCACTGCTGATCTCGTCATGAGTTACTCCTCGATGGGTCGGATCGCTCGTCGCGCCGCGGTTGGAAGTGGAAACAGACACCAACTTCAACGCTGCGGCGTTGCAGATCAGTCTGCGATATATGGAGAGGGTGATATGTATGCTGAAAGGCTCTGTCACATAAAGGATGTAATCTCTATTGATGGCCTGTGGCAGCCATGCGGTGACGGGGAGGGTTGCTGCCGGCGTCCGCGATACGGTGAAACGTGTTTGGCCCGTTGTATCGCCGCGGTCAGGCCACTTCTTCGACGGCGCCAAGAGATTCGGCGGGGATGCGGACTTCGATGATCTCGATGAGCGCAGCATTCCACTCGGTCCGATTCTCGATGAACGCGACGTGTCCGCTGTTTTCGAAGTAGGTAAGCGTGGCATTTGGGAGCAGACGTCGGGCCTCCTCGGACCACTGGGGGTCCAGATGGCATCGTGGCGCCCGGTGAAGATTGCGACCGGATGCTCGATGGTTGGCAGGTGCAGGGACATGTCGACGTCGATGAGCGACTGAAAGCTCGTGAGGCCGACGAAGGCCGGCACCTTCCGCCGGTCTGGATGAACATTTCTTCCGTGGCTTTGAGATCGGTGCGGTGGAAGTTGTTGGCGTACAGCCCGGCGATGGTTTCGGTCCGCGCCACACGAATGGCGTCGACGAGTCCCTGTACGTCTGCAGGCGGTGTTCCGAACGGCGCGTTTGGCGCCTGCCAGAACCGGGGACCGCTGCCGGTGATGACCAGGCGCCCGACCCGCTCGGGGTGCTCGTGGACGTACTTCAGGCCGAGGTGCCCGCCCATCGACCAGCCGACGAGGGTGATGTCTGTGAGATCGAGCCTGGTAATGAGGGTGTGGAGGTCTCGGACGAACAGGTCGTAGTCGTAGTGGCCCCACGGCTTGTCCGAGGCCCGTGTCCGCGCAGGTCCACCGTGATGCAGCGGTACGACGGAGCGAGATCGAGTACTTGGTAGTCCCAGACATCGCCACTGCCGCCCCAGCCGTGGACGAAAATGACTGGTTCGCCCGATCCACGATCCTGGTAGGCGAGATTGACCCCCGGATCGACTTCGATGTAGGGCATGTTTAATCCTTAGTGTCGTTCTCGGCGGGATGCGAGGGTAGTGAGTGAAGGCGATGGATCTCCGCCGCCACGAGGTCGGGTTCTTCGAGGTGCAACAGGTGCCCGGCGGCGGGTACCTCGCGGTAGCGTGCAGACGGGAGCGCTTCTGCGATGGCGCGGCCGTTGCCGACTGGGAGGACGCGGTCGGCGGTCCCGTGGAGCACCAGAGTTGATGTCGCGATCTTGGAGATCTGCGATCCGGTCTGCAGGAATCGTTCACATGCGTCGTATTGCGCCCGCCAGATTTCAGCGGGTGTCGGGTGTGCGAGCCGAGACTGGATGATCTGCTCGTAGTTGGTTGCATTCGATTCGGGCCAGCCGTCCCGGAAGGAGAATGGCATCGTGCGCTGGGCATATGTCTCGGGTGGCGTGCCTACAGCATCGAGCCAGGCCTCCCGGGTCGCTTCGGGGACCGGAACAGAGTTCGTACCACCAGCGCTCGTCCCGATCAGGATCAGGCTGGAGACGAGTTCGGGCCGCGTTAGGGCGAGTAGTTGGGCGATGTAACCGCCCATTGAGTACCCCACCACGGTGATCGGCGGTCGGAGCGCCTCGACGGCGAGGGCAGCGTCCGCGGCGAACTGTTCGATCGAGAAGGGTCGACCTGGCGTTGAGCGGCCGGTGCCACGGTTGTCGAGGGACCAGAGACCGAGGTCCTCGCCGAGAGCGTAGCGTAGCGGATCCGCTGCCCACGAGGCGTACCCGAGTCCGTGCAGCACCAGGACGGCGCGCCTGGCTGGTGGGCCCTCCATATGCAGTACAGCGCCATCGTCGGTGCGGAGAGAGATTTCGGCGAGCGCGCTGTCGCTCATCGCGGAAACTCGATCAACGGGCGGGCCGCCTGTCCGCTGGCGAACTCGTCGATGGCGTGAATGTCATCAAGGGCGATCCCGGTGGTGGCGATCGCTTGTAACGGCAGTCGCCCATTCTGCCGAAGCTGTTCGAGGTTGCTGGCTGGAGCGGTGGTAGCGAGGCCGCTGCCAGTGACCTCCTTCGGCTCCGAGACGAGCGATGACGGCATGGACTCCGCCCGGACTTCGCTGACCGGCAGCTCCACCAATGGATCGATCGTTGGTTGCGTGTGTTGCGAAACCAGATACTTCGTGATGATGAGTGTCAGCACTACGTGCGTGTGACAGTCTCCGAATTCTCCGGAGAAGGTGTTTCCCGGGTTTACAGAGGGAACCGCTCCTCGGTGGGAGCAGCAGGTAAGGAGGGCTGTGCGTCCGGTCAGGTTCTGTTCCGTCATGCCGAGGTTCCCGCCTTCTCGTCGGCGAGGGTCTGGGCGTCCGCCGCGTCGATCGATTCGAGCGAGATGCCCTTGGTCTCCCGGGCGACGATGACGGCGACGACGGTGACGAGGCACGCGATCGCCAGGTAGATCGCAATCGGAACGGACGAGTCGTACTTGCTGAGCAGGCTGGCCGCGATGATCGGCGCCAGCGAACCGGCGACGATCGACGTCACCTGGTAGCCGAGGGAGACACCCGAGTACCGCATGCGCGTCGGGAACATCTCGGCCATGATCGCCGGCTGGCCGGCGTACATGAAGGCGTGGAAGACCAGGGCTGGTGAACGCCTTGGTGATCCCGTCGGGGACGGTGCCGTTCCAGTTGGGTCCGAGGAGCAGGTAGTGGCCCGGTGCACTGTCGTAGGGCGATCCGAGGTGCCCGAACTGGTCGGTGCGGGGGTCGTAGGACGTGTACACCCAGGTCGGCGAGGTCGACGTGCCGGGCGTTGTGGACCCGCAAACTCAACGTGGTCACCTCCTCGTACCCGGAGGGGGGCCGGTGCGGTCGCGGCGATTGTGGCGGGACTTAAGTTTCAAGCGCTCGGTAGGGTCGGAAAGCTGCTGTGCGAGGGTTTCATCAAAGTTCACGTCAGTGATGATCTTCCTGAGTTTCTCGGCGAAACGCGGTCGAGTAGTTCCGAAAAGGACAAATATGTCCTCGTCGGATCCTCCACCATAAGGTGCCCAGCTTCGGGCAAATGCGATGAAATCTTCGGCTTCGCTGCTCAATCGATGCTGTCCTGACGTCGTGAGTTGAGCTTCTTTCCGTCGATCTCGCCATCGTCGGAGCCTGCGCGCATTTGGTTCACCGCACGTCGTCGACATTGTTCGGTCCGAGAGTTCTCGGGCTCTCATGCCCTCGGGATTGCGTCCCCGAGTTTCCGGACCTGGAGTTGTCGTCCATTGATCCCAATCCGATTGAGCGGACGGTCCACGCAGCCGTCGATCAGATGAGGAAACCAGCATTGTGTGCACTCCCTCGACCTGGTGGTGGAATACTCCGAGGTGGAATAGGAGAGGTGTACTCAGATGTGTTTTCGGCACTCGTCGGTCTCATAGAACGTCGATTTGCTCATTCCGTGCCGGGTTGGCCTCTTCACGCGCATCGCGTTGGGAGTATCCAGCCTTTGAGGTCAAGATCCCATCGGTACCCGTCGATTTCAGCCCATTGTGGTGGACATTCGGTGCTGGTTCGTCGCTGGGCAAGATCAACCGATCGGGAACCATCGATCGATCCCGGCGTGCCCACACGTAGTAGATCGTGCCGGGAACGATCAGACCGACGATCCACGAGATGTCCGTGTGCCCGAGAACGGCGACCATCGGCCCCGAGTAGAAGGCGGTGTACAGGAACGGGAGCTGCGCAATCAGGCCAATGGCGTAGGTCGTGAGCGCCACCGTGTTCCAGCGCCCGTACCGCCCGTCCGGATCGGACAGCGCTGGTACGTCGTAGTGCTCTTTCGTCACGAAATAGAAGTCGACGAGATTGATTGCGCTCCACGGGGTGAAGAAGGCCAAGAGGAACAACAGGAAAGTCGAGAAGGACGCGAGGAAATTGTCGCTGGCGAGGAGCGCAATCACTGTGGCACACAGCATGATGAGGGTCACGCAACCCACGCGCGCTCGCTGCGATATCTCCCGGTGACCGAGAAATCCGGTCACCGTGGTGACCAGCGACATGAATCCGCCGTATGCGTTGAGCACGTTGACCGTGAGTTTGCCCAGGGCGATCACGCAGTAGAGCAATGTTGCTATCACACCCGCGCCGCCGAGGCTCACGATGTAGCCGACCTCGTTGTCCACGAACGCAGATCCCGCGAGTTCCGCTGCAAGGACGCCGAATGTCATCGACCATTGTGAGGCGATGACCGATCCTGCGAGGGTGGCACCGAAGGTTTTCCACGCCGGCGTGTCGGCGGGAAGGTAGCGGGAGTAGTCGGCGACGTAGGGGCCGTAGGCGATTTGCCAGGAGGCGGACAGTGACATCGCGAGAAGGAAGCTGGCCAACGAGAACGAGGAGTTGCCGAACAGCATACCTAGGTCGGCGCTGGCCAGTAGCCGATAGGTCAGATAGGTGAAGGCGAGAAACCCGATGATGCTGCTCAGGCGCCCCATGATGTGGATCAGGCGATACCCGATGATCGCAATGACCGCGGTGGCGGCGCCGAATATGGCGATACCGAGCCAATGTGCGGAGTGGAGGATCCCGGCGACGGCCTGGCCGGCGAGGACGGCGCCTCCGCCAGCGAAGCCGGTGTACATGACGATGACCAGGACGAGCGGGATCATCGCTCCGTAGACACCGAACTGCGCGCGGCTCGAGATCATCTGAGGGAGCCCCAGGCGTGGGCCTTGCACCGAGTGCAGTGCCATGACTGCGCCTCCGAGGACCTGTCCGAGCAGGAGCCCGATGATCGACCACACGACGTCACCGCCGAGCACGACGGCCAGGGCTCCGGTGACTACCGCTGTAATTTGGAGGTTCGATCCGAACCACAGCGTGAACTGATTCAAGGGGCGACCATATCGTTCGTTTGTCGGCACGAAGCCGATGGAACGATGCTCAACATTGAACGTCTTGGTAGGAGATTCGGGTGCGTGCGGTTGGTGTGGCTCGGGAGTGATCTTCACGAGGTTCTCCGTAAGTATGAGGTCGAAAAGTATGCGGTCGAGAAGTATGAGGTCGAGCGAGGATGGCCTGAAGGATCGGAAGTCATTGCTGCTCATGCCAATCCGGTTAGAAGAGCGGTGCCCCTCTCTGCATACGAGGGATTCGCTGGCCCTGTGGACCGAGGGGGGGTGGCTACATCAATTCGGCTTGCAGGCCATGACCGACAGAAGTTCGTATGCCACGGACGAGGCGGCCAGGGCCGTGATTTCGGCGTGGTCGTAGGCGGGCGACACTTCGACGATGTCCGCCGACACCAGGCGCGCCTGCGAGAAACTCCGGATCATCTCCAGCAGTTCACGACTGGTCAGTCCGCCGGGCTCCGGGGTGCCGGTGCCCGGGGCGTGCGCGGGATCCAACACGTCGATGTCGACGGACACGTACACCGGACGCGTGCCGACTCGTTCCAGCACTCGGTCGATGATGCGATCGAGTGGAGTGCGGGTGAATTCCCGTGCATGGATCGGAATGAATCCGAGGTCTTGGTCCAGACTCAGGTCGACGGCGCTGTAGATCGGTCCACGGGTACCGATGTGGACGCTGGCCTGCCGGTCGATCAAGCCCTCTTCGGATGCGCGCCGGAACGGGGTCCCGTGGGTGTAGGCCTCCCCGAAATAGGTGTCCCAGGTATCGAGATGCGCGTCGAAATGGACGACCGCGACGGGGCCGTACTGTTTGGCGATCGAACGAAGGACCGGCAGGGCGACCGTGTGGTCGCCGCCGAGGACGACCAGGCGCGTGCCGACGCTGAGATGCGAATCGGCTGCCCGCTCGATCTGTCCGAGCGCCTCCCCGATCGCGAAGGGGTTGCACCCGACATCGCCGCAGTCGGCCACTTGCATGGATCTGAAGGGGTCGACGTCCAGTGCCGGGTTATATGTTCGAAGGACGCGCGAAGCCTGCCGGATATGGCTCGGACCGAATCGTGCGCCCGGGCGGTAGGTGACGCCTGCATCGAACGGGACTCCCAGGATGCCGACGCCGATGTTGGAGACCTCATCTGCCCGGGGTAGGCGGGCGAAGGTCGAATACCCTGCGTACCGGGGAAGGTCCTGGCCCGAGATGGGACCGACGGGCTCGATGGGTGGACTTGTCATCGGTAGTACTCCTGCCGAGTGAACGGGCAGGAATCCGATTCCTACAGCCCTACGTGGGGAAGCTGTTGCTCCTCCTCCAGAGAACGTGACGACAATCACTATCATCGACTGCAATCGTCCGCGACAGGTCCAGATCAAGAGAATTCATAGGTACCAGATAGGCCGGCATCGAACGGGCAGTGGGCTTCTGCATCAAGGAACAGGACAGCAGTTCCCCCAACTCGTCCCGACGGTCGAACGCGCGATCGTCGACCGGGCGTCATCCTGCTCAAATACTGGCTGGAAGTGAGCGAGGAGCAGCAGACGCTGCGTCTGCAGAGCCGGGACGGCGACCCCTCAGGTGATATCGGAGGTGGTCACGGTGGAACAGATCCTGATCCGCAACCTTCCCGCGGGAACCAAAGCGGCCCTGCGGGCGCGCGCTGAGCAGCATCACCGGTCGGTGGAGGCGGAGGTACGCGACATCCTCGGCGAGGCCCTCGAGCGGGAGCCGGTCACGCTCGTCGACCTATTGAGCACCGATGAGGGTGCGGACATCGAGTTCGAGCCCGAACGCCTCGGCGTGACCGCCCGAACTGCCCAGTTGTGAAGTACGTCCTGGACACCAACGTGGTGTCCGCGCTGCGGGTTCGGGGCCGTAACCGGTCGGTCGAGGTCTGGGCGGCGTCGGTGCCGGTGGCGGACCAGTTCGTGACGGCCATGACTATTGCCGAGATCGAGCGAGGCGTGGTCGCCAAGGAGCGATCCGACCCGGAGCAGGGAGGGGTCCTGCGCCGGTGGTTCGAGGAGCGGGTGCTGCCCGCCTTCGCCGATCGTGTGTTGCCGTTCGCTCTGCCGACGGCAAGGGTGCTGGCCACCTACCGGGTGCCCGAGCATGCGCCGTTCGACGATGCTCTCATCGCCGCCGTCGCGCAGGCCGCCGAGATGACCGTGGCGACGCGCAACACCAAGCGCTTCGACCCGCTCGGTGTCCGCTGTGTCAACCCGTGGGAACGGATTTCCTGACGGCCCGACTTCGGTGTGAAGTCTCTGGACCGGGCGATAACTCGAGTGCGGTTACCGGGACTCGGGGAGCTGGTCGGTGCGGCAGGCCTCGCTCGGTGGTCGAGTCGGGATGCCGTAGTCCTTTGCGATTCGGCTCATCCGCGGCACGCTGCGCCCCGCCTCGTGTCCGAGTTCCCGCAGGGTTCGCCGCTGAGTGACGTACTGGTGGTGAAACCATGCCGGATCGACCGGCGGGCCTCCGGCGGCCGGCGTGATGCCGTGGTGTCGTGCCAGCCGGCCTGGCACCTTCCTGCTGACTCCGATCATCGCGGCGATCTCGGCGAGGGTGCGGCGTTGGACGCAGTAGAGGTCGACGAACTGCGCCCGACCCAACGCTTCCTCCGCGGCGGTCTGGGCTGCGTATCGCCTGAGTCGTTCTGCGGCAGTACTTGATTCAGGTGCGGGTTGGTTTTCGAGGAGATGTCGGATCACGTCGAGGGTGGTACCCAACTGCCGCGCAATCTCCGACAGTGCGGTGTGTTCGCCGCGGGTCAGGCCGTGCAGGGCGGCGAGGTCCACGGCGGTGGGATCGGGTCCGGGCAGGGCGAGCCCGTCGAGCAGATACAGGGGTGGATGCCAGGCAACCGGTTCCGCGCCCAACCCCAGGCCATCGAGGAACCGGCGGGCCTCCTGGTCGAGCAGCGCGGCCAGGGCGGGGTGAGGGTGCGCGGGAACTCGGACAGTTTCGCGCGGACGTCGTCTCCTCCCTGGAGGAACGGGGATCGGGACGCGGGGAGCCCGCTGAGTCGTTCGAACAGTAGGCACCGGGCGAAATCCGCCTTCTGGCCGGCATCTGGGGGTGTGCCGGTCCGGCGGCAGATCTTTCTCTTTTCCCAGCGGTCGTCGGGCAGCAGGCCACGGTAGTCCAGGCGGCGGCTCCGCGGTGAGGTGGTCCGCCAGCCGGGTCAGCGCGGTCAGGGTGTCATCCCAGCGTGGGGCGTTCCGCAGGTGGGCCAGCGTGCGGGTGACCCCGTCCGCGCGGACCGCCGAACCCAGGCGGTCGGCGGCCTCACCGATGGTGAGCGTGGTGCCCACCAGCATCAGAGCTACCGACAGGGCCGGTCGGACCTGCGCCGGGCTGCACGGCGGCACCGTGCACCGCTGCGACCATTGCGCCCAGAGCCGGGTCGGGAGGCGGTGGGCAGCAGCGTCTACCGCGATAGCGCTCGTCGACGGGCGGCTCGGAAGGGCGGCGGCACACGCCTACGAGGCGGCGGAGATCGCCGCGAAGACCCGGGCACACCTGCTGACCCTGGGGAAATCGTTCATCGCCGAGACGGTGTTCTCCCATCCGTCGAAACTGGAGCTGATCGACCAAGCGCGCACGCACGACTACACCGTCGTCTTGCATGTGCTGATGATTCCCGAGGAGCTAGCGGTCCAGCGTGTGCGCTACCGGGTGCGCGCCGGCGGGCACGAGGTGTCCGAAGACAAGATCCGCCAGCGATACCACAGATTGTGGGGTCTGCTCGCTCAAGCGTTCCCGCGTTGTGATCACGCGAGCGTGTACGACAACAGCGCGAGCACCGGCCCGCGCATCGTCGCCCAGTTCACCGACGGACACCTCGTCGGCGAAGCCACCTGGCCCGCGTGGACACCCGCAGAACTGACCTCGCACACCAGCCGGGGCGAGCACCAATAGGCGCAGCAATAGCCTGGCGGATCCGAACACCCAGAACATGGGTGAAACAACAGGAACGGGATGTGCGAGTGAGATCGTCATCTTCCTCCTTTCGTGGCCTGCCGGTTTCACCAGAGATCGGGATGCGTCGGTAGAACGCCGGTCTGCTTCGGAGGTCCCGCCCCATACTCCATAGCGCTTTCCCACTCCGAAGGCGTGGGCTCGGCAATCGCTTCGTCCTGGGCACCCATCGCAGATCTGTTACGCCGCCTTTCCCGGCGAATCCGTTCCGCTCGCGTCTCCCCCGTCACGGTTGAAGAAGATCTGCGATCCGAGGAACCGGCAGCGTGCGTGCAGTTGCCAATCCCAGAGATCGCTTCGGGGCTGCAACGCTGCGACCAGTCGGAGAGCGAGGACATTGTGCCTATTCCTTCGGCATGATGCGACGGGTGCGGAGTGTGCCGGCGGTCTCCGAGTGGCGCGGCTAGGGGATGGCGGCGAAGTTGTACAGCTCGAGCGTGGTCTTGCCGACGCGCAACTCGTCGAAGATGCGCTTTTCGTCGGCCACTCGCGCGTCCGAGCGTTCGAGAACGTCGGTGACGTGTTCGTGCGGTATCGCCACGACCCCGTCCGCATCTCCGACGACGAGATCACCAGTTGCGATTCGAATTCCACCGACGGTGATCGGCACACCGAGACCACCCCGGTAACCCTTGCGGGTGCCGACGATGGAGATGCCGCGCGAGAAGACGGGAAAGTCGATGCCGGCGAGTTCGACGGTGTCACGGACGCCACCATCGATGATCAACCCCAGCAGCCCACGCTGCTGGGCTGCGACGGCGAGCACCTCACCCCAGTGCCCGTGAAGGGCGCCACCGAGATCGGCGACCAGAACATGCCCCGCCGGGGCAGCGGCGACCGCGCTGTGCAGCGCCAGATTGTCACCGCCCGCACCCTGCACCGTGTACGCCGGACCCGCGACCCGCGCGCCGGTCCACGCGGGCCGGATCGCCGGGTCGAGTGCGATGGTCATCTTGGATGCTTCGTAGATGGTGGCGGTGGCATGACCGCGGGCCTGGTCGCTCATGCCTGCTTCCTCTGCAGCGTGTGGTACGAAAAGCGCTGTCGCGCTTCGCGGAGGGGGCTTCCGTCACGGGCCGCGGCGACGATGTCGGCCTCGACCTGCTCGATCCGTTCGGCGAGGTCGAGCACCTCGTCGACGATTCCGGCGGCGACTGCGACAACGCCGTCGGAGTCGGCGGTGATGTAATCACCCGGGCGGATGGTGACTCCGTCGATCACCACCTCGCCCTGCACCTCGGCAAGCCGGACGCGGTCCTTGCCGGTCCGCATGAACCGTGCCGTACTCCAGATCGGATAGTTCTGTTCGAGGGAAGTGTCGGTGTCCCGGCAGGTCCCGTTGATCACGGTTCCACCGATTCCGCGGGCGGCCGCGATCTGCGTCATGATGCCTCCCCACACCGTGCAGTCGGTGCGGCCCTGGTTGTCGATGATGATCACGGATCCCGGTTCGACGTCGTCGACGAAGTCGCCCACTGTTCCGGGCTCGTCGGTTACCGATTCGTAGCGAACTGTGAACGCCCGCCCCGACACCCGGATGCCGGAGGCGAGCGGGCCGATGCCGTGGAGGGAACCCGGGTGCCCCAGGGCGTCGAGGGCATCGGAGACCGACGCCGTCGGCACGGTTTCGAGTCTCGTCACAGTGGCGTTCGTCATTTCTTTCCTTCACTTCCGGCCAGGCGCGCGTCGCACATGGCATCGGGTAGGGCCATACGACACCGCCTCGTACTCGACCTCCGGAAACGTGCACGCTGTTCGCGTCGGAGCCGGGTGTGACCCGGCAACGAGGCGGCCGGCAGTTTCGTTTCGGCATTGCCTAAAACGGGGGGGTGAGGTAGGTGGCGACGTGCGTGCGTCGCGGTCAGCGCAGGACGAACGGGTTTCCGGTCGGTGCCCCGGTGTTGATCCACACGCTCTTGGTTTCGAGGTACTCGTCGATTGCCTCGGCACCGTTTTCCCGGCCGATACCGGAGTCCTTCACCCCGCCGAACGGCAGCATGAAGCTGACCGCGCGGTAGGTGTTGACCCAGACCGTCCCGGACTCGATCGCCTCAGCCATGCGGAACGCGCGGGGCAGATCGGTGGTCCAGACCCCGGCACCGAGACCGTACTTCGAGTCGTTGGCGATGGTGATCGCCTCGTCTTCGGTGTCGAACGGGATCACCGCCAGCACCGGGCCGAAGACTTCCTCCTGCGCCAACCGGGATTGATTGCGCACCCCGGTGAACACTGTCGGCTGTACGAACCACCCATCGGTTCCGGTATCCGTGGCCACGCCGCCACCGAGAGCGAGTTGTGCGCCCTCGGCGGTGGCGATGTCGATGTACTCGAGGACCTTCTTGTGCTGGTCCCGAGTCGTGATCGGCCCCACCTGGGTGTCGGGGGACATCGGATCGCCGATCCGCGCGGTAGAGGCAAGCGCGACCAGCTTGGCGACGACCTCGTCGTGCACGGAACGCTGCACCAGAAGCCGGCTTCCGGCGATGCAGGTCTGACCGCTCGCGGCGAAAATTCCGGAGACCGCGCCGTTGACCGCGGCGTCGAGATCGGCGTCGGCAAAGACGATGTTCGGCGACTTGCCGCCGAGTTCGAGCGAAACCCGCTTGAGGCCGCGTGCCGCCGCGGCACCGATGTGCCGCCCGGTCGCATCCGAGCCGGTGAAGCCGACCTTGCGCACCAGTGGGTGGTCAACCAGCGGGCCGCCCACGTCCGGCCCGAAGCCGGTGACCACGTTGACCATTCCGACAGGCAGGCCCGCCTGCTCGAGGATACGAACGAATTCGAGTGTGGAGGCGGAGGTGTATTCAGAGGGCTTGACGACCACCGAACAACCAGCGGCCAACGCGGGTGCCAGCTTCCAGGTGAGCAGCAGCAGCGGCGAGTTCCACGGGGTGACGATTCCGACGACCCCGATCGGCTCGCGCCGGGTGTAGGTGAAGTATCCCGGCTTGTCGACGGGAACGACGCGGCCTTCGATCTTGTCGGCGAGACCACCGTAGTACCGGTACCACTGCGCGAGATACCGGCACTGGCCGAGCATTTCGCTGTAGAGCTTGCCGTTGTCGCGGACCTCGATGCGGGCGAGGAGTTCGGCGTTCTCCTCGAGCGCGTCGGCGACGCGCTGCAGGACGCAACCGCGGGCGCTGGGACTCATGGTCGCCCACGGCCCGGTGGTCATGGCACGGTGCGCGGCCGCAACGGCGTCCTCGACGTCCTCGGCCTGCCCGCGCGCGACCTGCGCCCACGGCCGGCCGGAGAAGGGATTGTCGGTCTCGAAGTAGGAATTGTCGGCGGACGGGCGCTGCTGACCGTCGATGTGGAGAAGGTATTTCTGCATCACAATGTTCTCTCTCCCTTCGGTGTCGGCCATCAGAACGTATCGAGGCCGAGTGCGGCGCGGAACTTGTTCTTCACCGCCGTGCCGTCCCGGGGCGGAAGGGCGCGTGGTGGTTCGGTTTGCTCGATGAACACCTGGACGAAGGTCGTACCTTCCCGGGCGGTGACGATCTGTGCGACATGGTCGACGTCGGCGATGTCGCGGACCCGTTCGGTGCGGGCAATGCCGAACGACGACGCGATGCCGGCCAAATCGGCTCCGAGACTTGAATGGCTGCGCTGCATGCCCGTTTCGCCGAAGTGCCCGTTGTCGAGGACGACGATGGTGAGGTTCTTCGGGGCCTTGACCGCGACCGATCCGAGCGCACCGATTCCCATGAGCTGTTCCCCGTCACCGGTGATGACGACCACGGACTCGTCCGGACGAGCGAGCGCGAGGCCCAGGCCGGTGGGTACGGCGGCGCCCATGGCGCCCCACAAATAGAAGTTGCGGTCGCGCTCCCCGGCGGCGAACACGTCATAGGACGGGGAGCCGAGACCGGTGACGACCAGTGCCTCTGGCGCTCGGTCGAGCAGCTTCGCGACGAACTCGCGTCGGTCGAGACGTTCGCCGGCGAGGGTTCCGATGGTCGAGTTGTGTGCGTTCACTTGCGCTCCCACTTCTTGCGTCCGATGAGCCGCTGGCCCAAGAGCACGGCGACGCGCTCACCAGCGAGAAATGCCTGATCGAAGGCGGCGGAGACGACCTCGCCGACCTGATCGGGGTCGTCGACCCGGAAAACTGTGTTGCCCATGAGTTCGAGGGCCTGCTGCGTGGTCGAACCCATGGGGATCTGCCACGGGTTGAACTCGGCGTACTCACCACGCATGGTCACTAGAGCGAGGAACGGAAACTTGCACATCTCCAGCAGGGAGAACATGTTGACGCAGTTACCGACTCCGCTGCTCTGCATGAGCAGGACCGCGCGCTGCCCGCCGAGCCAGGCGCCGCTGACAACGCCGACGCCCTCTTCCTCGGTGGTCAGCACGACGTCTTCGATGCCGGGGTCGGCAATTGCTGCCTGGATCGCGTACGAGTGGCCGGCGTCCGGTACGTACGCGATCTGCTTGACATCTCCTTCACGCAGAACGTCGAAGACGGACTTCTGCCAGCCGGGTGCGCTGACTGTGGAATTCATGGGTGCTCCGATTCATGACGATGGACGCTCCCAAAGATCATGAAACAACATGTTGACGGGGCGGTAATAGAATTCTGTGATACTGGTATCAACGGTTTTGTTTGCGGCGGGCAGACCCACCGAACAGGCCTTGGTCATCGACGTTCGCGACGGCACCACTCCAGCCCAGACGCGTTCCCGGCGTTCGCACAGGGGTGGGCAACACGCAACCCTAGGGTGTCTGTCGAACCGCACGTCCGAACGGCAGTGTTGTTGTGGCCAAGGAATACTCGACCACACACCACCAAGGACTCCGCATGTTTCGCCACACCGCCATTCGCGCCGGCCTGATGTTCGCCGCGGTTGCTTTCTCTGTCACCGGCGCCGCCGGAATCGCGCACGCCATGCCCGCCTCGTCGGGGACCGATGTCGCAGTGGTCTCGCAGTCGGACCGCGATGCCCGCGACCGCGATCGGCGCGACCGTTTCGACGACGACGAGAAGGCGATGCTCTGCGAGGGTCAGGCCGTCGTCGACCGCCCCAGCTGCTCGTCGTTGCCGTACTGATTCGCATCGATCGGGCCCGGCCCTCCGCCGGCGCCGCTGCCGCCTTCAGTGCGGTAGCGGCGCTCGAACCGATACGGCAGGGCGCGTATCGTCTGCTGCAAGGTAACCCCGCACCCAATGGCTTCGCCCATCGGTCCGCCTACTGCGCGGGGTCTGACGATGCGCGAATATGCCTCACCCCAGACGTTCACCGTCTTCGTCGACGACGAGCCTGTCTCCGCAAACTCCGTCTGGCACCCGGGTGACACCGTGAACACCGCCCTCTCGTGGCTCGACGAGCAGCAGCTTCCCGCCGAGCTCCGATCGCTGGCAGAGGAGGTCGAGGTGCGGCCGAACGGTGCCGACCGAGGACTCTTCTACGTCGACAGGTACCCGGGGTTCTCCCCTCAGCCCATACGGTCCGTGAGCGGAGTGGTCGCGACGATCGAGGTCGTCGCGAACCTCGAACTGCACACCGACCACGGCTGGAAACCGTTGCCCGACACCGTGCAGATGTGGGACGTACCCGACACAGGCACCTGGCGCATGCCGAATCGGCAGTACTCGGTACCCGGCACGTCCGGTGACCTTCGGTTCGTCGAACAACACGAGTTCATCGAGCGGTACGGCGTCACCACGCCGACCTTCCGTCGCGATTCCCGATATTTCCGGGTGGCTCTCTACCTGGCCGAGTGAGAGCTATCCTCCCGGTTCGTCGGGTTGGCTCGATCATTCCTCACCCGACAGGTGGAGGGTTCGTGAAGCGCTCGGACCAGCGGACCCCGGGATACACCATGAGTAGTGCCGGCGCTGACGTTCCGTCATCCCAGCCCAGATGCCGAATTCGATTCGATTGTCGAGTGCGTACACACACCGCATTCCATCAGCACCGGACAGTGCCGGCACAGCGCGACGGCCTTGCGTTGCGCGGCGCCGGTGACGAAAAGCCGATCCGGGTCTCCTTCTCGACACCGAGCCCTCGTTATCCAGTCGAGTCCCGGTGAGGGGTGCGCGAGGTCGTGATGCCTGTTCGGTGTGCACATGCGGAGTCATCCCCCTCTCGAAGACCGAGCACAGTCAGGGCACTGGGAATGCGGGCGACCCGATGGGCCGCGTGAAAGAACTGGTTGCGGACAGATTTTCGCAACGCGCGGCTCCGGCGACGAGGTGCGATCGACAATTGCACCGCTGACAGATCAACTGCACTCCGCGCCGATCGCGCGCCGGAGACCGGGACGGCCGTTGTGGGTGCAGACTGGATCCATGGTGTCGACGCAGCGCGAGCGGGAAGACAAGTACGAGGTGGGGCTCGATTTCGTCCTGCCGGATCTCGAGGACGTAATACCTGCCGGGGGCCGGATCGAGCAGGGCACGGTAAATCTGAACAGCGTCTATTTCGACACGGATGACCGCGATCTGCTCCGTCAGAAGATCACGTTCCGCCGCCGGAGCGGGGATACCGATGTGGGATGGCAATTGAAGGTCCCCGCCGACAAAGCCCGCACCGAGATTCGGATGCCTCCGGGCGAGAGTGACGCGGTTCCCGACGAGTTGGCGACCATGATTGCGGGTGTCGCACTGGGCAAACCCGTGCACCCGGTCGCGACCCTGAAAACCGTGCGACGCACGCAGCGACTCCTCGACCGGGACGACGGTCTGCTGGCGGAAGTGGCCGACGACAGCGTGCGCGGTGCCGTCGCCGGCGATCGCGCAGTCCTGAGCGAGTGGCGGGAGGTGGAGGTCGAACTCGGCGACGCCGGGGACGAGAAACTGCTCGGGAAGATCGGTAAACGCCTCACCCGCCGGGGAGCGCAGCCGTCGCGGTATCCGTCGAAACTCAGCCGGGTGCTCAGCGCCGCGCACCTCGCGGTCGACGGCGGCGACACGCCCCGGACGACAGTGGAAGCGGTGCTCGTCGACTACCTGGATGCCCAGGTCCAGGCGATCGTGGCCGGCGACGTGTGGTTGCGTCGTGGACTGGACCCGGTCCATCCCACCCGCGTGGGAATCCGGCGTTTCCGCAGCACGCTGCGGGTATTCGGGCGTCTGTTCGATCAGACCGCGCGGGCAGAACTCGACGCGGAACTGTCGTGGTACGCCGGACTGCTGGGGGAGGTGCGGGATCGGCAGGTGCAACGCGCACGCTTCGCGGACGCCCTCGCGGCCCTGCCTTCCGAACTGGTGATGGGCCCGGTCGCCGCGCGCATCGAGAACGATCTGCTCGCCGAGCAACTCCGTCGAAGAAAAGAGGTGATGGATGCGCTCGACGGTGACCGCTACCGTGCGTTGCTGACCACCCTGGCGCAGTGGCGCATTACTCCACCGCTGACTGCCGAGGCCGGCGACGATCCCCGCGTGATCGCCAAGTTGGTGCGGAAAGCCGAACGCAAAGCGCTCACACGAGTCGCCACCGCGGCTACCGACGACGACGATGCCGCCCTGCACCGCGCGCGGAAAGCCGCCAAACGGGCCCGCTACGCCGCCGAACTGGCCGCACCGATTTTGGGGAGAAAGTCGGCAAAAAAGAAGGCGGCACGGTTCAAGAAGATGCAGACGGTCCTCGGCGAGCACCAGGACAGCGTCGTCGCCGCGGAGACGCTCCGGACGCTCGGTGCCCGCGCCGGCACGACACCGGGCGAGAACGGTTTCACGTTCGGCCTGTTGTACGGCCTGGAACTGCAGAATGCGCGGCAGGCACGAGAGGACGCCGCCCGGCTCGCGTCGGCCTAGAAGTCGAGGTCAGCCGGTCGGAATCGGCGCGAGGTACCGCAGCGCCGGAGGCGGACCTGCACCGCAGTCGACGAACCACACGCCCCCTTTCGCGGTCGCGCCCGAGGGAGGGAGGCCCGGTATTCCGCGCGACTGCGCGAACTCGGCCAGCGCGTTGAGGATCTCCCCGTGGGTGCAGAAAACCGCCCGGTCGGCGTCGGGTCTGTGTAGCGCGGCGAACAGTTCGTCGGGGGGTGCGTCCGGTGCCAGCAGCGGTTCGTCGTGGATGGGCAGACCGCGCGCCTGCGCGAGCGGCAGCAGGGTCTGGCGACAACGGGTAGCGGGACTGGAGAGCAGTGTCTCGATCTCGATGCCGCTCAGCGCCGCGACGAGACCGTGGGCCTGCTCGTGCCCGAGCGGGCTCAGCGGACGCTCGACGTCGGGGCCGTGCCACTGTTTCTTATCGCCCGCATGGGAATGCCGGACCAGGACGAACATTCTCACCTTCTCCCGGCGCTGGGATGGTCGTTGAAGACTCCCACGCGAGACGCCTGCCCGAGGCGAATTGCCGTCCGAAGATTGTCGAAATGCTGTGCGGGTTCGCAGTACATTCGCGACAGTCAGGCCCGGCGGGACGAACGGATCCCGTAGATCGCGGCCCCGACTCCGAGGACGATCACGCCCGAGATCACCGAGGCCAGGGGGAGGAACGCGGCGAGAACGACACATCCGACGGCGCCGACGACGGCCACCAGCCGCGACCACGGTTTCGCAGACAGGGTCCAGGCCGATGCGTTGGCGATCAGGTAGTAGACCAGCACCGCGAACGAGGAGAACCCGATGACGCCGCGCAGATCCGCGGTCGCGGCGAGGAGGGCCACCACCACACCGACGGCCAACTCGGCCCGATAGGGCACCGCGAACCGGGGGTGGACGGCGTCGAGCAGACGTGGCAGATGGCCGTCCCGTGCCATTGCGAACGTGGTCCGTGACACCCCGAGGATCAGGGCGAGCAGTGAGCCCAGCGCCGCGACCACCGCAGCCACCCGGACCACCGGCTCGAGGCCGCCGAACCCCACAGCGGCAACGGCCTGCGCGAGTGGATCCGTCGCGGCAGCGAGTGCGTCGGCGCCGAGAGCCTGCAGGACGGCGACCGCGACGCACAGGTACACGACGAGCGTGATCGCCAGAGCGATGGGGATCGCCCGGGAGATGGTCCGGGCCGGGTCCTTCACCTCCTCGCCGAGCGTGGCGATCCGGGCGTACCCGGCGAACGCGAAGAACAGCAGGCCGGCGGCCTGCAGGACTCCGGCCACGCCGTGACCCGAGGTGATCGCGAGGCCGTCGAATCCGGTGTCGGAACCGGTCAGGCACACGACGACGACCACGGCGAGGACGGCGAGCACCACGAATACGATGACCCGGGTGACCAGCGCGGACTTCTGCACACCCAGGTAGTTCACCGCGGTGATGGCGGCGACGGCGACGACCGCGACGAGATGCTCGCGGCCGGGCCAGGCGTAGGCGCCGACGGTCAGGGCCATCGCGGCACACGAGGCGGTCTTGCCGACCACGAAACCCCAGCCCGCCAGATATCCGAAGAACGGTCCCAGGCGTTCGCGGCCGTAGACGTAGGTGCCACCGGATTGCGGGTACAACGCCGCGAGCCGGGCCGAGGAGTGGGCATTGCAGTACGCGATCACAGCGGCCACGGCCAACCCGACGAGCAGGGCACCTCCGGCGGCGGAGGCGGCCGGCCCCAGCGCGGCGAAGATCCCCGCCCCGATCATCGACCCGAGGCCGATCATCACCGAGTCGAACACCCCCAACCGGCGGCGCAACTGTGGCGTCGCGGTCGGGTGCGCGTCGTTGCCTTCCGAAATCTCGTCACCGGTCATGCGTGGCAGTTTCCCCTCGGGCGTACGGATGTCGGGCACTCCAACGCTAGCGGTCGTCCGGAACTCCCACGTGAACCCCTCGGGGTCACGTGGTTTCGGTGCGGCGGCACGCACGCGGTCACAACCAGGGCTTCGTCGGCCACGGCGAGCGGCCGCGGACGTCGCGGTGGAAACACCGATAAGCCGCTCGAAGGGGTGATTTCCGCCAACGGCTCGGACCATAATTGTTTCATCTGGAAAACGGATACACCGAAATCATGTGTAACCCGAGAATCATCGACCGGTGAGAAGCCGGGCGACAATCGAATCAAAGGTGACATCAGATGAACACGTTCGCATTGCGCACGGCGATTACATCGGCTGCAATCGCCGCCTTTTTTGCGCTCGGTTCGGGCGTCGCAACGGCGGCACCGGCATTTCATGGAGACCCGAACACCCCCGGCACACAGCTTCACGTCCACAACGACCACCCCATGGACAACAACAGCTACCAGTGCGGGGCGATCGGCGTCGGCGGCGCGGGAGTCGGATCGAATCCCCCCGGAGGCAGCGGGCAACTCAACGGCGTCTTCTTCGGCAGCGGCCCCGTCCAGGGTGGTTGCATCGGAAATGACGGGTCGGTGCACTTCCCGTCCGGACGTGCCGAGTAGTACACGCTCGGCCTGATCCGCGCCCCGGCCGTCCTACGCGTTGCACCCTGATTCGATATATGTCAATATCGACGTATGTCGAATCAGGAACCGTCGGACGGTGGCGCGTGCTGCTCGCCGCTGGTACGTGAACCCTTGACCGAGGACTGGGCCGGGGATCTGGCCCGGATGTTCAAGGCGCTCGGCGATCCGGTACGCCTGCGCCTGCTGAGCCTGATCGCCAGCCACGCCGGTGGTGAGGCCTGCGTGTGCGACATCTCCGAGTCGTTCGACCTGTCGCAGCCGACGATCTCACATCATCTGAAGGTTCTCCGCGCCGCCGGACTGCTGGACTGCGAGCGTCGCGGCACCTGGGTGTACTACTGGGTGATCCCGTCGGCACTGCAGCAACTGTCTGCTGTGCTGCTGACCGAGAGCGGACCGGTCGTCCCGTCCGAGACCTGCACCTCCACGGAGGTTCCGGCATGAGCGGGGTCTCGACCACCGAACACCCCGCCGTCGTCGGCAAACTTTCCACCCTGGACCGGTTCCTGCCGGTGTGGATCGGCGTCGCCATGGTCGCCGGACTGCTCCTCGGCCGGATGATTCCCGGGCTCGGGGACGCCCTGTCCGCGGTGGAGATCGACGGCATCTCGCTGCCGATCGCCCTCGGCCTGCTGATCATGATGTACCCGGTGCTCGCCAAGGTCCGCTACGACCGACTCCACACCGTCACCGGCGACCGCAAACTGCTCATCGGATCACTGGTGCTGAACTGGGTGCTCGGACCCGCCCTGATGTTCGCCCTGGCCTGGCTGCTGCTGCCGGATCTGCCGGAGTACCGCACCGGCCTGATCATCGTCGGCCTGGCCCGCTGCATCGCCATGGTCATCATCTGGAACGACCTCGCCTGCGGTGACCGTGAGGCCGCCGCCGTGCTGGTCGCGATCAACTCGGTGTTCCAGGTGATCATGTTCGCCGTGCTCGGCTGGTTCTACCTGTCCGTGCTGCCCGGCTGGCTCGGCCTCGAGCAGACCACCATCCACACCTCGCCGTGGCAGATCGCGAAGTCGGTGCTCATCTTCCTGGGCATCCCCCTGCTCGCCGGCTACCTCACCCGCCGCTTCGGCGAAAAAGCCAGAGGCCGCACCTGGTACGAAACCAAGTTCATCCCGAAGATCGGGCCGTGGGCGCTGTACGGCCTGCTGTTCACCATCGTCATCCTCTTCGCCCTCCAGGGCGAACAGATCACCTCCCAGCCGTGGGACGTCGTCCGGATCGCGATCCCGCTTCTCGCCTATTTCGCGATCATGTGGGGCGGCGGCTACGCCCTCGGCGCGGCCATGGGCCTCGGGTATGAACGCACCACCACCCTGGCGTTCACCGCCGCGGGCAACAACTTCGAACTCGCCATCGCCGTGGCCATCGCCACCTACGGCGCCACTTCCGGGCAGGCCCTGGCCGGTGTCGTCGGACCGCTGATCGAGGTCCCCGTTCTCGTCGGGCTCGTCTACGTGTCCCTGGCGCTGCGCAACCGGTTCTCGCATTCCGCTGGTTCCACCGACGCCCCCGCATCCGCATCCGTGACGAAGGAGTCCTGATGTCCGATCCGCTCGATGAGGAACTGCGCTCCCAGATCCACCGGGCGCAACCGGAACTGCTGATGCCCCAAGCCGTGCTCTCCCGCACTGCGGAGGCCCTGGCCGCCAAATACACCGGGGTGTTCTCCCCACAGACGGTGGAGCGGTATGTCTTCGAGTCCTATACCGCGCTGCGCCGGACCGCGAAGGTCCACACCCACCTGACCACCTTGGCGGGGCGGTTCGCCGCCGACCGGCTCACCGCCCTGGCCCAATCGCAAGGCGCGGCACCGAAGGACGTGCCCGAGGTGCTGTTCGTCTGCGTCCACAACGCCGGCCGCTCCCAGATGGCCGCCGCTCTCCTCGATCACTACGCGCAGGGGCAGGTGCACGTCCGCTCCGCCGGATCCGCCCCAATCCACGCGATCAACCCCACCGTGACTCTGGCGATGACCGAGATCGGCCTGGACCTGGGCGCCGAGTACCCCAAGCCGCTGACCGACGACGTCGCCGCCGCCGCCGACGTGGTGGTCTCGATGGGCTGCGGCGACGCGTGCGCGATCTACCCCGGCAAGCGGTACCTCGACTGGGCCCTCGACGACCCCGAAGGCCAACCCCTCGAGACAGTGCGGGTGATCCGCGACGACCTCGACACCCGGGTTCGCCAGCTGCTGCGCGAGCTCACCACCGTCCCCGCCTGACCGAACCGGTCGGGCCCCACCGACTTCCGTTCCCGTTCCACCGAAAGGACTTCTTCATGTCCACCACCCCGAGCGTGTTGTTCGTCTGCGTCCACAACGCCGGCCGCTCCCAGATGGCCGCCGGATTCCTCTCCCACCTCGCCGGTGACCGGATCGAGGTCCGCTCCGCCGGATCCGCCCCGGCCGCAACCATCAACTCCGCCGCCGTCGAGGCCATGGCCGAGATCGGCATCGACATCTCCGCCCAGTCCCCGAAGATCCTCACCCCGGACGCCGTGCAGACCTCCGACGTGGTGATCACCATGGGCTGCGGCGACGCCTGCCCCGTCTTCCCCGGGGTCAGCTACCGCGACTGGGCGCTCGAGGACCCGGCCGGCAAGGGCGTCGACGCGGTCCGTCCGATCCGCGACGAAATCCGGAGCCGAGTCGAGGCGCTGATCGCCGAACTCGTCCCCGCCACCGCCTGAGAGACGGAGACGAGACGATGAGCAGGCCCTCCGTGTTGTTCGTGTGCGTGAAGAACGGCGGCAAGTCGCAGATGGCCGCCGGACTGATGCGCAAGGCCGCCGGTGACGCGGTCGAGGTGTATTCGGCCGGCACCAAACCCGGCAACAGCGTGAACGCACTTTCGGCGGAGTCGCTGCTCGAGGTCGGAGTGGACATCACCGGGGAGACCCCGAAGCTGATCGACCCGCAGCTGGTCCGCGATGTCGATGTGGTCGTCACCCTCGGCCGCGACGCCCACGTCGACCCGGTGGACGGCACCCGGTTCGAGAACTGGGACACCATTGAGCCGTCCGAGCGCGGCATCGACGGGATCGAGCGGATGCGGCTGGTCCGCGACGACATCGCCGCCCGCGTGAATCAGCTCGCCGCCCAACTCCGCACCACCCACCAGTCCTGAGATCGGCCGAGGAGAACACCATGAGCACCATCGAAATTTTCGAACCCGCCCTGTGCTGCAACACCGGCGTCTGCGGCGACGACGTCGACCAGGGTTTGGTCACCTTCTCCGCCGACATGGACTGGGTCCGCGCCCAGGGCGGGGACATCGCCCGGTTCAACCTGGCCAGCGAACCGCTCGCCTTCGCCGAGCGCGAACCCGTCAAGGCGTTCCTCCAGGTCTCGGGATCCGAAGGACTGCCCCTGGTGCTCGTCGACGGTGTCACCGCGCAGACCGGCCGCTACCCCGACCGCACCCAGCTCGCCAAGTGGGCCGGCATCAGCACCGACACCCCGGACGCAGGCGCACCGGCCGGCATCACCATGCTCGGGCTCACCGACACCACCGACGCCGGATCCTGCTGCTCCCCCACCGACACCGGCAGCACCAGCTGCTGCTGAAAGGCATTGCCCGCAATGAAGTTTCTCGACACCCCGCCCCGCTTCCTGTTCTTCACCGGTAAGGGCGGGGTCGGGAAGACCTCGATCGCCTGCGCCGCAGCCATCACGCTTGCCCGCGCGGGCAAGCGGGTGCTGCTGGTGAGCACCGACCCGGCCTCCAACGTCGGGCAGGTCTTCGGACTGACCATCGGCAACACCGTCACCGACGTCGCCGCCGTGCGCGGGCTCTCGGCGCTCGAGATCGACCCCGAGCAGGCCGCCGACGCCTACCGCGAACGCATCATCGGACCGGTGCGGGGTTTGTTGCCGGAGAAGGAACTGGCGTCGATCACCGAGCAGCTGTCGGGGTCGTGCACCACCGAGATCGCCTCGTTCAACGAGTTCACCACCCTGCTCACCGACCACCACACCGTCACCGACTTCGACCACGTACTCTTCGACACCGCCCCCACCGGGCACACCATCCGGCTGCTGCAGCTGCCCGGGTCGTGGACCGACTTCCTCAGCGCCGGCAAGGGCGACGCCTCCTGCCTGGGCCCGATGTCCGGGCTCGAGAAGCAGCGCACCATCTACGCCGACGCCGTCGCCGCCCTCGCCGATCCTCAGCGCACCCGCCTAGTCCTGGTCACCCGCGCCCAGAGCGCCCCGCTCGCCGAGATCGCCCGCACCCACACCGAACTCGCCGACATCGGGCTCACCCACCAGCACGTCGTCGTCAACGGTGTCCTCCCCACCCCCGAGGACTGCGACCAACTCGCCGCCGCGATCCGTCACCGCGAACAGGCCGCCCTCGATGCTCTTCCCCGCGAACTGCGCACCTTGCCGCTCGACGAGATCGAACTCAAGGCCACCAACATGGTCGGCATCAGCGCACTCGAGAGCCTGTTCACCCCGCACCCTGCCACGACCCCCCAGGCCCTCGCCGAGGATGCGGCACCGTTCCCGGATGCGCCGCTGTCCGCGCTGGTCGACGAACTCGCCGACGCCGATCACGGGCTGATCATGTGCATGGGCAAGGGCGGGGTCGGCAAGACCACCCTCGCCGCCGCGATCGCCGTCGCCCTCGCCCAGCGTGGCCACCAGGTGCACCTGACCACCACCGACCCGGCCGCGCATCTGACCGACACCCTCGCCGGGAACCTCGACAGCCTGCAGGTGTCGCGGATCGACCCCGCCGTCGCCACCGCGCAGTACCGGGACCGGGTGCTGGCCACCAAGGGTGCAGCACTGGACGAACAAGGTCGGGCCACCCTCGCCGAGGACCTGGCCTCGCCGTGCACCGAGGAAGTCGCTGTCTTCCAGGCCTTCTCCCGGGTCATCCACGAATCACGGCGGAAGTTCGTCGTCGTCGACACCGCCCCCACCGGGCACACCCTGCTGCTCCTCGATGCCACCGGCTCGTATCACCGGGAGATCGCCCGGCAGATGGGCGACAGCACAAACTTCACCACCCCGCTGATGCGGCTGCAGAACCCGGAAGAGACGAAGGTCCTGCTCGTCACGCTCGCCGAAACCACCCCGCGCCTCGAAGCCGAAGGGTTGCAGGCCGACCTGCAACGCGCCGGGATCGAGCCGTGGGCCTGGGTGGTCAACAACTCCCTCGCCGCAGCAAACCCGACATCGGAACTGCTGCAACAAAGGTCGGTCACCGAGCGGGACGAGATCGACACCATCACTCGGACACACAGCCGGTATGCGATCGTTCCGATGTTGCCGGCCGAACCAATCGGAACAGGAGCTCTTGCCGCGCTCGCTGGAGCCGAGAACACGGTCACCGCCAGCTAAAGCGGCCCCCGGTTTCCCGGTTCCATTGTCGAGCACGATGGGTCAATGCTTCCCGGAGACGGGCCGCTCGGCGGCTCATATCCACGATTATCGACAGTTGCAACCTCCGCACGGAGGCCATCCGCGAGATGCTCATCCTGCTACGCGGACGAGCGCTGCACCCAGGTCGATTTACAACACCTTCCGCGGCCACGCCGGCATCCTTCGCGGAACCTTCGGGCGTGACATCGAATTGCTTCATCCGGAGGTCGACCGTTTACGACTGCGCGAGACGTCCTATCCCGCGTGGAAGCAAACAACGTGTGCAGTTCGCGACAGGCAAGGCCACAGGACGATCCCATCGCCCCGTCCCTGCTGCTCCCCGTCCCCATGCTCGGGTGGCCTCTCCGACGCTTTGCCGGCGCACCGACATGATGAGATGTTCGGGCGCGAGGACGGGGGGTGCCACGGGAATGTCTGATCACCTAGCACGGTTGATCGATATATACCCATGGGGGTATACAAAACGATCTTGATCGAGGTGACGATGATGAAGCCGACCGACGTCCTGCCGCGTACGTGTCTTCCGAACGGTCGGGGTGGCGGCGCCCCGCAGTTGGTCGTGACCCGGGGCCCTGGGCCGGCGAAGGGTGCATCTCTTGCCGTCGACCGCGACGTCATCACGCTCGGCAGCCATCCGAGGTCGGAAATCGTGCTCGGCCACGGAACCGTCTCGCGCCGACATGCCGAAATCCGCCGGGACGATGCCCAGTTCATCCTGTGCGATGCCGGCTCTCTCAACGGAACTTATCTGAACCGGCAGCCCGTCGATTGCGCCGGACTGGTGGACGGCGACGAGGTTCAGATCGGAGTCTTTCGCATGCTCTTTCGACTACCCGCCGCGTCGTCGATGCGTCGGCCGACCGTGACGGCGACGCCGGAGATCGCGGGCACCGAGCGCCGGGCCGTGGTGCCCGCCGCTGATCATGAGGACCGCTGCAACGGTCAGCGGACTGATCAGGGCGCCGATCTGGTCGTGGGCCGTCCGCGAGCAGGCTGAGCGTACCGAACGCGACCACGAACCGTCACGCACCCATCGACGGCAGCGCTTGCGAGGTCGGGCGTTCCCCCGGCGGTGCGGAGGTCCCCCGGCGGCGGGGTCGTGCGGTGTCACCCCTGCTCCTTGCGGGGGGCGGGGACCAACAGGACGGGTCGGCGGGCGTGGTGGACGAGTTTCGAGGACACCGATTCGCCGAGAAACCGCTCGAACAGGGACATTGCGCCGCCCCGGGACGTGCCGATGATGATCATCAGGGCATCGTTCGCTTCGGCGATCGTGGTCAACAGTTGCGCGGGATTCCCTTCCCGCGAGTAGTAGGCCCAGTTGCCGGGCAGCGCGGCCAGCATGGTGCAGGCCTCGCGGCGTTCTTGTTCGACGGCGTCGGCGAAGCGCTGTTCCCAGTCGTCCCGGTCGGGTTCGACGGGCATGTCGTCGATGTCGACGATGTGCGCGACGTGCAGAAAAGCATTGAGTCGGCCCGCGAGGTCCATCGCGTGGGTCAGGGCGGCGTGGCTGGCCGGGTGCCGGTCGAAGCCGACCACCAGATGGCACACCACCGGAGTGGAGGTCGCGGGACCGTCGACACGCAGCGGGGTGCGCCAGTCCCGCAGCGTCTCCCGCGTCGGGTGGTTGTCGTTATTGGTCATGGTCGTCTTCTCCTCACACCCCATCAGCCAGGGCGAGACTGACACTGCCGGCGACGACAGTCACCAGCAGGGCGCCGACCGCGCGACGCCGGGTGGCGTACCGCTGGCGTGGGATCAGCCGCACGGTCTCGAAACTGGCGGTGCTGAAGGTCGTGTACCCGCCGCAGAACCCGACACCCACGATCAGCTGAACTTCCGGCAAGACATCGTGAAAAGAGAACCAACCCGGCTACGAACCCGAGGAGCAGCGCCGGTCACGTTGACGATCGCCGTCGCCCACCGAAACTCCGACGTCCGCCGGTGTTTGATCGCCCCATCCACACCGAATCGGGCGATCGCCCCGATCGCTGCCGACGCACTCGATCCACCACACCATCATCGCGTCGCCCCCTGCGCCGTGACTGAAGGTGCGCGCCGATCGCAATTCCCGCGGTGGTGGCCACCAGACGCAGTCAACCGCGCGCTGCTGGCCAGTCTCAATCCTCGACCGATGTCGGGCAAGGCACAGCCTGCTGGAATGAGGCGTCTGGATCAGTACGACCAGAAGCCTCCCTGCGTCCCTGGTGTGATGCGGGATTGGCCAGTCCCGGCCCGCGCCGTCAGCTCTTCGGCTCGGAGGTGCGCAGGTTCGGCGACGTCGGTGACCCGTCCAAGTCGATCGTCGAGCGCACGGTCGAGCGCATCGAGATAGGCATCGGTGAACGCGAAGCCGAAATCCCCGAGGTGGATCAGGACGTCGGCGTTGGGTTTCGCCGCATGTGCGATGGCCACGAGACCGTATGCCGTGTTGGCGTGCCAGCCCCCCGCGATCGCCACCCGCCCAGTGCTGGTGCACAGAAATCGCCTGGTACCGAGGTTCTCGAGCTGGTGGTGGAGCATCTCAAACCACCTCTCTCGCTGCGTTTTCGGCGGGCGCGCCAGTCGCCGAACGGAGCGCGTGTGCTCGGTCGATGCCAACCATTGCGTTGACACGCAACGCGTGTCGCTCACGCGATCCGCTGTTCGTGCTGTTGCCCGTGAGGTCCGATACCGGGCGTCGTGCCTGGGCGGTCTTCTGGCTGCGGGACCTCTCCGCCGTGGCGCACAACTGATCGTCCACCGGTTTTCGGGGCCGAGCGGACCGCCATGGCATGGCAGCGGACCGCCCTCGGCGTCGGTGGCGTGTCGGCGTTGCTGCTACACCTCGCCGCAGGCAATCTCCCAGTGGCTGTTCCAGGACTCGCCGGCCTGTCGGCCGCGCTGCTGCTACTCGTGCTATCGGAACAGCGGTATATGCGGATCGTGAACAAGGTGGGAGCCGGTGAGCCGCCGCCGGCCCCCGGCCTCGTACGCCTCATCGCAGCCGGTGCCGTCGTCCTCGCGGTGTCCGCCCTTGCGCTGCTGCTCCTCACCGACGCCTGACCGAGCAGGCATCCGGGCCGCACAAATAATCAGCTTCCGAGGCCCGGTTTGGAGGGGTGATGGACCAAGACATCGCGGCACAACTACAAGAACTCCACACCAGGGTCTGCAAAGCCATTGCCGACCCCAAGCGCCTTCTCATCATCAACGAACTTCGCGACCGTGAACTGAGCGTCGGAGAACTTTGCGAGGCAACCGGCATCAGCCAGTCCAACGCCAGCCAGCATCTGACCATCCTGCGTGAGCGCGGCATCGTGACGACGCGCCGCGTCAAGAACAACGTCTTCTACTCGCTACGCAGCCAAGAGATTGTGCAAGCAGTGGACCTGCTCCGAGAGTTCCTGGCCGAGGATCTGGCCGACCACGCAGCATTGGACGGCGCCATCCGCGGCTGACCCCGCGGGACGTCGGGACAAGCGGCCCAGCAGCACCCGCGCCGCGCCGGTGAGATCGGTGCGCGACCAGGCTGCGCCCGTGGATACACGCACACCATCTCCCCCGCCGGCACCTCGGTGAGACCAGGAAGTCACCTCCCCCAGCGGCATCACCCGCACACCCGGTACATGGGCCCGCACGGACCTGTGGCCTTCGCGCACGACCACCACCGGCACGCCGGACGCCCATGCCGGACGCAGGCATTGACTTCTTTGTCGTGGCCACTGGCCGATTGATACCGGCGGGGGCATTTCGCCCGCAAGACTGACATATACCCCCAGGGGTACTTGCATACCCCGTGGGGTATATGGCAGTCTTGTGGACAAGGAGAAAGATCCCGCCAACTTCGGAGGAGACCACGATGATTCTCGAGCAGTACTACATCGAGTGCCTGTCCCACGCCTCGTACCTGATCGGAGACGAATCCACCGGGCGAGCCGTCGTGGTCGACCCGCGCCGCGACATCACCGAGTACCTCGACGACGCCCGCACGCACGGGCTGACCATCGACGGGGTGATCAACACCCACTTCCACGCCGACTTCGTCTCCGGGCACCTCGAATTGGTCGAGGCCACCGGCGCCTGGATCGGCTTCGGCGAGGCCGCCGAGACCGACTACCCGATCCGTCGCCTCACGCACGGCGAGCACATTTCCCTCGGGCGAGTCGACCTCGAAATCCTCTCCACCCCCGGCCACACCTGGGAATCGATCAGCGTCCTGGTCCGGGAAACCGCGGACGCCACCCCGACCGCGGTCCTGACCGGGGACTCGCTGTTCATCGGCGATGTCGGTCGGCCCGACCTGGTCAACCTCGGCGACGGCTCCACCACGGACCTGGCCCGGGCGATGTACCACACGGTGCACGACACGCTACTGGCCCTGCCCGACGGCGTGACGGTGATGCCCGCGCACGGCGCCGGCTCCTCCTGTGGCAAGAACCTGTCCGCGGAGCTCACCTCGACCATCGGGGAACAACGGCGCACCAACGCGTCGGCTCAGCCGATGAGCGAGGACGCATTCGTCGCGTTGATCACCGACGGCCAGCCCGCGGTACCGGCGTACTTCTCGGTGGACGCGGCCATGAACAAGTCCACCCACCCGGCACTCGACCAGCACCGCCGGATCCCGGAATTGTCCGCCGACCGGGTACGCGCCGAACTCGCCACCGGCACCCGGGTACTCGATGCCCGCACCGTCGACGACTTCGCCGCCGGACACCTGCGCGGTGCGGTCAACGTCGGCTTCGACGGCCGGTTCGCCGAAACCGGCGGCATGGTCGCCGAGGTCGGCGAGGCGATCGTGCTGATCACCTACCCGGGCGAGGAACAGGACGCGGCGATGCGCCTGGCCCGGATCGGCTCGGACAACGTGATCGGCTACCTGGGCACCCACACCGGCGGCATCCTCCCCACCGCACTCGCCGACCTCGTCCAGACGGCGCCGCGCACCACCGTCACCGAACTCGACCGGCTGCGCGCCGACGATGCGATCACCCTGGTCGACATCCGCAACCCCGGCGAACGCGACTTCGGCGTCATCCCCGGTGCAATCCCGGTTCCGTTGGCGCAGTTGCGGTCCCGCGCCGAAGAGCTGCCGACTGGCAAGCCGATCGTGGTGCACTGTGCCGGTGGATGGCGTTCGAGCGTCGCCGCATCGCTGCTCCGCGCCCGCGGTATCGAGCGGGTCAGCGATCTCGTCGGCGGCTACAACGCATGGGCCGCACAGCAGGTGCCGGCCTGACGCTCCCTCGATAAGCACCCCGATATCGTGCACGCCAAGGTCGACACCGAAGCCGAGCAGTAAATCGCCGCTGCCGCGGGAATCCGCTCGATCCCGAGGCGCTCGACATGGCCGCAGTACGCGCCACGCTCGCACAACAACCTGCCGCCCATACCCGTCCCACACGTCACCGCCGAACTCTCCGGCGAGCAGACCCGATGACGGCGCGCGGGCCGACGCGGCGATCTGGTTCCCCGATCGGTGGCTGTCGGGCGATGTCCCCGGTCGCCCCGGGGACCAACGGCCCTGGCGCGGTCCGTCGTCCCCTGCCACCCTGACAGGAGCAGGGACCTGATGTCCCGCCGGAGAAGAGGCACTTCGATGACGACGGCAGTTTCGTCCACGCCGATTACACCGTCCCGGTGGTGCTTTCGATCTCGTCCCGTGCCGGACCTCGAGCCGATGAGATCGATACCGAACGCAAGCACCAATAATCGGAGGTAGAGCATGGACTACGGCAAGGCTGTCCAACAGGAACTTCGGGGACCCGCCCGGGCACTGCGCCACACGATCCCGCAGGTCTACGCCGGTTACGGGCAACTGCACGAAGCCGCCCTGGCACCCGGGGCCTTGGACGCCAAGACCAAAGAACTGATCGCCCTCGCGATCGCCGTGAGCAAGCAATGCGATGGCTGCATCGCCGCACACGCGCGCGGCGCCGCCGAGCACGGCAGCACACCACAGGAAGCAGCGGAGGCAATCGGCGTCGCGATTCTGATGAACGGTGGGCCCGCCACCGTGTACGGACCCCGAGCATTCGCCGCGTTCAACGAGTTCCACGCCGATCAGGAACCTGGCCACGAGAACAATCCGCCCGGACGATAGCTGGAATCACAGCGATTCCTGCCGAGCGCCCACCAGGCGGCTGGGCATACTGAGGCACTGTGCGCCACCGCGGATCCGACCGGAACCGCCGCGACCCGGATCCGTTGCCGCTCAATGACTGTCGATGCCGAGGCGGGAAGAAACCGGCGCAGGACAGGTGTGGTCATCCGCACATCTCCCGCGAATAGATACCCCTAGGGGTATAGTTTGTTTCGTTACGATCAGCGGCATTCCGAGGAGGAACCCACCATGTGTTATCCAGTTACGTGCCCCGGCTGCGGAAAGACAACGTGGGGAGGCTGCGGTGCACACGTCGACGGTGTCATGAACGCCGTGCCCGAATCCCAGAAGTGCACCTGCGAGGACAATTCCGCTCCCCCGGCGAAATCCGGATTCTTCGGCACACTCTTCGGCCGCTGACCGCACGACCCACCCGCCTCGCCGACAGACCCTCGCCACCTCGACTGCCGGCCACCGCACACTCGAGGGTGCCGTCGACGAGGACGGGACTCGTCGACGGAGCAGGGATTCGGCGCGCACCGAGATCGCCATGCAGGACGGCGCTCCGGCGAAGCTCGGCGAGAGGACGGAACGCAATGCCACCCTCCGCACCTGCAACTCCCCGCCCGCGGATCGAGCGGTCAAGCCCAACCGGCAGATCGGGCTGCTGCCGCGCGGCAACCGAGGAGCCCGCACTCGCGCCGGCGGTCAGGGAAGCCGCCATGCGCCAGTGGTGCGCACCAACGTCGCCGGTGCCCGCCACCCGAAGGATTGCATGGATACCCCCCTGGGTAACATAGTCAAATATATTCGATACCCCCTAGGGTATGAAAGGCGTGTCATGCGTGAAATCGAGATCGGTGAATTCGCCGACGCGTGGGCGGCGGGAGCACCCGTCGTCGACGTTCGAGAGCCGTGGGAATACCGGAATGCGCACGTGCCCGGCGCGCAGTTGCTGCCGTTGGGACAGCTTGGCGACCGGGTAACGGAAATCCCGGCCGGCGCGGTGGTGTACGTGATCTGTGCGTCCGGGAACCGGAGCCTTCAGGGGGCACGAATCCTCATGACTGCCGGACGGCCCGCGGTGTCGGTGGCCGGGGGCACCTCTGGGTGGGCCGCGGCGGGCCGGCTCCTCGACACCGGTGATGGCGGCTCATGTGCCCACCGCTGATCGCCCCGCCCCTTTCTCGACCAGATTGTTCCTCTCAGATCGTCAAGGAGACCGCAGATGACGCGCAGTACCACCGTCGACGGCGACCAGCCCACGACCACGACCACGACCACCGCCGAGAGTGGGGTGCTGGGCCGAATGGGCGTGGCGATGGCCACCCATACCAAAATGGTGTTCGGGGTGTGGTTGATCGTGCTGGTCGCGCTCGGTGCGGCGGCGCCGTCGGTGTTCGGCTCGCTGGCCGGTGCCGGGTGGCAGGCCAACGGCTCGGAGTCGGTGCAGGTGCGTCAACTCGCCGAGCAGCACTTCGGCGGTAACTCCTCGGCGGCGGTGCAGGTGGTCGTGCACTCGGACTCCCAGACCGTCGACAGCCCGCGGGTTCAACAGACCCTCCGCGAGGTCGGCGCCGTCTTCGCAGGCGATGCCCGGTTCGGGGCGGTGATCACGCCGCGGCCGGGAATGTCGATCAGCCCGGACGGGCACACCGGCATTCTTATTGCGGGCGCGAACGCGAGCACCGACGACATGGTCAAGGCCGTCGACGTACACAAGGCGGAGCTGACGGCACTGTCCGGCGACGGGATCGAGGTGTACCCGACCGGGGCGTCCGCGCTGTGGAGCGACTTCAACAAGGCCAACCACGACGCGATGATTCAGGCCGAACTATTCTCCTGGCCGGTGACATTGGCGATCATGGTGCTCGCGTTCGGATCCCTCACCGCCGCCGGGCTGCCACTGCTGTTGACCCTGGCCGGACTCGTCGCCTCGGCAGGCGGGCTGGTGTTGCTCAACGAGATCACCCCGATCTCGGTGTGGGCGATGAACTTCGCGATGATGTTCGCCCTCGCCCTCGGCATCGACTACGCCCTGTTCGTCGTCTCCCGCTTCCGGGACGCGGTGAAGAACGGTGGTGACCCACGATCGGCGGTGGCCGAGACGATGGACACCGCGGGCAAGGCGGTAGCCCTGTCCGGGCTGACCGTGCTCGTGAGCCTGTCCGCTGTGCTGTTGGTGCCGGCACCGGCGGTGCGCACGATGGCCGTCGGGATCATGCTGGCGGTGTTCTTCGTCCTGCTGGCCACCCTGACGTTGCTGCCCGCCGTGCTGGGCACGCTCGGCGACAAGGTCAACGCCGGCTCGCTGCCCTGGGCGAAGAGGCAGCAGCACCGCTCGCCGCGGTTCGCCGCCTGGGGCGAGCTGCTGCATCGCCACCCGTGGCCGTTCGCGATCGGTTCGCTGCTCGTGCTCATCGCGCTGTCGGTCCCCGTGCTCGGGCTGAAGGTCGCAATGCCCTCGATCGAAGTGGTGCCCACCGATGCCCCGGTCCGGCAGGGCTACGAACTCGTCCAGGCCCAGATGGGCGAGGGCGCACCGGGGATGTTGCAGATCATCGCCCCCACCGCGGAGGGTACGGAAACCGGGACGACAGCCGCCGCAACCGACGGAATCGCGATGGTGACCCCGCCGCTGCCCGCCCCGGACGGCAGTGGCTACGTGATGCTGCAGGCCATGCCCACCGTCGATCCCTCCGACGCCCGAATGGGCACCATCCTCGACACCCTGCGCGCGGATCTGCCCCCAGGCGCGTTGGTCGGCGGGGCGCCCGCGGAGAATCTGGACCTGCAGCAGGCGCTGAACGATTATTTCCCGCTGATCGTGGGCATCATCTTGATCCTGGGGTTCGGTCTGCTGCTGGTGGCGCTGCGGGCCCCGTTGATCGCGATCCTCGGCACGGTGGTCAGCCTGCTCTCCACTGCGGCCGCGTTCGGGGTCGCGAAGCTGATCTTCCAGGACGGTCACGGCGCGAGCCTGCTCGGCTTCACCCCCCAGGGGTTCCTGGACGGGTGGGGGCCGGTGTTCTTCTTCGCGATGATTTTCGCGATTGCCATGGACTACACCGTGTTCCTGCTGGCCACCGCGAAGGAACACTACGAACGTTCCGCGGATCCGAAGGTCGCGCACGTCGACGGTCTGGCGCATTCGGGGCGGGTGATCTTCGCCGCCGCCGCGGTGATGGTCGCCGTGTTCTTCACCTTCGCCCTCGCCGACCCGTTGCCCCCGAAGGAGATGGGCATCATCCTCGGGGTCGCCGTGCTCCTCGACGCGGTGCTGATCCGGCTGATCCTGCTGCCGGTGCTGCTGCGCCTGACCGGGCTCGCTGCCTGGTGGTCACCGGCCTGGCTGCGCAAGGTCCTGCCGAAGATCAGCTTCTCCCACTGAGCGTCGGGACCGTGGCCGCGGGTGGGGTGGGGCATTACACAATGCACCCACCCCACCCTTGGTACCCCCGGGGGTATACTGTGATCAGGTCTCAGGAAAGGAACCATGATGGTCGGCGACGAAGACAGCATTGCATTGGTACTCAACCGGCTCCGCCGCGCCCACGGGCAGCTCGCCGGGGTGATCTCGATGATCGAGCAGGGACGCGACTGCAAGGACGTCGTCACCCAACTCGCCGCAGTCTCCCGCGCCCTGGATCGCGCCGGGTTCAAGATCGTTGCCACCGGGCTACGGGAATGCCTCACCGGCGAGCCCGAGGACGGCAAGAAACCGATGACCGAGGCCGAGCTCGAAAAGCTCTTCCTCGCCCTCGCCTGAGGCTCGGTCCGGCCACCACCTCCGTTCGCCGTCGACGAAAGGTGACCATGACCGATGCGACCCGTCGGCGCGGCTGAACGAGCGAACGGATCGCGCCGCTGCTCGCCGGAACGGTGGTGCTCGCGGGAATCGCACTGGCACTGGTCTTTCCGTCGCGGTGGCTGCGGCTCACCGGGTTCGCAGGCCGCGAACCCGCTGCTCCACCGCCTCGGTGTGCCCCGGCGCACCGCAGTATGCCCGACCTGATCTCAGGTCGCCGAGAGAAAGGCAGAACACGCTCATGACACTCGCACTGTCGACCACCCTGCACACCTCGTTCGCCGACGCCGTGGACCGCACCCGCAAAGCCCTGGCCGAGCAGGGTTTCGGGGTCCTCACCGAGATCGACATGAAGGCCACCCTGAAGGCGAAACTCGGTGAAGACATGGAGGACTACCTGATCCTCGGTGCCTGCAATCCGCCGCTCGCGCACCGCGCGGTCACCGTCGACCGGCAGATCGGGCTGCTCCTGCCGTGCAACGTCGTCGTCCGCACCGACCCCGCCGACCCGGGCACGGTGCTGATCGACGCAATGAACCCACAGGTGATGGTCCAGGTCGCCGACCAACCCGGGCTCGGAGCGGTCGCCGACGACGCCACCACGGCGTTGCAGGCCGCCATCGATTCCCTCTCCCGGGACATCGGCGACCGGTAACGAGACCCTGCCCCGCGCCCCCGGGTTGGCGGCGGAAGGAGGAATGTGGACACAGCGGTCGCACTCGCGCTCGGGGCGATCATCGGCGTCCTGCTCGGACTCCTCGGCGGCGGAGGGTCGATCCTGGCCGTCCCCGCGCTGGTCTTCGGCCTCGGCCTCGACCTCGAACAGGCCATTCCGATCTCCCTGCTCGTGATCGGTGTCGCCTCCCTCGCCGGAGCCGTCCCGAAAATTCGCGAGCACCAAGTGAATTGGCGCATGGCCGGGGTATTCGCCGCCTGCGGCATTCCCGCCACCTTCGCCGGCAGCGCGGTCGGGCGCCTGCTGCCGCAATCGGTGGTGATGGTCGGTTTCGCCGCCGTGATGGTCGTCGCCGGGATCCGGATGCTGATGGACCGAGGCGACACCGGCACGGCCTGCGAGGTCGGGGACTCGGGGATCGACTGGCGCCGCTGCGCCCCCCGATCCATCCCAGCCGGAGTCGCGGTGGGCTTCCTGACCGGCCTGTTCGGTGTCGGCGGCGGATTCTTGATCATCCCAGCCCTGGTGCTGATGCTCGGTCTGGACATGTCGGTCGCTGTCGGCACCTCGCTGATCATCATCGTCGCGAACTCGGCGGCCGGTCTGATCTCGCACCTGAGCGGCGCGAGCATCGACTGGGCGATCACCGCCGCCTTCGCGGGCACCGCGATCGCCGGGTCCCTGATCGCCGGTCATTTCGGCACCAAGGTCGACACCGACCGGCTGCAGCGGTGGTTCGCCTACCTCGTCTTCGCCGTCGCCGCCTACGTGCTGATCGACACGATCTTGCTGCGCTGATGCCGCGGGCGGCTTGCATCACACCGTTTCACCTATGCCCTCCCGGGCATGCGAACACCAGAGAATATGTGAGGAAGGTACGAGTCATGGATGTATCGATCATCGAGACCTCCAGTCTGGGCGATCGCAGTTACCTGATCAGCGCCGGCACCGTCGGCGTCGTCGTCGACCCGCAACGCGACATCGACCGGGTACTCACCCTCGCCCAGGACCGGGGCGTGCGAATCACCCACGTCCTCGAAACCCACATCCACAACGACTACGTCACCGGCGGCCTCGAACTGTCCCGCACGGTCGGCGCCGAATACGCCGTCCCCACCGGCGACGACGTAGGCTACCAGCGGCGCGCCGTCGGTGACGGCGACGTCATCGACGCGGGCCCGATCCAATTGCAGGTCATGCACACCCCCGGCCACACCCACCACCACGTCAGCTACGTGCTGCGCGAGACCACCGGCGGCATCCGCGGAGTCTTCACCGGTGGATCGATGCTCTTCGGCACCACCGGCCGCACCGACCTCCTCGGCAAGGCCCACACCCGGGAACTGACCCACGCCCAGTACCACTCGGTGCGCCGCCTGGCCGACGAGCTCCCCGCCGACACCAAGATCTACCCCACCCACGGATTCGGCAGCTTCTGCGCCGCCACCCCGGCCGCCGGCGACTCCTCCACCGTCGGCGAACAACGCACCACCAACCCCGCCCTGACCCAGGACGAGCAAAGCTACGTCGACGAACTGATCGCCGGACTGTCCGAGTATCCGGCCTACTACGCGCACATGGGGGTGATCAACACCAAAGGACCGGCCCCGGTCGATTTGTCGCTACCCAAACTGGTCGACCCGGACGAGCTCCGCCGCCGCATCGCGGCCGGGGAATGGGTCGTGGACCTGCGCGAGCGCACCGCCTTCGCCGCCGGCCACCTCGGCGGCACCCTCGGCTTCGAATTGTCGGACTCGTTCGTCACCTACCTCGGCTGGCTCTACCAGTGGGGTGCACCGCTGACCCTGATCGGCGAAAACGAAGACCAGGTCGCCGACGCCCGCCGCGAACTGGTCCGCATCGGCATCGACGACCTCACCGGCGCCGCTATCGGCGAAATCCACACCCTCGTCGCCGGCACCGAACTGCGCTCCTACCGGGTCGCCGACTTCCCCGCCCTCACAGAGGCACTGCACGAGAAGGACATCACCGTCCTCGACGTCCGCCAACGCAACGAATACGACAGCAGCCACATCGGCGGGGCGATCAACATTCCCCTCCACGAGCTCCTCGGCCGCATGAGCGAGCTACCCACCGGTGAGGTCTGGGTGCACTGCGCCTCCGGCTACCGCGCCTCCGTCGCCGCCTCGATGATCGACCGACCCGACCGCACCACCGTGCTGATCAACGACGACTACGAGAACTCGAAGGGCACCCGTGGGATCGGGGTGCCCGCCCAGCGCTGAAAGCAACTCCTGGCGACCACGGGATGGTGCAGGACGGCCGTGCACGCATCGGTGATCACCGTCCCCGCGTGCACGTGGGGACCAGCCGGGTGCGGCGCCGCTGCCGACAGCGGTCCGGAGAAGGTAACTCATCGATACCCCCCGGCGTATTATTAGAGGTGACAGACGCAGGCGTTCCGACCGAACGGGTGGCCGGGCCGGTACTGCTCGTCGTGGTGGGGGGACTGCTGGTGTATCGCGCAACATCTCGACCGGCCAGCCACATCACGGGCCGCACCGCGGACACCTCGCGCCGCCGGCCGGACATACCCGGGCCCGCGAGATCCTCGAGGAACGTTTCACCCGGGGGAGATCGACGCCGAGGAGTTCGGTGACCGGCTGCGCATGCTCGACGACTGCGACTGACGGAACCGATCAACCGCCGCCGCGCACTGCAACTCGGTGGCCTGGGCCTGGCCGGCGCGCTCGCGGGTGGGCTCGGATCGGCGGGGGCCGATAGCCCGCAGTGATCGCGGGACGAGCTCGGGCCCGGAACTACTCGGCCCAGGGCTGCGGCGCGGTGCGCCATTACACATCATTGAGCCTACGCGCGCCTGAACGCGGAACGGGCGAAACTCACTCTGCCCCTGACACTTCCGGCAGGGGTGCGGTCCAGGTCAGGCGGGTTCCGCCGGGGGCGGGGGTGGTGAGGGTGCAGGTGCCGCCTGCCTGTTCGGCGCGGGCAGTGAGGTTGTGAAGGCCGCTGCGCGTGGAGGCCGGCGCGATGCCGATGCCGTCGTCGGTGACGCAGATGGTGAGGTCGTCGTCGACGGAGACAGTGACATCCACCTGGTGGGCGTGGGCGTGGTGTACGACGTTGCTCAGTGCTTCCCGCAGCACTGCTTCGGCATGGTCGGCGAGGGGTCCAGTGACCACACTCAGTGGCCCGGACATGCGCATCGTGGTGCGCAATCCGCTCTCACCGGTTTGTTCGGTAACGATCGCGGTCAACGCCGGGCGCAGCGCGAACCCGTCGTCCTCCCCGCCGTGCAGGTCGAAGATGGCGGTGCGGACATCGGTGATGATGTCTTGAACGTCGTCGATCATCTCCGACAACCGGCGCCGGGCCTCGGGGACGCGGCTGCGGGCCTGGGCGCTTTGCAGGTGCAGTCCGTGCGCGAACAACCGTTGGATGACGTGGTCGTGCAGATCCCGGGCGATCCGGTCCCGCTCGGCGATCAGCGACACGGCCGCCAGCTGGCGTTGATCATCGGCCAGTTTCAACGCGAGGGCGGCCTGGTCGGCGAACGCCGCGGCCAGCGGCAGTTGGCGGTCGTCGAACGGTTCCCGGCCGCGATTGCGGACGAGGGCGAGAACCCCGGTCACCGAGTCGGCGGACACCCGCAACGGCAGCAGCGAAGCCGGACCATGCGGGCCGGCATCGCTGATCTGCGGCACCTGGATCAGGTTCCCTGTGCGGTAGACCCGCCCGGTAGCCGTGTCGTCGACACCGATCCGCAACCCGGGCACGCTCGGATCGTTCCCTGCGTACGCGGTCACGGTGAGGGCGGTAACGTCGGCGGAAACTTGGTCGAGGTCGTCCGGTCGGGCGATCAGGACGTGGTCGGCGCCGGCCAGGTGGCGGGCCCGGCGTGCGATCAGGTCGAGCACCTCGCTGGGGTCGATGGCGGCGAGCAGTTCGCCGCGGATCTCGCTGGTGGCCTGCTGCCACTGCTGGCGCTGACGGGCTTGTTCGAACAGGCGGGCGTTGTCGATGGCGATCCCGGCCGCCGCCGCGAGGGCTTGGATGAGGCCTTCGTCGTCCTCGGTGAAGGACTGGCCTGCGGCTTTGTCGGTGAGGTAGAGGTTGCCGTAGACCTGCCCGCGGATGTGGACCGGCACACCGAGGAAGGTGCGCATCGGCGGGTGATGTGCGGGAAACCCCGCAGACGCGGGGTGCCCGGTAATGTCGTCCAGGCGTAGCGGTGCGGGGCGGTCGATGAGCAGGCCGAGCAGGCCGTGCCCGGTCGGCAACTCCCCGATCAGGTGGCGAGTCTCGTCGTCGACGCCCGCGTAGACGAATTCCTGCAATCGGTCTCCGCTGTGGTTGAGCACGCCGAGGGCTCCGTATCGACAGTCGACCAGCCTGATGGCCGCGTCGACGATCCGCCGCAGGGTCGCAGCGAGGTCGAGGCCCGGACGAGACGGTGAGCATCGCCTCGAGCAGTCCGTCGAAGTGTTCCCGGGAGGCGGTCATCTGCTCGATGCGGTCCTGCCGCTCGGTCAGCATCTGACGAAGCCGCAACTGCGAGAGAGTGTCGAGCAGGAGCGATTCGTCGTCTCCTGGCATCGTCTACCAGCTTTCTGCGCCGCTTCCTGACTCGCCCGCCGTACAGGCGCGGGCGACGTAGCCGACGGCGGCGCGTACACCCCGAGGATATCCCCTTGTCGTCGAGGTCAAACCCCGCGACGGGTGGGCGATGCTCCTGGTGGGGTCTCTGCCGCGGCAGGCGAACGACTTAGGACTCTAACCACGGGGGGAACAAACGCTCATGCTGACGGAGTAGACGCACGCACACGACCGTCGCGCCTGGAAAGAAGACCACGCAATGCGTACCTCCGGCCGTAATGGCACCCTGACCCCGACCGAATGCGTCCACGCGTTGCGGTCGGTGCCCACGGGTCGTCTGCTCTACACCGAGGACGCCCTGCCCGCGGTGCGGCTGGTGACCTTCGCCGCCCCCCGCGCCGAGATCATCATCGCGACCGACAACGAGTCCTGGTTCGGCCGCTTCGATCGGACGTTCGTCGCGTTCGAGGCCGGGCATGTCGAGTCGGGAACCCGCGACGGGTGGAGTGTGGTCGTTCTCGGCCATGCCCGTACCGCCACGGGCTCGGAGTATCTGTCCGGGTTCGACCACTCCGGTCCCTCCCCGTGGACGGTCCGGTCCTCGGACTGCTACCTCGTCCTCGACATCGAGCACGTCACCGGGCGACGAATGACCCTGCCCCGGCTGGCAGGCGACCAGCGATAGGGCTCCCACTGCCGGTGACCGTGACGGGACATTGCGTTCGGTGGCGGCGACGCGATCACCACCGCCCTCCCCGGCACGCTCCAGAGAAAGCACATGACCAGATCGGCTACCGGCGCACTGGACAAGCCCGCAACTTCGTTGCGGCACATCATGCAAAGGACGAGACGATGAAGATACTCGACGGGCACGCGAGCGCGACGGGTTCGGCACGAGCGATCACCGAACGCATCACGGCGGGGCTCGACTCGGCCGGTCATGACGTGGGTCTGCAGTCCTGCGCCGACATCGCCGAAGTGAATGACTACGAGGTGGTGCCCGGTAGTGCTATTCACAACAGACAGTGGTTGCCCGCTGCCGCGGATATGATCGACCGTCTGCGCTCGCACCTGGAGGCCAAGGTCGTGTGGGCGTTCTCGGTGCCCTCTGCGTGTATAAGGAGCACCATACTGTCGCCGCGGGTGGCGAACGACCTGCGTCGGGTGATCCGGGAGCCGCGGGTTGTCCAGCGATTGCGGGCCCCAGCAGACGTACGCGACCACCGGTTATTCGCTGGGGCGATAGCTTACGGCGCCTGCCATTATCGCGACACCGGCGGCCGGCCCGATACCGACCGGTGGACCGGCGCCGTCCGCGCGGAGGCTCGCCGGGGGGAGCGGCGATGACGGCATTTGGGTGGGGTCGACAGCGAACCGACCACACACCGTTCGAAGGTGGTGCCCGTGGGTTGTCGGGAAAGCGCTGGATTGCGTTGTGCGCGAGTGCCGAGGCCGTCGGCATGACCGCTGCCGCCGTTGCAGCGAAGCTGTCCCAGCACGTTCTCGGCGGTCAGCCGAGGGGCTGGGATGCGGCACTGGCGCTACTTCTGGTGGTGGCAGGTGGGCTGGTCGAAGGGGCGGCGCTCGGCCGGGAGAACATACCGGTCCAGGCACGATCAGGAGACATCTCAACCAGGCAGGCATCCACGCCGGGGCGAGTCGTGTTGCCGCCCTGATTGATCTGGCGGACGACCTGCCCGCCCCCGTCCTCGCTGATCTGTTGGGTATCCACATCACTACTGCCGTTTGATGGACGCGACTGGCTCAACGCGACTGGAGCCACTACCTCTCAGCTCGGCAACTCAACACACTCGGAGATGGGTAACAGCAATCTGCGACTGAATCGGTTGGCGCCAGCAACGCCGTGCTCTCCCAGTGCGTCTTCGTCGGCAGTACCAATTCGGCGCGCATCCGGCTGAACACCGATGCTGGCGACCGCACCGAGTGTCGGCTGCGGCGCCGCAACCGTACTAGCCCCTCGCCGAGTTTAGTGGTCTCGCCTGCCGGACCTGGGATCGTCGCCGCGATTCGTCAGCGGACTCCCAGCGGGGACGATCCCCGGTCATTTCCTTGACTAGCGTGAGTGGATGGGTGGTTTGGCTGGGCTCGGGGCTTGTCGACTGGGTTCGCGTGTGTCGGTGGAGGGGAGTGCCATCATCAGGACGGCGGCGACGAGGAAGAAACAGCCGCAGACTACGAATCCGGAGCTGAACCCGACCGTTGCGGCCAATGATCCGAGGATGAGCGGGGCGAGGGCGGATATGCCGCGGCCGACGTTGAAGCAGAATCCTGCGCCGGTGGCGCGAATATGTGCGGGGAATAGTTCTCCCAGGTAGGAGCCGAACAGCCCGGTGAAGGCGGCGAAGAACGCGAAGGCCGGGCCGAGCCACAGCAGCGTGCTTTCGCTCGCGGCGATGGCGTACAACGGGAGCAGGAGTCCGGTCCCGGTGAGGGAAATAATGATTGCCTTCTTCCGGCCTATCTTGTCGGCGATCACCCCGAATACGTTGTAGCCGAGGAACATGCCCAGGCTCAGAACGGTCATGAAGAGTGCGACGGTGGGCATCGGCACGTTCTTGTCCTCGTGCAGGAATGTCGGCAGCCAGGTGGAGGCGCCCCACCAGGCGACGAGTGAGAAGGCACAGACGGCGGTGCCGAGCAGTGTGACGCGGAGATATTCGCGCGAGAATATCTGGGAAACGGGTGTGGCGGATACCTCGGTGTCACCTGCCTGCCGGGTGCGGAGCCATTCCTGGGATTCTTTGAAGCCGAGGAGCACGATCAGGATCGGGATGATGACGCCGGCGCCGGCGATGAAGAACATCATTCGCCAGGACGGCAGAACCAGGGTGGCGATCACGGCGGCCAGTGCACCGCCGAGCGGGAATGCGCTGAGGACGAAGGCGACGGCGCGGCCGCGGTATTGCGCCGGCCAGGTTTCGACGACGTAGGCGGCGACGATGGCCCATACCCCGCCGAGGCCGAATCCGGAGAGGAATCTGATCGCCAGGATCAGCTCGTAGTTGCTGGCGAAGGCGAGGCTGGCGGAGAGAGTTCCGAAGACGGTCAGGCAGTGGATGAGTGGCTTCTTGCGGCCGTATCGGTCGGAGAACCAACCGGCGGTGATGGCGCTGACGCCGATGCCCAGGAGGGTGGCGGTCGCGAGCAGTCCGCCCTGTGGCACGGAGATGGCGAGATCGGGCCGCATCGAGGGCAGCGCGAGCGAGAGGATGACGATTTCGAGGGCGTCGAAGAGGTAGGCGATGAAGCAGCCGATGAGAACGATCCATCGAAGCGGAACCGTCACTGTGTACTCCTGGGTGGTAGTGGTAGTGGTCGTGGTCGTGGTCGTGGTCGTGGTCGAGTCGGGTCGGGTCGGGTCCTAAGTGGTTCCGCCCATAAGTTCGTTGGGGGTCATGCGGCACGGGCTTGAGCGGCTGTTTTGTCGGGCTGATCATGGTCGCGTTCGTGGCGGTCGAGCCTGGCGAGCAGATCGGCGAGGTCGCCGGTGGTGAACTTCCATTTGAACGGTCGGGCTGCCCGGTTGTAGTGGGTCTCGAAGGCCGCCAATCGTGCGGCGACTTCGTCGGTATCAGTAAAGTCGTTGGGCGAGACAATCTTTCGTTGAACTATGGAGAAGAAGATCTCGACTTGGTTCAACCACGACGCGTGCACCGGTGTATGGACCATGATCGCGTTGGGAAACTGTTCGGCAAGCCGGTCGATCGCCGCTTGCCCCCGGTGTGACGAGCCGTTGTCCACAATCCAGAACACTCGCTCCGCCGACGCGTAGGGCGCTTGGGTCATGACCTGCTCGACGAGACGGGCGAACGGAACGATGCCGGTGGTGTCCTCGCAGCGACCGAAGACATTCGCGTGGTGCACATCGTAAGCAGCGAGGTAGGCGACGGCGCCGCGCCGCTTGTAGGTGTGGTTGACCCGCATCGTCCGGGAGCGGCCGGGTGGAAGTGGGGGGTGACAGCGGCAGCGGGCCTGAATGGACGTCTTCTCGTCAGAGGAGATCACATAATCGTGCTCGCCCAAAGGTTCCCCATCCCACACCCGGGCATACAGGTCGAGCACACGGCTAGCTTTGGCGGCGAAGTTCGGATCGGAGATGAAGATCCACGACTGATGCTGCCAGGGCTTGAGGGCGTCTTGGGAGAGCCACCTGCGAATCGTGGCCTGCGAGATCGACGCACAGATCCCGTCGGTGACGGCGTGGCGGGCCAGTTCCGGACACGACCAACGGGCCAACGGCACCCCACACTCCTTCGGGGGTGTGCAGGCCATCGCCTTGACCCGCGTGACCTGCACCGGGGTGAACTTCGGTGGCCGACCCGACCGTTTCGCGTCTCCCAACGACGCCACGCCCGGCGCGGCGTTCCAACGGCCCCGCCACTTGCGGACGGTCTCCACACTCACGCGTAACGCCCGGGCGATCGCGGCACTTGGGCACCGATCCGCAGCCCACAAAACGATGGTGGCGCGCAGCACAAGACGCTGTTCGGTGCGCCCGGCTCGAAGCAAACGATTCAGCTCGCGGCGCTGGGATCCGGTCACCCTGACCGGATCCGCACTGATCAAAGGCAATGCTCATACCCCAAACCGAAGTTCCCAATAGTCACTTCAGTCTCGAGTTTCACCCGGCGGACTGGCTCGCGACGCGCCGGTCGGGCAGGATCAGTGATCATGGCCACGCCTCCTCAGTCCACGAAGACGTCGCTGCAACAGCGCCTGTCCCAACGCGCACGCGAACGCTGGCCACAGCTGACCGGTGTCGGAGTTCGGTTCCGTGGCCAGTTCGCCTATGTCACCGGTGAACTCGTCGACGGCGATACCCAGCCATTGATGCGACTACGCTACGGCGGGTCCGCCTCCCAATGGGGCTTCGCGGCCTACCTTGCGAGCAAGGACGGATACGAGGACTCCTTCCTGCCCAACGGCCACACCGCCGGACTCCCAGAAGACGCCCTCGACACCGTCTGCGGTCTCTACCTCAACGACCCGACGGCCTGGACCTGAACCCCCAACGAACTTATGGGCGGAACCACTAAGGGGCGTCGACGATCGCGACGGCTCGTGTCCAGCCCGCAGATCCGCCGTGGACTTTCACGGGGAAGCAGGACACCTGGAACCCGGTGGAGGGGAGGTTTTCGAGGTTGTGCAGCTTTTCGAGGTGGCAGTAGCCGATCTGTCGTCCGGCCTTGTGGCCTTCCCAGATCACCGAGCCGTCGTGGTCGCGGGCGTACCGTTCGGCGGTGTAGGTGAAGGGTGCGTCCCAGCTCCAGGCGTCGGTTCCGGTCAGGCGTACGCCTTGTTCGAGTAGGTGCACGGTGGCGTCATGCCCGATTCCGCAGCCTGTGGATACGTAGTCGTCGTGCCCGTAGCGGGTGCCGGCCGCGGTGTTGACGACGACGATCTCGAGGGGGCTGAGGGTGTGGCCGATGCGGGCGAGTTCGGTGTCGATGTCGTCGGGGGTGACGACGTAGCCGTCGTCGAGGTGCCGGAAGTCGAGTTTCACGGCGGGCTGCAGGCACCAGTCGAGTGGGACCTCGTCGATGGTGATCGCGCGCTGACCACGATTCATCGTCGAGGCGTAGTGGTAGGGCGCATCGAGGTGGGTGCCGCTGTGGGTGGTCATCGAGACGCGTTCGATTGCCCACCCTTCGCCGTCCGGTAGATCTGCTCTGGTGGCGCCGGGGAAGAAGGCGAGGATGTCGTCGACCGTGTCCTGGTGGGTGAGGTAGTCGATCTGTGGGAGCAAACCCGGTGGGTCGGAGGCGATCCCAGTCTTGAGGGGTACGGAGATGTCGATCAGGGTGCGCATGGTGAAGTGCCTCGGGATATTGGGGTGGACTGATAGCTCTGACGTGCTCAGAACGGCTGATTCAGAGCGTCTTCGACGGCCGCGGTCTGGGCGGGGAGCGCTTCGCGCATGTGCGCGCAGGCGGCCGGGATCGATGCGGCGTCGATGGCCATTTCGCCGGCGAGGATGGCATGCGAGGCGTCGTGGACGAGTTTGACGCGCTGGTATCGGCGGGCGGTGAATGCGGTCATGGCCTCGTCGAGGTCGGTGCCGCGGCCGAGTTCCTCGGCCAGTACGACGGCGTCTTCGAGGGCCATGCCGGCGCCCTGGGTCAGATGAGGTGCGCACATGTGCGCGGCGTCGCCGAGAACGATCAGGCGGCCGCGGTTCCAGGGTGCGGGGAGCAGGACCTCGCTCAGCGGGCTGTAGACGATGCCGTCGGGGCCGTCGATGGCGTCTCGGAGATCGCCGATGAGTCCCTCGTAGCCGGCGAGGCGCGCGGTGAGCAGGGTTCCGAAGTCGGCCCGGTCGTGGCGGGGGTTGCCCGGTTCGGGAGTGACCAGGAACAGATACATCGAGTCCTCGGACAGCGGGATGACTCCGGCCTTTGTCCGATCACCTTGGAAGAGAAGAGTGTTGGAGACCGACGGGTCGCGAGGCATGGTCTTGCGCCACACCCCGTAGCCGCTGAACACCGGGTCGTGCCCGGGGCCGGCGACGAGTTCACGCATCGTCGACTTCGCCCCGTCGAAGCCGATTACCAGGTCGTAGAAGTCGCGGGCACCGTCGCTGCTGTGGACCAGGACCCGATCACCCTCGTCGGTGAGGTCCTCCACGGTGACTCCGTAGCGGATCTTGACCTGGGCGGTTTCGGCGGCGCGCAGCAGGATTCGCTTCAGCTCGGCGCGGGAGAGGGCGCTGTTGGCCGGGACGTCGTCGCCGCCGAGGCGGGACGGACAGTCGACGATCAGATTGCCGTGCCAGTCGAAGAAGGTGTTGCCGCTGTGGGCGTATCCGGCGTTCAGGCATTCGTCGAGGACCCCGATCGTCGCCAGTGCCCGCAGCGAGTTTGCGGGCTGGTTGATCCCGACTCCGAGGACGGAGGAATCCGGGCGGGCTTCGATGACCTCGACCTGGACACCGCGCCGGGCGAGCAGTGCGGCCGCCCCCAGTCCGCCGATTCCGGCGCCGACGACGAGAACTTTCTGGACCAACATGGGAACTCCTTGGGGGGTGCTGGGCGGGGGCAGTGCACTGGGCGCTGACCAACTCAGATCGGGATCGCGGGCGAGGGCTTCGTGCTATGCGCCGGCTCGCCGGAACCCCACGCTATGACATGGAACACACGCCGCCAAGTGATTCCTGTCGATGCCATACATCGATAAGGTTGATACTCGAGGAGTCTGGGAGGTGGCAGGTGCGCGATCTGCAGCGCGTTGATCTGAATCTGCTCGTCGCGTTCGACGCGCTGATGGCCGAGCGGAGTGTCACCCGTGCGGCCGAACGCATGTCGGTGGGGCAACCCGCCATGAGTGCGTCCCTGGCGCGGTTGCGCAAGCTGTTCGACGATCCCCTCCTGGTGCGCGACGGGCGGGTGTTCGTCCCTACTCCGGTCGCCGAATCCCTGACCGGACCGATCCGTCAGTCGTTGTCCATCATGGAAGGCGCACTGGGGCGACGCCGCACCTTCGATCCCGCGGTCGACCAGCAAACGTTCACCCTGCTGGCCAGCGATTACGTGCTGCTGGTTCTGCTGCGGTCGCTGCTCAGCGAGCTCGCGGCCGAAGCGCCGAACGTGCGGATCAACGTGCGTCCGATCAGCGGCGACTACGCCGACCAGCTTCGCCGTGGTCAGATCGACCTGTTCATCGTTCCCCGCGAGATCGAACGATCCGGCGCCCCGCTGCTGTCGGAGGACCTGTTCCAGGACCGGCTCGTGTGCGCTATCGATATCGACCACCCGGAGATCGGTGAGACCATCAGCCGCGAGCAATTCGAAACCCTGCCGTACCTGGCGTATGACGGAGGTCCGCTGCCGTCGGCAGCCCAGCTGCAATTGCGCGCCCGGGGAGTCGACCGCGCCATCGACGTGACCACACAGAGTTTCGTCGTCGCCCCCCTGATGCTGCGCGGCACCCGGTTCCTCACGCTCCTCCACGAGCGCCTCGGCCGCGGCCTCGCCGCCCAAGCGCAGATTCGGCTGCTCGAACCGCCGGTCGAGCTGACCTCGATCACCGAAGCGATGTTCTGGAGTCCACGCCACCAGGACAGTCCCGCGCACCATTGGCTGCGTGAGCGGATTCGTCAGGCAGCCGCCGCCCTCGACACCTGAGTATCGACATCAGTGATGACTCAGATCGATGAGAATCGATAACACCTGTGTGATCGGGGGCACTAGCGTCGGGTGATATCGACGAGCCCACGACGTACTCGGGGCATCCACCTCCTCGCCGACAGCAGTGCCCACTGTGCTGCGCGGTCTCGGAGGTGCGCCTGGCTCCTTGATCCACCGCCTCCATCTAGAACCGAGGGACACTATGTCTGCACCCGCCAAATCGCCAATCACCCATGTCCGGCACGTGGGAATGGCCGTACCGAACTTCGACGACTCGGTCGAGTTCTACACCAACACTTGGGGTCTCGAGCTGGTCGCCGAGGACAACGGGCTCGCCTTCTTCGGCACGCCGGCCCACCCGGAGCACTACATCGTGCGGGTCCGCAAAGACTCCGACAAACGCCTGGACCTGATCTCCTTCGCCGTCGACACCACAGCCGACGTCGACGCGCTCGCCCAGCGCCTGGGCGCCGCCGACATCACGCTGGTGCGCGAACCCGAACGACTCGACACCCCCGGTGGCGGCTACGGTTTCCGTTTCTTCGACCCCGACGGCCGGCTGATCGAGGTGTCGAGCGATGTCGAGGAACGGCAGGCCCGGGCGCTGGAGCCGCGCGAATCCATTCCCCAGAAGCTCAGCCACGTGGTCATCAACTCCACCGACGTCGTCGCCACCAAAACCTTCTACGAGCAGCACCTCGGGTTCCGGCTCTCGGACTGGCTCGAAGACCACATGTGCTTCATGCGAGTACGCACCGACCACCACATCCTCGCGATCTCCCAGGGCCCGCACACTTCCCTCAACCACGTCTCGTTCGAGATGCGGGGCATCGACGAATACATGCGCGGCACCGGCCGTCTCACCCGCGCCGGCCAACCCCCGATCTGGGGGCCGGGACGGCACGGCGCCGGGGACAACACCTTTTCCTACTTCCTCGACCCCATAGGCAACGTCGTCGAATACACCACCGAACTCGAGAAGATCGAAGACGACGACACCTGGGAGCCGCGGCGCTTCGAGGCCAAACCCGAGGCCGCCGACCAGTGGGGCACCGGCGGGCTGATCACCGAGCAGATGATCCCTGCCATGTTCAACGACCCGGACAAGGGCCTGTGGGTGCCCGCCCCCGTGTAGCCGATCCCGGCCCGTCACCGCCCACCCGTCGCAGCACACCCCGTACCGAAAGTTCACTGACATGAGCGTTGCCATTACCGTTGCACCGACCGGGCCGATCGCCACCAAGGCCGACAATCCGCACCTGCCGACCACCCCCGAGGAAATCGCCGACGCCGTGGAAGCCGGCTTCCGGGCCGGCGCCTCCGTCGCGCACATCCACCTGCGCGACGAGCAGCAACGCCCGACCGCCGACCTGGCGATCGGACGGAAGGTGATGGACCTGATCGCCGAGCGGTGCCCGATCCTGATCCAGATGTCCACCGGCGTGGGACTGACCGTCCCGTTCGACGAACGCGAGAAGCTGATCGACCTGGCCCCGCAGATGGCCACCCTGAACCCCTGCTCGATGAGCTTCGGGCAAGGCGAATTCCTGAACCCACCCGCCGGTGTCGAGCGGATGGCGGCGAAGATGCGTGACCTCGGCGTCAAACCCGAACTCGAAATCTACGACACCGGTCACCTCGAGGCGTGCCTCCGGCTGCGGGACAAGGGACTGCTTCCCGAGCCGCTGCAGTTCTCGATCGTGCTCGGCGTGCAGGGCGGGATGGCGGCCACCGCCGACAACCTGCTGACCATGGTCAAACGGTTACCCGACGGCGCGATCTGGCAGGTCATCGCGATCGGGCGCACGAACCTGGAGCTGACCGCGATCGCTCTCGCGCTCGGCGGCAACGCCCGCGCCGGACTCGAGGACACCCTCTACCTCGGCAAGGGACAGCTCGCCGAGGGCAGCACCCCCCTCGTCGAACGCGCGGTCAGACTCGCCACCGAACTCGGCCACGAGATCGCCACCGTCGAACAGACCTACGCCGCGCTCGGCCTGAGTCGATAACCCCCATCCACCGAGCGGGCCGGCCACGCGAACAGCGCCCCGCGCCTACCCCGCTCGACCAGTGGGGACCACCACCCACCTGACCAGCAATGATGAAAGAAGACAACAATGTTCGAACCCGTACCGGGTAAGTATGTGTGGAACCTGTCCGCGGGACTCGCCCTGGCGACCGGCGGTCTGATCGGCGAGGTCGACCGCGCCTGTCGCCCGCTCGTCGACGCGGGCGAACAAACCGAAGACGAAGCCACCCAGGCGTTCTTCACCTCCTGGTGCGGCATCGCCGACACCCTCGTCGAACTCGCCGACGAAGACGAAAAACTCGGCCGCCGCCACAGCGCCGGAGAGAAGCACCGCCGCGCCGCGGTCTACTACCAAACCGCCGAACGCATGCAGAACCACTCCTACGCGCCGCGGAAGGAGGCCTACGCCAAGACCCTGGCCAGCTTCGCAAAATTCCTCGAACTGACCGACCAGCCCGCCGAACGCGTCGAAATCCCCTACGGCGATGGCAGTTTCCCCGGAATCCTGATGCGCGCCGACACCGACGGCCCGGCCCCGTGCGTGATCTTCTTCAACGGCCTCGACAGCACCAAGGAACAGTTCTACGGCTCCGGCACCCCGGACGAATTGCGGCGCCGCGGGATCTCCACGCTGATGGTCGACGCCCCCGGCGCCGGTGAAGCCCTCCGCCTGCGCGCGATGACCGCCATCCCCGAAAGCGAACAGTGGGCTGCCGCCTGCATCGACCTGCTCGAACAGCGCGAGGACATCGACAGCACCATGATCGGGATGCTCGCCTGGTCGCTGGGCGGGTATTACGGGCCCCGGGCCACCGCCTTCGAGCCGCGGATCAGGTTCAGCGTCGCGTGGGGCGCGAACTACGACTGGGGCCAGGTCCAGCTGCGCCGCCTCGAGAACCAGGGTGACCGGCCCGTGCCCCACTACTGGGAACACGTGCGCTGGGTGTGGGGCGCGAAGGACATGGACGAGTTCCTCGCCATCGCCCCGAAGGTGACCCTGCGCGGAATCATGGACCGAGTCGAGGTCCCCTTCCTGGTCGTCCACGGCGCGCACGATCGGCAGATTCCCCTCGAATACGCCCACAACCTCTTCGACGACCTCGTCAACAGCCCCAAACGGGAGCTGAAGATCTTCACCGATCGCGAAGGGGGCGTCGAGCACTGCAGCATCGACAACATGCCCATGGTGCGTGACTACATCTGCGACTGGATCGACGAAACCGTCACCGAACTCCAAACCGCCACCGGAAACAGCGACACTCCGTAGCGTCCCGCCTGAACGGTCCGTGCCAGCCCTGAGCGCTATCAGCGGCACGGACAACCTGCAGGCCCCGGGAAGGATGATCTTCCCGGGCGCCTGCCACATTGCCGACTCCAGTGCGGACCGACCCCGTTCCCTCTCGGCCGCAGTCCGACCGATGCGGTCACCCTCAACCCCGAGGCATATCCAGAAACGCAATATATTGGCTGCTCAGGGCGGCGTTCGGCGTTGCGTGCAATCCCTACAGCGACGGACCCCTCCGTGCCCGCCATTTCGCTGATCGACCGAAAGCGGTGAGTTGGCCAGCTTAGTTCGACAACGGCTCGCAGGCACCGGACGGACATCACACCCGATCTCCCTCTGTCCGGACCAACGCATGAGACGTCACGAGGTTCGAACACGATGACTGCCGGATCCGACCACCTAGGAATACCGCAGGTTTCGAATAATCCCTCACCACCAGTCCAATGGGATCTATCGCAGTAGCTGCAACCTCCAGAGCAGTTCCATGTGTCTGCGGCCGGGACTGTAAGAACAACGGTGTAACTCTGAAAGGAGATGCACCATTATGACTGATGTGATTGATCGTGAGGATGAATCGAACTCGGCACGTGTGGGTGTCAGCGACGCGAGGCTGCAGGAGCTGGTGGATCAGGCGCGGGCCGATGGCCTGCAGCTCACCGGTGAGGGTGGGTTGCTGGCGAAGTTGACCAAGCTGGTGGTGGAGTCCGCGCTCGAGGGTGAGATGGACGACCACCTCGGCTACGGCAAGAATGACTCGGTCGGGCGGGGAAGCGGCAACTCCCGCAACGGCAGACGCGCCAAGACCGTGTTGACCGAGGCTGGGCCGGTCGAGCTGGAGGTGCCCCGCGATCGGGAATCCTCCTTTGAGCCGAAGATCGTGGCCAAGCGGCAGCGGCGGCTCACCGGGGTGGAAGACATGGTGATCTCGCTGTCGGCCAAGGGACTGACCACCGGTGAGATCTCTGCGCACATGGCCGAGGTCTATGGCGCCGAGGTGTCCAAGCAGACGATCTCGACGATCACCGAACGGGTGATGGACCGCATGGCCGAGTGGCAGAACCGGCCGCTGGACCCGGGGCGGATTCCACTGATCGTGGCGAATTATTGGTTCGTCGTGGGGTGCCACCATCGTCGCACAGCTTGGGCTGGAGTTCGGTCGTTCAGGCATAGCCTCGGACGGTCGTTGAGTTCGGCAGCGACCTCGTCGAGCTGGTCTTGGGTCCAGCAGCTTAGATCGGTGCCCTTCGGGAAGTACTGCCGCAGCAAGCCGTTGGTGTTTTCGTTCGATCCCCGCTGCCACGGCGAGTGGGGATCGGCGAAGTAGATCTTCAACCCCGTGGCGGCCGCGATGCGCTCGTGCTGGAACATCTCGTTGCCCTGGTCCCAGGTCAGCGACCGCCGCAGCGAGACGGGCATCCGTGTGAAGCGCTCGATGAGAGCATCCCCGACGACTTGCGCGGAGTGGCCACCGCGGATCGCGACCAGGATGGTCAATCGCGTCTTGCGCTCGACGAGTGTCGCGATCGCCGATCTCTGGCCGGCGCCGATGATGAGGTCGCCCTCGATATGCCCTACCTGACGACGTGATTCCACGTGGGCTGGCCGTTGCGCGATGGGCGTCATATTCGTTGATTGCTTGAGCGAACCGTCCCGGGATCGTCCGCGGCCACGGCGCCGGCGATAAGTCCGGCCGGTGCGCAAAGACCCGCCAGTCGCAGCCAGGACCAGTCCGCGGTACACCGCTTCGTAGATCGTCTCAACGCACACGTGCCACGCCGTGCGGCGTGGGTAGCGTCGCCGCAGCCATCGACTGATCTGTGCCGGTGACCAGCGCTTGCCGAGCTTAGCGGCGACGAGCTGACGCAGCGTGTCATCGTGGGTGAACACACGCACTTTCGGGCGTCGTCGACGCTGGTGTGCCTGGTTGTGGGCATACCACGGTTGGTAGCGACCATCCGATTTTCGATTGCGTGCGATCTCCTTGTACACCGACTGGAAGCTTTTGCCGATGCGTTCCGCGATCGTCTTGACCGACTCCTCACGGGCCAGCCCGTCGGCGATCTCGATACGGTCGTCTTGGCTCAAGTAACGGCTACTGATCGGACTCTCGACATAAGACACACTGCCAGCGTCTATGAACCACAACGACCCACAGCTCAGCGACACGCCGACCATTGCTGCCGCCTTCGATCCTGAGTGGCCTTGTCTGATCAGCTCGAAGTAGCGGCGCTTGTCCTCCTGTGGTGACTTGTTCCACGCATACCTGGGCATCGTAATCCTCTCGGGAAAGGATTCGCTTCGATCAGTGGAATCCGCCCGGTGTATCCGGTGCTGTTCATCGACTGCATCCACGTCAAGATCCGCGACGGCAACGTGGCCAACCGGCCGATCTACGTCGTGATGGGGGTGACGGTGGATGGCACTCGCGACATCCTCGGATTGTGGGCCGGCGAGCACGGTGACGGGGAGGGGGCGAAGTACTGGCTGCGGGTGTTGTCTGAGCTGAAAAATCGTGGTGTGCAGGATGTTCTGATCGTCGTGTGCGACGGTCTCAAGCATCTGCCTGACTCGATCGGTCAGGTGTGGCCGCAGGCTATCGTGCAAACCTGTGTGGTCCACCTCCTTCGGAATACCTATGCCTACGCATCTCGCAAGGACTGGGCCGAGATCGCCAAGGACCTCAAGCCGGTCTACACCGCGCCGTCGGAGCAGGCTGCGCTGGATCGGTTCGCCGAGTTCAGCGAAAAATGGGAGAAGCGCTATCCCGCGATCATCCGGTTGTGGACCAATGCTTGGGCCGAGTTCGTGCCGTTCCTGCAGTTCGACGATGCCATCAGGCAGGTCATCTACACGACAAATGCCATCGAGAGCGTCAACGCCCGAATTCGCAGAGCGGTCAAGGCTCGCGGCCACTTCCCGACCGAAGCGGCGGCCCTCAAATGCGTGTTCCTGGCCATCATGAGCCTCGACCCCAAAGGCACCGCCCGCCAGCGCTGGTCCAACCGCTGGAAGGCAGCACTGAATGCCTTCGAGATCACCTTCGACGGACGCCTGTCCGCCGGACGAAAGTAGCTAGAAATCAACCAGTTACACCGTTATCTGGACAGACCCCTGCGGCCGGTGGATCGGCTCGCGATGGGCAGGACGTGGCAGGATCAGCGCTGTCGAGATCGGGAATTCGATGTGAGTGCCCGGATCGAGGTTGTAGGGAGTATGCATGGCGCAGGGCATTGTGAGGTGGTTCAACGGCGAGAAGGGCTTCGGTTTCATCGCCCCCGACGACGGAACTCCGGACGTCTTCGTGCACTTTTCGGAAATCTCGGGCAGCGGTTACAAGTCGCTCGACGAGAACCAGCGTGTGGAGTTCGAGGTGGGACAGGGCCAGAAGGGCCCGCAGGCCACGAACGTGCGGGCTGTCTCACTAGTCTGCGGTCCGCACCCGATGGGTGCGGACCCTCCATTTCGATAGCCCGGATGAGGATTCCGCCATCGGCCGTCAGCAGGTGACATAGTTCTCTAGTTCGACAGCAACCGTGGGGTGATCATTTTAGTGGTAAGCCATTTGTGGCTCGAATGCTGTTTATCGACATCAGAACAAGCGCCCGGAGGCCTCCCCTGACAGCACGAGGGGCACCTTGTTCCCAAGGACCCGTCGATGCAGAAGCGAGCGGAAATCACCGTTGAGGCGCTGCTACTCGCGGCGGCGGCAGAATTTACCCGCCTCGGTTACGCACGGGCCAGACCATCACCACCCGCGCGCACGTCACCAAGGGTGCGTTGTACGGCCGCTTCCGTTCCAAGGAAGAACTCGCACGCGCGGTGATCGGGGCGGGCGATGCCCGATTCAGGACCGCACGCAGTCCCTTCCTCACCTTCCGGATTCCCGCGTTCGAGGCGCTGATCGGCATCTCGTGTCTGCTGCTCGATCCTGCCGTCAACGACGCCGTGGTCCAGGCGGCGTTCCGCCTGATCAGCGAGATTCGGGACCATTCCGGTACCGACACACCCCTGCTCGCCGCCTGGCTATCGGACTACCGAGAACTCGCCCGCCGCGCCGTCACAGAAGGCGATCTTCGCGGCGACGACCCCGACGCGGTCGCTCTACTCCTGGTGGAAACCCTCGCCGGGGTCCGCCTACTGGCCGCGGTCACCGGCCACTCGGATGATCTGCCCGCCCGCCTGACCACCGCCTGGGAGCTGCTTCTGCCCGGCCTGGTCGACGATACGAAACTCGAGTACTTCCGTGAACTCGTGCCGCGACAGGTGGCCCACATCGGTGACCGCAGCACGCCGCCGCGCCAGCGGCGCCCCGAGCGTGGCGTGGGTCCCCATCCGATTGTCGTCGCCGCTACCGGTGCGGGCGGACGCCCCGGCGCACCGCAAAGCACTCTTTCGCAGTCAGCCCGCAGGCACCCTCGGCCGGGCACCGCAGGAGCGAATCACGTCGAGGACTCTGCCTGAAGCCCCTCAGGCAGAGTCCAGAGTTCAGCTTTACAAGCGCCGATAACTCGCCGCACGCTTTTCGTCGAGCCCATCGCGATCACAGGGCGCATGACGAGCGGACGTCGTGACCCTCTCCCTACTCGTGGCCCACACATGGCCGAGATCGCCCGCCAGAGCACCGACGACATTCGGCTGCCGTGCGAAGGCGCCACGCCGATCCACGAGACCAGTCGTGGCGCTTCCTGGGCTACGTGAGTGTGATGATGACGCGTTTTCCGGCGGCCAACTCCGTGGCATACGCGGTCAGTTCCGGGTCGGTGATGTCCGCGTCCGGGGCGTCCTCCCGCGCCTGCCCCAACCGACGTTTCGTTTCCTCGACCGACTTGCCCCTGCACTCCTGCTGCAACCGATCCATCATGTGTTGCAGGGTGCGCTCCACGGTGGCTTTTGCCAGCTGCTCGAGTTCATGCTCGTGGAACTGGAAGTCCGACAACGTGCTTCGCTCCTGTGATTCGCATCGACTGTTCCCGCTGGTCGCGGGATTCCTGAGTGCTGTGACCCAGGTCGACCCGGCCCCGGCGTGCGCCCGACCCCATATCGACCGGAGCAGACGGGCATTTTACGGTTCCGCACCGTACCGCGATCCCCGCTCCGGGCACTGATTCTCATCCGACCATGATCAGCACGGCGACGACCGCGACCGCCACCACGGAAGTGCTGACGCAGACCGTCCATGCCCGCAATGCGACCCGGTCCCAATCCCGGTGCACTCCCGGGGCGGTAAGCACCGGCGACGGTGGGGTTGATACGGCAGGATCGGCACCCTCGGCCCCTTCGGCTGCACGCTCGCGGGATCGTCGACGGTGTCGAGCGCAGGAAGGCGCGGGTGTTCCGTCCGCGGCTGTGGGCGGGCGTCTCTGCCATGCGGGGGGTAGCAGGTGTGGCACTCGACGCACGCCAGGCCTCCGATGCCACGACACAGAATGTGCTGCACGAACTCGACCGCCGCGACGGTGAAGGCCGACTGAGCAGCTGAGTACGACTTCGGAGTGGCGATTGCTCATTACTATAGTGGACGCTATAGTAATTTAAAGTAACAGTCTTTGGGTCCACTCGGGACCCGTCGCCCTTCAGGAGGATCACCGCATGTCCGTCGCATTCAAACCGGTTCGCATCGGATCCTGGGACCTGCCCCAGTCGTTCGTCATGGCGCCGTTGACGCGCAGCCGCGCGGGAGAGGGCAACGCGCCGACCGCGCTGAACGCCGAGTACTACGCCCAGCGCGCAGGGGCGGGGTTCATCGTCACCGAGGGCACCGCGCCCAGCGCGGTCGGGCAGGGCTACCCGGCGGTGCCCGGTCTGTACACCGACGAGCAGGTCGCCGGGTGGCGGCTTGTCGCCGACGCCGTGCACGGGGCCGGGGGAACCGTCGTCGCGCAGTTGATGCATGTCGGCCGTGTCGCTCACGCGAGCAACAAGGGTGGGGTCGACACGGTCGCGCCGAGCGTGGTCCAGGCTCCCGGGCAGATGTTCACCTTCTCAGGCATGGTCGACCACGACGTGCCGCGGGCACTCGAGTCCGGCGAGATCGACGGAGTGATCGCAGAATTCGTCGGCGCGGCCCGAAATGCGATCAGCGCCGGACTCGACGGCGTCGAGGTTCACGGCGCAAACGGCTACCTGCTGCACCAGTTCCTCGACCCCACGGTCAATCTGCGCGAGGACGCGTATGGCGGTTCGCCGCAGGGGCGGGCGCGCTTCGTCATCGAGGTCGTGACGGCCGTGGCCGACGCGATCGGCGCGGACCGCGTCGGCCTGCGACTCTCGCCCGGTCACCAGTTGAACGGCGTCGGTGAGATTCCCGGTGAGGATCTGACCGCCACCTACCGGGCGGTCGTCGACGGGATCGCTCCGCTGGGCCTGGCATACCTGAGCATCCTCGCCAGCCCGTTCGAGGCGCTCGAACCTCTCGTCCGCGACCTGCGTCAGCGATTCGGCGGCTCGGTGCTCCTCAACCTCGCTGCACCTGCGGCCACCTCGCTGGCGACGGTCGAGGAGCTGCTGGAGAAGGAACTCGCCGACGCGGTGGCTGTCGGGCGGGGATTCCTGGCCAACCCGGACCTCGTGGAGCGGTGGCGCACCGGTGCGGAACTGAACGAGATCGACTTCGGCACCCTCTACGGCGGTGATGCGCGCGGCTACACCGACTACCCGGCCCTGGCCGAGATCCCCTGACTCGCTCGTCATCTCACTCACCACACGCAGACGGCCAAGTATCACAACAATCCTTGAGGAAAGAGATATGAGCACCTACACAGCGGTCCACACCGCTGAGAACCTTCAGGTCAAGGGGGTTCTGGGGCGGTTCACCTACCGCCGATTCGGCCCGCGCGGTGGTGTCCCCCTCCTGCTGGTCCACCGATTCCGGGCCACCGTCGACTGGTGGGATCCGGAGTTCGTCGACATCCTCGCCGACGATCGTGACGTGATCTGCTTCGACAACATCGGAATCGGCTACACCGGTGGTGAAGCCCTGACCACTGTGGAGGGCTTCGTGGCCGGCGCGATCGACTTCATCGACGCTTTGGGGCTGACCGAGGTGGATCTACTCGGATGGTCGTTCGGTGGTGTCGTGGCGCAGGCGATTACCCTGACCCGGCCGAGTCTCGTCCGGAAGCTGATCGTCGCGGGAAGCGGATCCGGCCTCGCCCCCAATATGCCGAGCATCACCGAGCGCGTCCTGGGGATCATGGCGAAGCCGAATGCCGACCTCGAGGACACCCTGTACCTCTTCTACCCGGAGACCGAGGAATCCCGGAAGCTGGGGCTCGACCACTTCGACAAGGTCTCGGCCGCGATGCCCGCCGACGCTCCGGTCGTCAGCGAGGAGGCCGCGATGGGTCAGCTCCAGGCGATCACCGCGGCCTTGGCGACGCCGTGGGAGCAGGTGGTCGAGAACCTGAAGACGATCACCCAACCCGTCCTCTACGCCAACGGGATGCACGATGTGATGATCCACGCCTTCGCCTCCTACTCGGCGGTCGAGCATCTCCCGGCGGCCAAGCTCGTGCTCTACAGCGACGCCGGTCACGCATTCCTGTTCCAGCACCTCGAGGAGTTCACCACCGAGGTCAAGCGTTTCCTCGAAAGCTGAGTTCCGCTGCCGACTTCCGTGACGACGTCTGACGCTGCCTGATGGAGAACCATCGGACAGCGTCAGGTGTCGTCACGGCTCGCCCTGTCCCCGAGGGTGTGCTCGCACAACCGGAAGCAGCAACGATATGAAAATGAAGTAGCGACTATACTATGGGAATGAATTCTCGAACGTACGGCCAGAACTGCGGTCTCGCTCGTGCGCTCGACCTCCTCGGCGAGCGGTGGACCCTGCTCATCATGCGCGACCTGGGAATGGGTCCGCGCAGATACAAGGATCTGGCGGCGGGTTTGCCGGGCATCGGCACCAACCTTCTCGCAAGCCGCCTCAAGAGCCTGGAAGAGGCCGGGGTGATCGAACGGATCGTGCTGCCTCCGCCGGTATCGGTCCCGGCCTATGCACTGACCGGCGCGGGCGAAGAACTGCGTCCGATGTTGGGTCAGTTGGCGGCCTGGGGACTGCGGCACGGGGCGGGGTTCGATGATGCGGACATGACTCGTGCGGAGTGGATCATCCAGGGCATGTTCGCGCGCGCCGACCCAGACGCCGTCGCCCGCTTCGGTGGGGTGGTCCAGTTCGACGTCGGCGAGGAGTCCGCCTGGATCGGTCCCTCATCTAATGGCGTGGTGCTTCGGCCGGGTGCCGCTCCCACAACGCCGAAAGTACGGCTCGCGACCGATCTCTCGACATTACTGTCCGTGGTGAACGAGGAGACCACCGTGGCCGACGCCATGGCGTCCGGCGTCCTCGTCGTCGACGCCACCGCCGCGGATCTGGACGAGTTCCTTCGCGTGTACGCCCTCGACGGCGTAGGAGTGTCGGCGAGCTGATTTCAGGCCCGCTAGCAGAGGCCACCGGCGAGAATACGCCCACCTGGTGTGGTGCGGTGAACCAAGTCGGCACTTGTCGCGAGAATGACGACGGTGACCTCGCCGCCGTTATTCGGTGGGAATTTCCCAGTGCCAGGTGACACGTCGGTGACTCACCCGCGGAATGCTGCGTTTCCGCAGCCGTTTCCGTCCCGGACCGCGAGGGTGCCCTGGGGCCAGCTCTACGGTGTCACCCAGCACGATCCGGACATTCGTCGTCATTGCTCATGAGCGAGTGCGACAAGGTGACGGGCGGCGTGGGCGTCGCCCCGACCGGCGTCTCTCCCGACCGCGAAGGAGGGCCTCGAGCGCGAACAATATGCCTACCAAACACGTCCATCGCTCGGACCACCGGACTGCACATTAGGGCTTTCAGCCTCGGGATCCGCTCATTCATCCCGCTTGGGGTGGATATCCGATCTGATCCTGAAGGCGACCGCGCCCCCCTACAGATCCCACCTACGACGCGTTCATGGAGAAGGGCTCCGGAAAGCGCCGCTGCTCCGAGATGGATGCATTCGACCCCGGAGTGATCCGAAACAACTGGATCGGGCGAACGGTGCAGCACCGAAGGAGGTCGTCTCGCTTCTGGTCGACCTCCTTCGGTGGGTAGCGCGCTAATCTAGTGGGCGGCACGGTCGCTGGTAGGGCGCGAGCTGAGCTCGCGCTTGAGAATCTTGCCGGTGGCGGTCATCGGTAACGACGTCACGATCTCGACGATGCGGGGGTACTTGTAGCCGGCCATCTGTTCTCGTCCCCAGGCGACCAGTTCGTGGTCGGTGGTGTGAGCGCCGGGATTGAGGATGACGAATGCCTTGACCTCCTCGCCGTGGCTCTCGTGCGGTACGCCGACCACGGTCGCGAGGCTGACGTCGGGGTGGGTCATCAGCACCTCTTCGATCTCCCGCGGATACACGTTGAAGCCTCCGCGGATGATCATGTCCTTGGAGCGGTCGACGATGTAGTAGAAGCCGTCCGCGTCTCTGCGGGCGAGGTCGCCGGAGCGAAACCAGCCGTCCCTGATCACTTCGGCACTGGCCTCGGGGCGTCCGTAGTAGCCCTTCATGACGTTGTGGCCCTTGATCGCGATCTCCCCGATCGCACTGCCTGAGCCGTCGTCTGTGATCTCGTTCCAATCGTCGTCGACGAGTTTGCACTCCACACCCCAGATGGGGACGCCGATCGAGCCCGCCCGCGGTTCCCGGTCCGGGTCGCTGAACGTCACGACCGGGGAGGTCTCCGAGAGGCCGTAGCCCTCGAGGATCTGGACGCCGAGCCGCTCCTTGACCCGGGTGATGATCTCGAGCGGAAGGCTGGCCCCGCCCGAGACTCCGACGCGCAGATTTCCGGCGATCCGGTCGACGTCGACCTCGTCGGTGAGCGCATCGAGCAACGCCCACCACATGGTCGGTACCCCGGCGAAGAAGGTGACGTCCTCCTTCTGCATGAGTCCGATCACCTGCTGCGCGTCGAAACGTGGAACCAGGAGCAGCGTAGCCGCCATGGAGAAGCCGGCGTGCATCTGCACCGTTGCGCCGAAGGTGTGGAAGAGCGGAAGGGTGAGGACGTGGGTGTCGCCGGCCGGTTGGTTGTTGAAGAGTCGGTTGAGGGTGAGGGTGTTCAGCATCGTGTTCGCGTGCGACAGTTCGGCGCCCTTGGCCTGCCCGGTGGTCCCACTGGTGTACAGGATGATCGCGGTGTCGGTGGGCTCGGTGACGACGGACTCGAAGGACGTGGGCTGTTCCGCCAGCGCCTGGCCCAGTGTCTCGACGCCCTCGATCGGGCTCGGTGCCGTGGGGTCCGCGGTGATCAGGAAGAAGTGCTCGGCGGCCGACTCCCGGAATCCGGTGTGTCCCTCGGTGCCGATAGGCAGGTCGGGTGTGCCTTCGAAGCAGAAGTACGCGACCGCATCGGCGTCGGCGAGGTGGTAGGCGACCTCGCGGCCCTTGAGGAGGATGTTGAGGGGGACGACGACCGCACCGGCCTTGAGGACGCCGTAGTAGACGATCGGGAACCAGGGCTGATTCGGGCAGCTCAGCGCAACCTTGTCGCCGGGCTGGATGCCGCGTTCGACCAGGAGGTTGGCGACCTGGTTGGCGGCGGCGTCGACCTGCGCGTAGGTGAACCGGGTGTCGCCGAGCACCAGTGCGTCACGGGCGGGATACCTGCGGGCGGAGTCTTCGAGAAGGATCGACAAGTTCAACATGACACTCCTTTGCTTCATCCGCGCCTGGACCGGAAGGACGTCCGGCCGTTGCGTCGCACCATGGCGACGGTGGTGGTGAGACGTCCACGGTTCGGGTCGGGCGCGAGTCCGGCGCCGAGGCGGTGCAGCTGGTCGGTGTGCCAGCTCAGGTCGAGCAGGCCGTCGAGCGCTTTGAGGTCGGCGATTTTGCCGAGCACACGGCGCATGCCGAAGCGCACCTGGTGGGCGACGAGGGCAGGTGCGCGTCCGGCGAGGATCACCTCTGCGGAGCCGGGGGTGGTGGCGGTAGGGCGGCCGATGCCGACGACATCGCATTCGCCGCCCTCGATGGCGTTGTCCATCGCGGTCCGTGACCGGAAGCCGCCGGTGACCGCCAGTGGGATGTCACCCACCAGGGTGCGGACGGTGCGGGCGTATTCGAGGAAGTAGGCCTCGCGGGCCCGGGTGGACGCCGCTGCGGTGCCCATCATCGCGGGAGATTCGTAGCTGCCGCCGCTGACCTCGATCAGGTCGATGCCTTCGAGGGCCAGCGCGGCGAGGACGCCGCGGGATTCCTCCTCGGTGAAGCCTCCACGCTGGAAGTCGGCCGAGTTGAGTTTGATGCCGACTGCGAAGCCGGGCGAGACGCGGGACCGGATGCGGCGGACGACCTCGAGCACGAAACGCATGCGGCGTTCCGGGTCGCCTCCCCACTCGTCGGTCCGCTGGTTCGACAGGGGCGAGAGGAATTGTGCGACGAGGTAGCCGTGGGCGCCGTGCACCTGCACGCCGTCGAAACCGGCCGCTTCGCACACAGCGGCCGCGTTGGCGAAGCGCTCGATGATGTCCTCGATCTCGGTGGAGGTCAGCTCGCGCGGGGTGGTGGCGCCGGGGAAGTCGAGCGGGATAGGGCTCGGGGCCACGGGGGTATGGCCGAGGGCGAGCGGGTTGGACTGGCGGCCGGGGTGATTGAGTTGCACCCAGATCGGGACGCCGGCGTCCTGGGTGGTCTTGGCCCACCGCGACAGTGCATCCAAGTCCCGGTCGTCCTCGATCGCGACGTTGCCAGGCTCGCCGAGCTGCCGGCGATCGATCATGACATTTCCGGTGACGATCAGTCCGTATCCGCCCTCACGCCACGTTCGGTAGAGCTGTTCGAGCCGGTGGTCTGGGGAATTGGTCTTGTCACCGAGCGCCTCGCTCAACGCGGATTTCATGATCCGGTTGGGCAGCACCTGGCCGTTGGGCAGGGTCAGGGGTTCGTGCAGGGAGGTCACGGTGTGCTCCTTCGGGATGCGGACTCGACAGCACACTACTTTAAAATAAAGTAGTAATCAATACTATTATTGCAACTCGCGCGTCCCGTTGGAGCTGCGGCGCGACCGGCCTAGACGGTTACGTGGGGGCGGGCGCGGGCGGTGGCCCGGATGGGCCCGGCGCCTCGCGGACGTCGATGCCAGGTCGAAACACCGGCCCGATCATCGGCCGGCATGGCGCGCCGTCTCGTTACGAGTAGGCCGGCGGTGGCACGTAGCCGCCCACCTCCGGCGTGGGTGTGACGAACTCCCTCGTGGTGAGATCACCCCTGGCAGGGCCCAATACCTGCAACCTGACCGGCACCAGTTCGGCAACGCCGCCCGCCTGCATGAGGCTGTGCGCCCTACCCCGGCGGACCGGATCATGGTGGCCGATCCCCCGAGATGTACGCCAGGGCGCTCGGCTTGACTTGGTCCCGTGGGATGTGGGGTGGACTGAATGGGTCGTCACCCTCGGGTATGGAGTGGGCAGCTAGCGGACCCTGGCGGTATACTTCCATTATGGAACGTACCAGTTTCCGGGACATGGATTGCCCGATCGCGCTCTCGCTCGAGCGGGTGGGCGACTGGTGGAGCATTCTCATCCTGCGCGACGCCACGCACGGCATCACCCGTTTCGATCAGTTCCAGAAAAGCCTCGGGATTTCGACCAACTCCCTGTCTCGTCGGCTCGGGGTCCTCGTCGAGGCGGGCCTGCTCGAGCGTCGTCGCTACAGCGAACGTCCTCCGAGACACGAGTACGTCCTGACCGAGTCCGGACGAACGTTCCGACCCGTGCTGATAGCACTCTATGCCTGGGGTAGCGAGAACTTCCCGCCCGAAACGCCCAACGTCCGTCTGGTGCACAAAGAGTCGGGTGCCGACGTTGAACCGCTGCTGATTGACCGATCCACGGGCGATCCGCTCGATGACGAGCACACGAGCTTTCAGCCCGGCCCCTCCGCCGATGATCGGTTGCGGGCCGTGCTCGCTCGGCGCAACGAGGTCACGGCCTGAACGCGCCACGCGGGACGCCGCTGTTGCGGCAGCCCGTTCGGGGTTGCCTCTGCCGCGGCACGTTGAGGATGGTCCCGGATGGCCATGGACGACGGACGGGCGTTCGGAGCGCGTATAGCCAGAGCCTGCCGACAGAGCCCTGGGAGCCTGCCGACGCAACATCGGGCAGGGTGTGGCGACAGATCTGGCTGGTGCGGCGCGGGACAAGCAATTTGACAGTCGAGTTGTCAACGAGCAACGAGCAGACCCAGTCAGGTCCGATGACAGGCTCTTACGGAGATCTGGAACGCTGAAATGGCGGACGACCCATAGATGCGCTCGGGTGAGGTGACCCCGTGCTGCAGTCGGGTCAACTGGGATCTCGCACCACCTCCGAGCCTATGGTTGTACTCCCGTATATCGATTGCGAAGGCGGCCGCAACATTTTCCGGAGCAGGTCCCCCAATCGGCTCCCAGCGAAGCGCAAAGTCGAGAATGTCATTGTCGTTACGTCTGTTCCACATCCTTCCTTGCTCCGACCTATCCGCAAGGTCTTTGGACATGTCGAGCCGTCAGTCGCCTGGGCCGCGTACGTGACGGATCGCCGACGGACTCACGGATCGGGTGAGTAGTCTCTCGTTCGCACGGTTGCGCGGATATGCGCTCGATAAGCTTCGTATCTCGTCTTGGCGACAGTTCGATTCGGGGACGACCTGCCACAATCGTTCGATGAAACGGCGGGTGGTCATTCCGAAGTGGATAAGGATTTCCTCGGTAGCGCCTCCGTAGGGTGCCCACATACTGGCGAACGCGATGAGGCGCTCCGTCTCGGCGTCAGGATGTTTGCGCGCACGGGTGGCTTCCGGATTGCGGAACTGTTGGCGTTCTCGCCACAGTGAGGGCTACGAAAGCCGGCCGTTCTTGCGCTGCACGTCAAGACGCATATCCCACGCCTGGACTAGGGGCCCTCGACGGTGGAAACACGCTGTCGGAGGGGAGCATCGGTGGTGGAACTGTTGAACGGGACGGCGAGTGGTACGTACCCCGAGACCGCTCGCCGTCCCGTTGGATATTTCGGACAGGTTTAGGCGTTGACGTCCACCACGGTTCGTCCGCGGATGGTTCCGGAGAGCACCTGTTGTGCCACCGCCGCGGCCTGGTCGAGCGGGATCGTGGTGGTCATCTTCTCGAGCTGCGCGTCGTCGAGATGCTTGTCCAGCAGAGTCCATGCTTCGTCTCGGCTGCCTGCGGGGGCGTTGACGGAGTCGATCCCGACGAGCGTGACGGATCGCAGGATGAACGGCGCGACCGAGCCGGGGAGGTCGAGTCCTTGGGCGAGTCCGCAGTTCGCCACCGTGCCGCCGTAGTGGATCTGCGCCAGGACATTCACCAGCGTGTGGCTGCCGACGGTGTCGACCGCCGCTGCCCACCGCTCGGCGCCGAGTGCGGCCTCGGAAGGTTCGCTCAATTCGGATCGGGCGATGATCTCCTGGGCTCCCAGGTTACGTAGGTAGGCCTCTTCATTCGGTCGCCCGGTCGAGGCGTGCACCTCGTGCCCGAGTGCGGCCAGCAGGGCGATGGCCACCGAGCCGACACCGCCGGCGGCGCCGGTCACCAGGACCGGTCCTTGACTCGGGGTGACTCCGCGGCGCTGGAGCGCGGCGACACTGAGGGCCGCTGTGTACCCGGCTGTCCCGATCGCCATGGCCTGCCAGGTGGTGAACCGGGCGGGGATCCTGGTCAGCCAGGCCGACGGCACTCGTGCACGCGTGGCGAACCCGCCGTTGTGGTCGACCGCGAGACCCCAGCCGTTCACCGCGACGGCGTCGCCCGGCGCGAAGCCCGACCCGGTGGGGGCTTCCACGACGGTGCCGGCCAGGTCGATGCCGGCGACGATGGGGAACCGCTGGACGACCGGAACGATACCCGTCACGCCGAGTCCGTCTTTGAAGTTCACCGCCGAGTAGTCGACCGCGATGGTTACGTCGCCCTCGCCGATGTCGTAGTCGGCGATCTCGGTCAGTTCTGCGCGTTGTCCGGATTCGTCTTTCACGATCTGTACTGCTCTCACCACAGATTTCCTTTCACATACTGGTCATACATTGATGGGATGGTGTCGCCCGGAGTCAGGCCAGGCAGAATCCGGCGTCGATTTTCATCTCGAGCCCGGTCACGTACCGTGCCTCGTCCGATGCGAGGAACAGCACCGCGTTCGCGACGTCCTCGGCATCGACCCAGGGCGTCGGCATCGGGTTGAGGGTGGCGAACGCCTCCGCGGCCTGCTCGCGGGTCGGATCTTCGACGTCGGGGACGAAGAGCCGATGTACGGCGCTGTTCTGCACCATGAGCGTGTCCGCGATGCTGGGGTTGACGGTGTTGACGCGGATCTTCTCGACGGCGAGCTCGAGCGACATGGCCCGCATCAGCCCGATCACGCCGGCCTTCGCGGCGACGTAGTGCGGGAGATTGGGCATGGCGCGGATGCCCACGGCGGAGCTGGTGAGGATGATCGCCCCACCTCCGCCGCCCGCTCGGATGTGCGGGATCGCGGCCTTGGCTGCGTGGTAGACCCCGGTGAGATTCACATCGATCATGTCCTGCCAGCTTTGCTCCGCGAGAGCCTCGGTGGGCGCCGCCGACAGGATGCCGGCGTTGGCCACGGCGATGTCGAGGCGCCCGAACTCCGCGACGCCGGTGGCGACCGCCGCCTCGAGTGCGGCGAGGTCGCGCACATCGGCACGGGTTGCGAGAATCCGTCGGCCGAGGCTCTCGACCAGGCGCACCGTCTCCTTGAGGTCGGTGTCGGTGGCCAGCGGGTAGGGCACCGAATCGATGTCCCCGCACAGGTCTACGGCGATGATGTCGGCGCCTTCCGACGCCAGCCGCGCGGCGTGCGCGCGGCCCTGTCCACGAGCGGCGCCGGTGATGAAGGCAACCTTGCCCTCGACACGTCCGGTCATATTTGTCTCCTCAATTCTTGTTGTTGAAGCCCGCGTCGACGGACAAGGTCGTGCCGGTGATGTAGCGGCCGTCGTCCGAGACCAGGTAGAGGACGGCGTTGCTGACGTCCTGGCAGGGGAGCAACTCGACTGGCATGGGGTTGGTTATGTCGGCTGCGAGGTGCTGGTTCGCTTCGACGAAGCCGATCATCGAGGCGGCGGTGATCATCGGCGTCTCCACACCGGACGGGTTCACCGTGTTCACACGAATCGAATGTGCAGCAAGGTTATTGGCGTACGAGCGCATCAACCCGACCAGGCCGTGCTTGGAGGCGACATAGCCGAGCGCGGCCCGGGACGGACCGAGAATGCCGCGCAGGCCGGCGGTGGAGCTGGTCAGCACGATGGCTCCGCCCTGACCCCGCGCGATCATGGAGGGCACCACAGCCTCCAACGTGTTGAAGACGCCTGTGAGGTTGATGTCGATCGTGTCTTGCCAGGCCTCGTGCGCCTCGTCGACGGCGAAGAGGGCGACGCCGGCGTTCGCGATCACGATGTCGATCGGGCCGATCTCCGCTACGCCCTCGCGGATTGCTTCCGCGAGTTGGTCCTCGTCACGCACGTCGGCCTCGACGCTGATGCAACGTCGGCCGAGGGCCTCGACCGATTTGCGGGTATCGGCGAGGTCGTTCGGCGACGCCAGTTCGTAGCGAGCCGACGCGAGCGGTTTGCACATGTCCAAGGCGATGATGTCGGCGCCCTGCTCGGCGAGCAGCAGGGCGTGGCTGCGGCCCTGACCGCGGGCTGCGCCGGTGATGAAGGCGACTTTCCCGTCAACTCGTCCCATTTTGCAGTCTCCTTATGGTTGGGACGACACGGCACGGTGACGTTGACAAAGATCCGTGGGTTCGTCCGGGGTGAGCGGACCCGGGGGTCGGGGCCGTCTTGGGGGTTGTCGGGCGTTAGTGGACCGACGCGGGCCGGGATGCCGGGAAGGTGTCGCGGAGCCGATCCAGCACACTCGCGTCTTCGATCGTCGGCGGCACCTGAACGGGTTCGCCGTTGGCCAGGTTGCGCAGCGTCCGGCGCAGGATTTTCCCGGACCGCGTCTTGGGAAGTTGGTCGACCACCACTGCGGTGCGGAAGGCGGCCACAGCCCCGATCTGGCTGCGGACCATGTCGACCAGCTCGCTGACGACGGTCTCCGGATCGCGACTCACCGCGGTCTTGAGCACGACCAGGCCCACCGGCGACTCCCCTTTGAGCGGGTCGGAGACACCGATCACCGCGCATTCGGCCACATCGGGATGCGCGGCGAGCACCTCTTCCATCGCGCCGGTCGAAAGCCGATGCCCCGCAACGTTGATGATGTCGTCGGTGCGACCCAGGACCCACACGTCCCCGTCCGCGTCGAGATATCCGGCGTCGCCGGTGCGGTACCAACCGGGAAAATCGTCCAGGTACGACGTGCGGTACCCGTCGTCGTCGCCCCACAGGGTCGGGGCGCACCCGGGTGGCAGCGGTAGCCGCAGTGCGAGGTTGCCGGTCTCACCAGCCGGCAGCGGTACGCCGTCGTCGTCGAGCGCCCGGATCTCGAAACCCGGACTCGGCCGGCCTCCCGAGCCGGGCTTGAACGGCGTCAGTTCGCCCCCGCGGAAGCGCGCGGTGATCGGCCAGCCTGTTTCGGTCTGCCACCAGTTGTCGATGACGGGCCGGTCGATCCGGGTCTGCAGCCATGTCGCGGTCGGTGGGTCGCACCGCTCGCCGGCCAGGAAGACCGCACGGAGAGAGGAGATGTCGTACCGGTTCATCAGCTCGAGCTCCGGGTCCTGCCGCCTGATCGCGCGAATCGCCGTCGGCGCGGTGAACAGGACATTCACTTGGTGCCGGGCGATCACGTTCCAGAACGCGCCGGCGTCCGGGGTGCCGATCGGCTTGCCCTCGTACATGACCGTCGTCAGACCCGCCAGCAGAGGCGCATAGACGATATACGAGTGACCGACCACCCAGCCGACATCCGATGCCGCCCATAAGACGTCACCGGCCTGCAACCCGAAGATCGTCGGGATTGACGCCGCGAGCGCCACGGCGTGCCCGCCGTTGTCCCGCACGACGCCCTTCGGCCGTCCTGTCGTGCCCGACGTGTGCAGGATGTACAGCGGGTCCGTGGCCACGACCGGCACCGGGGGGTGTGGGCGGGCCGCCGCCGCTGCGGCCAGCAGATCGTGGTCGCGGCCCGGGTGGAGCTCGGCGATCGACTGCGGGCGCTGCAGCACGAAACAGGCCTCGGGGCGGTGTCGCGCCTGGAGCAATGCGGCATCGAGTACCGGCTTGTAGGCGACCACTCGGCCCGGCTCCACACCGCATGACGCGGCGATGATCACGCGTGGCTCGGTGGCATCGATCCGCGCGGCGAGTTCGGACGCGGCGAAGCCGCCGAACACAACCGAATGGACTGCCCCCAGCCTGGCGCACGCCAGCATGGCAATCGCCGCGTCGGGCACCATCGGCATATAGATCACGACGCGATCGCCGCGGACGACGCCCACGGCCGCCAGCGCACCAGCCACTTTCGCGACATGGTCACGCATTTCACGGTAGGTGTAACTTGCGCTCTCGCCGGTCATCGCACTGTCCCAGACGAGGGCGAGCCGGTCGCCGGCGCCCGCCTCGACGTGACGATCGAGACAGTTGTAGCTGGTGTTCAACCGGCCGCCGGGGAACCACCGGCCGTACGGACCGGTGTCCCCGTCGAATACCGCGGTCCACGGGGTGTCCCAGTCGATACTTGCCGCCTGCTTGCCCCAGAAACCCAGTGGATCCGCACGCCAACTCTCGTACAGGCTGCTGTAGCTCGTCATCGAGATGCTGCCGTGTCCCGCACGTGCAGGAACCGTGTGACTTGCGCCGCGACGGCATCGGGGTGCTGCTGGTGTGGTGCGTGTCCGGCCTGGGGGTAGACCGCCAGCTGAGCGTCGGGCAGCTCCCGGTAGAGCAGCCACTGGTTCTTGACGGGGAAGAAGTGATCGTCGTCCCCGGAGACGATGAGCGTCGGTTGGTGCAGCGTGCCGAGTCGGGCGTAATGGTCGGTCTTGCCGCCCATGAAGTCCATGATCAGCCCGGCCATCGCCTGGATGGTCGCCGGTGCGACGAGCGGTTCGCGGTCGGTCCGCAGGGCGTGGCGGTCGATGTAGGCCTGGGTTTCGGTATCGCGACCGTCGGCGAAGAACAGGTAGCGGATGTCTTCGAAGGAGTATTCGGGTTTGAGGGCGATGTCGAAGACAATGTCGGTGTGCGGGTCGGTCTCGGCGTTGCCGCCCGGACCGGTGCCGACGAGGACAACGCTGCGGACCAGTGTGGGTTCGCGCATCGCGAAAGCCTGCGCCACGAAGCCGCCCATGGAGAATCCGAGCACGTCCACGACGTCATGCCCGAGCGCCCGAACGAAAGACGCAGCGTTCGCGGCCTTTTCGTCCACGCTGGTGGCCGCAGACCCGGTGGACGAACCCACCGCGGCATCACTGAACAGAATGACGTGCCGGTGCTCGGCCACGGCGTCGACGAACGCCGGATCCCAGTCGTCGAGCGTTCCCCGGAAGCGGTGCAGGAAAACCAACGGCGCCGTGTCCCGGTGCCGGTCCTGTCCCACCTCCCGATAGGCGTAGCGGACGCCGTCGACCTCGACGTACTGGGTCGGTATCTGGACCGAAAGGTACTGCTGGACAGCTCGATCGCTCACGGAAGAACTCATGTTGCACCTCATCGATTGACAGCGAGTAGTCGGCCGCCCTGATGGCGGCCGTCGGCGCCCTGTCCGCCGGCGGTCAGGGCGATCCGCGCGGTGATCCTCGCCTGCGGTTCGGAAGTCAAATGTAACCCTAGTCACTTCCATCATGCAAGTAACTTCTCGGAATTTGGCAGTCGGCACCATCTATCCCAGCTAAATGCGCATGAGGGCAGGGGTTTCCGCGGTATCGTGAAGATCTACGGTGGCGGTCATCGCGCTGCATCCGTGTCTCGATGCTGGAGAGCATGGAAAGGTAAAGGCATAGCGCTCACCAGTCCCGCAGCGGGTGGCCGTGTTTGGCTGGCGGTTTCCGTCGGGTCTGCGGTACACGGCCGCAGCGCTGGCCGGGCGGGACGGTGACAGGCGTACGCCGGTGCTCCTGCACCGCAGTGGGTCCGCGTCGACCTCGACGCGACAGGTGTCACCGCAATGGCCGTGACCGCGTCACGGTGCGCGTCGCACAACCGGCCCGGCCCTGCTGACCCGTCAGGAAGTGGACTATTCGGAAACGCTATCGGGGAAGGCCGTCTGCGTGTATCCGCCGCGCAGGGTGCCTTCGATGTAGCTCGCCTTGCACGCGCGGCGGGCGATCTTGCCGCTCGACGTACGAGGAATCGAGCCCGCGGGCACCAGCAAGATGTCGCGCGCGGTGACCCCGTGCCTGCTCGACAACGCCGCCCGCACCGTGTCCGCGATCGGCTGGGGGTCGGCCTTGCCCGCACCCGGTGCGCGCTCGGCCACGATCACGAGCTGCTCGGAGGAGTCGCCCGCGTCGTAATTCAGACCCGAGTGCGTGTTCTCGAACACAACGGCGGGCAGCTGGTTCGCCGGGACCGCGAACGCGGCGACGAAACCGGGGCGCAGCGCGGTGCTCGCCTCCTGCGCCGAGTACTCGAGGTCCTGCGGGTAATGGTTGCGGCCGTCGACGATCACGAGGTCCTTGACGCGGCCCGTGATGAACAACTCACCGTCGATATACACGCCGTAGTCGCCGGTCCGCATCCAGTTGGCGTCCTCGGGCGTGCCCTCCGCGTGGCTGCCCTCGGCGAGCCGGTTGGTGAGCTTGTTGTGGAACGTCTCGGCGGTCTCGTCGGTACGACCCCAGTACCCGATGCCGATGTTCTCGCCGTGCAACCAGATCTCACCGACCCGGTCGTCGGGCTGCTCGATGCGCGACTCCGGGTCCACGATGGCAGCCCACTGGCTGCGCGCCACGTACCCGCAGGACACCTGCGGAATGGCGTTCTCGGCGTCCTGGTCCACCTTCACGACGCGACCGGCGTTGAGCTCGTCACGATCGACGTAGATGACGCGGGCCTCGTCCGAGTGCCGGGTGGAGGACACGAACAAGGTGGCCTCGGCCATGCCGTACGACGGCTTGATCGCCGTCTTCGGCAGCCCGTACGGCGCGAACGCCTCGTTGAACTTGCGCATCGACGACGTGGTCACCGGCTCGCTGCCGTTGATCAGGCCGATCACGTTGCTCAGATCGAGGCTCTCACCGTTCTTCGGCAGACCGCGGGCGGCCGCGTGCTCGAACGCGAAGTTCGGTGCGGCCGCGAACGTGCCCGCACCGTCGGACACCGCTGCCAGTTCCTTGATCCACCGGTACGGCCGCTGCACGAACGCGCGCGGACTCATGATGGTGATGTACTTGCCGCCCAGGGCGGGCAGGATGACCGTCAGCAGACCCATGTCGTGGAACAGCGGCAGCCACGTGACGCCACGCGAGTTCTCGTTGAGCTCGATGGAGTCGACCATCTGCAGCGCGTTCGTGCCGACGGCGCGGTGCGTGATCTCCACACCGGCGGGCACACGGGTGGAACCGGACGTGTACTGCAGATACGCGATGTCGTCGAGATCGATCTCAGGGCGCACCCAGGACTCGCCGACGCTGTCCGGGATGGCGTCGACGGCGATGATGCGGGGACGCTCGGCGGCCGGGAGGGACCGGAAGAACTGCCGAACACCCGCGGCGGAGGAGGTGGCCGTGAGGATGGCGGCAGGCGTGCAGTCACCGAGAACGGCGTGCAGACGGTCGGTGTGGCCGGGTTCGTCGGGGTCGAACAGCGGCACCGAGATCGTTCCGGCGTGGATGGCGGCAAAGAAGGAGATGACGTAGTCGAGACCCTGCGGCGCCAGGACCGCGACACGATCGCCGGGCTTGGTGACCTGCTGGAGGCGCGCCGCGACGGCCCGCAACCGGTGGCCGAACTGTTCCCAGGTCAGCTCCTGCGCTTCGCCGTCTCGGTCCCGCGAATAATCGATGTAGCGGTATGCCAACTCGTCCGAGTTCTCCCGGGTGTGCCGCTGGACGTAGTCGACCAGCGTGCTTCCCGAGTCGAGCCTGATATGGCCCTTCTCGTCGATAAAATCATCGAACTTCGCGTTCATTCCATCTCCTCCGAAGCGATCACACAGGCATGCCACCGGCATGACTGCGCCCCAGACTTCCTTCGCCGAATCGGATCTTGTACAACTGCCTTCGGGCCTTCCTTGCCCGCAGCGTCAGCGTTGTGCCAATTGCGGGTAGAGCGCCTCGATGGGCCCTGCAAGACTGGCCTTGACCTGCCGAGAGACCTCGTCGGCGAGTACTTCGTATGCCCCGGCGAGTACGCCGTCGTATGCCTGGCGGACGACGTCGGAGGGGTTGTTCTTGGGCACATCGAGGCCTGCGGTCATGGGAGTGTCCGTGAAACCGAGATGGAGTGCGGTAACGAGGATGCCGTCGGCGGAAAGCGCGATGCGTTGGGTGTTGGTGGCCGACCACAGTGCGGCCTTGGTGGCGCTGTAGCCATCGCCGATACCGAGCCAGGAGAGCACAGAGAGCACGTTGATCAACGCGCCGCCGCCATTGGCCGCAAGCGCCGGTACGAATGCATTCGCGACCGCGAGAGGCCCGAAAAGGTTGACTTCGAACAACTCCCGCAAGTCGGGGGAATCTTTCAGCACAGTGGCACCGTTGGATGAACCGGCGTTGTTCACCACCAGTGTCACGTCTGTCGCGACCCCTGCCGCGGCGGCGATCGACGACGGATCAGTAACGTCGACGACGAGCGGCACCACGCGAGGATCGTCCCACCCGCGCGGGCGGCGAGCCGTCGCATACACCTTCCGTGCGCCTCGGGCCAGTGCCTGGTCGACGAACTCCGTTCCGAGTCCGCCGTTCGCTCCGGTCACGAGGACCACGTCTAGCGTCGCCATCTCAGACCCTCTCGATGATCGTCGCGTTGGCCAGGCCACCGGCCTCGCACATCACCTGCAGGCCGAAACGCCCACCGCGCTGCTCGAGCACGCTGAGTAGAGTCGTGGTCAGCCGCGCACCGGAACCGCCGAGCGGGTGTCCGATCGCGATCGCCCCTCCGTTGACGTTGACCTTGTCGAGGGGCGCCCCGGTCTGGGCCTGCCAGGCCAGCACCACCGAAGCAAACGCCTCGTTGACCTCGAACGCATCGATGTCGTCGATGCTGAGTCCGGCCCGTGCGAGCACCTTCTGAGTCGCCGGGACGATCCCGGTGAGCATGAAGATGGGATCGTCACCGGCGACGGCGAACGAATGCACCCGAGCGCGGGGCCGCAACCCGTGCCGTGCAGCGGCCTCTTTCGACGTCACGAGTACCGCGGCCGCGCCATCGTTGACCGGGGAGCTGTTCCCCGCGGTGACCTTCCAATCGATCTCGGGGAACCGCTCACTCCAGTGAGCGCCCTGGAACGCGAGCCGCAGGCCGGCCAAGGTCTCGGTCGTGGTGGTGGGGCGGATCGTCTCGTCGGAGGCAAGGTCGGTGATCTTCACGACTTCGCCGTCGAACAGTCCATCCGTCCACGGCTTCGCCGCGCGATGGTGGGACATCGCGGCGAACTCATCGAGTTGGGCGCGCGAAAAGCCCCATTTGGCGGCAATCAGCTCGGCCGAGACGCCCTGGGGGATCAGTCCCGGGGCATAGCGGTCGGCGACCGAGGGGCCGGCGAAGTCCTTGCCCTGGAACTGCGAGCCGATCGGGATGCGCGACATCCACTCCACTCCAGAGGCGATCGCGACCCCGTACGCTCCCGCGAGCACGCCTTGAGTTGCGAAGTGCAGCGCCTGCTGACTCGAGCCGCACTGGCGATCGACCGTCACGCCGGGGACGGACTCGGGGTATCCGGCAGCGAGCAGCGCCCAGCGGGCGGCGTTAGGGGACTGCTCGCCGATCTGGGCGACCACGCCGCTGATGACGTCGTCTACGGCTGCCGGGTCGATTCCGGTGCGCTCGACCAGCGCGCGCAGCGGTGCGGCATGGAGTTCGACTGGGTGGATCTCGGAGTAGGCGCCGCCGGGCTTGCCCTTGGCGAGGGGGGTGCGGACAGCATCGATGATGAGTGCCGTGTTCATGCTGTGATCCCTTCCGATGGGCCGATTGACGTCACCATAACGCAGTGAGTTTGATAATCAAACTTACTCAGTTGTGATTTCCAACTTGCTAGGCTTGGTGCATGTCATCGCAGGTGCGCCCTTGTTCCGTCGCCCGCACGCTGGAACTGGTGGGAGCGAAATGGACCTTGCTCGTAGTGCGGGAGATGCTGCTCGGTAACCACCGGTTCGACGAGATCGCGCGCTACACCGGCGCCCCGCGCGACACCCTCACCGCGCGGCTGCGCAAGCTCGAGTCGGAGGGACTGGTCACACGAGTGCAGTACGAGCAGCGGCCGCCTCGGTTCGAATATCACCTCACCGCCCTGGGCCGCTCGCTCGGCCCGATCGTGGCCACGATGCGTGAGTTCGGCGATCGCCACCTGACGGCCCAGGCGGACACGCCGATGGTGCTCCAGCACACTGCTTTCACACCTCTCCGTTTCTCGAAGCGCATATCAGCGGGCGAGGAACTCGACGGCGACGGGGACGAACTCGTCGTGGAATTGAAAGATCCCGCCGTGCCCGGAATCGGGGTAAATGACCAGTTCTGATCCCTTGATTCGCCTGTGGAGGTCCTCGGAGAGGGTTGAGGGCACCATCCGGTCGTTGTCGCCGTTGGCGATCAGGGTGGGCTGGGTGATCCTCGACAAGTCGGTCGGCGTGGAGCGGCCCCACTTCTTGATCGCCTTCAGCTGCGTCTGGAAGGCCTTGATCTTGATCGGGGCGTCGCGATCGACGGTGCGCTCCTCGAGGCGTTCGACGAACGCGCGCGCGGCGCGTTTGCCGGCGGCGTTGCGGTTGAAGAACAAAAACTCTTTCGGATCGGACCGAGTGAGCGTGGCGCGCAGCATGTCGTAGTAGGTCGTTCGAGCGACCTTGTCGATGTCTTTCCCACCGGCAGGACCGGTGCCGGTGAGGATGAGCTTGCGGACGAGTTCGGGGTGTTTGAGGACGAGGGCTTGGGCGACCATCGCACCGAGTGAGAACGAAAAGATGTCAACCTTGGCGAATCCGAGTGCCTTGATGAACGTCACGGCATCGGCGGCCATCATTTCGATGCTGTCGGGAACAGCGCCGGTAGAGCCGCCGACGCCGCGGTTGTCGAACGCGATGACGTGGTGGTCCTTCGCGATGGGGTCGATGATTCGGGGGTCCCAGTTGTCGAGGGTCGCGGCGAGGTGCACGAAAAAGATAACGGGGATCCCGCCCGTCGGTCCCAGCTCACGGTACGCGTAAGTGATACCGCCGGCAGTGACGGTGCGGGCCGGGGCCTTCGCGTAGGACGTTACGACGGCGTCGTTGTTGGTGCTCACGATGTTCTCCTTTGTATGTGGTTTCAGCTTCCTTGCACGCACGAGTGATATCTGCAGATATCCGGCGCCCGACCCGCCACCTCGAGCCCGGTCCGCGCCCAGTCACGAATAGTTCGTGGTCTTCGCGTTCGACCAGTTGATTTCTAGCTACTTTCGCCCGGTGGACAGGCGTCCGTCGAAGGTGATCTCGAGGGCGTCCAGTGCTGCCTTCCCGCGGTTGGACCAGCGCTGGTGGGCGGTGCCTTCGGGGGCGAGGCTCATGATGGCCAGATACACGCATTTCATAATTTGGCGACCACGCCGCACTCAAATGCCTCTACCTCGCCACCCGTGCGGTGGACCCGACCGGCAGGGGACGAGCGCGATGGGTGACGAGGTGGAAACCAGCCCTCAATACGTTTGCTATCACATTCGAAGGCCGAATCACCCCAACTGGAAACTAGATTCATATGCCAGAGCTAGATCCACCGAAGTCCCCAGTGATAGTTTCACCGACTCCTGTCCTCACCCGCGGTGGTCACCCAATTTCGGAGTCGGCGAGGAACTTCAGGACTTCGGGGACGAAGGTCTCGTGGTGCTGGAACACGCCGCCGTGGCCCGAGTTTGGGTAGATCGTGATCGTGGAGTTGGGCAGGCGTTTGGCCAAATCCTTGGAGTGTTCGCTGGCGACCATGAGGTCGTTGTCGCCGTTGGCGACGAAGGTCGGTGCCGTGATCTTCGAGAGGTCGTCTGGTGCGTGCAGTCCGCCGGTGGTGATGGCGCGCAGTTGCGCGAGGCGGGCCTGGTTCGAGATCGGCTTGTCGCGGTCGGTGGTGCGCTCTGCGAGGCGGTCGAAGTAGGCGTTGGCGGCCTTTTTGCCCTCGGGGGTGCGGGGGAAGAAGAGGAAGTGGCGTGCGTCCTTGCGTGCCAGTGCCGCCTTGGCGTAGGCGCCGCCGACGATGAACGGCATCTTCCATATTCCGCCGCCGCCGCGTGGTCCGGATCCGGCTATGACCATGCGACGTACGAGGTGGGGTGCCTGGAGGGCGATCATCTGAGCTACGGCGCCGCCCACGGAGAAGCCGAAGAGGTCGACCTTCTCGTGGCCAAGAGCGCGGATGAACGCGATGGCGTCGGCACCCATCTGCTCGAGGTCGGCGGGCACCTTGGAGCCGGTTCCGCCGACGCCCCTGTTGTCGAAGGCGATCACGCGGTGCTGGGCTGCGATGCCGTCGATGACGCGGGGATCCCAGTCGTCGAGGGTCGCGGTGAAGTGGTGCAGGAAGACCACCGGCACTTCGGAGTCTGCTCCGAGTTCGCGGTAGACATAACGCACCCCGTCCACGTCGATGTTGCTGGTCGGCACGTCTTTCCAGGTGGTCATGACATCTTCTTTCGCGAAGTGGTGGGTGTGGAGGTCTGGGGTTGTGGGCCGCGTTGATCCAAGTGGGTGAGGGTGTCGAGTACGGTGCGGTCGGAGGTCAGCTTCTTGTCGAGAATTGGACCGATCACGCCGCGTGCGGCTGAGATGACGGCCCACCGTGAGGGGTGGACGACGCGGGGTGCGCGGCGTTCGAGCCCGTCGGCGATAGCGATGGCTGCCGAGTTCGGTGTGACTCGTTTCATCATCTGCCGCGGGAGTGCTCCGAGGAGGTCGAGGACCACTTGGTCCTCGTCGACGCCGTGCTTGATCATGTCGGTGTCGACCAGGGAGAAGTAGGCGGTCAGGACGGAGGCGCCGGCGTCGGTGAGTTCGATGCGAAGACCGCGGCCGAGCTGCTCGACTGCTGCCTTGCTCATAGCGTAGGGGATGGTGCCCATGCCGTTGACGAAGGCGAACACCGACGAGATCAGGACTATTTGGCCTTGGTGGGCCAGCACCTGTTCCAGGGCGGCGTCGACGGTATTGACCACGCCCGAGACGTTGACGGCCAAGGCATTGTCTACGTCGGATTCTGGTGTCGTTCGAAGCGTTGCTGCCTTCGGCAGGAGACCGGCGTTGGCGATCACCACGTCGAGGCGGCCGAAGCGGTCAACCGTCGCCGCGACCGCGGCCGCGAGCGCGTCGCGTCGGCGTACGTCGGCAACCACCCCGAGTGCGTCGGTGGCGTGCAGTCGCGATGCGCGTCCAGGGGTCTCTGGCGCGAGATCGGCAATGGTGACCCGCGCACCCCTGCGGAGCAATTCATCGGCCGTCGCGCTTCCGATCCCGCCGTTACCGCCGGTGATCAGGACGGTCTTGCCGCTGAGGTCGTAGGTTTTGGGGCTGGACAGGAACCTCATCACAGGCTCCGACGCTTGCCGAAAGCGACGCGTCCGTTGCGGTGCACCATCGCGGCGGTGGTCCTGATCGGGCCGCGCTCGAGGTCTGGCTCCTCGCCGCGGCTCAGCCGGTGCAGTTGGTCGGTGTTCCAGCTGATGTTGAGAAGTCCGTCGAGCTGCTTGAGGTCGGCGACACGACCCAGGAGCGGGCGAAGCCCGTAGCTGATTTCGTGTGTCGTCAACTCGGCCTCTTCGTCGGCGAAGATGTCGGCAGCCGCCTCGGGGTTGGTGGCCGAAGGGCGCGCGATGCCCACGAGGTCGCACTCGCCGCTCGTCACGGCCCTTTCCATGCCCGCGTGGGTGCGGAAGCCTCCGGTGACAGCGATCGGCACGTCGCCTGCCACGTCCTTGACGGAGGCCGCGTACTCGAGGAAGTACGCCTCGCGAGCGCGTGTGCTCGCCGCTACGGAGCCCGACATGGCGGGGGACTCGTAGTTGCCGCCGCTGATCTCGATGAGGTCGACACCTTCGTCAACGAGGGCGGCAACGACGTCGCGTGACTCGGCCTCGGTGAAGCCACCCTTCTGGAAGTCAGCCGAGTTGAGTTTGACGCTCACGGCGAACCCCGGGCTGACTGCCGTGCGGGTGCGTCGGACGATCTCGAGCAGGAATCGCCTGCGTCGTTCGGGGTCGCCGCCCCATGCGTCGGTGCGCAGGTTCGCCAGGGGAGAGAGGAACTGGGTGACGAGGTAGCCGTGAGCCGCATGGATCTGAACGCCGTCGAATCCGGCCGCCTCACATACGGTCGCAGCGCGGGCGAATCGATCAACGATGTCCTCGATCTCGGCGGCGCTCAGTGCGCGCGGTGTCGCTGCGCCGGGCATCGCCAACGCGACAGCGCTGGGAGCGACGGGGGTGTGGCCGAGGTTGAGCGGGTTGGCCTGACGGCCGGGATGATTCAACTGAGCGAAGATGGGTGTGCCGCCGTCGTGGGCGGCCTTGGCCCACGAGGCCAGGGCATCGTGGTCGCGGTCGTCCTCGATGACGACATTGCCGGGCTCCCCGAGCTGCGTGCGATCCACCGCCACATTGCCGGTGATGAGCAGTCCGTAGCCTCCCCGTCCCCAGCGGCGGTAGAGGCGTGCCAACTGCTCGTTCGGGGCGTTGTCGCTGCCCGCGAGCGCCTCACTCATCGCCGCTTTGGCGATGCGGTTCGGCAGGCGGAGGCCGCAGGGAAGGTCGAGTGGGTCGCTCAGGGTCGCTGTGGGATTGGTCATGGTCACTCCAGACGGTAATTGAAGTACGATCATAATATGATGGTCGTCATACAATCAAGAGGTGAATGAGGAAGGGACGCTCTGATGGCCAGATACGCCAGTGATCACAAGGAAGCGACGCGACGGCGCATCATCGAGACGGCTGGTCGTCGCCTCAAGCGAGATGGGATAGATGGCGCCGGCATCACTGCGTTGATGGCCGATGCGGGACTGACGAACGGTGCCTTCTACGCGCATTTCGTCTCGAAGGACGATCTCATCGCTGCTGTTGTTCGCGACCAGCTCGGAGCGCAGGCCTCGACGATTGCTCAGCTCCCCGAGGGCCGTGAAGCGCTCACCGCCTACGTCGGCTGGTACCTGTCGCCGGAGCACCGCCAGGACGTCGCCAACGGGTGTCCCTCTGCTGCACTGCTCGACGAGATCGCGCGGCAGGGGGGAGAAGTCAGTGCGGCCTATCAGCTCGGCGTGGCCGTGATCGTGGATGAGGTCGCGCACCGGCTGACCAGGGATTGGTCACTAGATCCCGCTCTGGCCAGGACACGAGCATTGGGGCTGATGACTGTTCTCATCTCGAGCATGCAACTGGCGCGGGCGATGACCGACGAGCAGGCCGCAGGGCAGGTTCTCTCGGCGGGGCTGGAGAACGCCGGAGCACTCCTTTCCTCCTGACGTCGGATCAGGTGCAGCAGTGGGTTGGGTCCAGAACCCCGGCCGGTGCGTGACCGACGCCGATACTTCCTCGGGGGGGTGTGGCCGCCAACATGCTGCAGATCGTGGGACGGCAGAGAAGAAGAAGGTGGGCCGTTCCTGTTTCGACGAGGTGGAACGAGGCTGGGGCGCGCAGCTCGGGTGAGCTTTCGTGCCGCCTGGGGCGTTTTGTCCGTGGCCATGAGAAAGGGATCTGGCGCATTCTTCGTGATTCCTCTGTGGGACTTGGCTATACGGCGTGGAGGACGCGTTTGCGGAGCAGGTCGAGGTTTGCGCGTCCGTCCATCTGGCGTTTGAACATTTTGATGCGGTTGATATGTCCTTCAACCGCCGGAGCTGTAGGGCAACGTCAGCCCGGCGGTGACGGCATCGAGGTCTCGGCGTAGACCTGTGACGAAGGACCGCAATGCCCGATCTCCGCTGGTGTCAACGGCCGTCATCCAGGCGCCGAGGTCGCACCCGCGACGTTCGGTCATGATCTCGGCGAAGTCGTGGACCAGATCTCGGGTGGTGGCCAGGGCGGGACTGCGTTCCAGCAGTGCGCCGAGTTGTGCGCGTTCGTCATCGGTGCGCCGATCCGGGTGGCGGGTCAGCCAGCCGGTCGCCTGCCGGACCGAGGGAGCCGCGGGTCCTGATGGAAGCGGATTGCCAGCTCCCCGCAACGGCTGCAGGTAACGGCGGACGGTCTTGTCGATGCCGCGGTAACCCAACTCCACGATCTCGCGAGTGAGTCGGGCGGCATCGGTGCCCCCGGCATTGAAGCGTTCGTGGAGGTGGGGCCCCAAACTCGTCGAGCAGGCTGGAGCGGGATTCCGCCTTGGTCAGCAGCTCCTCGACCTCCGTGGCGCGGGCGAACCGCCGTACCGTCCTGCGGTCGAGGGAGAGCTTCCGCCCGATCGCGGAAATCGACATGCCCTGGGAGATCAGCTGCCGGACAGCTGCATGCCGCTCGCGGGTTCGAGTGACGAGCCGGCCGTCGATCGGCTCGCTCTCAGCGTGGAGGACCTCGTCGACCCGGCGGTGACAACGTCGACGTTAACGACGTCGACATTCTCGGCGTCCTCGGCGGGCAGACGCAGGTCGGCGCGGCGACGGGTGACGGTCTTCTCCACCGCCTCGGCCAGGCCCAAGCCACAGGCGCCAGCGGTCGGCCACCTGGACGGCGTCGGGCGCACCGATCCGGATGCCTTCGGCATAGGCGCCGGCGCGGTCACGGCACACCACCTCGGTACCCGGATGCTCCTTTAGCCAGTCGGCAACGGTGTCAGAGGTGCGGTCGGCGAGCAGATCGATCGGCCTGCTCGTGACCATGTCCAGCATAAGAAATAACCCTGGAGTTCCCCGCCACCGTCGAACCTGCCCTGTCCGCAGACCAGCGGATTCCTGATCATTTTCGTGATGTCGGGCGTGTTGAACAGTTTTCAGGATTTCTGAGGAGCTATCGTCTTATTCGATTCTTCCGTTATCAGCGTGAAGACGAGGAGGCTCGGATGGGGCTTTCGGTGGTGCGGGACCTGCGCGAGCGGCGGACACTGGCGAGTCCCGAGGAGATCACTGAGTTCGAGACCGACGTGCTGTCCGGGTTCGTGCTAGCTCGAGCGGCAGCCGGGCTGGCGGACAGCACGATCCGCGCCGACGTGGCAAACCTGGAACAGCTGCGAGCATGGCTCGGACGCCCCTTGTGGGAGATGGAGCCTGCTGATGCGGACGGGTACTTCGGCAAGGCGTTGCGGCAGGCGGCGAAGAACACGCGACTGGCCCGTGCGCAGGCCCTCAAGACATACTTCTGTTTCCTGGAGCTGCGCCACAAGGTTGAGATCCACGCCCTGACCGGCCGCGTCGCCGAGTGCCCGATCGACGAGATCAACCGACCGCGCGGTCAACAACGGGCATCGTTGCGGATTCCACCCAGCGCCGAGCAGGTCGATCGGTTGTTCGCGGGCTGGCGGCAGGAACTGGTCACCTGCCGGAAGTTCGCGCCGACGGCACGCAACTTCGCCGCCGCCCGATTGATGGCCGACGTGGGGATCCGCATCAACGAGACCCGCAGCCTTGACTTGGCCGACATCAAGTGGGAGCTCGGCCGTTTCGGCAAACTCCATGTCCGCAACGGGAAGGGGTCCCGGGGCAGCGGGCCACGAGAGCGCATGGTGCCGCTCATCAACGACGCCGGGCGGACCCTGCGCTGGTTCGTCGAGGACGTCTGGGGACATTTCGGCGATGATCACGATCGGCCCGGCGTGCCGTTGTTTCCGTCCGAACGGAAGAACATCGACAGCTCTGCGACACGGATCAGCAGTGAGACGCTGCGTTCCGCCTTGGCGGAGGCAGCGGTCCGGCACCTGCCGGACTGGCCGGACAGGCTCACCCCGCATGTGCTGCGGCACTTCTGCGCCAGCCAGCTCTACCTTGGCGGCATGGACCTGATCGCGATCCAACAGGCCCTTGGCCATTATGTGGGTGATCCTGTCAAGGTGACCATGTCAGGAGGCGGACTGGTCGAGTCGGGTGAGCAGTCCGTCGAAGACCTTCTGTCGGCCGAGTTGGCCCTTGCCCGCGGCGTCGTCGCGTTGTGCCTGCAGGGTGGGTCGGAACTCGATGGTGGTCTGGAAGAATGTGCAGGATTCACAGATGGATTCGAAGTGGCAGTCGAGACCCACGGGTCGGGCGCAGTAGCCGTTGCCGAGCATCCGCCGGTGCATCTCGGCACGAAGCTTGCGCATCTCGGCGCCCTCGTCGTCGGCGGGCAATTCGCGGGGTGCATCGTAGAGCGCTTCGACCTTCTCCGAGACGGCGAAGTACTCGTCGGCAACAGTGCGGTCGGCAATTCTGGCATACACCATGGTCATTCGCATAGAGCGATGTCCGAGTAGGGCGGCGATCGCCTCGAGTGACATGCCCCGGTTGATGGCCTGGGTGGCCAGGGTATGTCGTAGTTGGTGGGGAGTGACGTGCCCGATCCCCGCCGCCGCGGCGACCGCCGCGAGCGCCCGGTCCACCCGATTCTTGGTGATCCGGCGGCCACGTTCGAGGAACAGATAGTCGCTGCGCAGACCGGCCGGGCGCTTATCTAGCCAGTCGTCGAGCATCTCTTTCAGCTGCGGGTGCAACGGAATGTATCGATCGGTGCGCAGTTTCCCGACGGGCACGTGCAACCAGTATGCGGAGCCGATCTGCACGACAGCGTCGACGGTGAGGTCGAGGAACTCGCCCTTGCGCAGCCCGGTACGAGCCAGGAACTCGATGGCGAGCCGGGTGAACGGATCGGGGTCGGCGCGGGCGGCCTGCAGCAGCTTGGCCGCCCTGCCGTCGTCGAGGAAACGGGGCAGCGGCTCGTCGCGGCGGGGCAGATCCCCGGCAAACACGAGTACTCCGGTGGGGACGTCTTCGCCGTCCCACTCGGTGAGGCGTTCGAAGCAGGTACGCAGGGCACCAACGTGTTCGGCGAAAGCGGTCTTGGACAGCCGGCCACCGCGGGCCGACGGACGAACGGCCAGGTGCAGCTTGTAGCTCTCGATATGGCGGCGACGCAGATCGGCGACGCAGCCCACTTCGGGCGCCTCGCGGGTCAACCACGCGGCGAACCCCCGCAGCACCCCCTCGACACCGACGATGGTGCCCGGGCGCAACGACAGTCGCATCTGCTCGACGTAACCCAGCAACGTCGCGGCCAGCCGGGGCGGTGCTGCGGCCCAGGTAGCGGCGCGGGCCGCGGCCTGGTTCGGGTGCGTCTTGCGCGGCGGCACGTCGATCACACCGGCGTGGAACAGGGTGGCCTCGGCGCCGAACAGGGCGGTGGTCAGCGCCCGAACGCCGTGCGCGTCGGGCCGGTGCCGGCGGATCGCAGCGATCATCTGCTCCCGGCCGGCCTCGAGGTCGGCCTTGCTCAGCCGATCCTGCGCCACCCCGATCAGAACCGCCACCTTCGTCACCGCCGACCACTGCAGCACCGTGGCGCGCCGGTCGAAGCCGAGCTCGGAGGCGGTTTCGGTGAACCTCCGGTGGAACGAGTTATGGTGGCGCGCAGCAACTTCACCGAGGTATGGGCGTCCCAGCACCAGATAGTCGGCGGTCGGCTTCAGGCGGCCGGTGACCATCAGCCAGCCCACCACGCGGCGGTCCTTGAGTGAGGTGGCGCACTGCTCGGCGAGCGAAAGCGCGGACCAACCGTCGACGCCCACCCGGGACAGGAACGACCGGGCCGGTGAGGTGACCGGATGCTCGGCGAACATGCCGGCGGCGAGGAGATCGGCGCGGTAGGCGGCAACCAGCTCCTCGACCTCGACACGGCGCGGCGAGCGGGTCATTCGATCACTCCCATGTCCGTCGGATTCGACTGGCTGTCAATCGAAGCCGCCGCGCGCAGGTATTCGCCGGCCAGCCAGTCGTTGGCCAGGTGCAGATAGATGCGGGTTGACTCGATCGAGGCGTGTCCCGCCTGGGCTTGGATCGCCTCCAGCGCCATCCCGGCCTCCCGCAGTCGGGTGAAGCAGGTGTGCCGCAGCTGGTGGCAGGTCAGCCGGGTCAGACCGGCCCGCTTCCGGGCGCCGGCGAGGATCTCGTCGAGTCCTGCCGCGGAGAGCGGGCCGCCGCGGTGCGGTCCCTTGAGCACGACGAACACTCGGTCGGTCGTCGAGATGCGTGGCCGTTCGTCGTTCAGATAGTCGCCCAGGGCGGCGAAAACGCGCGACGAGACGGGTACGATCCGCTGACGGCCGCCTTTGCCGTCGGCGATGAACAGCCGGCGTTCGCCGGCGTTGATGTCACCGAGTCGCAGCCCGAGTACCTCGGAGCGACGCAGACCGCCGAGCAGCATCGCCTGCACCATCGCGGTGTCGCGCCGGGTCCGCAACGCCGTCAGCATCGCGTCCACCTCGTCCGGGCCGAGCACCCGTGGCAACGTCCGCGGGGTCCGCACCAGCGGCACCCCACCACGGCCACGGCGCCCCGGCTGTCGACTGGACAGGCCACGCGGGACCGGGTTGCGCACCACCCCGACATCGCCACGGGCTGTCAGATATGCGAAAAGACCTGAGACAGTGGATAACCGGCGGGCGATCGTGCGTGCGGCGAGGCCGCTCTCGCCGTCCTCGAGCCGGACCACCCGCTCCCCGAGGCGCGGGGCCCGCTGCTGCTCGAGGAACGCGAACACGTCCGGCGCGGTGACCTGCGCCGGTTCCTTGGCTACGACGGTGAAGAACACCTTCAGGTCGTAGGCAGTGGCGAGCCAGGTGTTCAACCTGGCCCGGGCGCCAACAAATGCGAGGTAGTCATCGAGCAGGGGATGCCCAAGGGTGAGCGCTCGAACCTCCGAACCGTGCATCGAGCGGACCAGGCTGGGCACGAACGTCATGCGGGCTCCTCCGGTGGGGGACGGCAATCAGGCCTACACGCGATCCTCGTCGAGTCATTGAGATCGCACAGGATTACCCGCATATCACACACGTCTGGATCGCGACCACAATGCACTATGTCCACGTGCACCGCACCCACATCGAGGACGCGTGGATCGCCGGCCAACAGCGTGCCGAGCGACGGCTGGGAGGACTGCTGTCATGAAGTGGAACCTGCGGCTGGCCGCCGCGAACCGGGGCATCTGGAAGGCCAGCGAGCTGCAGCGAATGCTCGCCGACCACGGGCTGACCATCAGCGCAGGGAAGATGTCGGGCATGTGGTCGACCGACTCGTTGGCCAGCATCAAACTCGCCGACCTCGACGTCATCTGCGCCGTCCTCGGCTGCGAGGTCGGCGAACTACTCATCCCCGAGCCCGATAAGGTCACCCGCCCGGTCGACCACACGCACGAGGGTCCGCCCGCTGCGGCCTCATCCGGCGGGCCCGCGGTGGTCCCCAAGCGCAGGGACGGTCGCTCGCTGCCGCCGGTCTGATGGGCGGGACCTCACCGGGCAAGCCGGCGGCCAGTTGCGTCGAGTGCTTCGCCTGGGGCGTGCTGCCCGGCTACTGTTGCCGAGCCTGCTACACCTTCCGCAACCTACATCCATCGGGCCGCTGCGCAGCCTGCCATCGGACGGTCCCGATCAAGGAAGGTTACTGCCGCTTATGCCGGCTGCAGGCGCTCGCCGACGCCAAATCCGCCGGGAAAACCGCAGTCTCCGAACCGTTTCTGCGTCGGGTGCGCAGTCAGCAGCTGTTCCTCGCCCGCATGCACCGCGACCACTACCGCATCCCCGGACGAGCACGACTGGGCAAGGGCGGCACGCGAGGACGGCGCCCCACACCCATGGGTCCCGAGCGCCGAGATCCCACACGGGCCGGGGTTCAACTCCTTCTCCCGCTCGATATTCGCCGCGACTACAGCCGTTTCGACCGCCGGCGGGACGCAGACCTGACCAATCCCACCCTCATACGCGGCCGTCGCGTCACCCGGGACTTCGGCGAGGCCCACGGGTGGTCACACGCACTCATCACAAGCGTCGACCAGGCACTGGTCGTCCTGCTGTCCGGCCATACCAGCGATGAGAAGATCCGCTACTCCGAGCTAATTTCCACGGTCCGTCATCGCGGCCGGGTCGCGGAGATCCTCGACCAGCTCGGGCTGCTCGACGACGACCGGGCACCGGCGTTCGAGGCGTGGCTCGCGGGCAAACTCGACGGCATCACCCCCGGCATCCGGCGCGACGTCGAGGACTGGATCCGCGCACTCCACGACGGTGGGCCCCGCACGCGTCCCCGCGACCCGAACACCGTGTGGGGCTACCTCAACCGGATCCGGCCCATCCTGCTCGGCTGGTCGCATCACTACCACCACCTGCGGGAAGTTACCCGTGACGACATCCTCTCCATCGCGAATACCCTGCAGGGCAACGAACGTCGCCACACGCTCAGCGTTCTGCGGTCGCTCTTCGGACACTGCCGGAAGAGAGGTGTCGTCTTCCGCGACCCGACTACGCGCATTCGCGTCGGGCCGAACAACTACCGCGCCATACTTCCACTGGAAGACAACGAGATCACCGAGGCGACGGGTGCGGCCACCACACCCGCGACCCGTCTCGCCGTCGCGCTGGCCGCCATCCACGCCGCCCGATCCAAGGACATCGGCGAGTTGCTGCTCGCCGACGTCGACCTCGGTGACCGTCGGCTGACCATCGCCGGCCGATCCCGACCATTGGACGACCTCACCTACCGAGCACTGACCCAGTGGCTGAGCTACCGACGCACCCACTGGCCCAACACCGCCAACCCCCACCTGTTGGTCAACCGCGTAACCGCGGTACGCACTTGCCCGGTCGGCAGAGTGTGGATCACCCGGGCCTTCTGGGGGCTCACTGCCACCCTCGATCGGCTGCACGTCGATCGTCAACTCGAAGAATCACTCACACACGGACCGGATCCACTCCACCTCGCCGCAGTCTTCGGCATCAGCCCGGGCACCGCGATCCGCTATGCTGCCGCGGCCCGGCACCTCCTCGAGACTCCTGCAGAACACCACGATCTCCACAGTTGACCGCGAACCCACCACTATTATTGGTTCCGAGTCCAACATGTTCTCGAGTTCGCGCCGAGAATCCTTCAGTTTGGCTGAACTCCGGGCTTTCCGAGGGTGCCGTACACGTGGCCGCGGCGGATCGCGAAGTCGTCGATGCCCAGGACGCTGACCTCGCCGATCTCCGGATCGCCCATGGCGCGGACGGCCCGCAGCAGGGTGTCCCGGCCGACGGCGACCCCGTGGCGAGTCGCCAGCCTGGCCCGGCCCGCCCGGCCACGGCCAATCCGATCGCTGTGACCATCGCGCCGAGGACGGGCGTGCGTCGCGACCATGCGCGGGTCAGATCCGGTACCTGTTCGGCGAAAGTCTTTGCCGTGCAATCAATGGTGTCGCAGAAGAATCGACGCACCCGAAGGTCGATCATGACCGGATGTCCACCGATCGCGGTGTCGGCCAGCTGCCGGCGGTACCGGGAATGCACGCGAGCGGACTCACCATCACAGCGCGGACACCAACCCCGGTCGCCCGTCGGCTCTGCGGCGATGCGGATCGTGGAACCGACCCGACGAACCCCCGCGACAACGACACCAACCAGGTGGGGCAACAACGCCCGCGCACTCTCGAAATCACACGCCGACGATCCTCACCCGCCGCAGGTCAGCGCACCGTGACGACACGCCCAACACCTTCACAAAAAGTGCGCCATATCCACTTCTACTTGGCCATTGACACGTGACTGGCGTAACGAGTTGCCCCTTAGTGGCCCTTAGTGGAAAAGATCAGCTCAATCAGAGACACACCACGCCTTGTCCGATTCAGCAATGCTGCCGAGCATTCGCAAAAGCGATCGGGCGTCGACTCAGAGGCCGATGGTGGTGAGGGCGGTGGTCCAGCGCCGCCTGCTGCGCGGCGTCCGAGGGTACTTGTCCGGAGCAGATCAACGAGGTGTTGCGGGCACTGTCACGTTGACTGAGAGGTGCTGCTGCAGGGCATCGTATTCGGGTGCGGCATTGACCGAATCGGATGTTGCTGTGAGTCGTTCGGGCGGCAACATCGTTTCCCAAAATCAGCGGAAACCATATTTGACGACGAGCTTGAAGTCGCCATTGTGGATCTGGAGTCGAGAAGGTTACGCCGGCCGCGTGAACGGCCACCAATACATCTCGGTCCCTCAGCTGCGGTTCAGGCATCTCTGCTGCCCGCAACGTTCCGTCCTTCTCGTCGCGATCGGCAACGAACGCCTTCATGAACCGTTCCTCTCGTCGACACACATCAGGTGATTCCCTTCGAGAATTGGAGGTAGCTGCCTTCTCGGTCATCACCGTTCGATCAATGATGGGAAGTGGGTGCCGGCAACGTGTTTGACATGGGATGTCTGCTGTACGAAATTGACAGGATCGTGGTCGGCGGTATCCGCCGAGGTCACGCCTCTTGCACCGAAAGGCTTCTCCGCCAGGCGATGAGGGCGGGGGCAACCGCGGTCTCTAGCCCTAGGGCGACCAGCGAACTGGGATGGGGCCGTCCACGCTGCTGCCACGACAGCAACCTGGCCAATCCCCCGAGGAACACGGTGCCGAGGGCTACGTCCACGATCGGCGAGCGCTCGACCAGACTCAGTTGCGACAAGATGACCGGCCCGACCGCAATCTTGAACACATTGGCGTAGCGCAATTCACCGTCCACGGTCGACGAGATGTCCGGCGAGCCACCTGGCACGCCGCGCGCTCCCCATAGAACTTCGCGTGCACCGCTGATCATCGGCGCTGCCGCAAGGAACGCCAGCGTCCACTGCAGCCCTCTGCGGCGTCGGGCATGGGCGGTTCGTGTCATCGTTTCTCCCTGTGGGTCGTGGTGTAGCTTCTGAAGACATTGCGACACCGAAAGCTCAAACCCGCGTACGGTCCCGCCTACGTACTCTCTTACAGCCCTAAAGACTTTCGAGGCTGAGGAGGTCAAGCGCATTCCTGATTCCTGCTTCGAGCACGCCATCGGACATACTCGGATCTGTGACAGCGCGGGCCAGTTGCAGGTTGCCGACAAGCAACGTGAACAACCCGATTGCCCTGCTCCGAGCCGACGAAGGACTCTCCTGTGACAGGCGCAATGCCACTGCGTCGATGATCGATTGCACGCCCTCGGTATAGGAATCCCGACCTTGTCTGTCCAGGCGACCTATCTCGTCGAGCAGTGCTCCCGACGGACAACCACTCTCCGGGTGGTCGCGGTGATCTCGCGAAAGGTAGCTGCGGATAAATTCCTCGAGCGCATCCCTCCCAGACGGGAGCGCCGTCACCCTGGCGGCTTGAGTTCTCAGCTGGTCTTGCAGAACATTGGCCACGAGGTCGTTCTTGGAGTCGAAGTGGGAGTAGAACGCGCCGTTGGTCAGCCCCGCGTCCGACATCAAAGTCGCGACGCCCGAACCGTCGATACCGTCACGCTTCAATCGGCGCCCCGCACTGTCGATTATCCGGCGCCGTGTCTCGTCCTTGTGTGTCTTGTCGTACCTCGACACTGCCCCCCTCCTGTCATGAAACCGATGCGCCGCTTTATAAGGAGAAAGCCTTATGATCATACTATTACGATCGACATATGAAAGCAACTCGTGCTCGACATTCCACGGTTTTCGCGGGGCCATGGTCCGCGGTAGTTGGACAAAATCATTGTCACGCCGACCCGCCACTCAGCAAGCAGCGCGTTGGACAACTACCGGACAACTTCGGTATCACTTCACACTTGAGTTCGATGTAGTTCGATTTCGCGTCAGCAACCCAGGTGCGCTTCGCAGTCCCCTCCGTGGATAGGGGACCGAAGTCGCCGGCGATCGGGCGATGATTGTGTCGGTCCGTGCGCACCAGATCCTCGAGCAGCTTGGCGTCACCGGCGTCGGACTTCGCACCCGAGACGTGGTGACGGTCGCGGTAGCGCGCGACAACGTCACCCAGCGGCGAACCCTGCGGGAACTCGGACACGAGGTGGGACGCAGCGTGCCGCGGATGAGTCAGATCGCGAAGCAATACGGCATCCCGATTCGGCCGCCAACCGACGCGGCAACCCGCAGTCCGTAGAGATGCGGCGGCCGCCGCACTGATTGGTCTCGGCCTTCGTGCGGTGCACACTCGAGTCGGGGCCGGCACAGAGGCGGGCACGACGTTGTCGTCGCCCGGGTCCTGCACCGTGCCTTTCAGTCGTTCAGGTCTTTCAGCACTTCCTCGCGCTCCGCTGCAATCCGGTCCCGGTATTGCCGGGTCAGAACTCGCGCAGATGATGTGGCGATCAGTTTGCATTGTTCGTCGGTGAACCCGTGGAGGCGTTGTAACTCGGCGAGGAGTTCGTCTACGTTCGCAGAGGCAAGAGTGAGGTCGTCCAACTCATGCCGGTTGTTGATTGCCCACAGAACCGCGTCGAGTCCGGCGAGTCGGTTCGTAGCCTCTGGGTTTGGCACCGTCATCTCCTCCGGTCAGCCTCTAGGTAGAAATGCCGTGGCAATATAACGTGAATTCCATAGCGCGACTGGAGAACAAGACCACGGGTGACTGCGGCATGGGGCACGCCGGGAGACTCGAACCGGTTAACGTTGTGCGTTATTAACGTTATGCGTTATTAACGCAGTGCGTTATAGTGGCGAGGTGATCGAATCGTTCGCCGACAAGGAGACCGAGCGAGTCTTTCGCCGGCAGTTCTCGAAGAAGCTCCCGCAGGACATTCAGCGGATCGCGCGTCGGCGTCTGTTGTTGATCGAGGCGGCCACCGACGTCAACGACCTGCGGGTGCCCCCAGGCAACCGCCTGGAGAAGCTCTCCGGGGGCCGGATGGGCCAGTACAGCGTCCGGATCAAAGATCAATACCGCATCTGTTTCATCTGGCGCGCCACCGCCGCATACGACGTGGAGATCACCGACTACCACTGACCACCCGGAACCGACACCTCCCACCAAGGAAAGGAACACCGACAATGACTACAGACCTGAGCCCCATTCACCCCGGCGAGATCCTCCGCGAGGACTTCCTCGAGCCTTTCGGCATCACGCAGAACCGCCTCGCCACGATCATCGGTGTGCCGCCCCGGCGGATCAACGAGATCGTGCTCGGAAAGCGATCGATCACCGCAGACACCGCACTGCGGCTGGCCCAGGCGTTCGGCAACAGCGCCCAGTTCTGGCTCAACATCCAGGACCGCTACGAGCTCGACCTCGCGGCCGACAAGCTAGGCGACACCCTCGCCAAGATCACCCGCCTCTCGGCATAGATCGGCAGGTATCGGACTCGGCACCCCGCGGACGATCCGGCGCACTCGCTGAGCTGCGGTTGTCCCCGCGCTTCACCGTTGGGTGCCACCGCTGGTGAGCATCAACGTTTGTGAAGTTCGGTATCGAGTCGCCGTCGCGTGTTGTGGTTGCCGCAGACGAGTTCTGGAGTTGTGGTCCATTCGCGACGTTCGAGCCACGCCAGGACCGGTGGGGGTAGGTCGTCGCTGGAGGAGCCGGTGAGCAGCGGGCCGTCACCGCACCTCGAGCAGCTGATCACCAGGACGTGGCCGTGCGGTTGACAGCGGGCGCAGTGCCGCGCCGCGTGCGGCTCGCCGGGTTCGTCGAGGTGCAGCCAGACGGTGGCGAGGTCGGCACGGTGCGGGACCAGATCCCGACGCGTGGTGGGCTGATACCCGCAGTTCGGGCATGCCGATCCCGTCGTCGGAGGGGCAGCGCCGCCGGATCCGGTGACGGCGAGGGCTTCTCCTCGCCTGGGGCGGCGTCGGCGGTGAGCGTCTCCGCTGGTCGGGGATGCCGGTAGAGGGTCGAGCGGGTCAGCCCGGTCTTGTCGGTGATCTCGGCGATGGTGGCGCCGCCCTCGCGCAGCTGGGTGGCGTAGGCGAGTTGGGTGTCGGTGACCACGCTGGGGCGGTAGCAGCCGGGCAGTCCCGGCGTCATTGGACTCGCGGCTGCGGGCACGCGCGACACCGGCACTTGGCGCTGTGGGCTCGGTAGATGGCGGATCATTGTGTGATCACGATCTTGCCGTTGGCTTTGCCGCGCTCGACATAGGCCATCGCCTCGGGGGTGTCTGCGAATGGGAACGTCCGGTCGAGCACGGGGCGCAGGATCTGCTGGTCGTAGAGGGAGGCCAGATGAGCGAGCTGGTTGCCGTCGGCTCGCATGAAGAAGAACGAGTAGCGCGCACCCAGCTTCTTGGCCTGGGCGCGAATCTTGCGGCTCATCAGGTACATGACGGGTGAGAGCAGTGGCTGACCTAGCTGTTTGGCGAAGGCCGGGTCGGGTGGTCCGACGACGCTGATCGCGATACCGCCGCGGGCGAGTACGGTCAGTGACTTCTGCAGGTTGGCTACGCCGAGCGAGTCGAGGACGACGTCGTAGCCGGAGAGCTCCCGGGTGAAGTCCTGTGTGGTGTAGTCGATGACCTCGTCGGCGCCCAACGCCCGAACCTTGTCGAGGTCTTTGGTGTGCGCGGTGGTGGCGACAAAGGCTCCGAGGTGTTTGGCGACCTGGATGACCGTCGATCCGAGACCGCCGGCGCCCGCGTGGACCAGCACCTTCTGTCCGGGCTGAAGGTCGGCGGTCTCGACGAGTGCCTGCCAGGCGGCGAGTGCCACCAGCGGTACTGCGGCAGCCTGCTCGAACGACAGCGAGTCGGGCTTGCGGGCAACGTCGGCGGCGTCGACAGCGATGGCCTCGGCGAAGGTCCCGATCCGCAAGTCCCTCGGCCGTGAATAGATCTCGTCGCCGACTTCGAACTCGTGCACGTCTTCCCCGACAGCGGTCACGACTCCAGCGAGGTCGTGCCCCAGGACGAAGGGCGGCTTGTACTTGAGGAGTTGTTTGAATTCGCCGTTGCGCACCATCTTGTCCAGTGGGTTGATGCTCGCCGCGCGGATGTCGACGAGGACGTCGTTGCGGCCCGGTGTCGGGGTGGGGATGTCGGCGAGTTCGAGTCCGTCCTCGCCGTAGTGGTCGACCACGAATGCTTTCATCGGTGCTTGCGTCCTTACTGTTGCGGCGAGCTGGAGGGGGTTGTCGGCGGCTGGGCCAGGGCCAGGGCGTTGGTGACGCCGGCGGCGAGGACGCGATCGGAGAGTTCGCGATCGGTGAGCGCGCGGGCGAGCTCTGTCACCCCGCACTTTCGTGGGAGGTACTCGTGCCGTCATCGCGGCCTGGACGTCGTTTCACTCAGATACGCAGTGGTGAATGCGATCGTTGCTGGTTGGGCGAGGTGAATGCTGGAATGAGTTGGTCGTTGCGGCCCAAGGCGGCGACTTCGATCTCGAGGGACGGAATTGTCCCGGCCGCGAACCTCCGCGTCCAGGGCCACACCAGCGGCGAGTGGAGAAGTGCCTTGGCCCAGTTGGCGATGGCGACGGCGCGAGGAACGTAGACGCGACTGCGTCGGTACGCGAGTCCGTCCACGATGGCTGCGGCCACGCGGTCGACACTGGTCGTGACGTTGCCCGGATACGGCAGGCGCCCGCGCATCTGCTTGAAGGAGGGAATGTCGACCTCGGCGCCGCGGACCAGGTCGGTGTCGATCCAGGAGGGATGGACGAGGCCGACGGTGATCCCGAGATGGGCCACCTCCGCACGATAGGCGAGGGCGAGGGACTCGACCCCGGCCTTGCTTGCCCCGTACGAGGCCAGGCCCCCGATCGAGGTGAACGACAACGCGGACGCCACGATCAGCACGTGGCCCCTGCTTTGCTGAATGTGAGGTGTCGCGTGCTTGAGGGTGCGGAACACTCCGTTGAGGTTGATATCCACCACCCGCTCGAAGGACGCCTCGTCCGCGCATCGCACCGTGCCGTACGCGGCCACTCCGGCGTTGGCGACAACCAGGTCGACGCCGTTCATGATGCCGGCGCACTCGTCGATCGCGGACTTCAGCGTCGCGCTGTCGCGCACGTCTGCCTCGCACCAATGCGCCGACGGGCCGAGTTCCTCGGCCAGGGCGCGCAGTCTGTCGGGTTCGAGTCCGATCAGGGCAACCCGCGCACCCTGGGCCGCGGCGAGGCGGGCCACCTTCTCGCCGATGCCGCGCGCGGCTCCGGTGACGATTATTTTCCGGCCCACCAGATCTCGTTTCATGAAGCGACTATAACTTCGTTATATGGTGGGCGCAATGCCCCCTGCATTATCTCCACGTGCTTCACCGACCCCGCCGGCCCGCCTTCCCGGGCCGCGGCGCCGCGGCCTCAATGTCGGGCGCTCGCCGAGCTGGTGCCCTCCAGTGCGCCTGCGGCATACCGGCGCACGACCCGCTCATGCGAGGACTGGGCGCGCTTGCGGGTATCGCCGAGGCCGACGGCGAAACTCACCCCCATCGGCAGCAGCACCTGGGTCACCGCGTCGTCGAATTCGGCGAAGTGCTCGCCCAGCTCGAGGGTGATGTAGCCGTGCACGAAGCTCCACAACTGCGCGGCGACGACCTCGGGTTCCCGTTGCCGGACCCGGCCGGAGTTCACCAGGCGTGCGCAGGCATCGGTGATCCGCGCGTGTGCGTCCCGGAAGGCGGGCGACTGCCCGCTCAGGCGCGTGTCCGACTCGAGCGGACGGTACGTCGCGCGGGTGGACAGTCCGAACATCAGGTCGTACAGGTGAGGGTTGTCCCGCGCGAATTGCCGGCACGTCAAGGCCAGTGTGAACAGGTCCGCGACCGGGTCCTCGGTCACCGGCACCCGGGAGAACGCGTCGCCGAGTTCGGTGAAGCCGTGGTCGACCACCGCGCGGATGAGCTCGGGAATGCCCCCGAAGTGGCTGTAGACGACCATCGTCGACAACCCGGTCGCCGTGGCCACCGTCCGCGCCTTGATCGCCGACGGCCCCTGCTCGGCCAGCAGGCCGACCGTGGCCCGAATGAGCCGCTCGGGGACACTCTCGGACACCGAAACCGCCGTCCTGTCTTGCATTTTCTCCACCTGACTGCACTGCTGCCCGACGACGCGACCGGAGGCGGTCGCCCGTCGCCCGCCCGGACGTCGCGGGGTACTCGGGTGACCCTTGCCACCTCTTGATAACTTGGTTATAGTAACTGATAACGAAGTTATCGCGAACGGTGTTCGTCCCGGCGCGCCGCACCGCACCGTTTGCCTCTTCCCTCGAAACCTCACGGAAGCAGAAATCTCATGACACACGAAAATAGGGGTCATCTCGAGGTCGAGGACCGCGGGGACGTGTTGGTCGTGCGGGTCGACGGCGGCCAGCACAGCCTGTTCGGTCTCGACATCGCCAACCAGCTCGACGAGTTGGTTGACCGGGTCGACCGCGACCCCGGCGTCCACGCGGTCGTGTTCACCGGGGCGCGTCCGGGCCGGTTCGTCAGCCACGCCGATGTGCGGTGGCTGCAGGAGGAGGGTGCCGCGGTGCCGCCGCTCGGCCGGCGCGGCGCCTCCGCGATCGCGCGGGTGGCCCGGGGCGCCGACCGCGCGCGTCTGCTCGAGCCTGTGGTCCGCAAGACCCCACTGTGGGGGGCTGTCCAGCTCGACCGGCTGCACGCGACGTTTCTGCGGATGAATGCCAGCGGCGTCATTTTCGTTGCCGCACTGAATGGTTCGACTCTCGGCCTCGGCGCGGAATTCGCCTGGGCGTGCGATCTGAGAGTCATGGCCGACGGGGACTTCTTCATCGGTCAGCCCGAGGTGCTCCTGGGCATCAATCCGGGCGGCGGCGGCACCCAGCGCCTGACCCGGCTGATCGGAACCCACCGATCCCTGGTCGCAATCCTCGAGGGCAAGCCGTTCACCCCCGCGCAGGCTCTCGCCAACGGCGCCGTCGACGAGGTCGTCGCGCCGGACGAGGTGATCACCCGGGCGGCCGAACTCGGCACCTACCTCGGCTCACGGCCGAGAGAGGCGCTCGCCGCGATCAAGCGGTCGGTGTACTTCGGCGGCTCGATGTCACTGGAGGAAGGCCTGCACGTCGAGCGCACCGAGTTCCTCGGCACCGATCAGTCCGACGACGGCCAGCAACTGATGCTCGACTACCTCGAGACCACCGCCGCCACCGGCGAGCTGCCCCTGTACAACCCGGACACCTACAAGCAGGCACTCGAAGCGGGCCGGGTCCCCGGGCCTCGCTCGACGAACGGACGATAAACCGCCATGGCCACCAAGAAGCCCTACACCCGCCACGACGTCCTCTTCTCCTCCGGCGACAGCTCCTGCGCCGCATGGCTCTACCTCCCCACCGGAGTCACCTCACCGCCCGTCGTCATCCTCGGCCACGGCCTCGGCGCCACCCGCGAGATGCGCCTGGACGCCTTCGCCGAACAGTTCGCCAAGGCCGGCATCGCCGCCTTCGCCTTCACCTACCGGCACTTCGGCGACAGCGGCGGTGAACCCCGTCAGCTGCTGTCGATCAAGAAACAGCTCGCCGACTGGGATGCCGCCATCGCGTGGATAAAGACTCGACCCGGCCTCGACAACACCCGCATCGCGATCTGGGGCAGCTCCTTCGGCGGTGGCCACGCCGTCACCGTCGCCGCACGCCACCCGGAACTGCGCGCCGCCGTCGCGCAGTGCCCGTTCACCGACGGGCTCGCCTCCGCGCTCGCGCTCGGCCCGGCAGCCACCATGAAGGCGGCCCCCGTGATCGCCCGGGACCTGGTGGCCAAGGCCCGCCGCAGCGCGCCCGTGATGATTCCGCTCGCCGGCGCGCCCGGTTCGCTGGCACTGATGAACGCCCCGGACGCGCTGCCCGGCTACCGGGCGATCGTCCCGGCCGGCACAACGTTCCGCAACGAGGTGGCCGCCCGCGTCATTCCCAGCCTCGTCACCTACCGGCCCGGGCGCGTGGCGAAGAACATCGGCATCCCGATCCTGTTCTGCATCAGCACCACCGACACCGTCACCCCACCCGCCCAAACCCTCCGCTACGCGCGCACCGCACCGCGGGGTGAGATCAAGACCTACGACGCCGGCCACTTCGACTTCTACCTCGGCGAACCCTTCGAGACCTTGGTCCGCGATCAGATCGACTTCCTCACCCGCCACCTCGCCCCGGCACCCGCCACCCCCGCCCCTGGCCCTGCCCCTGGCCGAATCGCACCGCACCGAAGGTGAGTACGCCCACCATGAACTTCGCATCGCTGCCCGACCTGCGCGCCGATTCCGACCCGCACGGCCCCGCGATCTCCGACGCCTCACAGTCACTCACCAATGCTCAACTGCTCACCCGGGTTCGCGCGGCCACGCACCACCTCCGGGGCCTCGGAATCGGCCCCGGCGACGTCGTGGCTCTGAAGCTGACGAACCGCGCCGAGTTCGTGGTGCTGATGTTCGCCACCTGGCGACTCGGCGCCACCATCACCCCGGTCAACCCGGCCCTGACCGACTCCGAGGTCGCCCGGCAACTCGGCGACGCCGCCGCACGCCTGCTCGTCGTCGAGGACAGCTGGGAGGCCGCGGAAGATGGTGGTGTCGACACTCTCGCGGTCGGTGAGCTGTCCCAGGAGGGAGCCGAGTCCGATCCCACACCCCATGCGGATTCGTCCGCACTGGCCCTGCTGATCTACACCAGCGGCACCACCGGGGTACCGAAAGGCGTCATGCTCGACCACGCCAATATCGGCGCCATGGCAGAGATGGGAGTCCACGCACTGGGGGTGGGACCGGCCGACCGATGCCTGCTGATCCTGCCGCTCTTCCATGTCAACGGCATCGTCGTCAGCGTCCTCACCCCGCTTCTCGCCGGCGCCAGTGTCGTCATCGCCGGCCGGTTCGACCCCCGCACCTTCTTCGACCTCGTCGAATCCGAGCGTCCGACCTACTTCAGTGCGGTGCCGACGATCTACAACATCCTCGCCGCCCTCCCCGGCGACGTCCGCCCCGACACATCGTCACTGCGGTTCGGGATCTGCGGCGCCGCCCCCGCCCCGCCCGAGCTGCTGACCCGGTTCGAGGCCCGCTACGGGTTCCCCCTCGTCGAGGGATACGGACTCTCCGAAGGAACCTGCGCCACCACCCTCAACCCCGTCACCGGCCCCCGGCGCCCCGGCACCGTAGGCATTGCCTTCCCCGGACAGGAAGTTCGGATCCTCGACCCGAACGGCACCGAAACGGCCCCCGGCGTGGACGGTGAGGTCGTGGTGCGCGGCCCCAACATCATGCGCGGCTACCTCGGCCGCCCGGACGAGACCGCCCGCGTCCTCGTCGACGGCTGGCTGCACACCGGCGACGTCGGCCACCTCGACGCGGACGGCTACCTGACCCTGGTCGGGCGATCGAAAGACCTGATCATCCGCGGCGGCGAGAACATCTACCCCAAGGAGATCGAGGACGTCCTCGCCGGCGACCCGACCGTCCTCGAGGCCGCCGTCATCGGCGTCGCCGACGACAAATGGGGCGAGGTCGTCGTCGCCTACGTCCAACCCCGTCCCGGCTCGGCCGTGGATCCCACCGCGCTCACCGCACGGTGCGCGCACCACCTCAGCCACTACAAACGCCCGACCTCGATCCTCGTCGTCGACGCCATCGCCAAGAACGCCGTCGGCAAGATCGACAAGACCACGCTGCGCGCCACCCACGCCGCCACTGCGTCGTGACCATCGAACCCTGCGAGAGGAAAGCCCTATGGCCTCCCTGCACGACCCACTGCCACTGCCCTGCGGACAGGTACTCCCCAATCGGATCATGAAAGCCGCGTTGAGCGAAGGTCTCGGCAACAAGCAGAATTCACCCGACGGCCTTGCCGTCCGGCATCAGGCACAGCACGTTCACCGGGGTCGAGTCGATCTCCACCACCTGACCGGGAGTCGTCGCCGAGATCGGCGCCGGAACCCGGTCCGGGCGATTACCCGCCGAACGGCGAGTGGTGGCCGAACGGCGAGTGGTGGCCTTCCCACGGACGAGTGTCATAGGCGTCGATGAGCCTGCGAAGCGTCCGGTCCGAGGGCATCTCGATGTCCTCATCCGTGTGCCGGACCCGCAGCCGTGCTCGGACGCGGTTGATGAGGGTGGCGACCGAGACGGTGCTGTCGGTCATGGCGTCTTCCAGAACGGCGACCACCGCCTCGGACGACCACGGCGATGGCCGCCAACGGCGCCACCACGGACCCGGTCAGGTCACGGCCGATACCCACGGGGTACGGGCCGAGGAACGATCCGAGCGAGGCGATGGCGTTGACCAGGGCGATGCCCGCCGCGGCGGCGGTCATGTTCGCGAGCTGAAGATTGGTGATCGTCCAGATCACCGAACCCGTGGCGGTGAAAAAGGCTGCTGCACAGGAAATTCCGATGATCGTGACCGAGAAGTTGTGCCCGAAGGCGATCGCGACCACCAGACCGGCGGCAGCCACGGCGATCCCGGCGAAGACGACCACCGAATGCGTTTGCCGGCGGTCACAGTAGACCCCGACGGCGACGGTCGCGAGAACGGCGACGGACCACGGGATCGCGGAGAGGTAACCCACCGTGGCCACGTCGTCGACGCCCAGGGACGCGATGATCGTGGGCAGCCAGAAGATCACGGCGAAGGTGCCGAGATAGTTGGCGGCCAGGACCAGCCCGAGCAGCCAGATTCGCCCGGTGCTCAGCGCGGCGCGCAGTGTGGGCAGCATCCGTTCGCGGGTGACGGCGGCGGGGACGGCGGGGAGCAGGGTGGCCTTCTCGTCGGCCGACAGCCAGGTGGCTTTCGCGGGGGAGTCGACCATCGTGGTGTAGAAGACGATGCCCATCAGGACGGCGGGGATGCCCTGGAGGATGAACATCCACTGCCACCCGTGCAGGCTTCCGCTGCCGTGGAAGGTGCTGATCATCCAGCCCGACAACGGTCCGACCAGTGTCGAGCCGATCGGGGCTGCGATCACCATCAGCGCCAGCGTTCGACCTAGGCGTCGTCGCGGGAACCAGCGGGAGAGGTAGAAGATCATGCCGGGGCAGAAACCGGCCTCGGCGATACCGAGAGGATGCGCGCGAGGTAGAACTGGCCGGTGTTCTGCACGAAGGCGGTTCCGATGGTCACCAGACCCCAGGTGACGAGGATCCGCGAAATCCACGCCGGGCACCGACCCGCTCGAGGATGATGTTGCTGGGCATTTCGAACAGGCAGTAGGCGAGGAAGAAGATCCCTGCCCCGAGGCCGTAGGCGGCGGCCGACAGTCCGATGTCGGGACTCATCTGCAGCTTCGCGAAGCCGATGTTGACCCGGTCGATGATGGCGACCGCATAGGTGATGGCGATCACCGGGAGCAGTCGCCAGGCGATCTTGCGGTACAGCGTCGACGGAATGTCGTCGCAGACGGCACCACTGGTGGTGGGCGGTGTGGTGGTGGGTTGCTGAGTGCTCATGAGCGCAGGGCTTTCGTCGGAAGGGTCAGTGGACCGGGCAGGTTGTGGCGGCGGGCAGCGGCCACCAGGTTCCGGGGGTCCACCGCTGGGCGGTCCAGGCGGCGTGACGGGCGTCGTCGGGGTCGGGACGGCGCGGGAGTCGAGGTCGATCAGCATCGTCGATCGTCCCGAGTCGGGGCTGTACCGGGCCCAGGGTGCGAGGTCGTCGAGGTTCGGTGTGCCCGTGGTGATGAACGAGATCCACCGCCGCCGTATCTCGGTGGACAGGTGGCGCTGCTGGTCGGTTGCGGCGTCCAGGGCGACGTTCCACACGAACGGAATGTCCGCGCCGCGGAAGCCGGACTTGTCCGCGGGGGCCCCGGGGGAGGGGGCGTCGAATCGGTACCGCCAGACCGGGGCGTGCCGGGACTGGGCGTCGAGCAGATGACGGGTGGGCACGCTTGAGTTCGTCGGAGAGGATCGCGCACCCGATGGTCTCGGCCGCGGCTCCCGGGATCGTGGCGGCGTAGCCGTCCCAGACCCGGCCGGCGTCGGCACCGAAGATCGACTCGAGCACCCTCAGCCGGACGTGAAACCACCAGCACCGGCGCCGGCCGCGACGAGTCGACCGGTGCGCAAATGTTCAGGTGCAGGCAATCCTCCGAGAACGGAGTGTGCTGGTCGTTGGGTTCGGCGCCGCCGGGCGGGACCAGCGACGCAACCAGATGCTGGGGCGCCCGGGCACCGAAATGCGTTGTCTCCCGCACCTCCGACCACGGGGCCGGCGGCGCCGGGGGATGCCAGCGCAGAGCCCCGACCGGCGGTGCGGCATAGGGTGGGCGGTTCCCGACGACCCGTCGTGAACCCTCTTGCCTATGCGAAGAACTCATCCTGAAGGTGGCTTCGCCCCTTGCCAGTGCGTGGCGGCCTGTTTCTCTTTGCGATCTGGGTGAATCCGCCATCACTCGGCCTGCACCTACGGGCCCTCTCGATTGGGTAGTTGTACCGATCCGCCTCCGGCGGTCGATACATAGCGCAGGAGGGGTGCGCTTCCATTCAACTGAGCCCGTTTCCGACCAAGGAGTTCGTCATGTTAGACCTTGTGGTTTTTCTACGCTTTCCCTGAGATCATCGCCGCCATCATGGCACTCGGGAACGCAGTGCGGTGGTGGCAGTCGCTTCCATTCAACTAACCCCGGCAGCTGGATGGTGTGGGCACCCTGGCTGGTGCCCAGCGTTCTCTGGTGGAACTCCTGGCCTCCGTTGGCAGTGAAGTACAATGAGAGTTGTTGCGGCAGAGTTCTTTACGGAACTAGGTTGACTATAACTCTTATCGGCATATTTTCGTCTGTTTGCCGAACTGGCAATTGGCATGGACTGCGAACGCCGAGGGACCGTTTGCCTATTTGGGCGCATCTGACTCTCAATCGAACGGACAACTCCCGATAACCGGTCACGTCTTCCCCTTGCCTGTTCGACGCCGTCGGCAAGCGACTGCCACCGAGGCACCTCAGACCAGCTCCCGTTCGAGAGCCTGCTGGACGAGTGTCACGACACAGCGGAAAGAGCGAGCGATATCCTGGGGATACGCCACCGAGAGGTACATCGTGCAGACTTCGTCGAACGTATCGCGGACCGGATGAATCGACCTGGACGATGCCCGATATCGATCCATTCGAGACCCAGTCCGATGTGACCCCCTCCGTCACGTCGGAGCTGATAGCGGGTGGATTCGACGACCCCCGGGAGATCGGGCGCGGCGGTTTCGGTGTCGTGTATCAGTGCAGGCAGACCGCCCTTGACCGGACTGTCGCGGTGAAGGTGCTCACCAGCAGCCTCGCGGAGGAAAACCGGGAACGGTTCTTGCGCGAACAACGTGCGATGGGCCGCCTCACCGGCCACCCGAACATCGTCAACGTCCTCCAGGTCGGGGTCACCGCCAGCGGTGAACCATTCATTGTGATGCCCTACCACCCGCAAGGGTCCCTCGACGCACGCATCCGACGGCACGGTCCATTACCTATGGACGACGTACTGCAGCTCGGCGTACGGCTGGCGGACGCGCTGGAAGCCGCCCACCGCCAGGGCATCGTCCACCGCGACGTCAAGCCCGCGAACATCCTCCTCACCGACTACGGCGAGCCTGCGCTCACGGACTTCGGAATCGCGCACATCACCGGCGGTTTCGAGACTGCCACCGGGATCGTGACCGGTTCGCCCGCGTTCACCGCACCCGAGGTGCTCGGCGGCGCCACCCCCAGCCCTGCCTCCGATATCTACGGACTCGGAGCCACCCTGTTCTGCGCACTCACCGGCCATGCCGCATTCGAGCGCCGCAGCGGCGAGCAATTGGTCGCCCAATTCATTCGCATCACCAACGAACCGGCACCGGATCTACGGGATCACGGCATCGCCGACGATGTCGCCACCGTGATCGAGCAGGCGATGTCGGCCCGCCCCGAGGACCGGCCACCTTCCGCCCAGACATTGGGCGAGAATCTGCGCGAGATCCGACGCCGCCGCGGGATATCTGCGGACGACAGGGCGCTCCATGCGCCCACACCGGTCGCAGAACCAGCATCAGATGAGTGGTTTCACGCGAACCGGTCCCATTACGAGAGAGGGAACCTACCCCTGGAATTGTCCAGCTTCGTCGGTCGCAGGCACGAACTCACCGAAGCGAAGAATCTACTAGCGTCCTCGCGCCTGCTCACCCTGGCCGGAATCGGTGGAGTCGGGAAAACACGTCTCGCACTTCGACTGGCAACGAGCATCCGCCGCGAGTTCGCCGACGGCGCATGGTTCGTCGAACTCGATGAGGTCCACACCCCGACTCGGTTGGTCGACGTGGCGGCCGCAACGCTCGGCGTGCGGGACCGAACTGACCGGTCGCTACGCGAGATTCTGCTGGACTTCCTGTCGTCGCGAGAGCTCTTGCTGATCTTGGACAACTGCGAGCAGGTGGTCGACGCGGTAGCCGACCTCGCGACGGCTCTGCTGCAACAGAACCCGAATCTGCGCATCCTTGCCACCAGCCGCGAACCCCTAGCCATCGCCGGCGAGGCGACGCTGCGCGTTCCCCCATTGACGGTCCCCGACCCCGACCGCGAGCCGTCGCTGCAGGGTCTGCCCCGCTACGACGCCGTGTCGCTGTTCACCGAGCGCGCCACCACCGCGGTCTCGACCTTCACGTTGACCGATACCAACAAATCCGCGGTGGCTCGGATCTGCCGCCAACTGGACGGGTTGCCCCTGCCCATTGAACTGGCTGCGGCGCGGCTGCGTGCGATGTCGCCCGAACAGATCCTGCAACGGCTGTCCGACCGCTATGCGCTGTTGACTCGCGGAAGCCGAGGCGCACCCACGCGCCAGCAGACGCTTAAGTTGTGCGTGGACTGGAGCTACGACCTGTGCACCCCGCTCGAACAACGGACGTGGGGACGACTCTCGGTCTTCACCGGCAGCTTCGAACTTGATGCCGCAGAACACGTGTGCGGGCAGAACCTGCAGCCCGGCGAACTGCTGGACTCGGTGGCATCCCTCGTCGACAAGTCGATGTTGATTCGCGAAGAACACGGCGGCACGGTCCGCTTCAGGCTGCTCGAGACCCTCCGTGCTTACGGACGGGAAAAAGGCCAGCAGAACGACGACTACCACGACCTGCGCCGGCGGCACCGGGACTGGTACCGCCAGCTGGCTCGCACCGCCGAGGACGAATTCATCGGCCCCCGCCAGCTCGAATGGATCGCCCGACTCAACAGTGATCAGCCCAACCTGCGCGATGCGATGGATTTTTGCCTCGTCGAAAACGATGCCGAAGCCGGGTTACAGATTGCCACATCCTTGCTGCAACTCTGGGGGTCACGAGGCCAACTCAGCGAGACGAGACGCTGGCTCGACCGATTCCTGTCACTCCAGCCACAACGCCCGACCATAACCTGCATCCGGGCGCTGTACGCCGACTGCCTGGTGTCTGAACAGCAGCAGGACCACCAGAGAGGTGCTGCCCTTCTCGAGCAGGCACGCATCCTCGCCGACCAGATGACCGACCCGATAGCGCACGCGATCGTCGACCACACGGACGGCATCGTCGGATTGTTCACCGCCGATCTCACACGGGCCACTTCGAGTCTGGAGCGGGCACAGCCAGTATTAGCGCAAGCCGAGAACGAGCTTGCGTTGCAGATCGAGTCTCTGTCGTTACTGGGATTGACGTATCAATTGGCCGATACCGAACCCCACCGGGCGATCGAATGCTACGAGAAGGTTCTCGCGATCACGGAGGTTCACGGTGAATCTGTTTATCGGTCGTACGCACTGTGGGGCATGGCCGTCGCACAATGGCGCCTGGGTGCTCAGCGTCGCGTAACCGAATTTCTCGAGCAGGGTTTGCGGTTGGCCCGGCTCGTCGACGATCCGGTCGGTTGCGCAAATTGCGTCGAAGTTTACGCTTGGATCACCGGGACCAGCGACCCCAGACGTACCAGCACGCTACTGGGAGCAGCGGAAGGGCTCGGTCGCGCTGCCGGAAGCTCTTCCGTTTTCGTTCCCAACCTGCTCATCTACCACGAAGAATGCGAACGGTCCGTCCGCCGAATGCTCACCGCACACGTCTTCGAGGAGAGCCGACAGCACGGTGGGGCTATGGATATCGATTCCGCGGTCGCCTACGCACTCGGCGAGCACCCCCAGAAGCCGACCTTCCCAGGTTCCCCCCGCTTGACGAAACGCGAACAGCAGGTGGCGGAACTGGTCGCAGAGGGCTTGACCAACAAGGCGATCGCCGCCCGCCTCGTCATCTCACAACGCACCGCCCAAGGGCATGTCGAACACATACTCACCAAACTCGGATTCACCTCGCGAGCACAGGTCGCGGCGTGGGTTGTCGAAGAACGGCAATCGTCGTAGGTTCCTGCGTCTACTACACCGCGGCAGCTACACGAAGGCGACTTGTCCGGTCGCGACGATCGCCGGTGCAGATCTCGGGACGGAGACGAGGCCGATCCGTGTGACCGAGCCGGACGGAATGAGCGCCGTCGGCGAGACCCCGGTCAAAAGTCGCAACGTGATGACGGGTAATGCAACCGCCGCGAGGCGACGGCAGCGGCGATCGACTCGCGGACCCCGACGGAACCGCGCTGGTGTGCGTGCAGCTCGCGCCGGACGCGGCACCGTCGGACGAGTTGGTGGCCGAGCTGATCGTCGACCGCCGAAACCTGGCTTGCTACAAGCAAGTCCCCACGGGGTGCGGTTGGTGGGCATCCTGCCGCGCAAGCCCACGGGCACGCTCGTCAAGCCTGTGATCACTGTGGACTGACCACGCCGGATACCCCTGCCGCCTCTTCCGCGGATCCGTCGCGTGAGGCCCCCCGGGTGTACTCGCCGAGTACGCGGTATCCATGGTAGTAGGTCACGAGCATGAGAGCCCAGACCGACATCGCCAGAATGTAGAACAGTGTGTGATCCGCGTCATCGCCTGGGATGTGGAAGAAATCGTAGATCGCCGCCACGAGCGCTCCGAGGGCCGTGGCCACGAAGACCCATCCCGCGTGCCGTCGCTCGCCGGCCCGCCACAAACGAACGGCGACCGCGAACATGAACAGGGCCACGGCAAGATTCATCAGGAGATAGAAGATCGCCCACCCCAACTCGACGGGTCGCACGTCGAGTGCGCGGTTCAATCCCACCGCGACCGCCGCTGCGAGGGCGCCGACCTCCACCACCCATGAGGGCCGGTACCCGCGGGTCACCCCCATCATCCCGAGCACGATGACCAGCGTCATGCCGAACGAACGCGAGAACGCGTCGAAGAACACCATGAGGTGATAACTGAAACTCGAGTGCACGATCCCGGTAGCGGCCAGGAACAGCACGTTCGTACCGGATAGTCCGATCACCAGCCACTCGATCCCGAGCAGAAGATTATGCTGGCGGCGAATGAATCTGATGCCGTAGTAGTAGCCGGCGCCCAGCATCGAGACGTCGGCGAACAGCAGTAACGCCATGGGGAGAGCGTTCATCATTGGTCCTTCGGAGGAGGAATTTCGGTTGTCGGAGTTGCCGTGGAAGCCGCGACCTCAGCGCGCCAGCGATCGCGGCGTCGATGCGGTCGACCGCATCCCGCGTGGTGGCGCTCGCGCATTGCATCAAGCACCGCTACGGATGACGCACTGGATGAACCCGGCGTCACTTCGACGCGCGGCATCGCCGACACTTCACGGGCGGCTCCAGGCATGTGTACCTGGAGACCGCCCGCGACGTCCTATCTGAATGTCACTAGGCCGCCGTCAGAGTGGCAACGCCTTCCACACCGCCGATCACGGCGATTACCGCCGAGATGAGTCCGGCGACAACCGCGACCGTACCGAGGTCCGATGCAGATGATCCATCACAAACTCCTTGTCTTAGAACAGTTTGCAGAGAGCGATTTTTCCGTTGCTTGGTGGTCGGACAAACTGAAGAGTCTGGACTCCAATCCGTCTTGGCTCAGGATGCGGGATCCTACGAGCCCTGCCCCGATCCGGGATCAGGCTGGCGGACCGCGAGAATTCTGTCCATCTGACCTAGTCAATGAACTTGGTCACACATTGAATAAGTACCCTGACGGTACGTTCGATGTCAATGGCAACTTTCCAAACAGGGCGCCACTCGTGCCCAGATTGCGCTCCAGTCTGGAGCAATAACCACGACGCGAGTGGGAATGACCGGCATAAGCAACCCCCGCTTTGTGGTCGCCGCAGAGTCGAACCTCCGATCCCACAGTGGACACTTATCCGTTCATCTGACATGATCGTTTGATCTGTTATTAGCTGTTCTTCGGACCGAGAGCAATGTCGTCCGTCTCCCAGCCAGGAAATGTGACTTCCGCGAAACCAACGTGTTCGAAGCGATCGATCGACCTCGAGATGACTGGACAATGATGACCGCCCCTGACCTTCGAAGGCTGCGCGAGTCCGACACGCTCCAAGCCGTGATCGTTCCGAACCCCCTTCCGCGCTCTGCAACGGCTACGACGGTAATCTCCCCGCTTCGCCGGCGGAACGCAGAGTTTCAACAGCTTTCGCACTTCTACATCCGCGTGATCGACCCCGCGGTGCTGCCTCACATCATCGTCGCGATTGGAGAGTGACTGTATATGACCTACTCGGAATGGCAGGATGTCCTGGACTCGGATGCGCTGGCAGTTGCCAGGCAGCTTGATGAACTGCTACCGGGCCCGCTATACACGCTAGGGCTCGACGGTGTTCGAAAGTTCGCCGCGCCAACACCTCCGCCACGCACGACACGGGTGGCATCGGTCGAGGACCGCATCGTCACCTCCGGCGCTGAGCCTGAGAACGTCTCGGTCCCGGTCCGTATCTACCAGCCCGACCGCCCAACCCGGGCCGGTGCGCTCCTCTACATCCACGGCGGCGGCTTCACTGTGGGCTCGCTGGACGGTGTCGACGAGCTGTGTCGGATCATCGCCAACGAGGCCTGCTGCGTCGTCGTATCGGTGGATTACCGTCTTGCACCTGAGCACCGTTTCCCGGCGGCGATGATCGACGTCCGAGCGGCCTACGACTGGCTCCGGGCCAACGCCGCCGAACTGGGTGTCGCCCCATCGCAGCTCGCTGTCGGCGGCGATTCAGCCGGCGGTGGACTGGCCGCCTCGCTGTGTCTCGACCTACGCCAACGCCGTGTACCTCAGCCAGTGATGCAACTGCTGGTCTATCCGGCGGTGGACGATCAGTTCACGCGGCCGTCGTGGACCGAGTTCAAGGACGCCCCACTCCTTGACGCCGGAACCGCGCAGTGGTTCTGGAAGCAGTACGTCGGTGAATCCCTCACCGATCTCGACGAGCTCGCCGTCCCGTTGAAGGCGGGGTCGCTGGCCGGACTGGCCCGTGCTCATATCGCCACCGCCGAGGTCGATCCGCTTCGCGACGACGGCGAGGCATATGCCGCCGGCCTCCACGAGGCAGGCGTGGCGGTGCGGCTCCAGCGATATACCGGCGTGTTCCACGGGTTCTTCCCGGAGGTGCAGACCTATGCCAAGAGTCGCCGCGCCGTGCTGGACGCATGCGAAAGCCTGCAGCTGGCCTTCGGGTTGGGTCCCTCAGCGACGCCAGTTGACCAACCTGACAACCTGTTGGTAGTCGGCACCGAGGCGAACCGTCCGGGGATCTTCGGCGCTTCCGGTGTGCCGTGCGACAGGTAGCTCAACTGTCAGCCCAAGAACGGGGCTCCTCCGAATCCACACCTCGACGCGACGAGGAGCGCCGCAGTCCGAAAGCTCGTCGGCCCGAGAAGTTGGTGTAAATACCGTGAAATCCTCCGATTATCGCCGATGGCGCCAGCCGCGACACGCCGCAGGGGTCGAGGTCAATCGCAAACGTAAGCACCGTGACAATGAGGCGGCGATCCTTATTGAGTTCGCGAGTATGTGGGCACCATACGGGGGCGCTTGCGAGGACGACATCCTCGTCCAATTCGGACTGTCAAGACGTCAGTTCATCGACCGCCTGTGGCAGACAATCCCAGAATCCAACTGTGCCTTGGAAGAGATCCAACGCTTGGCACGGGCATACCCGCGCCGTCCGCGAACGAACGGATTCCACTCCCTGTGAGTGAGTCGTTATGGAGGCGTGGCTCCGCCGGCGACCGTCGGTCCGACAGTTGCACGGGTTGGCGTAAGACCGAGCCCCCTCGGTTATCGGTCATCCCGTCGCCCGGGCGACGGTGCGGGCACGGATCGGCGCGATGGCGACACACAGGCACAATCAAGTCTGTGACCACGCCGCCGGTTGCGGGAATCATGACAATAACTGCCGCGCAGGTGTTTCCACTGAGGCGCTCACCGTCCGATCCCCGGCCGCGCACGCATGTGCCCGTCGCGGAGTCCGCAGACGATCAGGGCGAGCAGTGTGCAGGCCGAGGGGCCTCCGCTGATAGTCATGCCGCGGCAGGCGTCGAGGCGACCTTTCTCGGCGGGGATCGTCGCCGTCGTTGAACGCCCTCGACCGCCGCCCACCGCACCAGTGTGGAGCGCTGTCGCGTGACGTGGCCACGGCTGATTCTCGTGAAGGGGGATCCACACGGCGAACAAGCACAGGTGCTCAGGATCGCCACGTAACCGCGCTGGCCACAAAGTCCGGCCGCGATCAGTCCGACGAATCACCTCGCGAGCGTATGCGATGAGCTTGGCTCGATAGCGCACCAGCCAGACATACGATCCCAAAATGGCAGCAGCCCGGGCTGTCCCGGCCGGACACACCGAAGGCTCAGAACAAGACCGGCCGCGATCAGTCCGACTGTTTGATTCCTCTTCGGGTGACACTGGCGCTGCGCCCGGATGCACCAATCACGCGCCCACACCCGCCTGACGACTGCTTCCGCCAGGTTCACCAGGAGCGATCTGCCGCGCACCCAGCGATTACAGCTCGATCCAGGTCGTCTTGAGGTGCGTGTATTTATCCAGGCCGTGATTGCTCCTGTCCGCACCATGCCCGGACAACTTGCGGCCGCCGAACGGGACCGAGGAGTCGCCCTCCTCGTAGCAGTTGATCCAGACCATCCCGGCATCGATTCCGCGCGCCATCCGGTGTGCCCGGCTCAGATCCGCGGTCCACACCGACGAACCCAACCCGAAAACCGTATTGTTCGCGATCGCGAGCGCCTCCTCCTCCGTACGGAAGGAGTGCACCGCCAGCACCGGACCGAAGATCTCGTGCTGGGCGAGCCTGCTGTCCGGATCGACGTCGACGAAGACCGCGGGGTCGACGTACAGCCCGTCATCACGCCCGGCATCGGAGCCCAGCACCAGCTTGGCACCCGAGTCGATGCCCTTGCGGATCTCGGCGAGAACGTCGTCGCGATGTGCCGCATAGGCCAGCGGACCGAGTGTGGTCGCCGGGTCCAGAGGATCACCGATCACCGCTGCGCTCAGGTTGTCGACGACCTTCGCCACCACTTCCTCGCGAATATCTTCGTGGACCACCAATCGAGATCCAGCAGTGCACATTTGACCACTGTTGAAGGACACCGCCCAGGCGGCCATTGATGCCGCCCGGTCCAGGTCGGGTGCGTCGGGGAACACGATGTTCGGCGACTTGCCGCCCAGCTCCAGCCACACCGGCTTGGCGTTGGACGCACCCGCGTAGGACAGCAGCTGCTTCCCTACGTCGGTAGATCCGGTGAACGCCAGGGTCGCGATATCGTCGTGCATGCCGAGCTGCTCGCCCACCTTGGCGCCGCTGCCGGTGATCACCTGCAGCACACCCGGCGGAATCCCCGCCTCGAAGGCAAGCTCGGCGGCCCGCAGCAACGAGAACGGCGTCTGACTGGCAGGCTTCGCGACGACGCTGTTGCCGGCCACCAGGGCAGCCGGAATCTTGAACATCGCCAGCGTCATCGGGAAGTTCCACGGCGTGATGATGCCGACGACGCCGACCGGCTCACGGGTCACCAGCGCGACCGCGCCGTTACGGCCGCGCGGCGACTCGTCCATCAGCTTGTCGGCCAGCTCGCCGTACCAGCGCACAGTGTTGATCGCGGTACGCATTTCGACGTTCCACGCGATCGTGACGGGCTTACCCATTTCATACGCGACAAGGAACGCCAGCTCATCACGATGCCGGTCGAGCAGGTCGGCCCACCGGATCAGCGCCTCGCCACGCTCACGCGGCTCCAAGCCTGCCCACACCCGGCTGCGAAAGGCGCGCTTGGCGCCCTGTATTGCCCGCTCGACATCCACTTCATCAGCACTCGCCACCTGCGCTGTCTCGCCGCAGCGGGGACTGGTATGCGTTGCGGTTCTACCGCCGCTTGCCTGCGCCCACTCGCCGTCGATCCACATCGCGGTCGGCAACGCGGTCTGCATCTTGATGGCCAGCCAGTCGTTGGGTGTGGCCCGTCCCGGAGTCTCAGTTTCGACTGACACGGTTACTTCCGCCTTTCGCACGGCTCGGTGCCGCTGCTGTGAATTCTCGAACGACCGATTCATCAACCGGCCGAAATCAACTCGCGACGGGCGTGATCACCCGGTGACGGGTAGACCGCACCACCGTGCGATGAATCTCGCCCTCAGCCGTCGAGTCCGAGCACTCCGGCCAATTCGTTGTAATCGACCTGCCACAGGCCAGGCGATGCCAGCGGGTACTGCGAGCGGAATCCGATCAGCCGTTGCGCACGCGGCGACAGCGTCTTGACGATCTCCAGATCGACGATGAACGGATACGCCTCCTCGGGGGTCAAGAAGCCGGCGTTGAACGTGAATGCAACAGCACGACGGTACTCGTTGTCCGTGAGGTTGGCCCCGCCACCATGGACAGTCTTACCACTGATGAACAGCGCGTCGCCGGCTTTCATGATCGCCGGGATGGTGCCTTCCGGAGTGCCATTGTCCTCGAAGTCGTCCCAGTGATTGCTCCCCGGGATGACACGAGTGGCACCATTGTCCTCGGTGAAGTCGGTCAGCGCGATCAGGAAGTTGATGCACGCCTCGGGACCGGACGGGCCCATGCCGATGAAGGGCGCCCAGTTGCCGAGGTCACGGTGCAGCATCTGAGCCTTGTTACCCGGGCCGATCTCGATAACCTGCGCCGTGGTCATCCAGTACGTGCCGGATTCCTCGACGAAGGTCAGATCACTCAGTTCGTGAACCAGGTCCTTGTCGATGATCTCCTCGCGGAAAGTCTTGCTGTGCATGACCAGATTCGTCAGGCGCTTGGTATTGCTTCCGTGGAACTCGGCGATCATGCCGTCATGCGTAGAACCCGGACGCAGCTGTGCCATCGGATCTTCGATGTCAGCGTTGAAGTTCTTGATCTGGTCCTGTGTGAGAAAGTCTTTGATGATCACTCCGCCGTCGCGGCGGACGATCTCGAGAATCTTCTCCGCAGACGTGGCCGCGGGGACTTGTTGCAGTGCCTGCTGGTCGACAGTCATATGTTCTTCTCCATCCGGTAGACCGATAATTCTGATCATTTGACCTTATCGTGCGATCAAATTAAGGACAAGACTTTTCGTGTGCTAGATCACGCCCGAATCCCGACCGTCGCCGGGTCCGCGCCAATTGCTGCAGCACAAACATATTCGTGCGAATCGGAGACCTTCGAAGTCGATCCGGCCGCATGCCGACAGGTGGTCGGAGGCGTGCCGCAGCCCTTCACGTCAGATACCCAAACTGATCATTTGATTCGTAATTCACACTGCGCATCACCGAGGGAGTTCACACCTGTTCGGCGACGCTTCGTATCGCTACCGACGCTGGGGATTCGGCTGAACCGTCAAGCAGCGCTGATACGTCGAGCGGTTCAGCCGACGACGCGGCTCAGTGCCTCGGCAATGAAGTCGATGTCGTCCGTGGTGTGCGCAGTACTCAGGAAGATTTTTCCCGACGGCATGAACATCACGCCTTCGGCGAGCATCCCGCCCAGGACTTTCCCCCAGATGCCACCGGTTCCGTGGAGTCCGGTGGCACCGCCTTCCGGCACGAATTGCAGCAACGATCCCACCCGGTTCAGATGCGCCGGGACTCCGGCTTCGGCCAGCACGGTATCGAACCGGTCGTGGAACCGCGTCGCGTTGCTCTCCAGCGTCGCATATACCGCCGGATCCGCGAGCACACCCATCGTCGCCTCGACCGCGGCCAACGCGACCGGATTTCCGTTGAAGGTTCCGGCGTGCACCACGCCGTCGGTGACCTGATCTATCAAGTCCGCGCGGCCGACCACCGCGCTCTGGGTGAACCCGCCGGCGATCGCCTTGCCGAACACCGATAGATCCGGGCGTACCCCGAAGCGCTCGGTGGCACCACCGCGCGCGATCCGGAAGCCCGCAATGACCTCGTCGAAAATGAGCACCACGCCGGCCTCGTCGCACAGCGCCCGAACCGCCCGCAAGAATTCCGGACGCGGTTCGGTCACCCCCGCATTGCTCATGATCGGGTCGAGCAGGACCGCGGCGATATCCAATTCGCGCGCGTCCTCGAGAATACCGGTGATCATGTCGATGTCGTTGAACTCCGAGACGATCAGGTCATCGAGGACGCTCGGGCTTTGACCTTTGGTTGCGGTCAGCGTCGGCCTGCCGTACTCGTCCGCCGACATACCCGCGTAGACTGAATCCTGCCAGCCGTGGTAGCTCTTGGCGAACTTGACGATGCGTCGCCGTCCGGTGGCGGCCCGGGCCAGCCGCAGCGACACCTGAACGGCCTCGGTGCCGGTGTTGCTCCACAACAGGCGCTCACCGTGCGGAACCGCGTCCAGCACCGCTTCGGCTGCCGCATACTCGAGGACGTGGCCGGTGCCGACCACCTGCATGCGGTCCAGAACTCCCCGGACCGCCGACACCACCCGATCGTCGCTGTGACCGAGCACCATTGCACCCCAGGCCATTACACAGTCGACATAGCGATCACCGTCGAGGTCCCACACGTGGGCGCCATGAGCTTTCTCGACGAACAACGGATGCGGTTGCATGGACGCACGCAACCCCGAACTGACCCCGCCGCCAATGCTGTTCCGGGAACGCTGAAATGCGGCAAGCGAAGATTGAAGACCCATACCCGGTGACAACTCCTCGTGTAACTGAACTCGAGCCTGAACCCGTCGAGAAGATTGTCGACTCGGGTTGGCTTGCATGATATTTGGGGTGCGTGGACACGCAACATGTGTATCGCCCGACCATATCCAGTGGTGGACTAGGCCGATTTCGACCGAAACTCGGATCCGAGAGTCACCCGACCTTGCTATCCTGCCGGCCCTGTCGGCGCTCGCCCATGGTCCACGTGCACCGCTCGATGAGCCAATCGAAGATCGGGTCACGCGCGGTTTGCCATTCGGGGTGCCACTGGACGCCGACCACCGGTCGGCCACTCAGCTCGATCATCTCCGCAATTCCGTCGCTGGCTCGGCCGGTGACCGCGAGTCCGACACCGGTCAGGTCGACCGCCTGATGATGCCAGGAGTTCGATGTTCGGTGGGCTCCGTAGATTTGGCGTCCGACACTTCCCGGAGAAAACTCGATGACATGGTTGTCGTCACCGGCGTAGGGCGCAGCCTTCGGCGAGGAATGCACGACGGACGTTTCCTCGATGTCCTCGATCAACGTCCCACCGAGGACGGCGTTCAGCAGTTGATGCCCGCGGCACACACCGAGAATGGGGATGCCGAGAGACAGCGCATCGGAGATCAGATCGGCCTCGTACTGGTCCCGCTCGAAGTCGATGACGTCGATGTTGCGGCGAGGATCGGCATCCGGGTCGACCGGCCGCGTGCCACCCCAGCGCGACGGGTGCACGTCCTGTCCGCCCGTCACGATCAACCCGTCCAGCCGGTCGGCCACACCGGCCGAACTCGACACGAACGGCAGGTTGACGGGAATGCCGCCGGCCTCGGCGACGCACCGGTCGAAGTCGGTGAAGAAGGAGTTCGTCAACCGGTCGGTGAAGCGTGGAGATGTACCGGTCACCATTTCCAGCCGATAGCATCGGCCGGTGATACCGATGAGAGGTCTCATGTCGAGGTCGCTCCAATTCCTACGACAACGCGGATTTCCTTGCCCGATGCCAGGGCATCGAACCCTTCGTTGATTGTGTCGAGTGTGTATTCGGCGGTGACGAGCTCGTCGAGCTGCAACAGACCCGCCCGTGCGAACTGCAGATACATGGGGATATCCACCTTGAAGTGGTTCGATCCCATGAACGATCCGCGCAAAGTCTTTTCCTGCATGAAGAGTTCGGATCCACGAAGGGGAATCGAATGCGAGTCCGGGATCATGCCCATCACCGTGGCCACGCCGCCCGGGCGCAGCATCGCGAACGCCTGCCCTGCGGTCGCACCCGAGCCGACTGCTTCGAACGCGTGGTCGGTGCCGCCGTCGGTCAGCGCCTGCACCGCCGCGACCGGGTCGGTCTCGCGGGCATTCACCACGTCGGTTGCTCCGAAGAACTTGGCCTGCTCCAGTTTGTCCGGCACGACGTCCACGCCGATGATCTGTGCCGCGCCGGCCAGCCGGGCGGCCTGCACCGCGGAGAATCCGATTCCGCCGAGCCCGATCACCGCGACAGTCTGCCCAGGACGAACGCAGGCGCTCTGCAGCACCGACCCCATCCCGGTGGTCACCGCGCAGCCGAGCACACTCGCCGTTTGCAGACGTACCCCCGGCGCGATCTCGACGACGCTGTTCTTGTGGACCAGCGCCATCTCGGCGAAGCCACCGATCCCGGCGGTGGCCCGCACCGCCGCCCCCTGACTGTTCGTCAGACGGGGCCGGGCGCGGCCCTGCTGCAACTCCGTCCGGCGCACGCACAGGGTCTGCTGCCCGGCCAGGCAGAATTCGCACGACCCGCAGTACACCGACAGACAGGTCACGACGGTCGCCCCTGGACTGAACTCCGTCACAGCGCTGCCGACCTCGACGACTTCGCCCACCGCCTCGTGGCCGAGCACGATCGGCGTGTCGGACTCGAAGGTTCCGTCCATCTCGTGCAGGTCCGAATGACACAGACCGGCGTACGCGATCCGGACCAGCACCTCGTCGGGTTCGGGGTCGTCGATGACCAGCTCTTCGATATCCAACGTGCCTGGCGCGTGGTTGAGCACGGCCGCCTTGATGCGGGTGCTCATACGAGTTCGAAGTAGCGGTTGAGTTCCCAGTCGGTGATCCCGCAGTCGGGGTCGCCGCCACCCATGGTGTGGAACGCCAGCCATTCCCAGCGCCGGGTTCCGATCCAGTAGTCGACGAACTCCTGCCCGAGGACTGCGGCCAGTGCCTTGTCGGCTGCGAGCGCATCGGCGGCGCGGGTGATCGTGTGCGGCAACGTCTCGGTGCCGGCCGGGTTACACCAGGCCATGCCGACGAACGGGGCCGGCGGCTCGACGCCGTTGACGACGCCGTAGAGGCCGGCCCCCAGCACCGCCGCCGCCACCAGGTACGCGTTGGAATCTGCTCCCGGCGTCCGGTATTCGATGCGCGAATACTTCGGGTGGCGGGTCACCGCACGGACGGCGGTGGTCTTGTTGTCGATCCCCCAGGTGACGGTCGTGGGCGGCCCTTCCAACGGGATCTGCCGCCGGTAGGAGGTCAGGAACGGCAGTGCCAGCGACGTTGCCCCCGGCATGGTCTGAACGACGCCGCCGATGAAGTTACGCATCACGTCGGACGGTCCGTTCTCGGCGAAGAACGCGTTGCCGTCCTCGTTCGCCAACGAGATGTTCAGATGCGAGGCCTGACCCCACGCGCCGGACCACTTGGCCATGAACGTCACCGACCGGCCCAGCTCGTTCGCCACCTCACGAAGCACCTGGCGGGTCCGGGCCCAGTTGTCGGCCGTGGTGACGATCTCGGCGACGGCAACGTTGATCTCGATCTGGCCGACGGCCGCCTCGTCGTTACACGCCTCCCACTCCAGCCCCAGCTCTTCCAGACGGTGCTGCACCCGGTCCAGGAACTGCCACCAATCACCCGACTTGGCATGCACATAGGCTGAGCCGGCCAGACCGCCGAGCGGGGTCAGATCCTTGTATCCCTTGCGGCGCGCTTCGTGAACCGACTCCTCGAAGAGGGTCGCTTCGATCTCGATCGCCGCCTTCACCGAGTAACCCTCCGCAGCAGCCTGCCGCTCCACCTTGCGCAAGAGGTTCCGCGGACAGACCGACACCGGGTCGCCGGTCTTGGTCCAGAAGTCGCCGATGACGGATGCCTTGCCAGGCTCCCACTCGATCAGCGTATCCAGGTCCGGGCGCAGGAAGATGTCCAGCAGATCGCCGCGCCACTCCGGAAAGGCGAAACCGAACTGGGGAAAGTTACCGAGATCGTTGCCGAGGACGACATCGGCGAACGGAAAGCCCGTCTCGAGTCCGCTCAGGAACTTCTTCGGGGAAATCGACTTTCCCACGAACGTCCCGTCGAGGTTCGTCGCCTCGAGTCGAATCGACGTGATGGCCCGCTCGTCCAGCCACCGCCGGACCCGGGCACTCGTTGTTTCAGCCATTGAACCGCACCTTCCAGTGTGCACCGCACATCACAGAGACCTGCGCAGCCGAGCCGACCATCGTGACGGCACCGACACCCAGTGCGATGAGAAATGAATCGAACCAGCCGCTGAGGACTGCAGACAGTGACTCAGCCGGTCCGTGGATCTCGAAAGTGGCCCCGCCGTCACCGAAGACGACACGCTCGTCGTCGTCGGTGCACACGATGACCAGCTGCTCGGGGAATCCAGCCGAGTCTGCGTTGAGTTCCCAGAACTTCTGCGCAGCAACATTCCAGTCCGGCAGCGGCGGCGAGAGCATCCGGCCGACCGCCTCCCCGAGCGCACCTCCCCCGACGACCGTGTACTCCGGGTAGAAGTGCAGTTGGAGAGGCTCGACACCGCCGGCGACTCCGTGCCTCACGTGGACGCAACCGTCGACGAAGTCGAGCGTCACCGCCTGCCGATCGGCCACCGACTTCAGCGCAACCGTCCCGGTAGTGCCGTCGATCAGCGCGCGCAACTCGGGAACCTCGGCGCTGGCCCTCAGCGTCCGAGCCACCGACAACACCAGCGGCGTCGGATCCGGCTCGACCGCGACCAGCACATCTTCTGCAGTCAAGGAACTCACCTGCTTAACCTCGTTTCGGTAACCGATTTAGACCTGTGCCTAAGTCATATGATCAGTAGTGTGGCCGGTATCACCGATCGCGTCAAGAGCCGATTCGCCGGGCCACGACTCGCTCACCGGTCCGGACACGCTCGCTTGCACTCAGATACTGCCAGTTCAGACGGACAAATTTTGGATTTCTCGATACCACATTTCGACACGCGCTATTGACGCAAACTACCGCATTGCTGCAAACTGAGCTTTGATCATTTGATCAGGTCAGCAATTTGTTGCATCGGTTCGGATGCGGCCAACACACGGCAGGCACACACCCCGTGGCATCCGGGTTCACCGAGGCACCGACAACAACCCAACTGGTATCAGTAGCAGCCGGCCCGTTCGGCAGGGAGTGACTTCATGGAGCCAACAAACTCGCACGTCGACGTCGTAATCGTGGGAGCGGGACTTTCCGGCATCGCCGCCGCGGTCGAACTGCGCACCACCCATCCCGAGCGGACATTCGTCATGCTCGAGAAGCGCGACAACCTCGGTGGCACCTGGGACCTGTTCCGGTACCCGGGCATCCGGTCCGACAGCGACATGTTCACCCTCGGCTACAGCTTCAAGCCGTGGCGGGACGAGAAGACGATCGCGGCCGGGGAAACCATCCTCGCATACCTCGACGAGGCGGTCGAGGAGCATCATCTGCGTCCCTTCATTCGCGTCGATCATCGTGTGCTGCGCGCAGATTGGTCGAGCGAATCCAGCACCTGGACGGTGCAGGTCGAGTCGCCCGCAGGCTGCGAAACGATCACGTGCTCATTCCTGTACATGGCCTCGGGCTACTACGACAACGAGAACGGCTACCGACCACGATTCCCGGGCGAGGAGAACTTCGAGGGCCCGATCGTCCACCCTCAAGAATGGCCGGAGGATCTCGACTACGCCGACAAGAAAGTGGCAGTCATCGGTTCCGGTGCCACGGCCATCACGCTGATCCCGGCGATGGCCGGCACCGCCACCAAGGTCACCATGGTGCAGCGTTCGCCGTCGTACGTCGCGATCGACAGCGACGTCGACGAGACCGCCATCAAGTTGCGGGCGGAAATCGGCGACGAGGCCGCGTTCGACGTGGTCCGCCTGCGCAACTTGGAACAGCAACAGATCAACTATCAGTTCGCACGCAACCATCCCGACGAGTTCAAGAAGCCGCTGTTCGACGCAATCGACGCGATAGTCGGGTCCGAGTTCCGCGAGAAGCACTTCACCCCGTCCTACCAACCGTGGGATCAGCGCCTGTGCCTGGTCCCCAACGGCGACCTCTTCGAAGCGATCAAGGCCGGCCAGGCCGACGTGGTAACCGGATCCATCGCCGAGTTCACCGAGCACGGCATCCGAATGGAGTCCGGCGACATGGTGGAGGCCGACATCATCGTCACCGCCACCGGACTGAACCTCTGCACCCTCGGCAAGGTTGCGTTCACCGTCGACGGAAACCCGGTCGACTTCAGCACTACCTACACCTACAAGGGTGTCGCATTCAGCGGCGTCCCAAACCTGGTGCAGGCGCACGGCTACCTGAACTCGTCGTGGACGCTGCGACTCGAACTGGTCAACCAATTCTGGAGTTCGCTGCTCACCACGATGGACAAGCTGGGCGCCAAAGCGGTTACCCCGGTGTTGCGTGCCGGCGACGAGAATATGCCGCGCGATCCGTGGATGACCGGAGTGACCTCGGGATACTTCTTGCGGTACCTCGATCACATGCCGTCGCAGGGTGATCGGCTCCCGTGGCTGAACCCGCAGGTACACCAGTTCACGAAGGAGATCCTCAGCGCCGATCCCGACGACGGGGTGCTTCAGTTCACATAGTGGTTTCGTCTGTTCTGTTCGGTCGACAAGAGGAGTGTGCGCATGGATGTGACGAATCAACTCGATGTGACCGTGATCGGTTGCGGAAACATGGGGTCCGCGATAGCCCGGGTTACGCTCGCGAAGCAGTATTCGGTCGCAGTATGGAATCGCAGCCCGGAGCGCGCCATGCGACTGGTCGATGCAGGCGCCACCGTCCTCACCGAAGTCAGGTCGGCGTTCGAGAACGCCGACCTGACCATCGTCTGCGTCAGTACGACAGACGACGTCCGCGCCCTGCTCGCGCAGATCGACCCGGCCCGGATCGCCGGCACGATCTTGAACCTGACGAGCGGATTGCCGGACGAGGCAAACGAACTCGCGGCGTGGGCGGCCGAACACGGCGTGCCGTATCTGGACGGCGCAATCCTCTGCTTCCCCGAGCAGATCGGCAGCGCCGAGGCCCGTATCCTGATCGCCGGCCCCGAGCAACTCTGGACGACGCACAGCGACATCGTTCGGGGGCTGGCCGGAGGGGCACTGCATGTCGGCACCGTCCACGGCGCAGCCAACGTCATGGACGCCGGCCTGGTCGGCGCCTTCTACATGTCCAGCATGGTGGCGTTCATCGAGGCGACCCGGTACATGGGCAACGCCGGTGTCAGCACCGACGCGCTCCGGTCCCTACTGCCACACACCCTCGATCAGTTCTCCGAGGAGATCCACGACATCCTGAACCGATTGGACACCGGCACTTTCACCACCGAGCGGGCCACACTCACCGTCTACCAGGAGGCCGGTCGAACCTTCCTCGACACGATGGCACCGCATGGCCCGTCCACCATGATCCGGGCAACCACAGGTGTGTTCGACCGGGCAGTCGCCGCCGGCCTCGCGAACGAGGACCTCGCCGCGGTCGTCAAGCTCTCAGCCGAATAGCGAGGATGCCGTGCAGTTCCGATCGGGAACTGCACGGCATCCGCAGTGGTATCGAGTCGTTCGAACTCGGGGCAGGTACTACGCCACAGTCGTGGACTCGATTCGATGGGCACCTTTCGATGCAACCGCCGCAACCGGAAGATCGGCCATGGTGCGCAGGCCCGGCATCGTATCGACGATCGCCGTGATCGCGTTCGACGCGACCGCGACAGTCGACTGCAGGCTGTCCAGCCCACGCGGCGCGATGAACTCGAGAGTCTGCTCCTCACCCTCGATCAGCCACCGGTCGCCGGGGACGACCGGATCGCCGTCTTCGAAGAAGCCGAAATGGACCGCAAGCTCGATGACGGGTTCACCGTCCCGAATCCCCCGGGCCGCATGACGGACCGCTGCAATCGTTCCCGGCGCCACAATGAAATTGTCACCGATTCGCTCACTGGCGGTGAGAAATACCGGCGCCGGACTGTCGACCTCGATCGTGTCCAGCACCCACCCCAGTCCCGATGCCAATGCCGCGATGCTCTCGGCGAATCCGACGTGACCGATGACCCGCCCCTCGTCCTGGGCCTGCACGAACTCCACCTCGGTCAGTCCGATACCGAACTTTCCGAGGATGTGGCCGTAATGCACCATCTGAGTGGCCCGCTCGATCTGCACGCTCTCGACGCGCTGAGTCAAACTGCTGAGCAGCAACGGCAGAGTGTCCATCAACATGCCCGGATTACATCCGGTGCCGACCACGCTGCGGCCGTGTGCACGTGCTACCTCGTCGACCCGCGCCGAGAACTCGGGATGAGCGTGCGCCGGGTACCCCAATTCCTCACATATCGACACGACGTTGTAACCATGCGAAAGCAAGTCCGTGACCAGCGGCTCGATCGGCTCGACGAACGACGTGGTCGCGACGAACGCCACATCCGCCCTCGGCAATGCGTCGATGGAGCCGACCACGACGCCCTTGGAGCTACTCACGCCGAGCAACTCGCCGACATCGCGGCCATGCAGGGCAGGCTGGATGTCCAGCGCGCCCACCACGGCGCAGTCCTCACGTCGGCACAGCGTCCGACCAACGTCGACGCCAACGCTGCCGAGCCCGACGAGGACAACCGATGTAATGCGCATTCTTTCTCCTGAATCTATACGAGCCCAGCTAGTCTCACGCGCGCGTCGCCGAACCCGGCAGGTGTTCGCCATGGCGGCCTGGGTAGACCTCTAACACGTAAAGATGATCCGCCTACTCGGCATCGGCGCGTTCCTTCAGCAAGAAGATCGGGTCGGCCATCATGCCCTCGTGGCCCACGAATCCGGTACCGGGTGGGCAGGTCGAGTAGCCCAGCAGTTTCTGAATATCCTCGTCGAACGTCCTGGCAATCTCCGGCGGGTACGTAAGGAATGCGTTCTCCTCCTGACGCAGAAATCCGAGATCCAAGCCCATGGTGAATCCGATCCGGTTGCTGTCGGAGTTGTTGGTGCCGCCGCCATGATAGGTACCGCCCACCCAGATCAACGCCGACCCCGCCACCATCTCCGTCGGCAGGGCCTCGTTGATCTTCGGTGCCCGGGTGTCGTCCCACCTGTGACTGCCCGGAACCACCATTGTTCCTCCGTTTTCCGCGGTGAAATCGGTGATGGCGACCATCAACTGGACGCGGGCCTGGTTGTAGCCCTCGTGGTGGCGCCATTGCCACACACTGTCATCCCGATGCAGCGGCTGCGCGCCCTCGCCGGGGTGGATATCGATGATCGAGGTGACCCCGATCTGGTAGTTCGGCACCATCTCGACCTGATCTTCACCCAGCAGGATCGGCCGGGTGCGCTCCAGGTAGTGCGCCGCTACGCCGTTGTAGATCGGGTGACGTGCGGCCGTAGCGGCATACGTGGCGTGCTTGAAAACGCCATACAGGCGCTTGGTCCGTTGTCCGGAGAAGTCGTCCTGGCCCCAGGCCGTTGTCTCCAGCGCGGCATCGGTCTCCGCTCGGGCTCCCTTCAGTGTCTCGCCGTCGAAGTAGTCGCGGATGATGACGCCGCCGTCACGTTCGATGTGGGCGATCACGTCTTCCAGGGGGGCGATTGCTTCCAGGGTGGTCAAACCTGCCACGATGGCTCCTTCAAAGATGTGCGGACGGAATTGTTCTTTCAATGGACTCGATAGAAATTTCGGCCACTCGCCTATTCGGAACTGAGGACCTCGAGGTGGCCGTCGACGAACTGCTGCCGAAGCAGCTTCTTGTCGAACTTGCCCACACTGGTCTTCGGCACTTCGTCGATGTAGACCCAGCTGTCGGGCAATTGCCATTTGGGTAGATTTTCGCTCAGATGGTCGCGGAGTACCTTCGGATCGGGCTCCGCTCCCTCCTCGAGGACGACCACCGCACACGGTCTTTCGTCCCACTTCCGATCCGGGATACCGACCACGGCGGCCTCTGCGACATGCGGATGTGCCATCAGGTCGTTTTCCAGCTCCACGGACGAGATCCATTCCCCGCCGGACTTGATGACGTCTTTGGCGCGATCCACCAGAGTCAGATACCCGTCCGGCGACACCCGACCGACGTCGCCGGTCCGCAGCCAATCACCGTCGAAACTCCCGGCGTACCGCTCCCGCTCGACGTCATCGCGCGCGTAGTACGCCGCCGTGACCCACGGACCCCGCACCTGAAGCTCACCCAGTGAAACATCGTCGTTGGCGACAACGTCACCGGCATCGTTCTTCAGCCGGTAGTCGACGAGCGGCGCGAACTGGCCCTGCGTCGCGCGATACGCCCACGGATCGTCACCGGAGTGACCCGCGGGCAGTGCCGCGGTGGCAGAGACCGCCGATGTCTCGGTCATGCCCCACCCCTGGATCATCTCGACACCGAGCCGGTCCTCGTAGGTTTGCAGCAACGACAACGGTGCCGCCGATCCGCCGACGAACACCCGCTGCAGGTGTGTGAGGTCCTGCGGCTTACGCGCGAGGGTCTGCAGTGTGCCGGTAAAGATCGCCGGCACGGCCGCGGCCACGGTCGGGCGTTCGGCCGCCAGCATCGCCAGCAGCGGCTCGGGTTGCAAGAAGCGATCGGGCATGAGTAGCTCCGCGCCGGAGAGCATCGACGCATACGGCAAGCTCCAGGCGTTGACGTGGAACATGGGCACGATGACCAGGCAGGTGTCCCGGGCGCTCAATCCCATCCCCATGGACGTGGTGACGTGCAGCGCGTGCAGGTAGAGCGAACGATGCGAGTAGACAACACCCTTCGGATCTCCGGTGGTCCCGGAGGTGTAACACATGGCGGCAGCCGATTGCTCGTCGACATCCGGCCAGCAGTAGGTCTCCGATCGGTCTGCGAGCAGCTCCTCGTAATCATGCACCGCGACGTGCGCGGGCGCCTGGAAACTTTCCGCGGGAGCACCCACGACGACGACGTGCCGCACCGTCGTCATCATCGGCAACGCCTGCCCGAACGCCGACAGCAGCGAAGCATCGACGATCACGACCTGATCTTCGGCATGGTTTGCCACGAAGCCCACTTGACTGGGCGAGAGCCGGATGTTCAGCGGATGCACCACCGCACCCATCGCAGGCACCGCCGCATACACTTCGAGGTGCTCGCTGTTGTTCCACATGAAAGTGGCCACCCGATCCGACCGCCTGACGCCGAGGCCCTGTAACGCGTTCGCCAACTGCGCCATTCGGGGAGCCAGCTCGCCGAAGGTTCGGCGCCGACAGCCGCCGCCGGTCCAGGTCGACACTACTGCTGCGCTGTGCGCGGTGGTGGCATAGCGCAGCAAGCGTGCGAGCGATAGCGGTTCGTCATTCATTGTGCTGCGCATAATCGCCCTTCAGAATTCGGTGCACCGCGGGTGCTCCGACGCAGTCGAGAAACAGGATTCGATCGGGCACCGCGTCGGCGCGACCGGAACAGCGATGCCGCGCAGGCCCGGCGCCGCATCGGCGACCGCCGTGATCCGAGTACTGATCATCTGCCCAAGTCTTATGATCAGACGTTAAACTGCTCACAGCGTTTTTGTCAATGATCAGCCGACATTGCCCGTTCCGCCCACCGGCGCCGCTCGTCGCCGCGTTGCCGTTCACCCCGGAAGTCGGCTTCACCGCCTGCCCAGCAGGCAGATCGCACAGCTCACGAAGGTCGCGAAGGCTCGACCCCTCTGCCCTCATCGCACCCGACCAGCCCGTGCGGCGAGTAATTTCGACTGTGGCATTGACCACAGCCGGACATGCTGCAATCATCTGGAGATCTTCCGACCGAATCACTTGAACAGTCTTTACATCGGTCGTCGAGGATTCGCTGCACCGACCCGGAGGCCGCTCGCAGGACCTCCCTCGATCGACGCGACGCCTGTCGCGAAACCTTTTAGGAGTAAGCGCATGGTCGATACTGCATCGCCCCATGGCAATGAGCACCCACATCAGTCGGGGGTCGAAGATCTCGACACCGGCCGCCTTGGGCGGGTACCACTGGTTTCGTTGTCCCTTGCCTCGTTCATTCCAGCTGTCGGCATGGCGCTCGTACCGCTTCTGATGTTCGAGACCGCCGGCACAGCGGCATGGCCGTCCGCCCTACTGGGTGCGCTTGCGGTGATCTTCGTCGGGCTGTCCGTGATCACCTTTGCTCGCCGATTTGTCAGCACCGGCTCGCTGTACAGCTATGTTGCCGAGGTCTTCGGACCGTGGGCGCGATATCTCACCGCAGCAGCACTCTTCGTCGGGTTCGTCCTACAGGTGGGTGGAATCGGCGGAATCGTCGGCATCTTTACCGGTAGCTTCCTCATCTCGCGGGGCTTCGAGAACGCCCTCGATTTCGGCCCGCAATCAGCGATCATTCTCGGCGCGATCGTGATCGCGGCTATCGTCGCTATTCGCGGACTGGACACGTCGGTGCGGGTCGCGGTCGGCCTCGCCGCGCTGTCGATTCCCCTCGTCCTCATCATCACCATCGCGAGCGCAGTACATACGGGACTCGACCTGTCCCAGCAGTTCGACTTCGACGGCATCAGCGTCAGCGGGATTCTGCAGGGTGTGGCCGCCGGCACCACGTTCCTCGTCGGATTCGAAAGCTGCACCGCATTGGCTGCCGAAACCCGGGATGCTCGACGCAATATTCCACTCGCGGTGATGTCCGTGCCCGTGGTGCTGGGTCTCCTGTACTTGCTCTGCACCATCTTGCAAGTGCCCGGGCTCATCGCCGCTTCGTCCGATCTCGAGGCCGGAATGTCGGCGCCGGCAGCGTTGGCGCTCAATGCCGGGCTCGGATCCGCGGTCGCGACGGCAACCGACCTAGTGCTCGCCGTGGCGTGTTTCGCCGCGCTCATCGGGTTCGTCAACTACGGCGCCCGCTTCATCATGACGCTGGGAATCGACAACCTGCTGCCAGAACGAATCACCTCGGTGAACACCAAATTCCGAAGCCCCCATGTGGCGATCATCGTCCTGTCTGTACTCGGGTTCGCCGACATCGCCGCTGTCATGGCCGTCACGGGAACCGTGACCGAGGCGTACTACGCCGGTGCACCACTGATCGTGTACGCGTGGGTCGCCCCGTACATCCTCATCACCGTCGGCGCCATCATTCTGATGCTCCGCGCCAAGACGAAACATCCCCTCATCCTCGTGTGCTCCGCACTCGGCGGCATCACCATGGCCTGGGTCTACCTCAACGGGGTGATCAACCCTCCGGCACCACCGAGCGATGCCATGTCATGGGTGATCGTCGTTGTGATCGCACTCGTGCTGGCGGTCTTCGTGATGTCCGGCCGACGGCGACGCCCCACCACTCCTCCCACCCCCGCTCCCATCCGTGGCGAGGAGGAAATCGCCCTCTGACGCGCTGACCGTCCGAGCCAGGCCCTCGCGATCCGCGATCCACAATCGGAACGGCAGACGGGAATTGCTCATCCCTCGCAATAGTGACGGATGAGCGATTCCCGACGCGGTCACGCGACACGATGACGTCCTCTTGCCGTGTCGCTAACCGGCTGGCGTCGCTTGCGGGAGCCGGTGCGCGTCGGCGAGTCGTTCCAGGGATTCGGCGATGACATCGATTGTCGTGTCACGTATGACCGGGTCCTTGTAGGTCAGCCATTGCGGAATCAGACCATCTGCCATCGAGGCAATCGTTCGAGCCAGAACCTCGACCAAGTTGACGTCGTCGTCGGGCCTCAAACCCTGACGCAGCAAGCCTTCGAGCATGTCGAGATAAAGTTGATACACCCGCTTCGCCAAGTCACTGTCCTGCCTGAGGACCCAGAAGAACAATTCCAACTGCGCCTGCGCGTAGGTGTCTTCCTTCGCGAGCCATGCTTGGATCTGACGCAGAAGTCCCGCCGCTGCTCGGCCGAGTCCTGAGCCTTCGCGTACGTGAAAACCTTCTCGCACCTGCGCCGAAGCCATATCCTCGTAGATGGCGAGAAACAACTCCTCCTTCGTATGGAAGCAGTAGTGCAAGCTCGCAAGCGGTGCTTGCGCACGTTCCGCGATGCGGCGAGTGGTCGCCCCATGTACACCGCGTTCGGCAATAACCTGCACCGCCGCGGTGATGAAGTCTTCTCGGCGTTGCCCGGCCGGCAGACGTGCCATCTTCGCTCCTCGCTTCTCCAACAGATCCGGTAGCAATCAGCCTACCGGATACTGGATCGATTGACTTGGTCGCTCCGTCAACGCGCAGGCATGCGAGATGAAGTCCAGAAAGTGCACCACTGCGTGTCCTGCAGGCTCAGACAACGAACAGCTGGGCTCCCGACTGGTTACCAGGATTTGCACGCGATCCGCCCGGCGAACAATGTCGGCCGCGACGCTTCCGCTCGCCTCGATCAAGTGCTCGCAGTTGTCCAAGACGATGAGTGCATGTCTTCCACCGAGGAATTCGAACAGGTAGTGACTACCGTCCGCAGTCATTCCGTCTCGGATGCCGAGCGCCTCGGGAATTGCGCTGACGACAAGTTCTGGAGTGGAGATCGCGGCGAGATCCACAAACCAGACGCCGTCGGTGTAGGTTCTGCGCACTTCCGAGGCGACGCGGCATGCCAGCCGGGTTTTCCCTACCCCACCAAATCCGGTGAGGGTCACGATCCGGGAATCCGACAGACGCGCCTTGACGGCGGCTACTTCATTGCGGCGTCCGACGAAACTTGTCACTTCGCGAAAGAAGTCGTGTGCATGGGAGACGAGTTGGTGAGGCGGCGGCACCCTCACGTTCTCCTGTGGCTGCACGGCTCCCGCTTCGGCGTGCAGTGCCATCTCGTCGACGGGAAACCCATGGAGATGTTGGGATGCTCGGAGTTGCTGACCAAGTTCCGTAGCGGAGGGGCGGTCCTCCGGGGTGCCGGTCATGGCACGTTCGATGATCGTGCTGACGTCCTCGGGAATGCCGTGCTTGCGTGGGTCCGGACCAGGCTCGGCGGCGATCCTCAGGAATTGGGCTACCACCTGCTCCCCGCTGCGGCGTTCGAAGGCGGCGTGACCGGTCATCGCAGCGAACAGCGTGGCACCGAGGCCGTACACGTCGGCGGCAGCACTCGGGGGTTGGCCGGTCACCACTTCGGGGGCAGTGAACGCCGGCGACCCCGTCACGACGCCGGCGGTGGTTTCGAATCCGCCGGCGATACGGGCTATGCCGAAATCTGACAGCGCTGGCTCGCCGTAGTCGGTGAGCAGGATGTTCTCGGGCTTGACGTCGCGGTGAAGGATCCCGAGTCGGTGGGCAGTCTCGAGGGCGCCGGCCATTTTGACGCCGAGTCGCAGGGCTTCATCCAGTGGGAGTGGGCCGTGGCGGCGGATTCGCGCGTCGAGGGAGTCCTGGGCGTGGTACGGCATGACGATGTATGGCCGACCGTTGTCGGTGACGCCGACGTGGAGGACATTGACGACATTGGGGTGTCCGGTCAGCCGGCCCGCCGCGCGCTGCTCGCGGACGAATCGTTCCCGGTTCTGCTCGTCGAGGTCTGCGGTGAGGACCTTGATTGCCACGGTGCGGTCGAGCGCCGCCTGGGTGCAGCAGTAGACGACGCCGAAACCGCCGCGGCCGAGCTCGTGTGCGTCCTCGAATCCGGCGGCTGCCAGATCGGCCGTGACCGAACCCGACGCGTCGCGTCGCGTGGCGAAGGGATCGTTGTCCGTCATCGACTGGATCGATTCTTCCGGTCCGAGCCACTGTCGAAGAAGTGCACCACCGCTGGCCTCTCGAGGAGATACCCAAGGCTATCGCCGACGACCCCCATCCGATGCCCGACCTACGACCCACGGAGGCAGAGTTTTCTGGTTGCGCCCCTGGACGATGATGTTACACAACCAAACACCCGCCCAATCGTTCCCGGCGCCGTGCGCTCTCGGGCGCGTCCGGCGGGATCGCCCGGGTGACGGATGATCTTCGCAGGTCAGACTGCCGCGGGCAGCGTCGTCACGCGAGCGAAACTTTTCCTGCCCGAAGCGAGTAGCCCCGCACGTCGGCGGGTACCCCGCATCCACGCTGCCCCGGGATCGACGGCCCCGAGTGGCAGCCAGGTCCCCTGACCGGTCCCCCTCGGCCGGGAGACCGTCCGCCGCTCGTGTCCGGGGACGCCCCCCCTCTTCCTCGGACACGAGCGGCTCGTCGTGCGCCTGCACGTGCGGTTAGTCGCGAGGTCTCCGGCGCCGTTCTCGGCCCGCGAAGCCGCAGAATACTGTAATCGTTCACACGACCCGCCGAAGCCGAAACGCGGTTGTCATTTTCTGCGCACCTTGCACATCGAATCGTCTCTCGCATAGTCACTTTGACGTTGACGACACATCAAAGGAAGGCGAGGATCATGCGACAACCGGGCTGCGGTGCCCCGCGTCGTGACCCGACAACGGTCATGACTCGGCCGTCCTCACCCGCACACTTCCGAGGTACTCGCCGCAAGTAGTTCGATACAAGGAGTCGCACGTGGGCGCTGCGCAGATCGTGTTCTTAGTCGGCCTTGCTTCTCTGATCGTGGCCATGGCACTACGCAAGAACGTCATGATCCCCGCGGTACTCGCGACATTTGCCACGGCACTTGCGTACAGCGGCAGCGTCCCGAATGCCATCATGTCGGTGTTCCGGGCCACCATCACTTCCGGCACCGCGCTGTTCGAGATCTTCATCGTCATCGCGGCGGTGACCTCGATGCTCGCGGCGATGCGGGCGATCGGTTCCGATGAGGTGATGGTTCGCCCCGTCAGTCGGTGGATGGTCAATGGTCGAGTCGCGTACATCGTGCTGTTCGTCTTCACCTATTTTCTCTCGCTGTTCTTCTGGCCGACCCCGGCACTGGCCCTGATCGGTGCGGTCCTGCTTCCTGCCGCGATCAAGGTGGGTCTGCCACCGCTCGGAGCTGCGGTGGTTCTCGCGATCTCCGGCCAGGGGATGTCGATCGCCTCCGACTACGTGATCGGTCTTGCGCCGTCGATTTCCGCGAGCGGCGCGGGCGTTCCCGCCGACGACATCGCCGATCGTGCCCTGGTGATCTCATTGATCGTCGGTATCACTGCGGCGGTGCTCGCCTACTTCCTGACCGTCCGCCGCAGGATGCGTACGGACGCGGTTCCGGGCACCGACCCGATCGGTGGAACCGGGCATCCCTCCGGCGGTGTCGGTGGCACACCCGCCGGCCCGGCTGCCGGTTTCGCGCCGAGCCCGGATGTCGCGGTCTCACCCACCGCCACGGACGTGCTCGACGAGGAACTGCCCGGGTTCGAGGACGACGGAACGAGAATCACCGATCGCCCGACTCTGACCCGTGCGTGGGCGATCGGCGTGCCTGCCGCGTTCGTCGCCGTCCTGGTTTACATGTTGGTCGGTCGTTTCACCGATCTCGTCCCCTGGGAGGACGGCGCGGGCGCGTCTCTGGTGGGAGGCACGGCAATCATCCTGATGGCCCTCGTGACCGTCACCTCACGACGCTCCGATGCGCTCGAATTCTGCGCCACCCACTTCATCGATGGTCTGTCGTACGCATTCAAGGCGATGGGCATCATCCTTCCCGTCGCAGGTTTCGTGTACATCGGAATTCCCGACTATTCGGGCGCCATTCTCGGACTCGACGACGACACCACCGGTCCGGCCTTCCTCTTCGACACCGTCGAACGGGTGCAGCCGTACATCCCCGACAACGGCGTCTTCGTCGCGCTCAGCATGCTCTTCATCGGTATGGCGGTCGGTCTCGACGGTTCGGGGTGGGCGGGCTTACCCCTCACCGGCGGATTGGCTGCCGCGCTGGCACCGCAGTCCGGAATGGACACCGCGACCTTGGCTGCCATCGCCCAGAACGGCGCCACATGGACGGGCGGGGGAACTCTCGTGATCTGGTCGTCGCTGGTGGTGGTCGCCGGATTCTGCCGGATACCGGTTGCCGAACTGGTCCGCCATCTCGTCGTCCCGGTGATGGCCGGACTGCTGCTGGCTACCGGAGCCGCCGTCGTCATCTGGTAGCGGCTCAACGCCGAACAAGATTTCCGCACAACCCTGACAGGGAAGGACACCACGAAATGAGCTCGGTCCCGTTCCGCTACGACCCCGCCCGGTGCGCGCTGATCGTCATCGACATGCAGAACGATTTCTGCTCCCCCGACGGGTCGCTGGCACAGAAGGGCTTCGACGTGACCGCCCCGGTGGCGATGGCACCGCGCCTGGATCACCTCGTCGCGTCGGCGCGCACGGCCGGGGTCCGGGTGATCTTCGTACGTACCCTGCACGACGAAACCACCGATACACCCCAGTGGCTCGGCCGCATCGGCGAGGGGCCGGACGCGGCACGCACCGGAATTACCTGCCGCACAGGAACACCCGGGGCAGGCTATTACGCCGTCGCTCCGCAGGACGGCGACGTGGTGATCACGAAGAACCGGTTCAGCGCCTTCGTCGGCACCAACCTCGACCTCACCCTGCGTTCCCTCGGCATCGATTCCCTGCTCTTCACCGGGGTCGCCACCGAGGTGTGTGTCGAGTCGAGTCTGCGTAGCGCGCTGTTTCACGAATACTGGGTTTCGCTCGTCGAAGACTGCGCCGCCACCTACAGCCGAACAGCCCACGAAGCTTCGGTGTCCGTCGTCGCACAGAACTTCGGCACCGTGATCAGCGCCGACAAGCTCGAGTCGTTCTGGACCGCACTCCCAGGATTGTGAACGGTTTCAGCCGGCGACGGGTGCGGCAAGCGAGGTCGGCCAGCGATCAGCTGTGACTGTGCAGTGGTGTACCCGCGAGAGCGAGGTGTGCCTCGCCGAGCGCTTCTGCCTGGGTGGGGTGCGCGTGCACGAGGGTGGCGACTTCGTCGGGGTACGCGCCCCAGTTGACGATCAGTTGCGCCTCGCCGATGAGTTCGCCCACGCGCTCGCCGACCATGTGGATTCCGACGACCGGTCCCTCCGTGGCTCCGGCGCGCACCAGTTTGACGCCGCCGCTGGTCCCGAGGATCTGGCTCTTGCCGTTGCCGGCGAGGTCGTAGACGACGGTGGCGACGTCTCCGTGCCGCTCGCGGGCCTGGTCTTCGGTGAGCCCGACCGACGCGACCTCGGGGTTGGAGTACGTCACCCGGGGGATGCCGCTGTCCTCGACCGGTGTCGGGCTCAGGCCGGCGATCGTTTCCGCGACGAAGATGCCCTGCTGGAATCCGCGATGCGCGAGTTGCGGACCGGCGACGATGTCACCGACCGCGTACACGGCCGGCTGCGAGGTGCGCAGGGAGTCGTCGACCGCGACGAAACCGCGGGGGTCGAGTGCGACGCCGTTCTCGGTGAGTCCGATGTCGGCGGTCCGAGGTCCGCGGCCGACCGCGACGAGCAGCAGGTCCGCCTCGATCGTGTCGCCCGACTCCACCGTGACGCTGACCGTGCTCTCGTCCTGGACCGCCTTCGCGAATCGGGTGCCGGTCATGATGGTGATGCCGCGTTTGCGGAGGGCCCGGGTGAGTTGCTTCGAGGACCACTCGTCTTCGGCGGCGACGAGCCGGGGCAGCGCTTCGACGATGGTGACGGCGGCACCCAACGATGCCCAGATGCTGGCGAATTCGACCCCGATGACACCGCCGCCGAGTACGACGACGCGCTTCGGAAGGTCGGGAAACGTCAGTGCCCCGTCGCTCGTGAGGATGCGGCCACCGATCTCGAGTCCGGGCAGGCTCCGGACCTGCGAGCCGGTCGCGAGCACCAGCGACGTGCCGGTGATCGTGCGATCGCCGACGTGGACGGTGCGGCCCCCGTCGTAACGGCCGGTTTCGTGCACCACCTCGATCTTGTGGCCGCGAACCAGCCCCTGCAGGCCGTTGTACAGGCGTTCGACCATCGCGTTCTTGTAGGCGTGGACACCGCCGAGGTCGATCCCGTCGAGCGTCGCACCGATACCGAGGGCTGACGCGTGCGTGACGGTGTCGGCGACCTCGGCGGCGTGCACGAGCGCCTTGGTGGGGATGCACCCTCGGTGCAGGCAGGTGCCGCCGACCTTGTCCTCTTCGATCAGGGTGACGGTCTTACCCAGTTGCGCGGCGCGGAAGGCACATGCGTACCCGCCGGATCCACCGCCGAGAATCAGGACGTCCGGTTGGTCGGACATGGGGAACTCCCTCGATCGGGCACGCCATGGGACGTGCCGGAAAGGTCGAAACGAACAGGACTTCAGCTGAGCGCGATCAACGTCAACGGGTCCGACAGGATCTGACCGATGGCCGCGAGGAATCTCGATCCCTGCTCACCGTCGACCAGTCGATGGTCGAACGACAGGCTCAGTGTGGTGACCGACCGCAACGCGATCTCGCCCTGGTGTTCCCACGGCTGCCTGCGGATCGCCCCGAAGCACAGGATCGCCGCCTCGCCGGGGTTGAGGATGGGCGTACCCGCGTCGACACCGAAGACGCCGACATTGGTGATCGTGATCGTGCCGTCGGCGAGATCGGCGGGTCCGGTCTTGCCCTCCTTCGCCGTGTTCGTCAGATCCGACAGGGCGATCGCGAGGTCGCGCAGACCGAGGGTGTGTGCGTTCTTGATGTTCGGCACCATCAGCCCGCGGGGGGTGGCGGCCGCGATGCCGAGGTTCACGGAGCGTTTGAGGACGATCTCCTGGGAGTCCTCGTCCCAGGACGAATTCAGGGTCGGGTTGGTGCGCAGCGCCACGAGCAATGCCTTGGCCACCAACGTCAGCGGTGTCAGGCGCACGTCGGTGAAGTGCTTCGTTTCGCGTAGCTGTGCCAGCAGGTCGATCGTCGGGGTGACATCTACCGTGACGAACTCGGTGACATGCGGGGCGGTGAATGCGCTTCGGACCATCGCTGCGGCAGTGTGCTTGCGGACGCCCTTGATCGGGATGCGTTCCTCGTCGGCGTCCGGCGGGACCGTCGCCGCCGACGTCGTCACCGGGGTGGCGGTGCGGTGGCGTTCGAGGTCGTCCCTGGTGACTTCACCGTGCACCCCGGTTGCGTCGACCTCGCTGAGGTCGACTCCGTGTTGCTTCGCGGCGAACCGCACCGGCGGAGAGGCCAACGGACGCGACGTGCCCGGCGCCGCGGTGTCGTCGACTCGGGTTCCCGCCGCTGGACGCCGTTGCCGGCGCCGGCTCGAGGAGTCTTCGGCCACGCCGTACCCGACGAGGACCGGGGTCCGCTCTGCCGGGGCCGCAGCAGCGGTCGACTCGGGCGTGTCCGCCGGGTCCTCGCCGGCGACCGCTACATCGATGAAGGGGCTGCCGACGTCGACGGTCGTCCCCTCCTCGGCGTGCAACGCGACCACCGTTCCGGCGTAGGGCGAGGGCAACTCCACCGACGCCTTCGCCGTTTCGACCTCGGCGATGATCTGGTTGAGCGTCACGGTGTCGCCGACCTTCACCACCCAGGTCAGCAGTTCGGCGTCGGTGAGGCCCTCGCCGAGGTCGGGCAGCAGGAATGTCTTGACAGTGGGCATGGCGAACTCCTGGTCCTACGCGGTGAAGGTGCGGTCGACGGCGTCGAGGATGCGGTCGACGTCCGGCAGGAAATGCTCTTCGAGTTTCGCCGGCGGATACGGGACGGTGAAGCCGCCGACGCGGGCCACCGGTGCTTCGAGGTGATAGAAGCAGCGCTCGCTGATGCGGGCCGCGATTTCGGCACCGATCCCGAGGAACACAGGCGCCTCGTGGGTGATCACCAGGCGTCCGGTGCGCCGCACGGACGCGGCGACGGTGTCGACGTCGAGCGGGGAAATGGACCGCAGATCGATCACCTCGATCGACCTACCCTCGCCCGCAGCGACTTTCGCGGCCTGCAGTGCAGTTGTCACGAGCGGCCCGTACGCGACGACGGTGGCGTCGGTGCCCGGTACGACCACGCGGGCCTTGTGCAGTGGACTCGCCTCGGCCACCGGGTCGATCTGCCCCTTCTCCCAGTACCGGCGCTTGGGTTCGAAGAACAGCACCGGATCGTCCGACGCGATGGCCTGCTGAATCATGGTGTGCGCATCGGCGGCGGTGCTGCAGGTGACGACGCGAAGACCCGCGGTCGCGGCGAAGTACCCCTCCGGCGACTCGGAGTGATGCTCGATCGCACCGATGCCACCGCCGTACGGGACGCGAATGGTGATCGGCATCTTGACGTTGCCGCTCGTGCGGTAGTGCAGTTTGGCTACCTGCGAGACGATCTGGTCGAAGCCGGGGTAGATGAACCCGTCGAACTGGATCTCGCACACCGGTCGGTAACCGCGCATCGCGAGACCAACTGCGGTGCCGATGATCCCGGATTCGGCGAGCGGCGTGTCGATGACGCGGTTGGGACCGAAGTCCTTCTGCAGTCCGTCGGTGATGCGGAAGACACCGCCGAGTTTGCCGATGTCCTCTCCCATGAGCACGACCTTCGGGTCGTTCTCGAGGGCGCGGCGCAGGCCGGCGTTGAGGGCCTTGCCGAGCGGAAGCGTGGTCGGGGCGGCCGCGGAGATGGCTGTGCTCATGCGTCGGTTCCTTCGAAACTGTCGAGGTAGGCGGCGAACTGGCGGCGCTCTTCGTCGACGAGGGGATGGGGTTCGGCGTACACGTTGTCGAACAGGGACATCGGCTCGGGTTCGACGGTCTCGAGGCAGCCGCGGCGCAACGCCGCGGCGGTGTCGTCGGCGCGCTGCTGCACGGCGGCGAGGTAGTCGTCGTCGATCGCGCCCGCCGACTCGAGGAGGGCGCGGATGCGGTCGAGGGGGTCCTTGCGTTTCCATTCCTCGTCGAGCGCAGCGGGGCGGTACCGGGACGGGTCGTCGGACGTGGTGTGCGGGCCCATCCGGTAGGTGACCGCCTCGATCAGGTTGGGCCCGCTGCCTTCCCGTGCCCGTTCGAGCGCGGCCCGGGTCACGGCGATCACGGCGAGGACGTCGTTGCCGTCGACGCGCACGCTGGGAACACCGAAGCCCCGGCCCCGCGCGGCGATACTCACCCGCGATTGCAGGCTGACCGGTTCGGAGATTGCCCACTGGTTGTTCTGGCAGAAGAACACCACGGGGGCGTTGAAGCTCGCGGCGAACCCGAAGGCCTCGGAGATGTCGCCCTGACTGGTGGCGCCGTCGCCGAAGTAGGTGATCGCGGCGCCGTCGGAGCCGTCGAACTGCATGCCCATCGCATACCCGGTGGCGTGCAGTGCCTGCGCGCCGACGATGATCGCGGGGGTCGTCATGTTGTACTCGAACGGGTTCCAGCCCGAGTGCGTCGACCCTCGCCAGAACCTGAGCATGTGGGCGGGATCGACGTCGCGGCAGTACGCGACTCCGTGTTCGCGGTAGCTGGCGAAGACGAAGTCGTCCGGACGGAGGGCGCGCGCCGATCCGACCTGCGCCGCTTCCTGCCCCAGCAGCGGAGCCCACAGTCCCAGTTCGCCCTGACGCTGCAGCGCGGTCGCCTCCGCGTCGATGCGCCGCACCACGACCAGGTCTTCGTACAGCGCGCGCACCGACGTGATGTCGACATCGTCGACGTACCGGGAGTAGTCCGGATGATCGACTCGCGCACCGGTTTCGGTGACCAACTGCACCACATCGTCATTATCGAACACGAAAACCTCCGAAAGTGATGTACCGGGAGAGCTCGCCGCCCGCGAGTGACCGGGTCGGTCAGAATGTTGTATCCACACAATCATCAGGATTCATCATGCGCAAGTGTTGTTAAGCAGATTAAGCAGAATGCGCAAGTATGACGTCTCGAACTCTGGCATACTGCGCTACATGACGAGACTCGATCGGACCGATGCCCGCCTGCTGCTCGCGCTGTGCGATGCCCCTCGCGCCACCGGGGTGCAATTGGCCTCCCTGCTGGGGATGGCACGTAATACCGTGCAAGCAAGGATGTCTCGCTGGGAGGAGCAACGAGTGCTCGCACCCGTCGACCGCTGCGTGTCACCCCGCGATCTGGGGTACCCCCTGCAGGCGTTCGTCACCGCGGTGGTCGACCAGCATCGCCTCGAGGACGTCATCGAGCACCTGCGGGACATCGCCGAGGTCGTGGAGGTCGTCGGCATCTCCGGGGCGGCGGACCTGCACATCGGCGTGGTCGCCGTCGATGCCGACGATCTGTATCGGGTCGCCGGCCTCATCCTCGCCGTGCCCGGGATCGAGCGCACCACGGTGTCCGTGGCGATGCGCGACGCCATCCCCTACCGAACCCGGCCGCTGCTGGAGCGGATCGCCGAGGATCAATGACGAAGGCGCGGCCCACAGTTGGGCCGCGCCTTCGCGAGTTCACCGGCTCGCGGCGACAACACTCCCGCTGATGTCTTCGTCGCTGCGAGTGGGACTTACCCGCGATCTGAGCACGAGAACCAGAACCACTGCGACGAGCATGACCGCCCCGACGACCCACAGGCCTGCGCGTGAGTTCCCGGTGGCGTCGAACAGCCACCCCGTGACGTACGGGGCGCCGAAACCGCTCATGTTGCCCACCGAGTTGACGACGGCGATACCTGCGGCGGCACCCGCGCCGGCCAGGAACGTGCTGGGCAGGTACCAGAACACCGGCAGGGCGCAGAACACACCGACCGCATTGACGGTGACCGCGATCATCGTCGTGAGCGGCGACTGCATGTACAGGGCGACCGGAATGGAGACGGCTCCGATCAGGGTGGGGACGGCGACGTGCCAGATCCGCTCACCGGTCCGGTCGGAGTGCCTGCTCCACAACACCATTGCGACGGCACCGACCGCGAACGGGACCGCAACGATCAACCCGGTGGTGAACAGCGAGAAGTCGGTGTCGAACGACTTCTTGAAACCGGCGACGATGCTGGGCAGGAAGAAGCTGAGCGAGTACAACCCGTAGGTGATCCCGAAGTAGACGAACCCCAGCATCCACACGCGGGAATCGGTCACCGCCCGGCGTACCGACCCGCTGATGTGAGAGCCGGATTCGGCCGCCTCGGATTCGAGTTCACGAGTGAGCCACACCTTTTCGTCCTCGTTCAGCCATGTGGCCTGCGAGGGCCGGTCGGTCAGGTAGAACCAGGTGACCACCGCGAGCACGACGGCCGGGATCCCCTCGATCAGGAACATGACCCGCCACCCGGACAGTCCGAACAACCCGTCCCAGTACTGGATGATGGCGCTCGACAACGGGGCTCCGAGCGCCGACGACACCGGGAGCGCGAGAAGGAACAGGCCCATCAGCCGGACCCGATAGGCGCGGGGAAACCACAGGGTCAGGTAGAGCAGAACGCCCGGGAAGAATCCCGCCTCGGCGATACCCAGCAGCATGCGCAGTGTGTACAGCGAGCCGGCATTGGGCACGAAGGCCATGGCCGCCGCGATGATTCCCCACGTGAGCATGATCCGGGCGATCCACCGGCGCGCCCCGAACCTGTGCAGCGCGAGATTGCTCGGCACCTCGAACAGGAGATATCCGATGAAGAAAAGCCCGGAGGCCAGACCGAACATGGTCTCGGTGAGTCCGAGCTCCTCACTCATGGTCAGCTTCGCCAGCCCGATATTGGTCCGGTCGAGATAGTTGACGAAGTAGGCCAGGCCGAGGAACGGAATGAGCCGCCGGGCGACCTTCCGGACCACCCTCGCCTCGATCTCGGGTTTCTGCAGTACAGACGACATGAATGACTCGGCTTCCTGAAGAGTGGGCGCCCGACCGGGCAACGTGATGCAGACCACTGTATGAGCCGGATCGCGAGGAAACCATGGAGAAATCACCCACACCGCGATGGGATCAGTGGAGACAATCACCGCCTTCGGTAACCAGCGTGTGCCTCACGCCGTCGAGGCGCCCTCGCCGGAGTTGCCGCGTCCGACGAGCCCGTGCAGGAGTGAGTCGACGATGCGCTCGGGTAGCTCCGGGTCGAGAGCTTCGCGGGTGAGCAGGACCTTGAAGTGTATTGGGGCGACCAGCATTTCGATGGCGAGTCGGACATCGGTGGTCTCGGGCAGCTCACCCCGTCCGATCGCGCGCTTCACGATCTCACCGGATCGCGCGAAGCGCGCCTCCCAGTACCGGTTGCGCGCCTCGGTGGCGGCGGGGTCGTCGCCGGAGGCAGCCAATGCCCTGTCGAAGGCCGCGCCGACCGGGCTGGTCAGGTACGTCACGAGTCGACCGGCGTAGGTGATCAGATCGTCACGGAGCGATCCGGTGTCGGGCACCTGGCCCCATTCCTCTGCCTCCTCGAGGAGGGCCTCGATCATCAGGCTCTCCCGCGTGCCCCACCGACGGTAGATCGACGTCTCGTGCACGCCTGCCCGGGACGCGACATCCGCGACCGCCAGCCCCTCCATGCCGTGTTCGTGTAGCGCGTCGAGAGCGGCATCGAGGACTGCGCGGCGGACTCGAGCGGAACGGCCACCGGGGCGACGCTGGGCTCCTTGATCACTCATGACCTCACCTTAACGCAAGACCCTTGCGTTAATGACGTGACTCAACTCATACTGTTAATGCAAGTTTCTGGACTTTAGAAGGTGGGTAGTCATGACAACGCAAGCCAGTGCGGAGATCACCGAACGCAGCGAGACGTCGGACGGGATGCGCATCGACTGGGACGTACCCGTGCCGATGGCGGACGGCACGATCCTGCGGGCCGACGTCTTCCGGCCCGACGACGAGGGCGAATATCCGGTGCTGATGACCCTCGGGCCGTACGGCAAAGGCCTGGCGTTCCAAGAGGGATTCGGGCCGATGTGGCAGCAGCTGATCAGCGCGTATCCGGAGGCAGCGGCCGGGTCTAGCAACCGCTACCAGGTGTGGGAGACCGTCGATCCGGAGAAGTGGGTTCCCGACGGATACATCTGCATTCGGGTCGATTCCCGCGGCGCCGGCCGCTCGCCCGGACTGTTGGACATGCTCAGCGAGCAGGAGGCCCGCGACTACTACGAGGCCATCGAATGGGCCGGCACCCGAGACTGGTCGAACGGCCGGGTGGGACTGCTCGGGATCTCCTATTACGCGGCCAACCAGTGGCTCGTGGCGGCACTGCGTCCGCCGCACCTGACGGCGATCTGCCCGTGGGAGGGCTTCACCGACTTCTACCGAGACCTGAACCGGCACGGTGGCATCCTGACTCGGTTCGGCCAGGCGTGGCAGGAGCACCAGATCTTCACCGTCCAGCACGGGGCCCGGGAGCGGGGCCGACGCAATCCCAACACCGGTGAGTTGGTCGCCGGACCGCCGACGCTGACCGACGACGAACTCGTCGCGAACCGGGTCGACACGATCGGGGAGGGCAAGCGCCGGGAGCTGCTCGACGAATTCGCGCAGGCCCGCACCCCGGACCTGACGCGGATCGAGGTCCCGGTACTGTCGGCGGCGAATTGGGCGCACCGGTTGCACACCCGCGGCAATTTCGACGCCTACGCCCAGGTGTCCTCTTCACAGAAGTGGCTGGAGGTGCACGGTCACGAGCACTACGCGGAGTTCTACACCGACTACGGCGTCGACCTGCAGAAGCGATTCTTCGGCCACTTCCTCAAAGGCGAGGCGACCGGCTGGGGAGACCAGCCCCCGGTTCGACTGAACGTGCGCCACCTCGACGGCTCGTTCGAGGGCCGCGACGAACAGGAATGGCCGCTTGCCCGCACGCAGTGGACGCGGTTCCACCTCGACGCCGCGTCCGGAGCGATGAGCCCGACCGAACCACCGGCCGAGGGCACCGCCGAGTTTGCGGCGCTGGGGCCCGGTGTCGACTTCTGGACCGCGCCGCTGACCGGGCCGTTGGAGATCACCGGACCGGCGTCCGCCCGCGTACGTCTGGCGTCCTCGACCACCGACGCCGACCTGATCGTCACCCTGCGCGTACAGGACCCCGACGGGAACGAGATGTCGCTGGTGGACGCGATCGATCCCCACGGTGTGCTCGGCGTGGGCTGGCTGCGCGCCTCCCACCGCGAACTGGACGAGCAAGCCAGTTCCCCGCACCGCCCGTGGCATCGGCATACGAGCAAGCAGCCACTCACACCCGGCGAGGCCGTCGACCTGGACGTCGAGATCTGGCCTACCTCCGTCGTCGTCCCCACCGGCTACCGGCTCGGCGTCACCCTCGCCGGCCGCGACTTCGACATGCCCGGCGACGGACCGTGGCCGGTGATCTACGGCATCGAGATGCGCGGCAACGGATTGACCCCGCACGACGATCCGGACGACCGGCCCGCCGGCATCTTCGACGGCACCACCACAGTGCACACCGGCCCGGACGCCGGAACCTCCCTGCTCCTTCCCGTGATCCCGAAGTAAAGGCTCGAAACCATGCGACGAATCATCGACCTGTCCGTGTCATTGCAGGCGGGCATTCTCTCCGACCCACCCGGTCATATGCCCGAGATCGACTACCTGGACCACGAACACAGCCGCGGTGAACTGCTGCAGTTCTTTCCTGGCGCTCGGGTCGACGACCTGCCCGACGGGGAGGGATATGCCGTCGAACGGGTCCGCCTGTCCACCCACAACGGCACCCACCTCGACGCCCCCTACCACTACGCGTCCACAATGGACGGCGGCAAACGGGCCATCACCATCGACGAAGTGCCTCTCGACTGGTGCTTCGGGCACGGCGTCAGACTCGACTTCCGGCACTTCGACGACGGCTACGTCGTCACCGCCGACGACATCGACCGCGAACTGGACCGGATCGGTCACACCCTGGCCCCGTTCGACATCGTCCTGGTCAACACGAGCGCGGGTGCCCGCTACGGCCACGACGACTATGTGAACACCGGCTGCGGCATGGGCCGCGAGGCGACATTGCACCTGCTGCGCCAGGGCGTGAAGGTGACCGGCACCGACGCCTGGAGCTGGGATGCGCCGTTCGTCTACACAGCCCAGCGGTACGCCGAAACCCAGGACGCCTGCATCATCTGGGAGGGCCACCGCGCCGGGCGCGAAATCGGTTACTGCCACATCGAAAAACTCGGCAATCTCGAGTCGATCCCCTCGTCGGGATTCCAGGTGGCGTGCTTCCCCGTGAAAATCCACAAGGCCTCGGCCGGATGGACCCGCGCCGTGGCCATCTTCGACGAGGAGCAGGCATGAGAATCGGTTCCCTGATCGTCGACGGGATCCAGCGCTACGGCGTCGTCGACGACCACCACATCACACTGTTCGCGGAGTCCGCCGACGTCTTCGACGTGCTCGCCGCCGACGACCCGCGCGGGGCCATGACCGAGCACCGGCTGCCCTGGGACTCGACTGCCCACCTCGCGGTGCCGGTTCCGGTCGCCAGCATCCGTGACTTCATCACCTTCGAACAGCACACGGCAGGATCCCTGCGCGCGGTCACCGGGGCGGCCGCGATCCCGGACGCCTGGTACGAAGCACCCGCCTTCTATTTCACCAACCCCCACGCGGCCATCGGCTCGGGCGCAACGGTTCCGATGCCGCCGGGCTGCGAGGTACTCGACTTCGAATTGGAAGTCGCCGCCGTGATCGGCACAGCCGGTTACAACCTGTCCGTCGACGAGGCATTCGACCATGTTGCCGGGTTCACCATCCTCAACGACTGGTCCGCCCGCGACCTGCAGGGACGTGAAATGCGGGTGGGCCTGGGAACTGTGAAAGGCAAGGACACCGCCACCACCCTCGGGCCGGTACTCGTCACCGTCGACGAGTTCGTCGACTACGAGGTCGATGGGCGGTTCGACCTGGACATGGAGGTCTTCGTCAACGGCACCCGCATCGGCGGCGACACCCTGGCGAACATGGCGTGGACCTTCGCCGAGTTGATCGCCTACGCCAGCCGCGGCACCTGGGTGCGGCCCGGTGACGTACTCGGATCCGGAACCTGCGGGGGCGGCTGCCTCGCCGAACTGTGGGGATGGCGCGGAGATCGACAACCACCACCGCTGCGCATCGGTGACACCGTCAGCATGACCGTGGAAGGCATCGGCAGCATCCACAACACCGTGGTCGCCGGACCACCACTCCACGAGGTCCCGCCCGCGCGCCGCCAGCCCCCTTCTGTCGCTGCGTCGTTCGGCGGCGACCGCCGCGGAGAGGCTGCGCGGCTGTGAGCCCTGGACTTCTCGCCGCACCCTGAGTGACGGCGAGAGGCCGACAGCGGGTTACTCGAAGATTTTGCCGGGGTTCATGATTCCGCGCGGGTCGAGGGCGTTCTTCACCGATCGATGCATGCCCAGGACGACCGGATCGAGTTCCTGGGCGAGGCCGTCCATCTTCAGTAGACCGACACCGTGCTCGCCGGTGACCGTGCCGCCGAGTTCCAGTGCCGCGTCGATGATATCCGCGAACGCGGCCTGCGCCCGGGCGCGGGCAGCCTCGTCGTCGCGGGGTGTGATGAGCAGCGGGTGCAGGTTTCCGTCGCCGGCGTGGGCGATGTTGGCGATGGTGGTCTCGTGGGCGATACCGATCTGTTCGATGCGCGCAAGCATCTCGGGGACAGCCCGTTTCGGCACGCACACATCTTCGGTGAGGACCGGTCCGAGTCGCTCCATCGCGGGGTAGGCCAGACGACGCGCAGCGAACAACGCGTCGGCTTCCTCCTGGTCGGTGGAGACGGCAGACCACGTGGCTCCGGCTTCGTCGAAGCACGACAGCATCTTCTCCGCTTCCTGGTCGCCGACGACTCCCGCGGTGTCGATGCGGCCGAGCAGAACGACGTTCGCCTCCACCGACAATCCCATCTTCTTCCAGGCGTCGACGGCGACGAGGCACTGCTTGTCCACCAACTCGAGCGCCGACGGGGTGAGCCCCGCCGCGGCCACCGCGCTGACGGCCCGGCCCGCGTCGACTATGGAGTCGAAGTAGCCGGCCACCGTGCGCTGCGGGTCCTGGAGTGGACGCAGCTTGACGGTAATTTCGGTGATGACGCCGAGCGTTCCCTCGGAGCCGACCATGAGGCCTGCCAAATCGTAACCGGCCACACCCTTGGCGGTCTTGCGTCCGAGTCGCACGAGGTCACCGGTGCCGGTGACGATCTGCATGCCGAGCACGTAGTCACGGGTGACGCCGTACTTGACGCAGCACAGTCCGCCCGCGTTGGTGGCGACGTTCCCTCCGATCGTCGACCACGGTGAACTGGCCGGATCCGGCGGATACCAGAGTCCGTGTTCGGCGCACGCGGCGCGGAGATGGTCGTTCACCACGCCGGGCTCGACGACGGCATACCGCTCGAGCGGATCGATTTCCTTGATCGCGTTCATGCCCTCGAGTGCGAGGACAACGCAGCCGTCGGTCGCGTTCGCTCCGCCGGACAGACCGGTCCCGGCACCCCGCGTGACGACGGCGGCGTCGTGGTCGAGGCAGGCGCGCACAACAGCCTGGACTTCGAGGGCCGTTCGGGGCCTGACGACCGCGAGCGGTGCGGCGTACGGCGCCCACTCGGCTTCGTCGTGCTGGTACTTCGCGACGACGTCGGGGTCGCGCACGACGCGATCCGCGGGAAGGGATGCCAACAGTGCATCGATCAGCATGGCGAAAACCGGTCCTTTGCGGGCGAGAAGGTGATGTCTCGAATCTAGCTGTGATCTGGATCTCGGCCAATGTAGATTTCATCTATCAAATCCAGGAATCCATGGATGGAGGCACCAGTGAGTACTGCCGATCGCGGCTGGATGGAGCTGCTTCTCGACGACGCACCCATCGACGAACTCGATGCCCTCCGGCGCACGCTGATCGAGGAATCCGGCGCGTCCGACAGGGCCGCGGTCGAACGCGAAGCCAACGCCGCACTCCGGCTCCGCGCGCAGCTCGACCAGCGCCAACAGCGCAGTAGGGAGTTGGCGGCGCTCAACGACATCGCCGTCCGGTTGACGACGGTCCGCTACGACCGGGTGTTGCTGCAGGAAGTGGTCGATCAGGCGCGGCAACTTCTCGGTGTGGATCTCGCCTACATGGGATCGGTGTACGACGAGGAATTCGTCATCGAGGTCACCAGCGGGGCCTTGACCCCGAACCTCGTCGGAATCCGACTGTCCCTGGACGAAGGACTCGTGGGCCTGATCGTCCGCAGGTCCGCACCGGAGTGGACACCCGACTACCAGAGTGAACCGGCGTTCCGGCACATCACCGGAGCCGACAGCGCAGCGCGGTCGGAGAACATGCGCGGCCTGCTCGGGGTGCCCCTGCGCGTCGCCGACCGCGTCATCGGTGCCCTGTTCGCGTGCAAGCGTCAGGAGCGGGCCTTCACCGAATCCGAGATCGCGTTGCTGTCGGCGCTGGCAGCCCATGCAGCGATCTCGATCGAGAACGTTCGCTCGTTGGAACGTGAGCGAGACACCGTCGCACGGCTCGAATCGGTGAACGCCGAATTATCGCAGCGCACAATCGAGCTCGAACAGATACTGCAGTGGGATCGGACGCTGACTCAGGTGGTGCTGCTCGGGGCGGGAGTGCAGCGTTTGGTGCAGGAGGTCGCGCAGCTCTCCCGGCAACCGGCCTATTTCGTGCAGGACGAGTCCGCGTTGCCCGTAGAACTGATGCCGCATGCCGATGACGTGTCGGCGGCGGTCCGTGAGCTTCGGGCGGGAGGGAAGGACCACGCCGAACGCGGCGAGGTGGTCGCACAGCGTGTCGCGGCGGCCGGCGAGATGCTCGGCGCCCTCCTGTGCGTGGGAGCCGGGCAGCCGACCACGCGTCTCCTGCTCGAACGTGCGGCACCCGCGATCGCGCTGTCGCTCGCCGAGGAACGTGCCGCGGGGGAGGCGACCCGTCGTGCACGGGATGCCTTTCTCGTCGACCTGCTGACCCATCCCGCCGCGACCGCACAGGACGAGCGCCGCCAACTGCGGTTGGCCGGGCTCAACCCCGACACGACGTACTGCGTCGCCGTGGCGATCGCCACGGGCCCGGACCCGGTCCGTACCGCTCTCGGGACATTCGCCTTCCCTTCGGGAACCGTTGCCGCGGAGCATGGTTCCCGCGCGCTGGCGGTCGTGCCCGCCAAGGATTCCGCCTCCGTCCAGGCGGTGTTCACCGCCGGACGGCTCGACGCGACGATCGGAATCGCGGAGCCGGCGCGTGGCGCGAAGGCGCTCGCGCAGGCGTACGTCGAAGCCCAGCAGACCGTCGACGTGCTCGACACATTGGGACGCGCGGGGGACGTCTCGTCCGCCCGCGGCCTGGGCATCTACCGGATCCTGCTGAGTCACATGGCGCGCGAGCACCTCGACGAACTCACCGAGGCCCAACTGGGGCCGCTGATGGCGGAGCAGGCCAAACGCGGAGTGCCACTGCTGGAAACACTGTCGGAGTATCTCGCTCACGGACGCCACCATTCGGCGACCGCGGCGAGTCTCGGCGTGCACGTCAACACCCTCTACCAGCGTCTCGACGCGATCGACCGCCTCCTCGGCCCGGACTGGCGCAACCCCGACAAGGCTCTCGATCTACAGGTGCTGATGCGGTTGCGCCGAACCGCGGAACTTCTCGGCGCACGAACTCGGTGACACGGTTCAGGCGCTGATGCCGCCCGTGAGGATCGCGGCGAGTTCGGCGTAGGCGTGCGCATCGTCGAGTCCGGTGCTGTCGCGGACCCCGCGTTGCTGGATGCGGACCATCATGGTGGCGGCGAGGTCGGCGGCGAAGGCGGCGTGCACGTCGCGGAAGTCCCCGCCGGCGACGCCTTCGGTGATCAACTCCTGGACCCGACCGGCCGCGAACTGGGTGTTCCGTTCGTACACCTCCCGTGCCGGCGGGAAGGCGTCGAGGTCGGCCATGAACTGGTCGGATGCGGCCGAGAGGGCGGTGCCCACGGCCGACAGGTAGGCGGTGATCCGCTCGCGGGCCCCGGTGATCGGCTCGATGTGCGACTCGACGTCGTCGGTCGCGCGGCGGAAGAAGTGCACGGTAGCGGCCCGGACGAGCTGTTCTTTGCTGCCGGCGAGGGTGTACAGCGTCGACTTCGAACAGCGCAGCCGGTTCGCGATCTCGTCGAGCGTCAGGTGGGCGAACCCCTCGACCAGGATGAGGTCGACGAGGGCGTCGAAGAGCTGGGTGCGCCGTCGGGTGGCGAAACCGGGTCGGGTGGGCTGCTCCATGACAGAAATAGTACTGGGCGACGCCTTGCAGTACTATTTCGCAATCAGTACCCTGGGGCGTAATCCAGTACTGTTTTCCGTAGCCTTCTCGAGGAGAAACCGTGGCCGTCGATCGCTTGCTGCCTACTGACGAAGCCCGTGACCTGATCCAGCTCACGCGCGACGTCGCCGACAAGGTCCTGACGCCGATCGTCGACGAGCACGAGAAGTCGGAGACCTACCCCGAAGGCGTGTTCGCCACCCTCGGCGAGGCCGGACTGCTGAGCCTGCCGTACCCGGAGGAGTGGGGCGGCGGCGCGCAGCCGTACGAGGTGTACCTGCAGGTGCTCGAGGAGATCGCCGCCCGCTGGGCCTCGGTCGCGGTCGCGGTCAGCGTCCACAGCCTTGCCTGTCACCCACTGATGGCGTTCGGCACGGACGAGCAGAAGCAGCAGTGGCTCCCGGAGATGCTCGGCGGCAACACCATCGGCGCCTACAGCCTCTCCGAGCCGCAGGCCGGGTCCGACGCCGCCGCACTGACCTGCAAGGCCACCGCGACCGACGGCGGGTACGTCGTCAACGGCGCGAAGGCGTGGATCACCCACGGCGGCATCGCCGATTTCTACAACCTCTTCGCCCGCACCGGTGAGGGATCGAAGGGGATCTCCTGCTTCCTGGTCCCGAAGGACACCGAGGGCCTGACGTTCGGCAAGCCCGAGGAGAAGATGGGCCTGCATGCGGTGCCGACAACGTCCGCGCACTACGACGACGCCTTCGTGCCCGCGGAACGACGTATCGGCGCGGAAGGGCAGGGTCTGCAGATCGCTTTCAGCGCACTCGATTCCGGCCGGCTTGGCATCGCCGCGGTCGCCGTCGGTCTCGCGCAGGCCGCGCTCGACGAGGCCGTCACCTACGCCCAGGAGCGGACTGCGTTCGGCAAGAAGATCATCGACCATCAGGGACTCGGCTTCCTGCTGGCCGACATGGCCGCCGCCGTCGACTCGGCACGCGCCACCTACATCGACGCGGCCCGTCGCCGCGACGCCGGCCTGCCGTACTCCCGCAACGCGTCCGTCGCCAAGCTCGTCGCCACCGACGCCGCGATGAAGGTCACCACCGACGCCGTCCAGGTGCTCGGCGGCTACGGCTACACCCGCGACTTCCGCGTCGAGCGGTACATGCGAGAAGCGAAGATCACGCAGATCTTCGAGGGCACCAACCAGATTCAACGCCTGGTCATCAGCCGCGCCCTCGCCGCGAACTGACGCACCCACCCCCGAGAAAGGCTCCTCCTCACATGCCCACCTCTGTGATCGTCGCCGGCGCCCGCACCCCGATCGGCCGCCTGCAGGGTTCGCTCGCCGGATTCTCCGGCGCCGACCTCGGCTCCATCGCCATCGACGCGGCGCTCGGCAAGGCCGGGGTGGCCCCGGACCAGGTGCAGTACGTCATCATGGGTCAGGTCCTCACCGCCGGCGCCGGGCAGATGCCCGCCCGTCAGGCCGCCGCGAAGGCCGGCATCCCGATGAGCACCCCGTCGCTGAACATCAACAAGGTCTGTCTGTCGGGGGTCGAGTCGATCATCCTCGCCGACCAGTTCATCCGGTCCGGCGCGTTCGACGTGATCGTCGCCGGCGGCATGGAGTCGATGAGCCAGGCACCGCACCTGCTGCCCGGTTCGCGCGGCGGTTTCAAGTACGGCGACGTCACCCTCGTCGACCACATGGCCCTCGACGGGTTGCACGACGCATTCACCGATCAGCCGATGGGGCTGCTCACCGAGGCCGGCAACGACAAGGACGTCATCGCCCGCGACGACCAGGACGCGTTCGCGGCGCGCTCGCACCAGCTGGCCGCGAAGGCCTGGGACAACGGGATCTTCGACGACGAGGTCGTCCCGGTCGAGATCCCCGCCCGCAGGGGTGAGAGCACCTGGCTGCGCCGCGACGAAGGCATCCGCCCCGACACCACCGTCGAAACCCTGGCGCGGTTGCGCGGCGCGTTCCGCGACGGAGGCACCGTCACCGCGGGGAACGCGTCGACGATCAACGACGGCGCCGCCGCCGTGGTGGTGATGAGCAAGGAACGCGCCGAGGCCGAGGGGCTGACCTGGCTGGCCGAGATCGGCGAGCACGGCATGGTCGCCGGACCGGATTCGGGTCTGCAGTTTCAGCCGTCCGGTGCCATCGCGAAAGCCTGTGATGCGGCGGGTGTCTCACCGACCGAGCTGGATCTGATCGAGATCAACGAGGCGTTCGCGGCGGTCGGGATCGCCTCCACCCGGGAACTCGGCGTCGACCCCGACCGGGTCAACGTCAACGGCGGTGCGATCGCCCTCGGTCATCCGATCGGCATGTCCGGCGCCCGCATCACCCTGCACCTCGCGCTCGAGTTGCAGCGCCGCGGCGGCGGCACCGGCGCCGTCGCCCTCTGCGGCGGCGGCGGACAGGGCGATGCCCTGATCCTGCGCGTCCCCTGACAACCCCGCTTTACCACCACTGCCGCAACCCTATTCGAGGAGAACTTTGTGAAGATCGATGGAGCCGTCGCTGTCGTCACCGGCGGAGCATCCGGACTCGGTAACGCCACCGCCCGGGCCCTGCACGAGCGCGGTACACAGGTCGTGCTGCTGGATCTCCCGTCGTCCGACGGGGAAGTGGCCGCCAAGGAGATCGGGAAGGGTGCCTACTTCACGGCCGCCGACGTCACCTCCGCCGGTGACGTCACGTCCGCGATCGACTTCGCCGCGTCGCTCGGCGACCTTCGCGTGGTGGTCAACTGCGCCGGAATTGCGACGCCCGGCAAGGTTCTCGGCAAGGCAGGCGCCCTTCCCCTCGCGGACTTCGAACGCGTCGTCCGCATCAACCTCGTCGGCACCTTCAACGTCCTGCGCCTCGCCGCGGAGAAGATCGCCCAGACCGAACCCGTCGATGGGGAACGCGGCGTCATCATCGACACCGCCTCCGTCGCTGCGTTCGACGGCCAGATCGGTCAGCCCGCCTACGCGGCATCCAAGGGCGGCGTCGCCGCGATGACACTGCCGATCGCCCGCGAACTGGCCCGCCACCTCATCCGCGTCGTCACCATCGCGCCCGGAATCTTCGAAACGCCCATGATGGCCGGGCTTCCCGAGGAGGCGCAGAAGTCCCTCGGACAGCAGGTGCCGCACCCATCCCGGCTCGGCAAGGCCACCGAATACGCCGCCCTCGCCGCGCACATCATCGACAACGCCATGCTCAACGGCGAAACCATCCGTCTCGACGGAGCCATCCGGATGGGTCCCCGGTAGGCGACCCGACCGTTGCGGTCGGCGGCACCGAGTCATCGGATGCCGCCGGCGGCACCGACCGGACGGATTCCTCGATCCGACTGGGGCCGGATCGATCGGCTTACATTCCTACGTAGTTCGCGCATGTGACTGCTGATCGACGCACCCGCGCTTTCCGGAGGGGGTCGAAATTGCCGTCACACATGCGACCACATCTTCGGTGCGGGAGCATGCAGGCTGCGGTTGCAAAGTGAGACATCCGGGGCGGAGGCGAAGACTTGGTTCCATTCCACGCAACAGCCTGGAGATGGAATGATTTCTCCACGTGGAGTGCGTTGCGAGCAGCGGAGCCTTGTCTGAGCCCTACGTCGGAACGGTTTGCCTTTCGGCAGCCGATTGCATTGTTCCTCGGTCGCGAAGATCATCCGCTCCCGTCCTTGCTCCACTCCCTTTCGCACTGTGCCTACGAGGCTGCCAGTCCCTCTACGCAGCAGGGCTTTCTGACCACTGAGGTCGTTCGCGAAGGCCACCACGCGGTATGGGCTGACTGGCCAGACGATATACGGTGACGAGATCAGGCTTGGCGGCGGCGGCGGCGATGTCGTCGATCGCGGTCGCGGAGTAGCCCTTTCCGACACGAACTTCGTTCTGCATCTGTGGGATTCCGCCCCCGACGGCAAGCGGCAGCTGATCACGTCCGGTTCCCTCGAGGCGTCGCACCGCGAACTCGACGAGCGCACCACCGAGGGCAACCCGCACCACCCGCATAGCCGCGCTGTGCCGGGCGAGCCCGGGACGATCGAGGAGTACGTGCTGCGCCTCTCCCCGTTTGCCGCGACGCTCCGACCGGGACACTCTCCGACGGTGGAGCTCTCGAACAACGAACCGCCGGCCGACGCGCATAACGCGCTACTGCCACTCGATGCCTTCCATCTGCCGGTCGGCCGCCCGGTCACCCACAAGATCGACCGGGACGCCACGCACCGGTCCCGCCTCGTCCTTCCGTTCACGAGACGCAAGGCCGGAGGAGCAGAGGTAGCGAAGCTGGTCTCGGCCCGTGTGCCGGCGGAGTACTGGCCATCGGCGAGCGGATCGGTCACGATCGACAGGTGGACCGCACCGCCAGACTCGCCCTCGCCGTCGACCGGCAGGGCGGACGATGCCTGTGGTGCGGTCGTCGTTTCGGACCGTTGATTCCGCCGACCACCGAGCACCTCGTGCCACGACTCGAGGGTGGCCCCAGTATCACAGCCAACGAGGCCGCCGCGTGTCCGCGCTGCAACGCGGACCGCGGCCACACCGGTCCGGTCGACTGGCTCGCGCAGTGCCAGAGCCGACACGGTTGGGCCCCGCAGGCGAGCCTGCTTGCGACCCTCCTGAACGCGTTGGACGCCGAACTCGACCACGTGGGTGGACATCGCCGCGCCAAGCGGTACCTGTCCGGCCAACTGCGACGCTGCCGGAACAGCCAGTGATGTGCGCACGAGCGTGACGGCAGCCTGTGTGGCTGCTCCCGGGGCCGGGCACTCTCCAGTATGGGATCGAACGCAGGCCACCCCACCAGCCCGACGGCCGCAGCTCTCGGCGGTCGGCTGATGCAACTGGTCGGTGACCGCGACGCCGCCCGGTTCTCGTTCGAGATATCCCGAGTGTGCGCCGAACCGCACCCAGACGGAGAGCGGCCGAAATACGGCGACGTGCTCGCCTGGGTCGTCGATGCCATCGTCGGCGTGGTCATCGCGCGTCTGGGCGCCGCGGGCCCAGGGGAGAGGTTCATCCTCGACCTCCGCTTCGCGGACGGCGGGTACGTCGACGTCGACGCCCTACCGGCATCGGCGCGGTGGGTGCTGCGGACAGTGTCGGCCGTCCTCGCCGAGGATCACGCGGAAGTAGAACGGTCACTCACCGCGGCCGAGCAACAATTCGACCTCACCATGCGCGCGGAAACCCTGGCCGACGCGCTCATCTGGCTCGACTTCGTTCTCGGCGTCGACCTTCCCGACCCACCCGACGTCACCACCGCATAGGGAGGACGCCTAGCTCGGCCCAGGTGCCGTGGGGGTGCCGGCCACGATCAGTTCTGTACTCCCGGCTGGGTGTCGGGGTGCTCGTGTGCGGTCAGGAGCAAGTGGTCGAACCGGGCGCGAAACGACTCGGGGAGGGTAGCCTCGGCGGCGAGAGCCTCGACGAAACGCTCGGCGAGGGTGTGAAGTTTTGTGTTGGTCTCCTGTGAACGCCAGGTGAGGATACCGAAGGCACGCTCGGAGGAGATGCCGTAGACGAGCATGAGTGCACCCTTGGCCTGCTCGATCACCGCCCGCGATTGTTCGAGTTCGGCGACGGCCTCGGTGAGCGCCGCGTTGAACTCACGGAGGTCGGTTTCCAACGCTTCGGTGACGTCGATGTAGTACCCCGATGTGCCGACGACGTGATTGTTCTCGTCGAGCATGCGATCGCCGACCACGATGACGTGGTGGATGCGCCGTTCGGTGTCGATGATGCGGTGCTTGCTGCTGAACGGCTCGCCGGCGTGGATCATCTTGTCGAAGAGAGCTGCGACCTGCGGTTGGTCGTCAGGATGCTTGTGGGAGAGCAGCAGTTTGGTGGTGGGGGTTACCTCGCCCGGGTGGTAGCCGTGCATCCGGGCGACGGGGTCGGACCATTCCCAGCGCTGGCCGTGGAGGTAGAACCGGAAACTTCCGCCCTGTGGGGGTGCATTCGAGCCACGGAGCTCATCAGTGTCCACAGCCACACCCACGGCACTGCGCGCTCGACCGTCCTCGCCATGCAACCACTGCCACAGTATGCCGCGCACTCACGTCGGAATGCGCGGAATTCAGCTGCCCGCAACACCGCCTACCCAGTCAGTTCGGGCTTTGGGTGTGCTTGCCCTCCGTCGGCGAAGTAGAAGTAACGGTCGGCGGGTCCGTGGGAGTGCGGCCCGCAGCGTCCTCCAGCGACACTCCGTTGGTGGGGGCGCCCGTCGCGGTCGTGTCCGCGCCGCGGTGGGTAGCCTTCTTCGCCAGTTCGCCAACCTTGTGCTGCACCTGCGGCGCCTTGTCCTTCACGGTCTCCGTCGCCTCGCTCACCTTCTCCTGCACGGTGGGGTTGTGCCAGAGCTCGAGGGACTGATGCCTCATCTTCTCGTAGGTTTGCCGGCCGGACCGAGTGCCCAGGACGAAACCCGCGGCCGCGCCCGCTGCGAAGATCAACACTTTCTGCATGACGTCTCCTGACTGTTGTGTGGCCCGAGCGGTCAGCCGAATCATCGTCCGAACGCTCCTCATGCACAGCTTGCCCTCAGCTGCCGAACCCAAACCGCACCGGCGACGACTTCCGAACTAACTCACGTCTCATCTGCGCGTAACCTACGGTTCCGTAACTTGCCGTAGCGTAAGGACATGGCGATTTCGGATGTCAAGATGTACACCCACCTGACCGAGGCAGATGTCGAAGCTCTCGGTATCGAGTTCGACACGATCCGACGAGACATCGAAGCCTCACGCGGGGAGAGTGATTCCCGGTACATCAGAAACGCGATCCGGCTGCAGCGGTCACTCGAAATCGGCGGGCGTGCCCTGTTGTTCGCGAGCCTGTTCCCACCGGCGTGGCTCGGGGGTACCGCGATGCTCGGCACCGCCAAGATCATCGAGAACATGGAACTCGGTCACAACGTGCTGCACGGTCAGTGGGATTGGATGAACGATCCGGAGATCCACTCGTCGTTCTGGGAGTGGGACATCGCCGGGCTCTCGGAGCATTGGAAGCAGACCCACAACTACGTTCACCACAAGTACACGAATGTGCTGGGGATGGATGACGACGTGGGCTACGGCATGCTGCGGGTCACTCGCGATCAGCAGTGGACGCCGTTGAGCGTCGGCAACCCGGTCTACAACCTGTTGCTGCAGTTGTTCTTCGAATACGGCGTTGCCCTCCAGCACCTCGAACTCGGCAAGGTGGTTACGGGCGGTGTCGATCGTGAGGAGTTCGAGCGCAGGTGCCACGAGGTGCTCGAGAAGGTCGGCCGCCAGGTGCGCAAGGACTACGTCGTCTACCCGGCGCTCACCGGTCCGGCGTTCCTGACGACCTTCACCGCGAACCTGACGGCGAACATGATCCGCAACGTGTGGACGAACGCCGTGATCTTCTGCGGTCATTTTCCTGACGGCGCCGAGAAGTTCACAACGAAGGACCTCGAAAACGAAACGCGGGGTCAGTGGTACCTGCGGCAGATGCTCGGTAGCGCGAACTTCGAGGCGGGCCCGGTCATGGAGTTCATGAGCGGCAACCTCTGCTACCAGATCGAACATCATCTGTTCCCCGACCTGCCGAGCAACCGCCTGCGTGAGATCTCCGTGCGGGTGCAGGCGCTGGCTCAGAAGTACGACCTGCCCTACACGACGGGTTCGCTGCCGATGCAGTACTTCAAGTCGTGGCGGACCATCGCCAAGCTGGCGCTGCCGAACAAGTTCCTCAGGGCAACCGCCGACGACGCACCCGAGACTGCATCGGAACGCAAGTTCACCGACTCGCCCCCGCAGATCGATCCGGTCACGGGTGATCGCCGTGGGCTGTTGACCGCGCTTCGTGCACGGGCGGGAGCTTGACACCGCCGGGTCGCCACTCGAGCACGGGCAATTTCACCGATTCGTGGTTCGTGGCCGGTTCTCATCTGCGTTCGGTAATCCGCTGTGCGATAACACTCAACCGGGTATTGGTTTCCTGAGAGAGTCTGGTGAGCAGCTCGAACGCATGGATCGCGTCGATGTCGAATCGCTCCATCAGCATTCCCTTCGCCTGCCCGATGACGTCGCGTGAGGCGACCGCTGATCGCAGCTGCTCTTCGGTCCGTACAGCGGTGAGTGCCAACGCGGCGTGGGCGGCGAGAACCTCGCCTGCTGCTTCCTCGTTGGGACCGAACGCGTTCGGCGAGAATGCAAACAGGTTGAGTGCTCCCATCTTCCCTTCGGAGGTATACAGCTGAAAGGACATCGAACTGAGAATCCCCACATCGACGGCGGCGGCAGCGAACTTCGGCCACCGCGATTCCGAGCGAAGGTCTTCGCTTCGCACCACGAGATTGTTGAGCGCCGCCGCCACACACGGTCCCTGACCGAGTTGTTGCTGAGCGTGGTCGAGCGTTCGGAGCAGCTCGGATGTCGGCGCGACGGTCTCGAATTTATTGCCACCGGAGATGAGCAGAATGCCCGCGCACGTTTCGTGCGGCATCAGCTCGACAACTGCGGCGGTGACAGCGCGCAGGCGTTCGTCGAGGGTGCGTGGGCCGGAGACACTGCGGGCCAGCTCGGCCATGGTGCGGCTGAGGTCCCCCGCGCCGGAATCGCTCATTACCACTCCTCGGGTCGGTCGAAAGGATGGCTGCAGGAAGGCGCCCCAGTTGGGGAACGGTCCGATAATTACAGCGTCCCGGCTCGGGACGCGGTCGCCGCGGTGTGACGAGAGAGCAGGAACCCGAGCGCGACCATGGCGACGCCGAGGAACACCGCACCGACGATCAGGGCGTCGAGCCGGAATGGTGTGCGCGTCGTCGGTGACGCACCGGTCGAGTCATGGAGTGCCTTTCTCGGAGGGTAGGAACTCGAATGCCTGTTCCCGAGTGGTACCCCAGCACCCCATCGCGAAACAGTCACGGCCGAACGCCCGCGTGGAAAAAGGCCGCAACGTCGACGAGATCATCGAGGCCCTCACGGTGCACACCTACATCGAGAACGAGGGCAGGTTTCCGGAAGTGCGCGATCTCGCCCCCGACCTCGAGGACGACATCCTCGAATCCCACGAAGAGCACCACGTCGCGGACGTGCTGGTCGTCGAGCTGGCAGCGATGTCACCCGACGACGAGCGGTTCGACGCGAAGACCACTGTCCCGATCGAAAGCGTCGAGCATCATGTCGAAGAAGAAGAGCAGGAGTGGTTCCCGACGGTACGAGAAGAACTGGGGCGTAAACAACTTCAGGAGATGGGTGCGCGGATGCTGGAGTTGAGGGACAAGGCTCCGCGGTTGAGGAGTCCCTCACCGACACGCCGTCCGCACACTCACTACATCCCTTGTGGGCGGCTCCGCCGGCTATGGGCTTAACCGGGGAGCCTGGCCGTCGTCGCGTCCGGACACGACGAGGACGTGAGTATCGAAGTACCCTGCCGCGAGCGAGAGTAATCCCGTGTCCTTGCAATTGCTTTCACCCCGTCGGCACCGGACGTCAGATCGACGAGTTCCTTCGCCAGCCGAGCGAGTTTGATGTTTCTCTGCTGCGAGCTGACGACGAGGAAATCGAAGGCTTCGTCCGCGGACACACCCCCGGTTGCCATGACGATGCCCTTCGCCTGCTCGATGATGCTGCGCGACTCCATGGCTTTGATCAGACCCGCCGCTTCCTCACGCGCCTCCCGACCATCTCGTGCGAGCCGAATCGTCGACGCAATCAGGCTGGCGTACACCCGGAGCAGGGCAGCATCGAATTCCGAGAAGGCTCGGCCGACGCGGCTGTACAGATTCAGCGATCCCAGGACGTCTCCCACGGACAGCGGAGCACATAGAAAACTGCCCGACTCGAAACCGGCAGCTTCAACCGCGGACGCCAACGCGGGCCAGCGCCGAACCACCCCCTCACCGAATTCACCTCTCAGTACCGCGCACGTGTCCGCAGCGACAGGACCCGGGCCCATGCCTGTCCGTATCTGGGCACCCTCGATCGAGGCGATGCGAGGATCCGTGCACGCCACCGACCGACTGCCCCCAGCGCCATAGGAAAGAACCGCCCCGGCCATCTCCGCGCCGCTGACGGCATCGACGGCCCACTCGCACAGTCGTTGCAGCTGAGTGTGTCCGGACACTTCTTCTTCGAGAAGTCGACGCAACGCGTCGAGTGCCTTTCCGACCGCCTCGACATCTCCGCCCCAGCCGCCGTGCGCGGACACGCCAAACCCCTTTCTGCGTTGTTTGCACCAATTAATCTATTGTTTACGACAAAGATATCGTGCGACGCGGTCCGTCTCAACGCAAGGAGCGCACGGAGGGAATGCCCAGCGTGCAAGCGCGAAGCAGCCCCCGGCCCGTCCAGCGCGAGAAAGGCAGGCCGGGGACTACGGATGGACAACGTCAAGTGTTCCCGTGCGGCGGAGAGCGTTGGGTGGCAGCTACTGCCGGGTTCGGACCCCTGCGCCGCATGGTGGGCGCCACCGCGTGCAGCGGCGGCCTCGTCTTCTCGCCGTGGACGTCCGTAGTCGAAGTCGGTGCCACGTCCGTGAGGACCGGCGCGGGCGCGTCGGCGAAGATCAGGTCCACCTCAGCTGCCAACAGCTGGCATTCGAGGTCTTCCCACACGTACTCGACCTGTGGCAGTTCCGCTTCCACGGTCGAAGGGCTCATCTGTGCGTACACCATCGTGGTCATCCCTCCCGCTGTGTGTCGGATCGGCGCGGGTCAGGCACTGACGGCCTTTCGGTCGTCGCTGTGGGTGATCTCGATCTTCCGGGCCTTGGCACGTTCGGCCACCGGGACCGTCAGCCGGAGCACCCCCGATTGGTAGTTGGCCGTGATCCGGTCGGTGTCGAGGTTGTCGCCGAGGAACAGCTGCCGGCTGAATACGCCCCTCGGTCGCTCCGAGGCCAGCATTTCCTGGTTGTCGGCGCGCGCGGGGCGTTCAGCATGAACGGTCACAACGTTGCGCTCGACATCGAGCGAGACGGAATCGGCGTCCACCCCTGGCAGGTCGAACTCGACCACCAACTGTTCGCCTTCGCGCCACGCGTCCATCGGCATGGCCGCCGGTCGCGCCGTGGTGCCGAGGATCTGCTGAGTCAGGCGGTCGAGATCGCGGAATGGATCAGTGCGCATCAACATTGTCTCCACCTCCAGAAACCCGAATCGTGATAGGTAACCTTCAGCAAATGCTGTAGATTCGTTATAGCAAACGCTCTAGCTCCTCGCAAGAGGGTTCGGCGGACTCGATTCTCGAGGAGGACGCGATGTCGAACGGCGACAAGTCGCGAGCCAAACAGGGGGTCTACGGCATCACCGTGGCGTCCGAGCTCTCCGGGTTCGGCACCCAGGCGCTACGTTTCTACGAGCAGCACGGCCTGATAAACCCTGCCCGCACCAGCGGCGGAACACGCCGCTACAGCGACGACGACCTCCTTCGCCTGCGGCGCATCGCCGAGCTGATCGCGGACGGGGTCAACCTGACGGGCATCGCTCGCGTCCTCGATCTCGAGCACCTCAACACCGAGCTCGCGAGCGACAACGATCGCCTCGTCGAGGCCAATAGCCGGCTCGAGAGCGACAACGCTCGACTCAGAAGGGACGGGACTCGCGGCGAGCGAGCCTGAGTGTCAGATCACCGTTGCCCGTTGACTGCCGTCTCGTTGCGGCGCTTGTCCTTTTCCGCCTCGGCCAGCTTCTCGGCGCGGTCGGCACGAGCACGTTTGTCCGCTGCCTCGTCCTGCTTGTTCGCGGCGTCCTTCAGCCGGGCCTTGGCCGGCACTGCCGCCACCTTCTCGGCTTCCCGGAGTTCGGTCTGCTCGGCGCGGTGCTCGGCCTCTGCCGCCTGGGTGCGTTGGGCGGCAAGTTGATCGGCGTTCTTCTTCGCGACCTGCTTGCGGTGCTCGGCGTCCCGTTCAGCCGCCTGTTTGCGCTCGACCTCGCGTCGGCGTGCCTGTTCGACGTCCCGCTGCTTCGCCTCGCGCGCTGCCGCCTGCTCCTTCTGAACCTGCTTACGCTTGGTTTCCAGTGCAGTGTCGGCCTCGGCCTCGGTGCGTGCAGCCTCTTCTTCGAGTTTTGCCGCCCGGGCCAGTGCGTCGCTGTGCTCGGTCAGTGCGTCGCCGCGCCGCTCGGTGTCACGGTCTCCGAGTGCACTGCCGACGGTGCCGTCGAGCACGCCCAGAGTGCGCTCGTACATCAGCCGGGCCGGCGATTCGGTTGCCAGCCGGGACATCAACTGGTCTTCGACGAGTTGCAGAGGAATCCGCAGGATCGTGTACTGCAACCGCAAGAGCGTGATGGGGACGGTAAGGACGTTCATGGAATCTCCGATTATTCGTAGGGGGTGGATCAGGACAGGCCGGCGTCGTTGCTGAAGCCCTCGGCGGCGCGCCGAACTCGTTCTGCCTCGTCGCGGGCGGCGTTCGCTTCACGGACAGCCCGCCGGTGTTCGTCGGCGGCGTCGACGGCTTCTTCGGCGGCGGCGACCGTCTTCGCCCGTTCGACGGTCTCCGCCCGGGCCGCTTCGTCGCGGGCGTCGGCCGCCGCGCGGGAATGCTCCTGCGCGACCTGGCGGTGCTGTTGCTGCTCCGCGGCCCGGTGCTCTGCTTGCTGCCGGTTCCGGGCAGCTTCTTCGGCGGCCGCCGTCTCGGCCCCGATCGCAGCGCGTTCCTCGGCACTCTCACGACGCACCTGGCCGAGTTCCTCTGCGGCCTGCGAGGTTTCCGCCCTGGCCACGGCCTCCGCACTGTTCGCCTCTCTACGTTGCTGCGCCTGCGCCTGTTGCAGCTGTCCTTCGGTGGCCAGCGAGTCGTTGCCGGTCACGGCCCCGGCCACTTCCTTCACCTTGCCCTTGACCGAGTCGAGGAGACCCTTGCGCGCTTGTCCGGATGTGTTCTGCTCGTTCATGACTATGTCCTCCTGGTATTCGGGCGGGCGACGGTACCGCCACCCGCAGTGGCGTGTTGTCTTTCATGCTTTGCTCCGGAGGTCGGGTGTTCGGTGTGCGCCGCAAGGTCGAGGACGCGCCGGACGCCGGGTAGTTCGACCGAGGACGGCGCACTGCGCGGACAGCAAGTTCTCGCGGTTCTCGTCCAGACCATTCACTTCACAACCGGGTCACGTCACACCTGACGCTCCCAGACCCGGTGGGACTTCATCAGCGCAGTGATGCCGTCGAACAGTGCGGACGCGTCGTCGGCGATCACGATGCCCGGGGCCTCGGACGGGATTCCGGCGGCTTCGAGGAGGCCGCGACCGGCGGCCCAACCCCCGAGCGCCTTGCAGTGCCGGAATGCCTCCGTCAGCAACACGTGCACCCGCGGGTCCGACGCCGGCGCCGCGACGAGAATCGCGTCGAACTCCACCGACCGCATCGTGAGGAACGTCCGGGACACCGGGACGGCGCCCTTGCCCGACCCCAGTTCGCCACCGTGCGGTCCGATGACGAGCGGCACCATGCTGTTCTTGCCGATCATCTCGACCGCGTCGGCCACCTCGGCCAGATCCGACTCGTCATCGGCGACGATGCCGATGATCCTCCCGTCCAGCGGCCACTCGGCACCGACCTGCGACAGCGCGGGACTGGGCGTCGGTGCCACGTCGAAGGCGACGGTCGGCGCTGGCGCCGGGAGGCCGAGACCCACGGCCACCTGCTCGCACAGACCGGGGTCGATGTTGGCGACGACCTCGAGTGCACGCTCCTTGATCACCTGCTCGTAGCACTTGCCCAGCTCGAACGTGTAGGCCTGCGCGACGTGCGCCTGCTCGACCGGGCTCAGGCTGGCGTAGAACAGTCGGGCCTGCGAGAAGTGGTCGTCGAAGCTCGCGGGGGCGGCGCGTAGTTTCGTCGACTCCGGCATCGGCACCGGAACCTCCGCGAAGGCAACGTCCGCGCCGGCCAGGAACGGGCAACCGCCGTCGAGGGAGTTCGGTCGATACGGCGCGACCCCCGGGTGGACTCCCGTCTGGTGCATGCCGTCGCGCAGCATGTCGTTGACCTCGGCCTGGGGCCGATTGATCGGTATCTGCCCGAAGTTGGGCCCACCGAGCCTGCTGATCTGGGTGTCGAGGTAGGAGAACAGCCGCGCCTGCAGAAGCGGGTCGTCGGTGACGTCGATCCCGGGAACGAGATGCCCGGGATGGAACGCCACCTGCTCGGTCTCGGCGAAGAAGTTCGTCGGATTCGCGTCGAGCGTCATCAACCCGATCGGCTGCACGGGGGCCAGTTCCTCGGGCACCATCTTGGTCGGGTCGAGCAGGTCGATGCCCTCGAACGTCTGGTCCGGGGTGTCCGGGAACGCCTGGATGCCCAGCTCCCATTCCGGGTACGCACCGGACTCGATCGCGTCGGCGAGATCGCGGCGGTGGTAGTCGGGGTCCATACCGTTGACGATCTGCGCTTCTTCCCACACCAGTGAGTGCACACCGAGTTTCGGCTTCCAGTGGAACTTGACGAGCGAACTCTCACCCGCCGCGTTCACCATCCGAAAGGTGTTGACGCCGAAGCCTTCCATCATCCGGTACGAGCGGGGTATGCCGCGGTCGGACATATTCCACAACGTGTGCGCGGTGGCCTCGGTGTGCAGGGACACGAAATCCCAGAACGTGTCGTGCGCGCTCTGCGCCTGCGGAATCTCGCGATCCGGGTGCGGCTTGGCGGCGTGAACGACGTCCGGAAACTTGATGCCGTCCTGGATGAAGAACACCGGAATGTTGTTTCCCACCAGGTCGAAAGTGCCTTCGCCGGTGTAGAACTTGGTCGCGAAGCCTCGGGTGTCGCGTACAGCGTCGGCCGACCCCCGGGAGCCGAGGACGGTGGAGAACCGCACGAAGACCGGCGTCTCGACGTCCTTGCCGAGGAACGCCGCCTTGCTGATCGGTTCGGCGGAACCGTATCCGCGGAAGACGCCGTGGGCAGCCGCACCGCGTGCGTGCACCACCCGCTCCGGGATCCGCTCGTGATCGAAGTGCGTGATCTTCTCACGGAGATGGTGGTCCTGGAGCAGGGTCGGTCCCCGGGTTCCCGCCTTGAGCGAGTGATCGGTGTCGTACAGCCGCGCGCCCTGCGCGGTGGTGAGGTGCTCACCCTGCTGGCCGCGGGCCGTATCCGGACCTTCGACGGGTTGCCCGGTCGCGGTTCCCAGCGCGGGAGCCCGCTGATCGGGCTTGGGAGGCAACGGCTCGGTGGGTTCCGTCGGCTCGGCGAGCGTCGGGGTACCGGAACCGGGAGTACCGGGAATGGGCGGGTTGTTCTTGGGCACGGGCGTAGCTCCTCGCTGAAAAATCCGTGGGATCGGCGCCGCATCGTTGCTGTACGGTCCGCTCTTCTCGGAGTGCCCAACCGTTCGCAAACCGAATCAGGATGGGCGCAGCGCCACACCGTGCCCCGATCGGGAGACGCGGTTTCGCATTCGCGTCCCAGGGCATAGCTACAACAGATATCAATCACAAACGAAGTAGGAATCCGGCGTTGTGCTACGTCGGAAAGGAGTGATCATGGGCACCGAACCAGGCACGCAGTTGAACGAGGAACCACAGTCCGAGCGCGGCCCCAAGGGCTCACGCGACGCGGGACCGGACCAGGCCGGAGCGGGCCAGACGGGCCGCAAGCCGGGGTCTCTGGATCAAGAAGAGGTCACCTCTTCCGCGGAATCGGGCACGAACCCTGCGCCCGCCGGCGGCTCGCTGCCTCCCGGCGACGCGGAGCCGGCCACACCGCCCTACGACGGCCGGACGACCAGCACGAAGGAAGGACGCCCGGAGCACGACGACCATGTGGACTCCGGCGGAATGCAGTCGCCGAAACCCGGGGAGACACCCCGCGGTGCGGTGGCCTCGCCCGCGGAGGAGAAGCCCGCCGCACACGCCGCCGAGACCGAGGGCAGCGACTCCGGAGTGGGACCCGCGCATCAAGGAGGCGTCGGCAAGGCCGAAGACAAGAAATAGAAAGTCACGTCCGCGGCGAAGGCCGTACTCGCGTAGTTCACCCCCGGTTTCGACTCGACGCTAGCCTTGTAGAGCGAGCCACCGGACACGAGGCGGCGCTGTCGCCGGGGAGTGACTATGGAGTTCAGACATCTCGTCGCGTTCATCACGATTGCCGAGGAATTACATTTCGGCCGGGCCGCTTCGCGGCTGCACCTCTCCCAGCCGTCCCTCAGCTCACAACTACAGAAGCTCGAGAAGTCTCTCGGTGTGAGACTCGTCGCGCGGAACTCGCATGAGGTCAGGTTGACCTCCGCGGGCGGGGAATTCGTGACACAGGCCAGGCTGATCGTCTCCCACATGGAGAGGGCGACGCGGATAGCGAAAGCCACCGCGGACGGCCGCTCCGGCACCCTCGACATCGGATACAACATGCCGGCCAGCAGGCACGTCCTGCCGGCGGCGCTGGCGCGGATGAGCGCAGAGCACCCGGATGTCGTGGTGTCGTTGTGGGAGAAGCGAACCGGACCGCAGCTCGTCGATCTCGCGGGCGGCACGCTCGACATAGCGCTGGTGTACGGGCATCCGCGGACGGCCGACTTCCGGTACCGGCTGGTCTTGGGGAAGATTCCACTCGTCGCCGTCGTAGGCAAGGGCCACAGATGGGCGGGGCGGGCTGCGGTTCCGTTCGCCGAGTTGGCGACCCAGGGGTGCGTGATGTTCTCGCGCGATCAGTGCCCCGCTATGTACGACTCCATCTTCGGCGCGGCGTCCGATTCTCGAATCTCGCTCGACGTCGCTCAGACCGCCGACGACCCGGGCGCGACGGCTCACATGGTGTCGGTCAAGCCGTTGGTCGGGTTCGCGTCGCTGCCGCGCGCCAATTCGGGCGGACTCGATGCGATGGGCGTGAATACTGTGGCGGTGAGATTGGTCGATCCGATTCCGACGATCGACCTGTACGCGGTATGGCGGGGCGGCGAGGTGAATCCTGCGGTGTTCTCCTTCCTCGACTGCGTCGACGATTCCGACGAACTGGAACGCGGCGAGGGCGGCCCGGTCACTGTTCCGCCACATGTTCCGAGACCTATTTCAGTCCGGATCGGACGAACGCGTTGACGATGTGCCGCTGCAGGACGACGTAGAGCGCGAACACCGGCAGGCATGCCAGACCCGCGACGGCCATCATCGGCCCCCAGTCGTTGCCCTCGGTTCCCATGAAACTCCTCAGCCCCAACTGAACGACGGCGTTGCTGCGCTGCAGGACCACCGCCGGCCAGAAGTACTCGTTCCAGGCATTGATGAACAGCAGAATCGACAGCGCCGCCAATGCGGGACGCAGATTCGGTACCACGACGGTCCAGAGAATCGACCACGACGAACGGCCGTCCAGCTTGGCCGCCGCGACCAGTTCCTTCGGGAAGCCGGCCATGTGCTGCCGTAGCATCAGGACACCCAGCGCGGAGCACAGCGTCGGCACGATCACACCGACGAGGTTGTTGATCAGTCCCATTTGGTACAGCAGTACATAGTTAGGGAGCATCGTGACCTGGAACGGCACCAACCAGGTTCCGACGAACGCAAGGTAGAGCAGCCGTTGGAAGCGGAACGAATACATCGCGAACGCGTACGAGGCAAGCAGAGCCACGAGGAGCTGGCCAGCCGCCGAGACGCCAGAGACGGCGAACGTATTGGCGAGCAGGCGGATCACGTCGACTTTCTCGGTCGCGTCCACATAGTTGCCCAATGACAGCGGCCACGGAACGGGGGAGAGGGAGCCGACGTCGTCGGGCCGTCGCAGTGACGTCGCAAGCAGCCAATAGATGGGAAAGATGCACCCGAGGGCAATGGCGACGAGGACCGCATGTCCCCGTGCTCGCCGCCACAACGGCTCGGGTACGGGTGACTGGCTAGTCGTCATGGAACGAGATCCTTTCCGAGATCCACACGAGAACACCCGCAACGAGACCGAATCCGACGAACAGCATGATGCCCGCGGCGGCACTCAGGCCCGCGTCGAAGCTGTGGAACCCGAAGTCCCACAACAAGTAGTAGATGTTGGTCGTCGCCTGCGACGGTCCGCCCTGGGTCAGGGTGTCGATGAGCGGGAAGGTCCACTGCGCGCTCAGCAGCACGGTCATGAGTCCGAGGAACACCAGGGTGGGCGACAACAGTGGCAGGGTGATCCACCAGTCGATCTGCCGCCGTGTCGCCCCGTCGACTTGCGCGGCCTCGGCGTAGTCCCCGCTGATGCCGGCCATCCCGGCCGACACCACCAGCATGGCGAAACCCATGAAATGCCACCCGGTGATGGCGACGATCACCCATTGCGCCGTCGCCGGTTCGTGAATCCAATTGGTGTTTGAGCCCAGCACCCGGTTCACGATTCCGGCACCTGGGTCGAGGAGCCATTGCCACACCGCCGCGCTCGCGACAGGGGCGACGAGAAAGGGTGCGAAGATCAGGCTCTGGTAGATCGCCCGGGCCCGGCCGTGGACGCCGCGGGTGGCGAATCCGACGACCACCGGTAGCACGAGCGTGAACGGCAACAGACCGACGATGAGGATGACTGTCCGCCAGACGGAGTCACCGACCGCCGGCAGCTCGAGCAGCCGGCGGTAGTTGTCCGGGCCGACAGGAACCATGGGGGTGGTCGGAAGCAGGTTCCAGGAGTAGGTGGAGAGTTGGGCCGCCTGAACGAGCGGGCGGTAGGTCCACACGACCAACAATGCGACAGCTGGTGTCAGGTACAGGTACGGCTCGGCCACCCGCACCACCCTCCGCAGAGGGTGGGTACGGATGGCAGGCACCGCCACCGGTTCCCGGACGGGTGTTGTCGCGTCAGCAAGATCCGGTACGGCAACGAACACGATCGCCTCCTCACCCCGCCTGGAGCTGGAGGGCATGCAACCGGGCAAGCATGTCCTGTTCGGGGATGTCGTAGACCGTTTCGGCCGGGGTCGTTTCGACCGCGGTGGCGACCACCGTGGATTCGAGGACATCGATCCGGCTGAAGCCGTGGCCGGCGACGCCGCGGTGGCTGCCCACCCCCGCGATCGGGTCCACCCGGTAGGACAGGGCCGGGCCGACCCACACCGGGATCCCCGCTACCGCCCCTGAGCTCGACAGATGGGAGTGCCCACAGAGGATCATCCGCACATCGGAGCCGGCCAGAACCGCCGCGAGCCGGTCGGGATCCTGGAGGCGCAGGTAGTCCACCGTGGCGACTGGCGACGGAATCGGCGGGTGATGCAGGACGAGGAGCGTTCCCCGCTCGCTGGGCTGGGACAGTTCCTCGTCGAGCCATGCCAGTTGCACGTCCGTCAGCCAACCCTCGTGTCTCCCGGGTGTGGTGCTGTCGAGCACGATCACCCGGAGACCGTGGATGTCGTGGACCGCGTCGTGCGGGGCCTCGAGATCACCACTGCCGGAGTCGAGTCCGAGTAGTTCGGTGTGGAAGGCGGTGCGGTCGTCGTGATTGCCCATGGCGTAGACGATTTGCGCCCCGAGTTCGGCGGCCGCCGGCTCGACAACCTCGCGCAACCGCCGGTAAGCCTCCGGTGCCCCGTTGTCGGTGAGATCGCCCGACAACACCACCGCGTCCACGCGCTGCCGGGATCCGACGATGCGGTCGAGTGCGCGGGCGAGGTTGTCGAGGGTGTCGATCGTGCCGTGGACGAGGTCACCCTCGGCGCGGATGTGGGTGTCCGTCAGGTGAATCACCGTGACGTCGGCGGGGGTCACTGGGTGGGCAGAAGCGCGGTGGCCTGCTTCTGGGCGGCGTCGAGGGTGGATTTCGGGTCGGCGTCCTGGTAGACGACCGCCTCGACGGCGTCCATCATGCCGTCCCGGATCTGCAGGTAGTTGTTGCCGGGCATCGAGATCCACGGCTCCATCGAGCCGAGCTGCGCAAGGTTGGGGGTGAGAAGCGGGTTCTTCTGCGCCCACTCTTGCAATCCGGCGGGATCGTCGACGAGTCCGGTGCGCAGCGGGAGGTAGCCGATTCCCTGCGCGATCTTGGTGTAGGCCTGCTCGCTGGTGAGGAACTTGATCAGTTCCCACGAGGCGCGCTGCTTGGCGGGGTCGGATGCGAATGTGAAGAGGGAGGCGCCGGAGTTGGTGGGAACGGGGGCTGTGCCGTCGAAGGTGGGCATCGTGGTGGCGCGCAGGTCCCACTTGTCCTTGGCGCCCTTGACGAAGGTGCCCTGGATCGCGCTGGTTTCGAGGATCATGCCGATATCTCCGCGGGCGAAGGCCTCGTAGCCTTGCTGCTGGCTGAGCTTCGGGGTGGCACCGGACTGCACCAGGTTCTGAGCCATGTCCGCGACCTGCACCGCGGGGTCGTCAGCGAACGTGAGTGACGATCGGTCCTCGGCGATGACCCGTCCGCCGTTGGACCGGACGAGGCTCTGGAAGCACCAGTCCTTCGCGGTCTTGGTCAGGCAGTCCAGGTAGACGCCGCCCTTGCCGGTCTTCGTCGTGATCGCGGCCGCAGCGGCCGCGACCTCGTCCCACGTCTTCGGTGGTGCCGCCGGGTCGAGTCCGGCCTGCTCGAACAGTGATGCGTTGTAATAGAACACGGGAGTGGAAAAGACGAAGGGCACGCCGTAGGTGGCGCCTCCCCAGTCACCCAGAGTGCGGGCGGTCGGGGCGTACGAGTGCTTCGCGCCGTCGAAATTCTTCTGCACCGCATCTTTGCCGACGAGGTCGTCGAGCGACAGGGCGCCGAGCTGGTGGATCGTGAAGTCCAGGTCGCTGAACCCGAGCTGCGCGACGTCCGGGGGCGATCCGGCCACGGTCTGGCTCTGGATGCTCGAGATCGTGTCGGTGGCCGGGTTCGGGCTGTTGCCCTGCGGCTTCTGCGCTGTGACGTGGATGTTCGGATTCTGCTTGGTGAAGTCGTCGATCAGGGCGTTGAAGGTGTCGGTCCACGCTCCCGCCATACCGTAGTTGTAGCTTTCGAACACGATCGACGCATTCTGGTCCGGAGCGAGTTCCGGCACCGGATCGGTGCTGTTCGCCACGGGATCCGTGGTTGTGGTGCCGAGGCCGCCGCAGGCGGTCAGGACCAACGCGCTGGTCACCAGCACGCCCAGCCCGGGCAGGGTCTTCTTCACTGAGGTTCTCCTGTTGTTCGTGTGTGGGGGCTCGTGAACCGTGCCGGCGCTCATGCCACCGACAGCGGGGCATCGCGTGGCGATGCCCCGTGCTCGTGGGGAACGTGCCAGACCAGCCGGCGGCCGGTCCCGGAGTCGAACAGTTGAATGTCCTCGGGGCTGACACTCAACGCGGCGGCGTCGCCGACCTGCGCGGCAACCGGGCGTGGAGCGCGGACGCGAATGACGGTGCCGCCCACGGTGACGTGCAGGATCTCTTCGCTGCCCAGGTTCTCCGATGCGGTGACGACACCGCGGAGCTGGACATCGGTGCCGTTCAGCCGGATGCGTTCCGGCCGGATGCCGGCGGTCACCTTCTGCGGTCCGATCGCCGGCCCGGCGAACAACCCGAGTGGTGCATCGACGCGGTCGGCGACGAGGTGCAGTTTCCCGGCCCGCTCGATCACCGTTGCGTCGAACAGATTCATCGGTGGCGCGCCGAGGAAGGCGGCGACGAACGTCGAACGCGGAGTGTCGTACAGCTCGGTCGGTGTACCGACCTGCTCGATCGTCCCATTGTTCAGCAACGCGATTCGTGTCGCCATCGTCATCGCCTCGACCTGGTCGTGGGTGACGTACAGGAATGTCGATCTCAGCCGGTGGTGCAGGTCGATGAGCTCGGTGCGGGTCGCGCTACGCAACGCGGCATCGAGATTCGACAGCGGCTCGTCCATCAGGAACGCCCCGGGGTCGCGAACCATCGCCCGTGCGAGCGCCACCCGCTGGCGTTGTCCGCCGGAAAGCTGGGCGGGGCGCCGGTCCAGGTGGTCTTGCAGACCGAGCGCCGACGCCACGGTGGTGATCCGCTCCCGGATCTCGTCCTTCGACCGTCTGCGGGCACGCAAGGGGAAGCCGATGTTCTTCGCGACGGTCAAATGCGGGTATAAGGCATAGCTTTGGAACACCATCGCAACGTCCCGCTGTCGGGGTGGTGTCCTGGTGATGTCGTTCTCGCCCAATAGGATGCGGCCCGACGACGGGCTCTCGAGGCCGGCGATCAGACGCAGCAGCGTCGACTTCCCGCACCCGCTCGGTCCGAGGAGAACCATGAACTCTCCGTCGGCGATGTCGAGGTCGACCTCACGCACTACCTGCGCGGTGCCGAATTGTTTGGACACACCTTCGAGTCTTATTCGCGCCACCCGCATCTCCTCGGTTGTTCCGTGTTTCCCGGAGACACCTCAGCAGCCGGGGGTGGCGGTGCGGTGAACGCCGCGCCGCGAACTCCCGTCCCGGCCCGCGCCGGGGCGGTGGCATGCAGCGACGATAGGAGGAGTACGCCCGCGCGATAGGAAATTCCGCACGTCCGCTGTCGCGTGGCCGATGGGACAATCGCCAGCGCAGTGGAAATGATTGACGATTAGCTACTTTCGCTCAGCGAGCCTTCACCGACTCCGGCAGTTCTGTCGCGAGTCAAGGTGAGGGGTCGAAAGCGGCAGGCGACCCGGCACCGACATCGTGCGGCCTCCGTCGGCCGGTGCAAGTTGACCATTCTCGACGATCCGCTCCGGTGATGCCCTTCGTCACAGATTCGCGCACACCAGTTCTTGCATCCCACGTGATGCGCGCTTCTGACGGGAGCGGCAGGCCCTGGCTTGCGGTGCGTTTGCCCATGTCAGCGACCCGACCCGCGGTGTGAACAGCGTCTCGGCCAGAGCGGGACCCGCCGAGGACGAGGCGAACCGGTGACTTCGGTGCGGCTTGACCCCATCGCCGAATTCGGCGGAACGATGAAGAGCGCCTCCATCTCACCAGGGTCATCGACGGCCTCCAGTCTCGGTACCCGGACGTCTCCCGGGACACCATCGACGAGGTTGTACGCTCTGCGCACAGCCGGTTCGCGGACCGGACGGTACACGACTTCGTGCTCCTGCTCATCGAGCGGGCTGCCCGCGAAAAGATCCAGGAGCTAGTAGCGTGTCGCTGCTAGTGGCGCCATAGGCGCTGTCGCGCCAGGCGAACAACCGCGCCGGGTCGCCATCCACGATCGGGATGGCGACCCGTTGCGTTCCACGGAACCTGTTCCAGCACCGGTCAGTTGAGCTTCTGCGGCATACCGTAGGTCATGACGGTGTCACCGTTGGCTGTGACGGCCTTCGCATACGGTCGGATGGTGACCGGTCCGATCGCTCCGGAGATGGAACCGTGAACGCCCTGCAACCGCACCAGCGCCTCGGGTCCGTCGAACTCCTGACCCTCGAGCAGCGGGACCTCGGTGATACCTCCCGGCTCCAGGTCGATGTCCAGCTCCTGCGACGGGATGATGTCACCCGCCAGCTCCGCGTTGGTCCCCGCACTCAGATCCAGCGTGAAGTCGGGGACGAGCCCCAGGTCGATTCCGGTGTCCGACCCGATCGCGAACCCGAGGCCGGGCGAATTGAGGACGATGGTCGCACCGGCCAGCGCAACCGGGTAACCGATCTGGTATCCGACGGTGAGCTGTGTGCCCTCGAACTCCGCGGCGTCGGGACCGCTGATGTTCACCGCGGCGTATCCGTTGTGGAAGAACTCGACGCTGGTCGGTACGCCGTCGAGCGGCGGGACGACCTGATACTGCGTGTCGCCCTGCAGGACCTCGATGCGGTTGCCGTCCGCGTCGATGACGGAACTGGAGTTATCGACACCGGCCGAGGCGGTGCCGTTACCCATCACCATGGCAAGTACGGCGATACCTGCGACCGCCGCCAGGCGGGTGAAGGATCTGTATCCAGGCCGAGCTGTGCTGATGTTCGTCATGCCGATCCCCATTCAGTACGTACTGCAACCGATACGAAAAAGCATGCAGAGCGTAACCATTCGAGCCCCTCGACGTCTTCGTGTTGTTCAGAAGTTCACGAGCGTTTCGCGGAATCCACCACCGCCGACCTGGTATCCCGTGGCACGATGGGCCGGACGAGGGCGGTTCGACGGCGGCCAGCGCGGAGCGGGTCAGTCGTAGCCGCACCGGGAGTTCGACCACCGAGACGCCCGAAAACGTTCACCCAGACATCCCGGTCGCTTTCTCTCCGACACTTCGGGGCGACGCTTACGCTGAGGGAGTGTCGCGGCAACCGATGTCGACCCATCAGGATGCGACACCTCGACCCCGCCTCGCTGACGTCGGTGCCGAACCGACACCATCGGCTCGGCGGGGTCCCGTATGGCGGGACGTTGCGGCCGACCAGTGCATCCGCGTCGGGAGTGAGCCCAACACCGAACCCGTGCGCTAGGTGTCGTCAGTGAGGGACCTGAGAGCAGCGCGTTCGACGAGCAACGGAACGAAGTCACGTACTGGTCGTCCGTCGAACTGGTGGTGCGCGGTGTCGACCGCCTGGTCGATCACTCCGGAATCGATGGTCGGAAATCGTGCCGCCAGGCGTTGTCGCACCACGCTGATGTGCTGATCTTCGGTGGTGGAGTTCATCTTCGAATTGTCGTCCCAACGGTGGCGTGAATGCACTGTTTCGCCGAGTGCACCCGCCCGCGGGAATGTGGACACCGGCCCGCCCATTCCAGGTGCGCCGCGCACGGTCAGCGCGTTGCCGTCCTGCCAGAGCGGTGCGACCCGGCGTGTGCGAGCGCGTTGGGTGCAGGTGCCGCCCAACCAGCAGCTCAGGCGACACCTGCACTCCACCCCTCGCGTGAACCGACTCGTGTGCCCGAGACGTCCGCGTCGTCATGTGACCACCATGACGAAGCAGACGTTACCAGAAAACGGGCCAATCGGTTTGTTTCATTTCTCGGGGCGGACATGTCATCTGAGGTGAGCATCCGCCCGCCTGCTGCTACAAGTCACCTCGGCGGTAATCGACGCAGTGGGGTCCGCGCGATTGGACGCGACAGTCATGGCGGCCGCATCCTGGCCGAAGAATTACCAACTACCCGCGTGTCGGGGGGAGGACACAACCGCAGGGAAGCGCACTCGGTCCGCTGGGCGGGGTACCTGCGGACCGATCGCGCCGGTGCCGGCTGCTGCAGCCGACTGATCCAGTACTCCCACAGATGGCCGGCGGACCCCGCCATGACGGCATGCCGGCTCGGCGACAGGATTTGTCCTGTCACCGAGTCGGCGTGGTGCGCGGTGTCGCGTGGTCAGGAGGCGCGGGGCCGGGCCCGGTTGTGCGCCGGCAGCGGCTTTCGCTCCCAGTCGACCTGCCGGGGTGGAATGAATGTGGGGTGCCGGTCGGCTCCCATCTCTATCTCCCAGTCGCTGTGGTGCAGCAGCCGGTGGTGGAAGCCGCAGAGCAGCACCAGGTTACCCATGTCGGACGGCCCGCCTGCGGACCAGTGAACGATGTGGTGACCTTCGCACCAGGACGGCGGCGCACCACACCCGGGGAATGCGCATCCTCGATCCCTCGCCACCAACGCTTTTCGCTGCCTCTTCGTGACTGTCCGGGTGGAGAGGCCGAGGTCGAGTGGCGCCCCGTTGTCGTCGAGCACGATCGGCGTGTAGATCGAATCGCAGCTGAGGAGCCGGGCTGCCCTGAGACTCAGTGGCCCCATCCACTCGGTCCACGCCACCCCCTCGACGGCGAAGAGCGAGTCGTCCGGCGAGGCGGCGGCATCCTGCTGCGCTCGTGCACTGCAGTCGGTGTGGTCGGCGAGATCCTTGACGTTCACGTGGACGGAGACGTGCGGTCGTTCGCCGCCTTCTTCGCCGGCGACCCCGGAGTCGAGATAGCGGCGCAGGAGTTCGGTGAACCCATCGGCCCGCCGCTGCCCGGGAGTGCGGGGGTCCTTGGTTCCGTCCTGCGCGGGCCGCGGCTTGGACAGTCCGGAGAGCGCCGACAGCAGCATCTCACCGGTCACGGCATCCAGGTCGCCCTTGACGGCGACACGGCCGTTGAGCGTCTTGGACGCGTGGAACTCGTTGAGGTCGGCGTCTTCACTGGGCGGCGGATCGTCGGACTCGAAGGCGCGTTCCAACCTGGCGATCACGGCGCGCACCGCGTCCGTGTTCGCGGTGGGACCGGTTGCGGCGAACAGCAACGCGTTTCGGCAGTCATCCATCGCTTCGAGTGGCATGCCCTTGGGTGGCCTCTCGCAGAACTTCATGATCAGCGCTGCGTGCTCCGCCGAAATGTTGGTGTCGAAGTACTCGTCCGCGATCTCCGGCTGGAGACGCAAACCTCGGCCCAACAGCACGATTCGCCCCGCCGCGCCCACCTCGAGCAACGTCTTGGAAGCCAGCCACATCTTGGCGTTCGGAAACCCCAGCACATCGACCTTGCAGCGGTGGTCGACGGCCCCGACGAGCTTGACACGCAAGGCTTCGAGTCGCTGAATCTCCTCCGAGATACGCCCGACCGAATCGAGCAACTCCGCCTCGGCCAGACGCCACGCATCACCGACCGCGGTCGCCAGAATCTCGTCCGACAACGCCCCCTGGACATCTCCCCCGAGCCCCATCCTTGAATTTTAGTTCGAACACACTTTCGAGTCAATGGTTCGAGCCGACGACAGGATCGTCCAACAGGTGGCTTCCGCACCGTAAGCCGCCGTCGGGCGCAACCGACAGAATCCGGCGCTCACCGACGTCCGGAAGCCGCACTTCAACCGGGCGAGACGGGCGCCCAGCGCATTTCGGGCAGCAGCCGGCACCCGTCCCGAAACACGCTGGTCAGGAAGCAACCGTGGTCGCGTCGAGGACCAGCTTCCGACTTGTATAGCGGGGCGGCTTCGTGTTCGAACCGACGGGTTCGTAGCGTGCCGTAGGGAGACCGTGGGGATGGCTCGCTGGCTTCCTGCCGCCCGACCGGCCGGAGGGTTGGCTCACAGAGGGTCGTGCTCTTCCTGCGGTCTCCGTTCGCGGCTTGGCTCAACACAGGGACGTCACCCGCGCGGTGGCCGAAAGTCGGAATGCCAGCTGCGGATACCCCCGCCCACCAACAGGAAGGCACGCACCCAGTGTTCGTGATCGGTATCGACCCACACAAGTCGACGCATACCGCGACAGCGGTCGACTCCACCACCAACAAGGACCTCGGCTCGATTCGGATCAATGCCTCGTTCGACGACTACGCCCAACTGATGACCTGGTCCAAGCAGTGGCCCGACCGTATCTGGGCGGTGGAGAACACCTCCGGACTTGGCCACCACTTCACCCAATGGCTCGTCGGCAAAGGCGAGGCGGTCGTGGACATCCCCTCGACCGCCACCGCCCGGGTTCGTGAACTCTCCCGGGGTGGCCGGCGCAAGAACGATCGAATCGACGCCGCCGCGGCGGCCTGCGTCGCGTTCAGTCAGGGCGACTTCCGGCCCGTTGCCCCCGAAGGGCAGACCGACGTCCTGCGCCTCCTGGACGAACGCCGCATCGACCTGGTCAAGCACAACGGCCGCCTGGTCAACCAGCTCCACGCCCTTCTGCGGGAACTCCTGCCGGGCGGTGTCGAGCGGAAATTCGACACCGAAGACGCCGCCACCCAGCTCCGACGGTTCCAGGCCGCGAACCCGGCGGACGTGATGCGCAAGAACATCGGCCTCGAGTTAGTCGGGGATCTGCGCCGCGTCCGGTTTCAGATCGAGGAACTCACCACCCGGATCAAGTCCGAACTCGCTGCTTGCGGCACCCGATTGCCCACGATCCCCGGCGTGGGGCCCATCACCGCCTGCCGCATCCTCGCCCGCACCAGCACCCCGACCCGGTTCGCCAGCGAAGCCGCATTCGCCGCCTACATCGGCACCGCCCCCATCGAGGTGGCCATCGCCGACAAGCAACGACACCGACTCTCCCGCGCCGGCGACCGGAGCTTGAATTCCGCCATCCATGTCGTCGCCGTTACCCAGGCCCGCACCCCGAGCAGCCCGGGCCACGAGTACTACCGCCGCAAGATCGACGACGGCAAGACCCCACGGGAAGCGATGCGCTGCCTGAAACGGCAAGTGACGAAACGTATCTGGCGCGTCATGAGAGACGATCACCTCGACAAACTATCGGCCCTTGCCGCTGAACCCGGGTAGGTCGGTCGGACGGCGGTGGCACTCGCCGATGATTTCGGCGGTCCTTCCGGTCGGCCCGAATGTCGATCCTCGATCGGCCGACTATCGACCGAACGTGAAGCGCAGGTTCGCATTGACGAGTTCGTTCACTCGCTTGCGCATCCGGACGGTCGTCTCCCGGTCCGGGATCGGGTCGTCGACGATCAACGTCCAGGACAAAGTCGTGCTGCCGTGGGGAGGGCCCACTATGTCGAAGCGGATCCGTGCATCCGGACGCCACGGCCAGATTGAAGTCCAAACGACGAGGTTCGGTTCGACCGCTTCTGCGATCGTGGGACGTTGTTCGTCGTTGTGCAGGATCAGCCACCGACGAACTGGGTCACGATCAGGGTCGGTGAGGGCTTCGTAGACGATGTGAGGCGGCGGTGGTTGGGTGCGGCGCCGGCTGGCAATTTCGGGCACCACCGAACCATATCGGTGCCTCGCTTTGCGATTGCACGATCTGTGCCCGATCGGCGATCAGTGACCGGTCAATGCCATATCTGTCGGACTCGAAGCAGTGGATTTTCCAGAATCGGGGTGGCTCGCGCTCACAATGGAGTGGTGTCCGAGAGCCACATCACCACCAGCGGGGACAGACTGCTCGCCTGGTCCGAGTATTCCGAAATTGAGCCGTCTCAGTGGCTCGACCCGTTCGCATACCCGCACCTGTACGACGCGGCCGGGCAGCCATGGATGGGAAACGTCTTCGGCACAACTCTCCGGATGCTGCATCCTGCCCACTACGGTCCCGCTGCAGTTCGCTGGCATGAGGTCGCAACCTTTTACGGAACCTCGCTCTCCCGCCGATCCCGATTTGGCGACCTTGTCGGCGTCCGTCCTGCCAGTGTGCTCGACGATGTCTACGACAGAGAACCGATCCTGGGCGGCCCCCCACCTGAGGTCCTGCGGCCACTCGAAGAACTCCTCGCCAACCGCGCTCGGTTCGGACTCATCTGGGAAGGAAACGCCGAAGTCAGCGTCGAGTGGAAGCAGGCAGCTAGCGTGAAAGGCGTCGACTTCACGTATCGCACCGCCCAGGCCGAACGTGGGGTAGGAACCGAATACGCCGGAAAGGGGCCGCGGCCGGGTGTTGGTGCTGGTCAGGCGGGATGAGGGACTACGTGGGCGCGGCCCGCAGGTAGGCGTAGACGGTTTCGCGGCTGATCCCGAATTCCTTGGCTAGCACGGTCTTTGATTCCCCGCTGGCGGCGCGGTCGACCAGGGCGAGCACCTGGTCGGGGTTGAGGGACTTCTTGCGGCCCTTGTACACCCCGCGATCCTTCGCCTTGGCAATGCCTTCGGCCTTGCGTTCCCGGATCAGCGCGCGCTCGAATTCGGCGAACGCGCCCATCACCGACAGCAGCAGGTTCGCCATCGGTGAATCGTCGCCGGTGAACGTGAGCTGCTCGGTGATGAACTCGACCCGTACGCCCTTGTCGGTCAGGCTGCGCACGATTCGCCGCAGGTCGTCGAGGTTGCGGGCGAGTCGGTCCATCGAATGCATGAGTACGGTGTCGCCGGCGCGGACGAATCGGAGCAGTTCGTCGAGCTGGGGGCGGGCGACGTCCTTGCCCGAGGCTTGGTCGGTGAACTCGCGATCGACCTGGATGCCATTGAGCTGGCGGTCGGTGTGTTGGTCGACAGCGCTGACCCGGATGTACCCGACGCGCATCACCGACTCCTTCGGACGGACGAACATGTCAGGTTGGAATCTATGACCTGACTAACAGGTGTCAATCAATACGCGATCAGACTCTTTTCTGACGCAGTTCTCTGGCGGGTTCGGCGTGGTGTTGGGGTGCACCCCAACCCGACACACCGGGCGGACCGCCGGACGTACCGGTCGCCGCACAGCCTCCCCCAATTTGCTTCGCTCTCCCACACACCCCAGGCAGCCTCCAGGATCGACCACAACCGGCGCAACGACCACCCCGATAGGGAAGACCGACCCGGCGGCACCCGTCCCGGCCGACAACCGCAGGGAGCTACCGCCCCGACCCCGGGGTCGCAAACGAAAAGACGTGTTTGCAGCACCCCCGGACCCGGCACGGTCCAGACGCACCCAGCCGACGGGACGCCCACCACCTCCACACCCGCCCTTGCAGGCACCCTGCAAACCTGCAAAACGACCCGCAACCTGCAAACGCCCCCCGTCGGACCTAGGAGTTCGTCGTAGATACTGCGGCGCGGGGCCGGCTTTTTCGCGCTGAGTGCGACGAGGTTCGCCGTGGTTGCGACGAACTATGGATGCCGGCGAGCCGCCAGGGCAGTAATGGCTGCTATCGCGACCACAGGTGCACACCGGCGGGGCGGAGGCGTTCGGGGGTCTCGCCTTAATTGTGCACCGTGCACTACTGCTCCTATGAAGTTCGTCATCGCAGCCAATGTATTGCGCAGAAGCCCGCCGTAGTGTTCCAAGTCACATACATCCATCTACTGCACAGGAGTGCACATGGCACCGGCTTACCTCCCTTGGCTGCTGGCTGAGCCGTTCGGGTCTGCACCCGCGATCCGAGACGACCTCCGCGAGTTCTCATTCGAGCAACTCGACGCGAGGGTGGCCGCCGTTGCCGCCCAGTTCGCCGGACGAGATGTGGGTCGTGGCGACGTTGTGGCCGTGATGCTGCCCAACCGCAGCGAGCTTGTCGTCGCCATCTTTGCCGCCTGGCGCCTTGGCGCCGCCGTGACTCCGGTCAACCCAAATTTCACCGAACAGGAGGCCACCCATCAGATCGCCGATGCCGGCGCCACGCTGGTCGTGAACGCCGGTCCCGGCGCCCCCACCGGCGGCAAGCCAACAATCGCCGTGGACGACCTCGCCGAACATTCCACCGGGGAGGTGCCTGCACCGGTCGAACTCGCGGACAGCGACATGGCCCTGGTGATCTACACGAGCGGCTCCACCGGCCGACCCAAGGGCGTCATGATCACACATGGCAACGCCGATGCCATGACGGCTTCGATCGTCGAGGTGATGGCGCTCACCACCAGTGACCACTGCCTTCTCATCCTCCCGCTGTTCCACGCAAATGCGCTCATGGTGAGCCTCCTCGCGTCGCTGCGCGTGGGCGCCCAACTGACCGTGGTGGGCAAGTTTTCTCCAGACACCTTCTTCCACGCCGTCGAGAAGCACCGCCCCTCCTACTTCTCGGGCGTCCCCACCATCTTCGCGCTCCTGGTGACCAAGGCCGCCGAACGCGACACCGACCTGTCCTCGCTGCGCTTCGCCATCTGCGGCGCCGCCCCCGCCACCCGCGAACTGCTCCAGGCCTCCGAGGAGATGCTCGGAGCCCCGCTGCTGGAGGGCTACGGCCTCACCGAAGCCACCTGCGCGTCCGCCATCAACCCCCTCGTCGGCCTCCGCAAGATCGGCACGGTCGGCCCATCCCTTCCCGGTCAAAGCATCCGGGTGGTCGACGACGAGCTGCGCGACGTGCCCACCGGCGAGACCGGCGAGGTGCTGATCACCGGACCCGTCGTAATGGCCGGCTACCTCGGGAACCCCGAGGCTACCGAGAACACCATCGTCGACGGCTGGGTCCGCACCGGCGACGTGGGCGTGCTCGACTCCGACGGCTACCTGACCCTGGTGGACCGCATCAAGGACATGATCATCCGCGGGGGAGAGAACCTCTACCCCAAGGAGATCGAGAACGCGATCGGCAGTCTGCCCGGTGTGCTCGAAGTGGCCGTGATCGGCAGACCTGACAACGTGATGGGAGAAGTGCCTGTCGCGTTTGTGGTCCCGTACCCGGACGCCTCACTGACTCCCGAGACCGTGATCGAGCACTGTCGCAACCTGCTCACACGGGTCAAGGTGCCCGTCGCCGTGGACATCGTGACCGAACTCCCCAAGAACCCCGTGGGGAAGATCGACAAGCCCGGACTGCGCAAGGCGCTCGTCGGCTGACCTCGCGCGAGGGCGAGGCCACTCCGTCGTCGTACGACCTCCCCGTGTCCCTTCCGTCCCTTCTTTTCTCATATCGACAGTCGACGATCGTCGATTTTCGTTTCTTCGTGCCCAAACCAACCACTCAACTCGCCCCCAGGAGGAGTCATGGGTTTTCGCCAAGCCGACGTTCCCGACGTGGACCCGGCAGAATTCGAAAAGATACCGACCATGGAGCGGATGAAGCTGCTCTGCCTGCACTGGGTGGACTATGGCTTCGGCGCCCCCAAGATCATGCACTCGTTGTACCTGGTCAAGGGCCTGTTCTTCATCATCGCCGGCTGGCTTCTCATCGGCCTCACCGCTCCCGGCTTGCCGCTGCTCGACCTGGGCGCCTGGTGGGGCGAGATGATCGTCCTACAGAAGTCCATGCTGTGGGTGGTGCTCTGGTCTGCCACCGGCTTCAACGAATCGTGGGGCCCGCTGGCGTTCAAGTTCACACCCAACACTGCCGGGTACCGCTACTGGATCCGCACCGGTACCCTGCGGCTCCCGCCCTGGCCCGGCAAGATCCCGCTGACCGGCGGTGACGAGCGCAAGGCCATCGACGTGTGGCTGTACCTCGGGATGCTCGCCTCCCTCGTCGCGGGCCTGGTGTTGCCCGGCCAGCAGACCGCCGCCGCCTACAGTGAGCCCGGCCTCCTGCCGATGTGGCCCTTCATCGCTTTTATCGCCTTTCAGCTGGTCATGGGACTGCGGGACAAGGTCGCCTTCCTGGCCTCCCGCCCCGAGCAGTACTCCGTGATGCTGCTCGCCTTTGGTGTCCTGACCAACTACGCCGCCGGGCACGTGGACATGATCGTGGTAGCCAAGATCGCGATCTTCGCCGTCTGGTGGGGCGCGTTCCTGTCCAAGATCGGGCATCACTTCACGCCCACCGTGCAGACTATGCTCACCAATTCGCCGATCAACAAGTCCAAGACCCTGCGACGCGCGCTCTACCGCAACGTGCCCGAGGACCTGCTGCCCTCCCGTCTCGCCTGGTTCTGCGCACACGTCCTCGGCACGGTCGTCGAGTTCCTGGTGCCGATAATCCTGCTCTTCACCACCAACTGGGTGGTGGCAGTGCTCGCCGCAGCGTTCATGACGTGCTTCCACGCCTTCATCTACTCGATGTTCGCCGTGGCCATGCCGCAGGAATGGAACCTCTACTTCGGCTTCCTCTCCCCGTTCGTGTTCCTCGGCTTCTTCGCCGGCGACGGCTACGCCGTGTGGGACGCGAGCAATCCCTGGATCGTGATGGCGGCCGCGGTCTTGACCCTCACCCTGCCGATCGTAGGCAACTTCCGACCCGACCTGATCTCGTTCCTGCTGTCCATGCGTCAGTACGCCGGCAACTGGTCGTCCGCCACCATGGCGTTCCGGAACAACGGCTGCGAGGCCAAGCTGGACAGCCCCGACTTCATCACCGAGATCACCTCGCACAAGCACCAGCTGTCCAGCCTGTTCGGGCCTGAAGCCGCCGAGATCTTCCTCCAGAAGACCGCCGCCTTCCGGCTCTTGAATTCTCAAGGACGGGGCCATATGTCGCTGATGATGGATCACCTCGACGACCTGGACAATTACCGGTTTCGCGAGGGCGAGATGATGTGCACGTTCTTCGTGGGCTGGCAGTTCGGCGACGGGCACCTGTTCAACCCCTTCACCATCGCCGCCATCCAGAAGCGGTGCCACTTCGAGCCCGGCGAGTTCATCACCGTCTGGACCGAGTCGCAGCCACTGCACAAGAAAACCCTCGAGTACAAGGTGATCGACGCGGCGCTCGGTGTGGTCGAGACCGGCTACTACGTGGTGAAGGACGCGCTCGCAGAGCAGCCGTGGCTGCCCAACGGGCCGATCAACTACACCGTCACCTGGCGCGATCCCGACTATGTTCCCGCAGGGGCCAGTAGGGATCCCATACCAGAGGTGGCAGGCTGAACTGATGACCACCGCCCTCGTCGTCGGTAGCGGGCCCAACGGCCTAGCCGCCGCCCTGACACTCGCCGCCGAGGGAGTGGACGTGACCGTTCTGGAAGCGTCCGACTCCCCCGGCGGCGGCACCCGGTCCGGCGAGGTGACGTTGCCCGGACTCCTCCACGACCACTGCTCCGGCTTCCACCCGCTCGCGTTTGATACCGGATTCAGCCGACAGTTCGACCTCGCCGCGCACGGTCTCGAGTGGCTGTGGCCCGAGGTCCAGTACGCGCACCCGCTCCACGGCGGGCGGGGGGCCGCGGTGGTGCGGTCCGTCGAAGAGACCGCCGCGGGGCTCGGCGGTGACGGTTCCTCGTACCGCCGGATGTTCGGCCCCCTCTCCGCGCATTTCCACGACATCGTGGGCGAATTCCTCCAACCGATGGTGCACGTGCCGCGCCACCCCTTCGCCCTGGGCTGGTTCGGTGTCCATGCAGCGTTGCCGGCCACCGTGCTCGCGCGGCGCTGGCGGACCGATGGGGCGCGGGCCCTGTTCGGCGGGGTGGCAGCGCACGCGTTCCGGCCGTTCGGTTCGGTGATGTCGTCGGCGATCGGCGTGGCGCTGGGGACCGCGGCGCACCGCTACGGTTGGCCGGTCGCGCGCGGGGGCTCGGCTGCGATCTCGCGGGCGATGGTCTCGGCGCTCGAGTCGTACGGCGGACGGGTGGAGACCGGAGCCCTGGTGCGCGACCACCGCGAGCTGGGCCGGCCCGACATCCTCATGCTCAACACCGCGCCCGCCGCAGCTGCATCGGTGTTGGGCTCTGCGCAGCCCCCGCGGATCGCCCGCGCCTACAGCCGGTTCCGGCACGGGCCCGGCGCGTTCCAGGTGTCGTATGCCGTCGAGGGCGGCATCCCATGGGAGTACGAACCCTCCCGGCGTGCGGGGACCGTGCACGTGGGCGGGAACTTCGAAGAGATCGCCGCCGCCGAACGCGACGTGGTGCGCGGCGTGATGCCCGATCGGCCATTCGTGTTGGTGGGGCAGCAGTCCGTCGCGGACACTGGGCGTGCATCGGACGGGGTGCATCCCGTCGACGTCTACGCCCACGTGCCGTCGGGTTGGAGCGGCGACGCCACCGAGATCATCACCGCGCAGATCGAGCGGTACGCTCCGGGCTTCCGAGCGCGGATCCTGTCGACGCGTTCGCGGTCGGTGGCGCAGATCGAGCAAGCCAATCCCAACTACGTGGGCGGCGACATTATCACCGGTGCGAATACGGCCCGGCAGTTGGTGTTCCGTCCGCGCGTGACTCTGCAGCCGTATGCCACCGGCGTCCCCGGCGCCTACCTCTGCTCGGCCGCCGCCCCACCCGGAGCAGGCGCGCACGGCATGGCCGGCTGGAACGCCGCCCGCGCCGCGCTGGCAGACCTGGCGCGATGACTGAGTCTTGGAGCCTTCCAGGCAAGCTCAGCGTGGATCCGCAGAATCTCGAGCGGCTCCGTGAACTCACCAGGAAGATCGGGGAGCGCCTCCAGCGAGAGACCGATGCGATCAGTCACGGGATGACCGCCGAGATCGCGGCTGCGGTCGGTGAGCTCGACGACCGGGCGATGCGTGACGCTCTCCACTCCAGCGTCACGGACAATGTCGAGGTCATGATCGATCAGCTTGCGCACTCCAAAGAGGTGTCCGACCTGCCTTCGTTGCCGCATGCGCACCGGTACGCCGAGGAGCTCGCGCGGCAGGACGTTCCCGAGTCTTCATTGCGTCGTGCCTATCACGTGGGATCCCACTATTTGCTGGCTCGCATCTTCGACCAGGTGCAGGAGATTGACTGTCCGCCTCACGAGCAGCCGCCGCTCTACCGTCACCTGGCGGGCTGGCTGTACCAATACATCGACGCGATCACGCGCCAGGTGATTGCCACATATCAGGAGGAGCAGCGGTCCTCCCACGAGCGGGCTGCGCGTACCACTTTCACCTGGGTCAATCGTGTCCTCGAGGCCGAGGACGTGTCCCCTAGAGAGTTCTCCGCTGCCACCAAATACCGACTCGACCAGGTACACGTGGCATGCCGAGTGTGGGTCGACGATCGCGCCGACCAGCCCGCGCATACCCCCGCGCTCGCCCCTCTCATCGACCAGGTCCGCGCGATGCTTGGAGGTCGCGACGATCCACTCGTGGTAGTGACCGGTCGGCGCGAGGCGGACGTGTGGTTTGGTGGCGTGCACCGCGTCGACACCCGTGCTTTTGACTCGGTGGTAGCTTCTGCAGGTGGGTCCCGCCTCGCATTCGGTTCACCTGGGTTCGGACCGGACGGATTCCGCGCAAGCCGGTCCCAGGCGCACCAGGCGTCTCGGATCGCGCGCGTCGCAAGTGACCCGACCGCGCGCGTGACCTCCTATGCGGACGAGGGGATCCCGGTGATCTCCCGACTCATCGACGACCTCCCCGCCACCCGCGCCTGGGTTCACGAGGTGCTGGGGGAGTTGGCGGTCGACTCCGACGCCGCCGCTCGTCAGCGTGACACCGTACGCGTGTTCCTCGAGTCCGCGTTCAGCTACTCAGCGACGGCGTCGCAGCTCATGCTCCACCGCAACTCGATCCGCTACCGGCTGGAGAAAGCCTCGCTGCAACTGGGCCGCGGCGTCGCCGACAAGCCACTCGACACGCAACTCGCGCTGGCCCTGTGCCGCGTCCTCGGCTCAGTCGTACTCGTGCCCGAGAGCGGGCCCGGGACAGCCGGCGCATCATCTCCCGCGCGGGAATGAGAGCCACCGGTTATAGCGCATCCGGAAGGGATGGGGCTTGACCTGCGATGCCCTGCGGCGGGATTGCAGGACATCCCAGGTCAGGGAGGTCAGTCGAGCCTGAGTGCCGCCGGTCAGATCGAGTTGACGATTCCCCGCGGCCTGGTCCGCCGGCATGCCCAGCGCCTGGAGTGCGAGAGCGGCGAGGGTTTGCGGCATCTTGAGCGGAACGTTCTTGCTGGTGAAGCACGTTTCGGGCGTGACAAATTCAGGTACTTCGTGGTTCTGGCCATCTGACACCTGTCTCTGTGAGGGGACTTCGGTCAGCGGCGGGCCCGCTCGCTTCTTGTAACCTAACTCATGATGCTCAGGAACCTCACAGGAATCATTTGCCCCTCAAGTAACAAATAGCGAGTTGATTCTCGAACATCGATGACCTGCATGTTCAGCCGGAGGTTCACCCACCATTCCCATCTCCGGCGTGTCGGCGAAACCGGGAGATAGATTGTTATGCAAAGCTTTACGTCATTTAGATGTGGCTCGAGCGCTGATTATCAGGCAAGTATCCGGTCGGCCGTGGTTGCCGCAGTCGGCAGTGGCCTGCTGGACTTCAGGGTCTTCTCTCGGATGTAGTCGCCGTCGAGCTGGGCGGCGACGCCGAGCACGGCGAAGAGCATCGAACCCATGCCGTGCGGGTACTCTTCGCCCGTGCCGGCCTATATACAGACGCTGGGGCCGATCACGCGCGTGATCCGAACAGCACTCGCGGTTCCAGGTCGAGCCGGGTGACCGGCGCTTGTTCGGGTGGGGACAGATTGAGCACGAGGTCGCCCATGCGGCGGATGGTGTGCTGGATGTACGGGGTGATGGTGGCCAGATCGTCGGTGTCGACGGGATAGCCCTCGGCGGCGAGGCCGTTGGCGACGTCGGTGATGTCCAATGCGGTCGAGTAGATCGCGCAGTTGGCCAGCAACTCGTTGAACTTGACCACCCGTTCCTGGTGGTCGGGGTCGTTGTGGCCGATCAGCTTACCGCCGATCATCAGCCATTCCGAGTAGCCGTGCAACGCCTCGGCCTTGTTCGTGACCGCCGTGATCTGCTCCCGCAGAACAGGTTCGGAGAGGTAGCGCAGCAGCGTCACAGTCCGGATGACACGGCCCAGTTCGCGCAGCGCCCGGTACAGGCGGTTCTTGTGCGAGTGGTTGCCGAGGCGCCGCAGCAGCGTCACCGACGACACCCGGCCTTCGCGGATGGAGATCGCGGTGCGCAGCAGGTCGGTCCAATGCCGCTCGATCAGACCCCAGTCGATGGCGTTGTCACCGAACAGGCTGTCGATGTGGGAGTACCGGGTGGTCGGGGCGGGGCGGTAGAAGTTCAGGTCCTGCCAGTTGCGGATGCGCGGCAGCAGCTCGAACCCGAGCAACGCGGCGAGGCCGAACACCGGCAGCGACTGCCCCTGGGTGTCGGCGTGGATGGTGTCCGGTCGGACGTCGGACTCGTTGCGCAGCAACCCATCGACGATGTAGACGGCTTCCCACGCCCCGCACGGCACGAAATGGGAGAACAGCGCGATGTAGGAGTCGGACACGAACCGCATCGCCAGCCCGCCATAGCCGCCGTATCGAATGTGGGACTCGGCGAGCAGGTTGTTCTCCCAGGTGTCGATCTGCGATCCGTCGACGGCGACGATCTGCCCGTCGCCCCACATCCCGGCCACGTCCAGGCTGGTGAACGCGTTGATCACATCCGCCGAGCACCGGTGTACCTTGTCGGCGGTGGAGTGCTTGTTGCCCGCGGTGTAGAGCTCGTGGGCGGAGATCTGGCCGCGCATGTGCCGGGCCACCTCGGTCGCACCGAGGTTCGCGCCGTAGGCGTAGGCGGTGAGCACGTACCGGCCCAGAACATCGCCGCGGATCTTCGGGTCCGACCCGGACGCCGGTCCCAGATGCCGCGGCCACCCGGTCAAATAGGCGGCGCGGGTGAGGATGTCGAGCAGGCTGCGCTCGGGCAGCCGCTGGTGCACCGCCTGCTCCAGTGCCAGCGCGGACGGGCGCCGGTCGGCTCCCTTGCGGCGCTTGAGCACCGGTTTGCCGTCCTCGAGGACCAGATCGGTGTTGGCCGGGTAGCCCGCGTCGACCGCGGCCGCGGTGCCGGTGAGCTGGCGGCGGTAGAACTCGACCAGCGCCGGGGCCTCGGCCGGCCTGCTCGCAGAACTGCGCGGCCAGCGGCGCGCACTCGTCCCAGCTCATCAGCTGCGCGCCCAGGTCGGCGTAGGAATCCGACCCGACCACGGCGACATCGCCGGAGCGCAGTTCGGCGGCCAGGTGGGAGAACACGCACACCTCCAGGTGCCGCCGCGACAGCATCCCCGGCCGGTTCTTCCCGTCTCGCAGCACCTTGCGCCACATCACGCTCGCGAATGCGTCGACGTCCACGGTGACCGGGTGCTGCTGTCCGTCACGGCTGTGGGTGGTCGTCTCCTCGATCCAGTCACCGCGCCGGTGGCGGTTGGCACGAATGAACTCCACCGCGTCCAGCACGCTGCGATCCGCGGTCGCGGGCACCATGTCCAGGGCGTCGACCAGTGTGAACAGCGCCGGGCGGTGCGAGCGGTAAAACCGCTCCAGCAGCGGCAGGTAGTTGTTGCCGTGATACGCCGACACCGCCTCGTACGCCGAGGACAGCTGCTCCAGCCCACCGGCGGAGTCCAGTGTCTTGAGCAGCAACCGCCCGGCCCGTTCGGCCGCTCCGTCTCCGCGCGGTGCGCCTCGCGCAGCTCCTCCAGGCGCTCGCGGCCCTTCTTGTGCAGGGCGGCCATGCGTTTGCAGAACATGGTCACCACCTCGTCGCGGGCCTCCACCCGCTGCTGGTGCACCAGGGCGACCAGCAACGTCACCCGCTTGGCCTCGCCGGTCTTGCGCATGTCATCGACGCCCGCGACCCGCGCCTCACCGGCGAAGTGGGCGACCTTGCCCGGCGGAACACCGTCGAGCCACGCCTCGGTCGGCCCGATCGCGTCCAGTGCCTGCACATGCGCCAGGCGCGCCTTGAACTTGCCCACCGTCGCCGCTTGCACCGGGGTCTTGATCCGGTCGAATTCGCTGCGCCGCGTTGCCGGGTCCACCACCAGCAGCCGGTCCAGTCTGGCCCGCTCGGCCCACGCCGGGCGTCCCGATACCAGGGCGAAGAACTCGCCGTTGACTTCCGCGCGGATCGTCGCGGCCATTGCATCGAGCGTCGTGTACCCCGGTAGTTCGCAGCGGGCCCGGACCAGTTCCTCCAGTGCCACGTTGATCAGGTCGGCCGGGTTGTCCTTGGTCGCCGCCGCCGCCCGGATCGCCTGTTCGGCGACCGCCCGCACCTTCGCCGCCTCGTACCTCACACCCAGGTACTCGCGGACGAACTTACGGTGCCGTTTCGCGGTGCGGTCCGCGTCCGTCTCCGGGTTCACACCGCCGGGCAGGTCCAGCACGCCGCGCACGGTGTCGACGACCACGGCCGGGATGTCATACAGCTTCGGGAAGTACCCGAGCCGCTGATACGCCTTCAGCCGCACCGCCAGGGCAAGCAGGTGAGGATCGCTCTGTGTCTTCTCGCGTGCCCACGCGACCTCGTCAGGCGTCGGCGTGAACGCTTCTGCCAGCTCCTGCGCGGAGACCACCCGCTTGAACCGCGGGTAAGCGGTCCGATCGATCGACGCCAACCCGACACCCCAGCAAGATCACCACCCGGACCGCAAAACCTTATCCACACCCGAAGCGGCCACAGCAGACCGCACCTGACCAGGACCTACAGCGGGCCGCGGCCCCTTTCCGGCGTATTCGGTTCCTACCCCAACGTGAGCTCCCGCGGTTCCCTCACCCGTTCCTATGCCCAAATTTCTGGTGGCCGGACGATCGCACCTGGTGCGTCGCGACCGGAATTGATTCCGACAGCACCCTGTTAGCAACGAACGATGCGGCAGTAGTCGAGGTTGTTCTATCCGATCCTCGATTGGAGACACTCGACATGGAATCCGGGAACCCTGGCTAGGGAGCAATTCTCGCCGCAAGCGGAACCTTCAGCGGCGCGTCCCGCTGGGGGGCGTGGGCCGGTATGGCTCTGAGATGGCAGATTGCTGTTTAACCCGTCCGGTTGGGATGCCCGAATGGGTGCGTCAAGCCGGTGCAGAAATGGTGCGGGCCGACGCTTCCCTCGTCGACCCGCACCATGCTTCTCACCCGAGGTGTTCGAATCCCGTCGCCTTGACAAACACAGGGACCCTCGGACGTGTCCTGCCCGGCCCTCTTCGTGGGCAGCTCGAGCCTCGGCGAGGGATACACCGAGCTGACCGTGGTCCGCACTCTGCCGTTAGCGACGAGCCGGGAGATCTTGGTCAGCGTGTCAGCGTTCGGTTCGACGCTGAAGTATCGCGTCCGTATACCGCGTCGCTCGGCTTCGGCCTTGACCTCGTCCGGGACCTCCGCTGACAGGGCGACGAGAACCCCGTCTCGCTTCAACACGTCGAGGGACCGCTGTTGGACGGTGCCGCCGACCGTGTCGATCACGGCATGCACCCGGCGCCACCGACGTCTCGAACCTCTGCTCGCGGTAGTCGACGAACTCGTGCGCTCCGAGGGCCTTCGCACATTGCACGGCCAGATGGCCGACACCGCCCGCGGCGGCATGGATCAACACGCGCTGCCCGCGTTGTAGACCGGCCTCGTCGACGGGGGCCCGCCACGCCGTCAATCCGGTCATCGGCAACGCCGCCGCTTGTATGTGGTCCAGGAGGGGCGGCTTGGCGACGACCTGACCGGCGGGAACTGCCCGTATTCGGCGTAGGCGTTTCCGGGTTCGGGCAGCTGAACCATTCCATAGACGCTGTCGCCCTGCTGGAACCCGCTGACGCCGTCACCGACCACTTCCACTACTCCCGAGACGTCCCACCCCGGAATCCACGGCAGCGGAACATCGGGAAAGTGTTCGAACCCGCCTTCGCCCAGCAACCAGTCCAACACGTTGACCCCCGCAGCATGCACCCGCACCACGAGTTCGTCCCCGGCACAGTGACGACAGTGACGACAGAAGAGATGTCAGAAGTTTGACACAGGAATGCGGTGGCCAAACCGTAAGACAAACCAGAAACACCCACGTCGCAGCTTCTCCAAGATGCCACCCGTAGCGAGACCCTACGAGAGGGGGCAAGTCCGGCCGTCAGTACGCCTGCGGACAGTCGGTTCCGCAAGGGGATCGGCGTACGGACGGACGGCTACAGACGGGCATTCTGTAACGTTGTCGAGCTACCGCCGCGTCCATGGCGACGGATTGGGTAACGCTCGCGCGTCAGTCGATCTGCTCGAACAGGGACACGATGATCCCTTCGGGCCCACGCACGTAGGCCATTCGCACGCTGTTCTCGTACTCGCCGATGCCGCCGATGAGCCCGTACCCATCCGCCGCCACCGCGTCGACGGCCGCCTGGAGGTCGCCGACCTCGAAGGACACGTTGCGCAGCCCAAGCTCGTTGGCCATCGCCGTGGGCGATCCGGGCACGTGGTCGGGCGTGACGAAGGCCGCGAGCTCCAACCGGGACCCTCCGTCGGGCGGCCGCAGCATCACGATCTCACAGTGCGCGCCTGGGATGCCGCAGACGGTCTCCACGAACTCGCCCTCCACGGATCCGGTGCCCTCGACCTCGAGACCTAGTCCGACGAAGAACGCCGTTACCGGCTCGAGGTCCGCGACGGTAATGCCGATGTGGTCGAAACGTTGTACGTGTGCCATGGATCCATCCTCCAATTGTCGCCTTGCCGATTCGATGCTGGGACGGAGCCGGGGCTCGGATCTCGACATGCTATGCCGCAAAGCTGCGGTCAAACCCGGGTTTCGAAAGATCGTGCGGGACGACAACGAGATGGCTCGAGTAGCGGCCGCGTCGGGGCATGTTGCTGTCACCCGCCAGTACCCGTGCGTGCCGCTGGCCGTACCGCCGGAGCAGAAGGGTGAGTCCCCCGTGGTGGATCCCCGAGCGGCGAGGAACTGGCCTCCGCTGGGCCGTTCTGCTGAGGTCGGGAAGATGCCCATTCTGGGTAGGACGTCCGAATCCGGGAATCACGGCGAGCCACTGGCAGACAGACGCCTTCGATCGAAGTCCCTTACTCGAGCCGATCAGGCGACTGCAGGCTCATGCATCGGCGACGGTCCGCCACCACGCGAGAAGGTACACAACATTGCCAACTTTCCTATTTCCGAGTCACCCTGCAGCGCCAACGAACTGACGTGCCGCCGCGAGGACCTTCGGGCCGACATCGCTGAGGTCGCCTGCGCGCAGCAGCAGCGCCGGTGGTTGGTCGTCGAGGATCGGGTTCGGACCCTGGAACCAGGTCTGCACCACGGCAGGGGTGTCCGGTCGGCGATGAGCCGGGCGGCACGGTAGGCGATGTGGAGTCGTTCGACGTCGGTTTCGTTGTTGATGGCGCGTGTGCCGGCGGCCCACTGTCGTACGGCCCGGGTTTCCTTGACCTTCCCGAGATACGCGGGCACGAGAAGTCAGATCTCGATCTACCCGCGCTCGAATCGCAGTTCGGCACTCAGTGCCGCCGAAGTCGCTCGTCCGCTTCTCATCTAGCTCCGGAACCTACAGCAGCGCAGCAGCAGCAGCCTAACCCCGCGCCATGTCGACGAACTTGGACAGGTGAAGCTGGTGCGCCACAGTGATAGTCGCTGTGGGTCCGTTACGGTGCTTGCCGAGGATGAGGTCGGCCTCGCCGCCGCGCGGGTCGTCGCGTTCGGTGGCGTCGGGACGGTAGAGAAGGATGACCATGTCGGCATCCTGCTCGAGCGATCCCGACTCACGAAGGTCGGCCACCTGGGGACGCTTGTCCTGTCGCTGCTCGGGACCACGGTTCAACTGGCAGATCGCGACCACGGGAACTTCGAGTTCCTTCGCCAAAAGCTTGAGGCTACGGGAGAACTCGGAGACTTCCTGCTGACGTGACTCGACCTTCTTACCCGAGCTCATCAGCTGCAGGTAGTCGATCACGATGAGCTTGATGTCGTGTTTCTGCTTGAGCCGCCGGGCTTTTGCGCGGATCTCCATCATCGTCAGGTTGGGGGAGTCGTCGATGAACAGCGGCGCCTCACTGATCTCGCTCATACGGCGGGCGAGCTTCGTCCAGTCGTCGTCGGTCATCTTTCCGGAGCGCATGTCGCCGAGCTTGATCTTCGCCTCCGCCGACAGCAGACGCATGACGATCTCGGTCTTGCTCATCTCGAGCGAGAACATGACGCTGGCCATGCCGTGCTTCACGGAGCAGGAGCGCAGGAAGTCCATGCCGAGCGTGGAGTTGTGGGTCGGCACCATAGAACGGCCCGCGAGGTACATGTGGTCGGCGTTGTCGACCTCGACGCAACGCACGGGGACACTCGTGATCGGGCGCACCGCGACGATGAGGCGCGAACCGCTGATCTCGCCGCGAAGCTCCTTGTGCCGGATCGCCTTCCGATGAAGCTGGAACACGTCTTCATCTGCGCAGAAGTTGACGTCACCGTCGACACGACGGCAGTCGTATCCCAACCCGACGACAAGTTCGGCGACATCCTCCGACAACGGAAGGTTTGCGGTCTCGAACCGCACCGAGCCGTCGTCGACAACCGACCCCGCCACATCGAGCAGGCCGGCCAGCAACTCGCGACGCTCCGACTCCGAACCGCGCAACAGTTCCGCCGGGATCCGCTTGGCACCAGCCGGAACGGTGAGTTCCTCCGCACCGACGGGCACTTCAGGATCGGGGATGCCCTGGACGGTGAGCGAAGCACCCAGCGCGTAGGGGTCGACGCGCACAGTCGACGTCGGCAACTGCAGCGCACGGGTATGCGCGACCTGGTGCCCGCCATCTACCGAACCGGCGATGTGAGCCGTGGTGCGGACGGCAGCCTGGCCGTCGACGTCCGTCAACCACTGATGCTGCTCGTCGGCGACGAGGACGGTGCCGTCCGAGAATTCCACCTCGTAACAGGGCCTGCCGACCATGACGTCGGTGGCAGCGACGACTCGGGTGGGCTTGCCGTCGGCGTCGATGAGGTGATCGCCGACCTGGACGTCACCCATGGTGGTCCAGCCGGTGGGCGTGGCGAGGGGAGTGTCGAGGGCCAGCGCCTTGCCCACACCGGGTCGGGCCGCGACGATGATCATCTGGCCGGGGTGGAGGCCGTTGGTGATCTCGTCGAGTTCGACGAAGCCGGTGGGCACACCGAGGGAGATGCCGCCGCGGCTGGCGATGGAGTCGATCTCGTCCATCGTGGGCTGCAGGAGCTCTTCGAGGGGGACGAAGTCTTCGGTGGTGCGGCGTTCGGTGACCTCGAAGATCTCGGCCTGCGCGCGATCGACGACCTCGGCGACGTCCTGACCGTCGGCGCCGGTGTAGCCGTACTGGACGATGCGGGTGCCGGCGTCGACGAGGCGACGCAGGATGGCTTTCTCCGCCACGATCTCGGCGTAGTAGCCGGCGTTGGCGGCGGTGGGCACCGTCTGCGTGAGCGTCACCAGATAGGGCGCTCCACCGATGCGGCGGAGCTCGCCACGACGGTCCAGTTCCGCAGACACTGTGACCGGGTCGGCGGGCTCACCGCGGCTGTAGAGGTCCAGGATCACGTCGTACACCGACTGATGCGCGGGACGGTAGAAGTCGCCGGGACGGAGCACCTCGAGCACGTCCGCGATGGCGTCCTTGCTGAGGAGCATGCCGCCGAGCACCGACTGCTCCGCCGCCATGTCCTGAGGTGGCTGCCGGCCGAACTCTTCGCCGGGCTCCGCGTCAGGCGGACCCGGGTATTCGGAACGGCCCCGATCGTCTACTACAGCCACTCGACCGACCTTCCCCATCACTGTTGCGCCACCCCGGAAAATGCTTCCCGGTGTTGGTGCCCCGAACTCTTTGTACTCGCCCCTACCGACAACCTTCGCAGGCTCTTCGCGGCAGCCGGCGTCGTGATCGCGAGACACGCCGGGACGACGTTAGGGATTAGCTACCCGCTGTTCAAACCAGCCTGTGTACACAGTTGGGGACAAATTGTGGAAACTGCTGGGTACGTTTGTTAACCCCATGGGGATAACCTGAGGATAAGTGCATTTCACAATCCCAAAGACCCAGATCAGGGCCGTTTTTTAGATTCTCACCACTGTGGATGAAAACCCGTTCGGCGTGTCTTTCGCGTTGACGACTCGGGCGTGTTGAGTTGGTCGCCCCTGCGTGGCAATATGATTCACCTCACAGATCGTCGGCGGGGCGGCTAACTTCCAGACACAGCTGGAAGCCGCTCCTCTGCGTGCTTCACACCGGTGAAAACGGGGCTCGAGAGGGCGGCTGTAAGCCGGAATCGACAAGCACAGACCCCCCACACGCCGAGGCGTCCGGGGGGCCTGTGAGTAAACGAGTCGACTAGGCGCCGACGACGTTCAGGTGGAACTTCGCAACCACGTCGGGGTGCAGGTTCACGACGATGGCGTGCTTGCCGGTCGCCTTGATGTGAGCCTTCGGCAGCTCCAGGCTGCGCTTGTCGACGACGGGTCCACCGGCGGCCTTGATGGCACCGGCGACGTCGGCGGCGGTAACCGAACCGAAGAGCTTGCCCGAGTCACCGGCGGTCTTGACCGACAGCGAAACGTTCTCGAGGCCCTCGATGGCGTCCTTGAGCTCCTTGGCGTGGTCGAGTCCGCGAACGGCGCGGGCTTCCTGCGCACGACGGATGCCTTCGACCTGCTTCTCGGCACCACGGGTGGCGACGATGGCCAGGCCGCGGGGCAGCAGGTAGTTGCGGCCGTAGCCGTCCTTGACCTCGACGGTGTCGCCAGGCGCACCGAGGTTGTCCACGTCAGCGGTGAGGATGAGCTTCATGTCTTTCCTCCCTTTCCTTAGCGAGCCACGGTGGCGTAAGGCAGCAACGCCACCTCACGTGAGTTCTTGACGGCAATGGCAACGTCGCGCTGGTGCTGGACGCAGTTGCCGGTGACACGGCGCGCGCGGATCTTGCCGCGGTCGCTGACGTACTTACGCAGAAGCGTCGTGTCCTTGTAGTTGATCTGCGTGTTCTTCTCTTTGCAGAAGATGCAGATCTTCTTCTTCATTACCTTGTCGCGCAAGGGCGGCTTCGGCATTAGTTTGCTCTTTTCTGGATGTTCCGATCAGGTACGGATCAGAACGGGGGTTCGTCGCTCCCGCCACCAGAGCCTCCGAAGGAGCCGGACGCCTGCGGCGCACTGCCCCACGGATCATCTCCGCCGGTGTTGGATTGCGGACGTCCGCCGCCCGATCCGCCGGAGGAACCGAAGCCACCGCCGCTGCCGCCACCACGGTTGGCCTTGTTGACCTTGGCCGTGGCGTACCTCAGCGAGGGGCCGATCTCGTCGACCTCGAGCTCGACGACAGTGCGCTTTTCACCTTCACGAGTTTCGTACGAACGCTGCTTGAGCCGGCCGCTCACGATCACTCGCGAGCCACGGGTCAAGCTCTCCGCGACGTTCTCGGCTGCCTCGCGCCAGATGTTGCAACGCAGAAACAGCGCTTCGCCGTCTTTCCATTCATTGGTCTGACGGTCGAAGGTGCGGGGCGTGGACGCGACAGTGAAGTTCGCGACCGCGGCACCCGCGGGGGTGAATCGGAGCTCCGGATCAGCCGTCAAGTTTCCGATGACGGTGATGACGGTGTCGCCTGCCATATGGTTCCTCCTGCAGAATGTGGAGTTCGGTTGGGCACGAGCCTAGGGCTGGTGACCGACAGAAATCACTTGTTGTGGCGCAGAACCTTCGTACGCAGCACCGACTCGTTCAGACCGAGCTGACGGTCGAGCTCTGCGACGGTGGCGGGAGTAGCGCTGATGTCGATCACCGCGTAGATGCCTTCGCTGTGCTTCAGGATCTCGTAGGCGAGACGACGCTTACCCCAGACATCGACCTTGTCGATCTTGCCGCCGTCCTGGCGAACAACATTGAGGAACGTATCCAGCGAAGGAGCAACAGTGCGCTCGTCCAGGCTGGGGTCAAGGATGACCATCAATTCGTAATGACGCATAAGACCTCATCACCTCCTATGGACTAGTGAAAACGGCCACGGACTGTCCGTGGCAGGAGGGTCGTTGCGTCAGCAACCTTTGCAGGTTACACGACGAGCCCCTGACCAGCGAAATCAGGCCGACCGGTGTGACGCCGGGAACCGCGGGGTACGCCGACACGATGGCAGAAGAGAAGAAATTCCGACAGGGCGACGAGGTGGAGTGGAAGACCCACGGCACCACCACGTCGGGGACGGTCGAGGAGAAGATCACCGAGGACACCGAGGCGGCAGGCCGCACGGTGCGGGCGTCCGAGGACGACCCGCAGTACCGCGTCGTCAGCGACAAGAGCGGGCGGGACGCCGTCCACAAACCCGACGCCCTGCGCCGGCCGAGCGACTGACCTCCGCACCCGCGGCGTTTCCGCTTCGCACGCGGAGGCCCGCGCACCCTAATGTGGATTCATGCATATCGGAGCTCGGCAGCGGTCGCCGATCACGGCGCTCGTCGTCGGGTTGGCGGGCCTCGCCATGCTCGCCGGCTACCTGCAGAAGGCGCGGTGCGCCGGGGCGCCGTTCGACGGCGTCGGGCGAAGCCTGATCTTCGACCGCATCAAGGACACACAGGTCTGCTACTCCGACATCCAGTTCCTGTGGCTCGGACGCGACGTCAACCTGCACGTTTTTCCGTACGTCACCGGGGGAATCAACGCCGACGGCATCCTCACCGGCGGCACCGTGGAGTACCCGGTGCTGAGCGGTGTGCTGATGTGGCTCGGCGGCATCGGTTCACACACCGACGCCGAGTTCCTGCTGCACTCGGCGCTGATCCTCGCTCCGTTCGGCCTGCTCACGGCGTGGATGCTGGGACGGCTGGCCGGCTGGTGGGCGCTGCTGTGGTCGGCCACTCCGCCGCTGGTGCTGTACGCGTTCCACAACTGGGAACTGCCGGTGGTCGCGACGTCGGTGGCCGCGATCTTCGTCATGACACTTGAACGGGTCCCGCTCCGCGGCCGGGCCGTCCTCGCGGCGGTGCTCCTCGCCGTCGGTTTCTGCCTGAAGGTGTATCCGGGTGCGTTCGTGTTGCCGCTGATCGCCTACGTCCTCACCCGGAACGGCATCGCCGGGCGGCGCTACGACGTGCGCGGCGCGGTGATGGTCGCGGTGGCCGCGATCACCACCGTCGTGGCGGTGAACCTGCCGTTCGCCCTCATCTCCTACAGCGGATGGCGGGCGTCGTTCACGTTCCAGGAGAACCGTCAGGCCGACCTCACGACCAACTCCATCTGGTACTGGGGCCTGCGGCCGCTGTTCGGTCCGGTCGCCGACGACGTCCCGCTCCCCGCGTACGACCAGACGGTGAGCCTGCTGTCGCCACTCCTCGTCTGCGCCGCGTTCGCGATCGCCCTGCGGCTCGGCTGGCTGCGGTTCCAACGCGACGGCGTCTACCCGTGGATCGCGGTCAGCGCCGCCATGCTCTGCGGATTCCTGCTGCTGCACAAGGTGCATTCGCCGCAGTACACGTTGTGGCTCATCCCGTTCTTCGTCCTGCTGCGCGTCCCGTGGGGGCTCGTCGCGGCATATCTGGTGGCCGACCTGTCGATGGGGATCGGCGTCTTCAAATACTTCGGCGCCCTCGCCGCCCAGACCGACGCGTCGACGTTCGAGGTTCTGGTGGAGTTCGGGGTGTGGGGCCGCGCGGGACTGCTGGTGGTGCTGTTCTTCGTGTTCCTGCGCGCCGCCCAACGGCATCCGCCCGTCCGCGGGCGCACCGGTCCCGAATCCGGCAGGCGGCCGGTGCTGAAATCTCCCGAGCCGGTGCGATGAGCGAATCCTGGTTCGCGCACCCCACGCTGACCGGACGGCACGTACGACTCGAACCACTGGGCGAGGACCACGTCGACGGCCTGCTGGACGCCGTCGACGACCCCCGCATCTTCCACTGGACGTCCGCAGCGATCGCCGACCGCGACGACGCGGTGGCGTTCGTCCGCACCGCCGACGAAGATCCGACCCGCCTCGCGTATGCGCAGATCGACATCACCACCGAGAGGATCGTCGGCTCGACGTCGCTGTATCTGATCGACCCGAAGAACCGCAGCCTCGCGATCGGGCACACCTGGTTGTCCCGTTCCGCGCAGGGCACGCTCATCAATCCGGACGCGAAATTGCTGTTGCTGCGGCGGGCGTTCGAGGATCTCGGCGCGGTCCGCGTCGAATGGCACACCGACGAGCGCAACGCCCACTCCCGCGGCGCCATCGCGAAACTGGGGGCCGAGTTCGAGGGAATCCTGCGCAAGCATCGGCGTCGCCGCGACGGGACCTGGCGCAACACCGCACTGTTCTCGATGATCGACGAGGAGTGGCCGCGCATCTGCCCCCGACTCGAGGCACGAGTCGAGGGCTGACACGGTCGGATCACGTCACCCGACGGGAGCGGGGGCCGTCACCCTCTTCACGAACTCGATGACCGCCGAGCGCATGTCGGCACTGCGCGGAACCGCCCCGGACATCCAGAACGCGCCGTGAATCAGACCGTCGAAGCGGATCGCCTCGGTGTCGACCCCGGCCTTCCGCAGCGATTCGGCGTACGCCTCCGCCTCGTCGCGGGCCACCTCGTTCTCGGTGGTGAGCACGAGGGCCGGCGGCAACCCCTCGAGGCAGTCGGCGCAACTCGGCACCGCGTACGGGTGTTCCGCGTCCTCGGGGGAGGACAGGTAGTTGCTCCAGAACCAGTCGAGGTCCCCGGCTCCGATCACGTACCCCTCGGCGAACTCCTGCCGGGACGGGAAGTCCGCGTTCGGGTTGATCACCGGGTAGATCAGCACCTGTCCCCGCAGGCGCGGTCCGCCCTCGTCCCGGGCCCGCAACGCGGTGACGGTGGCCAGGTTGCCGCCGGCGCTGTCACCCATGACGACGACGTTGCCTGGGTCACCTCCGTAGCTGTCGACATGGTCGGCCACCCACCGCAGGGCGGCGGACGCGTCGTCGGCGGCGGCCGGGAACCGGTGTTCCGGGGCGCGGCGGTACGTCGCGGCGACGACGATCGCGCCGGCGCCGTTCGCGACCGCGCGCGCCGGTTCGTCGATGACGTCGAGGTCGCCGGCGACGAACCCACCGCCGTGGAAGTACAGGACCACCGGGTGCGGTGCCTCACCCTCCGGCACGTAGACCCGCAGCGCGATCTGCGCTCCGCCGCTCTCGTAGTGCCCGTCCGCCACCCGGGCGACGGGTTCGGGCGGCGCCTGCAGTCCGGCGAACGTCGCCACGACCGCCCGCACCTCCTCCACGGTGCTGTGCTCGAAAGCCTTCAGCCCCTGCGCTTGTAATCCGGCGATCAGGTCTGCTGCGTGTGCGTCGAGTGCCATGTCGGTCTCCTTCGTCGGGGTTCGGGGTTCGGGGTTCAGGACACGGTGGAGGCCACGCGGGCCTCCGCCCGGGTGAGCGCGAAACCGGAGTAACCGCCGGCCACCACCTCTGCGCACGTCGCCCGATAGGTGGGGGCTCCGCCGAGGTAGACCATGCAGGCACGAGGCTTGCCGGGAATGTTCGCGCCCATGTACCAGGAGTTCGTCTCCGGCAGCAGGGTTTGGTTGGCGATGTCGTTCGTCAAAGCACCCCAATCGCTTTCGGCCTGCACGGTGGGCTCGATGACGTCGAGGTCGCGGCGGTCCAGGTAGTCGATCGCGTCGGTCGCGAAGTCGACGTGGTCCTCGATGGCGAGGGGCATGTTGTAGAGCACCGACGGCGACTGCGGTCCGGTGATGAGGAACAGGTTCGGGAACTCGTTGACCATGATGCCGAGGTAGGTCTTGGGACCGTGCTCCCACTTCTGCGCCAGCGATAGCCCACCGCGACCGCGGATGTCCATGGCCATCAGCGGTCCGGTCATCGCGTCGAACCCGGTTGCGAGCACGATGGTGTCGACCTCGTAGACGCGGTCACCGACCCGGACCCCGGTCTCGGTGATCTCGTCGATCGGGGTGGACTTGACGTCGACGACGCTCACCGAGTCGCGGTTGAACGCCTCGTAGTAGTTGGTCTCGAGCGGGGGACGCTTGGTGCCGTACGCATAGCCCGTCGGCGCCAGCGTCGCGGCCTTCTCCGGATCCTGCACCCGCTCGCGGATCCGATCCCGGATGTAGTCGGCGATCGTGTCGTTGGCCTTCTTGTCGAACAGGATGTCCTGGTAGGAGTCGATGAACAACCGGAACCCGCCGGCGTTCCAGCGCGCGTCGAACGTGCGGCGACGCTCGTCGGTGCTCACCGCCAGCGCGGAGGGCTGCACCTGGTCGAACGGGACCCCGAGGAAGTGGTTGCGGGCGGCATCGCGCACCGCACCGTAGTTCGCCTTGACGCCGGCCATCTCGTCCGGGTCGATCGGACCGTTGCCGAGGGGGGTCGCGAAGTTGGGGGTGCGCTGGAAGACCACCAGTTCGGCCGCGTCCTCGGCAATGAACGGGATGGCCTGGATGCCGCTGGCTCCGGTCCCGATCACGGCCACCCGCTTGCCGGTGAAGTCGGCGCCCTCACGCGGCCAGTTGCCGGTGAGCAGCACCTCCCCGCGGAAGTTGTCGATGCCGCCGAACTCCGGCGTCTTCGGCACGGACAGGTTGCCCGCCCCCGAGATGAAGTACCGGCTACGCACGACGGCGCCGTCGTCGGTGTGGACCGTCCACACCGAGTTCTCGTCGTCCCAATGCACGCCGACCACGCGGGTGTCGAACGTGATGTCCTTACGCAGGTCGAAGCGGTCGGCGACGTGTTCGAGGTAGCGGAGGATCTCCGGCTGTCCGGCGAACTTCTCACTCCACTGCCATTCCTGCTGCAGATCCTCGTCGAACGAGTACGAGTAGTGAACGCTCTCGATGTCGCAGCGGGCACCGGGGTACCGGTTCCAGAACCAGGTGCCGCCCACGTCCGAGCCGGCCTCGAATACCCGCGTCGACAGCTTCATCGTGTCGCGCAACTTGCGCAGCGCGTAGAGGCCGGCGAATCCGGCACCCACGACGACGACATCGACATCGGCGGAAAAATGGGTCTTTGACATGGTGTTGAGCTCCTCGAGGCGATGGGTTCCGGCTGGAGTCGAGCGGGCAACCGGGGTATGCCAACGACAATGACCCACGTCACATCACCCCCACACCGGGTAAACCACCCCCTTGGTTACCTGTGTTGTCCGTCACAACCGGTGGGGGTAGGTTCGTGCCACCTGGCCAACCGGACACGGGAGAGATCCACTGACTCGCTCGAGAGAACTCACGAGGTCGATGACCAGCTTCGTCGGCCGGCGCCGCGAGATCGAGGAAGCCCGCGCACGACTGCAACAGTCCCGGCTCGTGTCGCTGCTCGGTGCCGGCGGCGTGGGCAAGACACGGCTGGCCGAGGAACTCGCGGTCCGCTCCGCGCGCGCCTTCCGCGACTCCGTCCGGTGGATCGACCTCGCGCCCGTCCGCGATCCCGCCGCGCTGCCCTCCGCGGCCGCGGCCGCCCTCGGCGTCACCGACCAGTCGAGCCGTGCGGTGATGGACAAAGTGATCGACCAACTGCAGTCCCGGCACCTGCTGATCGTCCTCGACAACTGCGAGCATCTACTGTCCGCGGCACGCGACTTCGTCGGTGCGGTCCTCGCCTCGGCGCCGGAGGTCAGGATCCTCACCACGAGTCGCGAACCGCTCGGGATCGCCGGCGAATTCACGTACGTCCTTCCGCCGCTGAGCACTCCGGGTGACATCGAGGATTGCCGCGCCGCGGACATCGCCCCGTTCGAATCGGTGTCGTTGCTCGTGGAACGCGCGCAGGGCGTCGTCGCCGACTTCCGCCTCACCGACGCGAACGCCCCCGCCATCGCGCAGCTGTGCAATCAGCTCGACGGGATCCCGCTCGCGATCGAACTCGCCGCGGCACGGCTGCGGTCGCTGTCCGCGTCGCAGCTCGTCGAACGCCTCGACCAGCGTTTCACGCTCCTCACCGGTGGCGACCGGGCGGCGATGCCCCGGCAGCAGACGCTGCGCGCCCTCATCGACTGGAGTTACGAACTGTGCTCGGACACCGAGCGGCTGCTGTGGTCCCGGCTCGCCGTGTTCCCCGGAAGCTTCGATCTCGAAGCCGCGGAGGCGATCAGTGGGTTCGGCGCGCTGACGGACACGCCGGTCATCGACGTCCTCGATCGGCTGGTCGGAAAATGTCTTGTCACCGTGGACCGTTCGACCGAGCGACTCCGCTACTCGCAGCTCATGACGGTACGGGAGTACGGGCACGAGCTCCTCGAGCTGAGCGGGGAGCACGACGAGCTGTACCGGCGACATCTCGAGCACTATTCGGAGCGCGCCCGCCGGTCGTCGCTCGACTGGTGCGGGCCAGGACAATCCGAGATCCTCGCGGGACTGCGGATCGACCACCCCAATCTCGTGGCCGCCCTTGACTGGGCCCTGCACGACGACTCACAGCGGGCGGCGGCCGCGGAACTGGCCGTCGCCCTGCGGTACCACTGGATCGCAGGCGGCAACCTGTCCGACGGGCGGATTCGGCTCGAGCGGATACTGCTACGGCTCACCGAACCCACCCGGGAGCGGGGTGACGTGCTGTGGGTGACCGCGTGGACCGCACTCATCCAGGGCGACCGCGACGCCGCGCGCGAACACCTCGACGAATGCACGGCGATCGCGACCGCGCTCGGTGACGAACGACTGCGCGCGCACGCCGACCACTGGGCGGGGATCCACGCCGTGTTCTCCGGCCACCCCGACGACGCCATCCGGCTGTTCCGTGACGCCATCGCCGTCCACCGCGCCGTCGGCGACACCGCCTCGGTGCTGACCGCGTCGTTCGAGATGGGCATGGCGCAGACCTACGACGGCCGGCTCGACGATGCCCTCGAGACGTGCCGTGACGTGATCGCAGTGGCGGATGCGCACGGTGAGAAGTGGAACAAGGCCTACGCCCTGTGGGTTTCGAGCGTCGCGTACTTTCACCTGGGCCGGGGTGACGACGCCGTCGATGCCGCCCAGCAAGCTTTGCGGATCCAACGCGACTTCAAGGACAAGATCTGCACGGCCCTGTCGATCGAGGTGCTGTCGTGGGTGGCCACGTCGAGCGGCGACGCGAACGCGGCGGCGAGGCTGTGCGGAGCCGCGAAAGGTGTATGGCATCGGCTCGGCACGTCCGTCGCGGCGTTCGGCCCGCACATCACCGACGACTCGCTGTCGTCGGAGCGCGACGCTGCCCGCATCGTGGGACCCGGCGAGTTCGCCCAACTCGCAGCGCCTGCGGTCCGGCTCACGATCGAGGAGGCCGTCGATCTCGCGCTGGGAACCCCCACCGAGAACAGGGCGCCACCCCGCGCCGAGGCGTCGCCGCTCACCAAACGGGAACAGGAGATCGCCGGCCTGCTCGCCCAGGGCCTCAGCAATCGGCAGATAGCCGAGTCGTTGGTGATCTCGCGGCGCACCGTCGACGGACACGTCGAGCACATCTTCGACAAGCTGGCCGTCAGCTCCCGCACCCAGGTGGCGGCGTGGGTCGCGGCCCGGGCACATCCACCCGTAGTGGAGACCGGCCGATAGCCGGGACGTAACCGCCGACAGCGCGAAAGGCCCTGCACAGTCGGGAATCTCGACGGTCTATACTCCACCTCGTCGCCCACGGTCGTGGGCTCCACCACGGGGAGGCAACGCATGACGTCGCAGCAGCAGGATACCTCGGCGGACCTCGGCGGACCGCTGGCACCGCCGCCCGCCAGCAGTCTGCCGCTCGCCATTCTTGCGATCATCGCGTTCGTGCCGTTCGGCGTCGTCGCACTGCTGCGCTCGCTCACGGTCCACCGACTGTGGGAGCGGGGCGAGTACGACCTTTCGGTGCGCGCCGCCGCCGACGCCCGTCAGTGGTCGATCCGCGCGATCGCCCTCGGTCTGTCGATCGCGGTGTTCGCGGTCGGGGCGGCTCTGGTGCTGTCGAAGCCCTAACCGGTTGCCGGCGAAACGCTGTGAGCGGGAGCCGCTTCGACCGGCTGCCGCGGCCGTAGCCAGGCGGGCAGCCACCGTGGCTGTGCATCGGTCGCCTGGTCGAGCACGCCGCCCGCCGGATCGTCGATGAAGCCGTACCGCACGAGGTCCTCGTCGGGCCGGTAGATCTGGCGGATGACGAGCGCGCAGATGACCACGACCGCGACGTCGCGGACCACCACCGCGGCGGTGAACCACTGCTCGGGGAGTCCCTTGTTGGACACGCCGAGGTAGTAGAGCATCCGTGGCACCCACACCAGCGCGTCGATCGTCATCCAGGCCAGCAGGATCCGCCGGTGCGGGAACGCGAGCACGGCCAGCGGCACCAGCCACAGCGAATATTGCGGGCTCCACACCTTGTTGGTGAGGAGGAAACCCGCGACCAGCAGGAAACACAGTTGGATCAGTCGCGGCCGTCTCGGTGCCGTCAGCGCGATGTACCCGATCCCGACGCACACGACGGCGAACAGCAGGAAGGACACGGCGTTGAGCACGGTGGGCACCTGACCGGCCGACAGGATGCCGTCGAATCCGGTCCAGCCGGTGAAGGACGAGATCACGTTGTAGACGGAGTCCGGGTCGGCGCCGCGTTCGGAGTTGAGCCGGAAGAATTCGGCCCAGCCGCGTGGGAACAGTAGGGCGATGGGCAGATTGACCGCCAGCCACGCGCCGATACCGGTCAGTGCCGTCACCGACCACTCGCGGACCTTGCCCGTGCGCAGGCACAGCACCAGCAGAGGTCCGAGGAGCAGCAGCGGATACAGCTTGGCGGCACCACCGAGCCCGAGCAGGATCCCGGCGAGCACCGGACGTTTCCGCGACCACGCAAGCAGCCCACCCGCCGCGAAAGCCGTTGCAAGGGGATCGAAATTCGTGAACGCGTGCACGATCACCAGCGGGGAACCGGCGATCAGCGCGGCGTCCCAGATGCGGCGTCCGGCCAGAAGCGCACTCGCCCAGACGGTGACCAGCCACGCCAGCGCCAGACCGAGCGCGACGACGTTGAAATAGATCGCGACCTGCAGCGCACCGGGCAGCCAGTGCACCGCATCCCACGACTTCGTGATCGTCATCGCACCGTACTGGTAGAGCCCGGAGATCACCGGGTACTCCATGTAGCGGCGCTGAATCTGGCCGTTGCCGGCGTCTTCCTCCCACCACTTCTTGTAGGGGAAGGCGCCCTCGTTCAACCGTTCCGCCCCGTACAGGGGCACCGTGTCCGAATAGCACATGGCGACGTACTGCCGGCTGCCACTCCAGTCGAGCCCGAGCGCGCCGTTCTCGCCGACCGGCGCCTGCTGGATGCACGGCGCCTTCGCGAACCAGCCGAGCGCGAGAAACACGATCGCCAGCAACAGAATGGCGCGCATCGGCGTGAAGAACCGGCTGCGCCCGACGACCGCATGCCGTCCGACGGGACCGCCGATCACCCCGGAGAGGTCGGCGGTCAGCGGGTCGGTGCGCCCGGGAAGGTCCCGCCAATCCGCGGAACGCCGATCCTTCGCCAGCGGCGCGGGCGAGACGAATCCCGTCTCGCCCGCGTCGCGGACGGCGTGCGCGTCAGGGTTGTCGGCCACTCCGCGAGGCTACCGGTCGCCGTTAACGGGCCGGAACCTGCTGCTGGCCGTTGCCGGCGTTCGGCGGCGTCGTCGTCTCCGGTTCCGCCGGAACCGCCGGGGCCGCCGTGGTCGGCCTCGGGGCCAGACCCGGAATCGGAATGGTGATCCCGGGCAGGATCTCCACCGGCGACGGTGTCACGACCACCGGCGGCACGAGCTCCGTCGGCAGCTGGAACGTGCTCGTCGGCGGCGCCGACGTCTTGGTCGGTGCCGGCGCCGAATAGGCCGGGATACCTGACTGGCCACCGATCGCACCCGGCTTCGGGAACTTCTCGACGTCGGTGCCCTCGAGGGCGCCGTCCATCGTGTCCTTCCAGATGTCGGAAGGCAGACCGGAACCGTAGATCATGGCGCCGCTGCTGTTCTCCAGCGCCTGACCGTCGGTGGTGCCCACCCAGACCGCCGTGGACAGAGACGGGGTGTACCCGACCATCCAGGCGTCCTTGTTCTTTCCGGTGTCACCGAGCTGCGCAGTACCCGTCTTAGCCGCCGACGGGCGTCCGCCCGCCAGGTTGTGGCCGCGCGAGTACCCGGCGATGGGCTCCATCGCCGACGTCACGTTGTCGGCGACGTCCTTGTCGATGCGGTCCTCACCGGTGTCGCCACCGCGGTCGAGCAGGACCGTTCCGTCCGCGCTCACGACCTTCTGCACGAAGTGCGGGGCGTGGTACGTACCCGAAGCGGCCAGCGTGGCATACGACGACGCCATGTCGAGAACCCGCGACTGGTACTGGCCGAGCACGATGCCGTTGTTCGGACCACTGCCGTCCGGCTCGGTCAGCGACGGCCCGACGCCGGGGATCTCCTTCGGGATGCCCGCCTTGTGGGCCATGTCGGCGATCGCCTGCGGTCCACCGTCGAGCTCGAGTTCCTGACGGTAGAAGCTGGTGTTCAGCGACCGCTTCAGCGCCTCGGCGATGGTGCAGGTGCCGCAGCCCTCGCCCTCGACGTTGCTGATGGTGATGCCGTTGACCGTCAGCTCCGAGCTGTCGTACATCTGCGACAGCGGGATGCCCTGATCCAGGGCCGCGGCCAGACCGAACACCTTGAACGACGAACCGGTCTGCAGTCCCGCGTTCGCGAAGTCGTAACCACCGCCGTCCTCGCCGCCGTAGTACGCGCGCACCGCGCCGGTCTTCGGGTCTACCGACACGACACCGGTACGCAGGTTCTCCGGCTCACCCTCCATGTTGGAGCGCGCCGAATCCACCGCCGCCGCCTGGGCGACCGGGTCGATCGTCGTGGTGATCTCGAGGCCCTCGGTGTTGAGCAGCTGTTCGCTGATCCCGGCCTCACCCAGCTCACGCAGAACCTGATTTTTGATCAGGCCCTCCGGTCCGGAATCCTGGTTGCCGTTGTCGACCTGCGCGATCGGCACGTACGGCGGGTACTGCATCACGGACCGGGCGGACTGCTCGAGCGTTCCCGCCGACACCATGCCGTCGAGCACGTAGTTCCAGCGCGCCTGCGCACCCTCCGGGTTGGTCTCCGGATCGAGCAGCGACGGCAGCTGGATCGACGACGCCAGCACCGCGCTCTCCTCGACCGTCAATTGGTCGACGGGCTTGTTGAAATACGCCTTCGACGCGGCCGCGATGCCGTATGCCCCACGCCCGAAGTAGATGGTGTTCAGATAGGCGGCGAGGATGTCGTCCTTGGACCACTCGCGGGCCATCTTCGACGAAATGACGAGTTCCTTCATCTTTCGCGTCAGCGAACGCTCGGAACCGACCATCGTCTTCTTCACGTACTGCTGCGTGATGGTCGAGCCACCGCCGGCACTGTCCTTACCCAGGACGTTGTCGCGGGCGGCACGCGCGAAACCACCGATCGAGAAGCCGGGGTTCGAGTAGAAGTCCCGGTCCTCGGCAGCGAGCACCGCGTCACGGGTGTGCTTCGGTATCTGGTCGAGCGTCACCTCGGTGCGGTTGCCCTCCGGCGGCACGACCTTGCTGAGCACCGACGTTCCATCGGACGCGTAGATCGTGGCCACCTGGTTGGTCTTGAGGTCGCCGGGCCGCGGGACGTCCTGGACGACGTACGCCGCCATGAACAGCAGGATCGGGATGATCAGACCCATCGCGACGCACGCGTACGCCGTCCGGCGAACGATCTTCCACCGCGACTTCTTCACAGCCGTCTTTCTTCCACCCTTCGGCGGTTCACCACCGCGGCCGCCGCCGGTCTTGCGACCGTTCGACGGCGGAGGTCCCGGCGGGCGCCCACCGGGGCCCGACTGGTTACGCGCCACCGGGGGAGCGCCTGCGGGACGTCCGGGCGGCGGGCCCGGACGACGCGGCGGGGGACCCGGCGGACGGCCACCACCCTGTGGCGGCGGACCGGGACGACGAGGCGGCGGGCCGGGGGGACGGCCACCACCCTGCGGGGGCGGAGGCGGCATCCGTCGCGGCGGCGAGCCGCCCGATCGGCCCGGCGGGGGCCCACCCGCAGGCTGTCCGCCGCGGGGTGGTGGACCTCCGGGGCGTCCCTGTGGCGGGGGGCCACTCGGTCGTCTCGGTCCGTTCGGTCGATCACCCGGGGCGTTGCTGCGGGGGGAACTCACGTACAAATCTCCAGTGGTTGTGGACCGGCTTCAGTCCTGCGTTACGTCTGTGGGCACTCTTCTGCCCGCGTCCGTGTTCGGGCGTGTCTACTCGCTCGCGGTTCGACGGCTCGGAGGCCGTGGCCGTGGCGACGAACGCCTGGGCCGTTTCGGTTCGGGCACGGTACCGAGAACATAGGACTGGACCAAATGGTTCCAGCTGCATGTCCGGCACACCTCGACCACGTGAACCGAGAACTCCTCCTGAGTGGACGCGAGACGCACCAGCTCCTCGGCCGTACGAGCCGAACCCGACACCGGGCCCAACTTGTCACCGAAGACCCAGGAGACCAGAGTCAACTGCTCCTTACGGCAGATCGGGCACACCACATCACTGCCCTTGCCGTGGAACTTTGCGGCACGAAGCAGGTAGGGGCTGGCGTCACACACCTCCGTGACACCCGTCCTGCCCGAGTAGACCTCGGCCAGGAGTGACCGGCGCTGAAGCGCATAGTCCACCACCTGCCGCTGTATCCGCACGGAGACCAGAGTACGTGCGTCGCGTCCGGAGAGAAGGGGTCGGTCGAGTGACGCTGGTCAAACACGGTTGCCGCACTACGATGCCGGTGTGGCCTCAGGACCGTCCTCGCAGACTCGCGCACGTGACCTCGATCGGGTCAACGCATGCAGCCAGCTCGACGCCGCCTACGCCGATGGACAGCTCGGCGCCGGCGAGTACCACGACCGCACCGTCCAGGCCATGTCGGCGAAGACTCTCGCCGAGCTGAACCTGCTGATCAGCGACCTGCAGCTGCCGTCGTCGATCACCGCCCAGGCACCTGTCCGGACATCGGGTGCACCCCGCCGGGCGCTGCGGATCGCGGTCGCGTGCGGGGCGGTGATCGCGGTCGGCGCGATCGGTCTCGCGCTCACCGAGCAGGACGGCCCGGATCCCGTCACCGCACCTGTCCCGGCGCAGGTCGAGAGACCGCTGGCCCAGCCGGAGGTCGAGGTGCCCGCGGTGGAACCGATCATCGTGGGACAGGCGCAGCCCCTCACCCAGGACGGGATCCACGCCCTCTTCGAGCAGTACCGGCAGAGGTTCGGCGATCTCACCGTCCACGAACTGGGGTTGTACAACGAATACGCGATCTTGTCGCGGACGGCCCCGGACGCGCCCGACAAGGTCGACCGGTACGACTTCCGCGGCGGGTTCAAGCCGTCGGGCATCCGCACGCAGCGCCTTCCCGGAACCGGTGAGGTCGACCTCGCGCAGGTAAATGTGCCGGCACTCGTCGCGCTGATCGCCGACGCACCCCGGCTGGTCGGAGTCCCCGACGGCACCATCGGGCACGTTCTCCTCGCCGACGGCGGCAAGGGCCCGACGATCAATGTGTACGTCTACGACAGGGACCAGACCGGCGGAGGCTATCTGCGGGCGACGCTCGGCGGAGACGTATGGCAGGTGAACCCCGCGAACTAGCTCTAAGATCCACCCGTGGCCAGCCGATACCCATCGAACACGCGGGCACGCGACGTCGATCGAACCAACACGTCCGCACTGCTCGACGCCGCATTCGGCGACGGCCAGATCAACGAGTCGGAACACCGCGCGATGTCCGACCTCGCCGCGGAAGCTCGCACCCTCGCCGACCTCGAGGTCCTGGTCAGCGACCTGCAGCGACCCTCAGACGCACCACCGGACGCACGTCCCCCACGCGACACCGCCAAGCACTGGTTCCCGGCCGCCGTCGCCGTCGCCGCAATCGTGGCGGCCGTCGGCGCCTTCACTCTCGTCGACAGCGACGACGCACAGGCCACCGTGACACCCGTCGCGCAGCAGGTCGATTTCGATTCCGTCGAACCGCTGGTCGTCGCGACGCCGAATCCCGTCACACCCGAGGGCATGAAGGTGTTCCTCGACCGGTACCGCGCCAAGTTCGGCGATCTGATCGTCGACGACCTCACGCTCTACGAGGGCGGCCACGCCAGCCTCGAACGTGCGCTTCCCCTCGAACCGAACCGGATGGTGAGCTACGACTACCGCGGCGGGTTCACGCCGTCGCGAACCCCGACCACCCGGAAGGTCGACACCCCCGTGTTCGACCTGTCGACGCTGAACCTCGACCGGATCGGCGGAACGGTCGTAGGCGCCCCGGTGAGCCTGGGCGTCCCCGACGGAGAAGTCAGCCACATCTCGTTCGAAGCCGACGAGGACGGCCCCACCGTGTCGATCTACGTGACCAACGAGTTCAGCGAGAGCGGACACATGGAACTCGACCCGTCCGGTGCACCACTGAGCGTCTACCCCTTCGGCCGATAGGACGTAGATGCCCAGGACCACACTCGCGGGAATCCGCGCCCGCGACTCCGACCGCGCCGACGCCTGCGGGATGCTCGACGCCGCACTCGCCGACGGGCAACTGTCCGCGGACGAACACGCCTCCCGCACTTCCACGGCGATTCGGGCGAAGACGTTCGACGAACTCGACCGCCTCATCGGGGACCTCCAGATCCCCAGCCGGCTCGCGGCGAGCCCCGTCGTGTCGCCGCGCCGCCGCCGCCGGTCGTCGCGACGGTGGGTGTACGCCGCGGTCCTCGTCGCCGCCGCAGCTGCCGCGGGCGGCATCGCCGGAGCCGTCGCGAACAGCGACCTCGGCCCGTCGAAATCGGTGCCGAACCTCACCACCGGTGCCGGGCTGCACTTCTTCCTCGACGAGTACCGCGCCGAGTACGGCGACACCGTCGCCGACGAACTCGGCCTCTACCCGGCTCACGCCGTCTTCGACCGGCCGTCCTCCGGCAACGCCCGGCAATCCGACTCCTACCTCTACGACGGCGAATTCGACGACTGGGGCAGCTCGTCCACCCGATCCGACGACGAGAAGTCCTTCGACCTCGGCACCGTCGACCAGGTCGCGATCGCCCGCCTGCTCGCCGGGGCACCCGAAACCCTGCGCGTCCCCGACGGCGCGGTGGAGATCGTCTCCTTCCGGTACGAACCCGGGTCCGACGACGGACCGCCGACCATCTCCATCCACGTGAAGAACGCCGCCGGCCACACCGGACACATGGTTGTCGGATTCGACGGCGAACCGTTCGACATCTACCCCTACGAGGACTGAGCGTCCAGGGTCGTTGCCCACCAGCCGCCGTCGGGTGCCGTCGGCCGCGGTTGGTCGCCCGATGTGACATTCGTTCAGTCAGACGGTACCGGTGTGACATTCGGCGACGCAGCCGGACACCCGGACCTGGGTAAACAACCTGTGACGGCTTGTCTCATGTATCGAGCGCGCGTATCCTCCTATATATCGGTGCGATACAGTTTTGAATCGCATCACGCGGTTAGGTCGGGCGACTCAGGGGGTGGACGTGCTCGAATTGGCAATTCTCGGGCTGCTCCACGAGTCACCCATGCACGGATACGAGCTGCGCAAACGGTTGACGGGACTGCTGGGTGCATTTCGCGCCTTTTCGTACGGTTCCCTCTACCCGACGCTTCGACGCATGCAGGCAGACGGTTTGATCGCCGAGGACGCAGGCCCTCCGGGGACCGTCAAGCGTCGCGCCCGCCGCGTCTACCAGCTCACGCCGATCGGCAAGGAGCGGTTCAAGGAACTGGTCGCCGACACGGGTCCGCAGAACTACACCGATGACGGATTCGGCGTTCATCTCGCCTTCTTCAGCCGCACTCCCGCAGAGGCGCGGATGCGGATTCTCGAAGGCAGACGACGCCAGGTCGAGGAGCGCCGTGAGGCGCTTCGCGACGCGATCGGAAAAGCGAGCGGCACGCTGGATCGCTACACCAAGCAGCTCCACCAGCTCGGTCTCGAATCCAGTGAGCGTGAAGTGCGCTGGCTCAACGAGCTGATCGCCGCCGAGCAATCGACAGCAACACCTAAGAAAAAAGGAGAACCCGACCATGGGTGAGAACAGCACCGCGGTGCGCGTGGCCATTGTGGGCGTGGGGAACTGTGCCTCGTCCTTGGTTCAGGGCGTGCAGTACTACAAGGACGCCGACGAGACGGCGACCGTTCCCGGCCTCATGCACGTCAAGTTCGGCAAGTACCACGTGCGCGACGTCCAGTTCGTCGCCGCGTTCGACGTTGACGCCAAGAAGGTCGGATTCGACCTGTCCGAGGCCATCTTCGCCAGCGAGAACAACACCATCAAGATCGCCGACGTCCCGCCGGCCGACGTTCCGGTGCTGCGCGGCCCCACCCTCGACGGCATCGGCAAGTACTACGCCGAGACCATCGAGATCTCCGAGGCCGAGCCCGTCGACGTCGTCAAGGCCCTGAAGGACGCCAAGGTCGACGTGCTGGTCTCGTACCTGCCCGTGGGTTCCGAGGACGCCGACAAGTTCTACGCCCAGTGCGCCATCGACGCGGGTGTCGCGTTCGTCAACGCCCTGCCCGTGTTCATCGCCTCCGACCCCGAGTGGGCCGCGAAGTTCAAGGACGCCGGCGTCCCGATCGTCGGTGACGACATCAAGTCGCAGGTCGGCGCCACCATCACCCACCGAGTGATGGCGAAGCTCTTCGAGGACCGCGGCGTGCAGCTCGACCGCACCATGCAGCTGAACGTCGGCGGCAACATGGACTTCAAGAACATGCTCGAGCGTGATCGCCTGGAGTCGAAGAAGATCTCCAAGACGCAGGCCGTGACGTCGAACCTGACCCGCGACCTCGGTCCGGGCAACGTGCACATCGGCCCGTCGGATCACGTCGGCTGGCTCGACGACCGCAAGTGGGCGTACGTCCGCCTCGAGGGTCGCGCCTTCGGTGACGTTCCGCTGAACCTGGAGTACAAGCTCGAGGTCTGGGACTCCCCGAACTCGGCCGGCATCATCATCGACGCCGTCCGCGCAGCCAAGATCGCCAAGGACCGCGGCATCGGTGGACCCGTCTACCCTGCGTCCGCGTACCTGATGAAGTCCCCGCCGGTCCAGATGGCGGACGACAAGGCTCGCACCGAGCTCGAGGCGTTCATCATCGACGCGGAGTAACCACCGCGCACCAGCAGTAGCCGAATGCACCTTTCGACGTCTTCACGGCGACGAAAGGTGCATTCGCCTTTGTGTTCGATTTCTTGTCAGACCCTCCCTCTACGGTGACACCCAGGATTCATCGAGGGAGGCGTGATGTCCGACAACACTTTCGATCGAGAGATCGACGACGCCTGGACCGAACTCCAGGACCGTCTGACCGGGTACGTGCACGTGATGGAGGACGACGACGAGCTGGTGCTGCAGTCGCAGTACGACAGCGTCGACGACGGTCTCGTCGAGACCGCCGCGTGCGTGCGGTTCTTCGCGTGGGCCGGCGACAAGGTGCGGTGCGAGGTGCCGTCCAACCGCTTCCTGCACCCGGCGCGGGCACTCACCGAGGAGGAACACGATCGGCTGATCGAGCTCGGCTGGAATCGCCCCGACCTGTGCGAGCATGTCGACGAGGGCAACGGTTCCGCGTCGTACTACCTCGACGCCGACCGGGAGGACGCCCACCTGCTGGCGTCGATGACGGTCACCGTGTTCCGGGAGATCTGGGACCTTCTGCATCCCTCGTTCCTGAAGGCGATCACCGGTGGCCGGGGCGAGACCCCGGAGTTCGGTACGGCCGATGTCCCGGCCCAGCTGCGCGACGGCGCCGGGCTGCGCGACCGTGTCGATGCCGCGGTCGAATCCATGCTCGAGCAGGCACCGGGCAAGGACGCGGACGGCGACATCCTCGTCTGGGTCGGCGACCTCCCCACGTATGTGCGGGTGATCGAGGAGGACGCCCGCGTCGAGGTGTTCGCCCGCGTGGTCCACACGATCAGCGATCGCACGCGCACCGCGGAGGCGCTCGCCGATCTCAATCGCCAGTGGCCCGACATCAAGTTCCTGCTCATCGTCGACAACGTGGTCGCCGTCATGCGCGTCGACGGATCACCGTTCGTCGCGGATCACCTGGTGTCGGTGTTCCGGATGTTCGAGCATTTCGTGGACACCGTCGACGACGCGTTCGCCGAAAAGCTCGGCGGCAAACTCAATTCCACACCCGGCGCCACGTCCTCGTACGCCGAGCACGAATGCGAGGACGAGTTCCCCGCCGCCCTCGTGACCCTGATCCACCTCGACTCCGAGAGCGGGCTCGACCCGGACGACGTCGCGGAGATCTGCGGACGCGACCGCGACACCATCCTCGAGTTCCTCCGGCTCTGCACCGAGCAGGAGATCGAGTGGCGCCACAACGCGGAACTCGCCCGCGAGGAAGAGCCCGAGGAGGCCGACATGTGTGAGGACGAGGCGAGTGCCTGGGCCAAGACGACGGAAAGCCTCCGCGCCGCGCTGCGGGTTGTGGTGCTGCCGAACAGGACTCCGCCGCGCGGCGGGTTTCAGAACCTCGGCTAACCCGGCAGCGGGATGATGACGCCCGGCAGGATTTCGATCTGGGTCGGCGCCGGGACGGGTGCGGGCACCGGGGGGACGGGCGGGACCGGGACGGCCGGGGGCGGAACCTCGACGGGTGCCGGGGTGGGAGCACCGGGCGGCGGGACAACCCCGCTGGTGCCGGTTCCCGTTTCGTCGCCGCTGGTTTGACCGGTCCACGTGGGCACACCGGCCTGGCCGCCGATCGGGTCGGGCCACGGGAAGTCTTCCCAATCGGTGTCTTCGAGGGCGCCGTCCATCGTGTCTTTCCAGATGTCGGACGGCAGACCCGAACCGTAGATCAGGCCGCCCCAGCTGTTGTTGATGGCGGTGGCATCGGCCTTGCCGATCCACACCGCCGTCGCCAGCGACGGCGTGTAACCGACCATCCAGGCGTCCTTGTTCTCGCCGGTGTCCCCGAGCTGCGCCGTGCCGGTCTTCGCCGCGGACGGGCGTCCCCCCGCCAGCGCGTGGCCCCGCGAGTACGAGGCGATGGGCATCAGTGCCTGACTGATGTTGTCGGCCACCGCGGCATCGAGCCGGCGCTCACCCGGACTGGGCGCACGGTCCAGGAGCACGACACCGTCGGCGGTCACGACCCGCTGTACGAAGTACGGCTGGTGGTGGATGCCCGACGCCGCGAGCGTCGCGTACGCGGACGCCATGTCGATCGGCCGCGACAGGTACTGGCCGAGGACGATGCCGCCCTCGGGTTCGCCGCCGTTCTCGCTGAGCGTCTTACCCTGCACCCCGGGAATGAACTCCGGGATCCCCGCCTTGTGGGCGGCGTCGGCGATGGCCTGCGGACCGTTGTCCAGCGACATCATCAACCGGTAGAAGCTCGTGTTCAGCGACCGCTTCGTCGCCTCGGCGATGGTGCACGTGCCGCAGGACTCGCCCTCCACGTTGCCGATCTGCACGCTGCCGACGGTCAGCGGTGCACTGCTGAACCGGGCGGAGAGGGGGATGCCCTGCTCCAGCGCCGCGGCCAGGCCGAACACCTTGAACGACGACCCCGTCTGCAGCGGCGCCTGGGCGTAGTCGAAGCCGGCGCCGTCCTCGCCGCCGTAGTACGCGCGCACACCGCCGGTGCGGGGATCGATCGACACGACCGCGGTCCGCAGCCCCGGGTCCTCCCCTTCGAGGTTGTCGTGGACGGCGTCGATCGCGGACTGCTGCGCCCTCGCGTCGATCGTGGTGGTGATCTGCAGTCCCTCGGTGTTGAGGGTCTGCTCGGAGATTCCCGCATCCGACAACTCGCGCAGCACCTGGTTGCGGATCAGGCCGTCGGGGCCGGGCGCGGAGTTGGCGTCGGTGGGCCGGTTGGACGGGGCGGTGACCGGGAATTCGGCCGCACTGCGGTCCTGCTGACTGAGCACACCCATCGCGACCATGCCGTCGAGCACGTAGTTCCAGCGCGCCTGCAGCTGGTCGAGGTTGGCCTCGGGGTCGAGGTAGGACGGGCTCTGGATCACGGAGGCGAGCACCGCGCCCTCGGCCACCGACAGGTCGCCGACCGGCTTGTCGAAGTAGGCGCGCGACGCCGCCTCGATGCCGTACGCGCCGCGCCCGAAGTAGATGGTGTTCAGGTAGGCGGCGAGAATTTCGTCCTTGGACCACTCGCGGGCCATCTTGGTGGAGATCACGAGTTCCCGCATCTTGCGGTACACGTTGCGGTCCGCACCGACCAGCACGTTCTTGACGTACTGCTGCGTGATCGTCGACCCGCCGCCCGCGCTTTCCTTGCCGAGGACGTTGTCGCGGGCGGCACGCATGAACCCGGTGACGGAGAAGCCGGGGTTGGAGTAGAAGTTGCGGTCCTCCGCCGACAGGACCGCGTCGCGAACGTGCTGGGGAATGGCGTCGAGCGCGATCTCGGTGCGGTTGCCCTCCGGCGGGATCACCTTGGTCAGCTCGGTGGTGCCGTCGGCGGCGAAGACGGTGGCCACCTGATTGGTCTTCATGTCCGACGGGCGCGGGACCTCGGCGCGGACGTAACTGACCAGGAACCCGACGAGCGGGACGACCAGCAGCAACGCGATCACAACCAGGCTGACCCGGCGGACCGTGCGCCACCGGTTGCGCTTCTTCTTCCCGTCCGGTGGTGGAGTGGTCGTGTCAGCCGAACCGTCGTCCACGGGCGGTGTGCCCCCCGGATCGGAGGCATGGTTGCCCGTCGCGTCGTTGCCAGAACTCACTTCCACACTCCCGGTCAGTTATCCGGTCACGGAGGATCATCGCACCCACCCGTACGTATGTTATGTGAATGGCCTCGAGTGTGACGCGCGCCGCGCTAACGCTCAGCAAATATCATACCGACCGTACTGTTTCAGTACATCCGGTTCCGGGCGACGACCGCCAGCCCCGACAGCACCAGGCATCCGAGCAACACCAGCGCAGGGGTGACGCCGGGGTCGCCGCGGACGACCTCGACGACCGCGGCGATGAACGCCATCACCGTGAAGAACCCGAGGATGCCGATCAGAACCTCGAGCCGCTGCCGCTTCGCCACCGGATGCATGACCGACACCTCTCCCCTCGCTCCGCTCGACCGTTAACTCTTCACGCCGCCGGCCGTCAGGCCCGACACGATGCGACGCTGGAACAGCAGCACCATGATCACCAGCGGAATGGTGACGATCGTGCCCGCCGCCATGATCGCCGCGTACGGCACCACGTGCGGGTCGTTGCCGGAGAACCGGGCGATCGCGACCGTGACCGGTTCGGTGGCGTCGCTGGAGAGCTGGCTGGCGAGCAGGTACTCGTTGACGGTCGCGATGAACGCGAGGATGGCGGTGGTGAACAGGGCGGGCGCCGCCAGCGGCAACATCACCAGCCGGAACGCCTGACCGCGGCTGGCGCCGTCGATCCGCGCCGCCTCCTCGAGCTCCCAGGGAAGTTCCTTGAAGAACGACGTCAGCGTGTAGATGGTGAGCGGCAGGACGAACGAGATGTTCGGGATGATCATCGCCTGGTAGGTACCGATCCAGCCGATGTTCGTGAACAGCTGGAACAGCGGGGTGACGAGGGCGACGACTGGGAACATCGACGCGCCGAGCACGATGCCGACCACCACGTACTTGAACCGGAACTCGATGCGGGCCAGCGCGTAGGCGGTGAAGATGCCGACGGCGAGGGCGACGACGGTGGTGATTCCGCCGATGATCATGCTGTTGACGACGGCCCGGGTGAAGTTGTTGCCGCTGCTCGTCGACAGCGCGTTCTGGAAGTTCTCGAGCGTGACGTGCGTGGGCCAGGGTGTGGTGTCGAACGTGTAGTCGGGGTCGCGGAACGCCGTCACCATCATCCAGTAGAACGGCGCGAGCCCCCAGACGAGGATGATCGCGACACCGATGTAGATGCGGGAGTTCTTGAAAGCGAATCGCTTCGGACGGTTGCGGCGGACGGGCCTGCTCGGGAGTTCGAGCTCCGGGGCGCGATGGGTCACGGCTTCGGCCCCTTTCGCTGGGCTTCCTGAGTCTCGACGGCGTTGGCGCCGAGGAATTTCACGAGGACGAACGCCACCGCGAAGATCAGGAGGAACGTGATGGTGGAGAGCGCGGACGCGCTGTTGAACCCTTGCCGCACCTGGTCGACCACGAGGATCGACACCGTCGTGGTGGCCGGGTTGCCGCCGGTCAGGATGGCGGGCAGGTCGTACATGCGCAGGGCGTCCATCGTGCGGAAGAGGATCGCGACCATCAGCGCCGGCTTCACCAGCGGGAGCGTGATCTGCCGGAACCGCTGCCACGCGGAGGCGCCGTCGACCCGCGCCGCCTCGTACACGTCCTGCGGGATCATCTGCAGTCCGGCGAGGATCAGCAGGGCCATGAAGGGTGTGGTCTTCCAGACGTCCGAGATGATCACCGCGAATCGGGCGGGCCACGCGTCCGACGTCCACAGGATCTCGGTGCCGAGGAGGCGGTTGGCGATGCCGTCGTAGGCGAAGATGAAGTACCAGAGCTTGGCGGTGACCGCGGTCGGGATGGCCCACGGGATCAGGACCGCCGCACGCAGCAGGGCGCGGCCCTTGAACGTCTTGCCCATGATGATCGCCATCCACAGGCCGATCGCGACCTCGAGGCCCACCGTGACGACGGTGAAGAACGCGGTGTTCCCGACGGCCGACCAGAACTGCGAGCCGAGCGTGCCGGGCGGGCACGCCACGGCCACCCCGCTCGGGGAGGTGCACTGCTGCAGAATCCAGTGCGTGTAGTTGGTGAATCCGGCCCAGCCGCCTTCGACGAACATGCCGGTCGACGGATCGAGTCCCGCGTCCTTCTGGAACGACATCACCACTGCCCGGATCACCGGGTAGCCGATGACGACGGCCAGCACGGCCAGCGTCGGCACGACGAACAGCCACGCGCGGCGACTGCTCAGCCCAAAGCGTCGCCTGTTCTCGCTCTTCTCACGCGAACCGCGGCCGGGGTCGTTATCCCCGGCCGCGGGACGGGCCGGCGCTCCACTGGTGGTCCCAGTCGGAACGGCCATGTTCACTCCTGTGCTCTACGAGCCTGCGGACTGGATGCCGGACTGCATGTCCGTGATCGCCTGATCCACCGACTTCTCACCCTTGATGGCAGCGTAGGCGTTGTCCTGCACGGCCTTCGACACAGCGGGGTAGAACGGCGTGACCGGACGGGGGACGGCGTTCTCGATCGACACCTTCAGCGTCGGCATGAACGGGTAGGCCGCGATGATCTCCGGGTCGTCGTACAGTGCGGCGCGGACCGGCGGCAGCGAACCCATGGCGATGATCCGCTGCGCCTGCTCACCCTGCAGGAAGGTGAGGAAGTCGCGGGCCGTGGCCTTGTTCTCGGAGTACGCGCTGATGGCGGCGTTGTAGCCACCGAGGGTCGAGGCGCCGATGCCGTCCTTGCCGGGCAGCGGGGCGACCGCGAACTTGCCCTTGACCGCGGACGAATCCTTGTCGGCGGTGCCGTACACGTACGGCCAGTTGCGCAGGAACAGCGCCTTGCCGTCCTCGAACGCCTTCTGGCTCTCGGGCTCCTTGAACGTGGTGTCCTGGGCCGGGATGTCACCGTTCTTGAAGTTGTCGACCAGCACCTGCAGGCCGGCGCGGGCCTCGGGGCTGTCGACGGTCGGCGTCTTGCCGTCCTCGCCGACAAACGAGCCGCCGTACGCGTTGATGACCTCGGCGGTGTTCACCGTCAGGCCCTCGTACGGTGCGAACTGACCGGCGTAGCAGTCGATGTTGTTGGTCTTCGCGACCTCACACGCGGCGGCCAGCTCGGCCCACGTCTTCGGTGCGGCGGGCAGCAGGTCGCTGCGGTAGTACAGCAGGCCGCCGTTGGTGTTCTTCGGCGCCGCGTACTGGGTGCCGTTGTAGGTGGCGCTGTCGACCGTGGCGGGGAGGATTCCGGTGTTGTCCACCGCGAACTCGCCGGTCAGCGGCTGCAGCCAGCCCTTGGCCGCGAACTCCGCGGTCCAGGGGACGTCGAGTGCGACGACGTCGTAGTCGGACTGCTTGGCCTGCAGGTGCTGGACCAGGTCGTCGTGCGCCTGATCGGCGTCGTTCGACTGCTCCTTGAACGTCACCTGCTCGTCCGGGTGCTCGGCGTTCCACGCGTCGATGATCTGGCGGACGACACCGGTCTCGGTGGTGTCCTTGCCCTCGACGTACGTGATGGGTCCGCGACCGTCGAGGTTCTCCGACGTGGAGTCGCTGCCGCTGTCGCTCGAGCAAGCGGTGAGCGTGACCAGCGAGGCAGCGGTGGCAAACACCGCGGCGCGCCGGACCGCTCTCGAAATCTGAACCATGGAGTCTCCCCGTAGGTAGATGTGGATGAACCCGTTACCGGCACGACAGAACTCGCGGCACCGGCGCGGTGTCGGAACATACTGTGGCATGGAACACCGCAGAAGTCCGGCATTACCCCCGACCTGAATCGGTCAGGAACCGCACCGGCCACCGCCGGGTCAGCTCAGCCGGTAGCCCTCGGACACCGAGAACAGGTGCACCTGGGACGGGTCGACGTGCAATTTCACCAGGTCACCCTTGCGGGGCGGGTTCCGCCAGTCGGCGCGGGCCACCAACTGCTGCGTCTCCCCGTTGACGGTGCTGCGGCCGTAGATGTAGGCGTCGGATCCGAGTTCCTCCACCACAGCGACCTCCATCGGGATGCCGGTGGTCGACAGTTCCAGGTGTTCGGGGCGGATCCCGACGACGACCTCGCGTTCGTCGGTATCAGCGCGCAGCTGCCGGGGCAGCGGAATGGTCGCGTCGCCGAGCAGGACCCCGTCGGGGGTGATCGGCAACGTGAAGAGGTTCATCGACGGTGATCCCATGAAGCCGGCGACGAACACGTTGGCCGGCCTGTTGTAGAGGTCGCGGGGCGACGCGCACTGCTGCAGCACCCCGTCCTTCAGCACCGCCACCCGGTCGCCCATCGTCATGGCCTCGACCTGGTCGTGTGTCACGTACACCATCGTCGTCTCGAGGCGACGCTGCAGCTGCGCGATCTGGGTGCGCGTCTGCACGCGGAGCTTGGCGTCGAGGTTGGACAGTGGCTCGTCCATCAGGAACACCTGCGGCTGCCGGACGATGGCACGTCCCATCGCGACACGCTGCCGCTGACCGCCGGACAGCGCCTTCGGCTTGCGGTCCAGGTACGGCTCGAGGTCGAGGAGTTTCGCCGTCTCCTCGACGCGCTTGCGGATGTCGTCCTTCGCGGCGCCGGCGAGCTTGAGCGCGAAACCCATGTTCTCGGCCACCGACATGTGCGGGTACAGCGCATAGTTCTGGAACACCATCGCGATGTCGCGTTCCTTGGGTTCCTGGGTGGTGACGTCGCGGTCGCCGATGAGGATCCGGCCGCTGTGGACGTCCTCGAGCCCGGCCAGCATCCGCAGCGACGTCGACTTGCCGCAGCCGGACGGGCCGACGAGGACCAGGAACTCACCGTCCTCGATCTTCAGGTCGAGCGTGTCGACGGCCGGGTTGTCCGAGCCGGGGAACAGGCAGGTGGCACCGTCATAGGTCACTGTGGCCATGAACGTCGAAGTCCCTTCTACCCGGCGCCGCGCACAGGTGCGTGAAAATGTACCTGTTGACACACTTTCTCACTCACCTACGGGTCGGTGGATGATCGGCTCGCACAATCGCCGTCAGGCCTCGTCGCGAAGCCGCCGATGACAATTCGGCCGAATTACCCTCGGTCCGAAACATGTTGGCGGCATTCATGTACAGGTTTCTCCACAGCTGGGGATGAATGTGCCGATGAATCGGGGCGGTGAATTCCGCGTGAACGCCACGAGTCGCCGGCGCAACCGCAGCGAGACCTCCTGCCGCATGGGGCGCTTCGCACCCGTGCGCCTTTTTGGTTGCCCTAGCTACCAGAACGGCGCACGGGTGGCGGAGCCGCCTCGAACCGGTCCGGGCTGTCCACGACACCCGCGCTGCAGGCGGTCAGGCGGGGTTCGGCGCTGGTCGTACGAACCCGGACCAGGTCGGTCCCGGCCGGGTGCCGGACCAGGACGTCGGTGTCGCCGTCCGGCCGCGGGGTCGCCGACAGCGGGATCACGTCGTCGAGTCCGAGCAGCGACCGCTCGACCCGGACGGTGTGCTCGGCGAACTGCAGCACCGGGACGTCGGTGCACCGGCCGCGGTAGTGTTCGAGCACCACGCGTCCGTGATCATGTTCGGCGACAATGTGTTCCGCCGCCTCCGCGGTGACCCGGCCGTAGTAGATGCCCGACGGCAGGCACACCATGGTCGCGGCGAATCGGTCGCCGCCGACGTGCGTCGATTCCCACACCCGTCCGTCGCGGTGGCCGAGGCCGGTGACGACGGGGCGTCCGAACGACGCGCAGCACGCGTCCTTCTTGCCGTGAGTGCAGACGAGAAACAGCGATTCGGCGGGGTCGAGACGTTCCCCCACTCCGGGTGACAGGTCGAGGTCGAGCAGCTCCCGGTCGTCACGCACCAGCAGCCGCTCCGCCCAGCCGTCGGCTCGTCCGGGACGCACGAGGTAGACATGACATCTGGCGGCGACGTCGCGGCGCTCCCGGGTGCGGATCAGCACCGGACGCACCCCGCGTCGGCGCACCGGGCGGCGAGTGCGTCGCCGAGGACCGGGTCGAGTCGACTCTGCCGGAGCCGGTCGCGTCCCCAGGGTCCGGGTTGCTCGATCAGCAGCCAGCCGCGCACCCGGGGCGCGGTGCCGCACAACGGCTCCTGGAGTGACCGGGAGAGCGCCGCGCAGGCCGGTGGCGTCCACCCCTCGGGCGACATCGTCGTCTGCACGCTCACGCAACAGACTGTATAAGGTTAGGTTCACCTATCTTCTACCCCCTTCGAGATCGAGGTCCAGGATGCGTTCTCCTACGTGCTCCCCGAATGTCACAGACGTCCAATGGCAGGAGATCGTCGACGCCCTCACGCGACGAGAATTCGGAGCCGGGCTGGGAGCAGCCGCACTGGCCGCGCTCACCGCCGCCTGCGCGCGACCCGACGCGGCAACGGGCAGCGACAGCGGCGCCCAGCGCACCGTCACCCACGCCATGGGCACGACGACGGTGAGCAACCGGCCGAGTCGCATCGTCGCCCTCGACAGCCTGCCCATCGACACCGTCGTCACGCTCGGGAAGACCCCGGTAGGCGCTGCTCAGGCCGGTTCCGCCGACGCGCTGCCCGCCTACCTGGGCGGCGGACTGGACAGCACCACCGTCGTCGGGTCGATCGCCGAACCGAACCTCGAGGCGATCGCCGCGTTGCAGCCCGACCTCATCCTCAGCAGCAAGCAGCGGCACGGCGACCTGTACGACGCGCTGTCCGCGATCGCGCCGACCGTGTTCTCCGCGTCGCCGGCGGTCGACTGGCAGGGGACGCTGCGGTTGTTCGCCGAGGCCATGGGTGAGACGGACGCAGCCGAGCAGAAGCTGTCGGCGTTCCACGCCCGCGCCGCCGCGTTGACCGAAACCAGCCGGGGCCGCACCGCGCACGTAATCCGCGTGATGGACGACGGCCTGCGCCTGCACGGGCCCGGCACGTTCTCCGGTTCCGTGCTGACCGCGGCCGGCTACACCGTCACCGGGCAGCCGTGGGACGCGAAGAACGACATGTCCGAGATCTCGCTCGAGAACGTCGCCCGGATCGACTCCGACATCGCGTTCGTCGCCAGCACGTCCGCACCGGGAGAACTGGGGATCGACCCTGTACTGATCGGGCAGATGGGGCCGTCACGACGCGACGGAGTCCGCCAGACCGACTACCGGGTGTGGATCACCGGCATCGGCCTCACCGGCGCAAACCTGATCCTCGACGACCTCGAGCGGCTGTAGGCGGCTCCGCCGCCCGTGCGCCTTTTTGGTAGCGCCGACGACCAGAAAGGCGCACGGGGGCTAGCCTGCCTGGGTGAGTTCCGACAAGATGCTGACCCGCATCGGTGGGCTCCTCCGGCAGGCGGAATCCACCGACAACCCGCACGAGGGCGAGGCCTTCATGGCCGCCGCCCAGCGCCTCGCCACCGCCTCCTCGATCGACCTCGCCGTGGCGCGCGCCCACGCGGCAGGCCGGGAGAAGCGCGCCACTCCCACGCAGCGCCTGATCACGATCGGTGAACCGCGCAAGAAGGGTCTCCGCACGTACGCGCAGCTGTTCCTGGTGATCGCCGCCGCCAACGACGTCCAGTGCGACATCGCCCAGACGTCTGCCGTCATCTACGCGTACGGGTTCGCCGGCGACATCGACGTCTGCGAAGCCCTGTACGCGAGCCTGCTGATCCAGATGGTCCGGGCATCCGACGCCTACATCAGGTCGGGCGAGTACCGCAGCGAGACGACGGTACGGACGCAGGTCGAGAAGCGTGGACGCCGCCGCGTCGCGACACGGGTGCGACGGCCAGTCGCCGGTGTGACCGCCCGGTTGAACTTCCAGCTCGCCTACGCCGCGCGGATCGGGCAGCGCCTCGCCGACGCCAAGCAGGAGGCCGAGGAGCAGGCGGTGTCCGTGCCGGAGTCCTCGGCGGAGACGGCACTGGTTCTGCGCGACAAGCAGCTCGAGCTGAAGGACTACTACTCGGAGAACTCGCAGGCCCGCGGCACGTGGCGAGGAGGACGGGCGTCCGCCGGACATTCGTCGAACGCCCGCCGGGCCGGCGACCGCGCCGCCCGGACCGCCCGCCTGAGCAACTCACCCGAACTGTCGACCGCCCGCAAGCAGATCCCGTCGTGAAGCGGCCCCGCGACACACAGCGGACCGCCGTGTACGACGCGGAAGCCCTCGTGCGCACCATGTTCGACCGCGCCGACGAGCGCGGGCTGCGCGTCGTCGACGTTCTGGGGTCGCAGGTGACGCTGCCGGTGGAACGCAAGTTCGCGTCGATCGATTCGGTGCAGGATTACGTGGACCGGGTGCTCGCCCTGAACTGGGTGCGGTCGACGTGGACGCGGGCGGCCACCCCGGTTCACGTCCGCGCGCGGTCGGGCAACAAGGCCGCCCACTACGAAAGCGATTGCGCGACAATCGCAGTACCCGAGCATCGGAACGGCAACGCCTGGGCGTTCCGCGAACTGGTGGTGCTCCACGAGGTCGCCCATCACCTCGATCCGTCCGACCCCGACTACCCGACGGTCGCCCCGCACGGACCGGAGTACGTGGACCGCTACCTCACCCTGGTCGGGGAGATCATCGGCCCCGAGGCGGCATTCGTCCTGCGCACCATGCTGCTCGCGGGCGGGGTGCGGCTGAACTGAGGTGCCTCAGGCGCGGGGGCGCAACCGAACGAAACGGATTTCACGGCCCGCCGCCCGGAAGTCGGCCGCGCTGCCGTCGACGTCGAAGCCCATGCCTTTGGCGATCCGCAGTCCGAGTTTCGGATGCTCCGCCGCGTAATGCGCCATGAAGTCCGCACCGGTCTCGGAATCGAGGAATTCGGCTGTCACCGAGCGTCGCCGGCGGCCCACCTGAATCTTCGCGCTCGGTTGTGCACGCAGGTTCCGGTACCAATCGGACTTGGGACCGAACCCGGCGGCCAGCACGTACCCGTCGCCGACGGCGTCGTGGTTGACCACCTCGAGCACGACCTGCCGCCGGACGCCGGTCTTGCGCCCCACGTGTTCGAGGAGCAGGAATCGGCCACCGAGGAGAAAGCCGAGGTGGACGCGGTAGAGGTAGATCGGCGCGCGGAAGAACGCCCGCCGGATCCCGGTCGGCGGGTCAGGCCTCTGCGTGACCTTCACACACGCAGTCTTCCACGTCCGCCGTGTGGTCGGGCGGTGATGCGTCCTCATCCGTTACGGAGACGATGGGCGGAAGACGCGCCGACAACCGGGTGAATGTACCGCTTGGCGTATCTGGGGCGCCGGACGGTACATTCGCCCGCTCGGCGGGTTCGTTGTGCGCCCGACCGTCGCGCGAGCACTATGGATCGGGAAGGCCCAACGTCTACTCCGAGGAGCCACGAATGACTCGTCCAGTTCGCATCGGTGTCCAGCTTCAGCCGCAGCACGCGCCCGACTACGGGCTGATCCGCGACGCGGTGCTGCGGGCCGAGGACGCCGGCGTCGACATCGTCTTCAACTGGGACCACTTCTATCCGCTGTACGGCGATCCGGCCGGCGCCCACTTCGAGTGCTGGACGATGCTCGGGGCGTTCGCCGAGCAGACGGAGCGAGTGGAGATCGGTGCGCTCGTCACGTGTGCCGGCTACCGGAACCCGGATCTGCTCGCCGACATGGCCCGGACCGTCGACCACATCAGCGGCGGACGGTTGATCCTGGGCATCGGCTCGGGCTGGTTCGAGCGCGACTACGACGAGTACGGCTACGAATTCGGCACCGCGGGGTCGCGGCTGAACCTGCTCGCCGAGTACCTTCCGCGGATCACCGCCCGGTTCGCCAAGCTGGAACCCGCACCCACCCGGCACATTCCGATCCTCATCGGCGGCGGCGGCGAGAAGAAGACGCTGCCGCTGGTCGGGCAGTACGGCGACATCTGGCACAGCTTCAGCGACATGGACACGTACAAACGTAAGTCGGGGATCCTCGCCGGATACGCACGGGATGCCGGACGCAGCCCCGACAGCATCCAGCACTCCACGTCGTGGCCGGGTGTCGACGATGCGGCAGCCCATGTCGACGCAGGCGTCACCCTGTTCACCGTGGGCGTGGGTGGTCCCGACTACGACCTCGGCACTCTGAAGGAGGCCATCGCCTGGCGTGACGAGAACACTCCGCCGCCGCTGTCGGGCCTGGCGTAGGCGCTTCGCACCCGTGCGCCCTTGTGGTTGTTCTGGCTACCAAAAAGGCGCACGGGCGGCGGAGCCGCCTACAGCCGCTCGAGGACCATCGCCATGCCCTGTCCGCCTCCGACGCACATGGTTTCGAGGCCGAACTGCTTGTCGTGGGTGGTCAGGTTGTTCAGCAGGGTCGCGGTGATGCGGGCACCGGTCATGCCGAAGGGGTGACCGAGAGCGATCGCGCCGCCGGAGACGTTCAGCTTGTCCTCGTCGATGCCCAACTCACGGGCGGAGCCGATCACCTGCACCGCGAACGCCTCGTTGATCTCGACGAGGTCGATGTCGGAGATGCCCAGTCCCGCGATCGCCAGGGCCCGCTTGGACGCCTCGATCGGGCCCAGCCCCATGATCTCCGGCGACAAACCGGACACCCCGGTGGACACGATCCGGGCCAGCGGGGTCAGCCCCAGCTCCTTGGCCTTGGTGTCGGACATGATCACCAGAGCGGCGGCGCCGTCGTTGAGCGGGCACGCGTTACCGGCGGTCACGGTCCCATCCGGACGGAACACCGGCTTGAGCTGACTCACGGCCTCATAGGTGGTACCGGCGCGGGGACCGTCGTCGGTGGACACGACGGTGCCGTCGGGCAGGGTCACCGGGGTGATCTCCCGCTCGAAGAAACCGGCGTTGATGGCCTCCTCGGCGCGGTTCTGCGAGCGCACCGCCCACCGGTCCTGCTCCTCACGGGTGATGCCGGTGATCTGCGCGACGTTCTCCGCGGTCTGGCCCATCGCGATGTAGGTGTCGGGGACCAGCCCCTCCTCACGCGGGTCGACCCACTGCTGGCCGCCCTGCGCGAGCTTCTCGGTGCGGGTCTGCGCGTCGGCGTACAGCGGGTTCTGGGTGTCGGGCAGCGAGTCGGAGTTGCCCTTGACGAACCGGGAGACGGTCTCGACGCCGGCGGAGATGAAGACGTCGCCCTCACCGGCCTTGATCGCGTGCAGTGCCATGCGGGTGGTCTGCAGCGACGACGAACAGTACCGGGTGATGGTGGTGCCGGGGATGAAGTCGTAGCCGAGCTGGACCGCGACGTTGCGGCCCATGTTGAAACCCTGCTCGCCGCCGGGCAGGCCGCAGCCCAGGATGAGGTCGTTGATGTCGGTGGGATCGAGCGCGGGCACCTTGTCGAGTGCCGCCTGGACCATCTGCGCCGCGAGGTCGTCGGGGCGCATGCCCTTGAGCGATCCCTTCATGGCGCGACCGATCGGGGAACGGGCGATGGAGACGATAACGGCCTCGGGCATGAGTAACTCCTACCGATTGACGTGGTGGACGGCAGTCGGTGCGGACCTGCAGCCCCTCAGTTCTAAGCATCTGCTTATTTTCTAAGCGTTTGCATATATTGACCACGCCCGCGGCACGGTGTCAACCCCCGGACGGTCGCGATTGTGCTCAACCGACAACGAACCGCCCGAACTCGAGCCCCAGAGGCCGTTTCTTGCACGAAAACCCCTCGATAGTGTTGTGGATCACACCACAACGAAAGGGCGGACGAAATCGTGTCGCACATCGGCTATTTCGCTTGGGACCTCGCCACACAGCGTGCTGACGCGCCGTGCCTGCGCGACGACCGACTCGAACTGACGTACCGCCAGTTCGCGGAGCGGGTCGACGCCTTCGCCGCACAGTTGTCCGAGAACGGTGTCGGACGTGGCGACGTCGTCGCGATCATGCTGCCGAACCGGGCGGAACTGCTCATCGCCCTGATGGCCTCCTGGCGGATCGGTGCGGCCGCCACCCCGGTCAATCCCACGTTCACCGCAAGCGAGGCGGAGTACCAGATCGACGACGCCACAGCGGTTCTCGTCGTCAACGAGGGACCTGACGCACCGACCGGTGGCCGTCCGGCGATCGCCGTCGGCGACATGGCGACCACCCCCGACCCCGCCTGGGCACCCGGCACCACCGCCGGCGGAGACGACCTCGCCCTGCTGATCTACACGTCCGGGTCGACCGGACGCCCCAAGGGCGTGATGCTCACCCACGACAACCTGCAGTTCATGAGCTCCTCGATGGTGCAGCATTTCTCGCTGACCGCCGACGACCACTGCCTCCTGATCCTCCCGCTGTTCCACGTCAACGCGATCTGCGTCAGCTTCCTGACCCCGATGCTCGCCGGCGGTCAGCTGAGCGTCACGGGGCGCTTCTCACCGGCCCGGTTTTTCGACGACGTCGCCCGCCTGCGGCCGACGTACTTCTCCGCGGTCCCGACCATCTACGCCCTCCTGGTCTCCCAGGACACCGTCGGCGACACCTCCTCGCTGCGGTTCGCGGTCTGCGGGGCCGCACCGATCTCCAAGGAACTCCTCGACCACGCCGAACAGCGTTTCGGACTCGTCATCGTCGAGGGCTACGGGCTGACGGAGGGCACGTGCGCGTCCGCGTGCAATCCGCCGGAGGGCCTTCGCAAGCCGGGCACCGTCGGCCCCGCGCTGCCGGGGCAGACCATCGCGATCGTCGACGAGTCCGGGGCACCGGTGCCGGCGGGGGCGGTCGGCGAGGTGGTGATCCGGGGCGCGAACGTGATGCGTGGCTACCTCGGCCGCCCCGAGGAAACGGAACGCACCGTCGTCGACGGCTGGTTGCACACCGGCGACGTCGGCCGACTCGATGAGGACGGCTACCTGACCCTCGTCGATCGCATCAAGGACATGATCATCCGCGGCGGGGAGAACATCTACCCCAAGGAGATCGAGAACGCTCTCGCCACCCATGACGACGTTCTCGAGGCGGCCGTGATCGGTGCCCCGCACGACGTGTACGGCGAAGTGCCGGTCGCCTACGTGGTGACGTACCCGGACACCGCCGTCACCCACGATGTCCTGGCCGAGCACCTGAGTAGCCGGCTCACGAAAGTCAAACTGCCGGTGGCCATTCACATCGTCGACGCGCTGCCCCGCAACCCTGTCGGCAAGATCGACAAGCCGGGACTGCGGAGTCGCCACCGACCTGCCGCCGTCAGCTGATCCAGTAACACCCCACACCTCGGGAGCACCCGAGGCGATGCCCCCTACCCTCAGGAGCCTCCCATGGGATTCAAGACCGGGAACTTCCCCGAAGTCGACCCCGCCACCTTCCTCGATCTTCCGTTCCGCGATCGCCTGCACGCCATGTCGACCCATTGGGTCGACTACGGCTTCGGAACCCCGAAGATGGTGCACACCATCTACATTCTGAAACTGCTCGTCCTCTATCTCGGCATCGGACTGTCGCTCGCGACGTTCACGTCCGGCCTGAACGTCCTCGACGTCGGCGCCTGGTGGAACCAGCCGATCGTCTACCAGAAGCTGATCCTGTGGACGGTGCTGCTCGAATCGGTGGGTCTCGCCGGTTCGTGGGGTCCGCTCGCCGGGCACTTCAAGCCGATGACCGGCGGCATCCTGTACTGGCTGCGCCCCGGGACCATCCGGCTCCCACCGTGGCCGGGCAAGGTGCCGTTCACCTCGGGCGACACCCGCACCGTCGGCGACGTCCTGATCTACGCGGCGTTACTGCTCAACATCATTGTGGCGCTGATACTTCCGGGAGTACACACGCCGTCGATCGACGCGGCTATCACCGACAACTCCGGACTCGTCCGCCCCGCGGTGCTGTTTCCCCTGATCGCGCTGCTGGTGCTGATCGGTCTGCGCGACAAGGTCATCTTCATCGCGGCTCGCAGCGAGCAGTACCTGCCCGCGATCGTCTTCTTCGGGGTCCTGCCGTTCGTTGACATGATCATCGCGCTGAAGCTGCTGATCGTCTCGGTGTGGGTCGGGGCGGGCGTCTCCAAGCTCGGGCACCACTTCTCGATGGTGGTGCCGCCGATGCTGAGCAACACCCCGTGGATGCCGTTCAAGAAGATCAAGCGCGCGCACTACCGCAACTTCCCCGAGGACCTGCGACCGTCGATCGTCGCCGGTGGTGTCGCCCATGTGCTCGGGACGGTCGTGGAGGTGGTGACCCCGCTGGTGCTGCTGTTCTCCACCAACCGCACGCTGACGCTGCTCGCAGTCGCGCTGATGGTCGCGTTCCACCTGTTCATCCTGTCCACGTTCCCGCTGGCGGTGCCGCTCGAGTGGAACCTGCTGTTCGCCTACGCGTCGATCTTCCTGTTCCTCGGATTCCCCGCCTGGGACGGGTACGGCGTCGCCGACATGTCCTCGGTGTGGCTGACCGCGGTGATCGTCGCCGCCCTGGTGTTCTTCCCGATCCTCGGCAACCTGCGCCCCGACCTCGTCTCGTTCCTGCCCTCGATGCGGCAGTACGCCGGCAACTGGGCGTCCGCCACCTGGGCCTTCGCACCGGGCGCCGAGGAGAAGCTCGACGAGCACATCATCCGTCCCACCAAGAACACGCGCACCCAGCTGCTCGCCACCTACCCGCCGGAGGTCGCGGACGTGGTGATGCACCAACTGCTCGGCTGGCGGTCGATGCACAGCCAGGGGCGGGCGTTGTTCTCGCTGATGATGCGCCACCTCGGCGACGACATCGACACCTACTCGCTGCGCGAGGCGGAGTTCAGCTGCAACTCGCTGGTGGCATTCAACTTCGGTGACGGTCACCTGCACAACGAGTTCCTGATCGCGGCACTCCAGCGGCGCTGCAACTTCGCTCCTGGCGAGTTCGTCGTCGCGTGGATCGAATCGCAGCCCATCCACAGGGGCACTCAGCAGTACAAGGTGATCGACGCCGCCCTCGGCGTCATCGAGCGGGGAACCTAATGGGAGTCGATCAGCGAGCCTTCGACAGGAAACGGATCACGAGGGGGAAGCTGATCACCGAGCCGCCGGCCGGTGAGCACTGCGAGAGCCTGGAGTGAGGGTCGATTCAGATTCCTGATTGTAGAGCGTGCCCCGGCCGGTCGGTGAGGTCGCCTGTAGCGCTGATGGGATGTCGTGCCAACCTCGAGCACTGGTCCATTAGGTAGCCGCCGGGTGTCCTCGAGCTCGAAATTGATTGAGCGAAAACCGAAGGAAGGGGCGGTGATCGATGATCTTCGTCGGCGACGATTGGGCCGAACAGCATCACGATGTGTATCTGATGGACGAGGCCGGGCGGAGGTTGGCATCTCGGCGGCTGCCGGAAGGGCTGGCCGGCATCCGGCAGCTCCATGAACTGGTAGCCGAGCACGCCGAAGAACCAGGTCAAGTAGTTGTCGGCATCGAAACCGACCGCGGCCTGTGGGTACAGGCGCTGACCACCGCCGGCTATCAGGTGTACGCGGTCAACCCGCTCGCGGCCGCGCGCTACCGAGACCGGCACCACGTCTCGGGCGCGAAGTCCGACGCCGGTGACGCCAAGCTGCTCGCGGACCTGGTGCGCACCGACCGGCACAATCATCGCCCGATCGCCGGAGATAGCGCGGACGTGGAGGCGATCAAGGTCCTCGCCCGCGGACACCAGAATCTGATCTGGGCCCGCACCCGGCAGACCAACTCACTGCGCTCGGCACTGCGGGAGTACTACCCGGCCGCGCTGGAGGTGTTCGACGACCTGCACGACCGCGACGCGCTCGCCGTGCTCGGTCGCGCCCCGACTCCCGCCGAGGCCGCGCACCTGACCCTGCCGGCGATTCGATCCGCCCTCAAAAAGGCTGGCCGGCAACGCAACCTCGACACCCGGGCCCGCGACATCCAGGCCGGACTGAGGGTCGAACATCTCGCTGCTCCGCCGCCGGTCGCTGCCGCGTTCGCTGCCACCACCAGAGCTGCGATCGGCCTCATCGTCGAGTTGAACCGGCAGATCACCGAACTCGAGGCCGAATTGGCAACACATTTTGAGTCACACCCGGACGCCGACATCTACCGCTCCCTGCCAGGACTTGGTGTCATACTCGGCGCCCGGGTGCTCGGTGAATTCGGGGACGACCCCGACCGCTACACCACCACCAAGTCTCGCAGAAACTACGCCGGCACCTCCCCGCTAACTGTCGCGTCCGGCAAAAAACGCGCGGTGCTCGCCCGCCACGTCCGCAACCGGCGCCTCTACGACGCCATCGACCAATGGGCATTCTGCGCACTCTCGTCCAGCCCCGGCGCCCGCGACTTCTACGACCAGAGACGCGACGCCGGCGACCTCCACCACCAAGCTCTCCGCGCCCTGGGCAACCGCCTCGTCGGCATCCTCCACGGCTGCCTCCGCCACCGCACCCACTACGACGAACACATCGCCTGGGACCACCGCCGCACCACCCGGGCTGCTTGACGACTTGCGCCCCTGGGATGTCTACAAGGTGTCCGACGCTATCAACGAGCAGCCGTGGCTGCCGAACGGTCCCATTCCGTTCGACGTGCAGTGGACACTGGAAGGAGACGGCTCGAACGTGCGGACACGGGAGGCGAGGATGCAGGAGACAGATCTGGTGGTGCGGCCGTGACCACCGCAGTCGTGGTCGGCAGCGGGCCCAACGGGCTCGCCGCCGCGGTCCACCTCGCCCGGCACGGCGTCGACGTCCAGGTCCTCGAGGCCGCCGACACCATCGGCGGCGGCACCCGCTCCGGCGAACTCACCGTCCCCGGACTCCTGCACGACGAGTGCTCGGCGTTCCACCCGATGGGTGCCGGGTCACCGTATCTGCAGACACTCGACCTCGGCCGGTACGGGTTGACGTGGAAGTGGCCGGAGATCGACTGCGCCCACCCCCTCGACTCCGGTGAGGCAGGGTTGCTGCACCGCTCGATCGCGGCCACCGCCGCCGGACTCGGCGAGGACGGCGCGCGCTGGCAGCGCATGTTCGGCGGGCTCGCCGACGGATTCGACGACCTCGCCGCCGACCTCATGCGTCCGATCGCGAACGTGCCCCGGCACCCACTCCGGCTCGCCAGCTTCGGACCCCGGGCCCTGCTCCCGGCGACCACGACCGCCCGCTGGTGGCGCACCGACAAGGCCCGCGCACTGTTCGGCGGCGCCGCCGCGCACGCCTACTACCGCCTCGACCGGCCCGCGACGTCCGCGGTCGGGATGATGATCGTCGCCGCCGGGCACCGCTACGGCTGGCCGGTCGCCGAGGGCGGATCGCAGTCGATCACCGGCGCACTCGCCGCCCTGCTCACCGACCGGGGCGGCAAGATCACCACCGGTGTCCACGTCCGCGATCGGACCGAACTTCCGCCCGCCGACGTCGTCCTGCTGGACGTCGCGCCGTCCGCCGCGCTCGGCATCCTGGGCGCTCGCCTGCCCGACCGGGTGGCCCGTGCGTACCGGCGGTTCAAGCACGCGCCCGCCGCCTTCAAGGTCGACTTCGCTATCCAGGGCGGGGTGCCGTGGGCCGATCCCGAATGTGGACGCGCCGGGACCGTCCACCTGGGCGGCAGCTTCGCCGAGATCGCGGCCGCCGAACGCGACGTCGCCGCGGGCCGGATGCCGGAGCGGCCGTTCGTCCTCCTCGGTCAGCAATACCTCGCCGATCGCAGTCGTTCGAACGGCGATCTGCATCCGCTGTACGCGTACGCCCATGTCCCGCACGGCTACACAGGCGACGCGACGGCGGCGATCACCGCGCAGATCGAACGGTTCGCCCCTGGCTTCCGGGACCGCGTCGTCGCCACGGTGAGTAGCGGACCGGCGCGTCTGGCCGCGTCGAATCCCAATTACGTCGGCGGCGACATCATCGGCGGAGCCAACACCGAAACCCAGGTAGTGCTGCGGCCGCGCATCGCCCTCGACCCGTACAGCACCGGGATCCCCGGCACGTACCTGTGTTCGGCATCGACTCCGCCCGGCGCCGGGGCACACGGCATGTGTGGGTACAACGCGGCGCAATCGGCCCTGCGCTATCTGCGGAAGGGCGGAGGGGACGTGCTGTGAGCAGTCCCGCCCCCGGCGACCGCGGCGCCGGTGCCAGGCGCCGCATGGCGCGGGTGCCCGCGATGGCGGAAGCCGAGGTCCTCGACATCGTCGCCGGTATCGCCCGGAAACTCGATGTGCGGCAAGCGGAGATCACCCGCTCGATGAGCGCGCTGCTCGCGCACGAGATCGACCAACTCGACGAAGACCCGCAACTCGTCGAACTGCTCGAGGCGAGCGTGAACGGCAATGTCTCGACGATCGTGCACGTCCTCGCCAACGACATTCCCGTCGATCACCTGCAGCCCACCACCGCCGCCGTGGAGTACGCGCTACGGCTGGCGCAACGTGACGTGTCGTCGAACTCGCTGGTCCGCGCGTACCACATGGGCCAGGACGACCTGATCAAGATCTGCTACGACGAGGTCAGCTCCCTCCAATTGTCCGGACCGCTGACCCTCGCTGTGCTCAAACACATTTCGGAGGTCGTGTACAGCTACATCGACTGGATCACGCTGTACGTGTTCGACGCCTACGAGCAGGAACGACGGCGCTGGCTGGGTGCCCGCGGCAACGTCCACTCGTCGACCATCCACACCCTCCTCACCGGAACGGGCGACGACGGGTCCGCGTTCGAGGCCGAAACGCACTACCGGCTCGAGCAGACGCACGTCGCGATGATCCTGTGGTCCACCGGTCCCGACACCGAGGCGAGCCTCAACACCCTCGACCACTACGTGCGGGATCTCGCCCGCCACCTCGCCACCGACTCCGCACCCATCGTCACCGCCATCGACCGCCGAACCCTGTGGGCCTGGCTCCCTTTCGGCCGCCGGAAGCCCGTCCTCGACACCACCGAACTCGCCGCAGCCCTGCCCGCGAACCCGGGCATCCGGACCGCGATCGGACTGCCCGCAACCGGGGTCGCGGGATTCCGGCGGTCACACGAACAGGCCCGCGCCGCCTACTCCGTCGCCACCGTGCCCAACACCCCGGCCCGGCCGATCGTCGGCTTCGGCGACCGCGGCGTCGCCGTCGTCTCGCTCCTCGCCGAGAACCTGGACTCCACCCGGGCCTGGGTGTGGGAGGTCCTCGGCCCGCTCGCGGAGAACACCGACCAGGCCGCGACACTGCGGACCACGCTGAGCACCTACTTCGCGACCGGCGAGAGCCACCTCCACACCGCCCAGCAGATGAACCTGCACCGCAACACCGTCAAATACCGCATCACCAAAGCCCTCGGCGAGCCCGCCACCGGCACCCACAGCAAGCTGGATCTCGCTCTCGCCCTGCAGGTGTGCGAGTTCCTGGGTCCGACGGTACTGAAGTAGGCCCTCCGGGCTTGTGCGCCTTTCTGGTTGTTCCAGCTACCAAAAAGGGGCTCTACTGCTGTGATCGTGGGTGGTAGCTGGGCATTGTAAGGGCGCACGCCGTTGTCCCAGTAGCGTTCTGGCTTGTCTAGGGTCAGTCGGCTACATGTGTGGGAGAACGGCGTGCGCGAAGCCAGGATATGGCGTCAGGTGTTGGGTGTCGAAAAGACGGTGATCGAGCACGTTGATTTCGATGCCACGGCCGTGGCGGTGATCGTCGCGGTCCGGCCGCAGGCCCGGGCCCGGTCCCGGTGCGGGCTGTGCGGTCGGCGTAGCCCCGGCTACGACGGCGGCACCGGGCGGCGGCGATGGCGCGGCCCGGACTGCGGCCTGGTCCGCACCTTTATCGAGGCCGACGCCCCACGGGTGTCCTGCCGCGAACACGGGGTCACGGTGGCCGCTGTGCCCTGGGCCCGGCACCGCGCCGGGCACACCCACGCGTTCGACCAGACGGTGGCGTGGCTGGCCACGCACACCTCGAAGGCCGCGACCTGCGAGGTGACGCGCACCGCCTGGCGCACGGTCGGGGCGATCGTGGACCGGGTGTGGGCCGACACCGCACCCGCCCGGGACCCGCTGGCCGGGCTGCGTCGGATCGGGATCGACGAGATCTCCTACAAGAAGGGCCACAAGTATCTGACGGTCGTCGTCGACCACGACTCCGGCCGGCTGGTGTGGGCCGCCCCCGGCCGCGACGCGGCCACCCTGTCCGGGTTCTTCGACCGGCTCGGGCCCGAACGCTGCGCGAAAATCACCCACGTCACCTCGGACGCGGCCGGGTGGATCGGATCGGTGGTGGCCCGGTACTGCCCGGATGCGATCCGCTGCGCGGACCCGTTCCACGTGGTCGCCTGGGCCACCGAAGCCCTCGACGCGGTCCGCCGGGCCGCGTGGAACCGGGCCCGGGCCACCGAGAACGCCTCCCGCGGCGGCGGCTGGAAACCACGCCGCCGCCCGAAGGGCGGACCAGCTCAAACGGTGAAACGCAGCCGGTGGGCGTTGCTGAAGAACCCGGACACCCTCACCACCGGGCAGCAGGCGACGCTGCGGTGGATCGAACTGCACGACCCGGTGCTGCACCGCGCCTACCTACTCAAGGAAACCTTGCGGTTGATCTTCCAACTCCCGGCCGAGAACGCCGCCACCGAACTCGATCGATGGATCGGCTGGGCGAGACGGTCCCGGATCCCGGCCTTTGTCGCGTTGCAGAAAAGCATCCGCGCCCACAAACCCGCCATCCTCGCCGCCATCGAACACGGCCTGTCCAACGGGCGCATCGAATCGGTCAACACCAAAATCCGCCTCATCACCCGACGCGGATTCGGGTTCCACACCCCCGAGGCCGTCATCGCACTCGCGATGCTCAGCCTCGGGGGCGCTCGACCACAACTACCCGGCCGAACCCACCCACGAATGAGTCAGTAGAGCCCAAAAAGGCGCACGGGCGGCGGAGTCGCCTACGCCCGACTGAGGATGGTCCCGAGATCGGCGGCCGGGGACAGGGTGCCGTACTCGTGGGTGCGGTCGGGGCCGAGGCGGGCGTCGACGAATGCATCTGCGACGGCGGTGGGCGAGAACCGGGTCAGCAGCGACGCCTGCAGGGCGAGGGCCATCGATTCGACGACGGTGCGGGCGCGCAACTGGGCGGCCGCAGGGTCGAGTCCGGCGAGTTCGCCGAGCTGACGACGGACCCGCTCGAGGTGCTCGTCGAGCACCACGCTGCTGCCGCGGGCCAGGTTCACCTCGGCGTCGAATGCGGCGACGCTGTCGGGTTCGCGGGTCATCGCGCGCAGGACGTCGAGGGCGATGACGTTGCCCGACCCCTCCCACACGGCCATGACGGGCTGCTCCCGGTAGCGGCGGGCGAGCGGGAAGTCCTCGGTGTAACCGTTGCCGCCCAGGCATTCCAGCGCCTCGTAGGCGTGGTGCGGGCCGCGCTTGCAGATCCAGTACTTCGCGACCGCGGTCGCGAGCCGGCGGAAGCTGCGTTCCTGCTCGCTCGCGTCCTCGTCGTGCGCCCGGGCGAGGCGCAGCGCGGTGACGGTGCCCGCCTCCGACTCCAGCGCCAGGTCGGCCAGCACCGACGTCATGGCCGGCTGATCGGCCAGGACCTTCCCGAACGCCGAGCGGTGCCGGGCGTGCCACACCGCCTCGGCGACGGACTGCCGCATGCCCGCGGTGCTGCCGAGCACGCAGTCGAGGCGGGTGCGCGCGACCATCTCGAGGATGGTGCGGACGCCGCGTCCCGGTTCGCCGACCATGACGCCGACGGTGCCGTCGAGTTCGATCTCGGACGACGCGTTGGACTTGTTGCCCAGCTTGTTCTTCAGCCGCTGGATGCGGAAGACGTTGCGGGTGCCGTCCGGGAGGATGCGCGGCAGCAGGAAGCACGAGAGGCCGTCGCCGCCCGCGCCTTCCGCCTGCGCGAGCACGAGAAACGCGTCGGACATCGGCGCGGAGCAGAACCACTTGTGCCCGGTCAGCAGGTAGTCGGCGCCGGGACCGCCGCGTCCGGCGGGTGTCGCGACGGTGGTGTTGGCCCGGACGTCGGAGCCACCCTGCTTCTCCGTCATGGACATGCCGAAGATCGCGGACGCCTTGCCGGGTGCGTCGAGTTCGGGGGTGTAGCTGCGGGACAGTGCGCGGGGTTTCCAGATCGCGGCGACGTCGGGTTGCAGGTCGAGGGAGGGGATGACGGCGTTGGTCATCGAGATCGGGCAGGAGTGTCCGGGTTCGATCTGCGCGAACATCATGAATGCCGCTGCGCGAGCGACATTCGCACCGGCCTTCGGGTCGGCCCACGCCGACGTGTGCGCCCCGTGCGCGACGGCCGCGGAGATGATCCGGTGGTACGCGGGATGGTATTCGACCTCGTCGATCCGGTTGCCCCAGCGGTCGAACGTCTTCAGTTCGGGGATGATCGTGTTGGCGAGTTCGGCGTCGTGCTGGAACGTGGCGCTGCCGACGAGTGCGCCGATGTCGGTGAGTTCGCCGGTGGCCCAGTCGGCGTCGTGGCGGCGCACGCCCTCGGCCAGCACCGTGTCGAGGGTGAACTCGTTGACGTCGGCGCGGGGCACCGACTGGTTGAGCACGGTGTGCGTCCGGTGGGGTGCGGGATGGGTGATATCCGTTTCGGAAAAAGTAGTCATGACAGTGTCTTTCGTGAGTCAGCTCGCGGAGCGGATCAGGTGCTTCTGGATCTTGCCGGTGGGGGTGCGGGGCAACACGGTGGCGAACACGTAGTCGCGGGGAATCTTGTAGCGCGCCAGCTTGTCCGACAGGTAGTCGCGGATGTCGTCGGCACCCACGACGTCCGGTTCACGCCACACGACGTGCGCGACGACGGTCTCGCCCCACTCGGGGTGCGGCCGGCCCACCACCGCGACATCCACGACGTCGGGATGGCCGGAGATGGCGTCCTCCACCTCCTTGGAATAGACGTTCTCGCCGCCGGTGATGATCATGTCTTTCGCCCGGTCGACGATGAAGAGGTACCCGTCGTCGTCCTGGCGTGCGAGATCGCCTGTGCGGTACCAGCCGCCGTCGGCGAACACAGCTGCGGTGGCGTCGGGATCGTCGAGGTACCCCTGCATCACGGTCTCGGTACGCAGCCAGATCTCGCCGATCTCCCCGGCGGGCACGTCGACGCCGTCGGGCCCGGCCAGGCGCATGTCGACGCCGGCGAGCGCCGCCCGGCCGATCGAGCCGGCCTTCGCGAGCTGTTCCTCCGGGTAGAGGACGGCCCCGACGGGACCGGTCTCCGTCATCCCGTACACCTGGTAGAAGCGGGTGGTCCGGTACGACTCGACGAGTCGGCGCGCCACATCGGCGCCGATAGGTCCGCCGCCGTAGAGCCAGGCCCGGACGCTGGACAGGTCGTAGTCAGCGAAGTTTGGTACCGCATTCAGCGCCGTGGTGTAGATGACCGGCGGCCCGAAGCACAGCGTGATGCGTTGCTGCTGTACCGCATCCAGGAAGTGGACGGGATGATAGTCGCGGACGAGCACGACGGTGCCGCCCATGTACAGCGTCGCCATCAGCCAGTTGTTGAGCGGCGACGCGTGCCAGATCGGGACGGCCATCAGCAGTCGCTCGTCGCGGGTGATCGACAGACCGAGGGCGGCCGTGGTCGCCACGAGCACGACGTTGCGATGACTGTGCACGCAACCCTTGGGCGCGCCGGTGGTGCCGGACGTGTAGAGGATTTCCGCGGGGTCGTTCTCGTCCGGCTCGATGCCGTCGATGCCGTCCAGGTCCGCGATCGCGTCGTCGAAGAAGGCGTGGCCCTCCACGGCGGTGTCGGTGGACAGCAGCTGCACCGGCGTCTCGAGTCGCTCGATGACGGGTGCGAGGTCGCCGTCGAAGACGCATACCTTCACCTGCGCGTGCCGCAGGATGTAGTCGACCTCGGGTGCCTGCATCTTGTGGTTGACCGGCACCACCACCGCGCCGATGCGCCAGGCGCCGAGCACCGCGTAGACGAAGCCGGGGGTGTTGAAACACATCAGAGCGACGCGGTCGCCGTGCCCGACCCCCAGTTTCCGTAGCAGGGCGGCGGCGTGGCGGCTGCCGTCCTGCACGGAACCATACGTATGGTCGCGTCCCTGAAAATGGAGAAAGGCCTTGTCGGGCGTCTTCCGGACGTTGCTGTCGAATACGCGAACGATGTTCATCGCGCTCCTTGGAGGAGAGAAGGTCAGTCGATGGAGGTGTTGCGGACGGTCTCGGGGATCTGGAGGTTCGCGAAGATGACGGCGACGGCCTCCTCGAGCGAGTAGCCGAAGCTCTCGCCGGTGGCGGTCTTCTGGATCACGAGGCCGAAGATCGCCGACCAGAACGCCTTCGATTCGACGTCGATGCCGGCGCGCAGTTTCCAGCCGGTGCGCATCAGGGTGCGGATCAGCGCGTCCTCGCCCGAGGAGTGCAGGGTGCGGAGGGTGTCGGTGATGAGGTCGCGCAGTTCGCCGCGGCGTCCCGTCATCAGCATCGCCGAGGTGAAGAGTTCGACGCTGGGCGCGCCGGGCCCGAGGAGGGAGCCGACGAGCTTCTCCGTGTAGTCGCCGACGGTCTCGGCGGTGGCCGCGTCGTCCTCGGCCCGTTTGCCGGCACGCAGGACGGCAGCGCACGCGACCTCGACGAAGAGCCGCTCCTTGGAACCGTAGTAATAGGTCACCTGGTTGGGGTGGGCCCGCGCGGCGGCACAGATCTGCGTGATGGGGACGCCCTCGCCGTGCTCGAGAAAGAGTTCGGTGGCGGCGGTGAACAGGGCGTCGCGAGTCTGGCGACCGGACTCCCGAGTGGCACGCGCTGCTCGGCCCGTCTGCGACACCATGACCGCCTCCCGCTTGTTTGTATGACAAACAATAACTGGACTTTGTTTGTATGACAAACAAGGAGAGTGACGGGCGTCGCCCCGCACGTCCTCCGACCCCGGAAATACCGACCGCCAGGGTTACGCTGCTCACCATGTTTTCTTCCGTCGGAGCGAAGATCCGTGTGGTGGTGGCGCTACTGCTCACCGCCCTGCTGGCGCTGACCCTGTCGTCGTGTTCGAGTGACGGGGAGACGTCGGGGGCGGCACCGCAGGATCTGTGTTCGCCACCCGGCGTCGGCGCGGCCACCGCCGCCCCGACCAATCTCGCCGCCTCCGGCGCCGTGGCCGAGGACCGCTACACGACGCCCTCGACCACCCCGATCGACCAGATCGACGCGTCGAAACTGAACCTCATCACCCCCGGCGTGCTCACCGTCGGCACACTGTCCGACGCACCGCCGAGCATCTGCGTGAACTCCGAGAACCAGTTCACCGGCTACGACAACGAACTGCTGAAGGCCGTCGCCGACAAGCTGGGCCTGCGCGTCGACTTCGTCGGCACCGAGTTCGCCGGACTACTCGCCCAGGTCGCCGGACGCCGCTTCGACGTCGGATCGTCGTCCATCACGACGACGGACGAGCGCCGCAACACCGTCGGCTTCACCAACGGCTACGACTTCGGCTACTTCTCCCTCGTCGTTCCCAACGGCGGTCCGATCCAGGGCTTCGACGACCTGACCGCGACCACTCGGATCGGTGTCGTCCAGGGCACCGTCCAGGACGACTACGTCGTGAACACGCTGAAGCTGAACCCGGTGAAGTTCCCCGACTACGCCACCGCGTACGCGAACCTGAAGTCCGGGCAGATCGACGCCTGGGTGGCGCCGTCGCAGCAGGCCGAGGGCGCCATCGCGCCGGGCGATCCCACGTCGATCGTCGAGAACACCTTCAGCGTCAACAACTTCGTGGGCTGGGCCGTCAACAAGGAGAACCAGCCGCTCATCGACGCCCTCAACTCCGGGCTCGACGCCGTCATCGCAGACGGCACCTGGGCGCAGCTGTACTCCGACTGGGTGCCCCGCGAACTGCCCGAGGGCTGGAAGCCCGGCAGCAAGGCGGCACCGGTGCCCGACCTGCCGGACTTCGCCGCGCTGGCCGCCCAGAACTCGCAGAACACGACCGAAACCCCGGTCGCGGAGCCCAAGTCGACACTCCAGCAGCTGAAAGACACGTTCTTCAACTGGGACCTCTACACGCGGGCGTTCCCGGATCTACTCAAGACCGGTCTGCCGAACACGCTGATCCTGGCGTTGGCGTCGGGCATCGTCGGCACCGTCCTCGGCATGCTGCTCGCGATGGCCGGGATTTCCCGCACCCGCTGGCTCCGCTGGCCCGCCCGCGTCTACACGGACGTGTTCCGCGGCCTGCCCGCCGTCGTCATCATCCTCATCGTCGGTCTCGGCGCCGGCCCCATCGTCAAGGGACTCACCGGCAACAACCCGTACTGGCTCGGTGCGGCCGCGCTGTCACTGCTCGCGTCCGCCTACATCGGTGAGATCTTCCGGTCCGGCATCCAGAGCGTCGAACCCGGACAACTCGAGGCGTCCCGGGCGCTCGGTTTCAGCTACCGGAAGTCGATGACGCTGGTCGTGGTTCCGCAGGGTGTGCGACGGGTGCTGCCCGCGCTGATGAACCAGTTCATCTCCCTGATCAAGGACTCGTCGCTGATCTACTTCCTCGGCCTGCTCGTCAGCCAGCGGGAACTGTTCGCCGTCGGCCGCGACCTCAACGCCCAGACCGGCAACCTGTCGCCGCTCGTCGCCGCCGGCCTGTTCTACCTGGCGCTCACCATTCCGCTGACGCACCTCGTCAACTACATCGACAACCGCCTGCGCACCGGCCGCGCCGACACGTCCGGCACGCTCGACCCGGTGGAACAGTCCATCGTCGTGGAAAGGGGATAAGGCGATGGCCGTCTCTCTCACTGGCACCGACCTGCACCTCGCGTTCGGCACCAACAAGGTGCTCCGCGGCGTCGACCTCCACGTCGACGCCGGCGACACCGTCACCGTGATCGGACCGTCCGGCTCCGGAAAGTCCACCCTGCTGCGGGTCCTCAACCGGCTGCACGAACCCGATCAGGGCGACGTCCTGCTCGACGGGAAGTCGGTGCTGAAGGACAACCCGGACAAGCTGCGGCAGCGCATCGGCATGGTGTTCCAGCACTTCAACCTGTTCCCGCACAAGACCGTCGTCGACAACATCGCCCTCGGGCCCCGCAAGCTCAAGGGGATGTCCAAGGACGAGGCGCGGTCGCTGGCGCTCGAACAGCTCGAACTCGTCGGGCTCGCCAACAAGGCCGACTCGCGGCCCGGGAACCTGTCGGGCGGGCAGCAGCAGCGCGTCGCGATCGCCCGCGCCCTGGCGATGAAGCCCGAGGTGATGTTCTTCGACGAGGCCACCTCGGCACTCGACCCCGAACTGGTGAAGGGTGTCCTCGCGCTGATGGCCGACCTCGCCAAGGGCGGCATGACGATGGTCGTCGTCACCCACGAGATGGGCTTCGCCCGCGAGGTGTCCGACACCGTGCTGTTCATGGACCACGGCGCCGTCGTCGAGACCGGGAAGCCGGACCAGCTGTTCGACAAGCCCGAAACCGAACGGCTGCAGCAATTCCTGTCCCAGGTACTGTAGGCCGCTCCGCGGCCTGTGCGCCTTTTTGGTAGCTGGAACAACCAGAAAGGCGCATGGGCGCGAAGCGCCTACCGCGTCATCGCCCGGATCCGCCTGGCCGCGACGGAGATCAGCGCCAGCGTGGGTTCGTTGGCGACCTCCGACTCGATTTCCGTCAGCAGTGCCCGCGCGCGGGCGAGCCGGGCGGCGTTGTGCTGTTCCCACTGGTCGACCTTGTCGGCCGCGTCATCGCCGGGTTCGCTCACGGACAGCGCGTCGAGGGTGATGGCGCGCAGCGAGCTGTAGAGGTCGTCGCGCAGGGCGAGACGTGCAAGGGCGTGCCACCGGTCCAGCCGGGGGAGCGCCGTGACGGCGGTCAGCGCGGTGTTGATGTGCAGGTGCGCCGACAGCGCGAAGTACAGTTCGGCGACGTCCTCGGGGCGGTGCTGTGAGATCTCCGCGATGTCCACGATGTCGAGGAGGCAGTACGTGTGCAGCAAGTCCGCCACGTCGGCGGCGAGCCCGGCCTCCGCCCCGCGCGATGTGAGGGCCTCGGTGCGCCGCTCCACCGCGGTGATCTCGTCGCCGCGCAGCCATTCCCGGACCCGCGGGCGGAGGTCGCGGACGACCGGCCGGTAGCGGGCGATGGTGGCCTCGAGCGGCAGCGGTTGCGGCCGGTGCGTGGTCAGCCACCGCGACGCGCGGTCGATCAGTCGCTGGGTCTGCACCGTCAGCGCGTTCGTCCCGGCCGTCGGCGTCGTGTCGGCCGCCGCCCGGATCCGCTCGAAAGTCGCTCCGAGGTCGAAGATCTCGGTGACCGCGGTGAAGGCGTTCACCGCCTCCGCGGAGTCGGCGCCCGTTTCCTCCCGCAGCCGGAAGGCGTACGTCATCCCCGCTCGGTCGACCATGTCGTTGACGACCGACGTCGTGACGATCTCCCGGCGCAGCGGATGCGCGGCGACCGTGTGCGCGAACTCCCGGCCGAGGCGCGGCGGGAAGTAGTTGTGCAGCCGGCCGGCGTAGACCCCGTTGTCGGGGAGGGTCGTGCCCGACACTTCGCTCTTGATGAAACGCTTGACCTGCGCGGTGAGCTGCGCCAGCTCCGGGCTCGTCAGCCCCTTCTGCTCACGTTCGAGCGCGCCGAACTGCGCGGACGTCGGGAGCACGTCGATCGCGCGGTCCACGTGGCCGCGCCGTTCCAGGTCGTCGACCATGCGGGAGTGGAAGCTGACGAGAGTGCCGGCCTGTGCCCGGTTCAGGCTCATCATCTCGTTCTGGCTGCGGTTGTCGGCGAGGACGAGCCTGCTGACGTCGTCGGTCATGTCGGACAGCAACTCTCGCCGGTCCTGCGCGGCGAGAGTGTTGTCGGCGGTGGCGCCTGCCAGGGCGATCTTGATGTTGACCTCGTGATCCGAGCAGTCGACTCCGGCCGAGTTGTCGAGCGCGTCGGTGTTCACGCGACCGCCGTTGCGCGCGTATTCGATCCGACCGAGCTGGGTCAGGCCGAGGTTGCCGCCTTCGCCGACCACCCGGACGCGCAGTTGGGGCGCGTCGAGCCGGACCGCGTCGTTCGACTTGTCGCCGACGTCGGCGTGGCTCTCCGTCGTCGCCTTCACGTACGTGCCGACCCCGCCGTTCCACAGCAGGTCCGCGGGCGCACCGAGGACGGCACGCACGAGTTCGACGGTGGTGAGGACCCGATCGTCGTCGATCCCGAGAACGCGCCGGGCCTGCGGTGTCAGCCGAACGGACTTCGCCGACCGGTCGACGATCATCGCGCCGTCGCTGAGGACCGCCTTGTCGTAGTCCTTCCAGCTCGACCTGCCGAGCCCGAAGAGCCGTGCCCGCTCGTCCCACGACCGCTGCGGGTCCGGATCGGGGTCGATGAAGACGTGCCGATGGTCGAATGCCGCGAGCAGGCGGATGTGGGGGCTGAGCAGCATCCCGTTTCCGAAGACGTCGCCGCTCATGTCGCCGATGCCGACGACGGTGAAGTCGTCGGTGCGGGTGTCGACGCCCATCTCGCGGAAGTGCTGCATGACGCTTTCCCACGCGCCGCGGGCGGTGATGCCCATCGCCTTGTGGTCGTAACCGACGGAACCGCCGGACGCGAATCCGTCGCCGAGCCAGTACCCGCGCTCGAGTGCGATCGCGTTGGCGACGTCCGAGAATGCCGCTGTCCCTTTGTCTGCGGCGACCACGAGGTACGTGTCGTCGCCGTCGCGCCGGACGATGCCCTCCGGCGCGATCACCTGCCGGGTCGTGATGTCGAGGTTGTCCGTCATGTCGAGGAGGCTCGAGATGAATTCGCGGTAGCAGGAGATGCCCGCCGAGTACATCGCCTCCCGGTCGGCGGCGGCGTCGCCGGTGGGCACGGGCGGGTTCTTGACGACGAAGCCGCCTTTCGCTCCCGCGGGGACGATGACGGCGTTCTTGACCGCCTGCGCTTTGACGAGTCCGAGGATCTCGGTGCGGAAGTCGTCGCGGCGATCCGACCACCGGATGCCGCCGCGGGCGACGTCGTCGAATCGCAGGTGCACGCCCTCCATCCGGGGCGAGTACACGTAAGCCTCGTATTTCGGTCGGGGCAGCGGCAATTCGTCGATCGACGAGGAGTCGAACTTGAATGCGAGAGCGCGCGCGGCCCGACGGTCTTCGGCGTAGTACGTCGTCCGGGTGGTGGCGCGGATCAGCGAGAGCAGTGCCCGCAGAATCCGGTCGGCGTCGATCCCGGCGACGGCGTCGATCGCGTCGACGGTGCGGCCCTCGAGCGCGTCTTCCGCGGCGGCGTCGCGTTCGATGCCCGGGTCGAGGCGGAGCGCGTGGAACTCGACGAGGAGTTTCGTGATTGCACTGTTGCTCAGCAGGACTCGTTCGACGTTGCTGCGGCTGTACGGAAGCCCGGCCTGACGCAGGTAGGCGGCGTACGCGCGGAGGACGGTCACCTGACGCCACCCGAGCCCGGCGTGCAGGACGAGCGCGTTGAACCCGTCGACCTCGGTCTCACCCGTCCACGCGGCCCGGAACGCGTCCGCGATCCGGCTGTCCCGGGTCACCCCGTGACCGTCCGTCACGGCGACCAGATCGACGGTGAGGTCGTAGATCCAGGCACGGTGCCCGTCCGGGCGGGTCAGCGCGGCCGGTCGTTCGTCGAGCGCGTTGACGCCGAGGCTGGACAGGATCGGCAGAACCTCGTTGAGCGGCGCGGGTTTCCCGACCGCGTAGATCTTGAGGTTCTCGTACGGCGTGGACGCCTCGGTGGTGGTGAACGTCAGCGCCACACTGTCGACGTCGAGGCGCTCCACTTCGGCGACGTCGCGGATCGCCTGTGCCGGATCGGTTTCGGTGGCGTAGCTGATCGGCAGCGCGGACGCGTAGTGGCGCGCGACCGCGGTGTCGAGACAATGCGGTTCCGTGAGCAGCGTGCTGCGCCACAGCTCGTGGGACCAGGGGGTGTCGAGTTCCGTGCCGATGCTGTTCATGACGATGGGGTGATCTCCTGTAGTGGGATCGGAGCGAGGCCGATCACGCAGTGGTGAAGCGAATCAGTTGACCGGGTCGAGCCTGGGCGATCCGGTCGATGTCCTCGTCCGCGACGACGCCGATGACGGGATACCCGCCCGAGATGGGATGGTCCGCGAGGAAGACGACGGGCTGTCCGCTCGGCGGAACCTGGATGGAGCCGAGCGCGACACCTTCGGTGGGGAGTTCGGCCTCGGACGTCCGCACCAGTGCCGGCGAGTCGCCGTGCCGGTTCAGGCGCGCCCCGATGCGATCGGTGTCCGGGGACACGGCCCACACTCCCGTGGTCAACGCTTCGGGGTTGGTGAACCAGTCGTCGCGGGGGCCGTCGATGACCCGCACCGACAGCGTTCCCGCGTCCATCGGGGGGACGGGCGCGACGTCGACGTTCGGGAAGTTCGTCGCCGCGGTCCCGACGGGCAGAACATCGTTGGGTTTCAACGCTTCCGGACCGATTCCGGAGAGGGTGTCGGTGCTGCGGGAACCGAGCACGTCCGGCACCGCGACGCCACCGCGGACGCCGACGTAGCTGCGCAGGCCGACCTGCGCGTACTGCAGGCGCAGCGTCTGTCCCGGCTGCATCACGATGACGCTCGCGTGCCCCATCGGGATTCCGTCGAGCAGCGCCGTCGCGGGTGCACCGGTGACGGCGACGATGGTCACCTGCGGCGCCCGGAGGGCGAGGCCGCCCATCAACACCTCGATGCACGCGCTGTTCTCGTCGTTCCCGACCAGCCGATTGGCCAGCTTCGCGGACCCGCGGTCGGCGGCGCCGGACACGCCCACACCCGAACTCAGGTAGCCGGGGCGGCCCAGATCCTGGATCAGGCTGAGCGGACCCGTTTCGAGTACTTCGAGTTCACTCACAGTGTTTCCTCGTCGACGAATCGGACGCGACGCCCCGGCTGCAGCAGCGCCGGAGGGTTCGCGTCGAGGTTCCACATCGGGGAGTCCGTCGTTCCGATGATCTGCCACCCGCCGGGTGAAGACCGGGGATACACCGCGCCGTAGCCACCCGCGAGGGCCACGGACCCGGCGGGCACCACGGTGCGGGACTGGGCCCGCCGTGGCACGGTGAGCCGGTCGTCGCCGCAACTCAGGTAGGCGAAACCCGGTGCGAATCCGATGAACACACAACGCCAGGTGGACGCCGTGTGGGCAGCGATCACGTCCTCGCGGCTCACCCGCAGATGGCCGGCGACGTCGGCGAGATCGGCGCCGTCGTAGCGGACCGGGATGGTGACCGGCTCGGATTCGGATGCGCGGCTGTCCTCGTGGACCTCGAGTCCGACGGTCATCGTCCGCAGCGCGCGGCGCACCTCGTCGAGGTCGGTCCGCGGTGTCGTGGTCACGAGCACCGTCCGCGCCGCGGGAAGCACGTCCTCCACACCCGGGACCGGGGTGCGGCGGAGGCGTTCGGTCAGCGACACCACGAACGGTTCCGACTCCAGTTCGACGAGGAGGGCCCGGTTGCCCGCCGGAAGGATTCGAGTGCCGGCGCTCGGGGTGGTCATGCGAAGGCCCCGAGCGTGACGTCGGCACTCTCCAGGGCGTGCCGGACCTGGCGGGCCGTGCGCACGGATCCGGGCGAGTCACCGTGCACGCAGATGCTGTGCACCGACACCGCGACGTCGTCACCGTCGATCGACTCCACCGTTCCGCTGGACACCATGCGCACGGCCTGGGCGGCGGCGACATCGGGATCGTCGATGACGGCGCCGGTCACCGAGCGCGGGGTCAACGTGCCCGCGGCGGTGTAGCGGCGGTCGGCGAAACCCTCGGCGACGAATTCGATGCCGTGGGTTTCCGCCGCGCGCTGCAACTGCGAGCCGGGTGGGCCCATCAGCGCGAGCGGTTCGGTGAACCGGTCGATGGCCGACGCGATCGCCTCGGCCCGCCCATAGTCGAGCGCGGCGGAATTGTAGAGCGCACCATGCGGTTTGACGTACGACACACGGGACCCGGCGGCACGTGCGAACCCGGCGAGCGCGCCGATCTGGTACAGCGTCTCGTCGCGCAGATCCGCCGGCGACACCGAAAGTTCCCGACGGCCGAATCCGGCCAGATCCCGGAAACCCACGTGCGCACCGATCGCGACGTTGCGCTCGGCCGCACCCTCGCAGGCCCGGCGGATGATCATCGGATCCCCCGCATGAAAACCGCACGCGATGTTCGCGCTGGTGACGATGTCGAGGAGGGCCTCGTCGTCCGCCAGGGCCCACTGCCCGAAACCCTCACCGAGGTCGCAGTTCAGATCAATGCGCATCGGGAACCTCCAGGACGTACTCGCTGTCCGGGGTGTCGGTGATCAGCATGTACCCGGGCGCATGGGTGATCGCGAACGGCAACCGGGACGCCATCACCGCCGCCTGCGGGGTGACCCCGCAGGCCCAGAACACCGGCACGTCACCGGGCTCGAAGTTCACCGGATCACCGAAGTCGGGGGCCGCGACATCGGCGATGCCGAGTTCCGCGGGATCACCGATGTGCACGGGCCCACCGTGGACAGCAGGCATCCGCGCCGAGATCGCCACGGCGAGAGCCACCTGATGTTCGGGAACGGGTCGCATCGACACCACCATCGGTCCGCTCATCCGGCCTGCGGGCCTGCACTCACGGTTGGTCACGAACATCGGGACGTTGCTGCCCTGCTCGACGTGCCGCAGCGGCACCCCGGCAGCGGCCACCGGGTGCTCGAACGTGAAACTGCACCCGATGTGGAAGGCCACGAGGTCGTCCCGCCACAACCCCGACACGTCCGCGGTCTCGTCGGCCAGTTCGCCGTCCTTCCACACCCGGTACAGCGGCAGGTCCGTGGTGATGTCGGCGCCGGGGGCGAGCATCGTCGTGCGGGAGCCGACGTCGCCGACGTCGAGGACGGGGCACGGCTTGGGGTTCCGCTGCGTGAACAGCAGAACATCGTAGGCCCAGTCCTCCGGTACGGCGATGAGATTCGTCTGGGCGAATCCGGGCGCCAGACCGGCGGTCGGGGTGACGCGTCCCGAACGGAACGCGGAGCGGAGGTCGGCCGGTGAGTCAGTCAAGTTGGATCCCGCGGGTCTCGGGGAGGAAGAACAGGGCGAAGACGGCGATGGCGTATCCGAGCGCACCGAAGATCATCGCGCCGCCGATACCCAGCTGGGTGGCCGCCAGGAAACCGACGACCGCCGGGAACACGGCGCCGACCGCGCGGCCGAAGTTGTACGTGAAGCCCTGGCCCGTGCCGCGGGACTGCGTCGGGTACAGCTCGGACAGGAACGATCCGAATCCACTGAAGATCGCCGACGTGCAGAAGCCGAGGGGGAAGCCCAGGATGAGGATCAACGTGTTCGCGCCCTCGGGCACCTGGGTGTAACCCACCATGAAGACGGCCGACAGTGCCGCGAACAGCTGCATGGTCCGCTTGCGTCCCAGCTTGTCGGTGAGGATGCCGCCGCTGACGTAACCGAGGAACGCACCCGAGATCAGGATGGCGAGGTAGCCGCCGGTGCCGACGACGTCGAGTCCGCGTGAGGTCTTCAGGAAGGTGGGCAGCCAGGACGCCAGCGTGTAGTAGCCGCCCTGCACGCCGGTGGCGAGCAGCGACGCGAGCACGGTGGTCTTGAGCAGTCCGCCGCGGAAGATCGCGGCGAACGAGCCGGTCTCCTTGCCTGCGGACTCACGACGTTTCGTGACGACCTCGGGATCCTTCAGATTCCGGCGAACCCAGATGATGAGGAACGCGGGCAGGACACCGGTGAAGAACAGCACTCGCCACGCGACGTCCGGATCGAACAGCTGGAAGACGACCGTGTAGACGATCACCGCCAGCGCCCAGCCCACTGCCCACGCGCTCTGGACGAACGCCACGGCCCGGCCCCGGTACTCGGCCCGGGCGTACTCGGCCACCAGAATCGCACCCGCCGCCCACTCGCCGCCGAAGCCGAGGCCCTGGAAGGCGCGGAAGACGAGTAGCGTCTCGAAGTTCTGCGCGAAGCCGCACAGCACCGTGAAGACCGTGTATGTCGCGACGGTGACCTGGAGGGTCCGAACTCGGCCGATCTTGTCGACGAGGATGCCGGCGAGGGCTCCGCCGAGCGCGGACACGACCAGCGTCACCGTCGTCAGCAGCCCGGCCTGTCCGGTGGTGAGGCCGAAGTAGGCGGCGATGGCCGCGAGGCCGAGCGGGAGGACCTGGAAGTCGTAGGAGTCGAGTCCGTACCCGCCGAACGCGCCGATGAAGGCTCTCTTTCCCTTCGGTCCGAGGGTGCGGAACCAGTCGAAGGGGCGCGCCTGCGCGACCTCGGTCTGTGTATCTGTGGTCATGGCACCTCGCCTGAAGAAGGGATGTAACTGCCGGAAGAAGCGGTGTAACTCCCATCACGTTACAAATCGTTCAACGATCCTGCAATACCCTGAGAGGATCGTTTAACATGGAAGTCATCGCGGAACCGAGCTCACAACTATGATTGCGGTCGAGATCGAAACCTGAGGAGTGGACTTGACCAGCTCGAATGCCCTTCGCGGCGATGCGCATTCCCGCCTGGCCGCTCACCGCGGCCTGCTCGAACGCACCAGCAGGACCACCCGGGTGGCCGGCATTCTGCGGGACGCGATCATCGACGGAACGTTCCGACCAGGGGCGCGTCTCTCCGAACCCGACATCTGCGCCGCCCTCGACGTCTCCCGCAACACGGTGCGCGAGGCCTTCCAGATCCTGATCGAAGACCGACTGGTCGCGCACGAACTCAACCGCGGCGTCTTCGTCCGCGTGCCCACGGCCGAGGACATCACCGAGCTGTACATCTGCCGCCGCGTCGTCGAATGCGCGGGCGTCAACGGATTCGACCCCGCCACCGGCGACCTGTCGCGCGTGGCCGAGGCCCTGGACCTGGCCGACGAGCGGTACGCCGTCGAGGACTGGACCGGAGTCGGCACCGCCGACATCCACTTCCACAGCGCCCTCGCGAGCCTCAACAACAGCAATCGCATCGACGAACTGATGCGCAGTGTGTGGAACGAGGCGCGGCTCGTCTTCCACGTCATGGACGACGCCCACCGATTCCACGGCCCGTACCTCACCCGCAATCACGAGATCTACGACGCACTGGTCGCGGGCAACACCGAAGCCGCAGGTCAGCTACTCAAGACCTACCTCGAAGACGCCGAGGCGCAGATCCTCGAGGCGTACTGAGGCGCTTCGCGCTCGTGCGCCTTTCTGGTAGCTGGAGCAACCACAAAGGCGCACGGGTGCGAAGCACCTAGCGAATCAGCCCGTAGAAGCCCTCGATGTGCGCCCGCACCAGGCCGGCGGCCTCGGCACCGTGGCCGTCACGAAGGGCGGCGACGATGCCGCGGTGCTCGCAGCGGAGGTGGGTCGCGACTGCAGGCCAGTCGTCGAGAAGCGGAACGGCCTGCATGACGTAGCCGTGAATGGAGTCGCGGAGCGAAACCATCATCGCCTCGACGAGGACGTTGCCCGCGAGTCCGGCCATCGCGACGTGCAGGTCGGCGTCGAGCCGATGGAACGCCTCGGGTGAGAGCCCCTCGTCGTCCATTGCGTCGAGCAGCGTGTCGATGGCCGAGAAGTCGAGGTCGCGGGCCTGCCCGGCGGCTTCCTGCACCGCCCACGACTCGAGCAGCGTGCGCGTCTGGACCACATCGCGGATCGGCAGCGTGCGCGTCGCCATGTGCAGTCGGAGGGCCGCGCCGATGGATGCGGCCGGGTCGGCGGCCACGATCGCGCCTGCGTCCGGTCCGGACCCGACGGCGGTGCGGACGATGCCCATCGCCTCGAGCACGCGCATGGCCTCGCGGACGGACGAGCGTCCGACGCCGAGTTCCTCCGCGAGTGCGCGTTCGGCCGGTAGGCGCCCGCCGACGGTGAGTTTGCCGGCCGCCAGATCCTGCTCGATGCGGTGCAGGACGACCTCGTGTGTGCGCACGAAGAAAGTTTACCTGGTGTGGTCTGACCACAGTGCGCTAGTGTGGTCAGACCACAGCCCAGCCCGGTTGGAGTACCCGATGAGAATCGCCCTGTTCGCCACGTGCCTGGCGGATGCCCTGTTCCCCGAATCCGCCAAGTCGACGGTCCACCTCCTCGAGCGACTCGGCCACGAGGTCGTGTTCCCGCCGAAGCAGACGTGCTGCGGGCAGATGCACGTCAACACCGGCTACCAGGCCGAGGCGCTGCCGCTCGTCCGTCACCACGTGGAAGCGTTCGAGAGCGGACCGTCCTGGGATGTCGCGGTGGCGCCGTCCGGTTCCTGCGTCGGATCCGTCCGGCACCAGCACGCCATGGTCGCCCGCCGGTACGGCGACGAATCGCTCGCGACGCGCGCCGAGGAGGTCGCATCCCGGACGTACGAACTGTCGGAACTGCTCGTCGACGTCCTCGACGTCACCGACGTCGGCGCCTACTACCCCCACCGGGTGACGTACCACCCGACGTGCCACTCGCTGCGGATGCTCCGCGTCGCCGACAAGCCGCTGCAACTGCTACGCGCGGTGCGGGGGATGACGCTGATCGAGCTCCCCGCGGCCGAATCCTGTTGCGGTTTCGGCGGAACGTTCGCGCTGAAGAACTCCGAGACGTCGACCGCGATGCTCGCCGACAAGATGGGCAACGTCCTGAGCACGGGCGCCGAGGTGTGCAGCGCCGGCGACTCGTCCTGCCTGATGCACATCGGCGGCGGACTGTCCCGGCTGCGCAGCGGGGTCCGCACCGTCCATCTCGCCGAGATCCTGGCGAGCACCGAGAAGATCGGGAGCAACGCATGACCACGTTCCTCGGCTCACCCACCTTCCATGCGGGCACCGGAAACATCCGGGGCACAGAATCTTTCCCCGACGCGGCGCGGAAATCACTCGCCGACACCCAGCTGCGCGCCAATCTCGGCGCGGCCACCACCACCATCCGCAACAAGCGCATCGCCGCGGTCGCCGAGGTCGACGACTGGGAGGAACTGCGCCGGGCGGGCAGCGCCCTGAAGGCGAACGTGATGGCGCGACTCCCCGAACTGCTCGTGCAGTTCGAGGAGAACGTCACCGCCCGCGGCGGCACCGTCCACTGGGCGCGCGACTCGGAGGAGGCGAACCGGATCATCACCGACCTCGTGCGGGCCACCGGCTCCGACGAGGTCGTGAAGGTCAAGTCGATGGCCACTCAGGAGACGGGCCTCAACGAGCACCTCGAGGAGAACGGGATCGCGGCGATCGAAACCGACCTCGCCGAACTCATCGTCCAACTCGGCGAGGACAAGCCGAGCCACATCCTCGTTCCCGCCATCCACCGCAACCGTGCCGAGATCCGCGAGATCTTCCTGAAATCGATGCCCGGCATCGACGAGGACATCACAGACGACCCGCGGGTGCTGGCGATGGCCGCGCGGGCACATCTTCGGCGAAAGTTCCTCTCCGCGAAGGTGGCGATCAGCGGCGCGAACTTCGGGGTCGCGGAAACCGGGACCCTCGCGGTGGTGGAGTCGGAGGGCAACGGGCGGATGTGCCTCACCCTCCCCGACACCCTCATCACCCTCATGGGCATCGAGAAACTGGTCCCGACGTTCACCGACCTGGAGGTGTTCATGCAACTGCTGCCACGGTCGTCCACCGCCGAGCGGATGAACCCGTACACCTCCATGTGGACCGGGGTGCATCCCGGCGACGGCCCGCAGAACTTCCACGTCGTCCTCCTCGACAACGGTCGCACCAACGTCCTCGCCGACGACGTCGGGCGGTCGGCGCTCCACTGCATCCGCTGCAGCGCCTGCCTGAACGTGTGCCCCGTCTACGAGCGGGCGGGCGGTCACGCGTACGGGTCGGTGTACCCCGGCCCGATCGGCGCGATCCTCAGCCCGCAACTCACCGGGACCACCGGTCACGACGACCCGAATGCCTCGCTGCCGTTCGCGTCGACGCTGTGCGGCGCCTGCTTCGATGCCTGCCCGGTGCGCATCGACATCCCCAGCATCCTGGTGCACCTGCGCGCGGAACAGGTCGACTCCGAGCGGCACGGGCTTCCGGGCGGCCAGGACCTCGCGATGAAGGCCGCGGGCTTCGTGATGGGGTCGGAAAAGCGGTTCGCCGCCGCCGAGACGGCGTCCAAGATCGGCCGGGTGCTGGGCGCCAAGAAGGGACGCATCACGTCGCTCCCATACCCGGGGTCGAAGTGGACCGCGAGCCGCGACCTCCCCTCACCGCCGAAGGAGACCTTTCGGCAATGGTGGGCCCGCACTCACGAGGACACGACACGATGACCGCACGCGAAGAGATCCTGACCCGGATCCGGTCGGCGCTCGCCGAAGCGCCCGCTCCCGAACCCGTTCCCCGCGACTACCACCGGCAGCCCGCGTCGAGACCCGGGGACGTCGAGTTCTTCGCCCACACCGTCGACGACTACCGTGCGCAGGTCCACCGCGCCGAGGAGGGGACGGTCGCCGAGGTCGTCACCGGGCTGATCGCGGAGGGGGCGCGCGCCGTCGTCCCGCCGGACCTGCCGCTGTCGTGGCGGCCGCGACGTGACGTCGTCGTCGACGGGGAACCCGCCGAACTGTCGACGCTCGAACTCGACGCGCTCGACGTGGTCGTCACCGGCTGCACCCTCGGGATCGCCGCCACCGGGACGATCGTGCTCGACGGCGGCGCCGGTCAGGGGCGGCGGGCGCTGACCCTGGTCCCGGATCACCACATCTGCATCGTGCGCACCGATCAGATCGTCGACACCGTGCCGCAGGCCTTCCAGACCCTCCAGGCGACCAAGCCGCTGACGTTCATCAGCGGTCCCAGCGCCACCAGCGACATCGAACTCAACCGCGTCGAGGGCGTCCACGGTCCCCGGACGCTGGACGTCGTCATAGTGCGCTGACGCGCCTGTGCGCCCTTTTGGTAGTCCCGGGTACCAAAAAGGCTCACGGGGCGCGGAGCGCCCTCGCGGCCAGATCGGCGGTGGCGCGGACGATCTCCGCGCCGCCGAACATCACGTCGTCGTTGTGTCCCGCCCCGGCCAGCACGACCGTTTCCACCGGGCCGAGCGCCGCATCGGCCACGCGTGCACTGTGCTCCGGTGGGACGACGATGTCGGCGGTGCCGTAGACGACGGTGGTGGGCACACCGAGGCGTGCGACGTACTCCGCGACGGGGAATCGATCGCGCAGCAGCAGCCGGACCGGCAGGAACGGGTAGTGCGCTGCGCCGACGGACGCGAGGTCGACGAACGGCGACCGGAGCAGCAGGCCCGCCGGTGGATGCTCGCTGGCGAGTTCGGTGACGACGCCGGTGCCGAGGCTTTCCCCGAAGTAGAGCAGCCGCTCCGGCGGCACGCGACGCTCGTCGACGAGGTACCGGCGGGCCGCCCGGACGTCGAGTGCCAGCCCGTCCTCGCTGGGGTGCCCGGGGTTGCCTCCGTACCCGCGGTAGTCGAAGAGCAGCGAGGCGAAACCGGCGGCGGCGAGGTCCGACGCCAGCAGCGCCCGGTCGGCCCTGTTGCCGGCGTTCCCGGCGGCCACGAGCACGGTCATCAGCGGATCCCCGCTCGCGGGTGGGACGTACCAGGCGCCGAGTTCGAGGCCGTCCGACGTGGTCAGCGTGACGTCCTCGGCCCCGGCGATCAGCCGGTCCGCGGGCGGCACCGGGGAGGGGTCGGGGTAATAGATCAGTCGTCGCTGCAACACCCACACGGCGGCGACCAGCAGAGCCACGACGAGGAGCGCCCCAACGCCGACGCGGATCATTGCCGAATCGGTGTTCCGGCCCACTCCAGCAACTCGGCGACGGGCAGGGTGTTGATCACGTCCGACGGCTCGACTCCGCGTTCGGCGGCGCGCTCGCAGGCGTAGCCCTGCCAGGCGAGCTGACCGGTGGTGTGCGCGTCGGTGTCGATGGAGAACTTGCACCCGCTGTTCAGCGCGAGGTCGATCAGGCGTCCCGGCGGGTCGCGGCGCTCGGGGCGGGAGTTGATCTCGACCGCGGTGCCGTACTCGCGGCACGCCTCGAATACCCGTTCCGCGTCGAACTTCGATTCGGGCCGCGGCCCCCGCGCACCCTCGACGAGCCGGCCGGTGCAGTGCCCGAGGACGTCGACGTGCGGGGACTTCACGGCCTGCAGCATCCGCTTGGTCGTCGTCGCCCGGTCGGTGTCCAGGTGCGAGTGCACGCTGGCCACCACGATGTCCAGGTCGGCGAGCAGGTCGTCGTCCTGGTCGAGGGAGCCGTCGACGAGAATGTCGACCTCGATGCCGGTCAGCACGCGGAACGGAGCGAGCTCCGCGTTCAGTTCGGCGACGACGCTCAGCTGGGAGAGCAGCTGCTCCGACGACATCCCGTTCGCGACCGTCAGTCGCGGCGAATGATCGGTGATCGCGCAGTACTCGTGGCCCAGGGCGGCCGCGCGGCGCATCATCTCCCGGATCGGGCACCGGCCGTCCGACCAGTCGGAATGGGTGTGCAGGTCGCCGCGGAGCGCGTCGAGCAGCTCCGTCCCGCCGAGGCCGATCGGCTCGGCCGCATTGCGCAGGTACGTCAGGTACAGCGGCACCGACTCGGCGCACTCACGGATGATCGCCGCGGCCTCGGACCCGATGTCGGGCGGCGACACCCAGCCGCGCTCCTCCAGATCGGCCAGCGCGTCCTCGTCCGCGTACGTCAGCACGTCGGCCGCCCGCCGGAATGCGGCGATCCTCGGTGCCTCGTCACGCGAGCGCTCGAGCCAGAACGCAATTTCCCGCAGCGCTTCGACGGGGTCCATCTTTCAATGGTGCACGGCTGCCGGGCTGCTGGCTAGGAGCAATTTCTGCCAGAACTTAGGCTCCCCTCGTTGTCCACACGTTCATACGAATGTTCCCTTCGTCTCGCTTACGACTTCTACGGTGCCGGAGTTGTCCACATTCGAATCGGGAGCCACGGTGAGCTTGAAACCCCTCGCACTGTTCGTCAATCACGACGGAGTGTCCTCGCGCGCGTCCGTCACCTGTCAGTACAAGTGCGGAAACGCGTGCTCCCACGACGTGCCCAACACCTCGCACGGCGAGTACTTCCGTGACATCGCCCGTACCGCGCTGTCGCGGCGCGGGATGCTGCGCGGGACGGGGATGGCCGTCCTCGCCGTCGGCGCGGGCAGTGCGCTGGTGGCCTGCTCGGACGACTCCGGCAGCGGAAGCGTCTCCGGCACGGGCGGTTCTGACGGTTCCGCGCCCGCCGGGACGAACTTCGACGCCGTCGCCCCCAACACCGAGGACGCCCTCGTCGTCCCCGAGGGGTACGAGCAGGCCGTCGTGATCCGCTGGGGCGACCCGGTGCTGCCCGGGGCTCCCGCGTTCGACTTCGACAACCAGACGGCGCAGGCGCAGGCGCAGCAGTTCGGGTTCAACAACGACTTCGCCGGTCTCCTGCCTGTCGAGGGCCAGCCGAACACCTTCCTGCTGGTGGTCAACCACGAGTACACCACCGAGCCGTTCATGTTCAAGGGCTACGACGCCGAGAACCCGTCACCGGAGCAGTTCCAGACCGCGCTCGCCGCCCACGGGCTGTCCGTGGTGCAGGTGAAGGGCGAATCCGCCTCCGGCACGCTCACTCCCGACTTCGGACCGTACAACCGGCGCATCACGGCGACTACGGAATTCGTCGTCACCGGCCCCGCCGCGGGCAGCGACTTCCTGAAGACGTCCGCGGACCCGACGGGCACGAAGGTGCTCGGCACGCTGAACAACTGTTCGGGTGGCGTGACTCCGTGGGGCACGGTGCTGTCGGGGGAGGAGAACTTCAACCAGTACTTCGCGAACGCCGAACTGGTCACCGATCCCGCCGTCGCCGCACGGCTGAAGCGGTACGGCGTCGAAGGCGCTGCGTCCGAGCGCAAGTGGGAACGGTTCGACAAGCGTTTCGACCTCGCCTCGGAGCCGAACGAGGTCAACCGCTTCGGGTACGTCGTCGAGCTCGACCCGTGGGACGCGGCGTCCGCACCCGTCAAGCACACGGCACTGGGCCGGTTCAAACACGAGGCCGCCACCATCCACGTCACCGACGACGGCACCGTCGTGGCGTACAGCGGCGACGACGAGCGCTTCGACTACATGTACAAGTTCGTCTCCAGCCGCAAGGTGATGGACGGCAGGAGTCAGGCCGCCGTGCGCCACAACATGACGCTGCTCGACGCGGGCACCCTGTACGTCGCGAAGTTCAGCGGCAACTCGGCGGACGAGATCGACGGGTCGGGCGCGCTGCCGGCGAGCGGCACGTTCGACGGCACCGGCGAGTGGATCCCGCTGCTGCGCACCGGTGAGGACGGCCGGGGCGAGTCGCTCGTCGACGGCATGAGCGCCGAAGAGGTGGCGGTGTTCACCCGTCAGGCCGGCGACAAGGTCGGTGCCACCAAGATGGACCGTCCCGAGGACTTCGAACCCAGCCCGACGACCGGCAAGGTGTACGTGGCGCTGACCAACAACACCAAGCGCGGCGTCGACGGCGCGGCGGCGGCCGACGAGGCCAACCCGCGGAACACCAACAAGAACGGCCAGGTCCTCGAACTCGCCGACGACCACGCCGGCACCGCGTTCACGTGGAACCTGCTGCTCGTCTGCGGTGACCCGAAGGAGGCCGACACCTACTTCGGCGGCTTCGACAAGGAGAGCGTCAGCCCGATCTCCTGCCCCGACAACCTGGCGTTCGATCCGCACGGCAACCTGTGGATCTCCACCGACGGCAACGCGCTGAAGTCCAACGACGGCCTGTTCAGCGTCGTTCTCGAGGGCCCGAACCGGGGGGAGACCAAGCAGTTCCTCACTGTGCCCAAGGGCGCCGAGACGTGCGGTCCGATCGTCGGCGACGAGCGGATCACGGTGTGCGTGCAGCACCCGGGGGAACTGGACGACGCGAGCGCCGACAACCCGGCGTCGCACTGGCCCGACGGCGGCGACGCGCAGCCGCGTCCCGCCGTCGTGGCGGTGTGGAAGTCGGGCGGCCGGATCGGCGTCTGACCCCATGTGAGTGGCAAAGTGTGCCCCCGCACGCTTTGCCACTCACATGGCGGGGGTGGGCGGACGCCCGAGCAGCGACTCGAGCAGCGCGCCGCCCGCGAGGAACCCGTACCGATCGTAGAACTCGAACATCGCGGCCAACCGGGCGCGACCGTCGTCCGTCAGGTTCCGCCCGTGCCGCGACATCCATTTGTCGACGGACACCTGCTTCACCGACACCGGCCCTCCCGACCGGTCGCACAGATCCCGGACGCTGAGGGCCTCCGGGCCGCCGAGTTCGTAGGTGGCGCCGTGGTGAATGTCGAGGCCCTCCAACAGCACTCGCGCGGCCACCTCCGCGACGTCGGCGAGCCGGACGAACGAGAACGTCGCGTCGGGACTGTAGGGCAGTTCGACGGTGCTTGCCGAACCGTCCAGGACCGCACCGAAGTTCTCGGCGTAGGCGCACGGTTGCAGGACGGTCCATCGCAGTCCGGAGGTCCGCAGGAGGTCCTCGCACACCGCCTTGTCGACGTGGTGGGGCATCGCCGGGGTGTACGGCCACGCGACGGAGTGGTAGACGACATGCTCGACGCCGGTATCGGCGGCGGCCGCGAGAACACGCCGCACGATCGCCGGCTCGTCGGGATGCACGTTGGGGGCGATGACGTACACGCCCCGGCAACCCGACAGCGCCTCGTCCAGTCCCGTACCCGTTTCGAGGTCGACGGCGAAGTCGCCGGGACGCCGGGCGGTGTGCACCACCCGGCGTACGTCGGCGAGCCCCTCGAGCGCCGCCACGACGGCGGCTCCGGTCTTCCCCGCGGCGCCGATGACGGCGATCTCGGCGCCGCGGGAGAGTGACTCGGTCATCGGATCACCGGTCGATGAAGTCGAACTCGGCGAACTTCGCACCGCCGGAGAGACGTTCGTAGCCGGGGCCGCGGTCGAAGAACGGCTCGTCCAGACCGCGATCCGCGCGCATCTGCTCGCGCAGCGCCTCGGTGGCGTCGACGTCCGGAACCGGTTCCCCGGTCGACGACGCGAGCACCACACCGTAGTCGACGCGTGCGCCCTCCGCGGACACCTTGCCCCACAGCACGTCCCGGACGACCTCCTCGATCGGACGGTCGAGCGGGTCGCCCCAGCCGCCGCCACCGGTGGTACGGATGCGCACCACTTCGCCGGCCTTGATCGGTTCGGCGTCGGTCAGCGCGTCGAACTCGCGCTCGTTCGGACCGCCCGGGTCGAGGACCACCGAGAAGGGGCGTCCGGCCTTGCCGCCCTTGACTCCCCAGCAGGAGAGGATCGAGCGGTCGGCGATGGACATGAAGTTCGCGTCCTTGAGCATCCGGATGTGCTTCTCGTAGCCGAGACCGCCGCGGTAGCGTCCGGCGCCGCCGGAGTCCTTCGCCAGGCCGAGCTTCTCGACGATGAACGGGAACCGGCTCTCGGTGAATTCGGTCGGCAGGTTCCGTGAGTCGGGGACGACGTGGATGGTGTCCTCACCGTCCGCGTAGTGCCTGCCGCCGGACCCGCCGCCGAGCACCTCCCGCATCAGGTACGAGTGCCCGTCGAAGTCCTCGCCGTACACCCCCGTGTACCGGATGGTCTCCTGGTCGGCGGGCATGTTCCCGTCGACGGCCTTGGCGACGACGCCGGCGAGCACGCCGAGCAGCCGCAGGATCACGAACGTCCGGGCGTTGGTGGGCGCCGGGAAGATCGGGGTGATCAGTGTGCCCTTCTCCGGGAACTTCATCTCGATCAACGGCACGACACCCTCGTTGACGTCGAGTTCCGCCATCCGCTCGGGACTGTCGGCGAGGTTGCGGAGGATCGGCGCGAGCCACTTGATGAGGAAGTTGCCGTCGGCGTAGTCACCGCAGTGGTTGATGGGCCCCTTGGCCTGCGGGCCGGTGCCGTTGAAATCGAGGATGAGGCGTTCGCCGCCCTCGTCCTCGGGGCCGGTCTTGGTGAGCGTGATCCGCTGCCGGTGCAGCATGGGCTCGTCGACGCCGTCGTGTTCGGCGTAGTCCTCCCACGTGTACTCGCCCTTGGGGATCTTGCTGAGGATCTCCCGCCGGTACGTCTCGGTGGTCGCGTCCATCATCGCGTCGAAGCAGGCCTCGACGGTGTCGCAGCCGTACCGCTCGAACAGTTCGGTGAGGCGACGGGCACCCATGAGGCAGGCCGAGCACTCGGCGTCGAGGTCTGCGGCCAGCGCGTCGGGCATCCGCGAGTTGCGGGTCATGATGCGCAGCGCCGCCTCGTTGGGCACACCCTGATCCCACAGCTTGATCGGCGGGACCATCAGGCCCTCCTCGTACACCGTGGTCGCACCCGAGGGCATCGACCCCGGGCAGCAGCCGCCGATGTCGTCGTGGTGGCCGAACGCCTGCACGAACGCGACGACGGACGGTTCCGTATCACCCGGCCGGGTGGCGAACACCGGGACGGTGACGCACAGGTCGGGGAGGTGGCCGATGCCGCCTTCGGACAGGTAGACGTCGTTGTGGAAGTAGACGTCGCCGGGCTTCATCGTGTCGAGCGGGAAGTCCCGCGCCACCGGATGCACCAGCGCCGAATACGAACGGCCCGTGAGCTTCCGGAGGTTGCGGTCGTGGATGCCGGCACGGAAGTCGTGCGCGTCGCGGATCATGGGGGAGCGGGAGGTCCGCGAGATCGACGTCTCGACCTCCATCTCGACGCTGGCGAGGTAGCCGGCGACGATCTCCACCAGCACCGGGTCGGGCGTCGTTCCGTCGACCGGTGTCAGCCGGTAGGGCTTGACCGCCTGCACTGCAACGGGTTCGGTGGTGACGGTCATCGGTTCGCTCCGTTCGAGTCGGCGATCTTGGTGATGCGGATGTTTCCGAAGGTGTCGATCCGCGCCTGGAAACCGGGGTGCACGGGGATGGTGGAGCTGAATTCCTCGATCACCGCAGGGCCCTCGAGCACATCGCCGGCGCCGAGCCGGGCCCGGTCGTAGACCTGGGTGGTGACCCACTCGTCGAAGTACGCCGGACGGGTGCCGGTCACGGCGGATTCGGCTCCGGCCCCCGCCGCGATCTCGTTCAGCGTGGGGCGCTTTATCGGGCCGATGCCGCTGACACGGAGGTTGACCCACTCGACGTGCTGGTGCGGGTCGCCGCGGAAGTCGTAGCCGTACAGCTCCTGGTGTGCCTGGTGGAACCGTTCGGCGGCCTCGTCCATCAGCTCCTGCGTGACGGGACCTTCACCGACGGGCACCCGGACCTCGAAGGCCTGGCCGAGGTAGCGCAGGTCCGCCGAGCGCGCGTACTTGCGCTCCGCCTCGCCGAAGCCTTCGTCGGCGAGTGCGCGTTCCGCCTCGGCGTCGAGCGCGTCCAGCCCGGACTGCAGTTCCTCGATCTCCAACCGGTCGTGCCTGCAGACGTGGGTCTGCACGTAGTCGTTGCGGACGTCGACCGTGAGCAGCCCGAATGCGGACACGTTACCCGGGTTCAGGGGGACGAGGACGTCCTTGAGCCCGAGGATGTCGACGAGCCGGCAGGCGAGCAGCGAACCGGATCCGCCGAACGTCACCAGGGTGAAGTCGCGGACGTCGAGACCGCGCTTGACCGTGATCTGCCGCAGCGCGTTGGCCTGGTTCCACGCCGACACCTCGAGGATGCCGGTGGCGCACGCCTCGAAGTCGAGCTTCAGCTGGTGGGCCAGCTGCTCGACGCCCTTGCGGGCCAGTTCGGTGTCGAGGGGGATCTCGCCGCCGAGCAGGTGGGGTGGGATGCGGCCGAGCAGCACGTGGGCGTCGGTGATCGTGGGCTCGCTGCCGCCCTTGCCGTAGCAGAGCGGGCCGGGGTCGGCGCCCGCCGACTGCGGTCCGACGCGGAGCGTGCCCTCGGGGGTCTGCCAGGCGATGGAGCCGCCACCGGCGCCGACGGTGACGACGTCGATCATCGGGATCTTCGACGGGTACGCCCCCACCCGGCCCTCGGTGGTGAGCGCGGGTTCACCGCGGACCACGACGGTGACGTCGGTCGACGTTCCGCCGCCGTCGCACGTGAGGACCTGCTCGACACCCGCGACACTCGCGATGAGCGCCGCACCGAGCGCGCCGGCCGCGGGGCCGGACAGCACCGTCGTGATCGGCTGGTGCACGACCTCCTTGGCGGAGAGCACGCCACCGTTCGACTTCATCACGTAGAACGGGATGTCACGTGTTTCGCCCTCGTCGGAGGAGAACTCGCGCAGCCGGTTCGCGATGTTGTTCACGTAGTTGCGGATGTTCGGCTTCACGGCCGCATCCACCAGGGTGGTGATGGACCGCTCGTATTCGCGGTACTCGCGCAGCACCTGGCTGGAGATGCTCACCGTGGCCTCGGGGTATTCCTCGAGCAGAAGATCCCGGACGCGGTTCTCGTGGCTCGGGTTTGCATAGGAGTGCATGAGGCACACGCCGATGGTGCGGATGCCGCGCTCGGCGAAGAACCGGGCCGCCTTGCGGACGTCGTCCTCGACGAGGGGGCGGATCTCGCTGCCGTCGAACGCGAGCCGGCCGCCGATGGTGCGGACGCGGTCGGCGGGAACGATGCGGTCGGGTTTGACCCAGAAGTAGGAGTTGCCGTAGCCGTCGGGGACGGACTGGCGGGCGATCTCGAGGACGTGCTCGTAACCCTCGGTGGTGATGAACCCGAGGTTCTCGACCTTGCCTTCGAGGAGCTTGTTGGTGGCGACGGTGGTGCCGTGGCTGACGGCACCGATCGCATCACCGGTCTCGCCGAGCTTGGCGAGCACCTTCTCGATTCCGGTGAGGAATCCCTGCGCCGGGTCGGCAGGCGTCGAGGGTGTCTTGGTGGTGACGACGGCTCCGGACTCCTCGTCCACAGCCACGACGTCGGTGAATGTTCCGCCGGTGTCGATACCGACCCGAATCTTTCTGGATTCCACGATTCCTCCTGGGCTCGTCTCGCGTACAGCAATTGCACCGCGTCCGCCGCCCGGTTTCTTTGTCACATATCGCCGAACTCACCGGTCCTCGTTCGGCGCTGCCCGCGACCGCAGGCCCCGGACAGACGACAGCACCCCGAACCGGACGGTTCGGGGTGCTGTGTGACGAGGTGTTCGCGGCGCTACTTCGAGCAGGTGCCCCGCACGAGGATGCCGCCGACGAGAACTCCGGCGAGGGCGATGCCGGCGCCGAGTGCGGCCGACGCGAGAACGGTTGCCGTGGAGGTGCCCTCGGGCACCCGCACCGGCCCTGCGGCCGCCGCGGGAACCGGGGCCGCCCCAGCGACGCCGGCGACCGCCGGAACCTCGCCCGGCGCCGCCGCGACCTCGGCCGCCGGGATGCCGTTGGCGATCACGCCGTCGATGCCCTTGAAGAACACCCCGGCCATCTTCTTCGCGACGCCGGTGATCATCCGCTGCCCGACGCCGCCGACCATGCCGCCGACGACGGCGTCCGCGTCGTAGCTGAGCAGGGTGCCGCCGTCGCGTTCCTCGAGCCGCACCGTCACGTCGGCCTTGACGGTGCCGGGGGCACCGGCTCCCGATGCCGTCATCACGAAAGACTCGGGCCGATTCTGCTGCGACAGAATCACTTCGCCGTCATAGGTGCCCTTGATGGATGCGACACCCGCCGTGATGGACAACTTGTAATGGTTGTCGCTGAGCTGCTCGAGGGACTGCACCCCGGGGATGGTCGCCGCGAGGACCCGTCCGTCCTGCAGGTTGTCGTACACGGCCTCCGGTGGGGCCGTCAGTAGGGCGGTGCCGGCGATTCTCATTCGTTCTCCTTGCTCTGTGACGACGCGTGCGCGAGGCGAAGCTCGAACAACTCTGACGGGGATATCGGCATGGAGGTGATCGGGATGCCTTCGGCGTCCTCGATCGCTGCCGCGATGACGGCGGACGTCGGGATCACGCCCGCCTCGCCTGCGCCCTTCATCCCGAGGGGATTGAGGCCGGACGGGGTGACGGTGTGGTCCATCTCGAGCGAGTCGGGCATCTCGGTGACGAACGGCATCAGGAAATCCATGTACGACGCGTTGAGCATCTGGCCGTGCTCGTCGTAGACGATCTTCTCGTACAGCGCGCCGCCGACACCCTGCGCGACGGCGCCCATGACCTGGCCCTCGACGATCCGCGGGTTGATGACGTTGCCGCAGTCGTGGATCACGGCGTACCGCCGCACGTGGATCTCCGCCGTCACCGGATCGGTTTCGACGATCGCCGCGTGCACGCCGGACGCGAACGTCGACGTCGGCGGCGAGTAGTAGCCGGTGGCCTCGAGCCCGGGTTGTTCACCCTCCCGGACCGGCGGAATCGTCATGTCCGTGTCGGCTTTCGCGAATCCGGTGGCCTGCCTCGACGCGTCGTCGAACGCATAGCGCAGCGGGTTCGACAGCACGGCGACCACGCCCAGCGAGATGGACGTGCCCTCGGCGCCGGGCAGCGTGCCGATCTTGCACACGTGCCCACCGCGCAGTTCCAGTTCGGCGGGATCGAGGTTCAGCGCCTCACCGGCGATCGTGCGGGCCTTCTCCGCCACCATCTGCGCGGCCACGTGGAACGCCGAACCCGACATCACGGCGCCGCGGGACGCGAACGTTCCGACGGCATAGCCGAATCGGCGGGTGTCGCCGGTGACGATCTCCACGTCGGTGACCGGCACGCCGAGATCGTCCGCGACGATCTGCGCGAACGCCGTCTGATGGCCCTGACCCTGGGTGGTCAGACCCGTTGCGGCCTTGACCTTCCCGGACGTCTCGACGAGAACGTGGGCGCCCTCGTACGGTCCCGGCCCGGTGCCCTCCACGTAGGCGCCGATCCCGATGCCCACGGCCCGGCCTTCCGCCTTCGCCTGCTTCTTGTACTCGGCGAACCCGTCCCAGTCGATGAGCTTCTTCAGCTTGTCGATCCCGGCCTGGTAGTTGCCGGTGTCGTAGATCAGCGGGCGGCCGTCCTGGAACGTGAGGTGGAAGTCGTACGGCATCTCCTCGGGCCGGATGAAGTTGTGTTCGCGGACCTCGATGACGTCCTTGCCGAGATATTTCGCGATCGCGTCCATCGCCCGTTCCATCGCGAACACGGCCTGCGGGCGGCCGGCACCGCGGTAGGGCGTGACGATGACCGTGTTCGTGTACAGCGAGTACGCGTCCACCCGGAACGATTTCGGCTTGTACGGCCCGAGCACCTGCGTCGACGTGTTCAGCATGACGATGATGCCGTACGGCAGGTAGGCGCCGTTGTCGTGCCAGAACGTGAAGTCGAACGCGAGGAGTGTGCCGTCGTCGTCGAATCCGACCGTCACTTCCTGGATCTGGCCGCGCTCGTGCGCGCTCGACACGAAGTGCTCGCGCCGGTCCTCGACCCATTTGACCTCGCTCGAGATGCCCGCCGTCCCGAGCCGCCGCGCGGCCCAGGTGACCATGACCTCCTCCGGCCACGGGTGGACGATCTTGACGCCGAAGCCGCCACCGACGTCGGGTGCGATGCAGTGGACCTTGTTGTGCGCCATCTTCAGTCGTGCCGCGATCGCCGCGCGGGCCGACGTGGACGTCTGCGTGGACGTCCAGAACGTGAGCGCCTGCTCGTCGGTGTCCCAGCGCGCGTAGACGCCCTTGCCCTCCATCGGCATCGACGCCGACCGCTCGATCTCGAGGTTCAGGGTCAGCCGGTGCGGTGCGTTCGCCAGTTCCGCGTCCACGTCGCCGAATCCGTGCTGCAGGTGCGCCGCGACGTTGTCGGGGACGTCCGCGTGCACCGCGTTGTCCGCCTGCCGCGCCACGTCGATGCCCACGACCGGTGGGAGCATCTCGTACGTGACGTCGATCTTGGCGCACGCGTCCTCGGCGATGTACCGGTTGTCGGCGACCACCATCGCGATCGCCTCACCGACATGGTTGACCTCGTCCTTGGCGAGCGGATACCCGTTGCGCGGGGCGGTGATCGCCGGGTGCGGGATCAGGAGGGGCAGGTTCTCCGCCATCTCCGGGGAGTCGTCCACCAGGTCGTCGTACGTGTAGATCGCGTGCACACCGGGCAGATCGAGCGCGGCGTCGATGTCGATCCCCGTGATGCGGGCATGCGCGTGCGGTGACCGGACGAACGCGGCGATGAGCGCGTTGTGGCCCAGATCGTCGAGGTAGCGGCCGTTGCCGGACAGGAGCCGGGCGTCCTCCGTGCGGGGAATCGGCTTGCCGAACAACTTCTCGGATTCGACAGTCTCCGGACCGCTTTCCTTCGTGCGCGCCGGCGTGGTCCGGGGTTTCGTGACGCTCATGCTCGCCCTGCCCTTCCACCGACCGGGTTGGTCGTTCCGCGGACCTTCGGATCGAGTGAGGCCCGCGACGACTCGTCGTCCTGGCCGAGCGGGAACTCTCCCGAACGTTCGCGCTTGATCTCCGCGGCACGCAGCACGGCCGCCCTGATGTTCTGGTATCCGGTGCACCGGCAGAGGTTTCCCGCGATCGCGTCGGTGGCCTCCTCGCGGGTGGGCGAGTCGTTCTCCTCGAGGAACGCGGCGATGGTGGTGACGAAGCCGGGCGTGCAGAATCCGCATTGCAGGCCGTGGCAGTCGATGAACGCCTGCTGCACCGGATGCAGGGTGCCGTCGGGTTCGACGAGACCCTCGACGGTGGTGACGGCCCGGCCCTCGAGGCTCGCCGCGAGCACCAGACAGGACCGCACGGGTTTGCCGTCGAGCAGCACGGTGCACGCGCCGCAGACCCCGTGCTCGCAGCCGACGTGTGTCCCCGTCTGGCGCAGATGGTGCCGGATCGCGTCGGACGCGAGCGTGCGCGACGGCAGCACCACCGTCTGCGTCACCGCGTTGAGCGTGAACGTCACCGCGACGTGCTGTTCGCCCGTCTCCTCCTGCAGTTCGGCGAGTTGCTCGTCGATGCTGCCCGTTGCCTTTGCCATGGTCACCTTCCTCCCGCCGACGCGTGCACGGCGGCACCGTCGAGCACTGCATCCTGCGCGGCCGCGAACCCGACCCGGGCGGTCAGCGCCGCCACCAGCTGCGACCGGTACCGCGCGGTGGCGTGAATGTCGGGCTCGGTGTCGATCCGCTCCCGCGCGAACTCGGACAGATTCCGCCACAACGGGTCCCGGTCGTCCGTCGCGGACGCACCTCGCAGCACATCCGTGTAGTCGACGACCTCACCGAGTTCGCCGGCCGACACATATGTCATCCGGGCCTCCGCGACCGCACCGCCTTCGACCCGCACCTGCGCCGCGACCCCGACGAGTGCGTAGTCGCCGTGCCTGCGGGCGATCTCGTCGATCGCCGTCCCGACACCGGGCTCGGCGGCCGGGACAGTGACGCTCGTGGCGATCTCGTCCGCCTCGAGCGTGGTTTCGAGCGGCCCGGCGAACAGGTCGGTCGAGCGGATCTCCCGGACCCCGCGCACCGAACGCACGCTGACCGAGCCACCGAGCAGCGCGAGCACGGCCGGCATCTCGGCGGACGGGTCGGCGTGGACGATCGAGCCGACCGTCGTGCCGCGGTTGCGGATGGTCGGGTGTGCGACGAGACGCAGCCCGCGGCCGATCAGCGGCTGCACCTGTGCGGCGCCGCGGTCGGCCTCGAGCACCGAGTGGGGGGTCAGGGCGTCGAACGTGACACCGAGCTCGCGGGACGACGACACCGCGTCCAGCCGGGGGATGGATCCGATGTCGACGAGGTGCGCCGGCGCGGCCAGCCGCATGGACAGCAGCGGGATCAGCGACTGCCCGCCCGCGAGCACCTTTCCCTCGTGAGCCACGTCCGCGAGGATCTGACAGGCCTCGTCGATCGACCGAGGTCGGTGATAAGTCAGTGGCGACGGTTTCATTCCTCAGATCCTGCCCGTATCGTACGCTCGACGTTTCGTGAACTAGTGACAAAACTCACGTCCCACCGATGGCAGATCACGTGAGCTGACCGACCCGATCCGGGGCCGTTCCGTCGTCCGCGGTCGGCTTCGGGTGGTGACGGCCGGTGCCGACGTCGTCAGCATCCTTGGGGGCGATGACGCGGCACAGGTGGTACATCCCGATCACCACGATCGTGCCGAGCGCGATGCCGCTGAGGGAGAAACTGTCCGTGAACGTCAGCTCCGTGTCACCGATCGCAATGATCAGGCCGGCGGCGATGGGCATCAGGTTGAGCGGGTTGCCGAAGTCGACGCCGTTCTCCTTCCAGATCTTCGCGCCGAGCAGGCCGATGATCCCGTAGAGCACCACCGTGATTCCGCCGAGCACACCGCCGGGCGTCGCGGAGATGACGGCACCGAACTTGGGGGAGAAGCCCAGCAGCATCGCAATGACGCCTGCCGCGGCGTACGCTGCCGTCGAATACACCTTCGTCGCGGCCATGACGCCGATGTTCTCGGCGTATGTGGTCGTCGGGGATCCGCCGACGCTGGTCGCGATGGTGGTGGCCAGGCCGTCGCCGATCAGGGCGCGTCCCATCATCGGGTCGAGGTCGATCTTGGTGATCTCGGCGACGGCCTTGACGTGTCCGGCGTTCTCCGCGATCAGGGCGATCACACCGGGCAGCACGAGGACGATGAACGTGAGACTGAACGACGGCGCGTGGATGCCCACGATGCCGTTCGCCTCGTCGGAGAACGGCGGCAGCCCGATCCACGACGCCGCGGAGACGCCGTCCCAGTTGACGCGGAAGTGTTCGGTGACCCCGCCGGCGACCGGGTCGTACGACGTGATCATGCCGGTCGTCACGTCGAGCACCCACGACAGCGCGTATCCGAAGAGCAGCGTCAGGAAGATCGCGACCCGCCCGAGGAATCCGCGGAGCGCCACGCTCGCCACCACCAGCACCACCATCACCGTCAACGCGACCCACTGATCCTGCGGCCAGTACGTTCCGGCCACGACCGGGGCCAGGTTGAACCCGATCAACATGACGACGGCGCCGGTGACCACGGGCGGCAGGATCTTGAACACCACCCCGCCGCCGAGGAAGTGGATCAGCACGCCGATCCCGGCGAGCACGAGACCCGACACCAGGATCGCCCCCGTCACCTGCGCGGAGGTGCCGCCCTGGGCGCGGATGGCGGCGATGCCGCCGACGAACGCGGCCGACGTCCCCAGGTAGCTGGGAATCCGACCCTTGACGACCAGCAGGAAGAAGAGGGTGCAGGAACCCGACAACATTACGGCCAGTTGAGGATTGAGACCCATGATGATCGGGAAGACGAACGTGGCCCCGAACATCGAGACCACGTGCTGGCCGCCGAGCCCGATCGTGCGACCCCAGCTGAGCCGTTCGCTCGGAGCCACGACCTCCCCGGGCGCGATGGTCTTGCCATCTCCGTGCAGTGTCCAGATAGGCATAGGGGGACCTTTCAGACAGGTGACGGTGCAGGGGTGCCGGCGGCCAGCTTCGATGATGTGCCGCATGTCACAGTTGCACCTCGATAGGAGGGAAACGTTATTACAGCGTCAGCCACCCGGCGTGAGAAGAATCTGCCAGTGCGTGCCCGGCGAAATTGGCAACTTTAGGAATTGATGCCGCGCATCGCCATGATCTTGAGGGCGAGCGACAGGTCGAGGCGCAATTCGGGGTGATCGGTGAACGACCCGAGCATCTTCTCCAGCTTCACCACCCTGTACCGCAGGGTGTTGTAGTGAAAGTGGAGTTGACGTGCGGTTTCGGCGATGTTGATGTTGGTGGCGAGCAGCACCTCGAGGGTGCGCCGCATGTCCTGCGCCTCGGGTGTGTCGGCGGTCAGTTCGCGGAGGGTCTCGGAGGCGAACGACTCGAGTTCCCGGTCGTCCTCGACGAGGCTCAGCAGCCGGTAGACGCCGAGGTCGTCGAAATGCGTCACTGCCCAGGCGCCGGTGATCTGCCGTCCCACCTTCAGCGCGGTCCGGGCCTGGCCGTAGAGGGCCGGGATGCCGTCCACCGAATCCGTCGGCCGGGACACCCCCACCCCGAAGGGCCTGCGCCCACCGCCGCCGTCGCCGCGCACGTACGCGACCAGTTCGTGGACCAGGTTCATCGTGTCGGTGCCGACACCCATCAGGATCACCGTCTCCGTCGCCAGTGCGGTGACGGCGGCGCCCGTGTCCCGGCCCGCGACGGCGCTCGTGAATGCCCGCGCCTGCCGCTCGACAAGCGGCATCCGGGTGGGCATCGACGGCTCGTCCTCACCGACCGGATCGGGTTCGATCACCACGACGACCACGGGACGGTCCAGGTCCCAGCCGAACGTCTTGGCGTGCGCGACGACGTGCTCGTGTTCGCCGCCGCGGCCGAGCAGCAGGTCCCGCACGAAGTTCGCGCGGTGCTTCTCCTCCACCGAGGACACGACGAGTTCGCGGGCGACCACCAGGGCGCACACCGCCGCAGCCTGCTCGACGAGATACAGGTCTTCGCTGCGCAGCGGGTGCCCGGTGCTGAAGTGCACCAACCGCCCGTGATCGATGCCGTTGGCCGAAATCGCTGACACCGCAATGAACTCGTCACCCAGCCGGTGCAGGCCGAGCCCGCCCTCCGTCGAATCGGTGCGGACCCGGCCGGTGGAGTCGAGCGCCGCACTCGACGCCAGCCGGTTCAGCTCGGACTCGTCCCCGGCGCGGCACAGCTGACGTCCGTCGGGTGTCGTGATCAGTACGGCCCCGCCCAGTTCACCGTGGACGGCGACGGCGAGTTCGGCGAATCCACCGCCGGCCATCACGACGTCGACGAGCACTCTCCGCAACCGGTCCGCCTCGAACACGGCGTCGACCTGCCGGGCCGACAACTCCGCGAGCGCTCCCGCCAGCGGGTGTGCCTGCGAGTACAGGTCCGCGACCACGACGACGGGTAGCCCGAGTTCGTCGGCCGCGTCGGACATCTCGGCCGGCAGCGTCGCGGTGGGGTCGTCGAGCCGGACGGCGAGCCCGGAGACGCCCCGCCTGTCGAGCCGGGCGAGAAACGCGTCGATCGGCTCGACCAGCCGGCCGAGAACCGTGGACGTGGTGAGCAGCAACTGTCCGGTCCGGAGCCACGGTCCGATGTCCGGCACCGCCATCACGGCGACGTTCGACACCTCACGCGAGGCGCCGGTCGCGCCGGCGACCAGGGTCGGGGAGACGAGGAGATCGGACACCAGCACGTCGGCGAACGATTGCGGCGCAACGCCCGGACCAGGCCCGTCGCCGGTGTCGGCGGCTGCGCGGAACCCGGGAGCGGAACTACCGACATCCCTCGTCGTCACTGCAACACCCTGCTCACCTGATACGACACTCGCCCCGGACGGCGCGAAAGTGTGACCTTAAGTCGCGACCCGAATACCCGTCAAACGGTGGTCACGCGGTGCACTCGAGCGGCCGGCCGGTCCCGGCCGGCGCATCACGGTGGATCGGACCGCTCAGCTGCTGGAGTCCGAGCCCCGACGTGCCCCGGGTCGTCTTCATCATCTCGGCGAGGATCGACACCGCGGTCTCCTCGGGAGTGCGGGCACCCAGGTCGAGGCCGATCGGGGAATGCAGCCGCGCCAGCTCCGCCGCGGTCGTCCCCTGTTCCCGCAGCAGCGTGACCCGGCGATCGTGCGTGGCCCGGCTGCCCATCGCGCCGATGTACGCCGCGTCCGATCGCAGGGCGAGCCCCAGCAGCGGGATGTCGAATTTCTCGTCGTGGGTGAGCACCGCGAGGACCGTCCGGTGGTCGACCGGCGCGGTCTCGAGGAACCGGTGCGGCCACATCACGACGACGTCGTCGGCGTCCGGGAACCGGGCGCGCGTCGCGAACACGGCGCGGGCGTCGATCACCGTGACGTGGTAGCCGGCGAATGCGCCCAGCGAGCACATGGCCGCGGCGAAGTCGATGGCCCCGAAGATGTACATCCGCGGTGGGGGCGCGAAGATCTCGACCATGCACACCGTCTCGGACTGCAGTTGATACACCAGCGACTCACCGGTTTCGAGACGACGGCGGACATTCTCGACATCGGTCTCGGGCAGGTCGAGGTCGCCCGCGAGTGCGTCCCCGGTGATCACGCTGCGCCGGGTCCGTGATCCGTCGCCGGTCTCCGTCACGACGGCGATCGACTCACCGCCACGGATCCTTCGCGCCACGTCCGCGAAGTCCGGGAAGTCGCTGCTCCCGATGCGCTGAACGAACACCTCGATGGTTCCGCCGCACGTCAGACCGACACCGATCGCGTCGTCGTCCGCCACGCAGAACACTTCCGTCCGGCTGCGCCCTTCGGCCAGCACATCCCGCGCCGTCTCGTACAGCGCGCTCTCGACACACCCACCGGACACACTTCCGAGCACCTCACCGGATTCCGACACGGCCATCGCCGCGCCCGGTGCCCGCGGAGACGACTTCCAGGTGCGCACCACCGTAGCCAGGACGAAATTCTCGCCGCGGTCGAACCACGCTTCCAAGCCCGCCAGGATGTCGCGCATCGTCTCGTACTCCTCGGGTGATTCGTCGGGAACCTCACGCTAACCGGCGACGACCGGCCGCCGCGGCACACAATGCGCCGAAATCCCCAGCGGCCGCTTGTGCATTCTCGCCATCGCTATCGTTCGGCGACTCCGCAATTCTCGGACGGTCCCCCTTCCTTCACAGAGAACCGAGGATCCACCATGAATCAGTTGCTCAGCGGGATCCGGGTCCTCGACCTCACGCGGGCCCTCGCCGGTCCGCTGTGCACGGCACTGCTGTCGGATTTCGGCGCCGACATCATCAAGGTCGAGACCCGTTCCGGTGGCGACAGTTCCCGGCAGTGGCCGCCGTTCGACGGCAGCGACAGCCTGTACTTCGCGTCCGTCAACCGCGGCAAACGCTCCGTCGCGCTCGACATGCGCAGCGAGCAGGGTCGGAAACTGCTGCGCCGCATGGCCGTCGGCGTGGACGTCATCGTGGAGAATTTCCGTCCCGGCGTCCTCGCGGACATGGGACTCGACCAGGAGTCGCTCGCCGAGGACAATCCCGGGGTGATCGTCATGAGTGTCAGCGGTTTCGGCCCGACCGGACCCGAGCAGTTCTCACCGGGTCTCGATCAGGTGGCGCAGGGCATGTCGGGTCTGATGTCGGTGACCGGCGCCGGCGACCACACGCCGATGCGCGTGGGCATTCCGATCATCGACACGGTGTCCGGTATCTATGCGGCGCTGGGCATCACGGCGGCACTCGTGTCCCGGGGTCGTGACGGCGCCGGTCATCACGTGCAGACGTCGCTACTCGAATCGGCCCTGTCGATCATGTCGTTCCAGGCGCAGAACTACCTGAGCACCGGACGCGTCGCGGAACCGAACGGAAACACACACCCCACCATAACGCCGTACGGCACGTTCGACACGGCCGATTTCCCCATCATCATCGCGACCGGCTCCGACCGGCACTGGGTGTCGCTGTGCCAGGTTCTCGGGGATCCCGAACTCGCCGACCGGACCGAATACCGCACCGGCCAATCACGACTCGCACACCGCGATCGGCTCACCAAGGAACTTCTCGAACTGCTGTCGGTGCGGCCGGCCGCCGAATGGGTGACGTCGATTCGCGCGGCGGGCATCCCGTGCGGTCCCGTCCACACGATCGATCAGGCCTTCGCCGACCCCCAGGTGCAGGCGCTGAAGATGGTGCAGCCGGTAACCACGCCGGACGGCGGTGAAGTGCCCCTGGTCCGGGGTCCGTTCTGGGTGGACGACGAGACCCTGCCGATCCGGAATGCGCCGCCGATGGTGCTGGGGCAGGACACGGCCGAGGTGCTCGGTGAATTCGGGCTGAGCGACGAAGATATCGAGGGCCTCCGGCGCGACCGGGTGATCTGACACCCGCGTCGGCCGTGGTCGCCTCACAACCGGGCGGCCACGGCCAACGCCACGTGCTCGCACCACGGCCGCGCGACGACCTGCACGCCGATCGGCAACCCGGACCGGGTGCTTCCCACCGGAACGACGACGGACGGCAGACCCGTCACGCTGATCGCGCGGCAACTCGCCAGGGCCTGAGACCACGTGAGCGACTGCCCACCGACGTCGAACACTTCGTCGCCGAGCGGCGGCGCCGGGATCGAGGCGACGGGAAGGACGAGGACGTCACCCATCTCGCCGAGCAGTCGGTGCACGAGTTCCGCTCGCTGCGCCCACAGTCGCTCGACCAGGCGCCGGTCCACGTCCCGCGCGTCGGCGAGCATCGTGGCGATGTTGTTTCCGAAGTCTGTGCCGAGTTCGATGATGTCGGTGTGGGTTTCGACCGCACGCAACCTGCCGAACAGAGCGTTGCCCTCCGACAGCGCCCCGCCCTCGTACGGGCGGGCACCGAGCCGTCCGGCGGCGCGGGCGACGGCCGCGACAATCTCCGTGTCCACCGGGACGGTCCCGTCGCCCGGCGCCCACGTGATGTCGAGGCGTGAGAGGTCCACCGAACCCGGGTCCGTCCAGCGGTACTGCGGGGACGACAGCACCCGCAGCACCAGGGCCGCGTCGTCCAGCGTCCGCGCCATCGGGCCGATCGTCTGCAGCGTGCCGTGCATGGTCGCCGGATTGGTCAGCACGTGATCGCCCGACGGGACGCCGGGATACTGTCCGTCGGGGTCCACCCTGCCGATCGTCGGGCGCACCGAGCGCAGTCCCGTGCAGTGGGCGGGCCAGCGCACCGAGCCGCCGAAGTCGGTGCCGAGACCGACCACGCTCATCCCGGACGCGACCGCCGCCGCCTCGCCGCCGCTCGACCCACCAGGTGAGCGGGGAACACCGTCGGGCCGGAGCGGGTTCACGGTGTACCCGAACAGGTCGTTGTGGGTGAGCCCGCTGGCCCCGAACTCCGGGGTGTTCGTCTTCCCGACGAGAATCGCGCCGGCCGCCCTCATCGCGGCCACCGCGGGCGCGTCGACACGCGGCACGTTGTGCTCGAGCGCGCGCGACCCCGCCGTCGTCCGGACATCCGCGGTCGCGATCAGGTCCTTCGCGGTGAACGGGACCCCGGCCAGCGGACCGACGTCCTCCCCTCGGCCGATCCGGGTGTCGAGGTCGTCGGCGGCCCGGATCGCCTGATCCTCGGCGACGGTGACGACGGCGTTCAGCTCCGGGTTCCGGGCCTTGATGTGCGCCAGGTGGTCGTCGAGCACCTGACTCGCGGAGACTTCCCGGTTCGTCACCGCGCGGGCGATCGTCTGCGCGTCCGAGCCGACCCAGCTGCCGTCGTTACCCCACACATGTCCTCCTCGGCTCGTGCTCAGGGGTCGACGCTAGACATCCCCACACCCGCCGCACACGGCCAGTGTGCACAGGAATCCGTCGCCCGAGCTGTGAAGAGTTGATACTTCGCCGCGCTACGGGCTCTGGGAGGATCAGGTGATGCTCTCGCCCTGGGTCCGCCTCGCCGCCGCGCTGTTCGCGGTCAGCTGGGGTGCCAACCAGTTCGCCCCGATGCAGCTCGTCTACCGCGAACATCTCGGTCTCGGAAACGGCGCCTTCACCGCGATGCTCGCGTCGTACGTCGTCGGGCTGGTGCCCGCCCTGCTGTACTTCGGCCGCGTGTCCGACCGGTTCGGCCGGCGCGCGGTGATCCGCCCGATGATCCCCGTCGGCATCGTCTCCTCGCTCGTGCTCATCGCGGGCGCCGCCGTCCCCGACCTGCTCTATCTGGGCCGGGTGCTGGCCGGACTCGCCTCCGGCATGGCGTTCGGCGCCGGAACCGCCTGGATGAAGGAACTCAGCTCCACCGCGCCCGACGGGGCGGGTGCACGCCGCGCCGCCGTGTCGTTGTCCGCGGGATTCGGCTGCGGGGCCCTGTTCGCCGGCGTGATCGCGCAGTGGCTCCCCGCCCCCGAACTGCTCCCGTACCTGGTGCACGTCGCGTTGATGGTCGGTGCCCTGGCGCTGGTGTGGGCTGTGCCCGACGTGCGGGTCCGGGCCACCGACCTCACCGCCAAACCCCTGTCGGTGCTGGCGACACCCCAGTTCCGGTGGGGCATCGCCCCCTGGGCGCCGTGGGTGTTCGGCGTGGCGACCGTGTCGTTCGCGACCCTTCCGCCGCTCGTCTCCGAGTCGCTGCGCTCCACGTCGGTGGCGTTCACCGGGCTCGTCGCGGCGCTGACGCTGATCACCGGGGCGGTGATCCAGCCGTGGGCCAAACGGTGGTCGCAGCAGGACGACGCCGCCGGGGTCCGGGTCGGCATCGCCCTCGGAGTGCTGGGCTTCGGCGCCGCGACCGTGGTCGCATACACGGACGGCGCGCTGTCCGTCGCCGCGATCGTCGTCGCGGCGTTCCTCCTCGGATCCTGCTACGGCATCCTGCTCGGTTCCGGTCTGGCGTCCGTCGAAAAATTGGCACCGGCAGACGAACTCGCGCAGACCGTCGCGGTGTTCTACTGCCTGATCTACATCGGCTTCGCAGTCCCGTTCGTCATCTCCCTCCTCGCCCCGCACCTCGGCTACGCCACCTGCTTCGTCGGGGCGGCACTGCTGATGCTGCTGTCCGTGGCAGTGGGCCGGAAGGTGAAGGACCGGCACCTCACCCCCACGTGAGTGGCGAAGCGTGCCCGGGCACGCTTCGCCACTCACCTAGGAGCCCGCTGATTTATCGAGGCGGTGGGGGCGGCCGTGTGGGAGAATCCTCCGGTCTGGGTGTCGATGATGTGCCGAAAATGGTGTTCGGGCATGGTGGTTTCGGCTCCGGGCGGGGATCGAGCCGTTGCGTGGCGGGTGGCCGCGGTGGGCGACCCCTACCGGCTATCCCAGGGCCCACGTCCCGTCCTCGAGGCTCAATCCGAGGCCGGTGAGCCGCTGCAGGTTCACCGCCGCCGCCCGCAGGTTCCACCACGAGTCGTTCTTGGCGACGCCCCGGTACCGCAGCGTTCGTGCCCCGCGGGTCATCCACGCGATGCTGCGCTCGATCATCGAACGATGCTGCCGGTAGTCCCGGCGCATCTGCTCATCACGGGCCCACCGGGCCCGGTGGGCCCGCACCCGCCGATCGTGTTCCCCGATGTGGACGGTGCGGCCCCGCACGGAGTTGGTGCAGCGTGACCGGAATGGGCATGTGGTGCAGGCCCGTCCGAACGTCGCGGTCCGGGACTTGTTCGCGAACAACGCAGTCTCGCCGTTCGGGCAGGTCACCGTCTCGCGGTCGTGATCGACGGTGAACTCGTCGGCGGTGAACGCCTCCGTCAGACCCGACGGGGTATGGACCGGTTTGGGTTTGATCACCGCATCGTGGCCTGCTTCGGCGAGGGCGTCGAGCATCCGGCCGCTGCCGTACGCGGAATCACCGAGCACCTCGGCCGGGCCGTCGAGGGTGCCATCGGCAGCGAGCAACTGACCGCCGACCTCCGCGTCGCCACTGCCCTCACCTGCGGCTTTCGTCAGTTTCGCGGCGGTGATCAATCCGGTGTCGGGTTCGGCGGCGATGTGGCCCTTGTAACCGTCCTGCCGGCGCGAGCGGGTCTTGCGGGCGTGCCGGGTTTCGGGATCGACGGTGGAGATCACCCGGTCGGCGGCGACCTTGCGGGCGATCCGCCAGCGGCCCCCGCCGCCGGCGGTGTCGTTGTCGTCGGTGATCCATTCAACGTCCTGGCCGGCGACCAGCGCGAGCAGTGCCAGGGCCTGACCCGCCGGCGAGTCCGGGTCGACCGGGTCGGTACCGGGTCCGGTCAGCGCGGCGAGGATGCTCAGCGCGTCCCGCACGAGGGCGTCGACCAGCTGATCACGCGCGGTCTTGTCGTCCCAGGCGATGTCGGGTTTGCCGGGGCGGGTGTAGTCGGCGGCCGTGCCGAGCCGGGTGACCACCTCCGCGGCGCCGGGCACGAGGGCGGCGACCCGGCGGATCGCCGCGACCAGCTGGGTGACGGTGTCCTGGGTGGCGACCGCGTCATCGAGGACGGTCGAATCCAGTGCCCGCCGGGTTCGTCCGTTCAGCACACCGGTGTCGGCGATCACCTCCTTGACCACCTCGAAGATCCGGTTCGGGTGCTCGGAGGCGGCCAAACGCCGTCGCCAGTACGTGAGCACCGTCGGGTGGAACGCAGCCCCGTCCACCGGGAGCCCGCACGCCGCCTTCCACCGCAGATCGAAGGTGACCGCCTCGGCCGCGGCCCGATCCGACAGACCGTGCAGGGCTTGGAGCACCAGCACCGAGGCCACCACCTCGGGGGCGATCGAGGGCCGTCCCCTCCGTGACGGGAACAGGTCGGTGAACATCTCCGGCGGGAACAGCTCGAACCGGTGCTCGGCGAGGAACGAGAACACACTGCCCTCGGGGAGTAAATGCCCCGCCACCGACGAGACGTCCCACAGATCACCTTGCGAATCCGAATCACCCTGAACACCAGCATTATCGCAGGTCAAACACCCAAAATGCGGCTCGACACGGCGGCGGTCGGCTGTCGGATAATTCAGCACCCTCCTAGGGAGGGTTCCTACCGTTCGGTCGCGCCGCACTCGCCGCACGCGGGCACCAGCGCCTCACTGCGCGGCCGTGGCGCACCGGCCCGCGACCGCACCGGGAGCAGCGGCGGCCACGGCCAGTGCTGCCCGAGGCGGCCCCGGGCGCGCAGGAAGCCGAGGCCGAGCACGAGCCCGAAGATCAGGTGCCCGATCAGCGACAACGTGATCGTCGTCGGCGTGAGCGGAAACATGTCGTGCTGTCCGTGCGGCGACAGGGCGACCGTTCCGATGAGCCCGGCCCACACCGGGAACACCGCGAAGGTGACGAACGCGAGGAGGACGACACGGCGCGACCGGTGCTGGAGGCCGAGTGCGAGGGCGATGAGGAAGAAGGCGATTCCGATGCCGCCGCCGTCGCCGAGGTACCGCCACAGGTAGCCGACGATCGCGCCGGTCCGGGTGTCGGTTCCCGAGTGCAGCCACGTACCCATTTTCGGAATGAAGTCGCCCCACAGCCCGAGCAGATACACGGTGTCGAGGCGGAAGACGTCGTAGGCCAGACACGCGAACATCCCCCAGCCGAGGCCATGGCCGACGATGCGGTCGATCGGGTGCGGAGCGAACACGCACAACACGGCGAGGGTGGCGGCGAGCGGAATGATCACCAGCGCACCGGTGGCATTCATCGGCACGACGCCGAACACCTGCGCCGAGATCGCGAGCAGTGGTAGGGAAGCGAGCAGCAGGTACAGGCCGATCCGCGCGAAGGCCCAGTGGTGCCGGACCTCTTTGTGGACGGATTCGACAGCGGGCATGGCGGCGCCCGGTGGATCGTGTTCGTGAACGTCGGGGACGGTGGTGCCGAGGATGCGGGGCATAGCGGGGTTCCTTTCGGTCGAGGGCCGTCTCTCTCCGAGTGGTCGGTTTTCGAGATCCCCAGCGTCCGTCGAGTACCCGGCATGCGAATAGTCCCCCGAGGGGTGGCGAAAGCCACCCCTGCACACACCGTGTGCGCCCCGTCAGTAGGCGCGCCCGAAGATCACCCGCCTGCCGTACGCCGACGCCGCGCCACATTGCACGCACACACCTGTGTCCGGCTCGCCGCCGAGGGGAACACATCGCGGGGTGGCAGCGGTGAGGGACTTGATCTCCTCCTCGCACGCGGCGATCCCGCAGTGCAGCGCCAGTGCCCACCCCGTCGAGACCGCGTCCGCGAAACCCTCCCAGTTGTCGACGGTCCGAGTGTGGCTGTCGCGGAACGCGGTCGCACGAGCGAGCAGGAAGGCCTGAAAGTCGTCCAGGACCCCAGGCATGGTCTCGGGCAGGGAGTCGATCGGCACGGACTGCTTGCCGTCGTCGCCGAGCCGTTTCACCATCATCACCGTGCCGGCCTCCAGATCTCGCGGCCCGAGCTCGAGCCGGACCGGGACGCCGCGCAACTCCCACTCGTTGTACTTGAACCCCGGGGTGAGCTGGGGGCGGGCATCGACATGGGTCCGCACCCCGACCGACCGCAGGCGGCGGGCAAGCTCGTCGGCCGCTTCCTCGACCGCAACGTTGCCGCCACGGGTGATCGGCACGATCACCACCTGGTGGGGCGCCAACCGCGGCGGGAACACCAGGCCCTTGTCGTCGCCGTGAGTCATGACGAGGCCACCGATCATCCGGGTGCTCATACCCCACGATGTGGTGTGACACAACTCCTCTCGTCCCGACTCGCTGGTGAAACGGATGTCGAAAGCCGACGCGAACTTGGTGCCCAGGTAATGCGAGGTGCCGGACTGCAACGCACGGCCGTCACGCATCATGCCCTCGATCGTGTACGTCGCCACGGCACCCGCGAACCGTTCACCGGGCGTCTTCTCGCCCGGAACGACCGGGATCGCGGCCAGCTCACGTGCCACCTCGCGATAGATGTCGAGCGCCAGCATCGTCTCACGGCGGGCGGCAGCCTCGTCGACGTGCGCGGTGTGGCCCTCCTGCCACAGAAATTCTGTGGTGCGCAGAAACATTCGCGGACGCAACTCCCACCGCACCACGTTCGCCCACTGGTTCAACAGCAGCGGCAGGTCGCGGTGCGAGCTGATCCACTTGGCCATCATCTCGCCGATGATCGTCTCCGACGTCGGCCGCACCACCAGCAGTTCTTCGAGTTCCTTCCCGCCGGCATGGGTGACCACCGCCAGTTCCGGGGAAAACCCTTCGACGTGTTCGGCTTCCCGGCCCAGGTAGCTTTCCGGAATCAGCAACGGGAAGTATGCATTCTCGTGACCGGTGTCCTTGATGCGGCGGTCGAGTTCGGACTGCAACAGTTCCCACAGCCGGTACCCGTACGGTCGGATCACCATGGTGCCCTTGGCCGGACCTCGATCCACAAGGCCGGCCTTGAACACCACCTCGTTGTACCAGGCAGCGAAGTCCTCACTCTGGGCTGTCACACCGCGCTCATCCCGTGCCATGCCAGCACAGACTACTCGGGCGGATCAGCCGTTTCACCGTCCGCGGCCGGGTCCGATAGCGAGATGCCCGGAGTACTTCGCCGAGATTCCGGTCGGCGTCGTCCAGTGGTCACCGGGCGCGGGCTGGATCGACCCCTCGCTTGCCCCGGCGGCCCTGATCTGCGCAAAACCACCAACCAAAGGCGCCCGGGAGGTGGATGCTTGCTTCGTGAACGTGCACATTTGATTTCTGCTCCGCACCCAGGCAGCCCATATGCGCGGCCGCCGCACTCGAAGGAGTCATACCATGTTGGATTCATTCTGGGACCTGTTCTGGTACACGCTGATGGTGTTCGCGTTCGTCGCCTACCTGATGATCCTGTTTCAGGTCCTCGGTGATCTGTTCCGCGACCGCGGCATGTCCGGTCTCGGCAAGACGCTGTGGATCATCTTCCTGATCGTGCTGCCGTACCTGAGTGTGTTCGTCTACCTCATCGCCCGGGGCCGCGGCATGGCGGAGCGGCACCTCGAGGCGCAGAGCGCGGCGAAGCAGGCGACCGACCATTACATCAGGGAGGTGGCCGGGAAGTCGGCTGCCGAACAGATCGCCGACGCGAAAGCACTGCTCGACGCCGGCACCATCACCCAGTCCGAGTTCGACACCCTCAAGGCAAAGGCGCTCACCTGACACGCGCGGCGCAAAACGGCAGGCAGGCGACGATCCGGTGCGGCGAGCACCGGTGCCCGCCGGGGCTGTCGCAGACAGGGTCGGCTCTGCTTGAATTGATGTATGTGCCGGTGGATGGCGTACTCGGGTGAGCCGATCCTCGCGGAAGACCTGTTGTTCCGCCCTAAACATTCGCTGATCGATCAGAGTCTGCACTCGCGTCTCGGAGCGACGACCACGAATGGTGACGGGTTCGGGGTCGGCTGGTACGGCGAGGGCACCGAACCGGCGGTGTACAAGAGCATCGAACCGGCCTGGAACGACAGCAATCTGCGGGAGATCACCGGTCAGGTGCGAACGCCGATGCTGCTCGCCCACGTGCGGGCCTCGACCGGGACGCCGGTGCAACGCAGCAACTGTCACCCGTTCCGGCACGGGCAGTGGTTGTGGATGCACAACGGCGCGCTGCGCGGTTTCCACGAGATCAGACGCGAGTTGGTGATGGCCGTCGACCCGGCCCTGTTTCCCGACATCGAGGGGTCCACGGACTCCGAAACCTTGTTCTTCCTCGCCCTGACGTTCGGTCTCGTCGACGACCCCTTCGATGCCGTTGCGCGCGCGGTCGGCTTCGTCGAAGAGGTGGGCCACACGCACGGGGTCGAGAATCCGGTGCAGATGACCGTCGCGACCACCGACGGTGCATCGCTGTGGATCTTCCGCTATTCGAGTGAGCGGCAGTCGAGGTCGCTGTTCTTCTCCACCGGCATCGCGAAGCTGCGCGCCCTCTACCCGGAGGTCGAGGTACTGCACCACCTGGGCGAGGAGACCCGTTTCGTGGTCTCCGAGCCACTCCGCGACCTCGAAGGTGCGTGGAACGAAGTGCCGGAATCCTCGGCCGGGGTGGTCCGGCCCGGCGACGACGAAATCCGGCCGTTCGAACCGATCGCACCGACCTGAGTTCGCGCAGCACCGAGACGACCACCTGATCGCACGATATCCGTTGAGCCGACCGGCCGACATCGACAATGGCGCCTCCGAGTTTTGCGTGGCCGGCGCCCCGCCGGGTTCTTTGTTCTCTAGGTAGGTCGCCCCCACACATGAGACACTCGGTGTTGCGGGATGGACGTTGCGATCGCGTCTACCCCATTCCCACCCGGGCCCGAGGACCTGGGCGGGTGTGCGCCCAGGAGGTGGCCGTGACGTCTTGGGTAGCTCGCCGTGGATTGCCGCCCTACACGACAGCCGGGACGGTGGGTCCGTGATGACCGAAGGACCGACGACCAGCGATCCCTCCGAGAAGGCAGTGGGCCCTTCCCGCCTGCTCGGACTCCTGCTGGCGATGGCGATGTTCGTGCTCGTCGTCGACACATCGCTGATGAACGTGTCGATCTCGTCGGTGGTTCGCGACCTCGACACCACCGTCAGCGGCGTCCAGGCGGCGATTGCGCTCGAGGCGCTGGTATCCGCCGCGTTCATCCTGATCGGTGGCAAGGTCGGCGATCTCATCGGGCGCAAACGGGCGTACGTGCTGGGCCTGCTCGGCTACGCAGTCGGTGCGTCGGCGATGGCGCTCGCGCAGAGCCTGACGGCGATCATCATCTTCTGGGCCGTACTCGGTGGAATCGGCGCGTCACTTCTGCTGCCCGCCATGCAGTCCCTCATCCACGGCAATTTCGAAGGGGCGGCTCAAAAGAAGGTCTACGCCCTGGTCGGGGCGGCGGCCGCGATCGCCGCCGCCGTCGGACCGCTGCTCGGCGGTTTCATCACCACCTACCTCTCGTGGCGCGTCGGGTTCGTGCTCGAGGTCGTCATCATCGCGGTCGTGCTCTCCGGCATCAAACTGGTCCGCGATGTGCCGTACACGGGACCCCGGGTGATCGACCTGGTGGGGGCGGCCCTCTCCGTTCTGGGCATGGGCGGGATCGTGCTCGGAATCCTGGTATGGCAGGAGGGCGGCGAATCCGTCGGTGCGCTCCTGATACTCGGTGCGATCGCGATGGCCGGACTGGCGTACTGGCTCGTGCGGCGCAAACGTCAGGGGAAACCGACACTGCTGGACCCGGATCTGTTCCACTCCAAAGTTTTCCGACTGGGCATCACCGGGCAGATGCTCCAGCAGATCGCCCTGGGCGGCACGATGATCGCGCTGCCGATCTACCTGCAGATGGTGCTCGAATACAACGCGATGCAGGCGGGATTGTCCCTCGCACCCCTCTCGCTCAGCATGTTCGCAGTGGCGGTGCTCGCGGGCAAGAAGGCGGGCGACCGACGCCCGAGCAGCATCATCCGCTGGGGATTCGTGCTTCTGACGATCGGGATCGCGGCGCTGATCCCGATCGTGCCGCGCGCCGAGTTCGGCTGGGGCCTGGTGATCCCGTTGGTGATCGCCGGATCCGGGTTGGGGTTGCTCGTGTCCCAGCTCAACAACTACACACTGGCACCGATCGAGGAAGAGCGGATCAGCGAGGCCGCCAGCGTCAATTCCGCGGCAGGATCGTTCGGGCTCTCGTTCGGGCTGGCGTTCGCCGGCGCCATCATGCTCGCAACGCTGTCCCTCACCTTCACCTCAATGGCGGAATCGAGCACCGTGCTCCCGCCGGCAGAGCAGCAGCAGGTGGCGCAGGTGCTCGAGGACGACGCCGAAGTCATGAGCAACGCCCAGCTCGAACAGCTGCTCGTGGACCAACCCCCGGAGATTCAGGACGAGATCATCCGCATCAACACCGACGCACGACCGCTCGCCCTGCAAATCGCTTTGCTCATCCCCATCCTCGCCGGTCTCATCGGGCTGTTCAACTCGTTCCGCATGAGGCGCATACCGGAGCCCGCAGCACCGCCTTCCGGCCAAGGGCCACCGGGGGACTGACTCGCATCTCCCCACCTGGACAGATTCTCGCCGCCGCAGGCTTCGCCGCTCCCTGACAGGAGAACAAGAGGATCACCGTCGGTCTCGGTGTCGGGTGTGCTCATCGGCCCAGGTCCAGGAGCTGCTCGAAGAAACCACCGATTCCCCGGGCACGATTGACGAGGTGGATCTCGAGGATGCAGTGGCACGGCCGACCGGCAGCATCGAGCCGACGCATCGGCCCGGCCGATCCCGGCTTGATGTAGGAGTCGGTCTTGTGACCGGCGATCTTCTCGTGCGGGAACTCGCCGACCAAATGCCCGGCGATCGAGGAACCGAACTCCCATCCACTCTGCCGGGCAAGGTCGACGACATGGGCATAGAGCTCCGCCCCGGTGACGTCGGGATGTGCATGAAAGTAATCGCGGCCGCGCTGCCACACCGGCTCGAGAGCGTCGCGGAGTGCGATCTTGGCGGGGTCGTCACCGAGGACGTAGGTGCGACCGAAGTCCGCTTCCCACGCCTCGAAGATCGGGCCGAAGTCGAGGAAGGTGATGTCGTCGGCGGCGATGGTGAGGTCCGGCGGATTCGACCTGTACGGCTCGAGCGTGTTGATCCCGGTGCGCACGATCCGCTTGTGCCAGAACCTGCGGGTACCGAACATCTCGTCCGCGAGATCCCGAATAGCGTCGCTGACCGCCGACTCGGACGCGCCGGGGGCGATGAGACCGCGCGCGACAACCGCGTCGAACAGCGCGACCGCCTTGTCTTGCGCATCGAGCAACGCAGAGACGCGTTCCTGTTCGGAGACAGCGGAGAAGGGCACGAGAACCGATCCTAGTCGGCACCCAGAATTGCCAACACCGTTGACGCAGATCGTTTTTACCTGGTCAAGCCGGACGGTCCAGCGCTGTCCACTCGGCTCGGACCGGGTGCCGAGATGGTGTGGGCGGCACTGCTCATTGCCGGACTCCTCATAGACGAACCAACTGCCGGGGTGGTGGTGGCAGGAGCGACGGCGGTCGCGTGCTCGTGGTGCAACTGGTCGGTGTTCGCCCCCGGTTGTCGCGACGATCCGACCGCGTCCTCGCCAGTGAAGACGTCCCCCGTTCTCACGCGCACTACGTCTATATCGGCCTGGAAGTTGTCAAGGTCGGTGCGTCACTGGTGACAGGGATCTTGTTGCTCGGCACCTGAGGCGGCGACCTGTGGCGGAGACCTCCCGATAGCCACAGCGGGCGACTCTGCTGGACCGGGGCTGGTCGCCTGCCGTAGGCGCCGAGCCTGCGCGTTCCAGGATTATCGTCACGCGTTCTCACTTGGGTTCGTGTGCAATGTCATTCGCGTAAATGACATTGCACAACCGGGACAGACGGCACGCCGACGCCACGCGGACACGCGGCGACGAAAATGTTTGCCAGGTGGTGTCCGCGACTGAAACGAACCGATTAGTATCCGCAGTTGATGCGACGGACGTCGGTAGTCGGCTCAGGCTCTGTCCGGCCGCGCAGCGTTGGTGCGGTTTCGGGTCGAATGAGGGTGGTTTCTGGTGGAGTTTCCGATGCTGTCCAAGGGACAGAACTTGTCGCTGCCCGCTGAGGTGGAGCAGATCGATGTGGTGCTCGGGTGGACCGAGTCGGAGGTCGAGGTCGATGCGTCGGCTTTGCTGCTGAACTCCGGCGGCACGGTTCGCTCCGACGACGATTTCGTGTTCTACAACCAGCCCGAGTCGACGGACGGGTCGATCCGGTTCCTGGGTACGAGCGGTACCGAGGAAGGTGCGCAAGCGCGGATCGCGATCGACCTGTCCACAGTGCCGGAGGACGTGCACACCGTGGCCTTGGTCGGCAGTGTCGCCGACGGCAGGTTCGGTGATCTCGGAAAGCTCGCTCTGCGTGTCGTCGATGGGGCCGGGTACACGTTGGCGGAGTATGTCACCGCCGATGCCACGACCGAGTCGGCGTTCGTGTTCGGCGAGGTGTACCGCCGTAATGCCGAGTGGAAGATCCGGGCGGTCGGGCAGGGCTGGGAATCCGGACTGGCAGGTTTGGCCACGGATTTCGGTGTCGACATCGACGACGAGCCGGAACCGGAACCCACAGGTACCCCCGATACCTCGTCCGACCTTGCCGAACCCGCCGTGCCGGCGTCGCACGGGTCCGCCGGCGACGCCCCGCAACTGGTGCCCGAACTGCCCATCACACCCATCACGCCGGCGACACAGAGGAAGGCGAGAACCCGGGGCGTCCGCACCGCCAAGCGCGTGGTGCGCAAGTCGAAGCCGGTCGAATTCACCCTCGCCGAACAGGACACGTGGCAGCCGGCGCGGTTGTTCTCGGTGATCGGGGTCGGGACCGGGGAGGAACAGGAGCGGCGCGCTACCTCGGCGCTGATCGCCACCATGCAGGCCGTGCGCCCCTTCGCACGCGCGGTGTGCGCCCGGATGGGGGCCCCGGTCGGTGTCTTCGAAGGCTATGTCGAGGTCGCGTACGAGCGCGGTGAGACGAAGGTGGTCCCCGACGCGGTGCTGAAGGTCTCCCGCGGCACCAGGGTGTGGACCGGCCTGCTCGAGGTCAAGACCGGCAACGGCAAGCTCAAGAAGGAGCAACTCGAGAACTATCTCGATGTGGCGCGGAAGAAGAAGTACGACGTGGTGGTCAGCCTGTCGAACGACGTTCCCGCCAGTGCCGGGGAGTTGCCGGTGGAGGTCGACCGTCGCAAGCTTGCCAAGGTCGCGCTGCGCCATTTGTCGTGGGCGGAGGTGGCGCACGAGGCACGGATGTTGCTCTCGCACGGCGGTATCGACGATGACCTGCAGGCCTGGATCCTGGCTGAATTCCTGCGCTACCTCGATCACCCCCGCTCCGGGGCGGCCGAGTTCGTCGATATGGGCCGGCACTGGGTGACCGTCCGCGACGCGGTCACCGCCGGCACCCTCCGCGGCGGCGACCAGAAAGCCGCCGCCGTGGCCGACACCTGGGTGTCGCTCTCACGTCATCTCGCGCTGCGGCTGACCGCCGAACTCGGTGTCACCGTCAAACACATCCTGCCCCGCCGTCACGGCAGCGACCCGGCAGCCCGCAATGCGGCGGTAGCCGAAAGGTTGGCGACCGACGGGGTGTTCGAAGCCGTGCTGCGGATCCCGGAAACGGCCGGGGATTTGGTGGTGATCGCGGATGTGCGGACCAACAAGATCCGCTGCCGCACCACCGTGGAGGCACCGAACGAGGGAACCTCCGGTCGCCGGCTGTCGTGGCTACTCAAGCAACTCAAGGACGTACCCGGCGACGTTCAGGTCGAAGCGGTGTTCTCCGAGCGCGGCAACGAAGCCTGCGAGCACCTCGACACGGTGCGAGCGGACCCGAAGGTACTGACCGATGGGCGATCCGGAGACATCGTCTCCTTCTCCCTCGAACAAACCTTCCCGATGGGCGGCCGGCGGTCGGGCACCGCGGCGAGCTTCATCACCAGCGTGACGTCATCGACCGACGCGTTCTACGGCACGGTGGTTCAACAACTGCGGGAATGGGTTCCGGCCGCGCCGAAACAGAATGAACCGCCGAAGTCCGACACCGCACAATCCGAAGGCGAGTAAGTGGATCGAGTCGGTGCCAGTGTTAGACAGCCATTCGCACGGGGTTCCCGGGTTGCTGGCCTAGAGTCCTCGAACGCGTGTCTGCTGCTCAGGCTTGCCCACGCGGAAGGTCCCAGTCGGTTGGACGATCATCCGAGGATGAGCGGGAGTTTCGTCGCCAGCTCACCCAGTTGGTCCTTCTCCGCGTCGGTCGGGGCTCGCCGCCCGGTGCCGACCAGCAGTGCGTCTTTGTCGGAGAACGACCCGGGGAAGGCGGTCCCGGCGATCTTCTCCAGCATGTCGCGGGATCGGGCGAGGCCGTCTGCGGGCGGCTCCGCCGCACCCCGGAGGTGGGCGATCAGGTCGAGGTGGTGCAGCGTCGATTCCGAGACATACGCGGAGAGGTAGTCGCGTGCGGTGAGGACCTCGTCGCGGGTGCTGACCCGCAGGTCCGGGTCGGCGAGTTCGCCGGCGCGGCCGGCAGCGGAGCCGACGTCGTCGAAGTGGTATTTGAGCAGCCGTGGCTCCTGGTACGCGGCGGCCAGCGGACGATCAGCGCGTCGAGCGGGTCGTCGCCGGTCGGGGGTGTGTCGGCGACGACCCAGTAGGTCACGGCGTCGCGCGTCGGTTCCGTGTCGGCGGGGGTCACAAGGGTGATCAGGACGTCCTGCGCGTCGATGATCAGGTGGCACACCAGCTCCCGCACGAGCCAGCCGCTACAGCCGGACGGCTGTGCGAAGTCCTCGTCCGGAAGGTCGGCGACCGCTGTGAGCAGCGCCGACCACGAGCGTGAGAAAGGATCCACATCAGCACGGTAGTGCGGGCGTACCGTCGATGGCATGACCGAGGAGAACCAGGTAGCGCCGTGGGACGACATCTACCGAGGCGATGCGGAGGTATTTACGGGACCGGTGCCGTGGAACATCGGTGAGCCGCAGCCCGAGATCGCCGGGCTGATCGCGGAGGGCAAGTTCCGCAGCGACGTGCTGGACGCGGGCTGCGGACATGCCGAGACGTCGCTCCACCTGGCGGCGCAGGGGTACACGGTGGTGGGCCTGGACCTGTCGCCGACGGCCATCGCGGTGGCGCAGGCGGCCGCCGCCGATCGTGGACTGACGACGGCCACGTATCAGGTGGCGGACATCAGTTCGTTCACCGGTTTCGACGGCCGGTTCTCCACGATCGTCGACAGCACCCTGTTCCATTCCCTTCCCGTCGACCGGCGGCGGGACTACCTGCGCGCGGTCGCTCGGGCGGCCGCGCCTGGCGCGTCCTACTACATCCTGGTGTTCGCGAAGGGCGCCTTCCCCGAGGGCGAAGGACCGAACCCGGTGACCGACGACGAGCTGCGCGAGGCGGTCGCCGAGTTCTGGACCATCGACGACATTCGCCCGGCCTTCATCCACGCGCTGCTCGGTCCGGAGCAGGCCGCGAACTGGGAGCACGACGAGAAGGGCCGGTCCATGCTGCCGGCGTGGCTGCTGTCGGCTCACCTCGACTGATCGCCCAGCGGAAACCCCTACCCGACAGAACTATTCGTACCGGACGGACGCAGGAGGAATTCTCCGGCAAGTTGGATGACTTCGCGTGTGGTGTACCCGGGGTGGTCCGCGACGATGAAGTGGCGGCCGATCGCAAGGCCGAACATGAGGGTGCTGCGTGCCTCGATTTCGTCGGGGTCGGTGACGAAGGTGCCGAACATCTTCCGCAGAAAGTTCATCCGCTCGTTGTCGATGGCGTGTAGGCGCGTCGCGACGGACCGGTCGTGGTGGGCCCAGGCCCGGATCGCGAGATCGATCCGTTGAAAGTCCTCCGAGTAGGTCAGTTGCCCCACGCGCCGGATTATATCGGCAGGGGTGCCGCCTTCGGCATCGGCCTGGGCGATAACGGCTTTGGTGCAACGGCGTTCCCACTCGTCGAGCATTTCGGTGAGCAATGCGGGACGGCCGTCGAAGTAGCCGTAGAACCCGCCCTTCGTCACGCCGAGTTCGGCGGCGAGTGTTTCGACGCGGACGGCGTCGGGCCCTCCTCGTGCGAGGGCGTCGAGGCCCGCCTCGATCCAGCGGGCTCGTGTCGTGCGGGCGACGGCGGGAATCGGGCCACCTCCATTGATCGCGTTCGATGTGTACGGTACCGTATAGATGAAATATACGGTACCGTATAGATCGGGGACGACAGTGCCACGAATAGCAGAGGCCACCTACATCGAGCAGCCCTGGCGTATCCACGAATTCACGAGAGACTTCGCCGTCGAGGACGTGTGGTCGTTCCGCACTCCCGGAGCCGGGCCCGACGACTTCCCGGCGATGCTCGCAGCGATGCGAGCCGCGGGGGGACCAGCGAAGCAGCCCCGGCTGGTGAGGTTCCTGTTCGCCGCTCGATGGAAACTCGGGGCACTCTTCGGCTGGGACAATCCGTCAACTGGTGTCGGTGAGCGGGTTGCCTCGCTCCGCGACCGCCTGCCCAGCGACCTCCGCGCCGCTCCGCGCGGCCCGGACGACGAAGGCATGCCCCTCACAGCGGTGTACGAGCTCGACACGGAGTCCGCCCGCGAGCTGGCGAACAAGACCGTGCACACCGTGATGCATCTCGGCTGGGCGAGAGGAGCGAACGGCGATTACGAACTGCAGATGACCGTTCTCGTCAAACCCAACGGATGGTTCGGGCGGCTCTACATGACCGCCATCGCGCCTTTCCGGTACCTCATCGTGTACCCGGCCCTGACCCGGCAATGGGAACGAGCCTGGCGCGACCGCCACCATGCCGAGGCAGGGTAAGGAGGCTTGCGACCTCAGCGGCTCACCGCGGTTTCCCGCTCGACGCGCGACAGCTTCTCGGGGTTGCGCACGATGTAGAGCCCGGTGATCTTGCCGTCGTCCATCCGCACCGCCACGACGTCGTCGATCTCCCCGTCCAGCCGGACGATCAGCGCGGGGGAGCCATTCATCTGCACCGGCTCGACCGACACCGTGCCGTCGATCCGGGGCAGGCCGGCCGCCAGCAGGCGACCCACCTTGTCGGCCCCCACGATGGGCCGCAGCACGGCCTGCTTGACTCCGCCACCGTCACCCAGGAGGACGACGTCCGGTGCGAGCAGGTCGAGCAGGCTCTGCAGATCGCCCGTCTCGAGCGCCCGCTGGAACGCCTCGAGTGCGTCTCGGGACTCGGCCGGGGATACGACGCCGCGCGGCCGGCGCGCCGCCACATGGGCCCGCGCCCGGTGCGCGATCTGGCGGACGGCGTCCGGGCTCTTGCCGACGGCGTCCGCGATCTCGCCGTACTCCAGAGCGAACACCTCGCGCAGCACGAACACGGCCCGCTCGGTCGGCGCGAGCGTCTCCAGCACCAGCAACATCGCCATCGAGACGCTGTCGGCCAACTCGACATCCTCGGCCACGTCGGGCGCGGTCAGCAGCGGCTCGGGCAACCAGGGACCGACATAGGACTCCTTGCGCCTGCTGAGTGTCCGCAGCCGGACGAGCGCCTGGCGGGTGGTGATCCGGACGAGATACGCACGCTGATTGCGGACCGTGTCGAGATCGACGCCCGCCCACCGCAGCCAGGTCTCCTGGAGGATGTCTTCCGCGTCGGCGGCCGATCCGAGCATCTCGTAGGCAACGGTGAACAGCAGGTTGCGGTGGGCGACGAACGCCTCGGTGGCGGGGTCCGAACGATCGTCCTGGCTCCCGCCGCGATCGTCGGGTGTGGTCTGCGACGTGCCGGCCATGGGTGGCTCCTTCTCACTCTCGACTGTGTCACACACCAGACACCGGGCCCTGCCGTTTTGTGACACCAGACGGCAGCCGACCCGTGTTGCCCGCTGCCAAATTACGTGACTTCGAAGTCGCGGCGTGAGCGATTGTCACAAGGATCGGGTCGCCGGCATCTCATGTTCGTCCAGAGCAACACAACACCACGAGTGAGGACGAAGTCATGGACGCCCGATTCAACCTGTTCGACAACGAGATCGCCATGAAGTTCGGCAAGCGGTTCGCCAATGCCGCCCTGGTGATCGACCAATCGCCGCTGCCGAAGGCCACCCAGCACCTGGTCGAGATCCGGGCCAGCCAGATCAACGGCTGCGGCTTCTGCACCGACATGCACACCAAGGACGCCACGGCCGCCGGCGAAACCCCGGTCCGGCTCAACCTCGTCGCAGCCTGGCGTGAGGCCACCGTGTTCACCGAGGCCGAGCGGGCCGCGCTGGCGCTCAGCGAGGAAGGTACCCGGCTCGCCGACGCCCACGACGGCGTGTCCGACGAGACCTGGGCCCAGGTGCGCAAACACTACGACGACGACCAGATCGCCGCACTGGTCTCCCTGGTCGCCCTGATCAACGCCGCCAACCGGATCAACGTGATCGTGCGCAACCCGGCAGGATCCTACGAGCCTGGCATGTTCGCCAACTTGACGAGCTGACCGGCAGGCGACAGCCTCCTGACAACGAGTACTTGACCCTGACACAGTGACAAGGACTCGAATGGTCGACGAAGGAGGTGGTTGTCGTGAACACAACCAACCACGGTGGGCCGAATGCCCACCTCGTCGACGCTCTGGCCGCAGCCGACCCGTCAGGTCGGCTGCGGGCGGCGCTCACTGCAGGCACGCACCCCGATCCCCGTCTCACGGACACTCTCGTCGAGCGGTGTGCCGTCGAACCGGATTTCTTCGTCCGCGACATGCTGACCTGGGCGTTGTGCCGCCTGCCGAGCGAGCTCACGGTGCCGCGACTGGTCCGAGAGCTCGGGGCCGACTCCGCGCAGGCCCGCAGTCAGTCGCTGCACACCCTGTCCAAGATCGGGGACCGGCTCGCCTGGCCCGCGGTGTCGGCACTGCTGCACGACGAGCACGACGAGGTCGCGCGCAGTGCGTGGCGGGCGGCCGTGGCACTCGTGCCCCCCGGCGGAGAGGCTGCACTCGCGGCCGATCTGGCGATCGAACTCGGGCGGGGCGACCAGCACCTGCAGCTCAGTCTGAGCCGTGCGCTGGTAGGACTCGGGGACGCTGTCCTCCCTCTCCTCGACGCGGCCGGGACCAGTCCCGACCCGCACATTCGTGCGCACGCGGATGCGACGAGGCGACTCTGCCACGACCCCGACAGTGGGTTCACCCTCGCGGTCGAGACGGCGAAGCGCGTCGCGGTCGCCGGTCCGGACACGTAGCAGGAGGAGATGGGATGTTGATCGGTGAGGTCTCCCGGCGGTGTGGTGTCAGCACACGGATGTTGCGGCACTACGACACGTTGGGGCTGGTGAAGCCCACGGGCCGCACGTCCGGCGGCTACCGCGAGTACTCCGCCGACGACATCCGACGGCTCTTCCACGTCGAGAGCCTCAGGACCTTGGGGCTGTCGTTGAACGAGGCCAAGCGGGCCCTGGACGAGCCCGATTTCGCACCGGCCGACCTGGTGGGAGACCTCATCCGACACACCCGCCGGCGGATCGCTGCCGAGGAGGAACTGCTCGGCAAACTCGAACGCGTCGACGCCGCCTCGCCGGCGGCGTGGGAGGATGTCCTGCGCATCGTCGGTCTGCTGCGTGCGCTCGAGTCGGAATCCGCGGCCCGTCGTCAACAAGCGATCCTGTCTCAGGACGGAACTGCGGCGCTGCCCGTCGAAGCGCTGGTCGAGGCCATTCTGTCGGAGGACGACCCGAATGTGGCCGGAGCGCTGCAGTGGTCGTTGGCGCGGGTCGCCGGGCCGGGACTCGAGGTTCTGGCCGACAGCCTCGACGCGGAGGATGCCGACGTGCGGCGTCGCGCCACCGCCGCGATAGCGGCAATCCACACCGCGGAGGCAACGGCACATCTGAGACGAGCTCTCGATGATCCAGAGGCCACGGTCCGCGGGTACGCGGCACTCGCTCTCGGCTCTCGCGGAAACGTCGACGCGATCCCCTCCCTGATCGAGTTGGTCGTCGAGGGGCGGCGCGATGTCGAGGCTGCCGAAGTGCTGGGCCTGCTGACGACGGTCTCGGCCTCGGCCGACGCCATCGTCGAGGTCATGCAGATCACGCTCGACAACACCGAGGAGGCGCCCACGCGGTTGCGGATCACGCAGGCGCTTGCCGAGATTCCCGGCACCGCGGCGCGGCGGGCACTCGACCGGCTGGCCCACGACGGCGACCGGACGATCGCGTCCACCGCGGCCTCGATCCTGAACACGCTGGACCGCGGAAGAAGCCGGCGCCGCCGATCGGGCATCGGGACGGGAGTGATGGTGGACGAGACACGGTCACCCAAAGTTACTGGAGCATGACAGCATTCGTAGCCGACCCCGAGTCGGTGATGGTTCGTGGCGGTGACCGAATTTTCCCAGCCCACTGCGGCCTTTGACCGATTGACGGCCATCCGTTGCGGGTAGTCGGGTTCAGGGTTGGTTCGCACCGGACTGCCGATCCGGGGTACGCCGGGCAGCCAGTTCCGGACGCTCGGCGTCGACCGATGACGGCCGATGCGGGTGAAGGGAGTCGACGATGATGACCCGACTGCAAGTCGCGGCAGCGGTGGTCGTGGGCTATTGGCTGGGCCGATCGCACCGGAAGAAACTGGGACTGCTGCGCGCGGCGGCAGGTGCCGGCCGCCTCGCAGGCGGACCCCAGGAAATGGTGGACCGGGCCGCAAAACTGCTGCAAACCTCGCCCGAATTCGCCGAGCTCAGTGAATCGGTGCGTGGTCAACTCCTCGACGCCGTGAAAGTGGCGGCCATGACCGCCGTCACCGCCCGAGTCGACGCACTCAACAATCGGCTGCTCTCCGGCAATGATGCGGTCCTGGAGACCGCTGAAGACCTGGTCGAGGACACCGCGGACATGGCCCGAGACGTCACCGACGACACCGTGGACACGGTGGAGGAAGCCGCCGACGACAGCGTGGGCACAGTGCGCAAGCTCGCCGACGACACCGTGGGCATGGTCGGCGCGCTGGAACGCAGGAAACGACCGAAGAAGGCACCGCCGTCGGACGACGTCGACGACGAGACGGCAGCGGAGGTCGAGGACGAGGACGAGGAACGACCGGCTCGGCGACCGCCCCGCAAGCGGAGCACCCCGGCGAAAACCTCCGGTAGTCGAAAGCGAGGAGCACAGCGATGACCACAGCAGGCGGAGGCCCGAGTTCCAGCAGCCTGGCCGATGTCATCGACACCATCTTGGACAAGGGCCTGGTCATCGACGCCTACGTGCGGGTCTCACTGGTCGGCATCGAACTGCTCACCATCGACGCCCGCGTCGTGGTCGCCAGTGTGGATACCTACCTGCGCTTCGCCGAGGCGGTGAACCGACTGGAGATCGGCAGCGAACCGAAGGGCCTGACCGACCTCGTTTCCGATGTGAAGGGCAGCGGCAGCACGAAGTCCAAGACCAAGGGTGCGCTCGAGGCCGTGGGAGAAACGCTCGGTGAGTTCCTCGGCGGATCGGAAGCCGAACGCGAACCCGAGCCGCGCCGGAGGCGAAAGTGATCCGACGACACTGACGTGGCCGCGCCGGCGCTCAGGCCGACTACATATTGCTGTTCCTGATAGGAGACGCCCACAGCCGGGTACGTTCGTGGCATGGGTGACGAGGCAATCGACCCCGAAGTGGCATATGAAGCCCTTTCCGCCGGCGCGCGCCTCGCTCTGCTGCGAAACCCCGAAGGCATCATGCCGCGGCAGTTCATCGGGCAGGTGATGGCTGTGTGTGGGCACTCCTGCGTCGCGGGGATCAGTGGTGGAGTTGATTTGGTACCGCAGATGGCGGTTCTCCAAGGGCCACTCTCCGAATACCTCTCCCAGTGCAGGTGTGTGCTGGACGCGTGGTGGATCTCGTTGACACCGCAACTCCGGGCTGTCATCAGGTGTCGCGAAGCGGTACCCGAATCGTTGGCGCTGCAATTACCCCAACACACGCCCTGGACCGCGGTGTCCACGCCGTGTTCCCATCTGTTGGTGCGCGACTATCTCGAATTGCAGGCAACGGGACTCGAACTGATGTAACCCGGACGGTCAGTCGGGGTCTTCGCTCCTGAAATGGCGTCTGGTTCGTATTCGTCGTGGCGGCGCAGCCAACTCATGAAGGGGTCGTCACCGCGGCGGGGTTCTGATTCCCAGTCTTCCTGGCGGCCGCGCGCGGTGAGGTCGAGCCAGTGGTAGGTGCCGAGCAGAATCTCGGTGGAGCGCGCGTAACCGGAGTAGGTGTGGAAGATGCGCTCACCCTGGCGGAGGAAAGCACTGACGCCGTGCTCTTCGCCGCACCAGCCCTTCCATGCAGGGTCCAACCGCACGAGCTCGGCCTCGTCCTTGTAGTTGTATTCGACCGGTGCGACCGACGCGTCGAGGGTGACATGAAAGTCATAGTTGAAGTCGCTGCCGTGCGAGGAGTACCAGGGGAACGTCCAGCCCATGCGCCGGCGGTACTGCTCGAGTTTGTTCAGCGGTGCGCGGGACACGGCCGCGAACGAGGTGTCCCGGGCGTACAGGTGCTCGAGGTTGCCGACGTTGTCCATCGTGAACGAGCAGGAGGGGCATCCTTCGTCGGCGTCGGGTTCGAACATGAAGTGGTAGATCAGGAGTTGGCCGCGGCCGTCGAACAGGTCTGCAAGTCCGGTCCTGCCGTCGGGGCCGTCGAAAACGTAATCCTTGGTAATTTCGACCATCGGTAGCGCGCGCCGGGCGGCGCTCACCCGATCGCGGTGGCGGGTCAGCTCCTTCTCCTGTGCGAGTAACTCGCGCCGCGCGATGAGCCATTCCTCGCGCGTGGTGACCTGTGGATCGGACGCTGTCATCGTTCGTCTCCTCTCGAAGGGCACCTGTAATCGTCGCAGGCGACACTTGGCGATGGCTACCACCAAGACCGGGAACAACTGATTCGTGGGCCGCCCTTCGGTGCAGGATGCGAAGCTGAGTGTGTGAGTGGCGCACTTCATCCGGCGGTGGAACCGTACGAAGCCGGGTTTCTCGATGTCTCCGACGACCATGCCCTGTACTGGGAGACCGTCGGAAACCCCGAGGGGACGCCGGTGCTGTATCTGCATGGGGGCCTGGACTGGATGCACTCCCGGCGCACGTCGCTACTTCGACCCGAGGGCTTTTCGTGCGGTGTTGTTCGACCAACGCGGATGCGAGCGGAGCCGCCCACTGGCCACCGGCCCCGACACCGACCTATCGACCAACACGACAACACATTTGACGGAAGACATCGAGCGTCTGCGTGAGCATCTGGGGATCAGGCGTTGGGTCGTGGCCGGGGTGTCGTGGGGGGTTACCTTGGGTTTGGTCTACGCCCAACGACATCCGGAGCGTGTTCTCGCGACAGTGCTCGGAGCGATCACGTCGGGAACCCGAACCGAGATCGACTGGATCACCCGTGACATGGGTCGGATCTTCCCCAGGGAGTGGGAGGAGTTCATCACTCCCGTGCCGGTCGGCGAACGGCACGGGGATCTGGCGGTCGCGTATGCGCGCCTCCTCGCCGACCCCGATGCGGCAGTGCGCGAGGAGGCGGCGAGGAGGTGGTGTGCGTGGGAGGACACTCACGTGTCGTTGATGCCGGGATGGACACCGAGCCCCCGATACGAGGACGCGACGTTCCGGATGATCTTCGCCAGATTGGTGACGCACTACTGGAGCCACGAGTGCTTCCTCGTCCCGAACCAGATACCGGACGGAATGAGCCGTCTGGCAGGTATCCCGGCAGTTCTTGTCCACGGCCGCTTCGATGTCTCGGGACCGTTGGACACGGCCTGGAAGCTCTCGCGGGCCTGGCCGGAGAGTCGACTCGTCGTGGTTGACGATGCAGGCCACGGCGGAGGTGGGTTCAGCTCCGCGCTGGTGGCCGCCTTGGACTCCTTCAGCGGGCCATGATCGCGGCCTCCGAGAGCGTCGGTCCACGTCAGGTACTCGTGAGGATGACGAGTCGCTGGGTCGCCCGGGTCATGGCGACGTAGCGGTCGACGGCCCCTTCGATCCCCGTGCCGAAGGTGTCCGGGTCTACGAGGACGACCAGGTCGAATTCGAGCCCCTTCGACAGCTCCGGGGTCAGCGACCGGACGCGGGATGTTGCCCGGAACGTCGGATCGCCTATGACGCAGGCGATCCCGTCGGAGTTCGAGTCGAGCCAGGTGTCGAGGATCGAGTGCAGATCGGAAGCAGATCCGTGTACGACGGGGATGTCGTTGCTGCGGATGGAGGTCGGCACGTTGGCGTCCGGGAGGACGGCTCGGATGACCGGCTCGGCTTCCGCCATGACCTCTTTCGGCGTCCGGTAGTTGACGGTCAGCGAGGCCAGCTCGATCCGGTCGAGCCCGATCCGCTCGAGCCGTTCCTGCCACGACTCCGTGAACCCGTGCCGGGCCTGTGCCCGGTCGCCGACGATGGTGAAGCTCCGAGACGGGCAGCGCAGCAACAGCATCTGCCACTCGGCGTCCGTCAGTTCCTGCGCTTCGTCCACGACGACGTGCGCGAACGTGCGGTCAAGCTGGTCGGGGTCGGTGCTGGACATCGCAGCTTCGTCCACCAGCATTTCCTGCAGGCCCTTCTGCCGCAGCTGCGTCATCAAACTTTCGCCGTCGTCGTAGGCATCCGCTGCGATCAGGTCGTCGATGACCTTGGACCGCTGCTCGCGTTCGGCGGCGACGGCGGCGTCGTGGCGACGCCGGCGTCGTGATTCCTCCGGGTCGCCGAGCCGCTGCCGTGCTGCGTCGAGGAGTGGCAGGTCGGACACCGTCCAGCGCTGGGCATCCGGGCGTTGCAGCTTCCGAACGTCGTCGGGGCTGAGCCAGGGAGCACACTTGCGCAGGTAGGCGGGCACCGACCACAGGTCGGCGACGAGGTCGGCCGCCTCGATCAGGGTCCACGCGTTGTCGAGGGTCGTGCGTAATTCGTCGTTCTGCTGCAACGATTTCCGGAGCTGGGCCACCGGAATGTCACCGTCGTACTTGTCGATCAGGATCGTGAGCAGCAGCTCCCAGATCTGCTCGCGAACCTCGTTGTGCGGGCTACCGGGTTCCGGCGCTTCGAATGCCTCGGCCCAGTCGTCGGCGCTCAGCCAGATGTCGGACCACTCGGTCGCGACCGTCATGCCCTCGGTGGGCGGCTCCTCGTAGAACGTGACCGCCGCGTCGATGGCCTTCACCAGATCCGCGGACGACTTCAGGCGGGCCACGTCCGGGTCGGTTTCGACCTTCGCGGTGGCGCCGTCGGCGACGAGGTCCCCCAGCGTGCAGAGCTGCACTCCCTCCTCTCCGAGGCTGGGCAGGACATCGGCGACGTAGACCAGATAGGGCTCGTGCGGACCGACGAACAGCACGCCGTGACGGAGTCGGGGGTCGGAGTAGAGCAGGTACGCGGCGCGGTGCAGCGCGACGACGGTCTTGCCCGTACCCGGGCCGCCGTCGACGACGAGGGCGCCACGCGATCCCGCGCGGATGATGGCGTCCTGGTCTGCCTGGATGGTGCCGAGCACGTCCCGCATCCGGGCCGACCGGTTGGTGCCCAGGCTGGCGATGAACGCGGACTGGTCGTCGAGCGCGGCGTTCCCCGCGAACCCGTCCGGGGTGAACACCTCGTCCCAGTAGTCGCTGATCCGGCCGCGGGTCCAGCGATACCTGCGCCGGCGGGCCAGGCCCATCGGATTGCCGTGGGTCGCACCGAAGAACGGCTCGGCCACGGGGGAGCGCCAGTCGACGAGCAGTTGATTGCCCGCCCGGTCCATCAGGCCGAGTCGTCCGATGTACACGGGCTCGGGGTTGTCTGCACTGACGAAGTGCCCGAGGCACAGGTCCAACCCGTAACGGCGCAGCGCACGCAGCTCGGCGTTCAGCCGGTGGACCATCATGTCCCGCTCCATCGCCTCCTGGCCCAGCCGGCGGGGCGCCTTGCGTTCGGTGTCGATGCGGTGGTCGAGGTCGGCAATCGACCGCTCGAGGCTTTCCGCGATGGCCGCGAAATGCAGCTCGTCGTCGGCGATCAGCGCCGGGTCGGCCTTGGGTGCGAGATGGTCGGGAAGGTCGAACGCACTGGTAGTCAGATTTTTCATGTCATCAGCTCCGATCTGCGGTTCGGGCGATCGTGTCGAGCAGCAACGTCGCGGCGACGGCCGCCCCGTCGGTGCGGATCGTGCCCGCCACGGCAGCCGCTCGTGCTCCGGTCTCGGGGGTCAGGGCCGCCGTGAGCGCGGCCGACAGGGACTCGACGGTCGGAACCGGACCGTCGTGCGCCGCGCCGATGCCCAAGTCGGCCACCCGGCCGGCCCAGTACGGCTGGTCGGCCGCCTGCGGCACCACCACCTGAGGCGCGCCGGCCCGGGTGGCCGTCGTCGTCGTCCCTGCACCGCCGTGGTGCACGACGGCGGCCACCCGGCCGAACAGTGCCTGCTGGTTGACCTCGCCGACGACGAAGCAGTCGTCGACGTCGTCGATCAGGGCCAGATCGGCCCAGCCGCGCCCGACGAGTGCGCGGCGGCCCTGCGCGCGGATCGCCTCGATGGCCACCTCGGCGGCGTCCGTCGCCGCGTGCAAGGGCATGCTGCCGAAGCCCACGAACACCGGTGGTGTGCCTGCGTCCAGGAAAGCCTCCAACTCGGCCGGGAGTGGGCGGTCGTCGGTCAGGATCCACGCGCCGGTCTGCACGACGTCGAGGTCCGGCGTCTCCTGCCACGGGTCCAGGGTCGGGTCCGTCGCAAGCCACGGCCGGTCGCCGATGACGTAGTCGCGAACGTTGTCCACCGGGGGCAGGCCGATCGACGCCCGGTTGGTGTCGAGCACCTCACCGAACAGCGCATCGATGCTCTGAGCGTCCAGGTCCCACAGCACCCGGTTGTCCGTCACGTCCGGCGGGAACGCCCGGCCCGGGTACGCCAGCGGCCGCCGATGCGGCGACGGCAGGGTGAGCTGCTGGAACGTCACGGACACGGAACGGATGCCCAGCTTCTCGGCGACCGACAGCGCTCCGGCCGCGGCCGGCATCGCGCCGGTCGCCACCAACGCGTCGCATCCCTCGGCGGGCACCATCGGCACACCGACCCCGGCCAGCCGCTCCGCGAAGTCCTCGTCCGGCGGCGCGCACACCCGCACCTCCGCGCCGAGTTCCCGCAACCGCACCACGAGTCCCACCAACGGTTCGACATCCCCACGTGACCCGTACGTCGACAACAACACACGCAATTCGCGACCCCCATTTCCGCAGGTTCTGGCTTCGGCCGGTAATTGTGCGGCACAACCCGGGCCTTGCCGCAAGCCCCCCGGTGCGCTATAAATTGAAGGTGGAAAGGGCTTGGTACTCCTCTCCACTTCCTCGTCCGATCCGGACAGATTCCAGGCAGCGTCGGCACGTCATCGATCGAATGCGTTCGCACACAGTCCAGCTCACCGATCACGGTAACGCGGCCCGGCCGCAGGGGATGCCGGGATAGACTTCTCGGCACACAGCCGCTGGTACGCCCTGGCCTGCCGTCTGCCCTCTCGGGACCAGCCCCTCGCCGGGCGCGCCGTGGCGCGGCGCGCGAATCATGTTGTGTCTCAACACTCAGGGAGCCGCACGATGTCCACTCATCCGGTTCGACATGAGCGAGTTCCAGGAGAAGCACACGGTCTCCCGGCTGGTCGGCGCACCGCCCGGGTACGTCGGCTACGAGGAGGCCGGACAACTCACCGACAAGGTCCGCCGGCAGCCGTATTCGGTGATCCTGTTCGACGAGATCGAGAAGGCCCACCCGGACGTGTTCAACGTCCTGCTGCAGCTCCTCGACGACGGCCGCGTCACCGATGCGCAGGGCTGCACCGTCGACTTCAAGAACACGATCGTGATCCTCACCAGCAACATCGGCGCCGATCTGATCCTCGACGCACCCGAGGGCGATGTCCACCAGATCGTCCCGCAGCTGATGGAACGGTTACGCTCGCACTTCCGCCCCGAGTTCCTCAACCGCATCGACGAGACCGTGGTGTTCCACCGGCTCGACGAACAACAACTGCGGCAGATCGTCGAGTTGATCCTCGACGGCACATGCCGGCTGCTGAAGGCGCAGGACATCGGGTTGGACGTGACCACGGCAGCCGAGGACTACCTCGCCGCGGAAGGTACGAACCCGAGTTCGGTTCCCGGCCGCTACGGCGCACCATCCAGAAGCAGCTCGACAACAAGCTGTCGAGCATGCTTCTGAAGGGGGTCCTCTCGCCCGGCGACACCGTCCGCGTCGACGCACATGGTGCCGGCTTGTCGATCGGCGTCGGGAGCGCCGCAGGTGACGGCGCGGCGCCTCCCGGAGAGGGGTAGGCATTGCACGTGCCTCTCCCGACTTCCGCCATCCCGAGAGTGGCCGCGGCGGTGGTGGTCGGTGTCGCTGCGGGTGTCCTCGGCGGCGTGTCGACCACAGCCGCGCTGGGGTCTCTCATCGGTATCGCCGCCGCGGCCGCCGTGTTCGTCGTATCCGGTTGGGCAGTGTTGTGGCCGATGGATGCGGCGGCGACTCGCCGGAACGTGGGACGCGAGGATTTCCGTCCGATAGTCGACGAATTGGTCGTGGTGACAGCGGCTTCAGGAGGTCTCGGAGCAATCATCGCACTGCAGGTGGCCGGCGGATCCTCGGCGGGAACCCCGCACGCCGCCGTGGCTCTGATCGGTGTCTTCCTGGCGTGGGCTGCCCTACATCTGATGTATGCGGCTCGATACGCCTTCCTCTACTACGAGGAATCGGGTCCTGAAACAACAACGGGCGGTATCGATTTCAACTCCACTGCTCCGCCCGCGTTTCGCGACTTCTTCTACTTCAGTTACAACCTCGGGATGACCTACCAGGTATCCGATACCGACGTCTCGAGCCCGGAGATTCGGGCCGTGGCGCTCCGGCATTGCCTGTTGTCCTATGTTTTCGGTGCAGTCATCCTCGCGACCACGATCAACCTGGTCGCCGGGATCCTCACGAGGTGAGGATCCCATTCGGATCCGACTGACCGACAGTCCGCACGAGTAAGGCAGCCGTGTATCGAATCGCCATGCACGAGACACGATCGACCGCACGGGTCCACGCAGCGGTGTTGGTCGCGCTGGTGCTGCCGGCCTCGGGCCCGGCTGTGCCATGGGTGGATGGTGCGGCTCGCGTCGCCATCGGCGTTCTGTTCTTCCTCTACGGCGTGCGCATCGCACCGCTGGATGCGATCGCCGGACTGACGCACTGGCGCCTGCACCTGACCGTGCTGTCCTTCACCTTCGTGGTCTTCCCGCTCAGCGGATTGGCACTGAGACCGCTCCCGAGCTCTGTGCTGGATCCCAGCTTGTACCGCCGGACTGCTGTTCACGTGCCTCGTTCCCTCGATCGTCCAAGCGTTGATCGGATTCACCGCGGTTTCCGGAGGGAACGTTCCCGGTGCCATCGCCAGCGCATCCGCATCCAACCTCTTCGGCATGTTCCTGACGCCCGCGCTCGCGTTCACGATGATGTCGACTTCAGGACAGATGGGTGCGCCCGGTGCCGTCGCACTGGGAATCGGACTGCAACTGTTCCTGCCGTTCGTGCTGGGTCAGATCCTCCACCGGTTGATCGGCGGCTGGGTGGCACGCCACGGTTCCGCACTGAGGTACGTCGGCCGCGAATCCGTCGTGCTCATCGTGTATTCGGCATTCTCGGCGGGCGAACGTCACGGAGTGTGGCACTCGGTCCCGTCCACCGGTTGCTCCGACTTGTCCTGCTGTCCACGGTGCTCGTGACGGCCATGCTCTGGCTCACGCGATTCACCGCCGACCTGATGCGGTTCGAACGCGCAGACGTGCGGGCCATCCAGTTCTATGGAACGAGGAAGGCTCTCATGACCGGGCTGCCGATGGCGGCTGTCCGGTTCGCCGGGCAGCCCTCCGGCAGATCATCCTGCCGCTGACGGTGTTTCATCAGGTTCAGCTCACGATGTGTGCATGGCCGGCGAATCGATACCGGCACCGTGTCGCGTGATGCCTGCACACCGACCGACGGTGGCGGATTTCGGGGCTCGCGAGAACCGCGCATCCTGCCTGTTCCCCGGTGTTAATGTTGATCTACTCGGCCACACCGAAAGGTGCACCTCGATGAGAAGATTCACTCGAAGAGTCGGTGGAACCATCGTGGCGCTGACGCTTACCGCCGCCGCGTTCGTCATGTCACCGCCACCGGTGTACGGATTCGCCGAGGATATTTGCTACACCGAGGACGGTGCGCCACCGCACAACTGCGCTCCGCTGCCACCCGAATGCCTACTCGACGATCCCAACTCGCCGATCTGCGGCGCCGAGGCGTTCCTCCGCTACGGGTTCACGCTGCGCCGCCCGCTCGGCGGACGGAGTCTCGTGCATTCGGATTCGACGTACATCATCGCCCGCACCGTCGGCTTCTCCGAGCAGGATGCCTACTGGATCGCGGCGTACGACGAAGCGACCGACCTCGGCACGTTCGCCCCACGCGACATCTTCGGCCGACTCGTCCCCGACGCCGGCGCATTGACCACCAAGGACATCAGCGGACTGGTGCGCACCCACTTCGCCACCGGCGGGTTCCTCTTCCACTTCCTGCCCACGATGCGCGGACCGGCGGATCCCCTGCCCAACGGCTTGCAACCGGATGTCGACGATCCCCGGCACGAGGTCATGCTCACGCACCTACGGAATTGGGCCCTGGCCGGGCCGGGAAGTGGCGCACCGTTGTGCACGGGAGGTTTCACGAACCCCTCGGAGGACGGCGACTACGCCACGGGTGCAACGTGTTACGGCGATGCGAATCCCGTGCAGATCAACGGCACCTACAGCCTGGAGACTCCGGCCGCCATCCCGTTCACCAACATGACCGGGCAGCAGGTCATCTCCGACACGGTCCTGTCGTCGCAGTTCGATTCCTGGATCGGCGAGAATTCCTGGAATGCACGGACCGGCATCTACATTCACGCACTCGGCGATCGCATCTCGCACCATGTCTGCACCGACGCCGGCACGATCACTCCGCCGGGACCGGCCGGGCCGGACTTTCGGATCGATCTGAACCAGCCCACCTGCGACCAGGGTCCACATGCCGTCCGCCACGAATACGAGACGGGCGTGGATTTCGCCGGGCTGCACCCGGAAGACCGGACCACCGAGGCGGCCCTGTCGATGGTGTACGACGAACTCGTCAACTTCGCGCGCATGCGCGGAACGCTGGACGAGCGCGCCACGGCGCCGACGACCAAGAATGCACTCCTGACCGACGGCCTCGTGCCGGCGCTCGAGATTCGGGAGCCGGTCGAGCGACTGAACGCCGTCACCGACGTCGGCTGCCGAGTCGGCGTCCCGGCGTTCCCCGGAAATCCGGCGTGCCGGGATTGATCGTGCCCGTCGGCGTCAGCTGCCGAAGGGGGATGCGCTGTTGGAGTACCGCGCGAAGTCGCCCTGCGCCCCGCTGTAGACGTTGAGGTCGACGTCGCCGTTGACGCCGGGGATGCGACCGGTGCTGGTGTACTGCCAGAACGTCCAGTTGCTCCAGCCGCCGGGGAGGGGGCCGGGCGTGTTCTGACCGTTGTAGTCGGCGATCCACAGCGGGTATCCGGCGAACTCGTTGGTGTTCGCCATCGCCGTCCGCCAGAAGTTCGGGTACGTGTAGATGATCGGCTGACGTCCGGTGAGCGATTGGACCGTGTTGAGGTAGCGGTGCGTCCAGTCGATCAACGCCGCGGGCGGCAGCCCACCGGAATGCTCGAGGTCGAGGACCGGGGGCATGTCACCCGGACCGTTGATGCCCAGCACCACCGTCGAGTAGAACGCGGCCTGCGCTTCCGGCGACTGGGTGGGGTCGGCGTAGTGGTACGCGCCGCGGGCAACGCCGGCCACGCGCATGGCGAGGCAGTCCTGGACGAAGAACGGATTGACGTAGTTGAGACTCTCGGTGGCCTTGACCATCGAAAAGTCGTGGCCGGCGTTGCGGACGGCGAACCAGTCGATCGGTGACCCGCCCGGGTGTTGCCACGAGGCCACGTCCGGACCTCTGACAGGTTCGGCGGCGGCATGCCCCGGCACCGCGGCCGCGAGCGCACCGGCGAGCAGTAGTGGTGCGATCTTGGAGAACCTTCGGACCTTCACCCCGATAGCCATGCGCCCGAGGGTAACGTCTTCCCGCTGCCCGCACGTGGCAACGGACGTCACTTCGTCACGAACGCCGCCTGCCGGAGCGCCTCGCCGCGCGCAGCCCGTCCCGGGGCCGACGACGCGTTGATCGCGAGCACCGACAGCAACTCGTACGCGACGTGCGCTGCCGCGATGCCGGTGATCTCGGCGTGGTCGTAGGCGGGCGCCACCTCCACGATGTCGGCGCCGACCACGTTCAGGCCGACGAGTCCGCGCAGCGTGTTCAGCAACTCGCGGGACGTCATGCCGCCCGCCTCGGGTGTTCCGGTGCCCGGCGCGTGCGCGGGATCGAGGACGTCGATGTCCACGGACACGTAGACCGGTCCGCCGTCGAGCCGTCGACGCATCCGTTCGACGATGCTGGCGACGCCGTCCACCTCGTAGTCGTCGGAGCGGATGACCTGGAAACCGAGAACGGCGTCGTCCTCGAGGTCCTTCTTGCTGTACAGCGGGCCACGGATGCCGATGTGCTGCGAACGCTCGAGGTCGATGAGCCCCTCCTCGCTGGCCCGCCGGAACGGGGTGCCGTGTGTGTAGGGGGCGCCGAAGTAGGTGTCCCACGTGTCGAGGTGCGCGTCGAAGTGCAGCACGGCGATGGGACCGTGATCGCGGGCGAGGGAACGCAGGATCGGCAGGGCGATGGTGTGGTCGCCGCCGAGCGTCAGCACGGTCGAGCCGTCCTTGCGCAGGTCGGTGACGGCGCCGTCGACGGTGGCGAGGGCCTCCTGGATGTCGAACGGGTTGACGCCGATGTCGCCGAAGTCGGCGACCTGCTGCGCCGCGAAGGGGTGCACGTCGAGTGCGGGGTTGTACGGACGCAGGAGCTTCGACGACGCACGGATGTGGCCGGGGCCGAAGCGTGCGCCGGGGCGGTAGCTCACGCCGGAGTCGAACGGGACGCCCATCACGGTGACGTCGGCGCGGGACACCTCGTCGAGCCGGGGGAGGCGGGCGAACGTGCTGGGTTCGGCGTAGCGCGGCGTGCGGGTGGCGTCGACGGGGCCCTGGATGCGGGTCGCGTCGATGGGGCCCTGGATGCGGGTCGCGTCGATGGGGCCCTGGATGCGGGTCGCGTCGATGGGGCCCTGGATCCGGGTCGCGTCGATGGGGCCCTGGATGCGGGTCGCGTCGATGGGGCCCTGGATATCGTCTGTACTCATCGGAATCCTTCGGTGTGTGCCGGAGACGTGGCGTCGTCGTATCGTTTCCTTGGAATGCATTCTTGTCAACACTTGTTTCCTATACGAGACACAACGAAGGATCGATGCATGGCGAACGAGCTCGCAACCGAAGGTGCGTCGGGCGTCGACGCACCAAGGATCGGCCCCCGGCTCAAGGCGGCCCGGCAGGCCCAGCGCCTCACCCTCGACGACCTGGCCGCGAGCTGCGGCATCACCAAGGGCTACCTGTCGAAGATCGAACGGGACCACGCGAGCGCATCAGTCGCCACGCTGGTGCGGATCTGCGCCGCCCTGAACATTCCCGTCGGGTCGCTGTTCGAGAGCTCCGCCGCAGGTGAGGTGGTACGAGCCGACAACTACCCGCCGATCAGTTTCGGCGGGGAGCGCATGGCCGAGTTCCTGCTGACACCGTTCGGCGAGCGCCGCATCCAGTCGCTCCTGAGCCGGATCGAACCCGGCGGCGGGAGCGGCTCGGAAACGTACGAACTGCCGGTCGACGTCGCCTTCGTCTACGTCGTCTCCGGCCGGATCTGCATTTCCTTCAACGGTCCGGGGGCCGGGGAGGACGTGTCGCTCGCGACCGGGGACGCGTTCACCTTCTCGCCCCAGTTGCCGCACAGCTTCCGCGCGCTCGGCGACGACACCGCGACCGTTCTGTGGATTCTGGCCCCCGCACTACCGGACGACGTCCGGCCCACCGCCCGCTAGGAAACCGTCAAGCGGTTTAGGAAACATGTGTTGACAGTCACGGCTCGCCCGTTCATTGTTGTCCACATCACTCCACCGCTCAGGAGCTCAACG